>CBDCLF010000002.1:0-3178071 GCA_965218535.1 Friedmanniella sp.
CGCGGACGCCGAGAGACGACAAATTGCTGATCATCTCCCCGAGCGAGGAGTTCTTGCCGCCCACCCGCTCGAGGTCGGCCAGCCCGAGCTGGCTGAACCACACCACATTGTCTGAGGTCTCGGGATCTGACGTCTGGGGGTCGTTCGACGTCGTGGTCGATGTGTTGGCACTCATCGAGAGCTCCTCTGCTTGGTCTTCTTGGACATGTTCTGCAAGATCACCGTCGACATCTCCTCGACCGACTTGGCCGAGCTGTCGACGGTCGGGATCCGGTGGGCGGCGAACATCGCGCTCGCCCGGCGCAGCTCGTAGGTGCACTGCTCCATCGAGGCGTAGCGGGAGTTGGCCCGTCGCTGCTGGCGTACCTCACTCAACCGGGCCGGTGTGGTCAGCAGGCCGAAGCATCGGTCTTCGAGGTCCCGCACCGGGCGCGGCAGCTCGGCGGTCTCGTAGTCCTCGTCGACCAGGGGATAATTGGCCACGAAGACACCGTGCTGCAGGGCCAGATACATCGTGGTCGGGGTTTTTCCGCAGCGCGACGGAGCGAGCAAGATTACTTCGGCCTTGGGCAGCGCGCGCAGGCTCTGTCCGTCGTCGTGCTCGATCGCGTACTCCACCGCCGCCATCCGGGCGTTGTAACGGTGGACGTCGCCCACCCCGTGCAGGCGGGAGGCCTCCCGGGCCCCGGCGACGCCGAGGATGTGCTCGACCCGGGTCATATGCATGTCGAAGAAGTCGATCACCGGGCAACGCGAGGTCAACAACTCCAGCCGTACCTCGTCCACCGCCGCCGTGGTGAACGCCAACGGCGTCACTGGCCCGTCCATGGCCGCGTCCAGGACCGCCACCACCCGCCGGGCCTCCTCGACAGAGGTGATGAACGGAATCAGGGTGCGTTCGAACCGCAACTCGGGGAACTGGATCAGCAGCGCGTTCCCCATCGTCTCCGCGCTGATCCCGGTACTGTCGGAGAGGAAGAACACCGGGACGACGTGCTCCGGCGGCTGATCGAGGATGCCGCTGCTGTCCATCCCATGCTCCTGCGTCCTTGACTGCACCCAACCGGGAGCGATCATGGTCTCAGAGGGGGCTGTCCCGGCCGACCCCGCCCCGCCGCGGCCGTCGTCGAGGTCCCGACCAGGACCGGTCCTGGTCTGCAGACAGGTGACATCATGGAGGGGTTCGGAGCGCCGCCGCCGCAGGCCCGGAAGCGGCACAGAGGATCGGCGGACCGCACGGATCGCTGACAGCAGAGAGAAGCCAGAAGTAAGCCATGAGTATCGCCCTGGGAATGCCCGCCTTACCGCCGCCCACCCTCGCGCCCCGGCGTAAGACCCGCCAGATCAAGGTGGGCAAGGTCGACGTCGGAGGCGACGCGCCGATCAGCGTCCAGTCGATGACCACCACGCTCACCGCCGACATCAACGCCACCCTGCAGCAGATTGCCGAGCTGACCGCCACCGGCTGCGACATCGTCCGGGTCGCAGTGCCGAGCCAGGACGACGCCGACGCGCTGCCGGCGATCGCCACCAAGTCGCAGATTCCGGTGATCGCCGACATCCACTTCCAGCCCAAGTATGTCTTCGCCGCCATCGACGCCGGCTGTGCGGCGGTCCGGGTCAATCCGGGCAACATCCGTGCTTTCGACGACCAGGTCGCCCAGATCGCCGCGGCGGCGGCTGACCGGGGCACCTCGATCCGGATCGGGGTGAACGCCGGCTCGCTGGACAAGCGGCTGCTGGCCAAACACGGCCGGGCCACGCCGGAGGCCCTGGTCGAGTCCGCGCTGTGGGAGGCGAGTCTGTTCGAGGAACACGGCTTCCGCGACTTCAAGATCAGCGTCAAGCACAACGATCCGGTGGTTATGGTCCGGGCGTACGAGTTGCTCAGCGAGTCCTGCGACTACCCGCTGCACCTGGGCGTGACCGAGGCCGGCCCGGCGTTCCAGGGCACGATCAAGTCCTCGGTGGCCTTCGGCGCGCTGCTCTCGCGCGGCATCGGCGACACGATCCGGGTCTCGCTGTCGGCCCCGCCGGTGGAGGAGGTCAAGGTCGGGTTGCAGATCCTGCAGTCGCTGAACCTGCGCCCGCGCAAGCTGGAGATTGTCTCCTGCCCCTCCTGCGGCCGGGCCCAGGTCGACGTCTACAAGCTCGCCGACGCCGTCACCGCGGGGCTGGAGGGGCTGACGGTCCCGCTCCGGGTCGCGGTGATGGGCTGTGTCGTGAACGGTCCGGGTGAGGCTCGGGAGGCCGACCTCGGGGTCGCCTCGGGCAACGGCAAGGGTCAGATCTTCGTCCGAGGCGAGGTGATCAAGACCGTGCCCGAGGCCGACATCGTGGAGACCCTGATCGAGGAGGCGATGCGGCTGGCCGAAGATATGCCCGCCGAAGCCGGCGGTCCGCAGGTCCTGGTTCCCGGCGCCCAGCCCGCCCCGGTCTGAACCCGACCCGTTATGACCGCGACGACCCGTAGCACCCGGGGCGTACGCGGCCCGGGCCGGGTCCGGGTTCTCGGTCGCGCCGACGTCCCGTCGGCCATCCGGGTGTTGTCGGCCCGGCCGGTGGAGAACGTGTTCGTTGCGGCCCGGGTGCGTGCGGCCGGTCTCGATCCGGCGAGCCTGGGCTGCCCGGTCTGGGGTTTTGAACGCGACGGGGCGCTCCGAGCGATGTGCCACGCGGGGTCGAATCTGGTGCCGGTGAACGCCGATGACCAGGCTCTTGAAGCCTGGACCGAGTACGCCGGTGCTCACCGGATGTGCGCCTCCATCATCGGACCGGCGGCGGTGGCGATGGACCTGTGGCACCGGTTGGGGACCCGCTGGGGCCCATCCTGGGCCGAGGTCCGTGACGTCCGGGCGCATCAGCCGGTGCTGACCATCGCCGGTGATCCGCAGGTGCGCCCGGACCCTCGAGTGCGCCGGGTGAGCTTGGAGCACTGGGACGCCTACACCGAAGCCGCGGTGAAGATGTACACCGAGGAGATCGGGGTGTCCCCGGTCTCGGGCAACGCCGCGGGCTACCGGTTTTACGTCCGGCAGCTGATCACCAGCGGCCGCGCCTTCGGCCTCTTCGACGGCGACCGGGTGCTGTTCAAGGCCGATTTGGGCTCGGTGTCGGGGTCGGTCTGCCAGGTCCAGGGCGTTTGGCTCGATCCGGAGCTGCGCGGCCGGGGGATGGCGCCGGCCGCGATGGCCGCCGTCGTCGCGTTGGCGCGCAAGGTCGTGCCCACGGTGTCGCTCTACGTCAACGACTACAACCTTGCCGCCCGGGCCACCTACGACCGGGTCGGCTTCACCCAAGTCGGAGAATTCGCCACGATCCACTACTGAGTCCCGGGCCACTACTGAGCTCGGGCCACTACTGAGTTTGCGCGGAATCGTCCGTAGTTCGGCGGCGTAGTCGCCGCCAAAGTGCACACGTCGTGGTCAGAGGAAGCTCTGGACTCGCTCACAGCGGTGGCAACGGCTGAAAAGGCCGGTCCAACCGCGGTCCGCCAGGACCGTCGCGATCTGGAAGGCGACCTCGCAGGGTCGGTCGACCACGTCGGGCCAGCCGTATCTGAGAGTCAACAACGCGCGGAGGATGAACTCGTTGTCGCGCCGCATGTCGCGGAAACGTCCGGCGCCCTCGTGGCCGAGCCGGCCGTCGAGCTCGACCAACAGCCCGAACTCGTCGTAACCCACGTCGGTGCGGTGGCGCAGACCACCGCGGTAGCGCTGGCGCTGTCCGTCGGGCAGACCGTGGGCCCGCTCGACGTCGCGCAGGTAGCGGAGCTCCAGTGGTGACTCGACGCCCTTCGCCACATCGGCCAGCAACGTCTGGAGAAGCCGGCGGTGCGGGTGCCGCGACCGTTGCCCGAGGGCGGTGGTCAGGCCGGCGGTCGTCACCAGCCGCCGCGCGGTGGCGCGGACGACCAGATCGACCACCTGCCCCTCACTGCACGGCCAGGCCAGGTCGAGGACCGTGTCGGCCACCAGCAGTCGAGGGGGCGACCCGGTCGCCCGGGCTGATCGGGCGCCCGGACGTTCCTGGATGAAGCGCCAGGGGCCTTGAACCCGCACCGTACGACCGATCGGCACGAGAACGTCGATGGGGTCGGGGGCCTGGGGGATCAGACCGTGGAGATAACCGGACGCTTCGGGTCCGAGTCGCGCCTGGTCGCCGCCCACCAAGACACCGGCCCAGGCGAGTGACTCCCACTCCGGCGAGCCGGACTCGGTCGAGAACACCCCACGACCGAGCCGGCGCCACCCCCCGGACCGGGTGAGCCGGGCGAGCACGTCTTTGGACAAGCCGTACGCGATGATCTGCTCGCGGGTCAGGACCCCGGCCTGACAGGCCGCGAGCTGGGTCAGCGCCGACGGCACCGCGGTTCGTGGATGCACGTCAGGAGTTTCCGGATGCCGCCCCGGATGTGCGGTCTCGTCGCCAAGCTGTGGACGAGCGTGGCGGAGCGTGTGCATAACGTCGTCTGCACTTCATCGGCGACTACGCCACCGAAGTGCTGACTATCCACTCGGTCAGTAGGGTGCTGGACGTGATTACGCGCATGTCCGAACTCTTCGTCCGTACCCTGCGCGAGGACCCGGCCGACGCCGAGGTGCCCAGTCACAAGTGGCTGGTGCGCGCGGGTTACGTCCGGCGCGCCGCCCCGGGCATCTACTCCTGGTTGCCGCTGGGACTGAAGGTGCTGCACAACGTCGAACGGATCGTCCGTGAGGAGATGGACGCCATCGGCGCCCAGGAAGTCCGCTTTCCCGCCCTGCTGCCGCGCGAGCCGTACGACGTCAGCGGACGCTGGACCGACTACGGGCCCAACATCTTCCGGCTCAAGGACCGCAAGGGCGGCGACTACCTCCTCGGACCGACGCACGAGGAGATGTTCACCCTGCTGGTGAAGGACCTGTACTCCTCCTACAAGGACCTGCCACTGGCGCTGTACCAGATCCAGACCAAGTACCGCGACGAACCACGCCCCCGGGCCGGCATCTTGCGCGGCCGGGAGTTCGTGATGAAGGACTCCTACACCTTCGACGTCGACGATGCCGGGCTGGCAGCGGCCTACGACCGGCACCGGGCGGCGTACATCAAGATTTTCGACCGGCTGGGCTTCGAGTACGTGATCGTGCACGCCATGTCCGGGGCGATGGGGGGATCGCGGAGCGAGGAGTTCCTGGCCGTCGCCGACACCGGCGAGGACACCTTCGTGGTCTCCCCAGGAGGCTACGCCGCCAACGTCGAGGCGGTCCGGACCCCGATCCCGGACCCGGTCGACTACGCCGATGTCGGTCCCGCGCACGTCGAGGACACCCCCGACACCCCCACCATCGCCACCCTGGTCGAGGTGGCCAACGCGCAAGTCCCGCGCGCCGACCGGGACTGGACCGCCGCCGACACCCTCAAGAACGTCGTGTTGATGGTGACCGAACCCGACGGGCGCCGCGCACCTTTGGTGATCGGGTTGCCCGGCGACCGCGAGGTGGACCTGAAACGGGTGGCCGCCCAACTCGAGCCGGCCGAGGTCGAGGTGTTCGACGAGTTCGGCGCCTATCCGATGCTGGTCCGCGGCTACATCGGCCCGACTGCGCTGGGGGCCGACTCCGCCAGCGGGATCCGCTATCTGGTCGACCCCCGGGTCAGCGCAGGCACCCGGTGGGTGACCGGGGCGAACGTCAACGGCCAGCACGTCTTCGACCTGGTCTGCGGGCGCGACTTCACCCCCGACGGGTTGATCGAGGCCGCCGAGATCCGCGAGGGCGACCCCGCCCCGGACGGGTCCGGCCCGCTACGGCTGGCCCGGGGGATCGAGATGGGCCACATCTTCCAGCTCGGCCGCTTGTACGCCGACGCGCTGGGGCTCAAGGTGCTCGACGCCGGCGGGAAGCTGGTCACCGTCACCATGGGCTCCTACGGAGTGGGCGTCTCTCGCGCGGTGGCGGCGGTGGCGGAGAACACCTGCGACGACAAGGGGCTGGTCTGGCCGCGGGAGCTGGCTCCGTTCGACGTGCATTTGGTCGTGGCGGGCAAGGACGCCGACGCCTCCCGCTGGACCGATGAGCTGGCCACCCAGCTGGACGAGGCCGGGGTCACAGTGCTGCTGGACGATCGCCGCGCCAGCCCGGGGGTGAAGTTCGCCGACGCCGAAATCCTCGGGATGCCCACCATCGTGGTGGTCGGCCGCGGCTACGTCGCGGGCTTGATCGAGCTCCGGGAGCGGCGCAGTGGTGAACGCCAGGAGGTGGCTCTGGACGACGCGCTGAGCCAGATCGTCGCCCAGGCGCACGGTCGTCCCGGGCTGGGCTGATCGGGGCCGTGGGGTCGATCGGGGCAGGGTCGATCGGGGCCCGGGGGTGAGTGGGCTCGACCTGCCGCTGCTGACGCTGATCGCGTTGCTGATCGCGGCGTTCGTCGCCGGCTGGGTGGACGCGGTGGTCGGTGGCGGCGGGTTGATCCAGTTGCCGGCGCTGCTGATCGGGCTTCCGGCCGGCATCTCCCCCGCGGCGATTCTGGGCACCAACAAGGTCTCCTCGGTCTGGGGTACGGCCACCAGCTCGCTCACCTACGCCGTCCGGATCCGACCGGACTGGCGCACGGTGGTGCCACTGGTCGTCGGGGCCGGGCTGGGCTCGGCGGGCGGCGCGCAGCTGGCCAAGCTGTTGAGCAAGGACGCTTTCACCCCGATCGTGCTGGTCGCCCTGGTCGTGGTCGGCGTCTACACCTGGCGCCGCCCGCAGCTCGGTCTGGTCTCGGCCCGCAAGCACGCCGGCCGGGCCCACTACGGCCGGACGGCGGCGATCGGGCTCGGCGTCGGCGCCTACGACGGCTTCCTCGGTCCCGGGACCGGATCGTTCTTCGTGATCTTGCTCGTCGGACTGTTGGGTTACGGCTTCCTGGAGGCCAGTGCCAAGGCCAAGATCGCCAACCTGGTCACCAACCTCGCTGCCATCTCGGTCTTCGCCGCCCACGGCTCGGTGCTATGGGGGCTGGGCCTGTCGATGGGGGCGGCGAACCTGGTCGGCGGCTTCCTCGGTGCCCGGACCGCGATCGCTCGCGGGAACGTCTTCGTCCGGCGGGTCTTCTTGATCGTGGTCGGCGTGCTCGCGCTCAAGCTGGCCTACGACACCGCTGCGAGCCTGCTCCGCTAATCGGGCCAACCCGGCGCTCTCAATCGGGCCAACCCGGCGCTCTCAATCGGGCCAACCCGGCCACGCGCGCAGCGGTGCACCCCAGCCGCGGGCGATGGTGGTGGTCTCGGCGAGCAGGCTGAGCGCAAGGCTACGGTCGGAGCGGGTGGCCGCGGCCGCCAGCAGCACCCCGGCGTACGGCTGGAATCGGGTGTGCATCTGCTGGATTAGTCGACCCGCGTCGGCCGCGGTCCGTGGGTTCGGCGAGGGTGCATAACCGGCAGCGACCGGCGGGACGTCGGCGGAACGGCGGATCAAGATCGCGATCAGCTCGTCTCGCCGCGACCGCTGCGCAGTCAGTTCGGTGTACGCCCGGGACCGCGCCGAGCTGCCGACGCTCAGCTTCCCGAGCGCGAGCTGGTAGCCGTAGACCATGGCGTTCAGCTGGCTGACGGCGGCCTGCATCGCCACCACGTCAGACACCAGCACGCCCGGTCGGTGGGTGCCGATGGCGTGCACCGGGGGCGCCTGGTCGGCGGTCAACGCCTGGGCGAACGAGGCGGCGGTCACGCAGAGCGAACCGCTGAGCAGCGCGGTCAGGCCGCGGCCGGCGAGGGCCGCCTCGCGTTGCCGCTTCGCCTGGGCCGACTCCGCCCGGGCCAGAGCCCTCAGCGAAGCCTTCAGCGACGGGCCCAGGGTCGGGGCGGCGGCCCTCGGGGCCGGCGCGGCCGTACTCGGCCTGGTCGTCGGGTCGGATCCGGCCAGGGCGACCGCGTGCTGGGCGTGGGCGTCGCGGACGAAACCGAGCAGCTTTGCGTCGCGCTGGGTCAGCTTGGCGCGGTGCGGCCCGCGCAGCACCGCGGCGGCGTAGTCCGACAACTGCTGCTCGAAGGTGGCGGCCACCGGGGCCGTAGGAGGTGGCCCCGGTGTGGCCGGTCCGGGCGCCGGCCGGGTTTGGGTGGCCGTCGAGCCGGCCCCCGGGCCGGAGCGTTCGATCACCGGGCTGGTCGAGCAGGCGGACAGTCCCGCGCTCAGCAGGGACAACCCGAGACCGAGTCGCAGCACTCCCCGACGCGACGGGTAGGCACCGGCACCCGGCGGCTCGGACGGTGTCATCGGAGCGGCCGGCTCGATCGCGACGCCCCGGCTATGCTCGACCCCAAGGCCACTCCGGCGAAGCGACGAACGTCGACGCTGGACGGCGAATCCACGCCACAACTGTAGGGACACAACCGGATCGAAGGGCCACGGACGAGAGATGAGTGTCGGGTCGTGAAGGATGCACAGATCTCCGCCGTGCTGACGCCGGTGCTGGCTCGCTTCGGTCTGGAGCTGGACGCCCTGGAGATCCTCCCGGCCGGCAAGCGCCGGTTGCTCCGGGTCGTCGTCGACGGAGACGGCCCCAAGGGACACGGCCCGCTGCTCGACGACATCGCCGAGGCGAGTCGAGCCCTATCTGCCGCCCTTGATGACTCCCCGGCGGTAGGGCAGGCGGCCTACACCTTGGAGGTCTCCTCGCGCGGGGTCGGGCGACCGCTGCAGGAATCGCGTCACTGGCGCCGTCAGCGCGGGCGGTTGGTCCGGGTCACCGGGACGGGCGGTGAGCAGTTCACCGGTCGAATCGTCTCGGCCGGGCCGGAGTCGGCGGTCGTGGACGTCGACGGCGCGCACCGCAGCGTCGACTACCGCGAGGTGGCCAAGGCGTTGGTCCAGGTGGAGCTGAACCCACCCAAGGGTCTTTCGGCAAAGGCCGAACAGGACGGGGTTATCGAGGACGGGGAGATCGAGGAGGAGGACCGGTAGTGGACATCGACATCTCCGTGCTGCGGTTGATGGAGCGCGAGAAGGACGTGCCGTTCGAGACCCTGGCGGGGGCGATCGAGGAGGCGTTGCTGCTCGCCTACGAGCACACCGACGGCGCGGTTCCCGGCGCCCGGGTCGAGCTGCACCGCCGGACCGGCCACGTCGCGGTCCTGGTGCCTGAGCTCGACGAGGCGGGCGTCCGAATCGGAGAGTACGACCAGACGCCTGAGGGCTTTGGCCGGGTCGCCGCTTCTACCGCCCGGCAGGTGATCATGCAGCGGCTGCGAGACGCCGAGGACGAGCAGAAGTACGGTCACTTCTCCGGGGTCGAAGGCGACATCGTCGCCGGGGTGGTCCAGCAGGGCCGGGACTCCCGGACCGTCCTGGTCGATCTGGGCAAGATCGAGGCGATCATGCCGTTGGCCGAGCAAGTGCCGGGGGAGCGCTATCCCCACGGCACCCGGCTGCGGGTGTACGTGGTCGCGGTCCGTAGGGACCTCCGTGGCCCCCAGGTGGTCGTCTCCCGGACGCATCCTGGTCTGGTCGAGCGGCTCTTCGCCCTGGAATCGCCGGAGATCGCCGACGGGACCGTCGAGATCAAGGCGGTGGCCCGGGAGGCGGGCCACCGGAGCAAGATCGCGGTCGTCAGTCACCACGCCAACGTCAGCGCCAAAGGCGCCTGTATCGGACCGATGGGGCAGCGGGTGCGCGCGGTGATGCACGAGCTGAACGAGGAGAAGATCGACATCGTCGACTGGTCGGAGGATCCGGCTCACTTCGTCGGCTCCGCGCTCTCTCCGGCCAAGGTGAGTTCGGTCGCGGTCGTGGACGCCAAACTGCGGGCCGCCCGGGTCGTCGTCCCGGACTATCAGCTCTCCTTGGCCATTGGGCGGGAGGGCCAGAACGCCCGGCTGGCGGCTCGGCTCACCGGCTGGCGGATCGACATCCACTCCGACACCGAGTAGGCCGATCAGGTTCCCTGACGACGGCGCCTCCGGCCTCGGTCGACGGTTCAACACGGAGTGGGCTGTGCACTTCCCTTCCTCCGCTGCGGCCTGACCGGCCGGTCGACCGTTGCCCACTCGTGCGAAAGACCTTGGCCAACCCGTGAAGTCATAGTGGAGTGCGGTCACCGCCGACGTACGTTAGGCCGGTGCCTGAGCCGGTCCGGACGTGCGTGGGCTGTCGGCAGCGGGCCGCGCAACCGGCGCTGCTGCGAGTGGTGTCCTCGGGTCGCGCGGTCGCCGTCGACGCCGGCCACCGGCAGCCCGGCCGCGGCGCGTATCTGCACCCCGCCCAGTCCTGCGTCGATTTGGCCGTACGACGCCGAGCGTTCGGCCGGGCCCTGCGTAGTGCGATCGACCCGGCCGCCGCCGGACAGGTGGTGACGGCGTTCCTAGACCGGATCGAGTCTGCTTGATCGCCGCTCACTTAGACGAAGTTGGCGCGGCCGGGCTAGAGTTGAGCGGTCACCGGCCGTCTGGCCGTGCCGCGCGAGGTTCCGTGAGGGACCCGAGAACCAGAAAGTGAGCTCGCGCTCATGACCTTCCGATGAGATTCGCTCAATGAGCATCGGCAACTAACTGGTCCGCACCACCTCCGGTCGCGGGCCGCCAACGAGGAGATTCGTGCCCAAGACCCGCGTCTACGAGCTCGCCAAGGAGCTCGGAGTAGACAGCAAGACCGTCCTCAGCACTCTGAAGGACATGGGGGAGTTCGTCCGCTCCGCCTCTTCCACCGTCGAAGCGCCGGTTCAGCGCCGGCTCAAGGAGCGGTTGGACGCCAGTCCGGCTCCGGCCCCCAAGAAGACCGTCCGGCCCGCTCCGGCCACTGCGACGTCACGTCCGGTCGCTGCCCCGGAGCAACCGCAGGGCCGTGGCAGCGGCGCCGAGTCTGCGACGCCGCCCCCTACGCCGACCGCCCCACCGACCGCCCCACCGACCGCCGGGGCCAACGGAAGCGGCTCGCCGTCCACCGGAGCGCCGAGCACCCGACGCGGCGGCGGCTCACCGGTGCCTTCGGCTCCCGGCTCACGTCCGGCGAACCCGGCAGCGCAGCCCGGTCAGCGCCCTACTGCGGGTGCGGCCCGGCCCAGCGTTCCGCGAGCCCCCGGTCAGGCCGCGCCAGGTCAACCCGGCCCCGGTCAGGCCGCGCGCAGCACCGAGCGTCCCTCCGCCCCCGGCAACCGGCCCCCGGGCACGCCGGCTCCCGCCCGGCCCGGACCCCGTCCAGGCGGTGCGTCCGGCGGAACCGGAAGCCGCCGGCCCGGTGCCTCGCGTCCCGGCAACAACCCGTTCGCCCCCGCGCAGGGGATGGGTACGGCCCGGCCGGCGCGCCCGGTTGCCCCCAGCGATCCGGCCCGTCCCGGCGGACCTCGTCCCCCGGCCGGCCGGACTCCGGCTGGGGGCGGTCGGCCCGGGATGCCGGGAATGCCCCGCCCCAACCCGGCGATGATGCCCCGGCAGGCCTCCGGTCAGCTCGGGGCGCCGGCCGGTCCGGGTGCTCGTCGCGGTGGCCCGCCCGGGCGTGGTGGACGTCCGGGGGGTCCGCCCGGACGCGGCGGCCCCGGCGGCGGCCCGCCGGCCGGTCGTGGTGGCCGTGGTGGTAGGGGCGGCACCCAGGGTGCGTTCGGTCGCGCCGGTGGTCCGGTTCGCCGCGGCCGCAAGTCCAAGCGTGCGCGTCGGCAAGAGTTCGAGCAGATGCAGGCACCGGAGATCGGTGGCGTCCGGGTCCGGCACGGCGACGGCCAGACGGTTCGACTCGCCCGGGGTGCGTCGTTGACCGACCTGTCGGAGAAGATCAACGTCGACGTGAGTTCGCTGGTCCAGGTGTTGTTCAACCTGGGTGAGATGGTCACCGCGACCCAGACCGTGGCCGAGGACACCCTGCAGGTGCTCGGTACCGAGCTCAACTACTCCATCGAGGTCGTCTCGCCCGAGGACGAGGACCGCGCGCTGTTGGAGAGCTTCGACATCGAGTTCGGCGAGAACGAGGGCGGTGAGGACGATCTCGCGGCCCGGCCGCCGGTGGTGACGGTGATGGGTCACGTCGACCACGGCAAGACCAAGCTGCTGGACGCTATTCGCAAGACCAACGTGGTTGCGCGCGAAGCCGGCGGGATCACCCAGGCCATCGGCGCCTACCAGGTCTCCACCGAGGTCGAGGGAGTCGAGCGCAAGATCACCTTCATCGACACGCCGGGCCACGAGGCGTTCACCGCCATGCGGGCCCGTGGGGCCAAGTCGACCGACATCGCCGTCTTGGTGGTGGCGGCCGACGACGGCGTGATGCCGCAGACGGTGGAGGCGCTTAACCACGCCCTCGCCGCCGACGTGCCGATCGTGGTCGCGGTGAACAAGGTCGACCGGGAAGGTGCGGATCCGACCAAGGTCCGCGGTCAACTGGCTGAGTACGGATTGGTACCGGAGGAGTACGGCGGCGACACACTGTTCGTCGACGTCTCCGCGATCACCGGGCAGGGGCTGGACGACCTGCTGGAGGCAGTGGTGCTGACCGCCGACGCCGCCTTGGACCTGCGGGCCAACCCGGACATGGACGGCCAGGGCGTGGCCATCGAAGCGCACCTGGACAAGGGTCGCGGTCCGGTGGCCACGGTCCTGGTCCAGCGGGGCACCTTGCACGTCGGCGACTCGATCGTCACCGGCCCCGCCCACGGGCGGGTCCGGGCCCTGCTCGACGACCACGGCAACAACGTCACCGAGGCCCCGCCGTCGTTTCCGGTCCAGGTGCTCGGTTTGACCGCGGTGCCCGGCGCCGGCGACAGCTTCCTGGTCGTCGACGACGACCGGATGGCCCGGCAGATCGGCGAGCGGCGGGCCGCCCGGCTGCGGATGGCGGCTCAGGCGGCCGGCACCCGGCGCAAGACCCTCGACCAGCTGTTCGAGCAGTTGGAGAAGGGCGAGACCCAGGAACTGCGACTCATCCTCAAGGGTGACGGTGCCGGTTCGGTCGAGGCGCTGGAGGACGCGCTGTCCAAGATCGACGTCGGCGACGAGGTCGGGCTCCGGGTCATCGACCGGGGTGTCGGTGCGATCACCGAAACCAACGTCAGCCTGGCGGCGGCCTCGGACGCGGTGATCATCGGCTTCAACGTCCGGCCTCAGGGCAAGGCGACCGAGATGGCCGACCGCGAGGGCGTGGACATCCGCTACTACTCGGTGATCTACGCCGCGATCGACGAGATCGAGGCGGCGCTGAAGGGCATGCTCAAGCCGATCTACGAGGAGGCCCAGCTCGGTCACGCCGAGATCCGCGAGATCTTCCGCAGTTCGCGGGCGGGCATCATCGCCGGTTGCATGGTGCTCGACGGCTCGATCCGGCGCAACGCCAAGGCCCGACTGTTGCGCGAAGGCGTCGTCATCCATGAGAGCAGCATTGGTTCGCTGCGCCGGGAGAAGGACGACGTCACCGAGGTGCGGGAGGGGTTCGAGTGCGGCATGACGCTGCACAACTACTCCGACATCCGGGTCGGCGACGTGATCGAAACCTACGAGATGCGCGAAAAGGCTCGCAGCTAGCGTCCGGGTTGCCGGGGATCGGGCGGAGGTCGGCTACCTCGACCTCCGCCCGGCAGACTTGTTCCCCGTCTCGCAGGCTCGACGGGGTCCAATTCCGCAACGCCCGACCACGCCCCAGGTCGAGGTAGCCGACCTCCGCCCTGGTCGGGTGTTCGGCTGGCTGCCTCCTTTCCTGGGCGCATCCGCAGGGCTGGGGGCTAGAGCAGGAAGGGTTGATGAGATGGTGTCGCCGAGGGTGTTGAAGCTGGCCGACCAGATCAAGGTGATCGTGGCGAGCATGATCGAGCGGCGGATCAAGGACCCGCGACTCGGCTTCGTGACGGTGACCGACGTACGGCTCACCGGCGACAGCCGGGACGCGACCGTGTTCTACACCGTGCTCGGTGACGACGCCGATCGCGCGGGGACGGCGGTGGCCCTCCGGTCGGCGACCGGGCTGATCCGAGCGCAGGTCGGACGCCAGCTGGGGCTGAAGTTCACCCCCACGCTGGTCTTCGTTGCTGACGCCATCCCCGAAGGTGCCCGGCAGATCGACGATCTGCTGGCGCAGGCCCGCGAGGGCGACGCCCAGGTGGCCGAGCGTGCGGCCGGGGCGGCGTACGCCGGGGACCAGGACCCCTACCGACACGACGAGCCCGATCTCGACGAGGACGACCCTGACCGACAGTGAGGTCTCCGCCGGAGTCCTGGTAGTGGACAAGCCGGCGGGACTGACGTCGCACCAGGTGGTGGCCCGGGTCCGCCGCAGTCTCGGCACCCGGAAGGTCGGCCACGCCGGCACGCTGGATCCGATGGCCACCGGAGTCTTGATTGTCGGGGTCGAACGGGGCACCCGGCTGCTGGGACAGCTGAGCCTGACCGCCAAGGCGTACCGGGCCACGATCCGGCTGGGCGTCGGGACACTCACCGACGACGCGGAGGGCGAGGTCACCGATCGGCCCGGGGCGGTCGACGTGGACTCCGCGGGGCTCGACGCGGCGGTGGCCGCCCTGCGCGGCCCGATCCAGCAGGTGCCGACCGCGGTGTCGGCGATCAAGGTGGCCGGGGTGCGGGCCTACGCAAAGGTGCGCGCCGGAGAACAGGTCGAACTGGCCGCCCGTTCCGTGACGGTGCACCGCTTCGACGTTATCGGCCGCCGCGAGACCTTGGCCGACGTAACGCCGGTGGTCGACCTCGACGTCGTGGTGGAGTGCAGCTCGGGCACCTACATCCGGGCCCTGGCCCGCGACCTCGGACGCTCGCTGAAAACGGGAGGTCACCTCACGTCGCTGCGCCGGACCCGCGTCGGACCGTTCGCCGCGGACGAGGCTGTCGGGCTGGACGACGTGGCGCAGGCGACGATGCTGAGCCTGAGCGAGGTGGCGCACCGGTGCTTCCCAGGACCGTACCCTTACCGCCGAGCAGGCCGCCGACGTCGGGTACGGACGCCGGCTGGCTGAGGTGGAGCTGACCGAGTTGACCGCTGTATTCGCCCCCGACGACACCTTTTTGGCCCTCTACCGGCCCGACGGGGGAGGAGCGCGAGCCGAAGCGGTCTTCGTCGGCTGAGCGTGCTCGAGGTCCCGGCCTATTCGACCAGCCGAGCCGGAACGACCCGGACCGGGTACGGGGCGTCGAGCACCACCTCGTCCTCAGCCTCCCCTTCAACGTCAAGCACGTACGCCCCGTCGCGCAGCGTCCACGCGGTCAGGCTGGGCCCGTCCGGGTCGATCACCCAGTAGGACGAGCAACCCGCCGCCTCGTAGCGAGCCCGTTTGAGGGTCAGGTCGATCCGCCGCGTGCTGGGGCTGAGCACCTCCACCGCCAGCAGCGGCGGCCCGGGCAGCTCGCGCTCGGTGGCATCGATCCGCCGGAACACGAGCAGGTCCGGCTGAAGCACGGTGTCGTTGGCCAACGTGACGTCGAAGGGTGCGACCAGCACCTCCAGCTCGGGCGGACAGGCCGCCCTGAGCAGCACGTACAGTCCGCCCACCCCCCGCTGGTGCCGCCGCGCCGGTGCCGGGGACACGATCAGTGTCCCGTCGATGAGTTCGTAGCGGTGTCCGTCATCGGGCATCGCTTCCAGATCGGCCCGGGTCAACGCCCGGCCGAACGGCAACCCGGTTGCCACCGGTGCGGTCATGCTGACCACCATAGAACTCCCTCCCCGCCACCCCAGCGACGATAGGGGGTTACCTCGGTGCTCAGGCGCCTTTCCACCGAGCCATCCACAGCTTTCAACTTTTCCATTTCGCGCCCACCTCCCGCAGGAAGATGTCGGCGGCCGTCGGCCCGATCCCCTTGAACTCCTGCAGTCTTTGCTTGCGTTCCTTCTTGGTCGTGCTGCCCTGAGGCAACTGGGACAGCTTCCCGTCGTAGCGCTCCTGGACGTCGGCGCCCAGCTGGATCAGCTCCCGGGCCTTCGACTCGTCGTAGCGGCGGTAGCGGCCCTCACCCAACAGGTCCACCAGGTGCTGCCAGTCGGCACCGGCCAACTTGGCCGGGGTGAGGACGCCGTCGGCGTCCAGGGCCCGGAAGGCGTCGGCGGCGATCTCCTGACTGATCCGCGCCCCGAACAGCAGACACGCCACCAGCCACTTGAAGAGTTCGGCGTCGGCGTTACCGCTCAAGTCCAGGCCCAGGTCGCCTGCGCCGGTCCGGTCCTTCTTACTGCTCCGCGTCGCCATGGTTCTCACCTTCGTCGTTAGGTCGCTACCACCCTGTAGTGTGCCATCAACCCACAAGAAAAATTGCACAATACTCCTTGTGGAACTATTCTGGCCAGATGAGTGCGACTTCACCGCCGGTTCCGCCCGAGCGAGAGCATCCGGTCCAGACCATCACCGACGCCAAGGCGTTGGCGGCGATGGCCAACCCGTTCCGGTCGCGGATGCTGGACGCGCTGGCCGTCGACGGCCCGTCCACCGCTTCGGCTCTGGCGCAGCGGACCGGCCAGGCCGTCGGCAGTGTCAGCCACCACCTCAAGGTCTTGGCCGAGGCCGACCTGGTCGTCGAGGCGCCGGAGTTGGCGCGCGACCGGCGGGAACGCTGGTGGCGGCTCGTCGCGCCGGGTACGCGGTGGTCCCGGGCCGAGTTCGCCACCGACGCGGGAGCGGTGACCGCGGCACTGGCCGCCGAGTCGGTGGCGTTGCAGCGGCAGTTCGAACGCGCCCAGGAGTGGCTGGCCAACTCCGAGGCGGCCGGGGAGTGGGATGACGCCGCCTTCGCCAGCCAGACCTGGATGAAGCTCAGTCCCGGCGAACTGCGGCAATTCTCCGAGGAGCTGATTGCCCTCACCCAGCGCTGGCGGCACCGCGACATCCCCGCCGACGACGTCGAGCGGGAGACGGTGTTCGTCTTCGCCCGCGGCTTCCCCGCCCAGCCCTAGAGCGCCAGCCCTAAAGCATACGAGCCGGAGGTTCTCCCATGCGCGCGTCCGCCACGACCACCACCCGGGTTCGCCTCGGGGCGAACTTCGCTCTGTTGTGGTCGGGAGAGGCGGTCAGTTCGCTCGGTACCGCCACCGCCGCGGTTCTGCTGCCGTTGCTCGCGGTCACCTACCTGGGGGCCGGGCCGGGTTGGATGGGTCTGCTGACCGCCTCCGCGTGGCTGCCGCAGTTGCTTGTCGTGGCGCTGGTGGTCGGGACCGCCACCGTGTTCTTCCGTCCGGCCTTCGTGAAGCTTCTTCCGCTGATCGTGCCCGACCGGCACCTGGAACCCGCGAACGCCCGGCTGTTCGGGGCGGAGTCGGCGATGCAGGTGGCCGGACCTGGTCTGGCCGGGCTGTTGACCCAGCTGACGTCGGCCGCCACCGGGATCGTGCTCAACGTCGTCGGGTTCTGGGTGTCGGCGCTCTGCCTGTGGCGGATGCGGATCGACCGGCCAAGCCCCGGCGATTCTGAACCGGTCGAACCGCTCCGGCGCCGGATCGGCGAGGGCATCAGGACCGTCACCGGTGACCGGTACCTCCGGGTCTTCACCGTCATCGGCGGCGCGTCCAACTTCGGCCTCACCGGCTACGCCGCGCTGCTGGTGCTCTTCCTGGTCCGGGACGTGCACCTGTCCCCGACCGGTCTCAGCGTGGTGTTGATGATCGGCAGTGCCGGTGGTCTGCTCGGCGCGCTGATCGCCCCGGTGCTGTCGCGTCGATTCGGCACCGGACGCGCATCCACCCTGCTCCTGGTCCTCGGCGGTCCGAGTGCGCTGCTCGTGGCCGCCCCGCACGACGCCCGGCAGGCCGGCCTGACCGCGGCCGGCTTGTTCGGAGTCGGGGTCGCGGTCGTGGCCGGGAACGTGATCCGCGGTACCTGGCGTCAGCGCTACGTTCCCGCACACCTGCTCGGCCGGGTGCTCACCACCACCCAGGTCGTCAATTACGGCACCATGCCCCTCGCCGGTCTGGCCGCCGGCGCACTCGGCATCCACCTGGGGGTCCGGCCGGCAATGCTGCTGCTCGCCGGTATCCACGCGCTGGCCTGCCTGAGCATCCTGCTCACCGGCTTCGGCCGGGACCGGGACCTTCCCACAGAGTCATCCCCTGACGGTCCGTCAGCGGCCAGGCCACGCTGCCGAAGGTCGGGCCGTACGTGACGGGCCGGGAAGCCGGGTGTTCGAGCACGTGATGCCCGGGCCGAGGGTGCCCAGGCCGGCGGTCGCGGTCGGTATCGGCTTCGGGATCAGGACTCGGCGACGTCTGGTGGCCGGTACTTGCGCGGCAACTTCGCAACGACAGCGTCGTAGGAATCGTCGATCGCCGACCGCACCTCGTCGTCGGGGATCGCACCACCGACCCGCAGCGTGTTCCAGCCGGACCGGCCGATGTAGGCCATGACGCTGGCCTCATCCGGGTAGCGGGCCAGCCACTCGTCGGCCTCCTCGCGACTGGCGCCGGCCTTGACGCCGACCGTGAGCGGCCGGCCGCGGCCGAGGAACGCAAAGATCTTGTCGTGCACCTTGACGACCGAATCGCCCTCCCAGGGCTCGTCGGGCCAGGCCCCGGGTTTGCTCAGGCAGTATTTGCGCAGATCCTCTGGCGTCATCCACCCAACCTCTCACCGTCGTGACCTGCCGCGATGCCCGGACCGGGCCATCGACGCCCAGGAGTGATCGTCTTCGCCGCCGAGCTGCTCGACACCTGAACGGAGAAGCTCCGCTCCGCACCGCTGACGTCGCCGTCAACCTTCACGGGACGCTGTGAGGCCGTCCGCACCGACAGGGTTCAGCGGCGCAGACCGTCGAGTGCGGTGCGCAGGATCGGCTCGACGTAGGTTCGGTCGCCGGGGACGGTGACCACCGCGAGGACGAGGTCGAGCACCTGGTCGATGGTGAGATCGGTCCGGGCCTCGCCGGCTTGCTGCGCGGCGGCGAGCAGCGGTCGTCCGGCGGCCAGCACCCGGTCCCGGCTGCTGCCGAACACCGGGTCGGCCCGGTCGGGGTGCCGCAGATCCGCTCGTTCGGCGCATCGAAGACGCCGCCGTCGCAGATCGCCGAGGCGCGCGCCCTGCCCCAGCTCGCCACCGCGTTTGTCGCCCGCACCCCGCAGTGAGCACCGTCCTCATCGGGCCGCGGACCATGGAGCAGCTCGAGGGATCCCTCACCGCTGACGGCGTCGAGCTGTCCGACGACGTGCTCGACCGGGTCGACCCCATCGTCGCGCCCGGCTCGACCATCAACATCGGCGATACGATGTGGCAGCACGGCACCCACGCCCTCGGCACCGCCCAGCGCCGACGCTGACGACGGATCCAGCGAGCGTTCGCCGAAGAAGGCCATTCTTGCTGCCGGCGGCCGGTCTGGAACAACCGCAGCCTGCCCGACCGAAACCGCAGCGTCGCCATCCTGACAGCGTCAATTTGCGAAGGCGTGCTGCGCAAGCGGCTCGTTCCCACCTCGACCGCGGTGAGGAACGGCGTCGACCAGCACGCCCTCGAAGGGTTGATGGTTCTGCTCTCGCGGCACGCTGGCCAGGCTCGAGCCTCCGTGGCGGCCGAGACCGTTCAGCAGTACTTCCGCGACCCAGCCGAGTAAGGCCGACGGACCGATAGCGCCGCCGGCCGACGCGCACCGCGGCGGTCATCAAGCCGCCCCTGCCGCTGCCCCCGGCGGCTTCAGCGCGTTACCGAGCAGAGTGACGACGAGCACCCGTTCGGGCTGGGTCCAGATCAGGCGTTGCTTAAACAGCTGAGCCGTCGGCTTCGTTGGCCTCATGGTCCGTCCGACGGCGAAGAGCACGCAGGATGCCGAGAGGTTGGCCGCGCGCTACGCTCCGCTGAGGTTTCGGAGCAGCCGGGCCACGACGAGGAGGCGCGGGGTGACGCAGGAGGCCGGTGGTCGCAGGCCCGTGGTGGTGATCGGCAACTTCGACGGCGTGCACCGGGGTCACACCGACCTATTGCGGGCCGCGCACGCAGCCGAGCCGGGCGCACCGCTGGTGGTGGTCACGTTCTGGCCGCATCCCATGTCGATCATTCGTCCCGATCAGGCACCGCTGTTGCTGACCAGTCTGGAGCGACGGGTGGAGCTTCTCCGGGCTTCGGGTGCGGCCGACGTGGTCGTGGTCGACTTCACCGCGGAGGTGGCCAGCTGGAGCCCGGCCGAGTTCGTCGAGCGGGTACTCCGCCCGCTGCACCCGGTCCGGGTGGTGGTGGGGGAGAACTTCCGCTTCGGCTTTCGGGCCGCCGGCACCGTGGCGACCTTGGCCGAATTGGGTCGGGGCAGCTTCGGCGTTCTCGGCGTCGCGCTGCTGACCGACGGCACCCAGCCCAGTTCGTCCACCCTGATCCGGCACGCGGTCGCCGACGGTGACCTCGGCCGGGTCCGCGAGCTGAGCGAGCACGGGTTTCGCTTCAGCGGGGTGGTCGTCCACGGTGACCAGCGCGGCCGCGAACTCGGCTTCCCGACGGCCAATATTTCCGTCCCGCCGGGAATGGCAGTGCCGGCCGACGGGGTCTACGCCGGCTGGGTGACTCGACTCGACTACATCGGGGCCCCAAGGTGGCCGGCGGCCATCTCGGTGGGGACCAACCCGACCTTCGACGGGGTCGAGCGGAGGGTGGAGGCCTACGTGCTCGACCGGGACGACCTCGAGCTGTACGGGGTGGAGATCGCGGTCGACTTCTACGCCCGGCTACGGGGCCAGGTCAAGTACGAGGGGATGGAGTCCCTGGTGCGACAAATGCACCTCGACGTGGAGCACACCCGAACCGCCCTCGAACTGAGCCGCCGCCGCTGAGTGGGCGCTAAGACTACCTGCCGGCGACAGCGTCGGCCATCAGACCGGCGATAGCGGCCGGATCTTTCAGCCGCGCAGGTTCACGGCCTGCCGCGGCGTCAGTGAAGATCAAGGATGCGCAGGATGGTCAGTCGTCGGCGATTGGGGGAGTTGGCGAACCTGGTGAGGCCAGCGCCGTCGGCGAAGGTGCTGGTCCACCATCCTGTGCCGGCGCGGTGGATGCTGCCTGCTCCCGGGTCGGCCGCGAGACGATGCAGCCGTTCGTCGATGAGGCGACGACGATCGGGCTGCAGGGGTGGTGTATGCGTCGATAGCGAGGTCGACCCAGGCGGCGTAGTCAGCCGAGGCGGCTGAAGGTGCCATCCTGGTTGTGCACGCTGAGGCCGCTCAGGTCGCCCTCGTCGGCGCGCCGTAGCGCGGCTACCTCGACCTCGCTGACGTTCTGCCCACGTCCCCACACCACGGCCCACCAGCCGTCGCCGGGAGTGAGGTAGTAGCTAGGACCGATCTGCCGGCCGTGGTCGGGAAACGTGCGCGGGATCGGGTCTGGTGGGTGCCGCGGTCGGGCCGTGGTCGGGAAACGTACGCGGGAACAGGTCTGGTGGGTGCTGCGGTCGGGCCGTGGTCGGGAAACGTACGCGGAACCGGGGCAGGATGGACGGGTGAGCCTCGACGATGCTGATGCGGTCCGCCGGCTGGGGACGGCGTTCGCGACCGGCGGTGATCGGTACCAGCAGCTCCGGCCCGGCTACCCCGACCGGGCAGTGGAGTGGCTGGTCGCAGGCGTGCCCGAGGGCGGACGGGTCGTCGACGTCGGCGCCGGGACCGGGAAACTCAGCGGTGCGCTCGCCGGCCGAGGGTTCGCGGTGCTCGCGGTCGATCCGTCGACCGACATGTTGGCCCAGCTGCGCCGGCGCCTGCCCGCACTGCAGGTCAGCGTCGGCACCGGCGAGGACACCGGGGTGGACGCCGGTTCGGCTGACCTGGTCACCTTCGCTCAGTCGTGGCACTGGGTCGAGCCGGCAGCGGGAACCGCCGAGATCCAACGGATCCTCAAGCCAGGAGGTCGGGCCGGCTGGCTCTGGAACTTCCTCGACGTGCGCGTCCCCTGGGTGGCCGAACTGGTCGCGATCTGGCACACCCTATCCGGCAGCGAGGTGGTCGACCCCACCCGACATGCACCCGTACTCACCGCGGCCTTCGAGCCGGTCGAGACCTGCTGCGTCGACTGGCAACAGCCGATGGAACGTGCCGACGTAGCCGGCCTGGTCAGCACCCGCAGCTACTACCTCGGCGCCCCCGCCGGTGCCCAACGTCGGGTCCGCGAGGAGACCGCCGCACTTGTTGCCGACCGTTTTCCCGACGCCGACCGGGTGGACCTGCCCTACCGAACCCGCTGCTACCGCACCGGACTCGATCGCGCGCGAGATTAGGGGCACTTCATCGGCGCTGGTAGCGTAAGTATTGCCGTTCGATCGGCCGCGGACGCCCAAGAGCTCCCACGCACGCCATGTGCACCCCAGATTGTCTAGTTCGGATTGTTGGGTTCGGATTGTCTGGTCCGGGAGCGCCGCGCAACAAGCCCCCGAAGGAGCCACAGATGTTGAATGCCGCCGAGAAGAAGAAGATCATCGACGAGTACGCCACCACGCCCGGCGACACGGGGTCTCCCGAGGTCCAGGTCGCCCTGCTCAGCCGTCGGATCGCGATGCTGACCGAGCACCTGAAGGAGCACAAGCACGACCACCACACGCGTCGTGGCTTGATGCTGCTGGTCGGCCAACGGCGCCGGCTCCTCAACTACGCCGCCAAGACCGACATCAACCGGTACCGCTCCCTGATCGAGCGCCTCGGTTTGCGTCGCTGACCATCAGGAGCGGTTCGGTGGCCTACGGGCCGGCGGGCCGCTCCTTTCGTACGTTCCGCCGACTCGTTCGAGTAGGCCGAGCACGAGACAACTGAACAGCTCACACTCACACCGCGATCACGTCCTCGCCCGGTCCGACCCAGCTGGGGTCCAGATCAGGCTCGGTCCTCGGTAGTGGTCCCCGGGAGGAATCAATCCTCCGCCCCGGAGACCTCGATCGAAGACCGGCCTCCACCGGCACACGGGATGTGGTCCACATCCGGCGGCGACCCAGGACGGGCGCGCGCCTTGAGAAAGGACTCCCATGGAGGGACCAGAACTCCGCTTCACCGAGGCCGTCATCGATAACGGCGCCCACGGCAAGCACACCATCCGTTTTGAGTCCGGGCTGTTGGCCCGGCAGGCCGCAGGTTCGGCCACGGTTTACCTCGACGAGGACACCATGCTGCTCTCGGCCACCACGGCCGGCAGCAAGCCCCGTGACGGTCTCGACTTCTTCCCGCTCACCGTCGATGTCGAGGAGCGGATGTACGCCGCCGGACGGATCCCCGGCTCGTTCTTCCGCCGCGAGGGCCGTCCGAGCGAAGGCGCGATCCTCACCTGCCGGCTGATCGACCGGCCGCTGCGCCCCTGCTTCGTCAAGGGCCTGCGCAACGAGGTCCAGGTCGTGGTCACGGTGATGGCGCTGAACCCCGACAAGACCTACGACGTGGTGGCGATCAACGCCGCGTCGCTGTCCACCCAGCTCGCCGGGCTGCCGTTCACCGGCCCGGTCGGCGGCGTCCGGGTCGCCCTGATCGGTGACGACTGGGTCGGCTTCCCCGACGTACACCAACTGGCCGACGCGACCTTCGACATGGTCGTGGCCGGCCGGGTCACCGCCGCCGGTGACGTGGCCATCGCGATGGTCGAGGCCGAATCCACCGAGCAGACCTGGAACCTGGTGCGCGCGGGCAAGACTGCACCCACCGAGGACGTGGTCGCCGCCGGCCTGGAGGCCTCCAAGCCGTTCATCAAGGCGCTGTGCGACGCGCAGGCCGAGCTGGTGGCCCAGTTCCCCAAGGACACCGCGGAGTTCCCGGTCTTCCTCGACTACGCCGACGACGTCTACGCCGCCGTGGTCGAGCAGGCCAGCACGGAGCTGAGCGAGGTGATGTCGATCGCGGACAAGCAGGCTCGCGAGGACGCCACCGACACCCTCAAGCAGAAGGTCCGCGCGCAGCTGGCGGCGGGCGGCTTCGAGGGCCGGGAGAAGGAGATCGGCGGGGCGTTCCGGGCCCTGAGCAAGAAGCTGGTCCGGCAGAAGATCCTGACCGACGGCTTCCGGATCGACGGTCGTGGGGTCCGTGACATCCGTACGTTGTCGGCCGAGGTCGGCGTGCTGCCCCGGGTACACGGCTCGGCGTTGTTCCAGCGCGGCGAGACCCAAATCCTGGGTGTCTCCACCTTGAACATGTTGGGGATGGAGCAGAAGCTCGACACACTGGCGCCGGAAACCACCAAGCGCTACATGCACAACTACAACTTCCCGCCCTACTCCACCGGTGAGACCGGCCGGGTGGGTTCGCCCAAGCGGCGTGAGATCGGCCACGGCGCGCTGGCCGAGCGGGCGCTGATGCCGGTCCTGCCGACCCGGGAGGAGTTCCCGTACGCCATCCGTCAGGTCTCGGAGGCTCTCGGGTCCAACGGCTCCACGTCGATGGGTTCGGTCTGCGCCTCCACCCTCGCCCTGCTGAACGCCGGGGTGCCGCTGCGCGCGCCGGTGGCCGGGATTGCGATGGGGCTGGTCAGCGACACCGTGGACGGGGAGACCCGCTACGTCGCCCTGACCGACATCCTCGGCGCCGAGGACGCCTTCGGGGACATGGACTTCAAGGTCGCCGGGACCGCCGACTTCATCACCGCGCTGCAGTTGGACACCAAGCTCGACGGGGTGCCCGCGCATGTTCTGGCCGGAGCCCTGACGCAGGCGAAGGAGGCCCGCAGCACGCTGTTGGAGGTGATGAGCGAGGCCATCGACGCCCCCGACGAGATGAGTCTGTACGCCCCGCGGATCATCACCATCACCATTCCGGTCGACAAGATCGGTGAGGTGATCGGCCCCAAGGGCAAGGTGATCAACCAGATCCAGGACGACACCGGCGCCCAGATCAGCATCGAGGACGACGGCACCATCTACGTCGGTGCGGACTCCGGCGACAAGGCCGAGGCGGCGCGGGCCATCATCAACGGCATCGCCAACCCGACGATGCCGGAGAAGGGCGAGCGCTACCTCGGCACGGTGGTCAAAATCACCGCCTTCGGAGCGTTCGTGTCGTTGCTGCCCGGCAAGGACGGGCTGCTGCACATCTCCAAGCTGCGCTCCCTGGCCGGCGGCCAGCGGGTGGAGAGCGTGGAAGACGTGGTCAGTGTCGGCCAGAAGTTGCAAGTCGAGATCAGCGAAGTCGACGACCGGGGCAAGTTGTCGCTGGTCCCGGTGGTCGAGGAGACCGCCTCCGCCTAGTGGGGGAGACGTTCGTGAACGCCGGCACCGTTACGTGACGGGGCACCGACCGGTCGCACGGCGTCGTCTCTTCGGGGACGGCGCCGTGCGGCGTACGGTCTTGCCGCACGGTCTGCAGGTCGTGACCGAGACGATGGCGTCCAGCCGGACCTTCAGCGTCGGGATCTACGCCCGGGTGGGATCGCGGGACGAGAGTGCCGCCCGGCACGGCGCGTCGCACTTCTTGGAGCATGTGCTGTTCAAGGGCACCCGACGGCGCAGCGCGGAGGACATCTCGGCAGCGGTCGAGTCCCGCGGCGGGGAGCTGAATGCGTACACGACCAAGGAGCACACCTGCTTCTACGCCCGGGTCTTGGCCCAGGACGCCCCGTTGGCGATCGACGTCCTTGCCGACATGCTCTCCTGCTCACTGATCCGGCGCAGCGACGTCGACGCCGAACGGGCGGTGATCTTGGACGAGATCGCCATGCACGCCGACGATCCGGCCGAAGTGGTGGCCGAGCTGGCCGCCGACGCCGTCTTCGGCGGTACCGGACTGGGCAAAATGGTGATCGGCACGCCCGGTTCGATCGCGACCATGTCCCGCGACCTGATCGCCCGGCACTGGCGCCAGCACTACCAGCCGTCATCGCTGGTGGTCGCCGCGGCCGGCGCGCTCGAGCACGATCAGCTGGTTGCGCAGCTGTCGGACCTAGACCGGCGCCCCGACGCCGTCAAGCCGGTGCCGCCACGACCCGCACCGCCTGCTACGCCGGCCGGGTTGAGCTTCGCTCACCGGCAGGTGGAACAGATCAACGCCGTGCTCGCCTTCCCCGGCACCGGGGTCTTCGACGACCGGCGGTACGCCGCCGGTCTGTTGTCGGTGATCCTCGGCGGCGGGATGGCGTCGAGACTGTTCCTGGAGATCCGGGAACGGCGGGGACTGACGTACGGCATCGATGCGGGCGAGACGACCTACTCCGACGCGGGGATGTGGAGTGTGGAGTTCCAGTGCGCGCCCAATCGGCTCGCCCCGATCCTCGACCTGGTCCGCGGACTCCTGGACGAGGTCGCCGAGCACGGGGTCACCGACGCCGAGTTGGCCCGGGCCAAGAGCCAGCTGCGCGGACAGACGGTGCTCTCCTACGAAACCCCGTCGTCGCGGATGGGTCGGCTGGGAGCCAACGCGCTCCTCGGCGACGACCGCACGCTCGAGGAAATCCTGGGCCGCTACGACGCGGTGAGCGCCACGGAACTGCAGGTCGAGGCGGCCCGGCTGTTCGCCCAGCCGCCCGTCCTGGGCCTGGTCGGTCCACGGGTGCCGGCGGCGGTGTCGAGAAAGTGGGCCTGACCGTAGCCGCGGCTAGGGTGAGACACCGAGCCCGAGGAGGAACGTGGCCGATCCAGATGGGCCAGTGCTGAACGTCGCCGTGTTCGGCGCCCGCGGCCGGATGGGGGCCCAGGTGTGCCGAGCGGTCGAGGACGCCCCCGACCTCACCTTGGCCGCCGCGCTCGACCTCGGCGACGCGCGGCAGCCGGCCGGCGATGCGGACGTCGCGGTGGACTTCACCCATCCCGACCAGGTGATGGACAACCTCACCTGGTGTCTTGAGCGCGGAGTGTCGATCGTGGTCGGGACCACCGGTTTCGACGACTTGCGGCTGGACCGGGTGCGGGAACTGCTGGCCGACCACCCGGGAACGGGTGTGGTGGTCGCGGCCAACTTCTCCGTCGGCGCGGTGTTGATGATGCACTTCGCCGAGCAGGCGGCGGCCTTCTACGAGAGTGTGGAGATCGTCGAGCTGCATCATCCGGACAAGGCCGACGCCCCTTCGGGCACGGCGCGGACCACCGCCGCCCGGATCGCCGTCGCCCGGGCCGCTGCCGACCTCCCGGCCCCACCGGACGCGACCAGTTCGGCCCTGCCCGGCGCTCGCGGAGCCGGCGTGGACGGAGTCGCGGTGCACAGCGTCCGGCTGCGCGGTCTGGTCGCCCACCAGGAGGTGTTGTTCGGCGCGCCCGGGGAGACCCTCACCGTGCGCCACGACTCCCTCGACCGGACGTCCTTCATGCCTGGGGTGATCGCCGCGGTCCGCGCGGTCCGGGATCGGCCCGGGTTGACGGTCGGGATCGAATCCGTCCTGGGCCTCGGTCGATGAGCCAGCGGCCCGAGGCGCCCGCGGTAGTCCCCGCACCGGTCCCCGCGCCGGCGTCCGGGCGTCCGGCTTGGCGCGTCCTGATCGTCCTGGTCGTGGTCGCCGCGCTCGTCGCGGTGTTCTTCGGCGTCGACACCTACGTACACAACCAGACCGAACAGCGGATCGCCACCCAGCAGCAGGAGGCCCTGGGAACGCCGACCCTGCCGCAGGTCGACATCCCCGGCCGGCCGTTCTTGACCCAGGTCGCCGCCCGACGGATCCGGGCGATCCACATCGTGGCCGATCAGGTCGGCCAGACCACCCAGGCTCCGCTGCCGCTGGAGCACGTCGACGTGCAGTTGAGCGGCGTCACCACCAACGACTGGTGGAAGACCTCCAGCGCGGAGCACGTCGAGGGCACCGCGACCCTCGACTATGCGGTGGTCAAGGCCCAGGCCGGAGTACCGCTGAGTTACCTCGGCGGCGGCCGGTTCGGCATCGACGCCTCACCGGGGGCCTTCGGGTTGACCGTGCCGGCCACAGTGACCGGCCGGTTGGCCCTCGACGTCAAGACGCAGACACTGTCGGTGACCGAGCCCACGCTGTCGCTGAACGGCACCCCCATGCCCGACGTGGTGGCAAAGGCCATCATCAACGCCCTGGTCAAGCCCATCCCGATCACCGGGGTTCCCTACGGGCTCCGGATCACCTCGGTCGACCCCCAGGACGACGGTCTGCACGTCGGCATCAGCGGGGACGACGTTCCGCTCCAGCGCTGAGCAGGACCCGCTCCGGGTCGTCGGTCGCCGGCTCAGCCGGCTGGGTCGTCGCTGAGGCTCACGTGCAGCCGTACCTGCCTCAGCCGGACCGTGCCGTCGGGCGAACCGATCTCCCGCCGACCGCCGTCCGGCGCCCAGCCGGCGGCGGCCAGGAAACGCCGCCGCGCGTCGTCGTCGCCGGCCAGCCACCAGCGGGCCGAGACGAAACCGTCGGCCCGCAACGTGTCGGCGCAGGCGTTGAGCAGCCGTGACCCGTGACCGCGACGCTGCGCCGGCGGGTCGATCCAGAACTCGTCGACCTCACCGTCGACGGCGGGATCGGCGTCGGCGTCCTGACCGGGTACGACGGTGGCGAAACCGACCAGCCGGGCACCCTGGAGGGCCACCAGCACCCGCTGCCGGGCGTTCGGTGGTCGGGTGATCACCGCCGCCCAAGCCGTACGCATCTCCTGCTCGTCGACCTCCGCCAGCAACGACCGGCTGACCGCGGTCGACAGGCTCGCCGCCCACCCCCGGCGTTGCAGGGCAGCGATGGCCCCGGCCTCGCTCGGCCAGGCCAGCCGGACCGAGTCCGTAGCGTCAGCTGGGTTGGGCGCGTCAGCAGGGTTGGTTAGGTCGGTATCGGCGCGGGAGTCTTCGGGTCGAGCGGACGATGGGGGCACGCGGTCGATGGTATCGAGCGCCGCCGCGCCTCCACCTCACTGCCGGTGACCCAGATCACGTTTGGCAGAGGTAATATGTCGGGGGCCACAACCGATAGAGTGAACGAGCCCGCAAGCTACCTGAACCCCCGAGCAGGTCGCTTGCGGGCCTCTTGGTTTCCGGAGGGGTCTGGTTTCCGGAGGTTTGGTGTCCGGAGGTTTGGTGTCTGCAGGTCGGCGTCCTGTCCGCCAGGCTGTGTAGGGTAATTCGTTGTGGTCACCGCCAGTCTGCAGAAGCCGCCGCCGCTGAGCCGCACCGTCATGCGGGTCACCCCCCTGGGCGGTCTGGGTGATATCGGCCGGAACATGACGGTGATCGAATTCGGCGGCCGGCTGCTGCTGGTGGACTGTGGGGTGCTGTTCCCCGAGGACGACCATCCCGGGGTCGATCTGATCCTGCCGGGCTTCGACGCGATCGCCGACCGCCTCGACGACGTCGTCGGTCTCGTCCTCACCCACGGCCACGAGGACCACATCGGTGCCGTTCCCTACCTGCTCAAGCAGCGTCCCGACATCCCGCTGATCGGGTCGAAGCTGACCTTGGGCCTGCTGGCGGAGAAGTTGCGCGAACACCGACTGCGACACGTCGAACGACGGGTCGTCAGTGACGGCGAGCGGCTGAGCACCGGCGGCTTCGACCTGGAGTTCGTCGCGGTCAACCACTCCATCCCCGACGCCCTCGCGGTGTCGATCAGGACGCCGGCGGGCCGGATCCTGCACACCGGCGACTTCAAGATGGATCAGCTGCCGCTGGACGGCCGGCTGACCGACCTGCGGGCCTTCGCCCGGCTGGGGGAGGCGGGGGTCGACCTGTTCCTGGTCGACTCCACCAACGCCGAGGTGCCGGGCTTCACCACCCCGGAGCGCGACATCGCGCCGGCCCTGGACCGGGTCTTCTCCCGGAGCCGGCAGCGGGTGATCGTGGCTTGTTTCGCCTCCCACGTGCACCGGGTCCAGCAGGTGATGGACGCCGCGGTCGAGCACGGCCGCAAGGTGGTCTACGTCGGCCGGTCGATGGTGCGCAACATGGGCGTGGCCCGAGACCTCGGCTACCTCAAGGTCCCGGCCAACACGTTGATCGAGTTACGCGACATCGAGAAGTTCAAGCCGCAGGACGTGGTGATCATCTCCACCGGCTCCCAGGGTGAGCCGCTGTCGGCGTTGTCCCGGATGGCCAATCGGGAACATCCGGTGATCGAACTCCGGCCCGGCGACACCGTAGTCTTGGCCAGTTCGCTGATCCCGGGCAACGAGAACTCGGTCTACCGGGTGATCAACGGGCTGAGCCGGCTGGGCGCGCACGTCATCCACCAGGGAAACGCGCTGGTGCACGTCTCCGGCCACGCCAGCGCCGGGGAACTGCTCTACTGCTACAACATCGTCAAGCCGCTCAACGTGCTGCCGGTGCACGGCGAGGCCCGGCACCTGATCGCCAACGCCAACCTGGCCGTGGCGACCGGGGTGCCCCGGGAGCGCACGATCATCGCCGAGGACGGTGCGGTGATCGACCTGGAGAACGGGATCGCCCGAACCGTCGGCAAGGTCGACGCCGGCTACATCTTCGTCGACGGGACCACGGTCGGCGACATCACGCAAGCGTCCCTGACCGACCGTAAGATCCTCGGCGAAGAAGGCTTCATCTCCGTGGTGGCGGTGGTCGACACCCACACCGGCAAGGTGATCAGCGGGCCCGACATCCACGCCCGCGGCTTCGTCGAGGGCGACGCAATCTTCGACTCCGTCCGGCCGCAGGTCGCCGCCGCGTTGGAGGATGCGCTGGCCGACGGGGTGGACGACCCCTACCGCCTGCAGCAGGTCATTCGTCGCCGGATGGGCAAGTGGGTCAACGACACGCATCGGCGCCGCCCGATGATCGTCCCCGTCGTCGTACCGACCTGAACGAACGCCACGAACGGTAGCTGTTCCCGGTCTCGCCAGGTCGGAAACCGGGATGGGCTACCGCTCGCGGGCGGCGGAGTCAAGCCCAGGGTCAGGAAGCGGTGACTTTGCCGGCTTTGATGCAGGACGTGCAGGCGTTGACGCGCTTCGCCCGGCCGGAGACGGCCGCCCGCACGCTTTGGATGTTGGGGTTCCAGCGTCGGTTGGTCTTCTTCTTCGACCAGGGGACGTTGTGGCCGAAGCCAGGTCTCTTGCCGCACACGTCGCACACCGCAGCCACCGGAGTCACTCCCAAATCACGTACCGAGAACCGAACAAGATCATGCTGCCGTCTCGGCAACCTCGTCAGCGTACCCGACGCCTGATCCGGCGGTCGAATCACCCGACGCCACCGGATGCTTCTACGGTGAAATGCCTCTACGGTGGAACCGTGGCCGCGCGTCGTACCGGAGCAGTCTCGGTTGTCGACGACCCCGACCCGAGTGCCCGGCCCGCCGACGCCGCGTGGCGCACCGACGCGTTCCGCCGTCTCGACCGGCGCCTCGACGGCGTGGTCGGCGGAAAGACGGCCAAGCAGCTGGAGCCATTGGGAGTCCGTACGGTCGGTGAGCTGATGCACCTGCTGCCGCGGCGCTACTTCTCCGGGACCGAGCTGAGCGATCTGTCGGCCCTGCAGCCCGGCGAAGAGGTCGCCGTGCTGGCTCAGGTGCGGCAGGTGAGGTCGTACAACCTGCCCGGTGACGACTACGCGAATCAGAATTATGGCCGGACGGGTCGCAAGCCCCGGCTGGAGGTCGTAGTGACCGACGGCCGCGGGACGTTGACCTTGACCTTCTTCGGCGTCCCGCGGCTGATCCGCTACTGGGAGGCCGACCTGACCCCCGGCGCGCGCGGCATCTTCGCGGGCAAGGTCCGCGAGTTCAACCGAGCCTTGCAGTTGGCCCATCCGGACTTCGTGATCGTGGACCGACACGGCGCGGTGATCGGCGGGGCGGCGCGCAACGAGAAGTTGGCCGCCACCACCCAGGCCGCGTTGGTCGGTATCTATCCGATGACCGGCCGGCTGCGGACCTGGACGATCGCCGACTGCGCCCGGCTCGCGCTGGGGACCCTGGACGAGATGGCGGATCCGTTGCCGGCATGGGTCCGGGAGGTGGCTGACGTGCTCGGGTTGGCGGAGGCGTTCGCCGCAGTGCACCAGCCGCCGGACCGCTCGAGCGCGGAGCGGGGCCGGGAGCGGCTGCGTTTCGACGAGGCGTTCGCCCTGCAGCTGACGATGGCCCGCCGCCGGGCCGACGCCGCCACCCACGGCGCGATAGCCCGCCCCACCCGCGCGGGAGGGCTGCGGGAGGCGTTCGACGCGCGGCTGCCGTTCATCTTGACCGCCGGCCAGCGGGCGATCGGTGAGCTGCTCGACACCGAACTGGCCAGGCGGCGCCCGATGCAGCGGTTGTTGCAGGGGGAGGTCGGCTCGGGCAAGACCCTGGTCGCCCTCCGGGCGATGACCTCGGTGGTCGACGCCGGCGGTCAGGCGGCGTTGCTGGCCCCGACCGAGGTGCTGGCCGCTCAGCACCACCAGACCGTGACCGCGATGCTGGGCGAGCTCGCCCACGGCGGGACGCTGGGCGCGGTCGAGCACGCCACCGGCGTCGTCTTGCTGACCGGGTCGCTGAGTGCCGCCCGGCGGCGGGAGGCGTTGCGCCGGATCGCCTCGGGCGAGGCGGGGATCGTGATCGGCACCCACGCCCTGCTCAGCGCCGACGTCACCTTCGCCGAGCTCGGACTGGTCGTGGTGGACGAGCAGCACCGGTTCGGGGTCGAGCAGCGGGCGGCGCTGAGCGCGAAGTCGGCCGCCCGCCCGCACGTGCTGGTGATGACCGCCACCCCCATTCCCCGCTCCGTGGCCATGACCGTGTTCGGCGATCTGGAGGTGTCGACGCTGCGCGAGCTGCCCGCCGGCCGGGCAGCGGTGAGCACGGTGGCGGTCGACGCCGTTCGGCGGCCGGACTGGGTGCAGCGGGCCTGGCAGCGGGTCACCGAGGAGGTCCGGGCCGGCCGGCAGGCGTACGTGGTGTGCGCCCGGATCTCCTCGGCCACCACCACCCCCAAGGCGGCCGGTGACGCGGCCCCCTTCGCCGGGTCCGACGACGCCCCGCCTGCCGTCGCGGCGGAGGACCTGTACGCCGAGCTGTCGGGCGGTCCGTTCGCCGACCTTCGGGTCGACTTGTTGCACGGGCAGCTGCCCACCGACGACAAGGACGCCGCGATGGCCCGGTTCGTCGCCGGCGCAACCGACGTGTTGGTCGCGACCACGGTGATCGAGGTCGGTGTCGACGTCCCGAACGCTTCGGTGATGGTGATCTGCGACGCCGACCGGTTCGGGATCTCCCAGCTGCACCAGTTACGCGGACGGATCGGGCGCGGCGGCCATCCCGGGGTGTGCCTGCTGCTCAGCAGTGCGGCGCCCGACAGCGCGGCCCGGCGCCGGCTGGAGGCGGTGGCGGCGACCCGGGACGGCTTCGCCCTGGCCGAGGTGGACCTCGAGCAGCGCCGCGAGGGCGACGTCTTGGGTTCCAGCCAGTCCGGCGGGCGGTCCAGCCTGCGACTGCTCCGCGTCCTGCACGATGCCGACCTGCTCGCGCAGGCCCGTGAGCTCGCCGATCGGTGCGTGACCGAGTGCCCGAACGATCCAGGGCTGGCCGACATCACCACCCAGGTCGAACGGCAGGCGGCCGGCGACTGGCTGGAGCGGACGTGACCCGGGTGATCGCCGGTTCCCGAGGTGGCCGCCGGTTGACCACGCCGGCCGGAGCCGGCACCCGGCCGACCGCGGACCGGGTCCGCGAGGCGTTGTTCTCCGCCCTCACCGCATGGGCCGAGACGACGAGCCGGAGCGCCGACGCCGCCCTGGCCGGGCTGGCCTTTGCCGACCTCTACGCCGGCTCCGGCGCGGTCGGCCTGGAGGCGGCCAGCCGGGGTGCGGACCCGGTCCTGCTGGTCGAGCACGACCCGCGGACGGCGGCCCTGATCCGGGCCAACGCCGCTGGCCTCGGCCTGCCGGTGCAGGTGCGCCGGGCCACGGTGACGTCGGTTCTGAGCCGTCCGGCGGAGCCGTACGACATCGTTTTCGCCGACCCCCCCTACGCGCTGGCGACGCAGGATCTCGACGTAGTCCTGGAGGACCTCTTCGCCCTCGGTTGGGTGGCCCCGGCCGGGCTGGTGGTGGTCGAACGGTCGGCGCGGACGCCTGCGCCGGCGTGGCCTGAGGGGGTGCGCAACCGGTGGAGTCGGCGCTACGGGGAGACGGTGCTGTACTTTGCCCAAGGCTCGTCATCTGCCCGACACCGATCCACCCAGGAGACCCGATGACCACCGCGGTCTGCCCCGGGTCCTTCGATCCGGTCACCTACGGCCACCTGGACGTCATCGGTCGCACCGTGGCCCGGGCGGAGGCCGTCATCGTCGCGGTGGGCCTGAACACCGGCAAGGCCAGCCTGTTCACCGCGCCGGAACGGGCGGAGATGATCGGCGAGGCTTGTGCGGATTGGCCGGGGGTATCGGTCAGCCTGTTCGGCGGGCTGCTGACCGACTTCTGCACCCAGCACGGGGTCGACCTGATCAGTAAGGGCCTGCGCAGCAGCAGCGACTTCGATTACGAGCTGCAGATGGCTCAGCTGAACCGCCGGCTGAGCGGGGTCGACACCGTCTTCGTCCCGACCAGCCCGCAGTGGTCCTACCTCTCCTCCAGCCGGGTCCGGGAGTTGGCGAGTTTCGGCGCGGACGTCTCCGCGCTGGTCCCACCGTCGGTGGCCGCGCGAATTGCCGCCCGGGCCGCTTCGAGCCGGTAGACCGAACCAGCACAGACGAGCGGCCGATACTGTGCTCGGGACAAGCCGAGAGAGCGGCGAGACCAAAGATGCCGACGTGAAGGGAAACAGACGACGATGCCGGACCGGCAGACGGCGGAGGAAAAGTTGGCGCGCCTCCGCGAGCTGATCGTGAGCGCCCGGTCGATGCCGATGTCGGCGTCGTGCGTGATCAACCGGGGGGAGGTGTTGGGCGCGATCGACGATGTGATCGAGCGCCTGCCCGACGAGATCGCCGACGCTCAGCAGGTGATCGACTCCTCTCAGTCGGTGATTTCGGAGGGCACCGCCGAAGCCGAACGCATCGTCGGCACGGCGCGCGAACAAGCGGTCGAGTTGGCGCGACGCAGCGAAGTGGTGCGTCTGGCCGAGGAGACCGCCGCCCAGATCAAGGCCGAGGCCGAGGCCGAGGCGGCAGCCTTGCGCCGGGAGACCGACCTGTTCGTCGACTCCCGGATGGCGGGGTTCGAGTCGGTGCTGCACCGGACCACCAGCCAGGTGCATACCGCCCGGGCTCGGCTGGCCGAGCGCAGCGGTCTCGACGCCGAGCGGGGCAGCGCCATTGCCACCGAGCGCGGCGGCGCTACGGGAACCGAGCGTCGCTGAGGTTGAGCGCTTCCGTGGTCGACCGCTACGATGGACGGTCGGTCGACCGACGTCGATCAGATCACCCGTGCACCACATCACCTGAGGAGACGCTGCGATGAGTGGGATGCGTCGCGCCGATCCCCGCTCGCCACTCGTCTTCGACACCCGCTCCCTGGGTCGCCGGGCCGGCGCGATGACCGAGATCAGTACCGTCGTTCCCGCCCCGGTCGACCTGGGCACGGAAGTGATCGGGGTGCCGCGCGGGTCGGCGGTGGACCTCGATCTCCGGTTGGAGTCGGTGGTCGAGGGCGTGCTGGTCACCGGGATCGCCATGATGCAGGCCCGAGGCGAGTGCGTACGCTGCCTCGCCGATGTGAGCGTCGACGTCGAGGTCGACGTCCAGGAGTTGTATGTGCACGAGGGCCAGGAGGAGGACGACGAGGAAGCCAGCCGGCTTTCTGGTGACCTGGTCGATCTGGAACAGGTGCTGCGTGACGACGTGGTCCTTGACCTGCCGTTCCGGCCGCTGTGCCGCGACGACTGCCCGGGCCTGTGCCCGGTTTGTGGCGCGCGGTTGGCCGACGACCCCGGCCACCACCACGCCGAAGAGCTGGATCCGCGCTGGTCGGCGTTGCTGAGCATGACCGACAAGCCACCCGCAACCTACAATGAGCCTCGTCCTGACCGGGACGAGGAAGTGTCCCGCTGAGCGGGAGAGCAAGGAGAGATCATGGCCGTCCCGAAGCGCAGGTTGTCGCGCAGCAACACCCGGCACCGTCGTTCGCAGTGGAAGGCATCGGTTCCCGCGTTGGTCACCTGTGCCAATCCGGCGTGTCGGGAGAAGCACCTTCCGCATACCGCCTGCCCCACCTGCGGCCAGTACGGACCGCGGGCCGCTCGCCGGCAGGTGCTCGAGTCCTGAGCGCGATCCCGGCCGACGCCGGGCTTTCGGTCGGGACGCTGCTGAGCGAACTCGGGATGACCATCGATCCCGAGCTTTTGCTGCACGCCCTGACGCACCGCTCCTACGCCTACGAGCAGGGCGGCCTGCCCACCAACGAACGACTCGAGTTCCTCGGTGACGCGGTGCTCGGCGTCGTCATCACCGAGCACCTGTTCACCGTGCACCCCGCCCTGTCGGAGGGGCAGCTGGCCAAGTTGCGCGCGGCGGTGGTCAATTCTCGTGCCCTGGCCGACGTGGCCCGCTCCCTCGAGCTCGGCGCCATGGTCCGGCTGGGCCGCGGGGAGGACAGCACCGGTGGCCGGGACAAGTCCTCGATCCTGGCCGACACGATGGAGGCGCTGATCGGCGCCCTGTTCGTCCAGCACGGCATCGACGCGGCTCGGACCTTCATCCACCGGCTCTTCGACCCGCTGATGGCCGACGCCGCGACCCGCGGAGCCGGTCTGGACTGGAAGACCAGCCTGCAGGAGATTGCGTCCGCGTTCGCCCTCGGTGTTCCGGTCTACACCGTGGTGGAGTCCGGGCCCGACCACGCCAAGTCCTTCCAGGCCAGCGTCAGCGTCGGCCCGCGGCGCTACGGACCCGGAGCCGGTCACAACAAGAAGGAGGCCGAGCAGAACGCGGCCGCCATCGCCTTCGCCGCTCTGCAGGCCACGCAGACCGCCCTGGCGGAGTCGGCCGGCGCACCCTGAACGTGCCAGACCTGAGCGTGCTTCGTGCCTGAACTGCCCGAGGTGGAAGTGGTCCGTCGTGGGCTCGCCGCGGCCCTGCTCGGACGGCGGATCAAGCGGGTCCAGGTCCTGCATCCCCGGCCGGTACGTCGCCATCTGGCCGGCCCCGACGACTTCGCCGCGTCCCTGACCGGACGGGTGTTCGCCGAGCCGGCGCGGCGCGGGAAGTATTTGTGGCTCCCGTTCGCCGACGGGGACGCGCTGCTGGCTCACCTGGGGATGAGCGGCCAGTTCCGGTTGGACCCGGGCGGGAGCCCCTGGCCGCGCAACACCCGGGTGCTGTTCGATCTCGACGCCGGCCCGCAACTCCGCTTCGTCGACCAGCGCATGTTCGGCGGACTATCGCTGTCCCCGGGCGGTGCGGCGCTCCCGGCCGAGGTCGCCCACATCGGACGCGACCCGTTCGATCCCGAATTCGACGTGGCGGCGGCCGCCGGCCAGCTCCGGGGCAAACGGACCGGGGTCAAGCGCGCCCTACTGGATCAGCGGCTGGTCTCCGGTATCGGCAACATCTACGCCGACGAGGCGCTGTGGGAAGCCCGGACGCACTACGCGCGCGGCAGCTGGACCCTCACCCGGGCCAAGGCGACCGAGATCATCACCGCCGCCGCCACGGTGATGGCCGCCGCGCTGGACCAGGGCGGTACGTCCTTCGACGCGCTCTACGTCAATGTGAACGGCAGCAGCGGGTTTTTTGACCGAAGCCTCAATGTCTATGGGCTCGAGGGCCATCCGTGCAAGCGCTGCGGCACGCCGATCGTCCGCGAAAAATTCATGAACCGCTCTAGCTACTTTTGCCCGCGCTGCCAGCGAAAACCCAAGATGTGAGGGTGCTCCCGAGCGGGAAGCGCGAGCGGTCCAGAGCCTCGCTGAGTCCCGAGGCGGCTGACTTCATGATGCGCAACTTCAAGGTGTTGGAGAAGATGCGTGACGAGGCGCTGGCCTTGGGTACGGGCAACAGCTTGGCCAGAAGTGGCTCCAGACGTCGGATGTCGTCCCGCTCGTCGTCCTCGGTTCGGTCTCTGTCGGTACGCTCTTGGAGCTGTCGGTGGTTCTCCTCGGTCAGCGGAGATTTCCTTGCCCGTCACCCGGAGCGCCACCTCCACACCAAGGGCGTACGCGCCCGCGCGGGTGGGCGTGATCGGGCCGCTCATGCACATCCGGGCCGCTTCACGATTGCTCCGGCCAGCCCCACGGGGTCGCTGACGATCACGCTGTCCACCACGTGATCATCCGTCTTTAGTTAGTCATTCCTCCTTCGTTTCTGTCGCGGACGTCAACGCCGACGAGTCCACAGATCTGTAGCCCTCACTCGGGGCTGCCCCTTGAGTAGACCCGGCACCAGGCTGCGCTCACCGAACGCGCCGGCGAGATCGGGCCAGAGAAACATCTGGTGCCGTGAGACCAGCTGATGCCAGAACCCGAACGACACCTCCGAGATGATCTGCCCGGAGGACAGCGGCTTCTGGTTCCGGCGCACCCGTCGGATCGCTTCGGCGATGTCCTTGTATGGCTGACGATGATGGCGCGGCCGTCGGCATCGCGCCCCAGCTCGCGAGCGTCGTCGAACATCCAGTGACCAGAACGCCCGTGCGCCGAGTGCCGAGCGCTCAGGCGCTCGTCGAGCGCGCTGCGCAACGCCACCTCGAAGTAGGCCAGCGACCGCCAGAAGGCACCAGAGATCGCGACGTTCCAGCGGTACAACTCCATAGCGGCAGCCTGGTCGCCCCCGGTGTGCGTGAGATAGTGCTGGAGTCGCGCACGCGAGAAGTGACGCTCATAGAATGCCCAGTCGCTCGCGCTGGCCACATCCGCCCCGTTCATGTAGCGTTAACTGCGAACACCCCGGAACCGTCCCTGTAGTCCTCCTCGGAGGGCCGATCAAACGGCCGGGGTTCTGCTTTTCTACAGCATGGCGCACCGATGAACGCAAATATGCTGCCTGGTCGGCTCGGGATTCGAAGATCAGCTCCGCTGACTCACAGACCGCTCGCCTTCCGCTGCCCCCGCTGTCAGCGGCGCCCACCGCCGGCGGCGTACGCGGGCTGAGTCCGGGCTGAATTCGACGACCCGATCGGCCGCCTGGGGTCGAGTAAGCTCGCCGTCATCGTGCGCCGTCTTCACCACTTCCTCCTGGTCCGCCACCGCGAGAACTGGAAGCTGTTCATCCGCTTCGGCGTGGTGGGCGGTTCCGGCGTGCTGGTGAACTTCGTGGTGTTGATCCTGCTGCGCCGCAACGGCCCGCATCCGGAGAGCGTGTTCATCGATCTGCCGCTGACCGACTTCAATGTGCGCTGGTATCACCTCTACCTCTTCGTGGGGTTCATGGTGGCCAACCTGTCCAACTTCCAACTGAACCGGCGGTTCACCTTCCGCAGTGCCCAGCACGCGGGCTGGTGGCGGGAATACCTGCCGTTCCTGGCCGTCGGGCTCGCCGCGCAGGCGGTCGGTCAGATCATCTTGACGCTGCTGATGCACCCGGGGTCGCCGATCTCGTTGTCGTCGACCCTGTTCGACAACTCCACCGGCCTGCGGAACAAGTTCTATTGGGCCAGCCTGATCGTCATTGTGGTCACCGTCCCCATCTCCTTCGTGCTCAACAAGGTGTGGACCTTCTCCGCCGTTCGCGGCGGCCGGCACGTCTCCTTCGAAGCCGAGGCCGAGGCGGAGGCGGCCGAGACCGTGAAGGAGCATGAGTTGGAGGAGTTGGTCGGGGAGACCGGATCCGACCAGGTCCGGCCGGCGGGCTGATTCACCGGCCCGGACACGCGCGCCGCTGAGTGCCCGGACGGGCTCCCCGGACTAGGCTGATCCAGCCCCGCCCGCGACGCCGCCTCCAGCGGCCACCGATCAGATTCCGCCCCCGAGGCGGGTCGGAGAGGCCGTGCGTGTACCTGAAGAGCCTGACCCTGCGCGGGTTCAAGTCCTTCGCGTCGGCGACCACGCTCAATTTGGAGCCCGGCATCACCTGTGTGGTCGGGCCCAACGGGTCCGGGAAGTCCAACGTGGTCGACGCCTTGGCCTGGGTGATGGGGGAGCAGGGAGTCAAGTCGCTGCGGGGCGGCAAGATGGAGGACGTCATCTTCGCCGGTACCTCCGGCCGGGCCCCGCTGGGCCGGGCCGAGGTGGCGTTGACCATCGACAACACCGACGGCGCGCTGCCGATCGAGTACGCCGAAGTCACCATCGCCCGAACGATGTTTCGCCACGGCGGATCGGAGTACGCCATCAACGGGCGCTCGGCCCGGCTGCTGGACGTCCAAGAACTCCTCAGCGACTCCGGGATCGGCCGGGAGATGCACGTCATCGTCGGTCAGGGTCAGCTCGACTCCATCTTGTCGGCCACCCCCGAAGGCCGGCGCGGCTTCGTCGAGGAGGCTGCGGGGGTCCTCAAGCACCGCAAGCGCAAGGAGAAGGCGCTGCGCAAACTCGAATCCTGCGACGGTAACCTGCAGCGGCTCGCTGACTTGCTGACCGAGATCCGGCGCCAGCTCAAACCGCTCGGTCGCCAGGCCGAGGTCGCCCGCCGGGCGTCGGTGGTCCAGGCCGAGGTCCGCGACGCCCGGGCCCGCCTGCTGGCCGACGACCTGGTCCAGGCCACTCTTGCGCTGGAGTCGGAGCTGGCCGGAGCAGCCGCCGCCCAGAGCCGGCGGGCCGAACTGGAGCAGGCGCTGACGCAGGTCCGTGTCGCCGAAGCCGCCGCCGAGGAACGGCTGCGCGAGACCACCCCGCGGCTGAGCCAGGCCCAGGAGACGTGGTACGCCCTGGTGGCGTTGCGGGAACGGGTGGCCGGCACGGTGTCCATCGCCGTCGAGCGGGTCCGGCACGCCGCCGAGGCGTCCGGCCCCGCCCGCGACGGCCGCGACCCCGACGACTTGGAGGCGCAGGCGAGCGACGTCGCGGAGCGGGAGCAGGGGCTGCTGGCTCAGGTCGGCGAGCATGCGGCGGCGCTTGAGCGGGCATCGAAGGCCCGCGCGGAGGCGGAGGGTGCGCACGCGGCCGAGGAGTCCCGGCTGGCCGGCCTGATCCGGGCCGCCGCCGACCGGCGCGAGGGCGTAGCTCGGCTGAACGGACGGGTGGGTGCGCTCCGCAGCCGGGTCGAGGCAGTCCAGGCCGAGCTGGGCCGGTTGCGGACGGCGCGGCAGGAGGCCGAGCAGCGGGCGGCGCAGGCCACGGTGGCGTTCACCGCCTTGGAGTCCAAGATCGCCGGCCTCGACGACGGGGAACTGGGACTCGACGCCCACCACGAGGAGGCGGCGGCTGCCTTGGCCGCGGTCGAGTCCCGGCGGACCGAACTGATCGACCAGCAGGCCGCGCTCGCTCAGGAGCGGGCCGGGTGCGCGGCCCGGGCCGATGCGCTGCAGCAGGGACTGCGCCGCCAGGACGCGCCGGGCGCGTTGCTCGCGGCCGGCGACCGGGTGTCCGGTCTGCTCGGCTCGGTGGCCACCCTGCTGCGGGTGGAGCCGGGACTGGAGACGGCGGTGGCGGCCGCGCTGGGTGCAGCCGCCGATGCGGTGGCGGTCAGTGGGACCGATGCCGCGCTGGCGGCGTTGCACCACCTCAAGACCGAAGACCTCGGCCGGGCCGGCTTGCTGCTGGCCGGTGCCCCGGCCGGCGGGAACGAGCCAGAGCGGCCGGATCTGCCCGACGGGGCGCGGTGGGCGCTGAGCGCGGTCGACGCGCCGCCGGAGTTGCGTCCGGCCCTGTCGAAGCTATTGGACAGCGTGGCGGTGGTCGAGGGACTGGACGCGGCCGAAGTGCTGGTGGCGAGCCGGCCCGACGTCGTTGCCGTCACCCGCGAGGGCGATCTGCTCGGGTCCGGCTTCGCGGCCGGCGGGTCGTCGGCACCACCCAGTCTGATCGAGGCTCAGGCTGCCGCCGACGAGGCGGCGCAGGCCCTGGTCGACGTCGAGCACCGGGCCGAGCGGCTGCGGTTCCTCCTCGGCCAGGTGGAGGCCGGACGCGACGAGGCGGCGGCGGTGGTGGAGGTCGCGCTCGGCCGGCTGCACGAGTCCGACGCAGCGATGGCGGCCCTGGCCGAGGAGCTGGGCCGGCTGAGCGCCGCGGCTCAGGCGGCTCAGGCCGAAGCGGGGCGGCTGGGGCGCGGGATCGCCGAGGCGGAGGCCGTAGGGGAGCGCGACCAGGCGGGACTGGTCGAACTGGAAGCCCGGCTGGCGGGTGCTGAGCAGACGCCCGAGGCCGAGCAGGAACCCGACCCCGCTCGGCGGGAGGCGTTGGCCGAGCAGGCTCGAGCCGCTCGGGCCGCGGAGACCGACGCCCGGCTGGCGCTGCGGACACGAGAGGAACGGGCGCGAGCCCTGGCCGGACAGGCCGACCGTCTCCGGCGGGCCGCGGCCGACGAGCGTACCGCCCGGGCGGCGGAGCAGGACCGCCGGGAACGGCTGGCCCGGGCGGCCCGGACCGCGGCCGCGGTCCAGACCGCCGGACGCTACCTGGCCGGGTTGGTCGAGGGATCGCTGGAGCGGGCGGCGACCGAGCGCACCGAGGTCGAGGCAGTCCGGACGAGCGCCGAGGCGCAGCTGCGGGACGCCCGCAACCGGCTCCGTAGTCTGGGCGCGGACTTCGAGACCCTGGTCGACGCCACCCACCGCGAGGAAATGGCGCGGACCGAGCAGCGGCTTCGGGTGCAGAACCTGACCGAGAAGGCGACGGCCGAACTCGGCCTGGAGGCCGAGCTGCTGATCGCCGAGTTCGGACCCGACCAGCTCGTGCCTGTCCTGACCCCGGCCGACGAGGCGGCGGAACCCGCCGCGGTGCCCTACGTCCGCGACGAGCAGCAGGCCCGGCTGCGTAAGGCCGAACGGGCGCTGGCCGTGCTCGGACGGGTCAACCCGCTGGCGTTGGAGGAGTTCGACGCGATGCAGGAGCGGCACGCCTTTTTGGCCGAGCAGTCGGAGGACCTGCGCCGGACCCGCAAGGACCTGATCGAGATCATCGCCGACGTCGACGCCCGGGTGGAGGCGGTCTTTGCCGAGGCGTACGCCGACGTCGCGCAGGCCTTCGAACGGGTCTTCGCCCGGTTGTTCCCCGGCGGTGAGGGGCGGCTGGTGCTGACCGAGCCGGGCGACTGGCTGACCACCGGGATCGACGTGGAGGCCCGGCCGCCGGGGAAGAAGGTCAAGCGGCTGTCCCTGCTGTCGGGGGGCGAGCGTTCGCTGGTCGCGGTGGCGTTCCTGGTTTCGCTGTTCATCGCCCGGCCCAGCCCCTTCTACATCCTCGACGAGGTCGAGGCGGCGCTCGACGAGACCAATCTCGGGCGGCTGCTGGAGATCTATGAGGAGCTGCGGACCAGCAGCCAGCTGCTGGTCATCACCCACCAGAAGCGGACGATGGAGATCGCCGACGCGCTGTATGGGGTGACCATGCGCGGCGACGGGGTGACGACCGTCATTTCCCAGCGGCTACGCGAGACCGAAGCGGTCGCCTGAGCCGTCGACGAGCGTCGTAGTCGTATCGGGCCAGACCACCAGTGCGGTCCGGCCCGGCTGGGTTCGCAGCCAGGCCGCTGCGTCCGGGCCGTGAGCGACGGCGGCGGTGGCGTCGATGTCGGCCGTGGTCGCCGACGACCCGATGACCGTCACCGCGGCGACGCCCACGCTCGGTCGCCCGGTCCGGGCGTCGACGATGTGCTGACCTTTGTGGGCGCTGCCGGAGGTGGCGACCGCACCGTTGCGCACCGGGACGACGGCGATCAGCCTCGCGGTGTCGGCGGGGTCTTCGATCCCGACCCGCCAGCCGGTGCTGCCGGTCCGGCCGGTGCGGCAGACCAGGTCGCCACCGGCGGCCAGGCAAAAGTCGGTGTCAGGTAAGTGAGCCAGGAGCGCCGCGGCCCGCTCGATCGCCCACCCCTTGACCACCCCGCTGGGATCGAGGACGGCAGCGCTCGGCTGCCGGTCGTCGGGCGCGGGCAGCACGACCGAGAACGCGCCCCCCGAACGCCGCTGTGCGGCTCGGGCGAGGGCGAGCACCTCGGCCACCTCGGGCGGGCACTCGGTCAAGGTGACCTCTCCCCGCCCGAGTCGGCTGATGGCGGAATCGGACCGGTAGGTGCTGAACACCCGGTCCACCTCGCGCAGCTGGTCCAGTACGGCCATCCACGCCGCGTCGCCGGCATGGTCGGTGGCGTGCCGACCGCGGAGGGCCAGACTGATCGGCATTCCCATCACCTGCTCGACCCGACGGCTCGGATGAGGCTCGGCCCGCCGATCGAGCGCGGGACTCATATCCCGGCCTCGTCGAGGGCCGCCTGCAGCGAGTGCAGGTAGCCCTCACTGGTGACGGTCGCTCCGCTGACCATGTCGATGTTCGCGCTCTGGGCCGAGATCGTGTCCTGGATCAGGATCGGTAGGGCGTAGTCGTTGATCTCGCCGTCACGCCGGTTGCCGTCGGGCTGCTGCAGGACCGTCACGTCGCTGACCCGGTGGTCGGCGACGCTGATCTCCACCTGAACCGGCCCCCAGCGGGTTTGGGCCACCGACCCCATGTAGGCCCGCGTCGCTGCCGACCCCGCAGTCGGGGTCGGAGCCGGGGTCGGGGCGGGGGCCGAATGTGCACTGCTCGTGGGCGCTGCCGTCGACGTTTGGTTGGTCGAGGTGTGGTAGCCGAACAGCAGCACCACGATCGTCACGGTCGAGGCCAGCCAGATCACGATTCGTCTCATCGGTTCACCAGCCAAAGCTCTCGGTGTGAATCCGGTCAGCCGGAACTCCGGCCGCCGAGACGAGGCGTTCAACCCCGCCGGTCCAGGCGGTCGGGCCGCACAGGAAAACGTCGCGTTCGGCCAGGTCAGGAACCCAGGAGCGGAGCGCCGCGAGTTCGTCGACCCCGGCGGCGGGTCCCAGAACCGACGACGACACGGCCCGCCGTCCGGGCAGCGGCAGCACCCGCAACCCTCGGTGCAGGGTGAGGAAGTCGAACTCCGGGGCGAACAGCGGCTCGGTGGTGAAGCGGTAGAGCAGGGTCGCCTGTCCGGGCGCGTAGTCCAGCCCCTCCGCCAATGCCCGCAGTGGCGTGATCCCCACTCCGGCGCCGATCAGGACCACGCTGTCGCGCTCACGGACGCGGCTGCTCAAGCGCCCGTACGGTCCCTCGAACAGCACTCGGGTGCCCGGACGCAGGCGAGCCAGTCGGGCGCTGCCCGCACCGAGGGACTTCGCGGTGATCCGCAGGCCGTCCGGGTTCGGCGCCGCCGACAGCGAGAACGGGTTGGCCCGGCTGGCGCCGGGTCCGTCGAGGAAACGGACGTTGAGGAACTGCCCGGCCCGCACCGGCAGCCGATCCAGCCGTCGACCGCTGAGGTAGACCGACACCACGTCGGCGGACTCCTGGACGACTGAGCCGACGACCAGCCGGTGCCGGGCGCTGCGCCACAGCGGCAGGCCGATCCGCCAGATCACCACGGCGCCGGCCGCGGCCGCCCACAGGCTCCACCAGTAGGCGGTGGCGGCTGGGGAGGTGAGAAACTCCTGCCCCGTCCAGAGTTGGTGCGGCAGGGCGAGTCCCACTCCGAGGTAGGCGTAAAGGTGGAGCAGGTGCCACGACTCGTAGCGCAGCCGGCGCCGCGACGCCCGGATACTGGTCGCCGCCACCAGGACCAGGCAGCCCGCGCCGGCCGCCGACAACAACACCCCACCGTAGTTGGTGAGCAGGTCCCAGCTCGTCGGCAGCACCGCCGACCAGCGGGCCGAAGCGTAGCCGGCGACGATCGTGCCGACGTGGGCAAGCATCAGGTCGAAGGAGAGCAAGCCCACGACCCGGTGGATCCGGGCGAGCCGGTCCCGTCCGAACGCGTGCTCCAGCGGAGGTAGCCGCGACATCAGCAGCACCTGGACCAGCAACAGGTCCGCCGCCCACAGACCGGTCAGCCGGCCGAACGCGGTGAGCCCGCTCGCCCACCGGGCCAGATCACCGACCCCGCCGCCCGCGACCCACCAGTAGGTGACCAGCAGCAACCCGGACCACAGCGCGAGTCCGGCCGTCAACCGGACGCCGGCGTCGGTCCGCGCGTCCGCGTTCCGCGGTGTCGGCACCAACGTCGGGCTTGCCGGCACGCTGACGGCGGTCACGATCCGGTCTCCGAACGGCCGATGATCTGCTGCGGCCATGCTGCCCGGTTGTCGCCGCGCGACGGGTGCAGTTTGGTCACCGTGGGCCCCGCTTCCTGTCCGGCCTCGACCTTGCCGGGTCTACCTGTCAGGCTCGTCTCCTTCGCCTGTGCGCACCCTGTGGGCACTGACCGGGAACGGCCGAACGAGGGCCGGGCAGTTGCCAAGCGTTACCGGATCGAGAACAAGGGAACTTGCGCTCCGCACTTCCTGATCGCCTCGGGGCTGACAGAATTGGATGTGCAACGCTCGGTGGCGCGGGAGCGTGGGGACTCCAGCGCCGATCGATGCGGATCACCCGTACGGCAGTTCCTTCCCCGGAACACCTGACTGTCGAAAGGCAACCCCATGCCCGTCATCATCGTGGCCACCATCGTCGTCCTCGGACTGATCGGCGTCATCGCCGGTGTCGTCATCGTCGGCATGCAGGGACGGGGACGCGACCGGGCCCCGGTCCTGGCCGAACGAATGGCCCGTGCCGCCCGTCACCTCAACGGCGACGGCACCCCGCCGTCCGCAGTCCGACGGGTGCTGCGCGGTCTGCACCTGCACCCGCGCTGACCCGAGACTTCACCGGCGCTGGCCGGGGCTCTGCTCCCCGCCGGCCCCTAGGATGTGCCGGTGAACGCGACAACCTGGTTGTACATTCTCGGCGGCATCCTGCTGGCTGCGGTCGTCGTCATCGGTCTGACCGTCGGCACCCGGCGCAGGGCCCTGCGCCGCGGCCGGGACACCCGGGAGCTCACCGGGGCACCGGGGGACACCTCCGACGGGGGCGCGGCCCGCTCCACCGATCTGTTGGACCGGCCGGGGACGCAGGCGCCGGAGTCGGTCGAGGTCGAGCCCGGGGTGCCGCCGCTGGTGCACGAGCGACCGGAGACGACGCAAAGCCGACTGGCCCGGTTGCGGCGTCGGCTCGCCGAGTCGCACAGCCCGCTGAGTCGGGGGCTGTTGTTACTGATCAGTCGGGACCGGATCGACGAGACGACCTGGGAGGAGTTCGAGGACACCCTGATCGGCTCCGACCTGGGGGTCGGCCCGACCACGGAGCTGGTCCAGACCTTGCGGGAACGGTTCCGGGTCGAGGGGATCGCCGACGCCGAGGGGGCTCGCCGGGTGCTTCGCGAAGAGCTGGTCGCGCTGGTGGATCCGACGCTGGAGCGCAGTTTGGCCACCACCCGTACCGACACTCCGGCGGTGGTGCTGATCGTCGGGGTGAACGGCACCGGCAAGACCACCACCGCGGGCAAGCTGGCCCGGGTGCTGGTGGCGCAAGACAAGGATGTGCTGCTCGGGGCGGCCGACACGTTCCGGGCGGCGGCGGCCGATCAGCTGGAGACCTGGGGGGATCGGGTCGGGGTGCCCACCGTCCGTGGAGCGGAGGGCTCCGACCCGGCGAGCGTGGCCTTCGAGGCGGCTCGGGCCGGGGTGGAGCAGGAGGTCGACGTGGTCCTGATCGACACCGCGGGCCGGCTGCACACCAAGACCGGGCTGATGGACGAGCTCGGCAAGGTGAAGCGGGTGGTCGAACGGCAGGCGCCGGTGGGCGAGGTGCTATTGGTGCTGGACGCCACCACCGGGCAGAACGGGCTCACCCAGGCCCGGATCTTCCGGGACGTGGTCGACGTCACCGGCATCGTGTTGACCAAGCTGGACGGTTCGGCCAAGGGCGGGATCGTGGTGGCCGTCCAACGCGAACTCGGCGTGCCGGTGAAGCTGGTCGGGCTCGGCGAAGGCGTGGACGACCTGGCGCCGTTCGACGCCGAGGTCTTCGTCGACGCGCTGCTCGATCCGGCCTGAGCGGCCGGACCTACCGAACGGGGTTGAAAGCCCAACCGGTTCAATGAGGTCCTGAAGAGGTCACTCCCGCTCACCGCGGCCGCGGTCACGGTCTGCGCAGTGCTGGGTTCGGTCGCCAGCCGCGACGTCGACAGCAGCTGGTATCGGGCCCTCGATCGGGAACGCCATCCTCAACGCCGGCTGGAGCTGGACCTTCTTCAAGGCGCACAAGCTCGGCCCCGCCGTAACCGTAGCCGGGGCGCTGACGCTAAGTAGCGTCGACCTGGTCCGACGGACCTGGGCGGCGAACGAGCGGGCCGGCTTGGCTTTGACTCCCTATCCCGCATGGTGCGGATTCGCGACGGTGTTGAGCGCGGCGCTGTGGCGACGTAATCGCTGAGCGCCGCGCCTCACGTCGACGCGATGGCCGCGCTCAGGCGGCGACAGCCCTCACGGACACAGGCACGTTGCCACGGGTGGCCTTGGAGTACGGACAGACCTGGTGGGCGGCCTCGGTGAGTTCCTGCGCCTGCTCGAGGGCCACGCCCGGGATGGAGACCTCGAGATCGGCGGTGATGGCGAAGCTGTCGCCCTCCGGGCCGAAGCCGATGTTCGCGGTCACCTGGGCGTCGCTGGCGTCGACACCGGCCTTCTTGGCCACCATCATCAAGGCACCGTTGAAGCAGGCGGAGTAACCGACGGCGAACAGCTGCTCAGGGTTGGTGCCGGTGCCCGGGCCGCCGGTCTCCTTCGGCGCGGTCAGATCCAGGTCCAAGACGCCGTCGCTGCTCGTGGCGTGACCCTGGCGCCCGCCCTGCACGGTGGCGGAGGCGGTGTAGACGATTTTGCTCGGAGTCTGTGTCATGCCCGCGACAACCGCTCGATGCCGCGAAATCTTCCCGTCCTGAGTGCCCTTTTCAGTCGGTGAGACGGCGCGCCAGGCAGACGATCCCGTTTGCCGCGGTCCGCTCGAGTTCGCTCAGCAGCGTCCGGGCGACCCCGGTTCACCGACCGGCTCGTCGTTCAGCCGGGCCAGCAGGAAGAGCTTGTCGAACGCCCCCTGAGCTTGTCGAACGCCCCCTGAGCTTGTCGAACGCCCCCTGAGCTTGTCGAAGGGCCTCGAAGAGGTCGGCTCAGCTGGAGGCCTTCGCGCCCCCGTGATGAACGGCGTCGAGCAGAGCCGAGTTGAACGCCGGGATGTCACCGGGGTTGCGGCTGGTGATCAGGTTGCCGTCGGTGACGACGCGTTCGTCGACCCACTCCCCGCCGGCGTTGGTGATGTCGGTCCGCAGGCTCGGCCAGGACGTCAGCCGGCGTCCGCTGAGGACGCCGGCTTCCACCAGGGTCCAGGGGGCGTGGCAGATCGCGGCGACCGGCTTGCCCGACTCGACGAACGTCTTGACGAACGACACGGCCTGCTCGTCGGTCCGCAGGGCGTCAGGGTTGGCCACGCCACCGGGGAGCACCAGGGCGGCGTAGTCGTCGACCACGGCGTGTCCGACGGTGACGTCGACCTGTCGGGTCTCGCCCTTGTCGAGATGTTCGAACAACTGCACCGTGCCGGTGTCCGGGCTGATCAGGACCGGCTCCAGACCCGCGTCGGAGACTGCGGTCCAGGGCTCGGTGAGTTCGGCCTGCTCGATCCCCTCGGCGGCCACCAAAAATGCGACCTTCTGCTTCTCACTCATGGCGCCCACGGTAGCGCCGCCGCTGCGGTCGAACCGGGGCGTGCGGCTCCATCAGCGCGCCGTTGGGTAATCACTCAGGTCGGCCTTACCAGGTCAGGACCGAGAGTCGCCCGTAGCCCGCATCGACTCGAATGACATCGCCCGCCGTCGCCTGAGACGCAGCGCCCCAGGCCACGAGATTGACGAAGCGCGTTCCCGACGTGTCCGCTGCAACCTGATAGGTGCCGGTCTTGGTCTGTTGCCCGTGGTGCATCGCCGGTGTCACGTTCTCCCCGTTGGCCGCGGTCACCGCGCTTCCCTGGATGTCGGTCGGGCGATCAGTAAGGACGATCTGGGAGCCGACGTAAACGTTGACGCCGAGGTCGTTGGTGATCTGAAACTCAGCGACCGCAAGCAGAACCTCCCCGCCATGAACGTCTACCGGCTGGGAGTACACCACCCGCTTACCCGTACGGGCTGCGGCCGCCAGGACCGGTAGCCGTCGAACGCGTTCCGCCCGCTCGATGGACGCCCGGTGTTGCGGAGCGGCAACACCGCCGGCCGGGGGGAGAGACCGGTTGCTGGCGGCGGGCGGAGACGGGGGGCTGGTCTGCGGGGGGCGATCGGTATCGGGACTGCATCCGGTGACCACGCTGAGCGTGCAGCCGAGCGCGAGCGCGGCCAGCCCGGCCGGACCTGGCCCACGCGAACGCCTGGAGCCGTTACTCATCCGACCGGGCCGACGCTGAGCCGAGCCGAACTCCGGCGGAGCTGTTCTGAGGCCCGCAGGATCTCACCGACGAGGATTTCGCGCTCGTGCTCCCACACGTTCGCCACCCCGTACGCACGCGCTGCGCCGCGGTAGCTGTCGTGCCGTGCCGGGTCGAGCACGGTTCGGACGGCCGCGGCCAGAGAAGAAGGATCGAAGGCGTCATACACCTCTCCACATCCGGCCAGGAGGGCGATCTGGCGCAGCTCGGGAAGATCGGACACCACGATCGGGACACCGACCGCGGTGTACTCGAACACTTTGTTCGGCAGCGCGAGGGTGTTGTTGCCCGATATTGGTTGATACGGCATCAGGCCAACGGTGGCTGACACGGTCCAACTCGGCAGTTCCTCCGGCGGCACGGCGTCCACCACGTGAACCTGATCGGCCACATCGAGCCGGTGGGCGAGCTGAGTCAATTCCTCGCGCAGTGGTCCGAAGCCGAGTAGGACCAGATGGACATCAGCCGGCAGTTGCGCGATGGCGGCCACACACACGTCAAGGCCGCGGCCGACGGCGAATCCGCCCTGATAGAGCACGATCTTGGCCTCACCGGCCAACCCGATCAGCTCACGTAGATCGCGAGCGGGCAACCCAGGACTCAGCCGGGACGCACAATTGCGGACCACCGTAGGCTGCCGGCCGTAACGCCGGCCGTACTCGGAGGCGATACTCTGATTGACCGCCACGACCGCGTCGGCCCGCCGCAGGTAATAGCGCTCCATCGGAGCGAGAATCCTTCGCTCGACCGCACGGAACGACGTGCTTTCGAGGTACAGCTCATGGCAGTCGTGCAGATGCGGTACGCCCAGTCGACGCGCGGTCCGCCCCGCGCCGACCAGCCCGGGCAGGTCGGAGCTGAAGACCAGATCGGGAGCGAGCTGGAGCGCCCGGTCGGTCGACTCCCGCCAGAACGCGAAGAACCGGCTCGTCCGGTGCCACGGTCGCAACGCATCCTTGGCGCGCCTGGTCGCGGCCCGACCTATCGCCAGTCGACGGTTCAACACGGCTCGCTCGATGATCCGTCGACGGCGTAGCACGGCTCGACCTAGCAGAACCCGCCGACGTCGCCAGGGAGTCGTTCGGACAGGTGGCGGGACGCGCAGTGCCGTCCGCCACCACGAGCGCAGGGCTGCGAGCGAATGATCGCCTCGCAGCACTTCTTTGAAGGACCCCCGAAGCTGGCGCCCAGTTCCCAGGACGTCACGACCGAGCCGGGCCGCCCTGGTGCGGCCCAGTCTTCGACCGTTGCGGACTTGCCAACGAGCCAGTTCCCACCCGGTGGCTCGGATCGGCTGCGGTAGTCCCCGCCAGGCACTGGTCAAGACGCTGCCGGTGGCGTCGCCCAGCTTCCTGGTCGGGCTCAGCAGGACTCGGGCGAACGGGGCCAGCAACCGGAAAGGAGCAGCCACCACCCCGCCGAGCAGGTAACCGGGGGCCAGCAGCATTCGGCCCTCGCCGGTGGCTGGTTCCGATCGACGCATCGCCCGTTCCCGTCGTTGAGCGGCCTGCTGCTGAGCGCGTCGCGAGGTGAACTGGGAAAGGCGTACGTAGACCGAGCGCGCCGGGAGGTACTCCGCTCGCAGTCGGGGATGCTCCAGACCAACGAAGAAGTCCTTGTTGCTGGGAATGGTCAACACGGTGACGTCCGCACCGAGTTCGAGCAGGGTGACCACGTTGCGCCGGATCCGCCCGCGCAACTGGGGCTTCATGGCCAGGTAGACCGCCCGCGGAGGCCGTCCGGGACTATTTCTGATCGTGGAGACAAAACGGTCGAGCCCTGGGCCCGACCGCACAGCACTGGAAGTCATCGCCAGGGGCCACCTGGTGCTCGGCGTGCGTCGCCGGCTCGGCCGCTTCCGAAGTGGCAACCCCCAGGCGAACAGCACCGACAGCGAGACAGATAACCACCGGGCATGAATGAATCTTAACGGACAGATCGTCGTGGGGAGGGTCGTCGTGGGGAGGGTCGTCGTGGGGAGGGCGTGATCAGGCTGCGGTAGGCTCCTCATTCGTGCACCCCGCGGACCAAAGCGCGGCCACCGGCTGACATGCGGATCCTGATGCTCGTGGCCACCGGAGTCGTCGGTGATGTCCGCGTGCTGCGTGAGGCGACCGGGTTGGTGCAGGACGGTCACCGGGTGCACATCATCGGCAAAGACGTTCCGCCGGATGCCTCAGTGCCGCAGGGCATCACCGTTTCGGGAGCGACCGGTGGCCCGGGTCTGCGCCGCCGACCGGTACCGCCTTCGGCTCGGCGTTCGATCCCGACTCGGGCGGCCCGCTGGTTATTGCTTCCCGAGCACCGCAACCTCTCCTTCCGGCGTTGGGCCCGAGAAACCGAGCTAGCCGCTCGCCGGTTGCGCTACGACGTGGTCCACGCCCATGACTTCACCGCCTTGGCCGTCGGTGACCGACTGGCGCGTCAGCGAGGAGTACCGCTGGTCTACGACGCCCACGAGTGGTGGTCGGAGCGTCGAAGAGCTGGTCGGCCCACCCCGTGGCAGCGCCGACGGGAGCAGGCGCAGGAGGGACGACTGGGTCACCGGGCCGCCGCGGTGCTGACTGTCGGGCAGGCGCTTGCCGACCAGTTCGGCGTGGCGTACGGCTGGCCGCATATCACCGTGGTCCGCAACACCTTCCCCGCGCTTCCCGTGGTCGGTGGCCGGCCGGCGGCCCGGCCGGTGGCAGCGGTCTACGCAGGTCGACTCGGTGCCGGCCGTGACCTGGACACGGTGTCCGCCGCCAGCACTCGGACGTCTTTGCCCATCCGTCTGCTCGGTCCTGTCGAGCCCGGTTGGGCGCCGCACTTCCAGCCTGGCTGCTGCCTGATCGCCCCGCCTGTGGCTCCAGCCGAGGTCGGGAGCGTGTTACGGACGGCCGGACTAAGCCTGGTCACTCTGGATAATCGGTGGCGAAACCACGAGATCGCCCTGCCGAACAAGCTCTTTCAGGCCGTCCAGGCCGGCGTTCCGGTGATTGCCAGCGATGTCGGCGAACTGGGCCGTACCGTCCATCAGTACGGCATCGGCGAGCTCTACCGGGTGGGGCGGGTCAGGTCGTTGCTCGCGGCCCTCGACCGGGCTCTGACTAACTATCCCGAACTCGTGGGCGCCGTCGAGCATGCCGCCGACGACTTGTCGTGGGCGTCCGATCAGCGAGCTTTGCTCCGGGTCTACCGAAATCTGGGCCGGTGACTCGACAGCGGGTTGACGTGTCGGTGTTGACCACCGGCCACGACGTTGCTGACGCCCGGCTGCACCGGCTGGTCAGTGTGTTGACGGTGCAGGACCTGGTGGTGGAGGTGGACGGGCTGGGATCGGCGTCGGACGCTCCGAGCGGCGTCGCGGTCAGGACTCGCGCTCGACGTTCCCTGGCCCACCGCTTGCAGTGGGCGGTCCGGCTCCCCTGGCGGGCCCGCGGCCGGGTGCTGCTGGTGCTGGACCCCGAGCTCGTCCCCGCGGCAACGCTGTGCCGGTTGGTCCAGACCTTGCGCGGAAGCTCTCGGGCCCGCCAGTTGATCGTCGACGTACACGAGGATTACGCCCGAGCGCTGGCCGATCGCGCGTGGGCCCACGGCGTACGCCTGCTGGTTGCCCGACTGATCGTGGCGGCTGCGCTGGCCGCTGCCCCCCGGGCGGATCTGACGGTGGTCGCCGACGATCACCTGCCGCCGCACCGGGCCCGCTGTCGGCTGGTCCTGCCGAACCTGCCGCTGCCGGCGATGCTTCCTCCCCGGACGGAGCTTGAGTCCTCTCCGCGCGCGTTGTACGTCGGCGACGTGCGGCGCTCTCGGGGCCTCCACACGATGCTGGCTGTCGTGGAACAGTGCCCCGCCTGGACGCTGGATGTCGTCGGCCCGCTGGCCACGGCCGACCAGGCTTGGCTCGCCCGCTGGAGGGCCACCTCGCCCGCCCGGGACCGCGTCACCTTCCACGGCCGTCAACCGCCGCGGGCTGCATGGCGGCTGGCCGCCGGAGCCTGGGTCGGATTCTGCCTGCTGGACACCACGCCCGCCTTCACCATGGCCCTGCCGAGCAAGGTCTACGAATACCTGTCCTGCGGGCTGGCCGTGGTCACCAGCCCGCTGCCTCGAGCCGCGGCGTTGGTGTCCGAGGCCGGAGCGGGCACAGTGGTGGCCGACACCCGCGGGGCGGTCACCGCCTTGCGGGCCTGGTCGGAGCAGCCTGTTCTGGTGCGCGCCTACCAGGAGGCCGCTCGAACTTGGACGAAACGCCAGACCACCGGCGCCCACGCCTACGCGGCGTTCACCGAAGAAGTGACCCGACTCGCGAAATCGGAGTTGGCAGGACCAGGCGACTTCCGAAGGGACAACCTGACGTCATGAAAATTCTCAGTGTGGTCGGAGCGAGACCTCAATTCGTCAAGCTTGCGCCGGTGGCCGAAGCTCTGCGCCGAACCGGTCACCGGCACGTCATCGTGCACACCGGTCAGCACTACGATCCGCGGCTGTCCGACGTGTTCTTCGACGACCTGGCCATTCCGGCACCGGACGTCCAGCTGGGCGTCGGTTCGGGCAGCCACGGCGCCCAGACAGGACAGATGCTGATCGACCTGGAACCGGTGCTGGAGCGGGAGCGACCCGACTGGGTCCTGGTCTACGGCGATACCAACTCCACGGTGGCGGCCGCCCTGGCGGCGGTCAAGCTGGGAGCACCGCTGGCTCATTTGGAGGCCGGACTGCGTTCCTTCAACCGGGCCATGCCCGAGGAGCACAACCGGGTGCTTACCGATCACGCGGCCGATCTGCTGCTGGCTCCCACCTCCCTGGCCATGCAGCACCTTGAGCGGGAGGGTCTGGCGGAGCGCACCGTCCTCGTGGGGGACGTGATGACCGACGTCTGCCTGCGCGTTCGCGAGCGTGTCCGCGGCAGCCGGCCCGACCTCGTACGGGAGCACGCCGGGAGTGCGCAGTACGTGCTGGCGACGCTGCACCGGCCTGTGAACACCGACGATCCTGCCCGACTCCAGGGGATTCTGACGGCCCTGCAGGCGCTGCCGCTGCCGGTGCTGCTGACGGCCCACCCCCGGCTGGTGGCTCGGGCCCAGGCCGCGGGGGTCACCCTGGACGAGGGAGCGGTGCGCACCCTGGCACCGCTGAGCTATCCCGACATGGTGGCCGCGTTGGACGGTGCGGCCGGCGTGGTCACTGACTCGGGCGGTCTGCAGAAGGAGGCCTACCTGGTCGGGACGGTGTGCACCACCTTACGGTCGGAGACCGAGTGGCCGGAGACGCTGCGGGCAGGCTGGAACGTGCTGGTTCCCGGCCAGCCGGACGACCTCTGCGCTCTCGCCTGCCGCGCGGCGCCGGCCACCGCTACGGACAGCCCCTACGGCGACGGCCATGCTGCTGAGGCAGTTGCCGCAGCCCTCGCCGGACAACGGTCCTGCTGCTTCGACGGCTGAGTCGCCGGGCTTGAGATTCGTGGCCGGGAGACGGACCCGATAGCTTTTATTCCATGGCCACACAGATTCTTCCGCCACTGACCGGCATCCTGCAGCGGAACGCCGATTACTACCAAATGCAGTGGCTCTCCGACGGCTACCCGGGTCAGCGTCGCGAGAGCCAGGTGTGGGCACATCCCATCTACGGCGCCTACGCGCTCAAAGACTACTTGCAACAGTGGGAGCACGCTCCCAGTGAGGAGTTGCAAACGGCGCTCCGGACGGTCGCTGCGGCCGTGCTCGCTCGGATGGAACCCCACGAGGACGGACTGGTCTTCTGGTACGAGGAGAGTCTCGACAGCGCCCGAGCCGTCGAACGACACTATTCGGCGCTCACCCAGGGCTACTACGCGATCTATCTGGCGCGAGCGGGCGTGGTCGTGAACGATCCGGCCCTGCTCGAAGCTGCCGACCGGGTCTTTGCCTCGTTGACGGTCCCGGTCGAGCGAGGTGGTGTCTATTCGCCTGGACAGGAGGGGCCGGTTCTCGCCGAGATCTCCCAACAGCCGAACAGCCACATCCTGAACGGATGGCAGTCCGCACTTACCGCCGTCATGGAGTATGCGGAAGTCTCAGGGCGAGCCGAAGCGCGCGACCTCGCCCACGCCAGCGCTCGTGAAATGGCCCGGCTCCTGCCGCTCTACGATGCCCCGGCGTTACGCAACAGCCGATACGGGCTCACCGGATTCGTCTACGCCCGCCTCGTGTTTCGCGGTGCCGAAGATGGGACAGTGACCCTTCGAGACCTAGGCGTCGGTATTCCGGGCGAGGGTGAACTCGCGGTCGACCGCATCGGCGGCCGGCGCTGGCAAAACCACCTTCTTCCCCAGGATGTGAGCCGCAGCGAGGATGATCACGAGTATCGGGTGAACGGCAACGTCGTCCGATTGAACGTGGTGCTGTCGCGAGTCGGCTTCCCAGTGCCGAACCGGCTCCGGGCGCACGTGCAGAGCCCCGGTGGCGTTGTCGACGTACAACTGCAGTGCGGGCGCTACGATCCGCTCACCGTGTCTCAGGCCGACAAGACCTGGACCACGGTGGCACGGGTCGACTGTCCGGCCGGGCCCTCGTGGCTGGACGTGGCCCTACCCTGGGACGTCGCCGACCTGGTCGCCTACCCGACCAACTTCGCGAAGAAGATCGACGGCAATCAGACCAACATATATCACTGGAGGCACATTAGTCGGCTCTATCACCTTGCCAAGGGCACCGGCATACCCGAATTAGCCGAGTGGGGCGACACCTGGCAACGCTATGTAGGTCAGTGGCACTCGATGTCTGTGTATGAGGGCCTGTACATCGGGATCGGAGACCGCGTCACACCAATCCACAATGACGCAAGAACTCTGCCGAAAAGGTCACCTGCGCCCGTAGACTCACGTTCCGGCTGATTGCGATGCGGTGCCACTATTTCAATTCGACGTTCCCCCTAGCGTCAGCAGGCGAACCTCCGGGAAGTGGTCGGGATTTAACATTCGGCGACCGTCGACGATGACGGAGACTCCGGGCAGGTGGTCGGGCCGAAGCTGATCGTACTCGGCGTGGTCGGCCTGGAGTACGGCAACGTCGACTGCCGCACCCCCTTGATAGGGCTCGAAGCCCATGGCTGAGAGTTCGTCGTCGTCGTAGAGCGGATCGTGAACCGAAACCTCGGCTCCCTCGCCGACAAGTGCGTCCACGGTGGGGAAGACCCCCGAGAAGGCCGTTTCCTTGACCCCTCCTCGGTAGGAGGCACCGAGGACGACAACCCGGGCGCCGCGAAGGTCTCCGTACGCGCCTTTGGCCATCCCCACGGCGTAGGCGGGCATGGCGGCGTTCGCTTCGCGGGCCGCCCGGACAACGGTCGCCTCGGGGTCGTTGAAGAGGTAGAGCCGCGGGTACACCGGGATGCAGTGACCACCGACCGCGATCCCGGGCTGATGAATGTGACTATAGGGCTGGGAGTTGCTGGCTTCGATTACCTGATGGACATCGATGCCCTCGCTGGCGGCGAAGACCGCAAACTGGTTGGCCAAGCCGATGTTGACGTCACGGTAGGTGGTCTCGGCCAGTTTGGCGAGTTCGGCCGCCTCGGCGCTGCCGAGGTCCCAGACGCCGTTCGGCCGGGCCAGGTCCGCACGCTCGTCGAAGTCCAGCACCGCTTCGTAGAACGCGGACGCCTGCTTGGCCCCCACTTCGGAGAGCCCGCCGACCAGCTTCGGGTAACGGCGGAGGTCGGCGAACACCCGGCCGGTCAGCACCCGCTCGGGGGAGAATACGACGTGGAAATCGGTTCCTTCGAGGAGACCGGAGAGCTGCTCGAGACGCGGCTTGAACCGACGACGCGTTGTCCCGACCGGCAGTGTCGTCTCGAAGCTGATCAGGGTTCCGGTCTGCAGGCCCCGTCCGATGTCCTCGGTAGCTGCATCCAACCAGCCGAAATCGGGTTCGTTGGTCCCGTCGACGAACAGCGGCACGACGACGACCACCGCTTCGGCCTGCGATACCGCTCGCGTCGTATCGGTCGTGGCCCGAAGTAGACCTTGCCGCACGACCGTGCCGAGTCGCTCATCGAGGCCCGCCTCCCCGGGAAACGGCGCGACGCCGGCCTTGACCTGCTGCACGACGGAGTCATCGACGTCGCAGCCCACCACGTGGTGGCCTCGGCTCGCAAACTGTACGGCCAGGGGCAGCCCGATCTTGCCGAGTGCGACAACTGCGATCCGCATCAGGCCACCGCCAATTCGACCGTCGAACCGCCCTGGGCGGACTCGATCATCGCCTCTGCCACCATTACCGTCGTCATCCCCTCAGTCATCGTCACAATGTCGGCGGGCTTGCCGAGCACGGCATCCCGGAAGTTCTCATGTTCGGTGCGCAGGGGTTCCGGTTTGCTGATGGCGTACCGGACGACGTCGCCCTCGGAGACGCCGCGGAACTGCTGCAGACCCTCGGGCGTAGCCGCCGAGCCGTTGGCGTAGAAGGTGAGGTCAGCGGTGAGGGTGTCGGCAACCAACGTGCCGCGCTCGCCAGTAATGATCGTCACCCGCTCCTTCAGCGGGGATAGCCAGTTCACTAGGTGATTGGTCACCGTGCCGTCGGTAAGGGTGCCCACGACGGCCACCAGATCCTCGTGTGCCCGGCCGCTCTTGTGCGCTGTCCCAGCGGCGATCGTACGAAACCGACGCCGGGCAATCCAGGCGGTCAGGTCGATGTCGTGCGTAGCGAGGTCCAGTACGACGCCCACATCGGCGATTCGGCCCGGGAACGGCCCCTGACGGCGGGTCGCGATCTGGTGGACGGTGCCGAGGTCGCCCTGCTCGATCCGTTGGCGCGCGGCCTGCAAGGCAGGGTTGTAACGCTCGATATGTCCGACCGCGCCGACCAGTCCCGCAGCCGCGAAGGCTTCGGCCAGCTTTCGGGCAGCGGGCAGATCCGGGGCAAGAGGCTTCTCGATCAAGGCGTGTACGCCCGCCTCAGCGAGGGCCAGCCCGACCTCCTGGTGGAAAGCGGTGGGCACCGCCGCCACGCAGTAGTCCACGCCGGTGGCGATCAACGCGTCCACGCCATCGAGCACCGGCCGACCGCCGGCGACCCCGTGTACGTCACCGTGCGGATCGGCTACCGCGACCAGTTCGACCCCGGGAAGCCCGCTGAGAACGCGAGCGTGGTGACGTCCGATCATCCCCAGGCCGAGCAGACCTGCGCGCAGGCGGCTCATCGGGAAGCTCCTGCCCGGGCGACCGCGTTCACGGCGGTGACGATTCGTTCCAGGTCGTCGGTCGAGAGCGACGGGTGGACCGGTAGGGACAGGCACTCCCGGGCCGCTCGGTCGGTCTCGGGGAGATCGACAGCGACCGCGAACGAAGGCAGCCGGTGGCTGGGAAGGGGGTAGAACAGGCCAGTTCCGATTCCGTGCTCGTCGCGAAGCACCTGCGCAACGCGGTCCCGGTCGTCGGGGATGCGCACCGTGTACTGGTGGAACACGTGCACGGCGCCCGCTCCGATCGTCGGAGTCTCGACACCCGCGAGATGGGCACTGAGGAAGGCGGCGTTGCGCTGGCGCTGACGGGTCCACGCGTCTACCCGGGTCAGCTGAACCCTGCCGATGGCGGCGTGAACGTCAGTCATTCGTGCGTTGAAGCCGACGATCTCGTTTTCGTACGGCCGTTCCATCCCCTGGTTGCGATAGAGCCGGAGCAGCCGCTCCACCACGGGTGAGGAGACCGCAACCATCCCACCCTCGCCGGAGGTCATGTTCTTGGTCGGGTAGAGCGAGAACATCCCAAAGGACCCAAAGGCGCCCACCGGTACGTCATTCAGCGACGCGCCGTGCGCCTGCGCCGCGTCCTCGAACACCTGCAACCCATGCGCCTCGGCGACGTTTTGTAGTTCGAACATGGCCGCGGGATGGCCGTAGAGGTGCACCGGCATGATTCCGACCGTCCGCTCGGTTACGCGGGCGGCGACCGAGACCGGGTCCAGGCAGAACGACGCGGGGTCGATGTCGGCGAAGATCGGGGTAGCTCCGGTCAGGGCGACGGCGTTGGCCGTGCCGGCGAAGGTGAACGACGGCACGATCACCTCGTCCCCGGGTCCGACTCCGGCGCTGAGCAGGCCGAGGTGCAGACCGGAGGTGCCGGAGTTGACCGCCACGCAGTTACGTCCCAGCCGGAAGTGGCTGGCGAAGTCGCGCTCGAACGCGGCGACCTCGGTTCCTTGGGCGAGCATGCCGCTGCAGAGCACGCGGTCGACGGCCGCGCGCTCCCGGTCACCGATCAAGGGCTTGGCGACGGGGATGAAACCGACGGGGGACATGGGACAGGCCTTTCGGGGGAGGGAGTTAGGACAGATCGGTATCGGGGACGAGGGCTTCGTCGACCTCGTGAAAAACGTGACGAGTGCGGGGGCAGCGCCAGACTGCGGGGGCTACCTGTTTCAGAGGAACCCCGGCCGGTCCGACCCAGCCAAGGCGTCGGGCAGGGTTACCGGCGACCAGACCATAGGCAGGAACGTCACGGATCACGACGGCTCCCGCCGCGACCAAGCACCAGGCTCCAAGCGTGACGGGGGCAACGCACACAGCCCGGGCGCCGACCGAGGCTCCACGGCGGGCCGTCACACCGACTGCTTTCCAGTCACGACTGCTTTTGAGCGATCCCTCAGGGGTGATGGCCCGCGGGTATTGATCGTTGGTGAAGACCGCACCGGGACCGACGAAGACTCCGTCCTCGAGGAGGGCGGGCTCGTAGATCAGTGCGTAATTTTGCAGCTTGCAGTTTTCGCCGAGCACGACACCGGCGCCGACGTAAGCTCCTCGGCCGATGACGCAGTGACGTCCCAGGACGGATCCCTCCCGAACCTGGGAGAGCTGCCAGACCGTGCTCCCGGAGCCGATCCGGGCACTGGGGTCGACGTCCGCTCCGGGCAGGACGCGGGCGGGTGCGGTGAGGTCAGCGATGGTCACGCCTCGACCCGCCAAGGTGTGAAGCAGATGGGGGCGGTCCGGGGTGAGAACGGCAGGTAACAACGACGCCCACGTGAATTGGGCGTGTCAACCGAGCTGGTCCGGACAAATCGGTTTAAGCTAAATTGTGCTCGACTTCGTCCCTGCCCTTCAGTGAAGGGCCTGGGGGTGGAGGGGGCGAAACCACAGCCATGTTGCGGCAGCTCTGAGCACACGCGAGGACTCCTGACGTCTCACCGCCCCCGCGGCGTGGAACTCCCTCGTAGCTGAAGGAGTGAAAGGACTTACTTAGCGTCCGTTTCGAATGTCGCCTCATTCAAGCAAACCGCGTCGGTACTGTCAATCGGCTCCGGGTCGAACGATGTTCGACCGGCCGTGTCAGCTCAACCGGCGGGATAGCGGGCAACGTAGCGCTCCATGTCGTCGTTCTTCAGCGCCTTCACCAGCTCGGCCAGCTTGTCCTGGTCGACCTTGTCGATGCTCTGCCCGCTGGACGTGGTCCCGAAGCCGGAGATCGGGGCCTGGATGGAGGCGATCTCGTCGGGGGAGAAGCGGATGGACAGCGCGGTCTTACGCAGCTCGGACTGGGACAGCTCCTGATCGACGGTGACTGTCGAGGCGACTCCGCCGACGAAGCGGTTGAAGACGACCGGGTTGAGCATGACGTCCTTGCTCATGCCCTTGCGAAGAACAGCCTGAACGACCAGGCGCTGGCGCTCGGCCCGGTCGAGGTCGCCGCGCGGCAGCTGTTTGCGCTCGCGGACGTAGGCCAGAGCCTGCTTGCCCTGGATCGTGACCTTGCCGACGGGGAAGTTGTAACCCTGCGACACCGATGCGTAGGGGTTGTTCACGCTCACTCCGCCGAGTTGGTCGGTGAGGTCGATGAAGCCGTTGAAGTCGATCAGGGCCGCGTGGTCCATCCGCGTCTTCAGCAAGCCCTCGAGGGTCCGGATGGTCAACGGCGTCCCGCCGTAGGCGAAGGCGGCGTTGATCTTGTTCTTGCCGTGGCCGGGGATGGGGACGTACATGTCGCGGGGGAAGGAGATCAGCGACGCGCCGTGCCGGTCACCGTCGAGATGGAGGACCATCAACACGTCGCTGCGGCCCTGCCCGGGATTGGCCGAGCGGGAGTCGGAGCCCAGGATCACGTAGTTGACCGCGTCCTTGGCCTTGGCCGCCTTGGCCGGTCTCGGAGCTTCGTCCGGGTTGTCCGGGATCTCCTGCGGCAGTTCGGAGGACCGTTGCAGATTGCTGGAGACCGCGTGATTCAGGGTCCCGACGTAGGCGACGGCGCCCGCGCCGATCAGCGCGATGAGCACCGCGAAGCCGATCAGCAGCCGCGGCACCCAGCGCCGCTTGGAGCTTGGGGATCCGGCCCGGGACGCCGCGCCCGGCTTGTCGGACGAGGGAAAGAACGTGGACACGGGGGCTCCTGTCGAACATTGCGTTGCGGCAACGAGAAATCCCCCGACCTCTCGACAAGCGCGAACTCTACGACACGGGACGCCCGTCGTCACCTCGAACGAGACCTCCGGTGCCGCTGAGGGAGTCCCCGGGCGAATCTGAAGTCACGCGAACGTCACTGGAGCTGTGCGCATCTGAGAACCTGTCACCGTGGTGAACCCCTGGCCGATGCGCGTCGGCGCCGTCCTGCTCCGCGAGGCCGAGGAGGCAGACCTCGAGCCGCTCCTGGCGTTCCGCAACGACCCCGGGGTCAACCGGTTCATGCTGCGGACCAGCGTCGACCCGCAGGTGTTCCGGCGCGAGTGGCGAGCGATTCCTCACAACCCCACCGACTTCTCCTGCGTGGCGCAGGCGGACGCAGAAGTGGTGGCGATGGGATTCCTGGACGTCGTGGACGGCGCGGGTCAGCCCGGGATGCCGACCGGCACCGAGGCCGTCATCGGCTACATCGTCGATCCTCGGCGGGCCGGGCGCGGCTACGCGACCGACGTCGCCACCGGACTGCTGACCGCGGCGTTCGAGCACCTCGGCCTGCGTCGGGTCAGCGCCGGCTGTTATGCCGACAACCTGGCCTCGGTACGTGTCTTGGAAAAGGTCGGAATGCGTCGAGAGCAGCACGACCGCCAAGGCTCCTGGCACGCCGAACTCGGCTGGATCGACGGGTTCAGCTACGCACTCTTGGCCAGCGAGTGGCGGCCGCGTTCGCCTACAGCTTGACGCCACACCTGCTGGGCGAACGGCCCGTTGCCGAGGTTGAGCGTGCCCTGGTTGGTGACGACGAAGACGTAACCGTGGGGGGATCGAAAGACGTAGGTGCCCGGTTCGGGTTGACATCTTCGCCATCGGCCGTGGGTCACCACTCGGTGGTGCGGCCGGTTGTGGGGACCGAGGTTGTGCAGCCCGGTCTGGCCCGGTGGTCCTCCCTCGGCCATCGCCAGGTAGGGGATGCTGTGGTCGGCGTCCATGCTCCGGCTGGTCGCGACGCCGAAGGGGAACACGTCGACCGGGTTACGCGACAGCAGCAGGTCCCGCAGCCACAACGGGGTCTCGTAGGCGTCCACGGGCCGGGTCTGGCTGGCGTCGAGGATCGGCCGGACCTGGACCGCGCAGCCGGTCTCGGCCAGCCACGTCTGCAGCTGGCCGAGGGTCTGGGCGTTGCCGTGCTCGGGCCGAACGAGACCGAAGCCGCTCAGCAGGGCCGCGTCGCTGAGGTGGAAGTGCAGCACTACCTGCTGTCGCGAGGCTTTGCGGTCGATTGGCCCGGCCGGCGGCGAAAGGTTCAGCGACGTGTGCTCCTCGGTCGCCTCCTCGCCGTCAGCCGGCGGCTCGTCTGCGCCAAGCGTGGACGGGTGGGTGTCGGCGTCGTGGGCGTGGTCGATCAGGAGTTGTAACGCCGCCGCCGGCTGAGCCAGCAGCCCGATCGCCTTCGCCCGCCGCGCCCCGACCGGGTCGGCATCGCCCTCGACCTTGAGAATGTCGGCGAGGCGGTTCACGGTGGCCATGAACCAGACCACGTCACCGGCGACCGCTTTGGCCACGAGCGTCTTCAAGCCGTCGTGGCCGTCGTAGGCGAAAACGTCACGAGTCTTCGCGGCCTGCTCCTCGCGCTTCTCGACCAGATCCGGGTCGGCCTGCAGCACCGCCGCGGCGAGGACCCGTTGAAACCGCCCCCACGTCAGCTGGCCGAGATAGCCGCTGACCGCCCGGTCCACCAGGCCCGCCGCTTCGAGGGAAAGGTGCGTGGTGCCCTGCGCGACCTTGCGGGCCTGCCAGGCCGGAACCTGAGCAGCCCTGACCCGGGCCCACAACCGGGGCAGCCGGTGCCGCAGATCCAGCGCGTCGGCCATCAACTGCTCCGCGCTCCCGCTGGACAGGCCCTGCAGGGCGCCGAGCTCGTGCAGCGCGTACTCCGACACGTCCGGGGTGCCTTCACCCCCGAAGTTGCGGGCACGCTCCACCAACGGCTCGTAGCCCTCCGCAGTCGGGTCGATCCCGTGGACATCCGCCCACCCAGCCGCCAGTACGAGCACCTCGCACTCCCGCTCGAGCAACTCGGCGTGGTTCACCACCAAACGCGCGGCCAACTGCTGGCCAGTGCACCCCGCCGGATCGAACATACAAACGACTATGCCTGAAGCCACTGACACTGACCCCGACCGCGTTCTTGCGACCTTGCTGACCGGTCCGCGAACTGACTCAACGCAAGCTGCGGAGGCAGCTCGCGTGACCTTTGGATACTCGGCTACGAGGCGAGCGGGTGGATGGCGTCGAGCTTGTCGCCGAGCAGGTCCTTGGCCAGCTCGCGTTCGTAGTCGGCCTGCAGCCCGGTCCAGAATCCCTCGGACAAGCCGAAAAACCGTGACAGTCGCAGGCCGGTATCGGCCGAGATGCGCCGCTTGCCGTGGGTGATCGCGCTGATCCGTGTCTGCGGCACGGCAAGGGCCCTGGCCAACTGGTAGTCGCCGATCCCATCGGGTCGAGGAACTCCTCGCGCAAGATGATGCCCGGATGGGTTGGCGCCATGATCGTCTCGTCCTTCATGAGTAACGCCCAACGTACATAGCTCAAGGGTGGCCGGACGAGCCGGTTGGGCTTGGTTGCTGTTGGCCCACACGGATGCCCTGGTCGGCGAGGAAGGCGCGGGCCCGCCCGAGCTGCCGGTCGGCAGAGAAGGCGTACCAGGCTTCGGCAAGATTCTCTTCGTGGACCAGGTCGCGGAAGCGACGGAACGCCCCCTTGCCCGCGATGGCCTGCTGCATCCGGCTTTGCAGCAGATCATCGCGTTGCCGCTCGGCGAACGCGGCCATGTCTCGCCAGCCTTCGCGGGATCCGGTCCGGTCGACGTGCAACCACCGATCGGGCTCGTCCTCGACGTCGATTGCGGCGTCTTCGCCGACCATCATCGGGTCGGTGGCGGCATCGCCGTACACCTCCCCGGTGCGCAGGTCGAGATAGCCGCCGCTGGACATGCCCGGATCGCCTTCCATCTCGACGCTGAGCATTTCCAGATCGACCGGCACGACCTGACCCGGCGCCGACTCGCCACGCAAGCAGGCCAGCAGGTCCTCGGCCAGCACGTCGTCGCCCACCCACGCCCGCTCGGTGAGCCGGTTGATGACCGACAGCGTCACCGCCTCGGCCCGCTCGCCCCGGCCGGCGAGCAGCATGGGGACGCCGGCTCCTACCTGCTGCAGCGCGTCGTCTATATCGCGTCCGCTCACCGCGGTCAGGATGCGGTCCGCGTCCTGAGCGGCGACAGCCTGCCGCAGCTCGGTCAGGTCGAGCGCGGGGACCTGCTGCCTGCCGGGCCACACGTGCAGCAACATCGGGTGCGGTCGCGACGGCCGGTGGGGTGGAGGACGTTCCCCGTCATCCTCGGCCCACCGCCGCCCGTACTGGTCCGGCATGGAGCCCCAGCCCCAGTACGGCGTCGGAACGCCCGGACGAACGCCGAGCACCTCCATCGGATCGACTTTCTCCAGCCCGACCACACACCGATGCGTCCAGTCGTCGCCAAGATCGAAGGTGAACTGGAACTCCGCACCCAGCACCACGGTCCTGGCCACCCGGGCCGAGGCGAGGTCGACCTGGGTGATGATCGGGCCGCCCGACGATGCCGCCAACTCCGCGCCCGTCTGCTCGTCGGTGACCACTCGGCCGTCGGCCAGGGTGAACATCGACAGATGAGAGCGATCCCACCGGGCGAACGAATCGTTGATCGCGTCCGCGAAGTTCTCGAACGTGTGCGAAGGCGCGACCGCGAAGATGCGCCCCGGCCACGGCCACAGCTCTTCCCCTCGCCCGCCGAGCAACTCCACCGTCACCGACAACCACGTACGCGCCATCGGTCGAGAATCGCACGCCCGGTCGCGGTTTCGCCGACCGAGCCCGTTCCCCCCGCCACCCCGCAGACCGATCGGCTATTGCGACTGGTCGTTTTGCGTGCCTGTTGGCGTTGAAGCGCTGGACCGCCAGACGCTAGATCGAGGTCAGGTCGGCCGGAACGTCCGGATCAGAGACCAGCCGGTAGCGGATCGGCCGAGGGCTGCTCGTACCTCGCTGGTCGGGACTACGTTGTCTTGCGTGATGTCTCTGGGGTACCGAAACTGTACAAATTTCTGTTTGGCCGTCCCGCAAGCAGCCGGTGTTCGGCGTCGTCGGCTGCGTGACGTGAAATCGCTGAGCGTCGCGTTGCCGGGTGGCATTTGGCGAACGTCAGCGAAGCTTGAACAGGCCGACGTGATACGCGATGCTTGATGCATGCGTACGACCCTCAGCCTCGACGACGACGTGCTCGCGGGAGCCCGGCAGCTCGCCGACGCCTCTGGTCGCTCGCTGGGGGCGGTGATTTCCGACCTGGCGCGCTCGTCGCTCACCGCACGACCCAGTGGTAGCGAACGCAACGGCATTCTGCTCTTGCCGCATGGCCCTCAGGGCTCGCCGGTGAGTCTCGAGGAGGTCAACGAGCTGCGCGACCAACTGCCGTGATGTTTCTGTTGGATGTCAACGTGCTGATCGCTCTACTCGACCCCACCCACGTCCATCACGATCGTGCGCACGCCTGGTTCGGTAGCGTCGGCCGCACCGATTGGCTTTCCAGTCCAACGACGCAGAACGGGGTGCTGCGGATCGTGAGCCATCCCCGCTACTCGAATACACAGCCACTCGTCGTGGTGGCCGAGAGCCTGCTGAGCCTTCTGAGCACCGGCAAGCACCGGTTCGTGGCCGATTCTCTCAGCTTGCTCGGCGACCTGGTCGAGCGCCGCCGGCTTCTCAGTTCCAAGCAGGTCACCGACACCTATCTGCTGGCCACGGCCGTCCTTCATCAGGCCCGACTCGCAACGTTCGACACCAAGATCGTCAGTACAGCGGTTACTCACGGCGCGGAGTCGATTGTTCAGATCCCCTGAACTCCCACGAACCGCTCAGCGACCCGGACGGGACCGGTCGAGCTCGACCACGAGGGCTCGGTGGTCCGAGAGCGGCAGCCGCGGGTTATCGGCGGACCGAACGTCGCCCAGGTCGCCGCGGACCAGGACGTGGTCGATCCGCCGGCGGGGCAGGTCGGCAGGATAGGTCGGTCCGCCACCGAGTGCGCGGAACCCCGTGATCCGTGCCGGCAGCCGCGGACCCATGTTCAAGTCGCCCAGGATCACCACCGGACCAGGCGCCCGGTCGAGGGCTCGCCGGAGACCGAGCAGCTGCCATTGCCCCCAACCCGGGACGAAGCTCAGGTGGGTGCCGGCCACGGTCACCGGCCCCTCAGGCGTTTCCAGCTCGGCCACCACCGCAGCCCGGCCCTCCTCGCGTTGCAGGACCAGCCGCCGCGGATCGCGGCGAACCATCGGAAACGTCGGCCGGATCCGCGGCAGCACCAGTGAGCGCCACCTCCGTACGGGGTAGCGCGACAGCAGCGCCACCCCGTACGCCGCCGCTCCCGTCGGTGGCACGCCGCGGGACGGGATCCACCGGGTCCCGGCCTCGCCGGTCATCGCCGCAGCGAAGCGGTACTCGCGGGCGCCCATCGCCTCCGCCGCCACCGCGGTCAGGTCCGCCCGCTGGGACCGGGGCTGAAGCCGGTCGACCTCCTGCAGGGCGAGGACGTCCGGATCGAGGCCGGCGATCGCCGCGGCGAAGCGGTCGAGGTCGACCCGCTCGTCGTCGAGGGAACGCCCGTGCAGCACGTTGAAAGTCACCAGCCGCACGCGTGGACGCTACCCAGCCCGGTCCGCTGAGTAGGCTGGCCCCCGTGTTCGACACCCTCTCCGACCGGCTGGCCGCGACGTTCAAGACCCTGCGCGGCAAGGGACGACTGACCGAGGCCGACATCGACGCGACGGCCCGGGAAATCCGGATCGCCTTGCTCGAGGCCGACGTCAACCTCGCGGTGGTGCGCGAGTTCGTCGGCCGGGTGCGGGAGCGGTCCAAGGGTGCGGAGCTGTCGGGGGCGTTGAACCCCTCGCAGCAAATCATCAAGATCGTCAACGAGGAGCTGGTCGAGATCCTCGGCGGCCAGACCCGCACTCTGCGCTTCGCCAAGAACCCGCCGACGGTGATCATGCTGGCCGGTCTGCAGGGTGCCGGTAAGACGACCCTGGCCGGGAAGCTGGCGATCTGGCTGAAGTCCCAGGGCCACTCCCCGCTGCTGGTCGCGGCCGACCTGCAGCGGCCGAACGCCGTCACCCAGCTCGAGGTGGTCGGTCGGCGGGCCGGGGTGCAGGTGTTCGCCCCCGAGCGCGGCAACACCTCCGCCGGCGACGAGACCGGCACCTCCGCCGGCGATCCGGTGGCCGTGGCCAAACGGTCAATCTTCGAAGCGCAGCGGCGGCTGTTCGACGTGGTCATCGTCGACACCGCCGGCCGGCTCGGCGTGGACGCCGAACTGATGGCCCAGGCGGCGAACATCCGCGACGCCGTCCACCCCGACGAGACCCTGTTCGTGGTCGACGCCATGATCGGCCAGGACGCGGTGAACACCGCCAACGCCTTCGCTGAGGGCGTCGGCTTCGACGGCGTGGTGTTGACCAAGCTCGACGGCGACGCCCGTGGCGGTGCGGCGCTGTCGATCGCTCGGGTGACCGGCAGCCCGATCATGTTCGCCTCCAACGGCGAAGCGCTGGGCGAATTCGACGTCTTCCATCCCGACCGGATGGCCAGTCGCATCCTCGGGATGGGCGACATGCTCACCCTGATCGAACAGGCCGAACGAACCTTCGACGCCGAGGAGTCGGCGAAGGCCGCGGCCAAACTGGCCTCCAAGGGCGGCGGCGACTTCGGGCTGGCCGACTTCTTGCAGCAGATGCAGATGGTCCGCAAGATGGGGCCACTGTCGAAGATCTTCGGGATGCTGCCGGGAATGGGTGACTTCAAGGACCAGATCGCCAACATCGACGAACGCGAGGTCGACCGGCTCGAGGCGATCATCCACTCGATGACCCCGAAGGAGCGCGACGATCCCAAGATCATCGACGGTTCCCGCCGGGCCCGGATCGCCAAGGGCGCCGGGGTCGAGGTGTCTGATGTCAACGGGTTGGTCAACCGCTTCTTCGACGCCCGCAAGATGATGAGTTCGCTGGCCGGGGGCAAGATGCCGAACATGCCCGGGATGCCGGGCATGGGTGGCGGCGGTGGGGCCGGCCGCCGCCCCCCGGCGAAGTCGGCCAAGAAGAAGGGGCGGAAGGTCTCGGGTAATCCGGCCAAGCGCAACGCTCCGGCCGCGCCGGCTCGGGCCGCTGATCCGGGCGCGGCGTTCGGCAGTGAGCAGCTGGACGAGAAGGCGTTGCAGCAGGCGATGGCGGACTTCCAGCTGCCGGCCAACCTGCGCGACAAGCTCGGCGGCTGAGTCAGTTCTGTGGGGACCGTGTCCGGCCAGGTCGCCGCATCGCGGCTGCACCTGCAGGGCGTGCTGCTGCCCGACGGTGAAGCCCGCGATCTGTGGGTGGTCGAGGGCCTGATTCGGACCGAACCGGTCCGCGACGCCGAAACGGTGATCACCGGGGCATACCTGATGCCGGGGCTGGTCGACGCGCACTGTCATGTCGGGCTGGAGGCCAACGGCGCGGTTCCCGACGATGTCGCCGAACAGCACGCCGTGACCGAACGGGAAGCGGGGGCGCTGCTGCTGCGGGACGCGGGCAGCCCGGCCGACACCCGTTGGATGGACGACCGGGAGGACCTGCCGCGACTGATCCGGGCCGGCCGGCACATCGCCCGGCCCAAGCGTTATCTGCGCAACTACGCCGACGAGGTCGAGCCGGCGGACCTGGTCGCTGCGGTGGAGCGGCAGGCCGCCCGCGGCGACGGCTGGATCAAGCTGGTGGGGGACTGGATCGACCGGACCGCCGGTGACTTGACTCCGTTGTGGAGCCCGGAGGTGGCGAAGGCGGCGATCGACCGGGCGCATGCCTTGGGCTGCCGGGTCACCGCACACGTCTTCGGCGAACAGGCGGTGGCCGAACTGGTCGCCGCCGGCATCGACGGGATCGAGCACGGCACCGGTTTGGACGATGCCACCATCGCCTTGATGGCAAAGCGGCAGGTCGCGCTGGTGCCGACCATGATCCAGTTGGAGAACTTCGAGGGTTTCGCGGCGGCCGCCGACGCGAAGTTCCCGCGCTACGCCGCCCGGATCCGGGCCCTGTACGACCGCCGGCTGGACACCTTCGGCGCCGCCCGGGAGGCGGGCGTGCCGATCTACGCCGGTACCGACGCCGGTGGGCACCTCCCGCACGGCATCGTCGGCCAAGAGATTGTCGCCCTGGGCGCGTTCTGCTCACTCGAGTACGCCCTCGGCGCCGGCTCGTGGCGGGCCCGGGCCTGGTTGGGCCGCCCGGACACGTTGAGTGAGGGGTCGCCAGCGGATCTGGTCGTATTCGACGAGGATCCGCGCCGGGACTTGAGCGCGTTGACCCGGCCCAGCGCGGTCATCCTCCGTGGGCGGCGCGTCCGCTGAGTCCTCCGGATCCGGGCTCGCCTCCGCCGGTGGAACCCCGAGCATGAAAGATAGTCGGGAGAATGCGGTCGAGAAATGGAGCGGTCGGATCGGCCAGACGTCGGGTCACGAGTTCGAGTGCGATCCGCCCGAGTTCAACCACCGGCTGCGTCACCGTGGACAGCGGCGGGTTCGTCACCCAAGACCAGGCCGGTTCGTCGCCGGCCAGGACGGCGACATCGTCGGGGATCCTCAGCCCGACCTGAGCAACCGCGCGCAATACGCCGAGCGCGATCACGCTGTCGGAGGCGAACACTGCGGTCGGCCGATCCCGCCGACCGAGCAACTCGAGGGTGGCCTCGTACGCCGCGAGCTCGCCGAACGGGCAGAGCATGAGGTGCCGCAGCGGGTCGCCTTCCGTGGACGCCAACGCCGTCAGGTAGGCCTGAATCCGGTCTCCGGCGCTGCTGATCAGGTCCTCGACCACGATCGGCGCCTCGGGCGGGTGTCCGTTCGAACCGGCGGCGGAGGACACGTACCCAATCCGACGATGGCCCAAGCCGAGGAGTTGTGCCATCGCCTCGGCGGCTCCTGACCGGTTGTCGGCGTAGACCCGGTCCGCTTCCAAGCCGCGGATCCGCCGGTCCAGCAACACCACCGGCACCCCTTGGGCCTGGGCCTGAGCCAGGTGCCGAGCGTCGGTACGGGACGCCGCCGCGACCACCAGGCCCGCCACCCGCTGATTCAGGAGTAGGTGGACCGCGGCCCGCTCGGCCTCCACCTCCTCATCGGTGTTGAGCACCATGATCTCCAACCCCGCCGCTTTGGCTGCGTCGCTGATGCTGCGGGTGCTCTGTCCGAAGAACGGGCTGGCGATGTCGGCGACCACGACGCCGACGGTGGTGGTGCGGCCGTTGCGGGTGTTGCGAGCCGGCAGGTTCGGGCGGTAGTCCAGCGCGGCAGCCGCCGCCAGCACGCGGGCGCGGGCTGCCGCACTGGCTGAGCCGTATCCGCCCAGCGCGCGGGCCGCGGTGGCCCGGGACACGCCGGCCTGATCGGCGACCTCGGTCAGCGTGACTGAAGGCGGACGCTTCCCTGGCAGGTCAACTGTCCGGGCGGGGACGTACACCACGCGATCGATGCTACGTGGGCGACCCGTACTCCTTCTTTTCGCCAATCCTCAGGAAGCCTATTGATATCGATATCACTCATGCGGCATGATCCTCCCATGGCGCTGCCTTCTCGCCCGAGTCGTACCGCCCATACCGTCGACGCCGACCTTGCCGTCGTCGGGCTGGGGGCGATGGGTTCGCACGCCTTCTGGCGTCTCGCCGCCCGCGGTTGCGACGTCCTCGGCTTCGAGCGTTTCCAACCCGGTCACAACCAGGGCTCCACCCACGGGACTACGCGTCTGTTCCGCACCCTGTGCATGGAGCACCCGGGTCTGGTCCCGATCGCCCGGCGGTCGCTGGATTTGTGGCGCGAGCTGGAGGCGCGGTCCAAGACGCCGATCGTTCGGCTGACCGGGGGCCTGATGATCGGCCGGCCCGATTCCAGTACGGTCCGAGGCGTTCAGCGGGCGGCCGAGGCCCACGATCAGCAGGTCCGCACGTTGACGGCGGCGGAGATCCGCAAGGAATACCCGCAGCACGCCGAGATCGACGACGACGACGTGGCCGTCCTCGATCCCGGGGCGGGGGTCTGTCGTCCCGAGAACGCGGTGTTGGCCGCGACCGCCGCCGCCCAGGCCGAGGGTGGCCGGCTTGTCGATCGGGTTGCGGTCAGCGCTATCGAGCTCGTGGACGGCGGCGTACTGATTCGAACGGCTGCGCGTGATTTCATCGTTCGACAAGTTGTCGTGACCGCCGGCCCGTGGATGTCGCAGCTGTTGCCCGCGTTGCCGTTCCAGCCGATCCGGACGCCGCTGACGTGGTTTGCACCGACCGTGGACGCAGCCGCATTCGACCTCGGCCGTTTTCCCTGCTTCATCCGCGAGTTGCCCGTCGGCGGGTCGATGTGGGGCCACGGGTTCGACGCGAACCACGCGGTGAAGATCGGCCCCGAGGACGACCCGCGCTGGGCCGTGGTCGACCCCGACACGGTCGACCGCAGTATCAGCCCCGGCGACTACGCCGTCGTGTCCTCGATGGTCGCCCGTTATCTGCCGGGGTTAGACCCGGTGCCCACCTCGACTGCGCCCTGCATGATCACGCTGACCCCGGACGGGCAGTTCCTGCTCGGTCGACCTCATCAGGATCCGCGGCTGCTGGTCGGCGGTGGCGACAGCGGTCACGCCTTCAAGCACGCAGCCGGTCTGGGTGAAGCGTTAGCTCAGATGGCGGTCGGCGAGGCACCCTTCACGGACTTCAGCTTCACCGACCCCAACCGGTACCTCTCCAGTTGAGACCGCACGGACCAATCGATTCACCGATGAGCGACCTGGTCGCTGGAAAGTAGGCTCAAATGACCTCCTCCCCCTTCTCCCGGCGCAGTCTGTTCCGCGGTGGGGCAGGCGTCACCTTGGCCACCCTGGTCGGCACCGGCGCCGCATGTGGATCTCAAGACAACCCTGCTCCGGCGGCGGACGCCTCCGGAAGCACCATCGAAACCATCAAATCGGGCGTGCTCTCGGTGGCCACGACCTCGGACTCGAAGCCCAACTGTTGGATCGAGAACGGAGAGTTCAAGGGGTTCGACCTCGACCTGACTCGGGCCATCGCCGCCAAGCTGAGCTTGACCGTCGAGTTTGCGGCGATCGACTTTCCTGCGCTGTTCCCCGCAGTTGCCCAGGGACGCTACGACATGGGGGCCGCTTCCAGCGCCGGAACGGTCGAACGGCAAAAGATCGTCGCCTTCAGCGCGGGTTATCTGGGCGGCTATCTTGGCGTCCTTACGTCTAAGACTTCAGGCATTACCAAGGACACCGCCAGCACCGACGGCAAACGGCTCGGGCTCCTTCAAGGCTCGATTCAAGATGCCTACGCTAAGAAGTTTCTCTCCGGTGCTACTCTGGTCCGGTTCCCCGACAACAACGCTGGCGTCGCCGCCATGCGGACGGGCCGCATCGACGGCTACTTCCTCGACTTTGTCGTGGGCACCGACTACATCGATCAGTACCCCGAGCTAATCCAGCCGATCGCCGTGCCTGCGTTCGACCAGCCGGCCGCCTTCCCGGTCAAGAAGGGCAACACCACACTGCTGGACGGCGTGAACAAGGCCCTTGTCGAAGTGGTCAGTGAGGGCCTGTGGATGAAGCTCTACACCCAGTACTTCACCAAAGCTCCCAAGCCCAAGGAGCTGCCCCCCTACCCGCTGCCGACGGCCTGACCCGGCCGAGGTAGCCCGGAGCTCGAAATGGACAGTTTCGTGCAGACCTTTCTCAACTGGGACTTGATCTCACAAGCCCTGCCCGACCTACTCACCACCGGAATCAAGAACACGCTGCTGCTGTCGATAGGTGCGTCGATCCTCGGCTTCCTTGTCGCCGTTCCGGTCGCTCTGCTGGGTCTTTCGCACCACTGGTACCTGGTGGCTCCGGCCCGGTTGTTCACTGACGTGTTTCGTGGCTTACCGGCCATTTTGACCATCCTGCTGTTCGGTCAGGCGCTGTCCCCACTGGGGGTGCGGCTGTTCGGTCCCTCGCCGTTCCCGCTGGCCATCGTCGCTCTCGGTCTGATTACCGCCGCGTACACCGGAGAGATCTTGCGGGCGGGGATTCAGAGTGTGGAGAAGGGCCAACTTGAGGCGGCTCGCGCGCTGGGCATGAGCTACTCCGCGGCGATGCGGCTGGCAATCGTTCCGCAGGGGCTTCGACGGGTGATTCCCAGTCTGGTTAACCAGTTCATCGCCGTGATCAAGGACAGTAGTTTGGTGTACACCCTCGGCCTGATCGCCGACGAGCGTGAAATCTTCCGCATCGGTCAGGACGCTTCGGTCAGCAATGCGAACCTTTCACCACTGGTCGCCGCCGGCCTGGTCTACCTGATCCTGACCGTCCCGCTCACGCACGTAGTGAACGTGATCGACCGCCGTCTGCGCGAAGGTCGAACTCCGTTCGAGGAGCCCACCGATGCACCGACCGGCGATCATGGTCCGGTCGCGGACGATCTACTCCCCCTCAGCCGGGACTGACACCCCGCGACGGATGACCTGGAGGGAACTTGACGATGACGCAGACTCCGAACCCGACGCCGACGAACACGTCGGTAGTCCCCGATCTCGACGAGTCGACCTTCTCGGGCGGCAGCATCGAACTGAGAGAGGTCACTAAGACGTTCGGTCGGAACGAGGTGCTCAACGGAGTCAGTTTCTCGGTAGCGGCCGGCGAAGTCGTGTGCGTCATCGGCCCGTCCGGCTCGGGGAAGTCAACGGCCCTGCGCTGTATCAACCGGTTGGAGGAGCCGACCGGCGGAGACATCCTCCTCAACGGCGAGAGCACGCTAACGATGTCGGAGGACAAGCTCCGGCAGCGCGTCGGAATGGTGTTCCAGCAGTTCAACCTTTTCCCGCATCGCACGGTCCTGGACAACATGACCCTGCCACTGCGGACCGTGGCCCGGTTGAAGAAGGGTGAGGCGCGTCGCCGTGCCCTCGCTGGGCTCGAACAGGTCGGTCTGGCGGGGAAGGCGGACTACCGGCCGATCCGACTGTCCGGCGGTCAGCAGCAGCGGGTAGCCATCGCCCGCGCCTTGGCCATGCAACCCGAAGCCATGCTCTTCGACGAATCCACCAGCGCCTTGGATCCGGAGTTGGTCAAAGGGGTACTGCGGCTGATGGCCGACCTCGCCCGACGGGGAATGACGATGGTGGTCGTCACCCACGAAATGGGGTTTGCCCGGAGCGTGGCCGACCGGGTGATCTTCATGGATCGCGGCGTCATCGTTGAGCAGGGCACACCAGCTGCCCTGTTCGACGACCCGCAGAGTTCCCGACTGCAGGCGTTCCTGGCTGAAGTCCTCTGATCGTGTTGACATCGGGAAAGGGCCCTATCGGGGTCCAGCTGTACGCCACCCGCGCCGGCAAGGTCGCAACGTGAACACCCAGCAGCGGATCGGCGTGATCGGCGGAGGCGTCCTCGGCGTCTCCACCGCCACCCACCTGGCGCGTCGTGGCGCTTCGGTGGTACTGGTCAGCGACGGACCTTTGGCCGGAAGCGCCTCGGGCCGTTCGCTCTCGTGGTTGAACTCTGCTGGGGAAAGGTCGGAGCACTATCACCTACTGCGAATGGCGGGTATCGACCGCTACCGGACGCTCGCGGCCCGGTATCCCGACGCGAACTGGCTGCGCTTCGACGGAGGTCTCACCTGGCGTAACGCCGGGGAAGGGCCCGAGCTGCGTGCTGCTCATGCGCACGAACTCTCCGTCGGCTACGACAGCGTGCTAGTGACGCCTGACCAGGTCCGCGAACGGTTTGTCGCCGTCGACCCCGCTGCCGTGTCTATAGACGGGGCTATCTGGAACCCCGGTGAAGGCTGGGTGGACCTGCCGTCGCTGGTCGCTGTGCTGGTGGAGGAGTTCCGTGCCCTCGGGGGTCAGGTGGTGACTCAAGCGGGGCCCGCCACGGTCGAGATGGGTGACAACCGGGTCCGGGCTGTCCGAGCGGCCGCCGGTGACCGATGGCGGGTGGACGCTGTCGTGCTCGCTACCGGAGCAGGGGTACCGGAAGCCGCCGCCGAGCTTGGCGTCACGATCCCCGAGAAGACCCCGCTGGCCCTGCTGGTCCGAACGAAACCGGTAACGACCGATCTCCGGCTGGTGCTGAACACCCCACGGGCCGCGGTCCGGCCGGCTCCCGGCGGCAGCCTCTGTGTGGACGCGGACTGGGTAACGCCCAGCATCGTCAGCGACGGTGAGGCTCGTTGGAGCGCCCCTGATGACGTGGTCGGCGAGCTGCTGGCTGAGGGCTCCCGCCTACTAGCCGGGCACCCGACGCTCCGTCCCGCCGAGGTCGGCATCGGCCACAAGCCGATGCCTGCCGACGGTCAGCCGGTGGTCGGGGAATTGCCTGGCGTGCCCGGCGTGTACGTCGTCTTCACCCACAGCGGGGCCACCCTCGGTCTGATCATCGGCGACCTGCTTGCGGACCAAGTCCTGAGCGGGCAGCCGCCGACGCTGCTCGCTCGGTTCACGCCGGACCGCTTCGCCGGCTCGATCACCGAGACGGATAGATCTCGCGGCGGTGTCCCGCCCGGAGCACCAATACCACGAGTTCGTCGTCCATGATCTCGTAGATGACGCGGTAGTCACCGGTGCGAACTCGCCACTCGCCGGTTCCGCCGACCAGCCGGGTTGCCGTAGGCGGTCGGGGGTTAGAACTCAAGAGCTCAAGAGCCGCCTGAATTCGGCGCCGAACCTGAGGGTCGAACTTTCGGAGTTGGCGAGCTGCGGCTGGGGCCACCGTGACGCGGTAGCTCATTCCAAGCCGAGATCAGCACGCACCTGCTCCCAAGGAATCGGCGTCTCGCCGGTCGCACGCATCTCGGCTCGTGCCGCCTCAGCCGCCCTGATGTCAGCCATGTCCTCAGCCAGCTGGAGTACCTCATCAAGATCGTCAGCGTCAATCACCGCCGCGACACGGCGACCGCGGCGTTCGAGGTAGACCGGGGCGTGCTCGGCTCGAGCGCGATCAATGATCGAGGCCAGCCGCTGGCGGGCCTCGGACACGGCAAACGATGATCCGGCAGGCATGTACTAAAAGTACATCTGCGGATTGTGCGGTACAAGCACTCACCCTCCTGGGCGGCTGGAGTCTGCGGCCGAACCGGTGCGGGGTGCGCACCTATGCTGCCGGTATGCGTCCGGCGAGCTCCCGGCCCGCCCGCCGCGGCCCGTTCCGTACGACGCTGGCCTGGTGGCTGGCGTTAGGGCTGCTGCTCGTCCTGGTGCCGCTGGGCATGGTCCCTTCAGCCGTCGAACCGGCCTTTGCCGCTGCCGACGAGCCGGTCGTCCAGACCGACGTCACCTTCGCCGGTACGCCCGAGCCCGACGGTCGACCGGTCCGCCTCGACGCCACCGTGCTGGAGACCGGCGGCGGGCCGCCCCGGCCGGCGATCGTACTCAACCACGGCTTCGGTGGAGACAAAACCGACACGTTCGGGCTGGGCCGCGACCTGGCCCGGCGAGGCTACGTCGTCCTGGCCTACACCCAGCGCGGCTTCGGCGCCTCCGGCGGCCAGATCCACCTCGTCGATCCCGCGTACGAAGGTCGCGACGCCAGCCGCGCGGTGGACCTGCTGGCCCGCCGGCCCGAGGTGGCCCGGGTCGGCAACGATCCGGTCGTCGGGTTCGCCGGGGCCTCGTACGGCGGCGCGGTGTCCCTGGTCGCCGCCGGCGTCGACCGCCGGATCGACGCGATCGCTCCCGCCTTCACTTGGAACAGCCTGGACCAGGCCCTCTTCCCCCAGTACGTGGTCAGTGGCCCGCAGCGTGGCCCCGCCGACGTCGTCCCGGTCGCCGCCGCCGGGGTGTTCAAGCAGCGCTGGGCCGCCCTGTTCTTTCGCGGTGGGGGCGGCGGATCCGAGGCCGGGGTGTGCGGTCGGTTCAGCTTGGAGCTGTGTCGGGGCTACCGGCGCGCGGCCACCACCGGGCAGGCCCCGGCCGACCTGCGCCGGCTTCTCCGGCGAATCGCGCCGACCGGGGTGCTGGGCCGGATCACCGCGCCGACGCTGCTGGTCCAGGGGGAAACGGACACGCTCTTCCCGCTCAGCCAGGCCGAGGCCACGGCCCGTGGGCTGCCCGCGGCCACGCCGAAGCGGGTCGTCTGGTCCGCCGGCGGGCACGACGGCGGGATCGATCTGGACGCCCTGCTGCCCTCGCTGACCGACTGGTTCGGCCGCTACCTCAAGGCCGACGGCACACCGGCTGATCCGACGTTCCGCTTTGCCGTTCCGCAGACCAGTCTGGTCCGGGCCGCGGGCGACGATCCGCCGCAGCAGCGCGAACTGCCCGGCTATCCGGGGTTGCAGACCGCGTTCGGCACCCGCAGTGTCGCCCTGGCCGGACCCGAACAGCGGGTGTCCAACCCGCCCGGCGGCGTCCCGGCCGCGCTGACCAACCTACCCGGGACCGGCGCCGCGCTCAGCGGCTTGGCCTCGGTCGGCGGCTACCCGTTGGGCGTGCTCCCGGGCCAGGCCGCGACCTTCACCTCCGCCCCGTCGACCACACCGCAGCGCCTCGTCGGCGGTGGCCGGGTCCGGCTCCGGCTCACCTCCGACACCACCAGTGCCACCCTGTTCGTCTCGATGTGGGACCTCGGGCCGGACCGGGTGAGCAGTTCCGGGGCCAGCCCGAGCCCCGGCGGCGACAGTGCCGGCGGCGGCCCGCAACCCTCCTCGGCGGTGCTGCCCCAGCTCGCCCTCGCCCCGATCGCCGTTCGGGGCCTCACCCCCGACCGACCCAGTGAGGTTGAGGTCGCCCTGCCGGCCGTCGCGCACGAGGTCCCGGTGGGTCACCGGCTGCAGCTGGTGGTCTCCAGCACCGACCAGGCGTACGCCGTCCCCGCCGCTGCGGCCAGTTACCGGATCGCACTGGTCGACGGCACCGTGACCCTGCCCGACGTCGTCGGCGTATCAACCACACCGCGGCTTGACGTTCCGCTGCCGCTGGTGATTGTGGTGGGCGCCCTGCTGCTGGCCGGGGTGGCCGGCCTGGTCGCCCTGGCCCTGGCCCGGCGGGCTGTGCCGTCACGACCCGACCTGCGCGGCGTCCCGCTCCGGGTCGAGAACGTGGTCAAGACCTACCGCGGCGGGGGCTTCCGCCGGACCGGATTCAGGGCCGTCGACGGGGTTTCCTTCGCCGCCCTGCCCGGCCAGGTCGTCGGCCTGCTCGGCCCCAACGGCGCCGGGAAGACCAGCACGATGCGGATGCTGGTCGGGCTGATGCGTCCCGACTCCGGCGCCATCTACGTTCGCGGCGAACCGGTGCAGTCCGGGGCGGAGGTGCTGGGCCAGGTTGGTGCCCTGATCGAAGGACCCGGCTTCTTGCCGCACCTGTCCGGCCTGGCCAACCTGGAGGGTTACTGGGCCGTCACCGGACGCCCGCCCGAGCAGGCACACCTGGAAGGGGCGCTGACCATCGCCGGGCTCGGCGACGCGATCCACCGTACGGTCCGCGGCTACAGCCAGGGCATGCGGCAACGCCTCGGGATCGCCCAGGCCATGCTCGGGCTGCCCGACCTTCTGCTGCTCGACGAGCCGACCAACGGACTCGATCCGCCTCAAATCAAAGCGATGCGGACCGTCCTGGCCGATTACGCCGCGGCCGGGCGGACGGTGGTGATCTCCTCTCACCTGCTGGCCGAGGTGCAGCAGACCTGCAGCCACGTGGTCGTGATGAACCAGGGCCGGGTCGTGCTGGAGGGTTCGGTGGCCGAGCTGACCTCGACCAACGACGTCACCCTGGTCGGGCTGGCCGACCCCGAACAAATGGCCGCGGCGGTCGCGGTCGTGCAGGCGGCCGGGGCCCGGGCCAGCGTGGATGACGACGGACTCCGCGTCCACGGTGACCTAACGCGGCCCGATCTGGTGCTGCGGCTGGTCGAGGCGGGGATCGATATTGACTCGATCGACGGTCACCGGCAGCTGGAGGAGGTCTTCATGAACTTGGTCGGGGACTCGGCGTGATCGGGGAAGTGTCGTGAGCACTGCGCTCGAACCGACGGTCCGGGGGGCGCGGACTCGGCCGTTGCCGCTGCGGGCGGAGTTCCGGCGTCAGCTGCGGCGACGCCGGACCCAGGGCATCGCCGCTTTTCTGGTCGCGCTGCCGCTGATCCTGCTGGCCGCGTTCGCGATTGGCGGCAGCGACGGGGGTGGCGACGGCACTCCGGGTTTCGTCGACCTGGCCCAGCAGAGCGGGGCCAACCTGGTCGTGTTCGCGCTGTTCGCCTCCACCGGATTCCTGCTGATCGTGATCACCGCACTGTTCGCCGGTGACACGCTGCCCGCGGAGGCGAGCTGGTCGAGCCTGCGCTATCTGCTCGCGGCCCCGGTCAGCCGCGGCCGGCTGCTGCGGCAGAAACTGTTCGTGGCTATCGGCTGCACGGCGGTGGCGCTGGTCTTCCTGCCCGTCTGGTCCCTGCTGGTCGGGGGGCTGGCGTACGGCTGGGGCGCCTACGTCGGACCCACCGGTGATCAGCTGAGCCTGCGGGTCTTCGCGGTCCGGCTGCTCGTGATCGTGGCCTACCTGCTGATCAGCCTGGCCCAGGTCGGCGCCATCGCCTTCGCGCTCGGGGCGGTCACCGACGCACCGCTGGCCGCGGTCGGTGGAGCCGTGCTGATCATGATCGTGATGTTGATCCTGGACTCCATCACCGCCCTCGGCGGCATCCGGCAGGGTCTGCCCGGGCACTATGCCTTCGCCTGGGCCGACGCCTTGGCGCCGAGCATCGTCTGGTCCGACATGGCCCGCGGGGCGTTGTGGTCGCTCGGCTGGTCGGTGTTGCTGATCGGGGTCGCGACCTGGCACTTCCTGCGCAAGGACATCACCTCCTGACCGCCCCCACGGGCGGTTCGCCCCCAGACGGCTGGTCTGGCACACTGGAACGCGCATCTGTGCTGTGCGGTGCCCTCTCATCGCCGGGCGGCCCAGGTCAATCGAGATCCTCGCGTGAGTGTTCCCCACCGCGACGCAGGGCCTCTCCGCATCTCGTGGCCGGGACACCGTCCCCGACACGCCCATCACAGGAGTTTCACCACACGTGGCTGTCAAGATTCGTCTCAAGCGCCTGGGCAAGATCCGGTCGCCGCACTACCGCATCGTCGTCGCCGACTCGCGCACCAAGCGCGACGGCCGGGCGATCGAAGAGATCGGCAAGTACCACCCCAAGAACGACCCGTCGGTGATCGAGGTCGACTCCGAGCGGGCCCAGTACTGGCTCTCGGTCGGCGCGCAGCCCACCGAGGCCGTGGTCGCGCTGCTCAAGCGGACCGGTGACTGGCAGCAGTTCTCCGGCGACACCTCGCCGTCCGGGGTCGAACCGCAAAAGGTCAAGGGCAACAAGCTCGACGCCTTCAATGCCGCCCTGGCCGAGGCCGGCTCGGAGCCGCGCTCCGGGGCGACGACGGGCCGTAAGGGTCGCCGAGATGCCGACGTCGAGGGCACCCCGGGCGAGGCGCAGGACGCCGCCGACGCCGGGGTTGCCGCCGCCGGGACAGGCTCGACAGGGACTCAGTGATGCTGGCGGACGCGCTCGAACACCTGGTCCGCGGCCTGGTTGCGAACCCCGACGACGTGTCGGTCCGCGACAAGGACCAACGGCACGGCAAGATGCTGGAGGTCCGGGTCAACCCCGACGACATCGGTAAGGTGATCGGACGCTCCGGACGGACGGCCACCGCGCTGCGGACCGTGGTCGGCGCCCTGGCCGGTCGGGACCAGGTTCGGATCGATTTCGTCGACGTGGACCGACCCGGCCGCCGCGGGGGTTCGGGCCGACGCTCGGACCGCTGACCGCGTCGACGCGGTGAGCGAGAGCGTCGAGGTCGTCGTCGGCGTCATCGGCCGGGCCCACGGGATCCGCGGCGAAGTCGTGATCGACGTCCGTACCGACGAGCCGGACCGGCGGTTCGCGCTCCGCACCGTCCTGCGGGCCGAGGACGGCGACCAGACGCTCACCGTCGCCGGCGCCCGCAACCACTCCGGCCGGCTCCTGGTCCGATTCGAGGAGTTGGCCGACCGGACCGCCGTCGAAGGGGCCCGCGGTCTGGTCCTGGTCGCCGACGTGTCGATGCAGGAGCGCCCGGAGGAAGCCGAGGAGTACTACGACCGGCAACTCGTGGGGCTGCAAGCCGTCACCGAAGCCGGCCGAGCAATCGGCTCGGTGTCGGGCGTGCTGCACCTGGGGATACAGGACGTACTGGAGATCGAAACCGGTGCCGGTACCCGGCTGGTCCCCTTCGTGACCGCCCTGGTGCCGGACGTCGACCTTGTCCTGCGCCGGCTGACCGTGGTCGAAACCCCCGGCCTGCTGGACGACCCTGAATGAGGATCGACATCGAATGAGGATCGACATCGTCTCGATCTTCCCCGAGTACCTCGACCCGTTGCGGTTGTCCCTGGTCGGCCGGGCGGTCGAGACCGGGATCGTCTCCGTACGCGTGCACGACCTGCGTCGGTGGACCAGCGACCGGCACCGGAGCGTCGACGACACCCCGTACGGCGGCGGTGCCGGGATGGTGATGAAACCCGACCCCTGGGGCGCCGCCTTGGACACCCTGGTCCCCGACGGTCGGGATGCTTACCCACCCGAGCCCGGCGAAGCCCCTCGGCTGATCGTGCTCACCCCGGCGGGTCGGCCGTTCACCCAGGCGGTGGCCGCCGAGCTGGCCGATGAGTCACACCTGATCGTGGCTTGCGGACGCTACGAGGGCATCGACGCCCGGGTCGCGGACTACGCCAAGACTCGGATGCGGGTCGACGAGCTGAGCATCGGCGACTACGTCCTCAACGGTGGCGAGGCCGCCGCTCTGGTCGTCGTGGAGGCGACCGTCCGGCTGCTGCCCGGCGTGGTCGGCAACCCGGATTCGTTGACTGCGGAGTCGCACGCCGCCGAGCACGACGGCCTGCTGGAAGGTCCGGTCTACACCAAGCCGCCGAGCTGGCGGGGCCTCGACGTCCCGGCGGTGCTGGTCTCCGGCCACCACGCCAAGGTCGCCTCCTGGCGTCGCGAGCAGGCCCTGGCCCGCACCCGAACGGTCCGGCCCGACCTGATCCCCGCCCACGAGCAGGACCTGGTCGTCGCCGCCGCGACCCCGGCGGACGCTGGTGAGCTGTTCACCCTCCAGCGCGCCGCCTACTTCACCGAGGCGGTGCTCAACCGGTCCTTCGTCATCCCTCCGCTGGCCCAGACGCTGGCCGACCTGACCGCCTCCCTGAGCGGCGACGACACGGTATTGGTCGCTCGCCGGACCGGCCGACTGATCGGCTCGGTCCGCGGGGAACGCCGGCCCGACGACGTCTGGTACGTCGGCCGGCTGATGGTGGCCCCCGACTGCCAGCGACGCGGGATCGGCCGGGATCTGCTGCGCCGGATCGAGGCGCTCGCGCCGACCCGGACGGCCCGGATCGAACTGGTGACCGGAGCGGCGAGTCGCCCCAACATCGACTTCTACCGCCGGGCCGGCTATCGGGTGCAGCAGACCGGAGTCGACGACGTCGGCGTGGAGATCGTGATCATGCACAAGGTGCCGCCGGTCGCGCCGGAACGGGCGCGCGGTTCCGGAACCGGGGACGCTGCGCAGTAGCCGGCTGCGGGACGAGACGCGGGTGGCGGAGGAATCCCCCCAATCCGGATGCACCCCGCTCACGTGGTGAAAAACACCAGTGCGCAGGGTAACCTGACTCTCCGCTTTCCCGGCCGCGCATCTATGTTTGGGCTGTGGCGACGACAACTTTGACCACTTCGCAGCGGGCCGTCCGCTCCACGGTGGCGCTGAAGGCCCTGATGGCCGTCAGCGGGATCATCTTGATCCTCTACCTTTTGGCCCACATGTACGGCAACCTGAAGGTGTTCGCCGGTCAGGCGGCCTTCGACGGCTACGCCCACCACCTGCGCACCATCGGCGAACCGATTCTGCCGCACACCGGCTTGTTGTGGATCATCCGGGTGGTGTTGCTGGTCGCGGTGATCGGACACATCTACGCGGCGTTCGCGCTGTGGAAGCGCAACCACCGGGCCCGTGGTGGCGCCAAGCGCTATCAGGCCGCCCGGGCCGCCCGTGGGGTCCAGCGCACCTACTCCTCGTTCACCCTGCGGTGGGGTGGCATCGTGATCGCGCTGTTCGTGATCTACCACCTGCTGCACTTCACCTGGAACACCATTCATCCCGGCGGCGCCGCCGACAGCCCGTACCAGCGCGTGGTGAACGGTTTCAGCATCTGGTGGGTGGTGCTCAGCTATCTGATCGCCATGCTCGCGGTCGGCTTCCACCTCCGGCACGGCACCTGGAGTGCACTGACCACCCTCGGCGCGAATACCTCCACGGTGGCTCGACACCGGCTAAATATCATCGCCTACGCCGTCGCCGGCGTTGTCACCATCGGTTTCCTGCTCCCTCCCTTCGCCATTCTCTTCGGCCTGGTCGGCTGAGGTCGCTCCCAGAAAGCACCGGTGATCCCCATGGACGATAAGGACCTCGGCACCAAGGCCCCAGGCCTGGCCGACCGCGTGCAGGAGCGGATGCAGGACACCGTCGAGGCCGTCCGCGACACGGTCGGCGACCTGATCAACTCCGTCGACTCCAACGCGTTGTACGAGCACGGCGACGACATTGCCGACACCAAGGCGCCGAAGGTCGATATTGCTCAGCTGTGGGACGAGCGCAAGTTCAGCGCCAAACTGGTGAACCCGGCCAACCGGCGCAAGCTGAGCGTCATCATCGTGGGTACTGGACTGGCCGGGGCGTCCGCGGCCGCCACCTTGGGCGAGGCCGGCTACCACATCAAGAGCTTCTGTTATCAGGACTCGCCGCGGCGGGCCCACTCGATCGCCGCCCAGGGCGGGATCAACGCCGCCAAGAACTACCGCAACGACGGCGACTCGGTCTACCGACTGTTCTACGACACCGTCAAGGGTGGGGACTTCCGCAGCCGGGAGTCCAACGTCTACCGGCTGGCGCAGACGAGCGTGCAGATCATCGACCAGTGCGTGGCCCAGGGCGTCCCCTTCGCCCGCGAGTACGGCGGACTGTTGGACAACCGGTCTTTTGGCGGGGTGCAGGTATCGCGCACCTTCTACGCCCGCGGCCAGACCGGTCAGCAGCTGTTGATCGGGGCCTATCAGGCCCTGGAACGCCAGATTGCGGCCAAGACGGTGGAGATGCACACCCGGCACGAGATGCTGGAGTTGATCCTCGTCGACGGCAAGGCGCGTGGGGTGGTCGTCCGGGACATGGTCACCGGGGAGATCGAAACCCACTTCGCCGACGCGGTCGTGCTGGCCACCGGCGGCTACGGCAACGTGTTCTACCTGTCCACCAACGCGATGGGCTGCAACGTCACCGCAACCTGGCGGGCCCACCGCAAGGGCGCCTACTTCGCCAATCCCTGCTACACCCAGATTCACCCCACCTGCATCCCGGTCAGCGGTGACTACCAGTCCAAGCTGACGTTGATGAGTGAGTCGCTGCGCAACGACGGCCGAATCTGGGTGCCGCTCAGCGGCGAGGACAACCGCGTCCCGCGGGAGATTCCCGAGGACGAACGCGACTACTACCTGGAGCGCGCCTATCCCGCCTTCGGCAACCTGGTGCCACGCGACATCGCCTCCCGGGCGGCCAAGAACGTCTGCGACGAGGGTCGCGGCGTGGGGCCGGGCGGGCTGGGAGTGTACCTGGACTTCGCCGAGGCGATCGAGCGGCTGGGCCGCAAGAGCGTGGAGGCCAAGTACGGGAACCTGTTCGACATGTACGCCCAGATCACCGGCGAGAACCCGTACGAGACCCCGATGCGGATCTACCCGGCGGTGCACTACACCATGGGCGGGCTGTGGGTGGACTACGACCTGGAGTCCAACATCCCGGGGTTGTTCGTGACCGGGGAGGCCAACTTCTCCGACCACGGGGCCAACCGGCTCGGGGCCAGTGCGTTGATGCAGGGCCTGGCCGACGGCTACTTCGTCTTGCCCAACACCATCAACGACTACCTTGCCGCCGGTCCGTTCGCCAAGCTCGACGGGCAACACCCGGCGGCGGTGGAGGCGGTGGAGGCCGTACGCGGCCGGATCGCCAAGCTGTTGTCGATCCAGGGTTCGCGCACCGTCGACTCCTTCCACAAGGAACTCGGTCACATCATGTGGGACTACTGCGGGATGGAGCGCAACGAGGAGGGGTTGCGCAAGGCGATCTCGCGGATCCGTGAACTGAAGGCCGAATTCTGGTCCGACGTCCGCGTCCTCGGCACCGGGGAGGGTCTGAACCAGGCCCTGGAACGGGCCGGCCGGGTGGCCGACTTCATCGAACTCGGCGAGTTGATGTGCATCGATGCGCTGCACCGGCGCGAATCATGTGGTGGGCACTTTCGGACCGAGAGCCAGACCGAGGACGGTGAGGCGCTGCGGCACGACGACGAGTACGCCTACGTCGCGGCCTGGGGCTTCGGCGGGGAGGACGACGACGCGGTGGCCAAGCCGGTGCTGCACAAGGAGCCCCTGCACTACGAGTACGTGGCCCTGAAGCAACGCAGCTACAAGTGACGAAGGACCTGCTCGCCGCAGGGGCTGGAGGTCGCCGAGTTCGTTCGGCGGATATCGGTTGAGCGAGGAATGGGATTCATACATGAACATCACCGTGAAGGTGTGGCGGCAGAACGGGCCCGACGACGAGGGACGGCTGGTCAGCTATCCGGTCAGCGACGTCAGCGAACACATGTCGTTCCTGGAGATGATGGACGTCCTGAACGAGAAGCTGACCCTGGACGGCCAAGAGCCGGTCGCCTTCGACAGTGACTGCCGCGAGGGGATCTGCGGGCAGTGCGGTGTGGTGATCAACGGGATCGCGCACGGACCGCAGCAGACCACGACCTGCCAGTTACACATGCGCAGCTTCTCCGACGGCGACACCGTCACCGTCGAGCCGTGGCAGGCCGAGGCCTTCCCGGTGGTCAAAGACCTGGTCGTCGACCGCAGCGCCTTCGACCGGATCATCGCCGCCGGCGGCTACATCTCCGCCCCGACCGGGACCGCCCCCGACGCCCACGCCACCCCGGTGCCCAAGCGGGACGCCGACCACGCCTTCGACGCGGCAACCTGCATCGGCTGCGGGGCCTGTGTCGCCGCCTGCCCGAACGGCTCGTCGATGCTGTTCACCGCGGCGAAGGTGACCCATCTGGGACTGCTGCCGCAGGGCCAACCCGAGCGTCGCAGCCGCGTGGTCGACATGGTCGCGCAGCAGGACGAGGAGGGCTTCGGTGGTTGCACCAACATCGGCGAGTGCACGGCCGTCTGCCCCAAGGGCATCCCCTTCGAGACCATCAGCCGGCTGAACCGCGACCTGATCGGCTCGCTGGCTCGCGGCAACGGCTGAGACCCGTTCGCAGAGCCAGCCCACGCTCCCTGAGCCGACCACCGCTCCCTGAGCTTGTCGAACGCTCCCTGAGCTTGTCGAAGGGCTGACTGGTTCACCGCTCCCTGAGCTTGTCGAAGGGCGCTGAGCTTGTCGAAGGGCGCTGAGCCGACCACCGCTCCTGAGCTTGTCGAAGGGCCGGGCGACAGGAGATTTCGGTGCACTCTGGGCGGTGTGGCAGACTTACTCGCTGTTGTCCTCATCCGCGCGACACCTGCCACAGGGGGACCGTTCGCGCGATGACCAGGACCCTCGACCGATTTCTTTGGTGACCTGAGGCACCGGCAAGGAAGACCCATGAGCAAGCTGATCGACGAACTGGACCATGCGTCCCTACGTGGCGACGTCCCGACCTTTCGCCCCGGCGACTCGGTCAAGGTGCACGTCAAGGTCGTGGAGGGCAACCGTTCACGGATCCAGGTCTTTGCGGGCGTGGTGATTTCGCGGGCCGGTGACGGGGTGCGGGAGTCGTTCACCGTCCGCAAGGTGAGCTTCGGGGTCGGGGTAGAGCGGACGTTCCCCGTCCACAGCCCGATCATCGACAAGATCGAGGTCGACCGCTACGGCGACGTCCGGCGAGCCAAGCTCTACTACCTGCGAGGGCTGCGGGGCAAGGCGGCCAAGATCAAGGAAAAGCGCGGCGCCTGACCGGTCCCGTCGGCGCGAGACCCGTGCGTTGAACCGGCCCCCTCGAACGAAACGGGAGTGATGTCCAGCACGAGCTCGGTCGGTGTGACGACCAAGGAGCGGTCCCGTCGCGGTTCGGGCTGGTCCTTCGCTCGCGAGTTGCTGATCGTGGTCGTCGGCGCTTTGGTGGTCTCTACCCTGCTCCGGGCTTTTGTCGGGCAGATGTTCATCATCCCGTCGGCATCGATGGAGAACACCCTGCTCGTCGGCGACCGGGTCGTGGTGCAGAAGCTGACCGACTTCCACCGCGGGAACGTGGTGGTGTTCCAAGATCCGGGTGGCTGGTTGAGTGAGGGCGAGGGGCAGTCCGACCCCGGGCCGTTCGACCGAGTGCTGGAATTTGTCGGAATCCCGACGAAAAGCACTCCGGGGCACCTGATCAAACGGGTGATCGGGATGCCGGGCGACACGGTCGTGTGCTGCGACGCCAAAGATCGGATCACCGTCAACGGCGATGCCCTGGACGAAACTTCCTACCTCTACACCGATCCCTCGACCGATATTCAGGTCGCCCCCAGCGAAGTCAAGTTCCGGGTCGTGGTGCCCAAGGACCGGATCTTTGTGATGGGGGACCATCGCGACCTCAGTGCGGACTCTCGCTGCCACCTCAACCAGGTGTCGGTGGATCAGGCCCGCGGCCAAGTCGCGTTCGTCCCGATCAAACTGGTGGTGGGTCCGGCCTTCGCCATCGCAGCGCCGTTCGACCGCGCCAGCCGCCTCCAGGTGCCGGTCACCTTCTCTGACGTGCCGGAACCGAGTAAACCTGCGCCGGCCGAAGGCGTGATCGAGCCCAAGGGCGTCAGCTGCCCATGACCGTCGGCATGGTCCGGCTGCGGCGAGACAGCGGGCTGTACGGGTACGAGCGGGCGCTGAGCCGGGTCGGGCTCGACCCGGTGGCCGGGGCGGACGAGGCCGGACGAGGTGCCTGCGCCGGTCCATTGGTCGCCGGCGCGGTGGTGCTGTCGGAGGCCCGCTCCCGTCAGATCAGCGGTCTGCGCGACTCGAAGTTGCTGACCGCGACGGCCCGGGAGCGGCTCTACCAAGAAATCACCGCCAAGGCAGTGGCCTGGTCGGTGGTGGCGGTCGAGCCGGCGGAGTGTGACCGGCTCGGGATGCACGTGGCCAACCTCGAAGCCTTGCGGCGGGCCCTGCTGCGCCTGGACGTGGCCCCCACCTACGTGCTGACCGACGGTTTCAGCGTGGATGGACTGGGCGTCCCCGGTCTCGCGGTCTGGAAGGGCGACCGCGTTGCGGCCTGTGTGGCTGCGGCCTCGATCCTGGCCAAGGTGACCCGGGACCAGATCATGGCCGAACTCGACCCGGTCTATCCCGAGTACTCGTTCGGCGTGCACAAGGGGTACTGCACCCCGCTGCACCAAGAACGCCTGGACCTTTACGGCCCCTGCCCGACGCACCGAAGGCGCTTTGTCAACGTCCGCAATGCGGCCGCTAAAGTCGATCCGTCGGAGTCCGAATCAGTCAGGGCGTCGTGAATCGACTGGGCGAGCGAAGCCATCGCCGGCCGGGGTGGGGAGCAGGGTCATGAGCGCAGAGGACCTCGAGCAGTACGAGAGTGAGCTGGAGCTTCAGCTCTACCGGGAGTACAAGGACGTTGTCGGCATCTTCACCTACGCGGTGGAGACCGAACGCCGCTTCTACCTGTGCAATGTCGTCGATCTGAAGGTGCGGACCGAGGGCGGCGACGTCTACTACGAGGTGTCAATGGGCGACGCCTGGGTCTGGGACATGTACCGACCGGCCCGGTTCGTGAAGAGCGCCAAGGTGCTCACCTTCCGCGACGTGTCGATCGAGGAGATCGCCCACTCCGATCTCCAGGTGCCCAAGAGCGTCACCGAGACCTGATCTGCGCACTCCCGAGGTTGGTTGCCTTAGCCGCGCGCCCACCAGTGAGCCAAGCGCCCACGTCCCCGATCAGGAGGGTGACGGCGACGACGCGGCGCCAGTTTCCACCCTCCGCGGGCCCGGAGCCGGTGGCTACACCAACCAGGGTGACCAGGGCGATCACCGTAATCGCGATCAGAACCAGGAAGGCGACCTCGACCACCACGTCTGAGGGAGCCGGCCCGCCTTTGGAATCGGTTGAGCCGAGAACCCGGACGCCCAAGCTGAAGACGCTAGCCGAAGCCGTCGAGCCGTCCAGTGTGAAGGTGGCGAAGTGGAGGAACAGGCCGAGGAAGAGGCACGCGGCTCAAGCACCGCGGCCCCTCCGGCCAGCATCGACTCCAGGTTCTGAACCCGTGACTCTGCTGCCTCCACGCGGGCCCCTGCCGCTGTTGAACCTGTTCGATGATCGGACGGCCCGAGTGGGCGGTCACACCTGTACTCCTTCTTCTGGTCGGACGCCGCGATCGTAGCGGAGCCGGGGGTCTGAGCGGCGACGATCGAAATTCTCCACAGCTGATCGACCGGGACTCGTTATCCGCAGCGCGACGGACGTACGAACACTCGTCCCCGGCGTCCGCATCCCTGCTGGTGGAGGTGGTCATGGGAGCAGGGCGGGAACGGCAGCGGGTGGGGCGGCGCGGTGAGGATTTGGCCGTGGCGGAGTTGGAGCATCAGGGGGTGGAGGTGTTGGCGCGGAACTGGCGCTGTGGTCGGCTGGGGGAGGTTGACATCGTTGGGTTGGAGCGGGGTCCGGGCGGTTCGACGGTGGTGTTTTATGAGGTGAAGTGTCGCACCGGGCTGGGTTTCGGTCATCCGTTGGAGGCGATCACCTGGGCCAAGCTGCGGACCCTGCGGCAGCTCGCGGCGGAGTGGATGAACGATCAGCACACCGCTGCGAGCCGGATCCGGGTGGACGCGATCGGGGTTTTGCTGAGTCCTGGGCAGCCGCCGCAGATCACTCATGTGCGGGCGGTGGGCTGATGCTGGCCAGCGTGTGTTCGGTGGCTCTGGTCGGGTTGGAGGGGCAGATCGTGCAGGTGGAGGCCGATATCGGCGGGGGACTGCCCCGGACGGTGCTGGTGGGGCTGCCCGACGCCGCCCTTTATCAGTCTCGGGATCGTTGTAAGGCGGCGGTGACGAATTCGGGGCAGATCTGGCCGGCGTCGCTGTTGACGATCAATCTGAGCCCGGCGACGCTACCTAAGGCCGGTAGCCATTACGACTTGGCGATTACTGCGGCGGTGCTGGCCGCGGCTCGGGTATTTCCGGCGGAGACTTTGGAGCGGACGGTGCTGCTGGGCGAGCTCGGACTGGACGGGCGTTTGCGGCCGGTCCGGGGTGTTCTGCCGGCCACCTTGGCGGCGGCCGCCGGCTTCACCCGGATGATCGTTCCCCTGCGGCAGGCGGCGGAGGCGCAGCTGGTCGAGGGGATCGAGGTGCTCGGGCTGGCTTCGCTCAGCCAGCTCGTCGCCGAGCTCCGGGGCGACCCGGTGCCGGTGGTCGAGGCCGTCGAGCTGACCGCCGTGCCCCGGCCCGACGGTCAGGTCCGACACCTCGACCTGGCCGATGTGGTCGGTCAGGCCGAGGCGAAGTGGGCGCTCGAGGTGGCCGCCGCCGGCCGCCACCACGTGCTGCTGCACGGGCCCCCGGGTCACCACCCTAAAGTGTCGGTGTGACGGTGACTCGTATATGAGGCGAATCCGGGCACGGACAGGCCAGGCCCAGCGGTGTGGCGACAGCGAGATCGTGCCGCGAGTCAATAGGCTTCCGGTCCCGGGTCTCCGCCGCGATCGCAAGCACGGACGCGCGGTGGCGGGCATCGACCGCGACGATCCGACGGCCGCGATAGTGGGCCCCGACGTTCATGCCCTCGCCGTCGACGTGCGCCAAGCACGTAGATCGTTCCACTTGCGGCATGTCTGATCTGCCGATGACCGGAGGGGCCAAAACCCCCTTGCACAGCATCGGGCAAAGAGCCCCATGCTCTGCGGCCCCTCGCTACCTCCGACCACCGAGCATGACCCGGTGCCCGGGGCCTCATCCCCCTCGTCGACGATAGACTGATGCAGCTGTCAGTGACGGTCTCGCCGCACTGGGTCAGCGCCTGGGTGCTTCTGCCGTTGGCGCGCCCGTTCGTGCAACTCGACGGAGCCGAACACGTCGCCCGGTGGAGACACCCGCTCGCTCTGCGGGTCGACGCCGGGGAGCACCTCGTGGAGACGTTTCTCCGTTACAAGGGCTTCGGCGCGCCCCTGGGCACGGGCAAGCTGATCGTCGAGGTGCCGCCGGGCGAGGACGTCGCCGTCGCTGCCCGCAACGGATGGGCCAACCACATGCCGTTGGTCCCCAGGATGGTTCGACCGGACTCGAAGGACCACCAGTGACCCCGCTGCTCAGCCGAATCATCTCCCGGTGGGGAGCCGCAGCTGGGGCCTGTCCGATGGCACGGGTCGACCGTGCTCGGTATGGGGCACGCGCGTGTAGCAGGGCTCTGATCACGGGTGCTTCGAGCGGGCTGGGCGAGCAGTTCGGCCCGTCGCTGGCTGGGCGGGGCTACGACGTGGTGCTCCAGGTGGCGCGATCGTAGGGGATAACGCACGCGGATCCCGGTGAAGACCGCCAGGTGGGTCTTGGTGCCGGCGATGTCGATGATGGCCAGCCGCCTGCCCGAAGCGCGCGCCCGGTGAAGATTCCTCTTGCGGTGCGGCGCGGGGGCTTCAGCGCCGCCAGCGGTAGGGCGTCGTGGTGGACACCTTAACGAGACCGGACCGTTCGAGGATCGGGCGGGAGTACTCAGTGGAGTCGCTGTTGATGAGCGTCTTGCCCATGCGCAGCGCGCAGCGGGCTCGCACGGCGGTCAACGCCCGGTAGATCCCGCGGCCTCGCCACTCCTTGAGCGTCGCGCCGCCCCGGATTCCCGCGAAGTCGGTCCCGGCCACTGGCTCCAGCCGCCCGGCGCTGACGATGCGCCCTTCCGACTCCGCGACCCACAGCTGCATCCCGTCGTCCAAGGAGAGCCGGCGCAGCAGCGCGTCTGCCATCTCATCAGACGGAGGGTCGCCGAACACCTCGTCCTGCATCGCGCTCATCGCGCGGACATCGCCCTCCTTGGTGACTCGTCGTGCCGTCACGCCGCCCGGCAGTCGGACGTCTGCGGCGAGCGCCCGTGCCTGCCCGATCATGATCGACTCGGTCTGGTCCGGGGCGAACCCGTTCTTGAGCAGCGCTTCGTGCAGTCCTGGCGCGCGGTCGTGCCCGCGCGTCTTCCACTCCACCCGGTCGACCTTCGGGTCGGCCCGGTAGTGAGCGAGCACGCGGGGGACCAGCCTGCGGATCGAGTCCGCGTCCGCCCCGCCCAGGTCCCGATAGGTGACGAACCCGCGTCCCCCCGTGAAGGACGCCACGCGCGGCGGGCCGTCCCGGCTGACCGAGGTCGCGCTCGGGGTCTCGGCGTCGGTGCGCAGCTGCTCGTCGTAGGCGGCCAAGAGGCCGGCGGGGTCGTCCATGGCCGCCAGTCTGCAGTGCCGACGACCGCGGCGGTCACCGAATTCTGGCGCAGAAGAGCCCGTGCAGGGGCGCTTGTTGCCTGCACCGGTCCGTTCTGCGACATGATCGTTGCCGTGCCCACCCACTACAGCGCGTCCCGGACCATCGACGCTTCCCTGAATCGCATTTTCGGGTTGCTGGCAACGCCGTCCACGCATCACCTGTTCGATGGCTCCGGGATGGTGGGTGCCCCTGAGACCACCGACCGGCTGAGCCGGGTCGGACAAGCCTTCGTGATGAACATGACCGACCGGTCAGGTGACCGCCTCGAGCGCTACCAGTCCGACAACTACGTCAACCGTCTTGAGGAGCCACGTTGATCGGGTGGGCTACCGCGACCTCCGGCGGGCCGCTGCTGGGCTGGGACTGGCGCTACGATCTGGAGCCCGTCGACGAAGCCACTGGGGTCACTCTCACCTACGACTGGTCTGAGACCTCCCAGGAAAATATGGATCGCTTCGGCGTCCCGCTAGTCGACGAAGACGGGCTTCAAGCGTCGCTGGCGCTCTTGGCACGAGCCGCTGCAGGTGCCGTCTGAACGATTGCGCATCGCGCCCCGCGATCGACCACGCCTGCAGCGCCATAGCGGCACGGTCCGTTGAAGCCGTGGACGCTCCGGCCCACCCGGCTCGGCGGCTCTGACCGGGCTGCTGCCGTGAACCCCTCTCCGGCCCAGCGCCTTTCGGCGGGTCATCGCCGCAAGGAATGCCGGGACAGGGTTCTCATTGGGAGGGTGAAGGCATCGCCGGCGGCTCGTCGTCGGCGGTCAGGGGCGATAGTTGGAGGCGGGACCACTCGTTCAGTCGCCGGCGTGCGCGCTGGAGAAGCCGTGACCCCTCCGGGGTGAAGGCGTCTCGGGCTCGCGCGACGGCCTGGAGGGCGAGTCTTCGCTCTGTCGCGCTGAGGTGGCCCCGCTCGCACGCCGCGGCCAACTCGTTTTCGTCGTCGATGAGGAATCGCCCGTCGCCGTCCACGCAGGGGTCCAGATCTAGGTCCCGGTAGGTCCACCCGGTCGCCGAGCGGACCGGCGGCGCGGAGCCGTCGAGGGCGACCACGTGACCGGACGCGACAGCGGGTGCGCGGCAGGTGTCCGCCATCGTGAGGTTATGATGCGGCCGCGGGCTCTTCACATCGATCGGCTGAGTCGAATGCCTGGGGGTAGGTGGTACGCAGGTAAGCGCCGTACCACTGCGGCGACATCGGGCCGCCCCATCTGGGCGGGTCGAGGATTGCGCCGGGTCGCTCGATGGCGCGCAAGCCATCGACGGCGGCGCAAAGCTCACCGCACCAGTCATGAGCGTTGGAATGCGGGTCTGCCAGCAGTCGGTCAATCGTGGTGATGTAGCCGGCCTTCGCAGCGATGTTCTCCGGCGTGGCCTGCTTGAGGCAGACTCCGTAGCCGCCAGAGAGGTACTCAGCCCACTGCTCGTCGAGTTGCGCGTCACAGGTCGGGAGGCCAAGCTCGTTTGCTGCGGCGGCGTAGCGGGTTCGAAACAGTTCCGGTAATGCAGCAAGGTCACCGGCGGCATCGGCTAACGCGAAAAAGTCCTCGGCCACCCCATGTCGGTACCGTCATCGAGCCGGTACGCCGGCTGCGGGAGTCTCCGGGCCGCAATCTCGTCTCGCGCCTCGGTGACGCCTCCAGGCCTCGAGGCCGCGAGGCTGTCAAGGGAGACGAAGCAGGACCGGATGTATCGGTCGTCGAGCCGTGCAAGCCGTCGGGCGACCTCACCCGGACTGGTCAATCGAGGACAGGACTTGCCGGCGAGGTCGGTGACGTCGGCATCGCTCGCCTCATCGGGATACGTCGTGGTGTACGGCATGCTCGCAGGCTACGGCCGACCGGGGACAACGGCACCGACGGCGAAGCTCGAGCCCGTGTCCCAAGTCGCGTCGGCTGGACCCTGGTGCCGTAAGCGGAACCCTCACCGCGAAACACACCCGGCACCCCTCGTGGTGCCGATGCTGCGGTCCCGCCAGAGGCGCGCCCCCGTATGACCGTGCGCATGACGGCCGATGAACACCCCAACTGCTTCTTGGCGGTCGGCGCGGCACCGTGGTCGTGCGCCGGTGGCGCGGCGCTCGGGTCTGCCCGCTCACCCACGCGACCAGGCGGCGGTTCTGCTCGAGGTCGTGCGCCAGCCGTGCGACGCGGACCAGAAATGCGAGCTGACCGTCGTCGACACCGCGTGGCGGTCACTGCTCCGCGACCAGCGCGCGCAGATCTCGCAGTCCTGAGCAGAACGACTCCGGCGCTCAGCCGGCTCGCCCCAGCCATCCCCGACGGGCCATAGTCGATCGTCAGCGCACGGAGACCCCGATCCGACCCTTGGTTCCGAAAATGCGTTCACGACAGGTAGTTTTGTGCGAGTGAAGCCAAGCGACCTGAACTACAGCCTGTTGTCTAAGCGCCTCGCCCCCATTACGGCACGAACGGGGCTCGGTGAGTCTGCGTCATTCTTGGTGTGGTTCCTCGAGAACGTGTACCGGCTCGAGGAGACTGATGCGCGCGACGCAGTGTGCGATCACTCGAACGACAAGGGCATCGACGGCATCTACGTTGACCACAACAATGAAGAGATTCATTTCCTCCAGGCGAAGATCCGCCAGAAGGACAGCGGCAAGGTCGGAGACATCGGACCGAAGAACCTCATGGGCTCGGTGGCCCAGTTCGACACGGCCGACAAGGTGACTACGATTCTGGGCGGCAACGCTGACCAGGAGTTAAAGCGACTGGTCACCCGCATCCAGCTGGCTGACATGGTCGCGGAGGGCTATCGACTGATCGGCGTGTATGTCACCAACGAGTCCGAGAACGACGACTCCGTGGGCTACGCAGCAGTCACGCCGAATGTTCGAATCTTCGATCGCGACGAGATCTCCGCGCGTGTTGTGGAGGTCGACACGGCTGAGGGCAAGAAGGATTCCTTCACGTTCGACACCTCGTACGTGGACCCGCTGGAAATGAAGATCGGGGCTAGTCAGGACGCCCCCACGATGTACGTGTTCCCGGCGAGAGCCCTCCAACTAGTGCACATGGACGGCATCGCCGACGGTTCCTTGTTCCGGGAGAACGTCCGCTACACCCTCGGCAACACCGCCGTGAACAAGTCGATCCGTAGAGCGCTCGCAGACAAGACCGGCCACGCCAGCTTCATACTTGGGCACAACGGGCTCATCATCCTCTGCTCGACGGCTGATGGCTCCGAGGGCGGTCAATTGACCATCTCGAATTATTCGGTTGTCAACGGTGCTCAGAGTCTGACCAGCTTCTATAACGACAAGAACAAACTGTCTGAAGATCTCCGTGTGCTAGTGCGGGTGGTAGAAGTTCAGGACGAGGTGCTCGCCCGCGCGATCACCGAGAACAGCAACAATCAGAACGCTATCAAGCCTCGCGACCTCCGCTCCAACCACGCGATCCAGCTTCGGCTACAAAAGGAGATGAACGATGCTGCGGGGGAGTTCTTCTTTGAGATCAAGCGCGGAGAGAAGGTTTCAGCCAACCACACAGTGATCACGAACGACGAGATCGGCCGCGCGCTCCTGTCGTTCGATGTTCGCGAGCCGTGGTCGGCGCACCAGATCTACAAGGTGTTCGACGAGAAGTACGCCGAGATCTTCGGACGCCCCGAGGTGACTGCGCGGCGAGTCATCTTTGTGCACCGACTGATGCAAGTAGTCGATAACAGCCTTTCGAACCTCAAGAACCGGCCAATGGCTTCGTACACCCTCACCAGATACTTCATCCTGTATCTGCTGTCTGAGATTCTCCGTGACAATGAGGGTTCACGACCGTATGTCTCGGACCCTGAGTCTCTCACCGAGGAACAAGCCGAAGAATTCTTGAGTAAATGCGACGAAATACTGAAGACCGTCGTCGTCGATCTCAATGTGGAGTCGAAGCCGACCGACTTTGACTACAAGACTGTCCTGAAGAGCCCCAAGCAGGCTGGCGAACTGGCGCAGTCGATCTTGGCCAGTTACGAGAAGGATGTCCAGCGAGAGAAGGCTGAGACCTTTACGGGCTGGACGCCAAGCTAGGCTTTTCTACCGGAGCGCGGACGGCGTGATCGGCGGAATCACCTTCCGGTCAGACTCCTAGACGGCTTCGACGAGAACTGCGTTCGCACACGCATTGTCCACAGCCACCGGCCATTGCCGCTCCGTTTACGCTCCCGGTCTTCTCGGCTCGTGGGATTCGTTTGGCACCTGTCCGATCCGGAGGGACGCGAGTAGCGCGAGGACGGCGACGCCGGCCATGACAGCCATGACCGAGCCGAAAGTCAGTGGCAGGTTGCCGCTGGGCTTCAGCGCCGTGAAGACCGAGCCGCTCACGCCGACGAAGATGCTGGAACCCAACGCCTCGCCAAGCGTGAGGGATGCTGCGTTGCGTCCCTGGTCGGTCAGCGGCAATAGCGTCATGATGGCTAGGGAGGTGCTGGCGGTTGCCAGGCCCATGCCGAAGCCAGCGAACAGCCACCCGGCCGCGACCAGGCCGAGCCACAGCCCTTCGATGGTGGCTACCGCTGCGCACAACGCGATACCGAGGCCGACAAAGACCGTGCCAGCGCTGATCAGCTGATCGCGGCGAGCTCGGACCCACGGTTGAGACTGCAACCAGGACGCTGTAATCCAGCCGATGCTGCCAACGGTGAGCACCGCCCCGGCAGAAAGAGGTTCAATGATCGTTGCTCTACCAGCATCAGCGGGATGAACGCTTCGGATCCGAAGAAGGATCCGCGTAGCAAAACCGCAACCCAAACGGCGGCGGACAACCCACATTCGACACGAACGAATCTGCGAGGCATCAGTCGCGGCAGGGCTAAGCCAAGACCCGTCATCCCAACGGTCAGGAGCAACAGGGACCAAGGGTCGAGCCGTTGCCCCGCCAGCTGTAGGGCTGCGACCGCGAGCGCCACCGTGGCCGCCGCCCAGACCGGGGCCGGTGCAGCGCCCTTTTCGGTGGGCGTCGGCCGCCTGATGGACATGAGTCTCATCAGGGTCGGCACCAATACCGCGCCGCCGATTGCCGTGAGCGGCAGCACCGAGAAGAAGACCCAGTGCCAGCTGAGCCGGTGGGTGACCCATGCCGCGGCCGGCGGGCCGAAGAACGCGGGCAGCACCCATGCGGTTGAGATTTAGGTGAACATTCTTGGCCGGCGGCGTTCGTCGAACTCTTGGGCGATGATGACGAACGCGGCAGTGTTCAGCGCCCCGCTGCCCAACCCTTGCACGAGTCGCCCGCCGACCAGCTGGAGCATCGTCGTCGCGGTCCCGGCCACAATGAGGCCCACGGCGAACACGGCCAGTCCTACCAGCAACGGCCGCGCGGGGCCGATTCGGTCGCTCAGCCGGCCCGTCACAACCGTGGCGAACAGCATCCCGATCATAAACAGTGAGAACGCCCAGGCGTAGTACGCGAGCCCGTCGAGTTCCCGTGCGGCGACGGGCATTGCGGTCACGACGGCCATCGCCTCGAACGCGACCGCCACGATCGCCATGGAGAGCCCGACGGTCAGCGCACGCAGCGACACCGGCGGCCGGTCGGATCTCATCGGTGGTCACGCTCCGCCGAAGATGTCAGGAAGCATCCCTGTGGCGGCCGTGGTCGACGGTGCTGCACGCCGGTAAGGGAGACGCGTAGACCGCAGCCGATGGTGGACAACGCCGTGTCCGTAGTGTCCAGCACCACCATGGCATAGCCCGGACCCGGCCCGGGAGCGTTGACTCTCGTCGACCCCTGAAGATGTGTTGCGCCCAACTTCTCTACCGCCTCGAGCCAGGGAGCGCTCTGCGCTCAAGCCTGCCCCGCGTGCCGTGCGGCCGGTGCGCCAGGAGTTTACACGCAAAGACGAACACAGGCTCCCGGGACCAAAGACAATCTCCGGTGCGATACTTGCGCCTCAAGCACGTGGGTTGTGGCTACGGCCACGATCCCGCGGACCGCTCCCCAAGTGTTCGAACTCGGCGGCCGGACGTCGGACTCGGTATCGCCGTAAGGGGTCCGTCGTACGGGCATTCAGTCTTGCCCAGACCCCTCCGGTCAAGCCGATCGCCGTATGACCCGCCCGAAAGACGCCCGGTGACCGGGTGCTACGCGGCGAGCCGCTCAGAGCGCTGCAGCGCCGCTCCCGTCGCTCGCCAGATGGGCTTCGCGCAGCGGTTCGTCGACGGGGAGCAGGACGCGTGAATCCTGGTCGCCGCGCAGATCCCCGAACGGATACACGCAGCGTTCGCTACGGGATCTCCGAGAAAGATGCGAGTAGCACTGCGGTCAGCGCTCGAGCGCGAGCCGTCCGCTCAGGCCGATCATGGCGATGCCCCCACCTGTCTTGAGGTAGCGAACACGGCTGGGTCGTCGTTGGAACCAGGCACGGAGCGTCCCGGCTGCGCACACCCACACTGTTTCGATGAGCACTTGGGCGATTCCGCCTGCGAGACCGATGATCAGCATCTGGAGGGTTGGGTGGCCATGGCCACGGTCGACGAACTGGGGCAGGATCGCCATGAGCGAGACGATGCTCTTCGGATTGGCGACGCCGATCATGAAGCCCTGTCGAACGGCCCTGATCGCTGAGGCGGGCGCTGCGTCCGGCGGTGTCGCGAATGCGTCGGCGTCGGCGGACCGCGCGGACCTGATCGACTGGATGCCGAGCCAGAGCAGGTAGAACGCGCCTGCGACCTTGACCGCCAGGAACAGGCGTTCCGAGGTCGCCACGATCGCGCCGAGCCCGGCGAGGACGAGAGCGAGTAGCACGAGGCCGCCGAGGGCGTTTCCGAGGACGATCCACATGGCCGGCCGTCGGCCGCGGGTGATGGCGCGGCTCACTGCTTGCAGAACGGACGGCCCGGGGATGGTCGACAAGAACGCCGACAGCAGCAGAAATCCCACGACCAGGCTCGGATTGACAGGCATCCCAGCGAGGGTACCAAGTCGGCCTGCGGTCTCGAGTATCCAGCCGCCGCACGCTGACGGGCGCGTGTGTCGTTTGCCGAACCCCTACCGACACCCCGGGTGCGCCCCCGGCGGGGCCAGGCCATGGGGCCGAAGCGTCGGTGCCCGAGGACATGCTGGGAGCGTGGTCCGGAAGGCGGTGCCCGCGCAGTCGTGGACCGCGGCGGACGAGGCGCGGGGCGGGCGGTCGACGAGTGGGAGGCGCGCTTCCCGGGGCTCGGCGAAGACCCGCCAGGCCTAGCTGGCGTCCGGCCCCTGCAGCGCGGCGAGGGCTGCAGGTTCTCGCGATCTTGTCGGATTCCTCGGAGCTCGATCGGCCGTGGCTGTTCGATCACGTCTCGACCGATGGGGCGTCCCGCAAGGGGACCGTTCAGCGGTTCAGATGCCGTCACCACTCCTGGCTGAGTTCGTACACGAAGCCGTCCGGGGCACGGAAGTGCAACCACGCCCCGGTGTCGCCCCGCTGGATCGGCAGGACGATCTCGACGCTTGCGCGCCGCAGATCCGCCAACGCCTCGCCCAGATCAGCGACCGAGAAGCCCGCAACGGGATGGGTCAGGTGCTGGTTGTAGCTGCTGGTGTGCCCGAACACCTCGACGGTGGAGCCATCGGCCACAGTCAGGACGGTGAAGTCTGACTCCGCTTGTCGTATCGCGAGGCCGAGCACGTCGTGGAAGAAGTTCACGACCTGGTCGTGATGATGGGTCCGCGTGCCGACCCAGGACAGGCCAATGACGAGCACCGTTGGTCTCCTCGGAGATGCTGCTGCACTGCCTCTACTGCGAGGCGCGCTCGAGCCGACGACCCGAGGGGACTCTCTGAGTCTGCCTGGTCGGCCGCAAGAGAGCAAGGATGGGTGTCATGGCGTCGGTTCTCCCGCGACGGGACGTCGCCGCAAGCGGGTCACCCGGGACGGCCCCCGCGCCGGTGACGGGACGTCCCGTTATGCCGATGAGCGACAAGAAGATGCTTGCCGTTGGGGTGTCCGAGGAAGCTTGGGCGATGCGAATCCTCCAGCCCTCGGCCGCGCAGCTGCTCTCCGCAGCGGCACTGAGCGTCCCTGCCGAGACCGGCCTCTCAACCGGCGAGGTAGCAGAAGAGATCGAGGCGGGCCGTATCCGGCCCGAGTGGTCCGTCCTGGCGATCGACGAGTCTGGCGCGGTCATCGGGCGAGCGATGTGGTGGGGCCGGGACGCGGCCGTGCCGATCGCGTTGGACGTGTGGGACGTTGATGCACGGGTATCCGGCCGCGGCGGCCTGGCCGAGGCTCTCCTCGATGCGGGGCACGAGGCCCTGTCGGATCGAGGGGTGGCCGTCCCGCTGCCGCACACGATGCGACTGCCGAACGACTGGCGGGACCATGCGACCGTCGTCGCCGAGGTGGACCTCAAGGCTTCCGCCGCCGCTGCAGCGGGCCTGACGCGGGTCAACGAGCGACTCCAGTTCCAGTGGGACGCGGATCGACCGTTGCCGCCCGAACCCGGCTCGCTCGTGTTCGCCCCGGCCGACGACGACACCTTCGTCCGACTGTTCGCCGCCGCTGCGGAGGGCTCGCTGGACGTCCTGACCCGCCGCGGGCTCGAGTCCAGCAGCCCCGAGGAGTTGGCCCGTGCCGAGGTCGACTACTACCGAGCCTGCCCCGGGGACCGCTCCTGGTGGCGCACCGCCGCGACGCCTGATGGCACCGTCGTCGGCGTCGCCATCCCCTCAGCGACCCCGACAAATCGCAACGTCGGATACCTCGCCGTGCTCCCCGAGCACCGGGGCCGGGGGCACGTCGACGAGATACTCAAGTTCACCACCTGCTTCCACGCCGAGCAGGGCATCGTTCGCATCACCGCAACCACGGATACCGCCAACGGGCCCATGGCTGCGGCCTTCCGCCGCGCCGGCTACCGCTGCACCGAGACTCGCGTTGATCTTGAGGCCCCCTGAAGCCAGCATCGCCCACGCGCATGCCGCGTTCCGAGCGTGGGCAGAACCAAGCCACCTGCGGCTGTCCTGATAGCCGAAGGTCGTGCTGTGCACGCACGGTGCCCGTAAGAGGATTCCTCTGCGGGACGTGACCGAGCCGGGTTACGGGCGACCCCTAGAGTGCAGAGCCAAAAGCAGACGATCGATGTCGATCTGGTCTTTCGGGCGTCGGGGTCGTCCTGGCACCCAGACCGGCATCATCTGCTTGATCTCGATCTGCGCCGCCGGGTCGATCACGCGGCAACGGACACCGTCAAGGACGCCCTCGACGGCGTCAACGAGCATTTTCGCCGGATACCTCTCCCCATGCCATGGGCCGCCGCCGACGACTGGGCATCCATCAGAAGCAGCGGTCAGCGGCGCGAAGCCCATCTCCACGTCGCCCTGAACGATGTCGCGCTGCTGCTCAGGAGGATGTTCTGCGAGGTCAGTCCAACCATGGCGGACCAGTTCGTCCACGAGACTGGGCAGCGCATACGCCCAGACGAACCAGTCAACGTCGAGGTGGTCGCGCGTGATCTCGCCGAGGTAGAAGTCCATCGCCCATCCACCGCGCAGCCACACCTCGGCTCCGACGTCAGCCGCAACACCGACGACGTCGGCGACCGCAGCGAGCTGTCGCTGCGACAGTCCATTGATGCCCACCACCGCCGTAACGTATCCGCCCCGCACCCTGAGCCGTGCTGATGGCCCCCTGAGCGGTCGGGGCGCGGTCCCGGGGCCGAACGCCGACTGGGACCCCTGTCCGTTAGCCGACCGTCGTGCGGAGCATGCACAGGCGGTGGGCCAGCTTCGACTGTCTGCCCCGCGGTGAGCCGTCTCTGAGCATCACGCAGGATGAAGAAGTGTTGCAGGGAGCCGTGGGGCAGGTACGCCGGGTGGATTGGAATGGTCGCTCTGCCGTTGAGAAGCGTTTCGTCGACTTGGATCGGCAAGACGCCGAGATCGTTGCTCTCCGCGCCTTGGCCGACCAGGACCTGCCCGTACCTGAGTTGCTGGAGGTGAGAGCTGATTCGATCCTCATGACGGTGATGCCGGGGAGATCGGGTGGACGGCGACAGATCCGAGCGGCGTGTACAGCGCCTGCGGGCGTCGGGAGGTTGGCTTCGGCGGCTGCACCAGCTGCCGCCGCCCGTGGGATTGCCGCCGGCTCCCGACGACGCCAGCATCGTTGCTCGCTACATAGCCCTCGGTGGCCCGCCGCTGCCCTTGGTCGTGCCGCCCGCAAGTCCTGCAGTGTTCTGTCACGGCGACTGGACTGCTGGCAACCTGTTGGCCGTTGGCCCCGACATCACCGCCGTGCTGGATTGGGAGGCGGCGCATCTCGGTGATCCGCTGCGCGAGCTTGCGCGCGCAGCGTGGGGGTCATCCCTCGACGACGAGCGGTCGGTCGAGGCTCTCATCGACGGTTATGGGGCCAACCCCGTCGCGGTGCGTACCTGGTTTCCTATTCACGCGGCTGAGCTGTGGCTGTGGTTCACAGAAGCCGGACCCCCCGAGTACCTCGAGCGGCTCACCAGCAGGCTCGAGCAGTGGGAGATCTGACTCCCGTCCTCAAGCCGCCGGGAACTGCCCCGGCACCACGAGCCGGGACCCAGGCTTCGTGACGAGCCCGACTTGACGAGTCGAATCGCCGCTGGCTGGGGGTGCTCGCGAGCCTGCCTCAGGTGCGACAACCAGTGCTCCGAGCATGCCCAGCAGCTCGATAGCCAGGGCCTCGGGCTGTGCGGAGGCTAGTGCGTGGTGAACGGGTGCACCAGCAACCATCGGAGGGCCGAGCACCCCAAACCGGCCGAGGCGAGTGATACGGATGCCCGCAGAGTCGTCGTCGCGCTCGTGCCCATGACTTGCCACTCGGCCAGGCCGCGCGGGCACCGTAAGCCAACCCTCGTACGGCGCGCATCAAGAGTGCGCTTTCCTCGATGACCTCGGGTGTTGGCGCTCCACCCTCTCAGGAAGATCCTCGGAGTAAAGGAATGCATTCTCTTCGACCATGAGGGTGTCCTGGTAGATACCGAGCCGTGGTACTTCAAGGCAGGCGAACGTGCCCTCGTAGATGTCGGGTTCGTCGTCGATAGGGCTCAGTACCTCCGAGACATGAGCGAAGGCCGAGGGACGTGGGCCCAAGCCGCGGCGGCCGGAGTTGATGCGCGAACCATTGACAGACAACGCAGGGTTCGTGACACCTACTATCAGGAATACCTACGATCCGAAGCCATCGAGATCGACGGCGTCGTGGCAGCTCTCGCTGAATTGTCGCGGCACGTCCGCATGGCATTGTGACGACGGCGAAACGCGCGGACTTCGAGCTCGTCCACCAGGAGCGTCAGATCACGCCCTACATGGACTTCGTCCTGGTTCGCGAGGACTACGACCGTGCCAAGCCCGACCCGGAACCGTATCGCGCCGGGCTGCAGCGCTTCGGTGTCACAAAAACTGCGGCACGCGTGGTCGAGGACTCAGCTCGGGGATTGAGCTCGGCAGTTGCAGCCGGGATCGACTGTGCCGTCGTCTACAACCACTTCACGGAGTCACAGGACTTCCTCCCCAGCCCGCTTCCGGATCGAGACCTTGGCCGACTTGAAAGCCGTCGTCCTCAACGCCACTTAAAGATCAGGCCCAACTGGCTCGGCGGGGCAGAGCCGTCTGCTCACAAGCCGTCCCTCATGCGGAGATGGACCGCCTGAGTCAGATGCTCGGTGATCGACGCTCTTGACCGCCGGACGCCACTGCACTATCCAGAGCGCCAACCGTCAGCCAGATGGCAGTCGTCACCCGACGGGAAGAGTCTCATCAGTAGCACCTCGAGATGTACTAGTCGAAGGATCACCAACCTCCCCGACTCAGATAGAACCGCAAGAATGGATCGACTAGGTAGGCGCGTTCGTCCTTGTAGACAAAGGCAGGGTCGCCCGTGCCTCGAAGTTCGTCTGCGATCTCGCTCATGCTCGTCAAAGTCCCGCCAACCTGCTGCCCCTGAGGGGCTGGTGAGACGGTTGGCTCCGTCAGATACTGGTTAATTTCGGCGTAAGTCGTAGTCGCTTTGGCACCCAGCTTCTGAATCGTGCGGAGGACACACGCGTAGATGTCCAAATCAACCTGATCACCCGCGAATCGACGCATCAGCCGATTCGTACCGTGAGGCTTCTTGCCTTCTAGCAGTTTCTGGAAAATGGGTGGTCGCGTCCTCGACGCAAGGCGTTTAAGGAAGGATTCCCACTGGTCCGGCGCATGAACAACCTGGCGGATCGCTGGACGCTGCAAGATCCTCCCAGCTGTGCAAACCTCGAAGCAAAGCTGCTGCATGAGGAACGGGGAGCCCATGGCCTCCTTGCTGCACGCGTTACCGATCCGTCCTTTTGGGTCGTTGAGGTTGAGGACTTCGAATCCTGCGGAAGCGATGAACTCCAGTTCGTCTTCGTCCCAGGGCTTGAGTTCTAGGTGCCAAATCCGCCCGCCCAAGTCCGGTTCGGCCACTACCGCTTCGAAAGCGTCGTACGGCACGGCGATCATGATGACCGGGCAGTGCGGAATGATGCTCTTAATCGCCCTAGCGATTTCCTTCCGAGAATGCTCCGGCACGAAGTGAAAGTCGTCGATCACGATGGGCGTTGCAACGGCCCGTAAGGCCTCCCGCGCAACGTCAGCCAGTGCTCTGGTGCGGCTAGCGCGCTTCTCCTGGGACATTCCTCCGCTTGCACCCGTGGAGGCCCCGCCCTTGAACAGACCTACGTTCAGTTCGGCGCTGAGTCCGCCAGATCCGCCGGATGCCTGACCGCTGCTGACTTCGAAGGTGTCCCATAGACCGAGAAAATCCACGACTCGGCTCCACAGGTCGGCCGCCGAGGACATGTCAGCACCCTGGATCCAGATCGCCACGTCTTGGGAGAGCTGACGTTCGATGAGGACGGTCTTACCGCACTTCGTAGGACCGGACACGGACAAAGCTTTCCCGGATTGACCGAGAAAGCTTTGAACCTCAGATTCCAGATGCCGCGCGCTTCGTGGGTTGTAGGTGAACTCAGGAGTTTCCCCGCCCGCGACGAAGACTGACCTTGTCAGCAGGGGACCTGAGGTCTCAGCCGAGTTCACCTACCAGAGCCTACGGCCTTGGCCGTTAAGGTGCTCGGTTCGGGACCCATCTCGTCAATCGCCTGTTCGAAGGCCGTCCGTCGTACGGGCACCGAGTCTTGCCCAGGCCTCCTGTCAAGCCGATCGCCGCATGGCCTGCCCGAGAAAAGGCCCGGTGACCGAGGGCTATGCGACGAGCCGCTCCGCGGGCTGCAGGGCCGCTCCCGGCGCTCGCTGCTCGGATCCGTGGCGCTCGGGAATGAGAACAGGCCGAGAAGGTGACAACGGGGTGACACGAAAGCAGGTTATCTAGGGCTCTGCGGCTTTATCAGCTCGCTGACCAGGGGCTCTGCTCGGTAGACGGTGCTCGCGAGGACTCACCAGGAGGAGTTACTGGTCCTGCAACGATGGCCAGCGCGTGGGACGCCCACTGCAACCAGGTCGCGTGCCCGGGCGGGGCCGGGGGGATTCGGGTACCGCGCAGTTCCTCCTGGTCCGGCGCTTGGAACTGCGCCTGCCACTGCTCCAATTCGGCGTCGCTCATCTGGAACTGACCCGGCCTGCTCCCGCATCGGCCGACGACGCGTCTGCGCTGCTCCTCGTAGTCGATCGGCAGGTAGACGACCTGGGCGCTGAGGCCGAGCGAGTCCGCGATCCAACGGAGCGCTGAGCGCTCGTCCTTGCCCCAGAGGCCGAAGTCCAAGACGACGTCGATGCCCAATTGGCCGGCCCGCATCCCGATCTCCACCAGCTTGCCCTCGATCAGGTCACGGTGCTCGGCGCGCTCCTTCGAACGCCAGTGCGTTGGGCCGTCGCCCCGGAAGATCGCCATCTGCCAGTCATCGGGGGTCAGGCGAAGGGCGGACTCGCTGACCTCCAACTCCTTGGCTCGCGTGGTCTTCCCGGCTCCGGGCAGGCCAACGATGAGGTACATGGTCACCGATCCGACGTTAGTCCCGTTGCGCACTGTTGGCCGGATCGGTGCAGCGGGCCGCCCGGGACGCCGACGACGCGTCACCTCGCTCAGCGCGTCGAAGCCGGGTCGTCCCGTGGCGATGGCCCGCGCAAGCATGGTCTTCCCGACATGGTTGCACCACCGGGTCCATATCCTTAACGCATGTATGCGTGAAGCGTGCGATCGGTGGCCGACTTTGACGTGAAGTATGGGCGCAGAGTTCATCACTGGCACGCAGCGCCTGCCCGAGTCCAGTACCGAGCTGCTGCTCAGGGTGGCTGTCGGCGATGTGCGGACTGCGAGCACGGACCTCGATGCGGCGACATAGGCCAGCGGGCTCAGTCAGCTCACGGCGGTGTCCGGTCGAGGTGTTCAAGGAGGTCCGTTCGATCCTGACCTTCGCCGAACTTGACAGGTATGTCCGCAGATCAGCTACTTGTCCGTCGACGTCGACACTCATCCGCCACCGGGCGACTGGCTCTCAACGGGCCTGGCCGCAGGGGCATGCGCCCAGAGCCCGCCCGGGGTCGGACAACCAGTCGCTGCGGTTGCGCGAGCCGGTCCGCCCTCGGGACTGATGGGGTGGCCACTGGTCTTTCCGCAGAGCGGGCGTCAGCCCAGTGGTCCGCGGGTACCGCCAGCGGTGCTGCGCCGCCTATCGGGGTTCGTCCAGGCGATGGTGTGGCGGAACCCGAGCCGGTGCCGGATGACCGCCCCCGGCATGGCGTGGTCGAGGAGCCGCCGCAGCTCCGCCAGCCCCAGCTCAGGGTCCCGGACCGGGAACGGCGGCGGCTGTCCGCCCGCTCGGCTCGGGCGCGGGTGCTTGGCGTAGCCGATGACCGGATTGGTGAGGGTGGAGGCGACCTCCCAGAGATGGTCGTGGACCGTCCGGGGCGGGGCGAGGCCGACGGCCAGGAAACGCCCGCCGGGGGAGAGCCTTTGCCGCACGTCGCCGAGAGCCCGGGCCACGTCGAGGTGGTGAAGCACAGCGACCATCGTCACCGCGTCGAACGGCCCGTCGTCCGCGGTCCAGGGCCCGCCGGTGATCGTCACGTTCGACAGACCCGCGCAGCGCTTCGCGGCCAGGCCGCGCATCCGCTCATCGACGTCGTTCCCGATCACGCGGTCCGCATGGGGCGCGAGAGCGGCGACCAGCTCGCCGCGCCCGCATCCGACGTCGAGCGCGGTCCGGCACGGCTTCGGCAAGTTCGAGAGGATCCACCCGTGGAAGTGGTCGTTATGGCTCCACGGATGGCGGTCGTTCAGCCGGTTCATCGCCGCCGACGGCGCTCCGCTGGCGAACGTCTCGGCCCACCTTCGCAACGACATCTGACGATCCTGCCGCATGAGCCGGGCGACGCCGAAGGAGACCGGGCGGGACAGTGGTCACGAGGGGCTTGCCAAGTGTCGTCGGCAGAGGCTAGGAGAAGCGCCGAGGCATCCGCCCCGCGCCGGCGCGGCTTCGCCGCGCGTCGTCGACCAAGGGTGTCCCTCGCCCGTCCATGCCGGTGGAGCGCTGCGCCCAGCGAGCGGGCCGACGGTGTTCCGGCTTGGGCCCGCGTGGTCAGCGCAGCCGATCGAGCGGTGGCAGGGCCTCGGCCAGCTGGGCGTGACTGGGCTCCCAAGACCGCCAAACGTCGCCGGCCCAGGCGGTGAGGGCGGCGTCTCGTCCCGCTCCTCCTGGTCGTGCCATCACATCGGCCACGGTCGTCTCCGCCGCCCTGGACGGCCCCGTGAGTGCCGGTCCCGCCTTGTCCAGGAGGGAAAGGCGGTGGTGGGCGGCCTGGACCTGCCGCCCGGTCCAGCCCTGCTCCAGGGCGAGGTGGAGCCCGACCAGCGCGAGCCACAGCGTGACCGGCTTCGCCGGAGGCCCCGGGTGCTGGGCGGCGTAGGCGTCAAGCGCGACCTGGTGGATGAAGTCCGGCCCCGCCCGGCCCATGTCGTAGGCGCTGAGTCGACCGAAGACCTCTCAGCACTCCGCCGAGGCGGGGAACGGGGCGGCCGGGAGCCTGGGCTGCCGCGCGGCCAGGAGCCCGCATGACGGGCAGCGGGACGCCTCGACCACCCCTCCAGCGTGACAGACGTGCCCTTGCCTTTCGAACCGATAACCGGTGGCCTCGAACGCCCGGGTCGCCTACCGTCCTTCCCGTGACCCGTCCCTGCCCTCGCGTGCTCGTCGACCTCGACGTGCTGGTCGCGCCCACTGACGAGGAGCACCTAGCCGAGACCGTTTGCTCCTCGGTCTCCCGCGCTGCTCCGGGCCCGACCTACTCGCTCGGGGACTCGGCGTAAGTCGACGCCACGGGCGGTGAGGACCTAGTGCGGCAGTGGGGCATCGAGCACCCCGACGTGCCCCTAGGTCAGCGACGCGCCCGGCGGCTCACGATGGGCGTCGCGGGCGATGGCGCAGCCGATCTGGTTGACGAGGTCTCCTGGGCCGCGGTCGAGGCCGTCTGCCCCTGTGCCCGGGAGGAGGACCGGCGGATTGGGGCGGGCGAGACGGTGCCGCTGGTGCCCGCCGAGTTCCCGTGGTCGAGCGCCACACGGGTGGTGACCGTGTCGGAGGAGCAGTCCCGAGCCCGGCCCGCTTCTATAGGCTCAGCCGGGTGAGCGACGCGGCGCTCCGGCCCGCCCGCCCGGAGGAGGCAGGCGAGGTCTCCGCGCTGGCGCTGCGGTCGAAAGGGCACTGGGGCTACTCCTCGGAGTTCCTGGACGCCTGCGGGGCGGAACTCACCTATGCCGAGGCCGACCTCCGCACGGGGAGTTGCGGGCCCTGTTCGTCGACCCAGGGGGCCGGCACCGGTCTCGGCGGGTTGCTGCTAAGAGACGCTCTCACGTGGGCGTCGGAGCGGGGGTTCACCTCGCTCGTCCTGGACGCCGACCCCGGAGCGGAGGGCTTCTACGCCCACTCCGGGGCCCGCCGGGTCGGCGAGGTGGCCAGCGGCTCCATCCCCGGACGACTCCTGCCACGGATGGAGTTCACGCTCGCCCCGTCCCCGGATCGGCCACCTGAGCGCCTCGACGTCGAACTGGTTCGCATCGGGAGGCCGTGGAGAGCAGCGCCGGTGCTGGACCCTGCCGCGCCCTGCTTCAGCGCCCGCGCCCAATTGGACGAGTCGGTCAGCTGGTGGACCGAGTCGAACTTCCCGTCCCGGAGGGTTCAGAAGTGCGCGAAGGCGGCACGCAGAGGCTTCCCGGTCCGCAGGGCCGTTCCCACGTAGCGGCCCCGGACCACGAGCAGGTCCCCGCCGGCCTTGTCGTTCTGCGATTCTCGGAACATGTCGCTCCTCGTCGACCGATCAACACATCGTTGACAACTTTTCGTTGATGTGTGAGTGTGTCGGCGTGGCGCGAGGACCAGATGAGAGGCGGCGCAAGGACGCTCGGGAGCTGTTGTTAGGAGTTGGCGCGCGCAGACTTGGGCTGCGTCCGTGGCAGCACCCCGATGAGGAGCCCGAAGATGCGGCGCTGGTGCGGTTCGCGCTGTGGCGGGCCGCCGGCCAGGTTGGTTCGGCGCGGACGCTTGAGATGGAGGCCGGCCTTGCGTTGGTCGAGTCCGCGCGATCGGACCTGGACGCTTTGGAGACGGCATTGGTCTTCACCGCTCGGGCCGAAGGCCTGACGTGGGCCCGCGTCGCCGAGACGATGGGTATGCGTTCTCCCCAGGCGGCGCAGCAGCGGTACCAGCGGACTGCCGAGCGGCCCGTTTCGTCCGCCACGAGAACTCGACGGAAGGTGACGGTCATGCCTGACGGGAGCACAGCAGCAGAGTTGATGGTGTTGCAGGCCGTCCGGCTGGCTGGGGTTGCCAACCTCGACGCGATTCTGGACCGTGCCTTCGTCGCCAGCGAGGAGGTGGACCGCATCCTCACCGAGGCGAATGCCGCCACGAGGGTGGAGCAGTTCGCCTTCGGTGACAGTTCCGGCTGGATCATCACCGAGGCGGGCTCCGCCAGACTGAAGGCGCTGCTGAGCGACGAGGTCGGTGGCCACGACGCCACCTCGGTCCTCGTGGCGACGCTTGAGGCTTTCGAGCCGTTGAACGAGCAGTTCGTCGGTCTGGTCTCCCGATGGCAACTGCAGTCGACATTGTCGACGACCACAGGATTCGGCACCGCGGGCACTTCGGAGATCAACGAGCTGCTGATCTCCTTGTCGTCTATGGGCTCCGACCTACGCGAGAAGCTTGCCGAACTGATTCAGACCCTGCCCCGGTTCGGCCGGTACTCAGCGCAGTATGCGACCGCGGTGGATCGAGCCAAACAGGACGGCCTTCGGTGGGTTACCGGAGTCGGACTGCTCTCGTGCCATGTCGTGTGGGCCGAGCTCCACCAAGACCTGCTCTCGAGTCTGGGGCGTAACCGACTCGACGACCGGCCGGACGGGTAGACGATGTCGGTTCGCACCCTGTACCTCGTGCGGCACGGGACTGCCGACGCACTGGGAAACCTGGTGGAGGCAGGACGCGACCAATGCGTACTCCTGGCGCAGCGGCTCAGGCGAGTGCCCTTTGACGCCGTTTGGCACTCACCGCTGCCCCGCGCAGCGGACAGCGCAACGATCATCTCCGCGGCCTTTCCGGACGCGCTACTCGACGAGGCCGGCGAGCTGATTGACCACGTTCCTTACGTTCCTCCCTCTGAGGAGAGAAGCGCCTGCTCGGCGGGCTTCTTCGACGGCTATGACGATGAGGAAGCCGAAGCAGGGCAGGAAACCGCACGAAGCTTGATCCGCCGGTTCGCCCACGCGCCGGGGCCTTGGAGACGCTCAACCCACGAGCTGCTGATCACTCACGCCTACCCGGTGGCGTGGCTGGTCCGTGAAGCCCTCGGGGCACCGCACCAGACGTGGCTGCCCCTCGTGCAGATCGCGAACACTGGCTTGACCATCATCGAATTTGCCGACGGCGAGTTCCCGGCCGTCATCTGCGTCAACGACCAGAGCCACCTCACACCACAGCACGCGCCGTCGACGCCATGAGAGCCATCGCCCTCGACGACGCGACCCCCGAGACGAGCGGGAGCAAGGCGAGCACACTGGCCGCGCTGCGCCGCGCCGGCTTGGACGTCCCGGACGGGTTCGTGATACCCGTGCGCGAGTACGGACGCCACCACGACACCGAAAACCCGGGCAAAGCCTCAGAGCCGTTGGAACCCGGCCTGGTCGACGCCATCGAGGAGCACCTGAAACGCCTCCTCGGCCGAGCAGATGACGGGTACGTGGCGGTCCGCTCGTCGGCCAGCGACGAAGACGGCCACCAGTCATCCTCAGCCGGACAACACGACACCGTCCTTGCCGTCCGGGGCACCCGAGCTGTCGCCGCGGCCGTGGCTCGCTGCTGGGCCTCCCTGCACTCATCCCGAGCCACCGCCTACCGCCAACGCCGCCACCTCGCCGAAGGCCGAACACCAGCCATGGCCGTCCTGGTCCAACGGCTCGTCGACGCCGACGTCTCCGGAGTGCTCTTCACCCGGCCTCCCCGCATCATCGAGGCCACCCCAGGGCTCGGCACCCTGCTCGTCAGCGGACAAGTCACCCCTGACTCATGGACCCTCGACGAGAACGGCATCATCGTCCGCCGCCCGGGCATCACCAAACTCCGGCTCGACCGCCGCGGCGGGCAGCTGATCACCAGCCTGCACCAACAGGACGAGATGTGCCTCGACGACGCAGCCGTCCACGAGCTCGACCGCCTCGGCCAGGCCATCTCCAAGACCCTCGGCTACGAAGCCGACGTCGAATGGGCCAAGACAGACCACCGCCTCCATACGCTCCAGGCCCGACCGATCACAGCATCCCTGACCCAGCAACACAGACAGGGACCCAGCATCCCCGCCAGCCCCGGACTCGCCACGGGCACCACGTGCGTCCTGCGAGGCTCCCGGGACTTTCACCGCCTCCAGCGGGGCGACATCATCATCTGCCGCACAACCGACCCCGCCTGGACGCCGCTGTTCAGCCATGCAGCAGGAATCGTCACAGAAACCGGCGGACTGCTCTCGCACGCCGCCATCGTCGCCCGCGAACTCGGCATCCCAGCCATCCTCTCGGTCCCGCACGCGACAACTCGCTTCCTCGACGGCACCACCATCACCATCGACGGGACCACTGGACACATCCAGGAGTAAGACTCTGGGCATGCCAAGTTCGCGCAGGAGCTGCGCGACCTCGTGGATGACCTCCGCGAGAAGGGCATGGCCTCCACACGGGTGGCCTCGGTGGTCGCGGTCGCCCAACCGCGCGGCGAGCTCGGTTCGCTGCTGACCGTCAGCTACCCAGATGCGCGGCTGGGCGATCTGGCGTTGTCGGACGACCTCGGCGAGCGTCTCCGGCAGGTCCTGCTCGAGCAGCGCCAGCGTGATCGGCTCGCCCGGCACGGCCTTCGTGCGGCTCGCCGCCTGCTGCTGGTCGGCCCTGCGGGCACGGGTAAGACCTCGACGGCCCGGGTGATCGCCGGGGAGCTGGGTCTGCCGCTGTTCGCGATCCGGCTGGATTCGGTCATCACGAAGTTCATGGGCGAAACGGCGGCCAAGCTGCGTCTCATCTTTGATGCGTTGGTGGAGACCCGCGGGGTGTACCTGTTCGACGAGGTGGACGCCCTGGCGGGCGACAGGGCAGCGCCGAATGACGTGGGCGAGATTCGCCGGGTGCTGAACTCCTTCCTGCAGTTCCTGGAAGAGGACGCCTCCGACAGCGTGGTCGTCGCGGCGACGAACCATCCTGGGCTGCTCGACGGTGCCCTGTTCCGCAGGTTCGACACGGTGATGGACTTCGCCCTTCCCGACGAGAGGGGCGTCCAAGCCGTGATCGCGAATCGGCTCGCCTCGTTCTCGACCGGCAAACCTGGGTTGGAAACGGGTCATCGCCGCAGCGCATGGACTGAGCCACGCCGAGATCGCCACCGCCGCGGAGAACGCCGCGAAACGGACCGTGCTGGCGGGGCGGGCCCGCATCCTGACCGACGACCTGGTGGCAGCGCTGGCGGAGCGGACCAGAGCTGATGCCCCGCGCGGGCTGAACGCGTAGGGGGCATGGCTGAGCGCGACCGCCCGCACCTGGTCGTGCCTGCCCCGCCAGTCGCGGAGCCCTTCACGTCCACCCAGGGCGGCGGAGCCGGCGACAAGGAAGGGTTCACCGGTGACCGCGCGGGCCACGGGCGAGCACTGGCCCAGCAGTTCGAGCAGGCCGTTCGCACCGCGGACGAGACGGACACCGCTGGCACTCTGGTCTCGTTCGAGTCCTTCCCCGGACTGGAGCTGGCTCTTCAGAGCCTGGATGTGCAGCGCAGCGGCGAGCAGCCCGAACTGGTCGCCGTCAAGGAAGTCGACACCGGCAACGGCGTGGTCCAGGTCGCCACCGTCCACATCCCCAACGGGAAGCGGGACTACTTCCTGAAACGACTCAACGACTACGTCGAGACCGCGACCGAGGACAAGACCAAGAACGCGACCCTCGTGGACGGCATCGCGGGGATCCGTCGCGCCACCATCCGCGAGCTGTGGACCGACCCTGACGGCGAGTTCCCCACCGAGGCGGGCGAGGTGCGGTGGTGGGAGGTCTGGCTGCGCCGCCACGACGGGCACGAGCAGGAGAGGCTCGCTGCGTTCGCCAACCGGAACCAACTGCTCACGAGCGGGCACTACCTCGGTTTCCAGGACCGGACGGTCATGCTGGTGCGCGCGAGCGCGGACCAACTCGCCCAGGGCATCGATTCTCTCGACGATCTGGCCGAGCTGCGGCGGCCGCATGAAGTGGCCAGCCTGCTCACCGACCTCCCCGCCGCCGAGCAGGCGGAGTGGGTGGAGGAACTGCGTCGCCGACTGCGCGTCGCCGGCCCGGATTCCCCGGTCGTGTGCGTCTTGGACACCGGCGTCCACGACGGTCACCCGCTGCTGACGGACTCGCTGGCCGAGACTGACGTGCACGTCGCGGACGCTCGTTGGCGCACGCGCCCTACCAATCCGCACGGAACGGAGATGGCCGGGCTCGCCCTCTACGGGGACCTGCACGAGGCCGTCACGACCGCCCGGACCGTCCAGTTGGATCACAGGCTGGAGTCGGTGAAGATCCTGCCCGACTCCGGGCAGAACGAGCGCGACCTGTTCGGCGCGATCACCGCCCGAGCCGTCGACCGCCCCGAAATCGAGGCACGAAACCGCCACCGCGTGTTCATGCTCGCCGTGACCGCGCCCAATGCCGAAGCCGACGCACCGCGGGCGGGGGACGACGCCGCGCGCGGTCGGCCCACGTCCTGGTCGGCCGCCGTCGACGCCTTGGCGTTCGGGCGGGCGATCGATGACACCGACGCGAAGCTCACCTACCTTGACCGCGACGAACCCCGCACCCCGCGACTGTTCGTCGTTTCGGCGGGCAACATCGACGCCATCGACCCCGCCGACGACCACCTGGACCGCAGCGACCTGTCGCCGGTCGAGGACCCGGCGCAATCGTGGAACACGCTGACGGTCGGGGCGTACTCGCGGCACGACGACATGGCCGGAGCGCCGACGGCCTTAGCGGGCTACGTCCCCATCGCCGCGCGGGGGGAACTGTCGCCGGTCAGCCGCACCTCGGTGCTGCACGGCGGCCAGTGGCCGTTCAAGCCCGAGGTGGTGGCCGACGGCGGGAACGTCGCCGCGTCGCCGGACAAGACCAGCGCTGACACGCCATCGAACCTCGGCGTGCTGACCACGCGGCTGCAGCGGCTCGGTTCCGGGTTCTTCACCACCACGAGCGCCACTTCCGCGGCGACCGCGCAGGTCGCTGCCATCGCTGCCAGCATCAGCGCCGCGTACCCGGACCTCCGGCCCGAGACGGTGCGGGCACTGATCGTTCACTCCGCTCAATGGACCCCCGCGATGCGCGCCCGCTTCGAGGACCGCACCGTCAACAAGGGCGATCTGGCGAACCTGCTACGGCGATACGGGATGGGCGTCCCCGACCTGGACCGAGCGTTGCGGAGCGCGACGGACGCGCTGACGCTCATCGGCCAGGCACGCATCCACCCGTTCGAGCAGGGCGACAGCGGGAGCAAGGTCCGCGAGATGAACGTCCACGAGTTGCCGTGGCCGTCCGAGCAGCTCGAGTCCCTCGGCGAGGCCGAAGTGTCGATGCGGGTCACGCTGTCGTACTTCGTCGAGCCGGACCCTTCCAGCCGTGGCTGGACGGGCCGGTACGTCTACCCCTCGCATGGGCTGCGCTTCGCGACCAAACGAGCCGACGAGAGCGTGAGCAGATTCCGGCAGCGCATCAACAAGCGCGCCCGCGACGAAGGCCAACGGCTCCCAAGCCCGAAAACCGAGAAGGGTTGGCTGTTCGGCAGCGCGCAGCAGCAGAAACCCGGCTCACTACACACCGACATCTGGACCGGGCCGGCAGCGGACCTCGCCGGCAAGGGTGGGATCGCCGTCTACCCGGTCGCCGGATGGTGGCAATACCGCCGGGTCTGGGACCAGAGCGACAACGGCGTCGACTACGCCCTCGTCGTCAGCATCGAAGCCCCCGACGTGGACATCGACCTTTGGACCCCCGTATCCCAGCGCATCCAGGCGACTGTCGAAATAACGGCATAAGCGCGCACGAAGCGCGACGTGGATCGTCGATACCCAATTTCCGAAGGACTTTCGCCCAGGGCGGCGGTCGACATCCCCTGCCCGCCTCAATGAAGCGGTTCGTCGCGCAGATCATCTGTCGCCCCGTATGGCCGCTCACTGCGAGCGTCTTCATGCCATCGCCCAGACGGCAGAGCAGGCGCCGCAGAAAGAACCGCTACCGGTCGACCTTAGAGCCACCCGAGGCGTGGCCCGCACGCCGCCGGGGCCTGGCCGACCGGCTCGCCGCGGCCGCGCTCGAGCACGGCTTGGTGGCCTTCGGGTCCCACCCCGGGTGGTGCGGCCCACGCGCAGCGGCGAGCTCCGGCTCCGCGTGGATTCGCCCGCCGAGGGCACGACCGGCTGACGAGCGGCGTCTCGCGGGCGGATCGTCGCAGCGCAGGTCTCACCGGCGGGGCCGCGGCCGATAATGGTCGCGTGGACACAGCTGACCTGGATCGGGCGGAAAGGGAGCTCGCCTCGCTGCTCCGGAAGTGCGAGGCCGTACTTGCCAGCAGCGCTCTGAGCCCCTCGCGGCGCACGCTGATGACCAACCGAGTCGCGGCGCTGCGGACGGCTCTGGAACTGGTGGCGGACGCTAAGACGCACCATGAGGCCTGACGCGCCGGCGATCGCGGCCGGGAGACGTCACTCGGTCGCTCGTCGCCGGAACGGTTCGGTGGTCGCAGCGGGCAACGGCGCGACGGGGGAGTGCGGCGTCAGCTCGTGGCGGGAGGTCATCGCCGTGGCGGCGGGCAACGTGCACACCGCGCTGAACACGGGGCGGTCTCATACCGTCGGCCTGCGATCGGACGGCTCGGTGGTCGCCACGGTCCGATTGCCGAAGGCGTCACCGGGCAGATCAGCGCGTCCCTGAGTGCCCGAAGAGCAAGCCCAGCTGTCCCGCAATAGGATGGGCGGACCTCCAGATCGGACGTGGCGTGCCGATCGGACGTGTCTTCGTCGGCGCTATCGGCGCTCGTCCTGGGCTAGGAGGAATCACTGGAGGTAGCCGTGGAAGCGCCGCACGTCATCCGCCGCCCAGCCGGCGGTCAGTTCGTCGAAGACCGACCGACTCCTGCCATTGGTGGGCCGAGTCGAGCATCCCTCCTCCCTCCTCTGTCACGAGGTGCCGGCGCTGGCGGGCGTCCGAACCGAGGGTGATCTTGCGCAGGTAGCCGCGCTCAGCAGCCTGCCCGAGCATCGGGCTCGCTCCGGACTGGTCTAGGCCGAGTTCGGCGGCGACCTGGTTGACGGTGGCACCGGTGTTGCCTTGGAGCGCGGCGACCGCCTCGATGACCATGACGTCGCGGACCCGGCCGACGTCGACGGCGACGGCATGGCCTGCGCCGGTCCATCTGCGGGACCAGTGGCGCACGACCTGGAACAGGGCCCGCCCAGGCGTGACGTCCTCTGGTGCGCCGGGAACAGCAGAGTAGGTGTCGCTTTCCGAACCTGTCTCCTCGGGGAGCAGATGGTCCGGGCGGCCCTGCTGGAAGGGGATCGTGTACGGGAGAGCCTGTAGTAGCCCATGTGCCGCCGGTACCGGCCGGCGCGGTCGGGATCGGGAACGTCGAGGCCCCGGTCGAAGAAGCGGTTCACAAGCTCATCGTGGCTCAGGAGCGGCCTGTCGAATTGGAGCGAGCCGCGCGGAAGCAGCGGTCGAGGCACCGGCGCGCCTCCTTGTCCCGGGCATCTTCGTTCGGGGCCTAGGGGCGCAGCTCCACAACCGTGTCGCAACAAACCGGCTACTTCTCCACAGCCGGCTCCGAGGAGCTGATTCATCCACAGTCGAGGACTGCTCCGGTCGAGAGGCGTCGATGTCCGCACCCTGTCTATGGAGGTGGTCATGGGCGCAGGGCGGGGACGGCAGCGGGTGGGGCGGCGCGGTGAGGACTTGGCCGTGGCGGAGTTGGAGCATCAGGGGGTGGAGGTGTTGGCGCGGAACTGGCGCTGTGGCCGGCTGGGGGAGGTCGACATCGTCGGGCTGGAACGGGGTCCGGGCGGTTCCACGGTGGTGTTTTATGAGGTGAAGTGCCGCACCGGGCTGGGTTTCGGTCATCCGTTGGAGGCGATCACCTGGGCCAAGCTGCGGACCCTGCGACAGCTCGCCGCGGAATGGATGAACGATCAGCACACCGCGGCGAGCCGGATCCGGGTGGACGCGATCGGGGTGTTGCTGAGTCCTGGGCAGCCGCCGCAGATCACCCACGTGCGGGCGGTGGGCTGATGCTGGCCAGCGCGTGTTCGGTGGCCCTGATCGGGCTGGAAGGGCAGATCGTGCAGGTGGAGGCCGACATCGGCGGCGGGCTGCCCCGGACGGTGCTGGTCGGGCTGCCCGACGCCGCCCTCTACCAGTCGCGGGACCGTTGCAAGGCGGCGGTGACGAACTCCGGCCAGACCTGGCCGACGTCGCTGCTGACGATCAATTTGAGCCCGGCGACGCTACCTAAAGCCGGCAGTCATTACGACTTGGCGATCACTGCGGCGGTGCTGGCTGCGGCTCGGGTGTTCCCGGCGGAAACCTTGGAGCGGACGGTGCTGCTGGGCGAGCTCGGACTGGACGGGCGGTTGCGGCCGGTCCGGGGTGTTCTGCCGGCCACCTTGGCGGCCGGCCGCCGCGGGCTTCACTCGGATGATCGTTCCCCTGCGGCAGGCGGCGGAGGCGCAGCTGGTCGAGGGGATCGAGGTGCTCGGGCTGGCTTCGCTCAGCCAGCTCGTCGCCGAGCTCCGGGGCGACCCGGTGCCGGTGGTCGAGGCCGTCGAGCTGACCGCCGTGCCCCGGCCCGACGGTCAGGTCCGACACCTTGACCTGGCTGATGTGGTCGGTCAGGCCGAGGCGAAGTGGGCGCTTGAGGTGGCCGCGGCCGGCCGCCACCACGTGCTGCTGCACGGGCCCGCCGGGGGTGGGCAAGACGATGCTCGCGCAACGCCTGCCAGGGTTGCTGCCCGACCTCGAACTGGCCGACGCGCTGGAGGTGTCCGCCGTGCATTCGCTGGCCGGGTTCGACCTCAGCGACGGTCTGGTCGTCCGGCCGCCGTACGCGGACCCGCACCACTCGGCCAGCGTGGCCAGTATCGTCGGTGGCGGGCCACGGGTGGCCCGGCCCGGTGCCATCTCGTGCGCGCACCGAGGGGTGCTCTTTCTCGACGAGGCGCCCGAATTTGCGCCGAAGGTGCTGGACGCGCTGCGGACGCCGTTGGAGTCAGGCAGCGTCAGCATCGCCCGCAGCGAGGTGCACGCCCGGTTCCCGGCCGCCTTCCAGTTGGTGCTGGCGGCCAACCCCTGCCCGTGTGGTCTGGCGGCAACCCCGGGCGCGGAGTGCCACTGCCCGCCGCTGGTGGTCCGTCGCTACGGCGACAAGATCTCCCGCCCCGTCCGCGACCGGGTCGACATCGTCCAGTCCTTTCTGCCGATGCGGCGGGCGCATCTGGAGGCGGCCGTGCAGGAGACCGGTGAATCGAGCGCGGTGGTGGCCGACCGGGTTCGGATGGCCCGGGAGCGTCAACGTCGCCGGCTGGCCGGCAGTGGTTGGCAGACCAACGGGGAGGTGCCCGGTTCACACCTGCGGCGCCGGCTGCCCCTCCCGCAGGGGCTGGGCGTGGTCAACGAGGCGTTTCATCGCGGCCGGCTCAGCGCACGAGGGGTGGACAAGGTGCTGCGGATCGCGTGGACGGTCGCCGATCTGGTCGGGCGGGACCGCCCCAACGCCGACGATGTCGTCTTGGCGTTGGCCATGCGCCGCGGCGAACAGCCCGGCACGCTGAGCCGCGAGGCCGGCTGATGCCCGGATCGGGGACGGGCGGATTCGAGTGGACGGCAGGGTCGGAACGAGCCGCCCGGTTGGCGCTCAGCGGGGCCATGGACGGCGGCGACCCGGCGGTCGCGGAGCTGATCGACCGGCTGGGGGCCAAGGAGGCTTGGGCCGCGATCGGCGAGGGCGCCTTGGGGGAGCCCACCGCCCGGCGGGCCGCCGCAACCGACGTTCAACAGCTCTTGGCCCGGGCTCGGATGGTGGGTGCCCGGTTCGTGATCCCCGGTGATGAGGAGTGGTCGGACCGACTGGAGGACCTGGCCGGTCTGGACCCGATCCAGCGCCGCGGCGGCATGCCGTACGGGTTGTGGCTGCGCGGTCCCGGTCACCTGGTCGCGCTGATGGAGCGCTCGGTGGCGATCGTGGGTTCGCGGGCGGCCACCCCGTACGGCAACGGGGTGGCCGCCGACCTCGGCGCGGACCTGGCCGAGCAAGGCGTCACGGTGGTCTCCGGCGGGGCGTTCGGGATCGACGCCGCCGCCCACCGGGGTGCGCTGGCGGTGGGCGGACCGAGTGTCGGGGTGCTGGCCAACGGGGTCGACGTCGGCTACCCACCCGGCAACCAGCGCATCTTCGACGCCCTCGCCGCCCGGCACCTGCTGGTCTCGGAGCTGGCGCCCGGAGCCCACCCGACCCGGGTCCGCTTCCTGGCTCGTAACCGACTGATCGCGGCCCTGGCCGGCGGGACGGTCGTAGTCGAAGCCGCCCTGCGCTCGGGTGCCCGCAACACCGCCGGCTGGGCTCTGGAGTGCGGCCGGCCGCTGATGGCGGTGCCGGGATCGGTGCATTCGGCGTCCTCGGCCGCCCCGCACCTGATGGTGCGCAGCGGTCAGGCGGTGTTGGTCAGCGACGCCGCCGAAGTGCTGGAGCTGGTCTCGGCGGCGGGCCAACACCTGGTCACTGTGCCGCAGGGGCCGAGTCGGCGGACCGACCAGCTCGACCAGACCCAGCTCGGCGTGTTCGAAGCGCTGTCGGTCAGCCGCCGACGCAGCGTGGGGGAGGTGGCGCTGTCGGCCGGCGTCACCGTGCCCGGTTGCCTGGTCGCGCTCGGCCGGCTCGAGTCGTTGGCGCTGGCCGCCGGCGACGCCAAGGGCTGGCGGGCCACGCCGCTGGGGACGGCGCGGTGAGCCAGCTCAGCGCGCCGATCGCAGGAAGGTCTCCAGCAGCGGACCGGCGGTGCCCGAACCGGAATCGCCGTCGGCGACGAACACCGCCACCGCGACATCGCCCTGCGCGCCGATCATCCAGGCGTGGGTCGGGTACGGGGGCTTGGTGCCGTACTCCGCGGTGCCGGTCTTGGCGATCACCGGGGGACCGTCGAGGTCAGCCAGCCGCCGGCCACTGCCCTGGGTCACGACTGCACGCATCATGGCCCGCAGCTCGCGGGTCTCGGTTGCGCTCAGCGGTGCGGTGGTCGGCCGGGCCCGGACCCCCTCGATCAGTTGCGGCACCACCGTCCGGCCGGCCTGGACGGAGGCGACCACGGCCGCCATCGCCAGCGGCGAGGCTTCGACCTGACCCTGACCGAAGATGGCCTCAGCCGTTGCGTTGGCGTTACCGCCGGCCGGGACCTGGCCGAAGAACGAGGGGAAGCCGACGTCGTAGTCGGTGCCCAGACCGAGCGAGGACGCCGCCGCGGCCAGGTCGCCCGGCTTTAACTTCTCGCGCTGACCGACGAAGGCGGTGTTGCAGGACTGGGCTACGGCGTCCTGCAGCGTGATGGTGCCGAGCTTGTCGCTGGGGTAGTCGTCGTAGTTCTTGTACTTCCGTCCCGACACGGTGACCGTCTTGGGGCAGCTGACCTTCGAGTCCGGCGTCAATCCCGCCCGCAGCAGGGCCAGGGCGGAGGCGACCTTGAAGGTCGACCCGGGTGCGACTCGTCCGGTGGTGGCCAGGGCTTGATCCTTGGCTCCCGGGCCGTTCGCGGCGGCCAGGATTTCGCCGGTCGACGGCCGGATCGCGACCAGGGCGGCCGCGGGACGGGTCTTGGCCAGGACCTTCTCGGCCCTCTTCTGCAGGTCGACGTTGAGGGTGGTGGTCAGGGCTCTTCCGTTCACCGCCTTTACGGTGAACAGCGGGCCCGGTCCGCCGGCCGGAGTCGGTGTCGGTGCGGGGCTCGGGGTCGCCCCGGAGCCGGCCGAGCCGAGCGGAACAAGTTTCACCTCGACCCCCGGCGTACCGCGGAGCCGGCGGTCGTAGCGCAGCTGCAGCCCGCTCAGCCCGACCTGGTCGCCGGCGACGACGGCGCCCTGCGAATCCTGCACCGACGCTGCGGTGGCGTCGCCGACGGTGCCGATCAGGGCCCGGGCGAAGTCTCGGTTGGGAGCCAGCATGGCTTCGTCGTCGATCTCGATGGCGCCCGGTATCGCCGCGACGGCCCGGTCCGACGGCCGGGCCGGATCCTGGGCCCGGTAGGTGATCGCGGGAACGAAGGCCTGTCGGCCCCCGTTGCGCACCAGCTTGACGTAGCGGCCAGCATCGATTCGCACCAGCTTGGCCAGTCGGCGAGCCGAGGTGGCTTGTCGTCCGGCCTTGAGCCGGGCTTTGTCCATGCCGATCCGGACGACCGCCTGCTCGGTCATGATCGGGTCACCGGCCTGACCGAGCAGTTCCCCCCGTTCGGGATACAGCCGGCGTTGGGTGAGCCGGTTAGAGCCGTCGAGCCGGGGCTCGACGATCGCCGGGGTCCAGGTCGGCTTCCACTGGGTCGCCGCGCCGGCGGTCTCGGAGTGGACGAGTTGAACGGTGCTCTGGTAAGACCACGGCTGGGGCACACCCGGAAAATTCCACGACCAGTCCAAGGTCGCACTGGCGATGTCTCCCTGGGTCGCGACCGGTTGCGCGGTCACCGTCGGGGTCGGCGGACCCATGCCGCGGACCAGTGGAGCGAACAGTTCGTTGATCTCGGCTCCGCTGGCGCCGGTGAAGGCGACCGGGGTGACATCCTTGCTCGCCAATGCCGCCGCCAGTGCGGAGGCCACCTGTTGGGCCGCGTCGCGGTCGGGCGGGGACGAGCCCTGGCTGGTGCACCCGGCCAGGACCAGCGCAGTGAAGGCCGCCACGGCTGCGGCCCTCGTGCCGAACCTGGCCCGGTGCGGCGCACGCAGTGCTCGGGGGGCACGTTGGTGCTGGTCACGACGCATCGGGCCATTCTCTCAGGGCGCGTGAGCTTGTCCGCGCGACGCTAGGGTGAGTCGGATGGGGATCTACGCGGCACAACGGGGACGGATGGCTGCGCAGGTGGCGGGCGACGTGTTCGTGCTGGTGTGGATCGTGGTCTGGGGCGTTCTGGGTTCGCTGGTCGACCAGGCCATCAACGTTTTGACCGGGCCCGCCCGGGAGACGGCCAGGACGGCGGTCCGACTCGCCGGGGACCTGACCGACGCCGCCGATCAGGCCGGCCGCGTGCCTGGCCTCGGCGAGCAGCTGCGGCGTCCGTTCGACGCGGCCGCCAATTCTCTGGGCGGCATCGTCTCCTCGGCCAACAATCAGGTCGAGAGCATCCAGACGCTGGCCACCTTGATGGGGTGGCTGGTGTTCTTGATCCCGGTCACCGTCGTGATCGCCTTTTGGCTACCTCGGCGGATCCGGTTCGTCCGCCGGGCCCGGGCCGCTCAGCGCTTCCTCGATGCCCAGGCCGACCTGGACCTGTTCGCGTTGCGGGCGATGGCCAACCAGCCGATGCACGTGCTCGCCGAGATCAGTGACGACCCGGTCGCGGCCTGGCGTCGGGGCGACCGATCGGTGGTGAACGCGTTGGCTGAGGTCGAGCTTCGCCGCAGCGGCCTGCGGATGCCCCCGGACCTGGCCGCGGGCCCTGAGCGTCCGGCGGTGGCCCCGCCGCGCTCGGGGTAGCGGGGGCCGTCGGGCAGGAGACGTTCGGGCTCAGGCCCGCAGGTCGGCGAACTCGGGATGGTGGTCGAGGAAGTCCACCACGAACGGGCAGTGCGGCACGACCTGTTCGCCCCGCCGCCGGATGTCCTCCAACGCGGCTCGGGTGACCGCTCCCGCCAGGCCCTGCCCCCGATGATCGGGATCGGTGCCGGTATGGGTCAGTTTTAGCACCGAGCCGTCGCGGACGAAGTCGAGCACGGTGACCACGACACCGTCCACCCGACCCTCGTAGCGGGATTCGTCCTCGTTACGCACCGTCTTGATGTCCTGAGTCATCTGGTCATTCTTCCAGGAGGCTGTGCTCTCCGAGCGGTAGGTTGCGGCGGTCTTCGGTGGTTTCTGAGCTTCGGAACCTACCGCTCGCGGCCCGACGGCTTCGGTGCTGTCGGGCGACGACGAAGATCCGACGAAACGGCAGCACCGTCCCCCACTGGTGTTCGGGGTAGGCCGGGGTCAGCTCGGCGCGGTAGGCCCGTTCGAACTCCGGCCGCAGGGACGCCGGCAGGGCCTGCACCACGGGGCGGGCGCCGGTTCCCGACATCCACCGCCACACCGCGTCGGGTCCCGCCAGGACCTGGACGTACGTGGTCTCCCAGGTGTCGACGGTGCAACCGAGAGCGACCAGGTCGGCCAGGTAGTCCGCCGGCGCCGCCGCGGCGGGCCGGGTCAGGTCGGCGGTGTAGCGGCGATAGGGCTCCTGACCGGCCAGTTCGTGCAGCAGGACGTGGCTGGGGGAGTCGAAGTTGCCGGGCACCTGGAACGCCAACCAGCCGTTCGGGACCAGCGCGTTGACCAGACCCGGCAGCAGGCTCCGGTGCTGCGGCACCCACTGCAGGGCGGCGTTGCTGAGCACGACATCGACCGGCTCGGTCGGCGCCCAGGTCGCCAGGTCACCGACGGTGAACCGCAGTCGCGGACCCGCGTGGGCCTTCGCCTGGGCGATCATCTCCGGAGATGAATCCAGCCCGACCAGCTCCGCCTCCGGCCACCGTTCGGCGAGGCCGACGGTCAGTTCACCGGAGCCGCAGCCCAGGTCGACCACGGTGCGCGGAGCCTCGGCTTCGACCCTGCCGAGCAGGTCGTGGAACGGGCGGGCCCGCTCGGCGGTGAACTCGGCGTAGCGGTGAGGGTCCCAGACGGGCATACGCACTCCTGGTGGGCGGGCCGCGGAAGTTCGGCGGCGTCCACGCTAGTGCCGCGGCCACCGTTACCCTGATCGACGTGGCCACCGACCCCGAAGCGATCCAGCCCGAACCGATCAGCGTCGACACCGCCGACGGTCCGATGCCGGCCCTGCTGTGGCGACCGCCGGCCGGCACGGGCCCCGGACTGGTCCTGGTCCAAGAGATCTTCGGGGTCAGCGACTACGTCCGCGATCGCGGCGCCGACCTCGCCGCGCTGGGCTACGTGGTCTGCGCGCCGGAGGTCTACTGGCGCCTGGACGATGCCACCATCGATCCGGCCGAAGACGTGCTGGGCCAGGCCATGGCGTTGGTTCAGCAGGTCGACTGGGACACCGCGGTGGCCGATGTCAGCGCCGCGCTGACCCAGCTGCGCAACCGGGCCGAGGTGACCGGTGGGGCCGGACTGGTCGGCTTCTGCTTCGGTGGCGGGCTCGCCTTCGCCGTCGCAGCCCAGACCGAACCTGACGTGCTGGTCAGCTACTACGGTTCGGCGCTGCCCGGCCTGCTCGAGCTGGCCGGGCAGGTCGACGCCCCGAGCCTGCACCACTTCGGCCTGTCCGACGACTACATCCCGCCCGACCAGGTGGACCGGATCCGGGCCGCGGTGACCCGGCCCGGGGTCTGGTTCGAGACCTATCCCGGAGCGGGGCACGCCTTCGACAACCCCGACCCGATGTTCCACCATCCGGAGGCCTCGGCGGCGGCCTGGGCCACCACCGCCCGCTTCCTGGCCCAGAAGCTGCCGGTCGATCCGGCCTGAGCGTCGACGCGGGTCAGCTCGGGACGAGGTAGCGCCGGGACGCGTCGTAGACCTGCCGCCAGATCTCGGTCTGGACGCTCAGACCCTGCTCGGCCGCCCGGACCCTGACCCGGACCCGATCCTCGGCCGTCACCTCGCGTCCAGTGAGTTCGTCGGGTCGATCCAGCGCCCGCACCGCCACGATTCCGGGTCCGTCGAACACGTCCCGCCACGCCGAGGGCCACGCGCTGAGCGAGCTGATCCGTACGCTGCCGTCGGGTCCGGCCACTCGGAGCTCCCCCCACGAGGGCGTCCCGTCGTGGGTCGAACGGGTCGCGACGGGCCCGGGCGCCGCACAGACGAGCACGACGACGTCGACTCCGCTGATCACCGCGACCTCGATCATCACCGCATCCAGCAACGAAGCAGACGCGACCGAGCACGGTACGGCGACCACCCCCGGGTCAGGGTCGCCGGCGATCAGCTCCACCGCCAGCGGGGCTTCGCGAAGCAGCCGGTTGACCGTGGCCGATCCGAGCACCAGCGACGTCGTCCGGTCGGCTTCCCGACCCGGTGGAGACGCCACTCTAGTGGTCGTGGTCGTGGTTGTGATCGGCGTCCGGCTCCACGGCTCCCGGGTGAGATCCTCGATCAGGGCGGCCAGGCCCGAACCGTCGGCGAGCTCAGCCTCCAGCACCATCGCCGCGGCGGTTTGTGCTTCGCCGTGGCTGGCCCCGTGCGCGATCAGCGCCCGGGTCGTGGCTTCGCGGACGTCTCGGAGACTGACCCTGGTCTCGCGGACAGGGGTCGTCCCGGCCGGGGTCACGCCGGCCTCCCGGTGCCGGGAAACACTTCGTCGAACAGGCGGAGCCAATTCCCGCCCAGGACCGCGGTCACCTCCGCTTCGTCCAGACCGACGGCCAGCAATCCCTCGGTCACCGTCGGCAGGTCGGCCGGTCCGCTGAACCAGGACGGCCACGCCGGCCACTGCGGCGGATTGCTCGGGTCGGTCGGTCGCCACCGGCCGTCGCGCAGATAGGCGACGTAGTCCTGTCCCCAGTCCCGGGTGCAGTCCGAGCCCAGCCCGACGTGGTCTACGCCGACCTGTTCGCACAGCCGCGCCACCATCGTGCAGAAGTCGCGCAGTGTCGTGGCCGATCCGCCGATCACGTTGGGGTATAGGCAGCAGCCGATCACCCCGCCCCGCTCGACCAGCGCGCGGATCACCTCGTCCGGCTTGTTCCGCGGCGACTCGACGAACCAGGTCGGGTTGGAATGGGTGATCGCCACCGGCTGAGCCGAGGCCTCGATCGCGTCCAGGCACGTCCGGTTCCCCACGTGGGACAAGTCGACGAGCATCCCGACCCGGTTCATCTGCGACACCACCACCCGGCCAAACCGGGTTAGTCCGGCGTCTACCGGTTCGTAGCAGGCGCCCCCGACCAGGTTCTGGTTGTTGTACGTGAGCTGGGCGATCCGCACCCCCAGCCGATGGAAGACTTCGACCAGCCGGTAGTCGTCGGCGAACGGGCTGGTGTTTTGAAACCCCAGCAGCACCCCGACGTGACCGTCGTCCTTGGCCTGCCGGATTTCGCCGGCGGAGGTGACCAGTCGGACGAGGTCGGGGTGCGCCGCCTGCAGCTGACACCAGTCGCCGATCAGCCGAAGGGTCTCGGTCGGCCCCTCCCAGACCGCGCAGGTCGCGTTGACGCCGTGAATGCCGCCGGCCTGAAGCTCCTTCAACACCTCGGGGCTCCAGTTGTTGATCTGCAACCCGTCGACGACGACCGCGCCGGCATGGACGTCGGCGGCGGTCATCGTGACCCCGCCAGCGTGGCGGCCGCACCCGGGGCGCAGACGAAGATCCAGTCGTCGTCGGCGCTACCGGCGGCGAGGTCGGCAACCCGTGGAGCGCCCACGAACAGCGTGACCCGCAGCCAGTCGGTCGACTGCGGCACGAAGTTCTCCATCCCGTAGACCGATAGCTGCAACCGTTGCACGTTCAACGGGAGGAAGTCTTCGGCGAGCAGGTTGGCCCGCACCTCGCCGTAGGTCAGCGACTGCACCGACTGCACCCGCGAGACGGCGGCCCGGTGCCAGGGATGGGCGAGCATGAAGCGCGCCACCGACACCTGCGGGTCGGCCGATCGCAGGTCGGTCCGCAGTGCGGTCACCGCCCGGGCGATGTCGGTGCCGTGCTCGACCTCCGCACCCGGATCGACCCCCCGGCGGCCCCGGCGGGGTTCCTCGTTGTCTTGGGAGGAGAACCAGAAGTAGGCCTGCTGGTCGGGTCGGTCGAAGTCGAACTGGTCGATCCAGCCGTAGTGTCGCTCGATCGCCTCGGTCAGCTCACCGACGCTCTGACCGGGTCGGACGGTGACCTTCTCCTCGCAGGACAGACTGGCCTCGATCGTCGCGTCCAGCTCCCCGGCCAACTCGACCAGGATGGAGGCCACCACCCCCCGGCAGCCCGGTCCGATCTCCTCCGCGGCGGCGTGCAGCGTGTCCCAGGGCCGCAGCACCTGAGCGCCGCGGATCGTGCCGTGCTCGGCGTACTCCCGGGCCAGCTCACCCACGTCGGCGACCTGAGCCGCGACCACCGCACAGTTCGGGAACGGGGCGATGTCGGTAGAGCCGCCCAGCTCAAGGTAGGTCACGGCCCGCTCGAACAACTCACACACCCGGGCGACGTCGGGGTCGTCGGCACCGACCATCCGGCCACGCACCACGGCCAACGGCAACTCGCGCAGGTGAGCCCACGCGTCCAGCACCTGAGGATGGTTGATCACGTACGGCACCATCCCCAGACCGGTGGCGTTGCCCAGGCCGAAGTAGCGCCGCCACTGCGGATCGAGCACCGCAGCGTCGGGATTGATCGCCCGGGCGCAGTGTTCGACCAGGTCAAGGCTGAGTTCGCGCATCAGCCAGGCGGCCAGGAAGTGCGGTCGGTAGGGCACCGCGAAGGGATGACCGGGCCCGAACCGTTCGAAGTCGGCCAGCCCGAACTTGCCGTTGCTGTAGAACGCGGTGCTGCGCATCACGTACGGCGAGGCCTCGAACATCGCCGGGTCCGGCTGCCGGTCGGCCGCCAACGAGGCCACCACGGCGTCGAAGAATCGGGTGCTGCGGTTGCCGCGGGCCCAGATGATGGTGCCCTGATCGGCCCGGCCGCCCTCTTGGCGCGGCACGTTGTCGCGCAGCGCGTTCATCCGCTCCTGGTCGAGGTCGCCCTCGACCAGGGCCAAGGTCACGTCCCAGGCGGGCGCGATCACCCGGTCCTGGCGCGCGCCTTCGGCCAGCACCTGGGAGAACGCGACCAGGCGCCAGGTGTAGCGGCCCGCCTCGATCCGGTAGATCGCCACCCCCGCCCCGGCGTCGTCGATGTCGAAGCGCTCGCGCGTCACCTGCCACTGCTGCGCGATCATCTGCCGGATCACCGAGCGGGAGAAGCTGTGCCGGGTGGCGCGGGCGGTGCCCATGTCGGCCGGATCGCAGACCTGGCTCGCCGGCCGCAGCGACACGGCCCCGGTCGGCAGGTCCCGGGCGTCGGTGCGGACGCGGGATTGCGTCTGTTCGCTCACCGGCCGACTCCTGCCTCGTTCGGGACGGCCCGCAGGTAGGCCGTCTTCAGTACGGAGAAGAAGTCGGCGACGGCGTCGCTGCCCTGTTCGCGCGGGGCCGGGAACGAAGACTGTTTGACCCCGCCGAACGGCGCGTGCACCTCCGAGCCGGTGGTCGGACCGTTGACCTTGATGAGTCCGGCGTCCACCTCGTCCAGGCACCGGCGGACCGCGGCTTCGTCGCGGGTGAACACCGATGCGGTCAGGCCGAAGTCGGTGGCGTTGGCCAGCTCGATGGCGGCGTCGAGGTCGGCCGCCCGCATCAGCAGGGTCACCGGTCCGAACACCTCCTCCCGGGAAATGCTCAGCGAGTCGTCCCCTTCCAGCAGCGTGGGTGCGACGTAGGCACCCGGATCGTTCGGCGGCAGGTCGGCCTGAGCCAGCACGGTCGCGCCCTGGCCGACCGCTTCCTCGACCGCGCCGACAACCTCGTCGCGGGCCCGGGCCGAGACCAGTGGACCGATCTCCACCCCGTCGGTCGATCCGGGACCGACGCGCAGCGCCTTGACCCGCGGGATCAGCTCGTCCTTGAGCTGCTCGTACGCCGAACCGACGGCGATCACCCGCCGGGTGGCGGTGCACTTTTGCCCGGTGCTGCCCATCGCGGCCGCGGTGATGAAGGCGGCCGCGGCAGGGATGTCGGCGTCGGGCAGGACCAGCGACGGGTTGTGCCCGCCGAGTTCCATCTGCAGCCGGGCGCCGCGCCCGATCACGGCCTCGCGGATCTGATGACCGACCGGTACCGAGCCGGTGAAGGTGACCCCGTCCACTCGCGGGTCGGCCACCAAGTCCGCACCCAGCGCACCCGGGGCGAGCAGCAGGTTGAGGACCCCGGCGGGTACGCCGGCGTCCACGAAGATCTGCGCCAACGCCACCGCGACCGCCGGGGTCTCGCTGGCCGACTTCCAGACCACTGTGTTGCCCCACATCAGCGCCGGCGCGATCTTCCAGACCGGGATCTGCAGCGGGAAGTTCCATGGGGTGATGACGCCGACGACTCCGACGGGTCGGCGGACGGAGCGGACGATTTCGTCGGCGTTGGCCGAGGGATAGGTGACTCCGGTCGGGCGTCGGGCGGCGCCCGCATGGTAATACAGCGTCTCCACCGCGCCGCTGATCTCCGCGCGGGCGTCGGCCAGGATCTTTCCCTCCTCGCGGGTCATCAGCGCGGCGATGTCTTCGGCTCGGTCTTCGAGCAGGCCGGCGGCGGTCCGCAGGAGCTTGCCCCGGGCCAGCACGCCTTGCCGGTCCCAGCTCTGTAAGGCTTCTCGGGCGGCGGAGAGCGCCGCGTCCAGATCGGCGGACCCCGCCTGGGCGTGCACCGCGACGACGTCGTCGGGATTGGCGGGGTTGACCGAGCGTACGCCGTTGCCGGTGCCCGGCACCCACTCGCCGTTGATCAAGTGCTGCAGTTGCGACGGGGTGGTGGTCATGCGGACTCCTTCTGGGGCTGAATCTGGGCTGAGGTATGGGGTTGAACGGTGAGGGAGGGGCCGGCCGGCCCGCGGCTCTGCTCGAGGAAGAGTCGGCGGACGTAGATCGGGGCCGCGAACACGCTGGGCAGCAGCACGAACCCGACCGGCACCGCGGTGATCACGATGAAGGACTGGAGGGCGCTGATTCCCCCGTCGCCGATGGAGATCAGCACGGCGGCGGCGCCGCCCATGATCAGCGCCCACACCGCCCGGACCCAGGTCGGGGGTTGGTCGCGTACGGTGCAGGCTTGCGCGACGGCGTAGGCCATCGAGTCTCCGGTGGTGGCCACGAAGGTGACGGTGAGCAGCAAGAAGCCGACGGCCAGTACGCCGGGAAGCGGCAGGTTCTGCGCAATGGCCATCACGGCCGCGGGGAGACCGCCGTCGGTGAGCGGCTGGGAGATCGCCCCAGGATTGTCCTGCTCGAGGAAGATGCCGGTACCACCGAGGACGGTGAACCACAGCGTGGTGGCCAGGGGTGGGATGACGGCGGTGGAGATGAGCAGATCGCGGGCGGTGCGGCCGCGGGAGATGCGGGCGATGAAGATCGCCATCAAGGGCCCGTAGCCCATGAACCAGCCGAAGAAGAAGACCGTCCACGTGGCCAGCCACTCCCGGTCGCCCTGGTAAAGCGACATGGCGAAGAAGTCGGTGGCGTAGGTGCCGAGGCCGGACAGCCAGTGCCGCAGCACGAATCCGGCCGATCCGACGGTCAGCACCAACGCCATCAACAGCAGGGCCAGCCACACGTTGATCCGGCTCAGAATCTGGATGCCCTTGTCCAGACCGGACAGGACCGAGCCCACGATGATGGCGGTCAGGACCAGGATCACGCCCAGCTGGACGACGTACACGTTGGGGATGCCGAACAGGCTCTGCAGACCGTAGGCCACCTGCAGACCCAGGAAACCGATCGGCCCGACCGTGCCGGCGACCACGGCGATGATGCAGACGATATCGACCACCGAACCGATCCAGCTGGTACGGATCCGCTCGCCCATCAGGGGGTAGAGCAGGGTGCGAGGGCGCAGCGGCATGCCGCGCTCGGCTCCGTACAGCATCACCAGCGCACCGAGCGAGCCGAGGATCGCCCAGGCCAGGAAACCCCAGTGGGCAAAGCTCTGCGCCAACGCCGCCGTCGCCGGGTCCACGCCGCTCCCCGCGAAGTGGGGCGGGGTGGACAGGTAGTGGTACATGGGTTCGGCCGCGGCCCAGAAGACACCGCCGCCGGCCATCAAGGTGCACATGATCATGGCGATCCACTTGAACCGGCTGTACTCAGGAGAGGTTCGGCCGCCCATCTTCGCTCGCGCCCACGGGGTGAGGGCCAACCCGATGGCAACGAGGAACGTCACCAGCAGCAGGATCTGCCAGTACGGACCGAACCATCGAGCGCTCGCGCTGAAACCGGCGGTGACCCAGCTGCCGACGGTGTCCGGAACAGCGATGGCCGCAACGACAAAGGCGGCCAGCACCCCGGCACTGACGCCCATCACGACCCGGTCGACCTGGGGGTGGACGATTGTTCTGAACTGTTCTTTGGCTGCTGTGCTCATCGGAACCTCGTTCGTCTCCGGGCGGCTCCTCGTCGAGCACACTCCGCGTTCTGTCTTACGATCCTCTCCAGATCGATGCCTGTCCAATACCTGTTGTACGATGATCGATGCTTCCTTCGTATGGATCGGCAGAGTATCCCCAGACCAACAGAGAAGCCGTGAACCGACGGAGTAGCTCGTGGAACTAAGGACGGTGCGGTACGCGCTCGCCGTGGCCGAGACGCTGCACTTCGGCCGGGCAGCGGAGGAGTTGTTGGTGTCGCAGCCGTCGCTCTCGCGACAGATCGCCGCCCTGGAGCGCGAGATCGGGGTCATCTTGTTCGAACGGACCAGTCGTCAGGTCAGGCTCACCGCGGCCGGTGCCCAATTTATGCCGCTGGCCCGGCGGGCGCTGGACCTGTTGGAGGTGGCCGCGCAGCGCGCGCAGGAGTCCGCCCGCGGCGCACTCGGTCAACTCCGGCTGGGGTTCGTGGCGACCGCCGCGATCGACGTGTTGCCTCGCGCCTTGGCCCTGCACCGGGCTCGCCGGCCGCAGGTTACGGTCAATCTGAACGAGTACACCAGCAGCGAGCAGGTGACTGCCTTGTTGGCCGGCGATCTCGACCTGGGCATCGGACGGGACGTGCCCGCTCTGGACGGCTTAAAGGTCGAGGTGATCCGGGCCGAGCCGATCAGCGTGGCGGTGCCGCTTAGTGACCCGCGAGCGAATCTGAGTGAGGTGACGTTGGCGGATCTGACGGGCTGCACCGCCGTCCGGCTGCCCCCTGGTCGGGCCTCTCAGGTCGACCTGCTGTGGGCGCAGGTGCCGGGCGTGGCGATGAGCGGTCGACCGGACCGGACCGGCGTGCACGAGGCCAACCAGTACATGACCATGCTGGCCCTGGTCGAGGCCGGGATGGGCATCGCCCTCGTACCGCAACCGGTGACCCAGCTTCGCTCGGACGGCGTCTGCTACCTTCCGCTCGCTCATCCTTCGGCCCGCTCGGCCCTGACCTTGGCTCGGCGTGCCGACGACCGTTCGCCCGTGGTCCGCGACTTCCGTGACTTGATCATGTCTCTCGAATTGGCCTGAGCCGCCGTCGTGGCGGGCCGATCAGACGCCGATCACGCGAACTTGAGGCTCGCCGAAGAGAAGAGCGGTGAGGTCCCCCGGGTCACTGGTGAGGACTATGCACTGCGCCGAGCCATTCCGGTCCCGCGCAGCGAGGGCCGTTGCCGCCACCACCGCGTCGATCGTGGCGTCGGAGGAAGCCCTGCCGAGGAGACGACCGGCTCGTCGAGCCAGCGGCTCATCGACCGGCCAGACGTCCGCCGCCTTAACCACGCGGTTGTGCCCGGCGTCTCTGGCCGCCCCTCGCAGCACCTCCGTCAAGGTCACGGCTGAGAGGATCACATCGGCGTCCAGTTCCCGCGCTCGCTCCAGCCAGACCTGGACCCTCGGATCATTGACCGCGGCCTTCGACACGCCGTCCGCATCGAGCACGAGCAGATCGGTCAGGCCGGTTGAGATACGGCTTCGTCGTGACTGCCTGGCCACCGTCGGCGGACCTCCTCCATCTCCGCGTCGGCCACGGCACCATTGGCCGCTCGCATCTGCGCCAGCAGGTCGGCCAAAGCATCTCGGCGAAGCTGACGGCGGACCGCCTCGTTGACGTAGGCGGACACGCCGCGACCCCCGACTCGTTCACGAGCTTGGGCCAGCACCTCGGCATCGAGGCTCATCGACACTTTGGCGACGGTCATAGTGAAATCCTACCTCAAGTAGGAAAGAAGGCGAGGTAACACCGCAGGGCTGGATCGCGCTAGACCGCGATGACCTCGACCAGCCCGTCCACGCCCACGAAGTCGCTGGGGTTGAGCGTATAGACGCGGGCGGAGTGTGCGTGCGCGGTAGCGGCAATCAGCAAGTCCATGGTGCGTGCGCGTGGCGGTCGCCCGGCCGCGGCCAAGGCGGCGGCCAGTTGCCCGTAGCTTGCGGCAACGGCGTCATCGACCGGCAGGGCGTCGAACTGGCGCTGCAGCCGGGACAATCGTCGAAGCCGCTCAGCACGAACGGCGGATTCCTTGGCCACGAGCACGCCGAAATGCAACTCCGCGAGCGTGGCCGCACTGATCCCCAGTTCTCCCTCCAGCGGACCGACGTCGGTAGCGATCACCACGCTGGTGTCGAGAATCCCCCTCACACCGCAGTCCAAGGATCACGCACTATCTGGTCGATCCGCTGCCGATCGGCCTCCCACGAGCTGTCCTCGGGGCCATCGAAGAGGTCGGCAATCTGCTCGAAGTTGCACCAGCGCCGCTGAGTGTATGCACCGACCAGCCGTGCACGGGGGCGCCCGGCGACGGTGATGGTGATCTCTTCGCCGGCTTCAACGCGGCGCTCAGGTCCGCCGATGGTAGGCCTCCCGCCAGGTCGGAACCCGCGGCTTCCAGGCCAGGATCAGGCCGGCCTCGGCCGGGGTCCGGTTCGCCTTGCGGTTATTGCACCGGGTACAGGCGGCCACGGTGTTGGCCCAGGTGTTGCCGCCGCCGCGCGACTGCGGCATCAGGTGGTCCACCGTGTCGGCCGGTCCTGCGCAGTAGGCGCAGCGATGGCGGTCCCGGCGGAGCACGCCGCGCTTGGACCAGGCCGGGGCGGCGGCGTAGAGAAAGGTCGTCTTGACGTAACGGATCAGTCGCAGCACCACCGGCCACGGGTAGGGCCCGATGCGCTCCCCCTCGCGGGACTCCTCGACGATCGCGACCTCGCGGACCAGCATCTTGATCGCGTGCTGCACCGAGACGGTATGGAGCGCGGTGTTGTCGGTGTTGAGCACGATTACCGCGGACATCTCTTCTCCTCCCTCCGGCTCGCGCGCGACGAACTGGCGCCGACCAGTGGCGCCTGACCAGGGTGCACGAAGGACGTGGTGCTGTCATGAGGATTATGCGGTCCCGAGTCAAGTTTGCGTAGCCTCCGCGCCAGATCCGCGGTGGATCGGAGCCGCTGAGAGGCCACCGAAAACCCGGCCTTGACTAATCTCGAACGTGTGTTCGATTATAGAGCGGTGACCGCCGTTCCTGCTCTCGATGGCCTAGCCGGGCTGTCGCGCTCGCAGCGTACGCCGCGAGCCGAGGCCGGCACCGTGGCCGAGCTGCGGCAGCGGATGCGCCGAATGCAGGGCACGGCGTCGAGCCGGACGCTGCCCGCGCTGCCCGGTCTGGCCGGAACGCTTCGGCTGCAGACCGGGTCGGCGTACGCCGTCGACAGTGCCAGCCTGGCCCTGGCGCTGCTGGCCGGCCCCTCCGCCGCCGGGGAGTGGGTGGGGGTCGTCGGCGCTCCCGACCTGGGCTACGAGGCGGCGGCCGGGATGGGGGTCGACCTGGCCCGAACCATCGTGGTGCCCCAGCCGGGAGAACACTGGCTCTCCGTCGTCGCCGCTCTGGTCGACGTGGCCTCGGTGGTGCTGGTCCGGTGTCCGACCGCGGCCACCGAACACCAGGCCGAACGGCTCCAGGCGCGGCTGCGGACCAAGGACGCCGCCCTGATCTGCTGGGGGGACTGGCCGCGTTGTCAAGCCCGGCTCCGGTTACGGTCGTGCCGCTGGTCCGGCCTGGGCCGGGGCCACGGTCACCTGTCGGACCGGCAACTGGTGGTCGAGGTCAGCCGCAGCGGATCCCCGGTACACGCGGTCGGGCTGAACCTGCCCGGCAGCGGGGGCGCCTTCGCCGCCGATACCGACCCCGGCGTCTTCAGCCCGGGTCGGGTGCCGGCCCTCGGTCTGGCCGGACAGGCTGGCTGAGATGACCACCGTCCTCACCTCGCCCCCGACCCAGACCCGGCCCGCACCGGTTCCGTCGCCTGGGCCTGACCCGTCCCGGGTGCTGGTGGCCTGGTGCCCCGACTGGCCGGTTCTGGCCGCGGCCGCCGAACTCGGGCTGGCCGGGTCCGCCTCGATCGCGGTGATCGAGGCCGGGGCGGTCCATGCCTGCTCCGAACCGGCTCGTCGCGACGGTGTCCGGCGGGGGATGCGTCGGCGCGACGCCACCGCGCACTGCCCCGAGCTGGTGCTGGTCCCGCACAGCCCCGAGCGGGACGCTCGTACGTTCGAGACGGTGCTGGGGGCGATCGAACAGGTGAGCGCGTCGGTGACCCCGATCCGGCCGGGCCTGTGCGCCCTGGCCGTGCCCAGCCGGTTCTACGGCGGCGAGTCCGGGGCGGCGGCGGTGGTCGCCGAGCGGCTGGTGGCCGAGGGGGTGTGGGACTGCCGACTGGGGATCGCCGACAGCATCTTCACCGCCGAGCAGGCGGCCCGGCAGGCCCCGGCCCAGGACAGTGTGGTGGTCCCGGCCGGGAAGGCGCGGGCTTTCTTGTCCCCCCTGCCGGTCGGGGTGCTGGAGGAGGCCGATCAGGTCAGCCTGTTCCGGCGGCTGGGGCTGAAGACCCTCGGTGACCTGGCCGCACTGCCCGCCCGCGACGTGGCCACCCGGTTCGGTGCGCGGGGCAGCTGGCTGCACCAACTGGCCCGGGGGACGGACCCGCGGCCGGCGGTCGCCCGCCGGCCACCCTGGCCGCTGGACCAGCACGTCGACTTCGCCCCCGGGCTGGAGACGATCGAGCCGATCGTGTTCAGCACCCGGCAGACCGCGGAGCGTTTCGTCGCCGAACTGTCCCGGCACGGTCTGGTCTGCACCGAGGTGTTGATCGAGGTCAACGGGGACCGTGGCTGGTCGGGTTCACGGGTCTGGGCCCATCCCCGCTGGTTCAGCGCCACCGACCTGATCGACCGGCTCTACTGGCAGCTGCAGGGCGACCCGGCGCCGGAGCCGGTGGAGACCGTACGGCTGGTGCCGGAGTCGGTGGAATCGCTCGCCGACCACGGCGAAGGACTGTGGGGCAGCGCACCCGACGAGCGGATCGTCCGCGGAGTGGCTCGGCTGCAGGGTCTGCTCGGCCCCGAGCAGGTGCTCGCCCCGTCCCTGCAGGGCGGCCGCAGCCCGGGTTCGCGGCACGCGCTGACCCCCTGGGGAGAGCGGGTGGCCCGGCAGCGGCCGGCCGGGCTGCCGTGGCCGGGCAGCATCCCGCCGCCCGCCCCGGCCCGGGTCTTCGCCGAGCCCCGCCCGGCATCGGTGCTGTCGGGTGAAGGCCAACCGGTCCGGGTCTCGGCCCGGGGTGCGATCTCGGCCGAACCGGCCCGGCTCCGGCTCCCAGGGGTTTCCGCCGAGCTGTCGGTGGTCGAGCTGGCGGTGGACGCCTGGGCCGGTCCGTGGCCGATCGACGAACTGTGGTGGGATCCCCAAGCCGCCCGCGCCGTCGCCCGCTTCCAGTTCGTCGCCGTCGACGGCAGTGCCTGGCTGCTGATCGTCGAGCACGACCAGTGGTGGGTCGAGGCGCAGTATGACTGAATTGTCCTGCTCGCGCCCGCGAGGGCTCCCAAAGATGCTGTCTTCCTCGCTCGGCTCGTCGACGGAAAAGCGTTGTCGACTCGCTCACTCGTCCAGACAGCATCGGGCCTTCGCTACCCGACGCTCGCAGGGGGTCCTGCTCGCGCCCGCGAGGACTCCTACATTGCTCGCTAGCGCTCGCGGCAGCTCGCGCTCTGACCCGGCGGTGTCGTCGTCGGCTGCAGACGGAAAAACGTGTCTGCACCCTCCTCCTCCATCCACCGGCGCGCGATCTGGTGGGGAGCAGGTTCTCGGTCTTCGGTTGGACCGGGAGAGACTCTCAAATTCCGCTCGTGGGCGAGGTCTGAGCCGTGGGGTGGAGTAATCCGCCGCAGAGCTGGTCGGAGCTGGAACGGAAGATGTCGGGACGGCACGCTGCTTCGGAGCCGCCGGCGCCACCGGAACGACCACCGCGGCTCGAGCACGGCGGCGACGACAGTGCGCCGGGGTATTCACACAAGCGGCCGGCCTATCGCGTACCCGAGGCCCGGGCGGACGCACCGGCGGAGCCGTACGTCGCCTACGCGGAGCTGCACGCGCACACCGACTTCAGCTTCTTGGACGGGGCCAGCGACCCCGAGTCGCTGATCGAGGAGGGGGTCCGGTTGCGGCTGGCCGGGCTGGCCCTGACCGATCACGACGGGCTGTACGCCGCGGCCCGGTTCGCCGAGGCGGCGCTGGCCTACGACCTGCCCACCGTGTACGGCGCCGAACTGTCGCTGGGCCTGAGCACCCCGCAGAACGGGGTGCCCGACCCGGAGGGCCGGCATCTGCTGGTGCTGGCCCGGGGGGTCGAGGGCTACCACCGGCTGTCTGCGGCGATCACCGCCGCCCAGCTCCGCGGGGACGAGAAGGGCCGCCCGGTCTACGACCTGGACGAGCTCGCCGAGTCCGCCGACGGCCATTGGCAGATCCTGACCGGCTGCCGTAAGGGGCCGGTCCGGGCCGCCTTGGCCCGGCACGCCGAGGCGGGCCGGCCCACCCGGGCCGCCCACCAAGCCGCCGCCACCGAGTTGCGGCGACTCGTCGACCGTTTCGGCGCCGACCACGTCGCGGTGGAACTCAACGACGCCGGGCTGCCCGGCGACTCCGTCGTCCACGACGCCCTGGCCGCCCTGGCCGCCGAGCAGCACCTGCCCCTGGTGGCGACCAACAACGTGCACTTCGCCACCCCGGTTGAGTACCGGCTGGCGGCGGCGATGGCCGCGGTCCGGGCCCGACGCAGCCTGGCTGAGATGGACGGCTGGCTGCCACCGCCGGGCGCCCACCTGCGGTCGGGTTACGAGATGGCGCAACGGTTCGCCCGCTTTCCTGGGGCGGTGGCCACCTCGGTCCGGCTGAGCCAGGAGTGCGCGTTCAACCTCAAGCTGGCCAAGCCGCAGCTGCCCCGGCAGCAGGTGCCCGAGGGTTTCACTCCGGCCAGCTGGCTGCGCGAGCTGTGCCGGGTGGGAATGCAGCGCCGCTATCCCGACCGGCCAGGTCAGGCCCAAGCTCGGCTGGAACGCGAACTGGCGGTGATCGAGGACAAGGATTTCCCCGGCTACTTCCTGATTGTGCACGACATGGTCGCCTTCGCCCGCGACCGCGGCATCCTTTGTCAGGGCCGCGGCTCGGCGGCCAACTCGGTGGTCTGCTACGTCTTGGGCATCACCGCGGTCGACCCCATCCTGTACGACCTACCCTTCGAACGCTTCCTTTCGGTCAACCGCGACGAGGAGCCCGACATCGACGTCGACTTCGACTCCGACCGGCGCGAGGAGGTGATCCAGGAGGTCTACCGCCGCTACGGCCGGCGCAACGCCGCCCAGGTGGCCAACGTGATCAGCTACCGCCCCAAGTCGGCGGTCCGCGACATGGCCAAGGCGCTGGGTTACTCCACCGGTCAGCAGGACGCCTGGTCCAAACAGATCGACTCGTGGGGCACGGTGGTGGGGGGTTCGGTGGTCGACGGCCACGGCGACGAGCACGCCCATACCATCCCCGAGCGGGTGGTGGACCTGGCCGAACAGCTGCTCCGGGCGCCGCGGCACCTCGGGATCCACTCCGGCGGGATGGTGTTGACCCAGCGTCCGGTGGCCGAGGTCTGCCCGATCGAACGCGGCCGGATGGACGACCGGACCGTGCTGCAGTGGGACAAGGACTCAGCCGCCTGGATGGGGCTGGTCAAGTTCGACTTTCTCGGCTTGGGCATCCTGGCCGCCATCCAGTACACCTTCGACCTGACCGCGGCCCGGCTCGGCGAGCGGTGGGACCTCGACGCCATCCCCAAGGAGGAGCCCGGGGTCTACGACATGCTCTGCCGGGCCGACTCGATCGGGGTCTTCCAGGTGGAGAGCCGGGCCCAGGTCGGCACCCTGCCCCGGCTGCAGCCGCGCCGCTTTTACGACCTGGTGGTCGAGATCGGGCTGATCCGGCCCGGGCCCATCCAGGGCGGGGCCGTGCACCCTTACATCCGTCGGGCCACCGGCCAAGAGGAGGTCAGCTATCTGCACCCGGCGCTGAAGCCGGTGCTGGAACGGACCCTCGGCGTCCCGCTGTTCCAGGAGCAGCTGATGCAGATCGCCATGACCGTCGGTGGCTGTACCGGTGACGACGCCGACCTGCTGCGCCGGGCGATGGGCTCCAAGCGCGGGGTGGAAAAGATCGAACGGCTCCGGGCCACCATGTACGCCGGGATGGCCGGTCACGGCATCGTCGGAGAATTGGCCGACGACATCTACGCCCGGATCGAGGCGTTCGCCAACTTCGGCTTCGCCGAAAGTCACTCGATCAGTTTCGCACTGCTGGTCTACGCCTCCTCCTGGCTCAAGCTGCACTATCCGGGCACGTTCTTGGCTGGGCTGCTCCGGGCCCAGCCGATGGGGTTCTACTCCCCGCAATCGCTGGTGGCCGACGCCCGCCGGCACGGGGTGGAAGTGCGCCGGCCCGACATCGCCCGCTCCGGCGTGGACGCCGACCTGGAGCCGCTGGCCGACGGCCCGCCCGACAGTCCGACCGGCGCCGCACCCGGCCCGACCGGCTCGGCGGAGTGTCTGCGCCGCGACCAGCCGCCGGTGGGCCGCTTCGACCGGGGCGCCCCTAACCTCAGTCACCAGCATCGCCGGGACGGGCACTTCGCGGTCCGGTTGGGGCTGAGCGCGGTTCAGGGCATCGGCCGCGAACTGGCGAAACGGATCGTGGCCGAGCGGGAGCAGGGGCCGTACGCAAGCATCAACGACCTCGTTCGGCGGACCCCGACCAGCGTCGCCCAGGCGGAGGCGCTGGCCACCGCGGGCGCGTTCGACGGCTTCGGGCTGAGCCGCCGGCAAGCCCTGTGGAACGCCGGCTACGCCGACAGCGCCGACACCTTGCCCGGTTCGGCGGTGGACGCCGCCCCGCCGACCCTGCCCGGGATGAGCCCGGCCGAACTCACCCTGGCCGACCTGTGGGCCACCCAGATCAGTCCGGCCGATCATCCGATCGGGCACCTGCGGGCGACTCTGGACAGCCACGGGATCGTCCCGGTCGGGGAACTCGGCCCGGGCCACGACAAGACCCGGGTCAAGGTCGCCGGGCTCATCACCCACCGCCAGCGTCCCTCCACCGCCGGCGGGGTGACCTTCCTCAACCTGGAGGACGAGACCGGGATGCTCAACGTGGTCTGTTCCCGGCCGATGTGGCAGCGATTCGTGACCATCGGCCGGCGCTCCAACGCCATGCTGATCCGCGGGATCATCGAGCACTCCGACGGCGTGACCAATCTGGCCGCCGACCGGTTGGAACCCCTCAGCGGGCTGTTCGACCAGGCCGCGTCGGTGATCCCGGACCGCTACCGCTCCCGCGACTTCCGCTAGCGGGCACCTGATCCCAGCCGCCCTTCGACAAGCTCAGGGGACGTACAGCTGCAGTGGGTCGAACCGGCTACGCCGAGGGGGGCGCCTGTGGTGGTGGCCCGGACCACCCGGGGGTCGGGAGCGGAGGTGCGAGCACAGGCTGAGGTTCCGGGGTGAAGGCTCGAACCACTTTCGAGCGCTGCGCCCATAGCCACACCCCGGCCACGCTCAGCACCAGGGCCGCGGCCGGGATCAGCACGGCCGGGCTGCCGGTGCCGTTGCTGCGGTCGAGCGCGGAGCTGAGGTCCTCGCCGAGGATGATGCCGCTGCCGAAGGCGATCAGGTTGTTCGTCGCGTGTAGCAGGACCGCAACCTCCAGGCCGCCGGTGCGCCAGGTGACCAGCGACAACATCACCCCGAAGAAAAAGTAGAAGGCGATCAGCCAGGGATCGCCCGCCCCGTGGGCCAACATGAACACCACCGACGACACCAAAGTGCTGACCACCAACGCCCCCGTGCGACCCGACATCCAGGAGCCGGCGCCGCGGGCGATCAGGCCGCGAGCTCCGTACTCCTCCCCGGCGGCCTGAAACGGAGTGGTGAGGACCACGATCACCAGCAAGACGATCGCCTCCCCACTCGGCCGGACGGGCCGCTCCGGGCTGACGATCAGGGTGAAGGCCAAATAGATCGCCCAGATCGGGACCACGATCAACGCGGCCCGGCCGAGCAGGCGCCAGCGGAACGTCCCGACCACCGAGTGCAGCCAGCGCCGCCGCTGACCGAAGAACGCACGCTGCAGCAGCATGCTGATCGGGATGGCCGCTGCGTTGGTGAGGTTGACCGAGAGCAGCAGGGTGGGGGTCAAGGTCAGCTTGCCGCCGAGCAGGTCGGCGGTGGCCACCCGGCCGCGAGCGACGTCGATCCCGATCGCCCCGAGTTGGAGGACGAGGCTGACGATCAGGTAGGCCGCGACGAACGACACGATCATCAGCAGCCCCTTCCACCAACGCTGCCGCGGAGTGCGCAGCATTTGCTGGTAGTCCGCGGGAGCCACCGGGAGCGGGCTGACCAGGGCCGGCGGCGTGGGCGGCGGGGGCGCGTACGGGTGAGCCGGCGGTCCGGGTGGGTACGCCGGGTTCGGTGGTCCGGGTGGGTACGCCGGGTTCGGCGGAGGCCCACCGAACGGGCCGTCGGTCGGCGGCTGGGTCACGCGAAGTCCTCCTCGAGCGCTTCGGGTCGTGCGGGTCGGGGTCGTACGGTGCAGGGCATGACGACGGCAGCCCTGAGTTCCCAGTGTGCCCATTCACGTCCGGCCCTCGCGGCGGCGGTGCGCTGATGAAGGTCGAGGGGGCCCGGATACTGGTCGTCGGTGCCACCGGGGAGCTCGGCTTCCGGGTCGCGGAGAAGCTGGCCGCGGCGGGCGCCACCCTGGCCCTGACCGGGCGCCGGCAGGAGCGGCTGGCCACCGTGGCCGAACGCACCGGCGCGGCTTGGTCGGGACCGGTGGATCTGCTCGACGTGGAGGCGGCGGCCGGTACGGTCCAGGCCGCCGCACGAGTCCTCGGCGGCCTGGACGCGGTCCTGGTGGCGAGCGGAGTCGCGCTGTTCGGCCCGGCCGTCGACGACGAGGACGCGTTGGTCGAGGAACTGTTCGCCGTCAACGTCCTCGGTCCGATCGCGGTGCTCCGGGCGGCCGTTCCCCTGCTGGGCGAGGGCAGCGTACTGGCCGTGCTGACCGCGGTGCTGGCTGACGTCCCGACCGCAGGAATGGCCGCCTACTCGGCCAGCAAAGCCGCCCTGTCGGCTTACCTCACCGCGCTCCGGCGCGAGCTGCGCCGGCGCAAGATCGGGGTATTCGACATCCGGCCGCCGCACCTGGAGACCGGACTCGCCGAGCGGGCGCTGGCCGGCGACCGGCCGACGCTGCCGCCGGGCCACGACCTCGACGAGGTGGTGGCGCTGATCGTGCAGGGGATGGCCGAGGGTCGCGACGAACTGATCGCCGACCTCGGGGCGCGGACGGTCACGCTGCGCTGACCCCACGTCGTGGGAGCTCCTGCCGGAGCAGTGGCACCCCCGCCCGGTGATCACCGAGGAGTTCGTCCGGCCCGGTTCACCAGTTTGATGCGGGTCCGCCGACTGGTCGGTGACGCCCCCTGAGCTTGTCGAAGGGCCTCGAAGAGGTCGGCGGATCGGAGTCCGCCGAGTGGGGTGTTGGTCGTGTCGGTGACGCCCCCTGAGCTTGTCGAAGGGCCTCGAAGAGGTCGGCGGATCGGAGTCCGCCGAGTGGGGTGTTGGTCGTGTCGGTGACGCCCCCTGAGCTTGTCGAAGGGCCTCGAAGAGGTCGGCGGATCGGAGTCCGCGAGGGTCATCGGCTCAACTCCGCCACGTCGTTCAGCCGACCGAGCTTGCGCGGATTCCGGATCGCGTAAATCTGGACGATCCGGCCACCGTCGACCCCGAAGGCGACCGCAGTATTCGCCTCGCCCGCCGGGTCGATCCAGACCGCAATCGACCCGTTGAGCAACAAGGTAGCGATCTCCGCTTCGGGTGCGAACTGCGAGAAGCGCGACAGCAGTGCCGCCACCCGTCGCCGGCCCGCGACCGGGTGCCGGGCCGCGGGTGCGAGCCCCCCGCCGTCGGCCACCAGGACCACCTCCGGCGCGAGCACGTCCATCAGGCCCTGCACGTTGCCGGTGGTCAGGGCGTGCAGGAACCGCTGCACCACCTGCTCCTGCTCAGCGCGGCTCACTGCCGTTCGCGGGCGCCGCGCGGCCACGTGTCCGCGGGCACGGTGGGCAATCTGCCGGACCGCGGTCACCGACTTGCCCATGGCCTCCGCGATCTCGTCGTACGGCACGTCGAACACCTCGCGCAGGACGAACACCGCGCGCTCGTCCGGCCCGAGCGTCTCGAGCACGGTGAGCATGGCGATCGATACGCTCTCGGCGAGCTCGATGTCGTCGGCAACGTCGGGGCTGGTCAGCAGCGGCTCGGGCAGCCACTCCCCGACGTATTCTTCCCGGCGCCGCGCCACCGAACGCAGTCGGTTCAGCGCCTGCCGGGTGACGATCCGGACCAGGTACGCCCGGGGCTCACGCACGGCCTGCCGGGCCACGTCGCCGACCCCGGCCCACCGCAGCCAGGTCTCCTGCACCACGTCCTCGGCGTCGGTCGCCGACCCCAACATCTCGTAGGCGACGGTGAACAGCAGGCTGCGATGGGCCAAGAACGGGTCCTCACTCATACCGATGCACACTCACACCGACGACGGTCTGGCGAGCGGGCGCATATCGCACGTGGCCGAGAACTCTTGTGATTCGATGCCCAGGGCGGTGTTGGACCGGCTGTACAGGTTCGCCAGGGCGATCACGGCCGTCAATTCGACCAGCGCCGCCGGACCGAGTTGCGCCAGCAGCCGGGCCGACAACTCGTCGGTGACGACCGGCGGAGTCTGCGTCATCGCCTCGGCGTACTCCATCGCGTCCCGCTCCCGCGCGGTGAACACCGTCGACTCGCGCCAACGCGGGACTTCGCGGGCCTTACGTTCGTCCAGGCCCTCGTTGTGGGCCGTGAAGTAGCCGAGGTCGAGGCAGAAACTGCAACCGACCAGCGCTACGGCCGCCATGTGAGCGAACGACTTGAGGTTGGCGTCGCACGCGTCCCATTTTTGGGCTCGGCGGCCGATCGCGAAGCTGAAGTTGAGCACCTTACGGTTATGCCACGCCACCGCGACCGGGTCGGCGAGGTCACCGAGCATCCGGCGCGACATGCGCTTCACCAGCCAGCCGTACGGACCGGTCAGTTCTGCCTTGGGAATTCGGGTCGTGCTGGTCATCTGTTCCTCCAGGGATCGTTGCCGTCACCCATCAAGACACCGGCCGCGGGCCGCATGTGACACCCGTGTACTGACGACTACTGACGACGCGACCGGGCGACGCGCGGCTACCCGGGCTGCGCTCCCACAGATCGCCGTTGAGACCTGTCCGGAACAAGGGCTCACCGCTATCCCTGCGGGTCGGCCAGGCCTTGACGGTAGGCCCAGACCACGGTCTGCAGCCGGTCACGGGTGCCGATCTTGGTCATCGCCCGGGTCAGATGGGACTTGACCGTGCTGGGTTCGATGAACAGCTCGCGGGCGATCTCGGCGTTGGAGCGGCCTTGGGCCAGCACCCGGACGATGTCGGCCTCTCGCTGGGTCAGCAACTCGCCCACCTGCGGGTCGGTCACCCGGCGGCCCTGACGGCGACCGAACTCCGCGATCACCCGCCGGGTCACGGTGTGGTCGAGCAATCCGTGGCCGGCGGCTAGGCGGCGGACCGCGTCGACCAGCTCGTCGGGCTCGGTGTCTTTGAGAACGAAGCCGCTGGCGCCGGCCTCGAGCGCGCCGAACACGTATTCGTCGAGGTCGAAGGTGGTCACGATCAGGACCGCCGGGACCGGTGCGACCTCGGGATCGCCGACGATCTCGCGGCAAGCGGCAAGCCCGTCCCCGCCGGGCATCCGGACGTCCATGCACACCACGTCCGGCCGGAGCCGACGGGCGGCGGTGACCGCAGCCGGCCCGGTCGACGCCTCGCCCACGACGTCGATGTCGCCCGCGGTCTCGAAGATCACCCGGAAACCGGCCCGGACGACGGCCTGGTCGTCGACCAGCAGCACCGAGGTCACGACGACACCCGTTCGCCGAACGACACCGTCGGCTCGATCTCGGGCGGGAGATCGAGCCGGACCCGCCACGTGCCGGCCGGGCTGGGGCCGACGGCAAGGGTGGAACCGGCCAGGTCGGCGCGCTCGCGCATCCCCAGCAGCCCGAAGCCCGACCGATCGCTCCCGGTCGGGTCGCTGCGGGTCGGGTCGTCGAACGACGAGGCGGCCCGGCTGAGGCGGTTCTCCACCTCCAGCCGGGTCCCCCTCGGGGTGTAGTGCAGGCGGACGTGAACCGGCATTCCGGCGGCGTGCTGACGGGCGTTCGCCAGCGACTCCTGCAGCACCCGGTACACGGTCAGGTCGGGAATCGGCGACAGCGGGTGGGAGGCTCCGACAACGTCGAGGCGAACGTCGTCACCGAGTCTTCGAGCCTTTTGGATCAGGGCATCCAGCACGGCGACACCGGGCACGGGAGCTTCCGGTTCGTCGGTGTCGGCGACGACGCCGGCCAGGGTGTCGGCGTCGACCTCACGCTGCCGGAGCACTCCGACCAGGGCGCGGAGATTGGTCAGTGCTTCGCGGCCCTGGTGGCGCAGGCTGCGGGTCGCTGCCTTCGCGGCCGCAGGATCGCGGTCGATCAACCGCTCGGCGGCGGCAGCCTGGACGACCAGGCCGGACAGATGGTGAGCGGCCACGTCGTGCAATTCGCGGGCCATCCGCGCCCGTTCGGCGTCCACCGCACGTCGGGCCCGGACCTCCTGCTCCGCCACGGCGGCCGCTTCGCGGGCCTGCAGCAGGGCGATGTAGTCCCGGCGGGTCGTGACGAACACTCCCGCCAACGCCGCCGCGAGATAGAGCACGACCACGAACAGGTCACTCAGCGCCCACTGCGCGAAGCGGGCCGCAGTCCACGGAGCGCGGCCGGAGTCCAGGCCCACAACCCCAAAGCGGACGGTCGGGGTAAAGAAGGTCCATACCAGCACACCGCCGACAACTTCCACCAGGGCGGCCAGCCCCACCCAACGTACGACCTGCCGCGCCGGCAGGCAGGTGCCGACGGTGTACGCAGCGACCAGCGGCGCCGCCACGCGGACGGTGATGTCGTCGGGCACCACCGCTACCAGAGCCAACTGAAAAGCCGTCACCCCCAGCAGGCAGATCCGGGGCGCGAGTCGTCGAATGGCCAAGGCCAGGGTCTGCAGGCCGACCAGGACGAGGACCGCAGCGGCGGCACGCGGACTGATGGTGATACCAAAAGTGTCGCTGAACGGGCCGAGCAGCGACGTCAACACCGCGACGGAGACCGCCGCGAGCACCACCGCCAGGGTGCCGTCGCGGGCCAACGGTCCCCTTAGCCCCAGCCGGTTCAGGGCCGCGTCGAGTGCGACCAGCGGCCGCGGCCGGGCGAGATCGTCCTCGCCCGGCCCGGCCGGCTGCGTCCCGTCGCTCACGGGCCAAGTATCGCGCCGCACGGCTCAGTAGGAGACGTTCAGCCCGACCAGGTGGTAGACCACCGCAAACCCCGCCACCCCGGCCAGGGCGAGGACCACCAGAGTGCTGCCGAGCGTCCGGGTCCAGTGCACCCGGGCCCGAACACCGATCACCAGGTAGGCCGCCGCCGGAACCAGCGCGAGGACGCCGACCGCCTGCACGGCCTGAACCGCACGGATCGGTGCGTCAGGCACGTCCCGGGATCCCAGCACCGTTAACAGGATCGGGATCCAGCCTAAGGTGCTGAGCAGGGCCGCGGCCACGCCGATCCGCCGCAGCCGCAGGGCCGTGCGTCCGACGTACGGTGCTTTGCGACCGACCCCGTAGCGGCGCCGCAGCCCCGCCCCGAGCGGCCAGGCCAACAGGCTCAGCAGCAGAATGGCCAACGAGACGAGGACCAGGGGCACCACCACGGCCGCGTGGTGCGCGGCGTCGACCCGGAGCAGGGTCGAGGCGGACCCGAAGCCCAAGGCGTCGACCCGATCGTCGGTGGTCCTTATCGTCACGATCTGCTGGCCGCCGACCTCTCGCCACACCCAGGGGCCGATCTCCTCAAAGCGCTTCGGGGCGAACGCGTCCGGTCCCGGGCTGATCACCAAGGTGCCGTCGGGTTGCGGGCTGACCTGGGTTTGGCCGTTCAGTTGCAGCATCGACACGAAGGTGCTGTGCAGCGACCGCGACGTTTGGTAGGTGCCGGCGGCGGCGGCCGCATGGGCGGCCGCGGTCGGCTGGACCGCCGCCGGCGCGACCCGACCCGGGAAGTAGCGGTCGGTGAACTGATGGGTGACGGCGTCGCGCAGCTCGTAGGCGTCGGTGCCCCCCCGGCCGGTGCTGTTCTCGCTGATGAAGATGCCGGTAGCGTCGTCGGGATAGAACTCCATCCACGAGTGGAAGACGGTGGTGTCACCTTCGTGACCGAGAATCCGGTGCCCGTTTCGACTGTCGTCGAAGAAGCCGAGGGTCATCCGCGGCCCCTGGGCGAAGGCGCCGAGGGTGTCTGGACCCAGGGCGGCGGCGTGCATCTGGGTCAGCGTCGCGGGCTTCAGCAGAGCGTGCCGGGTGTCGAGTTCGCCGAGCTGGGCCAGCATGAACCGGCCCATGTCGGTAGCGGTCGAGGACAGCGCGCCGGCGGGTGCGGCGGCGACCAGCTCGAAGTCTCGGGCCGGCTTGGCGTCGTCGGGATAGCCCTTCGACATCCGCGCCTCGAGCGGGCCGGGTAGCGGTTGCTCGAAACTGGAGGACGTCATGCCGGCCCGCTGGAGGATGTGGGCCGAGACGTAGCGGTTGAACGGCTGCCCGCTGACCCGCTGGACGATGTAGCCGGCCAGGGAGTTGCCGTAGTTTGAGTAGGCCGGCACGGCCCCGGGGGCGTAAACCTGGTCGGGCGGATCAGTGGCCACATAGTCGTGCAGGTTCAGCTTTGTCCCGGGCGGCTCGATCCCGGGTCGGGCGCGCGGCTCGAAACCTGCGGTGTGGGTCAGCAGGTTGCGCAGGGTGATCCGGCCCTTCGGCTCAGCCAAGGTGAAGTCGAGGTAGCGGTTGACGTCGGCGTCCAGGTCGAGCCGGCCCTGTTCGACCAGTTGCATCACCGCGGTGGCGGTGAAGGTCTTGGACACCGAACCCACCCGGAACAGCGTCTTCACCGGGTCGACGGGGGTGGCCGGGGTGTCCGGAGTCCCGGTGTCGGCGCGGCCGTACCCGCGGGCGGTGAGCAGTTTCCCGTCGTGCACCACCGAGACCGTGGCGCCGGCGATGCCGGAGCGTTCCAACGCCGCCGGGATCAGGCCGTCGAGCCACGCGTCGACGTCGGCCCGGGTCAGGGCAGTGCTCTCCGGTCCGGGAGCAGCGGGTCCCGGATCGGGAGGTGGGACCCGCGGTGTCGAGCTGGACGTCGCGCAGCCGGCGGCGAGAGCCAGGGTCAAAGCGCTCAGCAGGGCCACCACCGGCCGCCGGATCCGGCGTCGGTGCGGGGTCGGTCCACGGCGCGGGGCGGGCGTCTGGTCAGGCGGAAGGTCGAGAGGAACGGTCATCTGCTCAGCCTGCCCACGGCGCGCCGGCCAGACATCGCCCGTAGGTCGGGATCTGTCGTACGACCTTCGGCGGAGGCTTGGACGCGGATGTGGAGGACGGACTGGTTGATGAGGCTATGCAGTTTGGGACGTTACCTGTTATACAGAGTGGGTTCGAGCCGTCGGGCCGACCTCCGGCGGGTTGGGTCACTCCCGGTCGGCCGGGAAGGATGACCGCGATGCCCGAGGTCAGCGTCGAGTCGACCACCTGGACGGATCTCCCCGCCCGCCCGCGTCGGCTGACCGAGCGTTACCCGGCGCTCTTTCCGCTGGCCGTGGAGGTTCACCGGCTGCGCCGACGGTGGCACTGGTGGCGCTCCGACACCCCCGTTGCCCGGCGCCGTGAGCAGCAGAACCTTCCGGTGCGGCTGATCCGGCACCAGTCGCTGCTGCTGCGGACTCTGGGCGAGACCGACATGGCCCTGCAGCACGGCAAGGTGACCAACCTCAAGCTTGCCGTCGAGCCGTTGGACGGGCTGTTGATCGCGCCGGGGGAGGAATTCTCGTTCTGCCGGCTGGTGGGCCGGACCAGTCGTCGCAAGGGTTACGTGGACGGGATGCTTCTGGCCAACGGGGAGGCCAGGTCCGGGGTCGGCGGCGGCATCTGCCAGCTGGCCAACCTGTTGCACTGGATGGTCCTGCACACGCCGCTGGTCGTGACGCAGCGCTCCGAGCACTCGTTCGATCCCTTCCCCGACCACGGGCGGGTGCTGCCGTGGGGCGTGGGGTGCGCGATCTACTACAACTATGTCGATCTGCGGTTCCGCAACGACACCGACACCACGTTCCAGCTGCGGGTCGCGGTCGGCGAGCGTTACCTGGAAGGTGAGGTGCGGACCGCCGACCCGGTGCCGCACTCCTACTCCGTCTACGCCGTGGACGAGGCGTTCGAACAGGTCGGCGAGCACTGGTTCCGACACAACGAAATCTGGCGCGACGTGATCGACCGCCGCACCGGCAACCGGGTCGGCAAGGAGCTGATCAAGCGGAACCGGGCCCTGGTGCGCTACGTGCCGTCCGTCGACTCCGGCTCGAGTTAGCCGGCGTCGGAAGGGTTCTCCGACGGCTCGTCCCGACCGAGAGGCGGGCGGCAAGGGATCAGCGCCGTCATGAGGCCGCAGGGGTTCGAATGGGTTCCCGGAGTGAGCTGGCAACATCAGCGTGGTTCGTGACAGTCGCGCTCGTCGCCGAGCGCGGGGGCAATAGTCCGTCCGTGCCGTGTCCGAGGGGGGACTTGAACCCCCATTCCCCGTGAAGGGAACTAGCACCTCAAGCTAGCGCGTCTACCTATTCCGCCACCCGGACCGGTGGTGATCCGCTCGGATCAGCATCGCACTATACCCAGGCTTGACCCGCGGGGCCGAATCCGAATCACGGCCCGGCAGGCGCTCAACGCCGACCGCGGCCGCGCCAGCGGCGCGCGATGGCGTGCGGCAACGGGTCGACCGCGGTCCCGGCCGCCCGCATCCTGTTCCGGGTCAGCCGGCGGCTACGGATCAGGCTGGCGAAGCCGAAGGCCCAGACCGCGTACTGGAAGCAGAACGCGACCTTGAAGTCGGTCAGATCGAAGTTGCCGTCCGGAGCGCGTACGTCCAAGATCACGCCGACGGCGAAGATGGTTACGAGGGCGGCGGTGAAGCCGCCCATGTTCACGATCCCCGACGCGCCACCGAGGCGGGAGGCGGGATTGAAGGAGCGGGCGAAGTCCAGGCCGACCGCCGAGGCCGGTCCGTAGGCGGCCAGCACGACCACCAGCACCACGAACAGCGGCAGCGGTGGACGGCCGGGCCAGACCAGCACGGCCGTCCAGACCGCGACCGTGGCCACGAGCACGCCGAAGACGAGGTTGGAGCGGCGCAGCGGCCATCCCGCGGCCAGCTGCCCCAGCACGGGTCCGATCACCGCCGCGGTCAGGACCAGGACGGTCAACAGCGTGCCGGCCAGTCTGGGGCTGTAGCCCAGGCCGACGGTCATGAACGGGTAGCCCCACAGCAGGGTGAAGACCGCGCCGGAAAATTGCGTACTCAGGTGGGACCACAGACCTAGCCGGGTCCCCGGGTGCAGAAAGGAAAGCCGGAGGTCTCCGGCGGCTTGTCGCCAGTTCGACACCTGGACCGGCGAGGCTCCGGGTGGGGCGTTGCGGACCGCGGCCAGGACCAAGGTTGCGGTCAGCACCCCGAGCGCGGCGGCGCCTACGTAGGCCGTGGTCCAGCCCGGTCCGGTGAGGACGGCCACCAGGGGGATGGTGCTGGCGACCTGCCCGAGCTGGCCCAGGAGCCCGGTCAGTTGGGTCAGCAGCGGCACCCGGCGCGGCGGAAACCAGGCCGGCAGCAGGCGGAGGACGGAGATGAAGGTCATGGCGTCGCCGGCCCCGACCAGCAGCCGGGCCAGCGCCGCGCCGGCGGGCTGGTGGGTGAGTGCAAGCAATAACTGACCGCTCGCCATCACCACAGCGCCCAGGCCGATGATCAGCCGCGCGCCGAACCGGTCGACCAAGATGCCGACCGGGATCTGTAGCACCGCGTACACCAGCAGTTGCAAGACCGCGACCGAGGACAGCGTCGAGGCCCCGATCCCGAACCGTTGGGTGGCGAAGGAGGCGGCGACGCCGAGCGAGGTGCGCTGGAAGACCGCGACCGCGTAGGCCAAGACGCCGACCGCCCACACCAGCCACGCCTGGCCCGCACGCCTACGCCGGCCGGGAGTGCGCACGAGCCATTGTCGGACCTCGCGTCGGGCCGGCTGACCCCGGTCCGCCGGCCGGGCGGAGCGGATAGATCAGGACCGGTGAGTCAGGATGGCGGGATGAGCACCGACTACGCCCCCGAGGCCGAGGTCGTCGGCCTGTGTCGTGACCTGATCCGGATCGACACCTCCAACTACGGTCCCGACGGGGCCGAGGGGGAGCGGGACGCTGCCGAGCACGTTTCGGCGCTGCTGGACGACGTCGGGATCAGGGCCGAACTGTACGAGCCCGAACCGCGTCGGACGTCGGTGGTCGCGCGCTGGGAGCCCGACGGCGTCGACACCGACCTGCCGCCGCTGTTGATCCACGGGCACCTGGACGTCGTGCCCGCCCGGGCGGACGACTGGTCGGTCGACCCCTTCGCCGGCGAGATCCGCGACGACTGCCTCTGGGGCCGAGGCGCGGTCGACATGAAGGACTTCGACGCCATGGTGCTCAGCGTGGTCCGGGCCCGGGCGCGGGCCGGAGTCGCCCCCCGGCGCCCCCTCCGGCTGATCTTCACCGCCGACGAGGAGGCGGGCAGTGGTCTCGGCGCCCGCTGGCTGGTGCAGCAGCACCCCGACGTCGTGCAGGGGTGCACCGAGGCGATCGGAGAGGTGGGCGGGTTCTCCCTGACCGTCCGCGACGACCTCCGGCTCTACCTGATCCAAACCGCGGAAAAGGGGATGGCCTGGCTGAACCTGATTGCCGACGGCCGCGCCGGGCACGGTTCGTTCCGCAACGACGACAACGCGGTCATCGCGCTCAGCGCCGCCGTGGCACGGATCGGCACCTACGCCTGGCCGCACCGGATCACCGCGGCCCAGCAGGCCTTTTTGGAGGCGGTGGCGGAGGCGTTCGAGATCGAGCTCGACCCCGACGAGGTGGAGCAGACCCTCGCCCGGCTGGGCAGCATCGCCCGGATGGTCGGCGCCACCATGTCCAATACGGCCAACCCGACCATGCTGGAGGCCGGCTACAAACACAACGTCATCCCCGGCCGGGCTACCGCCGGTCTGGACGGACGCTTCGTACCCGGCGGTGAGCAGGAGTTCTTCGACACCGTCACCGAGCTGCTCGGCGACAAAGTGCGCCACGAGGTCCTGACCCGGCAGCCGGCGGTGGAGACCGAGTTCTCCGGGGCTTTGGTCGAGGCGATGCAGGCGTGCCTGGCCGCCGAGGACCCCGGCGCCCGCGCGGTGCCGTTCCTGATGAGCGGCGGCACCGACGCCAAGGCCTGGGACGCCGTGGGGGTGCGCTGCTTCGGATTCGCCCCGTTGCGGTTACCGCCCGAACTGGATTTCGTCAGCATGTTCCACGGCGTCGACGAACGCGTTCCGACCGCCTCGCTGGAGTTCGGCGCCCGGGTGCTGGACCGCTTCCTGGACCAGGCGTGAGTGCGGACTAACCTGATCGGTGATGAGCGCGACTTCCACGGCCCTGGCCCGAGCCGTCGAGTACGAGATCGAGCAGGTGCGGCTGGGTCGGCACCTATCCCGAGGAGCCGTCCGCCAACTGCTCAGCGAACGTTGCGAGCACGGCGGCTGGGAGCTGACCCGGCTGCGGCGTTACCGCGACGGTAGCCGTGACGTCTGGGTCCGACGAAAGATCATCCGGGCCCGGCTCACGGTCTGAGTGACTCACGGTCTGAGCGTGTTCGGTCTAAGCGTGTTCGGGCCGCCGGAAACGTCGTCCAGCGCGGCTACGATCTCGGCGGGCAGCCGCTGATCTTCCACCGTCAGCGCCGGCGCCAGCTGAGCCGCGGTCCGGGCACCGAGCAACGGGGCGCTCACCCCGGGGGCGTCGCGAACCCACAGCAGAGCCACCTGCAGCGGCGTCAGGTCCAGCCCGTCGGCTGCGCGGACCACGGCCTCGACCACGCCGCGACTGCGCGGCTCCAGGTACGGCTCGACGAACCAGGCGAAGTGGTCGGTGGCCGCGCGCGAGCCGCGCGGAATCCGCTCGCGGTACTGACCGCTCAACACCCCGCGACCCAAGGGCGACCACGGGAAACACCCCATCGACGCTGAGCGCAGGGCCGGCAGCACTTCCACCTCGGCGCGCCGGGCGAGCAGCGAGTATTCGACCTGGGTGCTGACCAGCGGTGTACGACCGGGAAAGGCGCGCTGCCAGGTCGCGGCCTGAGCAGTCTGCCAGCCGACGAAGTTGGAGATCCCGGCGTAGCGGACCGTGCCCCGGCTGACCGCGTCGTCCAGGGCACTCAGTGACTCCTCCAGCGGCGCGTCACCCCAGGCGTGGATCTGCCACAGGTCCACATAGTCGGTGCCGAGCCGGCGCAGCGAACCTTCGAGGTCGCGGAGTAGGGCTCGTCTGGAGGTGTCGACGATCCGTCGACCGTCGCGGATCACGAAGCCGGCCTTGCTCGCGATCACCATGTCCTCGCGCCGAGTGAACTGCTTGACAAGGTCCCCGACGAGCCGTTCGGCGTCGCCGGCCCCGTACGCCGCCGCGGTGTCGATCAGCGTCCCGCCCGCCTCGACGAACGCCTCCAGCAGCCCCCGGGCCTGATCCGGCGGCGTATCCCGGCCCCAGGTCATGGTCCCCAGCCCCAGCCGGGACACCTGCAGTCCGCTGTTGCCGACCCGCCGCACCTCCATAGCGGGGAACCCTAGCCGGGGTCGGCACCCGCACGTCGCGGTCAACCCGGACGGGCAGGCACGGCACACTGAACACGTGCAGCTTGCTCTGAACCTCGGCTACCTGGTCGGCGCCGCCGATCCCGGTGACACCCTCACCTTGACCCGGCACGCCGAGTCGCTCGGCTTCAGCGCGGTCTGGGCGGCGGAGGCGTACGGCTCGGACAGCCCGACCGTGCTGGCCTGGCTGGCCGGCCAGACTTCGTCGATCGACGTCGGGTCGGCGGTGATGCAGATCCCGGGCCGAACGCCGGCGATGACGGCGATGACCGCGGCCAGCCTCGACCTGCTCAGCGGCGGCCGGTTCCGGCTCGGCCTCGGGGTGTCCGGGCCGCAGGTCTCCGAGGGCTGGCACGGAGTCCGCTTCGGCCGGCCGCTGGCCCGGACCCGGGAGTATGTCGAGGTGGTCCGACAGGCGTTGGCGCGGCAGACCGTACGGCACACCGGGGAGCATTATCCGCTGCCGCTGCCTGAGGGGCCGGGTAAGCCGCTGAAGCTGACCCTGGCGCCCGCGCGCGAGTCGATCCCGCTCTACCTGGCCGCGGTCGGACCGAAGAATCTGGAACTGGCCGGGGAGATCGCCGACGGCTGGCTGGCGGTGTTCTTCGACCCGGCCTTCGCCGCGGAGCAGCTGGCGTGCGTGCAGGCAGGTCGGGCCAAGGCCGGGCTGGACCTGTCCGGTTTCGACGTGGTGCCGACCGTGCCGCTGGTGGTCGGGCCCGATCCGTACGCCTGTGCGGACCCGGTGCGACCGTACGCCGCCCTCTACGTCGGCGGGATGGGCAGCCGGGAGCAGAACTTCTATCACGCGCTGGCCGTCCGGATGGGTTTCGGCGAAGCCGCCGGCCAGATCCAGGACCGGTTCCTCGACGGCCGGATGCGCGACGCCCAGGCGGCCGTGCCGTTCGAGCTGATCGACGCGACGTCGCTGCTGGGGTCGAAGGCGCGGATCGCGGAGCGGCTGCAGGTCCTGGCCGAGGCCGGGGTCACGACCTGCGCGGTCGCCCCGTCCGGCGCCACCACCGCGGAAAAGCTGGCCGCGCTGACCACCGTCGCCCAGGCGTTGGCGGATGCCGGGGTCGGCTGAGCGCCACGTTCCCGCCGCAAGCCCGTCGCACCGGCTCGGCAGGTCCGTACTCCGCCTAGTTTTCCGGCACTTCCCCTAGGAAGTTTCCTGGGCGAAGTGTCGGTTTCCCACGTTAACGTGGGGAACCGACCGTGGCGGGGCGTGGCGGGGCGTGGCGTGGCGTGGCGGGCGCAGGGGCAGGGGCAGGGGCAGGGGCAGGCGGGGGTTTAGCCCTGGGGGAGGGGTTGCAGGACGCCGGTCAGCAGCAGGACGACCACGACCGCGGCCAGGACAAGCCGGTAGATCACGAAGACGCCGAAGGTGTGGGTGCTGATGTAGCGCAGCAACCAGGCGATCACGGCGTAGCCGATGACGAAGGCCACCACCGTGGCCAGGGCGATCGGGCCCCAGGCCGGCGGGACCGGATCGGCGCCCACTTCGGCGAGCTTGAACAGCCCCGAGCCAAGGACGGCCGGAATGGCCAGCAGGAACGAGTAGCGGGCGGCGGCCTCGCGGCGATAGCCCAGCGCCAGCCCGGCGGCGATGGTCGCGCCGGAGCGGGAGACCCCCGGGATCAGGGCCAGCGACTGGGCCAGCCCGTACCAGACGCCGTGGCCCCAGGTCAGCGAGTCCAACGGCCGGGCGTTACGGGCCCAGTGGTCGACCGCGCCGATCACCAGGCCGAAACCCCCCAGCATGGCGGCGGTGATCCACAGGTTGCGCAGCCCCGAGTCGATGGCGTCTTGGAACAGCAGCCCGAGGACCACGATCGGGATCGACCCGATGATCACCAGCCAGCCCATCCGCGCCTCCGGGTCGTCGCGCGGGATCCGGCCGATCAGGGCCAGCACCCAGCTGCGGACGATGGCGACGATCTCCCGCCGGAAAAAGATGATCACCGCGGTCTCGGTGCCGAGCTGGGTGATGGCGGTGAACGCCGCGCCGGGATCGGTACCGCCGAAGAACTGCCCGACGATCGACTGGTGTGCGCTGGAGGAGACGGGCAGGAACTCCGTCAACCCCTGCACGACCCCCAAGACCAGCGCTTCCAGCCAACCCATCGCCACTTCCTGTCCGACCCAGTCCAAACCGTTGCCCCAGCGCTCCCGGCGGTACGCCGTGGACCACCGTAGAGGTTGAGTCATGAATTTTGGCTGAAGACGGGAAGACTGAGCGGGTGAGTATCCATCGCGAGCACCCGTTCGCCACCGCCGCGGTCGACCGCGACCCGTTGCGCCGGTTCCGCGGCCGGACCTTGGCCCCGGTCAGCGTCTGGGCCGCCGAGCGCGGCGGGACCCGGGCCGGTTGGACGGTGTCGTCGTTCCTGGTCGCCGACGGTGATCCCGCGGAGGTGCTGGGTCTGCTCGACGAGGAGTCCGGACTCGCCGAGCTGGTGACCGACGGACCCTCGGCCGGGGACTGTGACCCGACCCGGCTGAGCGTGAATCTGCTCGGCTGGCGGGACGCGACGCTCGCCGACGCCTTTGCCGGACTGGCCCCCGCCCCCGGCGGGGTCTTCCGGATCGGCACCTGGACCGCGTCGGACTGGGGACCGGTCCTGCACGGCGGTCCCGGCTGGCTCGGGGTTCGACTGGCCCCGGAACCACCGACCCACGCCGGGTGGGGCCTGCTGATCCGCGGCACCGTCGAACACGTCGAGCTGGGACCCTGGCCGCCGTCGGGTCTGTTGGCCCACCTCCGCGGTCGCTACCTCGGCGTCGGTGGAGAGGAGTCGTCCTCGGGTAGATCATCTTCAGACGACTCGACTAGCCTCACCCAATGACCACCGTCCTGCTCGTCCGGCACGGCCGCACCTCGGCCAACCGCACCGGGATCCTCGCCGGGCGCTCGGCCGGCGTCGGGCTGGACGACCTCGGCGCCCAGCAGGCGGCCGATGTCGGCGCCCGGCTGGCGAAGGTGCCGCTGCGCGCGCTGGTCAGCTCGCCGCTGCAGCGCTGCCGGCAGACCAGCCAGGCCCTGTTGGCCGCCCGCGAAGACGGCCTGGTGCTCAGCGTGGATCCGCGGTTGACCGAGTGCGGCTACGGCGAGTGGACCGGGCAGTCGCTGGCGCAGCTGAGCAAGGACAAACTGTGGAAGACCGTCCAGACCCAGCCGTCCGCGGTCCGCTTTCCCGGTGGAGAGTCGATGGGGGAGATGTCGGCCCGGGTCGTCGGCGCCGTCCGCCGCTGGGACCAGCAGCTGGCCGCCGAACACGGCGACGACGCGGTCTGGGTCGCGGTCTCGCACGGCGACCCGATCAAAGCCGTGCTGGCCGACGCGCTGGGCATGCACCTGGACTGCTTCCAGCGAATCATGGTCAATCCGGCCTCGGTTTCGGTCATCCGCTACACCGAAACCCGCCCGTACGTGGTCACCTCAAACTCCACCACCGCCGACCTGGCCACAATGTTCGCCGCCCCGCCGCCGAAGAAGCGCCGGCGGCGACCCACCACTGCTGCCGACGACGCCGCGGTCGGCGGTGGGCTGGGCGCGGCCGAGTCCGCCTCCTGAACCCTGATCCGGATGCCGGCCTTGACCCGGCCGGCATTGCTCGCCTGGCCTAGGCTGGGGGCCATGGCGATTCTTGTGCACCGCTTCGACGCACCGGACCGTTTCGTCGCCGGAACCGTAGGTCAGCCCGGGGAGCGTACGTTCTTCCTGCAGGCCCGTGAGGGCAACCGGATCACCAGTGTCGCGTGCGAAAAGCAGCAGGTCTCGGTTCTGGCCGAGCACCTGGACCGGGTGCTGGACGAGATCGTCCGCCGGAACGTGGCCTCGGACCCGGCGTCGGTCGGGTTCATCCGAGCCCGCGACGTCGATCCGCTCGACGCCCCCATCGCCGAGGAGTTCCGGGTCGGCACGATGACGATCGCCTGGGATCCCAGTGCGGACCGGATCGTGATCGAGCTGTTCTCCACCGCCGAGACCGAAGAGGAGGAGGCCGACGCCGAGCCGGCGGCGGAGCTGCCCAGCGGGACCAGCGCCGACACCGACGACGAGATCGCCGCCAACGAGGTCTTCGTGGTCAAGATCACCGCCGCCTACGCGCGCGAGTTCGTCAACCGGGCGCAGGCCCTGGTGGCCGCCGGGCGCCCGCCGTGCCCGTTCTGCATGCAGCCGATCGAGCCGTCCGGTCACATCTGCCCGCGGGCCAACGGCTACCGCCGCGCCCTGTTCGGCTGAACTTTCCTTGATGACCAGTGTCGCGCCGGCCGCCGGACCCGAGCATCCGGCGCTGGCCACCGTCTTGCCGAGCGTCCGGCTGGGTCGAGACGAGCTGGAGATCACCGGTCGACTGCTGTCGGCCTCCAACGCCACCTTCCTCGCCCAGCTGAGGACTCAGGACCTCGACGTGGCGTGCGTCTACAAGCCCACCCAGGGCGAGCGGCCGCTGTGGGACTTCCCCCGGAGCACCCTGGGCCGTCGTGAAGTGGCGGCCTACGAGATCTCGCGGGCGGCCGGCTTCGACTGCGTCCCGGTCACGGCGTTCGTCGACGGGCCGCTCGGGCCCGGCTCGCTCCAGCTGTGGGTGGACTCCGAGGACGATGCGGTCGCCGATCTGGTCGACCTCGTCCCCAGCCGGCAGGTCCCCAGTCAGGGCTGGTTCCGCTGCGTCGAGGGCCTGGACGCCGACGACTCCGCGGTCTGCGTCATCCACGCCGACCATCCCGGACTGCGGCGGATGGCGGTGTTCGACGTGGTGGTGAACAACGCCGACCGGAAAGGCGGGCACATTCTGGCCAGCGACGGGCATGTGTTCGGCGTCGACCACGGCGTCAGCTTCCACCCCGACCCGAAGCTGCGCACTCTGCTGTGGGGGTGGGGCGGCGCCGAACTCACCGAGGCAGAACGAGCCCTGATCGGTCGGGCGCGGGAAACCGCGCCCGCGGTGCTGGCGGGCCTGATCGACGAGCCGGAGATCGACGCGGTGATCCACCGGGCCGACGTCCTGCTCAGTCGGAACCGGCTGCCTCGACCGCGGGGTCAGTGGCCCTCGATCCCGTGGCCGCCCTTTTGAGCGACGACCGGGCCCACGCGGGCCGGCGGGTCGACCAGCGCCGATAGGGTTGGGGTATGCAGGCCTGGAGTTCCCGACCCGTTCCCGAACTTCCGACCTCGCCGTCGGCGGAACCGCTACTCGCTCACGACACCGCCACCCAGGACCTCATCGAGGTCGGGCCCCGGGACGGGACCGCCCGGCTGTACGTGTGCGGGATCACCCCCTACGACGCCACCCACATCGGGCACGCAAACACCTACGTCGCCTTCGACCTGCTGAACCGCGTCTGGCGGGACCGCGGCCTGACGGTGAACTACGTGCAAAACGTCACCGACGTCGACGATCCGCTGCTGGAACGGGCCGAGCGCGATGGCGTCGAGTGGTCCGAGCTGGCCCAGGCCCAGATCGCGCTGTTCCGCGAGGACATGGAAGCGTTGAACGTGCTCCCCCCCGACAGTTACGTCGGCGCCGTCGAGGCCGTACCGCTGATCGTGCAACTGCTCGAGCGACTGCGGCGCGACGGCACCGTCTACGCGGTCGGCGACGAGGAGTATCCCGACCTGTACTTCGATCAGGCCGCCGATCCCGGGTTCGGTTTCTTGTCCCGGTTGAGCGACACCGACGCCCGAGCGTTGTTCGCCGAACGGGGCGGGGACCCCGACCGGCCCGGCAAGCGGGCCCCGCTGGACTGCTTGGTGTGGCGGCTCGAACGGCCCGGTGAACCGGCCTGGGACGCCCCCTTCGGGCGGGGCCGGCCCGGCTGGCACGCCGAGTGCACCGCCATCGCCCTGGACCGCCTGGGAACCGCGTTCGACGTCCAGGCCGGCGGCAGCGACCTGATCTTCCCGCACCACGAGATGTGCGCCACCGAAGCCCATGTGCTCACCGGCGAGTCGTTCGCCCGGGCCTACCTGCACAGCGGCATGGTGGGTCTGGACGGGGAAAAGATGAGTAAATCCCGCGGCAACTTGGTCTTCGTCTCCGCCTTACGCCGAGACGGGGTGGACCCGATGGCCATCCGGCTGGCCCTGCTGGGCCAGCACTACCGCTCCGAGTGGAGTTGGACCTCCGACGTGCTCGCCGCCGCCGTACGACGGCTGGCCAGCTGGCGCCAAGCCGCCCGGTTGACCAACGGCCTGAACGCCGACGGCGTACTCGCCCAGATGCGCGCCGCCCTGTCCAACGACCTCGACGCGCCGGCCGCGCTGGCCGCGGTCGACGCCTGGGCCGGGGCGTCACTGGCCATCGACGACGACGACGCCGAAGCACCGGCCACGATCGCCCGGGCCTGCGAGGCGTTGCTCGGCGTCACGCTCTGACCGTGAGCTCAGCGGCAGCAGCTATGATGCCTAGCGACGAGTTAATCAGACTCGCGCGTGTTCCGGGGTCGGTGTAATTCCGAACCGGCGGTGACAGTCCGCGACCCGCTGACAGCCAGTGAGCGGTTGATGTGGTGAAATTCCACGACCGACGGTGAAAGTCCGGATGGGAGGTACACGCTCGCGGTCGTCGACGTGCGGTCTGCTGGCCGTACGTGGGGACAGCGGCGACACGACACCACCCCGGCGCTCGACGCGACCGGTGGAGGTGGAGTGACATGGGTGAAGTGCTGTTGCAGCTGCTGAAGGCTGAACTGCATATCGGGGGCGCCGCCGTTTTGTGGCGCGAGATCGTCGGCAACGGATTCGGCCTGGCCAGTGCGCTGTTCGGAATGCGCCGGAAGGTGGCCGCTTGGCCGGTCGGCATCGTCGGCAACGTGTTGTTGTTCACCGTCTTTCTCGGCGGCGTCTTCCATGCTCCGCAAGAACTCGATTTGTGGGGTCAGGCCGGCAGGCAGGTGTTCTTCTTCGCCATCAGCGTCTACGGCTGGGTGCGCTGGGCGCAGTTCCGCCGTCGCGAGGGGGGTGGCACCGGCGTTGCGCCGCAGTGGGCCGGCCGCAGGGGTCGGTTGCAGCTGCTGGTCGCGGCGGTCGTCCTCTGGGTCGTCTTCTACTTCATCTTGTCCCAGCTCAACTCCTTCGGTCCGGCCGCCGACGCCTGGATTCTGACCGGCTCGGTGTTGGCCACCTACGGGATGGCCCGCGGCTGGGTGGAGTTCTGGCTGATCTGGGTGGCGGTCGACCTGGTCGGGGTTCCGTTGCTGCTGGTCGCCGGCTACTATCCCTCGGCCATCATGTACATCGTCTACGGCGCCTTCTGCGTCGTCGGCTTCGTCTCCTGGCTCCGGCTGGAGCGACGCGGCCGCGCTGCGGCGGCGATCGCCCCCACCGATCCGGCGATCGAGACCGTCGGCTGAAGTGGGCCCGGGCCGCACTAGGCTCACCGCCCGTGACTGCGTGCTCCCCGGCCAAGACGTTCGACAGCCTGTTCGCCGAGCTGGCCGCCAAGGCGGCCGCCCGGGAACCCGGCTCGTCGACGGTGGCGCGGCTGGACGCCGGGGTGCACGAGATCGGGAAGAAGATCGTCGAGGAGGCCGCGGAGGTCTGGATGGCGGCGGAGTACCAGACCCGCGACGACGCAGCCACCGAGATCAGCCAGCTGCTCTACCACCTGCAGGTGCTGATGCTGGCCCTGGGCCTCTCCCTGGACGACATCTACGCGCACCTGTAGTTCCACCTGCCGGTCCGGGCTGAGAACGTCGGGATGCGCCGGGCGAACGCACCTAAGCTGACCGCCGTGACGACCAGCCCCGGCCAGCCGTTAACCGGTAAGCCATTGATCCGGGTCGCCGTACCCAACAAGGGAGCACTGGCCGACAGTGCGGCGCAAATGCTGCGCGAGGCCGGCTACCGGCAGCGCAGCGATCCCAAGGAACTGGTCCTGCTCGACGAGGCCAACGGGGTCGAGTTCTTCTACCTCCGGCCACGAGACATCGCCGTCTACGTCGGCGAGGGCACCCTGGACGTCGGGATCACCGGGCGGGACATGCTGCTGGACTCCGGCGCGCCGGCCACCGAGATGCTGGCCCTGGACTTCGCCCGCAGCCGCTTCCGCTTCGCCGCACCCGCAGGCAGCGGAATGGACGTAGCCGGGCTGCAGGGACTCAGACTGGCCACCTCCTATCCGGGACTGGTCGGGTCCTGGCTGGCGCAGCGGGGGGTGACCGCCCGGCTGATCGGCCTGGACGGGGCGGTGGAGACCGCGATCCGGCTCGGCGTGGCCGACGTGATCGCCGACGTGGTGGAAACCGGTACGACTTTGCGGCAGGCGGGACTGGAGCTGTTCGGGGAGGAGATCCTGGCCTCTGAAGCGGTCTTGATCCGGCGGACGGAGGCACCCCGACCGGCGGGACTGGAACAGCTCGAACGACGGCTGAACGGTGTCCTGGTCGCCCGGCACTACGTGATGATGGACTACGACGTCGCCGACGCCGACCTCGACGCGGCCTGCGCGGCCACCCCGGGATTCGAGGGTCCGACGGTGTCGCCGCTGGCCAAGCCCGGCTGGCGGGCCGTGCGGGCGCTGGTGCCCCGGCTGGAGGCGCAGCAGGTGATGGACGACCTGTGGGCGATCGGGGCCCGCGCAATCTTGGTCACCGACATCGCCGCGTGCCGGTTCTGATGAGGGGCCGGTTCTGATGACGGGCCGGTTCTGATGAGGGCTCGGTTCTGATGGCGGGCCGCCCTCGAGGTGCCGAGCCGGCACCGTCGAAGAGAGTCATCGTCTTCGCCCCCCGGCGGCTGCGCTTGGTGACCGGCCTGATCGCGGTGACTCTCTGCGCGGCGACGGTGTACGGCTGGTTCGCACTCCCGGGGGAGATCCGGGTGCTGTTCACCTTCTCTCAGCGGCTGACCCTGCTCGGCGTCCTCGGCGCCCTGCTGCTGGTGATGATCGCCGCCGCGGCCAGTTCGGTCCGGGTCGACGGGTGGGGCCTGAAGATCCGCAACGGTCTACGGACCCACCAGATCCCGTGGCCCCGGGTGCATCAGGTCGTGCTCCGTCCCGGCGACCCCTGGGCCTTCGTTCTGCTCACCCCGGCCGACGGAACCCCGTTCAGCGCTGACCTGGACGCCGAGAAGCGCTACCTGCTCGCGATTCAGGCCCACGACGGCCCGTACGCCCAACGAGCCGTCGCCGAGCTAAGACGTCGGGCGCGCGCGGCCGATCGATCCGCTAGTTGATCCCTCGGGACTTGAGCAGGGCCTCGATCTCGGCCATGTCGTCATCGACCGGTGCGGCGGTGCTGCCGGCCCGTTTGCCCGCGGGACGGGTGCTGTCGGCGCCTCGGGTGACCGCAGCCGCCCGGTCGGCGGGCTCGCCCTTGCGGGTCCGACTGCGACTGCGACGGACCACCGCCCCTCCGACCACCCACAACACGATGCAGACCGCCAGCAGCGACAGCCCGAACCAGAGGGCGGGGGAGAACACGATCCGCGACGCCCAGCCCACTATCGCCACGACACCGTTCCAGACCAGCCGCAGCAGGCCGGCGAAGTAGAGTGCGACCGGCGCCAGGGCCAACGCCAGGCCCTGCAGGATGCGGCCGCGGCGGCCGCGCCGCCAGGCGATGATCACGACGAGAAGACCGAGCAGGGTCAGTCCGAGGCAGAGGGGAAGCAGGACGGCGTCGGCGGCAGGCATCTGTCCAGCGTGCCACCACGAGGGGGCGCGCGCATCAGGAACAGCACCCGCTCGACCCCGAGAGCGGTCGCGACCTGTGCGGCTCGAACTACGGTGACCGGGTGGATCACGAACGGGTGCTCGCTCCCTCGCCCTTTCCCGGCGACGACGGACTGGCCTCCCCGGCAGCCCGTAGGGCGTTGGCCGCGGCCGTGGACGAACCGGGCCCGCGTGCCTACCTTCAGGCGGTTGCGGCCCTGTGTACGACCCGGGTGCTGGTCCCGGTCGTGGCCACCGCAACCCGGCGGGGAGAAGCGGTCGGCGGGCTGGCCACCGAAAAGGAGGCCGAGATGTCGGTGGTGCTGCTGCAGGCCGCCGACGGACGTCGGGCCCTGCTCGGCTTCACCGGACTGGACGCGCTGCACGCCTGGCGGGCCGACGCCCGCCCGGTACCGGTGACGGTGGACCTCGCCGCGCGGACCGCGCGCACCGAGGGCGTGGCTTCGCTGTTGATCGACGTCGCCGGGCCGCACCCGATGGCCATCGACGGCGACCTCTTGACCGAGCTGGCCGCCGGGCATCGACTCGTCGAGACCGCACCCGGCGAGTTCGGGTGGGCCGTCCCGGTCGTCGATCCCGCGGAATAGCCGAACGGTCGCCCGGCGTTGTTACTCGTGTCGGGTGGTAAAGTCTGCTCGACCGATTCGGAGCGTGCTGGCCGGATCCGCAAAGCGGAGACCTGATCTCCCACCCGTACGGCTCCCGCGAGTTCGCTCGTGCGGTGAAGTGGTCGGGTTGGTCTACGAGAGGTCGGCGACGTCGTCGGCCCTCTCGTGGTTGTCAGGTCCTCGCTGCGGCGAGGACTTTCTCGTCTCACGCGGCTCCCTCGTACGCTCCGGTCGCCACAGGCGTCACAACCAACTGGAGGACATATCAGCACCGAACCGCGAATCAACGACCGCATTCGCGTCCCCGAGGTCCGACTCGTCGGCCCCGCGGGAGAGCAGGTCGGCATCGTGAAGATCGACATGGCGCTGCAACTGGCGCGCGAGTCCGAGCTCGACCTGGTGGAGGTCGCGCCGATGGCCCGGCCGCCGGTGGCCAAGCTGATGGATTACGGCAAGTTCAAGTACGAGAACGCCCAGAAGGCTCGGGAGAGCCGCCGTAACCAGACCAACACGATCATCAAGGAAATGAAGCTCCGGCCCAAGATCGACATTCACGACTACGAGACCAAAAAGGGTCACGTCGTGCGCTTCCTCAAGGCCGGGGACAAGGTCAAGATCACCATCATGTTCCGCGGTCGGGAGCAGTCGCGTCCCGAACTCGGCTACAACCTGCTCAAGCGGCTGGCCTCCGACGTCGACGAGTTCGGCTTCGTGGAGTCCTCGCCGAAGCAGGACGGCCGCAACATGTTGATGGTGCTCGGACCGCACAAGAAGAAGACCGAGGCCAAGGCCGACGTCCGCGCCGAGCGCGACCGGCGGGCCGCCGTCCGGCAGGCCGACGCCGACGCCGAGCAGGCGCAACTGGCCGACCTGCGGGCCCAGCACGCGGCCCAGCCGGCGACCAAGCGTCGACGGGGACCGGCCGACAATATGGACCCCGACATCGACGTCTGAGTCGACAAGGGTTCCTCACCAGACCTACCCACCCGGAGTCGACCCCGGGGCGGGACGCCACAATCCTGCGCGTGTGCGCAGGGAGCAGAGATGGAGCGGCACATGCCGAAGATGAAGACGCACTCCGGTGCGAAGAAGCGCTTCCGGGTGACCGGTAAGGGCAAGGTGATGCACCGCCAGGCGGGCAAGATGCACCTCAACGAGCACAAGCCCAGCTCGCGGACCCGCCGGTTGACCGGCGACCAGGTGCTCGCCCCCGGCGACGCCGCGAAGGCGCGCAAACTCCTCGGCAAGCGCGCCTGACCTCACCTGTACCAACGCTGATCCACTCGCACCCCTAAGGAAGTATTCGTCATGGCACGCGTCAAGCGCTCCGTCAACGCACACAAGAAGCGCCGGGAGATCCTCGAGCAGGCGTCCGGCTATCGCGGTCAGCGTTCGCGGCTCTACCGCAAGGCCAAGGAGCAGGTCACCCACTCCCTGGTCTACGCCTACCGCGACCGCCGGGCTCGGAAGGGCGATTTCCGCAAGCTCTGGATCCAGCGGATCAACGCCGCGGCCCGTGCGGAGGGGATGACCTACAACCGCTTCATCGCCGGCCTGAAGACCGCCGGGGTCGAGGTCGACCGCAAGATCCTCGCCGACCTGGCCGTCACCGACCCGTCCGCGTTCACCGCGCTGGTTCAGGTGGCCAAGGCGGCCACCCCGACCGCTCCGGCGACCGACAGCGCCGCCGCCTGAGTCTCACGGCTTGAACTTCGACGAGCCGATCGTTCCCGTCCCCGCCAGTCGGGCGCGGTTGCGGTCGGCTCGTCGCCTGCTGCGGCGCAAGGACCGGCAGGCCGCAGGTCAGTTTCTGGCCGAGGGCCGGCCGTCTGTCGCCGAGGCGTTGGGCGTCCCGGGGACAGTCGAGGTGGTGCTGGTCGCCGAGGACGCGGTCGAGCTCCATCAAGGTCTCCTCGGCCTCGCTGCCGAAGCCGGTATCGGCGTCGAAGCCGTATCAAGAACCGACTTCACCGGCCTCAGTGACACCGTCACCCCGCAGGGGCTGCTCGCCCTGTGTTGTCGAGTCGACGTCAACCCGACTGCCGTGTGGACCAACTCTCCTCGACTGGTCGTGCTGTGCGACCAGATCCGTGACCCCGGCAACCTCGGCACGGTGATCCGCTGCGCCGACGCCTTCGGGGCCGACGCCGTTCTGGTCAGTCGTGACTCCGTCGATCTGTACAACCCGAAGACCGTACGGGCGAGTACCGGCTCGCTGTTCCACCTGCCGATCGCGGTGGATCTCGACCTTCGCGGCGCCGCGGCGACCGCCCGGGCGGCGGGGCTGCAGGTCCTCGGCGCCGACGGGCGAGCCGATACGACAATCGACGACCTTGCCCGGTCCGGTGCGCTGGTCCGGCCGACCCTGTGGGTGCTCGGCAACGAAGCTCACGGCTTGAGCGAAGCCGATGCCGCCCTGCTCGACCGGCGGGTCGCCCTGCCGATGTACGGCCGCGCCGAGAGCCTGAACCTCGCCACTGCGGCCGCGGTCCTGCTCTACGCCACGGCAACGGCCCAGCGCGAGGGTCAGGGTGGTGCGGGGGCGCGACTGTCGTAGGTGTGTCCGGTGGGGGTGGTGATGCGGATGCGGTGGGGTGGTCCGTGGAGGCCGTCGTCGAGGGTTTCGACGATCCAGCCGGGTAGTTCGCGGATGTAGTTGCCGCGTTCGCAGACTCCTCGTCCGTTGGGCAGGGTGGTGGGGCCGCCGTCGCGGTGGGGGGTGATGTGGTCGAGGTGGCGGATGGCGGCGTCGCAGAACGGGTCGCGGCAGGTTTGGTCGCGGAGTTCGATGAGCTGGGCGAGCCAGCCGGTGAACCGGCGCCGATGGGGGTCGCCGCCGACCAGCGGCCCGCGTGTCGGGGCCGGTCGTGTCGGGGCTGGTGGGCTCGGGGGTGGGGCCGGTGAACAACCGGCGCCACCATCTGCGGCCTTGGCTGGTGCGGAGGATCTCGCGGGCGATCGGTCCGGGGAGAGGGCCGTGTCCGGCCACGGTGGTGGGGGAAGGGTCGTCGGGGTCAAGCAGGCTCGCCAGCGGCATGGTGACCTGCACTTCGACGTTGACGTCGGCGGCCGCGGTCTGGCCGGTGAGGCGTTCGACGAGGGTGTCGGCCATGATCTGATCCCGGCTGCGGGCGTCGCCGAAGGCTTTGGCGGTGTCGGTGTGCTGACCCTGTCGGTGTGTTGATGAGGGCGGCGAGGCAGGCGACGCCCTGCTCGACGGGCAGGTAGCCGGTGAGCAGGGCCATGGTGTCGGGTGCCGGTCGGAGAGTGACGCGGCGGTGCTTACGCTCGGTTCGGCCGCGCTGGGTGTAGCCGGCGGGGTCGGCCCGGTAAGCCTCTTTTCGGGCTAGGGCGGCGGCGGCGCGGGTGCCGAGGTGTTCCAGGCCGGCGGCGGCGACGGCTCGGTCGACCTGACCACGCAGAGTTGAGTCGAGATGACGGGTCTCGGTCACGATCAAGGAGGCGACGTATTCGCTGATCAGGCCGTGGACGAGGAGTTCGTAGGTCTGTGGCAGGTCGAACCAGAGGGCACGGGCGGTTTCGAGGCGGCGTGAGCCTTGGGTGGGGGAAACGTGGGCGGCCAACGCGAGTTGGTCGGCGATGCCGCGGCCGATGGCTTACGGGTCAACGTCGTCGGCCCACTGCTTTCGACTTGGGATCGGGCGAAGCGGACACTTTCGGCGACCTGGAGCGCGCCGGCAGCAGCTTTGACCCGTTCCAGGCGAGCGATCCGATCGATCCGGTCGGCGTCGGCCACCTCACTTGAATCACCTAGGTCGGCGCAGGCGTCGACCGCCGCGGCCAGGCCGGTGAGGATGTCGTCGAGCCAGGCCGTGGTCGCATCACCGGAGGAATCCGGGACTTCGACGAGGGCGATGGCCATGTCTTAGACACTACGGAAGCCCACTGACAGTGCGGGTCACCGATCCGCATCCTCGTTCGATCGGTGGAGCCGGCGCAACGCCCCGATCAAAGTATGCACGTCCGGCCCTTGTCACCAGTAGTTCCGGAGGAGCTCGCTGATCCACGACGGCTGTTGGACCGGACCTCGCGGGCCGAACTCTTCGACCCAGGGCTTGACGTCGAAGACGGGTGACCCGTCCAGCGCATCTATACCCTGCACGAGGATCCGGAGGTCTTCGACTCCCGCAACCGCGCAGCGCGTAAGCCCGAGCTGGTTCGGGCGGTGGCTGTACCGTTGCGCGAAAATTCCCACGCTGGGCCAGGTTGGCTGTCCGGTGGGCTGGCGAGATCCTTCCTCGATATCGGCGGGGTCGTTGAGGTGGAAGCCGAAGATCACCTCGATGTGGGAGAACTGGGCGAGGCCGTCCAGTGCTGCTGAGGTATAGCTGGCCGGGTCTAACTCGATCGATGCGGTCTCGCGATCCCATCCGTAGCCTCGCTCCTGCGACACTGTTTGCGTGCTTCGGACCCAGCCGATCGGAGTCAGGTTCACCAGACGGATCGTGACAGATCGCGTGAACTCCAGCCTATTTCGCGCTTGGCTCGGGCGGGCGAGTGAAGTTGATCGTTCTGGTTTCGCTGATGTGGCCGGATTTGGTGAGGCGGCCGCGAGCCGGGGAGCACTCAGGTCCACCCGCGACGTTGGGATATCCAGTCGAGAATGACGTCGGCCTGCCAACGTTGCAGGTCGCGCAGGAAGGGTGACGTCGTCGGTACCGGTTCAGTGGACCGGGTGAGGAAGTAGCCCAGGAACAAGGCCAGGACGGCGTCCATGTCGTCGGCCGGCAGCTGGCGCAGCCGACGGGACTCCGCAATTAGGGTCTCCACGTCCAGACCGTCGCCGCGGGGACCGATCAGGAGCACCAACGAGTCCAGCCAGTCGGCGCCGACGACCGCGGCGTTCCAGTCACAGAGGAGTACGCGACCGTCACGGCAGAGCAGGATGTTGTCGTCCCGGACGTCGAGATGCACGATCGTCCGGCCCGTGGCCGGCAAGGCGTAACCCGCGGGCAGGGCCTCGAGATCGTCCAGGTGCGGCAAATCGGGTCGAGTGCGCCGCAGCTGCCCCCAATGGACCGACCACTCGGCGACCTCGTCGACGAAGTCGGGAAGATCCAGGGCCGTTGCGGGGTTCGAGCCTCTACGTACTCCAAGCCGAGCACTACCCAGCCCTCCGCGTCGTACGTCCAGAGCAACCTCGGGGCCGGGGCGGCGGCGGGAAGGTGAGCCAGCTTGCGCGCCTCATCCCGGTAGGCGTCAACGAACTGCGGCTGCTGGCGCGCAGAGGCTGCCTTGACGAAGTGCCGCGATCCGTCCGCGCAGAGCACAACCGAGGCAAAGCCGGGGGTGAAGCCCGCGTCCTGGGACACCGCTCGCACCACCGGCGATCCGCAACGCTCGGCCACGACGCTTTTGACGGTTCCCGGGAGGCTGACGTCCACGATCCCCTACGGCGCGACCGCGCGTCGACCGAACCCCGGGGGCCAGGAGTTGAGCGTGCCCATACTCCCGATGTTCTTGGCTCGATCTCTCTTCCGGTCGTAGGTTCCCCTGGTGCTGCTCGCCGACCTCTGGCGAGGCCCTTCGACAAGCTCAGGGGGCGTACTGGGCGGGCTCGGGGGGCGTACTGGACGAGCTCGGGGGGGCGTACTGGACAAGTTCGGGGGGCGTACTGGACGAGCTCGGGGGGCGTACTGGACGAGTCTGGACGAGCTCGGGGGGCGTACTGGACAAGTTCAAGTTCGGGGGGGCGTAGGTCCGAGGTCCGCCGTGAAACCGTTTCGCTGACGACGGTGCGGCTTCCTAGACTGTCCCGGTTGCCCCGTACCGCCTGGAGAAGGGACCGCCCATGTCCGGGCCGGCCACGACCGACGACCACGCACCCGTCACAGCACCGAGCGTCGATGCCGTGGCGGTGATGCTCGCGCAGGCGACGGCGGCGTTCGACGCCGCGACCTCGACCGCAGAGCTGAAGCGGGCCCGGCTCGAGCACGCCGGCGACCGGTCCCCGATCGCGCTGGCCAACCGGGCGATCGGGTCGCTGCCGCCCCGCGACCGCAAGGAGGCCGGGGCCCGGATCGGCCGGGCCCGCGGCGCCATCAACGCCGCCCTCACGACGCGGCAGGCCCAGGTCGAGCAGGCCGAGCTGGAGCAGACCCTGCGCGAGGAGCGCGTCGACGTGACGCTCCCGGTCGAACTCGGGCCGATCGGCGCGATCCATCCGATCACGGCCTTGATGAACCTGATGGAGGACGTCTTCGTAGCCATGGGCTGGGAGGTGGCCGAGGGCCCCGAACTGGAGGCCGAGTGGCTCAACTTCGACGCCCTCAACTTCGTCCCCGACCATCCGGCCCGCACCATGCAGGACACCCTGTTCGTCGCACCAGCGGCCAGTGGGCTGCTGATGCGCACCCACACCTCACCGGTGCAGGCGCGCACCATGCTGACCCGCGAACCCCCGATCTACGTGGTCTGTCCGGGCAAGGTTTACCGGGCCGATGAGTACGACGCGACCCACGTTCCGGTGTTCCACCAGATCGAGGGTCTGGTGGTGGACCGGGGCATCACCCTGGCCCACCTCCGCGGCACGCTGGACCACTTCGCCCGGTCGATGTTCGGCGACACCCGGACCCGGATGCGTCCGAACTACTTCCCCTTCACCGAGCCGTCGGCCGAGGTCGACCTGCAGTGCTTCGTCTGTCATGGCGACTCCGTCGGCCACCCGGAGCGGCCCTGCCGGACCTGCCGGAGCGAGGGCTGGATCGAATGGGGCGGCTGCGGGGTGGTCAACCCCCGGGTGCTGGTCGCCTGCGGCATCGACCCGGAGGTGTATTCCGGTTTCGCCTTCGGGATGGGCGTGGAGCGGACCTTGATGTTCCGCAACAACGCCGAGGACATGCGCGACATGTTCGAAGGCGACGTGCGCTTCAGTCGCTCCCTGCTCGGCCTCGCGCGATGAGCGCGACGAGGATCGGGGGGGCACGGTGAGGGCCCCGCTGAGCTGGCTGCGCGAGTACGCCGCCCTGCCGCCCGAACTGACCGGACGAGAGCTGGCCGACGCCCTGGTCCGCGCTGGCCTGGAGGTGGAGACCGTCGAGGCCGCCGGGGCCGACGTCGTCGGCCCGGTGGTGATCGGCCGCGTGCTGGACTTCAACGCCGAGCAGCACTCCAACGGCAAGACGGTCCGCTGGTGCCAGGTCGACGTCGGCGTCCAGCACGGCGTGCAGGGCGGTCCCCGCGGAATCGTCTGCGGCGCGGCCAACTTCGCCGCCGGTGATCTGGTCGTGGTCGCCCTGCCGGGCGCGGTGCTGCCGGGTGAGTTCGAGATCGCGGCGCGCAAGACGTACGGGCACGTCTCGGACGGGATGATCTGCTCCGCCCGGGAACTGGGACTGGGCGAGGACCACGACGGCATCCTGGTGCTGAACGGAACCGCGGGAGACGCCGAACCGGCGCCGGGAGACGATGCCGCTGAGGCCTTACACCTGCGCGAGGACGTGCTCGACGTCGCCGTCACCCCCGACCGCGGCTACTGCCTGTCCATCCGTGGTTTGGCCCGCGAGGCCGCCCAGGCCCTTGGGGTCACTTTCACCGACCCGGTCGACCGGCCGGTCCCCGGGCCTCGGCAAGACGGTTACCCGATCGCGATCGACTCGGCGGCCTGCACGATGTTCACCGGGTTGTCCGTGCACGGCCTCGACCCGAACCGCCGCACTCCGCGCTGGCTGACCCGGCGCGTCCAGCTGGCCGGGATGCGCCCGATCTCGCTGGTGGTCGACGTGGCCAACTACGTGATGCTGGAGACCGGCCAGCCGCTGCACACCTACGACGCCGACGCCCTCCGCGGAGCGGTGGTGGCCCGGGTGGCCCGGCCCGGAGAACAACTGCAGACTCTCGACGACACCGTCCGAGCCCTGGACCCTGACGACCTGGTGATCGCCGACGACAGCGGCCCGATCGGGCTGGCCGGCGCCATGGGCGGAGCGAGCACCGAAGTCAGCGCCACCACCACCGACGTGCTGATCGAAGCGGCTTGCTTCGACGCATTGTCGGTGGCCCGGACCGGTCGACGGCACAAGCTGGCCTCGGAGGCGTCCCGGCGCTTCGAGCGCGGCGTCGATCCCGCCGCTGGGTACGCCGCCGCCCACCGGGTCGCCCGGCTGCTGGTCGAGCTGGGCGGCGGGTCGCTCGATCCCGGTGAGACCGTCGCCGGTACGGTCCCGGTATCGTCTGCACGGCAGATTGCGGCCAACCTGCCTGAGCGGATTCTCGGCACCCCCGTGACTCAGGAGCAGGTGGAATTGCTGCTCAGTGCGGTGGGTGTGGCGGTCGGCGACGACGGCCAGGGCACGCTGACCCTGACCCCGCCGACGTGGCGCCCCGACCTGCGCGATCCCTACGACTATGTCGAGGAAGTCGGCCGGCTGATCGGCTACGACACCATCGAACCGGTGTTGCCTTCCGCGCCCGTCGGTCGCGGGCTGACCCCCGGACAACGGGCCCGGCGTGCGGTGACCGCCCGGATGGCGGCCGCCGGGGCGGTCGAGGTGATCAGCTTCCCCTTCCTGGCCCCGGCCGACCTCGACCGGTGCCGGATCGCGTCGGACGACCGCCGCCGGGCGCTGACCTGGGTGGTCAATCCGCTGTCGGAGAGTCAGCCGGCCCTGCGGACGACTTTGCTGCCCGGGCTGTTCGCCGCGGTCGCCCGGAACGCCAGCCGGGGGACCGACGACCTCGCCCTCTTCGAGTCCGGGGCGGCTTTCCGGGCCGACCCGGCCGCGGGCACGGCCCCTCGTCCCCCGGTCGACGTCCGGCCCGACCGCGACACCCTCCAGTCGATGGACGATGCGCTCGGCGATCAGCCGCGACTGCTCGCGGCCGTGCTGGCCGGGGCCTGGGTGCGGCCCGGCTGGCAGGGTCCGGGCCGGCCCGCCGGTTGGGCCGAGGCGGTGGCTCTGGCCGAGGCTGCCGCGGCCGCGGTCGGGATCCGGCTGGACCGGCAGTCGGCTGAGCTGGCGCCCTGGCACCCGGGCCGCTGCGCAGCCTTGCTACTGGCCGATACCGACGTGGTGATCGGGTACGCCGGTGAGTTGCACCCCCAGGTCTGCGCGGGCTTCGGCCTGGCTTCGAGGACCAGCGCGTTCGAACTCGACCTCGACGTGCTGCTCGCCGCCGCACCGGACGCCGGGGAGATCCCGATCTTGTCGGCCTGGCCGGTGGCCAAGGAGGACGTCGCCCTGATCGTGCCGGAGTCGGTGTCGGCCGCGGCCGTCGCCGAGGCGTTGGAGCGTGGCGCGAGGCCGCTGCTGGAGGCGGTGGAACTCTTCGACGTCTACCGCGGCCCACAGGTCGGGGAAGGGCATAAGTCACTCGCCTTCGCCATGCGCTTCCGGGCTCCGGACAAGACGCTGACCGAGGCCGAGGCTGGGGCGGCCCGGGACGCGGCGGTGGCCGTGGCGGCCGAACTGGGGGCGGTTCAGCGGACGGAATGATCGCGGTCCGACGGCCACTTGCATGAGATTGCCGTTGGGGGCATAATCATGCAGGTGATGTTCCGGGTGGCGGTCGCGGGGGCGACGGGATACGCCGGCGGTGAGCTGCTGCGGCTGCTGGTCGGTCATCCGAACGTCGAGATTGGGGCGCTGACCGCCGGTGCCAGCGCCGGGACCCGGCTCGGCGATGTTGCACCCCAGCTGACCCCGCTGGCCGACCGGCTGATCGCGCCGACGACCTCGGACGAGTTGGCGGGTCACGACGTGGTCTTCTTGGCCCTGCCGCACGGGGCATCCGCCGCGGTCGCCGCGGACCTGCCCGAGAGCACGCTGGTGGTCGACTGCGGCGCCGACTTCCGGTTGACCGACCCGGCCGCCTGGCGGGACTTCTACGGCACCGAGCACGCCGGGACCTGGCCGTACGGGTTGCCCGAGCTGCCCGGTCAGCGCGACAAGCTCAACCGTACGCGGCGGATCGCCGTCCCCGGCTGCTACCCGAGCGCAGCGACCCTGGCCCTGCTGCCCGCGCTGACCGGCGGCCTGATCGACGGACACGACGTGGTCGTGGTCGCGGCCAGCGGACCCTCGGGGGCCGGTCGCAGCCTCAAACCCCACCTGCTCGGCGCCGAACTGATCGGATCGGCCAGCGCGTACGGCGTCGGCGGCACGCACCGGCACGTCCCCGAGTTGCGGCAGAACTTCGCCGCCTGCGGTGCACCGGCGCCGAGCGTGTCCTTCACTCCGGTGCTGGTGCCGATGTCGCGCGGCATCCTAGCCACCTGCACGGCCCCCCTGACCGACCCTCACACCACCACCACCGACGCGTACGCGACGTATGCCCAGGCCCTGGCCGGCGAACCGTTCGTGCACCTGCTACCGGCCGGGCAGTGGCCCCAGACCCAGTCGACTCTCGGCGCCAACACCGTCCACCTGCAGGTGGCGGTGGACGCCGCCGCCGGCCGCCTGGTGGCCGTGGCGGCGCTGGACAACCTGACCAAGGGCACCGCCGGGGCCGCGGTGCAGTGCATGAACCTGGCCCTCGGGCTGGCCGAGACGAGCGGCCTGCCGCAGGTGGGGGTGGCGCCGTGAGTGTGACCGGAGCCGCGGGGTTCACCGCGGCCGGGGTCACCGCCGGTCTCAAGCCCAGCGGCCGTCCCGACGTGGCGCTGGTGCGCAATCTCGGTCCCGACTTCGGCGCCGCCGCGGTCTTCACCGGCAACCGGGTCAAGGCGGCCCCGGTGCTGTGGTCGCAGCAGGTCATGGCCGATGGCCGGCTGCGGGCGGTGGTGCTGAACTCTGGCGGCGCGAACGCCTGCACCGGGCCGGACGGCTTCGCCGACACCCACCGCACTGCCGAACTGGTTGCGGCCACTCTCAGCCGCCCCGAGGAGCCGGTCGGAGCGATCGACGTCGCGGTCTGCTCGACCGGGCTGATCGGGATCCGGCTGCCGATGGACCGGATCAAGGCTGGGGTGGCCGCCGCGTCGGCAGCGTTGGCCCCCGACGGCGGGGAGGCGGCAGCGGCGGCGATCATGACCACCGACACCCACGCCAAGCAGGCCCGCTACGCCGACGAGGGCTGGTCGGTCGGCGGCATGGCCAAGGGCGCCGGGATGCTGGCCCCCGGCCTGGCCACCATGCTGGTCGTGCTGACCACCGACGCCGTCGTCGAAACCGCCGCGCTCGACGCCGCCCTGCGACAGGCGTGCCGGGTCACCTTCGACCGGTTGGACAGCGACGGCTGCATGTCGACCAACGACACCGTGCTGCTGCTGAGCAGCGGCGCCTCAGGCGTGCAGCCCAGCCCGGCCGACTTAGCCGCCGCCCTGGAGCAGACCTGCGCCGACCTGGCCCGGCAGCTGCTGCGCGACGCCGAGGGTGCGGCCCACGACATCGCCGTTCAGGTCCAGCACGCGGCGAGCGAGACCGATGCGCTCGAGGTGGCCCGGGCGGTCGCCCGCAGCAACCTGTTCAAGTGCGCGGTATTCGGCCGCGACCCCAACTGGGGCCGGGTGCTGGCCGCGATCGGCACCACCACCGCCGACTTCGACCCCGATCGGCTCGACGTCTCCTTCAACGGCGTCCAGGTCTGCCGCGACGGCAGTGTCGGCGACGACCGTTCCCTGGTCGACCTGAGCGGGCGCGAGGTCAGCGTCACCATCGACCTGCGCAACGGCACCCACGGCGTCACGGTGTGGACCAATGACTTGACCTACGACTACGTCCGGGAGAACGCGGAGTACTCGACGTGAGCAGATCGAGATGAGTAAGGCCGCCCCCCGCGCGGACGAGCACCTGTCGCTGGTGGAGAAGGCGTCGATTCTGACCGAGGCGCTGCCGTGGCTGGAGACGTACGCCGGCAAGACGGTGGTGATCAAGTACGGCGGGAACGCGATGATCGACGAGGGCCTCAAGGCCGCGTTCGCCTCCGACATCGTGTTCATGAAGCGGTGCGGCGTGCACCCCGTTGTCGTCCACGGCGGCGGCCCACAGATCTCCACCATGCTGACTCGGCTGGGGATCGTGTCGGAGTTCCGCGGCGGGTTGCGGGTGACCAGCCCGGAAGCCATGGACGTGGTCCGGATGGTCCTGGTCGGTCAGGTCGGTCGCGACCTGGTCGGATTGATCAACGCCCACAGCACGCTGGCCGTCGGCCTGTCGGGCGAGGACGGCGGGCTGTTCACCGCCGCCCGCCGGGGGACGGTGATCGACGGCGAAGAGGTGGACCTCGGTCTGGTCGGCGACGTCGTCGCGGTTCGGACCGAGGCCATTCGCGGGCTGATCGACGCCGGCCGGGTGCCGGTGGTCGCCAGCATCGCCCCCGACCGGCACGGGGTGATCCACAACGTGAACGCCGATACCGCCGCCGCCGCCCTGGCCGTCGCCCTGGAGGCGGAGCGGCTGGTCGTGCTGACCGACGTCGAGGGCCTCTACCGCGACTTCGACGCCGCCCGGGCCAGCGGGGCGAGCGAGGTGATCGAGGAACTCTCGGCCAGCGAACTGCGAACCCTGATGCCCAGCCTGCACACCGGCATGCTGCCGAAGATGGAGGCCTGCCTGCGGGCGGTCGAGGGCGGGCTGACCCGCGCCACGGTCACCGACGGGCGGGTTCCGCACGCGTTGCTGCTGGAGATCTTCACCAACGCCGGTATCGGCACGATGGTGACCCAGGACGGACTGATCCGCCTGGGCAGCCGGGTCTTCTCCGCCGCCGACGGCATCCCGGCCCACGAATACGCCAACGGCCATACCGGAGACCTGCTATGAGTTCGACCGCGCTCGACCTGAACGCTGAGCTGTCGCTGACCGACCCGCCCGGCAGTGCCGCGGTGCTGCGGGGCTACGAGCACGCGGTGATGAATACCTTCGGCCAACCCAAGCGGGTGTTCGTCCGGGGTGAGGGCTGCTACGTCTTCGACGCCGAGGGCCGGCGCTACCTGGACCTGCTGGCCGGGATTGCGGTGAACGCCCTCGGCCACGCCCACCCGGCGGTGTTGGCCGCGATCACCGCCCAGCTGGCCACCCTCGGCCACGTGTCGAACTTCTTCGCCACCCCGGCCCAGGTCGCGCTGGCCGCCCGGCTGGCCGGCCTGACCGGCGACCCCGACGCGAAGGTGTTCTTCACCAACTCCGGCACCGAGGCCAACGAGGCCGCCTTCAAGCTGACCCGGATGACCGGCCGGACCCGGATTGTGTCCACCGAGGGCGCCTTCCACGGCCGCTCGCTGGGCGCGCTGGCCCTGACCCACAACCCCACGTACCGGACGCCCTTCGAACCGTTGCCCGGGGACGTCGTCTTCGTCGCTTACGGCGACGCCGACGCCCTGGCCGAGGTGGTCGACGACACCGTCGCCGCGGTCGTGTTGGAGCCCATCCAGGGCGAGAACGGGATCGTGGTGCCGCCGCCGGGCTATCTGGCCCGGGCGCGGGAGTGCTGCGACGCCGCCGGTGCGCTGCTGTGGATCGACGAGGTGCAGACCGGGATGGGCCGGACCGGGGCCTGGCTGGCGCACCGCGACGCCGGCATCCGAGCCGACGTGGTGACCCTGGCCAAGGGACTGGGCAACGGATTCCCGGTCGGGGCCTGCCTGGCCACCGGAGCGGCGGCCACCCTGCTGGGACCGGGCACCCACGGCAGCACCTTCGGCGGCAACCCGGTCGCGGCGGTAGCCGGGCTCGCGGTCATGGCGGTGATCGAACGCGACGGGCTGCTGGCCCACGCCACCGCGATGGGGGAGCATCTGGTCGAGCGCATCGGCGCGCTGGAGCATCCGCTGATCGCCACCGTCCGCGGCCGCGGCCTGCTGCGCGGGGTGGTGCTGCGGGCGCCGGTGGCCGCAGCGGTGTCGGACCTGGCCCTGGCCGCCGGCTTCGTGATCAACGCCCCCAAGCCCGACGTGCTCCGGCTGGCGCCGCCGCTGATCATCGGCCGCGATCAGCTCGACACGTTCGTCGACGCCCTGCCGGAGTTGCTGGACGCCGCGGAGGCCGCGTCGTGATCCGGCACCTGCTGGCCGACGACGACCTCAGCGCGGACGAGCAGAGCCGGATCCTCGATCTGGCCCAGCGGCTGTGCGAGCACCCGTACGCGCTGACGCCGCTGGCCGGGCCGCGCAGCGTCGCCGTCATCTTCGACAAGCCGACGCTGCGGACGCAGACCTCGTTCTCCGCCGGGGTGGCCGAACTCGGCGGATCGGCGATGCTGGTCGACGGCCGGCTGGCCGGGATCGGCGTCCGGGAGCCGGTCGCCGACGTCGCCCGGGTCCTCGGCCGCCAAGCCGCGGCGATCGTGTGGCGGACCTTCGCCCAGGCCGACCTGGAGGAGCTGGCCCGCTACGCCGGCGTCCCGGTCGTGAACGCCTTGACCGACGCGTTCCACCCGTGTCAGGTGCTAGCTGACCTGCTTACCTTGCGCCAGCACGACCGGACGCTGCCCGGGCTGAGGGTGGCCTACCTCGGCGACGGAGCCAACAACATGGCCCACTCCTGGGTCCTGGGCGGCGTCCTGGCCGGCTTACACGTCCGGATCGGCGCACCCGTGGGCGATCAGCCCGACCCGGGGGTGTTGGAGCGGGCGCGGAGCATCGCCGGCGCGACCGGCGGCAGCGTCGAGGTGACCGACGACCCGGCCGAGGCCGTGGCCGGCGCCCACGCGGTGACCACCGACACCTGGGTCTCGATGGGTCAAGAAGACGACACCGCGGCCCGGCTGGCCCGGTTCGCCCCGTACGCGGTCACGCAAACGCTGCTGGCCGGTGCCGGCGCCGACGCCTTGTTCCTGCACTGCCTGCCGGCGCACCGCGGCCAGGAGGTCGAGCCGGCCGTGCTGGACGGTCCGCGCTCGGTGATCTGGGACGAGGCGGAGAACCGCCGACACGTACAGAAGGCGGTCCTGGCCTTTTTGCTCGACCCGAGTGTCTTGGAGGTGGCCGGGTGAGTACGGCCCGCACGTATTCGATGCAGTCGGGTCCGCCCCGCGGGGCACCGGTCACCAAGGCGGCCCGCCAGGCACGAGTGTTGGTGCTGCTGGAGCAGCACGAGGTGCGCTCCCAGGCCGAGTTGGGCGACCTGCTCGCCGCCGACGGGCTGCAGGTGAACCAGGGCACCCTGTCGCGCGACCTGGTCGAGCTCGGCGCCTACCGCGTCCGCGGCGCCGGCGGCCACCTGGTCTACGCCGTCCCTGGCGAAGGCGGCGACCGGAGCCCCCAGGTGGGGGAGTCCGCCGGCTTCGAGGCCCGGCTGGCCCGGCTGTGCAGCGAGGTGCTGGTCAGCGCCGAGGCCTCGGCCAACCTGGCCGTGCTGCGCACCCCGCCCGGGGCCGCGCAGTATCTCGCCTCCGCCATCGACAAGGTGGCCTGGACCTCGATCCTCGGCACCATCGCCGGGGACGACACGGTGCTGCTGATCAGCCGCGCCCCCGGCGGCGGTGCGACTCTGACCCGGGCGTTGGTGCGGATGAGCGAAACGGGCCGACCCGAACCGCTGGCCAAGAGCCCGTGCGACGAAACGAGGGAATCATGAGCGGGGCGCATCAGGGTCGCCTCTGGGGGGGCCGCTTCGGCGGCGGCCCGGCCCCGGCCATGGTCGAACTCGGCCGCTCGACCGGGTTCGACTGGCGGCTGGCCCGCTACGACCTGGCCGGATCGGTCGCGCACGCCCGGGCGCTGCACCGCGCCGGGTTGCTGACCCCGGCCGAGCTGGACGCCATGCTGGCCGGGTTGGCCGCGCTGGGCCGGGAGGTCGACGCGGGCGTGTTCGTCCCCGCCGCAACCGACGAGGACGTACACGGCGCGCTGGAACGACGGCTGATCGAGCTCGTCGGCGCCGAACTCGGCGGGCGGTTACGGGCCGGCCGCTCCCGCAACGACCAGATCGCCACGTTGTTGCGGCTCTACCTCCGCGACCACATCCGCCACGTCGCCGGTGCGGTGGCCCAGGTCGTGGTGGCCCTGCACGACCAGGCGAAGACCCACCTCGGGGTGCCGATGCCCGGCCGGACGCATCTGCAGCACGCCCAGCCGATCTTGTTGTCACACCATCTGCTGGCGCACGCCTGGCCGCTGCTGCGCGACGTCGACCGGCTGCGCGACCTCGACGCGCGGCTGGCTCTGAGCCCGTACGGCTCGGCCGCCCTGGCCGGTACGTCGCTCGGTCTTGACCCCGAGCCGATCGCCGCCGAATTGGGTTTCGCCGGCAGCGTGCCCAACTCCGTCGACGGCACGGCCGCCCGCGACCTGGCCGCGGAGGCGGCGTACGTGCTGGCCCAGGTCGGGGTCGATCTGTCCCGGCTCAGCGAGGACGTCATCCTCTGGTGCACCTACGAGTTCGGCTTTGCCCGGCTGGACGAGGCCTGGTCGACCGGGTCGAGCATCATGCCGCAGAAGAAGAACCCCGACGTGGCCGAGCTGGCCCGCGGCAAGGCCGGCCGGCTGGTCGGCAACCTCACCGGTCTGCTGACCACCCTCAAGGGGCTGCCGCTGGCCTACAACCGCGACCTGCAGGAGGACAAAGAGCCGCTGTTCGACTCGATCGACCAACTCCTCGTGCTCGCCCCCGCGGTGGCCGGGATGGTGGCGACCCTGACCTTCGATGTCGACCGGCTGGCTGCGCTGGCGCCCCGGGGCTTCTCCCTGGCCACCGACCTGGCCGACTGGCTGGTCCGCCGCCGGATGCCGTTCGCGCAGGCCCACGACGTGGCCGGCGCCGCGGTCCGGTTCTGCGAGGAGCAGGGGTTGGAGCTAAGCGACCTGACCGACGACCAGCTGGCGAGCCTCTCCCCGGCGCTGGCGCCCGAGGTCCGGGCGGTCCTCACCGTGACCGGGTCGATCGCCAGCCGGGACGGTCGCGGCGGGACCGCGCCGGACCGGGTCCGCGAGCAGCTGAGCGAGGTCGAGGCCGCGCTGGCGCTGGTGGCAAAGTGGGTCGGGGGCGGTGGGGACATCGCCTATCGTGACCTGTCGTGACCAACCCCGTACTCGAGGAGCTCCGCTGGCGGGGCCTGCTGGCCAACGCCACCGACGAGGCGGCCCTGGCCGCACACCTGGACGCCGGTCCGGTCACCTTCTACGTGGGCTTCGACCCGAGCGCACCCAGCCTGCACTTCGGCAACCTGGTCCAGCTGATCGTGGCCCGGATCCTGCAACGCGCCGGGCACCGGCCGTTGCTGCTGGTCGGCGGCTCGACCGGTCTGATCGGCGACCCCCGAGAGAGTGCGGAACGGGTCCTGAACCCCAAGGACCTGGTCGCCTCCTGGGTCCTGCGTATCCGCAGTCAGGTCGAGTCCTACCTGGACTTCGACGGCGAGGACTTCGACGGTGAGGACTTCGACGGCGACGCCGCCGCCCGGGTGGTGAACAACCTCGACTGGACTGCGCCGGTGTCGGTGCTGGATTTCCTGCGCGACGTGGGCAAGCACTTCCCGGTGAACCGGATGCTGGCCCGCGACGTGGTCCGCAACCGGCTGGAGGACGGGATCTCCTACACCGAGTTCTCCTACGTGCTGCTGCAGTCCTTCGACTATTTGCAGCTGTACCGGCACTACGGCTGCACCCTGCAGTTCGGCGGCAGCGACCAGTGGGGCAACATCACCGCCGGCGTGGAGTTGGTCCGGCGCGCCGACGGGGCCCGGGTGCATGCGCTGGCCACGCCGTTGCTGACCAAGGCCGACGGGACCAAATTCGGCAAGACCGAGGGCGGGGCGGTCTGGCTCGACCCGGAGCTGACCTCGCCGTACGCGTTCTACCAGTTCTTCCTCGCCGCCGAGGACGCGAAGGTGATCGACTATCTGAAGGTCTTCTCCCCGCGCGGCCGGGAGGAAATCGACGAGCTGGCGCGACAGACCCGCGATCAGCCCGGACGGCGCGCCGCACAACGAGCGCTGGCCGACGACGTGACCGCGCTGGTGCACTCCCCGGCGGCCCGCGACGCCGCCGTCCGGGCTGGTGAGGCCCTGTTCGGCCGGGCGGACCTCGCCGAGTTGTCGGTGGCCGAGCTGGACGACGTGATGGCCGAACTCGGGGCGCACGCACTCTCGGTCGCCGGCCCGGTGAGCGTGGTCGACGTGCTCGCCGGCAGCGGCGTGGTGGCCAGCCGGTCGGCCGCCCGCCGGGCCGTGACCGAGGGCGGGGCCTACCTCAACAACGTTCGGGTGAGCGACCCCGAGGCCGTCTTGGCCGACACCGACCTGCTGCACGGGCGCTACGTGTTGGCGCGCCGCGGCAAGCGGACGGTCGGCGCGGTGGATGTGATTCGAAGCTGACCCGGTCGATCCCGAGGAATGCGACTTCGAGCCCCTGACGTCACTTCGAGCCCGGTGCGCGGGGCGCATAGTGATCGGTGGGGCTCAAAGTGCGGCAGACTTCCGTGCGCGGTGCGGATAGGGTCGCGAGGTCAGAAAGGACCACCTCATGCCGACACCTGTACCCGCTCAGACCGACCCCGCCACCGACGCCGAGCGCGTCGTCGTCGCGGTGCCGAAACAACTGCTGATCGACGGTCGGTGGCGCGACGCCGAGGCCGGTCGGACCTTCGAGGTGTCCGATCCGGCGACCGGCGAAATCCTCGCCGTCGTGGCCGACGCCTCCCCCGCCGACGGCGTGGCGGCCCTGGACGCCGCCGTCGCCGCCCAACCGGACTTCGCGGCCACCAGCCCGCGGCAGCGGGCGGACTGGTTGATGGGTGCCTTTGAGCTGCTGCACGAGCGGATCGAGGACCTGGCGCTGGTGATGACCCTGGAGATGGGCAAGCCTTTGGCCGAGGCCCGGGGCGAGATCGCCTACGCCGCGGAGTTCTTCCGGCACTTCGCCGAGGAGGCGGTCCGCGTACGTGGCGGCTACCAGGTCGCCCCGGCCGGTGGCGCCCGGTTCATCACTGTTCAGCAGCCGGTCGGGCCGGCGCTGCTGATCACGCCCTGGAACTTCCCGATGGCGATGGGTACTCGGAAGCTGGGGCCGGCGCTGGCCGCCGGCTGCACCAGTGTGCTGAAACCGGCCGCTCAGACCCCGCTGTCGATGCTGGCCCTGTTCGCCATTTTGGTCGAGGTCGGCGTTCCCGCCGGCGTGGTCAACCTCGTGCCGACCACCGGAGCCGGTGTAGTGATGGAGCCGTTGATCCGCTCGGGCCGAGTTCGCAAGCTCTCCTTCACCGGGTCGACGAAGGTCGGCAAGGCGTTGCTGGAGCAGGCCGCGGAGAAGGTGGTGCGGACCTCGATGGAACTCGGCGGCAACGCGCCGTTCGTGGTGTTCGACGACGCCGACCTCGACGAGGCCGTGGCCGGCGCCATGGCGGCCAAGATGCGCAACAACGGCGAGGCCTGCACCGCGGCCAACCGGATCTACGTCCAGGACACGGTGATCGACGCCTTTGCTGCCCGGCTGGCGCAGAAGATGGGCGGGCTCAAGGTCGGGCCGGGGACCGACGCCGCGGTCGGACTGGGGCCGATGATCGACCAGGCCGCCGTGGACAAGATCAGCGGCTTGGTCGACGACGCCGTCGACCGCGGCGCCGAGGTCGTACTCCGTGGGGACGTCCCGACCGGACGCGGCTACTTCTACCCGCCGACCGTGCTCAGCCGAGTCCCGGCCGACGCCCGGATGAATACCGAGGAGATCTTCGGCCCGGTCGCACCGCTGACCCCGTTCCACGACGAGGCCGAGGCAGTCCGGCTCGCCAACGACACCCAGTACGGACTGGTCGCCTACGTCTACACCAACGACCTCCGACGCGGGCTTCGGGCGGCCGAGGCGATCGAGAGCGGGATGGTCGGGCTGAACCAGGGTGTGGTCTCCAACCCCGCGGCTCCGTTCGGCGGGGTGAAGGAGTCGGGACTGGGTCGAGAGGGCGGAGCGCTCGGGATCGGTGAGTTCTTGGAGACCAAGTACATCGGGATCGCCACCGGCTGAGCCGACGACCAGGAGCGGCCGGGAGCTGCTCGAGCTGAGTCGGGATCGATGCCGAAAAGTAGTCGGTCCGGACTTGCCTCGCGCCTAGGTAGCGCGTAATGTTCTCTGAGCCGCCGGAGAGCGGGACGCGACGACCACAGGGTTGGAGCGGCCGGTCCAGCGGAACCTCAACCAAGATCAACCTGCCCCAGCTGTGACGTGGGTAGGTGACGGTGCTGTCGGTGTGAAGTTGACCTCAACACGGGCGATCTGGACGGGGGATGGGTCCGGGGCCCGAGTTTGACTCGGGGAGCGGCACTCAGTAGTGTTAGTCGAGTTGCCCCAAGCGGAGATCGAATGGTCACCGCGCGGTGTGCGCCCGAAGCTTGAGAACTCAACAGCGTGCTTAAAAGTCAATGCCAAATATGCACTAAAGAACCCTCGGGGTTGGTGCTCGGTCTCGGCCGAGGACAGCCCCAGGATTCCTTTGAGATTGATTGAAGTGAGATTGATTGAAGATTGACCCAGCAATGGGTCCATGTCAGAAATCGAACTCGTTGATATGACGGTTAATCGGTAGCTTCGGCTACTGTACCGATAGTTTTCAACGGAGAGTTTGATCCTGGCTCAGGACGAACGCTGGCGGCGTGCTTAACACATGCAAGTCGAACGAGTGTGCTCCCTCGGGAGTTGCACGAGTGGCGAACGGGTGAGTAACACGTGAGCAACCTACCCTTGACTTCGGAATAACAACTGGAAACAGCTGCTAATACCGGATATGACCTCAGGCGTCCTCGCCTGGGGTGGAAAGCTCCGGCGGTCAGGGATGGGCTCGCGGCCTATCAGCTTGTTGGTGAGGTAATGGCTCACCAAGGCTTCGACGGGTAGCCGGCCTGAGAGGGCGACCGGCCACACTGGGACTGAGATACGGCCCAGACTCCTACGGGAGGCAGCAGTGGGGAATATTGCACAATGGGCGCAAGCCTGATGCAGCAACGCCGCGTGCGGGATGACGGCCTTCGGGTTGTAAACCGCTTTCACCTGTGACGAAGCGAAAGTGACGGTAGCAGGAGAAGAAGGACCGGCTAACTACGTGCCAGCAGCCGCGGTGATACGTAGGGTCCGAGCGTTGTCCGGAATTATTGGGCGTAAAGGGCTTGTAGGCGGTCCGTCGCGTCAGAAGTGAAAACTCAGGGCTTAACCCTGAGCCTGCTTTTGATACGGGCGGACTAGAGGAATGCAGGGGAGAACGGAATTCCTGGTGGAGCGGTGGAATGCGCAGATATCAGGAGGAACACCGGTGGCGAAGGCGGTTCTCTGGGCATTACCTGACGCTGAGAAGCGAAAGCGTGGGGAGCAAACAGGCTTAGATACCCTGGTAGTCCACGCCGTAAACGGTGGGCACTAGGTGTGGGGGACATTCCACGTTCTCCGTGCCGAAGCTAACGCATTAAGTGCCCCGCCTGGGGAGTACGGCCGCAAGGCTAAAACTCAAAGGAATTGACGGGGGCCCGCACAAGCGGCGGAGCATGCGGATTAATTCGATGCAACGCGAAGAACCTTACCTGGGTTTGACATATGCCGGAAAGCTGCAGAGATGTAGCCCCCGCAAGGTCGGTATACAGGTGGTGCATGGCTGTCGTCAGCTCGTGTCGTGAGATGTTGGGTTAAGTCCCGCAACGAGCGCAACCCTCGTCCTATGTTGCCAGCGGGTCATGCCGGGGACTCATAGGAGACTGCCGGGGTCAACTCGGAGGAAGGTGGGGATGACGTCAAGTCATCATGCCCCTTAAGTCCAGGGCTTCACGCATGCTACAATGGCCGGTACAAAGGGCTGCAAAACCGTAAGGTCGAGCGAATCCCAAAAAGCCGGTCTCAGTTCGGATTGGGGTCTGCAACTCGACCCCATGAAGTCGGAGTCGCTAGTAATCGCAGATCAGCAACGCTGCGGTGAATACGTTCCCGGGCCTTGTACACACCGCCCGTCAAGTCATGAAAGTCGGCAACACCCGAAGCCGGTGGCCCAACCCGTAAGGGAGGGAGCCGTCGAAGGTGGGGCTGGCGATTAGGACTAAGTCGTAACAAGGTAGCCGTACCGGAAGGTGCGGCTGGATCACCTCCTTTCTAAGGAGCATGCTGGCGGACCTGTACGGGTCCGTCCACGTGTTCGGTATCGAGACGTTCGTGCTCGGCCGGACCGCTCTGGAATGTGGAACATTGACCATTAAGTCGAGAGCTTGCGTTCTTAATTAGTACAACTTCACACCTTGGTGTGAAGAGTGGAAACTTAAGGCCGGAAGTGTCTTGACCCGAGCACGCTGTTGGGTCCTGAAGGTTCGGTCGTACAGAGACCAACTTTCACAGCGGACCGACCTCGACCTCCCAGGAATAGGGAGGTCGAGTCGCGTTACCGCCCGTATGTTGAGAACTTCACAGTGGACGCGAGCATCTTTGTAGTAACAACAAGCTACTAAGGGCAATCGGTGGATGCCTAGGCACCAAGAGCCGATGAAGGACGTTGTAACCTGCGATAAGCCCCGGGGAGCTGGTAAACAAGCTTCGATCCGGGGATCTCCGAATAGGGAAACCTCGAAAGAAACCGGAGTAATGTCCGGCGACCTAGCCGTGAACACATAGCGGCTTTGGAGGGAACGTGGGGAAGTGAAACATCTCAGTACCCACAGGAAAAGAAAACAACCGTGATTCCGTAAGTAGTGGCGAGCGAACGCGGAAGAGGCCAAACCACACATGCGTGATAGCTGACAGGCGTTGCATGTGCGGTGTTGTGGGGCCATTCGGGCTGCGCTGTCAAGCAGCCAAACAGTCATAAATGATCAATGAAGTCGAAGCGCTCTGGGAAGGCGCGGCACAGAAGGTAACACCCCTGTAGACGTAATTTGATCACTGTTGAGTGTCACCCCAAGTAACACGGAACCCCTGAAATTCCGTGTGAATCTGGCGGGACCACCCGCTAAGCCTAAATACTCCTTGGTGACCGATAGCGGACAAGTACCGTGAGGGAAAGGTGAAAAGTACCCCGGGAGGGGAGTGAAATAGTACCTGAAACCGATTGCCTACAATCCGTCGGAGCTGAGTGCGCAAGCATGAGGTGACGGCGTGCCTTTTGAAGAATGAGCCTGCGAGTTAGTGGTACGTGGCAAGGTTAACCCGTGTGGGGAAGCCGTAGCGAAAGCAAGTCCGAATAGGGCGTTGCGTCTGTTTACAGACCCTTAGTCGCGTGCTCTAGACCCGAAGCGGAGTGATCTATCCATGGCCAGGGTGAAGCGACGGTAAGACGTCGTGGAGGCCCGAACCCACCAGGGTTGAAAACCTGGGGGATGAGCTGTGGATAGGGGTGAAAGGCCAATCAAACTCCGTGATAGCTGGTTCTCCCCGAAATGCATTTAGGTGCAGCGTCGCGTGTTTCTTACCGGAGGTAGAGCACTGGATAGTCTAGGGGGCCCACAAGCTTACCGAAATTAGCCAAACTCCGAATGCCGGTAAGTGAGAGCGCGGCAGTGAGACTGCGGGCGATAAGGTTCGTAGTCGAGAGGGAAACAGCCCAGAACACCAGCTAAGGCCCCTAAGCGATTGCTAAGTGGAAAAGGATGTGGAGTTGCGGAGACAACCAGGAGGTTGGCTTGGAAGCAGCCACCCTTGAAAGAGTGCGTAACAGCTCACTGGTCAAGTGATTCTGCGCCGACAATTTAGCGGGGCTCAAGCAATCCGCCGAAGCTGTGTCATTCACACGCGTACTTGATTTCGATCCAAGTGTGTGGATGGGTAGGGGAGCGTCGTGTGCGCGATGAAGCGGCCGGGTGACCGAGTCGTGGAGAGCACACGAGTGAGAATGCAGGCATGAGTAGCGAATGAGGAGTGAGAAACTCCTCCACCGAAAGACCAAGGGTTCCAGGGTCAAGCTAATCTGCCCTGGGTAAGTCGGGACCTAAGGCGAGGCCGACAGGCGTAGTCGATGGACAACGGGTTGATATTCCCGTACCGGCGCTAGAACGATCCTGCCGAGGCGAGCGAAGCTAAGCACGCGAGTCGCGCGGAGCCTTCGGGCAATGCGTCGATGAGTCTGTGACCCAGACTTGTATTAGGCAAGCTGCGGAGGGACGCAGGAAGGTAGCTCAACCCGGGCGATGGTAGGCGAAAGCTGATCCCGGGCTAAGTGTGTAGGGTGAGGTGTAGGTAAATCCGCATCTCGTACGCCTGAGACATGACGGCTGGTCGGTCTTACGAGACCGGCGAGTGAGTGATCCTATGCTGCCTAGAAAATCTTCGTGAGCGAGTACTAGAGCCGCCCGTACCCTAAACCGACTCAGGTGGTCAGGTAGAGAATACCAAGGTGATCGAGATAACCGTGGTTAAGGAACTCGGCAAAATGCCCCCGTAACTTCGGGATAAGGGGGGCCGGATACGTGCGAGGACTAGCTCCTCTAGCGTTGAAGGCCGCAGAGACCAGGCCCAAGCGACTGTTTACTAAAAACACAGGTCCGTGCTAAGTCGTAAGACGATGTATACGGACTGACGCCTGCCCGGTGCTGGAACGTTAAGGGGAAGTGTTAGGGGCAACTCGAAGCACTGAACTTAAGCGCCAGTAAACGGCGGTGGTAACTATAACCATCCTAAGGTAGCGAAATTCCTTGTCGGGTAAGTTCCGACCTGCACGAATGGCGTAACGACTTGGGCGCTGTCTCGACCACGGACTCGGCGAAATTGCACTACGAGTAAAGATGCTCGTTACGCGCAGCAGGACGGAAAGACCCCGGGACCTTCACTATAGTTTGGTATTGGTGTTCGGTACAGCTTGTGTAGGATAGGTGGGAGACTGTGAAGCGGTCACGCCAGTGATCGTGGAGTCAACGTTGAAATACCACTCTGGTTGTTCTGGATATCTAACCTAGGTCCATTATCTGGATCAGGAACAGTGCCTGATGGGTAGTTTGACTGGGGCGGTCGCCTCCCAAAAAGTAACGGAGGCGCCCAAAGGTTCCCTCAGCCTGGTTGGCAATCAGGTTTCGAGTGTAAGTGCACAAGGGAGCTTGACTGTGAGAGGGACACCTCGAGCAGGGACGAAAGTCGGGACTAGTGATCTGACGGTGGCATGTGGAAGCGCCGTCACTCAACGGATAAAAGGTACCCCGGGGATAACAGGCTGATCTTGCCCGAGCGTCCATAGCGACGGCATGGTTTGGCACCTCGATGTCGGCTCGTCGCATCCTGGGGCTGGAGTCGGTCCCAAGGGTTGGGCTGTTCGCCCATTAAAGCGGCACGCGAGCTGGGTTTAGAACGTCGTGAGACAGTTCGGTCCCTATCCGCTGCGCGCGTAGGAGTCTTGAGGAGGGCTGTCCTTAGTACGAGAGGACCGGGACGGACGAACCTCTGGTGTGCCAGTTGTTCTGCCAAGAGCACGGCTGGTTGGCTACGTTCGGAAGTGATAACCGCTGAAAGCATCTAAGCGGGAAGCACGCTCCAAGATGAAGGCTCCCACAGGATAGCCTGGTAAGGCCCCCAGCAGATCACTGGGTGATAGGTCGGATGTGGAAGTGCAGCAATGCATGGAGCTGACCGATACTAATAGGCCGAGGGCTTGTTTTCTACGAAGATGCTACGCGTCCACTGTGAGGTTCCCGAGATACGGTCGGGAGCTGCTATCTCAATAGAGTTTCGGTGATCATTGCGTTAGGGAAACACCCGGTCCCATTCCGAACCCGGAAGTTAAGCCTTTCAGCGCCGATGGTACTGCACGGGGGACCGTGTGGGAGACTAGGACGTCGCCGGACAACCACCTCAGGGCCGACCATTCGTGGTCGGCCCTGAGGTATTTTTGCGTCCCGCAAGAGCAGTTCGGGAAGCGGCTCGGGAAGGGATCAGGCGGCGCCGCTCAGGTTGGGTCCCGCGACGTTAAAGTGTTGCTGCAGGACGTCGACATAGCTGGCCATCAAGGCGTCGGCGGCGGTGGTGTCGGCGGCCGTGGGTTCGTAGCGTTCGGCCAGGGGAACCGGCCACTCGGGTAGCTCTCCGGTCAAGGCCCACGCCGCCTGCCGGGCTGCGCCGACAGCGACGCTCTCAAACGGCTCGGTGACGACCACCGGCAGTCCGAAGACGCTGGTCGCGATCCGTCGGACGGCTTCGGACTGGGAGCCGCCCCCGGTCAAGGTGATCGCGCTGATTGTGCCGGTCTGCTCTCGCAGGACCGCCACCCCGTAGGCCAGGCTCCACAGCACCCCTTCGATCGCCGCTCGGGCGAGGTTCTCGGGTCGCAGGTTCTTCAGGGTCAATCCGAGCAGTTCGCCGGTGGCGTGCGGAAGCGCCGGAGTCCGCTCTCCCTCCAAGAACGGGACGAAGAGCAGCCCTTGGCTGCCGGGGTCCGCGCTGAGAGCCAAGCGGGCCAGTTCGGCCAGATCCACGCCGAGGACCTCGGCAGTGGCCACCAGATTCCGGGCACCGTTCAGCGTGCACACCAGCGGGAGGAACGCGCCGCGGGCGTCGGCAAACCCCGCGATCGTGCCGCTGGGGTCGTGGGTGGGGGAATCGCTGCGGGTGAAGGCCGTGCCGCTGGTCCCCAAGGACACCACAGCTGAACCGGCCTCGACGCCCAGCCCGAGAGCGGCGGCCATGTTGTCTCCGGTGCCGGCGGCGATGGCGATGCCGGTCGGGGTGTACCCGACGATCTCGGCGGGGTCGGCCACCCGGGGTAGGACCAGGTCCCGTCCGCACGCCAGTCTGACCAGGTCGTCCCGGTAGCGGTCGGCGCGGCCGTCGAAGTAGCAGGTGCCCGACGCGTCGCCGCGATCCGTCGTCGGCTCGAAGGTGCCTGCGCCCAGTCGCCAGGTGAGGTAGTCGTGGGGCAGGATGACCCGGTGGACACGGGCGGCGTTCTCAGGCTCCGCTCGGGCCAGCCAGCGAAGTTTGCTGACCGTCATCGAAGCTAGCGGGACGCTCCCGGTCGCGTCGGCCCAGACTTGCGGCCCACCCAACTCGGCCACCAGATCGGCGGCGTCACCGGCGGAGCGGTTGTCGTTCCACAGCAGGGCGTCCCGGACCAGGAGGTTGTCCTGATCGAGAGTGACCATGCCGTGTTGCTGCCCGGCCACGGCGACTGCCTCGACGTCGTCCAGCAGACCTGGACTTCCACCTGCTTCTTGCAGGGCGTCCCACCATGCCTGAGCCGACACCTCGCTGCCGGCCGGGTGCGCCGCTCGGGCCGAGCGGAGAACGGCGCCGGTCTCGGCGTCGCACACCACAACTTTGACCGATTGGGTGGAGGAGTCCACTCCGGCGACCAGTCTCATCGTGGCTGTCCTTTCCGCTGCTGCGAGAATCTCAGGGTTCAGGTCGTGCCGGTGAGGAACGGCGATAGCGGCACCGTACGCCCCGCTCGGCGAGTGCGGCGGCCACGTCCTCATTCGGGGTTCCACCCACCAGCACCTCGTCGAGGTCGCTGACGCTGCCGAAGGTGACGAAGGATGGCCGACCGAGCGCACCCTGCTCGACCAGGGCGATCACCTTTTCCCCGGCCGCCACCTCGGCCTGGGATACCGCAGCGGCGGCCGGTGTGGCCTGACTCAGCCCGCTGCTGACGCTGATCCCCGCCGGGCAGACGATACTCACGTCGGTATGCATCCGCTGCAGCTCCGTCAGCGCCCAGTCTCCCTCTTGAGCCAGCGTGCTCCGACTCACCGTGCCGCCGATGTTGTACACCGACAGCCAGGGTGCCCGGGCCAGGGTCAACCCGACGTCGAGGGAGTTCGTCACCACCGTCAGTGCCTCCGGGTCGTGCCCGTTGACGTGGGTAGGCCGCTCCGGCCCGGTAGGGGTCGCGATGACCTCGGCCAGCTCCAGGGCCAGTCGCCCCGTGCCCAACAGCAGAGTGCCGCGGTGCGGAAGCTCCTGCCAGAACGCTTCGAGCAACTCGCGGTCGGACGATGTGGTCGCCCGGGCGCTCGACACCAACGCACCCGGCCCCAGCCCGGCCGTGGTGGGGGTAGGGAACCGGTCGATTTCGAGCTCCACCGCGCCACCGTGTACGCGGACGAGCCGAGAGTGCGACTCCAGGACGCGGAGATCACGGCGAACCGTCTCCTGGGCTACGCCGAGCCGGATAGCCGCATCCACGACGTCGAGCCGGCGCTCCTCGGCCAGCCAACGCAGCAGGCACTCGCGGCGCCGCGTCGCGGCCGACCCGCGCGCCCGGGAGGTCAGCGAGTCGCCCGCGCTCGACGTCACCGATGACCTCCTTGAGCATGTTGTGGCGTAGATCGCGGCGCAGGGCCGAGCGTTTGCGCCGAGCATTGGTTCTCCGCGACGCTAACCGACCGACGCGGGCGGCGTCCAGGTCCGAAGCCGGCCCAGACCGACGGTGCCCAGGTCGACGGGTGCCCGGGTCGAGCGGGCACATGGCGATCCGGACGTGCCACGATGGGCCGGTGCCCAGGGATGTCGGTGTGACCCGCTATCCGCCCGAGCGCCAGCGGGCGATCACCGACTTCCTGCTTGCGTCGAGACAGCGTCGGGCCACCGTACTCCAGATCGGGGAGCATCTGGAGGTGACCACCGAGACCGTGCGGCGAGATTTGGACGTGTTGGAGCGAAGGGGATTGCTCCGTCGCATTCGGGGGGGTGCCCAGCTGTTGGACCCCAATCCGTTCGAGGTGGCACTGGCTGCCCGGCACGCCGAACAGTTGCCTGACAAGCGGCGGATCGCGGAGCGGCTGATGGCGGAGCTGCCCGAGGACGGGGTGCTGGTCCTCGATTCGGGCTCACTGACCCTGGTCATCGCCCACGCCGTACCGCGCGAGCGCCAGCTGACGGTGGTGACCAACAATCTGCCCGCGGCGCGCTATCTCGCCGACTACGAACAGGTCGATGTGATCACCTTGCCCGGCACCATCCGCGGTCTGACCAGTGCCGCGGTCGACGCCTGGACCAGTCGGCGATTGCAGTCGCTGACCGTCGACGTCGCCGTGGTCGGGGTGAACGGTTTGACCGTGGCCCACGGGCTGACGACCACCACGCCCGAGGAGGCCTCGGCCAAGCGGGCCATGCTGCTCACCGCCCGTCGTCGGATTCTGCCCGTCATCTCCGGCAAACTCGGACGCAACTCGTTCTGCTCCTTCGCCACCGTTTCCGAGCTCGACCTGATCGTCACCGACGCGGGGGCCCCGGAGCCGATCGTGGCCGAGTTGGCGGCCGCCGGCCCTGAGGTCGTCGTCGTCTCGTGACCCGCGCCTCCACCGCGAACAGCCTCAACTCCGTACGGCCTCCGCCTCCAATCGATGGGCGCCTCCAATCGATGGGCGCCTCGAATCGATGGGACCGGTTGGTGGTCTCCGAAATCTCGGGGAGACTTTCCCGGTGGCGGAATCGAGGGGTCGTGCGGGTGTCGGCCGGGGTGGGCGAGACTGTGGTGAACGTGGGCCGCGGTCGGGGAGGGCACGCTCGGCCGCGCCGTCACCGGAGCGGCCGCGGGAACCGCCGCGGCCCGGATTGGCCCGGCGAGCCGACGAGCCACCCGTTCCCGAGGAGATCGACCTGCGTACGTTGCCTCGGGCCGTCCGGGCGGAGCTGCGCGGGCTGCCCAAGGAGTTGGAGGAGATCGTCGGCAGCTATCTGGTCGTCGCCGGAGAGTTGATCGATACCGACCCCGAACTGGCCTACGCCCACGCCGAGGCCGCTCGGCGCCGAGCCGCACGGTTACCCGTGGTGCGGGAGGCGACCGCCGAGACGGCCTACGCCGCCGGCCACTACGACGTGGCCCTCTCCGAGTTCCGGACCCTGCGCCGGATGACGGGCGGGGCAGAGTACGTCCCGGTGATGGCCGACTGCGAACGGGCCCTGGGCCGGCCGCAGGCTGCGTTGAAGTTGGTCCGCGAAGTCGCTCAGGTCGACCTCGACCCGGCCCTGCGCGCCGAGCTGACCATCGTGGCCGCCGGTGCCCGACGCGACCTCGGACAGCAGGCCGAGGCGCTGCGGATGCTGCAGCAGGCCGTCACCGGTCCCCGGTCGGGCAAGCAGTCGACCAGCCAGCTCCCCGGGCCGCAGCGGCAGGCCCAGGCGCGCTTGCGCTACGCCTACGCGGACGCGTTGCTGGCCGGCGGCGAGCAGGTTCCGGCCCGGCGTTGGTTCGCGTCGGCGGCAAGCCTCGACCCCGAGCAGCTCACCGACGCGGCCCAGCGGGTAGACGACCTGGACGGTCTCCGGCTCGACCTCGACGAGACCGACCTGGACCCGGTGGTCGAACACGGTGCGGCGGGAGCGCCGGCGAAGGCCGACCACCGTGGCTGACCTTCTCGCCGACGATTACGACGCGGTGTTGCTCGACCTCGACGGGGTGGTTTACCTCGGTCCCGTGCCGGTGCCGGGAGCCCCGGAGGCGTTGACGGCGTTGCGTCGACGCGGGGTCCGGGTCGGCTTCGTCACCAACAACGCCGCCCGGTCCCCGTTCGATGTCGCCGCTCACCTGTCCGACATCGGGGTGCCGGCCGAGGGTGCGGACGTGGTGACCGCGGCCCAAGCCGGAGCCCGGCTCCTGCGCGAGCGATTCGATCCGGGTGTACGCGTCCTCGCGGTCGGCGGCGAGGGTGTCCGGCAGGCCCTGGTCGAGGCCGACCTGATCGCGGTGGCCTCGGCCGACGACGACCCGGTCGCGGTGCTGCAGGGGTGGGGTCCGGAGCTGACCTGGAACGACCTCAACGAAGCCGCGATCGCGATCCACCACGGTGCCCACTGGGTCGCCACCAACATTGACCCCACCAGACCCACCGACCGCGGTCTGGTGCCCGGCAACGGTGCTGCGGTCGCGGCGGTGCGGCAGGCGGTCGAGATCGACCCCGAGGTGGCCGGCAAACCGTACCCGCCGCTGCTGACCCAAACCGTCGCCCGCCTGGGGACCCGACGGCCGCTCTTCGTCGGCGACCGGCTGGACACCGACATCGCCGGCGGGCGCCGGGCCGGGATGGACACCCTGCTGGTGCTCAGCGGGGCCCACGGTCCGAGCGATCTGCTCAGTGCTGCGGAGGATTCCCGCCCGGTCCACCTCGGCCGTGACCTGGGGGCCCTGCTCCGGCCGGCTCGGGTTGCGGTCGTCGAGCAGGACCGGGCTCGCTGCGGCGAGGCCTACGTCAGCCTGGTCGACGGCGCGCTGCACTGGAGGGGTGACCGGTCGGCGCAGCCCGAAGAACGCATCGACGCGCTGTGGGCGGCGGCGCAGTTGAGCTGGCACGCCGCCGACCAGGGTCGCACCCCCGACCCGTCGGAGTTCTTGAGCAGGTGGAACGACGCGGGTGGCTGACCCGGCTGCGTGTTCGCTGCCCGCAGCCCTCGCCGTTAAGATCCTTGACGTGAGCGAGCAGGGGTGAGCGAGGCGTCGACGGACCGGCAGGCGCGGCCCAAACGGATCACCGATCTGCTTCAGAGTCCGGGCCGCCGAGCGGCGCGCGTCGCCACCTCGGTGCTGGCCGGCGCCGGACTGGACGGTTGGGCCGGTGAAGCCGGCGACCGCCTGGCCCAGCTGGCCGACGAGGTCGGTCAGGCCCGTCGGGCCAATCGGGAGTTGCTGGAACAGTTCGTCGCCGCCGAGGTCAGCCGAGCCGCAGCCCGGATCGGCCTGGTCCCGCAACCGCAATTGCGTGCGGCCCTGGACCGGGTGTCCGCACTGGACCGGGAAACCGCGGTGCTCGGGTCGGAGCTGGCCGGCCTGAAGCTCCGGGTCGTGGCTCTCGAGGCGGCCCTGGCCGACCAGGACAGCTCGCGATGACGACACCACCGCACACCGGGTCAACGAGGCTGGACCAGGCCTTGGCGGGGCTGGCTGAGCTCGGGCAGCATCCGGTAGCTGAGCAGTACGCTCACCTCAATCGCGCGCAGGAGCAGCTTCGAGCCGCCCTGAACGACCCGGACCAGAACGAGATGGAGCACGACGAACACGAGCACGACGAACACGAGCAGGACGAAGAACCAGCGGACGAGTGATCTTCCCACGATGCGACCCGGTGAACGACGCGGAGATCCGATGACGGTGTCCCGACTGGATCAAGCCCTGGTCGAGCGGGGGCTGGCGCGGTCCCGCAGTCAGGCGCAAGCCCTGATCCGCGACGGCCGCGTCCGGGTGGACGGGTCGGTGACGATGCGGGCGTCGCGACCGACCGGACCGGGACACAGGCTCGAGGCGGAGACCGACCCGTACGTCTCCCGGGCTGCGCACAAGCTCTCCGGGGCGTTGGACGAGCTGGATCTGCGCCCGACCGGACGCGTGCTGGACGCGGGCGCCTCCACCGGCGGGTTCACCCAGGTGCTGCTGCAGCGCGGAGCCGGCGTCGTCTACGCCGTGGACGTGGGCACCGGGCAGCTGGCCGACGACCTCCGAGCCGATCCGCGGGTCCGGGTGCGGGAGCAGACCAACCTGCGCGGGCTCACCCCCGCCGACGTGGACCAGGCGCTGATCGACGGGGTAGTGGCCGACGTCTCCTTCATCTCTTTGACGTTGCTGCTGGCGCCGCTGGCCCGGGTCAGCCGGCCCGACGGATGGTGGCTGTTGCTGGTCAAGCCGCAGTTCGAGGTGGGTCGGGCGGCGCTGGGGCGCGGCGGCGTCGTTCACGACGCCGGCCGGCGACGCGCCGCCGTCGCCTCCGTCATCGACGCTGCGCAGGAGCTGGGCTGGCATCCCCAGGCCGTCACCCCCAGCCGGTTGTCCGGTGCGGCCGGTAATCGGGAGTACTTCGTGCACTTTCGGACCGATCCGCCGGTGCGGCCCTTCGACCTGGACGCCGCTGCCTATGCTGGGGCCCGATGACCGACAACCTGCCCGGGGGACCTATCGGCGATTCGCCCCGGCGGGTCGCGGTGCTCACCCACATGGGGCGACCGGCGGCGATCGCGGCCGCGACCCGTTTGATCGCCGGGTTGTTGGCCGCCGGAGTCACCGCCGCGATGCCCGCCGGTGACGCCGACTGCCTGGAGCCGGCGTTGGCGCGGACGGTCTCGTCGTTGCCGCTCCCGGGTGAGTCGGGCCCGGCGCTGGAACTGATGGTCGTCCTCGGCGGGGACGGGACGATCTTGCGGGGGGCGGAATGGGTACTCCTGGCCGACGTCCCGCTGCTGGGCGTCAACCTCGGACACGTCGGGTTCCTGGCCGAGGCCGAGTCCTCCGAGATCGACAGCATCGTGGACCGCATCGTCCATCGCTCCTACACCGTGGAGGAACGCTCCACCATCGAGGTGGTGCTCCGCGAGGGGAGCACCGGGCAGGTGGCGTGGAGTTCCTACGCGGTGAACGAGGTGTCGATCGAGAAGGCGTCTCGGGAGCGGATGCTCGAGGTGCTGGTCGAGATCGACGGTCGGCCGCTCTCGCGCTGGGCCTGCGACGGCGTACTGGTCGCCACCCCGACCGGCTCCACCGCGTACGCCTTCTCCGCCGGCGGTCCGGTCATCTGGCCGGGGGTGGATGCGCTGCTGATGGTTCCGTTGAGCGCTCACGCGTTGTTCGCCCGGCCGCTGGTCCTCGGTCCCACCTCCCAGGTCGTGGTCGCGTTGATCGATCATTCTCAAACCCATGGCGTGGTCTGGTGTGACGGGCGTCGGTCGGCGGAACTGCGGTCCGGTCTCCAGATCGAAATCGACCAAGGCCGGCATCGGTTACGCCTGGCCCGGCTCTCCGAGGCGCCCTTCACCGACCGGCTGGTGAACAAGTTCGGACTGCGGGTGGAAGGATGGCGAGGCGCGGCCGAGGGGCGGAACGAACGCCCCCGCGACCAGGTCTGATCGACCAGGTCTGATCGACGCCGATGATCGAACACCTCACCCTCCGCGACCTGGGCGTGATCAACGACGCCGAGGTGAGCTTCGATCCGGGACTGACCGTCGTCACCGGTGAGACCGGAGCCGGCAAGACGATGATCGTGACCGGGATCGGGCTGCTGCTCGGTGACCGGGCCGATCCCCGTGCGGTCCGCCGGGACGCGACCCGGGCGGTGGTGGAGGGCCGGTTGTTGATCGCCGACCCGGCCTTGGTCGAGCGGGTCCATGACCTGGGCGGCGACCTCGACGCCGGCGACGACGGCCCGGCCGAGCTGGTGGTCGCCCGGCACGTGACCGCAGCCGGGCGGTCGCGCGCCTTCCTCGGTGGAGCGCAGGTTCCGGTGTCGACGTGCGCCGCGTTCACGACCGGACTCCTGGCCATCCACGGGCAGTCCGAGCAGGGCCGCCTGGCCGACCCCCAACAGCAGCGCGACCTGCTCGACCGCTACGCCGGCGCCGCGGCCGCCCCGGTGCTGGCCCGGTACCGGCGCTGCTGGAGCGAGCATCGGGCGGCGAGTGCTGAGCTGACCGCGCTCCGCGACCAGGCCCAGGCCCGGGCACAAGAGATCGATCTGCTCCGGTTCGGGTTGGCCGAGGTGGAGCGGGTCGACCCCGAAGCCGACGAGGACCGTACCCTGGCCGCCGAGGCGTCCCGGCTGCAGGGCGCGGACGATCTGGCTCTGGTCGCCGGCGAGGCCTTGGCCGCCCTCTCCGGCGACGGCTCGTTCGATTCTCAGTCCGGGGTGTCGGACCTGCTGGGCACCGCTCGGCAAAGCCTGGACCGGGCCGGAACGCTGGATCCCGAGCTCGCGGCCATCGGCGTCCGGGTGGCGGAGCTGTCGTACCTGCTGACCGACGCCGCCTCGGATCTGGCCCGCTACGTCGACGGTCTGCACGCCGACCCGGCGCGACTGGAATGGATCGCCGGCCGTCGGGCGCAGCTGTCGGGACTCACCCGCAAGTACGGGAGCACGGTCGCCGAGGTACTGCAGTGGGGTGCTGAAGCGCACACGCGGCTGGCCGAACTGGAGCAGAGCGACGACCGGATCGAGGTGCTCGCCGAGCAGGTGGCCGCCGGTCACCGCGAGCTGAGCGAGCTGGCCGAGGTGCTCACGCAGGTGCGAAGCCGGGCCGCCGGCGCCTTCGCCCGATCGGTGGAGTCGGAACTGGCCGCTCTCGCGCTGCCGCACGCCCGGCTCGGCTTCGCCCTGACCCGGACCGAGCTGGGACCGTACGGGAGGGACGCGGTCGATCTGACCTTCAGCGCGAATCCGGGCAGCGAGCCACGCAGCCTCGCCCGGGTCGCCTCCGGCGGGGAACTGTCGCGGGTCCGGCTGGCCCTAGAAGTCGTGCTGGCCGCCGACCGTGGCGAGGGCACTTTGGTCTTCGACGAGGTGGACGCCGGCATCGGCGGCAAGGTGGCGGTGGAGATCGGCCGTCGGCTGGCCGAGCTGGCCCGGCGTAACCAGGTGATCGTGGTGACGCACCTGGCCCAGGTCGCGGCCTTCGCCGACCGGCACCTGGTCGTGGTGAAGTCCGACGACGGGCAGGTCAGCACCAGTGGGGTGGTGACGCTGGCGCCGAGCGAGCGGGCGGCCGAGCTCGCTCGGATGATGGCCGGACTGGACACGACCGAATCAGCGCTGGCGCACGCCGGCGAACTCGTCGAACTCGCCGCGGCGCAGCGTCGGCGTCGTTGAGTGCCGCCCACTCCCGGCGGTGCGTGGGAGGATGGCCCCCGAGATGAGACTGCCGACGGTGCTGCGACGACGGGCCACGCCCGCCGAGTCCGGCGGGGTGGTGCGACTGGACCGGCGGACCAAGAACCTGACCAAGCGCCTGCAGCCCGGGGAAATCGCGGTGATCCACCACTCCGACCTCGACCGGGTCAGTGCCGAGGCCCTGGTCGGCTGCGGCGTCAGCGCGGTGGTCAACGCCGTCCCGTCGGTCTCTGGCCGCTATCCCAACCTCGGCCCCAGCATTCTGCTCGACGCCGGCGTGGTGCTGATCGAGGACGTCGGCGAGGACATCTTCACCCGGGTGCAGGAGGGGGACCGGGTCCTGCTCGACGGGTGTTTGCTGCTGGACCGCGACGGTGCGGTGATCGGCGGGGGCAAGCTGGTCACCACCGACGTGCTGGAGGAACAGCTCGAGCTCGCCCGGGCCGGACTGTCGGACCAGATCGAAGCCTTCGCCGACAACACCATGACCTACCTGCGCGAGGAGAAGGAACTCCTACTGGAAGGCGTGGGTGTGCCCGCCGTCCGGACCTCGATCGAGGGCAGGCATGTGCTGATCGTGGTTCGCGGTTACAGCTACCGGTCCGACCTGGAGGTGCTGCGGCCCTATATCTCTGAGTACAAGCCGTTACTGATGGGCGTCGACGGGGGTGCTGACGCGCTGATCGAGGCAGGTTACCGCCCGGACATGATCATCGGGGACATGGACTCCTGCTCCGACACCGCACTGCGTAGTGGCGCGGAGCTGGTGGTACACGCCTACCGGGACGGGCGGGCGCCGGGGATCGAGCGGATCGAGAGCCTCGGTCTGAGTGCGGTGGTCTTCCCGGCGCTGGGGACCAGCGAGGACGCGGCGATGCTGTTGGCCGACTCCTACGGCGCCCGGCTGCTGGTGGCGGTGGGAACACACGCCTCGCTGGTCGAGTTCCTCGACAAGGGCCGGGCCGGAATGGCCTCGACCTTCTTGACCCGGCTCCGGGTCGGGCCGAAACTGGTCGACGCCAAGGGCGTTTCGCGGATCTACCGCAGCCAGGTCAAGGGCTGGCACCTGGTGCTATTGGTGCTCTCGGGACTTCTCGCCCTGGTCACCGCCCTGGCCACCACCGAGGTAGGTGGTGCGGTGTCCAGCCTGGTGCTGGCCCGGGTCCGCGACCTCCTCTACTGGTTCAAGGAGTTGTTCACATGAGCGGGCAGACCAGCGACCGCCGGCCCTCAAGGCCAGCCGTATCGTGATCAACTTCCGCTACCACATCGTCTCGCTGATGGCGGTCTTCATCGCTTTGGCCGTCGGGATCGCGGTCGGGGTCTCGCTCAGTCCGTCGGTGGACGAGGGAATCATCTCCCAGGCCGATCAGGACCGCAGACAGGTGACCGATCTGCGGGCCGAGATCAGCCGCCGAGACGCGCTGGACGCCTACCGTGACACCTGGGCGCAACAGGTGAGCAACGTGGTCCTGACCGGTGAGCTGAACGGAACCCGGGTCGCGTTGGTCTCGATGCCGGGGGCGCCGCGGACGGTCACCGACGCCATCTCCACCGCCGTCCAGGGGGCCGGCGGGATGGTGGTCGCCGAGGTGAGGGTCAGCGACGAGGTCTTCGACCCGGCCCGGGCCGGAGAACTGGCCGACACGTTCGACCAGATCAAGGGACCTTCGGGGATCGTGGAGACGATGTCGGCGCCGACCAAGTTCGGTCGAGCACTGGCCCGGTCGATCGCCTCGGCGAGCCCTGGACCCCGCGACCCGGCGGCCAAGCGGGTCGGCACGGTCCTGACCGGCGCGGGGCTGACCGACATCCGCGAGGACACGGTCCCGACCGCCCAACTGGTGATCGTGGTCACCGCGCCGAGCACCACCCCCTTGGCCCCCGCCGAGGTCACCGCTGGCCACGTCGAGAGCGAATTGGCGTTGAAGCAACAAGATCCTGCCGTTGGGGTGGTCCTCGCCGGGCCCGACAGCACCGGGGTCGAGGGCACCGACGTGCTCGCCGCCCGAACCACCCCCCGGGCCGACGAAGCGCTCAGCACGGTCGACGTGGCCGACCTGCCCAGCGGCGTCAGCACCGTCGTCTGGGCCGGCAAGGAACAGGTGCTCGGCCGACAAGGCCATTACGGCGCCCTCACCCGGGCCGACGCCGCACTGCCCCAGCTGCCGGTGCGTTGAGCGAGACCACGAACGGCGCGGTCTCAGCGCGCCCGGAACGCCGTCGGGCCGTAGGGTCGGCGTTGGTCGCCGGCGTGGTGAGCTGGGCGCTCAGCGCCGCAGCGGTCGCAGCGGACGGGCAGCCACGCACCAATGTGTGGCGGCGCAGCAATCACGCCGGCCGGCCGGTCACGCTGCTCGGCGGTCCGGCGGCAGTGGGTGCGGTGGTCGTGGGCGGCCTGGTCCAGCTGAGGCAACGGCCTCCCCGTCGGCCGGTGCTCGCGTTGCTGATGGCCGGCGTCGGCGCGGGGCTGGTCGGGGCGTACGACGACCTGCACGGGGACGGCGAGTCCCGGGGCTACCGCGGTCACCTCCTCGCCCTCCGCGGTGGCACCCTCACCAGCGGCGCGGTCAAGGTGGTCGGCGTCGGCCTCAGCGCCGCGATCGCAGCGGGCGTGCTCGACCGCTCCGGAGCCGGTCAGGGGGCGCCGGCGGCCGGGTATGGGCGCCGGTCGGTCGAGATCTTGACCGATACGGCGTTGATCGCCCTGAGCGCCAATCTGGTGAACCTGTTCGATCTGCGAGCCGGCCGCAGTGCGAAGGTCGTCCTAGTGCTGGCTGCACCGCTGTTCAGCCGAGGTGCGGCTCCGGTGCTGGGCGCCGCCCTGGGCAGTCTGCCGACCGATCTGGGCGAGCGGTCGATGCTCGGCGACTGCGGCGCCAACGGTTTGGGAGCGGCGCTGGCCACCGTGGCCGCCGCTGCCCTCCCTTTGCCTGTGCGGCTGGCCGCCGTCGTCGGTGTCGCGGTGCTGAACGGCTTGAGCGAGCGGGTGAGTTTCACCGCGGTCATCGCCGCGAACCCGGCCCTGGCCTGGCTGGATCAGCTTGGCCGTCGCGCTCCACCAGCGCCCGACCCGCGCCCGCCCGACCCGCTCCCGCCCGACCCGGCCCCGCCCGACCTCCCCCCGCCCGACCTCGAGCCGGGTGGGGCTCGGGCGCGACGATGAGGACAGGCTTGAGACCCGGTGGCGGGGCGGTCCTGCTCGGGGTGGGCGGGCTGACCCTCGGCGCCCGAATGGTCGGCTTCGCTCGCTCTCTGGTCTTCTCCAAGACCGTCGGCGACACCTGCCTGGGTGACGTCTACAACGCCGCGAACCAACTGCCGAACGTGCTGTTCGAGGTGGTGGCCGGTGGCGTCCTGGCCGGGGTGGTGGTGCCGGTGGTGGCCCGGCACGTCGGCGCCGGGCGCCGAGAGCAGGCCGAGCGCACCGTCTCCGCGCTGCTCACCTGGACGCTGCTGGTGCTCAGCATCGTCGCTGTGGCGGCGTGGTCGGGCGCCGGACTGTACGCCCGGGTCTACGCCAAGCGTGACTGCACCGGCAGTGTGGACGTGCTCGTGGCCCTGGTCACGATGTTCGTTCCCCAACTGTGGTTCTACGGTCTGGCCGTGGTCAGCGCCGGCGTACTGGCGGCGCAGCACCGATTCCTGGCCGCGGCGACCGCTCCGCTGGTCTCCAGTGCGGTAGTGATCGCGGCGTACCTGGGTTTCGCCGCCCTGGACTCAACACCGGCTCCCGACGACCTCGGCGAGGTCGCGACCGGCGCGGTGCGGATGCTCGGGTTGGGCACCACCGCCGGGGTGGCGGCGCTGGCCCTGTGCACGGTCTGGCCCCTGACCCGGAGCGGACTACGGCTGCGGCCGCGGCTCCGCTTCGCCACCGGCGATGCGGCGGTGATCGGTGCCTTGGCCGGCGCCGGGCTGGTCGGGTTGACCCTGCAGCAGCTCAGCGTGCTGGTGGTGAGCTTCTCCGCGCAACGGACGGCGGACCCGGGCGCGCTGACCCGGTTCACCTGGGCGAACGCGGTCTACCTGCTGCCGTACGCGGTGTTGGCCGCCCCGCTGCTGCAGATCACGTTCCCGCGGCTGGCGGCGGCGGCGGAGCGCGGGAGCACCGAGGTGGCCACGGTGCTGCGGACCTACGCGCCCCTGCTGAGCGTCCTCAGCTGTCTCGGCGGCGCACTGCTGGTCGCCACCGCGGTTCCCGTCGCCCGCATCTTCGTCCTCGGACCCGGGTCGGGTCGGACCGCGGCCCTGGCCGGGCCGATCGCCGCCTTCGCCCCCGCCGTGCCCGGCTTCGCCCTGCTCGGACTAGCCACCCGGACCCTGCTGGCCCAGCACCGCGCCTGGCGGGCGGGAGCGGCGACGGCGACCGCCTGGGCCACCGTGATCGCCGCGGTCGGAGTGGCCCGGTTCGTCGTCGCGCCGACCTGGCTGGTGCCGGCCCTGGCGGGCAGCGTCTCCCTGGGCATGGTCGTCGGCGCCCTGATCGGCTGGTTGAGCCTCACCCGGATGCTCCCACGGGCGGCCACCGGACTGGGCGCGGCGCTGCTCGCCGGCGTCGTGGCGGCGGTGCCGGCCGCCGTCGCCGGCGCGGCAGTCGCCCGCTCGGCCACCGGTCTGGGACTCGGGGGAGCAGTCGCGTGCGCCGTGGGCGTAGCGGTGCTCAGCACGGCCGTCTTCGCGCTCGTCCTGGCCGTGGTGCGCAGGCCGCTGCTGCGTCAGCTGTGGGCTCTGGGCCGAGCTAGCCGCGTTCAGGAGCAGGGTGAGTGAGTATCCCGCCGCCGTGCGGGTGGCCCTGGTCCTGGGCCCGAGTACCGGCGGGATCGGCCGGCACGTCGCCAGCGTGGCCCGCGGGTTGGCGGGGCGTGGGCATCGGGTACTCGTGTTTGCCCCGACCCTGACCCGGGATTCACACCCGCTCGCGGCCCCCGGGGTGACCGTACGACCGCTGACTGCGCTCACGGCGCTCCGCCAGGTCGACCTGATCCACGCTCACGGCTACCAGGCCGCCGCCCGGGCCCTCCCGATCGCCCGGCTGCAAGGCATTCCCCTGGTCACCACCTGGCATAACGCAATCCTGAGTCGCGGCCCCGCCGGAGCCGGGGGACGGCTCCTCCAGCGGCTGGTGGCCCGGGGCAGCGATCTCACCTTGGGTGCGAGTAGCGACCTCGTCGCCGAGGCGCTCCGCCTCGGCGCTCGAGCCGCCGTGTTGGCCCCGGTCGCAGCGCCGGCGCTGCCGCCACCGGCGTGCTCGCCCCGGGACCGGCGGACGGGATTGGGGGTTGGCCCGGACGACGTCGTGGTCCTCAGCGTGACCCGGCTCGCTCCGCAGAAAAACCTGGGGCTCCTGCTCGACCTGGCCGCCACGGTCTGGCCCCTGCCCACCGGCCGATGGCGTTTCGCGGTGGTCGGGGACGGGCCGATGCGTGCGGAGCTGGCCGCCCGGATCCGGCGGGCGGAGCTTCCGGTCACGCTGCTCGGCGCTTCCGGCGACGTCGCGTCCTGGTACGCCGCCGCCGACCTGGTCCTGCTCACCTCGACGTGGGAGGCCCGGTCCCTGGTGGCCCAGGAGGCCCTGCTCAGCGGGACACCGCTGGTGGCCACTCGCGTCGGCGGTCTGCCCGAGCTGGTGGGCGAGGCGGCCCTGCTCTTCGATCCGGCCGAACCCGCGCAGGGACGGCGGGCACTGGGGCGACTGGCCCGCGATCGCACCGCGCGGGAGCGACTGGCCCAGGCCGGCCGGCGACAGGCGGCCACCTGGCCCGACGAGGTGGCGGTCGTGGACGATCTCCTGCGTCACTACCGCGAGGTGATTTCCACCCACGCACAGCTGGCCCGGCCTGCTCGACCTCGGCCCCGAAGACGGTTAGGCTGAAAACCCGTGGGGTCACGTGAGAAGTTCACCAAGCACCTGTTCGTCACCGGCGGGGTTGCCTCCTCCCTCGGCAAGGGTCTGACGGCGTCCAGCCTCGGTAGCTTGCTGGTCGCCCGTGGGCTGAGCGTGTCGATGCAGAAGCTGGATCCCTACCTCAACGTCGACCCGGGCACGATGAACCCGTTTCAGCACGGGGAGGTCTTCGTCACCGAGGACGGGGCCGAGACCGACCTCGACGTCGGTCACTACGAACGCTTCCTCGACACCGATCTCTCCGCCGAGGCCAACGTGACCACCGGCAAGGTCTACTCCTGCGTGATCGCCAAGGAACGCCGCGGCGCCTACCTGGGGGACACCGTCCAGGTCATCCCGCACATCACCAACGAGATCAAGGACTCGATGCTGGCGATGGGTCGCTCGGCGGACCCGGGACAGCGAGCCGACGTCGTCATCCACGAGATCGGGGGCACCGTCGGCGACATCGAGTCGCTGCCCTTCCTGGAGGCGGCCCGCCAGGTCCGGCACGACGTGGGCCGGGAAAACGTGTTCTTCCTGCACGTGTCGCTGGTGCCCTACATCGGTCCGAGCGGTGAACTGAAGACCAAGCCGACCCAGCACTCCGTCGCCGCCCTCCGCCAGGTCGGGATCCAGCCCGACGCCGTGGTCTGCCGCTCCGACCGCGAGATCCCGGAGTCGGTCAAACGCAAGATCTCGTTGATGTGCGACGTCGACGAGCAGGCGGTGGTGGCCTGCGTGGACGCCCCGAGCATCTACGACATCCCCAAGGTGCTGCACACCGAGGGCCTGGACGCGTACGTGGTCCGCCGGCTCGACCTGCGGTTCCGCGACGTCGACTGGACCCGGTGGAACGACCTGCTGCAACGGGTGCACCACCCCAGCGAGGAGGTGGTGATCGCCCTGGTCGGCAAGTACGTCGACCTGCCCGACGCTTACCTGTCGGTCTCGGAGGCGCTGCGGGCCGGCGGGTTCGCCCATCACGCCCGGGTCGGCATCCGCTGGGTGCCCTCCGACGGCTGCGCCACCGCCGAGGGCGCGGCCCGATTGCTGGCTGACGTCGACGGCGTGGTGATCCCCGGGGGCTTCGGCATCCGCGGCACCGAGGGCAAGATCGGCGCTGTCCGCTACGCCCGGGAGCACCAGATCCCGACCTTGGGGCTGTGCCTTGGCCTGCAGTGCATGGTGATCGAGGTCGCCCGCAACCTTGCCGGCCTGGACGGCGCGGACAGCTCCGAGTTCGAGCCGGACTCGCCGCATCCGGTGATCGCCACCATGGCCGAACAGGTGGCCATCGTCTCCGGGGAGGGGGATCTCGGTGCCTCGATGCGGCTGGGTGCCTACCCGGCGGACCTGCGGCCGGGCTCGGTGGTGGCCAAACTGTACGGGCAGACCCGGGTCAGTGAGCGGCACCGGCACCGTTACGAGGTCAACAACAGCTACCGCGCCCAGTTGGAGGAGGCCGGGCTGGTGATCAGCGGTACCTCGCCCGACGGCCGACTGGTCGAGTTCGTGGAACTGCCCGGCGACGTTCATCCCTACTTCGTCGCCACCCAGGCCCACCCCGAACTCAAGTCCCGTCCGACCAAGCCACACCCGTTGTTCGTGGGCCTGGTGGACGCCGCTCTGGACCGTCGGCTCGCCACCCGGCTGCCGGTCGGGGCGCGTCGGTGAAGGGGGCGTCGGTAAAGGGGGTCGAGTCGGGTCGGGCGGTCGCCCGGGTGCTCAGGGCGGCCGAGTTGGTGGACCGGCCGACGTCTTGGCCGGTGACGGCGACCCGCGTGCTGGGCGAGGGCCAGATCACTGCTCTTCGGCAAGACGACGTCCAGGCGCCCGACGGGGAGTCGATGCAGCGGGAGTACCTGCAGCACCCGGGGGCGGTCGCGGTGATCGCCCTCGACGAGCAGGAGCAGGTGGTGCTCGTGCAGCAGTACCGGCACGCGGTCCGGCACCGGCTGCTCGAGCCGCCCGCCGGGCTGCTGGACGTCAGCGGGGAGAATCCGCTGGCCGCCGCCCGGCGGGAACTGGCCGAGGAGGTCAATCTGGTCGCCGATCGCTGGGCGGTGCTGGTCGACGTCTTTTCTACTCCCGGCATCATCGGGGAGCCGGTGCGGATCTTCCTGGCCCGCGACCTGCACGACGTCGCGTCGCCCGAAGGCTTCACCCGGGCCGGTGAGGAAGCCGAGATGGAGACCGTCCGGGCCGCGCTGGAGGACCTGGTCGACGCCGTCCTGGCCGGCCGCGTGCACAACCCCAACCTGGTCAACGGGGTGCTCGCCGCCGCGCTCTCCCGCGATCGCGACGGCTTCGCCTCGCTCCGGCCTGCTGAGGTTGGGTGGCCGGCCCGGGACGTGCTGCTGGATACGGCCGAGCGGGCCTGATCGAGCCTCGGCCGCACCTGGACCCGCTACCATTTTTCGAAGGACTCGACTGATTCTTGCCGGGCCTGAACCCTCGACGGAGAAGAACCTCGTGTCCTACCCCAATCCGGAACCGGAGCCGACCGTTCCGCTGCCCGCCGACCGGCCCGAACCTGGGCCGAGCTACCCGGTTCCCTACGACTACCCTGCGGCTCCGTACGACTACCCTGCGGCGCCGGCCGATTTCGAGCCCTACCCGACGAGTTCCGCCCCCTATTCCCAGCCGGCCCCGTACTCCCAGCCGGCCCCGTATCCCCAGCCCGACCCGTACGTGCAGCCGTCCCCGTACGCCCAGCCCGCTTACGGCTATCCGGTCGACCCGCGCCAGCAGGCGTACCAGAACGGTCTGTACGCGGCGCAGAAGTCGCGGATCGCCGCCGGTCTGCTCGCGATCTTCCTGGGCCCGTTGGGCGTGCACAGCTTCTACCTGGGCCGGACCGGGATCGGCATCCTGCAGCTGCTGCTGAGCGTGTTGTCGTTGGGTCTGCTGGCGCCTCTGGTCGCGGTTTGGACGCTGATCGAGGGAATTTTGATCCTGGTCAGTTCGCCGAGTTTCGCCGCCGACGCTCGGGGCATTCCCCTACGCGACTGACCTGCGCGGACTGACCTGCGCGGATGACCTGGGCGCCGTGCGATCGCGCTACCCGCAGCGTCGTCCGGTGCTGAGGTCGTAGAGTCTGTCTGGTGAAGATCGGCGTGCCCAGCGAAGTCAAGAACAACGAGTTCCGGGTGGCGATCACCCCCTCGGGCGTGCACGAGTTGACCGGCCGCGGTCACGAGGTACTGATCGAGGCCGGGGCCGGCACCGGGTCCTCGATCACCGATGACGAGTTCAGTGCGGCCGGGGCCAAAATCGTATCCGGGCACGAGGCGGTGTGGAACGACGCCGAACTGGTGCTCAAGGTGAAGGAGCCGATCGAGCAGGAGTACCCCTCGATGCGGCCCGGCCAAGTGCTGTTCACCTACCTGCACCTGGCCGCGAGCCGCGCCTGCACCCAGGCCCTGCTGGACCACCAGGTCACCGCCATCGCCTACGAGACGGTGCAACTCCCGGTGACCAACGGTGTGCCGGGCGCGCTGCCCCTGTTGGCTCCGATGAGTGAGGTTGCGGGCCGGATCGCTCCGCAGGTCGGCGCCTATCACCTGATGGCTCAGGGGGGTGGCCGGGGCACGCTGATGGGCGGTGTAGCCGGGGTGCATGCGGCCAGGGTGGTGGTCCTCGGGGCCGGTGTGTCGGGCATGCAGGCGGCCACTATCGCCCTCGGGATGCGGGCGGACGTGGTCCTGCTCGACCTGAACATCGACCGGCTCCGGGAAGCTGACCGGGACTACCGCGGCCACCTCAAGACGGTGGCTTCCAACGCGTTGGAGGTCGAGCGGGCCGTCCTGGGCGCCGACCTGGTGATCGGGGCCGTGCTGGTGCCCGGGGCCAAGGCCCCGACGCTGGTCAGCAACGATCTGGTGGCTCGGATGAAGCCCGGCAGTGTCTTGGTCGACATCGCCATCGACCAGGGTGGCTGCTTCGCCGACTCCCGGCCGACCACCCACGCCGAGCCCACGTTCCGGGTGCACGAGTCGGTGTTCTACTGCGTGGCCAACATGCCCGGCGCGGTCCCGCACACTTCGACCTACGCCTTGACCAACGTGACCTTGCCGTACGTGGTAGGCCTGGCCGAGCACGGCTGGCGGGACGCCCTCCGAGCCGACCCGACGCTGGCGCGGGGGCTCAGTACCCACGCCGGTGAACTGGTCTCCGCTCCGGTCGCGCAGGCCCACGGGCTGGTTCACACCGAGCTGGCCGAGGTCCTTTCCTGAGTCGACCGGCCACGCCGCTGGACCGGCTGGTCTCGACCTATCTGGACCACCTCGCGGTGGAGCGAGGGGCCTCCCCGCACACCCTCGCGGCCTACCGGCGTGACCTGGGGCGCTATTTGGCCGAGTTGAGCGGACAGGGGATCACCGACCCTACGGCGGTGACCCCGGCCCTGATCGGGGAGTACGCGACCCGGCTCACCGAGGGTGTCCGCGCCCCGGCTGAATCCGCGCCGGCCGACGGCTGGCTGTGGGCACCGTTGGCGCCGGCCAGCGTGGCGCGGGCCGTCGTCGCGGTCCGCAGCCTGCACCGCTTCGGGCTGGCCGAGGGTGTGACCGCTACCGACCCGGCGGCGACGGTGACCCCACCCCGGCCGCCGCTGCGGTTGCCCAAGGCGCTCTCGCTCGATCAGGTTCAGGCCGTGCTGGCCGTCCCGGCCACCGACACCGCCCTCGGACTGCGGGACGCGGCCCTGCTGGAGTTGCTCTACGGCACCGGTGCGCGGATCAGCGAAGTCGTCGCCCTGGACGTGGACGAGTTGACCCGGGCGCTCGCGGTCGGGGCGGACGAAGTGGCCGGGTTGCGGGTGCTGGGCAAGGGGTCCAAGGAACGGATCGTCCCGCTCGGCTCTTACGCCCGTGCCGCGGTCGAGGCCTATCTGGTCCGCGGGCGCCCCGGACTCGCCGCCCGGGGGCGGGGCACCCCGGCGCTGCTGCTGAACGCCCGCGGCGGTGCACTGTCGAGACAGAGCGCGTACGCGGTGGTGCAGCGGGTGGCGCACCGGGCCGGGATCGAGACCGAGGTCTCCCCGCACACGCTGCGGCACTGCTTTGCGACCCACCTGCTCGAGGGCGGCGCTGACGTCCGGGTAGTTCAAGAGCTGCTGGGTCATGCGTCGGTGACGACCACACAGATCTACACCCTGGTCACCGTGGAACACCTCCGCGAGGTCTACCTCAGCGCCCATCCGCGGGCCCGCTGAACCCCGGGCCGGATAAGGGCGGCGGGTTCACCGGTTCGCCGGCCGGGCGTGCGTTTTCCGACCGCGGCCGGGTTGCGGCGGTTTGGGGGTCGGCCGAGGCGTGCGTTTTCCGACCGCGGCGGGGTTTAGTCGCCCAGGGAGGGTTGGGAGCGTGCGTTTTCCGACCGCGGCCGGGTTGCGGCGCTCTGGGGTCGGCCGAGGCGTACGTCTTCCGACCGTGGCGGGGTGAGGGCAGCCGGGGGACGTACTAGGGTGCGGGGGACCGATGACCGTGGACCCGCCAGCGGGGCAGCACAGGAGGAGCGCGCGTGCAGGATCCGGCCGAGGGTCGTCCGACCCCCGCGGGACCTTCCCCGGACCCGGCGCACGAGACGGTCCCGAATCTGGACCCGGCCACCGTCGACGAGCCGGCGCCGGACCCCGACGACAGCACGGACGCACTCTTTGCCGTGCCCGAACCCGACCCGGGCCCCGAGCTCGGTCCGACCGGGCGACCATGGCCCGACCTGACCGACCTGCCCCCGCTTCCGGACCCCGGCCGGCCGGCCACGGTGATCGCGCTGTGCAACCAGAAGGGTGGGGTGGGCAAGACCACCACCACGATCAACCTCGGCGCGGCGCTGACCGAGCTGGGGCGCAAGGTCTTGTTGGTCGACTTCGATCCTCAGGGGTCGCTCTCGGTGGGTCTGGGGATCAACCCGCACACCTTGGAGTACAGCGTCTACAACCTGCTGCTCGGCCGCGACGTCGGCGCGGACCAGGTGATCGAGTCCACCGCGACGCCGCACCTGGACCTGCTGCCGAGCAACATCGACCTCTCCGCGGCCGAGGTTCAGCTGGTCAGCGAGGTGGCCCGGGAGCAGACGCTGCTACGGGTGCTGGCCACGCTCAAGGCCGACTACGACATCATCCTGATCGACTGCGCGCCCTCGCTCGGCTTGCTCACCGTGAACGCCCTGACCGCCGCCGACTACGTCCTGATGCCGCTGGAGTGTGAATTCTTCGCTCTCCGCGGGGTTGCCCTGCTGACCGACACCATCGGCAAGGTCCAGGACCGGCTCAACTCTCGGCTGGAGATCCTCGGCATTCTCGGCACGATGTACGACTCGCGCACCCTGCACAGCCGGGAGGTCTTGGAGCGGGTGGTCGAGGCCTTCGGGGACACCGTCTTCCACACCGTGATCCGGCGAACGGTCAAGTTTCCCGAAACCACGGTGGCCGGCGAGCCGATCACCAGCTACGCCACCGGTTCGCCGGGAGCCGCGGCCTACCGGATGCTCGCGCGTGAGGTGCTTCGCCGGTGCCGCGCCGCGTAAATCTCCCCGGCGCCTCGGAGCTGTTCCGGGCCACCCAGCCCGGCCGGGCCGACCCCGACGAGGCGGGCCGCCCGGCCGGCCGGGGATCCGGCCGGGTCCGGCACGAGGAGAAGATCACCGTCTACGTCAGCCGCGAGGAGCTGCTCGCCCTGGAGCAGGCCCGGCTCACCCTCAGACGGCAGGGCTTGGCCGCGGACCGGGGCCGAATCGTCCGCGAGTCCGTCGCTGCCCTGCTGGCGGATCTGACCGAGCGGGGTGCGGACTCCGAACTGGTCCGCCGGCTCAGAGCGCCGAGCCAGCCCCCGGCCGAGCCGTCGGCGTGAGTGAGACCGCAGCCGCCTTCGAGGTCCACCTGACCAACTTCGAAGGGCCGTTCGACCTGTTGCTGGGCCTGATCAGCCGTCGCAAACTCGACATCACCGAAGTGGCGCTCTCCCAGGTCACCGACGAGTTCATCAGTCACGTCAAAGCGGTCGGCCAGGCGTGGGACCTGGACGCGACCAGTTCCTTCGTCCTGGTCGCGGCGACCCTGCTCGACCTCAAGGCAGCCCGGCTGCTGCCGGCGGGGGAGGTCGAGGACCCCGAGGACCTCGCCCTGTTGGAGGCCCGCGACCTGCTGTTCGCCCGGTTGCTGGCCTACCGGGCGTTCAAGCAGGTGGCGGCCTGGCTGGCCACGACCCTGGGCGAACAGGACCGGCGCTTTCCGCGGGAGGTCGGCCTCGATCCGTGGTTCGCGGCGATCCTGCCCCAGGTCGAGCTGACCGTGAGCCCGGAGGAGCTCGCCGCCCTGGCTGCCCGGGCCAGCGCCCCCCGGCCCGCCGAACTGGTGTCGCTGGCCCACTTGCACGCCCCGGCGGTCAGCGTGGCCGAACAGGCTCAGCTGTTGGTGGAACGGCTCCGGCGCGGCCGGGTGGCGACCTTCCGGGCCCTGACCGGAGACGCACCTGATCGGTTGACCACCGTCGCCCGGTTCCTGGCCCTGCTGGAACTGTTCGGTCAGGGCGCGGTCGCCTTCGAACAGCTCACCCCGCTGGGCGAGCTCACCGTACGCTGGACCGGCACCGACACCGGAGAACTTGCGATCTCCGACGAGTTCGACGTCTTCGAACCCGCGGCCGATAAGGACCCACGCCCCACATGACCGATCCGACGCCTGCGCCGGTCGACCCGTCCCCAGAGCCGGGGTTCCAGGAGCAGGGGTTCCAGGAGCCGGGGTTCCAGGAGCCGGGGTTCCAGGAGCAGGAGTTCCGGGAGCACAGTCCCGCCGAGATCTCCGGGGCGGTCGAGGCGCTGCTGCTGCTCGCCGCCGAGCCCGTTCCGCAGCGTGAACTCGCCGAAGCGGTCGGAGTGCCCGAACCGGTGGTCGAGGAATGCCTGGCCGGTCTGGTCGCCTTCTACGACGAGACCGGCCGCGGCTTCGAGCTGCGCCGGGTCGGGGCGGGTTGGCGCTACTACACCCGGGCCGAGCACGCGGACCTGATCGCCGCCCACGTCGTCCGCGGCGGCAGCGGGAAGCTGTCCCAGGCCGCATTGGAGACGCTGGCGGTGATCGCCTACGCCCAGCCGGTGTCCCGCGGCCGGGTGTCGGGAATCCGGGGCGTCAACGTGGACGGGGTGATTCGCACCCTGCTCGCCCGCTCCCTGATCATCGAGGCCGGCCACGACGCCGAGACCGGCGCGGCGGTGTTCGCTACCACCGACCACTTCCTGGAACGGATCGGCCTGCGTAGCCTGACCGAGTTGCCGCCGCTCGCCCCGCACCTGCCCGACGCCGCCGAGCTGGAGGCGGAGCTGAGCGAACTCGCCGTCCCCGGGGCCGGCGCGGTCACAGTCGACGACGCCGCCCGACCCCAGGAGTGATGGTGAACGACCCCTCGAGCGCGGGTATCCGCCTGCAGAAGGTGCTGGCCCAGGCCGGGCTGGCGTCACGCCGGGCGTGCGAGGCGATGATCGCGCAGGGCCGCGTCCAGGTCAACGGCGACACCGTGCTCGAGCAGGGCCGGCGGGTCGACCCCGACCACGACGTGATCCGGGTCGACGGTTCCCGGATCCCGCCTCCGCGCCGGCACCTCTACCTGGTGCTGAACAAGCCGCGGGGGGTGGTCTCGACCCTGACCGACCCCGAGGGCCGGCGCACCCTGGCCGATGTGGTGGTGGACTCCGCGTCGGGCCGCTCGGTGGTCAAGGAGCGACTGTTCCACGTGGGCCGGCTCGACACCGACACCGAGGGGCTGATCATCCTCACCAACGACGGCGACTTCGCCTACCAGCTGGCCCATCCCAAGTTCGAGGTCGATAAGACCTACCTCGCCGAGGTGGAGGGCGTGCTGAACGCGGCCACCCTGAAGCGGTTGCGGAACGGGGTGGTCCTCGACGACGGCCCCGTCCACCCCCGGGGGGTCAAGCTGGTCTCGGCGACCGGCGGCCGGTCGCTGGTGCGGCTCACCCTGCACGAGGGCCGAAACCACATCGTGCGCCGTACCATGGAGTCGGTGGGGCACCCGGTCCGGCGGCTGTCCCGAATCGGGATCGGACCGGTTCGGTTGAAGACGTTGGCCGTGGGTGAACTGCGGGAACTGACCCGTGAGGAGCTCGGGTCGCTGCTGGACCTGGTGGCCGAAACGAGCTGAGGAGGGTTGTGGACCGCCGCATCTACGGGTTGGAGACCGAGTACGGAGTCGCGTGCACCTCCGGCGGCGCCCGCCGACTGACCCCCGACGAGGTGGCGCGCTACCTGTTCCGCCGGGTGGTGACCTGGGGACGCAGCAGCAACGTGTTCCTGCGCAACGGCTCCCGGATCTACCTCGACGTCGGCTCCCACCCCGAGTACGCCACCGCCGAGTGCGACGACTTGGTCCAGCTGCTCAACCACGACCGGGCGGGCGAGCGGATCCTCGAAGACCTCATCGTCGACGCCGAACAGCGCCTGGCCAGTGAGAACATCGCCGGCGACATCTACCTGTTCAAGAACAACACCGACTCCCACGGCAACTCCTACGGCTGCCACGAAAACTACCTGATCTCCCGGGTCGGCGACTTTTCCAAGATCACCGACGTGCTGGTGCCGTTCCTGGTCTCGCGGCAGCTGATCTGCGGGGCCGGCAAGGTGCTGACCACCGCCCGGGGCGCGGACTACAGCGTCAGCCAGCGGGCCGAGCACATCTGGGAAAGCGTCTCCTCCGCCACCACCCGCAGCCGGCCGATCATCAACACCCGCGACGAGCCGCACGCCGACCCCGAGCGCTACCGGCGGCTGCACGTGATCGTCGGCGACTCCAACATGAGCGAGACGACCACCCTGCTCAAGGTCGGCTCCGCCGAGCTGGTGCTGCGGCTGATCGAGGCCGGCGTGCCGACCCGTGACTTCGCCCTGGACAACCCGATCCGGGCCATCCGCGACATGAGCCGAGACCGGACCGGGCGGGTGCAGGTCGCGTTGTCCAACGGCCGGCGGATCTCGGCCCTGGAGTTACAGAGCGAGTACTACGGCCGGGTGGCGGAGTTCGTCAACCGGGAGAGCCTGCGGACTCCGATCGTCGACCGCGTTCTCGACCTGTGGGAGCGGGCGCTGCGGGCGGTCGCGGAGGACAAGCTGGGCCTGATCGACACCGAGATCGACTGGGCGATCAAGCTGCGGTTGCTTGAGCGCTACTCGGTCAAGCACCGGCTCAGCTTCGCCGACCCGCGGATCGCCCAGCTCGACTTGGCCTACCACGACATCCGCCGCGGCCGGGGTCTGTTCTCACTGCTGGAGCAGCGTGGGGTCGCCGCCCGGGTGACCGCCGAGCCGACCGTGTTCCGGGCCAAGTCCGTACCGCCGCAGACCACCCGGGCCAAGCTCCGCGGCGACTTCATCCGCGCCGCCCAGGAGTGCCGCAGCGACTACACCGTCGACTGGGTGCACCTCAAACTCAACGATCAGGCCCAGCGCACCGTCCTCTGCAAAGACCCCTTCGTCGCCACCGACGAGCGCGTCGACCGGCTGATCGCCACCATGCGCCGGGTGTATTGAGGTATGCACTCTGCGCCCCGGCGGTGATCCTTGAGCCCCGTGTAACGGGGTCAAAGAAGTCGCGCGGGGCGCAGAGTGGCCGGAGGAAGCTGCGGTGTGCGCCGTGCTTGCGAGGGGGCGGCACAGGTTTGGCCCTGTAACCTCTCCCGGTGCGCACTCCTGCGGTCAAGGCATCCCTGGTCAAGACGCTGCTCGGCGTCGGGCTCAGTGCGTCGCTGCTGAGTCTGGCGGCCTGCGGCAACGACGCTCCGGCCGACAGTGCGAGCGCGTCGCCCACACCCAGTGCGCCCAGCAGCAGCAGCGCCGCGGCGTCGCCGAGCCCGAGCGTGAGCCCATCGAGCGCGGTCAAGGCCTCGGACAACTTCGACGCGGTCAGCGTCACCGGCGGGTACGGCAAGTCGCCGAAGGTCACCGTCAAGTCGCCGTGGGCAATCGACAAGACCCGGACCAAGGTCCTGGCCGGCTCGCAGGGGCCGGTCGTGCAACCCGGATCGACGGTCGAGGTCAACTACTACGGCGTCGACGGCCGGACCGGCAAGCGGTTCGACGACTCCTTCAGCCGCGGCCAGTCCATCGCCTTCCCGCTGGACCAGGTGGTGCCCGGCTTCAGCAAGGGGCTGACCGGGCAGCGTCAGGGCAGCCGGGTGCTGATCGCCATGCCCGGCCCGGACGGCTACGACGCCAGCGGCGGGAACGCCCAGGCCGGGATCAACGTCGGCGACACCTTGATCTTCGTGGTCGACATCGTCGCGGTGCCGCTCAGCGCTCCCGAAGGGACCACGGTGACCCCGAAGGCCGGTCTGCCCACGGTGACCGGCGGCACCGGGAAGCCTACGGTGACCGTGCCCAAGACCGATCCCCCGAAAACCCTGCAGGTGCAGCCGCTGATCAAGGGCAAGGGCAAGAAGGTCGCCAAGACCGACACCGTCACCATCAACTACACCTGGCTGGACTGGAACACCGGCAAGGTGCTGGAGCAGACCTACGACGCCAAGCCCGCCGACGCGCCGCTGCCGTCGCTGCTGCCCGGAATGCAACAGGGCCTGGCCGGTCAGACCGTGGGCAGCCGGGTGCTGCTGGTGATCCCGCCCGACCTGGGATATCCGCAGGGCAACGCCACGCCGAAGATCAACCCGGGGGAGACGCTGGTGATGGTGGTCGACCTGTTGTTCACCACCGCCGGGCAGCCGGGGGCCGGGGGCGGGTAGGTAGCAGCTCAGGGAGCGGTGAGCAGGGTGGCTGCATGCCGGCCCGCCGCGGCCGCGGCCAGGAAATAGGCGGGGTCGGCGTCCAGTCCGCGGCCCATGGTGGACAGCAGCGACGGCGCCCGGAGGAGGGCCTGGTCCAGCCCGGCCAGGTCGACCCGGACGAAGCGGTGCCGGCTCAACCCGCGGGCCGCGGCTTCGACCGCCGGCGCCATCGCCGCCACCGCGTCCAGGCCGGCGATGCCGTGCAGAGCTTGCGCTTCGGCGAAGTCGGGCACGGCCAGGTCGGCGGAGACCAGCGCGACCCGCCCGTACGCGGTCAGGCTGTGGTGGGACACTCCGCGATGCCGGGTCCGGGCGTCGGCGCCGGAGATCCGCAGGCCGGCCACCGGCCGCCCAGCCAGCGTGGCCGCGGCGTTGATCGCCTCACCGGCGCTCACCCCGGAGAACCCCCAGCGGGTGCCGGTGCCGAGGTTGCCCGGGCCTTGGCTGACCACGACCAGGTCGGCGTTCAGGGCCAGCCGGGCCGCGAGCAGACCGGAGTGCACCGTGACCGCCTCCAAGTCGCCGCCGAAGGCCTGACCCACGGTGACCGTACCGGCCAGCAACCCCGCCGCCCGCAGCCGCGCGGCCGCCCGGGAGTACGCCAGCGGCAGCGCACCCTGGTCGGTCATCACGTACACCACCCGGGTGCCGGGCCGGTCGTGGGCCACGGCCAGCAGGGTCGGGGCCAGCGCCGAGTGCAGGTCGGCCACCACCACCGGCATTCCCTGGACCGAATCGGCGTCGGCCAGCAGATCGTGGTGCGGGCTGCCCTGCTCGTCGGCGCCGGCCACCATCGCCTGCAGCGGCAGGTAGCGAGCCTTGACCAGGTGCCCGGCCGGCGCCGGGGGCTGCTGCCCGATCCCCCCGGCGGAATCCATCGCCGCCACCACCAAGGCGTAGCCGCCGGTCCCCAGTCCGCGGTCCAGGGCGGCGACGTTGAGCAGCACCCGGTCGGTGGCCCGGGGTGCGGCCATCAGATCGGTGTAGACCAGCGCCCGGCAGCGTTGTGCTGTGTCGTCGCGGACGACGCTGAGCTCGACCGCCCCCGGCCAACCGCCGGTCACCTCCGTCACCGTGCCCTGCGCCCAGACGATCACCTGCGGACCCTAACCGGTGGCGGCGTGACGACCCACGGCTCCCGCGGCAGCCGGGACGCCTCGAACCGCTCGAGCAGGGCCGCCAGGTTGACCCGTTCGCCGGGCTCCGCCAGCCCCAGCGACACCGCGATCAGGTTCAGCACGGCCGCGGGGCCCAGTCCGGCCGCGACCAGGTCAATCATGGTTACCGCCCCGTCTCGTTTGGCCAGCCGCCGCCCCTGCCCGTTCAGGGCCAGCGGCACGTGCGCGTACGTCGGCGGTGGGTGGCCGAGCAGCGTGGCCAGGTGGGCCTGGTCGATCGCGCTGGGCAGCAGATCGTCGCCGCGGACGACCTGGTCGACCCCGGTGGCGGCGTCGTCGACCACACAGGCGAGGTGGTAGGCGGCGACGCCGTCGGGACGGGCGAGGACGATGTCGTCGACCAGGCCGCGGCGGCGGCCGTGCAGCACGTCCACGATCTCGGCCACCGCGCCGTCGGCGTCCAGCCGCAGCGCCGGCGCCCGACTCCGGCGCCGTTGGGCACGTTCGGCCGCGCTGAGCCGGCGGCAGGTGCCGGGGTAACGCCGGGGCCCGCCGTGCGGGGCGGAGGCGGCCGCGGCGATCTCGGCCCGGGTGCAGAAGCACTCGAAGGTGTGTCCGTCCAGAGTCGCCAACGCAGCCGCGTACACCTCGGCCCGGCTCGACTGAACCAGGGCCCCGCCGGTGAAGACCAGCCCGAGCGCGGCCAGATCGGCGGCCTGCCCCTCGGCGGCGCCGGGACGGACCCGGCCTGCGTCCAGGTCCTCCCAGCGCAGCAGCAGGGCTCGACCGGTGCTCGCGGCGAACAACCACGCCAGCACGGCCGTACGCAGGTTGCCCACGTGCAGCGGGCCGGTCGGGCTCGGCGCGAACCGACCGGCGGCAGCGGCGGGTGAGACGGTCAGAACTTCTCTCCGCGGTGTAGTTTCGTGGGCCTCAAGGACGAACCGGTTGCCGGGACGAACCGGTTGACGCGACGATCCGGGTGGAGGGACAGGCCGCAAGCATGACACCCCGCAAGACCGAGCGGCTGATGAACCTGACCATCGCGTTGCTGGTGGCCGGGACCTACCTGTCCAAGAGCCGGCTGCGCGGGGCGGTGGAGGGCTACCACGACCTGTCCGACGCCGCCTTTGAGCGCACCTTCGAGCGGGACAAGGACGAATTGCGGCGCCTCGGGGTGCCGCTCGAGGTCGGCAACTTCGACCCGCTGTTCGACGACGAGCCCGGTTACCGGATCCGGCCGGGGGAGTTCTCGTTGCCGCCGATCGACCTCGACGCCGACGAGGCGGCGGTGGTCGGCGTGGCGGCCCGGGTCTGGCAGCACGCGAGCATGGCCGAGTCCACCCAGAGTGCGATGACCAAGCTGCGAGCCGCCGGGGTCGACCCCGACCCGTCGGCGCTGGCCGCGCTGGAGCCGTCGGTGCAGGCGAGCGAGCCTGCCTTCACCCCCTTGTGGAATGCGGTGCTGGACCGGACCCGGGTGAGCTTCACCTACCGCGGCGGCACCGTCCGCACCGTCGAACCGTGGGGGCTGACCTCGCGGCGAGGCCGCTGGTATCTGGTGGGGCGCGATCTGGACCGGCAGGCGAGCCGGATGTTCAAGCTGTCCCGGATCCTCGACTTGCCGCGGCGGGTGTCGCGGGCCGGTGCGTACGAGGTCCCCGACGACCTCGATCTCCGCGCGCTCGGCGGGTTCCTCGATCCCCAAGAACCCACCGCGACCGCCTCGCTCGCGATCCGCGCCGGCCGCGCCGCCTCGTTGCGCCGGCGGAGTGCGCCGGCAGCTCCGGCCCCGGCGTGTCCGGCGGGTTTCGACGCCGTCTCGCTGCCTTACGCCAGTCTTCGCGGCCTGGCCGAGGAGCTCGCCGGCCACGGACCCGACGTCTTGGTCCTGGCCCCAATCGAGCTGCGGGACCAGGTGCTTGTGCGACTCCGGGCGGTGGCCGCCTGGGCCACGGCACCGGGCCGGCCACATCGGCCTGCCGGCTCGGTGGAGGTCAGGTGACCGCCACTGCCCAGGTGCGCCGGCTGCTCAGCCTGGTGCCCTACCTGCGCGAACACGACGGCGCGGCCCTGGGTGACGTGGCGGCCGCGTTCGGGGTCAGTCCGGAGACGCTGCGCGGGGACCTCGACGTCTTGTGGATGTGCGGGATGCCGGGCTTGACCCCGGGCGACCTGATCGACATCGACATGGACGCGGTGGAGGGCGAAGGCGTGATCCACCTCAGCAACGCCGACTACCTGACCCGCCCGCTGCGGCTGAGTGCGGACGAGGCGCTGGCCCTGGTCCTCGCCCTCCGGACCCTGCGCGAAATTGCCGGAGCCGGTCAGCGGGACGCGGTGGACCGGGCGTTGACCAAGCTGGAAGCGGCGACCGGTGCGGGGAGCCCCGAGCGGGCCGCGGTCAGCGTGGCCGCCGCGCCGGAGGAGATCCGGGCCACCGTGGCCGAGGCCCTGGACCGGTCGCGTCGGGTCGAACTGACCTACGACGTCGCCACCCGGGAGGAGACCACCCAGCGGCTGGTCGACCCGCTGCGGCTGTTCGTGCTCGACGGCTACGGCTACCTGGAGGGCTGGTGCTACCTCGCCGAGGGCTTGCGGACCTTCCGGCTCGACCGGATCGTCGCCGCCCGGATCACCGACGTGGCCGTGGCGGCCCACGACGTGGTGCTGCTCGACCTGGCCACCGGGTGGTTCGACAGTCTGCAGGACGCGCCACTGGTCACCCTCGACCTCGACCCGCAGGCCGCCTGGGTGGCCGAGTACTACCCGACCGAAACGGTCAGCCCGGCGCGGGACGGGCACCTGGTCTCCTCGTTCCGGGTCACCGACCCGGCGTGGCTGCGCCGGCTGCTGCTCCGCCTCGGTGGACACGCGGTGGTGCTGGCCCCGGCCGGCGCGGGTGATCCGGCGGCCGATTCGGCCCGGGAGGCGCTGGCCGGCTACGCCGCCCTCGAGGAGTAGCCGCGGATCCGACGTGGTCGTAGGGTGCTCGGATGTGGTGGGTGCTGCTCTTCCTCGGGATCGCGTTGGGTGGCCTGACGGTCCTGGTCGCGTTGGCCGTTCGAGTGTGGCGGCGGCTCCGTACGCTGCTGGAGGAGGTGGGGCGAGCCGGCGACCGGACCGCAGAACTGTTTGATCTGCTGGCCCAGATCCGGATCGAGACCCGCGGTTCCGACGATGAACTCAAGGCGCAGGACGACCCGGCGGCGACAGTCCGGACGTAGGATGGTCACGGCGCGACCGCGCCAGGAAAAGAGGAACTCATGACCCCGCTTATCGCCGGTCTCGGAGCGCAAGAGCTGTTGATCATCCTGGCCGTGGTCCTGCTCCTGTTCGGGGGTTCCCGATTGGCAGGGCTCGGTAAGAGCAGCGGCCGGGCGCTGCGGGAGTTCAAGGAGGAGACCAAGGGTCTGCGCGACAAGGACGGGGCAGCCAAGGAAGGTGCGGCCAAGGATGCGACGGCTGGGACCTCACCGGCAGCGCCCACTCCGGCTGACCTGAACCTCTCCGATCCCACCCTGAACGACCCGGCCCTGGCCGAGCCGACCCTCACGGAGCCGACCGACCCCCGCTACGTCCAGCGGCCGAGCGGCGCGCACGCCGACCCGCGCAAGGACGCGTGAGCGCCCGTGTTCAGCCCGCGGCTCAGAACTCACTCACCGGTGATGAGAACGGCTCACCCGCCTCGATGACGAACCGAGGCTGAGGTGTCCCTGACCGTCCGGGGGCGCCCGATCCGGTTCAACCTGAAATGGTTGCGCCGACCGGCCACCCCGGCCGACGGCTCGATGAGCTTGTTCGAGCACATCGCCGAACTGCGTTATCGGCTGGTGATCGTGGCCCTGGTGATCCTGGCCGGCACGATCGCCGCCTGGTTCTTCCGGGATTTCCTGACCGACATCATTTACGGCCCCTACAACCAGGCCAAGGCGGCGCTGCAGGCCAAGAACCCGGACGCGCAGATCATCCTGGTCAACAACGGCGTCGCCTCCCCGCTCACCTTGGCTCTCAAGGTGTCCGCGCTGGCGGGGACCCTGGTCACCGCCCCGGTTTGGCTCTACCAGTTGTGGGCCTTCATCGTGCCGGGTCTGCTGTCCCGGGAAAAGAAGTGGAGCCTAATCTTCATTCTGACCGCCACCCCGCTCTTCCTGTCCGGGGTGGCCACCGGCTACTACGTGCTGCCCAAGGGCATCACCGTGTTGTTGAGCTTCACCCAGAACGGGGTGGCGAACCTGCAGGACGTGAACCAGTTCCTGTCGTTCCTGATGCGCTTCATGCTCGTCTTCGGGGCGGCGTTCCTGATTCCGCTGATCGTGTTGTTGCTCAACATCGTCGGCGTGCTCAAGGCCAAGTATCTGGCCAAGTACCGGTCCCTGGTCGTGTTCGGCACGTTCGTGTTCGGCGCGGTGGCCACGCCGTCGACCGACCCGTTCTCGATGCTGATGCTGGCAGTGCCGATGACGGTGCTGTTTTTGGTCGCCGAGGTGATCGCGCACATCTTGGACCGACGCAAGCTGCGGCGCGGGCTGATCGAGTCGCCGAGTGTGGAGTCCGACCGCGCCCTCCGGGAACTGTCGGACGGTGATTCGGCGGGGGAGGGGAACGGCGGGCGGTGAGTCGCGCGAGCGGCACCGTGGTCTTGGTGGTCAACCCCACGGCGGGCAAGGGCCGCAGCCTGGCGTTGTTGCCGCAAGTCGTCGGGCATCTGCGCGACGCCGGGCATCCGGTGGAGATCGGTCTGAGCCGCACCCCGCAGGAAGCGGCCGGGCTGCTGGCCGGCGCGGTCGACGGCGACGCCGCTACCGTCGCGGTGATGGGCGGGGACGGGATGTTCCACCTCGGCGTAAACGCCCTGGCCCGGAGGCGGGCCGAGCACCCGGACCGGCCCGCACCGGTCCTCGGGCTCATTCCCGCCGGCACCGGGAACGACCTGGCCCGCGGCGTTGGCCTGGACCCCGACGACGCGGTCGGCGCCGCCGCGACGATTGCGGCCGGACCCACCCGACCGCTGGATCTGGTCCGGGTTGGCGACCGGTTTTTCGGCACCGTCGTGGCCACCGGTTTTGACGCCCTGGTCAACCGGCGCGCCAACGCCATGCGCCACCCTCGCGGTTCGGCCCGCTACACCCTGGCCGTACTGGCCGAGATCCGCACCTTCTCCCCGCTGAACTACCGGCTCAGCGTGGACGGGCAAACCCAGGACCTGGAGGCGATGCTGATCGCGGTCGGTAACACCAGCTCCTACGGCGGGGGAATGCGGATCTGCCCGGACGCCGACCCGTTCGACGGCACGTTGGAGCTGACCGTGATCCACCCGGTGTCCCGGGCGAAGCTGCTGCAACTGCTGCCCCGGATGCGGTCCGGGCGCTTCGTCACCGACCCGTGCGTGCAGCAGCTGAGCGCCCACCAGGTCACCCTCGAGGGTCCACGGCTGCTCGGCTACGGCGACGGCGAGGAGATCGGCCCGGCACCGCTGACCGTGCAGTCCTGCCCTGGCGCGATCGAACTCTGCGTCCCCCGCTGAGGCTCCCCGCGCGGGTACGTTGGGCGCCATCATGACCGTTTCGCCCTCCCGGCCCGATCCGCTCGACCCCGATTCCGGTGGCCACGATCTTTCGGGCACCGGAGCGGGCGAGCCGAGCCCGGCCAGCGCGTACGCCCGGTTCAAGGACCGGCAGGCTTCGCCCGAGCTGACCGCGTTCGCCGACGGCTACGGCTTCGTCTTCGACGACTACCAGCGCCGGGCCTGCGCCCACGTCGAGGCCGGCGCCGGGGTGCTCGTCGCCGCCCCGACCGGCGCAGGCAAGACCATCGTGGGGGAGTTCGCGGTCTTCCTTGCCCTGCGGCAGGGCCGGAAGGCGTTCTACACCACGCCGATTAAAGCCCTGTCGAACCAGAAGTACGCCGATCTGGTCGCCCGGCACGGCGCCGCGCAGGTGGGCCTGTTGACCGGGGACTCCTCGATCAACGCCGAGGCCCCGGTGGTGGTGATGACCACCGAGGTGCTGCGCAACATGATCTACGCCGGCTCGGCCACCTTGGCCGATCTCGGCTTCGTGGTGCTGGACGAGGTGCACTACCTCGCCGACCGCTTCCGCGGCGCGGTCTGGGAGGAGGTGATCATCGGGCTGGCCGAGTCGGTCCAGCTGGTCGCCCTGTCGGCGACGGTCAGTAACGCCGAGGAATTCGGTGAGTGGCTGGCGGCGGTCCGCGGCGAGATGGCGGTGGTCGTGTCCGAGCGGCGCCCGGTGCCGCTGTTCCAGCACGTGCTGGCCGGCCGACGGCTCTACGACCTCTTCGCCGACGTCGGGCCGACGGCCCGGACCGGCGACGGCAGCGGCCGGCCCGACGTCAACCCGGCGCTGCTCCGGGTGGCTCGGGAGGAGTCCCGACAGGTTCGCGACGATGCCCGCCGGCCGCGGGGGCGTAACGGCAAGGCCAAGCGCAGCGTCAGTTACGGCAGCGGCGCCTACGGGGGTGCAGCGGCCCGCAGTCGCTCCGGCGACCGGCCCGGGCCGCGTTCGCTGGTCGTGCCGAGCCGAGCCGACGTGGTGGAACGACTCGACGAGGCCGGCCTACTGCCGGCGATCGTGTTCATCTTCTCCCGCAACGGCTGCGACGCCGCCGTCCGCCAACTGCTCGGCTCGGGGGTCACCTTGACCCGGGCCGCGGAACGCACCGAGATCGCGGCTGTCCTGCGCCGGCACGTCGCCGGACTGGGTGCCGCCGACCGCCGGGCTCTGGACTTCGACCGGTTCGCCGAGGCCCTGAGCCGCGGGGTGGCCGCGCACCACGCCGGGATGTTGCCGGCGTTCAAGACCTGCGTTGAGGAGTGCTTCGTCCGCGGCCTGACCAAGGTCGTCTTCGCCACCGAAACCCTCGCCCTCGGCATCAACATGCCGGCCCGGAGCGTGGTGCTGGAAAAGCTGGTGAAGTACAACGGCGAATCGCACGCCGACATCACGCCGGGGGAGTACACCCAGCTGACCGGCCGGGCCGGTCGCCGGGGCATCGACGTGGAAGGTCACGCCGTCGTGTTGTGGCAGCCGGGGCTGGACCCCCGGGCCGTGGCCGGCCTCGCCTCGCGCCGGACCTACCCGCTGAAGTCCTCCTTCGCCCCCACCTACAACATGAGCGTCAATCTGGTCAGCCGGGTCGGGCGGACCCGGGCGCGGGTCCTGCTGGAGCAGTCCTTCGCCCAGTTCCAGTCCGACCAGTCGGTGGTCGGCATCGCCCGGACCCTGGCCCGCAACACCGAGGCCATCGACCGGGCCTGGGCCTCGGCGGCCTGCGAACGGGCCGACTTCGCTGAATACGCCCGGCTCCGGGCCGAGATCGGCGACGCCGAAGCGCTCGCGGCCCGGGAGCGGCGGGTCGACCGGCGGGCGGAAAGCCTGCAGGCACTGCTCGCCCTGCGGCCCGGTGACATCGTCTCGGTGCCGGCCGGGAGGAACCAGGGTTCGGTGGTGGTGATCGACCCCGGGCTGCCTGACGGGCCGCGCTCGGAGCAGGGCCCGCGACCGCTGGTGATGACCACCGACCGGCAGGTCCGGCGGCTCGCCCTGACCGACTTCCCGGCGCCGCCGGTCGTGTTGGGCCGGATGCGGATCGGCAAGCACTTTTCGCCGAAGGAGCCGTCGGCCCGTCGCAACCTGGCCGCCGCCTTCCGTTCCAAGCTGGCCGTCCTCGACCTGGGCCCGGCCCGGTCGCGGCTCGCCCCGGCCGACGCCGAGACGGCCGCCCGGATTGCCGACCTGCGCGAGGCGTTGCGCCGGCACCCGGCGCACCGCTGCCCGGACCGGGAACGCCACGCCCGGGCGGGCGAGCAGGCGCTCCGGCTGGAACGGGAGAACGCGCGGCTGCAGACCCGGGCCGACACCCGGACCCACACCATCGCCACCCACTTCGACCGGATCTGTACGGTGCTGGAGGCGCTGGGCTACCTCAGCGGGGACGGCGGCGAACGGGTCACCGGACCGGGCCGAATGCTCGCCCGGATCTACGCCGAACTGGACCTGGTCGCCGCCGAATGCATCCGGGCCGGGCTGTTCGCCCGGCTGACCGTGCCGCAGCTCGCCGCGGTTCTCAGCTGTTTGGTCTTCGAGTCCCGGCGCAGCGACGACCACGCCCGCCGGGCCCGGATGCCGGACGCGGCGTCCAGCCAAGCGCTGGTCGCGGTCCGCCGGGTCTGGCGGGAGGTGTCGCTGGCCGAACGGGACGTTCGCCTCGATCGGGCTCCCGAACCCGACATCGGATTCGCCGAGGTCGCCTACGGCTGGGCCGCCGGCCAGAGCCTGGCGCAGGTGCTGACCGACGCCGACCTGACCGCCGGCGACTTCGTCCGCTGGGTCCGCCAGGTGGTCGACTTCGCCGGCCAGGTGGCCGACGCCGCCGGTCCCGGCCCGCTGCGGGAGACCGCGCACCAGGTGGTGCGGACGATGCGGCGCGGCGTCGTGACCTTCGAGGCCGAGGAGCCGGAGGACGACCACCTCAGCGACGAGCCGAGTTGTCAGACGTGAGTGGGGCCAGAGGCCAACTCACTTCTGACAAGCCGGCGAAACGGAGGATCGAGTCACGTGCGAGCTGTACTGGCCCGCTCGGCCACGGTCTTCGTGCTCACCGTCGGGCTCGTCGGGGCCGGGGCGTGGATGCCGACGCAATCCCGGGACGAGGCGGCGACGATGTCGGCGGTGCACCGCTCGTGGCCGGAGCTGATCGCCATGCTCGGCCGGGTCGACGTGGTCCACGGTCTGTACTACGCGGCGATGAAGGTCTGGCTCGGTCTGGCCGGTAGCTCGACGCTGACCCTGCGAGCGCCGTCGGTGCTGGCGTGCGGCGCGGCTGCGGCGCTGCTGGTCGTTCTTGGTGCGCTGCTGGCCGGTCCCCGCGCCGGATTGCTGGCCGGGCTGGTCCTGGCGGTGTCACCGCGGTTGACGCTGACCGCGACCGAGGGCCGGTCAGCGGCCTGTTTCACCGCGGCGACGGTGCTGCTGGTCGTTCTCGTGGTCCTTGCCGTCCGCCGAGCGTCGCGGTGGTGGCTGCCTGCGGTAGCACTGGCCACGGTGGTCTTGGGTTTCTTGCACGTGTACTCCCTGCTGCTGTTGCCGGTGCTGCTGATCTATCTCGCCGTGCTGACCTCACCGGTCCGACGCGGACCCTGGGCCCGGGTGCTGGCACTCGCCCGGGCGCCGTACGCTTGGCCGGCCTTGGGCCTGCTGATCGGCGCGGTCCCGGTCGCGGCGTTGGCCCTGCGGGCCCGGAGCCAGCAGGCGCAGGTCGACTGGATCGACCCGCCGACCCTGCACACCCTCGCCGGCGTCGGCGTTGCGCCGTTCTCCCCCGACAACGCCTCGTGGGCCGTGCTGGCCTGGGCCACGGCGACCGGCGGTATCGGCTGGCTCAGCCGGCACCGGCGGCGCCACCGCGGGACCTCGTGGCTGCTGGTGGCCTGGGTGGCCTGGCCACCGCTGGCCCTGCTGACCATCTCGGCGCTGGGCTCACCGCTGTACTCCCATCGCTACCTCGCCTTCTGCGTGCCCGCGCTGGCGTTGTTGGCCGGGATGGGTCTGGCCTCGATCAAGCGGGGACTGATCGCCTTCGTGGTCGCCGCGGCGCTCCCGCTGGCCGGTCTGGCCAGCTTTCGCGACCAGCGGGAGGTCAACAGCTGGGACAACTGGCGTCAGGTGATGGCTATCGTCGGTTACCGGGCGGCCCCGGGGGACGTCATGATCAACTATCCGTTGGTGTCGGCGCTGACCGAGTCCTATCCCGACGGGTTCGCCCGTGTGCCGGTACTGAACGCGGGCCGGGACCGGGTGACGTCGAACTACTTGTGGGACGAGCGGCTGCCACTGGCCGAGGTCGAGCCGCGGCTGGCCGGGGTCCGACGCCTCTGGTACGTCGTCCCGCTCAACAACGACGGCAGTCAGCGGGCCGGCGAGCTAGCCCGGCTGCAGCAGCTGGGCTTTCGGCGCGAGCGGCTGGAGGTCAGTAGCGCCGAAGCCACCTGGCTGCTGACCCGGACCGCGGAGCGAGCGGCCGCCGGGGACCGGCTGCTCAGGACGCCCGGCTGAGGGTTGACATGTTGAAGTCGGGCACCCGGACCGGGGGCATCATGGTGGCGGTGAAGTAGTCGTTCCACTCCCGGCACAGGGTCGCCTCGGCGGCGCCGATCTCGCTGATCCTCCCCAGCAACTCCACCGGTGACTCGTTCCAGCGGAAGTTGTTGACCGCGCCGACCACCTCGCCGTCCTCGATCAGATAGACCCCGTCGCGGGTCAGCCCGGTCAGCAGCAGCCGCTCGGGGTCGACCTCCCGGATGTACCAAAAGCAGGTCAGCAGCAGACCCCGCCGGGTCGAGGCGATCATCTGCTCCAGGCTCGCGGTGCCGCCGGCGTCGGCGATCAGGTTCTCCGCCGGCGGGGTCGGGGCTTGATCGGTCGCCGCGGCGTGCGCCCGGTTACGGACCAGCTCGGTCAGCACCCCGTCGCGGATCCAGTCCACCGCAGGCACCGGCGAGCCGGCGTCGAAGGCCCACGACGTGCCGTCGGCGGACGTCCCCGCGGTGACGAAGGGCAGCGTCTCCAGACCCGGATAGTGCGGGTCGGAGGACAGGGTCAACGCCGACTCGGTCAACCGCTGCCCGATCCGCGTCTCGCCCCGGCTCGCGGCGAACACGTTGCGGCCCTGTTCGGCGTCGCGGGCGTTGGCGGTCCAGTAGGCGTAGATCAACAAGTCGGCCACGGTGCCCGGGGGCAGCAGGGTCTCGTAGCGGCCCGGCGGCAGGTCGATTTGTCGTCGGGCCCACTCGAGCCGGACCCGTAACTGCGCGTACAGGTCGGCCACAGCCACGTCGTCGAAGGTTCGGGTGGCCTGCCCGATCCACGCCGAACGGGTCAGATCGGCGCTCTTGCCGTTCAGTTCGAAGCGGCCGCTGACCCTGACCCCGCGGCGGCGCAACCCGGTCGTGGAGCCCAGGTGAACGGTCTGCACGATGTGCTCGGCGAAACCGTAGAGCAGGTGCTGTTCGGCCCGGGCCCGCTCGAACGCCGCCCCGAGCCCGGCGGCGACCCCGGCCAAGGTGTCGATTCCGGTCCGGGCCGGCTCCGGGTCGGCACCGTCGTGGTCGGCGTCAGGGTCGTCCGGCACCAGCGGGGCGGCCTCGGGCGCGGGTGGTCCCGCTTTCGCCGCGGCTTCGGCGGCGGCAACGACCGCGGCCACCTGGTCCAGTTCCGCCACGTCTTGACTGAGCGTGACGACCGCGGTACCGCCGCTGACCGCCGCAGTGGCGGTGACCCGGAGCGTACGACTGCGCATCTCGCCGTTGGTGGTCAAGGTGTTCGCGGCCCAGCGCAGGTTGGTCTCGAAGTGTTCGACCACCTCCACCACGGCCGGGACGGTGGTGCAGCGCAGCGCTTGTTCCACGAACCGGTCAGCGGGCACGCCGCCCTCGTCGCTGACGCCAAAGTCCGGGCTCGTCATCACAGTCCCTCGGCGGCGGTATTGATCACGTTGACGCCGCGGAACAGGGCCGACGGACTCCCGTGGGAGACCGGCGCCACCTGTCCGGGCTGGCCCTTGCCGCAGTTGAACGCCCCGCCGAGCAGATAGCTGTCGGGGTTGCCGACCGCCTCCATCGAGGCCCAGAAGTCGGTCGTGGTGGCCTGGTAGGCGACGTCGCGGACCTGCCCGGCCAGCCGGCCGTCGCGGATGGCGAAGAAACGCTGGCCGGTGAACTGGAAGTTGTAGCGCTGCATGTCGATCGACCAGGACTTGTCGCCGACGACGTAGAGGCCGCGGTCCACGCCCGAAATCAGCTCGGCGGTGCTCGGCCCGCCGGGTGCTGCGGCCAGCGACACGTTCGGCATCCGCTGCATCGGGATGTGGCCGGGGGAGTCCGCGTACGCACAGCCGTTGGAGCGGCCCAGGCCGTTTTCCGCCGCCATCTGCCGGTTCAGTTGATAGCCGACCAGGGTGCCGCCGGCGATCAGGTCGAACGAGGTGGCCGCCACTCCTTCGTCGTCGAAGCCGACGCTGGCCAGACCGTGTTCGGTGGTCCGGTCACCGGTGACGTGCATGACCGGACTGCCGTAGGCCAGGGTGCCGAGCTGGTCGAAGGTGGCGAAGGAGGTGCCGGCGTACGCCGCCTCGTAGCCCAGCGCCCGGTCCAGTTCGGTGGCGTGCCCGATCGACTCGTGGATGGTCAGGAACAGGTTGCTGGGCTCGATCACCAGGTCGTACGACCCGGCTCGGACGCTGGGGGCGGCGACGTGCTCGGCCAGTAGTTCGGGCATCTCGGCGACCTCGGCATCGAAGTCCCAGCCCGTCCCGGTCAGGTACTCCCAGCCGCGCCCGGCCGGTGGGGCCAGGGTGCGCATCGTCGCGAAGCCGGAATCGCCGACGTGCACCGCGGTCAGCTCCGGGTGGATCCGGACCCGCTGCTGGGTGGTGGAGGTGCCGGCCAGGTTGGCGAAGAACTTGTTCTCGTGCACCCAGTGCAGGGTGGCCGAGGTGTGCTGGACCCCGGGTGCGTCCAGCAGGGCTCCCGACAGCGCCAGCATTCGCCCCTGGCGTTCGGACTCTTCGACGTCGAAGGGATCGGTCGTGTAGGCCGAGACCCAGTGCGCGTCGGGGTAGACCGGTTCGTCGGCGAGTTCGACCCGGGCCGGCGTCAGTGGTGCCGACACCCGGGCGGTGGCCACCGCCCGCTCCGCCAGCCGGGCGGCGGCGTCGACGGTCAGTTCGATCCCGGCCGCGAAGCCCCACACGCCCTCGTGCAGCACCCGGACCGACAGCCCCAGCGTGACGTGGTCGTGCCCGGCGTCCAGGGACCGGTCCCGGAAGCTCCGCACGCCTTCACGGACCCGCTCGATCCGCACATCGGCGTGGCTGCAGTGCAGGGCGGCAGCGCGGCTCAGGGCCGTGTCGGCGAGCTCGCGCAGGGGAAGATCGGTGAAGGTGGGGTCCAACGCGGGCGCGCCGGGTGGTTCGGTGCTGAGTTGCTCGACGGGCACGCTGCTCACCCTAGCGGCAGGGTCGCGCCGTTAGGCTGGGCGCGTGGCGGTAGCCGTACGGGTCATCCCCTGCCTCGACGTACACGCGGGCCGGGTGGTCAAGGGCGTCAACTTCGTCAACCTGCGCGACGCCGGCGACCCGGTCGAGCTGGCCTCGGCCTACGACGCCGAGGGCGCTGACGAACTGACCTTTCTCGACGTCTCCGCCTCCCACGAGGGCCGGGAGACGACCCTGGAGGTGGTCCGGCGGACCGCGGAGTCGGTGTTCATCCCGCTGACCGTGGGCGGCGGAGTCGGCTCCGTCGCTGACGTGGACGTCCTGCTGCGGTCCGGGGCCGACAAGGTGGCGATCAACACTGCGGCCATCCGCGACCCGACCGTGATCGGCGCCATCACCCGCCGGTTCGGCAACCAGGTGCTGGTGCTCTCGGTCGACGCTCGGCGATCACCGCAGCTGCCGTCGGGCTTCGAGGTGACGACCCACGGCGGCCGCCGGTCCGCGGGGCTGGACGCGGTGGCGTGGGCCCGCCGCGGGGCCGACGAGGGCGTGGGGGAGATCCTGCTGAACTCGATGGACGCCGACGGCACGACCGCCGGCTTCGACCTGGAGCTGATCGCCGCCGTCCGGGCCGCGGTGTCGGTGCCCCTGATTGCGTCCGGCGGGGCCGGGGTGGCGGCCGACTTCCCACCCGCCGTCTCCGCCGGCGCAGACGCCGTCCTCGCCGCGACGGTGTTCCACTTCGCCGCTGTCCGGATCGCCGAGGTCAAGGCTGCGCTGAGTCGGGCCGGGTATCCCGTTCGCCTGCCCGGCGTGCCGATCGACGATCAGCGGATGGAGGTGGACGATGGCGCTGGCCTGGCTGCCCTACGCTGACCCGGTCGAGGCCGCGCGGCGGCTCGGCGGCATCCCCGACGGGATCGAGGTCGAGTGCTTCAACGCCGACGCCGATGAACCGTTTCCGGACTCCCTCGCCGACGTGGCCTTCTTCGTGGTGCCGTACCTGAAGGGTCCGCAGGTGCTGGACCGGATCGGCGAGATGCGGTCGCTACAGGTGGTCCAGACGCTGACCGCGGGCGTAGAAAATTTTCAGCCGCTGGTGCCCGACGGCGTCGCCTTGTGCAATGCGGCCGGCGTGCACGACGCCAGTACCGCGGAACTGGCCATCGCTTTGGCCCTGGCCAGCGGGCGACACCTGGACCGGTTCGCCCGGCAGCAGGCCGAGAGCGAATGGGGTTTCGTCTTCGGCCGGGCGCTGGCCGACCGGCGCGTGCTGATCGTGGGGTACGGCCGGATCGGGGCGGCGATCGAGGCTCGACTCGCGGGCTTCGAGGTGGCTTCGGTCACCCGGGCCGCCCGCCGTCAGCGGGTCGGAGTCCATCCGATCGAGGACCTATCCGAGTTGTTGCCCGACGCCGACGTGGTCTTCCTCTGCGCCCCGCACACGCCGCAGACCGAGGGTCTGCTGGGAGCGGTCGAACTCGCCCTGCTGCCTGAGGACGCCCTGATCGTGAACGTCGCCCGCGGCCCGCTGCTCGACACCGATGCCTTGGTGGCTCAGACATCGACCGGCCGGCTCCGGGCGGCCCTGGACGTGACCGAACCCGAGCCGCTGCCGCCCGACCACCCGCTGTGGCATAGTCCCGGGGTGCTGATCTCCCCCCACGTCGGCGGGGCCAGTAGTGCGTTTTTTCCCCGCGCCGACCGCCTGGTCGCCGGCCAACTGCGCCGCTTCGCCCGCGGCGACGAGCTGGAGAACGTGATCGCGTGAACCCGAGCCCCGCCGCGCCCGGTGACGATCCGAAAACGGGCCTGCGCTCGGACACCGAACCCGAAGCGGCGCTGGTCACCGACTGCGTGTTCTGCCGGATCGTTGCGGGGGAGCTGCCTTCGCGCCAGGTCTACGCCGACGCCCACTGCGTGGCCTTTCTCGATCTCACCGGTTGGCACCGCGGCCACACCCTGGTGATCCCGCGCCGGCACGTGGCCGACGTGATCAGCGGCGAGCCGTCGCTGCCCGAACTCGCGCCTGCGGTGGACGCCGTGGCCCGGCTGCTGGTCTCCCGGCTCGACGCCCACGGGGTCAATCTGCTGTCCTCGGCCGGCGCGGTGGCCGGTCAGACCGTGTTCCACGCCCACGTCCACGTCGTCCCCCGCTACGCCGATAACCCGGGACTGGACCGGCTGATCGACCCGGCGCCGGTGCCCGAGGCCGAACTCGACGCGACCTGGCGCCAGCTCGGCGGCCCCTCGTGACCGCGCCCCGCGGGGGACGGGCCGGGTTGCTCGCCCTCGAGGTGGGAGTGCCGTTCGCGGTGGCGCTGGCGGTGTTGCCGTTCATCATCGCCTACGGCCGTTACTGGCCCGCGCACCCGGCCACCATCGACCTGCAGGTCTACGTCTACGCCGTGCACGATCTACTGGCCGGCCGGGACATCTTCGCCACCACCACCCCGGGCTGGGGGCTGTACTTCATCTATCCCCCGATCGCGGCGGTGCTGATGATTCCGCTCGCGTTCGGCCCGTACGCCTTTTGGCAGGTGGTCTGGACCCTGGCGCTGGTCGGCGCCCAGCAGTCGGTGCTGCGCCGCTGCGGCGTCCCGCGAGGTTGGAAGCTGACTCTGGTCGGGGTCGCGGTGGTGCTGGCGGTCGAACCGATCCGGACCACGCTGGGCTACGGCCAGGTGAACACGTTGCTGATGGCCATGGTGGTCGCCGACCTGCTGCCCGCGGTGCCGGTTCGGCCGGGGGACCGGGCGACGAAGCGTCGCCGGCTGCCCGCCGGCGTGCTGATCGGGCTGGCGGCGGCGATCAAACTGACCCCGGCCCTGTTCGTAATCTTCGCCCTGCTGCTGGGCAAGCGCCGGCTGGCCGTGACGGCGATGATCAGCTTCGTCGTCTTCACCGGGATCGGCGCGCTGGTCCTGCCGCAGCAGACGTTGACCTTCTTCACCGGGCTGTCCGGGGGCGACACCCGGACCGCGTCCCCGCTGTACGTCGGCAACCAATCGCTGCTGGGGGTGTTCTTCCGGCTCGGCGACACCTCGCGGGCCACCACCCTGCTCGGCCTGGGCGCGGCTGCGGTGGTCGCGCTGCTCGGCGCGGTGGTCGCCGCGTACTGGTGGCGGCGGGGTCAGCGGGTGTTCGCGGTGGCCCTGGTCGGACTGTGCACGTGCCTGGCCTCCCCGCTGTCGTGGACCCACCACTACGTCTGGATCCTGCCGATGGGCGTGGCCGTGCTCACCCAGGTCCTGCCGCGCTGGACCAGGCTGCTGGCCGGAGCGTGGGTGGTGTGGGTGTGCGTGTGCCTGCCGCTGGCGGCGCTGCCGTACGGCAACGGGGTCGAGCGCCGCTACAGCGCACTGCAGGAGCTGGTGGCCAACCTCGGTCCGCTGCTCGGCGTGGCGCTGGTGTTGGGCCTGGCCTGGTCGTGGCTGCGGCACCGGGACCGTTCGGTGTCGGCACCGGCGGCCGTCCCGAGCGTGCCGGAGGCGGCGCAGGGAGCGCGCGCGCAGCACTAGATTGACGTCTATGACCGACACGCTCTCGCAGCCCGACATGGCCCGTTCCGCCGTCGACGCCGCCGTCGACATCAAGCCGCGCTCCCGGGTGGTCACCGACGGCCTGGAGGCCACCGCCTCCCGGGGGATGCTGCGGGCGGTCGGGATGGGCGACGAGGATTGGGTCAAGCCGCAGGTCGGAGTGGCGTCGTCGTGGAACGAGATCACGCCCTGCAACCTGTCGCTGGACCGGCTGGCCAAGGCGGTCAAGGACGGGGTGCACGCCGCCGGCGGCTATCCGCTGGAGTTCGGCACCATCTCGGTCTCCGACGGCATCTCGATGGGCCACGAGGGGATGCACTTCTCCTTGGTCAGCCGGGAGATCATCGCCGACTCGGTGGAGACGGTGATGAGTGCGGAACGCCTCGACGGCTCGGTGCTGCTGGCCGGTTGCGACAAGTCGCTGCCCGGGATGTTGATGGCCGCGGCCCGGCTCGACCTCGCCTCGGTCTTCCTCTACGCGGGCTCGATCATGCCGGGCCGGGTGGGAGACCGGGAGGTGACGATCATCGACGCGTTCGAGGCGGTCGGCGCCTGTGCTCGGGGGCTGATCAGCCGCGACGACGTGGCGCAGATCGAACGCGCCATCTGTCCCGGTGAGGGGGCCTGCGGCGGTATGTATACCGCCAACACGATGGCCAGTGCGGCCGAGGCGCTGGGAATGTCGCTGCCCGGCTCGGCCGCCCCGCCCGCCGTCGACCGGCGCCGCGACGGTTTCGCCCGTCGCAGCGGTCAGGCCGCGGTGGAGTTGTTGCGGCGCGGGATCACCGCCCGCCAGATCCTGACCCGGGAAGCGTTCGAGAACGCGATCGCGGTGGTGATGGCGTTCGGCGGCTCCACCAATGCCGTGCTGCACCTGTTGGCGATCGCCCACGAGGCCGAGGTGGAGCTGAGCCTGGACGACTTCGTCCGGGTCGGGGCCAAGGTGCCGCACCTGGGCGACCTCAAGCCGTTCGGCCGCTACGTGATGAACGACGTCGACCGGGTCGGCGGAGTGCCGGTGGTTCTGAAGGCGTTGCTCGAGGCCGGTCTGCTGCACGGAGACTGCCTGACCGTGACCGGGCAGACGATGGCGGAGAACCTGGCCGACATCGACCCGCCCGACGTCGACGGCACCATCGTCCGGGCGCTGAGCAATCCGATTCATCCCACCGGTGGGATCACCATCCTGCACGGGTCGCTGGCGCCCGACGGTGCGGTGGTCAAGAGCGCCGGTTTCGACACCGACGTCTGGTCGGGTACCGCTCGGGTCTTCGACGGCGAACGGGCCGCCATGGATGCGCTGGAGGACGGCACCATCGTCGCCGGTGATGTGGTGGTGATCCGCTACGAGGGGCCGCGCGGGGGGCCCGGGATGCGGGAGATGCTGGCCATCACCGGCGCCATCAAGGGGGCGGGCCTGGGCAGGGACGTGATGCTGATCACCGACGGTCGGTTCTCCGGCGGCACCACCGGTCTGTGTGTGGGTCACATCGCGCCTGAGGCCACCGAGGGCGGTCCGATCGCGCTGGTGCGTGACGGTGACCCGATCACCTTGGACGTGGCCAACGGGACCCTGGAGCTGGGGGTGGACCCGGCCGAGCTGGAACAGCGGCGGTCCGACTGGACCCCCACGCCCCGACCGGTCCGGCGGGGGGTGCTGGCCAAATACGCCAAGCTCGTCGGTTCGGCGAACGTCGGCGCCGTCTGCGGCTGAGGGACTTCGCCCTGACGGCATCCGCAGCCGTCTTCAGGGGGTTGCCGTTCGCTCGCGCGATCTCGGCCACTCTGGGATATCTGAACGCGCAGCAGTGGATATACTTTTCGACGTGACGAAGCGACTGGTCGACGTAGACGACACGCTGCTCGATCAGGTTCGGACCGTGCTCGGCACCACGACGACCAAGGCAACGGTGAACGGGGCGCTAGCGGAGGTCCTCGCTCTGGCGGCACGACGCCAGGCTCTGCTCGACGGTGAGGTGATCGCGGGTAGCTCTGATCTGGGTCAGGATGAGCGGCGGCGGACGGCGTGGGCCTGAGCGCTTACTACTTGGGTGACACCTCGGCCGTCGCGCGCCTCGCCCAGCCATCGATCGGTGTCCGGCTACGGCCCTTGCTGGAAGCCGGCCTGGTCGCTCGGTGCACCGTCACTGATCTCGAGGCGGGGGTGAGCGCGCGGAGTGGGACGGACTGGAGCCGGACCCGCTCGGCACGTTCGGCTTGGCCGCAGGCGGCGATCGATCAGTCGGTGCTGGACCGGGCGTTCGGCGTCCAAGGTGAGCTCGCGGGTCTTGGACTGCACCGTACGGTGAAGATCGGCGACGTGATCATCGCGGCCGCAGCCGAGCGCGCCGGTCTGGTGATCCTGCACTATGACCGGGACTTCGACCGGATCGCCGACGTCACCGGTCAGGCATCGGAGTGGGTCGTGCCCGCGGGGAGCGCGGATTCGCCGTAGCTACTTCGCAATTGACGGCATCGAGCGGTGCCGCGACGGCGGGCGACCTCTGCTTGTCACGCCGGTAACCACCGCCCCCACCGACGGCGGGGCTCCTCAGGCTCGGCTCGAACGCCGCCGCACCTCGGCGACCACGGCCAGGACCGGGAACACCCAGAACGGTGACGCCGGCATCATCACCAACCCCCACGTTCCGATCCCGAGCAGGACCAGCGGAAGGGCACGGGGCAGCGGGCGGGCCTGGCGCTCGATGACCGAGACGGCCCAGCCGAAGGCCATCAGGCCGACTCCGGTGGTGGCGAACCAGAAGCCGAGGGATCGGGTCGCGGTCTGCTCGGGGTCTGATTCGATCGCGTTCACCACCGCGGCCTGAAGGACGCCGCGGACCGCGTTCGGGTAGAGGACGGGCGTCAAACCCACGTGCACCGCCCCCACCGCCAACAGCAACGACCCCACGACGGGCCGGCGGGTCGGGACGGTCATCGCGCCGCCTCGGCCGCCACCTGGTCCAGCAGCCGCACCCACAGCCGTCGTAGTTCGTCGACGCCACCGTAGGGCAAGGCGTGCTGCGAGCCGATCAGCAGGTAGTAGATCGTCCGGGCCAGCTCGGCGGCGGCCACGGGGTCGGGAACGACGGCCCCGATCAATTGTTCGAGGTAGCCCAGGCGCAGCGCGTGCACCCGTTCGAGGGTTTGCCGGGCGTCGTCGTCCTGTGCGGCCCACGCCCGGACCATCACCTCCAGCCCGCCATGGGTTACCTCCTCGGTCAGCGCGGCCTTGGCCAGACTCGAGAGCCGAACCATCGGTTCTGCGTCGGGTAAGGCCGAGTTGGCGGTGAGTTGCCGCCGCGTACAGCTCTCCTCGTAGTGCCCCAGTAGGGCCCGCCGGTAGTCGGCAAGATCCACGAAGTGGTGGTAGAAGGATCCTTTGGTCACGCCCAGGCCACGGGCCAAGGAGTCGATCCGCAAGCCGGGAAGTCCGCTCTCCGCGAGGACTCGCAAGCCCTCGTCGAGCCAGTCGATCTGCGTCGTCACCCTGTGACCGTACCATGCTGTATGGTACGGATTACGGGAACGCCAAGGGTGGGGGAAGACGTCATGGATCTGCACATCGTCGGCGGCGGTCTGGCTGGACTCGTGGCTGCGGTGGAAGGCGCCGAGCGCGGAGCCCAGGTCCGGGTGTACGAAGCCCACGACACGTTGGGCGGTCGCGCCCGGACTACCGCCCCGCCCTACCGGGCCAACGAGGGCCCACACGTGATCTACCGCGACGGGCCCGCCTGGGCGTGGCTGCGGGCACGAGGACTGCCCGCCGCCTCCTCCGGCGTACCGAACCGGGCCATGACCCAGTTCTACTTCCGGCGGGCGGGGCGTCGCACCCGGTGGCCCGGCACGGGGTTCCTGAAGATCGTCGGTACCCGAGCGGCCGCGCCGATCGACGAGTCGTTCGGAGACTGGGCGAAACGACGCTGGGGGCCAGAGGCCGCGCGCCGGGCTTCGTCAGCCGCGGGGGTCGTCACCTACCACCACGACCCGGCCAGCTTGTCGGCGGCCTTTGTGCACAACCGCCTGAAGCGAGCGTTCTCCTTCCCGGCCGCGGCCACGTACGTCACCGGCGGCTGGTCGGCCCTGATCGACTCGCTGACCGCGGCGGCCCGGGAACGCGGGGTCCAGATCGAGGCGGGGCACCGCGTGCAGGAGCTGCCCCGCGGTGGGCCGGTGATCGTGGCCACGTCGCTGGTGGCCGCCCGGCGGCTGCTGGCCGACGACCGCCTGCAGCAGCCCTCGGGCGCCACCGCGATGATCGACCTCGGGGTGATCGCGGACCCTCGGGACGCCTTCGTGGTCAGCGATCTCGACCAGCACGGCTGGTTCGAGCGCTTCAGCGCCGCCGATCCGACCCTCGCCCCGGCCGGGGAGTCGCTGCTCCAGGTGCAGGTGCCGATTGTCCCCGGCGACGACACCGCGACCGGACGGGCGCGAGTCGAAGCGCTGCTCGACGTCGGCTCGCCCGGCTGGCAGGACCGGGTGACCTGGCGTCGGGACGGGGTCGCCCGGGAGCGTACGGGGGCCGTGGACCGACCGGGGACCACCTGGCGGGACCGTCCCGGCGTGGACCGCGGCGACGGAGTCTTCCTGGCCGGGGACCAGGTCGCGGCCCCGGGTCTGTTGAGCGAGGTGTCCTTCGCCAGCGCCGTCACGGCGGTCCAGCTGGCCCTGACCCCGGCGACCCGGGCCCAGCCGACCCGCGGCCGATAGCCGCGGCCGGTGCGGGCGCCGGTTCCTGCGGCGTGGCCCGGCCGTGGTCGGGAAACGTACGCTCGAGCGTCCGGTTTGCGGGGCGTGAGCCGGCCGTGGTCGGGAAACGGACGCTCGAGCGGAGTCACGGCCACGGATCGCGGCGCTAGGGTCGTTCGAGACAGCAAGGACATGCTATGACGTCCGATTCAGACCTAGCCACGCCGCCCTCGGCGCTTCGTCGGCGGTGAGGCCGCCACAGCTGCAGCCCCTTACCCGCGCCCGAGTCGGCACCCTCGGACCAGCCGGCCAGGCCTGGACCCGAGCCCTGCCCCGGCTGCTGTCGATCTTGGAGCGCCGCTGGTCGATCCGGATCGGCCGGTCGCTTCCCGGCGGCAGCGCCTCCTACGTCGCGGGCGCGGATCGCGCCGACGGCACGGCGTGTGTGGTCAAGGTGGCGTTGATCGCCGAGGGGTTCGCCGACGAGGCCGCAACCTTGCGGCGGGCCGACGGCGGGGGCTATGTCCGGCTGCTCGACGCCGACCTCGACCGGGGCGCGCTGCTGCTGGAGCGGCTCGGTCCCTCTCTGCAGCACGACGCCCGCCCGGTCGGCGAGCAGCTCGCCGTGCTGGCCGACACCTTGACGCTCGCTTGGCAGCCCCGCGACAACGCTCAACCCCTCGACAAGGCCGCGGAACTGCATCGGCTGGTGTCGACGCAGTGGGAGCGGCTGGGCCGGCCGTGCTCGACGGCCGTGCTCGATCGGGCCCTCCGCTTCGCCGAGGAGCTGGTCGACGTCGAACCCGAGGACCTCGTCGTGGTGCACGGCGACCCCCATCCGGGCAACCTGCTCAGCGTGCCGAGTCCGCGGCCGGGATCCGACACCGGTTTCTGCTTCGTCGACCCCGACGGCTTCGTGGCCGACCGCAGCTACGACCTCGGGGTCGTGCTGCGGGACTGGAGCAGCCGACTACGCGGAGACCACCCGGTGCGGGTGCTGCGCGGTTACGCCGATGTGCTGGCCGCGCGGACCGGAGCCGATCCCGAGCGGATCTGGGCGTGGGGCTTCTTGGAGCGGGTCTCGACCGGACTGCACGTGCTCAGCATCGGCAGTCCCGCGGTGGCCCGACCTCTGTTGGAGACCGCGGAACGGCTGCTTGGCTGACCCTCAACGGTTCGGCGGGCGGATCGGGGTCGGGGTGTCGGTCACTTTCGGCGTCGGCCGGACCGGTGAGGTCGGGGACGTGCTGCCGCTCGGGGTCGCCGCGACGGAGGACGCCGGGGGCGCCGACGGCCCCGGTGGTGACGATCCGCCCGGATTGCAGCTGACCAGGACGCTGCTCGACAGTGCCCACGCGGCCAGCAGTCTCATTGCCGCACGCTACGCCCGGAGCAGACCGAACAAAAACGTGGGGAACTACTCGGATACCCGAGCGTCCTTCCGGATGTCAAGACACCACCACCGATCGGTTGACCGGTCGGCGCGACAAGGTGGACAGTATTCTCATGACGTCCGGTTTTCTCCTCGTATCTGGGCGCGTCGGCTGATTCCGCATCCGACGCGCTGCCCTCGTCTGCCTCCCGGCAGCGGGGGTTTTTTGTTGCCCGGCGCTCGTCGCCGGGTGGGCCGAGGGGGCAACCGGCGTACGATCCGCAGCGGAGCTCGGCCGGCCCCGCACGTGCTCTACCCGTACTCACCAGCACCGTACTCACCAGCACCGTACTCACCAGCACCGTTCCACCCGCACTGTTCCACCAGCCAGGAAGTGACCGAAGATGTCCGCACCGAACCCCGCCGCCGCCCCGGAGCTGACCGGAGCGCAGGCCCTGGTCAGCTCTCTCGAGCACGCGGGTGCCGAGGTCATCTTCGGCATCCCCGGCGGGGCGATCCTGCCCGCGTACGACCCGCTGTTCGACTCCGCGGTCCGCCACATCCTGGTCCGGCACGAACAAGGCGCCGGGCACGCCGCCCAGGGCTACGCGGTCGCCACCGGTCGGGTGGGGGTCTGTATGGCCACCTCGGGTCCGGGCGCGACCAATCTCGTCACCCCGATCGCCGACGCCCACATGGATTCGGTCCCGCTGGTCGCCATCACCGGACAGGTCGCCGCTCCGGCGATCGGTACCGACGCGTTCCAGGAGGCCGACATCCGCGGCATCACCATGCCGATCACCAAACACAGCTTCCTGGTGACCCGCCCTGAGGACATCGCCGACGCGGTGGCCTCGGCCTTCCACATCGCCGGCACCGGTCGGCCTGGGCCGGTGCTGGTCGACATCGCCAAGGACGCGCTGCAGGCGCGGGCCCCGTACCGCTGGCCCACCCAGCTCGATCTGCCCGGCTACCACCCGACGCTCAAGCCGCACTCCAAGCAGGTCCGCGCGGCCGCCTCGCTGATCACGGCGTCGCAGCGGCCGGTGCTCTACGTCGGCGGCGGCGTGCTCAAGGCCCGGGCCTGGGACGAGCTGAAGGAACTGGCCGAGCTGACCGGTATTCCGGTCGTCACCACGTTGATGGCGCGCGGGGTGTTTCCCGACAGCCACCCGCAGAACATGGGGATGCCTGGCATGCACGGCACGGTGGCCGCGGTCGGCGCCCTGCAGCGCGCCGATCTGCTGATCGCCCTGGGCACCCGCTTCGACGACCGGGTGACCGGTCAGCTGGCCAGCTTTGCCCCCGGAGCCAAGGTGATCCACGCCGACATCGACCCGGCCGAGATCTCCAAGAACCGGACCGCAGACGTGCCCATCGTCGGCGACTGCCGGGAGGTGATCGGGGAACTGACGTCGCTGCTGCGACAAGAGCAGCTGCGCCCCGACGTCGCGGACTGGACCGCTTACCTGATCGGGGTGAAGAAGCGCTATCCCACCGCGTTCGACCTGCCCGAGGACGGCTCGCTGTCCCCGCAGCACGTGATCAAGCGGATCGGGGAGATCACCGGCCCCGACGCCTACTACGCCTCCGGGGTCGGGCAGCACCAGATGTGGGCGGCGCACTTCCTGCCCTGGGAGCTGCCGGGCCGCTGGTTGAACTCGGGCGGGCTCGGCACGATGGGCTACTGCGTGCCCGCCGCGATGGGGGCCAAGGTGGGCCGCCCGGACTCGGTGGTGTGGGGGATCGACGGCGACGGCTGTTTCCAGATGACCAATCAGGAACTGGTGACCTGCGCCCTGGAGGGAATTCCGGTGAAGATCGCCATCATCAACAACCAGAGCCTGGGCATGGTCCGGCAGTGGCAAACCCTGTTCTACGAGGGCCGGTACTCCAACACCGACCTGAAAACCAACCGGATCCCCGACTTCCCGAAGCTGGCCGAGGCGATGGGCTGCGTCGGGCTCCGCGCCGAGTCGGCCGAGGACGTGGACACCGTGATCGACAAGGCGCTGTCGATCGACGACGCGCCCGTGGTGGTGGAGTTCGTGGTGCACAAGGACGCGATGGTCTGGCCGATGGTCGCCGCCGGCACCAGCAACGACGACATCAAGGTCGCTCGCGACATGGCTCCCAATTGGGCCCAGGAGGACCTGTGAGTACGAGTGTCGCCACCCACACCCTGAGCGTGCTGGTGCAGAACCATCCGGGCGTCCTGGCCCGGGTGTCCGGTCTGATCAGCCGCCGCGGTTACAACATCGAGGCGTTGGCGGTCGGCCCGACCGAGTCGGCCGAGATCTCCCGGATCACCCTGGTGGTCACCGTCGACGAACTGGTGCTGGAGCAGATCACGAAGCAGCTGAACAAGCTGATCGAAGTCCTCAAGATCGTGGAGCTGGAGCCCAGTGCGGTCCGCCGCGAACTGATCTTGATCAAGGTCCGGGCCGGCGCCGAGCAACGCGGGCAGGTGCTGGAGATCCTGCAACTGTTCCAGGGCGCGAAGGCGGTCGACCTGTCCACCGAGACGATCACCATCGAAGCCGTCGGGAGCCCGGACAAACTCGAGGCCATGATGACGCTGCTGGCCCCGTTCGGTATCCGCGAACTGGTTCAGTCCGGGCTGGTGGCGATGGGCCGCGGTGCCCGTTCGATCACCGACCGGAACGCCCGGTCCGAACGGTCCCGGACGATCCGGGTCGTCCCCTGAGCCGGCTTACCCCCTGCCACCCCTCCGATCACGACCCGTTCGATCACGACCCGTTCGATCCCAGACCCCGTTCGAACCCAGACCTAGGAGCAACTCACTGTGCCAGCCCAGATGTTTTACGACACCGACGCCGACCTGTCCTTGATTCAAGGACGCAACGTGGCCGTGCTCGGCTTCGGCAGCCAGGGCCACGCCCACGCGCTTTCGCTGCGCGACTCCGGGGTCGACGTCCGCGTCGGGCTGCCCGAAGGCAGCCGCAGCCGGGCCCGGGCCGAGGCCCAGGGGCTGCGGGTCCGCAGCCCGTACGAGGCCTGTGAGGAGGCGGACCTGATCATGGTCCTCACCCCGGACCCGGCCCAGCGCACTCTCTACACCGAAGCGATCGAACCCAACTTGGTGCCCGGCGACGCCTTGTTCTTCGCTCACGGCTTCAACATCCGCTACGACTACATCACTCCGCCCGAGGGGGTGGATGTGGCGCTGGTCGCCCCGAAGGGCCCCGGCCACCTGGTTCGGCGCGAGTACGCCGAAGGCCGGGGCGTGCCGGTGCTGGTGGCGGTGGAGCAGGACGCGTCGGGGCAGGCCTGGGACCTGGCCCTGTCCTACGCCAAGGCCATCGGTGGGCTGCGGGCCGGCGGGATCAAGACCACCTTCACCGAGGAGACCGAGACCGACCTGTTCGGCGAGCAGGCCGTCCTGTGTGGTGGTGCGTCCGCCCTGGTCCAGGCCGGCTTCGAGACCCTGACCGAGGCCGGCTACCAGCCCGAGGTCGCCTATTTCGAGTGTCTGCACGAGTTGAAGCTGATCGTGGACCTGATGTACGAGGGTGGTATCGCCAAGCAGCGGTGGAGCGTCTCCGACACCGCCGAGTACGGCGACTACGTCTCCGGCCCACGGGTGATCGACGCCGCGGTGAAGCAGAACATGAAGGGCGTGCTCGCCGACATCCAGGACGGGACCTTCGCCCAACGTTTCATCGACGATCAGGACGCCGGGGCCCCGGAGTTCACTCGCTTGCGCAAGGCCGGCGAGGAGCACCCGATCGAGGCTGTTGGGCATCAGCTGCGGGACCTGATGTCGTGGGTCAAGAGCCACGACGACGACTACGTGGAGGGCACCGCCGCCCGCTAGTAGGCCCGGGGGGCGGGCCAGTCGCCCCACCCCTCGGCTCCGCGTCCCCGCCATCTCTCCCCGCCGCTCGGCTCCGCCCCGCGCCGATCGCCTCCACCCCGCGCCGCTCGCCTCCACCCCGCGCCGCTCGCCTCCGCCGCTCGCCCCGCCGCGCCCGCCCCGCGACATCCCCGGCAGTCGGCAGCCCACGACGCACCCTTTGCTTCCCGAAGCACCCGCTGCAAAGGGTGCGTGGCGCAGTAAAGGGTGCGCCACGGGTAGGAAAGGGTGCGTCGCGCAGCAAAGGGTGCGTCGCCGGTCGCTCGTACGCCCCGGCCGGCCGGCTGGCCGCTCGCCCGCCCCGGCGCCGCCCCCGCGATGCACCCTTTGCTATCCGGCGCACCCCTTGTAAGGGGTGCGGGGTGCAGGAAAGGGTGCCCCGGGCAGGAAAGGGTGCCCCGGGCAGGAAAGAGTGCCCGACGCAGGAAAGGGTGCGGGGCGCAGGAAAGGGTGCCCGACGCAGGAAAGGGTGCGTCACGGGCAGGAAAGGGTGCGAGGCGCAGTTTCAACGGGCGCGGGCGAAGGCTCGCCGGAGGCGATCCACCACGACGGCGACGGCTTGGGTGATCTCCTCCCAGGTCCAGCGCACAACTTGCCAACCCAGATCGCGCAGTGCGTCTTCGCGGAGCTTCTCCGCGTAGATCACGTCGGCAAGATCGTGACCAATGCCGAGCAGCCGACCGTACTTGCCGCGTCCGTCGAACTCACCAAGAGTCCTCAACTCGGGCCAGGCAAAGTCGGTGCGGCCGACCAAGTGCCCGTCCGAGCCAGCCACATGGTACTGAAGTAGCGGCGTCGGCACGCCGGCCGAGGCAAGTCGCACTCGGCTGATCGACTCCCCGGCCGACTCGCTCCGCGCGTCGGCGAACAACACGACCTTCCTCGCCCGGTTCACTCCTGGATGACCATTGGCGTGTCCGAGTTCGGTCTCCAGCGTCGCTGGTGGTAATCCGTTCGCCAGAGCCTTGTCCACGGCGGCAACCGCCTGCTCGAACGGTCTGGTTCGAGCCAAATCGATCACGGTCCGGGCCAGGGAGGTGACCTGGTGGCCATCGACTTCGGCGGTACTGCCCGAGTCGAGGACGCTGGCGTGTACGGCGACGTGGCGGCGGGTACGACCGCCGCCGACCTGGCCGGTGCGGGCTCGGGTCAGGTGCACCTGAGCGACCGCGCCGGACCAGACGGGCAACCCGTGGATGACGGCCGCCGAACCATGGGACAGCACTCCGTCGCGCTGAAGTTGTGGCAGCGTAGCCGCGATCAGGAGACGGTGGTGATCCTCGATGCTCCCCTCCGCCGTCGAGGCAACAACTCCGGGGCGGTACGCGCCACGCCGGATCCGCTCGAGGTCGCCCGAACGGGTCAGTCGACCCAGATCGGCGTCGGAGCGGCCGAGGGCAAGGAGTTGTGAACGCAGCTGAACCTCATCCATCCCTCCATTGGACTGCGGTTGACCCGCTGTGTGAGCCTCCGAGCCACAACTTGTGGATAACCTGCTTCGGCACCCTCGAGAGTCCGGCCGCCGCGAATCGCCCGACGCACCCTTTACCGCACCAAGCACCCGATGCAAAGGGTGCGCGGTGAAGCAAAGGGTGCGCGATGAAGCAAAGGGGGCGCGATGAAGCAAAGGGTGCGCGGTGGAGCAAAGGGTGCGCGGTAAAGCAAAGGGTGCGCGGTGGTAACGCCGTTCGAGCTCGGCCCAATCGAGCAGGCGGATCGGACTCAGCGGGAGCGGACCGAGAGGGAAATCACGCGGGTGTCGTCGCGGCGTAGCCCGGTGGCGACGACGTAGACCCGGCTGTCGGGAACCCCGGATCTGGTGATGGCGGTGTCGTTGGCCATCACACACAGCTTCGACAACCGTTCGCTGTTGATCGGGGCACGCCGACCCTTGTCACAGGGCCCGAAAGCGTCGGCCAGCGCCGTCAGCGCCGATCTGGCCGCCGGGCCGGGCACCTCCACGACAGCGTTCAGTCGATAGTCGTGGGTGGATTCGTAGTCGCTGGAGACGACCCGAGCCGCCGCCGGCAGCTCCAGCCCGCCGAAATAGTCGACGTCTTCCAGGGTCAACGACGAGCAACGAAAGCCGCCGAAGGTGTTGACGCACTCTGACCCGCGGGTGGTAGTGAAGGAGAAGTACGGGATGCCCCAACCGCCCGCGAAGTGGACCAAAACCGCCAAGGCGGCAACCACGCCCAACACCAGCGCGACGCAGAAGGTCGTGATCTTCAGGGCCTTGGTCACGCCCGGCGACCGCAGCAACGCGGTGGCGGAGGACGGCGCGGTCACGGGGCCAGAATGCCTCATCGAGGGGTGGTCAGGGAAGCGGCACGAGCCGTCGAGCGGCTACTTCTTGACCGCGACCAGGACCGAAGTGTCCTGCGCCACCATCACGTCGACGCTGGTGAACCCCTCGTCGGCCAACCACTCCAGCCGCAGGGTGTCGACGCGTCCCCTGGTCAGCGGCGGCCAACTCGGACACGGCGTGAAGTCGTCCAGGACCAGCATCCCGCCGTCGTCCAGCAGCCGGACCACCTGCTCGCGGGGCCAGTCCCGGGCACTGGCAGCGTCCATGAAGATCAACGAGAACGGGCCGTGCTCGACCAGACTGCTCCAGTCTGCGTGCATCACGTCGATGTCGTCGTCGACGAACATGTCCATCACCCCGTGGGCCAGCGCCGGGTCCAGTTCGGCGGTGAGCACCCGGGTGGCCTTCGGGGCGCCGCTACGCAGCCACGCGGCGCCGACCCCGCACCCGGTGCCGCACTCGGCGATGGTTCCGCCCCGAGTGGCGGCCAGCGTGGCCAGCAGCCGTCCGGTCTCGGTCCGGGAGGCCTGGACGTAGCCCTGCCGCAACGACATCCGCAGCGCACGCAAGACCAGCTCGGGTAACTCCGGCGGTGCGCTCACCGCGCCAGTGTGGCAGCAAAGCCCCGAGCACACTGGGGTTCCATGATGTGGGACCGACAGCCTGTGATAGATGCCGGCGATAGTCGGACGCCCTACGATCGTTACCCTCGGCCCGACGTAGCGCCGGGTCTCACCGAGCAGCGGGACACACCATGTACGAGATGTATCCAGACACCTGGCGTGTCACCGATCCGCGCCCGTTTGCCGGTGGGTCCGCCGAACCACGGCGTCGCCCCCGGAGGGTGACCCCCGTACGCTCCGCCCCGGTCGTTCCGCCCGCACCCTCGGTCAGCATCGCGACTGGCGCCTGAGGGTAGGAGGACCTCGTTCGTCGGGCCCGCGGTCCGACGGATTCGGCGGCCGGCCAGGTCCGCCCGCCCGTCAGACCCGGGCCGCGATGGCGTCGCCGATCTCGCTGGTCGAGCGGACCGAGCCCGATCGGCGCTCCCCGATGTCGGCAATCACCGCGTCCGCGACCCGCTGAGCCTGCTCGAACAGACCGCAGTGCTCCAGCAACATTCCGACCGACAAGATGGTGGCACTCGGGTCGGCGATGCCCCGACCGGCGATGTCGGGTGCGGAGCCGTGCACGGGCTCGAACATCGAGGGGAAGGTACGCGCGGGGTTGACGTTGCCGCTGGCGGCCAGCCCAATGCCGCCGGTCACGGCCGCAGCCAGGTCGGTCAAGATGTCGCCGAAGAGGTTGTCGGTGACGATCACGTCGAACCGGCTCGGATCGGTGGCCAAGAAAATGGTGGCGGCGTCGACGTGCAGGTAGTCGCAGACGACATCAGGGAAGTCTCGGGACGCCGACTCGAAGCACCGCCGCCAGAGACCGCCGGCGTTGACCAGCACGTTGTGCTTGTGCACCAGGGTGATCCGCCGGCGGCGCCGGGTGGCGCGTTCGAAGGCGTCCCGGATCACTCGCTCGACCCCGTACGCGGTGTTCACACTGACCTCGGTGGCGATCTCGTTCGGGGTGCCGGCCCGGACCGTACCGCCGTTGCCGCAGTACAGCCCCTCGGTGCCTTCGCGGACGACCACGAAGTCCACGTCGCCTTGTTCGAGGACGTGCTCGGCCAACGGAGTGGGGACCCCGGGATAGAGCCGGCTCGGCCGGAGGTTGACGTAGTGGTCGAAGGCGAACCGAAGCTTGAGCAGCAGCCCCCGCTCCAGCAGCCCGCTGGGTACGGTCTGCGCTCCCGGGGCCGCGCCGACCGCGCCGAGCAAAATCACGTCGGTCCGGGCGAGTTCGGCCAGCACCGAGTCCGGCAGCACCTCTCCGGTACGTTGCCAACGGGTCGCGCCGAGGTCGTAGGGAGTGGTCGAGAAGGTGCTTGGCGCGGTGACCGCGTCCAGCACCTTCAACCCCTCGGCCACGACTTCCGGACCGATTCCGTCGCCGGCGATTACCGCCAGCTCGAGCGGTCTGTCGCTGAGGGTCGCCGCCGAGTCCGGTGTCTGTTGTTCGCTCACCGGCGCAGCTTAGGGGGTGGTGGTCTGCACCTGTTAGCGTGACGACGAGCCGTCGCCTCACGCCTCGCCCGTCCGGCGGCGATCGCCGAGAGATCCCAGGTCAGACCCCAGAGAGGCAGCCGTGAGCCTTCCGTTCGAACTTCGCCCGAACCCGCACCCGCGACCCGAGGCGGAGCGGGACGCAATATTGGCCGACCCGGGGTTCGGGGTGAACTTCACCGACCATATGGCGGTGGCGACCTGGACCGCGGTCGACGGCTGGCACGACTCCGCGATCGTGCCTTACGGTCCGTTCACCCTCGACCCGGCCACCGCCGTCCTGCATTACGCCCAGGAGATCTTCGAAGGGCTCAAGGCCTACCAGCACGCCGACGGCGGGGTATGGCTGTTCCGGCCGGAGAAGAACGCCGAGCGGATGGCCCGCTCTGCGGCGCGGTTGGCCCTGCCGGTGCTCGCCGCCGAGGACTTTCTGGGCAGCATCGAATCCTTGGTCGCGGCCGACGCCGCCTGGGTGCCCGCCGGTTCGGGTGCCGGTGGCGCGCCGACCCTGAACGCGGAGAAGAGCCTGTATCTGCGGCCCTTCCTCTTCGCTTCCGAGGCGTTTTTGGGGGTCCGGGCCGCGCAGCGGGTGACCTACTGCTGCATCGCCAGCCCGGCCGGCCCCTACTTCACCGGCGGCGTCCACCCGGTCCGGATCTGGGTCTCCACCCGGTACGCCCGATCGGGTCCGGGTGGGACGGGCGCGGCCAAGTGCGGCGGTAACTACGCCGCCAGTCTGGTCGCCCAGGCCGAGGCCGCGGCCGAAGGTTTCGACCAGGTGCTGTTCGCCGACGCCGCGGAGAAGACCTGGGTCGAAGAACTCGGCGGGATGAACGTCTACCTGGTCACCACCGAGGGCGAACTGATCACCCCGGAGCTGAACGGCTCGATCCTGGAGGGGGTCACGAGGGATTCCATCCTCACCTTGGCCGCCGACTTCGGACTGACCGCGGTGGAGCGCCGGGTGAGTTTGGCCGAGCTGACCGAGGGAATCGACTCGGGCCTGGTCAACGAGGTGTTCGCCTGCGGCACGGCGGCGGTGGTTACGCCGGTCGGCTTGATCGCCGGCGAGGACGGGGAGCACAAGGTGTCAGCCGGCGAGACCGGTGAGGTCACCAGCACCTTACGGACGAAGCTGTTGGACATTCAGTACGGGCGCGCCGAGGACGCCTACGGCTGGATGCGGCGAATCCTCTGAAGGCCACGGCTTGCGCTGAGGCAACGCAGCAAGAACCCGAGGAGAACAGATGCCCGTGCTGCTCAAGAAACCGGCAGACTTCCACGTCTTCGACACCACGTTGCGCGACGGCTCCCAGCAGGAGGGCCTGAACCTCTCGGTCAGCGACAAGCTGTCGATCGCCGCGCTGCTGGACGAACTGGGCGTCGGCTTCATCGAGGGCGGCTGGCCCGGGGCCAACCCGGGCGACACCGCGTTCTTCACCGCGATGGCCGACGGTGCGGTCCGGCTGCGACACGCCACCTTGGTGGCGTTCGGCTTCACCCGTCGGGTCGGCGTCCGCGCCGCCGACGATCCGCTGACGGCGGCGCTGCGCGACTCCCGGGCTCCGGTGGCCTGCATCGTGGCCAAGAGTCACGACCAGCACGTGGAGCGGGCGCTGCGGACCACGCTGGCCGAGAACCTGGCCATGGTCGCCGACACGGTGGCTCATCTGCGGTCGGAGGGCCAGCGGGTGTTCGTGGACTGCGAACACTTCTTCGACGGCTATCGCGCCAACCCCGGCTACGCCCGCGAGGTCGTGACCACCGCCGCGGCCGCCGGTGCGGAGGTGGTCGTGCTGTGCGACACCAACGGCGGGATGCTGCCGCCGTGGGTCGGTGAGATCGTCGGCGAGGTGGCCGAACTCGGGATCAACCTCGGCATCCACGCCCACAACGACACCGGCTGCGCGGTGGCCAACACCTTGGCCGCGGTGGACGCCGGCGCGATGCACGTCCAGGGCACCGTCAACGGCTACGGCGAGCGCACCGGCAACGCCGAACTGATCTCGGTGTTGGCCAACCTCGAACTCAAGTACGGCTGGCCGGTGCTGCCGGCCGGGTCGCTACGCGAGGCCACCCGGCTGGCGCACGCCATCGCCGAGGTCACCAACGTGCCCTCCAGCGCGCGTCAGCCGTACGTGGGGCTGAGTTCGTTCGCGCACAAGGCCGGCCTGCACGCCAGCGCAATCAAGGTCGATCCCGAACCTTTATCAGCACATCGACCCGGCGGTGGTCGGCAACGACATGCGGATGCTGGTCTCCGACATGGCCGGCCGGGCCAACATCCAGATCAAGGGGTCCGAACTCGGCTTCGACCTCTCCGATCGCGACCTGGCCTCGAAGATCACCGATCTGGTCAAGCAGCGCGAGTCGGCCGGCTACACCTACGAGGCGGCCGACGCCAGTTTCGAGTTACTGCTGCGGCGCGAGCTCGACCAGCTGCCCGAGCACTTCGCGGTGCAGTCGTGGCGGGTCTTCACTCAGGCCGCGCACAGCGGCGCTTCGGGGGAGGAACTGCTGACCGACACCGAGTGCACGGTCCGGCTGCGCGCGAAGGGCCGGAGTCAGCGGGTGGTCGGCGAGGGTAACGGGCCGGTGAACGCGCTGGATCAGGCGCTGCGGAACGCGCTGCTGAGCGCGTATCCGGTGGTCGCGGAGTTCGAGCTGACCGACTATCGGGTGCGGATCCTGGACCAGGGGCACGGCACCGACGCCACCGTACGGGTGCTGATCCAGACCACCGACGGGCGGCGGTTGTGGACCACCGTCGGCGTCGGCCAGAACGTGATCGAGGCGTCCTGGGAAGCCCTGAGCGACGCCTACCGTTACGGCCTGCTGCACACTCATCCGACCGCAGCGTCAGCCCAGCCCGAGCGCGGCTCGCAGGGGTTCGACCCCGACCGACTCGATCGGCTCACCGCGGACGAAGTCGTCGGGGCTCAGCACTAGCCGCCGGTGCCAGGCCAGGGCACCCTGGCGTTGCCGACGGTCGACGTCGCCCTCGCGGTAGCCGACCTTACGGCTGACCGCCAGCGATGGCGCGTTGTCGATCCAAGCGCCGGAGGTCACCTCGGCGGCACCCAGGTGGTCGAACAGCAGCGCGCAGACGCATTGCCGCATCCGTGTTCCGACGCCTGCGCCCTGGAACCGCCGGGCCAGCCAGGAACCGGTCTCCGCGGTCCGGGTGACGGGATAGTCCCGAGCGTGAAACGCCTGGACGCCGACCAGCCGGCCGGAGACCCGGACGCTGAGGTTGAGGTCGAAGTCGTCAGCGGCGAACGACGCCCGCAACCGCCAGTGGTACTGCGCGAACCGGCGGGGGAGTTCCTCCGGCGGCGCCTGGGTCCAGGGCACGTCGAAAGGCATGAAGTCCTCCGGATGTACCCCCGAGAGGACCAGTTCCACCAGGTCGGGTAGGTCCTCCTCGGACACCGTCGACAAGACCAGGTCGCCGGCGGTCACCGTCAGTCCGGCCGGGGGCCACAGATCGGAAGGCGTGATCACGCCGTCCACCCTTTCAGCGGTAGTCCCACGCCGCTAATCCTTTTGCTGTCGTTCGGGGACGTACGTTTTCCGACCGTGGCGGGGTAGAGGTCGGCGTTTTGGGTCGGGCTGGGGTGTGCTTTTTCCGACCGCGGCGGACTCGCGGTGCCTTTGGGGCCGACGAACGTTCAGCCGATCCGTTCGAGCACCAGCGGCCCGGGGGAGAAATCGGGGTCGGGCTCGACGTTCACCGCCCCATCCAGTGCCTCCCGGGCGCGGGCAAAGCGTTCCGGGGTGTCGGTGTGCAACCGCAGTAGCGGCTCCCCGGCCCGGACCCGGTCGCCGGGGCGGGCGGACCAGGTGACCCCGGCGCCGGCCTGAACGGCGTCCTCGCGCCGGGCCCGGCCGGCGCCGAGCCGCCAGGCCGCGACTCCGACGGCCAGCGCATCCAGCCGGGTCAGGACGCCGTCGGCGGGGGCGGTGATCACGTCGGTCTCCCGAGCCCGGGGCAGGGTCGCGTCGGGGTCGCCGCCCTGAGCGGCGATCATCGCCCGCCAGGTCGCGTACGCCCGCCCATCGGCCAGCGCGTCGGCCGGGTCGACGTCGTCGCGCCCGGCGCCGGCCAGCATCTCCCGGGCCAGGGCGAGGGTCAGCTCGACCACGTCGGCCGGACCACCGCCCTGTAAAACCTCCACCGACTCCGCCACCTCCAGCGCGTTCCCCGCGCTGCGGCCCAGCGGAACCGACATCTCACTGACCAGAGCCGCCGTGGCGAGTCCGGCGTCCGCGCCGAGCTCGACCATGGTCTGAGCCAGGGCCCGGGCCGACGCCTGATCCTTCATGAACGCGCCGGTACCGACCTTGACGTCGAGGACCAGCGCACCGGTGCCCTCGGCGATCTTCTTGCTCATGATCGAGGAGGCGATCAACGGAATCGACTCTACGGTCCCGGTCACGTCCCGCAGCGCGTACAACTTCGCGTCGGCCGGGGCCAGCCCCGAACCGGCCGCGCAGATCACCGCCCCGACGTCCTCCAGCTGGGCCAGCATCGCGTCGCGGTCCAGTGACGCCCGCCAGCCCGGGATCGACTCCAGTTTGTCCAGGGTGCCGCCGGTGTGGCCGAGCCCGCGCCCCGACAGTTGCGGGACCGCCACCCCGCAGGCCGCGACCAGCGGCGCCAACGGCAGCGTGATCTTGTCCCCGACCCCGCCGGTGGAGTGCTTGTCCGCGGTCGGCCGGGACAACCCGGAGAAGTCCAGCCGCTCACCGGAGGCGATCATCGCCGCGGTCCACCGGCTCAGCTCGGCCCGGTCCAGTCCGCGCAGCAGGACGGCCATGGCCATCGCCGACATCTGCTCCTCGGCGACACCGCCAGCGGTGTAGGTCGCCAGCAGCCAGTCGATCTCGGCCCCCGAGAGCGTGCCGCCGTCGCGCTTGGTCCGGATCAGGTCCACCACGTCGAAGTCGCTCACCCGAAGAGTATGTCGAGTTGAGGACGCCGAGTCCGAAGCGGCTCGTCTTGCCTGGATAGGCTGAGCCAATGCGTATAGCCCGCTTCGCCGCCGGAGCCGAGCCCCAGTACGGGATCGTCGAGCTGGCCGCCGACGGCGGTGAGCATCCCGACACGGTGGCGGCGTTGAACGGCGACCCGATCGCCATGCCGGTGCAGCTGACCGGCGAACGGCGTGACCTCGACGACGTTCGGTTGCTCGCTCCGGTGATCCCGCGCAGCAAGGTCGTCGCCGTCGGCAAGAATTACGCCGCGCACGCCGCCGAAATGGGTGGGGAGGTGCCGCCGACGCCGCTGACCTTCTTCAAGCCCAACACCTCGGTGATCGGGCCGGGGGAGTCAATCATCCGGCCCAGCAGTACCCGGTGGCTCAGCTATGAGGGCGAATTGGCCGTGGTGATCGGGCGAATCTGCAAGGAGGTTCCGCTGGAGCGGGTGGCCGAGGTGGTGTTCGGCTACACAGTGGCCAACGACGTCACCGCCCGCGACCTGCAGGAAAGCGACGGTCAGTGGTCGCGGGCCAAGGGTTCGGACACGTTCTGTCCCCTGGGTCCGTGGATCACCACCCACCAGAGCCTGGACGAAGTCGGCGCGCTGCGGCTGCGTACGCTGCTCGACGGTGAGGTCCGCCAAGACGCCAGCACCGCCGACATGGTCCGCTCCGTCGCCGAGGTCGTCTCCTTCATCACCTCCTTCACCACGTTGCTGCCCGGCGACGTCGTGTTGACCGGCACGCCGGAGGGGGTGGGCACGATGGAACCCGGCCAGCAGGTCACCGTCGAGATCGAGGGCATCGGCGCGCTGACCAATCCGGTGGCCGGTGACCCCGAAGCCAACTCGAACGGACAGGCCACCGCGTGAGTACGACCACCCCGTCGGCGTCCGAGCTGACCGGTCCGGACGTCACCGGACCCTCGCCGGATCTGCCGCTGCACACCCCCCGCGACGACGCCCGGGTGCTGGGAGACCTGAGACCGGACCAGGTCCGGGTCCGGTTCCCGCCCTCGCCGACCGGCAATCTGCACGTCGGCAACGTCCGCAGCGCCCTGTTCAACTGGGTTTTCGCCCGGCACTACGGCGGCACGTTCGTGCTCCGGGTGGAAGACACCGACGCCGGCCGCAACCTGGCCGAGTCCTACCAGGTGCTCTACGACTCCTTGACCTGGCTCGGGCTGGACTGGGACGAGGGACCCGGGGTCGGCGGGCCGTACGAGCCCTATCTGCAAAGCGAACGCGGCGAGCTGTACGCCGAGGTGGTGGACCGGCTGCTGGGAGAAGGGGCGGCGTATCGCTGCTACTGCACCCGGGAGGAGATCGAGGCCCGCGAGGCGATCCGGCCGCCCGGGTCCCCGTCGGGTTACGACGGCTTCTGCCGTAGCCTCAGTCCCGATCGGATCGCCGCCCTGGAGCAGGCCGAGACGGCCTCGGTGGTGCGGATGCGGGTGCCCGACGGGCCGATCGAGTTCGACGACCTGGTCCGCGGGACCGTACGGTTCGCTGCCGCGCACGTGCCCGATTTCGTCCTCGTCCGGGCCAACGGGGACCCGCTGTACACCCTGGTCAACCCGGTCGACGACGCGTGTATGAACATCACTCACGTGCTTCGCGGCGAGGATCTACTGTCGTCCACCCCCCGTCAAATCGTGATCTACGACGCGCTGGCCCGGATCGGGATCGGCTCTGGGCGCACTCCGCGGTTCGGGCACCTGCCGACCGTGCTCGGAGAGGGCAACCGGCGGCTGTCCAAGCGGGACCGAGGGGCGGGGCTGGCGGAGTACCGGGAGCAGGGCTACCTGCCCGAGGCGCTGCTGAACTACCTCGCCCTGCTGGGCTGGGCCATCGCGCAGGACCGGGACATCTTCTCCGTGGCCGAGATGGTCGAGACCTTCGACATCCTCCGGGTCAACGCCAATCCCGCCCGCTTCGACGCTCGCAAATGTGAGGCGATCAACGCCGCCCACATCCGCGCCCTGCCCACGCCGACGCTGACCCAGGCGCTGACCCCGTTCTTCGTCGCCGCCGGACTGGTCGCCGACCCCCCGACCGCGGACGAGCAGAAGTTGCTGGCCGCGGTCACCCCGCTGATCCAGGAGCGGATCCAGACCCTGTCCGAGGCGGTCGGACTGGTCGCGTTCTTGTTCACCCCGGACGACGAGCTGGTGGTGGAGGAGTCGGCGGCGCCGAAGTCCGACGCCGGACCTGTACTCGCGGCGGCCGCGGATGCTCTGGCTGGGCTGGAGGTCTTCGAGACCGCGGCGATCGAGGCCGCTCTGCGTTCGGCCCTGGTCGACGGGCTCGGGCTGAAACCCCGGCACGCGTTCGGCCCGATCCGGTCCGCGGTCAGCGGGCGGCGGATTTCCCCGCCGCTGTTCGAGTCCTTGGAACTGCTGGGTCAGACGTCGGCCCTGGCCCGGATCGCCGCCGCCCGGGCCGGACTGGACGCCGCGTCCGCACCAGGCCGCTGAGGTGGCCCGCCCCGACCGGTCCCGGTCCGGACGCTCCGGGAACCCGGCCGTACGCTCGGGCCAACGGGCGCCGAGGACGCCGGACCCGAGGCCCACCCCGGCCGCGCCGGCGGCTAATCCGGGACTACTGCCGCTTGACGGCGCGGCCTACCCGCAGATCCTCCGCAACCCCGGCTACGCCGCCTGGCGGTCGTTCGCCGGCGTGTTCATCGGCTTGGCCCTGTTCCTGCTGCTGACCTCCGTGGTCAGTCAGGCCATCGTCCGGGTCGGCTGGATCATCGCGCACCCGCTGAACTACCGCGACTACTACACCCAAGCGTTCGCCTTTGAGCGTCCGATCGGGATGCTGGCCACCAACCTCGGCATCGCCACCTTGATCCCGATCTCGCTAGCTCTGGTGCTGGTGCTGCACCAAGCCCGGCCGCGCTGGCTGTTCTCGATCCGACCGGGTATCCGGTGGCGCTACCTGCTGGTCTGCCTGGGGGTGGCGCTGGTCGCCCTGAACGGCGTCCTCGCCCTGTCCACGACGGTCAGCGGTGTGCCGGCGGTGGTCGTGCAGCAGAACTTCTGGGCCTTCCTGGCCGTGATCGTGCTGACCTCTCCGCTGCAGGCGGCGGCCGAGGAGATCTTCTTCCGTGGCTACCTGCTGCAAGCACTGGGCAGCGTGGTGACCCGACCGTGGTTCGGGATCGTCGGCTCGTCGGTGATCTTCGCCCTGCTGCACGGCACCCAGAACCTGCCGCTGTTCGTCGACCGGCTGGCGTTCGGGCTGCTGGCTGCCCTGCTGGTGTGGCGGACCGGCGGGCTGGAGGCGGGCATCGCCGCCCACGTGGTGAACAACGTCTTCGCCTACCTGCTCGCTGGGCTGACCACCTCGATCGCCACCTTGAAGACCGTGCGGGGGATTGGCTGGGCCGACGCCGGCTTCGACGTCGGCGGGTTTACGGTGTTCGCTCTGCTCGCGCTGGGGGTGGCCCGGTTGATCAAGTTGCGGCACCGGGTTCGGCTGGAGCCGCCGGTCCCGGTCGAACCGGTTTGAGCGCCGAGGCGCGGTCTTGTAGAGTCAGTCCTCGTGCTCTGGAGAGAGCACCCTTCCCGGATCCTCCGTACGCGTGGGCGCCGAGATGGGGTATGGGGTAATTGGCAGCCCGGCTGATTCTGGTTCAGTTAGTCTAGGTTCGAGTCCTAGTACCCCAGCGTCGTACGGCTGCACCACTCGCTCATCGTGGTCGAGCTTGGTAAGCTGACGCGGCTGGTTCGCCGAGCGGACCATCGCTAGGGCCCCGTTGTGTAGCGGCCTAGCACGCCGCCCTCTCAAGGCGGTAGCGCGGGTTCGAATCCCGTCGGGGCTACTTCTTCAAAGGCATTTCACTAGGGTTAGGGTCCTTCGTCCCGATGCTCTGGCTGATCAGAATGTGGAGTGGCGGCGGGTCGGAGACGTCCCTCGCGATGCTTGCACTGTGCCACCGCAAAGCCGCTGCACCAGCACCTGCATCTGGGCTACCGGTATTGACGTGCATTTACCCCACCACGGGTCTCGGCCGGCGGCGAGTACACCGTGTGACCCAGGCGTTCCTGCGGGATGACGCAGCTTCGGCGGTCGCTGTCGCGACCGCGTTGGGTCGAGGTGGCTAGTGAGTTGCGGGCTGGTGGTCGGGGTGCCCGACATCGGTGATGTCCTCGTTGAGTGGTCGACAATTTGAAATGTTCGGAGTCAGGTGGGCACAGCGGCGAGGGCGTCGTCGAGCCGGCGCAGCACGTCTGCGGTGATGGCGGGGGTGAAGGCGGCGAGCGTGATCAGCGGCACCTCGCCCAGGACGGGCAACAGCTGCGCCGGATAGCTGCCTAGGGCGGACTCCACCACCGGCCGGCAGTCCGCGTCGCTGAGCAGCCGCGAGAGGGTCGAGTTGACACTGGGATCGCCTTGGCGGTAGTCGGCGCCGTTCGCTGGCGGCAGCTGAGAGCTGCGGACCTGGTGGTACTGGCGGCGAACCTGCAGGTGGGATTCGTCGGGGTCACCGACCACCGGCAGGCCGAGGCGCTCGTATTGCGACTCGGGGGCGTCGCTGGCCCGCATCAGGTCCAGCAGAGTGGCGATCAGGCGGAGCTCGAGGTCGTCGTCGATCAGCGGCTGCTCTTGCTCGGGGTCGAGGTTCAGGTCGAATAGCAACGTGCCGAACAGGTAGGGGTTGCCGAAGCTGACCCCGGGCATCCGCAGCACCGGGGCGCCTCGGGTGAACGGTAGCGGCCCAACCAGCTCCGCGTCGGCGAGCTCGGCGGGGGTGAACCGGGCGTTCATGTGCGTCGGCATCAACGTGTGCTCGAGCAGCGGCGCGTTCGCCGGGGTAGCGCAGGCCCGCATGTATATGTAGCGGCCATCGGTGACGCTGACGTGGCCGCCGTAGGAGCCGAAGAGGCCGGTCTCGCGCCCCGGGGTGTCGCCGGCGATGACATCGGTGAGCGGTCGGCCCTGCATCCGCTCGGTCAGCGGCACCCCGAACAGGTCGAGCAAGGTGGGGCCGAAGTCGATGGTCTGCACTAGGGCGTCCCGGCGTTCGCCTGCGACTTTGCTGCGCGGGTCCCAGATGAACAGCGGGGTGTGGATGTTCTCGTCGTACCAGGGCTGGACGTTCTTGCCCCACCAGCCGTGCTCACCAAGCAGGAAACCGTGGTCGGTGCACACCATCAAGAACGTGTCGTCCCACATGTCATGGGCGTCCAGGAAGTCCAGCACCCGGCCGAGGGAGTGGTCGCACATGGTGAGCAAGGCGGCGTACTCGTCGCGGGCATGCTGCACCACCTCAGGGGGCTCTTCGACCTTCTTGTAGTCCGGCCAGTCGAAGTGCGGCCCGGTGTAGCTGCGCTCGTAGTACTGCTGGTAGTCGGCGTAGGAGAAGAACGGCTCGTGCGGGTCAAAGGTCTCCAGCTGCAGCAGCCAGCTGTCCTGGCCGGCGTTGGTGTGCAGGAACTCCAGCCCAGCGTCGAACACCTGGGTCTGCGGATGGTCGGCCTGATCGGTCAGGTGGGTCCGGTTGATCCAGTCCTGCCGCCACAGCCCGTGCCGCATCACCCGCGGGCCCTCCGGGATGACCGGATCGGCGACTTGACCCTTCCACGCGTCGCCCTCTTGACCGCGGAAGAACTCGTACGTATTGAACCGATTGTGGAAGGTGGCCCCCCCGTCCTCCCAGTAGTGCTGGTGATCGGTGACGAGGTGGGTGTAGACGCCGGCCTCCTTCAGCATCTCCGGCACCGAGTCGTCGAACGGTTCCAGCGGTCCCCAGGAGCGGTGCAAGAAGTTGTACCGGGCGCTGTGCAGCTCCCTCCTCGCCGGCATGCACGGCATGGAGCCGGCGTAACAGGTGTCAAAGGTGACGGTTCGAGCGGCGAGCCGGTCGAAGTTGGGGGCGTGGACCCACTCGTTGCCGTATGGCGGCAGGAACCGCCGGTTCAAGCTGTCGAACAACACCATGACCGCTCTCACTCGGCTACCTCCGTGCTGCTCGTTGATCGCGCGCCGGTCGCCGCCGGAATCATCTGGGCGTTCGTAACCGCCTCCACTCACCAGGGGTAATCAGCTCTACTACCACCGCCGGACTGCCCTGACCGCTACGCCGGCACGCTGCGTGACGTGTTTAACCGTCTCATGGGCTACCGCCGGTCGGTGCAAGCCGAGGCCCACTCCAACAGCCGTGACCTCATGGCGACCACCTTTCGGGGATGAACCTCGGAAAGGTTGTGCTGCTCGGCCGGATCTGCCTCCAGGTCGAACAATGCCTCGTCGACGAGGACGTCGGAGCTCAGGCTTTCCTGCCCACGCAGAATCAGCTTCCAGCGCCCGTGCCGGGCCGCCACCTGTTCCCCGTACTCCCAGAACAGCCAGCGCTCGGGCTCAATGCCTCCTTGCCCCCCCGGAGCGGCCTCGCGCAGTCTTACCAGTAGCGAACGCCCGTCGATCGCCAGGTCGGACGGCGCCGCCCCATCCACTGCCTCCAGCACGGTAGGCAGCAAATCCATCATCGCGCCCGGACCACCCAGGGCCGTCCCTCTCGGCAGCTGCGCAGGCCAGGATATGATGCCCGGCACCCGAATCCCGCCCTCGAACAATGATCCCTTGTGCCCGCGGAGGCCACCGGCGGAGCCGCCGGTGTAGGAGACCTCCTCACCGTTGAGCCAGTTGCGCTCCTCGATCGAGGGCCCGTTGTCCGAGGAAAAAAATATGACGGTGTCGTCGCGTAGGCCTAGCCGCTCAAGGGTTTGGACGATGAGCCCGACTCCGTCGTCCATGGCCTTGATCATCGCCGCCATTATCTGCCGGTCTTCGCGCAGGTGCGCGAACGCGTCCACGTATTCGGCGGGCGCGTGCAGGGGGTAGTGCGGGGCGTTGAAGGGCACATAGCAAAAGAACCGGCGGTCCGCGTTCTGCTCGATGTACTTTGCCGCACGCCGGGCAATCACCGTCGTCAGGTATTCCCCGTTCAGCCACACCTCCTGCTCGTCCTCCCACAGGTCGTGCAGCGGGTTGTTGTCGCCCCAGTAGTAGATGTGGGAGTAGTAGTCCACGCAGCCGGCCCGGAAACCGAAGTAGTGCTCGAAACCGCGGTTCAGCGGTCCGTAGGCGGGGTCCGCGCCTAGGTGCCACTTGCCGAAGAGGCCGGTGGCATATCCACGTTCGCGCAGCTCACTGGCCAAAGTGGGCTGTGGCGGCAGCCCGGGCGTTCGTCGTGAGCCGCCGAGGATCGACTCCACACCGGCATGGGCAGGGTAGCGACCGGTCAGCAGGCTGGCGCGAGAAGGCGAGCACACCGGGGAGTTGGAGTACCACTCGGGCAGCCTGACGCCGGACACGGCGAGCTCATCCAGCCTGGGTGTGTCCAAATCATCGGCGCCGAAGCAGCCCAGGTCCCCGCAGCCGAGGTCATCGGCCAAGAGCACGACGACGTTCGGCAAGCGCTGCGACACCATTACTCCTTCACGCTGCCGGCGGACATGCCGGCGACGAGCCGCTTCTGGACCAGGAAGAACAGCACGACGGTGGGGATCGCCGCCATGGTCGAGGCAGCCATCACCAGCGACCAATCCGTGGCGTACTCGCCGAAGAACCCGGCCAAACCCACCTGTGCGGTTTTGATGTCGTCGCTGGTCAACAGCACGGTCGCGAAGAGGAACTCTTCCCAGGTGGCGATAAACACGGTGACTGCGACGGTAACGATGCCCGGCAGGGCTACCGGGGTTATCACCCGGAAGATCACTTGCAATGTGTTGCAGCCGTCGACCCGGGCGGCTTCGTCCAGCACCGGGGGGATGGCGTTAAAGTAGCCGAGCATCAGATAGATCGCGATCGGCAGGGTCATCGCCGTGTAGACCACGACGATCCCGAGGTAAGAATTCAGCAACCCAACCTCGGAGAACGCCAGGTAGATGGGGGTGATCAGCACGACGAAGGGCAACAGCTGAGTCGCCAGCACCATGACGAGCACCGACATCCGAGCCCGGAACCGGTACCGGGACAGGGCGTAGCCGGCGATTGCCGAGATGACCAAAGTGCAGCAGGTACTTATCGTGGAGACCAGGATGCTGTTGCCGACGTACCGGCCGAAGCCGGACTCGGTGAACAGGCGCCTGTAGGCGTCCAGGCCCAGGCCGGCGAAGGCGTTCGACCATGACAGACCGGTGGCAATGGCCCCCGCCGGGCGGACCGAGCTGTAGAGCATCCACAGCACCGGGAAGACAATAATCAGCAGCACCACCAGAGTGGGGCAGATCACCAGCAGGTCTGCAGGCCGTCGCCGGTTCTTCCGCTCGGGCCGCAACGGGGGTGGCGTGTACGGAGCGGGCGTCGGCGCTAGCTGGGACGTGCGCAAGCTCATAGGGCCTGCTCCCGTCGGCCGGACACCCGTAGGTACACGAGTGCGAAAAGGGCCATCACGACCGACATCACAAGACCAATTGCGGCGCCCTCGCCGAGCTTATTGCCGATGAACGCCGCCGAATACAGCTGAGTAGCCAGCACCTGTGTGTAAGTGCCAGGCCCGCCGCCCGTCGCGAGCCACACGTAGACGAAGTTGTTGAAGGTCTGTATGACTGTCATCAACACGACGACGGTCACCACCGGCCGCAGGTGGGGGAGCGTGACCCAACGGAAGGAGCCCCACTGCCCCGCCGCGTCCAGCGCGGCGGCCTCGTACTGCTCCGCTGGGATGGACTGCAGCCCGGCCAGCAGCACGATCACCACGAACGGGAGCTCTCGCCAGACGAGGATAGCGATGACGGACCACCACACCGTGCTCGTCTGGGCCAGGAAGGGCACGCCGCGGTCGATCAGCCCGATGCCCACCAACACCTGGTTGATCACCCCGGTGTTGGCGTCCAGCAACCAGCGCCAGCTGGCCACCGCGACGACCGGCGGGATCATCCACGGGATCAGTACTGCGGTCCGCGCTACGTCACGCAGCTTCCACCGTTGCAGGACCTGGCTCTGCAGCAGCAGCGCCAGGGCCATCCCGATGACCAGCCGGATCGCCACCGTCACCGCGGTCAGCCAGAAAATTGTGTTGAACGCCGCCCGGCCGGTCTCCGGGTCGTGCAGGAGTGAGGAGAAGTTGGACCAGCCCACCCACTTGGCATCGCTTGGCGCGTCGTAAGGCGTCAGCTCCTGAAAGGCCAAAACTACGTTGTAGATCGCGGGGAACAGAAACAGCGCTCCCATGACCAGCAAGGCTGGGCTCAGGAGCACGTACGGCTGGAGTCCCCTCCGGCCCCGTCCAGCTGGGGCAACCGGTTGCCTGCCGGTACCGGCCGACGGAGCGGACACAGCAGTTGCGGGCGCCGCCACGCCCTCAGCCTTTCAGGCCTTTGGAGAGCCCGTCCAGCAAGGCCTGAGCCGCGTCGCTGCTGCTGCGCTGCCCCGAGTAGACGGCCGAGAACTGCTGGTCCACCAGCTGCTGGATCGAGTTGATCGTCATAGCCGAGCCGACGTAGCGAGCGAAAGATTGTGAATGCGGAAGCTGCTTCACGAATCCCTGTTCGGACTTGGGCACGTCCAACGACTGCAGGATGGACTTCGAGGCGGGATACTGGTTATAGGTCTTGAACGTCGCCGGGCTGGCCAGGTACTTGACGAACTGCCAAGCCGCCTCGGGATGCTTCGTGTTGGCGTTGATACCCAGCGCACGGCCACCAAGATGAGTGTTGCCGTCCTGCAGACCAGCCGGCATCGGGGCGGTGAGCACCGCTCCGTCCGCCGCCTTGCCGACTATTGCCCGAAGCGTCTGTGGCGGCTCATAGGACATTGCGCAGCTGCCGTTGGCCAGCGCGCCGGTGATGGAGGGGTCCGTGTAATCCGAGACCGCCTTGTAGGACGTCGGGGTGGCGCCGGAGGTGAACAGGTCGTTGAAGTAGTCCATAGCCGATGCCAGCTGCTGTCGGGTCGCGCCCGGCTGGAAACTACCCGAGGAGTCCTTCTTGATCAGGGTGGCGCCGTGCGACCAGAGGTAGTAGTTGATCGCGAACCACTGGGCGCTGTTGGCTGAGCCGGCGCCGGCGAAGCAGAACCCGGCCGTCTTCCCTCCGCTGGAGGAAACCTTCCGCGCGTCCTCGGCCAGCCCTTCCCAGGTCGTAGGTGGCGCCGGAATCCCGGCCTGCTCAAGGGCGTCGGGACGGTAGGTGAGCGCAAAGGTGTCCGCGGTCCACGGAAGCGCCCACATCTGGCCGTCGAACGTCACCATGTCGGTGGCCAGCAAGTCGTCGCTCGGCCTGTCCAGCGGGTCCTTCTTCATCAGTTCGCCAAGGGGCGTGAGGATCTTGGGTTTGGCCAGGAAGCCGACGTCGACGTAACCGATCAAATTGATGTCCGGCCCCGACCCGCCGTTGGCCTCCCGGGCGAACTGCTGGGAGTTGCCAGGGCTCAGCGTCTGCATGTCGACGTGGATCTCGGGGTGAGCAGAGTTCCAGGAGTCCACCGCCTGCTGGAGTCCCTGCACCTCGTTGGCCGGATCGAACTGCCGGAACACCAGCTGGACGTTGCCAGAGTCCGCGCCGGAGCCGCTGCCCCCACAGGCAGTGAGGAGGGCGGTGGTCACCGTCGCGATCATTGCTACTGCCATGCGCGTCGAGGGCTTCATCTCGCTCCTTGCTCCGGTTCGAATTCGACCTGTTCGAGTGATGCGATGGCAATAACGAAAACATAGTTAGTAACTGACGTCAAGGGCGCGGGACGTGAATTGGCGCTGCCCAGCGGGGTGGGCTACTAGCGACGAGGATCCCGGTGACGAGGAGGTCGACGGTGTCCGCGGGGCGTCACACTCGTGTCGCAGGGGAAGTAGCCCCGTTCAGTTCCTCAGCGGGGATCAGCATGGCCGTCGGCCGGGGTATGAGTGCGTCGTCCAGCACCAAGCACGCCGCGCCGACTGCGGCGACGTCCTCGCCGATGCGGGTCTCCGCCAGATGCATTGCCTGTTTGGGCACCAGCGCGGCCGAGGTGAGTACGGCGTGTCGCACCGGCTCCAGAACATGCCGTGAGATGGGTCGCCAGAATGGGCCGCCAAACACGAAGTCGTCGATCTCCAGCAGGTTGGCCATCACCACGACGGCGCGGCCGAGCCGCGCGCCACACTGGCGCAGCACCTCGCGGGCCCCGACGTCGCCGCGGTCGGCGAGGGCCACCAGTCGCCGGAACAGGCGCTCGACCGACTCCATATCGGCTTGCCCGATTGCTTCGGACGAGCCGTGCAGCACCTCGCCAGCGATTGCCTCCATCACTAGCCCAAGCGGGGGCACTAACGCGCCTAGACAGCCCACCTGACCGCAGCTGCATTCGGGCCCGCGGTCGTCGACGGTGATGTGGCCGATATTGCCAGCGATGGACCCCTTGCCTCGCACCGTTTCGCCGTTAACCATGAGGCCGGCCCCCAGACCTGCACCGTAGTAGATGAACGCGACACCTGCGCGCTCCTCTTGCCGGGCCCCGGGCTCGGCGTCCAACCACAGCTCGCCGACCACTGCGGCGATGGCGTCCTTGTCCACGAGCACGGGCAGCCCTATGGCGTCAGCGAGCGTCTCCCGCAGTGGTACGTCCCGCCAACGCGGAAGCATGGGCGGATTCAATACCACGCCGGCGTCGACATCTAGCGGGCCAGGCACGGCGACTCCCAGACCCAGCAGCCGGCTGATTTCCACGTTCGCGGAGCTCGCCAACGCGCTGGTGCGGCTCGCGATCAGGTTTACCATCTCGTTCGGGCCGGCACCGGTGGGCGTGTGGACGCGGGAGTGCGCGATCGTCGACCCCTCCAGGTCCACGAGCACGAAGGTCATCAGGGCGGGATCGATATGTACGCCAAGCGAATGACGGCCGCCGGGGCGCAACCGAAGGATCGTACGCGGCTTGCCGGGGCCATTGATGACGCCACCGCTCTCACTGATCAGATCCTCGTGCAACAGCCTGCGGCACACGTTGCCGACCGTCTGCGGGGTCAGCCCGGTCCGTTCAGCGATCTCCAGCCGGCTGAGACCACCGGCTCGGCGGATGGCGTCCAAGACAGCGGCCCGGTTATGGCCGCCGATGGCCGGCAGATTGCTGCCCCGACCGAACCTCATCGTGAGTCTTCATCACAATCACCGCCCCGAACCGGCGGGGTCGCCGGCTCGGGCTCGTTTGAACACAAGAACTGCTGCACCGTACCCATGTTCGGCAGTGTAGGCACCGAATCGACGCGACCAATCGTTGCTGTGGCCTTAAGAAGACGCCACCCAGTCTGACACCGCAAGGAGTGGTGGTGGCTTCAATCATGGCGACCTCGCCTCTCTTCTGGGCTCCTTCCGTCTGGCGAAAACGCCATCCGGCGGCTTCTGCCGTGCGGTTCGAGTGTGTGCACCAGGCGCCGATCCAGTCTGTCGAGGTCGGTGCCCCGGAGGCCTAACAATGGACGGATTCACACGTTGGCGGTTCGGGCGGTCGTCTCACCGACCTGCCACCGCGGCCACGCTCTGCGACGTAACGCGTGTTTCCAGCGGTGGGTTCAGCCAATGTGTCCGGAGTCAACGGCGAGTCGTCGCCGGCGGGCCGTTGCTGGCTCGTGCAAGGTACACGGTGCCGCTCATCACCCTCTATCGTGTGCTTTCGAAGGCGCTCGGCGAGGGTTTCAGCTTCGCTGACGGCCTCAAGGGGCTGATCCTTCGCACCACATCCGACTCCCCCGCATTTCCGCGGTCCGGTCTCCCGACCCGACCCCGACCCGAGAGGTAAGCGATGCCTGATCTGACGGATCCGGTGGTGGAGCGGCTGGCTCGTTTCCGTGGGGAGCGGCTGCTGCCCGCCCTGTACCGGGAGCGCGTGCCACTGAAGATCAGCGCTTGGGAGGCGCCGGGCGAGCCGGTGCCGTTCGCCGAGGCGGTGGGAGCGGACTTCACCGCGTTCGACGTCGGGTCGGCCTACGGTTCGCCGTGGGGAACGACGTGGTTTCGCGCCCGGGGCGCGGTGCCTCAGGGCTGGGACGCAATCGACGGTACGGCGGTCGAACTGGTCGTCGATCTCGGTTTCAGCGACCGCGAGCCGGGCTTCCAGGCTGAGGGTCTGGTCTGGGCGGCTGACGGGACCATCCTCAAAGCGGTCGAGCCCCGAAACCAGGCGGTCCCGATCGACGCCGCTTCGACGGCCCGGCGCGATCGTGACGTCGAGGTGTTCGTGGAGGCGGCGTCCAACCCGCACGTGCTGGAGCACATGCGGTTCGTCCCGACCCCGCTGGGCGGCCGGGCGACGGCAGGCACGGACCCGCTCTACCGGCTGCGCCGACTCGAACTCGGCCTGCGCGACGTGGCCGTGTGGGAGCTGGACCAGGACCTGTGCACCCTCGCCGGCTTGTTGGTCGAGTTGCCGCCGCAGACGCAGCGCCGGGCCGAGGTCCGGGAGGCGCTGGACCGGCTGGTCGACGTGGTCGACCCTGAAGATGTCGCGGGGACAGCGGCGGCGGGGCGTGCGCTGTTGGCCCCGGTGCTGCAACGGCCCGCGCACGCGAGCGCGCATCAGGTGTACGCGGTGGGGCACGCCCACATCGACTCGGCGTGGCTGTGGCCGGTGCGGGAGACCGTGCGTAAGGTCGCGCGCACCTTCGCGAACGTCTGCGAGCTGATCGAGCACGACGACCAGTTCGTGTTTGCGGCGTCGTCGGCGCAGCAGTACGCGTGGCTGCAGGAGTTCTACCCCGGCCTGTTCGACCGGGTCCGCGGGCACGTCCGGGCCGGGCGTTTCGTCCCGGTCGGCGGGATGTGGGTGGAGTCGGACACGAACCTGCCCGGCGGGGAGGCGTTGGCCCGCCAGTTCGTGCTCGGCAAGGGCTTCTTCTCCGCCGAGCTGGGCGTGGACACTGCTGAGGTGTGGCTGCCCGACTCGTTCGGCTACTCCGGCGCGCTGCCGCAGATCATGGCCGCGGCGGGGGCGAAGTGGTTTTTGACGCAGAAGATCTCGTGGAACGAGACCAACGTGATGCCGCATTCGACGTTTCGCTGGGAGGGCATCGACGGCAGCCAGGTCTTCACCCACTTTCCGCCGGTCGACACCTACAACTCCGACCTGTCGGCGGCAGATTTGGCCCGGGCCGAGCGCAACTTCACCGAGAAGGCCGTGGCCAACCGGTCCCTGGTGCCGTTCGGGCACGGCGACGGCGGCGGCGGGCCGACCCGGGAGATGGTGGCGGCGGCCCGCCGGACTGCGTCGCTCGAAGGGTCGCCGTCGGTCCGGCTGGCCGGCCCGGCGGAGTTCTTCGCCGACGCGCAGGCCGAGCTGCCGAACGCGCCGGTGTGGTCGGGTGAGCTGTACCTGGAGTTCCACCGCGGGACCTACACCAGCCAGGCCCGGACCAAGCGCGGCAACCGACGCAGCGAACATCTCCTCCGGGAGGCCGAGCTGTGGGCCGCGACCGCCGCGGTCCGAGTCGGGGCGGACTATCCGTACGACGACCTGCAGGCGGCGTGGCGGACGGTCTGCCTGCTGCAGTTCCACGACATCCTCCCCGGGACCTCGATCTCGTGGGTGTACGCCGACGCCGAAGCCGGCTACGCCCGCGTCGCCCAGACCACGGAGGGCGTGATCGACCGGGCCCTGAAAACTCTGCTCGGATCGGGGTCGGCCACGGTAGCCGCCAACGCCGGCCCCTATCCCGTCGAGGGCGTGCCGCCGCTGGCGGTGGGAGCCGCAGCAGATTCTGGGGCCGCAGTGCCGGCCCGGCGCGACGGCGACGGGTTCGTGCTCGAGAACGACCTGCTGCGCGTTCGCGTCGACGCCGACGGCCTGATCCGCTCGATCCTCGACCTCCACGCCCAGCGGGAGGTAGTCCCCGCCGGCCGGACGGCGGGTCTGCTGCAGCTGCACCGCGACGTCCCCAACCGGTGGGACGCCTGGGACATCGACCGGACCTACCAACGCACCGTCACCGACCTGGTCGACGCGACCAGGGTCGCGGCCGTGGGAGGCGAGGCGGGCGAGGGCGATCACCCTGGCCTGCGCGTCGAACGCCGCTTCGGCGACTCCTCGGTCGTCCAGACCATCAGCCTCGCGCCGGACGCGGCCCGGATCGACCTCGGGTTCACCATCGACTGGCACGAACGGCAGAAACTGCTGAAGCTCGCCTTCCCACTCGACGTGCACGCCGACCGGGCCACCTCGGAAATCCAGTTCGGCCACCTGCACCGGCCCACCCACACCAACACCTCCTGGGACAGCGCCCGCTTCGAAACCGTCGCCCACCGGTGGGTGCACGTCGGCGAGCCCGGCTGGGGCGTCGCCCTCGCGAACGACTCCACCTACGGCCACGACATCACCCGCACCGGAGCGGAAGGCGCGGGCAGCCCGGGCACCACGACCACCGTCCGGCTCTCGCTGCTGCGGGCCCCACTGTTCCCCGACCCCGACGCCGACCAAGGCCAACACGTGCTCAACGTCTCACTGGCCGTAGGCGCCGGCATCCCCGAAGCAGTCGCGGAGGGCTACCGGCGCAACCTGCCCCTACGGATCGTCGACAGCGTCGCCGAGGGATCCGTCGACCCACTGGTCACCGTCGACGGGCCAGGGATCGTCGTCGAGGCGATCAAGCTCGCCGAGGACCGCAGCGGCGACGTAGTCGTCCGGCTCTACGAAGCCCACGGGGCCCGCGCCCGCGGCCGGCTCACCGCCCAGTTCGAGGTCACCGGCACCACCGAGACCGACCTGCTCGAACGGCCGGCCGAACTCGCCGCCGTCCGGACCGTCGAGGGTCGCGTCGCGGAACTCGAGCTCCGACCCTTCCAGCTCGTGACACTGCGCCTGGCCCGTTGATCACCCGGCCCTCACGTGCTTGGCTCGACCGAGAAGGCGACTCCGCCCATTCGGTTGACAGCTGCCGGCTCGGGCAGCACCGCCACGGTAGCGGCGGCCCACCTCGCACCTCCCGGCCAGGGAGGCGAGTATTGAACGGGGACGCGCCGAGTAGCAAGGGCGCTCAAATCGGTGAGGCACCACCACCGGCCATGCGCTCAAAGTCAGTGAGGCACGCCGACCCAGGACCTCGCCGCCAACCTCACGCGGGCCACCACAGGGTCGGCCGCGCCGAGCAGCCCGTTTTGGCCACACGCTGCGATAGGTGCGGCCGGTCCGGCAGTAACCGCTGGCGCGTCCGATCGGGGCCCCGCGTGCTCGTGGCGCAGGCCTAAGCCGTCGACCACCGTTCCGGCGCCCTGCTTCGGTTGCCCGAACCCGATCAGGTGACTGTACTGGCGGGCGCACCACGACCGTCCGCTGCGCTTCGCGCAACAGCGTGTAGCCCGCTCAGCTTCACCACCGACGAGGTCCACATCCTCGGCGAGGTGTTCCTCCGTCCAGGCTTCAGCGCGGTCCGCGGCCTGGACAGAACCACGGGTCGAGCTTGACGACACCGCGTCAGGCGAGCTGGACTGGCAGGCCACCCACCCCGACATCTGCCGCCACATCGCTCAAGCGCGTGAAGCGATCCGCGAGCATCTCCAAGCAGCCCGGGCCCTCGAGCAGGCCGAGGTGTCGGCCGCACTCGACAAACTCGGCGTCCGCGTCCAGCTCCGCTTCCTGGCGGCCCGGCAGCCGCTCTCGAGCGGCCCGCCGACGGCAGTAGCCGCCACCTGCGGCTCGCGGACGGCCCCCGCTTCCACCGCATGCTGGCCCGGCTGGACGACCTGGAGCGTCTGGTCAGCGCGAGTCTCACCGACGCCGATCTGAGCACGCTGCTCGAGTCGAAGATTTTCGCGGTGATCGCCACCGTGCGCACCGCAGAGTACGAAACCCTGCAGCCGAACGAGAGAGATCAAGCCTCCCGGCTGGAGGTGCCGGGCTGGTTCGACAGGGTTACCTGGCTCGACCACCGACGGTCACAAGGCGAGCTCGACCGGCTCTCGCACTCGAACCGGAGGAAACGTTTCGAACGAGGCCCGCCGGTACGGGCTGGCCGACTGTCTGGGCGGAGCCCCACCCACTCACCGCGGCAGAGTTCTCCTCAAGACCTCACAGCGGAAGCTGATCCGGGTCGCCTTCAACTCTCGTACACCACGTCACCGCCCAGCACCGTCATGACGGGAGTGACGGCGTGGAGGTCGTGGTCGGCAACGGTGAGTAGGTCCTCGGCGAGGACGACAAGGTCTGCGAATTTGCCGGTTTCGATGCTGCCCTTGGCGTGCTCCTGGTGGTCTTGGTACGCCGGTGCTGCGGTCCAGGCTCGTAACGCCTGGGCGCGGGTGAGTCGCTCGTCCGGTCCGGAGACGGCGCCACTGCCGTGAACCTCGCGGAGCACGAGCATCTGCAGGGCCCGACGCCAGTCCGGGTCGGTGATGGGGGCGTCGGAGGAGTCGGCCAGCACGACCCCGGCTTCGAGCAGGGAGCGGGCCGGCATCATGGTGTGCCAGTCGTCCTCAGGCAGTACACCGACCAGCCCGGGCGCCGCCTGGTATTTGATCAGGGCGTTGATGTTGGCGACCAGGCCGTGCCGGCCTAGGGTCGTCATCGATCCCGGTGAGGGATGGTTGGCGTGGATCAGTACGTGCCGCGCGTCGGGCCAGGGGTCGGCGGTCAGCGCGGCGTCGAACGCTTCGACCACTTCGTCGCACGCGCGGTCGCCGGTGGCGTGGACCTGCACTTGATACCGGTGCCGGTGGAGCAGGGCGATCGATTCCCGGAGCGCGGCCGAGCGTTCCTGATCGCTCTCCCCGGGGGTGACCAGGCGGCCCTGCCGGCCGCGGCCGTCGGGAGCGTAGCGGCAGGCGGTGCCCAGCGCGTCCACGCCGTCGGCGAACAGTTTTGCCCCGCCTACCCGCAGCAGGTCGTCGCCTAGGCCGGTGGTGGCGCCGACGTAGCGCATGGCTTCGCGTAGCACGTCGAGCGGGGTCTGCACCGACGGCCACGACCAGTGCAGCAGCACGGTGATCCGGGCTTTCAACGCGTCGGCGGTGCGCAGCGCGAGGTAGTCGCGCAGCATCGTCGGAGTGACGATCGGGTCGGTCAGGCTCGTCACGCCGCGGGCGTTCAGTTCGGCGACGGCTTCGCGGACGGCCTGGGCGCGCTCGGCCGGGGTCTCCTCCGGGATCACGGCGTGGACGAGGCCGATCGCGTCTTCGGTCAGCAGCCCGGTCGGTGCACCAGATCCCGGGTCGCGGGCGATCTGCCCGCCCGGGGGGTCCGGGGTCTGCGCGGTGATGCCGGCCCGGCGTAGCGCGGCCGAGTTGACCCAGACGCCGTGGGCACTGAAGTGTTCCAGCGCCACCGGGTGATCCCCGCACACGTCGTCGAGGTCGGCCGCGGTCGGTCCCGCCGGCCCGGTTCCGGCAAGCCGGCGTTCGTGCCAGCCGCGACCGCGGATCCAGGCCGCCGCCGGTGTCTGCCCCGCGCGGCCGGCCACCAGGGCGCGCACCTGGTCAAGGGTCCGGCAGTCTGACAGGTCCAGTGAGCGTGCAGGGCTGGCCATGGCGTACCACTGCAGGTGCAGATGCGAGTCGTTGATGCCGGGGATCAGGGAGCCGCCGGCGAGGTCGATCCGGCGGGTGCCGGGACCGGCCAGGGAGCGGATCTCGGCGTTGCTGCCAGTAGCCGCGATCCGACCGTCCCGAACGGCGGCCGCCTCCGCCACGGAGAAACGGTCGTCGACGGTGAGGACTCGTCCGGAGTGGAAGATCAGCTCTGCGGCCATCGGATTTGTCCCTGCCTTCTTCGGTGCGGCCCTAACTCAACGGAGTACGGGATTGGGTGTCCGGTTCAGTTCAGGCGCTGGCGATTGGTCGCACGCCGGTGTCGGCCAGGTCGATGAGCTCTTCGGCCAGTTCGGTGTACATCTCCATCTGCAACGGGTGAGCCGCCGGGTCGTCGGCGAGATTGTGCAGCTCGTCGGGATCGGCGCTCAGGTCGTACAGCTCGCGCTGGGGCGGGCAGCTGGCGTAGTGGGTCAACCGCGCCCGCTCGGTGATCAGGGTCCGTAACCGCACCGGTCCGGGCAGCCCCGGCAGACCGAACGGCTGGTCCTCCTCCACCAGCAACCGGTTGCGCACCTGGTCGGTGAGATCGTCCACGATCCCGAGCAGGGTGCGGCCCTGGATGTTGCGGTGGTGCGGCAGACCGACCACGTCCAGTACCGTCGGTGCGATATCGGCGCTGCTGACCAGGGCCTGGCTGCGACCGGGCTCCGCGTCCGGGAGCCGGACGAGCAGCGGCACTCGGGTCACCGCCTCGTAGTGCACGAAGTGCTTCAGCATCAGCCCGTGGTCACCGAACATGTCGCCGTGGTCGGCCGTGAAGACGACGGCGACTTCGTCGGCGATCCCCAGCTCGTCCAGCGACGACAAGATCGTTCCGACGTGATCGTCGAGCATGGCGATCAGTCCGAGTTCCGCGGCCATCGCGTGCCGGTACTGCTCGGCCGTCGGAGCCCAGGTCATGGTGGGGTCGGCCGACGGCTGCCCCCGGTGGGCGGCCAGCCGGCGCAAGTGTTCGGGGCTGCGCTCGTGAGTGTCGCCGAACGAGGCGGGAAGCTCGACCGATTCGGGGTCGACGGCGTCCCAGTATTCGGCGGGCGGCGCGAAGGGGTGATGGGGATCGGGATAGGAGACGAAGAGCAGGAACCGCTCGCCGGAAGCGGCCAGCTCCTTCATCCGGTCCACTGCTCGGTCGGTGACGTAGGCGCTGGGATGCAGGGCGGCCGGCACCTCCGAACGGTAGACCTGGTCCCAGCCTGCATGGTCCGTCTCGGCGTCGGCACCCTGCCTGACCGTGTCGGGATCCAGCCCCCGGGACAGGGCCCAGTGCCGATAGTGGCCGCCCGGCGCGTCGCCGTGGCCCACGACGAGGTCGACTGAGTTGAAGCCGTAGTAGTCCCGCGGGAGTGGGACGAACGCGTCGTGGTGTCGCGCGGCGTCCTCCCAGCGGTCCCACCCCTCGGGCCGGCATCGCACCGCCGCATCCGGCATTTCGGTGTCCAGCGCCTCCGGGTTCCGCGCCTGCATCTCGCCAACTTGCTGGGCGTCGTAGGGCCACCCCATGGTCTGGAAGTGCAGCTTGCCGACCGCCGCGGTCCGCCACCCGTCGTTGCGCATGGCTCGGACGAAAGTCGTGGTGTCCGGATCCAGGGTGATCCCGTTGGTCCGCGTGCCGTGGCTGGAGGGCCAGCGGCCAGTCATCAGGCTAGCCCGGTTGGGCATGCAGGTTGGGTTAGTGACGAAGGCTCGGTCGAATCTTGTCGATTGCGCCGCGAGTCGGTCCAGCGCCGGGGTGGGCATCGGTCCGCCGCCGAAGCCCAGATGCGCAGCTCGCAACTGGTCGGCGACGATCACCAGGACGTGGCGGGCTCGAGGTTTCACTGACGGCCTGCTCAAGCGTTCGCCTTGATCAGCGAGAACACGTGTGCCCGGGTTCGGACGAAGCGCGGGTCGGACTTGGTGGTGATTTGATCCCGCTCGTGATTCAGGTCCACGGTCACGATCTCCTCGATCGTGCAGGGATTCTTGGTCAGCACGACCACCCGGTCGGACACGTAGACCGCCTCGTCGATGTCGTGGGTGACCAGCAAGACCGTAATACCGAAGTCGTCACGCACCTTCAGCGTCAGATCCTCCAGATCGGCTCGAGTCTGGGCGTCGACGGAGGCGAACGGCTCGTCCATCACCAACACCTCGGGGCGGTACGCCAGGGCTCGAGCGATCGCAACTCGTTGCTGCATGCCGCCGGAGAGCTGCCACGGATAGCTCGAACCGACCTCGGGCAGCCCGACCTCGCGCAACGCGGACTCGACCCGCAGTCGGCGCTCGGCCCGGCTCAGATCCAGGTTCTCCAGCGGTAATCCGATATTTTTGGCAACGGTAAGCCACGGCATCAGGGAGCGGGTGTACTCCTGGACCACCAGCGCCATCCCCGGTGGCGGCCCGTCGATCGGGATGCCGTCGAGGCTGGCCGAACCGGAGCTGAGCGGGTGCAGCCCAGTCAGGCACTTCAGCAGCGTGGTCTTGCCCGCGCCGGAGGGTCCGACAATGCACACGAACTCGCCGGCGAACACGTCGAAAGTAAGATCCTCGATCACCGACTTCCGGTCCTTGCCGCTGCCATAGCCCTTGCACAAGCGGTCGATCGAGAGCCGCACGGCAGGCTCGGTAATGATCTGTCCGGGCTCGCTGACGGTCATGTCCGCTCCCGTCCGTTCGGCTGTCGCACAGGTTGTTGCACCGGCCGGCTCCTCACTCGTTCGCCCCGGACCGGGAACCCTCGTACCAGTGCAGGACACGGCGGCGGAACAGGACGAACAGCAGGTTAATCAGGTAGCCCAGCACGCCGAGCAGCAAGATGCCGGCCCACATGTTGGTGACCTCGAAGCTCTGCTGGGCCAGCAGGGTCAGCGCCCCGATGCCCTGGGTCGATCCGAGCATCTCGCTGGCGATCATCACGATGAAGGCGACCTGCAAGCTGACCTGCATGCCGGCCAGGATCTGCGGGCCCGCGCTGGGCAGCAGGAGCTGGAAAAGGCGCTGTCGGGTGCTGAGATGGTAGGCCCGGGAGATGTCCAGCAGCACCGGTTCGGTGCTCCGCACCCCGTCCATGGTCGCGATGATCGTCGGGAACACCGCCGAGACCGCGATGATCGACACCTTCATCGCCGGCCCGAAGCCCAAGACCAGGATGAAGATGGGGACCATCGCCACCCCCGGAGTGGACCGGAAGAAGTGGATCAGCGGCTCGACCGCTTCCCGCACCACCCGGACCCGGGCCAGCAGCAAGCCGATCGCGACCCCAGCCACAGTGGCGACCAGATACCCCAACGCCAGGTTGCGGAGGCTGGGCAGCACGTCACTGCCCCAACGGGCGAACAGCCAGAGTTGTTGGAACTTGGCCAGGATCTCCGACAGCGGGGGGAAGAACGGCTGGTCGGCCTGGGCCGACCAAACCCACCAAGCACCCACCAGCACCACCGGTAACCAGATCTCCAGCAGCAACAGCCGCCCGCGGCGACTCACGCCGGCACCTCCTCGGTGCGCACCGACGCGTGCCAGAACAGCAGCCGCCGCTCGACTCGAGTCAGCACCGTGTTCAGTAGCAGGCCAAGAATCCCGAAGACCGCGACCAAGGCGTAAGTGTCGGCGACGTCGCCGGTGGTCTGGGCCAGCACCAGGTCTTTGCCCAGCCCGGGGGCGCCGCCGATGATCTCGGACACGATCGCGATGACCAGGGCCGCGCCCGCGCCGACCCGGACGCCGGTGGCCACGTAGGGCAGAGCGGTAGGAAGCACCAGACGGATCAGCCGCTGTTGCCGCGTGAGGCGGAAGGACTGAGCGGTTTCCAGGGCGATCGGGTCGACGTCCTGCACACCGTAGGCGGTCTGGGTCATCAGCACGAAGACCCCGCCGAAGACGACCAGGAAGGTGCCCATCTGCGCGTTCGGGCCGAGGACCAGCACGAGCAGCGGCAAGATGACGATCGGCGGGATGGGCTTGAGGAACTCCACCACCAGCCGGGAGCTGCGATAGGCCGCGTCGGATTGGCCGACAAGGACACCAAGAGCCGCCCCGATGACCACGGAGACGACCAGACCAATCATCGCGACCTTGAACGATTCGCCGAGGGAGACCCAGAACTTCGGGTCGATGACGAAGCCCAGCAGGCTCGCGGCGATCTGCGGCACGGTCGCGAACGGCTTGTCCCGCAGCGGACCGGTGACCAACAGCTGCCACAGACCGAGCGACGCGGTGATCCCGACCAGTCCGAGGAGGTAGCGGCGGGCACTTCGCACCACCCTCACGGTTCGCACCTACCTCCCCGGGGCCGAACCCACGTCACTTCCCGGCGGTATAGAGCAGGGACGAAATGTCCACCTGATTAGTCAGGTAGCCCAAATTCTTCATCTGGGTGGCCGCCTGCTGCAGCGACTCCGCGCTCACCGAGGTCGGGAAGTAGGGCTGCGAACCTTCCTTGACCGTGCTGACGTCAGTCTTGAGCACCTTGGCCGCGGCAGCCTGCTCGTCGGCCACGTGGTTGTTGGCGTAGGCGTTAGTCTGCTCGACCGCCTGCTGGAAAGCCTGCACTTGCTCGGAGTGGGAATCGGCATAGTCGGCCGACGTCGTCCACAGGCCGACCGCGCCGTCGCCGAAGAAGGTCACGCCAGGCGAGGAGACGACCTTGCCGCCGCCCTTGGTGGCCTGGCTGATGAACGGCGCGACCAGGCCGCTCGCGTCGACCCGGCCCGACTTCAGCGAGGACACCGAGCTGGGGAAGTCAAGGGTGATCCACTTGATCGTGCTGGGATCGCCACCGTCCTTCTTGACCGCGTCGGCGATGGTCACCTCCAGCTGAGCTTTCCGCGCCGGCACGGAGACGGTCTTCCCCGCCAGCTCCGCCGGCCGGGTGATCCCGGAGTTGGCGCCGGCCACCACCGCAGTGTCGTCGAACTTCTCCCCCGCAGCCCGGTCGGCTTTGACCTTGGCTACCGTTCCCTGGGCGTAGCCGTCCGCAGCGGTGACGACCTTCAACTTCACCCCACCGGCCGCGGCGTTGAGCAGGGGAATGGAGGGGGTGTAGGTGAAGTTGACCCCACCGCCAGCCACGGCGGCGATCCCGGCCGGCGGGTTCGCCACCTGCTGCAACTCGAGCTCGAGGCCATGCTGCGCGAAGAACCCCTGGTCGACGCCCAGCTGGATCGCACCGACCGAGTAGATCGGGATGTAGGCCACCTTGACGGCTGTGGTCCCACCCGTCGAACCCCCACCCGCGGCTGAACCTCCACCGGATCCGCAGGCCGTGGCCAGCGCGACGCTGGCCAGGGCGGCGAAGGCGAGAGCGATACGCGCCCGTCGTGCTCGAAGTACTTGGCTCATAGCTGCCTCCATGGACTAAGAGGGGCGGCGCCAGCTCGGTGCGCGCGTACCTCAGGCTCCCAGCCCAAGGCCGGGACCGTCCAATGGTCTTTTGTTTGTTTTTCAATAGCCAACGGCTATGGAAGAGGGAGAATTACCCATCGACCGTTCCGTCATCCCTCACCCTACCCGGATCTCACTCTGCCCGTTCGCGACTCAGTACCCCACTGGATAGCTTGGAGCTATGCCAACGACCGTACGGTGGCCAGATGGAGCGTCAGCAGTTGGAGTACTTTGTGGCGGTCGTCGACTACGGGGGATTCAGTCGAGCCTCGGAGGCAGTCCACGTGGCGCAACCCTCCTTGTCAAAGGGGATCGGCGCACTTGAACGCAATCTGGGTACGCCGCTGTTTCACCGCCTGGGACGCAAGGTCGCCCTGACCTCAGCGGGTGAGGCGCTGCTGGCTCCCGCCCGGCAGATCCTGCGCGACCACGCCACCGCGGACGCGGCGGTAGCCCGGGTCCGCGGGGTCTACGACGGCACCCTGGATCTGGCCACCACGCCGACCTTGGCCGTGCATCCCCTGACGGCGATCCTCGGTCGCTTCCGGCAGCTTTATCCCCAGGTCTCGGTCCGCATCGCCGAGTCCGACGTCCCCGGCGGGCCGGCCGTCGTCGTCGGCGGAGGCAAGAGTGAACTGGGCCTGGTCGAGCTGCCGGTTCCCGGCGCCAGCCTGGTTTCGACGCGGCTGTTGAAGCAGACGTTCTACCTCGTGCTGCCACCCGACGGCGCGTCCCCTCGAACCCAGACCGTCGACCTGTCGATCCTCGGCGACCTGCCGCTGATCACCACACCACCCGGAACGTCGTCCCGAACCCGACTGGAACGAGCCCTCAGCGTCGGGCGGGTCGGGACAGCCAGCATCGTGCTGGAAACCATCTATCGCGCGACCATCCCCAGTCTGGTCGCAGCCGGGGTCGGCGCCGCCCTGTTACCCGACCACAATGCGGCCGACGCCCTGGCCATCGGGGCTCGAGTCTTCCGCACCCAACCCCGGGTCGATCGCGAAGTCGGGCTGGTCCGCCGCAGCGGACCCCTCTCACCGTCCGCCGAGGCGCTGCTGGAAGTCGCCACCGACATGGCTCCCTTCGCCGACCCCCTGCTCAGCGTCCTACCGGCATAGCGACACGGTGCTGCTTCAATCGGCAAGCTCTGTCGCCCGACGCACTACCTCGTTGCAAAACGCCGACAGCTGCGCCGGGTCGTCGATGAACTGCGAGGGCTTGACGCAGAACAGGTTGAAGCCGGCGGCGAGTTGGGCCGGGATGCTCTCCATCGCTGCGCCGAGGTCGGCGACCGAATGGTCGTCGGGGAACGCCGCGTGCACACCGCCGACCACATCCAGGTCCGCGAGGTCGCGTCCCACCGCGGCAAGGCCGTTCCGCAGGGACACCATCTCCTCCTCGGTCGGGGTGCCCAGCGGATGGAAGCCCGACCCGTGACCGACGATGCGGCGCAATAGCGCGGGATGCAAACGCTGACCGCCGAACCACAGCGTCGGCCCGCCCGGCCGGTAGGCCTTGGGCTCCAAGTAGATGTCGTCGAAGTCTGCATAGGTGCCGTGGAAGCTGGCCGGCGACGAGCGCCATAGCAGGTTGAGAACGTGTAGCTGCTCGTCGAGGATGCGGCCCCGCTCGGCGAACGGGACGCCCAGAGCGGCGTACTCGTCCCTACTCCAGCTGACCGTCGGCTGCACCACCAGCCGCCCACGCGCCAGCAGATCGAGGGTGCCGAGTTCGCGGGCCAACAACAGCGGATGACGCAGCGGAGTCAGCAGCGCCCCGGCCACCAGTCGCAAAGTGCTGGTAACCGAAGCGATCGCGGCCAGCAGGAGCAAGGAGTTTGGCCACGGCGTGAGGGGATCTTGGTTCCCGGGCATCGCGTAGCTCCGGGGATTGCCCACCACCCCGCGTTCGCCGGCGTCCCTGCCGAGAACGACATGCTCACTGACCATCACCGCGTCGAAGCCGGCATCCTCGGCAACGCGCGCCCAACCCACGAGCGCGCTCAGGTCCCGGCCCGACGCCAGCGTCCAGTTCTCGCTGAGAATCATCAGCATCCGCGGCGTCGTCATCGACCAATCATCCGCCTTGCATGCCGGAACTCATCCTCGGTCGACGGATCGAACGCATGAGGTGGCACGCGTCCTCCCGGTGGTCGACATCGACGGACTGGTCATGGTTTCGGGTACTCAGCTCGCGGTCAACCCTCGACTCCCGCCGCAGGTGCCGACCGAGCCGGGATCGATCCGCAGTGAACGCGGCACTGGGAGCGCCAATCATAATCCTTCCGCCGTCCGATACGGCGGTATCGGGCCAGCCGCTGCGGGAGCCGCGCTGCCGCCGACGCCGGAGCAGGCCGACCAGCAAGGCGCACACGAGCATGAGTGTCTTTCGTAACCGAGCATTATTGACTGCGTCATGTCGGCAATAGCGACGGCAGAAAAATACTTCTTACTTTTGCGCCCGCTGGTCCCTAAGCGACTTCCGGCGGATACCGGTTGGCGGCTCATCAGCGAGCTGGCCGGCGGTCCTGTCCAGTCGGGTATGGCTCGGTAGGCAGCGGCGCGGCGGACATGTCGGAGACCCTCGACCGAACGTGACTGTTGTTATGGCATCAGCCAAGCTCAGGCGTCAAGCTGAAGCTGGTCCGACCGGCTCGGTGGCATACCACTGATCGAGTGCTGAGCTAAACGCGTCGAACGCGTCTCGGTGCACGCTGTGCCCCGATCCGGGCACCTCCAAAACCGCGTCTTGTCCGAGAATGCGCTCACATAAGCCGAGGAGGTGCCGGTCGATGTAGGCGCTCGGCGCTGGAAGGATGATTTTGAGCATGGTCGTAGTAGCTGCGTGCTCAAGAGCGGACTGTAAGTTCCACGGTGCATTGTCGGTCCAGGCCTGTCGCACGGCGCGTGGGTCCATCTGGTAGTGGGCCAGAATACGTCCCGCGGTGTCGCGAGGCAGCCACCTCGGGTGCTCGTGGCCGAGTGTTTCGACATCGGGAGGTGTCCAGTTGATTTCTGCTTCGGCGACTCTGAGCGCGTGTGATTGGGTCAGCTGAATAACTGGGTCTTCGAACACGCCCATTCGGGGACTGAAATCGCCCTCCGCGATGCCTGCAAGCGCGAGGGTCCCACCGAACGAGTGTCCGATCAGCAGGTCAGGAGATGCGCCGACCGTCTCGACGATGTCGTCAATCAGCTGGTCGAAGCTGTAGCCGCTTATGGGACGAGCGCTGTTACCGTGACCGCGAAGATCCGGCGCGGTCACCGAGAATCCCCGGGTGGTCAGGTGATCTGCGACCCGCCACCAGCTCGCGGAGCTCCCGGTGATGCCGTGCAAGCACACAGCGCTGTGCGCCGGCTTTGCCGCAGCCCACGTTGTGGTGGACAGTCGCACGTCAGCGCTGCCCGGTCCAGTCGACAATCTGTCGCCACAGACGGTTGTAGTGGCTCCACGCCACAAAGCTCGGGGGTGCCCAATGCGGGGCGCAGTCGGAGGTGAAGGCGGCTGTCCGACCGCGGCCAGCTTCGCCAAGGACCAATAGCGGGTCGACGCCGACTGTGACCAAGACTTCAGAGTTCTCGTCTGCGGTGACCTTGTTGTAGCCGAGGAGATGGGGCCATCTGCCGGCTATGCCGGCGGTGACGGGATGCTCACAAGTGGGGACTGGTTCGACTCCGGAGGGTTCTTCTACGCGGTCGTCAACTGGACTAATCGATACCGGCAGCACACTCTCCACCGCCGTGCCGTGCCAGCGGCCTTTGCCGTCGATCCCCTGGAAGGTGAGGTAGCCACCGATCATCACGAGCCCACCGCCGCTGCGGACGTACTCGGCAATTCCGTAGATGCGGTTCGGCAGCGGGGCCGAAGCGTTGAAGGTGTCCGGGTGCAGGAGCAGACTGTTCGCCCCGATGTCGCTGAGGATGACGCAGGTGTAACCGGCAAGGTCAGCAGCGGTAGCCGGAAACTCGCGCATGGCGATGTGCGACGGCTGGTAGTCGACGTCGTAGCCAGCTAGGACCAGGGCGGCGCGAAGCGCGCCGACACCCTCCCTGTACTCGGTGGTGGTGAAGGAGTCGAAGCCTTTCTGGTGGATGCTGTGAGTCATCCAGGACTCACCGACGATCAGAACACGTGGCATGGTCATAACTCCTGTTGGTTCGGAGCGTGATGCGCGGCCGGTGTGCGATACCAGTTCCGGGCGGCTTCGGCGAGTTGAGCGTGAGCTCCTCTGTAGACGTCGGTGTCGGGGAGGAAAGCCTTGGCGAGGACGGAGGTAGCGGTGAAGTTGGGGTCCACGACGTTGGCGATCGGCGCCCGGGCCGTCTGGGAGATGAGTTGGTAGGCGTCCATCAGACTGAGTTGAGCCGCCTCTGCCACCCACTGCACCAGGTTGTATTGCGCGACACGCCAGGCGTCATCGAGGGGGCGTCCTGAACCCAGGGCGATCAGGTCTTCGTCCGTTTCGACGCGGGGTGAGGCGGTCCGGACACCGCGGACGAGGTCGACGATGAGATCAACCCACATCGCCCCCTCGACTGCGGACCCGCACAGCTCGCCCTCGCCTTGTCGGTAGTGGCCGTCGCCGACGGAGAACAACGCGCCCTCGACGTTCACCCCGAGGTAGACCGTGGAGCCGGGCGCGACCATGGGGCAGTCCATGTTGCCGCCGAAGTAGTCCGGTACCAGTGAAGACCTCACCTCCCCCCGGGCCGGCGCGACACCGACCGTTCCGATCATCGGGGCGAGCGGCAAGTCGACGGTGTAGTCGCTGTCCAGAGCCTGGTAGCGAACGGTACGGGCAGTCCGGTCGACGTCGTAAATCCACACGCGTTCGCCCAACGGTGGCTGAAGCGAGGGCGAGTGATCGGTGCTGGTCAGACCCCCGAACGATGGAAACGCACACGAAGCGCCGTAAGCGCGGGCTGGTTCGAGCCCGACGACGTGGATGGCGATCGTGTCACCGGGCCGGGCGCCATGCACGGAGAACGGGCCGGTCTGCGGATTGGTCAGCAGGTCCGGCAGGACAGTCTCCAGGCGGTCGCTGCTGGAGCGGACGCGGCCGGCGAACGCGTCGTCGGTCCACAGTCGCAGTGCGGCTCCCGGCCGGATCTGGTGTACCGGTGGAAGTCCGCCGAAGGTCCATCCGTACTCGTCCCGGGTCGGTCGATACTCCAGCGTGTTAGTCATGCCGGCTCCTCTCCACACAGCCATCGGGCTGGGTTGTCTCGGGTCAGTGCCTGGATGTCGGCGGGGAAGAACCCGTGCCGGCGCATCAGCGGAATGACCTCACGCAGGATGTGGGCATAGCCCGGCCCGCCCCACCGCGGCAGCAGGGTGCGGTAACCCAGGTCCTGGGAGATGAGTAGCCGGTCACGGTGCCCGGCGTCGATGAGGGCGGCCAGGAGGTCGACGCGTCCCGCGTCGTTCGGCACGTCGAACCAACCGTAGGGGTAGTAGGTGGACTCCTGGCCGAACATGTCGAACTCCAGGTAGCATCCCGACTCCGCAATTTTCGTCAGCTCGGGGAGTGTCGTGAGGGTGCGGTCGAGATGCGATATTGCGACGCGGTGCAGGTCGGCGCCTGCGTCGGCGAGCAGCCGGACGCATTTCAGCGGCGCGGAGGCGTGGCGGCCCGGGTGTACCTGGATAGCAGCCCCGGCGGCTTGTTGCGCCTTGGCCGCGGCCTGCAGGACGCGTTGTTCGGCGGGGTGAACGGGCCATCCGGTCCCGATCTCGCCGATGAAGCCGGACCTGATGTCCGTACCCGTCGCCCCGACGCTCAAATCTGCCAGCAGCCTGTCGGCGAGTTCGTCCACGCTGGCCTCGGCAAGGTAGGGCGGATGGAACTCGTGCAGGTACCACCCGCAGCCCATGATGATGTGGAGGTCGACACGATCGGCGATGCGCAGCAGCCCGCGCGGATCCCGGTGCAGGCCGATCGGCGTGCACTCAACGATGGTGGAGCCTCCGAGGAGCTTGAAGTCGATGAGTGATTCTGCTGCCGCGTCTTCGTCGTCGAGAGTGAGATTCTCGGCGTTCAGCGCGTGGCGTCGGATCCAGTGCAAGTTGTCTATTTCGATCGGAGCGGTGAGGAGGTCGCGTTCGAGTTCGGCGATGCCGAGTTGCGCGAGGCGCTCCGGTGCAGCCTGGTACAGATCCCGGGCCTGCCGCGACGAGTTAGACAAGATGTGCTCGTGCGGTGCTACGTGTCCGAGCTCGGAGGAGTCGACCGGGCCACGGACACTTGTGACGAGCGTCATCGTGCTCCCTGGGTCGTACCACCCATGTTGCGTCGGTGCTGGATCTGTCGGGTCTGAGTCGCCTGTCGTATCTGCCTACTCGTTCGCACCACGATGATCGGAACTCCGACGGCAAGAACCACGACCACGCCCTTGGCCGCTTCTTGATAGAAGTTGGACACGTGCGCGAAGTTAAGAACGTTCGAGAGCAACCCAAGCGCCACGACACCGAAGGCAGAGCCGATGATCGAAGCGCGGCCCCCAGTGATGGCCGTGCCGCCGAGGACGACCGCCGCAATCGCGTCGAGGGTGTAGGTGGCACCGGCCAGGGGGTCTCCGCCGAGGGTTCGGGCGTTGACGAACAGTCCAGCGCAGCCGGCCAGCAGACCGGACAGCCCGTAGGCCCATAGCACGGCCCTCGTCGTCCGAACTCCGCACAACTCTGCCACCTTGAGGTCGCTGCCGGTGGCGAGCATGTCCAAGGCAGTGGAGCTCCGTCGCAGGAACACGGCTGCGGCGGCAATCACGAGAACTGCAATCGGAAGTGCAAAGGGGACGACGCCGTTCGCGAAGTAGCCGGCGAGGTTGGAGAAGCCGCTGGGGACCTCGCCGCCTGGGGCGGGCAGGACGGTAAACGCAATCCCCTGGATCACCGACAGCGTCGCCAGCGTCACCAAAAAGGGTTCGAGTCCGCGGCTGACGAGCCATCCGTTGACGCAGCCCGCCGTAGTCGTTGCCACCAGCACAATCAGGGCAGTCAGTGGAATGCCGAGCGGGGTGAAGAGTTGGGCCGAGAGCACCGAGGCGAGACTGACGATTGACCCGACCGACAGGTCGATGCCGGCTGTGGCGATGACGAACGTCTGACCAGCTGCGACGAGCAGCAAAGGTGTGATCTGGGTGAGTACATTGCCGATGTTGAAGGCGCCGTAGAAGTTAGGGGAGCGTGAGCCGATCGCGAATAGGACGAGCACGAATGCGAGCGCGGGCAGCGTCGAGATATCAAGTCTGATTCGGCTGGCACTGTTCCTGCGCGATGTGCTCACGCGGGCACCGCCGTTGCCAGTATCGACTCCTCGGTCGCCTCGTTGACTTTGACGTTTCCGGCGATGTGTCCCTCGCGGATTACCAGGATGCGATCGCACAGGCCGAGTAGTTCGTTGATCTCCGGGCTGACAATCAGGGCGCCACGGCCCTGATCGCAGGCTCCGCGGATCAAGTTATAGATGTCCGCCTTGGCTCCGACGTCTACTCCTCGCGTCGGCTGGTTGAGCAGCAGGACCGGCGACCCGGCGAGCAACAGCCGAGCGAGCAGGATCTTCTGCTGGTTGCCGCCGGACAAAGTGACAACCGGGCGGGTCAGGTCGCCCACCACGCCGGCGTCGCGCCCCGCGTCCTCACACACCCCGACCTCGGCCCCAACGTTGACGAACAGAGCCTTCGTGAAGCGTTGCCGCAGGACCGGCAACGAGATGTTCTGTACGCCGGGCGCGTCGAGAATTAGGCCTTGCTGCTTTCGGTCCGGGGGGACGAACCCGATGCCGCGCTTGATGGCCGCGGCCACGCCACGACGTCGCACGGGGCGGGAGGCGACGACGACCTCGCCCGCGGTCCGGGAACGGTCTCCGGCAATGCAGCCGAGGAGATCGTCCTGACCGGCTCCTTCGAGCCCGTAGAGTCCTACGATCTCCCCTGCGGCCACGTCGAGGTCGACACCGTGGACGGCCGGTAGCGCAATCAGCCCACGCACGCTCAGCACTAGGTCGGCCTGCCGACGCCGACCTTCGGGCTCATTGCGACCGGGGAACAGGTCCTGTAGGGGACGTCCGACCATCAGTGACACCATCGCCTCCGACGTGAGTCCTGCCGCAGGTCGGCTGGCGACAACTTTGCCGTCTTTGAGAATCGTCACCTCGTCAGCCACCGCGAGTACCTCATCGAGGCGGTGGCTAACGTAGGCGATCCCGACTCCCTCAGCGGCCAACGCCCGCAGGATCTCATGCAGACGCTTCGCGTCCTCTGGTGGCAGGGCCGCGGTTGGCTCGTCGAGGATAAGCACGCGGGAGGAGCGGACGAGACTGCGGGCGAGCTCGACGAGCTGCTGATTGGCCGTGCTCAGGCCGTCGACCCGGCGGCGGACGTCGACGTCCGCGCCGAGCCGGCTCAATACGTCACGTGCGCCGCGCTCCATGGCGTTCTGGTCGAGGACTCCGTGCCTGCGCAGATGCTGCCCGGCGTAGATGTTCTGAGTGACGGTGAGATCGGACATCAGCGCCAGTTCCTGGTGGACGATCTGGATCCCTGCGTTCTGGGCGGCGAGAGGAGAACCGGGTGGGAGGGTGTCCCCGTCGATTTGCACGTCCCCGCTGTCGGCCCGATAGATACCGCTGATGATCTTGAGCAGGGTGGACTTACCGGCACCGTTCTCGCCCACGAGCGCATGCACGGTGCCGCCGCGGACGGCGAAGCTCACGTCGTCAAGGGCCTGAGTTGGTCCGAAGGACTTCGACAACCCGGTCACGCTGAGCTGACCAAGAGTCACGGGAAGATTTCCTTGACCTGCTCGGCGCTCAGGTAGTTCTGGAGCTTACCGTCGACGATCACCCCGTCAGACCACCAGTCCTTCGATAGCGCAGGGTTGACGAACTGGTCGACATTGTTGTCGGTGATCGGTGGGAGGTTGAGATCGTACTTTGACTTGATGGGCTTACCCTGCAGGGCAAGCAGGGCGAGCTTGACCGATTCTGGCGTTTGCCAGGTCGGGAAGATAGGAGCCACGCTCTTCAGCTTGTCCTTCTGCCAGATTTGCAGGTAGCCATTCTCGCATTCCCCGGTCATCGGCACCAGACGACGGTTGTTGGCCTTGAACACATCGATTGCCGCCCGCGTCATCTCCGATCCGCTGGACCACATTCCATCGATCTGGGGGTATTGAGCGACCAGGGTCTCCATGGCCTTCTGGCCGCCGGCGTAGGTCCAGTCGCCGTACGCCTCGCCTTCAATCTGCAGTCCGCACGTCTGCATCGCGGTCTTGGCCGCGTCGTAGCGGTCCTTCTCGGATTGAATACCGGCTACGCCGCGTAGCATCACGACCTTGCCCTTTCCCTTCATGATCTGGCACAGGCCCTCACCGCCGGTCTTCCCGAACGCCGTGTTGGTGGTGAACACGCGGCTTGTGACGTCGGTGGAGTCCACGTCCGAGCCCTCGACGATCACCGGGATCTTGGCCTGGGAGGCCCGCTTGAGCACAGGAGTGAGGGAGTTGAGGCTGGCCGGGGAGATTACGAGCGCGTCGACGCCCTGGGCGAGGAGGTCTTCCACGTTGCTGACCTGAGTCGCGGCGTCGTTGTTGGCGTTCGTGGTGACGAGCTTTGCGCCGTACTTGGCGGCAACTTGCTGGGCGGATTTCTCCCGCTGAACTTGGAAGCTGTTGACTAGGTTGAGACTGGCGTAGCCGATGGTGTAGTTGGTTTTGTCCTTCTTGTACTTCGCCGTATCGACCATCGGCGCGTCTGCCGACTCGTCCATACCCGCGTACAGTGTGATCTGGGGGCCACCGGCTTCGGCGGTACCGGACGCCTCTGGAGCAGAGCTTGAGCCCGAGCCACAGGCGGCGAGGCTGAGTACGCCAATGCAGGCGGTTACGATAGATGTTCTAATCATTAAACGGGCCATGACGCGTTTCCCTTCGGGTTTCGGTTCGGTGTTAGCTTGTCGGTTGACTTAGGCCGCTCCACGCGATTGACGAAACAATGCGGCAGCGGTTAGGAGGACGACGCCGCTGACGATGGCAATGCCGCCGGCGCCGAGCCCGGCGGCGATCAGCACAGCCGTCACCAAAGTGAACAGGAGTGCGCCACCCGCCGTCCCGACTACGCCGCCCTTACCGCCGACGAAGGTGGTGCCGCCGACGACGACTGCCGCGATGGAGTTGAGCAGCAGGTCTTCGCCGGCGCCGAGGCTGCCCTGACCGACGGCCCCCGCCAGAAACAGCCCTCCCAGCGCGGCGCATAGCCCGGAGAAGACGTAGGACGTGATGTCGACCCGCAACAGCGACACTCCGCCAATCCGGGCCGCCGCCGGGTTCATTCCCCGGGCGTAGAGCATCCGGCCCGGCCAGGTCCGGGCCAGGACCACTCCGGTCACGACAAACAGCGCAGCCGTGATGTAAACGTCGAGTGCAAACCCGAACAGGTGATATTCGGAGAGAATGCGGATGGCGCTCGGCAGCTGCCCCGAGGGAGCGCCACCGGAGTACACGAGGGCTGCTCCGCTGAGGAAAAAGCTGCTGCCCAGGGTCATGATGAACGGCGAGATGCCTACCAGAGCAACTCCGACTCCGTTGACGGCTCCGACCAGCAGCCCGATGGCCAAGCAGACGACGATAGCCCAGCTTCCGCCGATGTCCTGAGCGATCGGAGCAGCGGCGATGACGTTGACGAGCCCCACAACGCCCCCCACGGACAAGTCCAGGTTCCGGCCGATGATGAGCACGGTCTGACCGAGAGCAAGGCACGCCAATGGGGCTGTTTGCCGCAAAATCTCGGGCGCTCGCGTCGGCGCGACGACACTGGCGGAGACGAACAGCCCGGCGACGTAGACGACCATGACCGCTGCCCACACCGCCTTGTTACGCCAGAACTCTGGTGAGCGCGCCCGCAGAGCCAGCTTCTCTTTTTGGTGCCTGGGCTCGCGGCCGGCTGGTCCGCTGGCGGTGGCGGCTCCGTGTTGGACCCCACCCGGCGTCTCCCGCGCTTTCGCGGCTTTCGATGAGGTGAAGGGATCCGAGCGCGGACTGGTCGGCATCACGGTGCCTCGCCGTTCAGTGGAGCGGTCGAGGCACGGACGACCAGATTCACCGGCAGTACCTGTCGTCCAGGGGTAACCGGCCTGCTACCTGACAAGGCTTCGACGAGCAGGCGCGTGGCCTGCTCACCCAGACCCGAGACATCTTGTCGGACCGTCGTCAGTGCAGGGTCGCAGTAGCGAGTTACCTCGCTGTCGTCGAACCCGACGACGCTGACGTCTTGGGGGACCACCAGACCCAGGGCGCGCATCTCGATGATGGCACCGAGGGCGGCAAGGTCGTTAACAGCGAAGACCGCGGTGACTCGACGAGCCTTCAGTAGGTCCCGGTGGTTTCGGACAGCCTGCACGCCACCTTCGTGCGTGAACGAGGTGAAGGCGACCTGAGGCGCCCGACCACCCCCGGCCTGCCAGGTGTCGGCGAAACCGGCGACCCGACGGCTACTGCTGAGGAGTTCGGGCGCTGCCGCCAGCACCAGTGCTTCACGATGGCCCATGCCAAGAAGGTGATTGGCTGCCTGCCGCCCGCCGTCATAATTGTCCGACACGACGGTGGGTGCAGTCGCATTCGGCAGATCTTCGTCGACCATGACCAGTGGGATGTCGCCGACGGCCTTGGAGATATCGGAAACCGCGGTGTCGTCGCCGGCCGCGTAAACGATCCCGTCGGCGGCCCGGGAACGGACCATCTCCAGGTACAAGAGTTCACGGCCACGGTCGAACCCCGTGTTGCCCAGGATGACGTTGTAGCCAGCCTCGATCGCCGTGTGCTCCACACCTTTCGCGAGGTCTGCGAAGAACCCATTTGCGACATCAGGAACCAGCAGACCCAGAATGTGCGTCCTACCCAGCGCTAGGTTGCGCGCTGATCGACTCGGCACATACCCGAGCTCCGACATCGCCTCGCGTACGCGGGACTTCACTTGCGGGCTGACAAACCGGTTCCCGCTGATCGCGTGCGACACCGTCGTGCTACTGACCCCGGCATGTCGAGCTACATCAGCTATGGAGGGCACTGCTGTCTCCTCAGCAAATCGCTTTGGCAAATCGCTTTGGTAGCGTACCCAGCCTTCGGGGAGTACGTCAAGGGGCGACTTGACTCACCTAAAAGGTCCGGGAACGGTTGCGCGTGCCTCAGGTGAGAATGTCCGCGTGGCCGGTGTCCTGGTTGGGTGTCGAAGGAGCTGACGATGGCCGCGCGCCGTGAGATCACCAAGAAGCTGGCCTGCGAGTATGCGAAGGCGAGCAAGGCCGGGAAGGGGGAGGTGCTGGACGCGCTGGTGGCCACGACCGGGTGGACTCGTGATCACGCCCGGCGGGCGATCCGGCGGGCCTCACAGCGCGTCGGGTCGGCCCAGTCGCTGCAGCGGCGACCACGACCAAGGAAGTACTCCTATGACGCTTTGGTCGTGTTGCAGGAGGTGTGGCGGCTCGCCGGGCAGCCGTCGGGGAAGTACCTGGCCGCGGCCATGGACGACACGTTGGAGCGGCTGCTTCGCTTCGGTGAGCTCGGGAAGGTCCAGCCCCGCGCGACGCCGGCGGTGCTGGCTGAGGTCCGCGCCATGTCAGCGGCCACGATCGACCGATATCTCAAGCCGCATAAGGATGCCGCTTACCCGGGTGCGGTGTCGGCGACGAAGCCCAGCCACATCCTGCGGTCCTCGATCCCGACCAGGACCAGCATGGACGACCCGCTCACCGTGCCCGGGATACTCGAGCTCGACACCGTCGCGCACTGCGGTCACACCCTGAAAGGGGAGTTCCTGCGGACCTTGACCGCGACCGACCCCGTCATCGGCTGGACGATGCTGCGCACGATCGCCAACAACGCGTTCGTGCATGTCCACGCCGCCTTGGAATGGATCAGCGCCCAGGCCCCGGTCCCGCCTGCGGGCCTGGACTTCGATAACGGCAGCGAGTTCATGAACTGGGGCGTGATCGCCTGGTGCGACAAACACGACATTCCAATCACCCGCGGCCGGCCCTACCAGCACAACGACAACGCCCACGTCGAGCAACGCAACGGCGACTGGGTCCGCCGGCACGCATTCCGGTACCACTACCAGACCCCCGCAGAACTCGCCCTCCTCAACGAGTTGTGGACCCTGGTCATGACCCGCAGGAATCACCTACTGCCCTGCGTCAAGGCCGTCGACTGGACCACCACCAGCGCGGGCAACCTCGAGCGTCAGGGCTGCGAGAGCCGGATCATCCGGTTGATGCCTTCCTCCAGATCGGCGTCGCTCAAGGCATAGCTGAATCGCCCGTATCCGGGCGTCCCGAAGGCTTCACCAGGGACGAAGGCGACTTGGACCTTGTCGAGAACCAGATCGGCCAGCTCGAGGGTCGTTGTGGCTACTTCTCCTGCCAGCGGCCGGTTGAGCAGCCCGCTCAGGTTGGGGTACGCGTAGAACGCGCCGGTCGGTGTCAGGCAGGTGACGGATTCGACCTGGTTGAGCAGGTCAACGATTCGGCGTCGGCGGCGATCGAACGATTCGCGCATGCGGGCGACTTCGTCGAGGGGGCCCGCGACCGCCGCGAGGGCCGCGCGCTGCGCGACGTTCGACACGTTGGATGTGGCATGGCTTTGGTAGTTTGTCGCCGCGCTGACGACGTCGGTTGGGCCGATCAGCCAGCCGACTCGCCAGCCGGTCATTGCGTAGGTTTTCGCTACGCCGTTGAGTACGAGGCAGGTGTCGGCGAGTTCGGGGATCAGGACCGGCATCGAGGTTGCGGTAATGCCGTCGTAGGTGAGGTGTTCGTAGATCTCGTCGGTGATGACCCAGATGCTGTGTGCCAGACACCACTGACCGATGGCGGTGGTCTCGTCGTCGGTGTAGACCGCGCCGGTGGGATTGGACGGCGAGACGAACAGCAGGATCTTCGTTTTGTCAGTCTTGGCTCGCTCCAGCTGCTCGACGCTCACCTTGAAGCCGCTCGACTCGTCGGTCGGCACCTCGACTGGTACTCCGTCGCCTAGTCGGATGGCCTCGGGGTAGGTGGTCCAGTAGGGGGTCGGCATCAGGACTTCGTCACCGGGGTCGAGTAGCACGGCGAACGCCTCTTCGACGGCCTGCTTGCCTCCGTTGGTGACCATGATCTGGCGGGGCGAGACGTGGTAGCCAGAGTCCCGGGCGGTCTTCGAAGCGAGGGCCTCTCTCAGCTCGGGCAGGCCACCGGTGGGGGAGTATTTGTGGTTCTTGGGGTCTCTCGCGGCGTCGACGGCCGCCTCTACGATGGCGGCGGGAGTGGGGAAGTCAGGCTCGCCGGCGCCGAATCCGATGACTGGGGCGCCGGTTGCCTTGAGGGCCTTGGCCTTGGCGTCGATGGCGAGGGTGGCGGACGGGTTGATCGCGGCGAAGCGACGCGAGATGCGAGCCATGCCTCGTATCGTGGCATGGTAGAGCGGCAGCGGCGGACACCGTCCGGCCCGTCACGCCGACGCTCCTGAGTCTCCGCCTGCCGTCGGCGTCGCTGGCGGGCAGTGCAGGACCGACCGGGCCCTCGGGAAGGATGGATTCGTGCCGAAGATCGACAGCCCTCTTGCTTCTGGGCAGGACTCGCTCCAGGGCCGGGTGATCGCCGAGATGCGGCGCCGCATCATCGCCGGGGAGCTCGGGCCCGGAGCGGGTCTGTCAGAGGTGGCGCTCAGCGATGACTTCGGGGTGTCGCGGACCCCGATCCGTGAGGCGTTGAAGCAGCTGCAGACCGAGGGCCTGATCGAGATCCGCCCACGGGTCGGGACCTTCGTCACGGTGCCGTCGCGTCGGGAGATTACCGAGCTGTTCGAGATGAAGGAGCTCATCGAGGGTGCAGCTGCACGGTTCCTCGCGCAGCGCGGTTCGGTGCCCGAGCTCGGTTTGCTGCAGGACAACCTGCGTCAGGCTGACCATGCGGTGGCTGTCGACGACAGCGAGCGGTACGCAGAGCTCGTGCACGAGTTCCATGACCTCCTGATCGCCGGGTCGGACAACACCAAGCTGAAGGCGCACTATCGGATCTTGATGAACCAGTTGGCCTATCCCCGTCTTGTCATGACCTCACTGGGCCAGCCCGGGCGGCCGAAGCAGTCGGACCGGGAGCATCGTCTGGTGGTGGATCTGATCGTGGCCAAGGACGGGGACAGCGCGGAGCGGGTTATGCGCGAGCATGTCCGAGCCAGCCGGCAAGCGCTGCTGGCGGGCCTTGCGAGCTAGGTCCGCGAGCGACGGGAAAGACCCGGATGCCGGTCAGGTCGGGCGGCATCCAGGTCTTCCCACAGCGCTGCGGAGTATTAGCTTCGATAGTTTCGAGCGACGTTCAGGTCGTCGTGGTGGCCTTGCTTGACTCGGCCTGCTCGTCGAGGGACCTCGGCTTGGAGGTAAACAGCGGGGTCTTGCTGCGCCACAGCGGCGGTAGCCTGAGGGTCGCCAGGAACAGCAGGCCGCCCACGATGAACCCGACGAAGTAGGACAGGTCGCCGGCGTGGGGGAACTGCTTAGCGAATGGGCCTACGAAGAACGACAGGTTCCAGAACGGGAGCGAGGCCAGCGCCCCGCCGATCCAGGCCACGAACCCCCACTCGAGGATCCGGCGGGAGTCGAACAGCTCCGCAATCCGTGCCTTGTCGTGGCGGTGGCCGAAGACGTAGTCCAGGAGCAGGATCGCGCCGAACGGAGCGATCAGGTAAGCACCGAGAAAGAGGAAGTTCTTGAACTTGGCTTCGAAGCTGGCGTCGGCCCACAGGCTGATGAGGAAGGCTGCGGCGCAGATGATGGTGACCGCGGTGCGGCGCGAGATGGGGATCCGCAGGGTCTGTACGGAAATCGCACCGCCATAGACGTTAAGGAAGTTCTGCGAGAACGACGAGAGCAGGATGGTCAGCAGTGCGGGGACGGCGTAGGGGCCGGTCAGCCGCTCAAGCGTCTGGATGGCGGATTCACCGGACGCGGCCGAGCTGCCGAGCAGGGCACCAGCGATGCCGAGCCACGAGAGCGAGATGAAGTTGCCGGCGAACGTCCAGAAGCCGGTGGCGCGGTTCACGCGGTCCTGGTCGGGCAGGTAGCGCGAGTAGTCCGAGGCGAACGGCCACCAAGCGATAAGGAAGGACAAGAAGAAGCCGCCGAAGGTGATCCAGCCGCCGACCCCCCCGATGAAGTAGGACGCGTCGGGGTTGGCGCCGAAGCTGCCCTTCCAGCCGCGGCTCACGGACACCACCGTGATCATGAGGAAGCCGAAGAACAGCACCACGGCGAGGATGCGCTCGAGGAAATGGATCATGTTGTAACCGAACACGGCGACGACCAGCTGGACCGAGACCAGGATCAGGGCACCGAGCCAGTAAGGAAACGACGGCACGAGGGCCACCAGGGCCTCGGAGCCGAGGATGACCGTGACAGAAGCCCAGCCGATGCCGGCGAAGACGTTGACGTAGGCGACCGGTACGAAGTTGCCGAGGAAGCCGAGCGGACCCCGGGCCTGGATCTGTTGCGCGACTCCTAGCCGGCCGCCCATCCGCGACAGGATGCCCATGACGATCGAGCCCACCAGGGACCCGGCGATGATCGCTGTGACCGCGGCCGGCAGTGACAGCCCGTAGCTGATGCCCAAGAACCCGAGGACCATGATCGGGAAGTTCATGCCCGCGGCGAACCAGATGAAGAACTGGGACATGGGTTTGCCGTGCCGCTCGGTGTCGGGGATCGCGTCCACGCCGTACGGCTCGACGACGGCGATCTTGTTGCGGTACTGGAAGTCAGGTACGAGCTCGCCGGCGGCGTCTCGGACTTCGTGCACGGTGCTCATGTGTGCTGCCTTTCGGATCTGTGATGCGCGTCTGATCTTCACGCCGTGCTGCCCTGGTGCTGCAGCCTTCGGCGGCCTTCGCAATCGGACTTCTTGTATGGCAGAGGAATCTAGGGTGCGGACCGGCTCTTGGTCAAGACGCTGAGCAGAATCGGTGCAAATTACCTTAATCTTCGAGTATTCTGAGGAGTATACGAGAACTTATCGTGTGTTCTACGCATTACACCGCAAAGACAAAGAGCGGGAAGAGGCTCGTCGGCGTGTGCTCGGTGCGCTGCTAGGCCACACGATTCGAACGCTAGCATGCAAGAGGGCTCTGGATCGTGGAGGTGGTGAGGAGCGTCGTTCCAGTGATAACCCGATCGGCGTCTGCCATTGGCCGGCGGTGCTCGGTCGAGACCTTCACGCCGGTGACGGTCCGCCCGGCCCACCGAACCGCTTCGGCACGGCTGCTTACCGAGACGCTCAGGCGGCACCCGCGCACCGACCCTGGCGACGCGACCTACACGGTCTGGCTTTAGCGCTGCTCGTGGTGCGACTGCTGAGCGGTCAGCGGTTCGACGGGCTGGCGCCGGCCCGCGAACTCCAGTCCACCGAGAAGTACTGCGTCTCGGTGAACTCGAGCATTCCGTCGTGGGCGCCCTCCCGGCCCAGCCCGCTCTGCTTGACCCCACCGAAGGGAGCAGCCGGGTCAGACACGACGCCGCGGTTGATGCCAACCATGCCAGCGTCGAGCGACTCGGCAAGCTGCAGGGCTCGTTGCAGGTCCTGCGAGTAGACGTAGGCGGCCAGTCCGTACTCCGAGTCGTTGGCCATGCCGAGCAGCTCCTCGTCACTGCAGTAGGTGGTGATGGGCACGACTGGGCCAAACACCTCCTCGGTCACGATGTCCGCGGTAGGGCTGACGTCACGCAGCACCATCGGCGCCACGAAGTAGCCCGACAGCTGGTCGACAGGGGCCTCGTGGGTGATCCGCGCTCCTGCCGCGACCGCGTCCGCGACGACGCGTCGGATGCGCTCCACCGCTCGCGATGAGATCACCGGCCCGACCTGGACGTGCGGGTCCGAGGCCGGGCCGACCCGGAGCGACTCCACCGCGCGTCCGAGCGTGTCGGTGAACGCGTCGACCACCGCTTCGTGGACGAAGAAGCGGTTGGCCGCCGTGCAGGCCTGGCCGCCGTTGCGGAACTTTGCGATCAGCGCGCCCTCGACCGCGGCTTGGACGTCGGCGTCTTTGGCGACGATGAAGGGTGCGTTCCCGCCGAGCTCCATCGAGGTGTTCACGACGCGATTGGCCGCCTGGCGCAGCAGAAGTCGTCCGACTGGGGTCGACCCGGTAAAGGACAGTTTACGGACCCGGGTGTCGTCCAGCCAGGTGGAGACAACGGCTGCGGCGTCGGTGGTGGGGACCAGGTTCGCCACGCCGTCCGGAAGCCCCGCTTCGGCCAATAGCTGCAGCAACGCGATCGCGGTCAGCGGTGTCTCAGCGGCGGGCTTGAGGACGACACTGCAACCCGCAGCCAGTGCCGGACCGAGCTTGCGGGTCGCCATCGCTGCCGGAAAGTTCCACGGCGTGACAAGGGCGGCAACCCCGACCGGCCTGCGTGTGACGATGCTTCTGGTGCCACCGACGGGAGCCTCGCTGTAGCCACCGTCGATGCGGACCGCCTCCTCGGAGTACCACCGGAAGAACGCGGCTGCGTACAAAACCTCGGAGCGGGCGTCAGCCTCGGGCTTCCCGTTCTCGGCCATGATGACCTGGGTGAGTGCCTCTTCCGCTTCGATCATCAGCTCGAACGCGCGGTGCAGGACGGCTGACCGTTCGCGAGGGGCTGTCGCCTTCCATTCTCGCCCGGCCGCGGTGGCCGCGTCGACCGCGGCGGTCGCATCTTCGGCGGTGCCTTCGCTGACCGACGTCAGGAGCTGCTCGGTACCGGGATCGTCCACCGTGAAGGTCGTCGAGGAGGCGCGGCGGGACCCGGCGATGATGATGCTCCGGTTGGGGTCGAGTGCGGCGATGTAGTCATGAAGGGCGGCGGCGGGCGCCATAGCAAGGTTCCTCTCGGGTGGTGCGGGCGGCGCTTTCTCGGCTGCGTCAGGCGGGATGCGGTGGGCGTCCTTGTTGGTGCCGTCCCCTCATCGCAGGCCGGCGAACAGGGCCTGCCGGCTGGCGCGGACGTGCTGGCGCATGACGCGTTCCGCGCTGTCGGCGTCCTTAGCGATGATCAGCTCAAGCACCTCACGGTGCTCGCGGTCGGACTGCATCGGTCGACCGGGCTGGTCCAGCGACGTCATGACCAGACGTCCGTAGGCCAGCTGGTTCATCAGGGTGCGGTAATGAGCGGCGAGCTTGCTGTTGTCGGCCCCGGCGACGATCAGGTCGTGGAACTGCGCGACGAGCACCGCGTAGCTTCCACGGTCGTCGTCGGCGACCGCGAGGTCGGACTGATGCAGGTTCTCCTCCAGCTGGTCGAGCTGGGCCACGCGTCCCCGTTGACCCAGCATGCGCGCGGCCGCACCCTCGAGGAGCTCCTTCATGTCGAACAGCTCGGCGATTTCACGCCTCGACGGGACGGTCACGAAGTTGCCAACGCGTGGCCGGATCTCGATCAGTCCTTCGGTCTGCAGCTGCTTGAGTGCCTCACGCACCGGAGTGCGGCTCACGCCCAGGTCGTCGCTGAGTGCTGCCTCGGACAGCAGCTCTCCTGGTCGTACCTCGCCAGCGATGATGCGACGGCGCATCTCGTTGATCACCCGGCTCTGGACGGGCTCCGTGCGTGAGCGCGGCGGTCGGATCATGCGTATGGCTTCCTTCGCGGTCGCAGTCACAGCGGTATCAACGAGCCGCCGTCGAAGAACCCGCTGCCGCTGTAGACCATGGGGTGCCGATCGGTGACGTCGGCGTGCACGACTCGTCCGATGAAGATGGTGTGGGTGCTCGCCTGCAGCCGCTCACGGATCTCGACTTCCATCTGTGCGCTGCTACGAGCCAGGAGCGGGCTGCCGAAGGGTCCCGGGCTCCAGTCGGTGTCGGCAAACTTGTCCGGGTTCTTGCTGGCGAACCGCTGGCACACATCGACCTGGTCGGTCGAGAGGATGTTCACCGCCAGATGGTCGATCTGATAGAGCACGTCATGGGTCGAGGAGGTCCTTTGGACGCAGGCCAGGATCGTGGGCGGGTCCAGCGAGATGCTCGAGAAGGCATTGACCGCCAGACCTCGCGGCATGCCCTCATCCATGGTCGTTACGACCGTGACACCGGTGACGAAGCGCCGGTTGACCTGCTTCATCAGGTCCAGAGCAGGGGTCTTGAGGGTCGTCATCGGGTCTCTCCAGATCGTCCGTGGATAGCAGACATCGCTCAGCGGTCCTGACCGACGCTCAAGATCCCAAGCGCGGACAGCAGGGCCCGCGGATCCCAGGTGACGTGCTCCTCGACGACGCGATCGGCCTCGAAGCGCGCGAACGTCGCCCCACTCACGGCGACCTGCCGCTTGGTCGCCGGAACACCGAGGAAAGAGTGCTGGTGCCGTCCAGAGCTGTGCCAACGGATCGCCGCCATGTCGCCTTCGACGACGATCTCGTCGACCACGGTGACGAGGTCGGGGAAAGCGGCACGCGTAGACACGATGGAGGCCTTGAACTGGGTCAGGTCCTGCGTCTCGCTGCCTCCGACCCGCTGGTAGTCCGGGTCCAGCAACTCGTCAAGAGGATGCAGATCGCCTCGGTCCCACGCTGCCTCCCAGGCGTCGGTGATACGACGTCGACGGGCGTCGGTGTTGGTCATGTCGGTGATCCTTCCGTGGGCGGGGTCGTCCTGCGCCGAGGGCTGTGCAGCGTCAGGAGGTGCAGCGTCAGGAGGTGCAGCGTCCGGAGCAGTGCGCTGCTGTTAGGCGTGGTCTGTATGGAGGAGCTGCTCGAGGAAGCGGTCGTCGGGCCTTCGCTGCATCAGACCGGCCAGGAAGCGGTACCAAAAGGTCGCACCGGACTCTGGCTGAGGGCGCTTAGGTCGGATAGACCCAAGTCGTCCGCCACTCGCCCTCCCAGCGGTACCGACCGGCCGACCCGCCGTGGTCCTGACGTGCGCTACTGGCATGCAAGAAACGGTAGGCCAGACAGAAATCGCCTGTCAAGGGTTCAACCCCGATGAACTTCGTTCACTCGTCGGTGGGGAAGGGAAGTGCCATAAATTGGTGCTGGACCCCTTCTGACTAGCTTCGTTCACCGATTTCCTTAGATGCAATGACGAGCTGGCAGCCTCGAGCAACCGTGGCGGGGTTGACGGCAGACCAATCTCACCCCTACCTTCTTTGCATGCAAGACACTTCCTTGAGGCCGTCGCTCGGTCTCCGCAAAGTGGTCCTCTACCGGGAGCTGGTCGTGACGGAAGCGGGCGAGCAACCGACAAGACCGGCTCAGCAGGCGAGCGTCGCCGCCGTCATCCAGAACCCTTGGCTCGGTACCGGGCCCCGGCATGACCTGTCCGCCGCGGCGGCCCAGGTCGCTCCCACGCTGGCGCAGCTCCTGACCGCGCGGCTCATCGAGGCGCTCGGTGGCGTCCAGGCGATCGAGGCCCTCGGCAAGGCCGCCATCGTCGGAACGGCGGGCGAGATCGAGCACGGCGGAGCCCTCATCCACACCCCGTACTTCGGCAACCTGATGCGCGAGTTCCTCGAAGGCGAGTCGATCATCTGCTTCGCCGACACCCGGGCCGAGGCCGGCCAACCCCTCGTCGTCCCGATGTGGCACAAGACCCACGCCGCGACCCGCAGCCACTACCAGACCGTCACCGCCCGCGTCCCCGACGCCCCGCGTGCTGACGAGATCGTCGTCGTCGCCGCCGCATCCACCGGCTCGCGCCCCCACCCTCGGATCGGCGACCGCAGCACCGACCCCGTTGTCACCACCAAGATCCTGGAGAACGTCGCATGAAGATCCGCAAGATCGTCACCGTCATCGAAGAGACCCGCAGCGAAGGTGGCCGCGAGCTGCCTACGCCCGCCCGGGTCGCCGTCCTCGCCGCCGTGATCAAGAACCCTTGGTCCGGCCAGGGCTTCGTCGAGGACCTCAGCGCCGGGATCGAGGACACCGCCTCCGACGTGGGGGCCCTGCTTGCGCCCCTCGCGCTCGAGGCGCTCGGCGCACCCGCCGAGGCCTACGGCAAGGCTGCGGTGGTCGGGCTGGACGGGGAGATCGAGCACGGCTCGGCCCTCATCCACACCCTCAAGTTCGGCGACCACTTCCGTAAGGCCGCCCATGCGACCACGCTGCTGCCTGCCGTGGAGAAGCGGGCGCCGGCCGGCGCCGTGTTCGACATCCCGCTGAAGCACGTCACCGACTACACAATCCGCTCGCACCACCAGACGATCGAGGTGCGCCTGGCCGACGCGCCCCACCCAGACGAGATCGTGCTCGCTCTGGCCGCTGCGGCCCAGGGTCGCCCCCAGCAGCGACTGGCTCCGCTGTCCAGCGAGCAGAAATAGTCGCAGAGAGAACCTGGACCCCTGCGATGACCAAGCCCCAGGTGGTGCTGCTGCACGGCGTAGGCCTCGACCACACCATGTGGGCGCCCGTGGCGCGTCTGCTGACCGGCGAGTACGAGGTGGTGGCGCCCGACCTACCTGGCCACGGTGCACGGCGGCCGATCAGCAGCATCGTCGACCTCGACGACCTCGCTGGCGAGCTCGCCGACCAGCTGCCGGCCCATGCCCACGTCGTCGGATTCTCCCTCGGTGCGCTGATCGCCCAGCACCTGGCCCGCTACCGCCCCGACCTCGTGGCAACCCTCACCAGCGTGAGCTCGGTTTGTCAGCGCACCGCAGCAGAACGAGAGGCTGTCGTCGGCCGGCTGGCCGCGGCGGAGACCGACTTCGCCGCCAGCGCTACCGCGTCCATCCAGAGATGGTTCGCGAGAACCGACGTGGCCGAGGACACCGTGCGGCAAACCGAGGCCACCCTGCTGGCCAACGACCATGAAAGCTTCATCAACTGCTACCGCGTATTCGCCGTCGGCGACGAGACGATGGCCGCTGAACTCGGCCGCATCAAGATCCCCGCTCTCGCGGTGACCGGAAGCGACGACCTCGGGTCCACGCCGGCGATGACGCGCCGGCTCGCCGCCGCTATGCCGCACTGCCGGGCGGTCGTCGTCCCCCACGCCCGCCACATGCTCCCCGTCGAGAAGCCCGCCGCATTCGTCGACTGCCTTACCACCTTCATCGGAGACATCCATGCCTGACCTGAACCAGCCTGTCGACGTCCAATGCCCGGACGAGAGCGAACCGCGCAACGTGCAGCACTTCATCGGCGGTGTGTGGGTCGAACCGTCGTCGGGGCAGTACTTCGACAGCATCAACCCGGCAACACGTCAGGTGCTGTACCGAGCCGCGCGCGGTGGCCCCGTCGACGTGGACCTCGCGGTCAGCTCAGCACGCGAGGCGTTCGATGACCCCCGCTGGCGCGACCTGAGCCAGACCCGCCGCGGGCACCTGCTGCGCCGCCTCGCCGACCTGATCGGCGAGCACGCGGACGATCTCGCCTGGTCGGAGTCACGCGACAACGGCAAGCTGCTGCGCGAGATGCGCGGCCAGCTCACGGCGCTCCCTGAGTACTACTACTACTATGCCGGGCTGGCCGACAAGATTGGCGGCTCGACCATCCCCACGTCGGACCGCACGGTGCTGAACTACACCCTGCGAGAGCCGCTCGGCGTCGTTGGGGCCATCACCCCGTGGAACTCGCCGCTGACGCTGACGACCAGCAAGCTCGCTCCCGCCCTATGCGCCGGGAACACGGTGGTGATCAAACCGTCCGAGCACACCTCGGCCACGGTCCTGCGTCTCGCCGAGCTCGTCGTCGAGGCAGGGTTCCCACCCGGCGCGGTCAACGTGGTCACCGGGTTCGGCACGGAAGCAGGCCAGGCTCTGGTCGAGCACCAGGGGCTGGCGAAGATCTCCTTCACCGGCAGCACCGCGACGGGATCGAGGATCGCCTCCTCTGCGGCTGGCCGTTTCATCGGGTCGACGCTGGAGCTTGGTGGGAAGTCGCCCAACATCGTCTTCGACGACGCGAACGTTGCCAACGCGGCCATGGGTGTCGTCGCCGGCATCTTCGCCGCAGCCGGGCAGACCTGCATCGCCGGGAGCCGGGTCTTCGCCCAGCGCGGAGTCTACGACGAGCTGCTCGAACGGGTCACGCAGCGCGCCCGCTCGATCAAAATCGGCGACCCGCTCGCCGACGACACCGAGCTCGGTCCGCTCGCCTTCAGCGACCAGCGTGACAAGGTCGCCTCCTACGTGGACCTGGGCCGCACCGAAGGAGCCCGGGTCCTCACCGGCGGACGACCTACAGACGCCGGCCTCGGCGGCTACTTCTACGAGCCGACCGTGCTGGTCGACGTCGACAACGACATGCGGGTCGTCCGCGAGGAAATCTTCGGACCCGTCGCCGCGATCATGCCGTTCGGCACCGAGGAGGAAGTCGTCCGGCTCGCCAACGACACCGAGTACGGCCTGGCCGCCGGCGTGTGGACCACCAATCTGTCCCGCGCCCACCGCGTCGCGGCGCGCCTGGAGGCCGGAACGATCTGGGTCAACACCTACCGGGCCATGTCGCCCATGTCGCCGCGAGAGGGATTCAAGAACAGCGGCGTCGGCGTCGAGCACGGAACCGAGACCATGAAGGAGTACACCAGACTCAAGAGCGTGTGGATCAACACCAGCGAAGAGCCGGTGGCCGACCCCTTCGTGATGCGGGGCTGACAACATGCCCCTCGTCGAGGTGACCCTCGCGCAGGGCCGCACACCCGAGCAGGTCCGCGCCATGATCCACGCCGTCCACGACGCGGTGCTGACCACCGTCAACACCCGGCCCGAGCACATCCGCGTGATCGTGCGCGAGGTCCCGCGCCAGCACTGGGCCACCGGCGACGTCACCCTTACCGAGATGGACGCCGGAGACACACCCTGACCGGGCGTCGCCCGCTGACCAAACCAAGCCAGAAGAAGCAAAACGAGGAGGATCGATGAGGTTTTCACTGTTCGTGCACATGGAGCGCTGGGACGACCAGGTCAGTCACCGGCAGCTGTTCGAGGACCTGACCGAGCTGACCCAGATGGCCGAAGCCGGCGGTTTCAGCACCGTCTGGATCGGCGAGCACCACTCGATGGAGTACACGATCTCGCCCAGCCCGATGCCGCTGCTGGCCTACCTCGCCGGACAGACGAGCACGATCCGTCTCGGCGCCGGCACCATTATCGCCCCGTTCTGGAACCCTCTGCGGGTCGCTGGCGAATGCGCCCTGCTCGACGTCATCAGCAACGGGCGCATGGAGGTCGGTCTCGCTCGCGGCGCCTACCAGTTCGAGTTCGACCGCCTGGCCGGCGGCATGCCAGGACCTCAAGGTGGTCAGCACCTTCGAGAGCTCGTCCCTGCAGTGCAGGAGCTGTGGCAAGGCGACTACGCCCACGACGGAGAAATCTGGCAGTTCCCCACCTCGACCAGCGTCCCGAAGCCCGTCCAGCAGCCCACCCCGCCGATCTGGATCGCCGCTCGCGACCCCAACAGCCACGACTTCGCCGTCGCCCACGGCTGCAACGTCATGGTCACCCCGCTGATGAAGGGCGACGAGGAGGTCGATGACCTCAAACGCAAGTTCGACGCTGCTGTGGCCAACCACCCCGAGGTCACACGTCCCGAAATCATGGTGCTGCGCCACACCTTCGTCCACCGTTCCGAGGACCCCGACGGCTGGCGGCCGGCTGCAGCCGCAATATCGAAGTACTACCGCACCTTCGACGCGTGGTTCGGCAACAAGCAGACCCCCACCAACGGCTTCCTCGACCCCAGCCCGGAAGAGAAGTTCGCCGACCGGCCCGAGTTCCAGCTCGACTCGCTGCATCGCACCGCGATCATCGGCACTCCCGAGGAGGTCATCGCCCGGCTTCGTGGCTACCAAGAACTCGGCATCGACGAGTTCAGCTTCTGGGCCGACAACAGCCTTCCGCACGAAACGAAGAAGAAGTCGCTCGAGCTGTTCATCAAGGAAGTCGTGCCCGCTTTCACCTGACCTCCGAGCCGCCTGGGGGGGGGGGCGTGGACAGCCCAGCACCGGCTGACGTCCCCTCGGATGGGCGTTAAGCGTCGCATCCTTCGCACGTGACGCCTTCGACACCGCAGTCGACCACTAGTGCACCTCGCCGCGTCGGACCTCGGACTGGTAGCTCGTCACTCTTGCTTCAATTGCCGGCGAATTTTGCCAGGGACATCGGGGTGCGGGTCGGTGGAGTTTTGTCCGGCTGCTGCTGGAGTGCGGCGAGCTGCCGTCGGCCGTGGACTACCTAGAGGCTCAACAGCTGCGGCGCCACCTCAGCGCCCGAGGGTGCAGGCCGTCTTCGCACATATTGACGTAATCGTGGGGCCTACTGCGCCGCTGACAGATCCGTACCCCGAGGATCGGGGACGCGACTGGAGAAGCTCAACGGGCGCACGTCGACGCGTCGGAGAACCTGATTCGACTCGTCGGGCCCTCGAGCCTTTTGGGCTACCGACGATGTCGGTGCCCTGCGGCCTCGCGGCTGGCATGCCCGTTGGGATGCAGATCATCGAGTGGCGGGAGGAGAGCAACGGGTGTTGGAGGTCGGGCACGCGTTCGAGGGAACTTCGGCCCCTCGGCGACCGACGCGCGCCCGCTCCCGCTCACCTTCCCGACTGAGCTCAGTTCGGTGGCCGGGGCCACGAGGGCAGTCCTACCAGTCGGGGAAGAGCCCGCTCTGGTCGGAGGGCGTGTGTTCGCGAGGACAGAGGTGTGGGCTGCGGTCGACCTCGGACATCGTCCCGCGCCTGTGAGCCAGAAATTCACTGTCGCGACGGACCGCCGGTTTGCCCGAACTCTGTTGACACCGGATCTTCGAGGATCGTCCTTGCTGGAAGGACGTTGCTTGCCCAGGCCCTATTCCAGGAGTTCCGCGACGACGTCGTGGCTGTGATCCGTCAGGAGGCTCCGTTGAAGCAGATCGCGAAGGACTTCGGGATCTCTGAAGGCTGCTTGTCGAACTCGATGAAAGGGGCCGCCGTCGAGGACGGCCACCAGCTCGGGACGACCGTGCAGGACGCTACCGAGCTCCGCCAGGTCAGGCGAGGAAACGAATCAGGCTGCTCGAGCAGGAGAACGAGGTCCTGCGCCGAGGGGCTGCTACCTGATCATGCGTACCTGCCGGGAGAATAGTCTTCCCGCTCGTCCGTGAGGTGGCCGCGGTCGGCACCCCGATCAGGGTGCTGGGCTGTCGAGGCAGGGCTACTACCAGTGGCTGCAGGAGCCGGTCTGCCGGCTGATAGCTTCGCGCAGGGCGGGGTCGTAGGACGCGGACCAGCCGACCGCGAGCCGTAATCAGACCTGCGTCGAGCGGCCGCTGTCGGTAGGGGGTTGGCCGAGTTGATCACGTCGGAAGGCGCGCGCCGGCGACGGAGGGTCAGGCGGAGGGCGACCGGCATCGTCAGGGCGCACGCCAAGGAGTTCGATCAGCTGAACCAGCGATAGGGTAAACCGCGTCGGATCGTCCGCGTGGAAGCTCTCGTGCATCCACCCGGTGCCGACGTCGCTGGTCAGGGCGTATGGACAGCAGTGAGGGCATGTGGGCATCGTCCATTCACAGCTGGTTCCCTCAGGCCGTCCACTCGTAGACGAAGCGACCGTTTACCATGCCGTGGGCGGCGACCCCGGCGCTGATGTCGGCCCCCAGCCGCAGCGTCGCCGCACAATGCGTCGTCGTCCCCGGCCTTCGGCGCGCTGCCTCAGGCGCAGAGCCATCGCCGCCAGCAACTGACGGGAATGTAGTAGCCGTAGGTGCAGGCGTCGTCCTAGGGCATGAAACCGTTCTAAATAAGCCTGCCACGGCAACGCTAGCGGATCGAGGTTGAGAGCAGGCCGGCATGTGCGGGGAGCACCTCAGGATCGGACGTTGTGGTACAGCAGCGAGAACTCGCGCCACTCCTCGTCGGCGGCCCGCACCGACGCACGGGTGCGGTCGGGGTCGACCTCCGCGAGCTCAGAGACGATCGCCTGGACCGCTGCGATGCTGCAGGTCAGTGAGGGAAAGAACGCGACACCTTCGGCCGGCACGGTGACGAGTACGTCGGCCACGTCGCGCAGCACCGGGGACACGACGTCGGTGACGACGATGACCTTCGCCTTCTTCCTTCGGGCTTCTTTGGCGGCGTGCACCGAGCCTTGGTAGAGCCTCCAAAGCGAGATGACGACGACGGTGTCGTCCTGCGTGGTCTGGGAGAGCCGGTTCGCGATACCTACTCCGCCTTCGAGGACGGCCTCGGCTTCGTAGCCGGCGAGTCGGACGTTGTGCGCCATCGCGAGAGCGACCGCAGCAAAGCTGCCTTCGGCGATCACCCAGGCCCGTCGCCCGTGAGCCAGTAGGGCGGCGGCAGCCCGCATGGTCGCGTCGTCGGTCTGGCCGAGGAATACAAGGTTCTCCCGGTCCTGCTGAAGCGAGGCCGCCGCTGGTCGGCCGAGGGACGCGTGCTGTTGAGCGACCTCCGGTGCGGTGAGATGTGACAGGTAGATGGCGCGCAGGTCGCGTTGGAACTCTGACCAACCCCGGAACCCGAGTGTCTGCGCGGTGCGAGTCACCGTGGCGATGTTGACGGACGCGAGCAGGGCGATCTCGTGCACGGTCCCGTACGACGCCCGGCCCGGCTGGGAGGCCACCACGCTCAACACCGCCGCCGTCTTGCGGCCGACCCGTTCTGGTCGGCGCTGGTTCAGCCAGGACTGCAGGTCCGGGTTCGCGCTCGACGCCATGAGCGGAAGCATGCCGCCCTGGCGGTCGGAACATCACTGAGACACGCCGGATACGAATCCGCAACAAAATTTGCATAAGCTCTTGCATGTATTGCCCAGGACGCACTAGCGTCCTCCTCATCCCGTAGCGCAGACCCACCGATCCGAGACAGGCGCTGCCTGCCGGCGAAGGAGACACGAATGTCGATCAGAACTCACGTCCGGGGAATCGCTGCGCTCGCCCTGACCTGTTCAGTCGCGTTAGCTGGCTGCGGCCAGGGAGCTTTGCAAAAGACCGGCGGGGCGGTGTCGGCTGACGGCTGCGACCCGGCGGCCACGGGCCCTGGGATCAGCGACAACGAGATCCTGCTGGGTGCGACCATGCCGCTGAGTGGGTCCGGAGCGGCGGGCGGTCTCGGGGTGAAGCGCGGTCAGGAGGCGTACTACAAGATGATCAACGACGCCGGCGGAGTGCAGGGCCGCAAGATCGAGGTCAAGATCCTCGACGATGCCTATGACCCGTCCACGGCGCAGAAGCAGATGCGCCAGCTCGTGCAGAACGACAAGATTTTCGCGGTCTCTGGCGGGGAGGGCACTCCGAACTTCCTCGGCGTGGTCCCCTTCCTGGAGCGGCAAAGTGTCCCGGCCATCGCCCCGTACGCGCCCAGCGACGAGCTCGGCACGATGAAGACGCCCAACATCTTCATGGCCTCGGTGAACTATGTCGAGGAGTTCGACATCCTCACGCGGGCAGTGCTCGAGAAGAACAAGGTCTCCAAGATCAGCCTGGTGGGTGTGTCCGGCAACGTCGGCGATAACGCGAAGGCTGGCATCGAACGTGCGGTCAAGGGCAAGGGCATTAAGGTCGATTACGTCGCCGAGACGCCGGGCACCACAAACTTCACGCCGATCGCGTCGCAGCTGAAGAGCGGTGGCGCCGACTGGGTCTTCCTGATCCTCACCAACGCAGATACCGGCGGCCTGCTCAAGGCCATGCAGCGTGTCGGATACTCACCGAAGACCGCGGCGTGGTCGGGAATGAGCGACGACTCCTATTTGAAGGAGTTCGGCTCGCTGTCAGAGGGGATGCTTGTCGCCCTTGAGACCGCAGACCTGCGCACCGCTGACCCGATGGTGGCGAAGTTCCGGTCGGACTTCCAGACCCAGACCGGGAAGGCGCCGACCAAGTTCGACGAGCTGGGCTGGGTGCAGGCTCAGCTGACCACCGAAGCGTTGAAACGGGCCAAGGGACCGTCCCGGCCGTGCCTGGTCAAAGCGCTGGAAAGCATGAAGGACGTCCAGACCGGAATTCTCCCACCGGTCACGTGGGGACCTGACGACCGGGCCGGGGTTGACGCGGTCGGCATCGGGCAGATCCGCGGCAGCCGGCTGAAGGTGCTCGAAGAAACCAAGTCGCTCACGAACTGAGGGTGGGCAACCGTGAACGGACTCACCCAGGTCCTGGCGGGCGGAGTCACACAGGGCTGCCTGTACGCACTGATGCTGCTCGGCGTACTGGTGGTCTTTCAAGTCAGCAAGGTGATGAGTTTCGCCTACGGCCAGGTGGGCATGGTCGCGGCGCTCACCGCTTGGGCGGTAAACGCCGCCGGCTTACCCGTCGCCTTCGCCCTCGTGCTTGGTGCGCTGGCGGCTGTGCTGCTCAACGGCGCGATCGACGTCGTGGCGATCAGACGCATCCCCTCCGGCCGGGTCGGGCTCGACCTGGTGGTGACACTGGGACTGTTCCTCCTCATTGCGGCGGTCATGCAGCAGCTGGTCGATTCGAACAGCCACAGCTTCCCCGCCCTCGGCGCAGACACCCAGACGACTGTCCTCGGCGCACGGATCAGCGTCAACGACGCCGTAGTGGTCGCGCTCACCGTAGTCGTGGTGACAGTTGCCTGGCTGGTGCTGAGCCGGACCTCGTTAGGCACCAACCTCCGCGCCTGCGCGGAGGACGCCGACATCGCCGCCTCGACCGGGATCAACGTCCGAGCCCTGCGCACCGGCACCTGGGCGGTCGCCGGCCTGCTGGCCGCGGTCGTTGCCGTCGCCGTCGCATCACGGGTCGCGGTCGACGCGTTCTACATGACCTCGGTGCTGGTCAAGGTCTTCATCGCCGGCATGATCGGCGGGCTGGACCGCTTCTGGCCGCCGCTGCTCGCCGCGGTCGGGCTCGGCGTCTACGAGTCGCTCGCCGTCGCCACGTTCGGCGCCGACGCCGGCATTCCCGCCGTCTTCCTGCTCATCATCGCGGTGCTTGCCGTGGTGCCCAGACGTTTCATCGTCGACACCTCCGAGGCCCGCGCATGACCTCGACATCCGTTCCGGGGCCACCTCTTCCGGGGCCACCTTTTCCGGGGCCGCCTCTTCCGGGGCCACCTCGCCCGGGGAGGGCGCAAACCTCACCACCAATCGCCGCCCGGGCCCTGGCAGCAAGGGAGCGGCCGGTCCGGTCCCGGCGCCAGACCCTTGTCCTCGCCGCAGGCCTGCTGGCGTTGATAGCTCTTCCCGCCCTCACCTTTCCCGCCTTCTGGCTGTTTCTCGCCGCGCAGGTGGCGGCGTACGCCATCGCCACCCTCGGATTGAACGTGCTCTACGGCCGGACCGGGCAGCTGTCCCTGGCCCAGGCGACCTTCATGGGCACGGGCGCCTACACCGGCTACATCGTCGGGTCTGGTGGCCACGCCCCGCTGGTTCAGCTGCTCGCCGTCTGCGCCGTCTCCTTGGTCGCCGGCTTGGTGGTCGCCGTGCCCACGCTGCGGCTGTCGGGGCTGCGGCTGGCCCTGGTCACGTTGGCGGTGGGCGAGCTGTTCGCCTGGGTGCTGGTGCACACCACCGACCTCACCGGCGGCACCCAGGGTGCGAACGTCGACCCGCTGGTGATCGGGCCGCTGGACGCGAGTGTCCCGCTGTTCGCCTACCTTCTCGGCCTGCTTCCGGCCCTGGTGGCGACCGCGTTCGTCCTGCACCTCGACCGCACCCAGCTGGGCCGGCGGATGCTGCTCGTCCGGGACAGCGAGCTGGCGGCTCGGGCGACCGGCGTCCCGATCATCCAGACCAAGATCGTGGCGTTCCTGCTCGCTTCGCTGTTCGCGGGGGTCGCTGGCTGGCTCTACGCCGGTATCAACGGGTTCGTCTCCCCGCCCGACTTCGACCTCTTCGCCTCGGTCTACCTGCTGGTCGCGGTGGTGATCGGCGGTGCCCGCAGCGTGCTGGGAGCCTGGGTCGGGGCGGCGTACATCGTGGTGTTGCCCCAGGTGTTCACCGCGGTCGGCATTCCCAATCTCTACGCCCTGGTCGGCGGCGCACTCCTCGCTCTGGTCGCGCTGCTCGCCCCCGACGGCCTGGTCGGGCTCGGTCGCTCCGCGGTGAGCCGGCGCAAGGGGATCGTATGAGTGCCGCACCCGGCATCTCGATCCGTACTCTGACGGTCGCCTACGGCGCCTTCCGGGCTATCGACCAGCTGACCGTCGACATCCCGGCCGGCCGGATCGTCGGCGTCGTCGGTCCCAACGGGGCCGGCAAGACAACCCTGCTCAACGCGATCACCGGGTTCACCCAGATCAGTGGTGGGTCGATCCACCTCGACAAGGTTGCGGTGCAGGACTGGTCGGTGCATCGTCGGGTTGGCGCCGGAGTGGTCCGCGGCTTCCAGACGGTGCGGCTGATGGAGCGCGAGTCGGTGATGACCAACGTGCTGGTCGGCCTGGAACGGACCCGGCAGCCGTTCGTGCTGGCCCAGCTGTTAGGTCTGCGGCCGCAGCCCCACAGCCGACGTCGCGACCTCGACGCGGCGAACGCCGTCATCGCCCGGCTGGGTCTCGCCGAGGTCGTGCATCGACGCGTGGACGCGCTGCCGTTCGCCAGCCGTCGTCTGGTCGAAGTGGCCCGCGTCCTGGTCTCCCGGCCACCGGTCGTGCTGCTCGACGAGCCCGCCGCCGGGCTCGACCAGGCCGGCCGGCACGAGCTCGCTGCTGTCTTGAGCCAGGTGCACGCGGAGGACGGCTGCACGATGGTCGTGGTCGAACACGATGTCGACCTCGTCCAGCGCCTGTGCGAGCACGCCATTGCGCTCGACTCGGGCCACCTCATCGGTGAGGGCGCCCCTGCGGACGTCTTCGCGACGCCCCAGGTCCAGGTCGCCTACTTCGGACGGTCCCTCGATGCTTCAGCTTGACAACGTCACCGCCCGCTACGGGCGTACCCAAGCCCTCTTCGGGATCGACCTGCACGTCGAGCGCGGGGAGACGGTGGCTCTGGTCGGCACCAACGGCGCAGGCAAGACCACCACCTTGAAGACGATCCTCGGGCTGGTCGACGGCGAGGGTGCGGTCCGTGTCGACGGGAAGCGGATCGACGGGCAGCCCACCCACCGACGGGTCCGCGAGCACCGTATCGCCGCGGTGCACGAGGGCCGGGGCCTGCTCACCTCGCTCACCGTCGCCGAGAACCTCCTGGTCGGCACGTCACGGTCCGACCGTGACCGGTTGCCGGATGTGCTTGAACTGTTCCCTGACCTACGTGGCCGGCTGGAGCAGCGGGTCAGCCTGCTCAGCGGCGGCCAGCAGCAGATGGTCGCCCTTGGACGGGCGATCCTGCGCGACCCTGCCTATCTCCTGCTCGACGAGCCGGCGCTCGGCCTTGCGCCTGTCGTGATCGACGAGATCTACGGCACCATCGCCCGGTTGTGTGCCAGCGGGATGGGCGTCGTCCTCGTCGAGCAGAGCGTGGCGCGGGCCTCGGATGTGGCCGACCGGCTCTGCTTGGTCCGGCTGGGCCGGGTTGAGACGACCATAGGCACCGACGACCGGGACGGCGTCGAACGACTCGTCGCCGAGGCCTTCGACCTCCATCAACCCACCGACGAAGGGACCCCGTGATGGGCACCACCACCTTGGCCGCGGCCAACCTCAAGATCGTGCACCACGACCCGGACGCGAACCTGAAGAAGTTCCTCCAGGCCGCCGACGAGGCGGCTGCGCAGGGCGCCGACGTGCTGGTGCTACCAGAGGTCGGGCTGCAGGGCTACGCCGACTTCGCCCACGGCTTCGGCGCGACCGGCAGTGCGGAGCAGAAGAAGTTCTACTGGAAGCATGCCGAACCGATCCCCGGTCCGGCGACCGAAGCGCTGCAGACCAAGGCGAAGCAGCACGGCATGCACATTCAGGTCGGGCTGGCCGAGCGGGGCCTGCACGGCAACGCCATCTTCAACTCGACCGCCCTGATCGGTCCCGACGGCGTGGTCGGCAGCTATCGCAAGACGCACAACCAGTTCGAATTCCCGTACTTCAACGCCGGCCAGACCGCGCCGGTGTTCGACCTGCCGTTCGCCCGGGCGGCGAGCCTGATCTGCTACGACCTGTCGTTCCCCGAGCTGATGCGGGTCTTCGCACTCCAAGGCGCCACCGTGGCATTAATGTCCACGGCCTGGCCGATGAAGGGTCACGACCGCGCGAACGACTACCACGGCTGGGCGATGGACCTTGCGGCGCAGGCCAACGCCTACTTCAACCAGATGTGGCTGGTGGTCTCGAACCACTGCGAGACCAACGCCTACTCCGGCGGGATCGACTACTGGGGCCGGAGCCAGATCGTCGACCCCTACGGCCACGTCGTCGCATCCCTGGACGACGAAGAAGGCGTGATCACCCACACCGCCGACCTCGATGAGGAGGTGCTGAGCAGCCGAACCGAGGGCTTCTTCGGCCTCAACCTGCTGCAGGACCGGCGCCCCGAACTTTACGGGCCGATCGTCGACGGCGCCCTCTACGGCCACGACGCCGCTGCCCAGGGTGACGCATGACGGCGGCTGACCTTACGGTCGGTGAGGCGACACGAAAGGGTGCCAACGACCTGGTCACCGCGCTGGCGGCGGGCTCTGAAGCCTTGCTGTGCACCCTGCTGCGTTGGGACGCCGGACCAGAGCTCTTAATCCGGGTGGGTTCCTCCCGGCCCTTGGAGTACCCGGTGGGCGGGTCGAAACACTTCGACCGGCCGTGGCCGGAGTGGCTAGAGGCGTGCGTCGAGCGGCGAACGGGCTACGCCGCCGACGGCACCGACGCTCTACGGGCAGCGTTCTTCGACCACCGACTGATCTCCGCCCTCGGCTGCGCGGGCTACTGCACGGTGCCCGTGGTGGCGGCCGGCGCCGTGCGCGGCGTACTCAGTGCGCTCGGCCCTGCTGGCTGGGCCACCCCGGAGCGGCTCGGCTCCCTCAACCTCGACCAACGGCAACACCCCGAGCTCGGATCGCTGTCGACAACGGAGGACGTATGACGCTCACCAACACCGGGTCGGGTTCGAGCCACCGGCTGGTACTGGCAAACGCGCAGGTACTGGACGTGGAGGCCGGTACATACGCCGAGGGCACGGTGGTGGCCGAAGGCGGCCGCATCGTCCAGGTCGATGGGTCCGCCCCGGCCGGAGGCAGCGACGCCGAGGTGGTGGACGTGGCCGGCGCCTTCGTGCTGCCTGGCCTGATCGACTGCCACGTGCACGTGACCGCAGCCACGGCTGCGTTGGCCGAGCTGCGGACCTGGTCCCCGAGCTACGTCGCTGCCCACGCTGCCCGTTCGATGCGCGCGATGCTCGGCCGTGGCTTCACCACCGTCCGCGACGTGGGCGGCGCCGACTTCGGGCTGGCGCGGGCTCAGCGTGAGGGGCTCATCGAAGGTCCACGGCTGCTTTTCGGCGGGAAGGCGCTGAGCCAGACCGGTGGCCACGGGGACGACCGCGGTCCAGGAGCAACCGCGTACGACGGGCACACCTGCTGCTCCGGCCTGGGCCAGGTGGCCGACGGGGTCGACGAAGTCCGCCGCGCGGCGCGGAATGTGTTGCGGACCGGGGCGCACCACATCAAGGTGATGGCCTCAGGAGGTGTCGCGTCGCCGACGGACCGGGTGGACTCGTTCGGCTACTCGATGGACGAGCTCCGCGCCGCGGTCGAGGAGGCCGAGTCCGCGAACCGGTACGTTGCCGCGCACGCCTACACCGCCCCCGCCATCCGCAGGGCGCTCGAGGCCGGCATCCGTACCATCGAGCACGGCAACCTGATCGACGAAGAGACCATCGAGCTGGTCAGGCAGAAGCAGGCGTTCGTGGTGATGAACCTGGTCACTTACTGGGCACTCACCCAGGAGGGGCGCGAGCATGGCCTGTCCCAGGAGTCGTACGACAAGGTCGCCGACGTCCTTGACGCCGGCTACCGCGCACTGGAAATGGCCGACCGGGCTGGTTTGCCCGTCCCCTACGGGACCGACCTCCTCGGCGGCATGCAGCACCACCAGAACCGCGAGTTCGAAATCCGCGGTGAGATCCAGACGCCTCTCGCGGTGGTGCGCGCAGCCACCAGCGTTGCCGCCCGCCTGGCCCGGATGGAGGGGGAGATCGGCTGCGTCGCTCCCGGCGCCCACGCCGACCTGCTCGTTGTGGAGAACGACCCGCTCGAAGATATCGGGGTGCTCGGCCGGCCTGAGCGCTTCTGCCACGTCATCCAGGGGGGTCGGCTGACCCAGCGCTGGGCGTTCTGAGACCCGGGACCGACGAGCCGAGCACCACGGATGGACCCACTCAGCCTGAGGAGGGTCGGTGAAGGAGAACAACATGACAGCAGCAGATACCCCTCCTCGACCTGTAGACCTGGTCGTTCAGGGCGGAACCGTGGTCAACCGGGACAGTTCGACGCTCGCGACGGTCGTGATCGGCCAGGGCCGGGTCACCGCGCTGCTGTCGCCGGACGCCGCCGTCCCGGCTGCGGCGCGAGTCGTGGACGCCAGCGGGCTACTCGTCCTGCCCGGTGGGGTCGATCCACACTGCCACATCGGTCAGCGGCTCGGGGAGTACGCGGCGTTGGACGACTACGAGCAGGCCGGCCGGGCGGCACTTTGGGGTGGAACCACCACCATGGTCGACTTCGCCATCCCGGACCCCGGGCAATCGCCGCTGGCCGCGGTGCAGGCCCGGCTCGCGGTGCGCACGATCAGCCCGTGTGACTCCTCGCTGCACGGCTGCGTCGTGTCCTGGGACAACGACACGGCCGACGAGCTGGCCGCGATGGCCGACCTCGGCGTGCGGACGGTGAAGATGTTCACCACCTACCGAAGCGTGGTGATGGCCAGTCCGGACACCATCTTGGAGGTGATGCGCGCGCTCAGCTCGCTGGGCGGCTTGGCCTACGTCCACGCCGAGTCCGACCATGTCGTCGTCGACGCACAGCAGGCTGCAGCCGCACAGGACCACGCCGGGTCTGCACATCTCCCGCAGACCCGGCCCGAGCTCGCCGAGGCGACCGCGGTCAGTCAGGTGCTGGCCACCGCTGAGCACGTGGGCACACCGGTCTATTTCGTCCACCAGACCATCCCCGAGGCCGTCGACCTGGTCCGAGCCGCTCGACGTCGGGGCCACGTGGCCTACAGCGAAACGTGCCCGCACTACTTGACTCTCACCGACGAGGTCTACGGGGGGCCGCACCCCGAGCGGTTCGTCTGCTGCCCGCCGATCCGCTCCGAGATGACCGTTTCCGCGCTCAGGTCGCGCGCGCTGATGGGCGAGATAGACACTCTCGGCTCTGACCACTGCTGCTACTCGACCAACCAGAAGCTCGAGCACCACGAGGACGTCCGGCGGATGCCGAACGGGCTGCCCGGCGTCGAGACCCGGCTACCGGTGAGCTACACGACGTTGGTGCTGGACGGCGGCATGCCGGTGGAGCACTTCGTCGGCCTGTTCGCCACCAACCCGGCTCGGCTCAACGGGCTCTCCCGCAAGGGCGCAATCAGAGTGGGGGCCGACGCAGACCTGGTCCTGATCGACCCGGTCGCCCGGCGGGAGGCCCGCGCCGCTGAGCTGCACATGGCCACCGACTACACCCCCTACGAGGGATTCATGCTGGGTGGCTGGCCGGAGACGGTGATCAGCCGGGGGCGGGTCGTCGTGGACGCCGACGGGTTCCACGACCCCGGCCCCGTAGGCGAGTTCGTGCCCGCCGACCCACTGCCCGCTCATCTGATCGTCTGAAGCCCGCAGTCCGCCCAGCCGCAGACCCCCACCCAAATTCGAAACTTCAGTCCCGGGAGCCGCCATGTCCGCCACCAACCCTGAGCCAGACTTCCGCCGTGGCCTCGACCCGTCGGCGTCGCCGCACGCCGACACGCTGCGTGACCGCGCGTACCAGCAGCTGTCGGTCGCGATGGACGCCATCCCTTTCCGGCGGGCCCACGTCCTGATCCTGCTCCTGGTCGCCTTCGGGGCGCTCTTCGACGCCATCGAGCAGTACAACGTGGGGTTGGCCTCACCCCTGATCGCTGCCCAATGGAACCTCACGGGCGGGCAGGTGGGGCTGCTGACGTCATTAACGTTCGCCGGCATGGCCGTCGGGTCACTGCTGGCCGGGGTGACCGGCGACCGCTACGGCCGGCGGATCACCTACATGTACAACCTGCTCCTCTACACCGTCGGCGCCCTCCTCGCCGCCTTCGCTCCCAACCTTGAGGTGCTGCTGATTGCCCGGCTGGTCGTCGGCGTCGGCCTGGGCGGCGAGCTCAACACCGGTCTCACCCTGGTCGCCGAACTGATGCCCACCAAGGCCCGCGGCGCGGCGGTGGCCACCGTGAACATCGCAGCGGGCGGGCTCGGGATCTTTGCCTCCTCCGCCCTGGCCGCACTGCTACTCGGCCCGCTCGAGGGCGCGCTCGGCGGTCCCACGCTCGCCTGGCGCTGGCTGCTTGGGCTTCTGGTACTCCCGGCGCTGCTCGTCTTCGTGTACCGGTGGTTCCTGCCCGAATCGCCGCGTTATCTGCTGGCCACCGGGCAGGTGAAAGCCGCAAACGCCGTCCTCACCCGACTAGCCGCCAACCGGCTGCGGCTGCCGAAGGGGACCGCGGTCACATCCCACATCAACCTTTCCGAGGGCGAGCGACTGCCCCGCCAGCGGGTCCGGCTGGCCGAGATCTTCAGTCCGGTCCTGGCCCGGCGGACGGTAGTGATCTGGGTGGTGTCTGCGATGACGTTCGGAGCGCAGGTCACCATCACTGTCTTCATGCCGACCGTCCTTGTCGCCCGCGGGTTCGACCTGTCGGCGTCGCTGGCTTACACCACGGTGATCAACATCGGCGGTCTGATCGGCGCGGTCCTGGCCAGCGTGTTCGGCTACCGATTCAAGCGACGCCTCGTCTTAGGGTACGGAGCCTTCGTGGCCGTCGTTGTGGCCATCGCCTTCGGCGCCTCCAACCAGCTCGCCCTTATCCTGCTCCTCGGCGGCATGCTCCAACTGATGTTCATTCTGCTCAACACCACGACCTGGGTTTGGGCACCCGAACTGTATCCAACCCGCGTTCGCGCCTTCGGCACCGGAACATCGGTCACCGTGGCCCTGGTCTCGGCGTCGCTGGTCCCGTATTTTGCCGGAGTGATCTTCGACGCCGGTGGCCCGGTAGCTCTCCTGGTCCTGGTCGCTGCGATGTACGTCGTGATGGCCGTGGCAGTGTGGTTCGGTCCAGAAACCCACGGCAAGTCGCTCGAAGAGCTCGGCGAGGCGATCGCCCGGCCGCCGGCCGCCGAACGATAGCCCCTTCCACTCAAGGGTCACTCGCAGACCGCGAAGGTCAACCAAGAGCGTCGGCTCTGCAGCACCAACAGCAGGACACGTCGGGTGTGTTTGACTGCGGCGCCATCGCAGCACAAGCCGGCGGCCCGACGCTAACGTCGAGAACGGTCAGGGCAGCCGCTCCTCTCTTGGCAAGGGTGGCCGCAGTTGCCCGCCGGAGCTTCGTCGGCATCGGTATCAAACACGCCAACCGCGTCGTAGGGCCCGAGACGAATCGGCGCCGACGCTTTGGGTGGCCCGACAGCACGGAACGCGGGGTCGCGATCGAGCTGGTGCCTTTCTCGACTCCGCGACCTCGACGAGGCGATCGCGCTCGTCCAGCATCTCGCGGTCCGCACGGCGGGGGCTGCTGCTCGACGTCTGGCACGTGGCGAGATTCGGCCATCCCGACGACCGACTGCCCGACGTCGTTATGGCCGATCAGCTGTCGCGGTGGAGCTCGACGACGACCGCCTCGAGCACGGCAACGACCTGTTCGCCGACACCTTTGACGACTGGTTGTGCTGCGGCGAGGGCGACTTAGGAGCCGAGCGGTTCAGTCGAACCGTCCGCAAGGTTGGCCTTTGCGGCCCCTGCGGCCCCTGCGGCCCCTGCGGCCCCTGCGGCATCGAGCACATGTCTGTCGAGCACCGCGTGCTATCCGTCGCCACCGTCCTCGGGCAGGTGGCTGCAGCTACTCCCGGGCTGCTGGAGGACGCTGAGGCGTCCCGATGAAGTCGGTGATCATGGCAGCTGCCTCGAAGAGTAGGAGGCCGTGTCTGGGTGAGCCCATCGCGGGACGCCCGGCGCCCAGGAGGTTCGCGTTGGAAAAACACCACTTGCCTATTCCTTGACACCGCACGCGAGGGATGTCACAGTCTAGGTGTGGGAAACCGGTTTCTGACTTTCGCGGGCAGGGCGACGATCAGCGACGTGGCCGATGCTGCGGGTGTCTCGAAGGCAACGGTCTCGAAATTCTTGAGCGGAAACTCCACTTACCACATCGCCGAGCAGACTCGCGGTCGTATCGGGAAAGCCATAAAGGACCTGGAGTTTCAGCCCAACGCCATCGCCCGGCAGCTCTCCCTGCGACGCAGCAACTCGATCGGGGTCATCGTAGCCAGTATCGTCAACCCGTTCTACCCCGAGCTGATCGCCGGCATCGAGGACGTCGTCGGGCCTAGCGACTACACCGTGCTGCTGGGCAGCACCGAGGACCGTCCAATGCAGGAGACCGACCTCGTGCGCTCCATGATGCAGCGTCAGGTCGATGGTCTGATCATGGCCTCGGTGACCCTCGCCAACCGCGAGGTCGCTCAGCTCGTGGATTCCGGTGTGGACGTCGTCCTGGCGAGCCGCGGACTCGACCAGGCTCTGGTCGACACGGTCGAGGTCGACAACGAGGTGGGTGCCCGGCTGGCCGCCGAACATCTGTTGGCCCACGGGCACCGGAGGGTGGCGCACCTGGCCGGTCCGCAGGACATCGTCCCGTTCCGCCTGCGGAGAGGGGGCTACGAGTGGGCGCTGGGCGCTGCGGGTCTCCCGGTCGACCCTGCGCTGGTGGTCACCAGCGGTGGCTCGGCGGGTGCGCTCGCATCGGCGATGCGACAGCTGCTCGACCTCCCGGCCCCCCCGACGGCCCTGTTCGTCGCCAGTGACCGGCGCGCCATCGAGGTCCTCGAGTTCTGCGCGGCCTCTGGGGTCGGCGTCCCCGGGGACCTGGCCGTGGTCGGCTTCGACAACGTGTGGGTCGGTCGGCTGCCCGGGGTGGGCCTTACGACGGTCAACAGTCGTGCACGACAAGTAGGCCAGAAGGCCGCCGGGATCCTGCTGAAGCGTCTTCAGGTTCGCCACACCGGTGCGAAGGGCGGCCAAACAGGCCCGCAGATCACCACCCTCGACCCGGAGCTCGTCGTGCGGCACACGTGCGGCTGCACGACCACCTGAGGAGGTCGCAACGAACGACGCGTCTTTTTTTTGGCCTATAAGGAAACCGGTTTCATCTCAGAATAGTTGCAGACGAAAGGTCAATTATGAAGTCAGTACGGGGCAGAGTCGCTCTCGCTATCAGTACCGTTGCCCTGGTCGGCCTGGGTGCGTGCACTTCGGCCACCCAAGTAGCCAGTGGTGGCAGCGCCGATACGGCCAGCAAGTACACCTACACCAGCGACCAGCCAGGCGTGACCCAGATCGACGGCGTCGACCTGGAAGCCAAGCTGGGCGAGGTCAAGCCCGCCAAGAGGTATCGGATGGCCGTGATCTTGAAGTCGCTCACCAACCAGTACTGGCAGGGTATCGAGAAGGGTGCCAAGTCGGCAGGGGAGCAGTACGGGGTCGACATCACCGTGCAGGCCGCGAGCAGCGAGGAGGCGCAGACCGAGCAGCTGACAATCGCCCAGACGGTCGTGGGTCAGAAGTTCGACGCCTACGTCGTCGCTCCTGAGAGCACCTCCAACCTCCTCCCCGCACTGCAGCAGATGCAGGGGCAGGGAGTCCCAATCGTCAACGTCGACGACGCCAGGATCGCGGCCACGACCTACGCAGGACCCAACCACGAGCTGGACGGCTCCAACGCGGCGGCGGAGTTCACCAAGCTCTTCCCGAGCGGGGGGCAGGTGGCCCAGATCGAGGGCCAGGCTGGTTCGAGTGCCGCGATCCAGAGGATCAAGGGGTTCAAGGAGGGTGTGGCCAAGGACAGCAAGTTCCAGCTGGTCGCGAGCGTCCCCGGCGACTGGGACGCCAACAAGGCGTATGCGGCCGCGCAGCAGGTCATTCGCCAGTACCCGAAGCTGAAGGGCATCTACGCCAACAACGACACCATGGCGATCGGCGTCGCCAAGGCAGTCAGGGCGTCGGGGAAGTCGATCGCGGTCATCGGTACCGATGGTGTTCCTGAGGCGATCGCCGCGGTGCGCGACGGGAGCATGGCGGCCACGGTCAGTCCGTTGCCCTACTACGAGGGGTTCTGGGCAGTGGAGTCGGCTGTCCGTCTGCTCGAGGGCCAGCCCGTCCCCCCGTGGGTCTCCTCGCCCGCTCAGATGATCACGAAAAACAACGTGGACGAGTACTACGACTCTGAGGGCCAAGTCCTCACCACCCTCTACAAGTAGTCGCTTGCACGTCGGTCGACGACGACTGAAGGAGATGGACAGCCGTGACAGACTCCCCGCCCGTTCTCGAGATCCGCGAGCTGACAAAGACCTTTCCTGGGGTGAACGCCCTGCAGAAGGTCAGCCTCACTGCCTACCCGGGGGAGGTCCACGCGCTGCTGGGCGAGAACGGTGCGGGGAAGTCGACCCTGTTGAAGACCGTCTTCGGGGTACAGCGACCCGACTCCGGGCAGATCCTCGTCGACGGGCAGCCGGTGAACTTCGACCAACCCGTCGACGCGTTGAACGCCGGGATCGCGATGGTGCACCAGGAGTTGAGCCTGGTCCCGCAGCTCACCGCGGTCCAGAACCTCGTGCTGGGTCGTGAGCAGACCCGTGCCGGTCTGATCGACTGGGCCGAGGCGCGGCGCAGGGCCAAGGACGCACTGGCGCAACTCGGCTTCGCGTCGCGATCCGATGTCCCCGTCGCGCGGCTGAGCGTCGCCCAGCAACAGCTGGTCGAGCTGGCGCGGGCGCTCAGCACCGACGCCCGGATCATCATTATGGACGAGCCGACCGCCTCGCTGACCACGCAGGAGAGCGAGCAGCTGTTCCGGATCGTCCGATCGCTGCGGGACTCGGGCAAGGCTGTGATCTACGTGTCGCACCGTCTCAAAGAGGTCTTGACCCTCTCCGACCGGGTCACCGCACTTCGCGACGGGAGGCTGGTCGGGACCCGCAGCCGCAGCGAGATCGCCGGCGAGGCCGACCTGGTCCGCTTGATGGTCGGCCGCGACGTCGCGGCCATTGGGGTCCCGGGCACCGACCAGAAGCCTGGTGAGGAGCTGCTCCGCGTCGAGGGCCTGAGCCGTACAGGTGTGCTGCGCAACGTATTTTTGACGCTGCGGGCCGGTGAGATCGTCGGCATGGCGGGGATGGTCGGAGCAGGTCGGACCGAGTTCGCCCGGGCTGTGACCGGGGCCGACAAGGTCACCGCCGGCAAGGTCTACGTCAAACGAAATCTTACCTCGATCACCTCCCCGGCGGACGCGATCGCCGCAGGCATCGCGTTCCTGACCGAGGACCGGAGGCGCCAGGGCCTGGTGTTGGGCATGACCACCGCCTCCAACACGACTTTGATGAACCCGCCCACCCGCTACGGCCTGCTCGACCGAGGGCGCCAACGCGCCATCACCAGCGAGGTGCTCGACCCGCTGAACACCAAGATGACTCCCAACCAGACCGTCGGGAAGCTCTCCGGCGGCACCCAGCAGAAGGTGGTTCTGGGTCGCTGGCTGCTCACCGACAGCGACGTGTTCATCTTCGACGAACCCACCAGAGGCATCGACGTCGGCGCCAAGGGCGAGATCCACACCCTGATGCGCAGGCTCGCCGATTCAGGCAAGGCCATCTTGATGATCTCGTCCGACCTTCCAGAAGTGCTGGGCATGAGCGACCGAGTCATCGTCATGCGCCGCGGACGCATCGTCGCCGAGTTGTCCCGGGCCGAAGCGACCGAGGAGGCCGTGGTTCACCATGCCGCTGACGAGTAGACCCCACCGACACCTCGCCGGGCGATCTCATCCGACCCACAGATGCACGAGGAGCCCGACATGACCAACACCCTGCAAGAGACCCAAACCGTGCCTACACGAACTCGATCGAGCGCGCTTCGAGGTCGGGCGGGTCAGCTGGCGCGACAAGCCGGCCTGCTCGCCGTGATCGTCGTTCTGGTCGTCGGGTTCGGCGTTGCGCGGCCGTTCTTCTTCGATGGCGGGAACCTGATCAACATATTGCTCCAGGCCGCCGTCGTCGGCATCCTCGCGCTGGGTCAGACCTTCGTGCTGCTGACCGGTGGTATCGATCTGTCCATCGGGTCGGTGGTCGCCGTGGCGGCGGTCTGCAGCGGACTGCTGTCCCACTCTCTGCCCGCACCACTGGCCGTGGTCGGCGGGCTCGTCGCCGGCGCCTTGTGCGGCTTGGCCAACGGGGTTTTGATCACTGCGACGAGAATTACGCCGTTCATCGTCACCCTCGGCACGATGAGCATCTTCGCCGGGCTTGCCCTGATCATCACGGGTGGGCGCGCGGTGTACGGGATCCCGGTCCCGTTCGCCAACATCCTCGCCGGTGGCGTCGGGCCGGTTCCGATACCCGTGGTGTTGCTGATCCTGTTGACCGCCTTGTCCGCGATCGTCCTCAAGTACACCCGGCTCGGGGAGTACCTGATCGCCATCGGCGGCAACTCCGAGGTGGCCCGACTCGCCGGGATCGCAGTCGGTCGCCGAACCGCCGCGGCCTACGTCATCGCGGGCGCGAGCGCGGGCCTGGCCGGCGCCATCCTCACCGCGCGGCTCGGAGCGGCCGACCCCACGCTGGGCGGAGACCTCCTCCTTACTGCTATAGCCGCCACGGTGATGGGCGGTACGAAGCTTGCCGGCGGTGAGGGCAGCATGGTCGGAGCGGCCCTCGGGGCGGTTCTCATCGCCACCCTCACCGCTGGTCTCACCACCCTGAACGTTCAGGCGTTCTACCAGCAGGTGGCGGTCGGCGCCGTGATCATACTGGCGATCCTGATCGACCAGCTCACGAAGCGCCGTTCGTGAACGGGCCGCGCCCGACGGCGTCGGCCGTCCGCATAGGCCACGCAGACGACAGGTACCCACCGTGTCCGTGACCCTCACCATCGACGATGCGGGCGTAGCTACGCTGCTGCTCGGCCGACCCGCCAAGCGCAACGCCCTCGACCGTTTGATGCTGGAAGCGTTCGCCGCCCGCGTCGACGAGCTGGCCGGCCGTGACGACGTCCGCGCCGTCGTCGTCCGAGGGGCCGGATCGACGTTCTGCGCCGGCGCCGACATCGGCGACTGGATCTATCCGAGCGCAGCTGAGGCGACCGAGCTCGCCAACCTCGGACGCGAGGCGTTCACCGGTCTTGCGCGCCTCCCGGTGCCCAGCGTCGCGCTCATCGAGGGGACCGCGGTTGGCGGCGGGTTCGAGCTCGCGCTGGCCTGCGACATCCGGATCGCCGCCTCCGACGCCCTGATGGGCCTGCCCGAGCTGCGGCTCGGGAACCTCCCGGCGTGGGGCGGGCTCGCCCGGCTGCTTGACGTAGCCGGACTGGGCGTCGCCCGGTTCCTGCTGCTCACCGGCGAACTCATCAGCGGCGCGCGAGCCGCGGAGCTGCAGGTCGTCACGACCGTCTGCAGCGCCGACGAACTCGACTCCGTCCTGGACCGCACACTCGGCTGGCTCAGCGCCTGCGACCCGGTCGCGGTCGGTGTGGCGAAGACCGTGTTGTCCGGGTTCGAGCACGACCACCGATTGGAACCGGTCATCGCCTCCTACACCGCGGGCCTGGCTTCGTCACAGCAGCGCAAACAGCAGTTCTTGGACCGGCAAGCTGCCCGCCGGGCCGCCCGGCGAGACCCCGCCGAACCTGACAGTCCGGCCGCGGACCAGACCGCGACCCCCGCCCCGGCCACCTCCGCACCACCCACCCCCGCATCCAATCCCGCACCGACCAAGGAGCACGCATGACTTCCGCACCCAGCACCGCAGCCGTCACCGACTGGAGGAGTCTGCTTGGACCGGCCGTGGTCGACCGACGCCACGACATCCCGGTCCTCGGATCGCTCATCAACGGGCGGGGCGTCGCCGCCGAGCGCGAGATGACACCGCGGATCAGTCCGACCACCGGCCAAACGCTGTTCTACGGCGGAGACGCAGACGACGCCAACGTCGATGCGGCGGTGCGGGCAACCCGCACCGCGTTCGACGCCCGAGCCTGGGGACGTGCGACCGGTCGTGACCGAGCACGGGTGCTCAGCAGGGCCGCCGGCTTGCTGGCCGACCGCGCCGACCAGTTCGCCGAGCTGCTGGTCCTAGAGGCCGGCAAACCGATCCGCGAAGCCCGCGGCGAGGTGGCCGCCGCCCTGAACGCGTTCGAGTACTTCGCCGGGCTGGCCCGTGACATCAACGGCCGCACCCTGCGCGACATCAGCACCGACCTGTTCGCGTTCACCGTTCGCGAGCCCGCCGGGGTCGCCGGGCTCATCGTGCCCTGGAACTTCCCGCTCGGCATCTTGGGTCAGAAGCTGCCGCCGGCGCTCGCCGCCGGCTGCTCGGTGGTCGTCAAGCCCAGTCCGCTGACTCCGTTGACCACGCTCGCCACCGCGGTGCTGCTCTACGAAGCCGGCCTGGACCCGGCAGCCCTGGCCGTCGTCGTTGCCGACTCGACCGCGGGTGCCAGCCTCGTCTCCCACCTCGACACCGACGTCATCAGTTTCACCGGGTCGACCGGGGTCGGTCGTCGCATCGCGGCTTCGGCGAGCACGAACAGGCTGAAGCGAGTGGCGCTCGAAGCCGGGGGCAAGACGCCCGTCATCGTGACCCGCGAGGCCGACCTGGACGAGGCCGTGGACGGGCTGTTGTTTGCGTCGTTCTTCAACCAAGGCCAGGTCTGCGTTGCCGGCTCCCGGATCCTCGCTGACCGGCACATCGCCGAGGAGCTCACCGACCGCCTCGCGATGCGGGCCGGTAACCCCAGGCTGGGCAACCCGCGGGACGCGGCGACCGAGATGGGACCGCTGGTGTCTCAGCAGCACTACACCACCGTGCTGGACGCTGTCGGACGCGCCACCGAGCAGGGCGCCACCATCGCCACCGGCGGTGCGGGAATCTCCGTCGCTGGTACCGACGCCGCCCCTTTCTTGGCTCCTACCGTGTTGTGGACTGACCAGGACGCCAACCCCAGCGTCACCGATGAGATCTTCGGCCCGATCACCGTCGTCCAGCCCTACGAGGATCTGGATGAGGTGGCCAGACGAGCCAACAACACGCCGTTCGGACTCGCCGCGTCGGTGTGGACACGCGACCTCAACCAGGCGCTGGACCTCACCCTCGCCCTGCGCACCGGCACGGTATGGGTCAACGGCTCGACCGACGCCTTCCCCGAGCTTCCCCTGGGCGGTCGTCGCGACAGCGGCTACGGTGCCGAGTTCGGCCGGGAAGGACTGGAGTTCTTCACCGAGCTCAAAACCGTCCAGGTCCGCCGCAGCGCGGCCCCGGCCTGGTACGACCAGTGAGCCTCGGCACCATGCCCGCAGTGACCGCGCTGCCGCTGGCTGGCCAGACCGTGCTGGTAACCGGCGCCCTCGGCGGTCTCGGAGCCGAGATCGTCGAGGCGGTCGCGACGGCCGGGGCGCGCGTCGCGGTACACCACTTCCGCCAGCCCGAGGAGGCAGGGCAGGCCGTGAATCGGCTGCACGACAACGGCTCCAAGGCGTTCGCGGTCGAGGCCGACGTCACCGCCTGGGACGAGGTGGGAGCCATGGTCACCGAGGTGAGCGAATCGCTCGGTCCCATCGACGTGCTCGTCAACAACGCGGGCTACATGGCTGCTGGACCTTTGTCCACGCTGACGCTCGAGCAGTGGCGGCGCACCATCGACGTCGACCTCACCGGAGTGTTCATCGTCAGCCGCCACGTGCTGCCCGGCATGGTCGACCGTGGCCACGGCGTGATCATCAACATGTCGAGCCAGCTGGCGTTCAAAGGGGCCCACAACTTCGTCAGCTACTGCGCGGCCAAGGCCGGTGTCGTCGGCTTCACCCGCGCCCTGGCGCGTGAGGTCGGACCCGTGGTCCGGGTCAACGCCATCGCCCCCGGCCCGATCGACACCCCGCTGATCGCGCCGGACAAGACCGACGCGTGGGTCGACGAGCGGACCCGCGACCTGGTCATCAGGCGTCTCGGCGAGGCGAACGAGATCGCGCCGGCGGTCGTCTTCCTCGCCGGTCCCGGGGCGAGCCTGCTGCACGGTCAGACGCTGCACCTGAACGGCGGCGGGGTAATGGCATGAGAAACACCACCACTACCGACGTCAAGAACCAGACCGGTTTGCGGCGGATCCGCGGAGGCCCTCAGGTCATGTCCGCCGCCGACGCGATCGAGCTGATCCGCTCGGGCGACACCTTGGCCATCGGCGGCTCGGGCGGCGGGCTGCTGGAGCCGGACCTGCTCCTCGCCGCCCTCGGCGACCGCTTCACGAAGACCGGCAGCCCGGGCGACCTCACCCTCGTCCACACCACCGGCATCGGTGACCGGCAGGGCAGCGGAATGGACGTGCTCGCCCTGCCCGGGCTGCCACGTCGGATCGTCGCCGGCAACTGGGGCATGGCTCCCACGATGAGCCGACTCGCCCACGAGGGAGCCTTCGAGGCCTACAATTTCCCGCAGGGCGTAATGAGCCAGCTCTTCCGTGAGATCGCGGCTGGTCGGCCTGGCGTGATCACCCACGTCGGCCTGGGCACCTTCTGCGACCCTCGGCTGGAAGGCGGCCGGCTGAATTCCGTCACCCGCGAAGAGCTGGTCGAGGTCGTCGAGCTCGGCGGCCGGGAATGGCTGTTCTACCCGGCCATGAACCTCGACGTGTGCTTCATCCGAGGCACCACCGCCGACGAGAACGGCAACATCTCCCTCGAACATGAAGGTGCCCGACTCGAGATGCTGGCCATCGCCCAGGCGACCCGCAACCGGGGCGGTGTGGTCATCGCCCAGATCAAGCAGATCGCCCGGGCCGGGTCCCTGGACCCGCGGACCGTCGTGGTGCCGGGCATCTGCGTCGACGTACTCGTGGTGCACCCCGGGCAGCGCCAGCTGGTGACCCACGACTACAACCCGGCGTTCTCCGGAGAGACGAAGGCGGCGCTCAACTCGCTGGCCCCGTTCCCGCTCGACCAACGCAAGGTGGTGGCTCGGCGTGCCCTGGCCGAGATCCACGACGGCGACATCGTCAACCTCGGCGTCGGCATCGCCGACGGGGTAGCCGCCGTCGCCGCCGAGGAAGGCTGGTCGGACCAATTCACCTTGACCATCGAACAAGGTCTCGTCGGCGGCGTCCCGGCACGGGGCGTCATCTTCGGAGTGGCCACCAACCCGGTAGCGGTGCTCGACCAGCCCGCCCAGTTCGACTTCTACGACGGCGGCGGCCTCGACATCGCCTTCCTCGGCTTCGCACAGATCGACCAGGCCGGCAACGTCAACGTGTCGAAGTTCAACGGCCGCATCATCGGCACCGGCGGGTTCATCGACATCAGCCAGAACGCCAAAACCGTCGTCTTCTGCGGCACCTTCACTGCCGGGGCGCTGGAGGCCCTACCCGGCGACGGGCAGCTCCGACTGGTCCGCGAGGGACGCAACCGCAAGTTCGTCCCCGCCGTCGAGCAGGTCACGTTCAGCGCCGAAGAAGCACGCCGTCGCGGCCAACGCATCCTCTACGTCACCGAACGCGCCGTGTTCGAGCTCGGCGACGAGGGCCTCGTGGTCGTCGAGGTCGCACCCGGGATGGAGCTGCAGCACGACGTCCTCGACCTGCTGGACTGGCCCGTACCGGTCTCGGCGAGCCTTCAGCTCATGGACGCCCGCATCTTCCACGAACAGCCCCTCGGCGCCACCTGGCGCCGCCCGACGACCAACAACCAGCTACACCGCCACGCCGACACGGCGACCGTGGCCCCATGAGAGGACCCACAGCGATGCGTCACCAGTTCGACTACATCATCGTCGGCGCCGGCGCTGCCGGCTGCGTGCTTGCCAACCGGCTCAGCGCCGACCCGAACACCTCGGTGCTGCTGCTCGAGGCCGGTAGCGCCGACCGTAACCCGCTGATACACATCCCGGCCGGCTTCGCCAAGCTGATGGGCACCAAGGCCAACTGGTGCTTCGACACCACCGAGCAGACCCACATGAACAGCCGACGAATGTTCCTACCGCAAGGCAAGGTCCTCGGCGGCAGCACCGCCGTCAACGCCATGCTCTATGTCCGCGGCAACGCCCTCGACTACGACGAGTGGTGCGACCTCGGCAACGAAGGCTGGGGCTACGACGACGTCCTGCCCTACTTCAAGAAGTTCGAGAACAACGAACGGATCGCCGACGCTTACCACGGCACCACCGGCGAGCTGAACGTCGCCGACCAGATCCAGCACAACCCGATGGCGGCCGCGTTCATCCGCGCCAGCCAGCAGGCCGGCATCCCCTACACCTCAGACCCCAACGGTGCCCGCCAGGACGGGGTCTTCTACCACCAGGTCACCCAACGCCGGGCCCGTCGCGAGAGCGCCGCCACCGCCTTCCTCAACCCGGTCAAGAACCGTCCGAACCTCACCGTCATCACCGACGCCGACGCAGAAAAGGTCGTCCTGGAGGGCAAGCGGGCCACCGGCGTGACCTACCGGCGCAAAGGCCACACGCACACGGTCAACGCGACCCGCGAAGTCATCGTGAGCGCGGGCGCCATCAACACCCCCCGGCTGCTGCTGCTGTCGGGGATCGGCCCGGCCGACGAGCTGCGGTCGGTCGGCGTCACACCGCTCCACGACCTGCCGGGGGTCGGGAAGAACCTGCACGACCAGCTCGAGGTGTACATCACCGCCGAGACCAAGGAACAGATCACCTACAGCGGCGAGGACCGCTGGTACCGGGCCTGGCGCCACGCCCTGCAGTACGGCCTCTTCCGGACCGGACCTGCCACCGCAACCATCACCGAGGCCGGCGCGTTCGTCAAGAGCAGCGACGACGTCCGCTCTCCCGACATCCAGCTCCACATGCTGCCGGCCTACGTGGTGTGGAAGGACCTGGCCCGCAGCGCCGACCGGGTCCCTGGCCACGGCATCACCATCCTGGCCTGCAACATCCGCCCGCGCAGCCGCGGCGACGTTACGCTGGTCTCCGCCGACCCGGCGGTCTCTCCGGCGGTGAACCCCAACTACCTCGCCGACCCCGAGGACTGGAAGATCGCCGTCGAAGGGTTCCACTGGATCCGCAAGGTGCTGGCCACCGAGACCTTCCGCTCGGTGCTCAAGCAAGAAGAGCTGCCCGGTGCGCACGTCCAGACCGACGAGCAGATCCGCGACTACATCCGCGCCTGGGGCAAGACCGACTACCACCCCGTCGGCTCGTGCCGAATGGGCCACGACAAGCTGGCGGTCGTCGACGCCCAGCTGCGGGTCCACGGCCTCGACGGGCTCCGCGTCATCGACTCCTCGATCATGCCGAACATCACCAGCGGCAACACGCAGGCACCATCGATGATGATCGGAGAGAAGGGCGCAGCCATGGTGCTCGCCGAATCCCCGGCAGCGGTGGCGCAATGAACGGCACCGCCCACCGCCAGACCCGCAGGGTCCCGAGCGCCGACCACACGCTGGCCCTACCTGGGGCCGACGGAACCAAGCATCGCTACCGGATCGGGCCGGCCTCGAGCCCTGTCGCGTCGTCGCCGCCGCCCCTCTCGCGGACCGTGTACGCGGCGGCCCACGTCGTCGTGGACCCACTGCGAGACCCGTCAGGACCGGCCGAGGCTGGCGGCGTCATCGACTGGGACGCCACCTTGGCCTTCCGCCACCACCTGTGGTCCCTGGGCCTGGGGGTCGCCGAGGCCATGGACACTGCGCAGCGCGGCAGTGGCCTGTCCTGGCAGCAGACCAAGGCGCTGATCGCCCGCTCGGGGACCGAGGCTCGCGCCGTCGGCGGGTCGGTCGCCTCCGGCGTGGTCACCGACCAGCTCGCTCCGGGAACCGTGCCGACCCTGCGCGACATCGCCGCCGCCTACCTGGAGCAGCTCGGCTGGGCCGTCGACGCCGACACCACGCCCGTACTGATGGCCAGCCGGCACCTCGCCGCGGCCGCCCGGGGACCACAGGACTACCTCGACGTCTACGACCAGGTCCTGAGCCAGGTCGACCACCCCGTGCTGCTGCACTGGCTCGGGGAACCGGTTCGACGCCGCGATGAGCACCTATTGGGGCAGCGCTGACCTTGACGTCGCCCGCGACACAGTCTTGGAGGTGATCAGACTTCACCCCGGACGGGTAGGCGGGATTAAGATCTCCCTCCTCGACGCCGACCGCGAGGTTGACCTGCGTCGACGCCTTCCCGACGGCGTGCGCATGTTCACCGGCGACGACTTCAACTACGACGTCCTCATCCGCGGCGACGAGCGCGGCCACAGCAACGCCCTGCTCGGGGTTCTCGACGCCATCGCCGGACCCGCCCGGGCCGCGCTGGAACGACTCGACCACGACGATCCCGACGGGTTCAGCGCTGTGCTGGCCCCTACGATCCCGCTCGCCCGGCATCTGTTCACGGCACCGACCTCGGCGTACAAGACCGGCGTGGTGTTCCTGGCGTGGTTAAACGGACACCAGTCGCACTTCCACCTGCTTGGCGGCGCCCAAAGCCTTCGGTCCGTGCCGCACCTCGTCCGGCTGTTCGAGCTCGCAGACCAGGCTCAGGCTCTCTCCGACCCTGAGCTGGCCGTTCAGCGCATGCGCACCTTCCTGGCCGTCGCCGGCATGGACGCGTGACACGTGGAGCTCGAGCAGGTCAGCTTCAACCAGGCCACCGCCGAGACCAGCCGCACCGTCGAGGTGCTCGAAGCCTGCCGCCAGGCCGGCATCATGCAGGTCAGCCTGTGGCGGCACAAGTACGTCGACCAAAGCGCGGCCCGGACCGACGTCTCGTGGACGAGCACGGCTTAACGGTTTCCAGCTTGTGCCGCGGCGGATTCTTCACCGGGACCCGCTCGACCCAACTGGCTCTCGACGACAACCACGCGGCCATTGAGGAGGCGGCCACGCTTGGGGCAGCGGTGCTAGTCCTGGTCTGCGGACCGCTAATAGGCTCAAGCATGTCGGTCGCCGAGCACCGTATCGTCGACGGCATCCGGGGGATGCTCCCCGCAGCGAGAGCGGCTGGCGTCGCGCTAGCGGTCGAACCGTTCCACCCCATGTTCCTCGCCGAACGCTCGGCCGTCGTCAGCCTGGCCCAGGCCAACCGGATCGTGGCCGAGATCGCCGACCGCGGCGTCGGCGTAGCGGTCGACACCTACCACGTCTGGTGGGACCCGAACCTGTCCGAGGAGCTCGGCAATGCCCGCGGACGCATCATGGCCGTGCACGTCGGCGACTGGCTGGTACCCACGCCCAACCTGGTCGCGGGACGCGGTTTGCCCGGGGACGGAGTAATCCCGATCGGATCGCTGCTCAGTCAGATCGACTCGGGTGGCTTCGTCGGACCGGTCGAGGTGGAGGTCCTCAACCCAGATATCTGGGCTATCCCGGTCCGCGAGCTCGCCGCAGACGTTTGCCGACGAATGAGCCGGCTGGGCGCAGACCCAACGGCTCCGCCCCAGACGAGATTCCCGCCCACATGAGCGTCCAGGTCCCGGGTCATCACCGCGATGGCCGTCGACGGCTACGCTTACGACACCAGCTCTCGGTTGATCGTGCTCGAGGCCGGCGCCACGCTAGCCGAGATCTTCACCGCCGCCCGCTGGGCGTATGAGGAACACTCACCCCGTCAGGCATACCGGTCAGGTACCTTGCCCAACCCCATCGCCGGTGTTCGACACCTCCGCCTTCCGCTCCCGGGGGCTTGTCTCCGCCAGGTAGTGGTCGAGGGTGTTGGTCCGAGCTGTGTCGGGGGCCGCGCCTCACTTTCCCACGCAGGGTGTGTCAGCCGCAACGAGTTAATGGTGGCCACCACCGCCGACCTGTGCCTTATGTGGAAGTTCCGCGGTGCGGAGTTAACGCTGCGGGCCCGGGAGTGACTCATGGGCCGAGGTGGACCAACCGCCGTCGGAGGCGATGACCTGACCGGTCGGGGTAGCCCATTCGCTTCGTCGCTGACCCGACATCCGATAAGAAGCCGGGCAGCGTCGAAGGCGACCATCGAGACCCGTCACCCCCGCCGGCCCCGGGCATTAGCTTCACCCTAGGCTCGACCGCCCGCAAGCAAAGCCGGAGGGCTACGCCGATGCGCTTCTGGCGGCCGGAGGTAGGTAACCACGAAGCGGGCATCTCTGGCCGGGCTTCATCGAGGAGTGTTGACCCAGGTTGTCGAGACCCTGCGAACCACGGTTGTGATGGGTTCCGCCGACACACCTGTTTCCCGCATGACGATTCGCATATGTCCGTCCGCTCGACGGTCGGCTTGCCTGCGTTCCCTCGTCCTCGCCCATGCCTGCCCGATAAAACCGCAACCTGAGTCCTCCGCCCCCCCGCGTTGGTGTGCGATCCGGCTTCGGGGTATTTCGGTTTTGGGGTTGGTAGATGACGGTTCTCAGGCTCTAGATGTTCGATAAGTGCTCCGGCTGAAACGACTCCGCGGGCGACTAATTAGATTCCCATGTCAGGTGGACGTTTGCTTGGCTCTGATGGCGATGCTGCTCGCTGCGCTCGATCAGAAGATCCTCTCAGCCGCCTTGCGAAGCGGTCACCTACACCCGTCTACGCCGAGGCCCGTGCCTTAGTACTGCCGATCAGGCGTGCCCGCGACTGGCGCGCTCGCTCGACGACGTGTGCCACATTGACGTGGCACATCAAGCCGGAACGCTTCACGAAGCGCCCAGCGACGAGCACGGAATCGACATTGCCCTCGTGTGCCGCGAGCACGACTGCTGCTACAGGATCGGAGACCGGGGCGAGATTGAGATCGGTGGCTCGTACGAAGACCACGTCTGCCTGCTTGCCGGGGGTGAGCGAGCCGATCCGCGACTCAAGTCCCAGTGCTCGAGCCCCCTGGATCGTGGCGAACCCTAGAACATCGCGCAGGGTAAGTGCCGGAGGGTGGTCGATCGAGGAGTGCCCGCCTCCCACCCACGAGCGGTAGTAGCCGAAGAGCATGCGCATCTGGGTGAACATGTCGCCACTGCACTTTGTCTCGGTGTCCCCGCTCAGGCTGGGTTTGACCCCGAGGCTGAGAAGGGTGTCCAGCGGGATGTCGCCGATACCCTGAGAGTTCAGCTCGCAGTGCACGCCGAGGGACACCGCAGCCCCAGCGTTGGCGATCATGCCGAGTTCATCGCTGCCGCAGTGGCCGCAGTGGACGAATGTCATGTCGTCGCCGAGCAGACCGGACCTGCGGTACTGGTCCACCGCCCGCACCCCCGCGTTGCGGACGTAAGCCCCCACGTGCACGGACGTCCTGATCCCTAGTTCCCTGGCCAGCCGCAGGTCCTCGATCCAGACCTCACGAGCGGCCATCTCGGGGCCACGGGCGGCCATACATAAGGTCAGCAGCTGCTCCTCTGAGGCGAAGTGCATATCGCGGACCCGACGGATGTCGTCGGGGTGAACGCGCCGGCTCTGGCCCGTCCAGCTGCCATCCCGGACCAACGGCCATCCGTGACCGAAGACCGCTCGGATCCCGGATTCGTGAAGTGCTTCGATCCCGGCCTCGGTGTGGTCGGGTGAATTCTGAATGTGAGCCCAGTCCAGCAAGGTGGTCGTCCCGGCACTCAGCGCCGCGACCGCTCCGAGAAAGGTGCCGGCCCCGACGTCTTCAGGAGTGTAGGACGCACCGATCCCGTCGAGGACCTGAGCGAAGTACTGCAGCGGGTCGAGGTCGGCATAGGTGTGACGGATGGCGCTCTGCCAGGTGTGGCGGTGCGTGTCGATGAAACCGGGCAGCGCAATCCAGTCGCTGCCGTCGACTACCTCGGCGTCGCCGGGATCCAGCGACCGGCCCACCGCGCCGATCCTGTTTCCTTCGACCATCAGGTCGCCGGTGTCGAGGTCACCGAGCTGGTCATCCATAGTCACGACGCGGGCGCCGCGGACCAGAGTCCGCGCGGTCATGGCAGCAGATCCAGCCAGCGGTGGATCTCGCGATCGGCCTCCTCCAATGACGCGGCTTCGGTGCTGACCCAGGCCAAGTACCCGTCGGGTCGGAGCAGGACGCTCTGGACGCCCAGCAGTTCTGGCGGGCTGGTTGTCGGGATCCCCGATAGCACCTCGACGGCGCTTTCGTCGACCTTGAGATCGGCGTAGGCGTTGTCGCCGGTGCAGTCGAGCAGGACGAACTTCTGGGTTCGCAGCAGCTCGCCGACCCGGATCAGGTCCTCCGAGGTCTGGACGGTGACGTCGGGCATCGGGCGTCCGGTCAGCTCATGGCTGTCCTCCGGTGACGGATAGGGCTCGGTGAGACCATTCAGGTCCCGGGCAAGATAAGTGTTGACCTGGCTCAAGGGCATCAGGTCCCGTTCGAACATTCGCTTGAACGCGACGCCTTCGGGCGTGAAGTCGAACTGGATCGCGCACTGTGAGCGAACGCTGTCGAGCAGCAGCTCCGCTACCCGACGACGCTCTGACTGGTAGGTGTCCAGGAGTGTCGAGCTGGCGTGCCCTCGGAGCACGGCGGCCAGCTTCCAACCGAGGTTGAACGCGTCCTGGATGCAGAAGTTCATCCCGACACCACTGGCCGGGTAGTGGATGCGTGCGCTTTCGCCCACCAGCAGCACGCGTCTAGCCCGGAACGTGTCGGCCAGCCGCATTGTGTCGCTGAATCGCGATGCCCACCGCAATTCCTCGAAGTTCACTTCGACGTCCAGGATCTCGTGCAGGTTCCGCCGCACCTCCTCCACGGTCACCGGCTCCGACGGCGCCGCCTTGCGGCTCTCCACGTGCACCATGTTGAAGCGCGTCACCGGGTCGTCGTCGGTGCCGAACGGGAAAGAGGTCACCCAGCCGCGCTCGTTGTCGGTCATGCGCCGGTTGCCCTTGTAAGGAGTCTTGATCGCCAGGTCGGCGACAATTCCGGTGAACGTTGCGTCATGGCCCACGAAGTCGATGTCCGAGAGGCGTCGAACTGTGCTCCTGCCGCCGTCGGCACCCACTGCGTAGCGGGCGGTCACGACGCCTTCGGTGCCGCTGCCGTCCGCATAAGTCACTCGGACCTCGTTGGCGTCCTGCTCGACCCGGGACACGGTGGCGTCGTGGACGACTCGGGCTCCCATGCGTGACGCGTGATTGCCCAGGAGTTCCTCGGTGTGGTTCTGCGGCAGGATTAGCCGGTACCCGAAATGGGAGCCCAGGTGACGCCACTCGACGGGCTGCATCCCGGCCCAGATGTGGGTACGGATGAGGGGGTTCTCGCGGATCGTCCGCGCTCGCTCGATGAAGCTCTGTGCCAGGCCTCGCGCATCCAGCAGCTCTAGGACGCGCGGCAGAATTGTCCCGGCCCGCGACTGGACGGAGCCCGTACGGCGCTCCAGCACCACCACGTCCAGCCCGGCCTGCGCCAGCTCACCCGCCACAGTCAGACCGGACGGTCCAGCCCCGACTACGACCACGTCGACGTTGCTCTCGTTCATACTTCTCCTTGTGTCGGTGTCGTCACGGAGGTCCGCGTGCTGGCCCGTCGGACGAAGTCCGCGACTCGGCCGAGCACCTCGGGATGGTCGAAGCGGGGGTCCTCGTGGTTGGCGCCGGGCACTAGCTCGAGCTCAACCTCGATTCCGTGAGCGGCTGCTGCTGCGGCCAGGCCCTCGCTCTGCGCATGCGGGACGACCGCGTCCGCTGTCCCGTGGAGGAGAAGGAAGGGTGGCGCTGCACCGTGGACGAGGCAGGCGGGGCTGAGGTCGCGCAGGACGGCGTCGTCGAGCGCGTCAACCTCGACCCCGGCCAGGAGCGCCACGTATCCCCGGGGGCCCAGGTCGGCGAAGCCTGCCGGTGGCACCGCGTTGCGGACCTCGTCAGGGACCTTGAGCCCGGGGGCTGGGCGTAGCCGATCGCCGCGCGAGGTCAGCTCGTAGCGACCGAACAGGCCGACCACACCGCCAAGCGGAACTGACACGGTCAGTGCCGTCATGGCCGCCAGGTGTGCCCCCGCCGACGCCCCGATCAACGTCACCGGGCCCTTCGCCAGGGAGGCAGGTGCCTGCTCTGCATCGAGCCAGCGAAGCGCGTCCAGAACGTCGTCGCGTTGCGCCGGATACGGGGCGAGGTCGCTCGTGCGGTAGTCGATGCTGGCCACCGCAATCCCCAGCCCGGCGAGTGTCATTAGCCGCTCGCGGTGGTCTGTCCGCAAGCCCATCAGCCAGGCGCCGCCGTGCAGGTACATCGCGGCTGCGGGCGTGTCCACGTCCGCGGGCACATAGAGGTCCAGGGCCAGGTCGCGACCCTTCACTTGCCCGAACACGAGACCGGAGCGCACGTCAACGGGGTGGAGCTCGACCACGGGGCACCATCCTCACGTTGCCAGCCCGAAGACTTGGGCTTCCGACTCTACGATGCTCGACCCCGATTTTCGATATGTCAAGTAATTCTAGAAATAGCTACCCTTGTTCAACGTCTCAGCGCAGGGCACAATGCCGGCATGAAGACGCGCGTGGAGAGGGTGTACGTCAGTCTGCGCAGTGACATCCTTGCCGGACGACTGGCGCCCGGGACCAAGCTGCCCCTGGCGGAGCTGGCCGGTCGCTACGGAGCCAGCATGGGCGTGGTTCGCGAAGCGCTGTTCAAGCTCGCCTCGGAGGGCCTGGTCTCCGCCGAGCCGCAGGTGGGCTTCCGGGTCACAGCAATCTCGCTGGAGGATCTGCGCGACCTCACCGAGTCGCGGTGCCACGTCGAGGGCGAGGTGTTTCGCCAGTCGATCGTCGACGGCAGCCTCGAGTGGGAGACATGGGTAATCGCCACGCATCACCGGCTTACAAGGATCGACCAAATGGCCTCAGGTGATCCGGACCGGATCAGCGACGAGTGGGCGCTCGCGCACGGGGAGTTCCATGCGGCCCTTCTGGCGGGTTGCACCAACGCCCGGCTCCTCGCCATTGCGATGTCCCTGCGTGACTCGGCCGAGCTCTACCGTCGCTGGTCGGTCACGGTCGACCACCAGCATCGCGATATCTCCAGTGAGCACGAGGCACTTCGTGATGCGGCGCTCGCCCGCGAGGCTGACCGGGGCCAAGGCTTGCTGTGTGAGCATATTCGACACACGGCGCGCCTGCTCGGTGCCGAGGGGACGGACAACGCGGACGGCACGAGTAAGGGCGGGGGTGTGGATCGCGTCGTTACCGGGGTTCCCGACGGTGCCACCGGAAGTTTCAAGTAGGCAAGATAATTTCGATAATCTATTGACATCTCGATCATCTGAGTCGCAGGATGACATCGTTCCTCCGTAGGGACAGCGACTACACGGCCTCGAGGTGTTGATGAAGACTCCAGCCATTCTGAACGAGCGGGCGGCCACCCGCCCAATTGGTGCTTCGGTCGTGCCAAACCGCGAGGGCTCGTCATCAATGATCGAGCTGTCGGACGTCTCGCACTGGTTCCCCAGCCCGAGCGGCCCCTTCCTCGCTCTCGGCGACGTCGATCTGCAGGTCGAGCGGGGTCAGTTCGTGTGCCTAGTCGGGCCCAGCGGCTGCGGGAAGACGACGTTGCTTAACACCGTCGCCGGGCAGGTCCGACCCGAGCGTGGCACCGTCCGGGTCACGGGTGAGGGCGGCCCGGGGGGCGGCGCTGAGCCGATCGGGTACATGCTCGCCCGCGACTCGCTCATCCCCTGGCGCACGATCCTCGATAACGTCGCGTTCGGGCTCGAGCTGCGTAAGGTGCCAAAGCGAGAACGTCGGGAACGAGCCAACGAAATGCTCGACCTGGTCGGCCTGTCCGGGAAGGGTGCCTTGCTGCCGCGCCAGCTGTCCCACGGAATGCGCCAGCGTGCCAACTTGGCGCGCACGCTGGCCGTCGAGCCGGAGGTCCTGCTGGTCGACGAACCCTTCGGGGCGCTGGACGCACAGACCAAAGCGCTGTTGCAGATCGAGTTTGCGCGGATCTGGGAGCGCACCCGCAAGACCGTTCTCTTCGTCACCCACGACCTCGACGAGGCGTGCCTGCTGGCCGATCGGATCATCCTGATGCGAAACGGACGCATCGAGGCAGACCTCCAGGTCCCGTTCCCGCGGCCACGCGACCTTGGCACTCTTCGGTTTCAGCCGGAGTTCCAGACGCGGGCCAAGTCCCTGTGGGACATGGTCGCGGAGGATGCACGGTGACCACCACCGCCCAGCCGATGCCCGGATCCTCCTCGGTCGGAGGACGACGCACCTCCGAGGGGGAAATCGCCGACGCCATGGAGATCTCCGAACGTCGCTTCCGTCAACGGCGTCGTCGCTCCACGCTGCTGGTTCGACTGCTCCAGGTCGGCAGCTTCGGCCTACTGCTGGTCATTTGGCAGCTCGCCGTGCAGTCCGGTCTGGCCGACGAACTCTTCTTCAGCAAGCCAACGGCCGTGGCATCGTTCGTCCACGACAACTGGTCCTCGCTGGTGGACAACACGGTGGTCACCATGAGGGCGACCGCCTTCGGATTCGTAATCGGCAGCGTCGGCGGCGTGCTCGTGGCCCTGCTGATGGCCCGATTCCTGCTGCTGGACCGCCTTCTGCAGCCTTGGATCTCGGTCTTGATGAGCCTACCCCGCATCGCCCTGGCCCCGCTGTTCCTGCTGTGGTTCGGCATCACCGAGACCTCCAAGGTGGCGCTCGCCGTCTCGCTGGTGTTCTTCATGGTGCTGGTCAGCGCACTGGCAGGTACCAAAACGATCGACCCGGATCTGAAGTCCCTGGCTGCTGTCTTTCACGCCAGTGAAGTGCAGAACTTCACTAAGATCATCTTGCCCGCCTCCGTTCCCGGTATCTTCGCGGGCCTCCGGCTCGGCGTCGTCACGTCCATCCTCGGTGTGGTGGCCTCCGAGATGGTGGCCTCGAGCAGCGGACTCGGCCAGCAGATCGTGCTATTCGGCCAGAACCTCAACTCGGCCGGCGTCTTCGCCGTCCTACTGTTCCTCGCAGTTATCACCTCTGCATTGAACGGGATCGTCAGCGTCCTGGAGCGCTACTTGCTGCGCTGGCAGGCCTGAGATTGCAGCTGTGCCTACCCGGGTCGACCGGAAATCGCCCCCCTCGGACCCTCATCAGAACGGAAACCATCATGCGTAGTCCCAGTGTCGGCGTCGCGCTCGCTGTCCTCCTGCTCGGTGCCACAGCGGCCGGCTGCGGAAGCTCTTCGGACACCAGCTCGGGTGCCGCCGAGATCGTGTACAGCCCCCCCGTCCCCGGAGCCCTGCCGTTCCTACCAGCAGAGGTGGCCCTCGCGAAGGGTTACTTCAAGGACGAGGGACTCACGGTGACCAAGAAGACGACGTCAGTGGCCGGGATGCCGGCGGCGCTGTCGTCCGGACAGGTCGACCTGTCGGCCGATGTCGTTTATAACTCCGCCCGCTACCTACAGAGCGGACTGGAGGTGAAGTACGTGGCCGGACTCAACGACAACGTCGATTTCAAGCTGCTGCGTGCCAACGGTGTTTCGATCCCGGCTCCCGGTCCCGGAACGGACGGGTGGAAGAAGAGCTTCGCGGCGTTGAAAGACATGAAGATTGGTGTCGCCGGCAAAGCCGGGCCGATCGGGCTGACGACTGCGGCGCTGCTGAAGGAGGCAGGTGTCCCGGCTGCCAAGTATACGCTGGTGGACACCCCGGGGCCGGTGGCCGTCAACGCGTTGAAGTCGAACCAGGTCCAGGCCGTGGTCAGTGGCGGAGGTTTCGACGCGCCAATCGTCGAGAACAAATTGGCCACCCAGGTGCTCGACTTCGGGACCGACATCTCCTCCATCTTCGGGAAACAGTCGAACGCCGCCCTGTTCATGTCGGACAAGGCGATCAAGAAGGTCCCAGGCGCACCAGAGAAGGTGCAGAAGGCCGTCCGAAAGGCAGACGACTACATCGCCGACCCGGCCAACGCCGCAGACGTGTCGAAGATCGCGATCGCCTCGGGCACGGTGAAGACGGCCGGGCTCGACAAGACCATCGCGAACTACTCCTACAACGCCGACATGGACGTGCCCGGGATAGAGGCCGCATTCGCCTGGGCCAAGCGTGCCGGCATCATCTCGACGTCGGTCGACGCGGCCAGCACCATCGCCACGGGCGTCCAAACCCGATGAGCACCGCCCGCTTCAACAACAGCTCGATGGACGAACGGCAGCGCCAGGTCTACGCGGCCATCACGGGCGGGTCACGATCGACGGGACCCCAGCACTTCGAGCTGGTCGCCCCGGACGGAACGCTCAACGGTCCTTTCGGGCTGATGGTCCGCGTCCCCGAGCTCGGTGGACCACTGCAGGAACTCGGTGCCGCGTTGCGCTACCAGACGTCGCTGACCGACCGAGAGCGGGAGATCGGCATCCTGTCGCTCGCCCGAGTCACAAACAGTCCCTTCGAGAGGTACGCCCACGAAGCGGTCGGCCGCGCGGTTGGCCTAAATGACGACGAGCTAGACGCTCTGCGGAAGGACACATTTGCCGGTCGAAACGCTCGCGAGGCTGCGGTGTCTCAATTGTGTGCGCGGCTTGGGTCCACGGCATTGATCGAGGCCAGCGACCTCGACCAATGCCGTGGACCGCTGACCGACCACGAGCTGATCGAGGTCGTCGTCCTCGCCGGCTACTACCGGACCATTGCTCAGCTGATGAGCGTATTCGGCATCAAGGTACCGGACATGACCCCCGACCCCACCAATCCGTTCTAGCTTCAGGAGAATCCATGCGAATCGCTAACCTTTCGGGACGTTCCGTCCTGATCAACTCCGCCGGCCGGGCCATCGACGTGTCCGACGCCAGCGGCGGAAAGTTCGGTCCCGACCCGCAGTCCCTGTTCGTGGACTGGGACGCCTTCGTCGACTGGGCCAGTCACCAGTCGGACCGGCCTGGACGTGCCTTCGACACCGTCGATCTAGGCCCGGTCACTCCTCGCCCCCGACAAATCTTCGCGATCGGGCTGAACTACGGTGAGCACGCCGCCGAATCAGGGTTCAATCGGCCCGACCGGATGCCGCCGACGTTCACCAAATTCGCCAGTTGCCTAACCGGTCCGACCGGTCAGATCGAACTTCCGGCCGGGGGCAACACCGACTGGGAGATAGAGCTCGTCGTCGTGATCAAGGACGATGTCCGCCGCGCCTGCGTGGCGGACGGATGGACCCACGTAGCCGGGCTCACCGTCGGACAGGATCTCTCCGAGCGCGACAGACAGCTGGCCGGTCCAGCACCCCAATTTGGTCTGGCAAAGTCTTTCTCCAAATTCGGCCCGATCGGGCCCTGGATGGTCACCCTCGACGAGATTGGCGATCCCGACGATCTCGAGCTTGGGTGCAGCATCGACGGAGAAGAGGTTCAGCGAGGGCGGACTAAGGACCTCCTATTCACAGTCCCCAAGTTGATTGCCGGTCTCAGCGCTGTGGTGACGCTCTACGCGGGAGACCTGATCTTCACTGGTACGCCGTCCGGCGTAGGTCAGGGGCGTCAGCCTCAGCGCTTCCTTCAGCCCGGCGAAGAGCTCGTATCGTACATCAGCCAGATCGGCGAGATGCGACACACCTTCGTCGCCGGACAGCGAGGCTAAGCCATGGCACTACACCGGCTGACGAGCGTGACGATGGGTGTGCCCAACGTCCGCCAGACTATCGACTACTATGCCGACTTCGGACTTCGGCACCTGGGCGGCGGACGCTTTGCCACCGGCGATGGAGGTGAACAACTCGGGGTACAGCACGCCCCGACACGGCGCCTAGTCTCGCTCGGTGTCGCCGCGGACAACGCCGACGACCTCGGGCGCGTCTCCGCGAACCTTGGCCGGCTCGGCGTGGAGCACCAGATATGGCAGGACTCGCTCAGGGCGACCGAGCCAATCGCTAACTTCGAGGTCCGAATCGAAGTGGCCCCGCGCATCGCCCAGAAGGCCGTTGCGGCAACGCCGTACAACGGACCGGGCCGGGTCGAACGCTACGGCAGAGCCCCCGGCGTCGTTCGGGAGACGGCGGTGCGACCCAAGAAGTTGGGCCACACCGTAATCGGCACGACCAACCTGGCAGCCACGGCGGGTTTCTTCACCGAGGGCCTCGGCTTCAAGGTGAGCGACTACATCGGCGAGCAGGGTGCGTTTATGCGTTGCTCCGAGGACCACCACAACGTGCTGGCCTTGGCCGCACCGGTGAACTTCCTGCACCACACCAGTTGGCAGGTCAACGACATCGACGACGTAGGCCGCGGTGCGAAAAGGATGCTGGAGGGGAACCCGGACCGACACGTGTGGGGACTCGGCCGGCATCACGCCGGTTCCAACTTCTTCTGGTACCTCAAAGATCCGGCGGGGAACTTCTCGGAGTACTACTCCGATATGGACTGCATTCCGGAAAACGAACTCTGGCAACCAGAAGTCTTCCAAGGGGCCCAAGGGCTATTTAACTGGGGTCCCCCGCCGCCACCATCGTTCTTGACGCCAGACGATCTCGCAGAGCTGATGACTGGTCAGCACGCCCCGAGCCGGCCCTGACCTGCCAAGTGGACGGGCGGACGGACGTGAGCCGCGAACTTAGTGTCACGTGGATGATAATCATTGGTCGCCGGTTGCCTCGTCTCGGACCCGCTGACAATACCTGCCCGACAATCAGCGCCACGACGAAATCTGCACGTTGATACAGGTCTCCGAGCGGGCACCGCAGGCACAACGAAAGGTTGACAATATGAGTAACGCACACATGAGCTGGAAAGAGATGGTGGACTTCTCCGAGTCCCACAACCTACTGGCGAAGCGGCTCTACGTGATCTCGTCGAAGCCGACCAACGGGCTAGACCCGATCAATGCGGTCCTGGACGAGCACGTGAGATTCCAGACCAAGCTCGAGGTCGACGGCATCATGTTCGCGGCCGGTCCGCTCGCGAGCGAAGACCTACAGGAGTGGCTGGGCGAGGGCCTGTTCATGTACCGCGCCGGGTCCATAGAGGAGGCCCAGCGGATCGCGGAGTCGGATCCTATGCATAGCAGCGGAGCCCGCACTTTCACCATACGCGAGTGGATGCTCAACGAGGGAACTTACACCATCCAGGTGTTCTACTCCGCGGGCGGACCCAAGATCACCTGATCATGCACTCACATCGAAGCACAAATGGCGATTGCTACACGAGAGGCTGCGGGCGTCATGAGCGGTAGGTCCAATAACACGCAGGTGATTGTTGTTGGCGCTGGCCCAGTCGGACTCTGCGCGGCGCTGGAGCTCGCGTTGCGAGGCATCGAGATTGCGATCGTCGACCCAGTGGCCGATCTGGCGGAGAGGTCACACCCCCGCGCGCGCACCGCCAACCTACGCTCGGCAGAGCATTTCCGACGGTGGGGTATCTCCGATGCAGTGCGTGCAGAGACCGGATTCCCCATCGACTGGCCTTCGCGCGTCGAGTTCCGTACGACTCTCGCCGGCTATCTGATCGCCACATTCGAGGACGCATTGCTATCGTCTCCTGAGCAATCCGATCTCTACCCTGAACCATCAATCCAGATCCGCCAGGTCCATGTAGAAGCCGCTGCGCGCGCGCGGTTGGCTCAATTGCCCAACGTGGCCACCTACTACGGCCAAGAGGTCGCCGAACTGGCTGAAACGGACGTCGGCGTGCGCGCCGTCGTCCGAGGGCCTGAGGGCGCTGCGGTGTTGCACGCCGCCTACGTGATCGGCGCCGATGGTGGACGTAGCATCGTCCGCCGCGCCTTCAATTTCGAGATGATTGGTCAGACAGCTATCTCCAACAACGTCCAAGTCCTCTTCAGGGCCCCAGGCATCTATGAGGCCCTCGGCATACGGCGCGGCTTCCAGTACTGGTGCCTGAGCAGCACCCCTCCGGGGTTCATCCAGACCACGTCGCCGTTCGACGAGTTCACGTTGAGTCTGCACAAGCTGCCCGACCCCGACTCCTTCATCGCGGCGGGCGTGGACGACGCGGTTAGGAGCGCCATAGGCAGCGACTACCCCTTTGAGGTCACAGGGGTTGATCCCTGGACCATTCACGCACGGATAGCCGAGAACTACCGGAAGGGCTCGGCCTTCGTGGTCGGCGATGCCGCTCGCCAACACTCGACATACGGCGGCCATGGCATGAACGTCGGGGTGAGTGACGCGGCGGACATCGGCTGGAAGCTCGCCGCCGTCCTCTCAGGCCTGGCACCGAGAGCGCTACTCGACACCTTCAATATTGAGCGGCGGCCGATCGGGGTCGCGGTCCTGGAAGAGGCGACGGCTAGCTTCCAATCATCACCCGTGAACTTGGTGCACCCGGGGATGAACGACTCGGGCCCGGCGGGAGACGCTGTTCGCGCCCAACTCCGCGACACAATTCGCGTGGAAAAGGCCCAGCAGTTTCAGCATATCGGCACACAACTGGGTTATAACTGTGCGGGGTCTCCCATAATCGTGAGCGATGGCAGCACCGGGCCGAAATGGACGCCGAATGTGTATCAGCCCTCGGCGAGTCCAGGCTACATCGCCCCGCACTCGTGGTTGGCAGATGGGACGTCTCTATACGATCACTTCGGCCAGTGGTACACACTGCTGGTTCTCGGCGAGGTGACCCCAGACGCAGGTCTGCCTTCCCGCGAATGGCTCACGCAACTTCGTATCCCTGACGATCAACTGAGGGACCTCTACGAAGCCGACTATGTTCTTGTGCGCCCGGACCAGCACGTTGCGTGGCGCGGCAACAACTCACCTACCGATGACGTGCTCGAGACGGCGATCGGCGCACGCCTGGTGAGAGCGTCTCGACCATTTGATACCCGGCTTCGGACGAAATAGACTCTCGTATGACAAAAGTAATCGTGACCCGCGGGATCACCTATTCTCCACCAGGAGCAGTAACCCGGCAGTTAGACCTGTATGTGCCTGTGGGTTTCGATCGAACCCCGGTCATAATCTATCTGCATGGCGGCGGATGGATCGTGGGTGGCCGTGACGATAGCGCCGGGAGGTTTCTGACGCTCGCTGAACAGGGCGTGGCTGTCGCGTCCATTGACTACACCCTCGCCCAGAGCGGTCCCTACCCCGCCCAGGTCGAGGACATCGTCGCCGCTGGGAACTGGCTGGCCGCGGCCGGAGCGGAGTGGGGTCTGGACACTAGGAGTTTTGCAGTGGCGGGAGCATCCGCAGGCGCCCACCTCGCGCTGCTCGCTGCGATGGACATGACTCGGGAGGTGAGTGCGCACCCTTGGACGATCTTTGCCGCCATCGGTTACTTCGGAAACTATGACCTCACCTCCATGCGGCCGTTGTCGGATCCTGCCCTTGCGGGGACGATCCCGACGCTGGCGATCGACCAGGAAGTGCTCGCGCAGCTCGGCGGCGAGTTTCCGCTGCCTGCAGTTCGACAGGCATTGATTGCCGGCGTGGACAAGCAGCAGCTCACGGACGAGGTCCTGGCGCGCATCAGTCCAGCACATCAGGTGCACTCGGGGACGCCGCCGCTCCTGCTCATCCATGGTTCGGCCGACGCGGTGGCGCCGCTGGACCAATCGCGGCTGATGCTCGAGCGGGCGCATAACGTCGGCGTAGCAGCAGAGTTGAGCGTGATCGACGGCGCGAACCACGAAGGCGCGGAATTTGACACCCGCAGCGTCGCAGCGACTATCGCGCGGTTTCTCCAACGGGCACGCAACCAGTCGCTCGTGAGTTCGATCGAGACGGAGGTGGACCGGACATGAGTGATTCGATGCTCATCACCGGGTTGGAGATCATCAGTCTCGACCCCGACGTCGGAGATCTCGAGCGCGGTGCCCTTTTGATCACTGACGGACGAATCGCCGCCGTCGGGGTCGAAGGAGCCGTCTCGGCTCCCGAAGGCGCCGAGGCGTTCGACGGCAACGGACTGCTGGCGATGCCGGGCTTCGTCGACACTCACCGCCACACATGGCAGAGCGCTATGAAACATAGTTACGCAGAGTTGGACCCCATGGTCTACTTCGCCGAGGTGCTCACCAGGATCGGGGCGGCGTACCAGCCTGAGGACGTCTACATCGGAAATCTGCTGGGTAGTCTCGCGTCATTGAGTGCCGGCACGACCACGCTCTTCGACTGGTCGCACGTCCAGAATTCTCCGGAACACTCCGACGCTGCGATCCGAGGGCTTCGTGAGTCGGGGGTCCGAGCAGTGTTTGGACACGGCTGGCCCACCTCGGCGGATCCCCGTTGGATCGCGGAGAGCCCGTTGCCGCACCCTGCTGACATCCGGCGGCTTCACAACGACTACTTCGCCGGGGGGCCCCTCGAAGGGCGGATCTCGCTCGCCGTCGCGGCGCGGGGACCCGAGCAGGCAAGCGAACTGGTGTGGCGTGAAGAACTGGAGATAGCACGTGACCTCGGCGTGCGCCTTTCCGTGCACGTAAGCGCCTATGAACGCAACAGGAACTCGGCCGCAGTGAGCAAGTACGCCACATCGGGAGTCCTCGGCCCGGACATGATCTTCGTGCATTGCAATTATGTCTCCGATTGGGAATTCGAACAGATTGCTAAGACTGGCGGCTCCATATCATTCGGGCCGCACTGCGAGATGAACTCGCAAGGGATAGGCGAGATCCCACTGCTGAAGGCGCTGAGTGCGGGCCTAAAACCCACCCTGAGTGGTGACACGGAGACGAAGTGCGCTGGCGACATGTTCACACAGATGAAGATGATCTGGGCACACTATCGCGCAACGCTGACTCGGCTGGGTCCGTTGGCCGCAGCAACGGCCCCAAAGCTCACTCTCCGCAACATCCTCGAAGGTGCGACACTCGGCGGAGCGAAGGCGCTGGGGCTCGCGGGGGTAATCGGGACGTTGAGCCCGGGCAAGCGTGCTGACGTGATTTTCGTATCCACGGCAGCTCTCAATCTCGCTCCTATGCAGGATCGAATTGCGTCGGTCGTCCTGGCCGCACATGAAGGCAATGTGCGGCACGTCATGGTGGGCGGCATGTTTATTAAGCGTGATGGTATTCTTATCGAAACCGATACTGACGATGTCGTGGCCCGTGCGCGGGAATCGCAACGCGCAATACTCGGGCGAGCTGCTAGTTGATGTTCCGAACGACCTCGGATACGGGATTTTCTTAGCCGGGATCCACCAATGAGCTGGTTAGTTGATTTTGCTGGATGGAGTGGCGCTGTATGACTTGCTCGGTCCTGACTTCACCATCATGTGCCCTGGCAGCAACCAAGCGGCGACGGAGCTACTTGAGACAGGGCAAGGGATGAGCGTCGCCTGCGTGCTGATCACCCAGGACGACAACGAGCTGCGAAGGGCGCACGGCGCGCCATGGGTCGTGATCCCGCCCGATCTACATGTCGCTTGGCGGGGTCGAGTCGAGCCTGTCGACGCTGCAGGCATCTGGCGAAAAGTCGTTGGGTTTGATGAGATGCCGGCAGGACGGCCCGAGTGTGTAGCGGGTGATCCCAGTGTCAGCTGATGGTGCTGTTCCGCATTTCCGGTCGAGCCGGTTAAAGAAGGGGCTCGCACCTGAGATGCGCGTGTCCTACCCCCCGCCGGATGAACGCGTCGCCCCGCTGTTGCCCGCTGTCCACACTTTTGACAAGGCGCATATCGTGGCATTGGTCAATGGCGGATACATCGAGATGGGCGTCGCCGCTGAGATGCTGCGACGGTTGGGAGAGATGGAGGGCGATATCACTGGGACAAGGCTGAGGCACGGAGGCCACATTCACTCCGGCGAGGAGTATCTAACAGCGCGGCTCGGCGAGCATGACGCGGGGCACCTTCACACCGGACGCAGCAGCGGCGACCTGTACGCGGTGGCAACGCGTGTCACCCAGCGACGTCGCTACATAGAGCTCGCTGCGGCCCAGCTGGCACTGATTGACACCTGCGTCGGCCTGGCCGAGCGCGAGCTCAGCACTGTCATGCCGTCCTACAGCCACCTGCAACACGCTCAGAGCACGACATTCGCTCACTACATGATGGGTTGGGTATTCGAAGCTACGCGTGGGCTCGCACGAGTCCTTGAGGCGGCGGAGCGCAACGATGCCAGCCCGGCGGGCGCGGCAGTCGGAACCGGTTCGCCGTTCGCGCTTGACCCTGAGTTTACCGCCGAATTACTCGGTTTCAGCAGGGCTTATGTGAATTCGCGCGAAGCAATCTGGTCAGTTGACTTGGTCATTGAGGGTCTGTGGTCTTGTGTCAGTGTGGCGGGCACGTGGGCACGGCTGGCGGACGACTTACAGATCCTCGCGACGAGCGAGTTCGCGATGGTCGACGTTGGCGAGGCCTTTAGCATCAACTCAAGCATTCTGCCGCAGAAAAAAAATCCAGTCGCACTTCAGCACGTTCGGGGCGTGCTCGGAACTGCACTGGGACATCTGACTGCTGGCGTCACTATTTGTCGAGCGCCCTCCGATACTCTCGTTATGGACCGCGAGTTGGCCATCGAAGGGCTGTGGCACGCCTTCGATGACGTTGTCGGCGGCCTGAACCTCATGTCCGCGGTTCTCGCGTCGATCAGCGTGAACCGAGTCAGAATGCGCGAGGTTGCAGCCACTTCGTGGGCGTACGCGTCGGACCTCGCCTCGATGATGGTGCTCGTGGAGAACCTCTCGTGGCGGGAGGCCCAGCACGTCGTAAGCACGCTGGTCCGTCGTGCTGTCGAGGCGAGTAAGCCGGCGGATCAGGTCAGTGTGAGCGACCTGCAGGACGCCGCATCGGAATACTTAGGTCGACCGCTAACCGGTGTCACTCAGAGCGATCTCGCTGATGCCCAGGATCCTGAGCGTTCCGTACGCCGCCGCGTTGTCGCTGGCGGCCCGGCACCCGAGGACGTGACGCGGCAAATCCAGATTGCCCGCGCAGCGCTGGTTCCTTCTCGAGCGACGATTGATCGCGGTCGGGAGCGCGTGACGATGGGGGATTCACGGCTCGCAGTCGCGGTCGCCCAGATCATCGACGCGTCGCTCCGCACTGAGGATGCCGCGCCAGATCCAGCCGGAGGCGTGGGGTGAGGCCCCCGCTGGCGACGGCCGGGCCCTTGACGAGTGGCCCGACGATCGAGCGTGTGGAAGCGATCGGAATCCGCGTTCCCTTAGATCATCGCTTCGCGACTAGCCACTTCGTGCTGACTGAGAAGACCTGTCTATTCATCCGTTTGCATGTCAGCGACGGGATCGTCGGAGAGGCCTTCGTCGAATTAGGTGATCGCGGTACTGTCGAAGCGGTGAGCACGATCGTTCGAGATGCTATCGACCAAGCCATCCGAGGTGCCGGGGTATTCGGTTACGAATGGCTTTGGGAACGAGTTCGGGAATCGGTGCGAGGCTATTCTCCGTGGCACGATCGCTACGTCCAAGCTGCTCGTGGGTGCGTCGATGCAGCGATCTGGGATGCGATTGGCAAGGCGCTCGGCCAACCCCTCTGGCAACTCTGGGGCGGAGCGAAGACTGAGATACCCGTAATCTGGATTGGCGGCTATTACGGCTCCCAGATTGAATCCGAGGTGGAGGCAATGCTCGAGCGCGGTGCCGCTGGCGTCAAATTCAAAGTGGGGGGCAAGTCGCCGGAAGAGGATGCCGCGCGCGTATGTCGCGCCCGTGCCGTTGGTGGAGACGACTTCGTCCTAGTGGTCGACGCCAATTGCGGCTGGGAGGTTTCAGACGCGGTGCGTTTTGGCCGCCTCATAGCCGATCTCGACGTCGAGTGGTTCGAGGAGCCATCGCGCCGGGACAATGCGCTGCGGGCGTGGCGCGACATCCGGACGCTCACCGGCCTTTCCGTGGGCGGCGGTCAGAGCGACCTATTCGCGCGAGAGTGCTTCGACCTTATCGCCGGGGGCGCGATCGATGTATGCAACTTTGACTCGTTGTGGGCGGCCGGTCCCACGGAGTGGAGACGGGTGGCCGGTGTAGCAGCATCGTTCGGCTGCGCGATGGCCCACCATCAGCAGCCTACGGTGGCCGCACATCTGCTTGCGTCGATTCCCCACGGTACCTACGTGGAGATATATACGCCCGAACGCGACCCCATTTGGTGGAGTGCGATCGCAAACCGTTCCGCTATGACCGATGGCTTGCTCCCGCTATCCGCGTCGCCGGGATATGGATGGGAATACGACTGGGAGTGGCTGGGGCGCTTTCGCTTTTGATCCACCGGCGAGCGAAGGGGCTCAAGAAACCAGAATGCCAGTGTAGTCCAGGACGAGCCCCCGTTTGTCGGGCAGACCCTCGACTTTGAGAAGGAGACCAGGATGAAGGCTGCAGTGCTGCACGAGTTGGGTGCGACACCGAAGTGCGACGACGTTCCTGCACCGGAAGCCGGTGAGGGGGAGTCGCTCGTCCGTGTCGCCGCCACGGGCGTCCACCACCTCGTCCTCTTACGGGCATCGGGGCGTTTCTACGGGGCGGTGCCCGCGGTTCCGCACGTAGTGGGCACGGATGGGGTCGGCTTCACCGACGACGGCACCCGGGTGTTCTTCGACGAGACCGTCTCGCCGCACGGCACCTGGGCCGAGTGACGCTCGTGCCGACCAATCGGCTTATGCCAGTAGCGCCGAAGATCGATGACGTGACGGCAGCGGCGCTGGGCAACACGGGCTTGGCCGCCTGGACTGCCCTGACCTGGCGGGCACAGCTCGAGCTGGGCGAGACGGTGCTCGTCCTGGGGGCCACCGGTGCACTGGGACGGATCGCCCATCAGGCGGCCCGCGCGCTGGGCGCCGGCGTCGTGGTGGCCGCGGACCTACCGAGCCCCGCCCTCGACGAGCTCGAAGCGGGGTCCGACGTCGTGGCGGTGCGCCTCGGCGAGAACCCCGACGAGTTCGCGCGCACGGTCGTCGACCGTGTCGGACCCGTCGACGTGATCATCGACCCGTTGTGGGGTCTACCGGCACTAGGGGCGATCCGGGCGGCTCGGCACGGCGCCCGCCTGATCCAGATGGACAGCTCGCCGGGCCCTCCCTCGACCTGTTGGCGACCGATCTGCGGGCACGGGCGATGGACCTGCGCGCCTACGCGCTGTTCCACTGCCCCTTCGACGACCGCCGGTCGGCGTACATGGCGCTCACCCAGAGTGTCGCTGCCGGCGAAATGACGGTTGACGTCGAGGCAGCGCCGCTGCGAGAGGTGGAGGAGGTGTGGGGACGGCAGTCGCAGGGCGAAGCGCGGCGCAAGCTGGTCCTCGTCCCCGAAGCGTGACCGCGGTCGAACCCCCAGCTAGACGGTATGGAGTGACCGCTCAGGTCTGCTGGGGACTGTCGGCCGGGGCCTCCCACAAATGATGCTCCTATTGGCCGTCAAGCGGTGAGGCCAGTTGCGGTAGGTCTGGGCGAGGTCGTCGTCACAGCGGAGGCCGCGCTCGCGAGTTCGCTGATCGTCGTGGGCTAGACGCCGAGGTGGTTGGCCGCGACGGTGAGGGTGATGTTTGGCCTGTCGCGACGGCCGCAGGTCACGACGCCGGGAACGGCGATGGGTGTGGTGAGGAGTCGGCAGATCTCGCGGGCGGTGGCACGTTTGAGTTTGCGCAGGATGTCACGGCCGCTGAGCCCGGTCTCAGGCTGCCGCACGACGTAGTCCTTGGTGCGTTTGTCACCGTGGAGGGACGCTTTCGTTCGACGACCTCGTTGGTTCTATGTGGCTGGTGTCGAACGGGTTCTTTGTGGGCGTGATGCCGGGGTGGTTTTGTGAGGGAGTCGAGGGTAAGCCCGGGTCGGGCGCCTGCTGGTAGCCGATCAGGGCTGTCGGGCCGGCGGATCGGCCGTTCCGGGTGCTTTCTGGGCCTGTGCTGAGGCTCCTGGACAGGTTGGGTGGGCTCCAGGGAGGCTTAGCCGGGGGCGACCGTCCAGCATCCGGCCGCGGTGGTGGCGGCGACGCCGAGGACGGCGAGGCGTGCGAGGTTGGTCGCGGCGGCGAGCAGGGCGAAGTCGGCGGCGATCTTGGTCTGGCTGCGGACCCGGGCCCGGCGGCCGCCGTGGCGGCGGCGCATCAGGTGCCCGATTTTGCGCTCGACCTTGGGCCGGGTGGCGCGGTAGTCGGTGATCCAGTCCGGGTCGGCCTGTCGATGCCGGGCCTCGGCCAGCCGGCGCTCGTGCCGGCCGACCGTGATGGTGCGCCCACCGGCCGCCTTGGTGCATTGTGCCCGCAGCGGGCAGTCGGCTCAACGCCCTCGCCGTCTGCGTCCTGCTCGGCCGGCTCAATGCCCTCGTTGTCGGCGCCCTCGTTGTCGGCGCCCTCGCTGTCGGCGGTGTGGCTGTCGGCGGCTGGCTCGGGGAGCAGGTCGGCGATCAGGTCGTCGGCGACGCTGGCGCCGGCGGCGTTGCCCGGGGTGACCTGGGTGGCGGTGATGATCTCTGAGTCTGGGTCGATCCGGACATAACCTTTATAGCCTCATAGCCGTCGAACCCGGAGCTTGTCAAATTTCTGTGTAAGTGTTGGTTGATTTTTCGGTTTGATTTGGGTTGGGCCATGTTTGGAGGTAGTCAACGGCCTGTCCGAGCTGCTTGGTCAAGATGTCGCCGCGGCGGATTCGAGGAATTCGTCCTGGGGGCGAGGAGGGCGCACGAGGTCGCAAAGCACTGCTGAACAGCGGCAAATCGCAGCGGTTCTGAGAAGTAGTATTGTGCCTAGTCATGAAAGCTTTTGAGGACTATCGGCGAGCTTCAACAGACAACGACAATCTCCTGAAATCGCGCTCTCAAGGCGGTAGCGCGGGTTCGAATCCCGTCGGGGCTACTTCTCGATGTGCACCTTGCTTGGAGATGTGCCCTGTGTACCTGATAAGTCGGCGCTCCTCGGCGGTTCACAGCGCAGCCTCGGCGCGCGTACACCGCGTGACGTGGCCCAGCGCGAAGATGGGATCCAGCAAGGCCGCCACGAGGTTCATCTGGTCGCTGAACCCCTCTTCTAAGCTCAACACGATCACGCGTAGAGACGAGACGACTCACTAGCTCGGAAGAAGGAGTCGTGAGACTGCCGTCCGGCGACGATCCGATCGCCCGCGCTGAAGACGACCTGCTGGGCCGGGAAGGGCTCGCCAAAGTGCTGGCAGCTGCGATCGCTGCGCTAGACGCCCGACAGGGCGCCGTGGTGGCCATCACCGGGGCGTGGGGCAGCGGCAAAACGTCTCTGATGAACCTGACCGCAGCCCGGCTGGGCGACGACCCCGGCGTTCTCGGCATCGTCGAATTTAATCCCTGGCTTTTTTCGGGAGCCGAACAACTCACGGAGAATCTGCTGACCGAGCTCGCCACGCAGCTCAGAGAGCAGGAGTCGCGAAAGGCGAAAACTCGTCGTGTCGCTACCGCCGCGACTAGCAAACTGCTCACCTACTCGCACGGCATCAGCGTCCTGCGAGCAGTCCCCACCGTCGGTCCGATCATGCAAGCAGCGGACAAGGGCCTGCAGGAAGTCAACACCGTACTCAAGGGGGACCAGAGCCTGCAGCGACGCAGAAACGACGCCATCAAGGCCTTGGCCCGCCTGAATCGACGGGTCGTCGTCCTCGTCGACGACATCGACCGGCTCACCCGTGCTGAAACGCGCGATCTGTTCCGCACCGTTCGGTTGTCGGCGTCGTTCCCCAACGTGGTCTACGGGCTCTGCCTGGACCACACTGTGGTCGCCGGCGCCCTCAATGAGGAGGGCTTCAGCGGGAAGGCATAGAGAAAATCCTCACCGTCACCTGTCGCGTCCCCGAGCTCGCCGACACGCAGATCGGCCGGATATTTGTCGCCAGTCTCAACGCCATCCTCGAGCAACACGTCACCGGCCCCTTCGACGACCAAGCTTGGGCGCATGCCTACCTCACAATCATTCGCCCGCTCTTCACTACCGTGCGGGACCCCAAGCGAGTCCTCGCCTCGCTGCCTATCACCCTCGGCCTGATCGGCGACGAACTACCCGTCGTGGACGTCGTCGTGATGGAGTGCCTACGGACCCTCTACCCGGGCCTGCACGCGGCGGTCGACACCTACGCCGAAGGCCTGACCCAACCGCCAGCACCTCGCCCGACGGTCACTGATGAGGGATACCTAGTGGGCCAGATACTGGGTTTTCTCAAGGCCGATCACCGATTCGACGGCCGGCTCGCAGCCGACCTCGTCCGAACGCTGTTCCCACATGCCACCGGCCGGCTACCGGAGACCGAGGGCTGGCCGACCTCGGCCATCCCCACGACCGGAGGCATCGGCTGGTCGTACAGCCTCACCTTCTACATGACCCACGAATTGCCGCCTGGCGTGGCCCCCAGCGGTGCCGTCCGCTCGATCATTGACGCTCTTGGCGACGAGGACGCCCTCCGTCGCGCGTTCGATCGGCTGCCCGACGACCGACTTGAAGACGCGCTCAACCGTCTGCGGGAGACTTCTGAGACTGTTACGGCAGACGATGCCGCCAGCTCCGTCCGGGTCCTCCTCGAACTGTTCACACGACTCCGCACCGGCAGGCTCGGCATGTGGGACTTCGGCTCCGAGTTCTCCATCGCCAGCCCGGTCCTGCGCATGTTGGAACGTCTTACCTCCGAAGCGGTCTTCGAGTTGACCGCGCATCTGCTCAAGGAGACACCCACCATCTTCGGCGCATTCCGCCTCGTGACCATGGTCGGACACCGGCCGAACGCTGGACACTGCCTCGTTGACGAGGAGCGGGGACGTCAGCTCGAGACGCTTCTGCGCCAACGGATTACATCGGCAGGAGACGGACTGGCGGGTGAACGCGACCTTCTTACGGTGCTGTTCCACAGCGACCTACACGAGGACGGACGAGGAGTTCTACCGGAAGTGACCTCGCCGCTGGTCGCCGCAACAATATTGAAGACCGCGGTCGCCGTGAATCGAAGTCAGACCATCGGAACCGGACTACCAACACCAGTGAGCGAGAGCTTCGGCCTGCACTGGGAAGTTCTGACCAAAGTCTTTGGTGGTGAGGACCGCATCCGGATCACTACGCAGAGCCTACGTGAGACCGACTTTTCAGAGAAGACACCGAGCTAAGACGCGCAATCGAACTAGCCACCCAGTACCTGGACGGGTGGCGCCCGCATGATCCCTTCTCAGGTGTCGACGCCGACGAGGAGTAGCCACCGGCGCGCCCGCAAAGGCGAGAGGACTAGCCCCCTTCGTTCGGATAAACGCCCTCGCCTTACTCCTGGTTTGAGCCGAGCAATGCTTTACCGCAGGGTCGCTTTCGTCGGTGGCCGGCAGTCTCGGTTTGCCCGCCAGCTCTATTTTCAAGGGCTATCGCTGTCGCCGCCCGACTTCGGCGGCGTACTCGTCTAGCAATTCCAGTACGGCCGGGGCCCGATAGAGGTACTTGTGCGACTGGTAGTGCTGCTTGCCGACCAGGATGCCTGCATCGACGAGCGGTGCGATCGCGCGGCGGACGTTGTTGGGGTGGATGCCGGTGTGCTGAGCGATGGTTTCGGCGTCGACCACCGGGTGCGCGGGAAGTAGGTCGACGACCTTCCATACCGTCGAGTCCCGCCGGGCCCGGATGGTGTCTCGCCAGGCCGCCTGCTGCGCCGACACTTGGTCGGCAAGCCACCGACCGTGGCGGACCGCCCTCAGCGATGCGCGAATGAACTGCTCAATGATCGGTGCGGCATTGCCGTCACGAAACGAGCCGAGCGCGTCGAAATATCGGTCCTTCTCAACCAGGAGACCACCAGAAATCGGCACCGTCGCGGTCCGGGTCAACCGCTTCGTACGGAGCATGATCTGAACGATGGCCCGGCCGGTGCGGCCGTTTCCGTCGGCGAACGGGTGCACGGTCTCGAACTGGGCGTGGGCGATGGCAATCTGCGGCAGCAACGGCAGATCGTCACGGGCGGCAAACTCAACCAGGTCGTCGATGCTGTCTCGGATGCGCCGGTGATCGGGGGCGACATAGTCCGCTGTGCGCGGGGTCGACCCGCTGCCGCCGATCCACACCGGTTCAGCCCGCCAACCCACCATCGCGGGGATCTGCCGTTGCAGCAGAACCCGCTGCATGTCGGCGATCCCGTCGGTGGTCAGCGCATCCGCACGGCTGACGACGTCGGCCATGGCCCGCACGTTGTCGACCACGACGACGGCGTTGGCCGACCCGGATCCGGTGAGCTCTGCTTCGGCGATGGCTCGCGCCGACGCGGTGATCTGCTCGATTTGGGAGGAGGAGGCGGACTCTGATCGCAAGAGGACCGCGGTCACGGCGCCGAGCCCATGTTCGCACGAGGCGTCGAATCGGGCCATCTCGGCGGCGGCATCCTCAGCGTCGGCGGCCAACTCCGCAGGGAGGCTGAGCTGGAGGCCAGCGATGGTGGCCGGTACGGCGGATCGGTAGGTCGCACCGCGCTCGGCGCGCTCACGCCGGGTGTAGCCGTACGAGACCGAGGGCGTCCAGGTTTGGGCCTCGTAGCCGATGGGGGGAACCTGTACGGGCAATCCGGCGACGCTCGCCTCCCGCGGTGGGGACGTGGACTCACCTTCGGCGGAAGGGCCGCACGTGCGGCCGGACTGCTTTCCTCTCATCTGCGGACCCCTCGCTCATCGCTACTCATATGTTAGTGTAACTGCTTAGCGAGCGGGGTGAGAGACTCTGTTCGCCAGGCGAGAGGGAGGAATGTGACATCCGCCTGCCGCTTCACCCCGCCGGGTGCGACCGGCGCCAAGCGGCTCTTGCTGATCGGGGGTGCGGCCGGAACGGGTAAAACCACCCTCGCCCGACAGCTGTCGTCTCATCCTGGGACCGGCTGGTTACAGCTCGACACGCTGTGGATCGCCATCCGCGACGCCGCCCCGGCGGACAGCCCGGCGCGGCTGAAGGTCGATATTGATCAATGGGTGCGCGGAGGCACCGAGACGGTCGAACAGCTGCTGACCCGACACCGCACGGCTTCGGCCATCGTCTGCGACGCCCTCCCGCACGCCTTGACCTTCGAGCTCCAGACCCATCCGGTGCTGGTCGCCGACGGCGCCTGGCTCCTCCCCGAATTCGTCCAGGGGCTGCACCTGCCCGGGGTTGACGTCGACGCGGTGTTCCTGATCGAAGACGACCAGGTTCAGCTCACGCGAGCCATATCCTCACGTCGCCACCTCGAGCAGGCCGCACCGTGGCACGCGGACAGCGTCCAGCTCGCCTGGTCGTACGGCCAGTGGCTCGCCGACGACGCCCACGCCGCAGGATTGGCCGTCGTCGCGGCCCGCCCGTACGAAACCGTACTGGAGCGAGTCTTGGCCTCTGCGCCCCGGTTCGCTGCCTGACGCCTACATTCGCGCCCAGCTTTTCCGATCCGATGATCAACCTCCACACCCGCGACATCGAGGCCGGGCTGCGGTTCTACCGTGACCGGCTCGGCTTGGCTGAGACGTTCCGGACTCCGACCGAGGGCGTTCCCGAGCACGTCGAACTCCGACTGAGCGGGGTCACCGTCGGTCTGGGCACGGTCGAAGCGGCGGCCCGGATGCACGGCGTGGACGCCGAACCCGGACGCCCGGCGATGGCCCTGGTGATGTGGACCGACGACGTCGACCACGCGTACGCGACGCTGACCGCAGCCGGGGTGCCCGGGGTCAAGCCTCCGCGCGACAGCGGGAACGGCAACCGGAACGCGCTGGTACACGACCCCGATGGCAACCTGGTGGAGATCGTCGGCAAGGTCGGCTGAAGCGAGTCTCACCCGTCTTACCCAGCGTCTTACCCGGGTCTTTCGGCCAACATCCGCAGCTCTCCGTCCCCGTCGAGCCCATCCTCGACGAAGCCCTCCGAGCGGTAGAGGCCGATGGCGGCGCGATTGTCCGGATGCACGGTCAGCCGCAGCCGGGCGCATCCAGGAGTCCGTCGGGCCAGCTCCGCGACGGCTCGGAGTGCCGCGCGACCGAATCCTCGCCCCTGGTGCTCGCGGTCGATCAGCAGGTGGAAGAGCCCGAGTTGGCCGGCGCGCGCTCGTTCGTCGGTGAGCGCGAGCACCCCGACCGGGGCGCCTGCGTCCTCGATTAGGAAGGGCCACCAGTCGACGTCACCGACCCGGACGAAGGCCTTACTCAAGATCACCAGGGCGACCGGCTCGTGACCGGCGATGAAGCGCAGCTGTCCAGGCCCGACCCGGACCCGGGCTGCGGCACGCCAGTTGTCGCCGGTGATGCGGACCAGCTCAACCATGCCGGTCACGATAGGCCGTGCCGAGGATGATCCTCGCCCGTAGCCTGAACGCTCTCAGCGGCTCAGCTTGCGCTACGCAGATACTTCTCCGCGAGGAGTCCGACCTGTACCGCGTCCGCCGCCGGACCGGATAGTTCGGACGTCTGGTGCCACGCGGCGGAAAGACCTGCCCAAGCGACCACCCACTGGAGCAGGCGTTCGCGATCGATCCGGGTCTCGGCGCTGATCAGGTCGATCTGCTGAGCGAATCTGCCCGGACGCAGGGTCACCGCCGGGCCGGGGTTGGTGAGCAGATTGGCGTAGTCGACCGTCACCTCGCCCACCAGGCCTTTGGGGTCGATGGCCAGCCAGCCTCGTTCGGGCCCGAACCAGAGCACGTTCTCGTGGTGGATGTCGCCGTGCAGCACCCGGCAGTCGCGCTGGTCGGCCAGCAGTTCCTCGGCCGTCGCGGCCGCCCGCGCGAAGTAGCCCCCGACCCGGTCGGCGAGGGAGAACAGCTCCCGGAACCAGGTGGCAAGCGGAACCAGGTCATAGGGTGCGTCGACCTGAGGCCGGTCGTGCAGTCGAGCAACGACGGTAAGCATGATTCGGGTTGCTTCCCCGTCGGACTCCCACTGAGGCGGCGTTGCCGCCTCACTCATCGACCGCAACGACACTTCTGCGACCGCGCGCTCCAGCAGAACGGCCTCGTCCTCGGCGGAGTACACCCTCGCGGCACCTTCTCCGGCCCACCAGCTCATCAGCCGGCAGCCGCGCTGTTCCTCCGAGATCAGCGGAACCTTCAGCACTGCCGGGGTCCGCGAGTCCCGTCGTCGCACCATCGCCAGCCGGCTGCTCGGCGTCGACCACGGCTCGGCCTCCAGGGACAGGTTCCAGCGGTTCAGCCACGGACTCAGGTCCGGATCGCCTCGCCCGAGGTTCACGGTCTCGGGGTCCGGCCAGTCCGAGCATCGGCACGGGGCCCGCCCCGGGTGGCGCAGCTCAGACGGGTCAGGTGGTGGCGGCACTGGGTCACGACGTCAGGCACGAGCTCAGCTGATCACAGCAGGACGCTCTGAGCCCGCAGACCTCGACAAGCAGGACAGTCCGGGCGTCGCTATTCTGCTCCAGATGATCTCTCCTCCCGTGTCGGTTCGGCCGGTGTCGGGGACCGAGCGGCCGATACTGGACCGGCTGTGGCTGATGTTTCGGCACGACCTCTCCGAGTTCCGCAGCGTCCTGCCCAACCCCGACGGGACCTTCCGGAGCGACCGGATGAGCGCCGGGCTTCAGGAGCCGGGCTGGGCGGCCTATCTGTTCTGGAGTGCTGATCGCCCGGTCGGGCTGGCCTTGGTCCGGGCGCTGGACGAACCCGTACGTGTGCTGAACGCGTTCTTCGTCGTTCGCGGTCTGCGCCGGGCCGGCGTCGGGACCGATGCGTGCCGGGAGGTACTCGCGCGGCATCCCGGCCCTTGGGCCATCGCCTTCCAAGACGACAATCTCGCGGCCGTCCGGTTCTGGCGGAGGCTGGCCACCGCGGTGGCCGGTCCGGAATGGACCGAGGAACGGCGGCCCGTTCCCGGGCAGGCCGACGTCCCGCCCGACGTCTGGATCAGCTTCAGCACCCCTTGAGCCTCAGCCCACTCCCAGATTGGAGAGACCCGGATGCTGCACCACGTTCAACTCGGCTGCCCGCCGGACAGCGAGAACACCCTCCGCTCCTTCTATGCCGGCGTGCTCGGGTTGGACGAGGTTCCCAAACCCCCGGTGCTGGCGGCTCGCGGCGGCTGCTGGTTCGCCGGGTACGGAATCGAACTCCACCTGGGAGTGGAGCAGGACTTCCGCCCGGCCCTAAAGGCCCACCCCGGGTTGCTGGTCCACGACCTCGACGCCTGGGCCGCCCGGCTCCGCGCCGCCGGATACCCAACCGACTTCGACGACGACTTCCCCGGCATGCGCCGCTTCTACAGTCACGGCCCGCACGGCAACCGATTGGAGTTCCTGGAACGGTTCGACCAGGGCTGAGGCGACGACTCACGCCGAGCCCGGCGCCGGATTGGAGACGGGGACGTCAGCTTTGCACCTCCGGCTGCTGCGGGGAATCCGCCAACAGCCCGCTGTCCTCCAGCTGCTCGGCCAATCCGGCGCCGTCGGGGGCGTAGAACCAGGGGGCGGCGCTGCCGTCCTGCCGCGACCGGCCACGGAGGTTGCTCCCGGCCAGCACCGCCTCGCCGGGACTGAGCTGGCGGATACAGACCGCGTGCACCTGCTCGGGATGCCGCTCGCAGAACTCGGTGTAGATCTGCTCGTCGTGCTGGCCGTCGTCACCGACCAGCAGCCAGCGGATCTGCGGGAACTCGCCGGCCAGGCGGTCCAGAGCGGTCCGCTTGTGCTGCGGGCCGCTGCGGAACCAGGCGTCGGTGGTCGGACCCCAGTCGGTCAGCAGCAGCGCGCCCGCCGGGTAAAGGTTGCGGGACAAGAACCGGGTCAAGGTGGGAGCGACGTTCCACGCGCCCGTGGACAGATAGATCACCGGGCAGCCGGGGTGCCGGTCGGTCAGCCGCTCGTAGAGCACGGGCAGACCCGGGGTGGCGCTGCGGGCGTGCTCGTTCACCACAAAGGTGTGCCAGGCGGCGAGCAGCGGCCGGGGGAGCGCGGTCACCATCACCGTGTCGTCGATGTCGGACAGCAGCCCGAACCGGGACGCCGGGTCGACCACGAAGACGTCGGCCGGGGCGAGGTCTGAGCCCTCGACCCGTAGCCCGATCCGGCGCCAACCAGGCTTCGAGGCGACGTCGAGCACCGCGTCGATCACACCGTTGCGGTCCGCCTCGACCACGAAGGTCTGGTCGGCCACCTGTACCTCGACCCGGGCGTACTGGACCGCGACGCTGGTGAAGCTACGCCAGCCCCGGGCCCCGGCCGGCTCCCCGGTGACCCGGTAGCGCCCGCGGTTGAGCAGTGCGCGCCCGAGCACCCGGAGCCACCGGGTCGAACCGTAACCGGTGTAGGGGATGACCACCGGAGTAAAACCGGCTTCCCGGGCCCGCCGGGCGCGCCAGCCGATCAGCCGCTGTTCGAGCCGGGCCGCCCGGTGCAGCTGAACCGGGGAGTCGGGCACGGGGGTCAGGCTACGGTGAAGCATGAATGACCGCGACCCCGCCGCCGAACGACCGGAAATACCCGAGGGCTACGGCCTGCCCGACGCCAGTCAGGGACTGCTCGAATGGTCCGCCGTCGAGCAGCGGCTGGAGGCTGCGGTGCACTACTGGCTGGCCACCGTACGACCCGACGGCACCCCGCACGTGGTGCCGCGGTGGGGGGTGTGGCTCACCGGCCGGTTCTTCTACGACGGAGCGCCGACGACCCGGCACGCCCGCAACGTCGAGCAGCACCCGGCCTGCACCCTGCACCTGGAGAGCGGCGCGGAGGCCGTGATGGTGGAAGGCACCTCAACGGCGACGCGAGCCGACCCGGGCGACCTGGGTCGCCAGCTCGCCGCCGCGTTCGCCAAGTATCACGCGTTGGGCTATCGGCCGGAGCCCGACGCGTGGGCCGGGGCCGACGGCGGCGGGCTGCGGGTACTGAACCCGGTCAGGGCGCTGGCGTGGTTCTCCTTCCCGATCGACGCGACCCGCTTCCGCTTCGACCGGATCGAGTCGGGCTGACGTACGTCCGCCTCGGCCCCGCCGGACCGCAACGGTCCTCCGGCAACGGATCCGCGCCCGGGTGTTACCTGAGGCTCCGGTCCTGCTTCCCGCCCTTCCCGGTCACCCAGGAGAGCAATTCGCCTACGGCCCCATCGGTCGCCGATACACCCCGTTCGACCGATTTCTTGCCGGCGACCCAGGAGAGCAACCCGCCCACCGCCGCGTCGACGGCCGACTGCTGGCCCTTCGGAGAGTCGTGCTTGCCCATGATCTGCACCCTTTCTCGTGGTGTGGTCTTCTCCCTCGACGCTAGGGCGGCCGCAGCCAGCACGGGTGTACGGATCGTCACGAGTCACCGGTGACAGGTGTCAGGGCCAAGACCTGCACGCCGCGCAGTCCAGAGGGAGGACGGCGGGCGCCTTCCGCTGGTAGGCCTCACCACGTAAGCAGGGAGTCCAGCTGCGCTGGCCAACTCCCGGGAGGCGCCGTGCTCGGGCTGATCTACTCGCTCGCACTGCGTCGAAGGACCTCGCTCAGCCGTTCCGCGGCGGCGATCACCGCCGGGGCGTGCAGCCGCCCGGGTTGGCGGGAGAGCCGTTCGATCGGACCGGAGACGCTGACCGCGGCGATCACCTTGCCGGAGGGGGAGCGGACCGGTGCGGACACCGAGGCCACGCCGGCCTCCCGTTCGCCGACCGAGTGCGCCCAGCCGCGCCGGCGGACCGCGGCCAGCGCCACCGCGGAGTAGCGGCTGCCGCGCAGTCCGCGCTGCATCCGGTCCGGTTCCTCCCACGCCAGCAGCACCTGGGCCGCCGAGCCGGCGGTCATGGTCAACTGCGTGCCCACCGGGACGGAATCGCGTAGCCCCGACATCCGCTCCGCGGTGGCCACGCAGACCCGGAAGTCGCCCTGGCGGCGAAACATCTGCGCCGACTCCCCGGTGATGTCCCGCAGCCGGGCCAGCACCGGTCCGGCGGTGGCCAGCAAGCGGTCCTCGCCGGCCGCCGAGGCCAGTTCGCCGAGCCGGGGGCCGAGGACGAAGCGGCCCTGCAGGTCCCGGCTGACCAGGCGGTGATGCTCCAGGGCCACCGCCAGCCGGTGCGCGGTCGGCCGGGCCAGCCCGGTCGCGGTCACCAGACCGGCCAGCGTGGTGGGCCCGGTCTCCAACGCCCCCAGGACCATGGCGGCTTTGTCCAACACGCCGACACCGCTAGAGTTGTCCATGCCTTGATACTGCCGTCTCGGATGCTGGAACGCAAACAAGCAGGGTGGGTGCCGCCGGTACGACCCGGTGCAGACCCCGGTGCAGCTCAGGGGCCGGTGCCAGCGGCACGATAAGCCGACGAAGGGAACCCGAGCATGGCTAAGACGTTGAGCGAGAAGGTCTGGGACGACCACGTCGTCCGGGCCGGCGACGGGGAGCCGGACCTGCTCTACATCGACCTGCACCTGGTGCACGAGGTGACCAGTCCGCAGGCCTTCGACGGGCTGCGGCAGGCGGGGCGGGGAGTCCGGCGACCCGACCTCACCCTGGCCACCGAGGACCACAACACCCCGACGCTGAACATCGACCAGCCGATCGCCGACCCGGTCTCGCGGACCCAGGTCGAGACGCTGCGGACCAACGCCGCCGAATTCGGGATCCGGCTGCACAGCCTGGGCGACCTCGACCAGGGCATCGTGCACATCATCGGCCCGCAGCTCGGCCTGACCCAGCCCGGCCTGACCGTGGTCTGCGGCGACTCCCACACCTCCACTCACGGCGCGTTCGGCTCGATCGCCTTCGGCATCGGCACCTCCGAGGTCGAACACGTACTGGCCACCCAGACCCTGCCGCAGGCCCGGCCCAAGACGATGGCAATCAACGTCGACGGCGAACTCCCGGTCGGGGTCACCGCCAAGGACATCGTGTTGGCCCTGATCGCCAAGGTCGGCACCGGCGGCGGGCAGGGCTACATCGTGGAATACCGCGGTACCGCCATCGAGAACTTGTCGATGGAGGGCCGGATGACCATCTGCAACATGAGCATCGAATGGGGAGCGAAAGCCGGCCTGATCGCCCCCGACCAGACCACCTTCGACTACGTCCGAGGCCGCCCGCACGCCCCGGAGGGGGCCGACTGGGACGCGGCCGTGGCTTACTGGAGCACGCTGCGCAGCGACCCGGACGCGGTCTTCGACGCCGAGGTCGACCTGGACGCCACCCGGCTGACGCCGTTCGTCACCTGGGGCACCAACCCGGGTCAGGGAGTGCCGCTGGCCGCCTCGGTGCCGGACCCGGAAACCTTCTCCGACGAGGCCGACCGGACCGCGGCGACCAAGGCCTTGGAGTACATGGCGTTGACCCCCGGCACGCCGATGCGCGAGGTCGCGGTGGACACGGTGTTCCTGGGCTCGTGCACCAACGGCCGGATCGAAGACCTGCGCGCCGCCGCGACGGTGATCGCCGGCCACCAGGTCGCCGACTCGGTGCAGATGTTGGTCGTGCCCGGCTCGGCCCGGGTCCGGCTACAGGCCGAGTCTGAGGGACTGGACGTGGTGTTCAAGGAGGCCGGAGCGCAGTGGCGGGCGGCGGGCTGCTCGATGTGCCTGGGGATGAACCCCGACCAGCTCAGCCCGGGCGAACGGGCCGCGTCGACCTCCAACCGCAACTTCGAGGGCCGCCAGGGCAAGGGTGGTCGGACCCACCTGGTCTCGCCGCTGGTCGCCGCGGCCACCGCGGTCCGGGGCACCCTCAGCGCACCCACCGACCTGTAAGGAGAACTGAGCCGTGGACGCCTTCACCACCCACACCGGGACCGCGCTGCCGCTGCGCCGCAGCAACGTCGACACCGACCAGATCATCCCGGCGGTCTACCTCAAGCGGGTGACCAAGACCGGCTTCGAGGACGGCCTGTTCGCGGCCTGGCGCAACGATCCCGCGTTCGTGCTCAATCAGCCGCAGTACGCCGGGTCGAGCATCATCGTCCCGGGACCGGACTTCGGCACCGGATCCTCCCGCGAACACGCGGTTTGGGCCCTGCAGAACTACGGCTTCCGGGTGGTGATCGGGGCCCGTTTCGGCGACATCTTCCGCAGCAACGCGGGCAAGTCCGGGCTGCTGGTGGCCCGGATCGACCAGAAGATCGTCGAGGAGCTGTGGGACTTCGTCGAGGAGCACCCGCAGGCCCCGATCACCGTTGACCTGGCCGCCCGGACGATCACCGCCGACGGCTTTGAGACCGACTTCGAGATCGACGACTACACCCGCTGGCGGCTGCTGGAAGGGCTCGACGACATCGGACTGACCCTGCGGCACGCCGACGCGGTCACCGTCTACGAGCAGGGCCGGCCGGCGTTCAAGCCGAAGACCCTGCCCGCGCGGGTCGCGGCGGTCTGACTCAGCGCCAGATCGACAACACTCTCGGCCCGGCCTGTACGGCGTGGGCCGGCCCGGGGCGTACGCCGTCGGCGTGCTGCTGGTCGAGGACCAGCGCCGAAGAGTGCCCGTCGGCGGTGACGACTCGCAGGTGCGAGCCCTTCTGCTCACTCACTTCGACCGCGGCGTAGCGACCCAGTCGGCCGGTGGCCGGGTCCAGCAGCGTACGACTGGCCGGGCCCAGCCCGATTTCGACGGCCTCGGCGAGGTCGATCTCGGTGTCGACGTCGCGGCGGGCGTCCGGAACCGGGCGCCCGAGTAGCGCGTCGGTCAGCCGGGCGGCGCCGGAGCCGGCGTGCCGGTCGGCCGAACGGCCCTCGAAACGCGGATCAAGGTCGACGTCCCGGGCCACCAGCATTGTCGTTCCCACCCCGGAGGCGTCGGCCAGGAACGAACGCGGGCCGGTCGCCGCCCGCAGCACCACCTGCACCGACTCCGGGCGCAGCGCCGGCAGGTCGCCGACGCAGGCCACGACGGTGCGGTGCCCACCGGCTTGCAGGTGCGCCGCCCCGTGGGCCAGGGCGGCGTTCAAGCCCGCCCGGCCGTCCTCGGGGATCACCTCGATCCGCGGGAAGCCGGCCCCACGCAATCGGGCGGCCAGCTCAGGCTGGTCGCTGACCACGCAGACCGCGGCGGCGAGTTGATTGAGCGGCCTGAGCGTGTCCAGGGCCATCGTCCAGGCCAGTCGCCGACGCAGTGGGTCGGGCAGGCCGCCCAGTCGGGTTTTGGCCGACCCGTTCGCCTTGAGGGCGAGCACCGCGGCCCAGGCCGGTCCCGCGGCACTCGTCGGCATCATCGCCGACCAGCTTGTCACGCCGGCCAACGCTAGGGTGTGCGCCATGGCCGCGCTTCGCTCAGGCCCGGCCCGGGTGCCGCGGCTCGCCACGGTCAACCACGAAGCCGGTGGCCGCCCGATCGCCACCGTGATCCGGCTGCTGAACGCCGTGCTCGGGCCGTTGACCCGGCGCGACTGGCAGGGCCAGGACCAGATCCCGCTGACGGGCGGGGTGATTTTGGTGGCCAACCACATCTCCAACGCCGACCCGCTCGCGCTGGGCCAGTACGTCGCCTATTCGGGCCGGTGGCCCCGCTTCATGGCCAAACGATCGCTGTTTCGGGTGCCTGGGTTCGGCACCCTGCTGCGCCGGGTGGGTCAGCTCCCCGTCGACCGGGCCCGCGGACAGGGTGCCGATTCGCTGGCCGCCGCGGTGGCGGCGTTGCGGGCGGGCCGGGCCGTGGTGGTGTATCCGGAGGGGACGATCACCCGGGAACCGGACCTGTGGCCAATGCGGGGGCGGACCGGGGCCGCGCGGCTGGCCCTGGCCACCGGTGCGCCGGTGATCCCGATCGGGCAGTGGGGCGCCGAGCAGATCCTGTACGGCCCCAAACTCGGGCTACCGCATCTGCTGCGGCGCCCGACCCTGCAGCTGCGGGCCGGACCTCCGGTGGACCTGGACGATCTCCGGGCCGGGCCAGTCAGCAGTGTGACGCTGCACGAGGCGACGGAGCGGATCATGGCCGCCATCACCTTCCTGGTCGCCCAGCTGCGGGGCCAGAGTCCCCCGGCGGAGCGCTTCGACCCCCGGGCCCCCGCTGGCCTCGATTCGGAGCCGGACCGGCGATGAGGGTGGCGGTGATGGGTGCGGGCTCGTGGGGGACGGCGTTCGCGTTGGTGGTCTGTGACTCCGGCCACGACGTTCGGCTGTGGTCTCGGCGGGCCGAACTGGCCGAGGCGGTCAACTCACGCCACCGCAACCCCGACTACCTGCCCGAGGTTGACCTGCCGGAGCAGCTTCAGGCCACCGCTGATGCAGAGGAGGCGATGTCCGGGGCGCAGTTCGTGGTGTTGGCCGTCCCGTCGCAAACGCTGCGCGGCCAACTGGCCCACTGGTCGATCCCGAGCTCGGCCCGGGTCGTCAGCCTGGCCAAGGGCATCGAACGCGGTACCGGGCAGCGGATGAGTGAGGTGATTACCGAAGCCGGTCGGGTGCCGGCCGGGCGGCTCGCGGTGGTCACCGGGCCCAACCTGGCCCGCGAGATCGCTGAGCGGCAGCCCGCAGCCAGCGTCGCCGCCAGCACTACGGAAGCCACCGCAGAGGAGGTGCAGCAGATCTGTCACAGCCCGTTCTTTCGGGTCTACACCAACACCGACGTCGTCGGCTGTGAACTGGCCGGCACGACCAAGAACGTGATCGCCCTCGCGGTTGGGATGGCGTCCGGGCTGGGCTTCGGCGCCAACGCCACCGCGTCGTTGATCACCCGTGGGCTGGCCGAGACCAGTCGGCTGGGCGTCGCTCTAGGTGCGGATCCGCACACCTTCTCCGGGCTGGCCGGGTTGGGTGACCTGGTCGCGACGTGTTCCTCACCGCTGTCGCGTAACCGGACGTTCGGGGCCGAACTCGGCCGCGGCCGCAGTGTCGCCGAGATCACCGGCGCCACCCGGCAGGTGGCCGAGGGGGTGCTGTCGTGCGCCTCGGTGCAGCAGCTGGCGGCGCGGCACGGGGTGGAGGTACCCATCGTCGACCACGTGGCCGCCGTGATCGCCGGTGAACTCACCCCGGCGGAGGGTGTCCGGGCGCTGATGGCTCGCGCCGCTGGCCGGGAACGCGATTGAGCCCGTGGTTAGGGGCGAAGGGAATGTGGATGGGAGCCTGCGTCCGTCCCGAATCCAAGAGGTACCGGTCCGCGCTGTTCGTCATCATGAGCGGTCACCGCGAGGACGGCCACCTCCTGCTTCCCGAGCCGAGGTCGAAAAGATCGAGCGCTATCAACCGTTTCCGCAAGGTCTCGCCAACCGAGTTCGCGGTCCTTCGCGCGGTTCGAGGGGGCGACGGTGGTCACGACTCGGTTGTGATCTCGGTGATGTGACCTCGTCGGCGCTGCGCTCGGGTTGGTGCTGGCCTACCTGGTTACAGCGGAAGTAGGAGCCGAACTTGAGGAAGGACGGCCGAATTCGTCGTCGTCAACGTAGTAGAAATAGAAGTGGTTCACCGCCCCCCGATCGACTTCACGATCCACGAGTAGGACCGACCCTCAGCGTCGCGGCGTTTCTCGGTCCGAAACATCTGAGTCCTCCTGCGCCCAGCCGATGAACACCACACCCTCCGCCTCGTGAACGTGGCCAGATTTTCGGCCGTCACGTCGTCCTTGCGTTGACCCTTGACGAACTGGACCGACGAGATCTGGTGCTGCTGGGCGAAGGCGCGGGCATCCTTAGCGGAGCGGCCGGCGATCCGACCCAACGGGGCGGTCGAGGCGCTCAGCATCCCCAACTACCGATGGACGAAACCGACCAGCCCTGCAGCGTATTGCAGCTCGACACATAGACGTTGGAACACATCCGGTCGATGCGCTCGATCTCGAAGGTGATCTGCTCAGCCAGCCCGTCGGCGACGCTGCGCGCTACATTCATGGGTGGGCTCCGGTCGACAGGCGGCCAGTTTCAGGCCAACTAACCGGATCATGTCGGTTCATATACCCGAGGCCGGCATGCCAGCCACGGGGATCCCGCTCGACCGGAACCCGCACAACTGACTCGACCACGACACGGCTCGTCACTTTGGGGCGAAGCCCCCGTCAGCTAGACGCTGGATTTGCGGCGTTCATGTGTAGGGGGCGTAGCGGCGTTCCTGCCCTCGCGCTGCCGGCCAAGCTCCAACTTTAACCTTCGACTTACCTGTTCCGATGACAGCTGCTGTCTGATGGGGCAGGCCTTGCTCAATAATTTCACCGGCAAAGACGGCATCTAGAATGCTGCTGAGCTCGTCGAAGAGATCGTCGTCGCCAGGGAACATTTCGAACCAGGTGCGGCCGGCAACGACGGATACTAGACCGTACCCGTCGAAAGCCAACGAGACGAAGGCCGCTTTCGGCTCATGAGGACTAATTTCCACAAACCACATGTCGGCTTCGGCTCCCCACTGGTGGGTTACGGTCGCGGTGGTGCAGCCTAGTGCTCGGAGGCGGTCCTCGACGAGGACTCGAAGACGCTGATCTACTAGCGTCAGAGCCCGTGGTTTTGGTACCTGTGCCAAGGGCTTCTGCTTGTCGTTAATTTCAAGTCGCCGCCTAACCCAGGCAAGCAGTAGTAGACGGATATCTTTAGTCATTCTCTAGCCAACATTTGCTCCATTTTCGGGTACCTAATTGCATTTAAATGGTCGCATACAACACTACGATAAGTTCACACCAGCTGAAACAAAAGATAAATAAGAGAAGCCTTTGAGATCTTTGAACTTTATCAGTTCTTCTCGCACTCTATCACTTTTTTCCGTGTCCGTGACACTGAACCTAGTAGACAGTCGTAAGGAAGTTGCCCCGACTGCAGAACCCATCTGCCCTCTATTTATATTAAGTCGAAGAGGCCCACCGTCGAGTATGCATTTCAACACTCCAAAGTTCCCCCCTACGGTTAGCCTTTCTATAGTAGTCACCATTACGCGTTCAATCGCACGCACGCTCGAACTGTCATCTTGGTCATGTGCTGAGTCGGCTCTACTAGCTGGGCTCGAGCTTAGCTTTAAGCTGGGTTAGCTGTCGATTCGAGGTCGTTCAGAAAGCGCCAACACGATCAACCCGATTATCAGTAGTACACACTGAACAAGAGGTAGAGTGAGGAAAGCGACGGCCGAAGTAGCTGACATACTCAGCCAGACACTAAGCACTACGGCTACGGTAGTCGCAAGGACTGCAAAATTCATCAACACTATAACCGTGAACCTTGCTTTGCGTATTGCAAGAAGTACCGAGATGATGAGTGCTGCTAGTGCGGGCCCGAGCGTCCAACCCAAGAACGCAAGGTCGCCAACTGCTTTTTGTGTGCCGGGCCTAACCAGGTTGTGAGCGCCACCAGAGCTGTATGAAAGAGTCGCAAGCATCCCTATGGTGGTTACGACGGGTGGTCCGGAGAGCAGACCCCAGTGAAAGATGGTGCGGCGCGACATCGCTAACCAACTCGGGCGGGGATTGGTCATCAGCGTGACCCCTTTCCACACGGTAGGCCCTGGAGCCTAGTCAGCTTCGAGCCGCCGTATGGTAGCACTTCGTCTTACCAGCGCATGTGCTATAACGCAAACCCTTGTATTCTCGGCCACAAGGGAGGAGTTGACCTCGAGGAACTGTTTGGTTACGACGTCATCCTCGGCCCGCTACCTGTGCAGGTCTGCCACCCAGGAGGTCATCAGCATTTCACTCGCCTCGATGACAAAATAGAGGCTACAACAAAGGCACTGCTCACAATTACGACGAATCCGATTATAAGCTGAAGTAGCGCTAACCCAATATTTGCCCCCTTTGTAGGATAATTAGCTGCGTTTAAGTGGTCCACTACTATCACTATAATATGTGCAGACAAGCTGAAAAGAAGACAAACAAGAGAAGGCTTTGAGACCCCTCGCACCTTTACCACTTCCTCCCGTGTCCGTGATAATGACCCCTGGCCGGGATTCGAACGCCCCAATGGTAATACGAAAAGGTTATGTAGCCTGGTTTGCGCCCATCTACTTGTCCCCGACCGGGTCGCCGAGACGTACGTAGCTCTGATCGGAGGCTCGTTTGCCGACACGAGCTTTGCACGCCCGCTGGGTCCGGCAGCGTGCGCATCTGCGGTCGGCAACCCCTCAACAGGGCTTCGCTGGCTGCCCTTCCGTAGCCGACCTCGAAGACCACCTCTGCGGGGCAAGTCGTCTGTATGTGCCGATCAGCGAATCGTGCTGCGGAGGGCTCAAATCGGGCGGGAAGGGTTTACTTGGGCCGTCGGCTCACGTTTCCGTCGGGTCACTCCGAGTCCGGCGATCATCGCGTCGAGACGGTCGAAGCTGAGGAGCCCGTCCAGCTGACGCAGTTCCACCAGCGCGACCAGGTACGCATCGGGCCAGTCCATCTTGCGCTGCGCGTAGTGCTCCACGGTGCGGCGCAAGAGTAAATCGTTGTCGACCAACACCGAGACCAGCGAGAGCGTAGCCTCGATGATGCGGGCGATCTCCGCCCGGGAAAGGGCGTACGGTCCCTGCAGGACGTAGACGATCTCGGCGACGGGTGGGATCGGTCAACACCAGACTGCGAGCCGGCGCACCGACCAGTGCCGTGGTGGCCCGGGCTGCCATCTCGGGAGGCTGACCGGTGAAGTGGCGCAGCACGACGTTCGCGTCGAGGGCCTTCCGCATCAGTCCGGCATGGGGCCGTCATGCTCAGCGTGCGCCGACCAGGCCGCTTCCCGGAGGTCGCGCCAGTCGGCGCCCTTCCACTCCGCCGGCGCGGGCACTGAACCCGCCAGGGCCAGGAAGTCGGCTGCCTTGCGGACCCGAGCGTGAGGCTCGCCCGACCCAGGGTCCAGCTCGAAGATCACTCCATCACCGACCTCGAGCTCCAAGGCTCGGCGGACCGCGACGGGAATCGTTACCTGCCCCTTCGTCGTGATTCTGCTGGATACCCGCATTCTCCATCCTTTACTCGGAAGTATGGAACGACGCGCCAGTAAGGAACTGGGCCGAGGTTCGTGGCCCCAGACTCGGCGTACTCCCGTGTTGGTGTAGGTTAAAGAACGTTTCGTACTCTAAGGGGGCCACATCATGCGAAGTTCCACCGTGCTGGTCGCGCCGCTGGATCAGTTCGACCAGCACGACCTGAGCACGGCCGGCGGCAAGGGAGCCAAGCTCGGCGAGTTGCGTCGAGCGGGGTTCGCGGTCCCGGAAGGCTTCGTGGTGTCGACGCAGCTGTACCGGCAGGCCCTGGCTGCTTCAGCTATCGCCGGTGCTGGTGTCAAGGGTGGCGGCGCCGAGGGGTTACGAACGATGACTGAGGCGATGACCGTGCCGTCCGAGCTGGCCGCGCCGATCGTCGAGGCGTACCAAAGACTGGGCGGGGGTGCGGTGGCGGTGCGGTCGAGCGCGACCGCAGAGGACCTGCCTGGGGCGGCGTTCGCCGGCCAACAACAAACCTTTTTGAACGTGATCGGGGCCGACGCGGTGCTGGCGGCGGTCCGCGGCTGCTGGGCGTCGTTGTGGGCCGAACGCGCGGTCGCGTATCGGGCCAGGATCGGCTACGGGCAGGCGCCGGAAATCGCGGTGGTGGTGCAGCGAATGGTGCGCTCCGAGTACGCAGGGGTGATGTTCACCGCGAACCCGGTCACCGGCCGCCGCGACGAGGTAGTGATCGAGGCCAGTCCGGGACTCGGCGAGGCCGTGGTGTCGGGCCTGGTCACCCCGGAGCACGTGGTGCTCGACCAGCGGGGCCGAGTCCGGGACCGACGGCCCGGGCGCCGGGAGGTGGTCGTCTCGGCCCAAGATTCCGGGGGAGTCATCCACGAGCAGGGCGGTGACAACGCGGGCAGGGACTTGCCGGTCCAGGCCCTGACCGAGCTGGCCCGGGTCGGCGTGCGGATCGACCGACACTTCGGGTGTCCGCAGGACATCGAGTGGGCCTACGCCGATGCCACCGCGTGGGTTGTTCAGGCCCGGCCGCTGACCGCCCTCCCGCCCGCCCCGGTGAAGGCCGACCGGGTCCAGCGAGCGATGGGGGCGATCACCACCGAACTCGTACCCACCCGTCCCTACCCGCTCGACGTCACCACCTGGACCGTGCCGGGCTGGTTCACCATCCTGGCCCGGATGGTCGCCGAGATCCCGGCGGTCGACCTGGACGTCGCGCGGATGTTCCCCGAGACCGATGGTGTGGTGACCCAGCTGCTTCCGCCGCAGCCGCGCCTCACTTGGCGGACCCTGACCACGCTGCAACGGGTCAAGGACCGGTTGCACCACCACGACCCGTCCCGGTGGACCTGCGACCCGCGGTTTGCCGACTACGAAGGGCGGGTGCAGGAGTTCCGGGCCGAGGACCACCAGCGCATGGCCTGGCCGGACCTGATCGCGGTACCGGCCCGGATCCTCACCGCCCTACACGAGTACGTCGACGTCCGCATCGACTACCTCCCCGCCGCCGGCGCCAGCATCATCCGCCTCCGTCTGCTGCTCGCGGCCCTCGGCCTGTCGGCCCAGTTCTGGCCGTTGCTCGCCGGGCAGCCGACCCAGACCCGGGCCGCGAACGACGCCCTGACCGCGATCGCCGAGCAGATCCGTCGGACTCCGGCCTGGTCGGAGATGTTCCGGTCCTCGGCCACCGACGACCTGGTCGCCGCGGTCTGGCGTACCGACGACTTCACGCCACTCCGAGCCGCGCTTGCGCAGTGGTTGGCCACGTACGGCCACCGGGAAACCACCAGCGCCGCCCTCGTCTCCGCCGCCACCTGGGCCGACGAGCCGGCGCTGCTGCTCGACCACCTCCGCGGCCTGGTCACCCAGCCCACTGCGGCGACCCCGCAGGACCACACCCCTGAGACCGCGGAGCAGCGGATCCGCCGCCGACGGCGGGTCCGGTTCAGCGGCACCGGCGACCGGATCATTCGGGCGGCCGTCGCGGCACGAGCGGCGATGGTGTTCCGCGAAGACAGCCACTTCCACGCCCTCGCCCTGCGGCCGGTCCTGCGGGCCGCGCTGCTGGAAGCGGGGAGCCGGCTCAGCAAAGTGGGGGCGCTGACCCGGGGCGACGACGTCTACCACCTCACGCTCGCCGAACTCCAGCAGGTGGCTGATCCCGACCAGCTGAGTGCCGAGCAGCGAGACGGGCTGCGCCGACTGGTCGAGCAACGATCCGCGCGGCGGGCCGAGTTCGGTGAGGCCCCGCTGATCTCGCCGGCCACCTTGCATCCAGAGATGCTGAATCCGCACAAGCCGTCCTTTCGGAAGCGTCGTCGGGCTGGCGTTCTGGTTTCCGGCGCACCCGGTGGCGGCGGTCGCGCCGGCGGGCCGGTACGAGTCATCCGGCAGCCCAGCGAATTCGGCCGGCTCCGACCGGGCGAGGTGTTGGTCTGCCCCTACACCAATCCCGCCTGGACGCCGCTGTTCCAACTCGCTGCAGCCGTCGTCGCCGACTCGGGATCGTTCGGCTCCCACGCGGCGATCGTCGCCCGCGAGTACGGCATCCCGGCGGTCATGGGCACTGGCAACGGCACCCAGGTCCTGACCGACGGATTGGAGGTGATCGTCGACGGTGCCCGCGGCGACGTGATGGCTCAGCGGGAGGGTGATAACCGTGACTGACGCCCGTCCGGGCACCGCGGGCCGGCCCGAGGATCATCGACGCCAACCCCGCCGGCGCGGCCGGCGACTCCTGAGCGCGGTGTTCGATGCGGTCCTCGCCGAGCTGGCCGAGCGCGGCTACGGCCGGTTGACCATGGACGCCGTCGCCGGCCGGGCCCAGGTCAGCAAGGCCAGCCTCTACCGGCGCTGGCCGAGCAAACGCGACCTGGTCCTGGCCGCCGTCCAATCCGCCCTGCCCGACCCGGCCGACCTGCCCGACACCGGCAGCCTGCACGGCGACCTGTCGGCCTACTTCGCTCAGGTCGCCGCCCACCTCCAAGGCCCGGCCGGGCCGGCGCTGCGCGGGATCCTCGGCGACGTCCTCGGCGACCCGAACAGCGCCGCGGAGATCTACAGCGCCGGCCACCGCCACCGCACCGCCCAGCAGCTTCGGGCCCTGCTTGAGCGGGCCGTCGACCGCGACGAGCTGCCTGACGGCCACCTGAACACGATCACCGCCCGGCAGTTGGAGGCCGGCCCGGCCATCCTGCGACATCACTACCTCTGGGAAGGCCGCCTCAGCGACCAGCTGAGTCAGCAGATCGTCGACGAAGTCGTCTGGCCGCTCCTGTTTCGCGACGCGGGCTCCAGCCCCGGAGAAGACGTTTCGTCCTGACGGTGAGACATGGCGTCTGCACCCGTCCCAAGGTGCCCGCCGGCAGTCAACCGAGCCGGTCGAGAGCCTGCTCCAGGTCGAGCCAAAGATCCTCGACGTGCTCCACGCCGACCGACATCCGGATCAAACCCTCGGGCACGCTGGCCAGTTCGCCCGGCCAGCGGCGCCGACGTTCGAAGGTGGATTCCACCCCACCGAGGCTGGTGGCGTGCACCCACAACGCGCAGCCGTCGATCAGCCGGTTTGCCGTCGGTGCGTCGGCCAGGTCGATCGAGAGGATCGACCCGAAGCCCTTCATCGTCGTCGCGGCGAGCCGATGACCTGGGTCATTGGGCAGTCCGGGGTAGCGGACCCGACCGACGGCGGGATGGGCGGCCAGCCGTTGCGCCAGGACCTGCGCGTTCTCCTGGGCTTGCCGCAGCCGCAGCGGCAGGGTTCGGATCCCGCGCAGCGTGAGGTAGGCCTCCATCGTCCCCGGGACCGCGCCGTTCGAGCGGCGGACGGCGTCCAGCGCGCCGTACATTTGGTCGGCGTCGGGGGCGACGACCAACGCCCCGAGCAGGGCGTCGGAATGCCCGGCCAAGAACTTGGTGGCCGCGTGCAGGACGATGTCGGCGCCCAGCTCCAGCGGACGCTGCAGCAGGGGGGTGGCGAAGGTGTTGTCGACCACCAACCGGGTCCGACCTGCGAGCTCGGCCCCGATCCGCGGCAGATCGGCGACCTCGATCATCGGGTTGGTCGGGGACTCCAACCACACCAGGTCTGCACCCTCGGCCGCGCTGAGCACGGCCTCGGTGTCGGCGACGTCGACGGTACGTAGGGTCCAGCCGAGCCGCTCGGCACGCTGCTTGATGCCGGCGGACACTCCGAGGTAGCAGTGGGTGGGCAGCACCACCGTGGCACCGACCGGTACGCCGTCCAGCACCGCCGCCGCGGCTGCCATCCCCGAGCCGTACGTCAGCGCCCGCCCGCCCTCCAGCGCCCCGATCGTGGTCTCCAGAGCCTCCCAGGTCGGGTTCCCGTAGCGGCCGTAGGCGCGTTCGGACCCGGAGGTGTCGTGACTGCCGACGTAGGTGGAGGCGAACACGACCGGCGGATTGAGCGGTGCGTCCACCTTCGACTCGGGCCGGCCGGCGCTGACCGCGACGGTGTCGGGATGCCAGGGCGCCGACCTCGCCGCGAGGTCGCCGTCGGCGGCGGCGGAGACATCACTCATACGCCCCATCCTTGCGCGTCGGCGGGCTGGGAGCCTGCTCGTCCCGGTAGGGTCGGGCCGCGGCAACGGCGACAGTGAGGCGGGACAGGAGAAACCATGACTCAACAGCCGGCGGAGCAGCCGCGACCCGACGACCAGGACCGGCGGGTCCGGGTCGCCGTGGTGTTCGGCGGCATCAGCACCGAACACGGAGTGTCCTGCCTGACCGCGGCGGGCGTGTTCGCCGCCCTCGACGCCGAGCGGTACGACGTAGTCGGTCTCGGGATTACTCGGTCCGGGCGATGGATCGTGGTCGACGAGTCCACGGTCGCGCAGCTGAAGGTCACCGAGGGCCGGCTGCCCGAGCTGAGCGAGGACGCCGCGGACGCCGTGTTGTTGACCCACGGGTCCGGGAGCGAACTTGCAGTTCGCGACGACGTGGCGTACGGCTCGGTCGACCGCCGCTCGGCGCTGTCTTGGCTCGGGCCGATCGATGTCGCCCTCAGCCTGCTGCACGGGCCGTTCGGCGAGGACGGGACGATCCAAGGTCTGTTCGAGATGATGGGCGTCCGCTACGTCGGCGCCGGGGTGCTGGCCAGTGCGGTGGGGATGGACAAGCACGTGATGAAGCTGGTGCTGAGCGCCTCGGGTCTGCCGATCGGCCCGTTCGTGGCCATCACCCCCGCCCAGTGGCGCCACGACCGGGTGGCCTGCCTGGAGGCGGTCGCCGCCCTGCGCTTCCCGGTGTTCGTCAAGCCCGCCCGGGGCGGCTCAAGCCTCGGCATCGCCAAAGTGGACGACGCCGAGGAGGTCGAGGCGGCCGTGGTGGCGGCCCAGCGTTTCGACCCGAAGGTGATCGTCGAGGAGGGCTTCGTGGACGGCCGTGAGCTGGAGTGCGGCGTCCTGGCCGACCCTGACGGTGGTCCGCCGGTGGCCAGCGAGATCGCCGAGATCCGGATGAGCGACCCGTCCGCGTTCTACGACTTCGAGGCCAAGTATCTGCCCGAGGAGCAGGTCAGCCTCGACGTCCCCGCCGACGTGGAGGGTGCGGTGGCCGACCAGATCCGCGCGCTCGCGGTCGCGACCTTCGAGGCGATCGGCTGCGAAGGCCTGGCCCGGGTCGACGTGTTCCTCACCCACCAGGGCCGGGTCATGATCAACGAAATCAACACCATGCCCGGCTTCACCGAGCACTCGATGTTCCCGCGGATGTGGGCGGCCAGCGGGTTGTCGTACCCGGCTCTGGTCGATCGACTGATTACCTTGGCCCTCCAGCGCCCGCTCGGCCTGCGCTGAACCTTTCTCCGGTCCGTTTGGCCGGCCGTGGTCGGAAAACGTACGCTCGGGGTGGGGTCAGCGGCAGGGGGTGGACACCGGGTCGTGCGCGGCCACGGCTTCGGCGACGTCGACCAGGGCGCCCGGCTCAGGCGCGTAGTGGGCGGGAACACTGAGTTCGACCAGCGCCGGTCGCCCGATGGTGGTGAAGATGATCCCGCCCTGGGCCGGCTCGGCGAACCAGCCCACTCCGTTGACCTCCAGGCACTCACTGGTGGCGGTCAGTCCTGGTGGTGCCGGCACTCCGCAGCGGAGCACGATCGCCGGCTTACCCCAGGCGGCGGAGAACCGGCCCGGATCGACCCGGCGGCGGTCCTGATCGAGGACTTGAGCCGGGAGGTCGGCCAGCACGCCCGGACAAATCTGGGCGGCGGCACCGGTCGGAGTCGGGTCGGGCACGGCGACCGTACCGGCGCAGCCCGCACCCGCGAGCAGCGTCACGGCGCCAACCACGAGCAGGTGGAACCCGACGAGGGCCCGGCGGGAGTCCGACAACCGCTGCCTCAGAAGTGCACGACGGGGCAGGTCACCGTACGGGTGATGCCCGGAACCTGCTGGACCTTGGCCACGACCATCTGGCCGAGTTCGTCGACCGAGGTCGCTTCCGCCCGAACGATCACGTCGTAGGGCCCGGTCACGTCCTCAGCCAGGGTCACCCCGGTGATGTGGCTGATGGCCTCGGCCACCACGGCCGCCTGTCCCACCGCGGCCTGGACGAGAATGTAGGCCTGCACCACCATGGGTCCTCCGACTCTCCGCAGCCCGGAACGGCGTACGGGTGCACGCTGGTCGAGCGTGGGCAGAACCCGCGTCCGAGCCGGAGCGGGAGCACGTACGCTCTGCGATGTGCGCCAACCTACAGGCTCGCCCGCCCGTTCGTCCGCCCGCGGGGCGACGCTTCCCGCGCGATGAGTCCGGGCGGCTCGGGGCCCACCACGCTGGCCGAACTCGGGGAGTTCGCCCTGATCTCGGCGATGACCCAGGGCTTGGAATCGGGGACCGACGTGCTGGTCGGTCCCGGCGACGACGCCGCGGTGCTGAGCGTGTCCCAGGAGGTGGTGACCAGCGTGGACGCTCTGGTCGAAGGGGTCCACTTCCGCCGGGACTGGAGCACGGCGCGCGACATCGGCCGCAAAGCGGTGGCGGTCAACGTGGCCGACCTGGAGGCGATGGGCGCTCGCCCCCGCGGCATCGTGGTCGCCTTCTCCGCTCCCGGGGAGGTCGAAGTGCGCTGGGCGCTCGACCTGGCCGCTGGGCTGCGGGAGGAGGCCGGTCGGGCGGGGGTGAGCCTGCTCGGCGGTGACACCACCCGGGCCCGGGACATCACCGTGGTCGTCACTGCTTTGGGGGTGCTCGACGGCCGGTCGCCGGTGCTGCGCTCGGGCGCTCGACCCGGTGACGTGCTGGCGGTGTCCGGACGGCTGGGGTGGGCGGCCGCCGGGTTGGCCGTGCTCAGCCGGGGTTTCCGTTCGCCCCGGGCCGCGGTGGAGGCCCAGCGCGTCCCGCAGGTCCCCTACGGCCAGGGTGCGGTGGCCGCCCGGGCCGGGGCCAGCGCGATGATCGACGTCTCCGACGGCCTGCTGGCCGACCTCGGGCACCTGGCCGCAGCGTCCGGGGTGGGGATCGACGTGCACCGGGACGCGCTGCAGGTGCCCGAGGTGCTCTCCAGTGTGGCCGCCGCGACCGGCGCCGATCCGTACGCGCTGGTGCTGACCGGCGGCGAAGACCACGCCCTTGCCGCCACCTTCGAGTCCACCACCGCCGTACCTGATGGCTGGCGGGTGCTGGGCGGGATCACCTCCGGTTTGGCCGGCGGACCCGCCGTGACCGTTGACGGCGAGGCTTACGAGGGTCCGGCCGGCTTCGACCACTTCGCCCGGCGCCGGTGAATCCCGGCGTCGGCGAAACGTCGACCGGGTCGGATCGAGTGTTGCCGACCGCCCGGGTGCTGACCGTGGCCGGCTCGGACTCCGGCGGGGGAGCGGGGATCCAGGCCGACCTGAAAACGATGCTGGCCCACGGGGTGCACGGGATGAGCGTGCTGACCGCGGTTACCGCCCAGAACTCCCGCGGTGTCCAGAGCGTCTGGCCGGTCCACGCGGCGGCCGTTGAAGACCAGTTTCGCAGCGTCGTGGACGACATCGGCGTCGACGCCGTCAAGATCGGGATGCTCGGCACCGCCGAGGTCTGCGCGGTCCTCGGGGATCTGCTGGCCACGTTGCCGCCCGGCGTACCGGTGGTGCTCGACCCGGTCTGTGCGAGTAAGCACGGCGACCCGCTGATCGACGAGGCCGCCCTGGACGCGGTGCGCGGTCTCGGCGGGCAAGTAACGCTGATGACGCCCAACCTGGACGAGGCGCGGCTGCTCAGCGGAGCCGGTGCCGACGTCGATCCCGGTGAGCTGGCGCGCCGACTGCTGACCCTCGGCTCGCGCTGGGTCCTGGTCAAGGGTGGCCACGCCGCCGGCGACCCGGTCGATCTCCTGCTCGGCAACGACGAAACCGTCCAAACCTTTCATGCCGCCCGGAAGGCGACCGTGCACACCCACGGCACCGGGTGCACCCTGGCCAGCGCGATCGCCTGCCGACTAGCGCTCGGTGAGAGCGTGCCCAGCGCGGTGGAAGGCGCCAAGGCCTACGTCACCGGGGCCATCGCCGGCGGCTTCGCCCTCGGTTCTGGCATCGGTCCCACCGACCACCTGTGGCGGTTGCGGCCGCACCTGTGACCCCGATCCGGCGTGTGCCGGGAGACCGCCGGGGCCTGTTCGCCTAAGGTCGGAGCATGGCGACCCGCGCGTCTTCCCCACCGCGGACTCCTGGCCGGTCTGGTTCCACCAGTGCCGGTGGCCGTTCGCGGTCGCCCGGAAGCAAGAGTTCGACAGCATCGACCCGTTCGTCCGGCACCCGCCGACCTACCGGTTCCCAGCGTTCCGGTTCTCAGCGTTCCGGCCCCCAGCGGTCCGGGTCGAGTACGCGCCGGCCCCCCTCGCGCCGGCCCTCGACCAGGCGTCGGCCGCGCTCGGTGATCGGCTCGATCGGTCACGGCGTCGCCGTGGTCTGGACCGGGCTGGCTCACGGCGTCGGCGCCGCTGCCCGCGGGGTAGGTCGTTCGGCCCGCACCATCGACCCCGGGGTGCGCCGCGACGGGGTGGGGTTGTTCCTGCTCGGCTGTGCGGTGGTGGTGGCGGCGGAGTTCTGGTTCGGACTCCCCGGCCGTTTCGGGGATGTCGTCCACGTCGGCGTCGCCACGATCATCGGTGGACTGTCCTACGTCGCTCCGCTGCTGCTGCTGGCGATGGCGTGGCGGACCCTGCGGCATCCGGACCGCAACGGCCCGGGCGGTCGTCAGGTGGTGGGCTGGGCGGCCGTCCTGTTCGGCCTGCTCGGGCTGATCAACATCGCCCGCGGACTGCCGTTGACCGACCAGCCGGCACGGCTCCGGGAGGCCGGCGGCATCCTCGGCTACATCTCCTCCTCGATGCTGGCCGACCTGGTGTCGGTCTACGTCGCGGTGCCGCTGCTGGTCCTGCTGCTGGTCTTCGGGGTGCTGGTGGTGGTCGGCATCCCGCTGCACGAGCTGGCCGCCCGGGCGCGCACCGCCCGGCTTCGGCTGACCCGTAAGCCTCCGGTGGTCGAGGGCACGGTGCTCGAGCGTCGAGAGATCGAGGGTGGGGAGATCGAGGGCGGGGAGGTCGAGGGCGACGTCGATTACGGGGTCGAGGAGGCCTACGACACACCGGTGGTCGACGATCGACCTTCGCGACGACGGGGCAGTCACGCCATCGAGCCGGCCGAAGCGGCGCGACCCGGCCCCGACAAGGCGCCTTCAGCCGAGCCGGACGCCGACGACGAGGGGGCCGGGCCGCGGAAGACGGTCACGGCCGGTCTACCGCCCGGCTTCACCGTGCACGGCGAAGGTAGCGAGACCGGGGAATCCGGTGAACTGTCCGCACCGACGCACAGTGCCGACCTGTCGGCCGCCCCGATCCCGCAGCGGGTCCAGCAGCTGCAACTGTCCGGCGACGTGACCTATCTCTTGCCGGATTCGGAGCAGCTGCAGCCGGGAAGCGTGCACAAGGCGCGGACCGAGGCCTCCGACCGGGTGGTCAGCCGGCTGACCGAGGTGCTGCGGCAGTTCGAGATCGACGCCCGGGTCACCGGCTACAGCCGCGGACCCACCGTCACCCGCTACGAGGTGGAGCTCGGGCCGGCGGTCAAGGTGGAGAAGGTGACCGCGCTGAGCAAGAACATCGCCTACGCCGTGGCCAGCGCCGACGTCCGGATCCTCTCGCCGATTCCCGGCAAGTCCGCGATCGGGATCGAGATCCCCAACGTGGACAAGGAGGTCGTTTCCCTGGGCGACGTGCTGCGTTCGGGCCGGGCCCGCAGCGACCAGCACCCGATGACGGTCGGCCTCGGCAAGGACGTCGAGGGCGGCTTCGTGGTGGCCAACCTGGCCAAGACCCCGCACCTGCTGGTCGCCGGGGCCACCGGTTCGGGCAAGTCCAGCTTCGTCAACTCGATGATCACCTCGGTGCTGATGCGGGCCACCCCGGACGAGGTCCGGATGCTGATGGTCGACCCCAAGCGGGTCGAGCTGACCGCGTACGAGGGCGTGCCGCACCTGGTCACGCCGATCATCACCAACGCCAAGAAGGCGGCCGAGGCGTTGCAGTGGGTGGTCCGCGAGATGGACCTGCGCTACGACGACCTGGCCGCGTTCGGGTTCCGCCACATCGACGACTTCAATAAGGCCGTCCGGGCCGGCACCGTGCAGCCGCTGGAGGGCTCGGAGCGGGTGCTGGCGCCCTACCCGTACCTGCTGGTCATCGTCGACGAGCTGGCCGACCTGATGATGGTCGCCCCGCGCGACGTCGAGGACTCCATCGTCCGGATCACCCAGCTCGCTCGGGCCGCCGGGATCCACCTGGTGCTGGCCACCCAGCGGCCCAGCACCGACGTGGTCACCGGGCTGATCAAGGCCAACGTACCTAGCCGGCTGGCCTTTTCCACCTCCTCGATGACCGACTCCCGGGTCATCTTGGACCAGCCCGGCGCGGAGAAACTGGTCGGTCAGGGCGACGGCTTGTTCTTGCCGATGGGCTCCTCCAAGCCGATCCGGATCCAGGGCGCCTGGGTCACCGAGCAGGAGGTCCGGACGGTGGTTGCGCACGTCACCGAGCAGCTGAAGCCGGTCTACCGCGACGACGTCACCGCCGCCCCCGAGGCGGCCGCCAAAGTGGCGGAGGACATCGGCGACGACCTGGACCTGGTGTTGCAGGCGGTGGAGCTGGTGGTCACCCTGCAGCTCGGCTCGACCTCGATGCTTCAGCGCAAGCTGAGGGTCGGCTTCGCCAAGGCCGGGCGGCTGATGGACATCCTGGAGACCCGTGGCGTGGTCGGACCCTCTGAGGGCTCGAAACCGCGCGAGGTGCTGGTGAAGCCGGACGACCTGGACGAGGTGGTGGAGAACCTTCGGCTGGGCTGAGCGCGAACCGGCGGTCATACTGGTCCGGTCATGCCTGTCACCACCGCCTCGTCCCCGGCTCGGGCCGCATCCCCGGAGGGATCCGCAGCGAAGGTGCCTGCCGTGAAGCTGACCGCGGTCCACCTGGTCACGCTGGGCTGCGCCCGCAACGAGGTCGACTCCGAGGAGTTGGCCGGCCGACTGGAGGACGGCGGCTTCCGCCTGGTCGAGGATCCCAGTGCCGCCGACGCGGTGCTGGTCAACACCTGCGGCTTCATCGAAGCGGCCAAGAAGGATTCCGTCGACACCCTGCTGGCCGCCGCCGACCTGGGCGAAGACGGCCGCTCGCCCGCAGTGGTCGCGGTCGGCTGCCTGGCTGAGCGCTACGGGGCTGAGCTGGCGCAGTCGTTGCCCGAGGCCGACGCCGTTCTGGGCTTCGACGACTACGCCGACGTCGCCGGTCGGCTACGCCACATCCTGGCCGGCGGAACCCACCAGACCCACGCCCCCCGGGACCGGCGGACCTTGTTGCCGCTGGCCCCGGCGGAGCGCCGGGCGGCGGCACCACGGACGGCGATTCCCGGGCTCGGGATGGTCGCGGAACCGCTGCCCGACGGCATTGCCCCGGCCAGCGGACCCCGGACCTTCCGCCGCCGACTGGGACACGGGCCGGCCGCGCCGCTGAAGATCGCCTCGGGCTGCGACCGCCGCTGCGCCTTCTGCGCGATCCCCGCCTTTCGCGGGGCCTACGTGTCCCGGACGTCGGCGGAGGTGGTGGCCGAGGCGCACTGGCTGGTCGAACAGGGCGTCCGTGAGGTCATGTTGGTCAGCGAAAACACCTCCTCCTACGGCAAGGACCTCGGCGACGTCCGTGCGTTGGAGAAGTTGCTGGCCGACCTCGCCGGCGTCGCCGGGCTGGACTGGGTCCGGGTCTCCTACCTCCAGCCGGCGGAGATGCGGCCGAGCCTGATCGAAGCGATGACCACGATCCCCAATGTGGTGCCCTACTTCGATTTGTCCTTCCAGCACGCCGCCCCGGCTCTGCTGCGGCGGATGCGCCGATTCGGCGATCCCGACTCCTTCTTGGCCCTGATCGAGTCGATCCGCGCCGCGGCCCCGGCCGCCGGTATCCGCAGCAACGTGATCTGCGGGTTCCCCGGCGAGACCGAGGCCGACCTGGAGGTGCTGACCGGCTTCTTGACCGCGGCCGGTCTGGACGCGGTCGGGGTCTTCGGCTACTCCGACGAGGACGGCACCGAGGCCGCGCGGCTGGACCACCAGCTCGACGCCGACGACATCGAGCAGCGCCGCGCGGCCGTGGCCGACCTGGCCCAGGAACTGGTGGCGCAACGGGCCGAGGAGCGGGTCGGCGAGCCGCTCCGGGTTCTGGTGGAGGAAGCCGGCGAGACCCCGGTCGGCCGGGCCGCGCACCAGGGACCGGAGGTGGACGGCACCGTGTTCTTGGACCCGCCGGCCCGGGTCGCAGTGGGGGAGTTCGTCGACGCCGTCGTCACCGGCTCGGTGGGGATCGACCTCTCCGCGCGAGTGCGCTGATGACGCCGGTCCCGCCGCCCGAGGGTCGCTCGACTCCCTCAGAACACCATCCCGAACCGCTCGTGGTGAGTGAAAGCACGCCCTGGAATGTGCCGAACGCGCTCACCACGCTGCGGATCCTGGCCGTCCCGGTATTCGCCTGGGCCCTGCTGGCCCACCCCGACCAGAACGGTTGGCGGATCGCCACCGCGGCGATCTTCGCCGCCGCCATCTTCACCGACTTCGTCGACGGCTATCTGGCCCGGCGCTACCAGATCGTCACCCGGTTCGGCAAGCTCGCTGACCCGATCGCGGACAAGGCCCTGACCGGAATGGCCTTCATCGGGCTGTCGATCATCGGCGAGCTGTGGTGGTGGGTGACGATCGTGATCCTGGTCCGCGAGTGGGGGATTACCGTGCTGCGCTTCGTGGTGCTGCGCTACGGGGTGATGGCGGCCAACCGCGGCGGCAAGGCCAAGACGGTGTTGCAGTCGTTCGCGCTGATCGGCTACCTGCTGCCGCTGCCGTTTGCCGCGCACGTGGTGGCGATGGTGCTGATGGCGGCGGCTCTGATCACCACCGTGGTTACCGGACTGGACTACCTCCGCTCGGCGCTCGCCCTGCGCCGGGGAGCGCAGCCCGCGCGGTGAGCGCGGAGGACCTGCTGGTCCGACTACGGTCGGCCGGGCTCACCCTGGCCACCGCCGAGTCGCTGACCGGCGGGTTGATCGGGGCCGCGTTCACCGCGGTCCCCGGATCCTCCGAGGCCTACCGGGGCGGCGTGATCTGCTACGCCACCGACCTCAAGGCCACCCTGGCCGGGGTCGAGGAGGCCCTGCTGCGGACTCACGGGCCGGTCTCCGCGGCGACCGCGGCGGCCTTGGCGCAGGGGGTGGCCCGGCGATGCACCGCCGATCTGGGCCTGGCCGTGACCGGCGTCGCGGGTCCGGACGCCCAGGACGGCCATCCGGTGGGGGAGGTGTACGTAGCCGTGGCCGGGCCGGGACGGGTCGCGGCGCGGGTCCGCGCGCTGCAGCTCGGCGGGAACCGGACCCAGATCCGGGCCCAGACCGTCAGGGCCGCCTGCGCACTCTTGGCCTCCGTACTCGACGACCTTTTCTCCGCCGACACGGACGACCTTTTTTCCGCCGACACGACCGACGCGCCCTGAGCGTGGTCGGCTCTGGGCTTGTCGGCTGCGGTGGGTAGGCTGGTGGGCATGCCACAGCGGACGCCGGTCAAGCAGGTGCTGGTGCGCGAGTTGATCGGCGAGTCGCTCCGCGAGGAGCGGATCGTCCAGGGGCGGACGCTGCGTGAGGTCTCGAAGGCGGCCCGGGTCAGCCTGGGTTACCTCTCCGAGGTCGAACGGGGTCAAAAGGAGGCGTCCAGCGAGTTGCTGGCCTCGATCTGTTCGGCGTTGGACCTGCCCCTGTCGGTGGTGTTGAACGTGGTCAGCGAAAAGATGGCCCTGGTCGAGAGCGCCGGAGCCTACGAGGGTGTCACCGCCCTGCGGATCCGCCCGTTGGCCCGCGCCGCCGCCTGATTCCGCGCGCGTTGCCGGTTTCGCGATCCCCAAGGCGGAACCTGACGCCGGGCGAGGTCAGGGCGTGGGTCGTAGTCGGAGACCCTGCGGCGTCATCTTGAACCCGGCCTGCTGCAGGGCGGCGCTGACGGCGTTCGAGGTGAACACGTGCGCCCCGTCGGCCCGTTCGACGGTGAGCTTGCCCAGGTGGCCTTGGCGGACCGGCCCGGCCAGCGCCCCGGCCGCGGGGACGAGCAGCCGCTCGTCCTCGGTGAAGGTGAGCAGAGTTTTGCCGCCGCGCTCGACGTAGAGCACCAAAGCCCCGTCGACCAGGACGACCAGCGCGCCCGGCTTACGCCCCGGCCGGTGGCCTTCCCGCTCCGGCCAGGGCAACGCCGCGCCGTACGGGTTGGCCGGATCGCAGGCCGCCAAGGCGAGCGGAACCGGCTCTTCGGGCTCGCGTTGCTGAGCCCGTAGCCGGTCTACGGCCCCCCCGAGCGCGAACTGGGCCGCGCCCAGACCCTCGACGAAGTAGCCCCGGCGGCACTGACCTGACTCCTCCAACGTGCTCAACGCGCGGTAGGCCGCGCCGAAGCCGCCCTCGGTGTTCTCGGTCAGCACACTGCCCCGGGTGAGGACGCCGTACCGATCGAGTTGGGCGAACACCTCCCCGGCCAGCCGTTGCGCGGGGCTGAGTGGGTCGCGCTCGACCAGCGACCAGCGACCGGCGGTCAGCGGCGAGGAGCTCCGGGGAGCGCGTCCCGGCCGCCGCAGGCCCTGGCCGCTGAGCCGGGTCCGCCGGGTCCGAACGGCGGGCCGGCGCGGCGCGCGGTGGGCGCCGGCGCTCACCAGCGCCCGCAGCGGGTGCACGGTGTCCGAGGTCACCAGCCCGGCCCAGACCAGATCCCACAGGGCGGCGACGTATTCGGCCCGGTCGCTCACCCCGCTCGGGAGCAGCGCGTCGAAGAACCGCGCGCCGCCGCCGTCGAGGGCGGCCAGGAGTTCCTGGCTGCGATAGTGCGCCGGCTCGGCGCCGGCCGGTGGGGTGTCGGCGTCGGCGACGAAGAAGCGGACCCAGCCGTCGGAGCTACCGATGGCGCCGTCCCCGATCCACAACACCTCTCCGGCGGTGGTGAGTTCGTCCAGCATCGCCGGGCGGTAGTCACTCACCCGGGCCGGCAGGATGACCGACTCCAGCGCGCTCGCCGGGACCGCACAGCCCGACAGCTGCTCCAACACCCCCAAGACGGCATCGGCGCCGCGGTGCCCGGACCCGATGCCTTGCCACTGCAGCAGGAAACGGCTGAACGCGACCGGTTCCACCGGCTCCACCTCGTGCCGCAGCGCGGCCAGCGTGCGGCGTTTGATCAGCGCCAACACCGAACCGTGGCAGTACTGGCGGCGGTCAGGACCTCGGGTGGGCCGGTCCGTGACCGCTGCCCCCGCTTCGGCTTCTCCGGTGTCCTCGACGATGTCGACGAAGGAGCCGGCGACCAGGGAGCCCGCCGCCACCAACGCGTCGGCGGCGGCCGAAACCACCGCCCGGCCCAGTCCGTAACGCCGGGCGACGGGTCCGGCAACGAACGGACCGTGGGTGCGGGCCCAGCGCAGGACCAGGTCCTCGATCGGATGCGTGGCCGGCTCGGCGAAGCTGGCCGCCACGCCGGGCGGCACCGGAACCCCGAGACCGTCCCGCAGCCGGGGTACGTCCTCGGCCACGGCGACCATCTCCTGCCCGGCGATCCGGACCGCGACCAGCCGACGCTCGAGCAGCAGGTCCGCCACCGCGGGCCCGGCGTCGAAGCCTTCGGCGCAGCGCGGCTCCAGGTCGGGCAAGGTGAACGGGCCCGCCGTGCGGATCAGGTCGTACAGCTGTTCGACCCGGGTGGCCTGACGTTCGGGGCTGAGACCCTGCAGGTCTGCCTCCGTGCGCGCGATCACGTCGGCGTCGAGTAGTTGCTTGAGGCCGTCCTTGCCCAGCAGCTCGGCCAGCAAGGTGGCGTCCAGGGCCAACGCGGCCGCCTTCTTCTCCGCCAGCGGAACGTCCCCCTCGTAGACGAAGGAGCCCACGTAGCCGAACAGCAGGGAGCGCGCGAACGGGGACGCCTCGGCGGTCTCGACCTCCACGATCCGCAGTTGGCGCGCGGCGATCCGGCGCTGCACGGCCAGCAGTCCGTCGAGATCGAACACGTCGGTCAGGCATTCCCGCATCGTCTCCAACACGATCGGGAACTCCGGATAGCGGGCGGCGACACTGAGCAGCTGAGCCGAGCGCATCCGCTGTTGCCACAGCGGTGAGCGGGACTTCGGATCGCGCCGCGGCAACAGCAGCGCCCGGGCGGCGCACTCCCGGAACCGGGAGGCGAACAGCGCCGAGCCGCCGACTTCGTCGGTCACCACCTGCTCGATGGCCTCGGGGTCGAGCACGATCAGGTCCGCGCCGGGCGGTTCGGACTCGGTGTCGGGCACCCGCAACACCAGGCCGTCGTTGGTCGCGGTGGCCTGCACCTCCAGCCCGTAGCGCTCCCGGGCGGCCCGCTCCACCGCCAGTGCCCAGGGCGTGAGCACCCCGGTGCCGAGGGCGCAGTGCACGCACACCCGCCAGTCCCCGAGCTCGTCGCGGAAACGTTCGAACACGATGGTCTGGTCGCTGGGGAGGGCACCGGCGGCCGCGGTCTGCTCGTGGAGATAGGCGAGCAGATTTGCCCTCGCGAACTCGTCCAGTCCGTTCTGGGCGAGCCGGGCCTGGGCCTGCTCGGGATCGGCGGTGCCGATTTCGCGGACGAAGCGACCGAAGGCCCAACCCAGCTCCAGCGGCCGGCCCGGGGCGTCGCCCTTCCAAAACGGCAGCCGGCCGGGCACCCCCGGGGCGGGGGAGACCAGCACCTGGTCGTGGGTGATCTGCTCGACCCGCCAGCTGGTGGTGCCGAGAGTGAACACGTCGCCGACGCGGGTTTCGTAGACCATCTCCTCGTCCAGTTCACCGACTCGCCGCCCGGGTTCGTGCCGTCCGGCCGCGTTGCCTTCACCGACCAGGAACACCCCGAACATGCCGCGGTCGGGAATGGTGCCGCCGGAGGTGACGGCGAGTCGCTGGGCCCCGGGTCGGGCGCTCAGCACGCCGGTGTCACGCTGCCAGACCAGCCGCGGCCGCAGCTCGGCGAAGTCTTCGGAGGGATACCGGCCGCTGAGCATGTCCAGCACGGACTCGAAGGCACTCCAGGGCAGCCCGCGGAAGGCTCCGGCGCGCCGGACCAGTGCGTACAGCTCCTCGACCTTGAACTCGTCCATAGCCACCGCGGCCACGATCTGCTGGGCCAGCACGTCGAGGGGGTTGCGCAGCTCGGCGACGGCCTCGATCGCGCCGGCCCGCATCCGTTCCACGACCACCGCGGACTCGATCAGATCACCGCGGTGGTTGGGGAAGAACACGCCCTGCGAGGTCGCCCCCACCTGGTGACCGGCCCGGCCGACGCGCTGGAGACCGCTGGCCACCGACGGCGGCGCCTCCACCTGAACCACGACGTCGACCGCGCCCATGTCGATTCCCAGCTCGAGGGAGGACGTGGCCACCACGCACGGCAGCTGACCGGACTTGAGGTCGGACTCGATCTGGGCCCGCTGCTCTTTGCTGACCGACCCGTGGTGCGCCCGCGCGACCACCGGACCCGCGCTGCCGTCGTGGCCTGAGGACACACCCGACTGAGCCATCACCTGGGCCGGCGGGCCGCTGTCGCCGGCCGGATCGGGCCCGGCGGTGCCGAGGCGGGTCGCCTGCAGCTCGTTCAGATGTGCGGTGAGCCGCTCGGCCAGTCGCCGGGAGTTGGCGAACACGATGGTCGAACGGTGGGCGGTGATCACGTCGAGGATGCGGTTCTCCACGTGCGGCCAGATCGACGGCGGCCGGGCCGGCGGCGGGTCGCCGGCATCGGGGAAGTCCTCGGCCGGTACAGGTCCGGGCGTGGCCGCGGAGGCGGCCAGATCGCTCATGTCCTCCACCGGGACGACGACGCGCAGATCCCAGGCTTTCTGCGCCGGCGGGGCGACGATGTCGACCCCGTACGGCCCGCCTAGAAAGGCCGCGACCCGTTCGGCGGGGCGGACGGTGGCCGACAATCCGATCCGCTGCAGTGGCCGCCGGTCGGCCGCTGCGTTCGTTGGGGCCGGGTTAGCTGATCCTGGACTTCCTGATCCCGAATTCTGTGGCCCCGCAGCCGTGGAACCCGCTGACTCCCAGACCAGGTTCTGCAGCCGCTCCAGCGAGACGGCCAGGTGAGCGCCGCGCTTACTGCCCGCCAGGGCGTGCACTTCGTCGACGATCACGGTCTCGACCGACTCCAGCACCGAGCGGGCGCTGGAGGTGAGCATCAAGAACAGCGACTCGGGGGTGGTGATCAAGATGTCGGGTGGGCGGCTCGCGATCGCCCGCCGTTGCGCCGGACTCGTGTCACCGGAGCGGACCCCGACCGCGACACTGGGTGGCGTCTGACCCAGCCGGAGTGCCGTTTGGGTGATTCCCGTCAGCGGAGCCCGCAGGTTCCGTTCGACGTCGACGGCCAGCGCTTTAAGGGGAGAGACGTAGAGCACCCGGCAGCGCCGGGACGGCTCGGGGATCGGCGCCCGGGCCAGTTCGTCGAGGGCCCACAGGAACGCCGCCAAGGTTTTGCCCGATCCGGTCGGGGCGATCACCAACGCGTTCTGCCCGGCCGCGATACTGCGCCAGGCGCCGGCCTGGGCCGGCGTGGGGGCGGAAAACACCTCGTGAAACCAGGTGGCCGTGGCCGGGCTGAAGAAGCTCAGCGCGTCCTGCGTCGCAAGCGTGGGGGCCATGACCTCCATCTTGCCCGGCCGCACCGACAGTGCGCTCCGGCCGAGCCAAGCCGTCGGGTGCGGTTTGGGTGCGGTTGACTAGCGTGAGCCGTGGTGGGCTACCTCGGCGACAGCGGCCGTGCCAGAACGGGAGGAAAACGGTGAAGGAGACCGAGCTGTGGGCCCGGTTGCAACACCAGCTCGGCTCGGGGTACTACCGGGTCTGGGCCGAGGAGCACAACCTCGCCGAACTCGGCGGTCGGACGGTGGCCCGGTCGCTGGCCGACGGGGTGCCGTGCAAGACAATCTGGCGAGCGGTCTGGGCCGCATTGGAGCTTCCTCTCCGGGAGCGTTGAGCTGGCGGGTGGACACGGGCGTGTCGCGGTTCCGGATCGAACACGTGTTCGCTAAGTTGTCCACGGGTGAATAGACGACGCAGTTGTCCACACCCGCCGGCTTCTCCGGTCGATTGTCAGGGCCGGTCCTTAGAGTCCCGAGTACGACACAGCTCGTATAAGACACAGCTTCAAGCACGACACAGCCACGTACGACACAGCCCACAGGTAGGAGACCCGATCATGGCCGCAGGTGACCGCGACAAGGCACTGGAGACCGCACTCGCGCAGATCGACAAGCAGTACGGAAAGGGCTCGGTGATGCGGTTGGGCGATGAGGTGCGCGCACCGATCGAGGTCATCCCCACCGGATCGATCGCCTTGGACGTGGCTCTAGGCATCGGCGGGCTGCCACGCGGTCGGGTGGTGGAGATCTACGGCCCCGAGTCCAGCGGTAAGACCACGGTCGCCCTGCACGCCATCGCCAACGCCCAGACCGGCGGCGGGATCTGTGCGTTCATCGACGCCGAGCACGCTCTGGACCCAGATTACGCCGCCCGGCTGGGGGTCGACACCGACTCGCTGCTGGTCAGCCAGCCTGACAACGGCGAACAGGCGCTGGAGATCGCCGACATGCTGGTGCGCTCCGGCGCACTGACGCTGATCGTGATCGACTCGGTCGCCGCCTTGACCCCGCGAGCCGAGATCGAAGGCGAGATGGGCGATAGCCACGTCGGCCTGCAGGCCCGGCTGATGAGTCAGGCCCTGCGCAAGATGACCGGCGCTCTCAGCGGGGCCGGCACCACGGCGATCTTCATCAACCAGCTCCGGGAGAAGATCGGGGTCATGTTCGGCTCGCCGGAGACGACGACTGGTGGCCGGGCCCTGAAGTTTTATTCCTCGGTCCGGCTCGATGTCCGACGGATCGAGACCTTGAAGGACGGCCAGGAGATGGTCGGCAACCGAACCCGGGTCAAGGTGGCGAAGAACAAGGTGGCGCCGCCGTTCAAGCAGGCCGAGTTCGACATCCTCTACGGTCAGGGGATCAGCCGGGAAGGCAGCCTGCTCGACCTCGGTGTCGAGACGGCGATCGTGCGCAAGGCAGGCGCCTGGTTCACCTACGAGGCCGACCAGTTGGGTCAGGGTCGGGAGAATGCCCGGAACTATCTGCGTAACAATCCCGACCTAGCCGACGAACTGGAAAAGCGGATCAAGGAAAAGATGGGGATCGGGCCCAAGCTCGACGCGCCCGCCGGGGTCGACCCGCTGACCGGCGAGGTGGAGTTCTAGTCGATGCCGCACCCTCAGCCGTCGGTTCCGGATCCGGTGGCCGCGACCCGGCGCTGGCTGGAGGAGCGGGGACTCGCGGCCGACCAAGACCCGACGGATCGAGACCGAGTGGCCTCAGCCGCGTCCCAGTCACCACCGGTCGGCGTCGGCACTCCTGCCGAGGAGGACCTCGCCCGCCAGGTCGTGCTGCGGAAGTTGGCGGTGCAGTCTCGCACCAGGGCCGAGCTGGCCCGAGCGCTGGCCGCCAAGCAGGTGCCGGAGGCAGCGGCCGCCTCGGTCTTGGACCGGATGGCTGAGGTCGGGTTGATCGACGATGCCGCCTTCGCCCACGACTGGGTGGAGTCACGTCAGCAGCGTCGTCACCTGAGTCGGGCGGCACTTCGACTTGAGCTTCAGAGCAAAGGAGTAGCGGCTGAGGAGATCGACGAGGCGCTCCAGCCGGTCGACCGGGACCAGGAGTACGCCGCCGCCTTGTCGTTGGCGCGGCGGCGATACGCGACGATGGGACACCTGACCCGTGAGGTGGCTTACCGACGGCTGGCCGCTGTCCTGCAACGACGCGGTTTCGGCGGATCGTTGGTCGCCCGGGTGCTGCACGAGACCCTTGACGGCGTCAACCGCGCCTGAGGTGGCGGCGCCGTCGGGACCGAGAGTCCTTGACCAGCGTCTCACCCCGCCCTACCCTGCAAGGACGAGGCACTCTGCAACGCAATTGTGGTATTTCGAGTTTGAGCCGTCCGTGCGCCGGGGGCGCACGGGTTGATCCTGGAGCTGTTGGGCGCGTCATCTTCTGCTGCCCTCGCGTGGCCGATGACGCGGTGCGACCGGGGTGCGAGCAAGCGCTGTAGGCCTCTCGGGTGCGCACCTGCGCAAAGGACGGGAGAGCGTCATGGTCATGGGAGTGTTCGAGGTCCTGGTGCTCGGAGGACTGCTGATCCTCATCGCGGTGGTCGCCGTCGTGGGAGTGCTGATGGCCCGGCGTTTTCGTGGGCCGGCGCTGTCCTCGACGGGTTCGACGCCGATCGAAACGTTCACGTCTGAGGTGACGAAGGACGCTGCTCGTCGGCGTCACGACGCCGAGCAGACCGCCGACGCTGAAGCCACAGATAGCGCCGCCGGTGCCGACCGTGGCACCGAGACCGAGCGTGCCGCAGAAGTGAAGCGCGCCGGCAGCGCCGAGCGGGCAGCGGAGGCCGAGCGCGCGATCGCCGTGGCGCACGCGGCCCGGGTCGAGTTCGAGGAACAGATGCAGACCCGTCGGGCCGAGCTGAAGGCTCAGCGCTCGGACCTGGAACGACGCGAGCATCGGATGACCGAGCGGGAGTCCCGGTTGGACGCCGAGGTCGAGGCGCTGCACGAACGCACTCAGGCCCTCGACGTCGCAAAGGTCGAGCTGCGCTCTCGGCGCGAGGTAATAGCCGAAGCGGAGGCCCAGCAGGTGCGTGAGCTGGAGCGGATTGCGGCGCTCACGGCCGAGCAGGCCAGGGCCGAACTCGCCGCTGCGGTGGAGCATGACGCCAAACGACACGCGGTCATCATGGCGCGCGACATTGAGCAGCACGCGATTCGGGACGCCGAGCGCCGAGCTCGGGCGATCGTCGTTCAGGCCATTCAGCGGGTCGCGTCGGACCAGACCGCGGAGTCGGTGGTGTCGGCGGTACACCTGCCGGGGGAGGAGATGAAGGGCCGGATCATCGGCCGCGAGGGGCGCAACATCCGCACCTTCGAACACGTCACCGGGGTCAACGTGATGATCGACGACACCCCTGAGTCGGTCCTACTGTCGTGTTTCGATCCCGTCCGGCGAGAGACCGCCCGGTTGACGCTGACCGAGCTGGTGGCTGACGGCCGGATCCACCCGGCCCGGATCGAGGAGGTCCACGAGCGCAGCCGCAATCAGATCAAACAGCGGTGCCTGCAAGCGGCCGAGGACGCTTTGGCGGAGGTCGGCATCGCCGACCTGCATCCGGCCCTGGTGCCGATCCTGGGCACCCTGCGTTACCGCACCTCCTACGGCCAAAACGTGCTCAAGCATCTGGTCGAGTGCGCGCACATCGCCGGGATGATGGCCGCCGAGCTGGGACTCGACGTCGTCTCGTGCAAACGATCGGCGTTCCTGCACGACATCGGTAAGGCACTCACGCACGAGGTGGAGGGTTCTCACGCCGCGGTGGGGGCAGATCTGGCCCGACGCTACGGTGAGCACCCCGACGTCGTGCACGCCATCGAGGCCCACCACAACGAGGTCGAGGTGCGTACGGTCGAGGCCGTGTTGACTCAGGCCGCCGACGCGATCAGCGGCAGCCGTCCGGGAGCCCGGCGGGAGAGCGTTCAGGCCTACGTCCAGCGGCTGGAGAAGCTAGAACAGATCGCCGGCGGCCACGACGGGGTGGATAAGGTGTTCGCCATGCAGGCCGGCCGGGACGTCCGGGTGATGGTGGCCCCGGACCAGGTCGACGACATCGCCGCCCAGGTGCTGGCCCGCGACATCGCCAAGCAGATCGAGGAGGAACTGACCTATCCGGGTCAGATCAAGGTAACCGTGGTGCGCGAGTCGAGGGCCACCGAAACGGCCCGCTGAGCTACTGATTCGGCTTTACACCACGGCCGACGGGGTGGCGGGAGGGTGGCGGCGGCGCTTACCGCGGCCTCAGCGGGTGGGTGCGGTCTCCACGTCCTCCACCTGCCCCGACGCCTCAAGTTCCGTGATGGCGGGCCCGGCGCCGGTGTCGACCGGACCGCCGCCGCGCTTGGCCCGCTTGAGGCGTTGCTCCACCACCCGGGCGATCACGCTGAGGGTGTAGTTGATGACGATGAACATGGTCGCCATCACCAGCAAGGTGGGGATCAGGTTGCCGTACTGGGTGGACAGCGTCTGGCCGCTGCGCAGCAGCTCGGAGTAGCTGATGATGTAGCCCAGGGCGGTGTCTTTGAGGATGACCACGAGCTGACTGATCAACGACGGCAGCATCGCGGTGATGGCCTGCGGCAACAAGACACTGAATAGGACCTGACCCGAGGTCATTCCGATGGCCAGTCCCGACTCCCGCTGGCCCTTGGGGAGGGAGAAGACCCCGGAGCGGATCAACTCGGCGATCACCGCGGAGTTGTAGAGGGTCAGGCCGCCGACCACCCCGGCGAAGGTGGAGGCGGTGCCCTGAACGGCGAGGACGAAGATGCAGAAGTAGTAGACGAACAGCATCATGATCAGCACCGGCACCGAACGCAGGAACTCCACCAGCACGCCGCAGATCCGGCGGATCACCAGCACCTCCGACAACCGGCCGACGCCGAGCAGCGTGCCGGCGACCAGGGAGAGCACGACGGCCAGCCCGGCGGCCTTCAATGTGTCCAGCAGACCGGGCAGCAGGTACGCCGTCCAGGTCACCGGGTCGAGGAACGGCGCCCACTTCTGCGCGGTGAACTGGTTGTTGTCCGGGTTGGCCAGCCCGCGGATGATCAGCGCCAGCAGCCCGAGAATGATCAGTGCCCCGACCACAGCGAGAATCCGGTAGCGACGACGCGCCCTCGGGCCCGGTGCGTCGAAGAGGACAGCCTGGGCGCTCATCGTGCCACCACCAGTCTCCGGGAAAGCCGAGTGAAGATCAGCCCGGTGGGCAGCGTCAACACTACGAAGCACGCGGCGATCAGGGCGAAGATCGCGTAAAGCAGCGACCCGTTGAACTCGATCATGCCCTTCATCACGAAGGCCAATTCGGCGACGCCGATGGTGGCGACGACGGTGGTGTTCTTGGTCAGCGCGATCAAGGTGTTGCCCAGCGGGGCGATCGCACCGCGGAACGCCTGCGGCAAGATCACCTCGCGCAGACTGGGCAGGAACCCGAGTCCGATGGCTCGGGCCGCCTCCGCTTGGCCTTGGGGCACCGTGTTGATGCCGCTGCGGAGCGCCTCGGCCACGAACGAGGCGTGGTACACCGACAGCGCGATCAGTCCGTAACGGAAGTTGTTGTCGTTGATCGAGGTGGCGGAGTCGGCCGCGGTGAGGCTGACGTTCAGCGTGTTCAGCAGCCCGAAGGCGAAGAAGAACGTGATCAGGGTCAGCGGCGTATTGCGGATCAAGGTCACGTACGCGGTGCCGAAGCCCTGCAGCACGCCGACCGGGGAGACCCGGCAGACCGCGATCAGGGTGCCGATCACCAGCGCTCCCAGGGCGGAGAAGAAGGTCAACTTGACCGTCATCCAGAACGCGCCCAGCACGTTGTAGTTGGCCAGCAGGGTCTGGAATGCCTCCATCGGACCTCCGGTTTCGGGCTGCGGGTGACCGGTCGGGCGGGAGCGCCCGACCGGTCGGCTGGGTCTAGCCCAGCGGGCACCTCACGAGCAGGCGTCGGGCTTGGGCGGGTTCTTGCTGGCGTCGGGCTTGAAGCCGGAATCGCCCACGGTCTCGTCCAGCGCCTTCTGCCAGGACCCGTCGTCGATCATCTTCTTGATCGCGTCGTTGACCTTGGTGCACAACTCGGTGTCGCCCTTCTTGATCCCCACCCCGTAGTTCTCGGTGGAGAAGGTCTTACCGATGACCTTGAGCTTGCCTTTGTACTGCGGCTGGGCGGCGAAGCCGGCCAAGATCACGTCGTCGGTGGTGACGGCGTCGATCCGGCCGCTGTTGAGCGCCTCGACGCACTTGGAGTAGGTGTCGTAGGGCTGGAGTTGAACGGAGTCGGCGAATTTCTCCTTGACCTTGGCCGCCGAGGTCGAGCCGGTGACCGAGCACAGCTTCTTACCGGTCAGGGAGTCCGGCCCGGTGATGTCGGTGTTGTCGGCCTTGACCAGTAGGTCCTGCCCGGCCACGAAATAGGGCCCGGCGAAGGACACTTTCTGCTTGCGGTCGTCGGTGATCGAATAGGTGGCGAAGATCATCTTCACCTGGCCGCTCTCGATCAGGGTCTCCCGCTGGGCCGAGGGCGACTCCTTGAAGTTGACGTCGTCGTAGCCCAGCTCTTTGGCCACGTACTTCGCCACGGTCACGTCGAAGCCCTTGTAGTCGTTGCCCACCTGCTGACCCAGACCGGGCTGGTCGAACTTGATCCCGATGGTCACCGGGCCGCCCGAGCCGGGAGCCGCGTTGCCGCCCGGATTGGCGTTCTCGGTCTTCGCGCAGGCCGCCGCGGTCAGAACCAGGCCGGCGGCCGCCAGGCCGGCGGCGATCTTTTTGGGGGTTGTCATCTCATCCTCCGTTAGTGGGTCAGAATCTTGCTCAGGAAATCCTGCGCGCGGGCGCTTTGGGGATTGGTGAAGAAGGACTCGGGGTCGGCTTCCTCCACGATCTTGCCGGCGTCCATGAAGACCACGCGGTTGGCCGCCTTGCGGGCGAAGCCCATCTCGTGGGTGACCACGACCATGGTCATGCCTTGCCGGGCCAGGCCGACCATCACGTCCAGCACCTCGTTGACCATCTCCGGGTCCAGCGCCGAGGTGGGCTCGTCGAACAAGATCACCTTGGGATCCATGGCCAGGGCCCGGGCGATCGCCACCCGCTGTTGCTGTCCGCCGGACAGCTGAGCCGGGTACTTCTCGGCCTGGGCCTCGACTCCGACCCGGGTCAGCAGTTCCATCCCCCGCTTCCGCGCGTCGCCGGCCGACTTCTTGCGGACCTTGGTCGGGCCCAGGGTGACGTTTTCCAAGATGGTTTTGTGGGCGAACAGGTTGAACGACTGAAAGACCATGCCGACGTCCGCGCGCAGGTTGGCCAGCGCCTTGCCTTCGGCCGGCAATACCTCGCCGTCGATCGAGATGGTGCCGGACTCGATGGTCTCCAGTCGGTTGATGGCCCGGCACAGGGTGGACTTGCCCGAACCCGAGGGGCCGAGCACGACCACGACCTCACCCCGACCGACGGTGAGGTTGACGTCGACCAGCACGTGCAGGTCACCGAAGTACTTCTCGACGTCGCTGAGCACGACCAGCGGTGGTCCGACCGAGGACGACTCGACCGGCGATTCGGCGGTCAGGTCACGCTGAGAGGATGTAGGGACCGGTTCCATCCCCCGAACTTAGGGTAAGTAACCCCGGTTGTGCACGACGCAAAACCGTCCCAGCCCGTTCTGAACCGCAATTGTTACCGTTGGGACACCCGCATAGCTGGCCTATCGACCCCTCATGCCCCACCGGCACCGGAAAGTTTCCTGCGGAGCCAATTCCCGCCGCCCACTGCGGGTGGGGCCTGGGTTGAAGGCGTCGGGGCCGCAGGTCATCGGCTCCAGGGCGATCCCGACGTCACGCCGGTGCTCGCCGCTGAACACCTGGACCCAGTCGAACGAGGCGTCGGCCCACAGTTCGGCCCAGCGCTCGCCCAGGGCCAGCTCGGCGTGCCAGCCTCCGTCGGCATCCCGGTCCAGATCGGTGTAAGCGGTGTCCAGCACCCGCGACCCGAGCGGCGTCCCGCCCCGCAGATCCAGCTCGCTGCCCTCGACCGGGTCGAGCTCCACCGGGAGCAGTCGATCGTCGACGCGGAGGTACCGGTTGCCGGGTACGGTGACGCTGACCTCATCCACGCTCGCTTCACCGACGCTGAGGTAGGGATGGGCCCCGTACCCGAACGGGAAGGGTTGCGAGCCGAGGTTGGTAGCCTCCATCGTCACCGTCAGTCCCGACTCGCTCAACGCGTAGAGCAGAGAGGCGGCGAGGATTCCCGGCCAGCCGGGCTGCGGGAAGACCCGGACGCCCAGCTTCACTTGAGCCGGCTCGTGCTCGATCACCGTCCAGGGGACGTAGCGGACCAGGCCGTGACTGGCGTTGTGCCGTTTCGGCTCGGTCAGCACCAGCTGCTGGTCGGCCCCGGCCCAGGGATAGCGGCCGTCGCGGATCCGGTTCGGCCACGGGATGAGCTGCTGCCCGCAACCGCCGCTGACCGCGGCGTCGACGTCGTAGCCCCGCAGGACCGACCGGTCGGCCACACTGTAGTGACGCAGCCCCGCGCCCAACTCGGTCACAACGGCGCGCTGCTCACCCAGCTTGATCTCGTACTGGGTTCCGGTGGGATGGGTCATGGAAGCGAACGTTAGCGGGTGAGGCGATTACGCTGGGCGGGCCATGTCCACCATCCTCGCTGCCGCCGACCAGACCGTTCCCGACCAGACCGTTCCCGACCAGACCGTCGCCGATCAGGCCGGCGCCGGTCCGGTCCGGACCTACCAGATCCGGACCCACGGCTGCCAGATGAACGTGCACGACTCCGAACGGCTCGCCGGCTTATTGGAGCAGGCGGGCTACCGACGCAGCGACGGCGACGCCGACGTCGTGGTCTTCAACACTTGCGCGGTCCGGGAGAACGCCGACAACCGCCTCTACGGCAACCTCGGCCAGCTCCGCCCCGCCAAGGACGCCCGGCCGGGTATGCAGATCGCCGTCGGCGGCTGCCTGGCCCAAAAGGACCGGGGCGAGATCGTCCGCCGGGCCCCGTGGGTCGATGTGGTTTTCGGGACCCACAACATCGGAGCGCTGCCGGCCCTGTTGGAGCGGGCGCGGGTCGAGCAGGAAGCTCAGGTCGAGATCGCGGAGTCGTTGGAGCGTTTTCCCTCCACGCTGCCGACCCGGCGTGACTCTGCGTACGCGGCCTGGGTGTCGATCAGCGTCGGCTGCAACAACACCTGCACCTTCTGCATTGTCCCGTCGTTGCGGGGCCGGGAGACCGACCGCCGGCCGGGGGACGTTCTGGCCGAGGTGGAGATGCTGGTGGCCGACGGTGTGCAGGAGGTCACTCTGCTCGGCCAGAACGTCAACGCCTACGGGGTGGAGTTCGGGGACCGCGGTGCCTTCGCCAAGCTGCTGCGCGCCTGCGGTCAGATCGAGGGGCTGGAACGGGTCCGTTTCACCTCCCCGCACCCCAAGGACTTCACCACCGACGTGATCGCAGCGATGGCGGAGACCCCGAACGTGATGCCCCAGCTGCATATGCCGCTCCAGTCCGGGTCGGACGCGGTCTTGCGGGCGATGCGCCGCTCCTATCGCCGGGAGAAGTACCTGCGCATCATCGATGATGTCCGGCGCGCCATCCCCGACGCCGCCATCACCACCGACATCATCGTCGGCTTCCCCGGTGAGACCGAGGCCGACTTTGCCGCCACCCTCGACGTCGTGCAGCAAGCGCGGTTTGCGGCCGCCTTCACTTTTCAGTATTCCATCCGGGCCGGTACGCCGGCCGCCACCATGCCCGACCAGATTCCGGCCGCGGTCGTGTCCGAGCGCTATCAGCGCCTGGCCGCCCTGGTCCAGGACGTGTCGTGGCGGGAGAACCAGACCCAGGTCGGCCGCACCGTGGAGGTGTTATTCGCCGACGGCGAGGGCCGTAAGGACGCCGCGACCGCGCGGATGTCGGGCCGCGCCCAGGACAATCGGCTGGTACACGTACGGGTGCCGGCGACCGAGGCCGACCGGCCCCGCCCCGGCGACCTGGCGGAGGTCGAGGTGACCTACGCCGCCCCGCACCACCTGACCGCCGACGCCGGAATCAGCCGGCTGCGCCGCACTCGCGGAGGCGACGCCTGGGCCGATCAGCGGACCACGGCGAGCGCGTCGCGCCCGGTCGGGTTGGGGCTGCCCACGATGGGTGTGCCGGTGCCGCTGCCACCCGCTCCGGCGTGCGGATCGACCAGCTGAGCGTTCACCGCCGATGCTGTCGAGGGTGAGCAGCGTTCGAACCAGCCGCGGATGGTCTGGTCAGCTGGAACAATCGCGCTCATGCCCGCCGACTGGGACTGGTTCTTCGCCAGCGAAGCAAGCCGCGACCGGATGCTCAAGCGCGAGATCGACGGGCTGCAGAGTTCTGCGGCCGCGGCCCGGTCGCAGTCGCTGCGGCTCAGTAGTCAGCTGCGCAACCTGCAGGGCTCGTTGGAGACCCGGCTAGGAGCGTTGTCAGCGGCGTTCGACGCCTACGTGGAACTGGGAGACGTCCGCGAGGAGCTCGACGGCTATCCCGACAGCCGGGCGATCCGGCGCGATGCGCTGCGGGCGATCGAGGCCCTCACCCGCGGAGTCCGACCAGCCCCGGTCCCCAGGCGCAACCTGGACTACTGGCTGGCCGACGCGGTGAACGCCCTGATCGACATCGCCCTGATCGACATCGTGCAGAACGGCTCGACGACCGACGGCTGGTCGAAGATCCCGCCGGAACCGGACGCTCAATGGTTCATCGTCGCTGCGGCCGGGGCGCTGGGTCAGGGTCGACGGGTCGCTGATCGGGTGCCGAACCTGCTGACCAGCGACGGATCGCTCTCCGCGCGCCAACTCGCGCTGTGGGACGCCGCCCGGGGCGGGGTCTTCGGTGACGTGCTCGACGACGTCCGAGCAGTCTGGGAGCCGACTCTCGACCTGTCGGCAACGACCTGGGTCAGCTGGGTCCGGGCCAGTGCCCGCTCCAGCGGCCCGCTGACGAGCCTGCACTGGTTGCAGCGGTTCCTCAGCGCAGGCGCGCCCGCTCCTACTCCGACCGAGCCGGACCCCGACCGCGACACTGTGTCGGCCGGACTGCGGCAGGTGGTGGGTGAGCTGGTCGCCGCCGGCTACGGCGACGAGCGGGCGTTGCTCGAGCGTGCCCGGGTGCTTCGGCAACGGATCGAGCACCCCACCGCGGCTCTCCTGCCTCCGCGGGACCAGGCCGAGGCCGGCCCCGGCGTGACCACGGTCGTGCAGCGGGTCCTGGCCGACCGTGCCACCGATCCGGGCGTCCGACACGTTCTGACCCAGTGGGTCCGACCCGGCCTGGACGCCGCGGCCCGCTCGTTCGGGGAGGCGGTGGCGGCCGCGACGATGCCGGTCAGCACCGTCGCTACGGAGGCGGGCACGCTCGTGCTCACCGATGGACGGGCCGATCCGGGGCGGCTGCGGGAGATCGATCGGGCCCTTCAGCAGCGTTACGCCACGGCCCGCTCGGCCCCGCGGATTCCGCTCGGGCTCGCGGCGGCGCTGCTTCTGCTAGGCCTCGCGTTGCTGGCGGGTCGGGTCGTTGCGATCGGTGTCCTCGTGCTGATCGCAGCCGTGGTCGCGGGCAGCGTTGCGCTCGCGCGACAGCGCCGCCACCGTCAAGCCCAGGCCGCGCTCGTCCAGGCGCGCGAGTGGCTCCGGGTCAAGGTCGCCGACGGTGAGGCAAGCGCGCAGGCGTCGGCCCAGGCTCACCGCGACGATCAGGCCGAGGCGGCCGCGTTGGTCACCCAGATCGTCGGGGAGCAACCTCGGCCGGTCGCGGTCGGGAACGAGCTGCGGTAGTCGGGTGACCGTCGTCCTGGTCGGACCCACCGCGTCCGGTAAGAGCGCGCTGGCGGTGGCCTTGGCTCGAGCCTACGAAGCCCGTGGGCAGGCAGCCGAGGTGGTCAACGCCGATTCGATGCTGCTCTACCGCGGGATGGACGTCGGCACGGCGAAGCCCGATGAGGCCCAGCGGGCCGGGATCGCCCACCATCTGCTCGACGTGCTCGACGTCACCCAGACCGCGACGGTCGCGGCGTTCCAACGGGCCGCGCGCGAGTGCATCGCCCAGATCCGCGCCCGTGGCGCCGTATCGATCTTGGTCGGCGGCTCGGCCCTTTACGTCCGGGCCGTGGTGGACGCGTTCGAGTTCCCCGGCACCGACGCGGAGCTGCGGGTGCGGCTGGAGGGCGAGCTTGCCGCACACGGTCCGGCGAAGATGTACGAGCGTCTGGCCGCGGCCGACCCTGAGGCCGCCCGGCACATCCTGCCCGGCAACCAGCGGCGGGTGGTCCGGGCGTTGGAGGTGATCGAGCTGACCGGAGCCCCGTTCCGGGCTGAGCTGCCGGAGCGCCGCTACGCCCTGGCCGACGTCGTCCAGATCGGTCTGGACGTGCCCCGCCCGGTCCTGGACGAGCGGATCCGTCGGCGGGTCGAGGCGATGTGGGCGGCCGGCCTGGTGGCGGAGACGGAGTCGTTGGTCACATCCGGACTACGCGAAGGGGTGACCGCCTCGCGAGCGCTGGGCTACCGACAGGTGCTGAGCTTCCTGGCCGGTGAGCTGACGCAGGACCAGGCGCGGGAGGAGACCGTGGTCGCCACCCGGAAGTTCGCCCGCCGCCAGGACGCGTGGTTCCGCAAAGACCCCAGGATCACCTGGCTGGCCTTCGACCGGCCCGACCTGGTCACCGCCGTCCTGGCCGCTGCCGGTCCCACCGGCAGCGGATGATCCCGACGACCGCGAGGCGGTGCCACACTGGGCGGCATGCGTCGATGGTCGTTCGTGAAGGGTCACGGCACTCAGAACGACTTCGTCATTCTGCTCGATCGCGAGAACGTGGCCGAGCCGAGTCCCGCCGACGTCGCGTTCCTTTGCGATCGGCGCGCGGGTCTCGGCGCCGACGGCGTCCTAAGGGCGGTGCTGGCCGCGCACGTGCGTGAATGGGACGGGCGGGGCGACGTGTGGTTCATGGACTACCGCAACGCCGACGGTTCGGTGGCGCAGATGTGCGGCAACGGGGTTCGGGTCTTCGCCGCCTACCTGCTCGAGGCCGGGCTGGTCAGTGGTCCGGAGCTGGAGGTGGCCACCCGGGACGGACTGAAGCAGGTAAGCGTGCTGCCGAACCGAGGATTCCGGGTCGCGATGGGGAACGTCCGGGTAAGGCAGGAGAGCGACGTCACGGTCTGCCCGGCCGGGGCGCCGCCCAGACCGGCGATCAGCGTGGACGTCGGCAACCCGCACGCGGTCAGCTTCGGTGACGATCCGGCCGGGCTCGACCTGACCCGACCACCGCACTGGACCCCGGAGTCGGGCTTTCCCGACGGGGTCAACCTCGAGTTCGTTCAGCTCGTCGAACCACGACACCTGATCATGCGGGTCTACGAACGCGGCGTCGGCGAGACCCGCTCCTGCGGAACCGGAACCGTCGCCGCGGCGGCCGCCGCCCGGGCCGTCGGCGGGAACGACCCGGCCGGGGCGACGACGTGGACCGTCGACGTCCCCGGGGGTTCGCTCACCGTCGAACTGCGCGGCGACCAGGCCTTCCTGACGGGGCCGGCGGTACTCGTCGCCCACGGTGAGGTCACTCTCCCGCCGTCCTGAGCCCGGACGCTCGCGCCCGGCCGGTTTGTGGACAACTCGGCGCCGCAGGCGTCGTCGGTGGAGTTGTCCACAAACCGGTCGTCGCCCTTGGGCGATCGTGAGACCCTGGACTCCACCATGAGTGTGCCGAAAACCTCTGTCTCACCCGCCGACGACGACTTGGTCGTGGAGACGATCCGCGCTGCGCGGGGGCCGAACCCCCGTCCGGTCCGGGTCGATCCGGACTCCGACGGTGACCAGCAGGATCGGGCCGACCGGCAGTCCTTGCGCCGGGTCGGTGGCATGTCCACCGAGCTGCGCGACGTCAGCGAGGTCGAGTACCGCCAACTGCTGCTGGAACGTGTCGTTTTAGTCAGCGTCTGGACTTCGGGCAGCCAGGTCGACGCGGAGAACGCGCTGGCGGAACTGAAGTTGTTGGCCGAGACGGCCGGTTCGGAGGTGTTGGAGGGGCTCGTCCAGCGTCGGCAGGTGCCCGACCCGGCTACCTACATCGGGTCCGGCAAGGTGGCGGAGTTGTTGGACGTCGTGGTCTCCGTCGGCGCCGACACGGTGATCTGCGACGGTGAGTTGAGCCCGGCCCAGCTGCGCAACCTGGAGGACCGGGTCAAGGTCAAGGTGATCGACCGAACCGCGCTGATCTTGGACATCTTCGCCTCGCACGCCAAGAGCGCCGAGGGCAAGGCGCAGGTCGAGTTGGCTCAGCTGCAGTACCTCAAGCAGCGGCTGCGGGGCTGGGGTGGCAATCTCTCCCGACAGGCGGGCGGTCGGACCAGCGGCGGCGCCGGTATCGGCGGCCGCGGGCCGGGTGAGACCAAGCTCGAAACCGACCGCCGGCGGATCAACAGCCGGATCGCCCGGCTCCGGGCCGCACTGCGGGAGATGGACAGCACCCGGGACACCAAGCGCGCGCAGCGCGTGCGGCATCAGGTCCCCTCGGTCGCCATCGTCGGTTATACCAACGCCGGCAAGTCGAGCCTGCTCAACCGGTTGACCGGGGCCGGGGTGCTGGTCGAGGACGCGCTGTTCGCCACCCTCGACCCGACCACCCGCCGGACCGCGGCGGCCGACGGCCGATTCTTCACCCTGACCGACACCGTCGGCTTCGTCCGGCACCTGCCGCACGACCTGGTGGAGGCATTCGCCTCCACCCTGGAGGAGACCGCGTTGGCCGACCTCCTGGTGCACGTGGTCGACGGCTCCGATCCCGACCCCGAGGGTCAGATCAGCGCGGTCCGTACCGTTCTGGCCGACATCGGGGCCGGGGACGTGCCCGAGCTGATCGCGATCAACAAAGCCGACGTCGCCGCGACCGACGTCGTCACGGGTCTGCGTTCGCAGCACCGCGGTGCTGTGGTGGTGTCGGCCCGGACGGGAGCGGGGATCGAGGAGCTTCGCGGCGCCATCGAGTCCGCCCTGCCGCACCCCGCGGTCCAGATCACCGCGCTGCTGCCGTACGAACGCGGCGACCTGGTGAACCGGATCCACCAGAGCGGGGAGCTGCTGAGCACCGAGCACACCGGAGCAGGCACGCTGGTCAGTGCTCGGGTGCATCCTGAACTGGCGGGGGAGCTGGCTGACTACGCATCCTCGACCGACGCCGGCTGAGACCCGAAGGCGCGGATGACCGACGCTGCCGACCCGGGCCGTCACCGCGAGGTGCTGGCGGCGGCGGTGGCCGCGATCGGCGGCTCGTCGCGACCGGGTCAGGAGGCGATGAGCGACGCCGTCGCGGAGTCCCTGGCCCAGGGCCGGCATCTGCTGGTCCAGGCCGGCACGGGCACCGGTAAGTCGCTGGGCTACCTGGCGCCGGCGCTGGTGTGGCTGAACGAGCACCCCGGACAACGGATCGTGGTGGCCACCGCCACCTTGGCCCTGCAGAGCCAACTCGCGCACGCCGACATCCCGGCCGCGCTGAAGGCGATCGATGCGGTCGGTGAGTCCCGGCCGGAGTATGCGGTGGTGAAGGGGCGCAGCAACTACGCCTGCCTGCTGCGGGTCCGCGACGCCGAGACCACCGATCAGGGCGCCTTGATCGGTGCCGGGGACATCGCCGCCGGTGCCCGGAGCACGGCCAGCCCGGAGTCGGTGCTGGGCGCGGAAGTGGTCGGCCTGCGGGAGTGGGCCGAGGACCAGGCGAGCGGTGCCGGGTACGCCGACCGCGACGACGCGCCGCCGCACAGCGACCGGGCCTGGCATCAGGTCTCGGTGCCCGCCCGGGAGTGCCTGGGGGCGCAGCGCTGTCCGTACGGCGATGTGTGCCTGGTCGAGCGGGCCCGCGACCGGGCCCGGGCCGCCGGCCTGGTGGTGACCAACCATGCCCTGCTGGCCATCGACGCGATGAACGAGTCGACGGCCCTGCCCGATTATCAGGCGGTGGTGATCGACGAGGCGCACGAGCTGGTCGGCCGGGTGACCAGCGCCGCCTCGGCCGAACTCAGCCCGCAGCTGGTCGAGCGGGTCGGCAAGCGGGCTCTGGCCGATCTGGCCGACGATGTCGCGCTGGAGCTGTTGGAGTCGGCTGAGGCACTGCGGACCGCTTTGGAAGCCAGTCCGCTGCAGCGGGTGGAGCAGGACTCGTCGGGGGTGGTGAGCGCGCTCGAACGGGTCCGCGCCGCGACCCGGGCGGCCGTGACCGCCTTGAGTTCCGGGGTCAACAAACCCTCACCCGAGCAACGCCAGGCCGCCGCGGTCATCACCGACGTCTTCGCTGTCGCCGAACGGATGGCCGCTTTGCACCCCGACGACGTGGTCTGGGTGAGTGAGCGGGAACGCTTCGGGCGGGAACTCCGGGTTGCCCCCCTGGCCGTCGCGGACCTGATGCGGGATCGGATCTTCGGTGAGCGGACCACGATCCTCACCTCGGCCACCCTCAAGCTCGGTGGGGACTTCACTGCCACGGCAAACGCGCTGGGATTGCGGGACGCCGAACGGGTCGCCGACGCCGCGCCGACGCGTGATTCGTCCACCCCGGCCGCCGACACCCTCCCATGGCAGGGCCTCGACGTCGGCTCACCCTTCGACTACCGACGCCAGGGCATCCGCTACGTAGCCCGAGCGCTGCCGGCTCCGGGTCGCGACGGCCTGGGCGAACAGACGTTGGCCGAGATCGCCGAGCTGGTGTGGGCTGCCGGCGGGCGGACGCTCGGACTGTTCTCCTCCCGGCGGGCGGCCGAAGTCGCCGCGGTCCACGTCCGTCGGCAACTGCCCAAGCTCACCGTGTTGTGCCAGGGCGACGCCCAGCTCAGTGAGCTGACCCGCCGATTCTTGGCCGACGAAGACGTCAGCTTGTTCGGGACGCTCTCGCTATGGCAGGGACTCGACGTGCCCGGCGCCACCTGCCAGCTGGTCATCATCGACCGAATCCCGTTCCCGCGGCCCGACGAACCGTTGACGCTGGCCCGCCAGCAGGCGGTCGCGCAGGCCGGCGGGAACGGGTTCATGAGCGTCGCCGCCACCCACGCCGCCCTGTTGTTGGCGCAGGGGTCGGGTCGGCTGGTCCGGCGAACCAGCGACCGCGGGGTAGTGGCGGTCCTCGATCCGCGCCTGGTGACCGCCCGCTACGGCTCGTTCCTGCGGGCCTCGATGCCCGACATGTGGCAGACCACCGACCGGGAGACCGTGATCGAGGCCCTGCGCCGGCTGCGTCGCTGAGCGAGCACCAGCTGAGGTCACGCTGGTCGCGGACGCCGGACTCTGGCAGGCTGCGGTCATGGAGCACACCTACGACGTCGATCTCGCCGTGATCGGTTCCGGGCCGGGAGGTCAGAAGGCCGCCATCATGGCGGCCAAACTCGGTCGGCGGGTGTGCGTGATCGACGCCCGCTCCATGGTCGGCGGGGTCTGCGTCAACACCGGCACCATTCCGTCCAAGACCCTGCGCGAAGCCGTTCTCTACCTGACCGGGATGCAGTTGCGCGACCTGTACGGGGAGAGCTACCGGGTCAAGGACGAGATCACCATCTCCGACCTGTTGGCCCGGTTGCAACATGTCGTCGGCCGCGAGATCGAGGTGATCCGCTCGCAGTTGCTGCGCAACCACGTCGAACTGATCTCCGGCACTGCCTCGTTCCTGGACCCGCACACCCTTTCGATCGACGGCGAGGACCAGCTCACCCACCGGACGCTGACCGCGGACAAGATCGTCATCGCTACCGGCACGGTGCCGGCCCGGCCCGCCAACGTCGCCTTCGACGGCGTCCGGGTGCTCGACTCCGACCAAATCCTCACCTTGGACACCGTGCCCGGCTCGATGGTGGTGGTCGGGGCCGGCGTGATCGGGGTGGAGTACGCCTCGATGTTCGCCGCCCTGGGCACCCGCGTCACCCTGGTGGAAAAGCGCGACCAGATGCTCGACTTCTGCGACCCTGAGATCGTGGAGTCGCTGAAGTTCCATCTGCGTGACCACACCATGTCGTTCCGGTTCGGCGAGGAGGTGGCCTCGGTGGAGACCGCCGGTGGCGGCACCATCACCACGTTGGCCTCGGAGAAGCGGATCGCGGCCGAGGTGGTCATGCACTCCGCCGGGCGGCAGGGCAACACCGCGGCGTTGAATCTGGACCAGGCCGGCCTGGAGGCCGACCGGCGAGGCCGGCTGAGCGTCAACGACAACTACCAGACCGGGGTCGACCACATCTATGCGGTCGGCGACGTGATCGGCTTTCCCGCCCTGGCTGCCACCTCGATGGACCAGGGGCGGCTGGCCGCCTCTCACGCTTTCGACGAACCGGCCCACGAACTGCAAGCGCTCCAGCCGATCGGCATCTACACCATTCCCGAGATCTCCTACTGCGGTAAGACCGAGGGTGAACTGACCCGGGAGTCGGTCCCCTTCGAGGTCGGGATCGCCCGCTATCGCGAGCTGGCCCGCGGGCAGATCATCGGCGACTCCTACGGCATGCTGAAACTTATCGTGCACGCCGACAGCCGGACGATCCTCGGCGTGCACGTGTTCGGCACGAACGCGACCGAGCTGGTGCACATCGGCCAGGCCATCATGGGCTGCGGCGGCACCGTGGACTATCTGGTGGACACGGTCTTGAACTACCCGACGCTGTCGGAGGCGTACAAGGTGGCCGCGCTGGACGTAACCAACAAGCTACGAGCCGTGGCGCGGTTGACCTCCCAAATGTCGGCCGAGGAGCCGAGCGTCGCCTGACCGATGCTCCCCAGGTACTTTGAGGACGGTCTCAGAGCCGCCGCAGCACCGCGACGACCTTGCCCAGAACGGTTGCGTGATTGCCGTCGATCGGGTCGTAGGCCGGGTTGTGCGGCATCAGCCATAGCTGGTCGTCGGTGCGCTTATAGGTCTTGACGGTGGCCTCGTTGTCGAGCAGAGCGGCGACGATATCGCCGTTGTTCGCCGTCGGCTGCTGCCGGACCACGACCCAGTCGCCGTCACAGATGGCGGCCTCGATCATCGAGTCGCCACGCACCTCCAACGTGAACATTGTGCCCTCGCCGACGAGTTGTCGAGGCAGGGCGAACACGTCCTCGACCCGTTCCTCGGCCAGGATCGGTCCGCCGGCGGCGATCCGGCCCAGCACCGGCACGTGCACCGGCGCCGGGTAGGCGTCACCCACTCCGGTCTCGTCGAACTCGCCGACCTCGACCGAACCGGGGGCTGCGTGGTGCTGCTCGTCAGGCAGCAGAACCTCCAGGGCCCGGGGCCGGTTCGGGTCGCGTCGGATGAAGCCCTTCTGCTCGAGGGTCCGCAGCTGGTGAGCCACGCTGGAGGAACTGGCCAGCCCGACGGCGTCGCCCATCTCACGGATGCTCGGCGGGTAGCCGCGGGACTGCACCGCATCGCGAATCACCTCCAGGATCCGCCGTTGCCGAGGCGTCAGGCCGGACTGGTCCGCCGGCCCGTCGGGTAGAGACCGCACGCCGCCGGCCGCCTCGAGTTGGGCGTCGACCTCGGCTGCGCTGGGTCGGCCTCGTCGGCGGGGTTGGTGGAGTGCAGCTGGGGCAGCGGGCTTGTCGTCATCGGCCATGGAACTGACCCTAAGGAAGTCCGACGCACCAATCAAACATTTGTTCGAGCGTGTCGCGTAGTTCTTCGAGCCGGTTCTCATCCGATCAGGGTCGGTGCGCCCGCCGGCCGGCCCCCGGCTCGTCGTCTGCGTCGATCCGGGTGTCAGTGTCGACTGCTTGGCTTACGGCCATGACCGCGAACACGCATTCGAATGCTCTTGGCTCCACGACGCCCATGGAGTATATATCGAACGCACGTTCCATCGAACGTGGGTTCGAACCGTTGAGGAGTCCCATGACCGCCGTCGCCCTGCAACCTGCCGTTCCGACTCGCCCGCGGCTGCGGTCGGGCATCGGTGGGGCACCGACTGCACGCCCGCGACGGGCGGGACCGGACCCGTCGTCGCGACGGGCCCACCCCGGCGTCCGGTCCTGCCAGCCGGCCCCGCCAAGGGCTGACCGTCTCGAGGCAACACCTCGTTGGCGACTGACTGAGCGCGGACTGGCTGTGGTGCTGCTGTTGAGCATGGCGATTGTCACCGCCGCGGTAGTGGTGATCGGGCTGACCGCGCTGCAGGTGACCGGCGACGGCTACCGGGCTCCGGGGGCCGGCGATCCGCTGGCCCTGGCTCGTCGGTAAGCGGTGGCCCGCTCAGTCGCGGCGCTGCGGCGACGCCAACGGCTGCACCGGCGTCCGGACGACCACGGTCTGGATGATCTTGTCGGCGAAGGTCTGACGTTCGGCATCCCACAGCGGCCAGAGATAGCCGACATAGAACAGGCCGTCGACGACGTGCATGAGGTCACGCAGGAATGCGTTCAACGCCCGATCGGTTGGTTGGTCTCCCGGCCGACGAGCCAGACCCCGAGCAGTTTCCGGCCCCACGACTGTCCCGTCCGCCCGGCCAGGAACCACCGGTTGTAGATCGTCCAGCCCAGACCGGCGAGCATGATCACCACACCAACCACCATCGGCGCCAGCGACGACGAGGTTGGCAGGGTGGCGCGGGTGAAGCTCAGCGCAAGCCGGAAGTAGCCGGCGTAGAACACGATCAGTCCGAGATAGGTCGGGGCGTGATCGATCAGGTCGACCGCGACCCGGCGGGGCCAGCGGGCGTAGTCCTCGCGCAACGGGGTCTGGGCCAAGAACGAGGCGGGAAGCCCCACGCTGCCGGGCCGATTGCCCACCGGACTCGTCGAGGGACTGCCTGATGAACCGACAGCGTGGCCCGGTGGGTACGTCCCGGGGCCGGGATAGGTCGGCACGGGACTGTAGTTCGGCGGACCTGCCGTGGGGCCGGTCGACGGGTGTCCGCCGGGCTGGGGAGGCGGCCAGGCCGGGCCGGATTCGCTCACGTCGTCTCCGCTCTTGGTTCATGACCCCGACGTCGGTACGGGGTCAGGTTAGTGGTTACGCGGGTCCGCGGAGCCGGAAACCAGGCACTCGGGAACCAGGCACAATGGGATGCGTGGCGCAGCTCACGACGTTCCACCGCTCGTTCTCCGCCCGGTCCGGACTCGTCCACGTCGGCGGGTTCTTCGCCGGTGGGCTGGCCTTGAGTGCGCTCTACGCCACCACCGGATTCGGTGTGCTCTGTCCGTTCCGAGCGGTGACCGGCTGGGATTGCCCGTTGTGTGGCGGAACTCGGATGGGGAGTGCGCTGTTGCACGGAGAGATCGGCGCGGCGTTCGCCTTCAATCCGCTGGCTCTGCTGCTGATCGCCGGGCTCGGCCTGCTCGGGTTGCTCTGGGGGATCGAGGTGCTTGGTGGTCCGGCGGTGCGTCCGCCGGCGGGGCTCCGCCGCCGGCTGACGCCGATATCGTCGAGCCACTGGCTGATCGTGGGGTCGGTCGTGGCGGCCGTTTACACCGTCGTTCGCAACCTCAGCTGAATCAGTCGCCCGGCTCTTTCCAGTGCTGCCAGCCTCAACCACCCCTGGCCTTGTCGAAGGGCCTCGAAGAGGTTGGCGCTTGGCGCTTCCAGGTTCAACGCCGCCTGAGCTTGTCGAAGGGCCTCGAAGAGGTTGGCGCTTGGCGCTTCCAGGTTCAACGCCGCCTGAGCTTGTCGAAGGGCCTCGAAGAGGTTGGCGCTTTCCGGTGCTTCCGGGCTGAACGCCCCCTGGCCTTGTCGAAGGGCCTCGAAGAGGTCGGCGCTTTCCGGTGCTTCCGGGCTGAACGCCCCCTGAGCTTGTCGAAGGGCCTCGAAGAGGTTGGCGCTTTCCGCCGGCCGTTCGCCGCAGGGGATCTCGACCGGGATCGTCGAGTCGCTCGCACAGTTCGCTTCGGCGAGCGCGCAGCTCCACCTCCCCGTCCTCCCGAGGAGTTCTGGCGCGACACGCCAGCGAATGGCCAAGGGGTCTTGCGGAGAAGAGCAATCCGACGTAGCGTTCCTACATCTAGTAGTTACACGCGTGTGGTTCCTCCACAGGTAGTGGTAACTTACCCACACAACTCCACAGGCTGCTCCACACCCGCTACCCAGGGTTATCCCCAGCCGAAGTCTTGATCCCGTTCGTGGCCGGCCGTCGCCGGCACCACCTCCGCGTTCCCGGAAGGAGGGCTCGTGCACTGTCCGTACTGTCGCCACCTCGACTCGCGGGTGCTCGACTCGCGTGTCACCGAGGACGGCGGCAGCATCCGCCGCCGGCGCCAGTGTCCGGTCTGCGAACGGCGGTTCACCACCGTGGAGCAGCAGCAACTGGTGGTGGTCAAGCGCAGTGGCGTGGTCGAGCCGTTCAGCCGTGACAAGGTGATTGGCGGGGTCCGGAAGGCGTGTAAGGGCCGCCCGGTGACCGAGGACCAGTTGGCTCGGCTGGGCCAGGTGGTGGAGGACTCGGTTCGAGCGTCGGCTCAGCCCGAGGTGCCGGCCGATGAGGTGGGTGTGGCCATTCTCGGACCTTTGAGGGAGCTGGATCAGGTGGCCTACCTACGGTTCGCCAGCGTTTACCGCCAGTTCCGTTCCGTCGACGACTTTGAAGCCGAGATCGCCTTGCTCCGGGTGGAGCAGGAGCCGACCGGGATCGAGCCGATGATTCCCGACGTCGTGGCCGACGCGAAGCTGTCGACGTTCACCCCGCACAAGCGGACTCCGCGGCGACGATCGCCGGCGGTTCACGACCGGCATGCACCGCCGTAGCCGCTGATCAGGGCCGCTGGCTCTCCCCACAACCTGAGCTCGACCTGCTTGACCCGTTATGCCCCCGCTCGACCCGCACGGTTCGTCACCGCCGGGCTACCCGTCCGCTGCTTCTCCTCCCCGGAGAGGCGCGCAGAAGAAGAGGACATCGATATGACCGAGACCACCCGTTCGGCGAACGGCCGTGGCGAGCACCGCAAGCCCGGCCGCAAGCCCGCCGGTTTGACCCTGAAGCGGACGTTCAGCAGCGGCGTACACCCTTACGACGAGGTCACCTGGGAACGCCGTGACGTGGTGCAGACCAACTGGAAGACCGGTGACGTGGTCTTCTCCCAGTCCGGGGTCGAGTTTCCCGACTTCTGGAGCGTGAACGCCTCCACCATCGTCACCACCAAATACTTCCGGGGGGCGCTCGGGACGCCCGCTCGCGAACAGGGGCTCAAGCAGCTGATCGACCGGGTCGTGCACACCTACCGCCGGGCGGGGGAGGACTACGGCTACTTCGCCGACGCCGAGTCCGCGGAGGTGTTCGAACACGAACTCACCTGGTTGTTGCTGCACCAGTACTTCTCGTTCAACTCCCCGGTCTGGTTCAACGTGGGGACCAAGTCCCCGCAGCAGGTCAGCGCGTGCTTCATCCTCTCCGTCGACGACTCGATGGATTCGATCCTGAACTGGTACCGCGAAGAGGGGTTCATCTTCAAGGGCGGTTCCGGAGCCGGGTTGAACCTGTCCCGGATCCGCTCCAGCAAGGAACTGCTCAGCTCCGGCGGCACCGCCTCGGGACCGGTGTCGTTCATGCGGGGAGCCGATGCCAGCGCCGGCACCATCAAGTCCGGCGGGGCCACGCGGCGGGCGGCGAAGATGGTGGTGCTCGACGTCGACCACCCCGATATCGAGGAGTTCGTGCAGACCAAGGCGAACGAGGAGAACAAGATCCGCGCCCTCCGCGACGCCGGGTTCGACATGGACCTCGGGGGCAAGGACATCACCTCCGTCCAGTACCAGAACGCCAACAACTCCGTCCGGGTCAACGACGAGTTCATGCGCGCGGTGGAGCAGGACACAGACTTCGGCCTCCGGGCCCGGACCGACCACTCGGTGATCGAAACCGTGCAGGCTCGCGACCTGTGGGGCAAGATCGGCGAGGCCGCCTGGGCCTGTGCGGACCCGGGGATCCAGTACGACGACACCATCAACGACTGGCACACAACGCCGGAGTCGGGCCGGATCACCGCGTCGAACCCCTGCAGTGAATACATGAGCCTGGACAACTCCTCGTGCAACCTGGCCAGCCTTAACCTGTTGAAGTTCCTCACCGACGGCGGCACCTTCGACGCCGAGCGGTTCGAGCAGGCGGTCGAGCTGATCATCACCGCGATGGACATTTCCATCTGCTTCGCCGACTTCCCGACCGAGTCGATCGGGCAGACCACCCGCGACTTCCGGCAGCTCGGGATCGGTTACGCCAACCTCGGCGCGCTGCTGATGGCCACCGGGCACGGCTACGACTCCGAGGGCGGACGGGCGCTGGCCGCGGCCATCACCTCGCTGATGACCGGGGTCTCTTATCGCCGCTCGGCCGAGCTGGCCGGGATCGTCGGGCCGTACGCCGGGTTTGCCCGTAACGCTGATGCGCACCGGCGGGTGATGCGCAAGCACCAGGCCGCCAACGACGCACTGCGCACGGTCGGCACGTTGGACGCCGACGTTCAGCACCGAGCGACGAAGGCGTGGGACGGTGTGCTCAAGACCGGCGAGGCGAACGGGTTCCGCAACGCCCAAGCCTCAGTTTTGGCTCCGACCGGAACTATTGGATTTATGATGGACTGCGACACAACTGGGATCGAGCCGGACTTCTCGCTGGTGAAGTTCAAGAAGCTGGTCGGCGGCGGTTCGATGCAGATCGTCAATCAGACCATCCCGCGGGCGCTGGACAAGCTCGGCTACGCCGACGAGACCATCGAGGCGATCGTGGAGTACATCGCCGAGCACGGACACGTGGTCGACGCCCCAGGGCTGCGGCCCGAACACTACGAGGTGTTCGACACCGCGATGGGGCAGCGGGCGATCAAGCCGATGGGTCACGTCAAGATGATGGCGGCGGCCCAGCCGTTCCTGTCCGGGGCGATCTCGAAGACCGTTAACCTGCCCGAGAGCGCCACCGTGGCCGAGATTGCCGAGGTGTACCTGCAGGGCTGGCGCCTCGGACTGAAGGCGCTGGCGGTCTACCGGGACAACTGCAAGGTCGGCCAACCGCTCAGCGACGGCGGTAAGAAGACCCAGTCCACCGAGCCCGAGGCCGAGGTCAAGACTGAGGTCGTGGAGAAGGTGGTTTCCCGGCCGCAGCGCAAGCGGCTGCCCAAGGCCCGGCCCAGTGAGACCCGCTCGTTCTCGGTCGGCGGCGCTGAGGGGTACATGATCTCGGGCTCTTACCCCGACGACGGCCTGGGGGAGGTCTTCCTCAAACTCGGGAAGCAGGGTTCGACTCTGGCCGGGGTGATGGACGCCTTCTCGATCGCGGTCTCGATCGCCTTGCAGTACGGCGTGCCGTTGGAGACCTACGTACAGAAGTTCACCAACCTGAAGTTCGAGCCGGCCGGGTTGACCGACGACTCCGACATCCGGATGGCGCAGTCGATCATGGACTACATCTTCCGCCGGTTGGCGCTGGACTACCTGTCCTTCGACGAGCGGGCCGAGTTGGGCATCTACACCGCCACCGAGCGGGCCCGGCAGGTCGAGACCGGGTCCTACCTGCCCGAGCCGGAGGAGCAGATCGAGTCCGAGAGTCTGCGCAACGACGCCGGCGACCGGGTCGACACCGACCTGGAGAGCCAGCTCGACGAGCCGGTGGCCAGCGCCAAGCCGGCGCCGGCGACGGCCCACACCACCTCGGAGCTGTTCGAACGCCTGACCGGGACCAGTGTTGACGCGCCGCTCTGCCTGACCTGCGGCACCAAGATGCGGCCCAGTGGCAGCTGTTACGTCTGTGAGGGCTGCGGGTCGACCAGCGGCTGCAGCTGAAACCGGGCCATATTGCATCAGGTGCATCGGCATGACGGGGGCGGGGCGACGTTGTCGTCTCGCCTCGTCGTGTCGACCAAGGATGTCTGGTGGCTCAGCCGAGTAGCCAGCAAAGGGCCATACACAAGTGCCCTCCGTCCGCAGCAGCGGATCGAAGGGCCAGCGGCCTTGAGAACCAGCAACCTACACGGTCAGCTGCTGCCCGGAGACCAGGAGGTCTCATGGCAAGAAGTGGTCGCGCACGCAGCGCAAGTACTGGCAGGTACGTCTCGAAGGCCACCGCGGCGCGGCACCCGCGCACGACGGTGACCGAGAGCACGTCGAGCAAGGGTGGTGGCGGCACGGCGTCTCGCAGCGCCATCACCGGCCGCTACGTGACGAAGGGCACCGCGCAGCGGCACCCGAGCACGACCGTCACGGAGAACGGCTAGCACATGAGGTTGGGTCGTGGGCTGTCGACGAGGCGGCCCACGATCCCGCCCGAGAAGCTAAATCTCCTCTGCGCGCAGCCCGAGCCTCCGTCCTACCGGAACTTTGGCTAGTGCGGATGGGGTGAAGAAGTTGTCGGCGGCCCAGAAGTCGGCGAGAACTGTGCCCGCACGCGCCGGGGTGGCGGACAAGAACGAGGCGGTGAAGGCTGCCACCGGACGCGTCACGACCCGCAGCGCGATCACCGGCAAGTACGTAACCAAGGCAGCCGCTGCGCGGCACCCGCGGACGACGGTGACCGAGCAGTCAGGTAGTAAGGCCAAGCGCAGCGTGTCTCGAAGCGCGATGACAGGAAAGTTCGTCGCGAGCTCGCCCAAGGGTGGCAAGGCGTCCGCCACAGCCGACACGGCGAAGAGTTCTGGCAAGCTCAAGTAGACGCTCTCGCTGTCGGCTAGCCGACGACCGCGTAAAGCAGCGGTTCGCCTGATGGGCCGCACCCCGCTAGCCCGAGGCGTCGTGAACTTCGAAGATCAGGGCGTCCCCCCGCCCACAGAGGTCGTCTTAGATACCTGTTTCGTCGTCGCCGCGCTCAACCAGGCGGAACCGATGCACGCTGCCGCCGTTGGCTACCTCACTCGTCTGATCGATGCCCAGTCACTCCTGGTATTCAACCGCCTCCTGGAGGTCGAGCTGGCCGAGGTCGCCTTCAAACTCGCGGTGAAGGAAAGGCATGGGAACAAGAACTGGCTCTCGAAACGGGGCGACGGCCGAGTCCGGCGCCGCGCCGGCCGCTTGACGAAGGACCTCCTCAGCTCCGGGCACGACATCGTGAGCCTCAATCCGTCGCTCTGCGTCGAGCTCGAGGAGGTCAGCGACGACTTGCCGACCGCGCTCCAGAAGTGGGGCCTTGCTTCCTACGATGCGGTGCACGCCTTGACCGCCATCTATGCCGGGTCTCCTCAGCTCGTCACCGTCGACGACGGCTTCGGGTGGGTTCCAGAGAAACAGCTCAGCCTGTTCGTCGACTCATCGCGCGTCGCGGCCTGCCGTCGCGAGGTGCCTCACGCAAAAGTGAGCGCGAAGTAGTGGCTGGTGCCTCACGGATGGTGAGCGCTTGAGGGCTTGCGCTACTTCGTGGCCAATCGGTTGATTGACGGCTGCAATGCTTCCAGGTCGAGGTGGCGGGCCGCGGCTAGGGTCTCGGTTTTGGCCTTCGCGAGGTCGAGTAGCTGGATCTGGATGGCGTTGATCTGCCGGGTCAGGTCGGCCGGGTTGACCCCCTCGATCCGGGCGCCTGCAGTTGCGAGCTGCTGCTCGTCGAGTACGCCGGAGACTTGCAGGCGCTGCCACGGCGTGGCCGGCTGGTCGTAGATCCGCTTCTTACGGCCGTCAGCTGTGGTGGTGTAGCCGACCGGCTTCTTGGTCGGAGTGAAGAAGTTCAGCCGTAGCGACACCAGCCGCCACAGCTGGTTGAGCAGGTCGAGTTCGGCGGCGGTGTCGTAGCGCCAGTAGAAGGCGTGCTTACGAACGACGTGGTTGTTCTTCGACTCCACATGGGCCTGGTCGTTCTTGTGGTAGGGCCGCGAGCGGGTCTGGGCGATGTCACGGGCCTGGAGCCAGGCCGCGACGTCATGGTTGATGAACTCGCTGCCGCAGTCGGAGTCGAACACGATCATCGGGAACGGGAACTGTTTGGTCAGCTGCTCCACGCCAGCGGTGATCCACTTCGCGGCGTTGTTGCGGATCGAGCAGTTCTCGGTCCAGCCGCTCACCAGATCGGTCATCGTTCAACGTGCGGGTGAACTCCCCGATCAGCGTCGGCCCGCAATGTGCCACCGTGTCGGCCTCGATCACGCCCGGGGCGTCGGGCGCCTCATCGGCGCAGGTGCGGATACTGATCGAGTTCCGCAGCAGCGGCGACGGCTTGGTCGTCGAGAAGCCCTTGATCCGCATCCGGTCCCGGGCCGGGTTGAGATACCGGTCCACGGTCGCAGCGCTCATCGCCTGCAACTCGGCCAGGGCCTGCTCGGTCGCGAACGGCTTGTCCAAGTCGCCGGCCTCGGCCAGCAGCGGCAGCCACAAGCCGAGCATGACCACCAAGTATTTCCCGCACGGCATACCCGCCAGCGCCCACACGTGCTCCAGCAGCGACCGGGCGTCGTCGCTGAAACTGCGCGGCCGCACGGTGCGCCCGTCGACCTGGCCGGCTGGGTCGGTCAGCTTCGGGCCGGTCAGCATCCGCCGCGCCGTCGAGCGGCCCATCCCGGTCGTCTCCACCACCCGGTCTAAAACCTGGCTCCTCTCCGCCTTCGTCGCCTTGCGGTACTGGGCCCGCAACTTGTTGGTCACCTGCCGTCTCGCGGCCATGTCGATCTTGCCTTCCACACCGGGCAAGCCTTCCGGGCCACGCGCTCAAAATAGGTGAGGCACCACCACCAGCCACGCGCTCAAATTCAGTGAGGCACGTCGCGTCGGAGGCGCGGGGCTCGCAGAGCAGCTAGAATTCCAGGGCGTTGACGACTGCATCAATGTTGAGTTGAATGCAACGATGGCAGTTGTGGGTGGAGGCGACGTGCGGCCCCTGTTCGACGCGGGCGTGCGCCACCTTGACCCGGAGCAGGCCGTATTCGAGGCGATGCTCGACGGCTGGGCTACCCAGCAGCGGGCGCGTCAGCTCAAGGCCTCGACTGTGACGAGCCGGGCCTACCTGGTGCGGCGGTTCGCGGCCTACACCAACGACTACCCCTGGCAGTGGACACCGGCGGAGGCCGAGGAGTTCTTCGCGAGCCTCGCCGGGGCGGCGTCGACCGTGCGCGGCCACCAGACCTCGCTGAGGTTGTTCATGGGCTATCTCGTTGATCCCAGTTACGACTGGACGCGCCTGTGTGGGCAGCAGTTCGGCGCCGCACCGCGTCAGATCCTCACCGAGTGGAACACCTACCACCACGTCACCGAGTTCGAGGGCCAGCCGAGTCGCCGGCCGCTGTCCTACGACGAGGTGCAGGCCCTGTTCGACGCCGCGGATGGTCTGGTCGGCCAAGCCCGCTCGCTGGGGCGGAAAGGGGCTGCGGCAGCGCACAACGACGCGGCGGTGCTGAGGACGGTCTACGCCTTCGGGCTGCGACGCCGCGAAGCATGGGGCCTCGACATCACCGACCTCCGCGCGAACCCCAAAGTGCCGGCGTTCGGCCGCTTCGGCGGGGCCTTCATACGCTGGGGCAAGGGGTCGAAGGGCAGCCCACCGAAGCGGCGCACGGTACTGCTGGTGCCGGAGATGGACTGGCTGATCCCCGTCCTCGAGCAGTGGCTAGACGAGCTCCGCCCGGCCCTCGGCGCGCAGCGCCATCCGGCAATGTGGATCTCAGAGAGACTCGGGCGGCTCTCGCTGCGCTCCATCAACCGCGCGTTTGAGGCCGCGCGGGCCGCAGCCGGGCTGCCGGCCGAGCTCGACCTGCACTGCCTGCGGCACTCCTACGTCACGCACCTGATCGAGTTCGACTATCCCGAGAAGTTCGTCCAGGACCAGGTCGGCCACGAGTACGCCTCGACCACGGCGATCTACTCAGGGGTGTCAGACGACTACCGGCTCCGGATGCTGCACCGCTCGATGAGCCGAGACGACCGCCACTGGGGAGCGAAGCTGTGATCAAGAAGATGGGCTACACCTGGCACCTGCGACGAGTGATGGCCGAGCGCGGGCTGTTCCAGACCACCGAGCTTGTGCCGCTGCTGGAGGAACGCGGGATCCGGCTCTCCCGCGAACAGGTATTCCGGCTGGTGACGCAGCTACCGCAACGGCTCTCGATGGACACCCTGGCCGCCCTCTGCGACATCCTCGACTGCCAAGTCCAAGACCTCATCGAGATCACCGTGGTCAACGAGCAACTCCGTAAGACCGGCACTGCTCCGGCGCCGAAGCCGGAGGTCAGACGCTCTAGGATCCGCCGGCCGCAAGGTCTCTAAGGGCCATGCCCGACCACGCACGTCGGCTGCGCGAGGCGACCGCTGCCGTCGTCGGGTACCTCCATGAGGAGTTGGAAGGGAGTGTTGGCGATCCCGCACCGCTGCAGGAGGCCCTGGCAGGCCTTGGGCTCGGCCATCTCCGCATGGGTCACCTGTGGGACTACTTCGCCGAGCATCCCGACGGTCTTACCTCGGGCCGTTCCGACGGGCCGGCCAGCCGGCTCTACCTCCTCCAAGCACTCGCGGCCCGCTACCCCGCGCAGGTTGCCCTGCCGCGCTGCGGCGGCTGCGACCGGGCAGTCCGGTTGCCGCAGATGGGTCAGGACGGGCAGCGCCGCTGCGCCGCCTGCTACACCCGCCAACATGTCGAGGAGTGCGTGCTCTGCAGACACTCGGGCAGGATCGCCCGGCGCGACGCGCAGGGCCGCGCGATCTGCGCGAGTTGCACGGTCCGTGACCAGAGCCGTTGGGAGACGTGCTCGGCCTGCGGCAAGACCGCGCGCGTCGCGGCCCGAGTCGAAGCAGGCGCCCCGTCTGCAGCCAGTGCTGGCCTCGGCGCCTGATCATCTGTGCTGGCTGCGGGAAGGAGAAGCCGCACTGCGCGAACTTGCTCGGCAGCGCCTGGACCGCTCGTTCCCGCCGCTATGAGTGCAGTCTGTGCCTCCGCCGCTTGGCTGCCGCACCACGTCGCGGCCCTCGTCACGAGCGGATCTGTGACGCGTGCTGGACGCCTTCGCCGACACGGTGCCGGGGCTGCAAGGAGATGAGGGTGATTAAGAACGGCGGGGCGAGCGGCAATGGCATCTGCAACCAGTGCGAGCGGGCGCTGTTGCCCCGCCGGGAGTGCGCCGAGTGCGGACGCGTCAGGCACACCCACACGCACCAGCCCATCGGGGGCGTCTGCAGCAGCTGCGCCTTCCGGCTCCGCCACACGCTGGCGCCCTGCACAACCTGCCGCGAGCTGCGGCCCTTGATCGGCCGCGACAGCCAAGGGCGGCGGATTTGCGGGCCCTGCACCGGCGACTCGTAGTCGTGGACCTGTCCGACCTGCGGCCAGGTCCGCTTTCCGGTTCTCGAACGGTCGATGCATTACCTGCACCGCCCGGCAGGCGCTCGGCCAAGTACTGAGTACGGCCGCGGGACAGACCCACCCGCAGCTGCACGACCTGGCGACAGTCTTCGACGTCGACCACCACCCCCACGCCGTCTTGTCCTGGGTGAGAAGAACCAAGTCCGCCCAGACCCTCAGCCGGCTCGCGCAACAAGGCGACGCACTCACCCACGAAGTCCTCGACGCCGAGCCGGCAGGGAAGCACCTCGACTACCTGCGCCAACTCCTCGTCTTCGCCGGCGTGCTGCCCGCACGGAACGAAGCAGTCGAAGGCACCAAGAAGTGGCTCACGGACTGGCTGGCCGACGCCGACCACGACACCGCCGTGCTGCTTCGCCGCTACGCCACTTGGTCCTTACTCAGGGCGAGCCCGAGCTCGGCACCGCCGACGCAGCCCGGTCAGCTCCAAGAACTTGCGCAGGCGCGTCATCACGGCGCGGCAGTGGGTGGAGTGGCTGAACGCGCACGGAACCTTCCTGGCCGAGGCCCACAGGGACACGTCGACCAGTGGCTGGTGGAAGGCAAGCAGACCCGCTATGAGCTTCGAGACTTCGTGCTCTGGGCCCAACGCGAGCAGCTCTGCGGACCCCTCCACGTGCCGTTCCGACAGCGCGGTCAACCACACCAGTTCCTGACCGAGGACCGTCGCTGGGCTGCGCTTCGGCGCTGCGCCAACGATGACAGCATCCCGCTGGCCACACGCGCTGCTGGCGGACTCGTCCTGCTCTTCGGCTTCGCACCGGGACGACTCGTCAGGCTCACCGTGAACGACGTGACGATCACCGAAGGCGAGGTGCTGCTCAACATTGGCAGGGCACCGCTACCACTTCCAGGACCGATGGCGGCCGTGATCCGTGAGCAAGTCGAAGCAGCCTCGACGGCACGAACCCAGGTTGTGCTGCCTCAACCCAGCACCCCTGAACGCTGGCTCTTCCCGAGCGAGAAGCCGGGACGGCACGCCGACGCCGGGCGCCTCGTCTTCAACCTGCAGCGCCACGTAGGGATTCAAGTACGCCCCAGCCACAACGCAGCCCTCAGCCGCTGGGCAGAGGATCTTCCCGTCTCGATCTTGGCTGACGTCCTCGGCATGAATTCGAACACCGCTGCCCGTTGGTGCGCACTCGTCCAGCGCAACTGGGTCGGTTACGTCGCAGAACGGGCCGCCGGCTCCGGCCGAGTAGAAGCACTCGGCACTCGATCGCCCACGGGGAACAACTTCAATCGCTAACGTTTCGAGCATGCCTGGAACTCGCTGGTTCGGCCATGTCGACATGGGAGCGTCCTACCCCTCCGAACCGGTCGTTCTCGAAGAGCTCGAGCGCGTCCTCGACGCCGCCCGTCCCGCGAACGTCGACTCAGTACGAAGCAACGCCATCGACGGCTCCTTCGTCATCGCGCACACCCTCGGCTTCGTAGGAGACATCGAGATCGAGGTGGAGGAGGACTGGGCCGACCTCAAGAGCGTGGTCCTCGACCGCCAGATCCGAGCAACTGAGTTCGGCACCAGATGGACTCGAGAAACGGCGCTAGCCGTCGACCAGATCATCCGCGGTCACTACCGCGTTGATCGGACCTCGTGGCGGAACAAGATCATCCGCACCGAGGTCACTACCCGAGGCCGAGGCCAGACCCGGCGAACCGCGTCTCCATGGAACCGACTGCCCATCCCCGACCGATTCTTGGCCCACGACCACGTCGATCTCGACTACGACTGCCAACCCAACTAGGGTTCCCGCCGCGAGGTTCGCAAAGGGCTGCTGAACTGAATACTGCACGTTCGGTATACGTGCCTCCGCCAGTATCGGTCGAGTTGCACGCCATGGCGCACTGAGTCGGGTTCTGCCGCCGGTCGTCAGTGCTTGATCCGGTGCCGGTCCGGTTCCTTTGGGGACCGGGCCGGCACCGAGTAGGGCACGGGCACTGCGCGTGTCGTTGTCCGGTTGAGATCGTTGCTGGGTGGCGATGGCATGCTGACGAGATGTCCGCTGGCCCTCGACGGCGAAACCTTGACCGTCCCGTCGAGGAGATACTCCGACCCGCCGCCCGGTGGGTGCTGCCGATCGCGTCTCGGGTCGAAGACCTCTACCGACGACAGCACCCAGGTGACGATCGGGTCGGCGCAGCCCTCGCCGCGGCGCGCAGCTTCGCCGGCGGCATGCCGCGCAGCACGCTTCAACGCAGCACGGCGATCGCCGCGCTCAAGGCGGCGGCTGCGGCCACCGAGCCGTGCCAGGAGGCGGCTGCCCGCGCCGCCTCCGCGGCCGCGGCTTTGGCGTACATGCATCCCGACCTCGTCGACGCGAACCAGCTCAAACATCTCTACGGCCCGGTGGCCTACACCGCCGTGGCCCTCGAGCTCGACGCCGAGCACAACGAAGCGATCGGCGATCGAGTCATTGCGGAGGCCCTCGGCACGGCCACTCAGGCCGTCCGAGAGCTGGCGCGATCGATGCCCGCGCCGCCACCAGGATCAACGCGCATGACTCGTCTTCACTCCGTCCTCGATGCAGGTCTGCGTGGGGGCGCAGATGAGCAACTCGCTATCGGGACACCGCGAAGCTGACGTCGTCCGCGTGCTGAGGTATCGGACATGGCCGTCTCGGTGAAAGAAGTCAAAGCGGCGGACTTTGATGCGGTGACGTTGGCGACGTCTCTGCTGCAACGCGCTCGGCTGGCCGACCCCGTGGCCGGTGTGTGGGAGGCCGCCGACGTGCAGTGGTGGTGGCGACAGCCCCAGCGCTCCGACCAGGTCGAGCAGCTCTTCTGGCTCGATGACGACGGACCTGTCGCCGGCGTTCTCCTGACGAGTTTGGCCGACGACTCGTGGCAGTGCGACCCGATCCTCGTCCCCCGTGTTTTCGGCTTCGAGCCCGAGCTCGTGTTGGGTCGAGCGCTGGAGCATGCCGCGGCGCACGCGTCGACCGGTTTCGCCGTTCCCGTCAGCGACGACGACATTTTCGTGGAGATTGCCCGGAGGTCCGGCCTCACACCTGACTACCACGACAGCACGGCTTGGATGGACGCCGCCGAGCGACCGGCCGTCTGGGCGCCCCCAGACGGATTCGTTCTCGCCGATCGCACGCAGCGCCTCGACGTCCCGCATCATCTGCGGCACCGCAGCGGGGACAGCGTGCAGCAACGCCTCGCGCAGTGCTCGCTCTATGACCCGGCCCTCGACCTCATGGTCGAGACCCCTGATGGACGGGTCGCTGGCTACTCGTTGTACTGGTTCGACCCGACAACCAAGGTGGGACTCGTCGAGCCCGTCAGGGTGGAAGACGAGTTCCAGCGTCGCGGTCTGGCGAGTGCGATGCTCACCGCTGGGATCGATCGCCTCGTCGCCAGGGGTGCCGAGCGGGTGAAGGTTTCCTACGGCAGCGAGCCAGTGGCCAGGACCTACCAGCGAATCGGCTTTCGGCCTACGTCCACCGCTACCTGGTACCGACACTCAGCGTAAGCCCCGTCAGGGTCGATCGCGAAGCGGCTGAAGGTAGACCACGCGGTCGTCGACGTTCTCTTCAGCGACCGCCTGGATCGCTACGGCCAGCGGCTGCAGACCGGCCGGCCGCCGCGTGAAGCGGGACGAGAGTGCGATGAGCAGCCCGGCATAGTAGCCGCCGGACGTCGCGTGGTCGGCGGCCAGCTGCGTGAAGTCGGCGACGTTCTCGGTGAGCACTGCGCGCCTTGCTGCCCGCGCGGCCGTGAAGATTTCCAGGTCCGGTGCCCCGGTCAGCCGGAGGTCCGTAACGGTCACGGCGTCCATGCCGGCCCCACGCAGCAGGTCAGCCAGCGCCGCCGGATACATCTCGTCGAGCAGCAGCCTCACCGCGTTTCCACTGCAGCGGTCTGGCTGCGGTGAAGGTCGATGCGAGCTTGGATCTCTGCGGGGTAGGTCGAGCGGTACGCCAGTGCCGCATCGATTTGTGCACGGCTCACGACTCCATCGCCGGCCAGATCAACCACCGGATCAGCGGAAGTGAGCTCATCGATCCACATCGCGATCTCCCACACGTCCGGCCCACCGACCAGGCCGGCCCGTCGACCAGTCGGGCCGTCCCGAAACGTGATCATCGGGTGCTCGTCGCGGCGTGCACCCTCCTCGGCGTACCGGCGTAGACGATCTGACAGGCTCTCTCCCGCAGCGCGCGACCGAAGGCGAAGCCGCTCAGCCAGCCGATCATCCAGACGTACGGACACATTCACCGACATGTCGACAACGTAGCACGTTGTCAACGGTGGGTTCTTGACCTTGGCCTCGGCCGGCGATCCCGGGGTATACGTGAGCGGACTTGGGAAGGCTAGGTTCGGGACATGGATGATGAGGTCCACGAGTTCATGCGCCTGTTCCATCGCTTCGTCTCGGTGGCGTTGCGTGACGTTGGCCGTGAACCGAAACAGCTGTTGAGCCCGGTGCTCAGTGAGCATCTGGGCTGTCCTGCCGATGAGCTGCCGGTGGTCGTCGAGACGCTGCCTGTCCATCGATGGGCGGATGCCGACATCGCGCTGGCCGACCTCGCCCGCGAGGATCCTGGCCATCGGCTGATCGGGGTAGGTGGCGGCGTCCGACGCTATTCGCTCTCGCTCGCCGACCTCGTGTCCGACGCCGGGCCGCTCGGGGAACCCGGGATCGGGCAGGTGGACTACCGCAATGTGCCAATCGGCCCGCATCAGGAACGGGCAACCGTCGCGTTCGGGCTGTACCTGTTCACCTACCGCGGTAAGCCAGTGGTGGTGTGCCAGCGCGCTGCAGACCCTAGGTGGGGCGAGGAACGCCCGAAGTACGAGGTGATGACCACCGCCGCCGCCACCGCTTCGACATTGTTGTCGGACCTGCGGGAGCGGGCACTGGCGGCCAGCGTGCTCCGCGGGCAGGTCATCACCTTCGCCAGCACCGACCGGAACTACGGCCCGGCGGAGGAGGGCGTCGCGTTCCTTGAGCGGCCTGACGTTCCGGCCGACCACGTCATCCTCCCGTCCGCGACGCTGGACCGGTTGCGCGCACATGTGCTGGGCATGGGCCGCCACCGCGAACGGCTGCTCGCACTAGGGCAGCACCTCAAGCGCGGCATCTTGTTGTACGGGCCACCCGGTACCGGCAAGACCCACACTGTGCGACACCTGATCGGGTCCGACCCGGACACCACCGTCATCTTGATGTCCGGCCCGGCGCTGAGCCGGATCGGCGACGCCGCCGCCGTCGCCCTAGCTAGGGCAACGCGTCTCTGAGCAAGCTCGTAAGCCCAGGGTGGGCCAGCTCGAGCTTCGTCGTCTCCTGGAGGCTCATCCAGGCGATGGCATCATGCTCGGCTACGTCTAGGTTGGTCGGCTCACCCTCCCACTCGTCGATGACCCACACCGACATGCGGAAGGTTTCGCCGCGATAGTTGGCGTCCGGAGGCCCGGCAACGGTGGCAGCGACGCCGAGTTCTTCGCCGAGCTCGCGCCGGAGTGCAGTGTCCGGCGTCTCGCCATCCTCGACGTGGCCGCCTGGAAGGTCCCAGCAGTCCGGATACCAGCGTCGAGCAGGCGCGCGGTGGACAAACAAACCACGGCTGCTACGTCGAAGGAGCCCGGTCACGATCGTATCTACGCGCGCGTCGCCGATCACGGGATACATCGTCACAAATCGGGAGGGACACTGGCGGCGGCCCTACTGCGTCTCGCGCCACAGGTGCGGTGGCGATGATTAATCGGTCTCAGCGTCACGACCGAGCCCTGGCGACGACGGTGACAAGTGCAACTCAGTATCGATCCCTTCCCAGCGACGACACGCCACGCGGGCGGGTCGGCTCCGGTTCGGCAGTTGGTTCGGAATCTCACCGCGTATGACGTGTCCGGTCGACTGGAAGCGACTGGCGTGAGAGGTACCGTGCCGTTCGACCGCCCTCACCGGTGTACCGGTTAGTTCGAGCCGTGACCCGAGAAACGTGTCGCGGTACCGCTGGTGGATCGACAGACTTGCCCGATGCTCATCCGCGACGCCACCGCCACCGATTGGCCGCTCATCTGGCCGTTCCTGCGCCAGATCGTGGCGGCGGGAGACACCTTCACCTACGACACACAGATGGATGACGCCGAGGCCGAGGCAATGTGGATGGTTCGGGCACCTGGTCGCGTGGTCGTAGCCGCAGTCGACGGCGACGGCGTGGTCGGCACCGCCAACATGTACGCCAATCGAGCTGGCCCAGGCGCCCATATAGCTAGTGCCAGCTACATGGTCGATCCCGCTCACCAGGGCCGAGGAGTGGGTCGGGCACTCGTCTTGGACTCACTCCTGTGGGCGCGGGCTCAGGGCTTTCGAGGCATGCAATTCAATGCCGTCGCCCAGACCAACACCTACGCGGTGAGGCTCTACGAGTCGCTCGGCTTCACCGTGCTCGGCACCGTCCCCCAAGGCTTTCGCCACCCAGTGCAAGGCGATGTCGGGCTGCACGTCATGTACTGCCCGCTCTGATCTGATCGACGACAATGACGGCTCTCCGCCAGCGGTTTCCTTAGACCGATCCGATGCGGAGCTGGGCAGTCGGGTCAAATGCGGCGGTGCATGACCCAACGCCCCTTGGCAATCTTGCGGTCCCGCTCGAATCCGAAATCTTCGAACAGACTCTCGGGGCCGGCGTGCAGGTAGGAACCTCGCTGGGGTGGTCGATCATCGACGTGCTCGGGGTAAGCCTCCACCAGGCCACCACCGGCTTGCTTGATGGCCGCCAGGGCACCAGATACTGCGGCACGAGCGACACCGCTAGCACGGTGCCCCTTGCCGGTGAAGATGCAGCCGATCCGCCAGTCCGGCTGGCGGCATCGCACCGTGCTGACACTCACCGCCAAAATGCTCGCTGAGAAGTCGTTCATTGGGATGGCCGCCCACTGAGCTACGCCACGGACTGCGATGATTCGATCGTTGGCGTATCCCCGGCAACCAACTCTTGGAGGTCGAAGCGGTGCGAGATGGTGTCGCTGCGCTCCCGGTACGGCCTGAAGCCCATGGCCGAGTAGTAGGCCAGAGCAGGCGAGTTGTCGACGCTTATGTTTGCGTCGATATGTCTCAGCCCGACGGCCTTTGCCGCAGCCAAAGACGTGGCGAAGAGGCAGCGACCTAATCCGCTTCGACCTGCGTCAGGGTTGATGTGCGTGCCGATGATTCCCCACCCCTCGGCCACGTCGTACGGATTCCCGGGCCACGCTCGCTTGAGCGACTGGAAACCGACAACCCGGCCTTCGCGCTCGGCGACGGTGCACGCGACGCCGTACTCCATGTCGAGGTAACGCTCCCGAACCAGCGCGACGTCAACCGGGCTCGTCCGCAGGCCTGCGCGATAGATGGCGTTCTGCACCTCGGCCATGTCCTCGGCATCAGTGGGCCTCGCGGGCCGGATCTCGGTCATGTGTTCATCTTGCTGCAGGTCGGCACCCCGACAGAACTCGATTCGTCGTCACAGCCGAAGCGTGCTGGGACGGGGCCGAGGGGAAACTCCACCTCGTGCCGGCGACCGAGGGCGGCCGAGCCGAACCATCTGCTGCTGTTCGGGTAGGCGAACGACTGTCAGGACACCGGCGACGTGCTCATCGACCGGCATACGCCGAGAGGGCGCCAGCGTCGGAGATCTCAGAAACCCCGGCCCACAACCGTGGCCGGTCAAGCATGCCGACAGCCATTTCGACCCGGGCCGTCGCCACCTACGGAGCAACGACCAGAGCCTCAGCCTCGATCTCGACCTTCCAGCGTGGGTCGAGAAGGCCGGCCACGATGACCATCGTCGCCGCCGGGCGGACGTCAGCAAAGTGTCGGCCGTGTTCGGCGCTCACGGCGTCGGCTTCGGCCGGCTTGGTCAGGTACATCCGGGTGCGGATAACCGCGGACAGATCGGTGCCCGCCTCGACGAGGGCAGCTCGGATGATCTCCAAGCAACGGCGGGCTTGGATTCCCGCGTCGTCGGAGCAGGATCCGTCGGGCCAGATCGGACCGGTTCCGGACACCAGCACCCGGTCGCCGATGCGGACCGCTCGCGAAAACCCGATGCTCGTCTCGAAGGGAGAACCCGACGTAATGTTTTTGCGCTCCTGCATGGCGCGAGTGTTCCAGCCAGACGCCTCGGACCGTGACATGGGTTCCGGAACCTCCGCGGTGAAGCATGCCTAACTCGACAGCCATTCCGGCCAGGCTGCCGCCAGTTCCGACCCCGTTTCTACCAGTCGTGAGTGCCGGGTGAGTGCCCCATGTGCAACAACGAGCAGGCCTGCGCGGTGGCGACGACCAACCAACCGGTCTCAGCGACACGACGGGTGCAGCTCAATCTCGGTCGTTTCCGAGCGTGCTCAACGTTCTTCGACTCGAAAAGTAATGTGATCGAGACCGCTTTCTCTTCAGACCGAGACTTCCGAGCGGGCCGCTGACCGGAATGAGTGGGCCGGAACGGGTCAGCTACGGCGCCCGATCGACGGTGGCGAATGCTTCGACGACACTGATCGTCATGATCGGCTACCCCGAACCACCGGTGAACGGGTCCGAGTTGGACACCCTCCTCGGCTCCCTCGAGCATCTGCACGCAGGGCCAGCCACTGTTGAAATCGGCGAGAACTGTCGCGGTGAAGGTGACATCGATGGCGTGGTCGTGGTCGTGGTCGTGGTCGTTCATGACTTCTCGCTGGTCGTTGTCATCGTCAGGAAGGCGTGGGCTCCTGGCCCGGTGAGTTCTGCGGATTCAACGGGCCTGCCCGAGACGCCGAGCAACAACGCGATGGCTGGGCCGCGAACCTCGGGCCCCTGACCGTGCTTGAAGGGTGTGTCCGATGCCACCAGACGCCACCTTTGCGCGGACTCTTTGCCGCCGCCCATCTTGATGCTGGTCTTCACCTGGTACCGTAACGCCTCGGCAACGGGCTCAGCAGGGTAATCACCGGCAATCCCGAGCGGGCCACGGATGTCTTCCCCATGAACAAAGACCTCCACCAACCGGGTAGCCAAGGCCGCCGGAGGTGTCGTGGTGCTCATGATCACCGCCCGGAACCTCGTCAGCGTGTCCTTGGGGTCCGTTGCCCTCTCCCGGGTGACTCCTACGGCGTTGTCGCGGTCGAAGTCGAAGCCGGCCGACACCATACGCCGCACGAAACCCCAGCGAGTGGTTTTGGCCGAATCGATGAGGTGGGCCAAGACATCATGGACATCCCAGCCTGGACACAGCGACGGGACTTGCCAGTCGGAGGGCGTCAGCGCCTCGAGGTCGTGGAACAGAGTCTGGCGCTGGTCATGGACCGCAGACCAAACACGGGCTGATCGATTCACCATGGCACTATTACAATCATAGCGATGACTACTCGTCAAGTATTGAGGTGGTGGCATGACAGCACGAAGGTCGTACGGTTCCTACAACGATGGGTGCGCTTCGGCCCATGCCCTAGACCTCATCGGTGAGCGGTGGGCGCTCATCGTAGTCAGGGAGCTACTCCTGGGACCCAAGCGCTTCGTCGACATCCAACGCGATATCCCGGGCATCGGACCCGCGCCCCTCTCCCAGCGACTGCAAGACCTTGAGGACGCAGGCGTCGTGGTTCGCCGCACCTTGCCGCGACCGGCCCGGGTGATGGTCTACGACCTCACCGACTGGGGGCGCGGACTGGAAGCGGTCAACACCGCCTTGTCGTTGTGGGCCGTCCAGTCTCCGCGCCTGCCACTGGAAGCAGACATGGGTCCCGACACCCTCGTGCTGGCCATGAGGGCGCACGCCCGTCCCCTCCCCGATGGGGCACCAGATCGCAGGATCGCGTTGAAGCTAAGCGACTCACGTAACGCCGACCGGGAACTAGTGGAGTACCTGGCCACGATGACACCCCAAGGATCATCCATCGCGAAGACGGTCACACCCGAGGCGGTAGACGCAGTTGTGTGCAGCACCACCCGGGCATGGAAAGCCGTCATCATCGGCGGAGCACCCATCGAAGACAACGACGACATCACGACAACCGGCAACCTAGGGGCCGTCCTGACCCTCGTGGAGGCCATGCGGTTATGAGCAAGCAACAACTCTGGTGCGACCCCGCCACTGAGGTGGGACGTTCGTCGCGACTTTGGCTGCGACATCAGCCGGGGGCATGGTGCAACTCAGTGTCGATCGTTTTCGAGCGACGACACGCCAGACGGGTGGGTCGGGTGGTAGCTGGTTCGAAACCCGCCGTGCTCGTCGCTCAGTGTGGTCTGAATTCGGGTTTCGAGCAGAGCGTGATTCTAAGCCGGCCGCTGGACGGCGTGACCGTGATATCGCGGCATGAGCAGCGTGACCGTTGTTCCCGCGAGGCGGCCTGCGCGAACTAACTGCCTCGCTTCAGCGATACACCGAGTCCGCGGGCTGCGCTCAGAGCAACGTCGGGGCCGACTGTGGTGTGGAGCAGGAGCAACCCTCAAGCGTTGCCAGTAGCCCGGCTGCTCGGTCCCATAACGTTGCGTTGCGATGCTTCGTGGTGGTGTCCGGCAGAATGCGCGCCGCGAACTACTCGTCCGAGCAGCGTGCCGAACTCCATCAACCTGGGCGTTCAGATTCACTTTGAGCGCCCGGCTCTCAGGAGGGCGGGGCCGGTGAGGACGAGCGCTGCGGCCAGGACGAGGCCAATGCCGGGTGACCACCGGTCGACGATGAGACCGCCGGCGGCGACGCCTGCGGCGCTGCCCAGGGCTGTGGCAGCGTTCAGCCAGGCGAAGGCTTCGGTGCGTCGGCCGTCAGGTGCGGCGGCTCCCACGACCCTGGTCAATGTAGTAAGGGCGGGTGCCACGGCAAGCCCAGCGAGCACCATGACTGGGAGCAAGGCCGAGAGGGTGGGCGGCAGGATGAGCACACCGAAACCCAGTCCCGCGGCGGGTAGCAGGACGAGCGCGTGCGTGCGGGCCGAGCCCGGCCAGTCCCGAGCGCCGTAGGTGAGCCCGCCGCCAGCCCCGCCCAGCGCCCACAAGCCCAGCAGGAGCCCGGCCGCGCCGATGCTGCCCCACTGTTCGGCGCGCGCGGTGACGCTCACCTCTGTCAGGCCGATGGCCCCGGTCAGGGCGATGACCGCGAGCAGGACAGCAACCGGACCGACGGCGACCGTTGTCTTCGGGTGCGGAGCTCGGAGGCGTCGAGGGGTGCTTGACGAGGCCGGCACGAACAGTCCGGCGCCCAACACCATCAAAGCGGCGCAACCGTAAAGCGCGACCTCGGGCGCGGCCGCGGCGGTCGTGAGTCCGGCGATGGCGGGACCGATGATGAATAGCACTTCGGTGGCGACGGCGTCCAAAGTGAGCGCGGCAGCATGCAGGTTGGGGGGTAGCGCGTTGACCATGACCGCGCGCAGCGCGGCCCCGAGCGGGGGTGTGCACAGTCCAGTAAGCGCGGCGGCGATCAGCATCGCCGCAGGCGTGCGAACGTTCGCCGTCACCACCAGCGCGGCGCAGTGGACGCTCGCAGCCACGGGCAGGACGCGACGGCCGTGCCGGTCGGCCAGCCGGCCCACTAGCGGAGCGCTCGCAACACCGCCCAGGGCATACGCGGAGACGACGAGCCCGGCCGCGCTGAACCCGTCGAACCGGGCTTGGGCCGCCAACAGCAGCGCCAGCGGAAGCGTGGTTTGCGCCAACCGTGCGGTGAGAGCACCTGCCATGGCCAGTCGGACCCGACGGTCGGCCAGCACCAGCGGGTAACGCCGCAGACCCTGCGGGGCCGATCTTCCAGTCACCGCGGGAAGGCGGTCCGTTCAGGCAACCCATAGAGCGCCAAGCGCACCGGGCGCTGGTCGGCCGACGGGTCATCGGCGGCGGCAGCCACGGCCGCCCGGGTGACCTGCTCGACCGCTGCTCCCCAGGTTTGCAGCTGCTCGGCCGACATGGACACGGTGCGGCTGTGGATCGTCGCGGCTGCCTGCCAGCTGGCATCCCAGGATCCCCGGCCCTCAACGGCGTTGAGCAGCGTGCTGTAGTTGTGGGACAGCCCGGTGCGAAGCAGCGCACCTGCGGCTTGCTGCCACGGCTCGTCTCCATCGCGCGAAGCGTCGTCCAGCTTCACCGGCAGTTCCTCATATGAACGCCGCCAAGGGCGCTCGCGCGCTCCGCTGCCCCCTACCGCTACCACCAGGTCATGCCTGGCCAGCACGTGCAGGTGGTACGAGCAGGTCTTCGGACTTAACCCAAGCAGCTCCGCGCACGCGCTCGCGGTCAGGCTGTCGTGCGTGCGCAACAGGTCCAATACCGCAAGCCGAGTCGGGTGGGCCAACGCACGCAGCGTGCCCGTATCACGACCCGGAACGTCTCTTCCGGAAGACATGTTCCGAGTCTACATCTCATTGACACCGGTGGAGTCCGGCTCCTGGCTATGACGTTCATAGGCACAACGCAGTGACGATCGATTCCGGACGACGACACGCCAGGCGGGTGGGTCGGCTCGGTAGTGGTTCGAAACCCACCGCGTTCGCCGCTCAATGTGGTCTGAATTCGGGTTTCGAGCAGAGCGTGATTCTCGCCGGTCGCTGGACGGCGTGACCGTGATAGCGCGACATGAGCAGCGGCGTCGGCTTGCAATTGGTCTACCGAAAGCCACTGGCGCCAGAGGGCCGTGCGGTGTGCCGGTTAGCCCCCCTTAATCGGGATCGTTCACCGAACCGGTCTTGCGGGACAGTCGGGGCCCTTACCCGCCTGGGGCGGGCGCACGGCCATCGGGCTCGCGGTATGGGTTCCCGTTGCGGGACACAGCCGATCTCGTGCACGTCAGCGGTCTGAAGCTGTTCCAGCTAGCCTCGTGCCGGTGAAGCGGATGGTCGTCTTTGGTCGCGGCGCGGCAGGCAAGTCGACCCTGGCGCGCGACCTCTCCGGGATCACGGGCGTACCGGTCATCGAGCTCGATCAACACTTCTGGAGCGAGGACCTGTGCCCGCTGTCTGATCACGACTGGATCGTCGTACAGGAGCGCCTCGCCGGTGGCGACTGGTGGATCATGGACGGGGACCTCGGGCCCTACGACGTCCCAGCGCCCCGGCTGCGCCGGGCCGACACCGTGGTGATCCTTGACCTGTCACTGGCCCGGTGTGTATGGCGTGCGGCGCGGCGATCGCGCGAGCGCGCCGACTTCTGGTGGTGGGTGATCATTTGGCGGTGGCGCAGCCGCCGCCAGGTGATGGATGCGGTGGCCTCTAACGCTCCACAGGCGCAGGTGCACCTGCTGCGCAGCCCGGCGAAGGTACGCCGCTTCCTCAATGCTGTCTCGAACGCCGCACCCTGACGACGTCGTCCCGGTTGACGATCCGCTTACGGGACCGGTTCTCACCCGGCATAGAGGGCGATGTGGTTTCCGGCGCCTCACGATGACTTTTGAGAGCAATGATCAGAACGTGTGGACGGCCGAAGGCCATCCACACGTTCTGATCATTGCTTGTCTCATCCCCGGGGTCCGCAGCGTCATCTACTCCACCTACCTCAACTACGCGGTCTACGCCGTCCTCGTCGGGCTGACCCTTCGTCGGGTAAAACGGCGCGGCAAGCAGCAGCAAGCCCGAGGTAAGAAGTGATCCCGACACTGGAGCTGGTCGCCGGGATCGTCGCCAGTCCGACAGTTTCTAGGTCGGACTGTGGTAGCTGGGTGTCGCCGTGACTGTGCGCGGCCCCGGCTTGGAGTCGTCCACCAGCCCCGGCCGGATGAGCCCGTGGCGGTTCGTGGTGATGTTCGGCACGGTCAGCCTGCTCGCCGATTTTGTCTATGAGGGGGCGCGCTCGATCACCGGGCCGCTGTTGGCGTCGCTGGGCGCGACGGCTGTCCTCGTGGGGTTCGTCACCGGCGCCGGGGAGGCGGCTGCGCTGGCCCTACGGCTGGTGTCAGGGCCGATGGCTGACCGAACCAAACGGTTCTGGGCGTTCACCATCGCCGGTTACGCCCTGACCGTGGTCACTGTGCCGCTGCTCGGCCGACCAGGTCGTGAAACCGGGGCGTCTCCAGCACGGATTGCAGCAGCAGCGTGTTGATGTGGACCAGCGCCGATTGCAGTGGACCGCTCCCACCCCACCTCCATCGGGAACCTCCGCCCATAGTGGTGTCAGACTCCCCACCATGATCGACGACAGTACGGAGCGAGTACCGTCAGCATGGCTGGGGCGTCACTGGGCATTGGTCTCCGCGGTACTGCCGCTCATCTTCTTAACTGGGCAGGTTGCCTACATCAGCGGAGGCGACGGTGCCGTGGTGGCGGCGCTTGTCGCCAACGCCCAACTCACCCCCGTCCTCACTTCGCTGGTGGTTTCGACGCTGCCCACCATCCTCCTCCTTTTCGTCGCGGTAGTCGCTACAAATAGCTTTGAAGACGTTGGGTTACCCGTGCAGCTAAATTATCCGGCCGCCACGGTGCTCGGGGGGACGGCCGGTGTCTACGCGTTCGTAGTTCCCTGGCCATGGGGAGCGTCTATCATCGGCTTGATCGCTCTGGTAATTGTCCTGCGCATTATGTACCCGCGATGGGCTCGCTGGGCTACCGCCCGCGCTTCGGCTGATAACAAGAAGAAGAAGCGCCGAATGGTCGCCATGCTCGACATTAAAGGGCTTCCTTGGCTCTTTGTGGTACTGGTGTTATTCCAGGGGGCGTTCGGGGCCGCGCAACCCTGGATTTCCCGGGAGGTCATTTACGAGCGGTCGGGTGCGGTGCTGGTAGGGTACGTCATCCGGAGCGACGACCCGCTCGTCTTTGCCAGCTCCGATGGAGGCGTCCAGTACATCGACCGGGCGAATATAGCCGACCGGCAGCCGTGTAACATGCGCCAGCCGACGCCCTCAGTCGTAGGGTTGGGTAACCACTTCGGCGGAAAGCACACGCTGGTCTGTCCAAAGTCGAAGCCCTGAGGGCGGCAGTTCACCGATCGCTCGGCCAAGGGGAGCTCCGGACACTCAGTTCGTTCAAGTGGTAGGCCGAATTGACAATACCCCTCCCGTCACTTTCGTCTGCTGTCTCCTGGGGCGGTACTCCCAGGCCTTCTTTCTGAGAGCGGCTAGACGGCGTTCAACAGACTTGACCGAGAATCCGAGTCCGGTCGCGATCTCGACCTGGCTCTCGCCGCACAGCGACGGGGATCGCGGCCTTAACCGGGATCGTTCACCGAACCGGTCTTGCGGGACAGTCGGGCCCCGCACCCGTCTGGGGCGGGCGCGCGACCATCGGGTGCGCGCTATGGGTTCGGTCTGCGGCACGCCAACCGCGTGGACGAGAGACCTCTCGTGACGCGGCTTGCGTGGAGACAGGAATGGGGACCGTCTTCCCGAAGTCCAGACTAGGTTGAGCTCGTGAGTCCAGACTCCAGTCTCGAACGGGCACGAGCTCTGCAGGGGTATCGCTCAAAGGCGGCGCCGAGTGCTGCGGCAGTAATCGCCGCAACTGCCGCAGCCGCCGGCATCCTCAAGGCGTCGGATCCGCTCTCCAACGGCTGGTCGGTGGTGGCGCTCGTCGCGACGGGCGCCGGGTTGCTGATAACCCTGCTCAACTTCTTCAATGAGGTGCGAACGAGTCGCCGCACGAAGGAAGTTGTTGTCGCTCTCAGCACCATGAGTACCGATCGACACACGCTTCAAGCGTGGGCGGATCGCGAGCACCTTCGGGGTGTCATCTATGTGGACGCCGTAGCGAACGATGACACGGCTGTGACTGTTGCTGCGCTGCCCATACGCATGGGTGAGTTGCTCTCAACTGCGAGCAACCCGGTGGTTGTTCTTCGAGCCCTCACAGAGGTCAAGGCGCCCCGACGGGTTAAAGCCTTTGATGTCCGCTTCGTTCCCGAGCGGAGTGATCAGTTCGTCTGGTTGAGACAGTTGTATGGGACCTGACTTGGCTCAATTTAGTGCGCATCGGCCGCGTCGTTGACGGTGTTGATCATGATCCGGGCTTGGTCCTCGAGGGGCGTGCCGGCGTGCAGGATGTGGTTGCCGGTCCGGACGGCGATGCTGCGGTAGGGCCGCAGGGTGTGGACGATCTTCTTGATCGACCATCGGGTTTCGCGTTCGAGCCAGTGGCTGACGGCGAGGGCGGCCATCACGATGGTCAGGTGGGCTTCGATGGAGTCGCGTTTGTGGTGGTAGATCGGCCGGGCTCGCAGGTCGGACTTGGACATGCGGAAGCTGTGCTCGATCTGCCACAGCTGGTGGTAGGCACCCATCACGAACTCCGCTGTCGGCGTGGGCAGGTTGGTGACATAGCCCTTCAGCCCGGCTAGGGCGCGGACCTTGGTTTCGAGGTCGCGGTTGATCGCCTTGGTGGCGCCGGTGAGCTGGACGAACCGGTTCCGTTTCACTGCGGTCTTCCCGGCCACCGCCTGCTCAGCCTTGGCGACCTGGGTGTCGATGCCCTTCAGCGTCCGCTTCGCCCGGTCGGCGCGGTACTGGTAGAAGATGGTCCGGCGCCGCTGGTCGGTCTTCGGCCCCATCACCGTCGGTTGGACAAACACCTGGCCGTCGGGGACCGACTGGTCGGGATGGGTGCGGCGCCACTCGGAGACCTGGTAGGGAACCTCAGGGATCCGGGCGCCGACGATGAAGGTCAGCCCGGCGTCCTCGAGGTCTTTGCAGTTGGCTTCTGACATCATTCCGGCGTCGGCGACCACAGTCACCCCCGGCAGCCCGTAGGCGGCCCGGAACGCCTCGATCACCGGCACCAGCGTCTTGGTCTCTGCGGTGTTGCCGTCGAAGGCGTGGACCTGCAACGGGAACCCGCGCACATCGGTCAACAAGCCGACGGTGATCTGCGGCTCCAGCCGGCGTTCCTTGGAGAACCCGGGCTCACGGAACCCGTCGCCTTGGTCGGTCTCGAAGTACAAAGCGGTGACGTCGTAGAGCACCAAGGTGGCCGGGCCGAGCCCGACCTGGTCAGCACACGCCGACGCCAGCTGCTGCCGCCACCCGGTCTGGGCGTAGACGGGCAGCCGCCGTTTGATCGTGGGATACGACGGCGCCGCGATCCCGAGCTCGGCGAGCACCCGGATCGAGTCGAGCTTGCTGGTCGGCTCGATCACCCGGGCCAGCACCAGCTGCTGGAACACGTCGTCGGGGCGGGCCCGGTCGAACCCGAGTGCCCGGTAGGCCGTGCTCAGCGTCTCCCACAGGTGCCGGGCCTGACTCGACACGATCGGCGCCTCATCGTCGCCGAGCTGCCCGTCGTCGAAGTCCAACCTGTCCTGGTTGGCGTGCAGCCGTTGCCGAGCGACAGTCTTCAAGACCTCGACCTCGTCCGGGCTGTGCGCTGACCCAATATGCTCGATGTCGCGCGAGCCTTGCCGATAGGAGTGCACGACCTGGACCGCGACCGCACCACTGGCGGTCTTCACCGTCCGCACGTAGGCCACCACGCCAGTCTCGGAGACCCCGGATTAGTGCACAACCCTGAGATCGAAGCCCCTAGTCAGCACCCACTTGACTCGGAGAATCGCCCACAGTGAGCCAAGTCAGGTCACAGAGGTCAAGGCGCCCCGACGGGTTAAAGCCTTTGATGTCCGCTTCGTTCCCGAGCGGAGTGATCAGTTCGTCTGGTTGAGACAGTTGTATGGGAAGGACGATCTTGCCGACTGGCTGTTCGAAGCCCAGGATCTGCGAGTCAAACGCGGCCGCACTGCATTCGCTCCCGATGTCGTGATTGTCTGCAACGCTGGCGAATCTATGAAGGAGCGTGCGTTGGCATTCAGCCCCGACCCGCAGGGTTGTCTGAGAGTTAGTAGCAAGCGTCACCTGAGCTTTGACAACACAGGTGAACTGCCAAGCGTCTTCAACATGGTCTCCGAACTACGAGTCTCCGTCTCGGGTGCAGGAGACTTCGTCGATTCCGTGAGTCGAGAACACCTACGCGAGCGCTTCGGTCTTTACGCCCGCCTGGTAGAGACGAGACAAATCAGTGTCGTCGACTTCGAGAGCGTTCTTCGCCTTGGCGAGAGACCACCGGTCCCGTCGGTCGAAGAATTGCTCTCTGGGTGAAATGGGCGCTTCGCCGGCCGGCCAGCAGCCCGGTCAGGGATCCCCCTGCGGGATGACAGCAGAAGAGCATCGGCAAGGTCATCGACTGATCGCCGCCTCCATCGCGCCTACGCTCAGCTCAGACTGGGTCGCTGGACCGCGAGCCCGAGGCTACGAGCAGCGAGACCGACAGTTTGGGCGGCGCAATGAGGAGGTTCGGCATGGCCTCGTCCATGGAGGAGTTGCAACGGGCAGCGGTTCAACTGTGGGAAGCCCAGCGGCTCGCCGACCATGAGGACGTCCCGCACGTGCGTCTGGCGCTCCTCTTGTTGGACAACGCGGCCGAGACATCGCTGCTGCGCTCTGCCCAAAGGGGGCTGCTCTTGGCGGATTGGTACTCCGACATGGCCTACCGGCTGCGCGACGTCGCGTCAGACCAGCCCGAGGGTCAACGGCTCAAGAGCGAGATCGATGGGAAGACGCTCTCCAAGCGGCGCCGGCGCAAGATAGCGCACGATTTTGCCGGGTTGGCCGACTACGTTTTCGAGCAGGAAGACTTCGACCTCCCGGCGGAGTTCGCTGAGTGCCTGAAGATCCTGCATCGATACCGCAACGCCGCCTACCATCGCGACATTGTCCGATCCGACGTCCTGGGGCCGGCCGTTCAGATCTACTTCTTTTTGTGCTGCCACCTGCTCAAGCACGAGCGACACATCATGTATCAAATCGACACGATCCCGCCCCTCATCCTAGAGATGTTTGGCGATCGGGGGCCGGCGGGAACTTGGCCTGGCGGCTCGATCAGCAGCCAGGGCCTCGGGAATGACTTGGCGGACTTCTTCCTCGAGGCTCGTGGGCTCGATCACGCTGGTATCGCCTCGGCCCTCTCGTCTCACTTGCTTGGGCGCCTGGCAACCCTGGAGCGTCATCTCGCCACGATTGGCGCGAGCGTGCCCCCGGGGATCAACCGCTACGCGGTTCTGCAGCTCGTTCAGCAGGCACCGGTCGAGCGAGAGGATTTCGACAAGGAGATGCCGGAGGACTTCTGGACCCGACCCGTGCCGGTGACCGAAAGCGTGCTTACGGAGTGGGAGCGCGCGGCCGACGACCTCAGCAGCCTGCCGCTCGCGCTCGACGCCCTTGGGCTGTTCGCCCAAATTGATCAACCGCTTGAGGAGCTTGAAGAACCGGTGGGCCGGTTCATCGACGACATCGACCGTGCCGAGCAGCAGCCATTCGACGAGCTGCGTGAAAGATGAAGACCACGTAGCAGCGCCGGTGCCGCAGCACCATCCGCTGAGGTGCGAAGGGCCTGGCGCGGGCCTGGCTGAAGTCATGTGCCGTCCTGAGCTTGGCCGCTGCCGCGGAAGCTAAACGACTTGGGGCGGCGAGGACGGGACCAGGCAGCCGAACGTGCGGGTCGCCGTTTGGCGATCCCTAACTGGAGAGGCGGTCAGGCGGAGCCCAAGTCGCCGCCTTGATGTCGGTGCTCTGGTCCAGGATGGCAACCATGATGAGTGCTGATGCAAGTCGCAACGTGCCCGAAGGGTACCGACCAGTTGATCCGTGGATCATTTCGAGCAGTTCAGATGCCACGATAGCTTTCACCATGAAGGTCTTCGGCGCTTCCGAACGCCCAGGATCGCGGGTCTTCAACGCCGACGGGAGCGGTTGGCCACGTCGAGGTCGAGCTCGACGGCTCCGTGATCTTGATGTTCGATTCGCAGCTCGGCTGGGCCTGGACTCCGGCTCATCTTCGCGTCTACGTCAACGACGCTCAAGCCACCGTCGGTCGTGCGATGGCGGAAGGGGCGCGCGAGGTCACCGCCGTGACAGCCCTCGCGTTTGGTGAGCGCGTGGCTCGCGTTCGCCACCCCCAGGGTCACCTTTGGTGGATTCACGAACATTTCGACGACATTGACCCCGACGACCTGCCAGCACGCCTGGCCGATGCCTCGACCCATCAAGCGATGGCCTACGTCCAACAGTCGTTGGCCGAGGAACTCTCACGCCACGAAGAGGACCGCTGATGACCAGATCCGCCAGCGCCCGTTCATCAGGATTCCCAATCCTGGATCAGGCGCACGATGTACTGCGCGACGCCGTCAGGGGCCTCGCCGTCGACGCCTTTACCCAGAGCACTCCCTGTTCGGAGTGGAACGTTGGTCAGGTGATCAACCACGCCTTGCTTGATCAGCTCATCTTTGCGGCCACCGTAACGCGAACCGAAAAGCCCGAAGGAGACGCTTTCCAGCCGAGCGCTATCGATGCAAGTCTCGCCGAGCGTGAACTTGCGGCAGCCCTCACGCGAACTGCCGACGCGTTCAGGTCCTTGAGCAATGATCAGAACCTGTGGATCAGTCCTCGGCCCGGTGACGTGGAGGAGCGCACCTTCCCGAGGATGATCTGAAGTCCATTGCAGTTCTGATCAGGACCGGCGTTGACGCGCTGGTTCGGGAAGGTACGTCCTCATGCTCAAAATAGTTGAAGACTCTGCTCAGCCCAACTTGGCTGGCGGGTCGTTGCTCGATGAAATCGTCCGCGACGGCGCGCGGCAGATGCTGGCGGCGGCGTTGCTGGCCGAGGTCGCGGCGCATGTCGAGGCCCTGCGGGGGGAGGTCGACGCTGACGGGCATCGGCTGGTGGTCCGCAACGGGTTTCATGAGCCGCGGGAGGTGGTGACGGCGGCGGGTACGGTGCCTGTCCGGCAGCCGCGGGTCAACGATAAGCGCGTCGATGAGGTGACCGGGCAGCGTCAGCGGTTCTCCTCAGCGATTCTGCCGGCGTGGTCGCGGAAGAGCCCGCGGGTGGCGGAGGTGTTGCCGCTGCTGTATCTGCACGGCCTGTCCAGCTCAGACTTCGGGCCGGCGTTGGAGCAGTTCCTTGGCTCCGACACCGGCCTGTCCGCGGCCACGATCACCCGTCTCACGACGCAGTGGCAAGACGAGGCCCGCGCGTTCAACGCCCGCTCGTTGGCCGGCTCGGACTACGTCTACGTGTGGGTCGACGGCATCCATCTCAAGGTGCGGCTCGAGGCCGACAAGGTGTGCCTGCTGGTGGTTATCGGCGTCCGCGCCGACGGCCGCAAGGAGCTGGTTGCCCTAGTAGCTGACGGGTTCCGCGAATCATCGGAATCGTGGGCCGACCTGCTCCGCGACGCCAAGCGGCGCGGCATGGGCGCCCCAGTCCTGGCCGTCGGCGACGGTGCGCTCGGCTTTTGGAAAGCGGTCCGCGACGTCTTCCCCGAGACCGCCGAGCAGCGGTGCTGGTGGCACAAGATCGGCAACGTCCTTTCAGCTCTCCCGAAGTCGGTCCAACCGTCGGCGAAGAAGGCCTTGGCCGAGATCTACAACGCCGAGGACAAGACCCACGCCGCAGCTGCTGCGAAGGCGTTCGCCGCCGAGTTCGGTGCCAAATGGCCCAAAGCCGCTGCCAAGATCACCGACGATCTCGACGTGCTCCTCACGTTCTACAACTACCCCGCCGAGCACTGGGTCCACCTCCGCACCAGTAACCCGATCGAGTCGACCTTCGCCACCGTCCGGCTCAGAACCCGAGTCACCAAGGGTCCCGGCAGCCGGGCCGCCGGCGTGGCCATGGCATTCAAGCTGATCGAGGCAGCACAAGCCCGGTGGCGGGTGGTCAACGCGCCGCACCTAGTCCCACTCGTCCGAGCCGGTGCCCTCTTCGTCAACGGCCAACTGGTCGAACGACCCGACGGCCAAGATCAACAAGGAGGTGAACCGCAAGCGGCGTGAGACACGCCGATCCACAGGTCTTGACTATTCCTCCAGGTCCTTGGCACCTGATGCCAGTTCGGTCGAGATCCCGCTACCCCCCTTCAACACCACTGCGCAACTTGCAGCCGGTGCTGCAGCGCTTGATGCAGCTATACACGAATGGGACATCGCTCAGGCGGCAGGGAAGACCGCATCATTGTTCTCTGATACGCTGCGCCGCGCAGTTACTCGACAGTGCGCAGAGGTTCGTTGATCCAGTCAGGGAGTGGGGTGCCTACGCACCGGCTCGGGTCGTCGATGCGGATGCTGGCCCACTCGATCAGCTTCTGGCTTACGCTGGCCGCGATCCGCAGACCAACTCGTGAGTCCCTTGAGGCGCCCCACGCCTCCTCGCGTGAGGAACTGCTCCGGGTGGCCGTGGACTTCAGGGGTGGGTGACTTTGAAGGCACAACTCAGTGTCGATCGTTTTCGAGCCACGTCGTGGGTACGCCTCTGCGCGCTGTCTGAGCGGCTCGATAAACCAGGCTCGAAATGATCCGGGCCGCAACCCGTCGTCGGACGGGACTATCGAGCAGGGGGAGACGCGGAAGGAGTGGGCGACGCTCGAGTCTCGGACCAGAACCCCGCCTTCAGCTCAGCGCGCTCGCCGCCGGGCACCCCAGCCCCACGCACGCATCGACCATGCCTCCGGGACCTGGACCGACCGTGCCGCGCTCGCCGACGTACCGACCAGCTGGTCGCTTGCGGGCTAACCGTGACAAGGCTGGACCGGCTCGTCCCCTCCCTCCTTGCCAAACCTCGTGCCGACAGCCGACGACTTCGGCAGCAGGGGAGTGACGTCCAAGTCGCTGCAGGATCCGGTCGACACCAGCTGCACGTGGTCGGTCGGCTGATGCTAGGCATCTTCCCCCGCCTTCGGCCATGATCGAGCGCGGCTTGTTCATCGACCGCACCCGCCGCCGGTCTGGCGCCGCCCGGGTGAACCGGGCAGCTCGCCGACGGAGGGGGGCTCGGCCGGCCAGAGCATTAGGTAGGGCCGAACTCAGCGGACCGTGCATATTTGCCTCGGCGTCACTGCAGGGGCACCGGGGGCTGCAACGCCGCGGGCTGATCGCTGAGCTCGACCCGGACGACCCACTTGACCCACCAGAAGCCACGGTGACCGGGGGCAACCAGCCGTACGGGCGCGCCGTGGCCGGGCCCCAGCAGTTGCCCCTCCAGCCGGGTCGCCAACCACAGCTGGTCGACGCTATCGATCGGGAAGCGTCGGCGGTAACCGGTAGCGCTGACCACCAGCACGCTGCGCGCCTGCGTCCGGGCAGCGGGTGGGAGGAGCGCGGCCAGCGGCACGCCGGACCAGGTGGCGTCGGCGTACCAGCCGCTGGTGCAGTCCAACCGGGCTCGGACTTCCACCGCGGCGGCGTCGAGGTCGTGAGCCGACCACCCCGTCCCCGCCACGTCGACGGCGGGTTTGGTCCGGTCGAGTTCGGGGACCCGGTCCAGCAGCCAGGTCGTCGCCGGGATCTCAGTCGGGTCAAGGCGGTGGGAACCGGTCGCGATCCGGTCGGCCGAGGCGGACCCGAGCAGTGCGCCCACGCCCTCGAGCGCGGCCCAGCCGACACCGGCGAGTGCGAATAAACCACCGGTGCGCAGCAGGTTCCGGCGGGAGAGGTCCACCGCCTTCACCCGCATCCGCCGATGCCGGGCCACGTGCCACCCGATCAGCGGCAGCAGCGCCAACGCGGCACCGACGTGGACCTGGATCGGACTCAGGCCGGCGATCACACCGAAGCCCCCGAACACCTCGACGAAGCCAGCGACCAAGCAAGTCAGCAGCAGGGCCACCAGCACCGCACTTGCGAGTCGCAGCGCCGGCGCCCTCCGGACGACCACCACCTTCCACGGCGTCAATCCGACCAGGCCCAGGCCCAGCAGCCCGTGCGCGAAGGTCACAAGTTGGGCCGGGACCGGCGCCGCGGTGAGAAAGGCCAGAGCGCCGGTGAGAAAGGCGCCGCTCAGCAGGGACAGCAGTCCCAGGTTGGTCCGCCGGCCCGCCCGCCGCAGCCCGCGCACGAACCGGTGCCGACCCGGGTCAACGCGGAGCCGCAGCACCTGACCAGCCCGACGGCGGTCCAGCTGAAGGCCCCAGCGGCGGCGGCAGCAGCACCCAGGGCCGAAGCGCAGCCTCGCGCTCCAGCAGCGCGTGCATCCTCGGGTTCAGATCGGGTGGGGCGGTGCCGGTCACCGCGCGATTATGCAGGAACGCGATCTCGATCAGGGTCTGCTGAAACGCCCGGGTCGCGGCCTTAGCCGGAGCACCGCCCTGCCGAGCGGCATAGCCGCGGGCGGCCACACGGTCGGACAGCCGCGCCACCCAACGCACCTCCTCCGGCCGGGTCCACCCCATCTGGACGGTCTGGCCCAAGGCGGCCGCCAACATCTTCCCCTCCCGCGACCGGGCCCAGATGGCGATACAGAGGACGACGATGAGCAGCGGCAGCATCACCGCGGCGTAGGTGAGGAAGAACCCCCGGTTACCCAGAAAGGAACTGCCGTTCCACAGCCCGTGCATCACCACGGCCGCGGCGAAGCCGAGCACGGGTGCGGCGAACCGCCACAGTGCCGAGCGGGTGGACAGCCCGATCCCGATCCCGAGGCCGGTCGCTGCGGTGAACAGCGGATGGGCGAACGGGCCCATCACCCCGCGCAGAAAGAAGGTCACCGTCAAGCCCTCCCCGCCGCCGGCATCGAGCGCGCTCAAGTAGTAGAGGATGTCCTCCACGAACGCGAAGCCCACCCCGACCAGCGCGCCGTAGACCACCCCGTCCAGCAGACCGTGGACCTGGGCGCGGCGGAACAGCACCACCGCCACCAGGAACAGTCCCTTGCCGGTCTCCTCCACCACCGGTGCGACGACGGCGGCGCTGACGAAACTCGTCACGCCAGGTAAAGCGGACAGCACCAACTCGCCGATGAAGCTCAAGACCACCGCGACCACGCCACCCCAGCCCAGCGCCGCCAGCCGGTACCGAGCGGGTTCGGGTTCGTAGCGGTCCAGCCAGAACACGATCGCCACGACCGCCGGGAACGCGAGGGCCGCGAGGAAGGTGACCAGCACGACGGGTCCAGGACCACCGACCAACGTCAACAAGACGGCGATCACCAAGGCACCGAGACTTAGCACGATCGTCGTGACCCAGGTCAGCGCGGAGCGTGGCCGCTTCAGCAGGGCGGGCGGAGGGCCTGGTCGGGTCAGTGGCGGCGGGTTGAACGGCGCGGGCACCGGCACGGTCATCGCGTACTCCTGTTCACCACTTCTGGATGTGCTTCGCTCGGGCCCCGCTGCACCGCTGATCCGGCCCGTGACCGAACGGGAGTGGACGGTGTTGGTCAGCGCGACCGACGCTGCGCGGCCGACCCGGTCGGTGACCACTGTAGAGAGCCAACTGAACCCGTGTGGCCGCTGGCGACGATCCCTCCCGGCGCCGAGGAATCGCCGAGCCCGTGCGCTAGGTTCGGTTGGGGAGGTGGGAGTAGCCATGACCGACGTCGACGGGTTCGACATCGACCGCAGCATCGCGCAAGCCTGGGCGGAGTTCCAGGCCCGCCTGAGCGAGGTCATCTCCGTGATCGACGAGTCGGCCGACCTCACCATCGGTACCGCCACAGCGGACGAGGAGCCCAGCGCCTTCCTCCGGTTCTCCAGCCCGGCCCGGGACCGGGTCCGCTGCGAGGCCGGCATCGACCCCGACCCGGCGCAGGGCCCCGCTCAGCGCCAAGCGCTGCAGGCGGCGGGTTGGTCCACCGTCGCGGACGTTGCCCCGGGCAATCCGCCGTCACCCTCGGCGGTCGAGGCCGAAGCGACCGTGCTGCGGGCCGAGTGCGCCCAGGAGGACTCCGACACCCTCGCCGGACTCGCGACGTCGGCGCTGCGCGACGTCTTCGGGGTCGCCCATCCGGTCTTCCTCGCTCCGGACCAACTGGCGGAGGTGTTGCAGCCGTCGCCGACGCCGCTGGAGCACTCGACCGGGTCCGGCCCGGGCTCGGATCCGAGCGGTCAGCGCTCCACCGACCTGGAACGCACCCGGATCGGCCGGGGGACCTCGGTGGAGGTCGACCCGGAGGACCTCGACGCCACGCTGCCCACCGACGCCTCCCACCTGAGCCGACTGGTCGACGACGAGCTGACCTCGATGTACGGCCACCCGCCCTTCCGGGACGCCGAGGGCGACGTGGCCATCCGGGTCGGCACCACCATGTTGTTCTTGCGTACTACCGGTGACGGCAAGGAGGTCGTGGTGTTCGCGGCCGTGGTGCACGACGTGTCCGGCCGCTCCCGGGCGGCGGAGGTGATCAACGACTTGAACGTGGAGTCGCGCTGGGTCAAGTTCCAGGTGGTCCGCGACCGGGTCTTCGCCAGTATCTCGGTGCTGGCCCAGCCGTTCGTACCGGCCCACCTGCACCAGGCCGTTCGGGTCCTGTCCGAGGTGGCCGACGGCATCGACGAGGAACTGGCCAGCAAGCTCGACGGACGGACCACCTTCACCAGCCCCGACTGACCGCCGGCCCCCGGCGCGACCGCAGTCCCTCACGAAAGTGGTCGAAGACGACGGATCGGAGGGTGCATCGCCGGTCGGTAGTGACCACTTTTGTGAGGGATAGGGCAGGGATCCCACTAACCTGGGTCGGTGCCCGGCGTATCGACTGTGCAGGCGCCGCTGCGTCCGCACTTCTATGCCGCGCTCCCGATCACCGCGTGGCACGACGACATCGCCGCCTTGATCGCCGAGCACCCGGTGGTGGTGGTCGCCGGTGAGACCGGCTCCGGTAAGACCACTCAGCTGCCCAAGATCTGCCTCGAACTCGGCCGGCGTCGGATTGCGCACACCCAACCCCGCCGGTTGGCCGCGCGGACGGTCGCCGAACGGATCGCCGCCGAACTCGACACGCCGCTGGGCGACCTCGTCGGCTACCAGGTCCGGTTCACCCGGCAGACCTCCCAGAGCACCCGACTGAAGGTGATGACCGACGGGGTGCTGCTGGCCGAGATCGGCCGCGACCGCGACCTGCGCCGCTACGACACGATCATTGTCGACGAGGCGCACGAACGCAGTCTTAACATCGACTTCCTGCTGGGCTATCTCAAACAGTTGTTGGCGCGGCGCTCCGACCTGCGGGTGATCATCACCTCAGCGACCATCGACACGGACCGCTTCGCCGCGCACTTCGCCGGCGTCGACGGCACACCGGCACCGGTGGTGGAGGTGTCCGGCCGGACCTATCCGGTCGAGATCCGGTACCGCCCGCTGCTCACTGACGGCGGCCCGGGGGAGGTCGATCAGAACGCCGGGATCGTCGACGCGGTGCGTGAACTCGGCCGCTCCGGTGACGGTGACGTCTTAGTGTTCTTGTCCGGGGAACGAGAGATTCGCGACGCCGCCGACGCGTTGGCCGGGGCCGGGCTGCGCCACACCGAGGTGCTGCCGCTGTTCGCACGGCTGTCGGCGGCCGAACAGCACCGGATCTTCGCCTCGCATCCCGGCCGGCGAGTCGTCTTGGCCACCAACGTCGCCGAAACCTCCCTTACCGTTCCCGGCATCCGCTTCGTCGTCGACGTCGGCACCGCGCGGATCTCGCGCTACTCCGCCCGGACCAAGATGCAGCGGTTACCGATCGAGCTGGTCTCGCAGGCCTCGGCCGATCAACGCGCCGGCCGCTGCGGCCGGGTGGCCCCCGGGGTGTGCATCCGGCTCTACACCGAGGAGGACTTCGTCGGGCGGCCGCGGTTCACCGAGCCGGAGATCCTGCGGACCAACCTGGCTTCGGTGATCTTGCAGATGGCGGCCGCCGACCTCGGCGACATCGCCTCGTTTCCCTTCGTGGAGGCGCCCGACGCCGCCCAGGTCAGCGACGGCCTGCGGCTGCTGACCGAACTCGGCGCGCTGCATCAGCGGGGCCGCCGCCGACGCGGGGGCCGCGACTCCGCGGTCGTGCTGACCCGGGTCGGTGAGCAGCTTGCCCGGATTCCGGTGGACCCTCGGATGGGCCGGATGCTGCTCGCGGCCCAGGACCAGGGCTGCCTGCGGGAAATGTTGGTGATCGTCTCCGGGCTGTCCATCCCCGATCCCCGGGAGCGGCCGGTGGAGCACCGGGAGCGGGCCGACGCCCTGCACCGCCGGTTCTGGTCCCCGATGCCGGCCCTCGACGGCGGCACCGGCGTTGAGGCCGCCGCAGACAGCGCCCCCGGACCGGAAACCGACCGCCCGAAAGCCGAACGGCCGAAATCCGGACGTCCGGCCGACGACGCGGCCGATGTCAGCGATTTTATGGCCCTGCTGCGGCTGTGGGACTACCTGAAGGTGTCGCGCCGGACGCTGTCGGGCAACGCCTTCCGCCGCCGCTGCCGGGAGGAGTTCCTGCACTACCTGCGGATCCGGGAGTGGCAGGACCTGCACACCCAGCTGAAGCAGACCTGCCGCGACCTGGACCTTTCACTCAACGCCGCGCCGGCGGGCGCGGACCAAGTGCACACGGCCGCGTTGTCGGGGCTGTTGTCCCACGTCGGTTTGGCCGACATCCGCGAGGCCGAGCCAGCCAAGGAGGCGGGGAGAGGGGGTGCGGGCAAGGCCCGACGCCGCGGCCGCCGGCCGGCTCGGGAGTATCTGGGGGCTCGCGGGACCCGGTTCGCGATCAACCCCGGTTCCAGCGCCGCCGCCGCAGCGCCGCCGCTGGTGATGGCGGCCGAGATCGTGGAAACCAGTCGGGCCTGGGCCCGTACGGTCGCCGCGATCACGGCGGAGCAGGTCGAGGACGTCGGGGCGCACCTGCTCACCCGGCAGTACTCCGAACCGCACTGGTCCGCCCGCGCCGGCGCGGTGATGGCTTATGAGCAGGTCAGCCTGTACGGGGTGCCGATCGTGGCCGGGCGCCGGGTGGGTTACGGCCGGATCGATCCGGTCGTCGCCCGGGAGATCTTCATCCGTTCGGCCCTGGTGGAGGGACGCTGGCGGATTCGGCACCGGTTCTTGGCCGACAACGAGGCCGTCCGCGCGCAGGCGAGCGAGCTGGAGGAGCGGACCCGGCGCCGCGACCTGGTGGTCGACGACGACGCGGTCTACGCCTTCTACGACGCCCGGATTCCCGCCGAGGTGACCTCGGGCGGCCACTTCGACGCCTGGTGGAAACGGGCCCGTCAGGACTCACCCGACCGGTTGTCGATGACCATGGACGACCTCACCGTCGCTGTCCCGGAGTTGGACGACCACGCCTTTCCCGACACCTGGGCGACGGCGGGGCGGCAGCTGCCGGTGCGTTACCGGTTCGCGCCCGGGGAACCCGACGACGGGGTGACGGTGACCATCGGGATCTCGGTGGTCAACCAGATCGACCCGGCGCCGTTCAGCTGGCAGGTGCCGGGGCTGCGCGGTGAACTTGCGACCGAGCTGGTCCGGTCGCTGCCCAAGACGCTGCGTCGCCGCTTCGTCCCCGCCCCCGACTACGCACAGGCGTCGCTGGACTGGTTGCCCAGCCATCCGGGGTCGCCGACGGAGTCCTTACCGGCCGGTCTGGGCCGTGCCCTGCGCGCGCTGACCGGCGACACCGTCTCGCCGACGGACTGGCGGCCCGCAGCCGTGCCGCCGCACCTGCAGGTGAACTTCGAGATCGTCGCCGATACCAAAACCGGGTCAGTGCCTGACGTGCTGGGCGTGGGCCGAGACCTGGAGACGCTGCGGCGGACCCTCGGTCCGCAGGTCGACGCCACCTGGCAAGACGTGGCCCGGGAGTACACCCGGCGCGGTCTGACCCGCTGGGACTTCGGGCCGCTGGAGTCAGAGCTGAGCACGACCACCCCCGCCGGGCGCCGCGCACTCGGCTATCCGGCGCTGGTCGACGAGGGCGACTCGGTCGCCCTGACCGTACTCGACACCCCGCAACGGCAACAGTGGGCCACCACGGCCGGTTTGCGCCGGCTGGTCGAGCTGAACACTCCCGACCCGACGCGGTGGGTGGTGGGTCACCTCGGCAACGCCGACAAGCTCGCCTTGGGAACGAGCCCGTACGCCGGCGTCGCGGTCCTGCTCGCCGACGCCCGACTCGGATCGGTCGGCGAACTCGTCCGCGTCCATCAGCAGGCCCCCGTCCGCGACGCCGACGCCTTCGCCGCCCTATGCGCGGCCGTCCGCGCGGACAACCCGACCTTGATGCAGCGCATCGTCGCCCTGGCCGCGGACATCGTGACCCGCCATCGGGCGGTGCTCGGCGCGCTGACCGGCGTGGCCGAGTCGAGTCCCGCGGCGGTCGCGGATTTGCGCGAGCAGCTGGCGAACCTCGTCTTCGCCGGATTCTTGTCGGGCACGCCCTACGACCGGCTGACCGAGCTGCCCCGCTACCTGCAGGCCGCCCAGACCCGGCTGCAGAACCTGGCTAGTCAACCCGACCGGGACGCGGCCGGGTTGGCGGCGGTGCTGCGCAGCGAGGACGCCTACGCCGAACTGGTGGCCGCCGTCCCGCCCGGCCCGCTGCCCGTGGTCGTGGCCAACGTGGGCTGGCTGATCGAGGAGCTGCGGGTGAGCCTGTTCGCCCAGGGTCTGCGCACCCGGGTGCCGGTCTCGGAGACCCGAGTGGCCAAGGCCATCGTCGCGGCCCGGACGTCGCTGCCCTGACTGCGAGCCCGGGGTGACGGCGAACGTGGGGCAGGCCGCGTGATGCCCGAGTAGATTGGCCGACATGCTCGATCCATCGCTGCTCTATACCCTCGACCAGGAGGTCGTGACCAAGCTGAAGGACGCGCATCCGGTTCTGATCCATCAGCTCGACGGCTTCGTCGACGCCGGCCAGGCGGGGCGGCTGCTGTCGGCGCACTTGCTGGAAAACCTCGAGCACGAGGTGCTGGCGGAGTTCGACCACGATCAGCTGCACGATTACCGCAGCCGCCGGCCCGCGATGGTCTTCGACACCAATCAGTGGAAGTCTTACGCCGATCTGCACCTGCGGCTGTACCGGATGGTCGACGAGCAGGGCGAGGTCTTCCTATTGCTCAGCGGGCCGGAGCCGGACGTGCAGTGGGAGCGGTTGTCCTCGGCGTTGATCGGGCTGATCGCCGAGCTCGGGGTTCGGCTGACGGTCAGTGTGCACGGCATCCCGATGGCGGTGCCGCACACCCGCCCGATCACCCTCACCGCGCACGCCACCGATGTCGCGTTGGTCACCGGATACCGCAGCTGGATCGACCGGGTCGAGGTGCCGGCCAGTTTCGCCGGCCTGCTGGAGTTCCGGCTCGGTCAGGTGGAGCGGCGGGCGATGGGGTTCGCCGCTCACGTTCCGCACTACCTGGCTCAGGCCACGTTCCCGGAGGCCGCATTGACGCTTACCCGCTCGGTGAACGCCGCGACCGGACTGGCCGTCCCGCTGGCTCCGCTGGAGCAGGCCTCGGCCAGCAACCTCGGCGAGATCGCCGGCGAGATGCAGGGGTCGGCGGAGGTTCAAGAGCTGGTGGCGACCTTGGAGCAGCAGTACGACGCGCTTGCGGTCGACCAACGCGAGCGGGTCCCCAGTGCCGAGGAAATCGCCGCCGAGTTCGAGCGTTTCCTGGCCGACCGCGAGGACAAGGACGACTAGCGCTGCGTCCCCGGTGCCCAACGGTAGGCTCCGGCTCGTGCCGCAGAGCGTGCAGGAACTGACCACCCTCCTCGATCTGGAGGAGATCGAAATCGGGCTGTTCCGGGCCCGGCAGCCGGACACCGCGCTGCAACGGGTCTTCGGTGGTCAGGTGCTGGCGCAGGCGTTGACGGCCGCCGCGAAGACAGTGCCGGTCTCTCGAGGGGTGCACTCCTTGCACGGCTACTTCCTGGTCGCCGGCCGGACCGACATCCCGATCGTCTACGACGTCGAGCGGGTCCGCGACGGCGGCTCGTTCTCCTCTCGTCGGGTGGTGGCTCGACAGGGCGGGCGGGTCATCTTCTACCTCTCCAGCTCCTTCCACGAGCGCGAGGACGGCTTCGAGCACGCCGACCCGGTGCCGGCCGGCGTACCCGGGCCGGACGAGTGTCCCCGCTTCAGCGAGGTACTCGAACAGGTGTCCGGCCGCCCGGCGGCGGTCTGGGAGCACGAGTGGGGTGTCCTCGACGTCCGCTACGTCGGTGACTCCCGCCCCGGCGGTGCCTTGGTCGACGCGGCCCACCCGGCCCGGGCCCGGGTGTGGGTGAAGGTCAGCGGCGATCTCGGTGACGATCCCACTCTGCATCAGGCGGTGCTGGCGTACACCAGTGATCTCACCCTGCTCGCGGCGACCACCATCCCGCACGGCGTGCTGGTGGGCTTCACCGTCCAGGCGGCGTCGCTGGACCACGCCATGTGGTTCCACCGCCCGTTCCGGGCCGACCGGTGGCTGCTCTACGACCAGATCTCCCCCTCGGCCTCCGGGGGTTTGGGCCTGTCCACCGGGCGGCTGTTCCAGGACGGCCGGCTGGTTGCCGACGTCGCCCAGGAGGGGCTGATCCGCCCGTTGCGGCCAAAGGAGTAGCGGCGCGCCGACCTCTTCGAGGCCCTTCGACAGGCTCAGGGGGCGTACGGCGAGCTCAGCTCAGGGGGCGTACGGCGGGCTCAGGGGGCGTGGTGCGGGCTCGGGGGGCGTGGTGGGGCCGACCTCTTCGAGGGCCCTTCGACAGGCTCGGGGGGCGTGGTGCGGGCTCGGGGGGCGTACGGCGGGCTCGGGGGTGTGGTGGCGCCGACCTCTTCGAGGCCCTTCGACAGGCTCAGGGGGCGTAGTGACGGCCGCGACCGAGCGCGAGGAAGACAACACAGAAGCGGCCCGGAAGGGGGGTTCCGGGCCGCCTCGGGAAAGCTGCGGGTCAATCGATGGTGCTACACGCGGGGCTACGCGGCCAGCACCGACTTTCCGCGCAGCTTGGCAATGGCGTGCCGCTCGATCTGACGGACTCGTTCGGCGGTGATGCCCCAGTGGGCCCCGATGTCGGCGAGCTTGGCCTGCCGGCCGTCGACCAGGCCGTAGCGGCGACGGACCACGTCGGCCGACCGCTCGTCCAACGACGACAGCATGGCCTCCAGCCGGGCGTGCTCCTCGGCGTCGAGGAAGACCTCGTCCGGCCCGGGCATCGGCTCCCGGGCGATCAGGTCGCCGAGGGCGGTGTCCCCGCCCTCCTCGACCGGGGCGTCCAGACTGACGTGGTCGCGTCCGTAGCGGATCAGGTCGAGCACGCGCTCGGGCCCCAGATCCATTTCCGCCGCGATCTCGGCGATCTCCGGATCGCGACCCAACCGACGTTCCAGGGTGCGGCGGACCGCTCCGACCTGGTTGACCTGCTCGGCGACATGAACCGGAAGCCGGACGATCCTGCCCTGTTGGGCGATGCCCCGGCTGATCGACTGCCGGACCCACCAGGTGCCGTAGGTGGAGAACTTGAAGCCCTTGGTGTAGTCGAACTTCTCCACCGCCCGGATCAGGCCGGTGTTGCCTTCTTGGACCAGGTCCAGCAGCGGCATCTGAGACCGTCCGTACTTGCGGGCGACCGAAACCACCAGGCGCAGGTTTGCGGTCACGAAGCGCTGCATGGCGCGCTGGCCCTCGTCGATGATGAAGTCCAGTTCCGCCGCCGTCGGGCGCTTGGCCCGTCGACCGCGTTCGGCGAGGGTGACATCACCAGAAGCGATGTGTTCGGCGTAGAGACCCAGTTCGACCTGCCGCGCCAGCATGACCTCTTCCTCGGCGGTCAGCAACGGGGTCTTGGCGATACCTTCGAGATAGAGGCCGACGGCGTCCTTGCCGTCGATGCCTTCGGATACTCTGCTACGAGCAGTGGTTGCCACGTCGGGCTCCTTTTCATTGCCTTCGTGAAGTCAACGCTTTGGCCCACGTAAAGGATTCCTCGGCTGCCCTGAAGAAACCCTGAGACCTAATCTCCGGTCGACCCCTTAGCACTATTTTCGGTTACCTATCGCAGGTCGGATGCACAAACCGGGTTTTGGAGGTCTCCGCGGCGGTGTCGCTCATCACATCTGCGCCGGGAACTCCGGCGGCGGATCGGTGAGTCAGACCTGGTCGGCGAAGGAGCCCAGCAGAGCGGTCGCGCGGAGTTGGTCCAGCACCCAGGCGTTGTGGAAGACCAGTTCGTGCCAGCCGGCGTACCGGCCGCTGACCCCGCCGTGGCCGGCGGCCATCTCGGTCTTGAGGAGCACCGGGTGGTCAGCCCTCGGGGTCGCGGTGGCGCGCAGAGCCGCCACCCACTTGGCGGGTTCGACGTAATAGACGCGGGTGTCGTGCAGGCTGGTGGTCGCGAGTACGGCGGGGTACTTCTGATCGGCCACGTTTTCGTAAGGGCTATAGCTCTTCATGTAGGCGTACACACCCGGATCGTGCAGGGGATCGCCCCATTCATCCCATTCGGTCACCGTCAAGGGCAGCTCCGGATCGAGAATGGTGGTCAGAGCGTCCACGAAGGGCACCGAGGCGTGCACGGCCCGGAAGCGGTCGGGCGCTCGGTTGATCACCGCGCCGATCAGGAGTCCGCCCGCGCTCTCCCCTCGGGCCGCGAGTCGCTCCGGCGTGGTGTAACCCCGCTCGACCAGGTAGTCGGCGCAGGCGATGAAGTCGGTGAAGGTGGTGATCTTGCTCAGCTGCTTGCCCTGGTCGTACCAGGAGCGCCCGAGCTCGCCGCCGCCGCGGACGTGGGCGATCGCGAAGACGACCCCGCGGTCGAGCAGGGACAGCCGGGAGACCGAGAAGGTGGGGTCGATGGAGATCTCGTAGGACCCGTAGCCGTACAGCAGCGCGGGCGCGCTCGAGTCCAGGGCCACATCGGCGCGGCGCACGATCGACAGCGGCACCGCCGTGCCGTCGGCGGCGCGGGCCCAACCCCGTTCCTGGACGTAGCGGCCCGGGTCGTAGGGACCCAGGGTCGGCGAATCCAGCACCGGGGTCTGCTTGAGCAGCCTCAGCTCGGCGGTGTTCAGGTCGTAGTCGTAAACCGAGGCCGGGGTGAGCAGCGAGGTGTAACCGACGCGGACGGTGTCGGTGACGTAGTCCGCGCCCGGCATCGAGCCAACGGTGGCCACCGGTTCGTCGAAGGCGATGTCGGAGCCAGGCGTTAGATCCCCGGCGGCGTCTCGGGGCAGCACGTGCAGCGCGGTCAGCCCGTCGCGACGCAGGGAGACCACCACGTGTGAGGCGTAGGCGTCGACCCCGAGGATCCGTACGCCCGGCTGGTGCGGCAAGACCGGTTCCCACCGTCGCGCAGTGGCCGGGAGGTCGGATAGCCGCACCTGAGCCAGAGCGAAGTCCTCGGCCCCGTCGTTGTGCACGATCAGCAACCGATCGCCGGCCGGTTCCACGCTGTACTCCACGTCCGGCTGTCGCGGCGCCACCAGGACCGGCTCGCCCTCGGGATCCGCGGTCGACAGCAGTGAGCACTCCGAGGTCAGTTTGGACTCTGCGCTGAGCACCAGCCAGCCTCGGTCGCGGCTCTCCTCCACGCCCAGCCAGAAGCGTTCGTCGGGTTCTTGCAGCACCACCACGTCCTCGGCGACCAGTGTGCCCAGGCGGTGCCGCAGCACCACGCACGGGCGCCACGCCCGGTCGGCGCGGGTGTAGAAGACGTCGGTCGCACCGGCCCAACTCGCCCCGTGCGTGACGTCGGGGATCTGCTCGGGCAGGTCGTCCCCGGTGCGCAGGTCTCGGATCCGCAGGGTGAAACGCTCGTCGCCGGTTAGATCGACGGAGTAGGCGAGCAGGGTGCCGTCCGGTGATACGGTCAGCGCGCCGAGGGCGAAGAACTCGGCTCCGTCGGCCTCGAGGGCGGCGTCGAAGTAGGTCTGCTCGCCCGGCACTTCGCCCTCGGTCGAGGGTGGTTGGCCCGGGTCGGTGGCCGGAGCCCGGCAGTAGCGCGGGTACTCCGCCCCAGCGGTCGTGCGCACGTAGTACCAGTACGCCGACCCGTCGGTGCACGAAGCCAGAGTCGGCACCGACTCGTCGGTCTCCTGGGTCCGCGTGCGCAACTCCTCGAACAGGGTCGACGCCAGCGGGTCCAACCGGGCGGTCTGCTGGTCGGTGTAGACGTTCTCGGCTTCCAGGTACGCGATCACGTCGGGGTCGTCGGCGGCCCGCAACCATTCGTACGGATCCTCGAAAACGTCGCCGTGCCGGTCGCGTCGATGCGGCCGCCGGTCGGCTCGCGGGGGAGGGGTCGAACCAGCGGCGGCGTTCACGCTGGCCGATGCTAACGCGATAGGCCAGGATGGGCGCATGGGAGCCGAGGTGGACGCCACGCAGTTCACGCGTGAGGACCGCAAGCAGCACCGGCAGAAGGTGCGCAAGGGGCTGGACGTGTTGGCCCGAATGCTGACTGAGTCTCGTTTCGACTTCGAACGACCGATGGCGGGTCTGGAGATCGAGCTCAACTTGGTCGACGACAGCTTCGACCCGGCGCTGCGCAACGCCGAGGTGCTGGCCGCGATCGCCGACCCTTCCTTCGTGACCGAGCTCGGCCGGTTCAACATCGAGATCAACGTCGCCCCGCGCCGGCTCGCCGAGTTCGGCTTCGACTCCTTCGAGCAGTCGGTCCGGCAGGCTCTCAACGATGCCGATCCCCGAGCGGCGCAGGCCGGGGCGCAGATCGTGATGATCGGCATCTTGCCCACGCTTCGGCCCGAGCACGTGACCGGCGACAGCCTGAGCAAGAACCCGCGCTACTCCTTGCTGGATCAGCAGATCTTCGCCTCCCGCGGGGAGGACCTGGAGATCGTGATCGACGGCGTCGAACGACTGGCCATGGTCTCGGACACGATCATGCCCGAAGCCGCGTGCACCTCGACCCAGGTCCACCTGCAGGTCAGTCCCGAGGACTTTCCCGGCTACTGGAATGCCGCTCAGGCAATTGCCGGAGTTCAGGTCGCGCTCGGGGCGAATTCGCCGTTCCTGTTCGGCCGGCATCTGATGGCGGAGTCGAGGATCCCGCTGTTCGAGCAGGCGACCGACACCCGGGCGGAGGAGTTGAAGGCTCAGGGTGTGCGTCCGCGGGTCTGGTTCGGGGAACGCTGGATCACCTCGATCTTCGACCTGTTCGAGGAGAACTCGCGCTATTTCGGGGCCCTGCTGCCGATCAGCTCCGAAGAGGATCCGGTCGCTGTGCTGGACGCCGGCGGGGTGCCGAGCTTAGAGGAGCTGCGGCTGCACAACGGCACGGTCTACCGCTGGAACCGTCCGGTCTACGACACCCACGACGGCCGACCCCATCTGCGGGTGGAGAACCGGGTTCTGCCGGCCGGTCCGACGGTGGTCGACACCATGGCCAACGCGGCTTTCTTTGCCGGTCTGGTCCGGACCCTGGCCGGCCAGGACCGGGAGGTGTGGACCCAGATGTCCTTCGCCGCCGCCGCCGACAACTTCAGCTCAGGAATCCGGCGGGGGATCGAGGCCGACGTCTACTGGCCGCAGGTGGGTCAGTGCCCGGTGACCGAGCTTGTGGTCCGCAAGCTACTCCCGCTGGCCGCGGCCGGGCTGCGGGAGTGGGAGGTCGAAGAATCCGAGATCGGCCGGCTGCTCGATGTCGTCGAACGCCGCTGCCTGACCGGGCGTAACGGGGCCACCTGGCAGAGCGAGGCGGTCAGCCGTCGGGAGGCCGCCGGAGCGTCCCGCCAGGAGGCATTGCAGCAGATGTTGGCCGACTACGTTGCGCTGATGCACACCAACCAGCCGGTGCACACCTGGGAGGCGGGCTGATGGGGACCCGGTCGCGGATCGTCGTCGGCTACACCGCTGCGCCGGAAGGTCGCGCCGCCCTACGTCAGGCGGTCGCCGAGGCGGCCCTGCGCGAGAGTGAGCTGATCGTGTTGAACATGGGCAGTGGCGATCTGGACGAGCTGATCGCCGAGTTGAAAGAGGTCGGCGTGCCGCATCAGCTCCGCACCGCCAGTGAGGAACTCGATCCCGCCGAGGACCTGATCGCGACCGCGGACGACGTGGACGCCGCGTTCATCGTGATCGGTCTGCGCCGGCGCTCACCGGTAGGAAAACTGCTGCTGGGCAACAACGCCCAGCGGGTCCTGCTCGACGCCGCCTGCCCGGTGCTGGCGGTCAAGGCCTAAGCCACCTGGCCTGGTCAAAGACCGACCGGGCGAGGCCGTGACCAAAGCACGTCTACTTCGTCATTCGGTCCCCACGTGGGTTTGGATGCGCGTGCCAGAATGTTGATCGGAGCACCTATTGACATCCGACGGGCGCTGCCTGCCCTGATTCGCTCCCGTGATTCGATCTGTCCGGCCCGTCCGAGAGGTTCTTAGTGACGCCCCCCTCCAAAGCCCAAGCATCGTCCTCCGTCCCGGACCCGGAGCCCGCACCCGACGGGGGGAGCGCTGCTTCGGCGAAGACCCCGACCAAACGTTCGGCGAGCAAAAAGACCGCGTTGCGATCGGTGGGGACCAGCGGAAACCGAACCGGCACCACGAAGGCCACCGGCCCGACCAAGAAGAAGGCCAACGGGGCTCCCCCGGACAGCGCGGCCGTGGCCGGCGTAGCCATCGGCGACCTGGTGGCCGCAGGGCCGGGGCAGGCGGTGGCGGCCGATGTCGTGGTGGACCTGGAAGGCGATGAGGTCATCGTCACCGTCGGGAAGAAGCGGACCCTCGACGACGTGGACGAGGCGACGTTCGAGCCGGCCAAGGAGGCCGAGCTGGAGGGCAAGCTGGTCGAGGACCAAGGTTTTACCCTCTCCGAGGCCGACGACGCCGACGAGCCCGAGCAGCAGGTGATGGCGGCCGGCGCGACCGCCGACCCGGTCAAGGACTACCTCAAGCAGATCGGCAAGGTCGCCCTGCTGAACGCCGAGCAGGAGGTGGAGCTGGCCAAGCGGATCGAGGCCGGCCTCTTCGCCGACGAGAAGGTCGCCGACGTCAAGGTCAAGATCAAGGCTAAGGAGGGCGACGACTACGACTGGATCGCCGAGGACGGGCGCCGGGCCAAGAACCATCTGCTTGAGGCCAACCTGCGCCTGGTGGTCAGCTTGGCCAAGCGCTACACCGGCCGCGGCATGTTGTTCCTCGACCTCATCCAGGAGGGCAACCTCGGCCTGATCCGGGCGGTGGAGAAGTTCGACTACACCAAGGGGTACAAGTTCTCCACCTACGCCACCTGGTGGATTCGGCAGGCGATTACCCGGGCGATGGCCGACCAGGCGCGGACCATTCGAATCCCGGTGCACATGGTCGAGGTGATCAACAAGCTCGCCCGGGTCCAGCGGCAGATGCTACAGGACCTCGGCCGGGAGCCGACCCCGGAAGAGCTGGCCCGCGAACTCGACATGACCCCCGAAAAGGTCGTGGAGGTGCAGAAGTACGGGCGTGAGCCGATCTCTCTGCACACGCCGCTGGGCGAGGACGGCGACTCCGAGTTCGGAGACCTGATCGAGGACTCGGAGGCGGTCGTCCCGGCCGACGCGGTCAGCTTCACCCTCCTGCAGGAGCAGTTGCACGACGTACTGGACACCCTCAGCGAACGCGAGGCCGGGGTGGTGTCGATGCGTTTCGGGTTGACCGACGGCCAGCCCAAGACGCTGGACGAGATCGGGAAGGTGTACGGCGTCACCCGCGAGCGGATCCGCCAGATCGAGTCCAAGACGATGAGCAAGCTGCGGCACCCGTCCCGCTCGCAGGTGCTGCGGGACTACCTGGACTGACCCGGCGGCAGGTTCGGCTCGGCGGCCGACTCCTGCACGAAGACCTCGTCGTCGACCACGACCACTCGGTGGGTGCGGACCGGCCGCTTCGCCGGCGGCAGGTCGACCTCGCCGGTGCGTAGGTCGAACGTCGATGCGTGGAGCGGACATTCCACCGCGCAGCCCTCCAGCCAGCCGTCAGCCAACGAGGCGTCCTGATGGGTACAGGTGTCGTCGATCGCGAACACCTCGCCGTCCTCGGTTCGAAAGACCGCGATCGGCGGTTCGGTTTCCAGCCGGACCGCTTCTCCCCGCGCCAGCGACTCCAGCGAGCCGACCTTGTACACCTCAGCCTCCCTAACGATGACGGTCTCGATGAGGCACCGACGCCGTGGTCGATGCCGACTGCCTGGGCTTGAGCCGAGCGTTTAGCCGGAGGGTCGGCCGTCGGGTCGCACCCGGGCGAAGCCGCCCGGGGAGGCGCGGCGAGGTTCGTCGTCCCCGGGGACCGAGTTGGGCAACGTCACCATGTCGAAGGTCTCGCCTTGGTGGCGATCAACCGCCACCCGCACCGTGCGGTCGACCACCGACGTGGTCAGCCGCCGACGTAACGTCAGCGGGTCGCGGTAAAGATCTTTGGTCAGCGCGACACAGATCAGCACCATCACCAGCACGAACGGAAGCGCGGAGACGATGGTGATGCGTTGCAGGCCCGACAACGCCTCGCTCGGGTCGTCGCCGCCGGCAACGAGCATGACCGCGGCGACGCAGCCCATCAGCACCCCCCAGAAGACGATCAGCGGTTTGCGCGGCTCTTCCACGCCGTAGGAGGTAATCGAGCCCATGATGATCGACGCCGAGTCGGCGCCGGTGACGAAGAAGATCCCGACCAGCACCATCACCAAGACGACCGTGGCGGCGGTGAGCGCGGCCGGCATGTTCAAGGCGTCGATCAGGTTGTACAGGGCACCGTCGAACGACACGCTCGGCGCGCCGTCGACGCTGGTGACCAGCGGGGTCGCTGCTCCGACGGCGTTCGCCTGCTCCTGGATACCGATGGCCGACCCACCGAAGACGGCGAACCAGAGCAGCGAGACCAGGCTCGGCACCAGCAGGACGCCGGTGACGAACTGCCGGATGGTCCGGCCCCGACTGATCCGGGCGATGAACATGCCCACGAACGGCGTCCAACTGATCCACCAGGCCCAGTAGAAGATCGTCCAGCTCGACAGCCAGTCCGACAGGTCGGTGTTCCCGACGGCCTGCGTCCTCGATGCCATCTCCGGCAGGTCGCGGATGTAGTCGCCCAGGGCCGACGGGATCAGGTTGAGGATGAACACCGTCGGTCCGACCACGAAGACCAGCAGCGCCAACGCCACGGCGAGCACCATGTTGGTGTTGGCCAGCCACTGGATTCCGCGTTCGATACCCGAGACCGCGGAGGCGACGAAGCACACGGTCAAGATGCCGATGATGACCACGTAGATCAGCCGGCTGGGCGACTCGATAGCGCCGTTGGCCTGCAGGCCGCCGCCGATCTGGATGGCGCCGAGGCCGAGTGAGGCCGCCGACCCGAAGAGCGTGGCGAAGATCGACAAGATGTTGATCAGTTTGCCGCCCACCCCGTTCACGCCGCGTCGTCCGAACAGGGGGGTGAAGATGTCACTGAGTAGTTGGCGTCGACCCATCCGGTAGGTGCCGTAGGCCATCGCCAGGCCGACGACGGCGTACATGGCCCACGGGTGCAGGGTCCAGTGGAACAGCGAGGTCGCCATTGCGGTCTGCACCGCCGCCGGGGTCTGCCCGTCCACGGTGCCCGGGGGTGGGGAGACGTAGTGGTACAGCGGCTCGGCGACGCCGTAGAACATCAGCCCGATCCCCATCCCCGCCGCGAACATCATCGAGATCCACGACCAGGTCTTGAAGGCCGGCTTTTCGCCGTCTTGGCCGAGCGGAATGGCGCCGAACTTGCCGAGCGCCAGCCAGAGTACGAAGACCACGAACAACGAGGCGGTCAAGACGAAGGCCCAGCCGGTGGCGTGCATCACCCAGCCCAGGGCGGAGGTCGAGACGGTAGACAGGCTGTCGGTGCCGAGGAAGCCCCAGACGACAAAGGCGATGGTGAGCACGGCGACGACGCCGAAGATCACCCAGTCGATGCCCTTCCCTTCGGACTCCTGCTTGAAATTGTCGGGCAGGTGGTCCCGGATCCGGCTCAGCAACGACCGGTCGGCGTCTTGCTCCTGCCTGATTGCCGCCGCTTCGGGCTCGCCCGCCGGCTCCTCGGCCAGGTCGCTGGTGTGGGCCCGGGTGTCGGTCATGGCTGCTCCATCCGATGAAGGTCGGCGACCGGTCTGACTGTCCCGAATAGGGCAACTGGTCGTGCGATAGGCAACACAGTGGAGAGCTGAAGCTTATTTGTCAAGGGGCGGACTTTGTTTGCCCCATGATTGTCCCGGCATCGTCGCACGGGTGCGGACATCCGCCGGTGGTGGTACGTTTCTGTCTCGCATGATGCGACGAGTTAGCGCTATCAGGAGAACCGTGGAATCGATCCTCGTCGTCGGGGGAGGGCTCGCCGGCTGGTCGGCAGCGCGCGCGGCGCGCACGCTCGGCTTCTCCGGCCGGTTGACTGTGCTGGGCTGCGAAGCCGAACCTCCCTATGACCGCCCCCCGCTGTCCAAGGAGTATCTGGCCGGATCGGCCACCCGCGGCTCGTTGGCCTTGGCCGCGGCCGACGAAGAACTGCCGCTGGACTGGTTGCGGGGAACCGCGGCCGAGTTGGACCCGGAGGCACTCACGGTGACCACCGCGGCCGGGCAGCAGCTCGCCGCGGACGGCGTGGTGCTGGCCGCCGGCGCCTCGGCGCGAAGGCTGCCGGACCTTCCGGCTGCGGAGAACGTGCTCACCCTGCGGACGGTCGACGACGCGGACCGGCTCCGGCGTGAACTCGGGCCGGGCCGCCGGCTGGTGGTGCTGGGGGCCGGCCTCGTGGGGGCCGAGGTGGCCTCCACCGCAGCCGGTCTCGGCAGCGCGGTCACCGTGCTCAGTCGGGACATCTCGCCCGCAGCCGCACTTTACGGCCCCGTCCTGGCGCCGTACCTGGTCGCCCTGTACGACCGGCGCGCGGTGGCGGTGCGTTCCGGGGTGAAGATCAGCGGGAGCCGCTGCCGGGGAAACCGGCTCGAAGCGCTCACCCTTTCCGACGGCTGCGAGCTGGCCGTCGACGTGTTGCTGGTTGCCGTCGGAGCCGATCCCGAGACGGGTTGGCTGCGGAGTTCGGGTCTGGACCTGGGTGACGGAGTGCTCTGCGACCCGGCCGGGCGAGCAGCGCGAAACGGCGTTCCGCTCGACCGCGTGGTGGCCGTCGGCGACTGCGCGGCCTGGTGGGATCCGCATCTTCGCCGGCACCACCGCAGCCAGCACTGGACCGACGCGCTGGAGCGCCCGGGTATCGCGGTGGCCCGGTTGCTCGGCCGCCCGGCTCCGGCGCGCCGGCCCTACCTGCCGTACTTCTGGTCCGAGCAGTTCGACCACCGGATCCAGATGGCCGGCTACGCCTCGCTGGCCGACGACGTCGGGGTCGAGGTCGGCGACCCGGCGACCGGCCCGTTCCTGGCCGTCTACCGCCGGGCCGGGGAGCCGGTGGCGGTGCTGGCGTGCTCGAGCCCCCGGGAATTCACCCGATGGCGCAAGACCCTGGTTGCCGCGCTCGGTCACCAGGCTTCGGTGGCCACCACACCGTCGGCGTCGGCCGCGCCCGCCGCCGGCGCCCCCTCCCCGATCGAACCGCCCTCCAGGAGCACGACATGAGCGTCGACGACCGCGTCAGTACCGCCGACAGCCTCGCCGCCGCCGGGCACGTGGTGTCGAACAAGATCTCCGACAGCCTGATCTCCACCCTGCCCGGCTCCAGCTACGTCTCGGAGTCGGTGTTCACCGCCGAGCAGGCGAAGATCTTGGAGACGATGTGGTTCTGCGCGGTGCGGGCCGACGACCTCGCCGGGCCCGGTGCCTTCAAGACCGTGCAGATCGGCCGGGAGAGCATCCTGGTCAGCCGGAACCGCTCGGGTCAGATCCGCGCGTTCTTCAACGTCTGCCGACACCGAGGTGTGCAGCTGTGCGCCGCCGCCGAAGGCACGGTCCGGCGGGCCTTCCAGTGCATGTACCACGCCTGGACCTACGACCTGGACGGGAAGCTGATCGCGGCTCCGAACCTGACCAAGATGCCCGACGTGGACCGGGACAGCTACGGCTTGGCCCAGCCGCACGTCCGGGAGTACCTGGGCTACGTGTGGATCTGCCTGGCGCTCGAACCCCCGTCCTTCGACGACGAGGTGATCGGGGCGGTGGCCGAACGGTTGGGCGACGCGGACCTGATCGACCACTACGACCTGGCCGGGCTGCGCCTGGGCCGGCGGATCGTCTACGACGTGGCGGCCAACTGGAAGCTGATCGTGGAGAATTTCATGGAGTGCTACCACTGTGCAACCATCCACCCGGAGCTGACCGAGGTCCTGCCCGAGTTCGCCGACGGTTTGGCGGCGCAGTACTTCGTCGGTCACGGGGCCGAGTTCGGCGCCGAGATCCGCGGCTTCACCGTCGACGGCTCCGAAGGCCTGGACCGAATTCCCGGCGTCAGCGAGGACCAGGACCGCCGCTACTACGCCATCACCGTCAAACCGAACGTGTTCATCAATCTGGTTCCCGATCACGTGATCGTGCACCGGATGTTCCCACTCGCGGCCGACCGTACGGTGGTGGAGTGCGACTGGCTCTATCTCCCTGGCGTCGTCGAGCAGGGGCGTGACCTCGACGCCTCGGTCGAGTTGTTCCACCGGGTCAATCAGCAGGATTTTGAGGCCTGTGAACGCTGCCAACCGGCGATGAGTTCGCGGGTCTACGCCGACGGTGGGGTGCTGACGCCGAGCGAGCACCACCTCAGCGCCTTCCACGCCTGGGTGGTGGACCAGGTCGGCCCGGACGTGGACGCCGCCCGGGCCGCGCAGCAACTGCCGGCGCGGGTCGTGCCGGACCGGCCAGGCTCGGCGTCCGGGCAACTTCAGGACCTGGGCTGATGACCGAGCCGGCCGCTCACCTCGGCTCCCGCCGCGACGAGGGCGGCGTGCACCGATGGTGCCGCCGGGTCGAAGCGAACACTTGGACCGGCGACACTGATCGACCCGACCACGATGTGCCGGTGGTCGTGGACCGCGACCGCAGCCGCGTTCAAGCCCTCCGCCAACTCGCCGTGGGTGGTGGCGAGCCCGGTGGCCTGCACCCCGTCCAACTCGGCGTCGAGCCGCCGGCGGTCGGTTACTGTCGCCGCGGTGTAGTGGGTCAGCGCACCCGGGCCGAGGGTCGCGGCGCGCTCGGCGGGATCGAGCGCGGCCAAGAAAACCTTCCCGCTCGCCGTCGCGTGCAGCGGAGTCAAGTTGCCGATCCAGTCGAAGCTGGCGAGCGGCGAGGGCCCCATCGCCTGGTCCAGGTTGACCGCCCACCCGGACCGGCAGACGGCCAGATTCACCGTCTCACCGAGTTCGTCGGCGAGCCGCTCCAGACTGGCTCGCGCCTGCGTGACGATGCTCAGCCGGTTCGAGACCGCGCTGGCCAGCCGCAGGACGCCGACGCCGACCTGGTATTTGCCTCGGCTCACGCTCTGCTCCACCATTCCGCGGGTCTCCAGCGCGGCCAGCAGCCGGAATGCGGTCGACTTGTGGATGCCGAGTTCGGTGGCGATCTCACTGACCCCGGACCGGCCCTCGCGGGCCAGGATCTCCAGGATGAGGACGGCCCGGTCCACCGATTGGACTCCCCCCGAAGGACGGGCCTCGTCGTCGTCTCGGGGTGGTTGTGCGTTCATGCCCGACATCCTCCCAGCCGTCGGACCAGCGACCGATCAGCGACAGCGGAGCCGGCATGACCGCGACGGCCACCGGCGCTGAGGTCGCGGCGGCGCACACGGCCGGGCACGACGTGCTCACCGCCGTCGGTCCGCGTCGGGTGGGCGTGGTGAACGCGGTCACCCGCTTCCTGCTCGACCGCGACCTCGACGTCACCGAGCTGCAGCAGTTCGACGATCCACGCAGCGGTCGGCTGTTCCTGCGGATCGCCTTCAGCGGCCGACCTCCAGCCGACCGGTCGCCGACCGGTGCCGGGGAGCCGACGGGGTCGGGGGAGCTGGCCAGGCTGCGCGACGCGTTCGCCCCGATCGCAGCCGGCTTCGAGATGATTGCGAGGTGGTACGACCCGACGCCGCCGCGGACGCTGGTGATGGTGTCGCGACTCGGGCATTGCCTGAACGACCTGATCTTTCGCTGGCGGGCCGGCAGCCTGGGGGCCGATCTCGTCGTCGTCGGCTCCAACCACGACAATCTGGCTCCGATGGCGCAGGCGGCCGGGCTGCCGTTCGTGCATCTCCCGGTCACCCCGGACACCAAGCCCGCCGCCGAGCTGGCGCTGCGCGCACTCGTCACCGAGTACCAGATCGACCTGGTGGTCCTGGCCCGCTACATGCAGGTCCTCAGCGACGAGCTGAGCGGCGACTGGGCCGGCCGGGCGATCAACATCCACCACTCGTTCCTGCCCGGGTTCAAGGGCGCCCGGCCCTACCACCAGGCCTACGACCGCGGCGTCAAGCTGGTCGGGGCGACCGCCCACTACGTCACCGGCGACCTGGACGAGGGACCGATCATCGAGCAGGAGGTGATCCGGGTGGACCACACCTACGACCCGGAGGCGCTGGCCACCATCGGCCGGGACGCCGAGGCCCTCGCCCTCTCCCGCGCCGTGCGCTGGCACGGCCAGCACCGGGTGCTGCTCAACGGCTCCAGCACCGTCGTCTTCCGCTGAAGGGATCCGCCATGTCACTCACCCCCACCGTCGTCCTCGTCGGCGCCGGCATCGTCGGCGCCAACCTGGCCGATGAGCTGGTGGCCCGCGGCTGGACCGACGTCATCGTGGTCGAGCAGGGACCGCTGGGCCTGCCCGGCGGTTCCAGCTCTCACGCGCCGGGCCTGGTGTTCCAGACCAACCCGTCCCGGTCGATGGCGCGGTTCGCCCGCTACACCGTGGAGAAGATGTCGGCCCTGAGCGCGGACGGGCAGAGCTGCTTCAATCCCGTCGGGGGCCTGGAGATCGCCACCACCTCCACCCGACTGCAGGACCTGCACCGCAAACTCGGCTGGGCGAAGGCCTGCGGGATCGCGGCCCGGATGCTCGATCCGGACGAGTGCGGTCGCCGGCACCCGCTGCTCGACCCGAAGGTGGTGCTGGGCGGCCTGCACACCCCGACCGACGGACTGGCCCTTTCCGCCCGTGCCGTGTCGTTGCTGGTGGACCGGACCCGAGCTGCCGGTGTGGTTTACCGCGACCAGACCGAAGTGGTCGCGGTCGAGCAGAGCCAAGGCCGGGTCAGAGGAGTCCGGATTCGTCCGGTCGGTGGGGGAGCCGAAGAGACCCTCCGGGCCGACGTCGTCGTCTCCTGCGCCGGGTTCTGGGGTCCGCGGGTGGGCGCAATGGTGGGGATGGCCGTACCGCTGTTGCCGCTGGCGCACCAGTACGCGACGACCACCGCGGTGCCGGAGCTGGCCGGGCGCAACGACACGGGCCCGTTCGCCGGTCCGAACGGGGCCAGCGCACCGATCCTGCGGCACCAGGACGAGGACCTGTACTACCGCGAGCACGGGGACCGGATCGGGATCGGGTCCTACGCGCATAAGCCGATGCCGGTGGCGTTGGCGGACTTGCCCCGCTACGCCGCCGGCGACTACTCCGCGGCGGCGATGCCGTCGCGGCTGGCCTTCACCCCCGAGGACTTCGCGCCGTCCTGGGCGGCCACTCGAGCGCTGCTGCCGGCGTTGTCCGGGGTCGAGGTGGCCGACGGCTTCAACGGCATCTTCTCCTTCACCCCCGACGGTGCTCCGCTGGTGGGGCAGAGCCCGGACGTGGACGGCTTCTACCTGGCCGAGGCGGTCTGGGTGACCCACTCGGCGGGGGTCGCCCGCGCGGTGGCGCAGTTGCTGGTCGACGGCCGCTCCGAGATCTGCCTGGCCGGGGCCGACGCGGGCCGGTTCGATCCGGTGCAGACCACCGACGCCTACGTGGCGCAGACCAGCGCGCAGAGCTTCGTCGAGGTCTACGACGTGATCCACCCGCTGACCCCGAAGTTGTCTCCGCGGGAGGTCCGGGTCAGCCCGTTCTACGCCCGGCAGCGCGCGCTCGGCGCGTACTTCTTGGAGGCCTCGGCCTGGGAGCGCCCGCACTGGTACGAGGCGAACGCCGCCCTGGTCAAGGACCTCCCGACCCGCTGGCAGCCGCCGGCCCGGGACGCCTGGGGCGCCCTGCACTCCTCCCCGATCTCCGCCGTCGAGGCGTGGCGCACCCGGACGGCGGTCGCGTTGTACGACATGACCCCGTTGACGCGACTGGAGGTCGCCGGCCCGGGAGCGGCGGCGCTGCTGGACCGGCTCAGCACGGGTCACGTCACCCGCGGACCGGGAGCGGTGACCTACTGCCTGCTGCTGGACGAGGCCGGCGGGATCCGCAGCGACGTGACCGTGGCCCGGCTGGGCGAGCAACGCTTCCAGGTCGGCGCGAACGGCCACCTCGACACCGTGTACCTGACCCGGGAAGCCCGGCGGCAGACCGCGGAAGATCCGGCCAGGTGGGTTCAGGTCCGTGACCTCACCGCCGGTAGCTGCTGTCTGGGCCTGTGGGGGCCGCTGGCTCGAGACGTGCTCGGTGCGGTGTGCGACAACGACCTGACCAATGCCGGCGGCCTGCGCTACTTCCGCAGCGCCGAGCTGGAGGTCGGTGGCGTGCCGGTGACCGCGCTCCGGGTCTCCTACGTGGGCGAACTCGGCTGGGAGCTGTACACCAGCGCCGACCTCGGCCTGCGGCTGTGGGACGTGGTGTGGGCCGCCGGTCAGTCGTACGGGCTGGTCGCGGCCGGTCGGGAGGCGTTCAACGCGCTCCGGCTGGAGAAGGGCTACCGATCCTGGGGGAGCGACATGTCCGCCGAGCACACCCCGGCGATGGCCGGCCTGGAGTTTGCGGTCAAGCTGGACAAGCCCGACTTCGTCGGCCGCGCCGCGCTGGAGAAGACTGGGTCGGTGGCGCCGGAGCGGGTGCTGCGCTGCCTCACCGTGGACGACGCCCGTTCCCAGGTGCTCGGCCGAGAGCCGGTGTTCGCCGACGGCGAGCCCGTCGGCTACGTCACCAGCGCCGCGTACGGCTATACGGTCGGCCGTCCGATCGCCTACGCCTGGCTGCCCGCCGAGTTGGCGGTGGGTGCGGGCGTGGAAATCGGCTACTTCGAGGGCCGGCTCGCCGCGACCGTGACGGCCGAGCCGCTGTTCGACCCGGCCATGGAACGGTTGCGAACCTGAGCCGGTTTGCCCAGGCTGTGCACTGTGAGCCCCTGGGGTCACTGTGAGCCCGGTGCACCGGGCTCACAGTGACCTACGAGGCTCAGAGTCGACCGGGACGGCTCAACTGGCCAGGGCCGGCTCCGCGGCGCGGTCGGAGTCGATGGACTCGATCGAGGCGCCGTTGTACACGTCCAGATCCAGCAGTCCGTTCCGCTTGGCCACGATGGTCGGCACCAGCGCCTGTCCGGCGACGTTGGTGGCGGTCCGCATCATGTCCAGGATCGGGTCGATGGCCAACAGCAGCCCCACCCCTTCCAGCGGCAGGCCGAGGGTGGACAAGGTCAAGGTGAGCATCACCACGGCGCCGGTGATCCCGGCGGTCGCCGCCGATCCCACCACCGACACAAAGGCGATCAGCAGGTAGTCGGTCACCCCCAGCGGCACGCCGAAGAGCTGGGCTACGGTGATCGCGGCCAACGCCGGATAAATCGCCGCGCAGCCGTCCATCTTCGTCGTCGCTCCGATCGGCACCGCGAAGGAGGCGTAGTTCTCCGACACGCCGAGGTTGCGGGTGACCACTCGCTGGGTGAGCGGCAGCGTGCCCACCGAGCTGCGGGAGACGAACCCGAACTGGATCGCCGGCCAGGCTCCGGCGAAGAAGCGGGTCGGCTTGAGTCCGTTCGCCTTGGCCAGCAGCGGATAGACCACAAAGAGCACCAGCAGGCAGCCGACGTACACGTCGACGGTGAACACGGCCAGCGGAGCGAGCAGGTTCCACCCGTACTCGGCGACCGCTCGCCCGATCAGGCCCGCGGTGCCGATCGGGGCCAGCCGGATGATCCACCAGGTGATCTTCTGGAACACCGCCAGCCCGCCCCGGATCACGTCCAGGAACGGCTTGGCGGGCTCACCGGCGGCCAGGGTCGCGGCTCCGATGGCGATCCCCAGGACCACCAGCTGCAACACGTTGAACGACAGCCCGCGGCTGGTGGACTCCAGGCCGAGGATGTTGGCCGGCACGATCGAGTTCAAGAAGTCCAGCCAGGACCCGCTATGCGACGGGGCCTGGGCGCCGGCGGTGCTGATGCTGGCCCGGGAGCCAGGGTTGGTCAGCAGCCCGATGGTAATGCCGATCGTGACCGCGATCAACGCGGTCAGGGCGAACCAGACCAGGGTCTGCACCGCCAGCCGGGCGGCGTTGGTGACCTGGCGCAGATTGGCGATGCTGACGATGATCGCGGTCAGCACCAGCGGCACGACGACGACCTGGAGCAGCGAGACGAAGGTGGATCCGATCGTCTTCAGGGTTGCGGTCAGCCAGCCCAGGGAGAACTCGCGAGCGAGGAAGCCGAGGAGCAGGCCGGCGGCGAGGCCGAGCAGGACCTGGGCCCAAAACGGTAACCGGAGGTGCCGACGAGCAGTGGAGGTAGTGGCGCGAGAGGACACGGGAGTGAGTCTTTCGGTCAGGAGGCGGTCGGTCAGGAGGCGGAGGGCGGGGAGGGAGTCAGCGTCGACGCGCCCCGCTGCCGGCCACCTCCAGCCGGCACAGGTCGATGATCAGTCGGGACCACACGATCAGGGCCAACTTGTGCCGTGCGGTGATTGTTCCCCGGACGTAAAGATTGTCCCGGTGACGCAACAGCCCCCCGCACCCGAAGGTACGAGGGGCTGGTGGGTCAGCAGGAAAAGTCGGCCTCAGCTGATCCGCTGGGACTCGTCATGGATGTTCAGCGCGACCTGCTTGAGCTTGTCGGCGTGCTCCTTGCCGTGATGGGCGCAGAAGAGGAGGTCGTAGCCGCTGGCCAGGGTGACTCGGACGTACGCCTGCGCTCCGCAGCGATCACAGCGATCAGCCGCGTTGAGCGCGGCGCCCTCGATGACGGATGTACTCACGGTCGGCCTCGCTTCCTCTCATGTGTCCTGCTTCGGTCCATCGATCCGATCCCGGCGAGTCGCCCGCCGCAATCGTGTCTACTCTCAGTCAACATCCTGCTCAGCCCCGATTGTTCCCTTGCGGCGTCTCGGCAGCATGTCGACTGCGTAACAAAATTGTCGTCGCCCGAGCGGTTCCGCGCCTGTTTGGTCTTGGTCGACATTCGAGGCCCGACACCCACCCGGATTGGCCACACTACGTGCGAAGCACAAGGGCGGCGCCCGGGTAGGGTTTGGGCCGTGCCCTCCTCCGCCGCCGTCAAGCAGGAGCTCGAAGGTCACCGCGACTACGAGGCACGGCACCTGTTGGTGCTGGAAGGCCTGGAGGCGGTCCGCAAGCGGCCGGCGATGTACATCGGCTCGACCGACACCCGCGGCCTGATGCACTGCCTGTGGGAGATCATCGACAACGCCGTGGACGAGGCGCTCGGCGGTTACGGCACCGAGATCGGGGTCACCCTGGGCGCCGACGGATCGGTCCGGGTGGTCGACCACGGCCGGGGCATTCCGGTCGACGCCGAGCCCCGGACGGGGCTGTCCGGGGTCGAGGTCGTGTTCACCAAACTGCACGCCGGGGGCAAGTTCGGCGCCGGTTCCTATAACGCCACCGGTGGGCTGCACGGGGTCGGCTCCTCGGTGGTGAACGCGTTGTCGGCGCGGCTGGACGTCGAGGTCGACCGCGGCGGGGCCACCTGGGCGATGTCGTTTCGCCGGGGCGCGCCGGGCACCTTCACCGGCCCCGGTCCCGACGCGCCGTTCATCCCCGGCGCGGCGCTGGCCAAGGTGGGTCGGACGCCGAAGGCCCGGACCGGCACCCGGGTGACCTACTGGCCGGACCGGCAGATCTTCCTGGCGGGCGCGCAACTGTCGCTGGCCGACCTGCACGACCGCGCTCGGCAGACCAGCTTCTTGGTGCCGGGCCTGGCCCTGGAGGTGACCGACGCCCGCGAGGCGGAGCCAGCGCGGGAGACGTTTCGCCACGACGGCGGGATCTCGGAGTTCTGCGAGTTCCTCGCCCCCGACACGTCGGTGACCGACGTGGTCCGGCTGGAGGGCTCGGGCCGGTTCACCGAGACCGTGCCGATGCTCGACGACGCCGGCCGGATGGAGCCGGCCGACGTCGAGCGCGACCTCGGGGTCGACATCGCCCTGCGCTGGGGGGAAGGCTACGACACCCGGATCCGCTCCTACGTCAACATCATCGCCACCCCCAAGGGCGGCACCCACGTGACCGGCTTCGAACGGGCGGTGACCCGGTCGGTGGAGTCGGGGTTGAAGGGCACCCGGCTGCTGAAATCCGGGGAGGAGGTCGCCCGCGACGACGTCTTCGAGGGCCTGACCGCGGTGGTCACCGTACGGTTGGCCGAACCGCAGTTCGAGGGCCAGACCAAGGAGGTGCTGGGCACTCCGGCAGTGTCGAAGCTGGTGGCCAAGGTCGTCGCCGACGAGCTGGGGAAGTTTTTCACCTCGACCCGGGCGCAGACCAAGGCCCAGGCCCGGGCGGTGCTGGAAAAGATCGTGAACGCCTCCCGGGCCCGGGTGGCGGCCCGGCAGCAACGGGAGAACCAGCGCCGCAAGAACGCGCTCGAGTCGTCGTCGCTGCCGCCCAAGCTGGTCGACTGCCGGACCAACGACGACCGCTCGGAGCTGTTCATCGTCGAGGGGGACTCCGCTCTCGGTACGGCCAAGGTGGCGCGGAGCTCGGAGTTCCAGGCCCTGCTGCCGATCCGGGGCAAGATCCTCAACGTGCAGAAGGCCTCGGTGGCCGACATGCTCCGCAACACCGAGTGCGCCTCGATCATCCAGGTCGTCGGCGCCGGCTCGGGCCGGAGCTTCGACCTCGACGCCGCCCGTTACGGCAAGATCATCTTCATGGCCGACGCCGACTCCGACGGCGCCCACATCCGCTGCCTGCTAGCTACCTTGTTCTTCCGGTACATGCGGCCGCTGGTCGACGCCGGCCGGGTCTTCACCGCCGTTCCGCCGCTGCACCGCTTCGAGCTGACCAACGCGAAAAAGGGTCAGCCGCGCTACGTCTACACCTATTCCGACGCCGAATACCAACGCAAGGCGGCCGAACTGACCAAGCGTGGGCTGCGCTTCAACGAACCGCAGCGCTACAAGGGGTTGGGGGAGATGGACGCCGACCAGCTGGCCGAGACCACGATGAGCCCGCGGCACCGGACGCTGCGGCGGATGACCGTCGACGACGGGCTGATCGCCGAAACCACCTTCGAGATGCTGATGGGCAACGACGTGGCCCCGCGCAAGACGTTCATCATCGACGGCGCCTACGCCGTGGACGCCGCGGCCATCGACGTGTAGGCCGGCCCGATAACCCGTTGCCAGTCGGTGGCGGCGCGGGCCACACTGACGCGCGTGCCCGATCCGGAGGAGCTGCTCGCCGCCTACGACGACCAGTTGCGGACCGACGCCGAAACCCTGGGCGCGGTCGCGGTCACCCGGCACGGGCCGCTGCGGTTGGTCACCTTTCCGGGCGGGCGGGGCTTCGTCACCTATCGCGACCTGGGGGGCGCGGACGCGACCGCCGTCGCCGCGCTGGTGGCGGCCGGGGTCGAGCATTTCCGCGCCGAGCGCCAAATCACCCGGGTGGAGTGGAAGACCCGCGGCCACGACCGGGCACCGGGGCTGGTCGAGGCGCTGCTCGGGCACGGATTCACCCGCGGCGAGGAGGAATCGATCATGATCGGCGAGGCGGCCGCGCTCGCGGTGGACGTAGCGCTGCCGGCCGGGGTGAGTCTGCGCCGGGTCGACGACGAGTCCGACGTACGGGCGATGACCGCGATGCAGGACGAGGTGTTCGGCGACCCGGTCTCCGACCGGTACGCCGACGCCCTGCTGCGGCGGCTCGCGCTCGGTGACGGGATGGAACTGTGGGTGGCGCAGGCCGACGGCGAGATCGTCTGCGCGGGTCGGCTGGAACCGGTGGCCGGCACCGGATTCGCCGGCATCTGGGGCGGCGCGACCCGGCCGGAGTGGCGTGGTCGGGGAATCTACCGGGCGTTGACCGCGGCCCGGGCCCGGTCGGCGCTAGGCCTGGGCAAACACCTCGTGCACAGCGACTCCACCGCCTACTCCCGCCCGATCCTGGCGCGGGCCGGGCTGCTCCGGGTGTCGAGCACGACCCCGTACACCCTGAGCCTCATATCTTGACCCTCAGATCCTGCGCCTCGGACCCTGACCCGCACACCCTGCCCGGACCGCTCAGAGCAGCTGCTCCAACCCGCCGGTGTCAACGTCGTAGAGGAACCCGCCGATGCTCGCCCGGCCACCGACGTGGGGATGGGTCCGCAACCGGTCGACGTCCTCGACCAGCCGGGCCCGCTGGTCGGGGGAGGCGCCCAGGCGCATCCCGGACAGGTCGGTGCCGTCGGCCTCCCGGATGCGGGCGATGATGTCGGTGTCCTCGCCGCTGGCCATCGCACACCGGGTGTGCGGGACGAGCATGATCCGCTCGACCCCGAGCAGGTGCACACTCAGCACACAGCCCACCAAAGCGTCCGGGGTGAGCCGCCCGCCGGGCGTACGGATGATCTTCGCGTCCCCGATGGCGAGCCCGATCATCGCCAGCGGCTCGATCCGGGAGTCCATACAGGTCAACATGGCCACGCCCGCGTGGGCTACGCCGTCGAAGCCGCCGTAGGTGAAGGCGTCGCGATAGGCCGCGTTGGCGCGGAGCAGGTCGTCGAAGTCGGGAGTGGAACGCACAGACCTCAGCGTAGGGGAATGCGATGATCGGTCGGTGTCGGTGACCTCGGAGCGGGTGTGGTTGAGCCACGAGCTGGCCGCGCTGCAGCGGCGAACGGTGACGACGCTCGCCGGAAGCCAGATCCTGGGTGGGGTCGGCGTGGCCAGCGGGCTCGCGGTTGCGGCCATCCTGGCTGAACAGCTGCTCGGCTCGCCGACCTGGGCGGGACTGGCCAGCACCGCGCAGGTGCTGGGGGCGGCGTTGATGACGGTGCCGACGGCCCGTGTGATGGCGGCGGCCGGCCGCCGGAGCGGGCTGGTGCTGGGCTACGGCGTGGGCTCGCTCGGTGCGGGTCTGGCCGTGCTGGCGACGGTGTGGGCTTCTTTCCCGCTGCTGGTCCTCGGGGCGGGGCTGTTCGGCGCGGCCACCACCTCCAACACTCAAGCGCGTTACGCCGCGGCCGACCTGGCGCCGGCGAAGCGTCGCGGCCGGGCCCTGTCGGTCGTGGTGTGGGCGACCACCGTCGGTGCCGTGGCCGGGCCCAATCTGCTCGGGGTGGCCGGTGACCTGGCGCAAGCGGTGGCCCTGCCCCGGCTGGCCGGTCCCTTCGGCGTCAGCCTGGCCGGTTTCGTGCTGGCCGGCGCACTGTTGGGCGTACGGCTGCGGCCCGATCCGTTGCTGGTGGCCCGTCGGCTGGACCGCGACGCCGGCCGGGACACCGTCGCTCACGGTTCGGTCCGTCGCGGGTGCGCGGTGATCTTGGCCCGGCCGGCGGCGCTGCTGGGGGCGGCGGCGGTCGCGTTGGGCCACACCGTGATGGTCGCGGTGATGGTAATGACGCCGTTGCAGATGCACCACGGCGGCGCGGACCTGGAGCTGGTCGGGGTGGTGATCAGCGTGCACATTCTGGGGATGTACGCCTTCTCCCCGCTGACCGGGCTGCTGGCCGACCGGCTCGGGCCGGTCCCGCTGATCCGGATCGGGGTCCTGCTGTTCGGCGCCGCCGCCCTGCTCGCCGGTCGCGCCCCGACGGGGTGGTCGGCGCCGCTGACCGCCGGTCTGTTCCTGCTCGGCCTGGGCTGGTCGTGCACCTTCGTCGCCGGATCGACGCTGTTGGCGTCCTCGGTTCCGGTGGGGGAACGGCCCGGGGTCCAGGGGGCCGGCGACCTCGCCATGGGCGTCGCCGCCGCCCTCGGCGGTGCCGGTGCCGGCGTGGTCGTCGGCCACGGGGGCTACGGCTGGTTGTGCGGGCTGGCCGGGGCGTTGGCCGCCGTCTTGGCCGCGCTGACCGTGATCTTGGCGCGGCCGGGGCGAGACGGGGCCGACGGGTTACCGGCGTGGTAAGTGCCTGTGGTTGAGCCGCCTCAGTCGCGGGCCGTCACAATCCTCGAGCCCCCGTCGGCGAGTTCTGTTCAGGCCGGACGCATCAACCGCCGGATCCGCTGGCGGAGCGTGAGCCGGTGGATGTGTTGACGTCGAGCCCAGCGCTCGAGGGTGGAGTGAGGCTGAAGCTCCGCGGCCATCCGGTCCATCGCGGCGATGTCGGCCATTTCGACCGCTCGGGTGTTGAAGTGATAGGAGTAGCTGTACTCGTCGACGCTCATTTGGCCCTTTCGAGGTCCGGTCCGGATCCTGGCTGGATCCTTGCTGTGGTCGACTCTCGTGCTGAGGCGTGGGTCGCGACATCGGCAAATCGGCGTATCTGAGGGTTCTATCTAGTGCGGTGACGGCCTGAGGCACCTCAGAGATGCCGGGCTGGTCGGTGGTCTCGGAGACAATGAGGAGCGTGTCGACCCTGCCCCTGAGTACGCCGCTGATCGGTCGGGATGCGGAACTGACGACGGTGACGGGTCTGGCCGGCGTCACCGGTGGTCCCCGGTCCGGTTTCGTGTTGGTCTCCGGCGACGCGGGTATCGGCAAGTCCCGGCTGGTCGCGGCGGTGAGCCGCCGGGCCGAAGCTGCTGGCTGGGGTGTGGCGCTCGGGCACTGTCTCGACCTGGGTGACAGCCCGCTGCCGTACCTGCCGTTCACCGAGGTGGCCGGACGGCTCGTCGTGTTGTACCCGGAGACAATGCACAGTTTGGCCGATCGGTGGCCGACGCTGCGTCGGCTGGTCGCCGCCGAGCCGGTGGCGTCTTCGGCTGAGCCGCCAGATCGGGGGGTGTTTTTCGCCTCGGTCCATGCGGCACTGAGTGAAGTCGCACACGTGGCCCCGTTGCTGGTGGTGCTGGAGGACCTGCACTGGGCGGACCGGTCGACCTGCGACCTGCTCAGCTTCTTGTTCACCCGCGGGTTCGCCGGGCCGTTGTCGATCCTGGCGACCTACCGCAGCGACGATTTGCATCGGCGTCATCCGTTGCGGACGATCGCCGCCGGTTGGAGCCGGCTGCCGGGAGTGGGTCGGCTGGAGTTGGCTCCACTGCCCGATGCCGATGTCCGCCGGCTGGTTTCGGCTCTGTCCGTGCCGCCGCTGCCGACCGAGGCGGTGGAGACCGTGGTCGAGCGGGCGGAGGGTAACGCGTTCTTCGCCGAGGAACTGGCGGCCGCGGTCGGCTCGCGAACACTGCCCCGGGATTTGGCTGGGCTGTTGTTGTTGCGCCTGGACCAGTTGGAACCCGACGCCCGGCTCGTGGTCCGTTCGGTGGCGGCAGGGGGACGGTTGGTCCGCGATGCGGTCTTGGTCGAGGTCGCCGGGTTCGGCGGTGAGCGTTTCGACGCGGCGGTGCGTGCGGCGGTGGATCGGAACGTGTTGGTGGCGGAGCAAGACGGCTACCGTTTCCGGCACTCGATGCTCGCCGAGGCGGTTTATCACGACCTGCTGCCAGGGGAACGAATCCGCCTGCACGCCGCGTACGTCGCCGTGCTTTCGGGGTCGGCTCGGCGCCAAACACCGGCCGACCTGGCGCGGCATGCGCTCGGCGCGGAGGACTACCCGCTGGCTTTCGCCGCGGCCGTCCGCGCCGGGGACGACGCCACCGCCGTCGGCGGGCCGGACGAGGCGGCTCGGGACTACGCGCTCGCGCTCGACCTCCTCGCCAGCGGCCAGGTCGACTCGAACCTGCTCGACCCGCCGGCCGACGTCGTCGCCTTGACCGAGAAGGCGTTCGCGGCCGCGGTGGCCGCCGGCCTGCTGCGACGAGCCGAGACGATCGCCGCCGCTCAGCTGCAGCGGCTTGCGCCGGAGTCCCCTTCGCAGGACCGGGCGCGGCTGATGGTGCTGGTGGTGGAATCGGCAGAGTTGGCCGAATCCAGTCTCGACCGCGTGGTGACGGCGGGGGCGGCGGCCGACTTGGTGCCGAGCGAACCGCCGTCGGCGCTGCGGGCGCGGGTGGTGGCGGCGCTCGCGTTGGCCCTGGCCGGTCAGGGCAGCGACGCCGAGGCGGTCCGCTGGGCCGAGGAAGGCCTGGCCATGCCGCCGGAGCTGCGGTCAGGCGACGTGACGGCGAAGCTTCGGACGGTTTTGGCCAAGGCGTCGGAGCGGCAAGGCGACGCGGCCCTGTCCAAGCGGATTCTGGGGCAACTGGCCGCGACCGCGCACGACACCGGCGACCCGTCGGAGGTGAGGATCCTGCACCAGCTGGGTGCGGTGTTGTTCGAAGACGGCGAACTGGCCGCGGCGTTCGACGTCTACCGGCGTGGCGCGCAGCGAAGCACCTCACTGGGGCGGCCGTTCGCGCCGTACGGGATCGACGCGCGAATGCTGGCCGGAGTCACGGCGTACCAGATGGGCCGCTGGGACGAGGCGTTGGATCTGGTTGCGATACCGGTCGACCACCCGCCCGCGCTCGGGCTGGCCTACCTGCTGTGTGCGCAGCTGGCGGTGCGCGCCGGCCGCGGTGACGCCGACGGCTGGACCGAGCAGCTCGCCGCCATCCGGCCCCACTGGACCACCGACGGGACCATCGCGGTGAACAGCGCGGCCGCAGCGATCGATCTCGCCGGCGACGGCGGTGACCTGGACGCGGCCCTCGCTCTCCACGAGGACGTCGTCGCCAGCGTCACCGACCTGTGGGGCACGCCGGCCTTCCAAGCCCGGATCCGGCTGACGGCGGTGCTGCTCGCGCAGATCGGTGCGCACCTGGCGGAGCTGGAACCGGCGCGCCGGGCCGAAATGTTGGCTCGGGCCGCGTCCTTGGCCGACGACGCCCGCCGGGCTGACGGCGTCGGCAGGCGGGCCGGGCGAGGCCCGGAGAGCCGGGCCTGGCTGGGCCGAGTCGACGCCGAACTGCTTCGGCTGCACTGGCTCGCCGGGGATCCTGTCGACCCGGACGCGCTGATCGCCCGGTGGCAGGCCAGCGTGGCGGCGTTCGAGGACTACGGGCACGTGTTCGAAACCGCCCGCTCACGGGCCCGGCTGGCCGCCGCTCTCCGTGCGCACAGTCAACCCACCGCAGCCGCCGAGCAAGCTCACGCCGCCCGGTCTGCCGCCGCCCACCTGGGCGCCGCCCCCCTGCTGGCCGAGGTCGCCGCCCTCAGTGGCCGCCGCGGGCCGAGCGAAGCGGCCGCATCCGTACTGACCCCACGCGAATCCGAGGTACTCACCCTGGTCTCCGCTGGACGCAGCAACGGCCAGATCGGTCAGCAGTTGTTCATCAGCACCAAAACCGCGAGCGTGCACGTCTCCAACATCTTGGCCAAGCTCGGCGCCCACACCCGCACCGAGGCCGTAGCCGTAGCCCGCCAACGCGGCCTGCTCACCTGAGGACCCAGTCTCAGCCACCAAAACCGACCGCCGCGATCGGCTGTCCGGCCGGCGTACCCGAGCCGTCGCGCCGGCCGTCGGCGGCCGGCAGCTCCACCGGTGAGCCGCTGGCCGCCGCGGCCCGGGCCGGCGCCGGGCCGACCCCGGCCCGGAGCAGGGCGTCCTCGCCCTTGAGGAAGCGGTGGCAGCGGACCCCGCCGGTGGCCCGGCCCTTGGCCGGATACTCGGCCAGCGGCGTGACCTTCACGCTGCCGGCGTCGGTCCCGGGCAGCGCCGCCGTGCTGCCGGCCACGGTGACCACGACGGAATTCGCCGGCTCGACCACGCCGAAGAAGACCGCCTCCGCGCCGGCGCTCGGTTTGACCCCGGCCATCCCGCCGCCGCCCCGGCCCTGCGGGCGGACGGCCGACACCGGGAAGTGCAGCAGTTGGGCATCGCTGGTGACGAAGACCAGGTCACTGCCCTCGGGATCGGCCTGGCTCAGCTCGACCGCCCCCACCACCCGGTCGCCCTCCTCCAGCCGGATCAGGTCCCAGGCCTCCCGGTTCAGCACCTCAGCGGTGACCCGCTTGACCACTCCTCGGGCCGTCCCCAGCGCCAATCCCGGCCCGTCGATAGCTAGCGCGCTCAGGCCGAGGACGGTCTCGTCGGTCTCCAGGGTGGCCAGGGCGCCGACCGGGACCCCGCCCTGCAGGTCGGGGGCGTGCGCGGTGGCCGGCACCGACGGCAGGTCGAGCACGCTCAGCCGGACACAGCGGCCGCGGCTGGTCAGCAGCCCGATCTCACCCCGGGCGCTGCTCACCACCCGGGAGAGAACCACGTCGTGGTTGCGGCGCGGTCCCGGCGGTGGCAGCGGTTCGGCATCGGGGGTCCGGGCCAGCAGCCCGGCCGAGGACAGCAGCACCCAGCACGGTTCGTCGGCCACCTCCAGCGGCGTACTAGCCGCGCTGGTGGCCACGCCGCCGGCGGCGAGCAGGATGGTCCGCCGCGGGTTGCCGTGGGTCTTGGCCACGGCCGCGAGGTCGTCGCCGACCAGGGCCCGCAGCCGACCCGGGTCGTCCAGGATCTGCGTCAACTCGGCGATCCGGGCCAGCAGCGCGGTGCGCTCGTTCTCCAGCTCGATCGTGGAAAACCGGGTCAGCCGCCGCAGCGGCATCTCCAAGATGTAGTTGGTCTGGACCTCGGTCAGCTCGAAGGCGGCCATCAGCCGTTCCCGGGCCTGGGCGGTGTCGTCGCTGGAGCGGATGATGGCGATCACGTCGTCGATGTCGAGGATCGCGACCAGCAGACCCTCCACCAGGTGCAGCCGCTCGGAGTCCCGCTCGCGCGCGAACTCCGTCCGCCGCCGGGTCACCTCGTAGCGGTGCTCGAGATAGACCACCAACAACTCGCGCAGGCTCAGCGTCCGCGGCTGCCCTTCGACCAGCGCGACGGCGTTGATCGCGAACGAGTCCTCCAGCTTGGTCGCCCGGTACAGCTGTTCGAGCAGGGCGTCGGGGTTGAATCCGTTCTTGACCTCGATCACCAGCCGCAGCCCGTTGGTCCGATCGGAGAGGTCCTTGACGTCGTAGATGCCCTGCAGCCGGCGCGCGTTCACCCCGGCCTTGATCTGCTCGATCACCCGCTCCGGGCCCACCAGGTAGGGCAGTTCGGTGATCACGATCCCCTTGCGCCGCGGGTGCACCTGCTCCACCCGGGCGGTGGCCCGGATCTTGAACGACCCCCGGCCGGAGGCGTACGCGTCCCGGATGCCGTCCAGGCCGACGATCCGGCCGCCGGTCGGCAGGTCCGGTCCGGGCACGAACCGCATCAGCGTGTCGAGGTCCGCGTCGGGGTGAGTGATCAAGTGCCGCAGGGCCTGGACCACCTCCACCAGGTTGTGCGGCGGGCAGTTCGTGGCCATCCCCACCGCGATGCCGGAGGCGCCGTTGACCAGCAGGTTCGGGAAGGCGGCGGGCAGCACCGACGGCTCGGTGTCCTTGCCGTCGTAGTTGGGCCGGAAGTCGACGGTATCGGCGTCCAGGCCGTCGGTCATGGCCAGCGCGGCCGGCGCCATCCGGCACTCGGTGTAGCGCATCGCCGCCGGTCCGGCGTCCAGGGAGCCGAAGTTGCCGTGCCCGTCGACCAGCCGCAGCCGCATCGTCCACGGCTGCGCCGTCCGCACCAGCGCGTCGTAGATCGCGGTGTCGCCGTGCGGGTGGTAGACCCCCATCACCTGGCCGACGACCCGGGCGCACTTGACGTAGCCGCGGTCCGGACGCACGCCCATCTCCCGCATCGCGTACAGGATTCGGCGCTGCACCGGTTTCAGGCCGTCGCGGGCGTCGGGCAGGGCCCGGGAGTAGATGACGGAGTAGGCGTACTCCAAGAAGCTCGACTGCATCTCCGAGGAGACGTCGATGTCGAGGATCCGCTCGGTGAAGTCGTCCTCGGGCGGGCTGGCGGGGCGGCGGCGGGCCATCGGCGGTGCGTTCCTCCTCAGGTGTGTGGGCGGCTACCGCGATTGTGCCTCAGTGCAGGCGTTTCCGGCGCGCGATCACGCGCGCGCCGAGGGCCTCCTGTTGGGCGTACAGCACACCCCAGGTGAACCCGTTCCCCGGGCCACCGTGACCCTCGGCGGCCCCCAGTTCGCGCAGGAACGCCATCGCCACCACCGCGTCCTGGTGTGCACCCAGCCGGGTCTGCAGCTTCTTCCGGTCCTCGACGATCGCCGCCGCCGAGTCGCCCCAGCGCGGCAGCGCGGCCTCGGCGGCGTAGCGGTGCCGCTTGACCGCCTTGCGGGCGTCGTGCAGTGCGGTGTCGATGTCCGGGTCGTGTCCGCGGACCGCCTGCCGGGCCCGGGCCAGCCGTCGGCCGGCCTTCCGCTGCGCCCGGGCGACGAAGCGCTTGACCTGCTTCGCCGGCTGGTCGGCGGCGGCGGTGAACGGGGGATTGCGGTGCCAGTCGCGCACCGTCACCGCCAGCGCGGCGTAGCGCGCGGAGTCCAGGCCCTCGACCAGCGCGGCCCGGGCTTGCTGCCGCCGGCCCGCGATCACCTGGGCCAGCCGGGCCCGGACCGGCCCGAGAACGAGTTCGGGGGCCAGAGTGTCCAGCTGAGCCACCAGCCGCTGCTCGAGTACGTCGAGGTCGCGAACGTCGCCGAGCAGCCCGGCCCACCAGCGCAGTTCCTGGTCCAGCTGCTCGCGCTCGGCCCGTTCGAACAGCACGGCGAACACTCGCAGGGTGCTGCGGGCCCGACGGACCGCCACCCGGGTGGGATGGACGACGTTGGCCCCCACGCGGAGCGGTGTCTCCGCGTCCAGGACGACCAGGCACTGTTCGGCAAGGTAGGCCCCGACCAGTTCCCGCAGCGTCTTCGGCGTGCCGGGTGGGCTCATCGGTCGTCGGAGTCGCGGTACTCGCCCGGGCTTCGTTCGGCGCGGGCCTGCTCGGCGGCCCGGAGTTCGACCCGGCGAATCTTGCCGCTGATCGTCTTCGGCAGGTCGGCGAACTCCAGCCGGCGGATCCGCTGGTAGGCCGGCAGGTGCTCTCGGGCGTAGTCCAGGATGTCCCGGGCGGTCTGCGCGTTTGGGTCGTGGCCGGCCGCCAGCACCACGTACGCCTTGGGCACGGCCAACCGGACCGGGTCGGGGGCGGGCACCACCGCGGCCTCGGCCACCGCCGGGTGCTCGAGCAGCACCGACTCCAGCTCGAACGGGCTGATCCGGTAGTCGCTGGCCTTGAACACGTCGTCGGCCCGGCCGACGTAGGTCAGATAGCCCGCGTCGTCGGCGCTGACCACGTCGCCGGTGTGATAAACGCCACCGGCGAAGGCGGCCGCGTTCAGTTCGTCGTCGAAGACGCCGGCCCGCTGCTGGTAGCCCAGCATCAGCGGCACCGGCCGGCCGGCGTCGGTGGTCAGGTCGAGGCAGAGCTCCCCCTCCTCAGCCCGGCGCTCCCCGGTGACCGGGTCGACCAGCACCACCGGATAGCCGGGCAGCGGCCGACCCATCGAGCCCGGTTTCAGCCGTGCCCCGGGCGGGTTGGCCACCTGAGCGCTGGTCTCGGTCTGGCCGTAGCCGTCGCGGACGGTCAGCCCCCACGCCTGCCGCACCCGCTCGATCACCTCCGGGTTCAGCGGTTCACCGGCCGACAGGACCTCCCGGATGTTCGTCTTGACCGCGCCGAGGTCGGTTTGCACCAGCATCCGCCACACCGTCGGCGGCGCGCAGAACGTGGTCACTTTGGCCCGGACGATCAGCTCCAGCAGCGCGTCGGCGTCGAAGCGGGCGGCGTTGCTGACCAGCACCGTCGCGCCGGCCAGCCACGGCGCGAACACGTTGCTCCACGCGTGTTTGGCCCAGCCCGGGGAAGAGACGTTCAGGTGCACGTCGCCGGGCCGCAGTCCCATCCAGTACATCGTTGACAGGTGCCCGACGGGATAGCTGATGTGGGTGTGCACCACCAGCTTGGGTGAGGCGGTGGTGCCGGAGGTGAAGTACAGCAGCATCGGGTCGTCGCCGCGGCTGACCCCGGGCAGCGGCTCGCGCACGTCGGCGAAGTCGTCTGCGCCCGCGTACGGTGTCCAGCCCGCCGGCAGGGCGGTGGTGTCGCCGATTCCGACGACGCCCAGCGGCAGGGTCAGCCCGGAGAACTTCGCCGCGTCCTCGACCGCCGCCACCAGCAGCTTCGCCTCCCCGCGGTCGACCCGGTCGGCCAGGTCGGCCGGGGTCAGCTGCGGGGTGGCGGGGATGATCACCGCGCCCAGTCGGATCGCGGCCAGCAGTACCTCCCACAGGGCTACGACGTTGCCGAGCACGACCAGCAGCCGGTCGCCGCGGCGCAGACCGAGCGACGACAGGAAGTGTGCGACGGTCACCGACCGGGCGGCGAGCTCGGCGAAGGTCAGCCGCTGCTCCCCGTCGGGGCCCACCACCCACAGTGCACATTCTTCCGCGCGCTCGGTGGCCAGCACGTCGAACCAGTCCTCGGCGAAGTTATAGACCGCCGGGCGCGGCCAGTCGAAGCCGGCGACCGCGCGCTCGTAATCGTCGCGGTGGCTGACCAGGAAGTCCCGAGCCGCCCGGACGGACATCGTCGTCGTCATGGGCTGACCGTATCGCCCGCCGCCGACCGCCGGCCCGGGGTCGTGCGGGGCGGGGTGGTGCGACGTGAATCGCTAGGCTGGCGTCGTGGCTGTGGGTGGCTCGGTTCCGGGCCGGGCCGACGACCCGCCCGGCTATCCGTCGGAGTGGGAAGCCGACGTCCTGCTCGCCGACGGGGGAACGGCTCATCTGCGGCCGATCCGCCCGGCCGACGCCTCGTTGCTGGTGGAGTTCTACCGGCGGGTCTCGCCGCAGTCGAAGTATCTGCGCTTCTTCGCCCCCTACCCGCAGCTGAGCCGACGCGACGTCAAACGATTCACCGAGGTCGACTACGTCGACCGGGTGGCGCTGATCCTCACCGTGGGCGACCACATGATCGCGGTCGGCCGCTTCGACCGGACCGCCGACGACCGGGCCGAGGTCGCTTTTCTGGTCGAGGACGCCCACCAGGGCCGCGGCGTGGCCCAGCTGCTGCTGGAGCATCTGGCCCAGGCCGCTCGCGAGCGGGGCATCACCGGCTTCGTCGCCGACGTGCTGCCGCAGAACCGGCGGATGGCGCAGGTCTTCGCCGACGCCGGCTACCGGGTCCGGCGGGGGATCGAGGACGGGGTGTTGACCGTGGAGTTCCCGATCCTGCCGACCGACACCTCGGTCGGGGTGATGGAGCGCCGCGAGCACCGGGCGGAGGTGGCGTCGGTGCGCCGGTTGCTGACCCCCGAGCGGGTGGTGGTCCACGGTGGTGGGGAGCGGGTGGAGGGGGTGGTTGGCTCCCTCCTCCAGGCCGGGTTCCGGGGCGACATCGTCGCGGTCACCGTCGACGGCTCGCCGGTGGCCGGGGTGCCCGGGGCCGCGTCCTTGGCGGAGGTCCCGGGCCGGTTCGACCTGGTGGTGACTTCGGTCGAGCCCGCCGACCTCGGCGCGGTGGTGATCGACACCGCCCACAAGGGTGCGCACGGGCTGATCGTGCTGACCGGGACCGACGTCACCGCCGCCGGGCGCCGCACCGTGATCTCGCTGGCCCGCGCCTACGGGATCCGCGCCCTCGGACCGGACGCCCTCGGGTTGATCAACACCCGGCACGAGGCGGAACTGAACGTCACCGGTGCCCCGATGCCCCGGAGCGGGGTAATCGGGTTGTTCTGCCAGTCCGCGGCCGCCGGAGTCGCCCTGCTGAACCGGGCCGCCGCGCAGGATCTGGGCCTGAGCTGTTTCATCAGCACCGGGGAAGGCTCCGACGTCAGCGCCAACGACGTGCTGCAGTACTGGGGCGACGACGACGCTACCCGGGTGTGCCTGTTGAGCCCGGACTCCATCGGCAACCCCCGCAAGTTCTCCCGGGTGGTGCGCCAGCTGGCCCGGCGTAAGCCGGTGGTGGTCTTCGCGGCCGGCCGGATCGCTCGGTCGGCCCACGCCGGGGCCCGCGGGGGGTTGGGGCACGCGCCCGACGAGGCGGTCGACGCGCTGTTCCGGCAGGCCGGGGTCATCGTCGTGCACCGGCGCGGCGCCATGCTCGACGTCGCCAAGCTCGCGGCCCGGCAGCCGTTGCCCGCCGGGCCGCGGGTCCGGGTGGTGAGCAACTCCGCCCCGCTGGCCGCTCAGCTCAGCGCCGCCGTAGCCGCCGCCGGCCTGCTCCCGGCCGGATCGCCGGTCCTGCTGCCGGCCAGGTCCACGCCCGAGCAGTTTCGGACTGCCGCGGACGAGGCCTTGGCCGTTCACGACTGCGACGCAGTGGTAGCGGCGGCCCTCGACGTCCATCCCGAGGGGGTCGATCAGGTCATCGAGGCCCTGGAGGGGGTAGCCGCTGCGGCCACCAAACCCCTGGTCGGAGTGTTCTTGGACTTCCACCCCCCGCTCGATGCCGACGGGGCCGACGGTCCCGGCCGGCTGCCGCGCTTCGATTCCGGCGTCGACGCCGTCCAGGCCCTGGCCGCGGTGACCGCGTACGCCCATTGGCGCGACCGCGATCCGGGCGCCGTGCCGCTGTTGAGCGTGCAGACCGAGGACGCCACCCGACTGATCAACAGCGTGCTCGCCGGGCAGCCCGCGGGCCGGGAGCTGGACGACACCGAGACGGCGGGACTGCTGGCCGCGTACGGCATCGCCGTGGTTCCGCGGCATCCGGTGACCGGCGTGCAGGAGGCGGTCCAGACCGCAGAGCGGCTGGGTTGGGACGTGGTCCTCAAGGCGACCGATCCCCAGGTCCGGGGCCGCTCCGACCTGGCCAGCGTGTTCCGCCATCTCGACGACGCCGACGCGATGGTGCAGGCCTGGGCGGGGTTGTCGGAGCTGATGCGGACGACCGGGCTACCCGTCGACGAGGCGCTCAGCGGCGCCGCGCCGGTGGTCCAGCCGACACTGCCGCCCGGGGTGGCGCTGGTGGTGACCAGCCGGGAGGACGCGGCGTTCGGGCCGATCGTCTCACTCGGCCTGGACGGGGTCGCCTCGGAGTTGTTGGGCGACGTCGTCTACCGGGTTCCGCCGCTGACCACGGTGGACTCGGCGGCCATGGTCCGCGATCTGCGGGCCGCGCCGGTCCTGTTCGGCCGCGACGGCAGCCCCGGGGTGGCGACGGAAAAGATCGAAGACCTCTTACACCGGGTCGCCCAGCTCGCCGACGACCATCCCCAGCTCGCCTCGGTCAGGCTCCGTCCGGTCCTGGTCTCGACCGACTCCCTGGCCGTGCTCGGTGCCCGCGTGCTGATCGCGCCCACGGCCGACCGCCGGGACCCGCTGGCCCGGGCCCTGTGAGCTTCTGAATCGGAGCGTTCGGTGGGGGCGTTCTCCAGCGTAATCGAGTTGCGCTCCGTAGGCGTCTGGCCGGTGCTCGGCGTGAGCGGTCCGCTGGTAGGACCGGCGACAACGCCTCCGCCGGGGTGCTGTGTCCTCACCGTCACGGCCATGGCCCAGCAGGCGGCAACGAGCAAGACCGTCTTTATCGGCGCTGGTAGTCGCTGCCGGAATTGGTATCGGCCGGCACTGCGGCACAGGGTTTCCGGTCATCACGGCACCGGCTACCGGGAGCCCTGCGCGGGATCTGCGGGCACGGTTCGCCAACATGAACGACCGACCCTCCTACACCGAGGTCGCGGTGGCCGGGCGCCGCCTCGACGACAACGCGATCGACGCGCTTGTTGACCAGGTGGCCCAGCAGCCGCTCGGCACGAATCACGCCATCCAGACCTGACCACGAATCTGTCTGCTCCACAGCCGGTCGTCGCTGATCGAGTCCGGCGAGGATGAGATCGACCTCCGCCCGGAACGCGGCATCCGGGTCCCAGATCGCACCCGGTACAGAAGCGAGCGTAGCAGCGGGTGCTACGTTCGTAACATGACAGCGATGGAGGATGGGTGGGTGCTGCTGAGCATCTCCACCGGCAAGGAGTCCGCGCTGCGGGTGTTCGTGTGGCGCCAGCTGCGCAGACTCGGCGCGGTTTACCTGCACCAGTCGGTGTGCCTACTGCCCGACCGTCCCGTGGTCCGGGCTAACCTGCGCCCGGTCCTCGCCCGGGTCCGCAGCCAGGGCGGCCGGGTTCGGCTGCTGAGCATCCGGGTCGATACCGAGGACCACCGCAGCCTGGTCGAGGAGCAGCGCCGAGACCGCGACACCGAGTACGGCGAGGTCGTTGAACGTGCGCCGCAGCTGCTGGAGGAAATCGAGTCCGAGACCGCCCGCGGGCGAGCGACCTACGCCGAGGCGAAGGAGTCTGAGGCCGACCTCGAACGGTTCGAGAAGTGGCTGACCGCGATCAACGATCGGGACTACTTCCACGCACCCGCCGGCGTCCCAGCCCAGATCGCGGTCCAGGCGTGCCGCGACGCGCTGGCTACCTTCGCGGCCCAGTCAAGAGTCGCCGACGAGGCTGAATCTGACCAGGCGCCGGTGTCTCTGCGGATCGTGCACGGCCATCCGTGACCGGCTACCTGTGGCTCGACATCCTCATCGGGGCGGGTGCGGCGTTGCTGGTCACCTGGGTGGTGCTGGTGATCGCGCTGCTATTCGGCCGACCACGGGGCCGGCTTCTCGCGGAGTCCTTACGGCTGCTGCCGGACCTGTTGCGGCTGCTGCGCCGGCTCGCCGCCGACAACACCCAGCCGACGGGAGTTCGCGTCCGGCTGGCTCTGTTGCTGGCCTACCTGGCGTCACCCGTCGACCTCGTGCCGGACTTCATCCCCATTCTCGGCTACGCAGACGACGCCATCGTCGTCACCGTGGTCCTCCGGAGCGTCGCCCGGCGAGCCGGAACCGAACCGCTGCAGCGTCACTGGCCCGGCACCGAGGAGGGCTTCTCCGCCCTCTGTCGACTGACCGGTCTGCCTCACCAACCCCCCGTTACCGCAGCCGGTCCGATCGAAGGATCACCGACCCGGGCCCGCAGCGTCAGACACCGACGATGAGCAGGACGCCGGCGACGAGAAGCCCGATCTCGACCATGATCACGAACATGTGTTCGTCCACACGGTGGACGGCCTTCTTGCCGACCCAGGTGCCGGCGATGGTCGACGGCACCAGGACAACCCCCAGCCACAGCACACTCGGATCAAGCAGACCCCCCACCCCGTAGCCGCTCAGCTTGGCCAGGTGCAGGATGACGGCGCCGGCCGCCTCTGTACCGATATAGGCATCCTTGACCAAGCCGTAGGCCAGGAAGAACGGTGCGGTGAGCGGGCCGACTGAACCGAGCAGCGCAGACCCCAACCCGGAACCAGCGCCGACTCCGACGAAAGCGAGCTCAGGAGGCTTCCGCGGCACCGGCCGCAAACGACGCCAGACCACGATGACGAGGAGAAAGACGCCGAGCAGCAGCTTCAACGGACCCAGAGGCGCTGAGGCAAACACCAACGAGCCGACGAACGCGGTCGGGACCGCACCTAGCGCGAACCAGCCGACCAGACGCCAGTTCAGATGATGCCGGTTGAACCACACCCGCCCGCCGTTGCTGGCCAACTGGGTCAACGTCAAGACCGGGACCGCGGCCCGCAGACCGAACAACGCGCTGAACACGGGCAGCAGCACAACACCCCCGCCGAAACCTGCCACGGCGGACATAAACGCCAACCCGAACGCCGCCAGCGATGCCAGCGCCACCGTCGTCACCACCTCGTCACCACACCAGCAAGGATCCACCCCCTGTTCGTCGAGGAGGACGAAGATGGCGACACCGACCAGCAAGACTCCGCCCGACCTACCTGCCGGGTGCAGGCCGAAGCTTCAGCCCGTCTGGCCGAAGTCGTCCGGTTGAAGAAACGTGTCGCTACAGGGCCCGCCCAGACTGCCCGGTGAGATTTGGCCAGTGAGGTTCGACCCGAGATTTGGGCGGGGGGCTCGTCGGGGCGTCCGGATAGAGTGAGCGTCATGAGGCTGGGCTCCACCCGCAAGGACCTACGGGCCGACATCGACGCCACGGGCTACTTCCCCGAGCTGGTGTCCGACGGGATCGCGATGGCGGTGGCGGAGGAGGAGCTGTTGGACTTCGTCGTCCACCACGAGCCCACCTTCGACCGGGACGAGATCCACCGGCACGTCACCGTGCTCGCCCTCACACCCACCCGGCTGGTGGTCGGGCACACCGACGACCAGCCCGCCGACCCGCCGCTGACCGGGACGTTCGCGGCCTCCTCCACCGAATCGGTGCCGCTGGGCAAGATCAACACCGTCGTCTTGACCCGGGTGGTCACCCAGCCGGAGGCCTATCAAAGCGGCTCCCGGGACGTGAACGAGACCTGGCTGAGCGTGGGCTGGGGTGCGGTCCGCCGGGTCGACCTGGAACAGGCGGCCTGTGAGGACCCGCAGTGTGAGGCCGACCACGGTTACACCGGCACGCTGGCCGGGGACGACCTGAGCGTCCGGATGAGTGCGGCCGCCGACGGCCCGGAACGGGTGCACCGGCTGGTCCGGTTCGCCACCACCCTGCAGCGCGCAGCCGCGGTGTGAGTCCGGCGCCGCCGGGGACCGGGTCGACCGCGCGGCTGGCCGGCCCCACTCCGCTGCTGCCCGCGTACGGACGCTCGTCGCTGAGCGATCTGCTGCCGTCGGTCGGTGCGCACCTGGGCGTGCCGGGTTGTCCGGAGGACCTGGTCGGGTTGCCGGGCGCCCAGCGTTACGTCGTCTTGCTGGTGGACGGTCTGGGCTGGTCGTTGCTCACCCGCGCGGTCCGGGACGCGCCCTATCTCGCCTCACTGCTTGGCGGGGCCCAGGCCGGTCCGGGTCAATCCGGTCGAGCAGGCACGCTGAGTGTCGGGGTCCCCTCGACCACCGCGACCAGCCTGACCAGCCTCGGTACCGGTCTGCCGCCCGGACAGCACGGGGTGGTGGGCTACACCTCCAGGATCCCCGCGACCGGGGAGATCCTGAACGCGCTGACCTGGAAGTCCGCGCTGGCCCCGCGGACCTACCAGCCGCGACCGACGGTGTTCGAACGGGCGGCGGCCGCCGGGGTCGCGGTCAGTTCGGTCGCCCCGGAACGGTTCGCCCACAGCGGGCTGACCGAGGCGGCGCTGCGCGGGGGAACGTTCGTGCCGATCGCCGGCGACCGGAGCGCGGACGAGCGGATCACTGAGGTCGTGCGGGCGGCGACGCGGGGAGCCGACCGCAGTCTGGTCTACGCCTACGAGCGTGAACTTGACCATTGCGGTCACGCCCTGGGCTGTGAGTCGGCGGAATGGCTGCGGCAGCTGGTCCGGATCGACGCCTGGTGCGAGCGGTTGCGGGATGCGCTGCCGGCCGACGTCGTCTTGCTGGTCACCGGGGACCACGGCATGGTCGACATCCCGCCAGGACACCAAATCGTGCTGGAAGACCATTCCGACCTGGTTGCCGGCCTCTCCGCCGTCGCCGGTGAGGGCCGGTTCCGGCAGCTGTACGTCGACGCCGAACCGGCCGCCCGGGTGGCCCAGCGCTGGCGCGACCGGCTCGGGGACCGGGCCTGGGTGGCGACCCGTGACGAGGCGATCGAGCAGGGCTGGTTCGGAACGGTCAGCGCCGAGGTCGCGCCGCGGTACGGTCATGTCCTGGTGGCGATGACGGGGGACTGGGCGGCGATGACCCGCCAGTTCCCGCGCGAGTTCGACCTGGTCGGCATGCACGGGTCGCTGACGCGTGAAGAAATGCTGGTCCCGCTGCTGGTTGACTAAGGGTCTGGAGTGCCGGCGAGGCAGAGATCGATCTCTCACCGAAGCCCTGTTGAAGGAGGACCCCTGTTGAAGGAGGACGTTGTTGGCTGAGGAGGACGTGACCCCCGAACCACCGTTCGACGTGCCGCTGGTCGACGTCTCGGCCTGGACCGGTCCCGGTGAGGACGGGGCGCGTCGTGCCGTTGTGCAGCAGGTGGACAAGGCTTGCCGCGAGGTGGGCTTCATCCAGATCCGGGGCCACGGGATACCAGAGACCGTGATCGAGGGTCTGGCCGAGGCGATGGACGTCTTCTTCGCCCAGCCGGGGGAGGTCAAGAGCCGCTACCGCACCTCCGCGAACCGGGGCTATTCCCCACCCAAGAGTGAGTCGCTGAGCCTCAGTCTCGGCGTTGCGGCGGCCAGCCGGATGAACGACTTCTTCGAGGCCTTCAATGTCGGCGTGGAGGCCCGATCCTTTCCCGGTCTGGGCCTGTCGGAGGAGGACTACGGGACCAACCTGTGGCCGGATCTGCCCGGCTTCCGGGAGGCGGTGGAGGTCTACTTCGAGCACGCGGCCGCAGTGGCGCGGACCCTGACGACGATCTTCGCGGCGGCCCTGCAGCTGGCGCCGGATTTCTTTGCGCGACTGACCGACCACTCGATCGACGTGCTGCGGATGAACAACTACGCACTTTCACCGGGCGAGGTTGGGGTGGCGGGCGAGCTGACCGGGATGGGCGAGCATACCGACTACGGGTTGGTCACCGTGCTGTGGGCTGATCGAGTTGCGGGACTTCAGGTGCTGGGCCGCGACGAGCGGTGGCACGACGTCATTCCGGTTCCGGGGGCCTTGCTGGTCAACCTCGGGGACCTGACCGCGCGATTGACCAACGACACCTGGATGTCGACGCTGCACCGGGTCAAGCCCCCGGTGGTGGACGGGCAGATCAAGACTCGCCGCTCCGCCGCCTTCTTCCACGACGGAAACGTCGACGCCGTGATCAGCACTCTGCCTGGCTTGCTGGAAGCCGCCGGTGACCAGGCGTACCCACCGATCACGGTGCGCGACCACATTGCGGCCAAACTGGGCGGATCTCGCCAAGGCAAGGCCAATCTCGCTGCCGTCCGGGAAGCGGCCCGGGTGATGGCGGCGCAGCGGTGAGCGGGTCCGTCGTCCAACGCTGAGGAGGGGCGTGCTGTGGCCAAGTTCCGCTACATCACCGGCCCGATGGACTCGGGCAAGTCCACGTTGGCCCTGCAGTTGGATTACACCCATGCCAGCGGAGGACGTCGCGGGCGACGGTTCACTCGCCGGGACCGGGCCGGGGAAGCCGTCATCTCCTCCCGGCTCGGCCTGGCCCGACCGGCGGTCGAGGTGCACCCCGACTTCGACGTCTGGGGCTATTTGGTGGAGCAGCTCAGCGCGGGTGAGCGGATCGACTACCTGGTCTGCGACGAGACCCAGTTCTATCTCCCCGCCCAGATCGAGGATCTGGCCCGGGCCGTCGACGACCTGGACATCGACGTGTTCGCGGTCGGGATCCTCACCGACTTCCAGACCCGGCTGTTCCCCGGCTCCCAGCGGTTGGTCGAATTGTGCGACGAGGTCGACCGGATGCAGGTGGAGGCGTTGTGCTGGTGCGGACGGCGGGCGACCCACAACGCCCGTACGGTGGACGGGCTGATGGTGCTGGAGGGGGCGCAGGTGATGGTGGGAGACACCGCGGAGACTCAGGACACGGGTCCGGCCGAGACGGCGCAGGTGTCTTACGAGGTGCTCTGCCGTCGGCACCACCGCGCCCGGTTGACCCGGGTGCTGGCCGGGGTGGCGGTGGCGGACCCGCTGCCCTTCGGGTCGCCGGAGGACGCGCGGTGAGCGAGCCCACCCGTTCGGTCCTGCTCGAGCCGACCGAGCTGGCCATCCGATTGCGGTCAGACCCCGATGGCGTCGCGCTGGTCGACGTCCGCTGGAACCTCAACGGCCCTTCGGGCCGGCCGGAGTTCGAGGCCGGACACCTGCCGGGCGCGGTCTGGGTGGACCTGGAGGCTGAGCTGTCCGGCCCGCCCGGACCGGGCGGGCGGCATCCGCTGCCCGCGCCGCAGACCTTCGCGGCGGCGGTCCGCCGGCTCGGAATCGACGCCGACTCCGAGGTGGTGGTCTACGACGGTGCCACGTCGATGGCTGCCGCCCGGCTGTGGTGGTTGCTGGCCGACGCCGGCCACCGGGCGGTACGGGTGCTGAACGGTGGTTTCGCGGGTTGGGTCTCGGCGGGCTATCCGGTGGAGACGGGCCCGGGGCGACGGCCGCGGCCAGGAACCTTCTCCCCGGAGCCGGGGCACCGCCGGGTCGCCGACGCGGCCGAGATCGTCGCCAATCCCGGGCTCACCCTGGTCGACGTCCGGGCGCCGGAGCGCTTCACCGGCGCCGACGAGCCGATCGATCCCGTCGCCGGACACATTCCCGGAGCCCGCAACCGGCCGTCGACGGCGAACCTCGATGCCCAGTACCGGTTTGTTCCGGCCGCCCGGATCGCCGCAGCGTACGACGGGTTGGCCGAACCGGTGCTCTACTGCGGCTCCGGGATCACCGCCGCCCACGCCCTGTTGGCGTTGGAGTCAGCCGGCCGCACCGATGCCCGGATCTATCCCGGGTCGTGGAGCGAGTGGATCGCCGATCCCGGCCGTGCGGTGGCGACCGGGGCGGAGTAGACCCCCGCCGCCGGCTCGGTTGATGCCGTCAGCCCGGTTTGGGGCCACCGAACATGATCTCGTCCCAGCTCGGCACCGACGCCCGCTTGCGTCGGGCCGGTTTCGGCGCCGGCGCGGGACCGGGGATCAACGCCTCCTGCTCCGCGTCGTCGGAGCGGGTTTCGCTGCCGAGCTGATCCTGGTCGGGTTCGGGTTCGGGTTCGACCGGAAAGTCCAGGGCGGAGTCGGACGCCTCGAACGAGGGAGTCTCGACCTCCGGTACCGCGGTGGCGTCACTCACCTGTGGGTGGACCGCGGCCTCACCGGGCGCCACCCGAAGTTCGGTGACCTGGGTGAGGGCCGTCGATACGACCCGACGCAGAACGGCGACCGTCGGCTCGGCCTCCTCGGGATCCGCGACCACCGCGACGTCGTCCGAGCGGTCCTCGGTCTCCTCGGTCTCCTCGGTCTCCTCGGCTTCCCCGACACCGGGGATGCTCGCGGTTCCTTCGGACTCGTCGGGTTCCTCGGACTCCTCAGCCTTCTCGGATTCGTCGGGCTTCTCGGATTCGTCGGGCTCCTCGGCCTCTTCGGGTGGGGGAGGGTCGTCGACGGTCCGGCCGATACCGACCAGCCGGTCGGCGGCGGCCGGGGAGTCCTGGATGGCCCGGATCAAGGCCAACTCGTCGTCCAGATCCACCGTGACCTCGGTGTCGGCCCCGTCCGCGAGATGTGCTCGGTCCTTGGTGGCTTGGGTCGACTCCGGGCGGGGCGGCCGTTCGCCCAGCAGGGTTCGCGCCCGGTCGTCGCCGGCCACCGAGAAGCGACCCGGTTGGTCGTAGATGAAGGTCGCCCGGTCGGCTCCGAAGTCCACCGTCACCCGCCAGCGCCCGTCTTCGCGTCGGCTGGCGTCCCAGGACACCGCCGCGAGGTCGACGCCGTGTTCACGCAGGTGGGCGTGCACCATGGCTCGCAGCGTCCGGTGACCTGAGGTTTCCCCGCGGCGGCGGGCCGAGCACGAGCCGGCGGTAGCCGCCACGTACTCCCGCTCAGCCAGGACGGGTGCGGCAAAGCGCTCGACCCGCTCGGGGTCCATCCCCGATTCCTGGGTCAGGTCGTCGATCGATGCACCGGCGCGGATCCGGGTCTGGATCTCGCGGGGGCTGAGTGAGGTTTCCATCTGGATCTCCCGTGGTCCGAGCCGAGGCCGGTCCCCGCCGACGGCGGCTCGTAGCCGGTCGTCCGCAGCGGCGGCGATGTCTTTCGCTCTGATCGCTCAGCACGAGCAGGGCTCCCCGTTCGGGCTGAGTCCCACCACTCTTGCGGGGCGCATCGGAGGTGGTGGCTCTGTTTCCGTGAACGTCATGTACAGCTTCGTTGAACGTCATGTAGAGCCCAACCTACCGGGCTGGAGCCTCCCGAACGTGCCGACGCACGTAGCTCAGCCTGCCGAAAGCGTGAGCCGTCCGCCGTCAGGCCTGCGGCGGGGTGGTCAGCAGGTCCTCGGTCCGTCCCCGGGCCGCGACCGACGTCCAGGCGATGGTCGCCGCTCCGGAGGACAGGTCGACGGTCAGCCGTGCCTCGGCGTCGACGGCGTCGCCGGTCCGAGTCATCGTCAGCTCCGACCCCTCCAGGGTGGTGCTCAGTCCGCCGTCGAAGGCGGGGAAGCGGGTGCGGAATCGGCACAGTGCCAGCAGGGCCGAGACCACCGGGCGGTCGAGGTCGTTGGTCAGCTCCGCGGCGGTGTAAACGTGCCGGTTGATGTCACGGCCGATGCCGGTACGGGCCAGCAGGTCGAGGTCATTGTCCCCGGCCAGGGCGCCGACGTAGTAGACCTGGGGGATCCCGGGGGTGAAGAACTGAATCGCCCGGGCCGCCAGGTACCGACGGTCGTCACCGCCCAATGCCGCGTAGTAGGTCGAGTTGACCTGGTAGAGGTCGAGGTTGGAGGCCGCCGCCCCGGTGGCCTGGGCACTGGCCCCCCGGGTGCGCTGCTCGATGCCCTCGACGAGCCGGTCGATCTGGGCCGGGGTCAACAGCCCGGGTCGCGGTTCCTCGCCGACGCCGACGATCTGCTCGGGTCCGACGTCGATCACGCCGATGCCGTCGTGAGTGTCCAAGACGGTGACCGCGTTGGTGGGCCGGATCTCCATCCAGTGGGCCAGCGCACTTGCGTCGCCGGTGAACAGGGCGTACAGCACCAGCGGGGGCAGGGCGAAGTCGTAGACCAGGTCGACGCTGTTCCCGATCGCGATCTGGCGTTCGTAGTGCGAGTGCACCTCGACCAGCACCTCGACCCCGCGGCGTCGGGCCTGCTCGGCGAAGGCGGCGATGAACGCGAAGGTCTCCGGCGTCATGAAGCAAGAGGTGCCGGCCCGCTTGACGGCGTATCCGACCGCATCCAGCCGAACGCTGCCTACCCCGGCCGCCGCCACCGCGTCCAGGATGGCGGTCAGGTAGGCCTGACCCCGACCAGACGTCACGTCGATGTCGACCTGCTGGGCGGTGAAGGTGGTCCAGACCAGCCGGTTCACCCCGCCGAGGCGCATCACGGTGAACGGGAGCCCCGGACGCGGGCGGTAGATCCCGGTCAGCTCCGCCTCCGCAGCCCCTTGCGGGAACACCGAACTCATGGTCAAGAACATCTCCGCCTCAGGTGAGGCGTCACCGTTGACCCGGACGTCACGAAAGGCGGCCGAGTCGGCCGAGACGTGGTTGACGATCAGGTCGACCATCACGTCGTGGGTGCCGGCGATGTCGCGGATGTCGTTCCAGCTACCGAGCCGCGGGTCGACGGCGGTGTGGTCGATCGGGTCGAAACCGGCGTCGGCACCGTCGTACGGGGTGAAGAACGGCAGCAGGTGCACCCCGGTGAACGCACCGTCGAAGCGCTCGAGGAGCACCTGACGCAGCGCCGGCAGCGTCCCGCCGAGCCGGTCGGCGTAGGTGATCAGCTGCACTCCGTTACGCATGGCTCGGCCTTCGTCGGACCCGGTGACCGCTCAGTGCGCGGCCGTGGGGGTGTGCGAGACGCTGTCGACCGCCCGGACGATGGGCGGCTCCTTGATCCACAGCATCAACAGCCCGCCGATGCCCAGGAACGCCCCGGCGAAGCGGATCGCGTTGTTGGGGTCGCCGCCGAGGAAATTGCTGAACACCGCCCCGAAGGTCAGCGACTGAATGAGCATCGGCACCACGATCATCATGTTGATGATGCCCATGTAGACCCCGTAGCGGGTCGAGGGAATCATCCGGACCGCCATGATGTAGGGCACCCCCATGATCGAGGCCCAGGCGATGCCGAGACCGATGATCGGGATGAAGATCAGATATTGATTCGTGATCGACGGCACGATGATCAGGCCTACGGCCGCGAGCAACAAACACACACAGTGCACCAACTTGGCGCCGCGCTTGCGGGCGAAGGCGACCAGGGCGAAGGCGATGCTGAAGGTGACGATGTTGTACCAGCCGTTGACCAGACCCGTCCACGCCACCGCCGCCTGCTTCCCCTCGTCCCCGGCCGGGAACGCCGACTTGGCGATGGACAAGGCGATGAACTGCCAGTAGCAGTTCATCCCGTACCACTGGAAGAAGTAGACCAGGGCGAGCTTGCGCAGCTGGGGCGGCATGTCGCGGATCGCCCCGCCGATCTCGCGGACCGCCGGACCGATGCCACCCTTCTTGGCCCGGAGAGCCTTGAGTTCCTCCGCACTCGGCGGGATCTCGGGGGTCTTGATCACCGAGATCAACACCGTGGTGATCGAGCAGACCGCACCGAGCATGAACGAGCCGAACACCCAGTAGGGGATGCCGGCGGCGGACCCGCCGCTGATGATCTGCTGGAAGACGAACAAGGAGACGTTGGCCAAGGTGATACCCAGGCCGGTGAAGAACGACTGGGCCAAGAACCCCTTGGCCAGCTGGGACGGCGGGAGCTTGTCGGCGATGAAGGCCCGGTACGGCTCCATCGCGGTGTTGTTGCTGGCGTCGAGCAGCCACAACAGCAGCACCGCCATCCAGACCGCGGCGACGAAGGGGAACAAGAACAAGCAGATGCTGCAGCCGATCGCCCCGATCAGGAAGAAGGGCTTGCGCCGGCCCCAGCGGGGGCTCCAGGTCCGGTCCGAGAGAGACCCGATCAGCGGCTGGATGAACAGGCCGGTGATCGGCCCGGCCAAGTTGAGCAGCGGGAGGTCCTCCGGACTGGCGCCCAGGAACTCATAGACCGGGTTGACCGCGGTCTGCTGCATCCCGAAGCTGTACTGGATGCCGAAGAACCCGAGGTTCATCAGCAGGATCTGGCGCATCGTCATCAGCGGCTTCTGCCGCACGACGCTGGTGTGCTGCCGGTCCGGGCTCACGGCCTCAGCGGTCATCGGGCTGCTCCTTGCTGGTCGGTACGATCCAGATAGTCCGAGAGCCGGTTCAGCTCCTTTTCCCAGCCCTCGCCGTGCCAACCGGCCACGTCGGGTTCGTACGGTCCTTGGATGACCCGGACCAGGGTTCCGTCGCGGCCCATCTTGGTGAACTCGACCCGTAACTCCAAGGGCACGTTCGGGTCGATGCCCGGGTCGCCGGTGATCCGCTCGCTGGAGACGAAGACGTCAGGCTCGAAGTATTCGGTGTAGACGCCGTCGGTCCCCACCCGGGTGTCCGGGTCGTCGTCGAGGATCTTGACGTGGTAATGCCGGCCGCCGAGTTTCGGCTCCCCGGACGCCGTCTCGGTTTCGACGTGCCAGCCCGGGGAACCTCGCCATTGAGTCAGCTCAGCCGGATCGGTCCACGCCCGGAACACCTGCGGCCGGGGCCGGTCGAACTGGCGCTCCACCGTTACGATCACGTTCGCCGTCATTACGCTGCACCTCCGCGTCGAGGATCTTCACCGGCCGGCCCGAACGCCGTACCGAGGAGGAGGGGCCGGGAGCGGACTCTCCTGGGCAACGGGCTGGGGAAAAAGCTTTTCACTCGGGAGTCTGGCAGTCCCTTTCCGCTCTTGGCAAGGGGGCACGGGAACTTTCTTCGTCTGCACGTCTCAGCGTGAAGACGGGGGATTGAGCCCGTGCAGGAGGTGTGAAACACCTTTTCCTGGGTAGCACGACTAGTCACGATCTGGTCCGGAGTTCTACCCTGAACTTCGTGGCTGATCGACCCAACCGAACGCGGGCACCGCTCCGCGTCGGAGTGGTCGAGGTCGCCGCCCGTGCCGGGGTCTCCCCGGCGACGGTGTCCCGCTCGCTTCGCGGTCTGCCCAAGGTGGCGCCCGGCACCCGGCAGCGGGTGCTCGATGCGGCCGAAGAACTCTCCTACGTCAGCTCGTGGCAGGCCTCCGGTCTTGCGGCGGGTCCCCGGCACGCGATCGCGGTCATCGTCCCGTTCATCACCCGCTGGTTCTTCAGCACCGTCACCGCCGGTGCGGTCGATCTGTTGCGCGAACGCGGCTACGACGTGGTCCTGTGTCACCTGGGCAGTGCCGACGCTCGGGATCAGTTCTTCGAACGGCTGCCGCTGGCTCGCCGCGTCGACGGCATCCTCACCCTGTCGATGCCGCTCACGCCCGACCACACCCTGGCCCTACGCGCGCTGGACTTGCCGTTGGTCAGTGTGGGGTCGGCCGTGCCCGGTTCGTCGTCGGTGGGCATCGACGAGGCCGCCGCCGCCCGGGCGGCGGTCGGCCACCTGCTGGCGTTGGACCACGAACGGGTGGGCTTCATCGCCGGCGAGGCCGACGATCCCCGCTTCGACTTCGAGTCCTCCGCCGGTCGCCGGCTCGGCTTCGAGCAGGCGCTGCAGGCGGGTGGCCACACTCTCGATGAGAAGCTGACCGCCGCCGGCCCGCACGGGATCGAGGGCGGCGTGTCGGCCATGACCCAGCTGCTGAGCCGGCCGGAGCGGCCGACCGCGGTATTCGCCGAGTACGACGAGTTGGCCTTCGGCGCACTCTGGGCCCTGCGTCGGGCCGGTCTGCGCGTTCCCGACGACGTGTCCGTCGTGGGTATCGACGATCACGAAATGGCGGCCATGCTCGAGCTGACCACGGTGGCCCAGAGTGCCGCAGAGCAGGGCCGTACCGCCGCTCGCCGGCTGGTGCAGCTCCTCGCCGCCGAGTCCGAGGCGCCGCCGCCGGAGCACCTGACGGTGCCGACCCGGCTCGTGCTTCGGGGCACGACGGCACCGCCCGCCGCCGCCCGGTCAGCCCGGTCTGAGGTCGCGACTGCGTCTTGGCCACCGTCGTAGGGTCGGCCCATGACGCAGCTCAACCACCCCGCGCCCGCCACGTTGGGCCAGCTCCGTTCCGCCGGGTACGAGCGTCGGGGGGTCGCCGACGAGCTCCGCGAGAACCTGTTGGACCGGTTGCGCGGCGGACAGCCGGCCTTCCCCGGGATCGTCGGCTTCGACGACACCGTCTTACCCGAGTTGGAGGCGGCCCTGCTGGCCGGTCACGATTTCGTCCTGCTGGGCGAGCGTGGCCAGGGGAAGACCCGAATCATGCGTTCGCTGGCCGGGTTGCTGGACGAGTGGACGCCGGAGGTCAGCGGCTGCGAGATCCACGACGACCCGTACGCGCCGGTGTGCGTGCGCTGCCAGGGCCTGCTGGCCGAGCTCGGCGACGACCTGCCGGTGGCCTGGCGGCACCGTGACGACCGCTACACCGAGAAGCTGGCCACCCCCGACACCAGCGTCGGTGACCTGATCGGCGACGTCGACCCGGTCAAGGTGGCCCAGGGCCGTACCCTCGGCGATCCCGAGACCGTGCACTACGGCCTGGTGCCGCGGGCCAACCGCGGTCTGTTCGGCCTGAACGAGCTGCCCGACCTGGCCGAACGGATCCAGGTGGCGTTGTTCAACGTGTTGGAGGAACGCGACATCCAGGTCCGGGGTTATTCGCTCCGGTTGCCGCTGGACGTGTTCCTGATCGCCACGGCCAACCCCGAGGACTACACCAACCGCGGCCGGATCATCACTCCGCTGAAGGACCGCTTCGGGGCCGAGATCCGCACCCACTACCTCTCTGAGGTCGCCGACGAGGTCGAGCTGCTGCGCCAGGAGGCGCGGGTGGTGGCCGAGGTCGGGGACCACCTGCTGGAGGTGCTGGCCCGGTTCGTTCAGCTGCTGCGGGAGTCCTCGGCGGTCGACCAGCGCTCGGGAGTCTCGGCCCGCTTCACCATCGCCGCCTGCGAGGGCGTGGGCGCCTCGGCGCTGCGCCGCGCCGCCCGGACCGGCGACGCCGAGGCGGTGGCCCGGGTCTGCGATCTGGCGGTGGTGTTGCCCACGCTACTGGGCAAGGTCGAGTTCGAGATGGGGGAGGAGGGCCGGGAGCGGACGGTCCTGGACCATCTGCTGCGGCTGGCCATCGCGGCCACCTTCCGCGACCGGCTGTCCGGGCTGGACCTGTCCGGCTTCACCGCCGTCTTCGCCGAGGGCGCGGTGGTGGAGACCGGCGAGCTGGTGCCCGCTGCGGACGTGTTGAGTCAACTCGGCACCGTTCCCGGCCTGGCCAAGGTGCTCGACCGGCTGGGCTACGGCGACGACGCCGGCCGCGGCCAGGCCGCCGCCGCCGCCGAGTTCGTGCTGGAGGGGCTGCACCTGACCCGCCGGATCGAGAAGGAAAGCGTCGACGGCCGTACGGTGTACGGTGCCGCCTGAGCTCGTGCTCGCCGAGCGGTAGGTTAGGACGGTTTTTCGCGGCCCGTGACCGTCGGTACCTACCGCTCGATCAAGACCCCTGGGGACAACCCTCTCGAAGCCTCTCGGAGGCCTAAAGCTGGATCAGGCTTGACCCATGCCCCGGTTCGGCGCTGAGCGCAGACAGTGTGTCCCTCCGCTGAGCGCCGCCGTGCTGGCTCAGCAGGGCGTGAGCGCCCACATGCTCAGGGGCCCAGGCTGGCGCCAAGCTGGTCGAGGGAGCCACGTGCCGGCTGACACCGTGCGCACGCCAGCCCAACGGATCGTGGAGGCAGGAGCGAAGTTGCCGCCCGGCGCCGCGATCGGTGGTTGGGCCGCCGCGTACGCCCAGGGGGCCGATCTGCTCGACGGCTTCGGTGGTGGGCGCCGCCCGTGGCCGGTCACCATCGTGACGCCCCCGACGCTCCACCGAATCTCGACCGCCGGCTTGCGGTACGTGCGGGAGACGCTGCCCGAGCAGGACCTCATCAGCACCTGGGGACTTCGGTTCACCAGCCCGGCCCGCACCGCGATCGACCTGGCCCGCTGGGCGTCGGACCTGACCGAGGCGGTCGTCGCGCTTGACGCCCTGCTGGCCGCCGGCGTGATCAGCGGTCCGGACCTGGTCACGGCCGGCGCCCGCGCCCAGCACAACCGGGGCGTCCGGCAGGCCCGGCAGGCAATGGTGCTGGCTCGGACGGGGGTGCGCAGTCCGGGCGAGACGAGGCTCCGGATGCTCTACGTGTTGGAGTTGAGTGCACCAGATCCGCTGGTGAACTGCCCGGTGTACGACGACTCGGGACGCCTTCTCGGCATTCCCGATCTGCTCGATGTCGAGGCCGGGCTTGCGTTGGAGTACGACGGCGACTCCTGGACCGACCGTGCTCGCCCGAAGGGCCACCGCGACCACGACCAGCACCGGGAGGACAACGCAAGGGAGGAGCAGTTCGAGCGCACCCGGCTGATCGTCGTACGAGCCGGACGGGCCGACCTGGGCCGTCATCGGGCGCAGTTGCGGTTTCGGCTCCGCGAAGCTCGGGTGGACGGACTCGCCCGGGACCGCACGCGGGATCGCTGGCAGCTCGAGCGGTAGGTTCCGGCGGTTCTGCGGGCCTCAAAACCGCCCGGACCTACCGCTGGCGGGCCGACGTAGGTTGGGCGGCATGAGTGCGGAGCGGTACGAGGCCCGCGATCCCCACCGGCGGGTCCGGTACGGGCCGTGGCGCGGCGGCCCGGACCCGTTGGCCGCGCCGTACGACGTGGGTGCGGCGATCGACCGGATCGGCGCCGACGTGCTCTCGGCGGGCAACCTCCGCGACTCGTTGCGTGAGCTGCTGCGTCAGGGGCTGGACGGTCGGGGCGGGTTGGACCGGCTGGCCGACAAGCTCCGCCGGATGCGGGAGCAGGCACGCCGCCGCGGCGACCTCGGCGGCACCCTCGACCAGGTCCGGGCCGCCCTGGACCAGGCGCTGAGCGCGGAGCGGGAGGCGCTGGCCGGGCACGACGACGACGCCGCCCGGCTGGCCGAGATGGAGCTGGCCACGCTGCCCGACGACGTCGCCGGCGCGGTCCGCGGGCTGGACCGCTACGACTGGCGCTCGCCGGAGGCACGGAGCACCTACGAGCAGATTAAGCAGCTGCTGCAGCGGGAGGTGCTGGACGCCCAGTTCGCCGGGATGAAACAGGCCCTGGAGAGTCCTGATCCGGAGGCGATGGCCCGGGTCAAGGACATGCTGGCCGACCTGAACGCCCTGTTGGCCAAGCACGCCCGCAGTGAGGACACCACCGACGCGTTCGCCGAATTCATGGAGCGCCACGGCGAGTTCTTCCCCGAGCAACCCGAGACCGTCGAGGAACTGATCGACGCCTTGGCCCGGCGGCAGGCCGCGGCCCAGCGGATGATGAATTCACTCAGTCCCGAGCAGCGCGAGCAGCTCGGCCAGCTGATGAGTCAGGCCCTGGCCGACGCCGACCTCGCCTCGGAGATGGCCCAGCTCGGGGACAACCTGCGGGCGCTGCGTCCGGGACTGGACCGCGGCTCCGACGCCGGGATGGCACCGGGCGGGGAGTCGCTGGGCTACAGCCAGGCCGTCGAGGCGGTGGCCGAGCTGGCCGATCTGGAGTCGCTGGAGGCGCAGCTGTCCACCGCCGACGCCGGATCGACCCTCGACGACGTAGACGTCGACCTGCTGGAGTCCCGACTGGGCGCGGAGGCGCTGCGCGACTTCACCGCCCTACGCGACCTGGAGCGGGAGCTGGAGGCTCAGGGCTATCTCCAGCGCGGCGACGACGGGCTCCGGCTGACCCCGCGGGCGGTTCGCCGGCTCGGTCAGACCGCGTTGAAGAAGGTGTTCGACGACCTGACCGCCGCCGGCCACGGCGACCACTCCGACCACCGCACCGGCGCCGCGGACGAGCCGACCGGTCTGACCCGGGCCTGGACGTTCGGCGATGAGTTGCCGATCGACGCACCGCGGACCGTGGCCAACGCCCTGCGACGGTCGGGACTGACCAGCACCGGGGTCCGGCTCGACGTCGAGGACTTCGAGGTGACCGAGACCGAGCGGCGGACCAGTGCCGCGGTCGCGCTGTGTGTCGATTTGTCCTTCTCGATGGTTCAGGACGGCCGGTGGGGTCCGATGAAGCAGACCGCGTTGGCCCTGAACCACCTGATCGAGACCCGGTTCCGCCAGGACAATCTGCAGGTGATCGGGTTCAACCGGCTGGCTCGGCGGCTCTCACCGGTCCAACTGGCCGAGGCCGAGCCGGAATGGATTCAGGGCACTAACCTGCAGCACGCACTACTGCTGGCGGCGCGACACCTGCGTCGGCATCCGGACGCGGAACCGGTCGTCCTGGTGGTCACCGACGGCGAACCGACCGCCCACCTGACCGGCGACGGGCAGGCCTACTTCCGCTGGCCGAGCACGGTCGAGACGGTTCGGGCGACGGTCGCGCAGGTCGACGAACTGGCCCGGTACGGCGCCACCTTGAACACCTTCATGCTGGGCGAGGATGCCGGCCTGGCCCGCTTCGTCGACGCCATTGCCCGCCGGGCGGGGGGCCGCGTCTTCACCCCCGACATCGGCCGCCTGGGGGAGTTCGTGGTCGCGGACTACCTGCGGGCCCGGCGCGGCCGGCGCTGAGTTCGCGCCGGCCGGCGCCGAACCGGGCCCCGCCGGGTCAGCCTTTGATCAGGGCGGCGGCGACCTTAGCCATGTCGTCTTGGTACTGCGTCACGTTGCCCGGTCCGCCGGCCAGGGCCTGGTAGAACACCTGATCCTTACCGGCGAGGACGTCGACGACGCTCACGCCGCCGAACGTGCCCACGATCACCTTGGCGTCGTCGGCACCGGACACCGTGATGTCCTTGACCGACTTGGCGTTGAGCTGCTTCTTCACCTGCTGGACGCCGTCGTCCAAAGCGCCGCCGGGGAACTGACCCTCCTGGGTGGTGACCGAGATGGCCTTGGGTCCCACGGTCTTGGGCACGTACGTGCACAGCCGGCTGTCGGCCAGCTTGCGCGAACTCGAACTCTTCATCTCCACGCCGACCAGTTGGCTCATCTGCTTGACGCTGATCAACTTGCAGGGGTCCTTGACCGAGGTCTTCGCAGAGGTGGTGCTGGGACCGCTGCTGGGACTGGGGCTACTCGCGGGCTCCGACGCCGATGCGGAGCTGGCCGGTTCCGAGCCGGCGGCGGTGGAGGGAGCCGCAGCCGAGGACGGGGGAGCCTCAGCCGGCGGAGCTGATGCGCTCGCCGACGGTGCCGAGGACGACTGTCCGCCGCAGCCGGCCAGCGCGACCGCCGCGATGGCCACGCCGACCGTCCAGATGATCTTCACGATTCCACCACTCCTAAGCTGCGTCCGGTCGGACGCCGGCCGAGGCCGGAACTGTACCAATTCCGCGGGTCATCGAATTGTTGGGCAACGAGGGCCACCCGATCAGGCCCGGCCCGAACCCGCGGTGCGGCTGCGTTGCACCAGTTCCACCAGATAGGACCCGTAGCCGGACTTGACCAGGGCCTGCCCGCGGGCCTCGAGCTGGTCGTCGGTCAGGAACCCCTGCCGCCAGGCGGCCTCTTCCGGCGCGCCGACCTTCAACCCCTGCCGCGCCTCGAGGGTGCGGACGAAGTTGCTGGCGTCGTTGAGGGAGTCGAAGGTGCCGGTGTCCAGCCAGGCCGTTCCCCGCGGCAACACGCCCACCTGCAGCCGGCCGGTGTTCAGGTAATGCCGGTTGACGTCGGTGATCTCGTACTCCCCGCGCGCGGACGGGGTCAGCCCGGCGGCGATCTGAACCACCGCGTTGTCGTAGAAGTACAGCCCCGGCACCGCGTAGTTGGACTTCGGCCGGGCCGGCTTTTCTTCCAGTGAGACCGCGCGGCCCTGGGTGTCGAACTCGACCACGCCGTACGCGCCGGGGTCGGCCACCCAGTAGGCGAAGACCGCTCCGCCGTCGACGTCGGCGAAGCGTTGCAGCTGGGTGCCCAGACCGGGTCCGTAGAAGACGTTGTCGCCGAGCACCAGCGCGACCTTCTCCGCGCCGATGAAGTCGGCTCCGATGACGAAGGCCTGGGCCAGTCCGTCGGGGGAGGGCTGGGTGGCGTAGTCGATGGCGACGCCGAACTGGGAGCCGTCGCCGAGGAGCCGCTCGAAAGCCTCGCGGTCGTGCGACGTGGTGATCACCAGTACCTCGCGGATCCCGGCGAAGATCAGCGTGGACAGCGGATAGTAGATCATCGGCTTGTCGTAGACCGGAACCAGCTGCTTGCTGATGCCCATGGTCACCGGGTGCAGCCGGGTGCCCGAGCCGCCGGCCAGGATGATGCCACGCATGCGGGTCATTCTGGCATCGGAGAGATTTGTGGCCTCGGAGGGATTCGTGGCGTCGGAGGGATTTGGGCCTCGGAGGGATTTGTGGCGTCGGAGGAGCAGGCGCTCTCCTAAGATGGCGCCCATGTCTGCCCTGCTGGTGACCGGCGGTGCCGGGTTCATCGGCTCGAACTTCGTCCGCCACATCCTGGAGCACACCGACGACACCGTGACCGTGCTGGACCGGCTCACCTACGCCGGCAACCGGGCGTCGTTGGCCGGGCTGCCGCCGAGCCGGGTCCAGCTGGTGGTCGGCGACATCGCCGACGCGGACCTGGTCGACGATCTCCTCGGCCGGCACGACACGGTGGTGCACTTCGCCGCCGAGAGCCACAACGACAATTCGCTCCGCGACCCGACGCCGTTCCTGAGCACCAACGTGGTCGGCACGTACACCCTGCTCGAGGCGGCCCGTCGCCACGACACCCGGTTTCACCACATCTCCACCGACGAGGTGTACGGCGACCTGGAGCTGGACGATCCGGAGCGCTTCACCGAGGCCACGCCGTACAACCCCTCCAGTCCCTACTCCGCCACCAAGGCCGGCTCGGACCTGCTGGTCCGGGCCTGGGTGCGTTCGTTCGGGGTCCGGGCCACCCTGAGCAACTGCTCCAACAACTACGGGCCCTACCAGCACGTGGAGAAGTTCATCCCCCGCCAGATCACCAACGTCCTCGACGGCGGCCGGCCCAAGCTCTACGGGGCCGGGGCCAACGTTCGCGACTGGATTCACGCCGACGACCACAGCGCCGCCGTGCTCAGCATCGTGGCTCACGGGCGGATCGGTGAGACCTATTTGGTCGGGGCCGACGGTGAGCGCAGCAACGCCGAGGTGGTGCAGACCATTCTGGCGCTGCTGGGCCGGCCCGCCGACGCCTACGACCAGGTCACCGACCGGGCCGGGCACGACCTGCGCTACGCCATCGACTCCGCCAAGCTGCGTACCGAGCTGGGCTGGGCCCCGCGCTTTGCCGACTTCGCCACCGGCCTGGCGGCAACCGTGGCGTGGTACCGCGAGCACGAGTCGTGGTGGCGGCCGCAGAAGGCGCGGACCGAGGCGACGTACGCGGCGCAGGGCCAGTGAGCTCCTCCGCCGGGACCGGACCGGTGAGTCCGACCGCGATCCCCGGGCTGCTGGTGCTGAATCTTGACGTCCGCGGGGACCGGCGCGGATGGTTCAAGGAGAACTGGCAGCGGGCCAAGATGGTCGCGGCCGGGCTCCCGGACTTCGCCCCGGTGCAGAACAACGTGTCCTTCAACACCGCCGTCGGCGTCACCCGCGGCATCCACGCCGAGCCCTGGGACAAGCTGGTTTCGGTGGCCACCGGCCGGGTCTTCGGCGCCTGGGTGGACCTGCGTCCCGGGCCGACCTTCGGGGTCAAGGTCACCCTCGAGCTCGGTCCCGATACCGCCGTTTTCGTGCCCCGCGGGGTCGGTAACGCGTTCCAGACCCTAGCCGAGGGGACCGCCTACTCCTACCTGGTCAACCGGCACTGGAGCCCGGCCGCGCGGGACTCCTACACCTTCCTCAACCTCGCCGACGAGACCGTGGCCATCGACTGGCCGATCCCGCTGGAGCGGGCGGAGTTGTCCGACGCCGACCAGCACCATCCCCGGCTGAGCGAGGTGCGGCCGATGACGCCGCCGCCGATGCTGGTGCTCGGGGCCCGGGGCCAGCTCGGCTCGGCCCTGGTCCGGGCGTTCCCGGACGCGGCGACACCGAGCCGGGGCACCCTCGACCTGGCCGACCCGGACTCGGTCGCCGGCTTCGACTTCTCCGACTACGGGCTGATCGTGAACGCCGCCGCCTACACCGCCGTCGACGCGGCACAGAGTGCGGACGGGCGCCGCCAGGCCTGGGCGGTCAACACCCGCGCCGTGGCGGCCCTGGTCGCCGCTGCCCGGGAGCAGCGCGCGACCCTGGTGCACGTGTCCACCGACTACGTCTTCGACGGCACCCGGGAGGTTCATCCCGAAGACGAGCCGTTCGCCCCACTCGGGGTCTACGGCCAGACCAAGGCCGCCGGCGACACGGTGGTGGCAACCTGGGAGCGGCACTACCTGCTGCGGACCAGCTGGGTGGTGGGCTCGGGCCGTAACTTCGTCGCCACCATGGCCGGACTGGCCGACCGCGGGGCCTGTCCGGCGGTGGTGGACGATCAGCACGGCCGGTTGACGTTCACCGACGAGATCGTCGCCGGCCTGCGGCATCTGCTGGACCGGCAGGCTCCGTTCGGCACCTACAACCTCACCAACGCCGGGCCCGCCACGACCTGGGCGGAGGTAGCCCGGCAGGTGTTCACCGCCCGCGGCCGCTCCGCCGCCGACATCACCCCGGTGAGCACCGCGGCGTACGGGGCCGGGAAAAGCCTGGCACCACGGCCCCGCTACAGCACCTTGGACCTGGCCAAGCTGTCGGCCACCGGGTTCACCCCCGCCACCGCCGAGGTCGCCCTGCAGCGCTATCTGTCGGAGCGCTCCGGGCTGTCGGAGCGTTCCGGGCTGTCGGAGCGTTCCGGGCTGTCCGAGCATGGGCTGGCCGAGCAATCTGGCGCCGGCGGTCCCTGAGGCGCGAGCTCCCAGACGGCGCTCTCGTGCGGGCGGGCGCGGACGAACAGCACCGCCACGACCAGCAGGCCACCGGCGAGCACGAGACCGACGAACCCCCCGGCCGCGCCGGATCGGTCGATCACCGGGCCGAGCATCGCTGCACCGGTCGCGACGCCGGCGGCGATCCCGGTCGAGGTCCAGCCCAGCGCCTCGGTGATCCGGGAGGAGGGCACCGAGGTCTGCGTCACCGTCACCGAAGCGATCAGGGTCGGGGCGATGGCAATTCCGCTGAGGGCCAGCAGCATGCCCAGCAGCACCGGCGAGTCGACGAACGGCAGCGGGACCAGGGACAGGGCCAGGGCGACCGCTCCGATCCGGAACCGGCTCGCCGGGCCGCGACGCCAGGTCAACGAGCCGGCCACCAGTCCGGCCACCAGCGAGCCGACGGACCAGCACGTCAGCAGCACCCCGGCGTAGCCGAGGAGCCCGGCCTCCTGGGCGAAGGCGACCACGACGACCTCCATCCCGCCGAAGACGCAGCCCAAAGCCCAGCACGCCACCGCGATCGGGACGAGGACCGCCACCGGCAGGACGACCCGTGGCGCCTCGTTCCCGGTCCGTGCCCGACGTGGTGGTTCGGTCTGCTGTTGGGCGGCGAGGGCCAGCGCGCCGACCAGACCGGCCGCGCCGCAGACGCCCAGTCCCAGCGCGGGGTGGACGCGGGTCGCGAGCACCGTGACCAGGACCGGTCCGACGATGAAGATCACCTCGTCCAGCACCGCCTCCACCGCGAAGGCGGTGTCCAGCAGCGGCGAACCGGCCAGCCGGTGACTCCACCGGGCCCGGACGCAGGCACCGGCGGTGGTGAAGCCCAGGCCGGCCACGGCGGCGCAACCGAGGCTGAGGGCCAGCGGCCAGTGCCTGAGCACGCTGGTCAGCACCAGGCCGACGCCCGCGCCGAAGACCAGCCCGGCGCCGGCCAGCACCCGCGCCTGGCCGACGCGATCGATCAGTCGACCCCACAGCGGCGCGGCCAGCGCGCCGGTCGCGGTCCCGACCCCGGTGATCAGACCGGCGCGGCCGAAGGATCCGGTGGTCAGCGAGACCAGCAGGACCGTACCGATGCCGGTCATCGACAGCGGAAGCCGGGCGACGAATCCGGCGGCGCTGAAGGCGCGCGCCTGCGGGTCGGACAGCACCCTCGCGTACGCCCGGAACCCCGCGGCCATGCCCCACATCCCCGCTTTCGACCCGCCGGTCGGGTCGCCCCAGCATGCCGGGTCGCTCAAGTCGGTTCCCGGTTGGGCGGGTCTGCCAGGATCGGGGGGTGCCCAGCATCGAGGTGGACGACCACGATCACGTTCTCGCCGACGCCGACCAGGACGACCGCGATCGGGCCGCTCAGGAACCGGCGGGCCTGGACCGGGCCGACCTGTCGCCCTACGACGCGGCCGTGCTGGTGTCGTTCGGCGGCCCGGAGAAGCCGGCGGACGTGTTGCCGTTCCTGGAGAACGTGACCCGCGGGCGGGGGATACCGCGGGAGCGGCTGGCGGAGGTCGGGCACCATTACGACGGCTTCGGCGGGCGCAGTCCGATCAACGACCAGTGCCGAGAGCTGCTGGGCGCCCTGGGTCGTGAACTGAACCGGCGTGGGGTGGATCTGCCGCTGTACTGGGGCAACCGCAACTGGGATCCGTATCTGGACGCAGAGCTGGCCCGGGTCGCCGCCGACGGACACCGCCGGGTGCTGGCCGTGATCACCAGCGCCTACCCCTGTTACTCCTCCTGCCGGCAATACCGGGAAAACCTGTTCGACGCCGTCCAAGGCACACCGCTGCAGGTCGACCGGCTCCGGCACTACGCCGACCATCCCGGTTTCGTGCAGGCCTCCGTCGACGCCACGGTGGCCGCGCTGGACACCCTGGCCGACCGGGGTCGTACCGCCCGGCTGCTGTTTCTCACCCACTCCATCCCCGAAGCGATGGCGACCACGTCCGGACCGGAGCCCCGCAGCGCCGAGGGCGGCTACGTGGATTGGCACCGGGCCGTCGCCGCGGCGGTGACCGACAGCGTGAACCAGCGGCTGGGCCGAGACCACGGCTTCGACCTCGTCTACTGCTCCCGCTCCGGGCCCCCGAGCCAGCCGTGGCTCGAACCCGACGTGAACGATCACCTCACCGCACTGAAGGCCGGCCGAACCACCGCAGTCGTGCTGATTCCGATCGGCTTCGTCTCCGACCACATGGAGGTGATCTTCGACCTCGACACCGAGGCTGCGGAGACCGCGGCAGAGTTGGGACTCGAGTTCGCCCGGGCAGCGACGGCCGGGGTCCACCCCGCCTTCGTCGCCGCGCTGGCCGACCTGATGGCCGAGCGGGCGGCCGCGGCCCGCGACGAGCAGCCCGAGCGGCCGGTGATCGAGGGCGGTGTCGTCGGCTGGTACGAGTGCCAACCGGACTGCTGTACCAACCTCCGCGATCCGGGCCGCCCCGCCCTGTGCCAGGTGTCGCGAACCCCGAGCTGAGGTAGCCGCGCGGCGTAGCTGAGGGCCGGGAATTTTCTGCCCGGGCCGCCGTTGTAGCGGGCGCAACCCCCAGCCCGGCGCGGCGAGGAACCAGGTGGTCCGGTCGATCGACGGTCCCGGGACAGGCTTGGCTTCCCGTCTCGACTCAGCGATCGGTCCCTCCTGGGACCGGAACCCGCCGGAGTGGCGTCGGCTGTGATATGCATGCGCTCGAACACGAAGATTCTGGGCTTTCGGGCCTTGAGAGAGGTATTGATGGCGACCGATTACGACGCCCCCCGCAAGACTGAAGAAGAGCTCAACGAGGACAGCATCGAAGAGCTCAAGACCCGCCGCAACGACAAGAACTCCGGCAAGGTCGACGAGGACGAGACCGAGGCGGCCGAAGCCTTCGAGCTGCCCGGTGCCGATCTGTCCCACGAAGAGCTCACCGTACGGGTGCTTCCGCGCCAGTCCGACGAGTTCACGTGTGCCGGGTGCTTCCTGGTCCGGCACCGCAGCCAGCTCGCCGAGGAGCGCCCCGACGGAGCCGCCTACTGCTTCGACTGCGCCGGCTGAACGGCACGGGGTGCCAGTCGCCAGTCCGCTCGCCGACGGGATTGTCGCGGGTAGGTTGAGCCGATGGTTTACCGCGAGCGGATTGCGACACCGCCCGCCTGGTGGGTGCTGGCGGTGCTCTTCGCGCTGAGCCTGCTGCTGGCGTTCGGGTTCTACCTCGGCCCGGCCTGGGGGGTCGGGGTCGCGGCCGGCTCGCTGGGTGTCTGCGCTGCGGTGTTCGTGTCGATCGGCTTCACCGTAGAGGTGAGTGAGCACGACCTGCGGGTCGGGCGGGCGGTGATCGGTCGGCGCTACCTGAGCGCCGTTACCGCCCTGGACGCGTCCGCCGGACGTCGCCGGGCCGGAGTCGAGGCCGACGCCCGGGCTCACCTGGTCCTGCGGCCCTGGCTGAGCACCGCGGTGGAGCTCACCCTCGACGACCCGGCCGATCCCGTCCCGTACTGGCTGGTCTGCACCCGTCGGCCGGCCGCGCTGGCCCGGGCCCTGACGCCGTCGGCGGAGACTTCGACGGCGGAATCAGACTTAAGCTGACCGCGTGGACGAGGTGCCGGTGTCGTTGATCTTGCTCGATCCTGGCCTCCCGGTGCCCCGCTACGCCCATCCCGGCGACGCCGGCGCCGACCTGTACTGCACCGAGGACCTGACCTTGGCCCCCGGGGCTCGGCGGCTGGTCGGCACCGGGGTCGCGGTGGCCCTGCCGGAGGGTTACGCCGGCTTCGTGCATCCGCGGTCGGGTCTGGCTGCCCGGCACGGGATCACGGTGGTGAACGCGCCGGGCACCGTCGACGCCGGCTATCGCGGGGAGATTCAGGTGTGTCTGCTGAACACCGATACAGGCGAGCCGGTTCGGATCAGTCGGGGTGACCGGATCGCCCAACTGGTGGTCCAACAAGTCAGCCGAGCCGTGTTCGAGCAGGTGACGTCGCTCCCGGCGTCGGCCCGTGGCGGGCGCGGGCACGGCTCCACCGGTGGCATAGGGTCGACCGGGTCCGCCGGGGCAGACGAGTCGTCAGCCGAGATCAACGAAACCGCAATCGATGCAGGGCCAGAACGAGGAGAGCACAGCATGGCAGGTGAGACCGCGTGATCTTCGGGCGACGCAAACGAGCCGAACGCGAGGATCCGGCCACCACCGCCGACGTCGAGTCCGGCGACGGCGCCGGGTCGGAGGGCGGAGTCGAGATCGGGGACGAGACGGCCGGGGACGAGACGGGCGAGAGCGAGGACGGCACGGCGCCGTCGCCGGATCCCGACGTCGAGCCCGAGCTGGACCTGGCGGCACTGGACGGCGCACAGTGGCGCGACGACGGCCCGTTCGAGATCGGCGAACTGCACGAATCCGACCCGGACGAGGCCGACGGGGAGGACGGCGACGCCGACGAGCAACCCAGGATCGATCTCGGCAGCATCATCCTCACCGGCGTGCCGGGCTCGGAGTTGCGGCTGCAGGTGACCGAGGACACCGAGGAGATCGTGTCCGCGATGCTGATCCTGCCCGACGCCGAGCCCGATGCCGACGGCGCGGCGGCACCCGGACCGCTGAGTTCCTCCGCCTTGGAGTTGAGCGCCTTCGCTGCGCCCCGCAGCGGCGGGCTGTGGCAGGAGTTACGCGACGAGATCGCCGAGGCGGCGATCGACGCCGGGGGTTCGGCTTCCCTCGGCGAGGGCCCGTTCGGGGTGGAGCTGCGCCGGCTGGTGCCGGTGACCACACCGGAAGGGGAACAGGGCTATCAACCGTCGCGGATGTGGGTCGCGGAGGGTCCCCGCTGGATGCTGCGGGGGATCGTCTACGGGTCCGCCGCAATCGAGGAGGACCTGGACGCTCCGACGGTGGTGGCGGTGATCGCCGCGTTCCGGGCGGTGGTGGTGCGGCGAGGAGACGAGGCGATGGCCCCCGGCGACTTGTTGCCGTTCACCATGCCCGGCGATCTGACGCCGGCCACCTGAGCCGGGCGGATCGAACCATCATCCGTCCGCGTCGGGGAAACCCGGCGTACGGCTGCACCCGGTTGCCGGCAGTGGGATGCTGGAGTGGACGAATAACCCGACAAAGGCAGGGACGATGGGCAAGGAAAACGTGCTGCAGCGGGCGTGGCGCCGGCTGGCCACCTCGAATGAGGATCTGGAGTCGGAGGAGTTGCAGCGCAACGTACGGCACGAGGGCGCGGTCCCCATTCGCACCTGTGAGGACCGCCAACAGGTCAGCCTGACCGGCACCATTTCCTCGGTGACCCTGACCCCGCGGGAGGGACATCCCGCGTTGGAGGTCGAGCTTCGCGACGGGTCGGGTGTGGTGACGCTGGTGTGGCTCGGACGCCGCCAGATCGCGGGCGTGGACGCGGGTCGCACGATCAAGGTCTGGGGCCGGATCAGCTGCCACCAGGGGCGCCGGCTGGTTTACAACCCCCGCTACGAGTTGCTGCCCAGCCCGACCGCTTCGTGAGCGGGCCCGTAGGCGACACCGCGTCGGATGCCGCCGGCGACCCTGGCGCCGAACGGCCGCGTTTCCGCTACGTCGAGGAGTTGGTGCGCTACCAACTCGGCCAGGCCCTGGGCGGAGTACGGGGGATGCTCGAGGCGGCGCTGCCGTTCGCGGCCTTCACCGTCGTGTGGGTGGTGCTCCGCCAGCTCTATCCCGCCCTGTTCGCCGCACTCGGCATCGCGGTCTTGCTCGGCGTGATCCGGCTGCTCCAGCGGCAATCGCTCAAGTTCGTCGCCCAGGCCGTGATCCCGACCGCGATCGCGGCGATCATCGCGGTTCGGACCGGTCGGCCCCAAGACGTGTTCCTGCTCGGCATCCTCTACAACGGCGGCCTCGCTGTGTTGTCGCTGATCACGGTCGCGGTTCGTCGACCGCTGGTGGGTTTCCTCATCGGGGCGGCGGTGAACGACCCGACCGGATGGATCCGGGATCGGGGGCTGGTCCAGATGACGTCTCGGCTGACCCTGGTGCTGGCCGTGCCCTACGTGCTGCGCTTCGTGGTGCAGCTTCCGCTCTACCTGTCCGGCCAGGTCGTGTGGTTGGGCGTGGCCAAGGTGGTGCTGGGCTGGCCGCTGCTGATCGCGGCCCTGGTCGTCATCGGGCTGCTGCTCTCCCGGGGTCGTACCCCGATCGAGCAGACCGCGTTCGGCGCCGCCTAGCCGGCCGGGTGCCGGCCGGGCTCAGTGGCCCTGCACGCGCGGGGGAGTAACGGGATTGGCGACGACGCTTCCCTGCCGCGGCGAGAGCAGGTCGGCCAGCGCGTGTTCATTGTCCTGGTCGGAGACGAACAAGAGTTCGTCGCCGGCCTCCAGAGTGCCGTCGGGGTCGGGAGGCTGGGTCCGGGCGTCTCGGATCACCGCGACCAGGACGACGTCGCCGGGCCAGGTGATGTCCCCGATCCGGCTGCCGGCGGCGGGGCTGCTGCTGGGCAGGGTCATCTCCACCAGGCTGGTACCCCCCTCATGGAAGGTGAGCAGTCGGACCAGGTCGCCGACCGACACCGCCTCTTCCACCAGCGCCGACATCAGCCGCGGCGTCGACACCGAGACGTCGACGCCCCAGACGTCGGTGAACATCCACTCGTTCTTGGGGTGATTGACCCGGCCGACGGTCCGCGGCACCCCGAATTCGGTTTTGCACAGCAGAGAGATGACCAGGTTGGCCTTGTCGTCCCCGGTGGCGGCGATGGCCACGTCGCAGGTATCGATGCCGGCTTCCTCCAGCGAGGACAGCTCGCACGCGTCGGCCTGCAGCCACTCGGCCTGCGGCAGACTGTCGGACTTGATCGCCCGAGGGTCCCGGTCGATCAACAAGATCTCGTGCCCGTTCTCCACCAGCTCGGCGGCGATCGAGCGGCCCACGTTACCGGCCCCGGCGATGACGACGCGCATCTTCACTCCCCCCGCGGTGGTTGCGACAAGACGGTCTCGACCTCGGCCAGGTCGGCGTCGGCGACGGCGGCGTAGATCAGGTCACCGTCTTGGAACAATGTGTGCCGGCGCGGCACCAGCCCGGCCCCCACCCGGAGCAGGAAGGGCACCCGCGCCTGGGTCGCCTCTTCGATCTGACCGACACTGCGGCCCACCCAGGACCGGTGTGCGTGCACCTCGATCAACCGGACCGAGCCGGACGGATCTCGCCACATCGGCTCGGATCCGGCCGGCAGCAGCCGGCGCAGGACCTGGTCTGAGGTCCAGCGGACGGTGGCCACGGTGGGGATGCCCAGCCGCTCGTACACCTCCGCCCGGCCGGGATCGTAGATCCGCGCGACCACGTTGTCGACGTTGAAGGTCTCCCGGACCACCCGGGCGGAGAGGATGTTGGAGTTGTCGCCGCTGGAGACGGCGGCGAACCCTTCGGCTCGCTCGATCCCGGCCTCCACCAGCACTTCGCGGTCGAAACCGACGCCCTTGATGGTCTGCCCGTCGAAGTCGGGCCCGAGCCGGCGGAAGGAGTCCACGTTCAAATCGATCACGGCGACGGTGTGGCCACGCTTCTGCAGACTGCGGGCCAACGACGAGCCGACCCGACCGCAGCCCATGATGACGATGTGCACCCTGGCGAGTGTAGTGAGAGTCGACGGCCCCTTACCGAGGCGGATGTGGTCAGTCTCACTGTTCCCGCCGTCGGCGCGCTGGGTGGGGGCCGCCGACTCCACTACAGTTCAAACCTGTGGTGCACGTGTCGGAGGTGGGCAAGCGGCTGCTGGTCGGACGCAAACTGTCCAGCACCCAGCTGGGCGAGACCCTCCTGCCCAAACGGATCGCGCTGCCGGTCTTCGCCTCCGACGCACTGTCCTCGGTGGCGTACGCCCCCGACGAGATCCTGCTCACGTTGTCGCTGGCCGGCATGGCGGGCTACGCGTTCTCGTGGAAGATCGCGCTACTGGTGGCGGTGGTGCTGCTGGTGGTGGTCGCCTCCTACCGGCAGAACGTGCACGCCTACCCCTCCGGCGGCGGCGACTATGAGGTCGCCACGGTCAACCTGGGTCCGAACGCCGGGCTGACCGTGGGCAGCGCCCTGCTGGTCGACTACGTGCTGACCGTGGCGGTGTCGATCTCCTCGGGGATTCAGAACGCGAAGTCGGTCCCCCTGCTGCACTTCCTGGACGGGCATGAGGCGTTGGCCGCCGCGTTGGTGGTCGTGGTCTTGGCCGCGCTGAACCTGCGCGGCGTGCGGGAGTCCGGCACGGTCTTCGCCGTCCCGACCTATTGCTTCATGGGCGGGGTACTGGCGATGGTGGGATACGGACTGTTCCGGATCCTGGTGCTGGGTGAGCCGCTGCGGGCCGAAAGCGCTCAGTACGCCATCGAACCCGACCCCCGCTATGCCGCGTTCAGCGGCTTCGCCATGGTCGCCCTGCTGGCCCGGACGTTCTCCTCCGGCTGTGCCGCGCTGACCGGGGTGGAGGCGATCTCCAACGGGGTGCCGGCCTTCCGCAAGCCGAAGAGCAAGAACGCCGCGACCACTTTGCTGTTGCTGGGCACGGTCGCGGTGACCATGGTGTTGGGCGTGATCGTGCTGGCCAACCTGACCCAGGTCAAACTGATCGACGCCGGTCGCTCGCACTATCTGCTCAACGGTGTCCGGGTCGACGTGGTCGAAAAGACCGGGATCGCCCAACTCGCAGATGTGGTGTTCTCCAACTTCCGGCCAGGGTTCTACTTCGTCATCGCCGCCACGTTCGTGATCTTGTTCCTGGCCGCGAACACCGCCTTCAACGGGTTTCCGGTGCTGGGCTCGATCCTGGCTCGCGACGGCTACCTGCCGCGCCAGCTCTACACCCGCGGCGACCGGCTGGCCTACAGCAACGGCATCGTAGTGCTCGCCTTCTTTGCCGTGGTGCTGATCGTGGCCTTCCGGGCCGACGTGACCGCCCTGATCCAGCTCTACGTGGTCGGGGTGTTCGTCTCCTTTACCGTCAGCCAGACCGGGATGCTGATCCACTGGACCCGGCTGCTGCGGGCCGAGACGAACGCCCGGGCCCGAGCACGGATGCGTCGCTCCCGGGTGATCAACGCCGTCGGACTGACCATGACCGGGCTGGTCTTGATCATCGTGTTACTGAGCAAGTTCGTTCAGGGCGCCTACATCGCCATCATCGCGATGGCGGTGATTTTCGTGTTGATGAAGTCGATCCGCCGGCACTACAACCTGGTGGCGGAGGAGACCGCCCTGGTCGAAGGGGAGGAGCGGAGGCTGCCGAGCCGGGTCCGGGCCGTGGTGTTGGTCTCCAAGCTGCATAAGCCGACGGTGCGGGCGCTCGTCTTCGCCAAGGCGGCCCGGCCGAGCTCGCTGGAGGCGCTCACCGTCTCGGTGGACACCGAGGAGACCGAGCGGTTGGCGCAGGCTTGGGACGAGGCGCACATCCCGGTACCGCTGAAGGTGATCGCCTCGCCGTACCGGGAGGTCACCAACCCGATCGTGAACTACGTCAAGGGGTTGCGCAGCGACAACCCGCGCGACATCGTCACCGTCTACATCCCCGAGTACGTGGTCGGGCACTGGTGGGAGCAGATTCTGCACAACCAGAGTGCGTTGCGGTTGAAGGGGCGACTGCTGTTCACTCCGGGCGTGATGGTCACCTCGGTGCCGTACCTGCTCGAGTCCTCCAAGGTGGCCCGGCGGCGGATCGAGCGGGAGACCGCGAACGAGCGGTCGCGCCGGTCGTACCTGTCTTGAGTCTGAGGTGAGCGTCGAGGGCGTGGGAGCCGCTGAGGGCACTGTCCTCGGGCCGCTGGAGGTAGGGCCGATCGCCCACGGCGGGCACTGCGTGTCCCGCCACGAGGGGCGGGTGATCTTCGTCCGGCACGCTCTGCCCGGAGAGCGCGTGCGGGTCCGGATCACCGATACCGGCCACGACCGCTTCTGGCGCGGCGACGCGGTGGAGATCCTGGAGGCCTCGCCCGACCGGGTCGATCCGTGGTGCCCGGTCGCCGGGCCGGGACGCTGCGGCGGCTGCGACTTCCAGCACGTCGACCTCGCCGCTCAGCGGCGGTTGAAGGCGACGGTGGTGGCCGAGCAACTGCGCCGGCTCGCCGGTCTGGAGTGGGACGGGAAGGTTGAGCCGTTGCCGGGGCCGGGCGCCGATGACGGCTTGGGCTGGCGGACGCGGATGCGCTACCGGACCGACGCGCAGGGCCGACCGGGGTTGCGGCGCCACCGCTCCCGCGAGGTGCAGGCGCTGCCGGCCTCGGGCTGCCCGCTGGCCCATCCGGGCACACCCGTGGTTGCCGGGACGGTCTGGTCGCCCGATACGGAACTGGTGGCGGCCACTTCCGGTTCGGGGGCGGTCCTGTTGCGTGACCGGTCGGTGGAGCGGGTCAGTGGTGACGCGGACCCGACCGGCGCTCTGGTCGAGCACGCTGCCGGACGGAGCTGGTCGGTGCCGCCCGACGGCTTCTGGCAGGTGCACCCGGCGGCCGCGAACACCCTGGTCGAGGCGGTGGCGCAGGCGTTGGCGCCGCGGCTGGGGGAGCGGGCCTTCGACCTGTACGCCGGGGTCGGCCTGTTCAGCGGAGCCCTGGCCGACGCAGGCTGCACGGTCTGGAGCCTCGAGTCGAGCCGGTCGGCGGTGGCCGCGGCCCGGCGCAACCTGGCCGACGCCGGTGGCCAGGTGCGGCTGCGTGCCGACCGGGTCGAATCGGGCCTGGCCCGGCTACCCGCCCGGGTCGACCTGGTCGTGCTCGACCCGCCGCGAGCCGGAGCCGGAGCCAAGGTGATCAAATCGGTGCTGGCCCGGGCGCCGCGCGCCGTCGCGTACGTGGCCTGCGACCCGGCTGCCCTGGCCCGGGACCTGGCCACGGCCGGCGGTCTCGGCTACCAGGTCGCCAGCCTCCGCGCCTTCGACCTGTTCCCGATGACCCAGCACGTCGAGTGCGTAGCGGTGCTGCAGCCGGGCGGGGCGTGATGTGCGTCCCCGCACGCCCGGATCCGGCCTGGCTGCACGCCTTTGAGCGCGTCGAGGACGTGCAGAAGTTCGGTTGATGAGGCGCCCTTGATCCTCGGGCTGGCGTTCTCGTGTTCGATTGTCAGTGGTGTGTGTCAGGGTCGGGGTATGTCCAGTTGTCAGCGGGGTTCGGCCGTGGGTGGGTCGGTCGCGGTGGCGGCGGCGCGTCGGGAGTTGGCGGTGGCGGCGGCGCGGCTGGCGGAGGTTTCGCTGGCGTACGCCGATGACCGGATCGCCGATGCGCGCGTGGAGGTGGCGTCGACCTCGGCTGCTGGGGGTGGGCGGGGGGTGCGGCGGCCGCGGCCGGGGGAGTTCGTGGCTGATGAGTTGTCGGTGGTGTTGCGGGAGCAGCCGTGGACGGTGCGCTGCTTGTTGGCCCGGTCGCGGCGGCTGGAGTCGGGTCTGCCGGCGGTGTGGGCGGCCTTTGGCTGCGGGGACGTGGACGCGGAGCAGGTGCAGGTGATCGACCGGGTCGCGCGGCGGGTGGTGGAGCCGGCAACGCTGGTCGCGATCGACGAGGCGGTGGTGGGTGCGGCGCAGACCCGGTGTCCTAAGCAGCTGAAGGTGTGGTTGTTGCGGTTGGTGGTGGCGTTGGAGCCGGAGGCGTTCGCGCAGCGCCACCAGCGGGCGTTGGCGGAGCGGCGGGTCAGCGTGGTGCAGGGCGCCGACGGGATGGGCTACGTCACCGGGGAGGTATCAGCCCAAGACGCGGCCGCGATCGACGCGACCTTGGCCGCGGTGGCCCGGGACTTGGGCGCGGACGATCCCCGGTCGGAGCAGCAGCGCCGAGCCGACGTGTTCGCCGACTTGTTGTTGGGCCGGCTCCGCCTGATCGACCCCGACGAGTGTGACGACGCCGATCACTCCGACGAGCACGACGAGCCCGTTGGGGCCGATCCGGACGCCGACGGCGCCGTCGACCCTGCTGACGACGCGACCTGGGAACCGCGTACCGCCGAGCCGGAGGCCACCGGCCCGGGCGCGGCCGGGTCGAGCACCGCTGGGCAGGGAGCGGCGGGGCGGCGGCCGGCCGGGGCGTGGTTAGAGGTCGAAGATATCGACCCCGACACCGGTGAACTGCTCGGCACCCACCACGAATGGGTCGACGCCGACGGCGACGACTTCGACCGGCCCGACGACGCCGCCGGTGACGCCGCCGGTGACGACGCCGACGGTGACGCCTTCGACGGTGATCCGCCGCCCCGCCCCACCCTGGCGGGCTCCGGTCCGGCGGGCCGGTGGTGGTCGGGGGTGTCGACGGTCCGGCGCCGCCGGATCGTCCGGATCGGGCTGGTCGTGCCGTTGTCCAGCGTCCTCGGCCTCAACGAGGCGCCCGGGGAGTTGGCCGACCGGTCTGCGCCCGTCCCCGCGCCCGTGATCCGCGAGCTGATCGCCGCCGCCGGTCTCGACGACGGCGGCCACGGTGATGAGGTGTTGTTCACCCGGTTGTTGACCGACGACCAGGGCCGGCTCCTCGACACCACCGAACTCGGCCGCTACCCCTCCGCCCGGCTCGCCGAAGCCGTCCGGCTCCGCGCCGGAACCTGTAAATTCCCGACCTGCAGCGTGCCCGCCGACCGGTGCGACCTCGACCACCACGACCCCCAACCCCGCGGGCCCACCGCCGGCCGGAACCTCGACCCCGGCTGCCGGCGTCACCACCTCGGCAAAACCTTCGCCTGGCTCGCCAGCGTCCGCGACCACGACGCCGTCGACTGGACCCTGCCCGACGCCACCCACTACTCCTGCATCGACGACCCCCTCCTCACCGGATGCTTCCCGGCGACTGGTTGACCAGCCGAGTCCGTCTTCATGATTACTCGCGCGCTCCGACGAGGCTGGCGTTCTTCAACGGGATGCCGAAAGGCCGCGGCGCCCTGTTCGGAGTTGAAGAACGTCATCGCAGTGGAGTCCGTCGGTTTCGACGGGGATGACACAGCGTCATCACCAACTGAGGAGTCCTGACGTAGTGCCCGCAATGGAGCCCGTCGGTTTCGACGGGGATGACCGGCTCACCATGCGCTGCGTCGCCGCCAAATGGTCCCCCCGCAATGGAGCCCGTCGGTTTCGACGGGGATGACCACCCACTCCGACTATTGCGACGGGATGTGCGCTCAGCCCGCAATGGAGCCCGTCGGTTTCGACGGGGATGACAACAGGAGGGGGCTCGCACCGGTGGCCCCGTCTCCGACCCCGCAATGGAGCCCGTCGGTTTCGACGGGGATGACTGCGCCGTGGCCTGTTCCGCACCGCCGCCGAGGTCGTCCCGCAATGGAGCCCGTCGGTTTCGACGGGGATGACCGCCCCCCTCGGTTCATGCGCCTGGCGGTGTCGCCGTCCCCGCAATGGAGCCCGTCGGTTTCGACGGGGATGACCAGCACCGCCGAGGTCGGGGTGTTGGTCAGTAGGCAATCCCCGCAATGGAGCCCGTCGGTTTCGACGGGGATGACATCTCCCGCTGGTGCACCCTCATCTCAGGCACAGTCTTCCCGCAATGGAGCCCGTCGGTTTCGACGGGGATGACACGCTGACGGGTTTGGGCACGGTGAACGTCACATCCCGCAATGGAGCCCGTCGGTTTCGACGGGGATGACTCCCGGGCGGCGTCGGACACGTGCGGCAGGGACACCCCGCAATGGAGCCCGTCGGTTTCGACGGGGATGACCGTCCCTCCTGTGCCTGGTCGCCACTCTCATCACGCCCGCAATGGAGCCCGTCGGTTTCGACGGGGATGACACATTCTGAACCTGTTCTCCGGGAGGCGCTGCCCGCCCCCGCAATGGAGCCCGTCGGTTTCGACGGGGATGACCAAGAGCGGCTTAGCGTGGTCTCTCCTAGCTGATTTCCCGCAATGGAGCCCGTCGGTCTCGACGGGGATGACAGGCCCGCGAAGACCTGACCGAACTGAAAGCGCAGGTGGCCCCGTAATGGAGCCCGTCGGTTTCGACGGGGATGACACCGTGGTCGAGGTCGGCTGATGCGCGACGGTGATTGCCCGCAATGGAGCCCGTCGGTTTCGACGGGGATGACGCCTTCAGCCGCGGCCACTCTCATCGGCGACGAGATGCACCCGCAATGGAGCCCGTCGGTTTCGACGGGGATGACTCATCATGGTCTCCACGGGTTGTTCCACGGGGGATGACCCGCAATGGAGCCCGTCGGTTTCGACGGGGATGACGACAACGGCTCCGTCTACTGCTACGCCGACGTGATCGTCCCGCAATGGAGCCCGTCGGTTTCGACGGGGATGACGTGACGAGCCACGAATCCCGACCGCCAGACAGATACGCCCCGCAATGGAGCCCGTCGGTTTCGACGGGGATGACCTCCCTCGGTTACGGGTAGTTCGGCGGGCGCCATCGGTCCCGCAATGGAGCCCGTCGGTTTCGACGGGGATGACTCCGCGTACTCAGACGCACGATCTGATTTACCAACCTCCCGCAATGGAGCCCGTCGGTTTCGACGGGGATGACTCCGCGTACTCAGACGCACGATCTGATTTACCAACCTCCCGCAATGGAGCCCGTCGGTTTCGACGGGGATGACCTGATCACCAGCGGCGTCCTTCCGGCCGACCTGGTGACCCGCAATGGAGCCCGTCGGTTTCGACGGGGATGACCGCTCGGGCAAGGTCGAGCCACCCGAGCCGCTTCGACCCGCAATGGAGCCCGTCGGTTTCGACGGGGATGACGCCGCGACATTGCCGCACCCCACGGAACCGTCAAGGTCCCGCAATGGAGCCCGTCGGTTTCGACGGGGATGACCCGGCTGAGTGCTTCCCGATGCGTCGCTATCAGCGCCCGCAATGGAGCCCGTCGGTTTCGACGGGGATGACCACCCGTCCCAGTTCGAGGGCGAGCGGGTGCCGCTGTCCCCGCAATGGAGCCCGTCGGTTTCGACGGGGATGACACCCAAGCCCCGCAGACGGGACAACGACCGACGGCGCGCCCGCAATGGAGCCCGTCGGTTTCGACGGGGATGACGCGCCGCGGGGACCGCCGCGGCCGCTAACGACCTCGCCCCCGCAATGGAGCCCGTCGGTTTCGACGGGGATGACCCCCTATTTCCACCACTTAGGGGTGCAGACTGTTGCCGACCCGCAATGGAGCCCGTCGGTTTCGACGGGGATGACCCGTGCGCGGATCGGCACCCGCCATCAACGCCCGCGCCCCCGCAATGGAGCCCGTCGGTTTCGACGGGGATGACGCTCGAAAGGCGCCGGTATCGGCTGACCCAGAGAACGACCCGCAATGGAGCCCGTCGGTTTCGACGGGGATGACATTGAAACACCATCGTCACCCTCCCACTCATCTGATTTCCCCGCAATGGAGCCCGTCGGTTTCGACGGGGATGACCCGACTCGGTACGCTTACGGACCGCTATACCAAATTTAGTCCCGCAATGGAGCCCGTCGGTTTCGACGGGGATGACCCGGGTTCGGAGTGACGGTACACCCGTTATCGCTGCCCGCAATGGAGCCCGTCGGTTTCGACGGGGATGACGTCGCCCTCCGCGTCGACGTTGCCGTACGCCCGCACCCGCAATGGAGCCCGTCGGTTTCGACGGGGATGACCGCAGCACACACCCCAGCCGCCCTCGCAGGGCGCCCCCCCGCAGTGGAGCCCGTCGGTTTCGACGGGGATGACATCGGCGACCAGGAAACCTACGAGGGTGACGTGATGCGCCCGCAATGGAGCCCGTCGGTTTCGACGGGGATGACACAAGTGATCAGAGGTGGGGGGCCCCCCTCCGCCGCCGCCCGCAATGGAGCCCGTCGGTTTCGACGGGGATGACCGCTCGCCGATTTAGAGCGCTCTGACTAGGCATGACGCTGCCCTCTGCGAGCGGTGGCGGTAGCAGGGAGCTGAGGATACGGCCGTGGATAGAGTTTTCAAGCTTCAATGTCCTCCTGACCAGGACGCGAGCACTGGAGGCGCCTCGACGTGCAGACCAAGCGCTCGCAGGTTCACGTGATGGTCGGTCCAAGAGACGGCAAGCGCCGACTCGTACCGATCACCTTAACCGGAACCGACACTTCAACTGCGCCCAGGTCCAAGTGAACCACCGAGTCCTCGGTCAGCTTCACCACCTCAAGGATGTCGGTCCGCCAATTGATCAGTTCGACGCCGGAGAGATCGCATAGGAAGACCGAGTACTGCAGGCGCTGTCCGTACGACTCCATCACTTTGATCACCTTGCGGAGGCGCTTGGGGTCGGAGATGTCGTACGCGATCAGGTACCGTCGGCGAGCCATGGCTCAGCGTGTCGTCATCGGTGTATAGGCGGGGATTTCACCGATCATGACCGCGGCCAGCAGCCGGGCCTGCACGTCCATCACCCGTCGGTAGGAAATCTGGTAGCCGAAGGTCGGGTGTCGCACCTGCACATCGAGCCTGCGTTCATAGGCGGCGATCACGGACTTGCGGCCCTCTTGCGTCAACATTACGCCGCGGGAGCGGTGGACGAAGTCGCGCTCGCTGACCTCGCCGTTGTTCAGCACCTGGAGAACCACCGAGTCACCGATCAGCGGCCGGAACTCCTCCGCGAGGTCGAGGGCCAGTGACGGCCGACCGAATCGAGGCGAATGCAGCACGCCGATGAACGGGTCAAGCCCGACACCCAGGCATACCGCGACCAAGTCCTTGACTAGCAAGGCGTAGCAGAAGCTGAGGAGGCAGTTGACGGGATCGCGGGGCGGCCTTCGGTTACGCCCTTCAACCCGGAACTGCCGCGTCAGCGTTTCTGCTTGATCCCGCACCATGCCCGTGAACTGGCCGAAGTAAAGCCGAGCCGCCGTGCCCTCAAATCCCATTGCTGAGGTGCGGGTCGGGGCACCGGGCAGTGCCTTCTCCAACTCCTTGAGCGTGCGCAGCACCCCCTCATCTGCTCGCTCACGACTGTTACGCATCAGCAGAGTCCGAGAGTTGCGGACCTTGCCGGTCAGCAGCGCCGTGGCAATGTCGAGCCCGCCTTGACCGTGCACGATGATTTGGCGGCGGCGCAGTTCGACATAGCGCGATGGCTCGCCCTGCGCCCAGCCGTTGAGCCAGCCGCCGTAGCTGAACCACAGCACTGGGACGCCCCGAGACCAGAGCCGTCCGAGGGCCTCAGTTGAGATTTGAACATGCCCGAAGACCGATAGCTGGGCTACGTCGATGAGCCGGACACTGGCCAATTCCTCCTGCTTGGCGCAAACTACGAGCCGGCCGCCCTTGACGCCGACGAAAGCTCCCTGCTCGGTGACGTAAACGGGGCGATGGTCGGGATCGCGAGGCACGATCCGTCGCGGCGGCAGATCACTGCGTTCTAGCTCGCGGTTCACCTCGTCGGGCAGGCAGAGGCTGACCAGGGAACAGCGCGGGCATTTGGGCGACTCCACGAGCGGCAACGGTGGCCGTGGCCGCGCGGCGACTTCGCGGGCCTCAAGGGCGACGCCATGCACCTTGGTTTCCGCGTCGGACGGGATCGGCACGCTCACCCGTTGGTTGACGGCGGCGTAGTACAGCGAGCCGAACTCAACCAGGTAGCCGGCGCGGCGCAGGAGCACCGATTGCACGAGCAACTGCATCTCGTCGGCCGGCCACGCCCCGCCATCGGGGTTCGGCGAGCCCTTCTTGAGGTCGACGGGGGAGACTGTTCCGTCGCTGTGATCGACCCGATCAATGATTGCGGTCAGGCCCAGCTCAGCGTCCTCCAGCTGAACCGAGTGGGAGCGCAGGAGGTCTGCAATCTCCTCCGGCGGCGGCAGCGCCGGCCCTGTTTTGTCCACTCGCCGGTGGGTGAACGAGCCCTGAGCGGTGTCGTCGTTGTCGGCCCAGCGGTGATCCACCCACTCCAGATAGAACAGCCGCGGGCAGTAGACGAACTCGTTCAGCATCCGGGCGGGCAGCAGCTCGGGCAGCACATCGCTTGTGACCACGGTCGATCACCGCTCGCGTGGTGCGAACAGACCGAAGCCGAAGTGGCTCAATTGTCCTAGGCAGAGCGGCTGCCTCGCGATGGCCTCGTTGAAGGTCATCGAAACCCACACGCCAGGCCGACGTTGCGCCATGTTTTCCGACCAGCGGTAGCGTCGATAGTGGCGAATGCGATTACCTTCATCCGGATGCAGTTGTACCGACACTGGGCGAGGCAGCCCTCGGTAGTCGCACTCCTTCTCGATGTCTAAGCGCGCCCAGTCGACCAGGGTCTGATTCCGCTTCCGTCGGCGGACCGGCAGGTAGGGCGTATGACTCACCCAGTCGTCGGCTGGCCCGACTAACTCCGGGGTGACCACTTCGATGGGTCCAGCCGCGACCATGTGCACATCGCCGGGACGAAACCCCTCCGGACTCCAATCCGCTTGGCCCTTGGCGGCGTCGGACGTGCGCCTTGCTCGGCCCGGCAGCGACGATCGGCTCACCATGGCACCAGCGAGCACAGACGAAAATCCGGCGGGAACCCAGAGCACAAGGTCGGTCACCAGATCACCGACCGACAGCCATAGCCAATGCGCGTGTGTATGGTCGTCAACCGAGGCGGCTTTGACGCCACTCGAGCCCGATTGTTTTCCGGTCAGAACGCTCGGGAGATCGCCCGCTCGCGATGCGGCGTCAAGGCGTGTGTGCCGCAGTTGGTCGGTAGCGAGCACCCCGTAGCGTGCACCGAATGGCGCCCTCGTCACGAGGCGCCACCGGACAGCTTCCACCTCGGGCAAAGAGATTGGTCGCTCTGCTTGTACGGGATCGGTTTCCCGAGCGTAGGGCTGGTAATGAGCCCTCCTCGGGCTGGTCAAGTGACGTTTACGCACCTCGCCCGTCGTCACCTCCAGATCGGGGCGCCGCGCATTGCCGTCCGGCGTGAGCAGGTCGACCGGACGAACGGCCGAGCTGGAGATTTCCCACCACGTGTCGTCAGGCACTGGATCGTCGGCGAGCAGGCTGACGTGCGCGACCGAGTCCGAGCGCCCGAGGTAGGGCCAGAGTTCGCAGAGCTTGGCCAGGGCGCCGCGTTGGGGTCCGTCGAGTTCCACGTCCCACTGGATCAGGAGAGGACGGTCCCCGTCGATCCACAGAAACGGATCGAGCACCAGATCGGTGTTGCGCTCACCCGTGGTATCGGCGAGGTCGGGCAGGTAGTGCCGGGTCTGCCCCGGACTGACCGGCGGAGTCCAATAGCGCGGCGGGGTCGAGACCAGTTGCTCAACGATTGGATCCAGCTCTGCTGCCGGCAGTTCTGGCCAGCGCAGATGCCAGGTGGATACGAGCGCACGGAGCAGCCGCCACGGCGAGGGTGGCCACTCGACTGCTCCCTCGTTGACCGCGTGGTTCCACGGTGTGGCGTGGTAGCGACCCAACGGAAACCGGACCTCGAGCGTGACGGTCATCCGGCCTTGGCCTTGGTCGCGCGTCCGCTCCAGACCACTTTGCTGACCGGACCCAGGAGATTCTTGGCCCCAGTCACCGCTGTGCCGAGGTGTTCTCTCGCTTTCTCGACCGTCGGCAGGTCGGGACCGTCGACGTCGACCACTTCCAGATCACAGGCGGTCCGCAGCCGCAGCCCACCGGCGAACATCAATGCGGTTTGATAGTTGATGATCGCTTCCAGTAGGGCCTCGCCGTCTTCGCCCAGCCCGTAGGACCGGATTTGGTCGTGGTCGATCGAGACATAGGCCACGATCGATCGGGCGGTGTACTCGGTGCGCTGATGCGGCACCATGCCGTAGCCGGTGTCGGTGTTTTGACCTGAGATGTCGACCGAGTCTTTCTTGACTCCACCGGACAGAGCGGCCTCGACGTCGTAGGCCTCGATGAAGCTGGTGACGGCTCGGGCGATCTTGGGTTGCCAGGGCCACTTGCCGCGAGCAAAGAAGACCCCATGGATGAGCGAGAGCGGGTCCAACGAGCACACGCTCCGATAGAGCCGACGGTTGTCCAGCGGCCTGCCTTTGACCAGTCCGAAGAGCTCGCGAAGCCATTCCTCACCCAGCTGTCCGTCAACCTTGCCTTCCATCACGTACGCCGACGCCAGCCGGTGGGCTTCGAGTCGGGATGAAGTGAGGAACTCGCCCGAGGGGTCCACGATCCGGACATACGGCACCCCCGTCAAAGCAGACGGCTGGTCGTCGGTGCCGTCGTCCCAGGTGGTTCGCTCGGCCCAGTTCGCCATCGACTGCGCCGATTCGACCAGGAGCGCGTTCCCCTCAGGTCGTTGGAAGACGGCGGCGCCGAGGTCGGGAAAGCCGGTTGGCTGGAACCGGCTTCCGACGACGGGTTGCATGCTGATCTTGTAGATCGTCCGGTTAGCCACTGGTGAGCTCCTTCTCGGTTGACGGGTCGGTGATGAAAGCCTCAGGTTCGAGAACGGCACGTTCGTAGGCCCCGAGTCGTCGTAGCGGCTGCAGACTGGTGCGGGCAATCAGGGCCGCGACGAGCCGTTCCCGCGACGCGTTCGTCCGTAGCGGCGGCGCAGCCGACCATCCAAGCCGATCCAGCAGAGCAACCGCCTCGCACAGCACGGCGCCGGTGGATGCCCCACGAGCACTTTGGGGTTCAGCCAGCAGCCGACTAGGCCAATCCCGCTGCAGGCCGACGTGACTGGCGTCGCCCGATTCGACGTGTTCATCAGAGGCGGTGAGCCGCCCCGAGGCGAACGCCTGCAGCACGGCAAGCTCCGGGTGAGGAATCGGGTCTGGCCGGTCGGATCGCCACCGTCGCGACGGCCCGCGCCAGTCGAGCGCGAGGCAGGCCAGGAAGGAGCGAAGGACGGCTTCCTCGTCGAGCTGACCCGTAACCCAACCGTGGACGTCGGGCCACGGAGCCTCGACCGTGCTCACCGGGAAGGGGCGGAAGCCGCGGTCTGCCCCCGCAGCATCGTCGGTATGCCGAGACCTCCAGACCACCGCGTCGGCGAGCACCATGTCGAGCGGCCTGATCCCGAGGCCGCGGATCGCCGGTTCCGTCCACGCCTCCCGTGGCCCCGCAGGAAGGTGTCCGACGATCAGCTCGCGCAGGGGCTGAATTCGGCCGGCGCCGTCGACGTACCCGACCGAGGCCAGCGCCGCCCCGAGCCGGAACTCCCGCGGTGAGCCGATCTCGGTGTATATGAAATCCACGTACCGCTCGGCGCGTGGTCGTGGGAGTCGCCGTCCCAAGGCCGCTCGGGCACCAGTCGAGCGCAGCACGGCCAGGTCGGCCAGCGTCTGTTCCGCGAGTAAGTCGCGCAGGTCTTCGGCCCGAACGTCGCGGGCGTACGCCAGTTGGTGAGCGTCAAAGCGCCGCTTAGCTCGGAGGACCGCGCTCGAGCCTAGCCGGCCGAATGGTTCCATGACCCGGGCCGGTTCGATGCAGAGGGTGACTGCGGGCCGGGCTTGGACCTCCACGTCGTCCAGGCGGACGGCGGAGAAGGCCAAGCCGTTGCGCTGGTGCAGGCCGTAGCGGATGAAGCGGTCAATGCCGCGGGAAACCCCGTAGGACTTCAGCGCCGCATACATCTGCGTGGCGTGCGTGGCCGTGTGACCGCCCCAGCTGGCCCGGCTCTCGACAAAGAGCTGACCGATTTCTCGAGCGGACAGCGGCTGGTTCCAGATCGGTGTCCAGATTTCCCCGCGAGAGTTTTCGCCGACTGCGCCGGGCGTTGGTCCGTCCGGGCTGTCGTGGACGCAGAACGGCATAGCCGCCCGCCCGGGCCCGCCACCTTGACGTCGGGCCAGTCCCGAGGCGAAGCACATGGCGCCTTCAATGAGGAGGGCGAACGCCCACGGGTTGACCAGCGAGTTCGCGGCACCAAAGGCCGACGAGTTCCGCCCGCCGGCCGCAGCCGGATCGAATTGACCGATAGCGCCTGGCACGAGACTGCCCTCCGATTGATCGGTGAGCAGGTCTCGTGCCCACTGCTCGGATCGGCGAGGGTCGGCGCCCAGTTCGGGAAGGACCTCGAGCAGTCGCTGGTGGAAGTTCGTCGAAAAGTCGAGCCGCCCGTCGTTGCCGCCTGTGCCGAGCAGGGGCGGGAAAAAGGCGGCGTTGTCGCGGACGATGACGCAGGCGTCGAGCCAGCCCAGGAGGGATTCGGGGCACCGGTTTCTGAGTTCGCTGACGGTCCGAGCCTTGTCCCAGCCGAAGGAGCGCCCGCGATCCACCACCGATACGGCGAGATCAATTGCGGCTCGCAATTCTTCGATCCTCGGCGAGGAGCTGGCTCTGATCGCCTCGATGGTCTGCCTCGACTTCACGTCCTTTGCACCGAATCCGCTGCCGCCGTTCCACGGACTGACGATGGGCGATGGACGGTAGGTCCACAGAAGCCACTCGACCAAGTCGGGCTCGGCTGAATCGATGATCAGCTCGCTGGCGTGCCAATGCGCCCGAAGCGACGGGTCGGCGTGTCCCATCGTCCTGATCAGGCCGAGGGCGGCGAGATAGGTGGCCAACGAACGAGGGTGCAATCCCGGAACGCGATGGATAGTCACAAGGCGACCTCGCTTCCGGCCAGCGCCAGGCCGGCGCTGGCGCGCCAGTCCGCGATCCTGACCACCGCCTCCATGTACGCGAGCCGGAAGGGTCCGTACCTCTCCAGCAGTTCGAGTGCAGCACCCGTCCACGAGTCCGCCTCACCGGGCGCCAATCGGGCGAGGTCGGCTTTCCATTCCGGCACGGCCGCGTCGAGGATCGTCGTGCCGGGCAACGGTTCGCCCTGCCGGACCCCGAGGATCTGTTGCTGGTCGGCGTCGATCGGCGGTATCTGCACCCGGATTTTCCCGTGGTGAGCGGCCACCAGGTACCGCAGCAAGATGGTGGATTCTGCCCCGTCGACCCCTGCCCGACTGAGCAGTGGCTGCGCTGCGGTCGACGACACCAGCAGCGCTGACACCAACTCGTGGCGCAGACCGCGGCGTTCGGTGAAATCGAGCCGGTGGTGGCCGGGCGACTTGGCCAGCAATCCGTCGGGCGCTGACCTCTGCGGTGCCGTGTTCCGGAGTGCCTCCTGCCAGGCGGGATGGAGCTTGCCGACGTCATGCAGCAGGGCGGCGGCGGTGACGGTAAGCGCATCGGGACCGGGCAGGGACGGACGACACTGGGACAGCAGCCCCGCAGCTTGGTCAGCGCTCTGCTGAAGGTGGGCATCGAGGCTGAGCCAGTCTGATTGCTCGATATTGGTGCTGTCGTCGTTGATCGCGTCCGTGGCGTCACCACCTTCGTCGGCGATGTCCGATCCTGTCTCGACCCGTCTCTGGTGGCCCGGAGTGAAGCCGAATTCCGGATCGTAGCCGCCATCGTCGGCGTGGACCACGATCACCTCGCCTGGGCGGAGCCGCGTCAGGCGATCGACGCGGTCCCATCGCTGGCTGACCGGGCTGAATGTCCAGGCTCGGATGCTGGGGTTGAGCCAACGACGGACTTCTCCGAGGGGGGCGGGGCAACGCCACTCCTGGTCCGGGGGACGGAAGCCCGGGTCGAGTGGCCCGCGGGTCTCGGTGTCGATCCAGGCCATCTGGCAGTCCAGTTGTTCCCCCGTGCGTATGTAGGGGGAGACGTCGATGTCGTTCCCGGACAGATCCGGTGCGGTGTCGAACAGGCTCAAGAAGTCGGAGCGCCGAATGACTTGCAGGGCGAGGTCGGAGGGCGCGACGTCTTGGGCCAGCAGGCTTTCACCCGTGCAGGGCTGTCCTTCGAGAGCGGCGAGGACCCGCTCGGTCTCGTCGAGGTCGGCCTGGTCGTACGGTCCGTTCGTTCCCGCGGCGTACCACCACAGCTCGGCGTCCTCGACAACCGCATAGCGGTTACAGCGGCCGCTGCGCTGACACAGCGACGGCCACGGTGACGCCTCGGCGATCATCACGGCGGAGTCGATGTCAACGCCGGCCTCGACGACCTGGGTGGCTACCACGATTGTTCCGTCGGGTCCGGGCGCGCGCGTCACTCGCCGGCTGAGCGCTGCTCGTTCCCGTCCCCGAAAGCGAGAGTGGACCAGCACGACCTCGGCTGCGGGCCGGGTGCGCAGCAGGGCCCGGGCGATCCCGACCGCGTTCTTCACCGTGTTGACCACGACAAGCGTGCGGGTCCCCGGCCGGTGCCTGGTCGCCGCATGCTGGGCAATCGCGCGATGGTCAGTCGCATCGACCAGCAACTGACGGACCGACTTGGTTGCGCTGAGAAGTTGACCGAGGCGCCCCGTCCGGTCGTCGGCGCCAAGGGAGACGCTGTGGACCCGGACGGCGGGATTGTCGATGACGTCGAGGATCCGCTGATCGACCGTCGCCGATGCGCAGGTCAGGCCCACAGGCTCGGCTGTCCCCAGTTGCCGCTGGAACGCGCTGAGCTGGCGCAAGGTCGCGGTCGCCGCCGGTGCCAGCTGGATCTCGTCGATGACGACATGCGTGCCGTTGGAGATGAGGGCGAAGTCCATCGGCGCAACCGCCCGGGAGACGCCGTACCCCCTCAGCAGCGCCTTCGAAACCAACGAGTCGACAGTACCGATGGTGATGGAGGGTCGGTGTGCCTCCAGGCGCCACTGCTTCTCCTCCGAGCGATGGCCGCCCATCACGACGTTGACGAGCACCTGTCGGTCAAGTCCGAGCCGATCCAGCCAGACCCGCGTGTTGACCTCGACTTGCTCGACCAGCGTCCGCATGGGCAGAGCGAAGACGAGCCGTCGCGGCGTTGCCACCTGGATTGCGGTCTCGGTGGACAACAGCCGCCACAGCCAGGCCAGGATCAGGGCTGGAGTCTTGCCCGCACCCATCGGTGCTTGAAGGACATCGGGAAGTCCCTCCTCGGCCAGTCGGCGCTGATAGGCGTACGGGGGCGCGCCAGTTGCTCGCTCGAAGAATTCGTCGAAGGGCATGCAGTGTGTCTCCTGGTGAATCGAGGCCGCACAGTCAGTTGGCCTCCTGGCAGTCGGACTCTGGGAGAGAGCGGATCGCGGGTAAGGCCGGTGCATGGCAGGTGGATTCCTGTTCGCCGTGCAGGTGGAGAGTCGGCCGGGTAGGCAGCCCAGCGTCGTGCTGGCCCGCCGACCGCCACAGGTGTCGGAAAATCAATGGCACGGGGTCCTCCTGCAAGTCAGCTATGACGCCGCACCCGTCTATGGGGTCGACGCTCGGCCGCGTCAGCCGTGCTCGCCCCCGCAGCGCAACCTGATCGCTGTCAGCAGGCTAGCGATTTCGGGCCGGGGAGAAGCAAAAAGGGCAAAAATCGAACCCGCCGTGGCTCCCCTGTTCGGGTACGTCCAGGTCGCCGAACCACTGGTCGTTCAAGGGCAACCTCGTACCAGCGGTCGTGCAGGTATGACCGTCCAATCAACGCTGTTTACGCTGTACCGCAGCTCAGTCCGACATTCGATCCAGGGCCGCACGCAACAGGTGCGCGAAAACGGCGACCGTTGGGGCGTGGTCTCCGGTGAAGTCGGGTGGCAGCCCCATCGACGCGCGGGCCGCGATAGCGTACGTCGGGTCGTACGGCCGCGGCTTCACGTTGAGGAAGACCGGCAAGGAGTAGCGCAGACACACAAACGCCACCAGCAGACGTGCAAGTCGTCCATTGCCGTTGGCGAACGGGTGGAGGCGAATCCATTCACCGTGGCCCCCTGCCGCTAGGGCAAGGACGGCGCCGAGGTCGGCATCGGTGCTGGGCCGCTGCAACGGCGGGACGAGTCGGTCGACGTGAGCCAGTCCGGTTTTGAACTCTGCCTCGAAGCTCGACAGCTCGTCTGCGAGCCAGGTCGACCAGACGCCAACCCGTTCGGGGCTGCCGTCGGGAAGCGAACCGATGGCCACCTCGTAGCCCACCAGCTCCGGGACGGTCGGGTCACCGCGGAAGTGACTGACATAACCCGGGACTGGGACCGTGCAGCCGCGATAGAGCCGCTCATGCCACTGCCGGATGGTGTTCAAATTGACCGCTGGTCGGTCTGCCGCTTGTTGGCGCAATACCGCCAGGACCTCGGAGATGTTGTCCCGGATGCGAGGTAGGTCGTGCGGGTCATCCTCGTTCCAGGGCTCGCCTGGTTGAGACCTGATCGGCATGAGGTCCGAAGGCTGGCGCTCGGCTCAGCGTGTCGCGGACCGAGGGCCGGGGGGCTTGGCCCGAAGTTGCCGGGGCTGTAACGGATCACGGGCAGCCTCGCCGTCCACGAACTGCTCGGCGCTGCGGTCCACGATCCGTTGGTACTGCTCAGCGGTCAGGGTGGCCAGACGGTCTGCAGCAGCCCGTAAGTCGTCTCGCAACATGGCACCCTGCACGATCACCTCCCGCTCGACCGCTCGCTCGATGAATTCGTTCTGACTCAGCCCAAGCCGGCCAGCAACGTCGCGGGTCAACTGGCGGAGCCGCTCATCATGAATGCGGAGGGGAAAGGCGGGGGTAGGCATGTTCTCAGGGTGCGTCGCCTACAGCCTGATGTCAAGAATGGCTACATGATGTCATCTGAACGTGCTTGCGGCACCGCCGGCCCGCCGGCCCTTCGACCTCGGCGGAGATGCCCGGGCGACGTCACTTGTTGGAACCGACCAGTAACCCCGAGACGAAGTGACGTTGGAAGGCGAAGAACACGATCGTCGTCGGGACGGCGGCGATCAGCGAGCCGGCGGCGACCACGTTCCAGGAGGTGGTGAACCCGCCCTGCAGGTTGAGCAGGGTGGCGGTGATGGGGAACTTGGTATCGGTGCGGAGAACCGTCAGGGCCCAGAGCAGATCGTTGAACACCCAGGTGCTTTCCAACGCTGCCAGTGCGGCCAGCGCCGGCCGGCACAGGGGCAACACGATCTGGGCGTAGATCCGCAGATCGGTCGCGCCGTCGATCTTGGCCGCCTCGAACATCTCGGCCGGCAGGGAGCGCATGAAGCCGTACAGCACAAAGGTGAAAAACCCCATACCGAAGCCGACCTGGACCACGATCAGGGCGAACAGGGTGTCGTAGATCCCGAGCAGCTCGCAGATCTTGGCCACGGGGATGAGCAGGATCTGTGGCGGGAGGAGGTTACCGGCGAGCATGGTCAGCAAGATCACCCGACCGAGCGGAACCTGATAGCGGCTCAGCGCGAACGCCGCCAGTGAGGCCAGGAAGAGCACCGCGATGACGGTGAAGAACGTCACGATCAGGCTGTTGCCTAGGGCGCCGCCGATGTTGCCGTCGACCCACGCGGTACGAAATGCCTCGAGGGTGAAGCTGCGGGGTAACTGACCCAGCCCGTTGACCGCGATGTCGTCGAAGTTCCGGACCGCGATGGCGATCACGAAGATCAGCGGCAGGATCCAGAGCAGGGTGATCGGGGTCATCACGGCGTGGAACACCCAGGCCCGGCCCGCGCGTCGGCGGCGGGGTGCGGCACCCGGGGCGGCGGCGAGGTGAGCGGCGGTCATCTCCTACTCCTCACGGGTCGCGCGGACCAGGTAGGTGATGATGAAGGCGATCGCCAGCACGAAGATCACCACGGCGATGGCCGAGCCGTAGCCGAGGTTCACCTGGGTGAAGCCGACCTGGTACATGTAGGTGCTGAGCAGCTGGGTGGTGTTGTAGGGCCCGCCGCGGGTCATCGCCCAGACGATGTCGAAGGTACGCAACGAGTCGATCACGGTGACCGCGAAGACCACGGTGTTCACATTCTTGAGCTGCGGCATCACGATGTGCACGAACCGTTGCCACCAGCCGGCTCCGTCGACCGCCGCCGCCTCTTCCAGACTCGGGTCGCAGCCTTTCAGTCCGGCCAGGTACAACACCATGATGTAGCCCGCCTGCCGCCAGATCGCGGCGATCAGGATAGCGCCGAGCGCGGTGTTGGGGTCGGCCAGCCACTGCTGCTGACCGGTGTCGATCCCGACGGCGGCCAGGATCGAGTTGATCGGACCCGCCGGCTGGTACAGCACCCGCCAGAACAATCCGGTGACGGCCAAGGAGAAGACCATCGGGAGATAGATCGCACTGCGATAGATCGCCACCCCCCGCCGCGGCCGGTTCAGCGCGACGGCCAGGGCCAGACCGGCCACCACGGATAATCCACCGAATCCGGTCACCCAGATCACGTTGTTCTTGATCGCGGTCTGGAAAATCGGATCGCCGAGCAGGGTGCGGTAGTTGCGTAACCCCACCGGCTCGGCGACGCCGACCCCGCTCCACCGGGTGAAGGAGAGCTGGAAGCTGTTGAAGGCCGGCCAGAAGACCCAGGCCAGCTCGACCGCCAACGGCACCAGCAGCAGCACCCAGACCACCGGCGGGACCCGGGCGGTGACGGAGCGACGACGAAACGGTCCGCGTCGTCGACCGGCGGACCGCGGCGAGGGTGGTGGCCCGTCGGCGGCCGAGGCGCTGGTCGCCTCGACGGCCGTGCTCACGACGGCCTCGCCGTGATCACTGGTTCCACACCTGAGTCGCGGCCTTCTGCCAGTTCTTCAGGATGGAGTTGATGTCCTTCGGGTTGTCCAAGAACTTGGTCAGGGCCGCGTCGGCGGTGGTCTGCAGGGCGTCGCTGGAGTCCCGGTTGAAGAACTGGGTGATCTCTTTGGTCTCCTGCAGCAGCTTGATGCCCTTGCGCACCAGAGGAGAGAAATTCGCGGCGTCGACCTTCGGTGAGGTTGGGAGATTGGAGGAGCCGGACGCCTCGATGTAGGCCTGCTGCTGGGCCGGGGACGCCAGGTAGCTCAGGAAGTCCTTCGTGCCGGTGACGTTCTTGCTCTGGGCGCTGGCGAAGTAGCCGTCGGTCGGCGCCTCCTCCGCCGACGGGATCGCCGGGTCGATGGTGGGGACGGGAAAGAAGTCCACGTCATCGAGGTCCTTGGCCGGGAAGGCCTGCGTCATGAAGGCGCCGATCAAATACATCCCGGCCTGCTTGTTGACCAGTGGAGTGGCGGCCTGCTGCCAGCTGTACGAGCGGCCCTTCGGGTCGAAGTAGGGGATCAGGGTCGCGTAGGTGGTCATCACCTTGCGCACCTCGGCACTGTCGAAGGAGTGTTTCCCGGCCAGCAGCTCCCGGTGGAACTGCGCCCCGTTGATCCGCAGGTCGAGGTAGTCGAACCAGCCCGACGCCATCCACGGGGTCGATCCGGTGCCACTGGTCAGCGGCGAAACCCCCTTGCCCTTCAGGGTGTCCAGCAGGGCCATAAAGTCATCCCAGCTGGTCGGCGGCTCTACGTCCCACTTTCGGAAGGCGGATTTCCGGAAGAACAAACTCCACCAGTAGTAGCTCGTCGGGACGAAGATCTGCTTGCCCTGGTCGTCGCTGGACAGGCTCTTCAGCGCCGGCGAGAAGTCGGCACAGGCCCCGTCCCCGGTCCACAGGTCGGAGAGGTCCAGCAGCAGCCCCTTGCTCGCGTAGTCCCGGGCCACCGACCCGGCGTACCAGGTCAGCACGTCCGGCGGGTTCCCCGAGGTCAGATAGCTGGGCAGCTGAGCCCGGAACTGCTCGACCGCCACGGTGTTCAAGGTGAGCGGATACTTCGTATAACCCTTGACCACCGAAGCCAGGGCCGCCTTGGGTTTGGCGTCGGACAGCGAGGACTGCAGGGTCAGCGTCGTCGACGTGTCGCCCCCCTGCGTGGGGGGTGCGGTGGAGGGGCTGCCGCCGATGCAGCCGCTCAGCAGCGCCGAACTGCCCACGGCGGCGCCGCCCAGCAGCAGACCGCGACGCGAGATGGTGGTCCGGGTCGCGAAGGTGGACTGGTCCATCGGTGTTCTCCTTTGAACGGTGAGTGGTGAACGGTGTACGGGTCAGGTGCGGACGGGCGGTTTCGATGTGGGCAGGGCGGTCAGCTGAACCGCTGACCGGTCGGGAGGCGAACCCCGGCCGAGGGTGGCGTCTTGACGGCAGAAAGCGGTATTGCATTCGGCCTGCAGGGTGACGTCGGCCCACATGGCGTGCTGCGGGGCGGCGTTGGAGCAGACCACGGTGCCGCGGGCGTCGATCCGGATCGACTCGCGGACCGCCAGTCGGCAGAACTCGGCCCCGACCGGTCCCTCCTCGAAGCGACCGTCCCTGGGGGTGTAGCCGATCCATCCCTCGCCGAAGACCAGCGGCACGCCGTGGGCGAGGGCCCAGTCGCGGGCCACGTCCAGCCAGAGCCGCAGCGTGGTGGCCATCTGGTGTTCCCACGCCCCGTAGTGCCGGTACAACCAGCGGTCGATGGCCTCCGCGTCGCCCCAGTCGTGGGCGTACATTTCAGCCGGGGACATGATCGTGGCCTCCAGGCGCCACGGCTGGTCGGGCGTCCAGCTGTGGATCGGTGGCGCACCGGGGCGCAGAATCTCCCGCTGAGCCCGGTCCTGGTCGAAGTCGGTGACCGGAGACCGGAGGCGGTAGGTGTCGATGAACGCCCGCAGCACCCCGTACACGTAGGGGTGGGTGACCAGCACATCGATGGTGTCGGGGATGCCGCGCAGGGCACCGACCGGGACCCCGGAATAGTTCACCGTCACCGGCCGGTCCGGGTGCCGGGCGTGGAAGAGGTCCAGGGCCCGTTCGAGGCGCGGCCGCAGGAGTACGGTGCGCTGGTCCGGTGAGTCCGGCAGCCCGTCGGCAAGGTGCCCCACCTGGACTTCGTTGTGGATCTCGGTGAAGGCAATCCGGTCGTCGAGTCCCGCTTCGGTCAAGAAGTCGACGAGGTCGGCCAGGGCGGCGGCTTGACGCTCGGCTCGGTCTTCGGGGTCGATGGCCAAGAGCGCCGCGCACCATCCCGGTTCGGTGGCGAACGCGGAGCTCTGCTGGTATTCCCACGACGACACGATCACGAAGCAGTCGTGGCGTCGAGCAGCCTCGAACAGGCGGCGCAGGTGAGTCCGCCCGTCGATCACCGTGTGATGGCGCACGTCATACCAACGCGTCCGTTGCCCGTAGTCCCCGCCGAGCGGTCCGAGGCGGAACGCTGAGGTGTCCAGTCCGCTGCCGAACAGCAGATAGGGCATGGCGCAGACGCGGACGGTGTTGTAGCCGCGCTCCACCGCCTCCGCGAACGCCCGGTCGAGGTCCTCAAAAGGCTCGCCGGGTCCGGTCCGGACGTACCAGGAGAAGTCCCAGAGCGTGATGGTGAGCCGATCGGGCAGGTGCGCCGGCAGGGGTACGGGGGTGTAACTCATCCGCGGTGCTCCGTCTGGTCGAGCCGGTGGGCGAGGTCCACGGCGAGGTGATGACCCGGTTCGGTGTCCAGCACCGCCGCGAGCTCTGCGTGGGCCGATGTCGCGTCGTCGGCCAGCAGGGCCAGTTGGGCCCGCAGCAGCTGCACCGTCCGGTCTTGGTCGAGTTGGGGGTCCTCGTCGAAGAGCAGCGCGGTGGGCAGCGAGGTGGCGAAATAGTCCACGCTCGCCGGGGTCGCCGCCAGCCGCTCGACGTACTCGGCCAGATCCGCGCTCAGCCGGCCGGCCAGATCGTGGTCACCGGCCGCACGGGCGGCCAGCACCGAGTAGTAGGTGTTCACGCCGAAGGCCTGCGGCGCCATCCCGGTGAAGTCGCCGACCCGGCGGGCCGCGGCTTCCCAGGAATCTTGGGCCAGGTCGTCCTTACCGCCGGCGTGGGCGGCGTCGCCGAGGGCGAGCAGGGCTCGAGCCGGACTGGCCAGCGGGTGCCGGCGTTCCCCGAGGTGCTCGGGGACGTCGACGGCGGCCTCGGCGTGGGCCAGCGCCGCCGGGGCGTCACCACCGCGCAGCGCACGGTCGACCAGCGCGAGCTGGGTCCGCTCCCACACGCCCAGCGCTTGACCCTCACCGCCTTCCCACGGCTGGAACCGGTGCTGCTGCAGCAGCCGGAGCGCCTCGAAGGGACGACCGGCGCAGACCAGCAGATGGCCGTATTCGACGCAGAGGTCGTCGCGGGCGTCGACCGGAGCGGAACCGTCCTGCAGCCGCTCCAAATCCGCTAGCCGCTCGAGGCGCAGCGTCGGCGCGACGCCGGCTCGGCGGCGCAATTGGTCGCTTTCGAACCACAGCTGGGCGTCGCCGGGCGCGAGGGCGAGGGCACGCTCGTACGCGCCGGTCGCGGCCGGGTGGTCGCCCTGATGGTTGGCCAGCGCGATCCCCAGGTTGCGCCACACCACCGGATCCGTCGGGTCCGCCGCGGTCGACGCCCGCCAGTAGGTCAGGGCGTCATCGGGCCGGTCGTGGGCGTAGCACCAATGCCCCAGCAGGGCCGCCGCGGTTGCGTCGGAGGGATCGGCGTCGGTGGGGTCGGCGTCGACCCGGTGTCGCAGGGTGGTGACGTCCTCGAGCCGGGACGGGAAGTTTCCGGTGCGGTCCCCGAGGCGGGCCCGCTCCCGCGCGGCGGCTGCTCCGGCGGCGTCGCCCAGGCGTTCCAGCGCGTCGGCCCGGTGGTAGTCGGCGAGGATCCCGCAGCCGGTCTGGCCCCGCGGACGATCGCGGTCACCGCGGTAGGCGAGTTCGAGAAGTTCGACGGCCTGCTCGTCGGCTCCGATCCGGGCGGCGTCCAGGGCTACGTCGACCAGGGTCTGCGCCTCGAGCAGACCCCGCTCCCGGTCGAGCCGACCGGCCAGGTGGAGGGCCCAGACGTCGAGCGGGTCGAGCCGCAGCAATTCCGCCAAGGCGACCTGCGCCTGCGCCGTACGACCCAGCCGGCGCAGCAGAACAACCCGCAGGCTGCGGGCCTGCAGATGTTCCGGCTCGGCCCGCAACGCCGCCTCGACCCGGGACAGGGCCTGATCGTTTCGGCCCGCGCAGGCGTCCAGCGCGGCCAACCGATAACCCGCCGGCCCCGCCCACGCCCGCACCCAGATGGCCCGGGCCAAGATCGCGTACGCCTCTTCGTCGCGACCGAGCTGTACGAGGGTCAACCCGAGCAGGTAGCAGGCTTCGCCGTCGGGCGGATTCGGGTTCCACCGGGTGAGCCGTTCGGTCGCCGGCCGCAGGTGCCGCTCGGCGCCCGAATAGTCGCCACGCCGGTAGCACTGGGCGGCCAGGGCGACGTGACTCGGGACGTGCCCCGGGTCACGCCGCAGCGCCTCGCGCCAGTACGGCTCCGGGGCGCGGGTTGCGTGCCGGTACTGCCGCAGGTGGGACCCGATCAGGTGCAGCTCCTCGACCGTGTCCACCTGGTCCGGCGCCGGTGGTGCGGTGGCCGGTTCGGGCCGGGGACCGACCGTGGCCGGCGGCGACTCGCTCTGCCAGCTGAGCACGGTCCGGTCCGCCTGCCGCAGCTCGACCCGGACCGGACCGACGGTCGGGACGGAAAGCTCGCGGGGCTGTTCGGGCGACATCGTCGCCACGACCTCGTCCATGAGCGTCTCCGAGCGCAGGTCAACCACACTCAGTGCGGCGCCGCGCAACTCACCGGTGACGTCCCAGCGCAAAATCGTGGACTCGTCGCGCACTTCGACCCCGAGCGCCGCCTCGCGGGTGGCGGTTACGGCCGGACCGGTCCGGGCCACCGGGTACCAATACTGGGAGAAGCTCTTGGTTTCCCCGGGCGCCAGGTGGGAGAAGTCGGGCTGATTGTCGCTGTAGACCCCCGCCATCAACTCGACGTAGGCCGAGTCGTCGTCGGTCAGGTTGGCGTTCCAGGCGTGCCCGAACGGCGAGTCGCCCCAGCTCCACTGCTTCTTGCCGACCGCCACGTGATGGTCGGCCCAGTGCACGAACCCGGCCTGCGCCAGGTGGTCGTAGCCGCCGAAGAAGTCCCCGGCCGAATCCAGGCCCATGTACGACGTCGGCACCGGGATGTTCCGATACCAGTCCAGCCGGTCCCCGGGCACCCGCCGCGGGCTGTCCGGGCGGGTGTCGGCGGCGCGGCGGGCCGGGTAGTCGACGCCGTAGTAGGTGCCCGACGCCGCGGGGAAGGTGCTCAACGCGCGCTTGGCGTGGTCGGCGACGACGCGCACGTCGGCGGGGAAGAAGGACTGGTAGTCCGCGTGCACCTCCACGGCCGCGTTGGCCCACCAGAGGAAGGTCTGGGGCAGCTCGCTGCGGTTGTACAGCCGGACCGCGAGCTCGATCACGGTCGAGTGGGGGCGGAGCCGGATCCCGTGCATCCCCTTCATCCGGGCGAAGGGGTCGTGGTCGGAGCACCAGACCGTGGCCTGCTCGCCGGTGTCGTCGGGCTCGTCGTCGATCGTCCACGCGGTCGGGAGGAAGGTGGCCGGGCGGTGGTGCTGCGGCCAGTTGAACTCGATTCCGCCGGCCAGCCAGGGGCCGGTCAGCCCGACGAGGGCGGGCTTGATCACCGGGTTGGCGTAGAACATCGAGGCGCCGGTGCGTTTGTCGATCGCCAGCTGGACCCGGCCGCCCAGCTCGGGCAGCACCAGGACGCGGAGGTAGGCGTTCTCCAGGTGCAACCCCTGCCAGCGGTGCGGCGACGGGGACTCGGCGATCCGGTCGTGGAACGGCAGCGGATAGACCCGGCCCGACGACCCCTGATAGACCCGCCGGTCGAGGTAGGCGGGATAACGGCTTGCCGGCTCCGGCAGATAGGAGGGGATCGTCACCGGCTCCGCCCACGCCGCGACGTCGGTCTCCGCCAGCCGTTCGGGGCGGTCCGGAAGGTCGAGCATCGGTGCGAGCACACCGTCAACGTACGGGCGCTCACCGGGTCACCGGAATGTAGAATTCGACGCTTAACCTGGACGATTCTCTGATTAAACTAGAATGTGAATATCTACCTCACCGAAGGCTTCCCGGGTCAGCGACTCCACGTTCTGCCTGCTCCGCTGGTGAAGCAGGCCAGCCACCGCACGCCGACGTCTCGGCTGCTCGTGACCGACGCTGGATATTTTCCGCATGCGGCCAGGCACGGCCGGGTGCGGGGCCGCGGCGCGAGCGAGGCCATCGTCATCTTGTGCGCCGACGGCGCGGGGTGGTGCGAGCTGGACGGCATACGCCACGAGGTGGGTCCCGAGGAGATGTTGATCATCCCGCCGGACCACCCGCACCGGTACTACGCCGACACCGACCAGCCGTGGTCGATCTGGTGGCTGCACGTCGTCGGCGCCGACGTGGCCGACCTGCTGGCCGCCATCGGACTCACCGCCGGTCAGCCCACCGCGGCCCTGCTCGACCCCTACCTGGTCTTCACCCTCGCCGCGAGCATCTGTGACGCGATGGCCCGGGACGAGACCTCGGCCAGCTTGACCGCCGCCGCGGGCACGGCGTGGAACCTGCTCGCCCAGCTCGCCGCCGAACGGGAACGACGCTCCGGCACCGACGACCAACCGCTCCGCAGCGTCCAAGATCACCTCCGCGAGCACCTCAGCGACCCGGTCCGGGTGCCGGCCCTGGCCGCATTGGCGGGCTTCAGCACCTCCCACTTCTCGGCCCGATTCCACGCCGTGACCGGGTTCTCGGTGACGGAGTATATGAAGCGGCTGCGGATGGCCCGGGCGCGCCAGCTCCTGATCGGCAGCGACCACACCGTCGCCGACATCGCCCGATCGGTCGGCTATCCCGATCCCTTCTACTTCTCCCGCCAGTTCAGCGCCGTCCACGGAATCTGCCCCCGGGACTACCGGGTGAGGGTGCACGACGGCTCGGGCGGCTGAGTCGTGGTCGCTGAACGGCCACCGTGCGAACGGGTCGGTAGCGATCGAGGAGTTCGCCGACGGGAAGGACCTGATACCCCTGCTCCGCCAAGCCGTCGAGGAGAATGGCCAGAACCGCACGCCGGGAGAACGTCGGTACGCGGTCGGTGTCGTTGGTCGCATCGTGCAGCAGCAACACGGCCCCGGGATGGCGGCTCGCCAGAGCGCGGCCGGCGATGACGTCGGCGGTCTCGTCCTGCCAATCCCGGGCCCATGCGGTCCACAGCACCACGTCCATCCCCGACGCCCGGGCGGTGAGTAGCTGGGCGATGCCGTGCGCGCCGTAGGTGGGGCGGTACGTCGTGACGCGGCGTTGCGTCACCGCTTCCAGTCGTCGCTGGCCCTCACGTACCGCCCGGGCGGCCTGCCAGCCGGGTCGGTCGGTGAGGCGAGCGTGGTCCACCCCGTGCAGACCGATCTCGTGGCCGGCCAAGAGCATGTCGCGCACCAGCGCGGGGTGCCGTTCCGCCCCTTCGGCCAGCATGAAGAACGTGGCCCGGACGTTGCGCGCGGCCAGCTCCGCCACGATCTCGCCGGTGTGCGGGACGTCTGGGCCGTCGTCATAGGTCAAAGCCACCACCCGGTCGCTCGTATCGGCCCGGGCAACCGAACTCAGGGGCAGGAACAGTGGCCGCCCCCACCGCAGCACGCCGCCGCCGGTGAGCGTGGGTCGTGCGCCTGGATCGTCGTACGCCCCGAGCTCGCGTTGCCGAACCAGGAGCGGCCGCCGCCGGGCTCCTGACGCGGCTCGGGTTCGAGTTCCTGATTGCGGTATCCGCGATTGCGGTGTCCAGGTCGTTCTCACGACACAGGTCTAGCCGAGATTGGCCGATTCCGGACTGCTTCCCCCAAAACGACCCGCAGCGCAACTTCCCGACGTTAGGCTATGCAGGACCGAGATGGTCGTGCAGGAGGGGGCACGATCAGGCCGGTGCCTGGTGGGGACCGGGCCCGGCAACCGGTCGGACTTTGGGGGGAGTCATGGGGGGAACAATCACGCCGGACGCCGTTACGCGGGCGACAGCCCGGAGCGGGACCGGTCAGCATCAGGCGCCTGTCTTGTCGGTGGTCATTGCCTGTTTGAACGCGGAGCAGACCCTGGCGCAGCAGCTGGACGCCCTGGCGGCCCAGGCCTGCCCGGTGCCGTGGGAGCTGCTGGTGTGCGATAACGGCAGTACCGACGGCAGCAGAGAACTGGCGCGAACCTACCGGGAGCGGCTGCCCGTCGTCGTGGTCGACGCCAGTGCACGGCGAGGTCCCGGGGCCGCTCGTAACGTCGGAGTCGAGAGGGCCCGGGGACGATGGCTGGCCTTCTGCGATGCCGATGATGTCGTCGCGTCGGACTGGCTGGCCACCGTCTGCGCCGCCTTGGGAGACCATCAGTTCGTGGCCGGGCGGTTCGACTACGGCCGGTTGAACAGCCGGCGGGTGCGACGGACCCGGGACGCCGATCAGGTGAACGCCCTGCAACGCTCGGGGGCCGGCACGGCGATGGCACACGCCGGTGCGGGGAACATGGGCATCCACCGAGCCCTGTTCCGGCGGGTCGGGGGGTTCGATCCCGCCGTGCCGTGCCTGGAAGACACCGATCTGAGTTGGCGAGTCCAGCGGTCCGGAGCCCCGTTGACGTTCGTCACCGGCCTGGTGGTCCACGTGCGGTTGCGGTCGTCACTGCGCGAAATATATCGACAAGGCGTCGCCTACGGTTCCGCGCACGCGCAGCTGGAGCAACGCTACGTAGGCTCGGACCCGGCGTCGAGGCCCGTCCCGGACCCGGCCGGCGGACGCCGACGCGGCTGGTGGGAGCGGGCAACCTCGTTGCTGGCGAATGATCCGAGCCCTGGCCGGCTCGTGTGGCAGGCAGGCTGGCATCGCGGCTACGAAGGCCACCTCGGATCCGCTGCCGGAGCCGGCGGCAGCTCCTTCCAGCCGGTCGGTGAAGACGGCTTGCGATGGCCGCACACCCGGAGGGCTCCGGTACCGACCGGGCGGTGACGCCCCGACCGGCTGATCGGCTCGCACTCGTCCACGACCTCGGCTACCCCTGGTCCCAGCCTCGATCGGCATGGTCGAGACTGGCCGGACAGTTCCCGCGCAACCGGAGCTGATATCTTGACGTCAAGATACTTTGGGCGAGGAGGCCAGATGACTGACGGTACGAGTGTGGACAGCTTCGGGGCGAGGTCGACGCTGAACGTGGGCGACCAGTCGTACGAGATCTTCCGGCTGGACGCCGTGGACGGAGCCTCGACGCTGCCGTACAGCCTGAAGATCCTGCTGGAAAATCTGCTGCGGACCGAGGACGGTGCCAACATCACCGCGGACGACATCCGCGCCCTGGCCGGCTGGGACGCCGGCGCCACGCCGAGTAAGGAGATCCAGTACACCCCGGCCCGGGTGATCATGCAGGACTTCACCGGGGTGCCGTGCGTGGTCGACCTGGCCACCATGCGGGAGGCGATGGCCGACCTCGGTGGCGACCCGACCAAGATCAATCCGCTCGCCCCGGCGGAGCTGGTGATCGACCACTCGGTGATCGCCGACGTGTTCGGTACCGCGGATGCCTTCGAGCGCAACGTCGAGATCGAGTACGGCCGCAACCGCGAGCGCTACCAATTCCTGCGCTGGGGCCAGACCGCATTCGACGACTTCAAGGTGGTTCCGCCCGGTACCGGCATCGTGCACCAGGTCAACATCGAGCACCTGGCCCGGGTGGTCTTCACCCGCCCTTCGACCGGCTCGGAAAAGCGGGTCGTCCAGGCCTATCCCGATACCTGTGTAGGCACCGACTCGCACACCACGATGGTCAACGGACTGGGTGTGGTCGGCTGGGGAGTCGGCGGGATCGAGGCTGAGGCGGCGATGCTCGGCCAGCCGGTGTCGATGCTGATCCCCCGGGTGGTCGGGTTCAAACTCTCCGGCTCCTTACCCGAGGGCGCTACCGCGACCGACTTGGTGCTGACCATCACCGAGATGCTGCGTCAGCACAAGGTGGTCGGCAAGTTCGTCGAGTTCTACGGCCCCGGCGTCTCCGCGGTGCCGGTGGCCAACCGCGCCACCATCGGCAACATGAGCCCGGAGTACGGCTCCACCATCGCGGTCTTCCCGATCGACGAGCACACCACCGACTATCTGCGGTTGACCGGTCGCGACGAGCATCAGATCGCCCTGGTCGAGGCGTACGCCAAGACCCAGGGCCTGTGGCACGACGACGACGCCGAGCCCCGCTACTCCGAATACCTGGAGCTTGACCTGTCCACGGTGGTGCCCAGCATCGCCGGGCCCAAGCGCCCGCAGGACCGGGTCACACTGGCGCATGCCAAGCAGGGCTTCCGGGAGGCGCTGGTGGACTACGTCGACTTCGACGTCGTCGATCAGCCCACCGACGCGGCAGCGAAGATGAGCGGCTGGGACGAGTCGATGGCCGAGACGTTCCCGGCCAGCGACGCCCCGAGCCACGACGGGCCCGAGGAGAACGTCGACCCGCACGAGTTCGGTGAGGACGTCCCCGACGACATCGGCCGGCCGACCAAGAAGACCCGGATCACCCTGGACGGGCAGGACGTCGAGATCGACCACGGCGCGGTCAGCATCGCCGCCATCACCTCTTGCACCAACACCTCCAACCCGAGCGTGATGATCGGCGCCGCATTGGTGGCCAAGCACGCGGTCGAGCGTGGCCTGACCCGCAAGCCGTGGGTGAAGACGACCCTGGCCCCAGGCAGCAAGGTGGTCAGCGACTACTACGAGCGGTCCGGGCTGACCCCGTACCTGGACAAGCTCGGCTTCAACCTGGTCGGCTACGGCTGCACCACGTGTATCGGCAACTCCGGCCCGCTGATCCCCGAGGTCAGCGCCGCGGTGAACGAGAACGATCTGGCTGTGGTCTCGGTGCTGTCGGGCAACCGGAACTTCGAGGGCCGGATCAACCCGGACGTGAAGATGAACTACCTCGCCTCGCCGCCGCTGGTGGTCGCCTACGCCCTGGCCGGGACGATGGATCTGGACCTGACCACCGAACCGTTGGGCACCGACGAGCAGGGCCAGCCGGTCTACCTGCGCGACCTCTGGCCGGCTCAGTCCGAGATCGACGAGATCGTCTCCTCCGCCATCGGCGCGGAGATGTTCAACGACTCCTACGCCGACGTGTTCGCCGGCGACCAGCAATGGCAGTCGTTGCCGACCCCGGAGGGTGAAACGTTCGCCTGGGACGAGGACTCGACCTACGTCCGCAAACCGCCCTACTTCGACGGGATGCCCGCCGACCCGGAGCCGGTGACCGACATCGAGGGCGCCCGGGTGTTGCTGGTGCTCGGCGACTCGATCACCACCGACCACATCTCCCCGGCCGGGTCGATCAAGGCCGACAGCCCGGCCGGGACGTACCTGTCCGAGCACGGCGTGAGCCGGCGCGACTTCAACTCCTACGGCTCCCGGCGGGGCAACCACGAGGTGATGATCCGGGGCACCTTCGCCAACATCCGGCTCCGCAACCAACTCGCGCCGGGCACCGAGGGCGGCTTCACCCGCGACTTCAGCGCCGGCGAGGGCGATCAGGCCCCGGTGACCAGCGTGTACGAAGCCTCCGAGCACTACCTGGCCGCCGGCACCCCGCTGGTGGTGCTGGCCGGCAAGGAGTACGGGTCGGGCTCGTCTCGGGACTGGGCCGCCAAGGGCACCGCGCTGCTCGGGGTCCGGGCGGTGATCGCGGAGTCCTACGAGCGGATCCACCGCTCGAACCTGATCGGAATGGGGGTGTTGCCGTTGCAGTTCCCCGAGGGAGAGAGCGCTGCGTCCCTCGGCCTGACCGGGGAGGAGACGTTCGCCATCACCGGCATCACGGCGATGAACGACGGTGGCGTGCCGGGCACGGTGCGGGTCGAGGCCGGTCATTCCTCGGGCTCAGGGGAGAGTGTCGGCTTCGACGCGACCGTGCGCATCGACACCCCGGGGGAGGCCGACTACTACCGCAACGGCGGCATCATGCAGTACGTGCTGCGCTCGCTGCGGAGGCGGTAGCCCTGGGTCCCTCGTGGGTGTTCTTCGACGTCGACGACACGCTGTGCGACTTCACGGCCATGCTCGCCTCGGCCCTGGAGCAGACGGCGATCCACCTGCGGGAGCGCTTCCCGGCGTTGGATCGGGCTGGGTTGAGCGTGGCTGATCTGCAGCGTCAGCGCGACGTGGCCGCCGAGATTGCCCCGCCAGGGACGCCGCTGATGGAGATCCGGCGGCGCGGGTTCGCGGCTACCCTCGCTCCGGTCACCGACGACACCGGGGAGGCGGAGCGGGTCACCGCCTTCTTCCTGGAGCGCCGCTACGCCGCATCGGTCCTCTTCGAGGACGTGCGGCCCACGCTGCACGCACTCCGGGCGCGTGGGCTGCGGCTCGGCGTCTTGACCAACGGCAACGCGGGGCTGGAGACGCTGAACCTGCATGATCTGTTCGACCTAGAACTGGTCGCCGAGACGATCGGCTTGGCCAAACCCGACCCGGAGGTCTACCACTACGCCGCCCGCCGTGCTGACTGCCCTCCGGCCGAAATGGTGATGGTCGGTGACTCCTACGCCAACGACGTTGCCGCCGCCCGGGCCGCCGGCTGGCGGGCGGTCCTGCTCGACCGGTCCGGCGCCGCGGGCAGGCCGGACGCCATCAGCACCTTGTCAGAGTTAGGCTCGCTCATCTGAGGGAGAGGGAACGCGACGGACTCCGAGGGACTCACCCGATGCGCCGACGCGGTGGCGGCCCGGTGGATCACGGACTCCGACACCCGGTGGCGACAACTCGTGGGGTTCGGACCGGCCGGCTTCGAGGCGTACGCCCGGCTGAGGTTCATTCCCGATCCTGCCCGTCCTGGCCAGGACGAGGCAGACGTCCAGCTTCCGGAGGATCATCCGAGAGACCTGGCTCAGGCTCAGCTCGTACTGAGTCGGCTCGCCGACTTCACGAGCACCCCCGAGGAGTGTTACTTCGGCATCTGGGAGGGATACGGCATCTTCGATCCCGACGCCGTACCTGCGCGCCAATGGGTGGTAGTGCCACACCGCCGTTATCTCCTGTTCACCGGGCAACTGAGCAGCATCGACGGATTTACCCAGGAATTCGGCGGAGCCCACACCCACGGGCCGCCGGCCTTCGTGTGGCCGGCCGACCACCGTTGGTGTTTCGCCTCCGACGTCGATCCGCACTGGGCCGGAGTGGGTGCCGAGCAGGCTGCGATCGACGCGCTCGTCGGACTGGGTCTTGACGTCGTCCCGGCCCTGCCCGGGCGAGCTCAGCCGCACTATTAGGCGGTCAGGATCGCGGTGCCGAACCCGAGGGCGACGACGCCGAAGACCACGAAGCTGATGCCGACTGCATTCGACCCGGCCAGGCCTCGGGCGACGACCGCGTCCTGCGAGTTCTCGGGGTTGACCAGCACCTCCACCTCCCGACCGACCGGGTCAATGACGAAGGAAGAGCTGTAGCGGTTCCAAAAGGTGACCTCGCGGCCACGAAGGACGAAGGTGACCTGGCAGCGGAGCTGATTGTCGTTCAGCCGGCTTCCGATCACCCGCCCGGGCACCCGTTCCCAACTCTCGCGCCGCCTCCGCCCGCCCAGCAGCGTGCGCACGCCGATACCGCCGACGAGCAAGCCGACGACGATGATGGCGACCGGAATCACGGTCGGCAGGAGGCCGAACATCGGCCCAGGCTAGAGGTCGGTCAGAGCGTCGCGCAGCAGAGCGGCGTACGTGTCCAGTTCCCCGGCGCCGTAGCGGGTCCGGGGCCAGAAGAAGCCACGCAGTCCGTCGCCCTTGGTCCGCGGCACAACGTGCAGATGCAAATGGGGCACGGACTGACTGACCACGTTGTTCATGGCCACGAAGGTGCCCTGCGCGCCGAACGCCTCCCCCAGGGCGGCGGCGATGCGTTGCGCGGTGGTCAGCAGCGGCACCATCAGCGGTTCCGGCAAATCCAGCAGGGTGTCGACGTGGCGAACGGGGGAGACCAGCACGTGGCCCTTGAAGACAGGCCGATGGTCCAAGAACGCGACGATGTCTCGATTGCGGACGACCACGGCCGCGTCCAACTCGTCCCGAACGATCTGGCAGACGATGTCGTGGTGATCGACCGCGGCTTCGGGCACGGGCACGAGGTTAGTCGGGGACGCGTCAGCTCAAGACCTCGCCGTGGTCGGCGACCCACGTCGCGTCCGTGCGGTAGAGCGCGACGTGATGGGCGACCGCGGGGTTCTCCCGGGCTCGAACGGTGGTCCAGTCGGCCAGCTCCAGTAACCGGGGGCCGACCACGCCGAGCACCTCGGCCGGCGTCGGCCCGTCGTCCCCGTAGGCGTTCAGCAGCAGGGCCAGCCGCCGCCGGCGCTCGGCGAGGCTGGTCCGCAGCAGGTCGGGGTTCGCGCCCAGCGGTACCAACCGATAAGCAAGGTAGGCCAGATCCCAGACCCGCGGTCCCGGCGATGCGGTGTCCCAGTCGATCACCCCGGCCAGCCGGCGGTCGGCGTCGAAGACCAGGTTGTAGGGGGCGAAGTCGTTGTGGCAGATCACCTGAGCCGGTTCATGACTCGGCAGCTGCCAGACGGCGCCGGTGCGGTCGAAGCTGGCGCTCGCCGTGTGCAGGGCGGCCATCAGTGCGCCGGCCTGGCCCAGGACGTCGTCGCCGTAGACCCAGTCCGGCATCGGATCCAGTGGGACGGTCCCCGGCAGGTGGCTCAACACCTCACGACCCTCCTCGTCGCAGCCCAGCGGAACCGGTACGCAGTCCAGGCCTTGGGCGTACACATGGGCCAGCCAGCGCTGCACCGTCGGCGTCCACGCCCCAGCGGAACGCCGGACCGTGTCACCGCGACGGACCACCGGTCCGGAGTTCCCGCCGGCCAGCGGTTCCTCGAGGTCGTTGTCGATGGCGAGACGATAGCCGGGACGGCGCTACCCTTGAGCCTTACCGGCCGACCCCGCGTCGGCCCTGTCGATGGCCTCGGACGCGCCGCGAAGCGTTCGCTCGAATGCCCTTCTTTCTCACGCCCGCATCCCTGGTGCACTCGTCCATGGCCCGTCGGTCTCACGAACGGTGGGCCCCCGGAAGGCAGTGACGGCGCCCCCTGCGTGCACTGGTTCAGCGGAGATCCGGTGCGGTGGCTGGCGTGGCAGCGTCGAAGTGGCACCCGGATCGTCGGGGTGGAGCTGGCCGACGAGTCGATCAGACTGGCCCAACTCGAACCCTGCCGACAACGGACGGCGATGGTGCTCGGCCACGAACAGACCGGTATCCCACCGGCGGCGACCGAGTTCCTCGACCTCAGCGTGGAGATCCCGATGGTCGGGACCGGTGCGAGCCTGAACGTGGCGGTGGCGGGTTCGCTGGTGCTCTACCGACTTGCTGGTCTCGGCTAGCTAATCGTACACGTGTTCGATACAGTGACCCCGTGCAAACGCCGTACCGACCGCCCGGATGGCCGGACGAGGTTCCGCCGCCGGGGGCAGTGCGGTGGGAACGGGCCGCGGTGGCCTACCTGTTCGACTGCTGCCCGGCCGACTTCCGGGCGTACGCCGTGCTGCGCCGTCATCCCCTCGTGCTGGCTCAGTTCGCCGAACACTTCGTGGAGGGTCAGTGCACCGCGATCGAGGACGGCCTGGCCGCGGTCCGGACGGCACTGCGCGGCCAGGTCCAACCCGACGTGGTGGACGCCGCCGCCCAGGCGTGGCTGGAGGAGGGGGCCCGGCTGGCCCGGACCCGGCGGGCGGTGGGGCTGGTGGCGCAGGCCCTCGGAGGTCGTTCGTTCGTGCCACGGCTGGGCGATCGGTAGTGAACTCGATCCGGCACTCCCGGCGCCGACTCGGAGGCGGCCCTAGACTCGAACCATGGCGCGCCCCTCTCCTGGACTGCTCAGCCGAATCCACAGTCCGGCCGATCTGCGCGCACTTCCTACCGAGCGGCTCGAGGACCTGGCCACGGAGATCCGTGGGTTCCTGATCGAGCACATCAGCCAGACCGGCGGACACCTCGGTCCCAATCTCGGCGTCGTCGAGTTGACCATCGCCGCGCACCGGGTCTTCGACTCCCCGCACGACCCGATCGTCTTCGACACCGGCCACCAAAGCTATGTGCACAAGATCTTGACCGGTCGTCAAGACGGGTTCCCGACCTTGCGGCAGCGGGGCGGAATGGCCGGTTATCCGAGCCGGGCGGAGTCCCAGCACGACTGGGTGGAAAACTCCCACGCCTCCACCGCACTGTCTTACGCCGACGGACTGGCCAAGGCGATCCGGCTGCAAGGTCGCTCGGGAACCGTCCTGGCCGTGGTCGGCGACGGTTCGCTGACCGGCGGAATGGCCTGGGAAGCGCTGAACAACATCGCCGAGTCCAACGACCTGCCCCTGGTCGTCCTGGTCAACGACAACGGCCGCTCCTACACTCCGACGGTCGGGGGGCTGGCCAAGCACCTGACCGGTCTGCGGACCCACCCCCGCTACGAACAGGCCCTTGACGTCGTCAAACGCAGCGTCAGCCGGGCCCCGTTCGGGGCCACGGCGTACGACCTGCTGCACGGGTTGAAGAGTGGGTTGAAGGACGTGCTCGCCCCACAAGGCTTGTTCGCCGACCTCGGTCTGAAGTACGTCGGGCCGGTCGACGGGCACGACATCGCCGCGGTCGAACAGGCCCTCAGCCAGGCCAAACAGTTCGGCGGACCGGTGCTGGTGCATTGCCTGACCCGCAAGGGCAACGGCTTCAAGGCCGCCGAGGACCACGAGGAGGACCGGTTCCACGCCGTGGGCAAGATCGACGCCATCACCGGGCAGGCGTTGGGGAGCGGCAAGGGCCTGACCTGGACCGATGTGTTCTCTGAGGAACTGGTCCGGCTCGGTGCCCGGGACGAGCGGATCGTCGCCATCACCGCAGCCATGACCTACCCGACCGGGCTGCACCGCTTCGCCGCCGCGTTCCCCGACCGCTGCTTCGACGTCGGGATCGCCGAGCAGCACGCCGTCACCTCCGCCGCCGGCCTGGCCATGGGCGGACTGCATCCGGTGGTCGCGGTCTACGCCACCTTTCTCAACCGGGCCTTCGACCAGCTGTTGCTCGATGTGGCGTTGCACCGGTGTGGCGTCACGTTCGTGCTCGACCGCGCGGGCGTGACCGGACCCGACGGTCCGTCGCACCACGGAATGTGGGACATGTCGCTGCTACAGCTCGTGCCGGGTTTGCACCTGGCCGCCCCGCGCGACGCGAGCCGACTGCGGGAGGCCCTGGACGTCGCCACCCGGATCGACGACGGGCCGAGTGTGATCCGCTACTCCAAGGAGCCGGTGCCGGCCGACCTGCCGTGCGTCCGTACGGTCGACGGCGTCGACGTGCTGCTGGAGTCGTCGACCGAGCCGCCGCGGGTGTTGGTGGTCGGCTACGGTCAGCTGGCCGGGACCGCCGTCGGGGTCGGGGAACGACTGTCCGACCAGGGGATCGGGGTCACGGTCGTGGACCCGGTGTGGGCGCTGCCGGTCAATCCGGCGCTGCTCGGCCTGGCCGCCGAGCACGAACTGGTGATCACCGTCGAGGACAACGGGGTGGTCGGCGGGTGCGGGGCTCGGCTGGCGCAGGAACTGCGCACCGCGGAGGTGAGTACCCCGCTGCGCGAGTTCGGCATCGCCCAGGAGTTCTTGGAACACGGCAGCCGGGCCGAACTGTTGGTCGAGCTGGGGCTGACCCCGCAGGCCATCGCCCGGTACGCGGTGGAAGCGATCGTCCGGGAGCCCGCCGAGCCGGACCGGGCCACCCAGCACCGGTGAGCGGGCGACTCGCCCGGTCGGAGTGGACGGCGCCCCAGCCCGTACGGCCGGCAGGCGAGCCCCTACACGGTCCGGTGCTGCTCGATCAGTACTGGCGCGACCTGACGTTCCTGCACTGGCGGGTCGACTCCGAGCGGGTGGCGCCGCTGCTGCCGGCCGGCACCCGGCCCGATGAGTTCGACGGCTCCACCTGGGTCGGGCTGATCCCGTTCCGGCTGACGCAGGCCCGCTTCGGGCAGGGGCCGGTGCTGCCCTACGTCGGCTCGTTCGCCGAGACCAACGTCCGCTTCTATTCCGTCGACGCCGCCGGTCGTCGCGGCGTCGTCTTCGGCTCGCTGGAGGCGGAACGGCTGGCGTTCGTACTCGGGGCGCGTTTGGCCCTGGGGCTGAACTACACCTGGGCCCGGATGCGCGTCGCCCGGGACGGGAATCGGCTTACCTTCACCAGCCGGCGGCGCTGGCCCGGGCCGCGGGGAGTACGCAGCCGGGTCGTGGTCGACGTCGGCGGAGACCCCGTTCGGGACGACCCGCAGGCGGATTTTCTGACCGCACGCTTCGGGTTGCACACCACCCGGCTCGGCCGGACCGTCTATCTGCCGAATACGCACGCGGCCTGGCCGCTGGTCTCGGCCCGGCTGGTCAGCCTGGACGACGAGTTGTTGGCCGCGGCCGGGCTGCCCGGGCTGGCGCAGCGACCGCCGGACTCGGTGCTCTACTCCGCCGGCGTCCGGACGCGGTTCGGTCCGCCGCAGCGGGTGTCCCGATAGTTTCGGCCAGGCCTACGAGTGAGGCGGGCCAGGTAGCTGACACTCGACGCCGTCAGGGACGCACAATGGTGTCATGCGGCTCAGGTTGGCGACCGGGCCGACGTGGATGCTCGGCCTGGTCCTGGGTCTGGTGTTCGGCACGGTGGTGACGGTGGTGCTCGGACTCTTCCTGCGAAACTGGATTATTGGCATCGTGTGCGGCGCTCTCGGAGGCTTGCTGTACGGACTCCTGATGGCTGTCTGGACCGAGGACGCCCACGCGTGAATTCTCGCCGACGCGGCCACGTTGCCGTTCGAGCAGCTTCAGATAGTCGTCCGGTCGCGGTCCGGTGCCCGAGGACGACCGCATCCGGTCTGCCGCCCTGGCGCTCGCGCGCCGGCGGCACCAGGAGACGATGCGCAGCCGACGCTGGTCGTTCGCGGTCTTCGGAGTCTTACTGTTCCTGTCCTTCGCCCAAGCCTTCACCCAGACGCGGTGGTGGCTGGTGGCGTCCGGGTTTTGGATCGCTCTTGTCTTGATGCTGTGGTGGTTTCCCGCGAGGCAGCGGCGCCGGATTGCCGCTCTGGAGGCATAGACCGAGACACTGTCGGTGAACCGACGAAGGGGAGCACGGCTAACCGGATCCCCGCCGTGGTCGGGGAACATACGTGTGGGCCGGGTTGTGCTGCGTGGAATCCGGCCGTGGTCGGGATACGTACGCCCGAGCCCGGGCCCTGGTGCGTGGAACCCGGCCGTGGTCGGCAAACGCACGCCGGAACCGAACCGCGGTGTGCACCGGAGCCGGTCACGAGCGGTCGCCCTCCGATCAGGCGGCGACGCTGGCCACGCCCGGAGGCAGGAAGCGCCGGCCCAGCACCTTTTCCGCAAACCCCTCGCGGTCCAGGTAGGGAGTGATCCCGCCCAGGTGGAAGGGCCACCCGGCGCCGAGGATCAGGCACAGGTCGACGTCCATCGGCGCCGCCACCACCTCCTCGGCCAGCATCAGGCCGATTTCCTCGGTGACCGCGCGCAGCACCCGGTCGCGGACCTGGTCGGCGCTGCTCGCAGAGTCACCGACGTTGAGCAACTCTCGGGTCTGCTCGGAAACGTAGGGCTTCCCGTCGGCGTCCCAGTCGTAGATTCCCGGCCGTCCGGCCGCCACGATTGCTTGAAGGTTGGGGGAGACAACGAAGCGCTCGCCCAACCCGGAGTGCAGGGTCTCCGCGACGTGCAGAGCGACCGCCGGCCCGACCAACTGGAGCAGCACGAACGTCGGCATCGGCAGTCCGAGCGGAGCGAGCGCGGCGTCGGCCACTTCGACCGGCGTGCCCTCGTCGACGCAGGCCATCACCTCGCCCATCAACCGCAGCAGGACCCGGTTGACCACGAAGCCCGGCGCGTCGGCCACCAGCACCGCGTTCTTCTTCAGTGTCTTGGCCGTGGCCAGTGCGGTGGCCACCGCGGAATCGTCGGTGGCTGGGGCCCGGACCACCTCCAGCAGCGGCAACACCGCCACCGGGTTGAAGAAGTGGAAGCCGACCACCCGCTCGGGGTGCTCCAGTCCGGACGCCATCGCCGCCACCGACAGCGACGAGGTGTTGGTGGCCAGGACGCACTCGGCGCTGACGTGGCGTTCCAGGTCGGCGAACACCCGCTGCTTGACGGCCAGCTCCTCGAACACGGCCTCGATCACGAAGTCGCAGTCGGCGTAGTCGGCCAGGTCGATGGTCCCGCTGACCAGTGCGTGCAGCCGGTTGGCCTCGTCGGCGCCGATCCGCCGCTTACCGGCCAGCTTCTCGATCTCGGCGTGAATCCCGGCCAGGCCACGCTCGACCCGGGCTTGGTCCAGATCGGAGATGACGACCGGCACCCGGAGCCGGCGCAGGAACACCAGCGCCAGCTGTACGGCCATCAGACCGGCGCCGACGACGCCGACCTTGGTCACCGGCCGGGCCAGGCCACGGTCGGGGGCACCCGCGGGTTTGCGAGCCCGCTTCTGCACCAGGTCGAACGCGTACAGCCCCGAACGCAGCTGGGAACCCATGATCAAGTCGGCCAGGGCCTCGTCCTCGGCGGCGAACGCGTCCGCCCGGTCGGCCGTCTTGGCCGCGGCGACCAGTTCCAACGCCCGGTACGGTGCGGGGGTGGCGCCGGACACCTTCGCGTCGGCGAACGCCCGGCCCCGCTCGACCGCGGCATCCCAGGCCTCGCCGCGGTCCACCTCGGCCCGGGCCGGGGCGACGGTGCCGTTGACCACCCGGCCGGCCCACTCCAGCGAGCGTTCGAGGAAGTCGGCCCCGTCCAACAAGACGTCGGCGATCCCCAGCTTGGCGAACTGCGGCCCGGTCATCATCTTGTTCTGACTCAGCGCGTTCTCCACGATCACGCTGACGGCCCGGTCGGCTCCGATCAGGTTGGGTAGCAGGAACGCCCCACCCCAGGCCGGCACCATACCCAAGAAGCACTCCGGCAGGGCCAGCCCGGCCGCCGCCGCGGAAACGGTCCGGTAGTCGCAGTGCAGCGTGACCTCCAGCCCGCCACCCAGGGCCAGCCCGTTGACGAAGGCGAACGTCGGCACCGACGCGGTGTGCAACTTGTCCAAGACCGCGTGCCCGATCCGGGCGATGCTGAGGGCCTGGTCCCGCTCGGTCAGCCGGGGAATGGCGCTCAGGTCGGCGCCGGCGGCGAGGATGAACGGCTTCCCGGTGACCGCGATGGCGGCTACGTCGGGCCGGCTCCGGGCGGTGTCCAGGGCGGCGTTCAACTCACCGAGCCCCCGTGCTCCCAGGCTGTTGGGCCGGGTGTGATCCAACCCGTTGTCCAGGGTGATCAGCACCGCGGTGCCCGCCCCGTAGGGCAGGGTCACGTCGCGGCTCAGCGCCCGGGTGACGACTTCGTCGGGCGCCACCTTCGACGCTTCCTCGATCAGCGCGTCCAGCTCGGAGTTCCTCATCGCCCGTCCTCTCCTTCAGAGTTGTCAGCGTCGGTGGTCGCCGGGGCGACCCCTGACGCTGACAAGTCGGGGGAGAAGTGGGGATTCTCCCAGATCACCGTGCCGCCCATCCCGAGCCCGACGCACATCGTGGTCAGGCCGTACCGCACCTCCGGGTGGTCGCGGAACGCACGGGCCAGATGGATCATCAGCCGGACCCCGGAGCTGGCCAGCGGATGGCCGAGGGCGATCGCCCCGCCGTACGGGTTGATCCGCGGGTCGGCCGCGTCCAGTCCGAAGTGGTCGGTGAAGGCCAGCACCTGAACGGCGAACGCTTCGTTGATCTCGAACGCGCCGATGTCGTCGATGCTCAAGCCTGCCTTGGCCAGGGCCTTCTCGGTGGCTGGGACCGGTCCGACGCCCATCACCTCCGGCTCGACGCCGGCGAAGGCGAAGGTAACCAACCGCATCGCCACCGGCAGCCCGAGTTCGGCGGCGACGTCTTCGGCGGCGATCAGGCAGGCGGTGGCGCCGTCGTTCAGTCCGGCGGCGTTGCCGGCGGTGACCCGGCCGTGGGCCCGGAACGGGGTCCGCAGCCCGGCCAGGGCTTGGGTCGTGGTGTCGGGGCGGGGCGGCTCGTCGGCGGTGGCCAGACCCCAGCCGAGTTCGCTGCTGCGCGTCGCCACCCCGACCAGGGACTCCTGGATCACGCCGTCGGCGTAGGCCTGCCCGACCCGGTGCTGACTGAGCACGGCAAACTCGTCAGCCCGCTCCCGGGTGATCGCGGGATAGCGGTCGTGCAGGTTCTCCGCGGTGGAGCCCATCACCAGCGCCGACGGGTCGACCAGCCGTTCGGCGACGATCCGCGGGTTGGGATCGATCCCGTCCCCCATCGGGTGATGGGTCATGTGTTCCACCCCGCCGGCGACCGCGACGTCGTAGGCGCCGAACGCGACCCCGGAGGCGACCGAGGTGACCGCGGTCATCGCCCCCGCGCACATCCGGTCGATCGCGAATCCGGGCACCGACTTCGGCAGCCCGGCCAACAAGGCGGCACTGCGGCCGATGGTCAGGCCCTGGTCCCCGGTCTGGGTGGTGGCCGCCACGGCGACCTCGTCGATCCGCTCCGGGGGCAGCTCAGGGTGCCGACGCAGCAGTTCGCGGATGCAGTTCACGATCAGGTCGTCGGCCCGGGTCTCGGAGTAGATGGAGCCGGCCCGACCGAACGGGGTGCGGACCCCGTCGACGAAGACGACATCTCGGGAGACGTGTGGCGTACGGGGTTGCGGCATGCCCCGCATATTACTCACCAGTAACTTAGCTGGCGAACCGTCGTGCCCCGGTGGTGATCGGACCCGCTCGATCAGGCCAGCGTGCTCAGCCCGGATCGACCAGCGCGGCGGCGATCAGGTCCCGGGTCTGCTCGCGTTGCCAGGCGCGGGCGCCGGCCGCGGTCAGGACGGCGTCGACGGCGCTCGGCGACACCTCCGCCGGCGGGGACCAGACCAGCCGGCGAACGGAGTCGGGGGCGAGCAGGTTCTCCACCGGGATGCCGAGACTCTCCGCCCGCTCGCCCAGCGCGGTTCGGACCCGGGCGAGTCGGGCGGCGGCCACCGGATCTCGCGCGGCCCACAGTCGCGCCTGCGGGGGACCGTCGACCGGGAGATGCAGGGGTGGCAGTTCGGCTTCGGGCAGCGCGCGGACCTGGTCCAAGGCCGTCGCCCAGTCCGCCTCGTAGCGGCGCGCCAGCCGACGCCGGAACGTCGGCAGCCGGCGGAGCCCCGCCAGGTCGGGCTGCGGCAGGCTGGCGAGCTCGGTGATCGCCGCATCGGGCAGGACCTTGCCCGGCGCCCGGTCGAGGTCGCGGGCGAGCCGGTCGCGGGCGTACCACAGCGCGGCGACCAAGCCCAGACCCCGCCGGCTGCGGACGTGGTGAATTCCCGAAGTGCGCCGCCACGGGTCAACGCGGGCGGGGAGCGCGACCCCGGCACCGGCGATCAGGGCCGCGAACTCCTGCTCGGCCCACTCCTGCTTGCCCTGCTCGACCAGCTGCCCGGCCAGCACGGTGCGGAGTTCGACCAGCAGTTCCACGTCCAGCGCGGCGTAGGTCAACCAGGCCACCGGCAGCGGACGGGTCGACCAGTCCGCGGCGGAGTGTTCCTTGAGCAGGCGGACACCGAAGTTGGCCTCGATCATGGTGCCGAGAGCAACCCGCGGGTAGCCGAGCAGCCGGCCGGCCAGCTCGGTGTCGAACAGCCGCTGCGGGAGCAGTCGAACCTCGGCCAGGCAGGGCAGGTCCTGGCTGGCCGCGTGCACCACCCACTCCGCGTCGGCGAGGGCTTGGCGCAGCTCCGACAGGTCCGCCGCCACCACGGTGCCGTCGTCGGCGGTGTGCGCGAACGCGACCGGGTCGATCAGGTGGGTGCCGGCACCGTCGCGCCGCAACTGGATCAGATAGGCACGCTGGCTGTAGCGGAACCCGTGCGCCCGCTCGGCGTCGACGGCGACCGGTCCGCGGCCGGCCCGCAGCCGGGCGATGGTGTCGGCCAGCCCCTCGGGGGTGTCGACGATCGGCGGGACTCCGTCCGCGGGCGCAGTCAACAGGGGGACAGGCACGTCCGCAGCTGCGGACTCGTCGGGGTCCGCACTCTCGTTTCCGGCGGATCTGTGCCGGTCCGGCGGCTCCGGCGGGTGCTGCGTGGGCGTACTGGTCAACGTCGGCGCGGCCGGCTGGACAGGCCGCGGCGGGGTGGCATCAGCACCACCCCGGCCGGCAGCGGGGGCTGACCCGCGGTCGTACACAGGAGGTCGGCCCAGGCGGCCAGGTGGGCCGTCAGACCGGTACCGGCGTCCAGCAGCGGCGTCCAGGACGCGCGGACCTCGACCTCGGCCCGCGGGGGTTCTTCGGCCATCCCGCCGAACGATTCGCTGGCCACCGACGTCACCGTCCCGCTGGGCCGCTGGTAGTCCGCGCCATGGGCCTGCAGGGCCTCGATCAGCCAGGACCAGCCGACCTGGGTGAGTAGGGGATCGCTGGCCATCTCCGGGTCGATGTCGGCGCGGGCGAAGGTGACGCAGCGAAACGTCCCGGCCCAGGCCTCGTTTCCGGCCGGGTCGTGCAGCAGCACCAGCCGGCCACTGCCCAGCTCGGCCTCCCCGACGGACACGTCGGCGCTCAGCGCGACGGAGTAGGGAGCGATCCGGGACGGCGCCGGAATCTCCTCCACCGCCAGCTCCGGACGCCAGGCGGCAGCGGTGAGCTCGGCCACAGCCCGCCGGAACTCGGCCGGCGGCGAAGCGACGTCGGAGTGCGCGGCCATGGGCCGAGCCTAGGCGCGGCGTGACCGGGGAGAACGCCGACGCGCCGGGCCCCGGTCCGGGGCGTGGAAGGATCGGAGGGTGCCGATCACCCCCGCTGCCGCTCCGGCACCCGCGTACGCCGACTCGTCCCTGGTCCGGGCCTGCCTGCGCCGCCAGGGTACGGCGTTGCCGGTCTGGTTTATGCGCCAGGCGGGGCGCTCGCTGCCGGAGTACAAGGCGGCCCGCGAGGGGATCGCCATGCTCGACAGCTGCCTGCGACCCGAACTGGTCGCCGAGATCACCCTGCAGCCGGTCCGCCGCTACGGCGTCGACGCGGCCATCTTCTACTCCGACATCATGGTCCCGCTCAAGGTGGCCGGGGTGGACCTGGACATCGTGCCCGGGCGGGGGCCGGTGGTGGCCCGGCCGGTCCGCGAACGCCGCGACCTCGAGCAACTGGTCCTCGACCCCACCGACCTGGATCCGATCCGGGAGGCGGTCGGCCTGATCACCGCCGAACTTGGCCCGGCCCCGCTGATCGGTTTCGCCGGGGCGCCGTTCACCCTGGCCAGCTATCTGGTTGAGGGCGGGCCGAGCAAGGACTACGCCGCGACCAAGGCGTTGATGGTCGGCGATCCGGACCTGTGGGCCGACCTGTGCACCCGGCTGGCGGACGTCTCGGCCACCTTTTTGCAGGCGCAGATCGACGCCGGCGCCGCCGCCGTGCAGCTTTTCGACTCCTGGGCGGGCAGTCTCAGCGTCGCCGATTACACCGCCTTCGCGCAGCCGTACGCGGCCAGGGTGCTCCACCGGGTCGGCGCCGGCACCGTGCCCCGGATCCACTTCGGGGTCGGCACCGGTGAGCTGTTGGCCGCGATGGGCGCGGCCGGAGCGGAAGTCGTCGGGGTCGACTGGCGAATCCCGTTGGCGCAGGCCTCGTGCCGGATCGGCCCTGAACACGCCGTCCAGGGCAACCTCGACCCGGCGCTGCTCGGCGCGCCCTGGCCCGTGCTGGCCGCCCGGGTCCGCGACGTGATCGTCTCCGGCGCCGCTGCGCCCGGGCACGTGTTCAACCTGGGCCACGGCGTCCCGCCGACCGCCGACCCGGACGTGCTGGGCCGGATCGTCGACCTGGTCCACACCGAGGGGCCGGCCCTTCGGGCCGAGCACGGCTGGTGAGCGACGCCGTCGTCGTCGGCGGCGGGATCAGCGGATTGGCCGCAGCCCGCCGGCTGGCCCGAGCCGGGCTCAGCGTCACCGTCTGCGAAGCCTCGCCCCGCTGGGGCGGCAAGATCTCAGCCGTCCACGTCGGCGGGCTGAGCCTGGACGGCGGCGCGGAGTCGATGCTGGCCCGCCGATCCGAGGGCACGGCACTGATCGCCGACCTCGGGCTGGGCGGGCGGCAGACCCACCCCACCTCCGCCCGCCCGCGGCTGCTGATCGAGGGCCGGGAGGTGGGGCTGCCGCCGTCGCTGCAGGGGGTGCCGACCGATCCGCCGGCGCTGGCGCCGCTGCTCACCGGGCCGGGCCTGGCGTACGCGCTGACCGAACCGGACCGGCCCGCGCCGCCGCTGACCGGCGACGTGAGCATCGGGGACTACGTCGCGGCGCGGTTCGGCCCCGAGGTCACCGATCGGCTGCTGGAACCCCTGCTCGGCGGGGTGTACGCCGGCCGTTCGCGGGAGCTGTCCTTCGCCGCCGTGGCCCCGCCGCTGTTCGCCGCCGCCCGCGGTGGCGGCTCGCTGACCGGGCACGCCCGGGCCGCGCTGCGCCCGAGCGGCGGGCCGGTCTTCGCCGGCCTGACCGGCGGAGTCCACGGCCTGATCCAGGCGCTGACCGGCGAACTCGAAGCCCTCGGCGTACAGCTGCGACCCGGCACTGCGGTGACCGCGCTGTCCCCGAACGCTCGCGGGTACACGCTGAGCACGCCGGCCGGCCGGCTCGAGGCGGGATCGGTGGTGTTGGCCGCGCCAGCCGCCGCCACCGGTCGACTGCTGGACGGGTTGGTCCCCGCGGCCGCCGACCTGAGCCAGGTGCCGTACGCCTCGACCGCGGTCTTGACCCTGCTGGTGCGGCAGTTGGCCCCGAGCACCTCGGGTCTGCTGGTTCCGCCCGGCGAACTGCCCACGGTCAAGGCCCTGACCTACTCCGCCGCCAAGTGGACCTGGGTGGCCGAGGCGGTCGAGCAGGCGTACGGCCCCGGCGTCACCGCCGTCCGGGTCAGCGTCGGCCGGGCCGGCGAGGCGGCGTTGCTGCAGCTCGACGACGATGCTCTGCTGCGGCGCAGCGTCTCCGAGGTCGGCACCCTGCCGAGTTGGGAGGGCGCCACGGTGCTGGCCGGTGCGGTGACCCGATGGGGCGGGGCGCTGCCGCAGTACGTGCTCGGGCACGGGTCATTGATCGCGCGGCTGCGGACCGAACTCAGCGGCCGGCCGGGGCTCGCGGTGGCCGGTGCGATGCTGGACGGCGTCGGCATCCCGGCCTGCCTGGCCAGCGCCGATCTGGCCGCGGACAAGGTGCTGGCGGAGCTGAACGGCGCACCTGGGACCGACCGAATCGGAGTACTTGGGGCAGGTGGGAGGATCGACGTTCCGACCTCTTAGCACCGAACAGGACGACTTGTGGCGAAGGCACGCGACATCAACCAGACCATCCGCTACACCATGTGGTCGGTGTTTCGCCGCGTCGGGTCGCTGGAGGACGGACCGGCCGACGGCGCCGACGGTGCCCTCCGCGCGATCGAGCGCGGCACCCGGGACTCCAGCCACCACCACAACGACGACTTCGTCGTCCGGGGCTGGTACGACGTGGCCGGGCTCCGCGCCGACGCGGACCTGATGGTGTGGTGGCACGCAGCAGATTCCGACACCCTGCAGGACGCCTACCACGCGCTGCGCCGGTCCGACCTCGGCCGCACCCTGGAGCCGGTCTGGTCCCAGCTGGCCCTGCACCGGCCGGCGGAATTCAACAAGGGCCACGTACCGGCATTCATGGCCGGCGAAGACGCCAAGGACTATCTGTGCGTCTATCCCTTCGTCCGCTCCTACGAGTGGTATCTGCTGCCGGAGGAGGACCGCCGCCGGATGCTGACCGAGCACGGCATGCTGGCCCGGCCGTACCCGGACGTCCGGGCCAACACCGTGTCCAGTTTCGCTCTGGGCGACTACGAGTGGATGCTGGCCTTCGAGGCCGACGACCTGCACCGGATCGTCGACCTGATGCGGGCCCTGCGCGCCGCGGAGGCCCGGCGGCACACCCGCGAGGAAGTCCCCTTCTACACCGGCCGCCGGCGCGAACTGGCCGACATCCTCGCCCGCTGGTGAAACTCCGACTTGTCAGAAGCTGTGGTCGCTATAGCGACCACAGACGCTGACAAGTCGGTGTCAGGAGGTGGGTTCGAGGGTCAGGCTGATCGAGTTGATGCAGTAGCGCTGCCCGGTCGGGGTGCCGTACCCGTCGTCGAAGACGTGACCCAGATGCGAGTCGCAGGTGCCGCAGCGGACCTCGACCCGCTTCATGAAGTGGGAGTCGTCCTCGATGTAGCGCACCCGGTCCCCGGCCAGTGGGGCGTAGAACGACGGCCAGCCGCAGTGGCTCTCGAACTTGGTCTCACTGCGGAACAGCTCCGCCCCGCAGGCCCGGCAGCGGTAGACGCCTTCGGTCTTGGTGTCGGTGTACTCCCCGGTGAACGCCCGTTCGGTGCCGGCCTCCCGGAGCACGCGGTACTCGGCGCGGCTGAGCTGGGCGCGCCACTCGTCCTCGGATTTGACTACTTTGCCGACCTGGCTGGCCGGATTGTCGACGTTGCTCATCTGCGTCTCCTTCACTGTCGGGTGCCCGGAGTCAACGGTGCTACGCAGCCTCAACGGTGCCGTGGCGCGTGGTGTTCCCTCTAAGCTTTCGCCATGCCCACGCCTGCGGTCGAGCTGACGGTGGGGGAGCGGCGGGTCCGGCTGACCAGCCCGGACAAGTCGTACTTCCCCGAGGTCGGGCTGACCAAGTCCGACGTGGTCGACTACGTCCTCAACGTCGGTGACGGGATCTTCGCCGCGCTGCGCGAGCGTCCGGTGACGATGGAGCGCTGGCCCGGCGGCTACCGGCCTGAGACTACCCTGAGCACCCGGAGCGACCCGCACCACGAGGCCTTCTACCAAAAGCGGGCCCCCGCCCGGGGGATGCCGGAGTGGGTGCAGACCTGTACGGTGACCTTCCCCTCGGGCCGCACCGCCGACCAGGTCTGCGTCACCGAACTGGCCACGGTGGTCTGGATGGCCAACCTCGGCACCCTGCGCTACCACCCCTGGCCGGTCACCCGGGCTGCCCCGGACCGGGTGGACCAGCTGCGGATCGACCTCGATCCGCAACCCGGGACCGACTTCACCGACGCCGCCCGGGCCGCGCACACCTTGCGCGAGGTCCTCGCCGACGCCGGGTTGACCGGGTTTCCCAAGACCAGCGGTGGCCGGGGGGTGCACGTGTTCGTCCCGGTCGAGCCCGACCACGATTTTGTGGCCGCCCGGCACGCGGTGATCGCCCTGGGCCGCGAACTCACCCGGCGGATGCCTGCGCAGGTCAGCATCGACTGGTGGAAGGAGGAGCGCGGCGCGCGGGTCTTCGTCGACTACAACCAGATGGCCCGGGACCGGACGATCGCCTCCGCCTACTCCATCCGTCCGACCCCGGACGCCCGGGTCTCGGCGCCGCTGACCTGGGAGGAGCTGAGCGACGTCGATCCGGCCGACTTCACCGTCACCACGATGCCTGACCGGTTCGCAAGCGCCGGCGACGTCTGGGCGCCCTTCTACGCCTGCACCCCCGGCCGGTTGGACGCGGCGCTGGAGATGTTCGATCGCGACGTCGACGAGCTGGGCACCGGTCGCTCCGGCGGCGCCGAGCTGCCCTACCCGCCGGACTACCCAAAGATGCCCGGCGAGCCGTCCCGGGTGCAGCCGAGCCGGGCCCGAGCCGACAATCCTGACTTCGCTTGACGGCGACCTGGCGTTATCTGCACATGCTAATGTATGAGCATGGTGCTGGAGCATCGACTGCAGATTCTGCTCGACGACGAACGGCACCAGCGGATCTCCGCGGCCGCCCGACGACGCGGGGTGTCGGTGGCCACGATCGTCCGGGAGGCGATCGACCGCGGGGTGGTCGACGACGCCAGCCGTCGCGCCGGCGCTGGCGCTCAGGTTCTGGCGGCCGCCGACATGGTCGTGCCCGAGGTCGACGTACTGCTCGAGGAGCTTGACGAGTTGCGGGGCCGGCGCCGATGATCGTGCTCGACACCACCGTCCTGGTCTACGCCAAGGGGGCCGAGCACCCGCTGCGCGAGCCGTGTCGCGATCTGGTCGCTGCCGTCGCCGACGGCCGGCTGGAGGCGGTGACCACCGCCGAGGCGATCCAGGAGTTCGTGCACGTCCGGGCCCGGCGACGGGACCGGCGAGACGCGACCGCGCTCGGGCAGGCGTACGCCGAGTTGTTGGCTCCGCTGCTGCCGGTCGGCCCGGCTGAGCTCCGGACCGGTCTGACCCTGTTCACCGCTACGCCGGAGGTGGGAGCGTTCGACGCAGTGCTGGCGGCTACGGCGATGGCCGCCGATGCGCACGCCCTGGTCTCCGCCGATCGGGGCTTCGGCGCTGTGCCTGGACTACGGCACGTCTTCCCCGACGCCGGATCGGTCGCTGCCCTGCTCGACTGAGCCCCCCGCTCGCTGCGCTCGAGTCGTGTCGGCCCGTCTCAGGACAGTCGGCCGACCGGTTTGGGCGGCAGCGTGGCGTACGCGGTGAACAGGGCGCCGTCGTCGCCCAGCAGGGCGTGCCGCAGCACCAGGTCCCCCGGCGCGTCGAGGGCGGCGCCCGCGGTGGTCCGCGCCCCCGCCCCGCCGACGACGCTCGGGGCCAGGGTCAGCAGTAACTCGTCCACCAGGCCGGCGGCCAACAGGTCGCGGTGCAGCACCGGTCCGCCCTCGCACAGCAGTCGCGGCAACCCCCGGCCGGCGAGGTCGTCGACCATCGCTCGCAGGTCGACGCGGTCTGTGCCCAGCTCCAGCACCTCGATCCCGGCGGCTCGCAGCGGGGCCAGGTCGGCCTCAGGCTTGCCCGTGGTCGTCACCACGATCACCGGCCCGCCCGGGCCTTCCCGAGGCGAGGCGATCTCGGGTGGCAGCGCAGCCCGGCCCGAGACCACCACCAGTACGGGGAACGGGGCCAGGTTCTCCGCGGCCCGGAGCCGGGCCTGATCGGGACTGAGGTCGACGGCCCGGTAGCCCTCCTGCCGCGCCGTCCCGCCGGCAACGACGACCGCGTCGGCGAGTGCGCGTTGAAGCGCGAACAACCGCTGATCGTCGGGGGTGTTGATGCTGCTTGACCCGCCGTCCGGTCCGGTGATCGAACCGTCCACGGTGCAGACGAAGTTGGACCGCAGCCACGCCTGGGAGGGCGGAACCGGGAAGCGGTGCAGGTCGACCAGCTCGGTCTCGCTCAGCGGAGCCGGTGACCTCCCGGCCGAGTCGAAGAGGAGCTGCACAGGATGCATGCTGTCACAGCCTCGCCGGCCGGCACAGAACCAGATCGCCGCGGGGGCGCTGAATCCACCCAGGGCTGGGTAGGGAAGGGTAGTTGGCGGCACAGCGCCGCCCAGTCATCATCTCCTACGGAAGGACACCATGTCCGAACGCGACACCTTCATCCGCTCCCTGCACGACCTCGGCATCGCTGCCTGGTTCGGCGGCTCCCTGATGGGCGCGGTCGGCGTCAACGGCGCCGCGGCCGAGGCCAAGGACCCGACCGAACGGCTGCGGCTGTCCAGCCTCGGCTGGGCCAAGTGGACGCCGTGGCAGGTGGCTGCTGTCGGCGCCCACACCGTCGGCGGGATCGGGCTGATGATCTCCAACAAGAAGCGTCTGGGCCGTCAGCCGGGCGCCGGTTCACTCACCGTGGTCAAGCTGTTGATCACCGCGGCGGCAGCCGGCACCACGGCCTACTCCGGGGTCCTCGGCGCCAAGGTCAAGCAGCAGGACCACGAGGGCGGCGCCGGTGCCACCGAACCGCACTCCGAGGCCAGCGACGAATTGGCGGCGGCGCAGAAGCAGCTGAAGGCGCTGCAGTGGGCCACCCCGGTGCTGACAGCCGTCGCCGTGGTGATGGGCGCGATCGAGGGTGAGCAGCAGCGCGGGGTCGGCGGTCTGATCGATCTCGGACCCGAAGAGGTCAAGCGCGGCGTCAAGCAGGCCATCCGCAAGGCTTCGTGACGTGGAGATCTTCGAGCGGATCCGGTACGCCCGCGACCAGTCCCTGAGAGCGGAGAAGGAGGAGCGTCAGCGGCTGGCCGAGGCCGACACCGCCGAATTGCAACAGGCCGCGTCGGTCCGACTGGCCACCCGGCAGTCGGTCCGGGAGGCCCTGGACGACGTCTTGGACGAGACGTCCGATCCCGAGTCCGACTGAGCCTGCTGAGCACGAGGGCGGTTCCCGCACGACGGGTCACACCTGCAGGGCGGCTCCCGGGAGATCCCGGAAGCCGGCCCTCGGGCATTGACGGGAGGCGCTCCTCAGGCGCCGACCACCGACAGGTGACGCGGGATCGGCACGTCGAAGGTTTCGGGCTCCTGCTCGGCCCCGACGGAACCGGCCGGCACACTGGGGGCCTCGACGTCGACCAGATCGATGGCGGACACGACGTAACGGGTCAGCACGACCTCGGCGACCTCGGGTTCGGCACCCATCGGTTCGGCGACGGCGACCGCACCGGCCTCGGCCGCAAGTTCGGCCTGACCGACCCACAGCTCGCTCGGGGCGAGGAACCAGCTACCGACGGCCAGGTGCCGGCGGCCCTGGGCCCGTAGGGTCCGAACGGCCTCGGCCGCGCTCGGTCCCGAACCGGTGGCGAAGGCGGCCACACAGGGCAACCGGTGATGCGTAGCCCACTGCCGGGCTCGCCGGGCTACCAGCGCGTTCCCGCGAACGTCGGCGCTGCCCGCGGCGGCGAAGACCAGCGCGTCCAGTTCGCTGACGTGCCGAGACCGGAGCGCGTCCCGTAGTCGCCGGTCCACGATCGAGAGCAGCGCCAGTTCCGGGCCGATCGGCCGGGAGGCGGCGAAGCGCGTGCCGGGGAAGGTCCGGCTCAACCGGGCCATGCAGGCCTCGATTTGGTGGTGGGCGCCGAAGGCGTCGGAAAGCAGCAGCGGGACGACCACCACCTCCTCGAACCCGGCGGCCACCAGGTCGGCAACGAGGTCGTGCTCGCTCGCTTCGGCGAACCCACTGCGCACCTGGAGGGTGGGCCGCAGTCGAGCGACCCGGTGCGCGAGCCGCTGCCCGATCCGCGCCGCGCGCGGTTCGGGCCGGCCGGGGGCGAGCAGCAGCAGGGCCGGGGCGCTCATCGGTGCCCGCCTTCGCCGAGACCGGCCGGGAGCGGGGTCGGACCGGCCATCCCGGCGCCCAGCGTCCAGCCGTCGTCGTCGTCGACCACCAGGAAGGCGCCGGTGCCTCGGTGTTGTGAATAGGGGTCGATCGGCAACGGTGTGACCAGGGCGAGCCTGACCTGCGCGATGTCGTTCAGTTCCATGCTGTCAGCCTTTCTCCAGAGCGGACCCGCGGCGTCGTCGCCGCTCAGAGCGTCGAGATCCAACCGTCCGTCGATCCGCTGCAGGACCGCGCGGGTGATCGCCGTTCCGTGCTGGACCAGCACCCGGGAGCCGACGCGGAGCGGCCGGTCGGTCAGCCAGCACACACAGCCCCGGAGGTCGCGGGTCGGCGCCGGCGGAGCGTCGGTGGCGACCAGCAGGTCGCCCCGCGAGACGTCGAGTTCGCGGTCCAGCCGCAGCACGACCGACCGACCGGCGCTCGCCAGCGGCAACGGGCCGTCGGGGGTGTCGATCCCGGCCACGGTGGCCCGTTCGCCCCGGGGGAGTACGAGCACCTCGGTGCCGACGCCCACCCGACCGGACTCGACCTTGCCGGCGTACCCGCGGTAATCACCGTCCACCGTCGGCGTTCGCGCCGCCCAGGGCGCCGGGGGTGCCGACTGTGGACGGATCACCCGCTGAACCGGGAAGCGAAAGTCGGCTCCGGCGGCGACCACGGTGTCGTCGACCTGCTCCAGGTAGTCCAGCACGGTGGGACCGGCGTACCACGGCGTACGGGCGGACCGATTGACGACGTTGTCGCCGTCGGTGGCGCAGACCGGGACGGCGTGCACGTCGGTCACGCCGAGGCGTCGGGCCAGCTGCGCGAAGTCGGCCGCGACCGCGGTGAACACGTCCTCGGCGAAGCCGACGAGGTCGATCTTGTTGACCACCAAGACGATGTGCCGAACCCGGAGCAGGGCAGCCACCGCGAGGTGCCGCCGAGTCTGTTCGAGCACGCCTTTGCGGGCGTCCACGAGCAGGACCACCACATCGGCGGTCGAGGCCCCGGTGACCGTGTTCCGGGTGTACTGGACGTGTCCGGGGCAGTCGGCCAGCACAAACTTCCGCGCGGGCGTGGCGAAGTAGCGGTAGGCGACGTCGATGGTGATGCCCTGCTCCCGCTCGGCCCGCAAGCCGTCGGTCAGCAGCGCCAGGTCCGCTTTCGGGAGCCCCTTACGCCGGCTGGCCTGCTCGATCGAGTCCAGGGTGTCGCGCAGGACGGAGTCGGTGTCGAACAGCAGCCGCCCGACCAGGGTCGACTTCCCGTCGTCGACGGAGCCCGCGGTGGCCAACCGGAGCAGGGTCCGCCGACCCGGGACGGCCGGGCGGCGCCGGACGGTGAGCGTCGTGGTCATCTAGAAGTAGCCCTCTCGCTTGCGGTCTTCCATCGCGGCCTCGCTCAGTCGGTCGTCGACCCGGGTGGCGCCGCGCTCGGTCAGCCGGCTGAGGCCGACCTCGGTGATCACGTCGGCCACCGTGCTGGCCTGTGACAGCACGGCTGCGGTGCAAGACATGTCCCCGACGGTGCGGTAGCGCACCGAGGCGACCTGGACGTCCTCGCCGGGCCGGGCCGGGGTGACCGAGGTGATCGCCACCCACATCCCGGCGCGCAGCACCACCTCGCGGCGGTGGGCGTAGTAGATCGAGGGCAGGTCAATTTTTTCGGCTTCGATGTAGTCCCAGACGTCCAGCTCGGTCCAGTTCGACAGTGGGAACACCCGGACGTGCTCGCCCGGCAGGTGGCGTCCGTTGTACAACGACCACAGCTCGGGGCGCTGATTGCGCGGGTCCCACTGGCCGAAGCTGTCGCGCAGGCTGAACACCCGCTCCTTGGCCCGGGCCCGTTCCTCGTCGCGCCGGCCACCACCGAACACCGCGTCGTGCCCGCCGCCGGCGATGGCCTCCAGCAGCGGGACGGTCTGCAGCGGGTTGCGCTGTCCGTCGGCGCGTTCGCGCAGGCGGCCGTCGTCGAGGTAGTCCTGCACCCGGACCACTTGCAGCGGCGCGCCGTACCAAGCGGCGGCCTCGTCGCGGAAGCGCAGCACCTCGGCGAAGTTGTGGCCGGTGTCGACGTGCAGCAGCCCGAACGGAACCGGCGCCGGCCAGAACGCTTTGGCCGCCAGGTGCAGCATCAGCACCGAGTCCTTGCCGCCGGAGAACAGCAGCACCGGCCGTTCGAAGGTGGCGGCCACTTCGCGGAAGATGTGGATCGACTCCGACTCCAGCGCCTGCAGCTCGCTCAACGGCCGCAGGGCGGCGGACGGGAAACTGGTCACAGCAGGTTCCTCTCCACGATCGCCGACAGCAGCGCGGTGGTCATCTCCACCGCGGTGTCCACGTCGATCCGGGTGGTGTCGAGCACGAGTTCGGCGCTGGTCGGACGTTCGTACGGATCGTCGACCCCGGTCATCGAGGTCACCTCGCCGCGCCGGGCCCGGGCGTAGAGGCCCTTCACGTCGCGCTGCTCGGCGACCTCGAGTGAGGTCGAGACGTGGACCTCGGCGAAGGGCACGCCGGCGGTGTCGTGATCGGCGCGGACCGCTTTGCGGGCCTGGGCGTACGGGGCCACCACCGCCACCAGCACGATCGTGCCGTGACCGGCCAGCAGCCGCGCGACCCAGCCGATCCGGGCCACGTTCACGTCCCGGTCGGCCCGGCTGAAGCCCAGTCCCTGGGACAGGTACGGGCGGACCTCGTCACCGTCGAGGACGTGCACGTCCACTCCGGCCCGATGCAGCTGAGCGGCCAGGGCGCGGGCAATGGTGGACTTGCCGGCGCAGGGCAGTCCGGTGAACCAGACGGTCGCACCCGCGCGGGCGGGGGTCTCGGTAGCGTTCACCGGTGCAGTCCGCATTCGGTCTTGGACCGTCCGGCCCAACGACCTGCCCGGGCGTCGATGCCGCTGGAGCGGACGGTGCACGGCTCGCAGCCGATCGAGGCGTACCCGTCGTCTCGCAGTGGATTCACCAGCAGCCCGTGCCGCTCGGTGTAGTCGGCCACGTCGTCATCGCTCCAGCCGGCGATCGGCGCGATCTTGACCATTCCACGGCGGGCGTCCCAAGACACTACCGGCGTGTCGGCTCGGGCCGGTGAGTCGGCCCGGCGCAGTCCGGTGGCCCAGGCCGCGTACGGGACCAGGGCCCGGGTCAGCGGCTCGACCTTGCGCATCGTGCAGCAGCGGTCGGGATCGCGCCGGTGCAGGGCCGGACCGTACGCCGCGTCCTGCTCGGCCACGCTGCTCGCCGGCGTGACGTTGATCAGGTTGACGTCGTGGACGGTGCGGACCGCCTCCCGGGTGCCGATGGTTTCCACGAAGTGGTAGCCGGTGTCGAGGAAGATCACGTCGATCCCCGGCGCCACCTGCTCGGCGAGGTGGATCAAGACGGTGTCGGCGAGCGAGGACGTCACCACCAGCCCGGAGTTGAACTCCGCGTACGCCCAGCGCAGGATCTCGGTCGCGCTGGCCCCGTTCAGCTCCCGACCGGCCCGTTGTGCCTGAGTGGACCGGTCGGTCACGGCGGTCACGGCGCACCCCGGGACACCAGGCCGCGGAAGGTGACCGAAAACGCCCGCAGGCAGGTGCGACATTCCCAACCGCCCTCGGTCGGGAACAGCGTCTCCTCCGCGCAGTAGGGGCAGTAGCTGATCGGTGCCCGCTCGCCATGGGGGCTGGTGCCGGGGCCGGCGCTGGTGCCGGGGCTGGTGCTGGTGCCGGAGCTGGGAATCGTCATACCAGGGCGCTCTCGTCGGCGCGGCTGACCCAGTGGGCGAACCGTTCGCCGTCGCCACGTTCGGCGGTGAACGCCTTGGCCACCCGCTCGACGTAGTCGGGCAGGTCGGCCGCGGTGACCTTGTGCCCGCGAAGTTTGCGGCCGAAGCCGGCGTCCAGCGCCAGCCCGCCACCGAGATGGACCTGGAAGCCTTCGACGGGGTCGCCGTCCGGGCCGGGCACCAGCTGGCCCTTCAGCCCGATGTCGGCGACCTGGATCCGGGCGCAGGAGTTGGGGCAGCCGTTGATGTGCACGGTGATCGGGGAGTCCAGTGCACCCAGCCGGCTCTCCAGCTCCGCGACGACCCGGCCGGCTTGGGCCTTGGTCTCCACGATGGCCAGCTTGCAGAACTCGATCCCCGTGCAGGCCATCACCGAACGCCGCCAGGCTTGGGGCCGGGCCGACAGCCCCAGCGCCTCGCAGGCGGCGAGCAGGGACTCCACCCGGGCCGGTTCGACGTCGAGGACCAGCAGCTTCTGCATCGGCGTGGTCCGGATCCGAGCCGATCCGTGCGCTTCGACGACCTCGGCCAGGGCGACCAGGGTGGAGCCGCTGACCCGGCCGGCCAGGGTGGACAGGCCGACGAAGCGGCGGCCGTCGCGCTGCTCGTGGACCCCGATATGGTCGCCGGTCCGCTCCGGGGTCACCGGCGCGGGCCCATCGATCAGGGCGCGGCGCAGATATTCCTGCTCCAAGACTTCCCGGAACTTCTCGGTGCCCCAGTCGGCGAGGAGGAACTTGATCCGGGCCCGGGTCCGAAGTCGGCGGTAGCCGTAGTCGCGGAACAACCCGCAGACCCCGGCCCAGACCTCGGCGACCTCGTCGCGGGGCACCCAGGCGCCGAGGCGTCGGGCGAGCATCGGATTGGTGGACAAGCCCCCGCCGACCCACAGGTCGAAACCGGGACCGTGCTCGGGGTGCTCGACGCCGACGAAGGCGACGTCGTTGACCTCGGGCACCACGTCTTGGGAGGGGTGGCCGGTGATCGCGGTCTTGAACTTGCGCGGCAGATTCGAGAAGGCGGGGTCCCCGATGTACAGCTCGCGGATGGCGGCGATGGCCGGGGTCGGGTCGATGATCTCGTCGGCGGCGATGCCGGCGACCGGTGAGCCGAGGATCACCCGCGGGCAGTCGCCGCACGCCTCTGTGGTGTCCAGCCCGACCGACTCCAGCCGGCGCCAGATCTCCGGGACGTCCTCGATCCGGATCCAGTGCAGTTGGATGTTCTGCCGGTCGGTGACGTCGGCGGTGTCCCGCGCGAAGTCGACCGAGATCTGGCCGATCACCCTAAGCTGCTCGGTGGTCAGGGCGCCGCCGTCGATCCGGATCCGGAGCATGAAGTACTCGTCGTCGAGTTCGTGCGGTTGCAGCGTGGCGGTCTTGCCGCCGTCGACGCCGGGGCGGCGCTGGGTGTACAGCCCGTACCAGCGGAAGCGGCCACGCAGATCGCCCGGGTCGATCGAGGCGAAACCGCCCTGAGCGTAGACGTTCTCGATCCGGGCCCGGACGTTGAGCGGGTTGTCGTCCTTCTTGGACTGCTCGTTGGCGTTCAGCGGTTCGCGGTAGCCCAGCGCCCACTGGCCCTCGCCGCGGGGGCGCCGGTTGTGCGGGACCGGGCTGCGGGGCGCCGGGCGGTGTGGCCGGCCGGCCGGCTGCGGTGCGGCCACTTCGGTGGCGGTGGACTCCAGGTCACGTGGCTGTGCGCTCATCAGGGTTCCTTCAGCGGGAGGCACACCGGCGGCGCGGGAGGCACCGGCCGGGTAGGGCGGGCGGAACGTTTGCCGGTGGCGGTCGGTCAGCGCGTCGCGGCGGGCGTCGTGCGCCAATCACGGACCATCACCCGTGACGTCGGACACCTCATCGAGTGCGTCCGGCCGAGGTCGACCACTCGGCGCACGGTGAACCGGCTGGCCCTCGAAGGGCCCGCGCCCACCGGACGACCGACGGCCGGGTTGACCCGGCGGCTCGGCGGTTCGGAGTTCCTGCGCACGCCTACACCCTCCGCCAAGGACAGGTAGTGACCAAATCGGAATCTCAATCGGCGAGACGAACGTCCATTATTCAAGACGCGAGGAGGGGGTGGCCGAAGATCCGTCACGAGCGACCGCAGCCTCGTGCGGCTCGTCGATGCCCGAGAGCCGGGGCCACAGATCGTCGACCGCCGCGTTCAGCGCAGCTCCGATCAGCACGGCGGCCGAGATCAGGTACAGCCAGATCAGGACCGCGATCGGCGCGGCGAGTGGGCCGTAGATGCTGCTCGAGGCGCCGGAGGCGTTCAAGGCCACCCGCAACAGTGCGCTGCCGCCCACCCAGAGCAGCAGCGCCAACGCCGCCCCGGGCAATCCGGTCCGGACCCGGGTGCGGACCGGGATGGAGAAGTGGTAGATCACGGCCAGAAAGACCGCCGAACCCAGCAGCACCACCGGCCAGTAGAGGTCGCCCAGGAGCTGCAGCCGCTCGGGCAGAATCCGGTCGACCAGACCGGGTCCGACCAGGACCAACGGGATCAGCACCACGCCGATCAGGAGGAGGAGCAGGTAGAGCCCGAACGACAGCAGCCGGGTCCGCAGCAGCCCACGGCGACCACCCAGGCCGTACATGATGGTGATGGTGTCGACGAAGACGTTGAGCGCACGGGAACCCGACCACAGGGCCAGGACGAAACCGACCGAGATCACGGCGGCCCGGCCGCCGGACAAGACGTCGGCCAGGGTCGGGGCGATGACACTGTCGACCGCGCTGGTGGTAAGCACCCGCCGGGCCAGGGCGAGAACCTGCTGTTGCAGGTTGGCCACGGTCAACACATCCAGGGAACTGGTGACGAACCCGATGGCTCCGGCCAGCGCGAAGATCAGCGGCGGCAGGGACAAGATCGTGAAAAACGCCGCTTCCGCGGCCAGACCCGTGACCCGGTGACGGACACAGGTCCCCACGGTTTCCCGCACCGCCCGGGCAACCCGGGACCGGCGCATCCGCCGCCACCACCGCAACGGCGTCGCGCTGATCCGGCGCGACCCGCTCACGGGTTCAGGGTAGGGGAACTGCGACCCCTCGAGCTCACCGGCACCCACCGGGTACGGGCGTAGATTTTGATTCATAGCCGAACGAGTCGAACTCGAGCAATCGGGATCGCCGAAGGAGTCGTCGTGAGTGAGACCGCCGCAAACTTCAGCCGGAGCAAGCTCACGCCCGACCAGCGCAATTCCTTCTTGGCCGCGTTCCTGGGTTGGACCATGGACGCCTTCGATTACTTCATCGTGGTCTTGGTCTACGCCGATATTGCCAAGGAGTTTGGCGTTTCACTGACCAAGATGGCCTTCATCACCACCGTGACGCTGCTGATGCGGCCGGTGGGAGCGCTGATCTTCGGGCTGTGGGCCGACCGAGTCGGCCGCCGGGTCCCGCTGATCGTCGACGTCTGCTTCTACTCGCTGGTGGGCTTCGCGTGCGCCTTCGCACCCAACTTCAGCGTGCTGTTGGTCCTTCGGCTGCTCTACGGCATCGGGATGGGCGGGGAATGGGGACTGGGCGCGGCGCTGGCGATGGAGAAGATCCCGGTCCGGCGCCGCGGGTTCTTCTCCGGGGTGCTGCAGGAGGGCTACTCCGTCGGGTATCTGCTGGCCACGGTGGTCTATTTGATCCTGCACGAAGCGTTCGGGCTGGGCTGGCGCTACCTGTTCGCCTTTTCGATTCTGCCGGCCCTGATCAGCCTGGTGGTCCGCAGCCGGGTCAAGGAGTCCGAGGTCTGGGAGGCCGCCCGGGAGCGAAAGGTGTCGACGCAGACGTCGGCGGCCAAGGTCTTCAGTAACCCCACCGTGGTCCGCCGGTTCGTGTTCTTGATCGTGTTGATGACGGCCTTCAACTGGATGAGCCACGGCACCCAGGACATCTATCCGACGTTTCTCAAGGCCACCGAGCAGGCCGGTGCCGCGCTGGCCGGCGATACCGCCTTGTTGATCGCGATCGGCTACAACATCGGCGCCATCGCCGGCGGACTGATCTTCGGCGGGTTGTCGGAACGGTTCGGCCGGCGCCGGATCATCGTGTTCTGCGCCGTGCTCGGGCTGCCGGTGGTGCCGATTTTCGCCTACTCCCACACCGCCGGCATGCTCGCGCTCGGATCGTTCGTGATGCAGTTGTTCGTCCAGGGGGCGTGGGGCGTGATCCCCGCCCACCTGACCGAGCTGTCACCGGATGAGATCCGCGGCTTTTACCCCGGGGTGACCTACCAGCTCGGCAACTGCCTCGCCGCGTTCAACCTGCCCATCCAGCAGGCGCTGGCCCGCTCCCACGGTTATCCGTTCGCGCTGGCGGTGACGATCGTCCCGGTGCTGATTGCGGTCGCGTTGCTCAGTGTCTTCGGCCCGGAGAACCGTGGCGTCCGGTTCGGCTCCGCGCAGAGTTCGGGCGTAGGCCGGGTGGGAGCCGGCGCCGGCTGACGAGCCGGCTAACGATCGTCGGGGAGGGCGGCAGCGTCGCTGGGCTCGCGGTGAGAGGCGGCTCGATGCTCGTGCCTTTCCTCCGGCACACCGGCGATCTCCTCGACGTCGAACAGCCGGGCGACGGGAACGTCGGTGCTGGAGTGGGCGACGATGCTCAGCGCGATGCTGACCGCGATCAACTCGTACGCGTCGCGGCCCTGCGGGATGCCGGCGTGCAGCACCAGCAGTCCGTAGACCACCGAGGCGAAGCCCTTGGGACCGAACCAGGCGGCAGCGAAGAGTTCCCGGCGCTCCAGCGTTCTACCCCACAGCGACAGCACGAGCGACGCCGGCCGCACGAGGATCAAGGCGAGGACGGCGACGATCCAGCCGCCGAGTCCGATGCTGGCGAACAGGGTGGGGGTCAGCAGGGCGCCGAAGACCAGCAGGGCGGCGAACTTGGCCAGCTCGGCCAGCTGCTCACCGAGCTCGGCGAAAGACTCCTGGGCGACCGGACTGAGCCGGGCCGTAACTGCGCCACCGCCGAAGGCGGCCAGGTAGGCGTTCGCACCGGTCAGGTGAGCTACGGCGTAGAGCAGGATCCCGATCGCGAGCGGTCCCAGCGGCTGCAGCTTCGGCTCGGCCCCCAGGCCGGGGATCCGGAGCAGCAGGTGGATCAGGTACGGCAACACGAGGCCGAGGGCGAGACCACCGACCAGTTCAAGCACGACGGCGCCAAGTTCTTCGTTCTCCCCGGTGGTGCTGCCGGCCGCGCTGATCAAGATGACCACCACCGGCAACGCGAGTCCGTCGTTGAGTCCGCTCTCCACGCTGAGCAGCCGGCGCAACCGGGCGGGAACGTCGGTGCGCCCGACGATGGCGGAGGCAAACACCGGGTCCGTCGGGGCCAGCACGGCCCCGACCAGCATGGCGGTCACCCAGTCGAAACCCGCGACGTAATGTGCCAGCAGGGCCACCCCACCGAAGGCCAGCGGCATCCCGATCCCGAGGGCCCGCGCGGGCTGCTTCCACGAACCGTGCCCGGTCAACGTGCGCAGTGCGGTCCCGTCGACGAACAGCACGGTGAACAGGGCCAGATCGGCCAGTCCGCCGACGATCGGGCTGTCCGCATCGAGCTGGACCAGTCCGAAGCCGCCCTGGCCGACCAACGCCCCGGCGACCAGGAAGACCAGCGAGGTCGACAGCACCGTCCGCGCCGCCACCCCGGACACGAGCACCGAGATCAGCAGACAGAGGGCGAACAGCAGCACCAGGGTCACGACCAGCCATCATGCCCTGTCGCGCCGAGGTTGAGGTCCGTGCCCGAAGTCGGTTCGGGAATAGACGTCAGGTCTGGGAGAGCGGACTCAACACCAGTTCGTCGATCCGCAGATGCGCGGGCGTGTTCAACACGAACAGCACGGCCCGGGCCACGTCGTCGGCGCTCAGCATGGTCTGCCGGGCGACCGCGCCCGGCACGTTCGGACGGAGCGCGAGGAAATCGGTGTCCACGTCGCCCGGACACAAGTGACAGGCCCGGACCCCGGACGCGGCTTCTTGAGCGTTCAGACTCTGGCACAACGCGGCCAGGGCGGTCTTGCTGGCGGAGTAGGCGACCCCGGCGCCGGGGGAGAAGCGCCAGCCGGCGTAGGAGGAGATCACGACGACGTGACCGCCGTGTTGCTCCCGCATCCCGGGCAGGACCGTGTCGATCACGCGGGCGACGCCGGTGAGATTGGTGGCCACGATCTGTTCGAACGTCGGCATCGCCTGGTCGGCCCAGGTCCGTTCCGGTGCGTTCAGTCCCGCGGCGAGGACGACGTCGGTGCTCCGACCCCAGGTGGCCTGGAGTTCGAGGTGAGCCTGCGCCACCGCGTCGGGGTCGTCGACGTCGACCGGAAGCACCAGCGCCTCTCCGCCGGTGGCGGTGATCGTTCGTGCGGTGTCCTCCAGTGCCTCCCGGCGGCGTCCACTCAGGCCCACCCGCATCCCCTCCCGGGCGGCGGTGACCGCGGCGGCGCGGCCCATTCCGCCGCCCGCGCCGGTCACCCACAGCACCCGGTCGACCGCGGTCACGACGCCCCGCCCAGGTCGTCGGCGGCCAGCTCGTAGGCCCGGGCGGGAATCTGGGTGGCGAGCTTGCCGCCGCTGATGTCGACCAGGGTGCCGGTGAGGTAGCGCGCGGCGTCGCTGGCCAAGAAGCACACCAGGTCGGCCACGTCGGCGGGTTCACCCCAGCGGCGCAGGGTCAAGGTGTCCAGCAACCGGTCCTGCGCGGGCCGGTCCAGCTCGGCGAAGCCGTTCATGGCGGTCGGCACCATCCCGGGCGCGTAGGCGTTGGCCGTCACACCCCAGGGCCCGAGTTCACCGGCCAGCGTCCGGGTCAGTTGCACCACCGCCGCCTTCGACGCCGCGTAGGCTCCGGCGCCGACGCTGGGCACGATCGCAGCGAAGGAGGCGGCGTTGACGATCCGGCCGGAACCTTGCGCCTTCATCACCGGAACGACCGCGCGGCACATCTTGAACACCCCGCCGACGTTGACGTCGAAGCAGCGCTCCCAGGCGTCGTCGGTCAGGTCCTCCACCCGGCCCTCGACGTTGATGCCGGCGTTGTTGACCAGCACGTCGATCCGGCCGAACCGATCGAGCACCTGCGCCACGGCGGCGGCGACCGCGGTGCTGTCCCGGACATCGAGGCGAAGGCCGGCTCCGCGCCCGGTTGCGGTCTGCTGGGCCTCCAGCCAGTCGACCGCGCCCGGCGCGGCGTCCAGCCCGACGACCACGCAGCCCTCGCGGACGAAGGTTTCGGCGATCTCCCGGCCGATCCCCCGGCCGGCGCCGGTGACCAGGACGACTCTCCCGCTCAGGTCGAGGTGCACGTCAACCTGCGATGCAGACTTCTGGCCCGATCGAGCACCGTCTTCCGACTCCGGTGCGCTTGCTCGTAGGCCGCGACCTGCTGGACCTGGTCGGCGTCGGTCAAAGCGCCCAGGGCCTTGGTCGCGTCTTTTGCCTTGAGATCGTCGTAGCCGGCGATCGGCAGCCCGGCGGAGTGGTCCCGGGCGGTCCGACCGGCGTCAGCGGCCGAGTCCGGGTTCGGTACGTACTGCTCGCCACCGGCGCTGCCGGCGGCCTTGGTCTGGTCCGCCACCTGCCGGTCGGCCTTCGAGAGCCGGTCCCACGCCTGCTTGGGTAGATAGCGACGCGAGGCTCCACCGTGCTCGTCCTCGGCACCGGTTCGTGCTGTCGCCTGCCCGTCGGAGGTCTGCCAGTCCTCCTGGGTCCACTGCGACAGGTGCTGCTGGGTCGCGTCCTTGGGTCCGCGGTAGCCGCCGCCGTCGCGCTCGTAGGTCGCTGTGAGGAGTTGGGCCTTGCGAGCGCTCCATTGTCCGGGCCGGCCGCCTCGGTCCCCGGCGGTCACCTCGTCCTTGAGCCGGGCCCGGAGGTCGGGATCGGTGTACTTGCTCTCCCAGTCCTTGGGGTAGCGACGCTTCGCCATGGCCAGAAGCTACCCGACCGGCTCGGGCCTAACCCATGGGAAGCAGCGCCCTCGGTTCGGGAAACAGCGCCCTCGTTGGGGGGAAACACCGGCCCTCGGCCAGGGGAATCTCGGGGTCTGTCCGAGGTCGGCTTCCCCAATCTCGACGTGACCCGCCGGTACACTTCTCAGTTCGAGCCGAAAACATCGGCTCGCCAAGAACTCAGGAGGACACAGTGCTCGGAACCATCATCGGCTTGATCATCATCGGGCTGATCGCTGGCTTCATCGCTCGGGCCGTCGTACCCGGCCGGCAACACATGACGGTGCTGCAGACGCTGCTGCTGGGCATCGTCGGATCGTTCATCGGGGGCTTTCTGGGTTACCTGATCTTCCACAACGGTGGAAGCTTCGTGCAGCCGTCGAGCTGGATCGGGTCGATCATCGGGGCGATCATCGCGTTGCTCATCTACATGCAGATCAAGAAGCGGAGCACCGCGCGGGCGTGAGCCCACAGCAGTCGCGGCGGATCAACCGCACCAGTTCACCCATCGGGACACCTCCCGGTGGGTGAACTGCGTTGGGGTGTCCTCGGCACCGGCGGCATCGCCCGTCGTTTTGTCGCCGACCTGCAACGGGCGAGGTTCAACGTGGCCGCCGTCGGCTCGCGGACCCAACCTCGTGCCGACGCCTTCGCGGCCGCCGCGGGGGTTGAGCGGGCGCACGGTAGCTACCCGGAGCTGGTCGCCGACCCCGAGGTCGACGTCGTCTACGTTGCCAGCCCGCACCCGTTCCACGCCGAGCACGCGCTGCTAGCGCTGGAGGCCGGGCGGCACGTGCTGGTGGAAAAGCCGTTCACCCTGAACCGGTCCGAGGCGGAGCGGGTCTTCACCCGGGCGGCCAAGCTCGATCTGGTGGTTCTGGAAGCCATGTGGTCGCGGTGGCTTCCGCACGTGCGCCGGATCCGGCAGATCGTCGAGCAGGGCGCGCTGGGCTCGGTGCGGGCGCTGATCGCCGACCACGACCAGCGGTTGCCGACCGATCCCGGCCACCGGCTGCAGGATCCCGCGCTCGGCGGGGGAGCGCTACTGGATCTCGGGGTATATCCGGTCTGGTTCGCCCACCACCTGTTCGGGCCGCCGGCGACCGTCCAGGCCACCTCGACCCCGACGCCGACCGGGGTGGACCGGCAGACCGCGATGGTGCTGAGTTGGCCGGACGGGAAGCAAGCGGTCCTGCACACCTTGCTGGACGGGCAGGGTCCGGGCACTGCCGCGGTGATCGGGACCGACGCCCGGATCGAACTCGACCCGATCTGGTACGCCCCGACCGGATTCAGTGTGCGGGCCGCCGACGGCGCGGTCCTCGAGCGCTACGACACCGAAACCGACGGCGGCGGAATGCAGTTCGAAGCCGCCGCCCTGGAAGATCTGGTGCGTACCCGAGACCGCGCCGGGCTGGCGGAGCACACGGCGGAGACGCTTGCGGTGATGGGCACCCTGGACGAGGTCAGACGACAGATCGGCCTACGGTATCCCTCCGAGCAGGGTGACACCGGCCGCGCCGCCGGATAGGGCACAATCGCGCTGGAGGAGGCGTGAGATGAGGATCGGACTGTTCGTCACCTGCCTGGCCGACGGCCTGTACCCCGACGTCGGGCGGGCCACCGTTACCGTGTTGGAACGGCTGGGCCACCGGGTCGAGTTCCCGGCGGAGCAGACCTGTTGCGGGCAGATGCACGTCAACACCGGCTATCAGCGCGCGGCCGTGCCGCTGGTCGAACGCTTCGCCGACGTGTTCGGCGCCTACGACGCCGTCGTTGCCCCGTCCGGGTCCTGTGTCGGATCGGTTCGGCACCAGCACGGCCTGCTGGCCCGCCGCTTCGGCAACGTCGACCTGCAACAGCGGGTCGAAGCGGTGGCGGCCAAGACGTACGAGCTGTCGGAACTGCTGGTCGACGTGCTCGGCGTGACCGACGTCGGCGCCTACTTCCCGCACACCGTCACCTACCACCCGACCTGCCACTCGCTGCGGCTGCTGCGGGTCGGCGACAAGCCGACCGCGCTGCTGCGGGCGGTGGCCGGGCTGCGGCTGGTCGACCTGCCCGACGCCGACCAGTGCTGCGGCTTCGGCGGTACGTTCGCGGTCAAGAACGCCGACACCTCCACCGCCATGCTCGGGGACAAGATGCGACACGTCCTGGACACCGGCGCCGAAGTCTGCAGCGCCGGCGACAGTTCGTGCCTGATGCACATCGGCGGCGGGCTGTCCCGGCTGCGGGCCGGCACGCAGACCGTGCACCTGGCCCAGATCCTGGCCTCCACCGCCGACGACCCGCTGCTGCTCAGCGGAGCGGCCGCCCAGCCGGCGGGACCGGTCCGATGAGCACCGGCCCGGTGCTGCTGGGGATGCCCACGTTCGCACCGTCCGGGGTCGGTCACCTGCGCGGCGACGAGTCTTTCCCCAGCGCCGCCCGGCACGCCCTGGCCGACACCCAGCTCAGGGCCAACCTGGGCCACGCCACCCGGACCATCCGGGCCAAACGGGCCCAGGTGGTGGCCGAGGTGCCTGACTGGGAGGAGCTGCGAGAGGCCGGCCGGCAGCTCAAGGTCCATACGATGGCGCACCTGCCGGACTATTTGCGCCAGCTGGAAGCCGCGGTGACTGCCCGTGGTGGCGTCGTGCACTGGGCCCGCGACGCCCACGAGGCCAATACGATCGTCACCGACCTCGTCCGCGCCACCGGGGCCGACGAAGTGGTCAAGGTCAAATCGATGGCCACCGCGGAGATCGGGCTGAACGAGGCGCTGGAGGCCGCCGGGATCGCTGCCGTCGAGACCGACCTGGCCGAGTTGATCGTGCAGCTCGGCCACGACAAGCCCTCCCACATTCTGGTCCCGGCCATCCATCGCAACCGCGCCGAGATCCGCGACATCTTCCTGGCGCAGATGGGCGATGTCGATCCGGACCTGACCGACGACCCGGGCACCCTGGCCGGGGCGGCCCGGCTGCACCTGCGGCGCAAGTTCTTGTCCGCGAAGGTCGCGATCAGCGGGGCGAACTTCGCCGTCGCCGAGACCGGCACTCTCGCGGTGGTGGAGTCGGAGGGGAACGGGCGGATGTGCCTGACTTTGCCGCAGACCCTGATTACGGTGATGGGGATCGAAAAACTCGTGCCGCGGTGGGCCGACCTGGAGGTGTTCCTGCAACTGCTGCCGCGTTCCTCGACCGGGGAGCGGATGAACCCCTACACCTCGATGTGGACCGGAGTCACCCCCGGCGACGGACCGCAGGACTTCCACCTGGTGTTGATCGACAACGGCCGGACCGCGGTGCTGGCCGACGAGCAGGGCCGGGACGCGCTGAACTGCATCCGCTGTAGCGCCTGCCTCAACGTCTGCCCGGTCTACGAACGGGCCGGGGGGCACGCGTACGGGTCGGTCTATCCCGGGCCGATCGGGGCGATCCTGTCTCCGCAGCTGACCGGCGTGGAGGACAACGCCTCGCTGCCGTTCGCGTCCTCGCTGTGTGGAGCCTGCTACGACGTCTGCCCGGTGAAGATCAACATCCCGGAGATCCTGGTTCACCTGCGCGCCGAGCACACCGAGACCTACGCCGCCGAACACTCGATGCCGAGTGCGGAGGCGGGGCTGATGAACGCGGCTGCGTACGTGATGCGCAACCCGAAGCGGTGGGCGACGGCCCTGCGCGGCGGCCGGCTGGGCCGGCTGCTGGGCCGTCGCCGCGGGGTGATCGGAACGGTCCCGGTGCCGCTGCTCAAGCAGTGGACCGACGCCCGTGACCTGCCCCGGCCGCCGGCGCAAACCTTCCGCGACTGGTGGGCGGCTGAACACCGAGAATCGTCAGCACCCGACGCGAGCCCGAACTCGGACGCGCGGCCATGAGCGCCCGCGAGGACGTGCTGGCCCGGATCGCGGCCGCGCACCGCGCCGCCCCGCCGCCGGATCTGGCCTACGCAGCGATCACCCGGGACTACCGCACCGGCGGCAAGCACGACCCCGGGACGCTGACCGAGCGCCTGGTGGATCGCCTACTCGACTACAAGGCCCTGGTCCGGCAATGTGCTCGCGACGAGATCGCCGCGACGGTGGCGGCGGCCCTGGAGGCCCGGGCCGCGCGGACGGTGATCGTTCCCGCCGGTCTTGACCCCACCTGGCTGACCGCCAGCACCGCCGGCGTGATCAACGACCCCGACGACCAGGGGAGCCCGCTCGCGGTGGCCGCGCTGGACAACGTAGACGGTGTGCTGACCACCTGCACCGTCGCGGTTGCCGAGACCGGGACGCTGGTCCTGGACGGGTCGGCCGGTCAGGGCCGGCGGGCCGCGACCCTGGTCCCGGACTATCACCTGTGTGTGGTCGAGCCGGGTGCGGTCGTGGCCGACGTGCCGGCCGCGTTGGCCCGACTCGAGCCGACGCGGCCGCTGACCTGGATCAGCGGGCCCAGCGCTACCAGCGACATCGAGCTCAACCGGGTCGAGGGCGTTCACGGTCCACGCACCCTGGAGGTCATCGTGATCGCGGGAGTCGGCGGGTCCGGCCGCCCCTGCGACGCGGAGCCGGACCGGTGACCGAGGCCTCCCCTCACCCTCCGGACGTCGACGCGCCGGCCGCCGCGCGGGACGCCGCCGAGTGGGACGCCGCCGAGTGGGACCGGCGCTACGCCGGTTCGCAGCGGATCTGGAGCGGTGAGCCGAACGCCGCCCTGATCGCCGAGGTCGCCGACCTGCCGCCGGGTCGGGCGCTCGACGTGGGCTGCGGTGAGGGTGCCGATGCGGTGTGGCTGGCCCGTCGCGGGTGGGCCGTGACCGGGCTGGACCCGTCTGGGGTGGCCCTACAGCGCGCGTTCGAGCACGCACGCCAGGCCGGCGTTGCCGTCCGCTGGATGCAGGCCGGCCTGGTGAACGCCGCGTTACCCGAAGCCGGTTTCGACCTGGTGTCGGCGCAGTACCTGGCTCTGCGCCCGGGCACCGCCCAATTGGCGGAGCGGGCTCTGGTGGCCGCGGTGGCCCCGCACGGTGTCCTGCTGGTCGTCCACCACGCGCCCGACCCGAGCCACGGGAAGGATCACGACCACGGCGAGGACCACGACCACGGCGAGAATCACGACTACGGTCCGATTGACGCGGTGCTGCCCGCCGATGTCGCTGATTTACTGGGGCAGGACTGGTCGGTGGAGTTCGACGAGCGTCGGCCGCGGCACGTGGCTGCCGGGGCCGGGGCGCACCACATCCACGACGTCGTGCTTCGCGCCCAGCGGCGCTGACCGTTCACGGCGGGTTCGGTGCTCGGCTGCGGTAGTGGTGGCCGGTCGGGGTGGTGATCCCGACGTGCGGCGCGCTATCGGGTCCTCCGTCGGTTCGGCTGTGCCAGCCGGGGAGGTCTTTGGTGTGGTTGTGGCGTTCGCAAAGGCCCTGACCGTTGCTCAGCGTGGTCAAGCCGCAGTCGGTCCAGCGGCGGATGTGATCGATGTGCCGGATGGGTGCGGTGCAGTAGGGGTGGCGGCAGTGCTGGTCGCGAAGCCGGATGAGGGTCTTCAGCCAGCCGGTGAAGTAGCGGGTGCGGGGGTCACCGCCGACGATCACGGTGTCGGTGTCGGTGTCGGTGTCGGCGTTGAGACCGGCGTTCGCGTCGTTAACACTGTCGGTCGTCGGCTCGCTACCGGCGCCGACGGTGGTGCGGCCGGTGCGGGTGACGGTGAACAGCCGGCGCCAGGTGTGGGCGGCGCCGGTGCGAAGGAGGTCCGCGACGATCCCTTCGGGGAGCGGCCCGTAGCCGAGTAGGTCCGCGGGCCGAGTGTGTCGACCAGGTGGGGGATCGTCGCTGCGACGAGGCCCGTGGTCGGGGTCGGGCGTGGGGTCATGACCGACGTCTGCGTCGCGACCGACGTCTGCGTCGCGACCGGGATCGGGATCGGGGTCGAGGAGGGTCTCGAGGGGGACGATGAGCTCAACTTCGACCGGTACAGCGGCGGCCGTGGTCTGTCCGGTGACGCGTTCGACCAGGGTGTCGGTGAGGAGTTGGTCGCGGGTGCGGGGATCGCCGCCGGCGCGGAGGGTGTCGGCGTGCCGGATGAGTGCGGCCCAGCACGCGACGCCTTGTTCGACGGGGACGAAGGCGTTGAGGTGGGCCATGGTGTCGGGTGCAGGGCGGAGGGTGACGCGGCGCTCGGAGCGGGCGGTGCGGCCTCGGCGCAGGCTACCGGCCGGGTCGGCGGCGTAGGCGAGTCGGCGCGCGCAGCGTTCGGCTTCTCTGGGGGACATGGTGTCCAGACCGGCGGCGACGGCCTGGGCGTCGACCAGGTGACGGGTGGCCGGATCGAGGTGGCTGGTTTCGGTGACGACGAGTTGCGCGACGTACTCGGAGATCTGACCCGCGCACAGCAGGTCGAAGGTTGCGGGTAGGTCGAACCACAGCGCGCGGGCCAGGGTGAGCCGGCGGGCGCCGTGCCAGGGGCCGACCTTGACCGCCATCGCCAATTGCTCGGCGATGCCTCGGCCGATCTCGCGAGGGTGGGTGCCGAGCTCGTGCTGGGCGGCGACCTGAGCCCGGGCGAAGTGCACGGTTTCCGCCGCCTGGCAGGCCGCCGCCGCGGCCCTGGCCCGCTCTAGCGCGGCGATCCGGTCGATCCGGACGGGATCCCCCGCGTCCGTTCCGCCCGGATCGACACTGTGCCGGGCCCAGGCGCCGAGCTGCGCAACCATCTGATTGAGCTCGGCCACCACCGGATCGCCAGGAGGCGCCGGCGTGGTCGTGGTCATACCGGGAACGTAATCACCGCCGCCGACACTTTCGCCTAGTTGTTCGAATCTGTGGACAACTCGGGTATCCACAGGCCGGCCCCTCGGCGCCGCCGAAGGGCCGACCTGGGACTCTCTCAGGCCGGTTCCGGAGCGACCAAGGCGTCGAGTCTGCGATAACCCTGGGCCATCCCGCCCTCCATGCCGCTGGCCACCATGCCGTCTCGGGCTTCCAGGGACGGATAGGCGGCGTGCCCGGTGAGCCGGCAGTGCCCGTCGCCGAGGTCGGTGAACGTCAACGACTCGATCGACACCACGTCGGGAAACCCCTCGAACTCGAAGGTCTGAATGACGAATTCCTGGTCTCGAACCACATGGAAGACGCCGTGGAAGCCGAACTCCTGGCCCTCGGGGGTGCGCTGGACGTAGCGGTAACCGCCTTGGGTGACGAAGTCGTAGCGTTGAATATCGGTGTTGTAACCGTCGGGGCCGAGCCACTGTACGAGCAGTTCGGGGTCGCGGTGGGCACCGAAGACGGCGGTGACAGGAGCGTCGAACTCGCGCTCGAACTCGACGAAGGGCAGCCCCTCCGGAGCGGTGATGGTGAGCGGACGGCTCATGACTATTCCTTTCTTGGCGTGTTGCCGGATGGGGTGGTGGTGGTGCCGAGTACGTCGTCGAGTCGGCGGTACTGCTGTTCGTGGACAAGGCGGTAGCGATCGATCCACGAGGTGAGCGCTTCGAGCCGGGCGGCAGCCAGGTGTACGGGCCGCCGCTGGGCGTCCCGGCTCCGGGTGACCAGCCCGGCCTGCTCCAGCACCTGGATGTGCTTGGACACGGCCTGCTTGCTGATCGGGAACGGCTCGGCGAGCTCGTTCACCGTGGCGGGTCCCCGGCTGAGTCGAGCGACGATCGCCCGGCGTACCGGATCGGCCAGCGCCATGAAGGCCCGGTCGAGCCGCTCCTCGGCGCTGATGTCCGTCACGCCCTGCCCACCTTAATCAACCGATTGGTTGTTAACAGGAGCCAACCACGGCTTCGACCTGTTGTCAACGATCCGGTTGGATAAGAGGACGTGACTCGGCAGCGGTTCAGCAGCAGCGCGCCCGTCCGGCCGAACCGACACCGATCAGGCCGCAGCCAGCGACGCAGCTCATGAGCAGCGGGTCAGGACGACCACGTACCAGGGCTACGCCAGGTGAGCAGGATCCGCCCGTAGAGCAGCCGCCTCACCACGACGCCGGGGAGGGCACGTCGGGCGTGCCGCTTCAGTTCTCGGAGGGTATCGGCCGGCGGCCACACGATCGGTGCCGTGTGGTCCCACTTACCCCGCACGGTGGTGGCAATCCCGGTCGCGACGAACGACGTCGCGTGCCAGAGCGCATTGCGGGGCGAGAGTCTGACGAAGCCGACGACGGCCAGGATGCCGCCGGGCGCAACCAGGGACTTCAGTCGCTGCAGGGCCGCCGACGTGTCGTCCAGGTGGTGCAGAGCTGCGTTCGAGACCACCGCGTCAAAGGACTTCAGCTCGAGCGGAACAGTGAGGATGTCGGCGTTGAGCCACCGGACCTCGGCGTCGGGAAACCGAGCCTGCGCCCGTCGGAGGACCGGACCGTCGACATCGACCGCCGTGACGTCCGGGCAGCGCCGGCTCAGCCTGCTGGCAAGGAAACCGTCACCGCAGCCGACGTCGAGCACACTCCCGGCGCCGGTCGGGACAGTCGCGTCGAGCACGGCGTCATAGTGCAGGTTGACGTTCCAGAGCGGCCGGGACTTCGGGGTGCTCAGCTCTGCTCCGGGGCGTCGGCGCCGACGATCCAGGTGATGCCGTAGCGGTCGGTCAGCATCCCGTAGAGGGGTCCGAATGCCGACGGTCCGATGGGGATGAGGATGGCGCGAGCCTGGTCGGCGAGGGCGTCCCAGCCCGTCTGGATCTCGTCGACGTCGGCTCCGCGCAAGGCGACGTAGAACGGGTTCTGCCCCGCGTCGTAGCCCTTGGAAGGCTGCACGTCGTAAGCCATCAGGTCGAACCCGTTCGGCGCCATCACGCGGCCGAAGGCAATTTCATCGGCCTGGTCCGGCGCCTCGGCGGCGTCGATGTCGGCATAGGTAGCCAGCATCAACTGGCCGCCGAACACGTTCTGGTAGAAGGTAAGTGCTTCCCGGGCCTGGCCCCGGAAGTTCACGTGGACGGTGGTGGTGACGCTCATGCTTGGTCCTCTCGGTGGATGGCCCTCGGTGAATGAAACGAGCTGACTGAACGGTGCATTGTCGAAGCGGCTGGGATCAGCCCGGATCGGGCGGGTTCAGGCGTGGCCGCGCAGGGCCGGGATCACGACGTGATCGAGGAGCCGGTCGCCGAGGTCGCCGTTGATGGGCAGCCGCTGGACGGCGCGGGCAACGTAGAGCATGGGGATGACCTGGGAGAGGGTGTCGATGTCAGCCGGCGGGAACTCGCCCCGGTCAATGGCCCGCTGCATCAGCGCGCGGTGGGCGGCGATCCACGGACCAATACCCGAGCGCATCGCGGCTTCCGCCAGCCGCGGGTCCGCGTGAGCCAGCGACAGCAGCCCGACCATCACCTGCAAGCGGACGTGCTGCTCCTCCTCGTCGTAGGAGGCGCTGATCGCCAGCATGTCGGTCCGGAAGCTGCCCGTGTCCGGAAGCCGCTCGACGTCGACGTCGGCCTGGCTCAGCCGGGACACCGCGTCGAGCACGAGCTCGGCCTTGGTGGCCCAGCGCCGGTAAACCGTGGCCCGCGCCATCCCGGCCTCGGCGGCGACGAGGTCAATGGTCATCCCGTCGTAGCCCTGGGTCGAGAGCACCGAAAGCGCTGCGTCGAGGATGACTGCGTCTCGGGTGGCGTCGCGCTTGCGGCCCGGCCGGGCCCGCGGAGGATTTTTCGCCGTCGACTCATCCGGCCGCGGACCAGCCTGGCTCACGGCAACGGTTGTCGGTGAATTCACGATTAGAACGATACTCTCGCGTATCGGTATACTCAAGTCTCATTCGAAGGAGACGTCCGTGACCGATCGTCAGGTCTCAGTTGCAGAACGCCGGCGACGGCTGGTTCGACACCACCGACTGGCGGGTCGAGCCACCAGTCCCGAGGAGGCGACGGCAGCAGTGCTCGCCCTGCACGCCACCGACCCGGCTTCGGTCTACCTCTCGGTCCTCGCCCGGTGCGCGACCGTCTCGCTCGACGACGTCGCCGACGCCCTTTACACCCGACGCAGTCTGGTCCGTTGGCTGGCGATGCGCCGTACGCTGTTCGTGTTCGCGACCGGTGACGTGCCCATGGTTCAGGCAGCAGTCAGTACGCCGCTGGCTGCCGGATTGCGCCGTCGGCTGATCAGCCAACTCGAGCGCAATGGGACTGACCCGCCCCTACCCGACGACGTCGGCGGCTGGGTGCAGCGGCTCGAGGACGAGGTCGCGCGGGCCCTCGAGCGCCGTGGCACCGCGACGGGCGCCGAGCTCGCCGCCGACATCCCCGGCCTGCGGACGGCCATCCGCGTTCGGGCGCCGTCGGAGCGGCCGCAGAAGGTCACCACCAGTCTGCTGACCCTGCTGGGCGCGCAGGGCCGGATCGTTCGCGGTTTCCCGACCGGTCCCTGGACCAGTCGCCACCATCGTTGGGAACCGGCTGACCACTGGTGGCCGGACGGGATCTCCGATCAGAAGCCGGAAGATGCGGAGCGCGAGCTCGCCCGGCGCTGGCTCGCCCGGTTCGGGCCGGCCACCATCGACGACCTGCAGTGGTGGACCGGATGGAGCAAGTCGACGACCGGGCGTGCGCTCGATCGGCTCCCGCTCGACGAGGTGGACCTGCACGGCCGGCCCGGCATCGCGCTGACCTCAGGCTCCGAACCGAACGAGCCAGCTGAGCCTGAGGGTCCGGTAGCGGCGCTGCTGCCCGCGCTCGACCCGACCCCGATGGGCTGGCGTCACCGCGACTGGTTCTTCGGCATCGACCCCCGCCGGGTCTTTGATCGCGCCGGCAACATCGGCCCCACCGTGTGGTGGAACGGGGAGGTCGTCGGCTCCTGGGCCGTCACGACTGACGGAGCCGTGCGTACCGCCCTGGAAGCCGACCGCGGCACCGACGCCCGCTCGGCGGTGAACGCCGCCGCCGACATCTTGACCGGCCGGCTCCACGGCACGCCCGTCACTCCGGCGGTCCGGACACCGCTCGAGCGGTCCCTCGTCCATCCCGCTGGCCCACCCAGAGCACCGGAGTAATCGGTCAGCGTGTGTCCGCTTCGCTGACGACCCTCGTCGCGCTCGACCACGGGAACTCGTCGGCCACGACGGGCACCGTGTCGCCCTGACCGATCCGCCGATCCTCGTCCCGGGCGCCGGCACAAACTGCCCCGACAGCGGCCCAGGCAACCTCGTCGAGCAGGTCAGCCACGCCGTCCCCCTCAACGCTCATGCTGAACCGGCGAACGCGACGGTCTGCGGCAGCAGCCAGCGGATGCTCGACCGCCCACTGCCGGGCAAGTTCGGCGTCGTCAGGGCTTACTGCGTGGTCCGGGTCCTGCCAGACCGGCTTGCCGAGGGCGTACGTCGGCCCGGGAGCGGTCCGAGAGACCGATGACTGAATCTTGTCGGCCAAGGGGATCTCGTCGCCGGGCGCGAGCAGCACGTCGAGGTCGACGAGCACGCTGGGATGGCCGGAGTCGCTCACCTGCTGGACGGTAGCGGAGGCGATCGGTCGACGGCCACCAGTCATTCGACGAAGATGAGCGGCATGTATCGACCGGTGGATCCGGACGAGACGGGACAGCTGGTGGTGGGCGACGGGCACATCGTGTACTGGGAGCGCGCCGGTCGCCGAGACGGTGTTCCGGCGCTGTACCTACACGGCGGTCCCGGGAGTGGCGCTGGCTCGGGAGCCCGCCGCTACTTCGACCCGGACGTCTACCGGGCGGTGCTGTTCGATCAGCGTGGGTGTGGCCGGAGCCGTCCGTTGGCGGAGGACGCCTCGACTGATTTGACGACCAACACCACCGCTCACCTGGTTGCCGACATCGAGCGGCTCCGTGAGCAACTGGGGGTCGAGCGCTGGGTGGTCGTGGGGTTGTCATGGGGAGTGACCCTCGGGCTGGTTTACGCGCAGGCGTATCCCGAGCGGGTCTCGGCGATGGTGCTCGCCGCGATCACCACGGGGACCCGCCGCGAGGTCGAGTGGATCACCAGGGACATCGGCTGCGTGTTTCCTCGGGAGTGGGAGGCGTTCATGAGCCTCGTGCCCGAGCAGGAACGGGCCGGCAACCTGTCCACCGCGTACGCGCGGCTGCTGGCCAGCGCGGACGCCGACGTCCGACGGGAGGTGGCGAGTGCCTGGTGCCGGTGGGAAGACACCCACGTCTCGCTCACCCCCGGGTGGCGGCGATCGACGCGGTACGACGACCCCACGTTCCGGGCGGTGTTCGCGCGGTTGGTCACCCACTACTGGAGTCACGACTGCTTCCTTACCGAGGGGCAGGTGCTCGCCGGAATGCGACGTCTCCGAGGCATCCCGGCGGTCCTGATCCACGGTCGCCGGGACATCTCCAGCCCGATGGTCACCGCTCGGGAGCTCCACCGGGCGTGGCCGGGGAGTCGCCTGGTCGTGCTGGACGACGGTGGTCACGGCGGAATGAGCATCGACGATGCCATCACCGCTGCCCTTGACGACCTGGCCGGAGCGTGTGATTGACGCTGGTCGGCGATACTGGGATCGAGCCAGTGACCTCTTCCGTGTCAGCGTGATCGACGCGCCCAAATGGGGCCCTAAACCGTCGCCCCTGAGCGTCAAGACCTCCCGCTGGATCCGCATGCGCTCGCCGGTGGTGGACACCACCTGTTCCACCGCTGGGGTAGTCCGCCCCGTGACACGAACGTCGTCATCGTTGGCTCCTGCCAGGGCCGCGGGCGTCAAGGTACCAGTCTGAGGTCAAGCTGCCGGGCACAATGTCAGAGTTCGGCCGTACGCTCCTGCGCATGTCACCGAGGTCCAATCATGCAGCCGTCTACGTCGAGCGGGTCACGCTTCGCAACTTCCGCGGCATAACGGATGCCGCGCTGGCGCTGGAGCCGGATCTCACTGTGCTGGTCGGCCGGAACAACGTGGGCAAGTCCCGGCTGCTGAGGGCCGTCGGGATCGCGCTCGGCACTCTTCCGGCCGAGCGTGACGATCTGACCGTGGGCGGGCCGCATACGAGTGAAATCGAGATCATCCTGGCGCCACGCACGCTGGGCAGCGGTGAAGAGCACTTCGACCCTCGTGTGCAGCGTCGGATTCTCAACGTCCAGTTGGTCAGCGATTCGCCCGAGCGCGAACGCTTCGGCTGGCTGACCCGAATTGCGCCGTCGCAAGAAGGAAACGGCGTGCGCTCGGAGTCAACTGAGTTGATCTTCGACGCTGCCGTCAACAGCTGGCAGATCACCCGTCGACCGCTCGGTGTGGACCGGACGTCGCTCGTTGCGGCCAGCTTTGTCGACACCGGTCGGGATCTGACCGAAGAACTCGGGCGCCGCGGCTCAGCCATCCGCCGCATTCTCGACGACCTGGAGATACCACCCACTGACCGCGCGGCAATCGAGTCGGCCATGACAACGCTTAGTTCGACGATCATCACGTCGAGTGCTGCGCTCACTGCGGTCACCGAAGCATTGGCGGAGCTGACCAACACAGTGTCGTCGATCGGCTCGGCCCAGTTCAGCGCGCTCCCGGGTCGGATCGAGGAGCTGTCCCGGACGATCTCGATCGACTTCGACACTGGGGGCGGGCACTTGCCAGTTCGGCTCCATGGCTCCGGATCACGAAGTTTGGCGTCGCTGCAGGTGCGAAATGTTATGTACGACCGACGCCTCGGCCGCGACCGCGGTGAACTCCGCCCTCAGCCCGTCACGCTCGTCGAAGAGCCGGAGGCGCACCTACATCCGCAGGCTCACTTCGAACTGTCAGATCTGCTGAGCGGTCTGACGGGTCAGGCCGTGGTCAGCACGCACTCAGCCCACTTGGTCACCTCGGTGGACCCGAGGTCGATCCGACTCGTGCGTGAGACAGCAGGTGGTCTGCGAGTCATCGACTTCCACCCGGTCGATGGCTCCCCGATCCGCGGCCGTCAACCGGGGTTCCATCAGGAGGAAATGGACAAGCTGAAGCGGACGGTGGAGCGCCCATTCGGGGAGCTGCTGTTCGCCTCGGCCGTCGTGGTTGGCGACGGTGCCACCGAACGGGCAATGCTCCCGGTTCTGATTAGGTGGGTGCTCGGGTCCGCGGCTGCCGGGGTCACCGTGGTAGACCCTGGCAGCATGAGCAACGCGCAGCCGGTGATCAAGTTCGCGGGGTTCGCGGATCTCCCCTGGCTACTCTTCAGTGATGCCGATTCGGCCGGAGTGGCCGCGGCCCGCCGTCTCGACGTGGAGTTGGGGAACGGCGACGAGGCGACCATCACATGGGTCGGACCGCCGGGCGGCTCAATCGCGGCCTGCGAAGCGATGTTCGCGCAGTTCGATCCTGCGCTGTGCCGGGCGGCACTCTCGGCCCTTAAACCGTCATCGACCGTGCCGGCCGACGATGGCGAACTCGTCAAGGCCATGACCAAGACGAAGGGTGCGCTCGGGCGGCATTTGGCCGCCGAACTGATTACCCGGCGCGGAGATCGTGCACGCGCTCTGGATGAGGCTGGATACTGGCCTCAGCCCATTCAGAAACTGTTGGCCAAGCTCCGGCCCCTGCTGGAAGGAGGTCGCTATGACCATTGAACTCAGTCCTGACCAGCGACGCGCGGTTGGGACCACCAGCAGTGCCGTCGTAGTTGTGGCGCCGGCGGGCAGTGGCAAGACCGAGGTCGTCGCCCAGCGGCTCGAGCGGCTACTCAGCGATGGCGATCCCGACGGACCGCGCGCCTTGGCCCTGACCTACACCGTGAAGGCGGCTGACGAGTTACGCGACCGACTGCGCGTTCGTCTGGGCGACCTCGCGCGGCGTGTTGACGCGGAGACGACCCACAGCTTCGCCATGGATCTGCTTCGTCGACACGCCACGCGGATCGGTCTTCCGCGAGAACCCGAGGTGCTCAGCCGCGACGTGGACAGGGCCGATCTGCTGCAGGAGTGGCTGGTGGAATCCGGGCAGCGGCCGCCGACCGACCTCAGGCAGGCCCTCGAAGTGATGGACCTCGCGCGCGCCCGGCGAGAGGATGCGCCGCTGGTCGCCGACTTTCGCGCGGCGCTGCTCGATCGCGGTGCGGTCGACTATCCCAGCATGATCGAGCACGCGATCGACTTACTCGCGACACCGTGGCTACGCCGGCAGCTGAGCACCCTCTACTCCGACGTCGTAGTGGACGAGGCACAGAATCTGACGGTGGCGCAGTACATCCTTCTCACCCGGCTGCTCGGCGAGCCGTCCGAAGACCATCTCCGCGCGATGGTGGTGGGAGACGAACGGCAGGCACTGATGGGCTTCGGCGGCGCTAATGCAGGTCTGATCCGCGTCTTCGAGGCAACCTACGCTGCCGAGCGCATTGAATTGAGGGCGAACTTCCGCTCGGCGGGCCGGATCGTAGCCGTCGGGCACCGGGTGGCCGCCCGTCTCGGCATCGCGTCCGCCGCCGGCGATCAGACTTTTCCCGCTGCCGGCTCGATCAGTGTCGGTGAGCTTGCGAACGAGACTCAAGAAGCCGAGTACGTGGCGACTTGGGTGGAAACTCAGCTCCACGAGGGGCTGGACCCGGGGATCCTCGCACCGGGCGAGACGCCGAGCGTGAGAGTGACCGACATTGCTGTCCTCGCCCGCACCGCGGCTGCCTTGCTTCGGACTCGGGCCGCTCTCGAAGCAAGACAGATCCCTGTCGCCGTCTCAGTTTCGCCCGAGGATTGGGTCCGCAGCGCGGCCGCTCGGCTGACCACTGAGGTGATCGGATTCCTCGCCGCGCCGGCGCACCGATCTGTTCGTCGCGCCATCGCCAGCCTCTGTCAGGCCGACATCAACTGGACCAACCTGGCCGTCGTGATCACATCGTCAGAGCAGGCCGACGTCCGTGAGCTGAAAGGCTTGTCTGATCTCACCGATGCTGACGACCTTCTGCCGTACCTCGAGTCGATAAGTATTGCCGACGAGGACTGGGAGGACGACCTCAATCAGTTCCGGGAGCTGTGGGGAAGCTTCAGCGACCGCTTTGGCCGCAGTGATCGCAGCTTTGCCAACCTGCGCCAACACATTGCCCGCTCGCAGCGCGGAGACAATCTTTCATCAGGGGTTCGGCTGCTCACGGTGCACAAGGCGCAGGGACGCGCCTTTAAGGCGGTCGCTTTGATTGCGTGCAACGACGGCCAGCTGCCCGATTTTCGAGCCGTTAGCGAGCAACAACGCACTGACGAGCTTCGGATTTTCTACGTGGCCGTGACGCGGCCGTCGCGGGCCCTCCTGTTGACACGAGCTGCGGCCCGGGACACCCGGTACGGACCGCGCCAAGTGCAGCGATCGCCCTATCTCAATCTGTTGATTGGTGTGTAGACACAACTGATCGGCGTAGGGCATACCTAAACGCAGCCCAGGTTCAATTGTGACCTGGTTCAATAACCCAATCTAAGCTGCCAGGCAGTAAATAAGACGGAGAAGACGGTTTTGGCAACGCCCGCTTCGGCGGTGAAGAAGGAGAACACCGGTCGTCGGGCCGCTTAGGTGACGGGAGTGCTCGCCTGAAGGATTGCGGCCTGCTGAGACCCTCAATCATGATGAGCCGCAAAACCTCTAGTCAAGATGGTGGGCGATACTGGGATCGAACCAGTGACCTCTTCCGTGTCAGGGAAGCGCGCTACCGCTGCGCCAATCGCCCGAGGTGGAGACGGGATTTGAACCCGTGTACACGGATTTGCAGTCCGTTGCCTCGCCTCTCGGCCACTCCACCAGGGAACTAATTCTCCCCAACGGGGTGGGCGAGACTCGCTCCGAGCGGACGACGGGATTCGAACCCGCGACCCTCACCTTGGCAAGGTGATGCTCTACCAACTGAGCCACGTCCGCATTGCTACCCGAGCCGACTTGGCCCCGAGGTGCGAAGGAAGACTCTAGCAGGCTCGGGCGGCAGTCCAAATGTTGTCACGGTGGGTCGCGCGTCTACGCTGACGCGGTGACTAGCCCGACCGCCGCGACGGCAACCCTGACCGGCGCGCCTCGGGTGTGGATCGACGGACAGCTGTACGACGACCCCGCCCAGGCGCGGGTCGGGGCCCTCGACCACGGCCTGGTGGTGGGTGACGGGGTCTTCGAGGCCCTGAAGCTGACCCCGGCCGGTCCGTTCGCGCTCCGCCGCCATCTGGACCGGCTGGAGCGCTCGGCGGCGGCGATGGGACTGCCCACCCCCGACCGCGAGCGGATCGGTGAGGCGGTCCAGGCCGTCCTCGAGGGTCAGCATTACCAGCACGGCAAGTTGCGGATCACCTGGACCGGGGGCGCGGGACCGCTCGGGTCGCAGGCCGCGTACGGACCGGCCACGCTGGTGGTAGCCGCCGCGGTGACCGACGCGCCGGTCCTCAGCACCAGCGTCGTCACCGCCCCCTGGCGGCGCAACGAGCACGGCGCGCTGACCGGGGTCAAGTCCACCTCGTACGGCGAGAACGTCCGCGCCCTGGCGTACGCGAAGACCCAGGACGCCGGAGAGGCGATCTTCCTCAACACCGCTGGCGCGTTGTGCGAGGGAACGGGGACGAACGTCTTCTGTGTCTTTGGGGAGGACGTGGTCACCCCGCCGCTGAGCGCCGGACCGCTGGCCGGAATCACCCGGGAACTGCTCCTGGAATGGTGGCCGGTGGTCGAGCGTGACCTCAGCCTGGCGGACGCCCGGAGCGCGGACGAGGTCTTCTTGACTTCCTCTCTCCGCGACGTCCAGATCGTCGAGCGCTGGGACGGGCAGGCGTTCCCCTCTCTGGGCTCGGTCAGCGCCCGGGTGGCGGGAGTGTTCGCGGAGCGGAGTGCGGCTGACCTCGATCCCTGAGCAGGATCCCCGGGTAGGGCGGCCGATGCGTTATCGTGGGCTGCGCTCGTGCGGCACCCGGGGCGATTGGCGCAGTGGTAGCGCGCTTCGTTCACACCGAAGAGGTCACTGGTTCGAACCCAGTATCGCCCACCCACTCCTCGCCGACGTCGGCACCACGACGGACACGCACCAGCCAGGATTGCGGTCGTAACCGAGCGTGCTGTCGGTCTAGTCTTGGCCGGTCCCCACCCCACCGAGAAAGGACCGGACCGTGTCCGCCCTGACGATCACCTCTCCCCGCCGCGGAGCTGTCAGGCAGCAGGTGACTCGTTGAGCACCACAGGTCTGGACCGGTTCGGCGACGACCGCCGGATCGTCGCCGTCCGCATCGACGGTGAGCTGGCCGACCTCAGCTCCGCGATTCCCGAGGCCGCCACCGTCGAGCCGGTGGCCATCGACAGCCCCGACGGGCTGGCCATCCTCCGGCACTCGACAGCCCACGTCGCCGCGCAGGCCGTGCAGAGCCGGCACCCGGAGGCCAAACTCGGGATCGGGCCGCCGATCACCGACGGCTTCTACTACGACTTCGACCTCGCGGACCCGTTCACCCCCGAGGACCTGCGGGCGCTGGAGAAGGCGATGACCCGGATCGTCAAGGAGCGGCAGCGTTTCCGGCGCCGCGAGGTCAGCGACGAGCAGGCTCGGCAGGAGATGTCGGACGAGCCGTACAAGCTGGAGCTGATCGCCGATAAGGGCACACCCACCGCTGCCCCGGAGCATCTCGGCGCCGGCGACGGGTCCGGGGATGCCGCCTCGGTGGAGGTCGGGGCCGGTCAGCTCAGCGTCTACGACAACCTCCGCCGCGACGACTCCGTGGCTTGGCGCGACCTGTGCCGGGGCCCGCACGTGCCGCACACCGGCTACATCCCGGCCTTCGCCCTGACCCGCAGCTCGGCGGCGTACTGGCGCGGCGACCAGGCCAACGCGACCCTGCAGCGCCTCTACGGCACGGCCTGGCCCAGCCGCGAGGAACTTCAGGCCTATCAGACTCGGCTGGCGGAGGCGGCCCGCCGCGACCACCGCCGCCTCGGCGCGGAGCTCGACCTGTTTTCCTTCCCCGACGAGATCGGCTCCGGGCTGGCCGTGTTCCACCCCAAAGGGGGGATCCTGCGCAAGGTGATGGAGGACTACTCCCGCCAGCGCCACGTCGAGGCCGGCTATGAGTTCGTGAACACCCCGCACATCACCAAGGCCGAACTGTTCGACATCTCCGGGCACCTGGGCTTCTACGCCGACGGGATGTTTCCGCCGATGCACGTCGACGAGGAGCGCCACCCCGACGGCACGGTGAGGCGGCAGGGCCAGGACTACTACCTTAAACCGATGAACTGCCCGATGCACTGCCTGATTTTCCGCGCCCGGGGCCGGTCCTACCGTGAGTTGCCACTGCGGCTGTTCGAATTCGGCAGCGTCTATCGCTACGAGATGTCGGGGGTCGTGCACGGGCTCACCCGGGTGCGCGGGATGACCCAGGACGACGCCCACATCTACTGCACGCCGGACCAGTTGCAGGCCGAGATCAAGAACCTGCTGGGCTTCGTGCTCGGCCTGCTCGCCGACTACGGGCTGACCGAGTTTTACCTCGAGCTGTCCACCCGAGACCCGGACAAGTCGATCGGTACCGACGCCGAGTGGGAGGCCGCCACCGCCGCGCTGCGCCAGGCCGCCGACGACACCGGGCTGGAGTTGGTCCTCGACCCCGGCGGGGCAGCTTTCTACGCCCCCAAGATCAGCGTCCAGGCTCGCGACGCCATCGGACGGACCTGGCAGCTGTCGACCATCCAGGTGGACCTGATGCTGCCCGAGCGCTTCGACCTGGAGGTGACCGCACCCGACGGCACCCGGCAGCGGCCGGTGATGATTCACCGGGCCCTGTTCGGGTCGATCGAACGGTTCCTCGGGGTTCTGGTCGAGCACTACGCCGGCGCTTTCCCGCCCTGGCTGGCACCGGTTCAGGTCGTCGGGATCCCGGTGGCGGGGGAGTACGCCGGCTACCTGAACGAGGTGGCTCAGCGGCTGGCCGCCGCCGGCGTTCGGGTGGAGGTGGACGTCAGCGACGACCGGATGCAGAAGAAGATCCGCAACGCGCAGAAGCAGAAGGTGCCCTACATGCTGATCGCCGGCGGCGATGACGTCGCCGCCGGAGCCGTCTCGTTCCGTTACCGTGACGGCAGCCAGCACAACGGTGTACCCGTCGAGCAGGCAATCCGCGAGATCACCGACGCGATCGCGGCCCGGGTCCAGGTCTGACGCAGACTTGTCAGCGTCGGTGGTCGCTATAGCGACCACAGGTTCTGACAAGTCGGAGGAAGAGGGGAGGGGCAGGGCAGCGGTGGTGGAGATCGAGCCGGAGGGCTTACGTCCCGGCGATCCGGACGGTTTCGAGCGGCTGTGGACGCCGCACCGGATGGTCTACATCGCCGGGGAGAACAAGCCGGCGAGCACGGAGGAGAACGACTGCCCCTTCTGCACTGTGCCGGCCCGCGAAGACCGGGACGGCTTGGTCCTCCATCGAGGCGAACTGGCCTACGTGGTGCTCAACCTCTACCCGTACTCACCCGGTCATCTGCTGGTCTGTCCCTACCGGCACGTCTCGGGCTACCCCGAGCTGACGCCGGCCGAGACCGTGGCGGTGGCGACCTTGACCCAGCAGGCGATGCGAGTGGTCCGCACGGCGAGCGCGCCGCACGGTTTCAACCTCGGGATCAACCAGGGGGCGGTGGCCGGAGCCGGGATTGCGGCACACCTGCACCAGCACGTGGTCCCGCGCTGGTCCGGCGACGCCAACTTCTTACCCGTGATCGGCCAGACCAAGGCCCTGCCGCAGCTGCTGGACCAGACCTGGGAGCTGCTCCGCCGGGCCTGGGAGTCCGCCGCCGCCGACGCCGCAGATCAGAACCGGGGCTGCTGATGCTCGAGCGATTCCGGGGGATCTCGGTCACCCTGCTGGGCCCGATCGCCCGTTGGCTGATCGCCCACCGCGTCTCCCCCGATGTCGTCACCATCGCCGGTACGGTCGGGGTCACCGCCGCCGCCCTGATCTGTTTCCCGCTCGGTTGGCTGTGGCAGGGCTCGCTGATCGTCACCGTCTTCGTCCTCTCCGACATGCTCGACGGGCTGATGGCCAAGACGACCGGGACGGCGAGCAATTGGGGCGCCTTCCTCGACTCGACGTCGGACCGGCTCGGCGACGCCGCCGTGTTCGGCGGCATCTTGGCCTACTTCGCCTTCCACGAGAACTCCGCCTTCTGGGCCGGGGTCGCCCTGGCCGGCCTGGTGTTCGGCCAGTGGACCTCCTACGTCAAGGCCCGGGCGGAGAGCCTGGGCTTCCGCTGCCACGGCGGGTTGGCGGCCCGGGCCGACCGGTTGGTGATCATCCTCGCCGGTGCGCTGCTGGCGGGGTTTGGTGTGCCTTACGTTCTCGAGATCGCCGTGGCCCTGCTGGCGATCACCAGCATGATCACCGTGGTCCAGCGGATCGAGCAGGTCCGCCGCCAAGCCCGGGTCGGTAGTGACCAGCCGGCCTGACGCGATTCCCGCCGAACTGCCCACCCGTGCGCCCTCGCGTCGCCGTCGGCTCGATCGTGCGGCGCTCGTGCGTGGGGTCTTCGCCGTTGGTTGGCGCTACGGGGGACGGTTGCCGCTGCCGGTGGTGGCGTGGCTGGCCCCGCGGTTGGCGCAGGTGGCGGTGCGGCGCGGTGGACCGCACCTGGAGCACCTGCGCGCCAACGTCGGCGTGCTGGCCGGCCGGCCGGTCGGGCCGGTGCTACTGCGGGCCGCGGTCACGTCCTACCTGCGGACGTTCTGGGAAGTGCTCGCCTTGCCGAGTTGGACGACCGAGCAGGCGGTCGCCCGGGTTCAGCTGGTCAACGAACCGGTGGTCCGGGAGGCGTTCGCCGAGCGCGGTGCGGTGATCGCCCTGCCGCACAGCGGAAATTACGACCTGGCGGGGGCTTGGGCCTGCGGGACCGGGATGCCGGTGACCACGGTCGCCGAGCAGCTGGGCCAGACCGAGTACGCCGCCTTCGTGGCTTTTCGGCGTTCGTTGGGGATGGAGGTGCTCTCCCATCGCGATCCCGGGGTCGTCGGGAAGCTGGTCGAGGCCGCACGCCGAGGCCGGCTGGTCTGCCTGATCGCCGACCGGGACCTCAGCGGAGCCGGCGTCGAGGTCGACTTCGCCGGCCGGCGGGTGACGATGCCGATCGGACCGGCCCTGGTGGCCCGGCTCAGCGGGGCGGCGTTGATCCCGGCGGTGTGTCACTACCAGGGGGACGGGCTGAGCCGCGACGCCAAGATGGCTCTGGTGGTCGGTCCCGTCGTCCCCGACCAGCCCGGCCGCGCCGGGCTGGTCGCGATGACCCAGACGGTGGCCGACTTCTTCACCGCGATGCTGTCCGACCACCCCGAGGACTGGCACCTGATGCAACCCTTCTTCGCCCCGGATCCGGCCCGATGAGCGGGTCCCACCGGCTGCGGATCGGCCTGGTCTGCCCGTACTCCCTCGACGTTCCCGGCGGTGTACAAAACCACGTCCTGGGGTTGGCGGCCTATCTGCGCGGCCAGGGCCACGATGCGTACGTGTTGGCCCCGGGCGAGTTGACCGGTGACACCTTAGGTCTGGACCCGGCTCACTTCACCGGGACCGGTGCTGCGCTGCCGCTCCGCTACAACGGGTCGGTGGCCCGGGTCAGCTTCGGCCCGCTGGTCGCGGCCCGGACCCGGCACTGGTGCCGGGAGGGCGACTTCGACCTACTGCACGTGCACGAGCCGCTCAGCCCGAGTGTCGCGCTGCTGGCGCTGGCCGCCGCCGAGGTGCCGGTGGTCGCCACGTTCCACACCGCCACGCCGCGTTCGCGCGCCCTGCAACTGGCCGGGGCGGCGTTGGCGGGAGCGCTGGACAAGATCGCCGCCGCGGTCGCAGTCTCCGAAGCGGCCCGGGACGTGGTGGTCCGTCACCTCGGCCGGGACCCAATGATCATCCCCAACGGCTTCACTCGCGAGCGCTACCTCGCGCCGGCGGTGACGACGGCGGGCTGGCGCAATGGGCACCGGCCCCGACTGGTCTTCGTCGGTCGGCTCGACGAGCCCCGGAAGGGCCTGAACGTGCTGCTGGACGCGCTGCCGGCGTTGTGGCGGATTCGCAGCGACCTCGAGGTGGTGGTGGCCGGCGCCGGTCGCCGGGTGCTGCCCCCAGGCTGCCGCAGACTGGGCCCGATCAGCGAGCGGGACAAAGCCGCACTATTGGCCAGCGCCGACGTGTTCGTCGCTCCGCATACCGAGCGGGAGAGCTTCGGGATCGTGCTGCTCGAGGCGATGGCCAGTGCGGCGCCGGTGGTCGCGTCCGACCTGGCGCCATTCGCCGACCTGCTCAGCTACGACGAGCGGGGCGTGACCCGGACGGCCGGCCGGCTCTTCCGCAGCGGCGACGCCGCCGACCTCGCCGCCGCGGTGGACGAGGTGCTCCGCCGGCCCGACCCCGCCCGCACCGCCCAGGCCCAGGAGCTGACCCGTCGCTACGACTGGTCGACGGTGGGGGCGTCGGTATGCGCGCTCTACGACGCGGTCTTGGAGGCGTCGATGGCCGCGGGGCCCGAAGGCCGGCTCGACGCGGCGGAGGGAACCTCGTGACCACTAGCGCAGGCGGTTCCCTCGCGGCCCGGACCGGGTTGGCTTGGGTGGCGCTGGATCGTGCCCTGGTACGGCGGGCGCAGGCGGCGGTGGCGGCCGGCACCCGTCACGGGACCGACCCGGCCACCGCGTTGCTGATCGCCCAGGCGGCCGTGCCCGCCCTGACACCTGGGCTCGGACCGTGGGAACGTGAACAGGCCGAGTCCGAGCTGACCACAGTGATCGGGCTGACCGGATTGACCGGGCTCGACGACGTGCAGGTGGCCGTCGAACTGCGTCGTCGGCTGTACAACGAGGCCGTGCTGCGGTGGCGCCGTCGGGTTGGCTCGCGACGAAGAGCCCGGGTTCCGGCCCTCTTCGAGACCGCCGAACCGCTAGGAGGCACGTCACCTCCTTGCACGCCGGGCCCGCGCCTGCGTACGCTCACCACCGCTGCTCCGGCGTCGACGCCGGAGCGAACCGGCGGCCCCGGCTGAGCGCGATCGGGCCGGGTCCGCGTCCACCTGCATCGAGGAGCCTGCCGTGTCGGACTATCCCGAAGACCTCAAGTACTCCGCCGACCACGAGTGGTTGCGCGAGGGTAACGAATCCACCGTACGGATCGGCGTCACCGGTTACGCCGCCGAGCAGCTGGGTGACATCGTCTTCGTTTCCCTGCCCGAGGTCGGCCAGGTGGTGGCGCCGGGCGACGCGTGCGGCGAGTTGGAGTCCACCAAGAGCGTGTCGGACGTGCTGAGTCCGGTGGCGGGCACGGTGACCGCCATCAACACCCTGCTCGAGGCCAGTCCGGAGACGGTGGGGTCGGACCCGTACGGCGACGGTTGGCTGTTCGAGCTGGAGGTCTCCGACAGCGACGCCGTGGACGACCTGCTGGACGCCGACGCCTACGCCGAGAACGTCGCCACATCGTCGTAGGTGCTCGCAGGCCATATCGTCGGTGGAAAGGGCGATCCCGGTCCAGCCCGCGAACGCCGACGCCACTACACTCTCGATCACGGCTTGAGTCTTTGCCGATATCCGACGGAAGACGAGCGCAATGCCTTTCTGCACCAACTGCGGTCACGACAACCCGGACGGGGCGAACTTCTGCGCCCAGTGCGGGGCGCCGCTGACCGCCGCACCCCGCTCGGAGGCCGCGCGGATGAGCGGCGACACCACCAAGACGATCGTGCCGGTGCCCGACGATCGTGGCGAGGTCGGGCTCTCGCCGGCCGACGAAGCCGCAGTCAGTGCCCTTCCCCAGGGGTCGGCGTTGCTGATCGTCCAGCGCGGTGCCGACGCCGGTAGCCGCTTCCTGCTCGACCACGACTCCTCGGTGGCCGGCCGCCGGGCCGACTCCGACATCTTTCTCGACGACATTTCCGTCTCCCGGCGCCACGTCGGCTTCGAGCGCGGCCCGGACGGCGTCCGGGTCAAGGACCTCGGCAGTCTCAACGGGACGTACGTCAATCGTGAACTCGTCGACGAGGCGCTGCTCCAGCCGGGGGACGAGGTACAGATCGGGAAATTCCGGCTGGTCTACTACGCCAGCGCGGAGGACGTCGACTAAGGTGCCGACCTCCTCCGAACCGCACGCGCGTGCCCCGGGAGGACGCGAGGTGACCCGCAGTATCGGGCAGGTACTGACGGTCCTGAGTGGCGACTTCCCCGACATCTCCATCTCCAAGATTCGGTTCTTGGAGTCCGAAGGCCTGATCTCGCCCCAGCGGGCTCCCTCCGGATACCGACGCTACGCCGAGCACGACGTCGAGCGGCTGCGCTACGTCTTGTCGGTGCAGCGGGAGCACTACCTGCCGCTGAAGGTGATCCGCGAGCACCTGGAGCTGATGGACCGCGGCCAGGTTCCGCCGGAGCCGAAGACCTTGGGTTCCGCGACCGGCCCGACCGTGACCGGCCCGACCGTGACCGGCCCGACCGTGACCGGCCCGACCTCGACAGGCGGACCCGACGCCGCCGCAGGGTCCGACGCGGCGAGCGCGCCCAGTCCGGCGATGACGTCCCGCGGCGGGGTCCCGAGCGTACCGACCGCTCCTCCGGCCGCACCGAAAAAGGCCCTGCGACTGTCGCGGCAGGACCTGCTGGAGGCCTGCGGACTGTCCGAGGCGGCGTTGACCGAACTCGAACGTACCGGCATCGTGACTCCACGTCGCGGCGGCAACTTCTACGGGCGCGACGCCCTCACCTTGGCCGTCGCCGCCCGTCGCCTCGGGGAATACGGGATCGACGGCCGGCACCTGCGGGCGTTCAAGATGTCGGCCGATCGGGAGGTCGGACTGGTGGAGCAGGCCATTGCGCCCTACGTCCGGCGTTCCTCGGGCAATACCGACGTCTCGGCGGAGGTCACGCAGCTGGTGATCAGCTTCCATGCGGCGTTGGTCCGGACCGCGATGCAACGCTGAGCGTCGACGGCGGGAGGGGGCCCCGGCGACGTAGGGTTGGCCCATGCGCGAACTCGATGTCGTCGGCGTGCGGGTGGAGATGCCCTCGAACGCGCCGATGGTGCTGCTGCGAGAGGTCGGTGGGCGCCGGTTCCTCCCCATCTGGATCGGGGCCAACGAGGCCTCCGCCATCGCCAACGCCCAAGAGGGCGTCGTTCCGCCGCGGCCGCTGACCCACGACTTGATGGTGGACACCTTGTCCACCCTGGGCCACCGGCTCAGCGAAGTCCGGATCACCGAACTGGACGGTGGCACCTTCTACGCCATCTTGTTAGTCGACGGAGTCGAGGTCAGCGCCCGGCCCTCCGACGCCATCGCCCTCGCCCTGCGGATCGGATCCGACATCTACTGCGCCGACGACGTCCTCGACGAGGCGGGGATCGAGATGCCCGAAACCCCGGAGGACGAGGTCGAGAAGTTCCGTGAATTCTTGGACAACGTCGATCCCGACGACTTCGTCACCGGTGAGGAGCCGAGCTCCTGAGCCACCCGTGCCGGGACTGAAGTATGGGTCGAGACTCGAGATCGACCGGTGACCGGCGCGGCGTGTCGTTGACCGTCCGTGGCCCGCGGTCGTAGCGTTCGACGGGTAGGAGTACTGCGCTGAAATTACGCTCGGGGAACTCGGTGCCATCGACGTTCCCGCGCCCGCTGGTGCGGGAGACGACCCGGAGGTAGCAGTGAGCAGCAACGAACGCGTCGACGCGGCGGCTGAGTCGGCGCGCCGCGGACAATCCGGCACCCAGGAGTTGCTCTTCGAGGGCGACTTCTCCCCGCTGCCCAGCGATCTGGGCTTCCGTGGCCCGATCGCCTGCAGCGCCGCCGGTATCACCTACCGCCAGCTGGACTACTGGGCCCGAACCGGACTGGTCGTGCCCGAGGTCAGAGGGGCCAGCGGTTCAGGCTCGCAGCGGCTCTACAGCTTCCGGGACATCTTGATCTTGAAGGTGATCAAGCGGCTGATCGACGCCGGGATCTCGCTGCAGCAGATCCGGACCGCGATCGAACACCTGCGCGCCCGCGGCGTGCAAGACCTCACTCAGGTAACGCTGATGAGCGACGGGGTCTCGGTGTTCGAGTGCACCCGCGACGACGAGGTGATCGATCTGCTCAGCGGTGGTCAAGGCGTCTTCGGAATCGCCCTCGGCGGGGTCTGGCGTTCGATCGAAGGCACCTTGTCCGCGCTGCCGGCCGAGCGGGCGGCGGTCGAGGAAACCGCGGTCGAGATCGCGGCCGACGACGAACTGACCCGGCGGCGCCGGGCCCGCGCCGTCAGCTGACGGTGGCACGGTGTGCCCGGGCGTGCAGCCGGGGCTGAGGTAACCTGAATCTCGTCACGACGACCGCACGGGAGAGCGCGTCGGCCCACTAAGGGGCCGGGGCCGCCGAAGGGGCAACCTCCCCGGAACCTCTCAGGCACCCAGACCGTGCGGTCGTGACAACTCTGGAGCCACCGGTGACAGAGGGGGAGCGCCACCTACGGGTGTCGCCTCGCCCAGACGGCCGGAAGAAGCGCTCATGGTCACCACCCCCGACTCCTCCGTGGTCCAGCCCAGCCCCCCTGTCCCCAGCCCATTTGTCCCCAGCCCATTTGTGGCCCGTCACGTCGGCCCTCGAACCGACGAGCGGGACAAGATGCTCGCTGCCCTCGGCCTGGCTGACCTGTCCGACCTCGTCGACCAGGCCCTGCCGCCGACCATCCGCTCCAGCGCACCGCTAGCCCTGCCGGCGGCCCGGACCGAGTCCCAGGTGCTGGCCGACCTGCGCGATCTCGCGGCGCGCAACCGCCCGCTGCGGGCCATGATCGGGCTGGGCTACGCCGGGACCGTGACCCCGTCGGTGATCCGGCGCAACGTGTTGGAGGATCCGTCCTGGTACACCGCCTACACCCCCTACCAGCCTGAGATCAGCCAGGGCCGGCTCGAAGCCCTGCTCAACTTCCAGACGATGGTCTGCGACCTGACCGGGCTGGCGATCGCCGGCGCCAGCCTGCTGGACGAAGCCACCGCGGCCGCGGAGGCGATGGCGTTGGCCCGGCGCAGCACCAAGGGCGGCCAGGTGTTCCTGATCGACGCCGGCACCCTGCCGCAGACCGTGGGAGTGGTGACCACCCGAGCCCGGGCGCTCGGGATCGAGGTCCGCGTGGCCCAGGGAGCCCTGGCCGAGGAGCTGACGCACACCGACGCCTTCGCCGTGCTTGTCCAGACCCCGGCCGCCGACGGCCGGCTGGCTCCGACCGAGGAGCTGCGGGCGCTGGCCGAGCAGGCCCACCAGGCGGGCGCGCTGGTGATCGCCGCCTGCGACCTGCTGGTCTGCACGCTGGTCACGCCACCGGGGGAGTGGGGGGCCGACATCGCCGTAGGTTCCAGCCAGCGCTTCGGCGTGCCGCTGTTCTACGGCGGTCCGCACGCCGCGTTCCTGGCCGTCCGCGAGGGTCTGCAGCGCACCTTGCCGGGACGACTGGTGGGGGTGTCTCGAGACGTCGACGGCACCGCCGCGTTCCGGTTGGCCCTGCAGACCCGTGAGCAGCACATCCGGCGGGAGAAGGCGACCTCCAACATCTGCACCGCGCAGGTCTTGCTCGCCGTCGTCGCCGGGATGTACGCGGTCTACCACGGCCCCGACGGTCTCCGGACCGTCGCCGAACGGGTGCACGCCGACGCCGATCGATTGGCCCGGGACCTGGTGGCCGGCGGGATACAGCTGAGTCACGACAGCTTCTTCGACACCGTGACCGCGGTCGTTCCGGGCCGGGCCGGCGCGGTCGTCGCGGCGGCCCGGGAGGGGGGCGTGCACCTGCGCCACGTCGATGACGACCGGGTCGGGGTCTCGGTCGGGGAGGACACCACTGCCGCCGATCTGGACGTCGTCCGGACCGCCTTCGGTGTCTTGGCCACCGATGTTGCGGCCACCGGTGCTGCGGCCACCGGTGCGTCGGTCCGGCTCGACGGCTCGGTCCGGTCCTCGCCGTACCTGACCCACCCGGTGTTCAACACCCACCACAGCGAGACCGCGATGTTGCGCTACCTGCGGGCGCTGGCCGACCGTGACTTCGCGCTCGACCGGGGGATGATCCCGCTCGGCTCGTGCACCATGAAGTTGAACGCGACGACGGAGATGGAGCCGATCTCCTACCACGGATTCGCCAACCTGCACCCCTTCGCGCCGGCGCCGGACGCGCAGGGGTACGCCACGCTGATCTCCACCCTGGAGCAGTGGCTGGCCGAGATCACCGGGTACGCCCGGGTCTGCGTCCAGCCCAACGCGGGAAGTCAGGGCGAGCTCGCCGGCCTGCTGGCCATCCGCGCCTACCACCAGGCCAAGGGGCAGGAGTCCCGGCGGGTGTGCCTGATCCCCTCCTCCGCGCACGGCACCAACGCGGCGTCGGCGGTGATGGCCGGGATGCGGGTCGTGGTGGTCCGCGCCGCCGCCGACGGCGGGGTGGACTCAGAAGACCTGCGGAGCAAGGTCGAGACCCACCGCGACGAACTCGCCGCGATCATGGTCACCTACCCCTCCACCCACGGGGTCTTCGAGGAGGGCATCACCGAGCTCTGCGCCGTCGTGCACGAGGCCGGCGGCCAGGTCTACGTCGACGGCGCCAACCTCAACGCCCTCCTCGGCCTGGCCCGCCCGGGCCGGTTCGGGGCCGACGTGAGCCACCTCAACCTGCACAAGACCTTCTGCATCCCGCACGGCGGCGGGGGACCGGGCGTCGGTCCGATCGGCGTGGGGGAACACCTGGTGCCGTTCTTGCCCTCGCACCCGTTCACGCTCGCCGGCCCGGCTAAGGCCACCGGTCCGGTTTCGGCCGCGCCGTTCGGCTCGGCCGGAATCTTGCCGATCACCTACGCCTATATCGCGATGATGGGGACGGCCGGGCTGACCACGGCCACCGAACACGCCCTGCTGGCCGCGAACTACGTTGCGGCCCGGCTGGCCGAGCACTATCCGGTGCTCTACGCCGGGCGTAACGGCCGGGTGGCGCACGAGTGCATCCTCGACCTCCGGCCGCTGACCAAGGCCAGCGGGATCACCGTCGACGACGTGGCCAAGCGCCTGATCGACTACGGCTTCCACGCCCCGACGATGAGCTTCCCGGTGCCGGGCACCTTCATGGTCGAACCGACGGAGTCGGAGAACCTGGCCGAACTCGACCGCTTCTGTGACGCGATGATCGCCATCCGGGCCGAGATCGGGCAGGTCGAAAGCGGGACCTGGACCCGCCAGGACAACCCGGTGGGTAACGCTCCGCACACCCAGGCGCAGGTCACCGCGGACGAGTGGGACCACCCGTACTCCCGACGTACGGCGGCCTTCCCGGCCGGCCTGCACACCGGCCCGATCTACGCCACCGGCGCGGACAAGTACTGGCCGCCGGTCGGCCGGATCGACGGCGGTTACGGCGACCGGAACCTGGTGTGTACCTGCCCGCCGCCGGACGCGTTCGCCGACTGAGCCGGCGGTGATCGAACGGCTCAAGCAGCGGCCGTGGGTGCGCCACCTCCTGCGGGCGCTGACCCGCTTCACCGGCCGGCTGGGTACGCCCTTCGCCGCCGCCATCACCTATTTCTCGGTGCTGGCGGTGATCCCGGTGCTGATGCTGTCGTTCTCGGTGGCCGGCTTCGTGCTCACCGTGGCCCGACCGGACCTGCTCGACCCGCTGGCCAACGCGGTGGCCGACTTCCTCGGCCAGGCCGACCCGAGGACCCGGGCCCAGGTCTTGGCGTTGATCACCCGCTACCTCAGCGACTTCACCGCGATCGGCGTCGTCGGGATCCTGGCCGCGCTGTACTCCGGTGCCGGCTGGATGGGCAACCTGAAGAACGCCTTCCGGGTCCAGTCCCGGGCCGCGTTAGACCTGTCCGGCCCGCCGGGGAACGTCTTGGTGGTGACCGCCCGCAACTTGGTGACGCTGGCCGCGCTGGTGGTGGCCATCGCGGTGACGTTCGCTTTGGCTTCGCTGTCGACCACCCTGGCCGGCACCGTGGTGTCCTGGCTCGGACTGGACCATCTGGGCTGGCTCGCGCCGGCGCTGCGGGTAGTGCCGATCGCGTTCTCGGTCGGCGCGGGCTGGCTGCTGTTCCGGTTCTTGTTCGCGGTGTTGCCCGAGGAACACGAGCGGAGCTCGGTGGTCCGCCGCGGAGCGCTCCTCGGCGCGGTCGGGCTGGCCGTCCTGCAGTACTCGGCCAGCCTGCTGATCGGGTTGTTCAACCACAGCAAGGCCATCGGCATCTTCGGGCCGGTGATCGCCTTGATGCTGTTCTTCAACCTGTTCGCCCAGTTGATCTTGTTCACCGCTGCCTGGGTGGCCACGGCCGATCATGACGCAATTCCACCCGAGGACGCCGACGTCCGCTTCCCGCTGCAGGCCGACGACGCCTCGGCTCCCGCCGCTGAGCCGAACGGGCCAGCGGCCGCCGGAGTGCCAGCGGCCGCCGGGGTGCCCGCGACCGCGCCGACCGGCTACCTCACCGGGTTGGCCAGCGGTGCCGGCCTGGGCGCCGCGCTCGTGCTCTGGCTGGCGCGCCGCCGCCGTTAGGCCGCCGTCGTTAGGTCCCGGGCCGGGCGGCGAGCAAGGCGGCGCCGAGGAGGGCGGCGTGGTCGGGGTTCTTCGCCGGCAGCACCCGTACGGCCGCCAGGCCGCCGGTGTCCAACCCGTGCCGCAAGGCCGGCGCGATCAGGTCCCACGAGCGGCTGATCGAGCCGCCGACGACCACGGTCGAGGCTCCGAACCGGGCCAACCACGGGGCCAGGGCGGATCCGAGCTGGCTGAACGCTTCGGACAAGACGTCGTGGGCCAACTGGTCCCCGGCCCGGGCTCGTCCGGCAACGTCGTGCACGTCCACGTCCTGTTCCACCGCCCGGCCCGCGGCGGCGGACCGGTCAGCGAAGCGCCGCAGGATGGCGCGGCGGGACACGGTGTCCTCCAGCGGAAGGCCGTGCAGCGACAGTCGGTGGACCTCGCCGCCGGGCGGCACGTCGTCGCCGGAGTCGACCGGGTCACCGTCGGCCAGGAAAGCCGATCCGACTCCGGTACCCAAGGTGATGCCGACCATCCGCCCGCATCCGCGGCCCGCGCCGAACCCCCACTCGCCGAGGGCGAACGCCGCGGCGTCGTTGCCGAACTGGACCCGGGCGGGGGCCGGCCGGATCTGCGCGCGCAGGACCTCGCCGAGGTCGACCCCGCGCAGGGCGTCGAACTTGCCGACCCCTTCGAACCAGGCGATGCCGTGGGCGTAGTCGAACGGGCCGGGTACCGCCACGCCCCACGCCGCACCGGGGTCGGCGCCGAGGGCGGTGGCACAACGAGTGATCTCGGCGAGGAGGAGTTGCGCGTCCCCCGCCCCCGGCAACGGCACTCGGTCCCCGGCCCCGTCGACCACCTCGCCTGCGGTCAGGTCGACCAGGGCCGCGGTCACGTGGGTGCCACCGATCTCCAGCACCGGCACCGGGCGTCGGTCGGTGAGCAGACGGGGAGGCACCTCAGCGCGCCGGCACGGCGGGAGGCTGCCCGATCCCGCTCAGCAGGTCGGCAAACCAGGCCTGGTCGATGTCGAAGGGCTTACCGCCCTCGATCCGATCGAACTCGATCGCGCGCAACTCACCGCCGCGCTCCTCGTCGTGGCCGATCAGGCCTGACTGGCCGCGCAGGGCGGCGTCGACGGCGAGGTCGGCCATCACCGCGATCAGTTCCCGGTCGGCGGCGTTCGCGGCGGCGGAGCGGGAGAAGTACCCGGACTTCTGCACCAGCACCTTCTCCGCGTCCAGCCGCTCGGCGAACTTGCTGGCGAACCAGGCCCCCGGGTTGACGGTGTCGATCCGGACGTGGCCGAAGGCGTCGCGGGCCACCTCCTCACCGGAGCGTTCGAGCTCGCCGACGATGGTGTCCAGGCCGGCGCCCTCGGAGACGAACACGGTGACGCAACCCAACGTGTCCATCACCTGCCGCAGCCGGGACGCCTCACCGTCGAGGTCGAACGCGGCCTCGGGCAGATACACGCCGTGTACCTCCCAAGCCTCCCGGCTCAGGCCGATCTCGGGCAACCACTGCTGGGCGTCCAGCCATTCGCGGTAGGCCCGGGCGGTCGCGGCGGTGAGCCAGCCGCAGGAGCGACCCATCACCTCGTGCACGATCAACATCCGGGCCCCGGAGTTGTGTTCGGCGACCACGTTCTCGGCGAAGCGCGCTCCCTGCTCCGCCGCGGTCCAGGCGCCCAGTGACTGCTGGACCGGGACGATGTCGTTGTCCACGGTCTTGGGCAGTCCGACCACGGTCAGGTCGTGGCCCTGCCGGGCCAAGAAGGCGGCCAGGTCGGCGGCGGTGGTGTTGGTGTCGTCCCCGCCGATGGTGTGCAGCACGTCCACGCCGTCGGCGGTCAACTGGTCCGCCGCCGCCTGCAACGGGTCCACGCCTTGGGGCACCAGGCCCCGTCGGACGCAGTCGTCGGCGTTGGTGAGCTTGACCCGGGAGTTGCCGACGGGAGAGCCACCGAAGCGGTGCAGCAGGTCGGCATGTCGGCGGACCGTGTCGGTGACGCTGAGCGAGTCGCCCTGCAACAGGCCCTGGTAGCCGTGCCGGTAGGCGATCAGCTCCACGTCCGGCGCCCGCTCGGTGTAGCCCTGCACGAGGGCGCCGATGGCGGAGGACAGGCAGGGCGCGAAGCCCCCGGCGGTGAGCAGCGCAACCTTGGTGACCATGAGGAAAAACCTAGTCCACGGACGTGGTCTCACCGGTGCCGTTCCAGGCGCCTGTCCCGGTCGGGATGGGCCTACGCTGCCCGGATGGCGCGCTACTTCGACGTCCACCCCGACAATCCGCAGCCGCGCTCAGTGGGCGCGGTGGTGGAGCTGCTCCGGGCCGACGCCCTGGTGGTCTACCCGACCGACTCCTGCTTCGCGCTCGGGGTCCAACTGGGCAACCGGGAGGGCCTGGACCGGATCCGGAGCATTCGCCAGCTGGACGCGCACCATCACTTCACCCTGGTGTGTCACGACTTCGCCCAGCTCGGGCAGTTCGTTCACCTCGACAACGCCGTCTTCCGGGCGGTCAAGGCGGCCACACCCGGGCAGTACACCTTCATCCTGCCCGCGACCAAGGAGGTGCCGCGGCGGATGCTGCACCCGAAGCGGCGCACGGTCGGCGTCCGCATCCCCGACCACGTCACGGCCCGGGCGATCCTGGCCGCTCTGGGCGAACCGCTGGTCTCCAGCACCCTGCTGCTCCCCGGTGAGGAGGCGGCGATGACCCAGGGATGGGAGATCAAGGAGCGACTGGATCATGTGGTCGACGCCGTGATCGACTCCGGTGACTGCGGGGAGCAGCCGACCACGGTGGTGGACTTCTCCGCCGGCGTACCTCAGGTGGTGCGCGAGGGCGCCGGTGACCCGGCGCAGTTCGAGTAGGCGCACCCGACCGCGCAGGTGCGACGGCCCTCGGCTCAGCCCTCCAGCGTCGATTCCTTGTGCGCGGCCTTTTTTCCGCTCTTGACCGACTCAACGATCCAGAACGGCTCGTCGTCGGAGGCGTTGAAGTGCTGCCCCTCGAAGGTGAACTCCTTCGTCCGCTTTTCCACCGCCTTGCCCTCCGTCTTGCCCTGGGAGGTGTTCCAGTGCACAGTGTCACCCTTGCTGATCGCCATGGGCGCAGAGCCTAACGAGATCAGCGAGGACGATCGGGGCCGGAGCTTGTTGGAACGCCCCCTGAGCTTGGCCTGCCCTGAGCCTGTCGAAGGGTCGAAACGCCCCCTGAGCCTGCCCTGAGCCTGTCGAAGGGTCGAAACGCCCTCGAGGGCCTGCCCTGAGAGGTCGAAGGGCCTCGAAGAGGTTGGCTAAACCCGGCTCGACCGGATACGAAAGACCATGAGCCCGACCGGTAGAAAGGAACCATGAGCGCAACGGAGTGGGTGCCCGACGAGGGAGGTGTGGCCCGGCTGCGGGAGGCGGCCACCGGCTGCCACGGCTGCGAACTGTGGGAACCGGCCACCCAGGTCGTGTTCTCGGCCGGGGCGCCGGACGCGGCGATGATGCTGGTGGGTGAGCAGCCCGGCGACATCGAGGACCAGCAGGGAATTCCCTTTGTGGGTCCGGCCGGCCGCCTGCTGCAGAAGGCGTTGGACGAGGCCGGTGCCGACCGGGCCCAGCTGTACGTCACCAACGCGGTGAAGCACTTCCGCTTCACCTGGCGCGGGAAGCGACGGCTGCACCAAACACCCGAGACCAGCCACGTGGTCGCCTGCCGGCCGTGGCTGGAGGCCGAGATCGACCGGGTGAACCCACAGCTGATCGTGGTCCTCGGCGCCACCGCCGCCAAGTCGCTGCTGGGCAGTGGCTTCCGGGTCACCCGGGAGCGCGGTTCGGTGTTCGAGCGCGACACACCGGTGGGTTCGCGGCGCTTCCTGGCCACGATCCACCCCTCGGCCATCCTGCGGATGGACCCCGACGTCCGCGAGCAGGGGTACGCCGACTTCGTGGCGGATCTGCGGACCGCGGTCGCCGCCGCCTGAAGACCGGATAGCTCCCGGAACGACGAGACCCGCCGGAGGGGACTCCGGCGGGTCTGGACGGGTAGCTGGGTTCAGGGCTCAGCGACGACCTTCCTCGAGCCTGAGCGCGTTGCCCAAAGCCATGAAGGTCGGGGCCCAGTGACCCACGAAGATGCCCCAGCGATCGGACTGTGCCTTGTCGTGGCCCTGCTTGCCCCGACTGGCGAAGTAAGAGGCGAACGACAAGCCGATCGAAGCGAAGGCACCGACGTAGGCCCACTCGCTCTTGAATCCCGCGGCACTGAGCGCGGCGATCACGCCACCTCCGGACTTCACGGTGCCCACGGCGTCGTTGGCCGCGTTCTTGGCCTGGCCGGCCACGTCGTCTGTCTTGTCAGAGAAACTCATGTCTGGTCCTTCCACCAAAATTCGACCCGCGGATGCGGGGGAGTGGTCTCATCCGATCACACGACGGTCGGCCCAATCAGGTCACCCCGACCTCAGGCGGCGTACGACGGGGTCTCGGCACCGCGGGCCAGGGTCCCCAGTTCACGGGCCGACCAAGCATGCAGGGCCAGAATGACCGGAGGAGGTACCGGCCACACCCGGGCCACCACGTCGGCCGTCAGGTGGGCCAACACCCCCGTCGCGGCCGGCTCGACCTCGAGCCACCAGACCACGACGACGCCCGGCGGACCGGGTAGTCGGCCCGACCAGGACAGCGCGACGCTGCCGGGCGGGTTGGCACTGGGAAACCATCGACGCCCGCTCGGCGGCCCAGGGGAGCAGAGGACGTGGCGGCGGGCGGCGACCGCGAGCAGCTGCGACATCTGGCAGTGGACCAGCCGGTGCTGGGTCATTCCCCGGGTCCTTCCGCTCCGATGTCGGCGTCGCCGAATGTGTCCCACACCTGGATCGATAACCCAGATCCCGGCCGACGAAACGTCTGCACCTTGACGGTACAGGGCTACACCGCTCAGGACAGGCTGGCCACCGTAATCCCGGCCGCCGGACTCAGTGGATCGTCCATCGCGGCTAACGCGACGGCGGCACCGGCCAGGTCCACCACGCGGCCGACCAGGGCCGCAGGTGACAGCCGTCCCTGCGAGACCAGCGCCAGCATCGCAGGATAGTCGGCCGCGGCCATCCCGTGACTCCCCAGCACCGCCAGCTCCCAGGACAGCACCCGGTTCCAGGGCAGCGCGGCGTCCCCATCCGGGCCGTGCATCAGGCCAACCTGAACGTGCCGGCCCCGGCGGCGCAAGCTTTCGATCGACCCGGTCGCAGTGTCGGCCGAGCCGAGCGCATCGATCGAGAGATGGACCCCGCCGGTCCGCTCGGTGAGGTCGGCGGCCAGATCGGCGGGGGTGGCCCCGGCGGCGTCGAGCAACAGTTCCGCCCCGAGTTCACCCGCGCGCCGCAACGCGACCGGGGACGGGTCGAGTGCCGCCACCCGGGCGCCGAGGGCGGTGGCGATCATCACCGCTGACAGCCCGACCCCACCACATCCCCAGATCGCGACCGTCTCACCGGCGCGCAGCCGGCCGGGACCGGTCAGCGCTCGGTAGGCGGTGGCGAAGCGACAGCCCAGCGCGGCGGCGCTGACGAAGTCGACGTCACCCGGAAGAGTCACCAGGTTGAAATCCGCAGCCCGGACCACCACCTGCTCGGCGAACGAACCCGGGTCGCTGAAGCCCGGTTGAGTCTGCTCGGGACAGACCTGCGCCTCGCCCTGCCGGCACCAGTCGCAGCGGCCGCACCCGTGCACGAACGGTGCGGTGACTCGGTCCCCGACCTGAGCCCGGACGACCCCGTCGCCCACAACGGCGACCGTGCCGGCGAATTCGTGCCCGGGGGTGTGCGGGAGGCCAACACCTTCGTGCCCGCGCCAGGCGTGCCAGTCCGAGCGGCAGACCCCGGTCGCGGCTACGTCGACCACCACCGCCCCGGGCGGGCACCGCGGGGCGGGCACGTCACGCAGCGTGAGCGCTCCGCCCACCTGATCGAACACGACTGCTCGCATCGCTGTCCTGACCTCGCCTGAGCTGCGAGGTCGCTCAGCCGGTAAGCGAGTCCTCAAACTCGACGATCTCGTCGACGTTCGCCTGGGAGTGGCTGGTGGGGTCGAAAGCGTAGCCGAGCCACTCCTTGGCCAGCCGGCGGGCCAGCTGCAGCCCGACCACCCGCTGGCCCATCGTCAGGATCTGGCAGTCGTTGGACAAGATGGAGCGCTCCACGCTGAACGAATCGTGGGCCACCGTGGCCCGGATCCCGCGGACCTTGTTGGCCGCGATCGAGACGCCGATTCCGGTGCCGCAGACCAGAATCGCCCGGTCCGCCTCGCCGGCCACGATCTTCTGGCCGGCGGCGATCGCCACCGACGGATAGGTGCCACCTAAGAGATCATCGGCGAACACGCCCAAATCGCTGACCCAGGCCACCCGGTCGTCGGTTTGCATGTCGGCCAAGATGGCATCCTTGTAGTCGAAGCCGGCGCTGTCGCCGCCGACCAGCAGCCTGATCTTGTCACTCATAGCTGTCCTTTCCGGCCGCCCGGGCCGTTTGGGTGGATGGAGGAGTCACGCGGTCCGGCGCCGTCGCCGGCACCCTGGGATCTCAATCAGGCATCACACCGCCACCGTCCAACACCTTGCCGATCGCCGTCACGATCATGCCTAGCGAAACCGCTCCCGGGTCCGGGGTGCCGACACTGCGTTGCGCCAGCGGCCGGGCCCGGCCGATCTTCGGCGATAGCGACGCCGTTGCCTCGGCGGCTTCGACGCACTGCTGCGCCGCCGCCTGCCACGCCGTAGTCAGATCCGAGCCGCGCTCGACCTGCTCGGCCAGCGCCTCGACGAAGGGGAACAGCGAGTCCAACATCGTCTTATCGCCCAGCTCGGCCTTGCTGAAGGTCTGCAGCCGGTTGGCGGAGGACCGGACGGCCCGGGCCACCGCGGCCGCATCTACCGCGTCGGTGTTGCCCAGTTCGCTACCAACGCCGTCGAGCAGCAGCCCCCACAAGATGCCGCTGGTGCCGCCGGCCTTATCCCCGAAGGCCGCTCCAGCTGCGGCCAAGACCGTCTGCACGCCGCCTTCGGTGTCGCGAGCGGCCTGTGCGGCGGCCGTGGAGCCGCGCGACATGCCGATGCCGTGGTCACCGTCGCCGGCCACGGCGTCGATCTTGCCCAAATGTTCCTTGTTGGCCTCCACCGCCTCGTGCAGCGCGATGACCGCCGCCCGGGCGACGCCGGCGGCCGTCCGCGACTGCTCGCTGGACTGCTCCACGGCCGCAGCGCCGACCTCGGCTTCGACCCGACGCCGGGTACTGAAGCGCTCGCTGGTGGCGGTGGTCCCTCGGCGGAAAGCGGGGGTGTCGGCGGGGGCCCGCCACAGCCGTTCGAGCTCGTCGTCCAGCCAGGTGACGCTGAGCGAGCAACCGGCCATGTCCAAACTGGTCACCAGCTCGCCGACCTCAGGAGCGACCAGCGTCACCCCGGCGTCTTGCAACCGGGGAACGACCTCGCCGAACAGGGTGAACAACTCCTCATATTTGGTGGCGCCGAGCCCATTGACCAGAACGGCGGCCCGTCCGCTGACGTCGTCGGGTCGTTCGGCCAAGACCTTCTCCACCAGGGTGTCGGCGAGTTCATGGGCCGGCATCCAGGCCGCGGAGCTGATCCCCGGCTCGCCGTGAATGCCCAGGCCGAAGTCCATCTGGCCTCGTTCGACGGTGAATAACGCCTCCTCCGCACCGGGCATGGTGCAGCCGTCGAAGGCCACGCCAAAGGAGTAGGTGGCGGTGTTGGCCTTGGCCATCACGCGCTCGACCTCGTCCAGGTCGGCCCCCTCCTCAGCGGCGGCGGCGGCGATCTTGTACACGGTGAAGGTGCCGGCGATCCCGCGCCGCTGACCCTGCTCGTCGGCTGCTGCGGAGGCCACGTCGTCGGTGACGTAGACGATCCGGACGTCATTGCCTTCCGCGATCAGCCGCTCGGCGGCGACCGCGAAGTTAAGCCGGTCACCGGCATAGTTGCCGAAGCCCAGCACGATGCCGGCACCGCCGTCGGCGGCCCGGCAGACCCGGTAGACCTGCTCCGCCGAGGGCGAGGCGAACAGGTCGCCCAGCACTGCCCCGTCGGCGAAGCCCGTGCCGACCACCCCGTTGTAGGAGGGGTAGTGACCCGATCCGCCACCGATCACCAGGCTGACCTTGCCCTCGAGGGGGCCGCCGGCCCGGACGAAGCCGGCCGCGTCCTCGATCCGCTGGACGTGATCCGGGTAGGCCAAGGCGAAGCCGGCGATCACCTCGTCCTTGAACGCGGCCGGATCGTTGTACACGTGGGTCATGAGCTCAAACCTCCTGGGGCAACCGACGGTAGCTGAGGCGCTGCCGCTTGGACAGGCTCGGGAAGTGCGGCTTCCCGAGCCTGTCCCAGACGCGAAGGCCTACTTCTGCAGGACGAAGTCCTGCACCTGGCTGGCGTTCTCCTTGGTGATCAGGGTGCAGTCCAGCGCCTGCTTCTCCTCCGGCACCCCGGTCTGGCCGGACTTGATCACGCTGTCGAGCTGAGTGATCGCCTTCTCGGTACCATCGACGATGGGCTGCAGCACGCTGGCGACCATGTCGCCCTTCTCCACCGCGCGCACCGCATCGGGGTTACCGTCGAAGCCGAGCACCTTCACCTGATCGAGCTTGCCCTTCTGCTTCAGCGCGTTGATCGCCCCGAGGGCCATCTCGTCGTTGCCGGCGATCACGCCCTTGACGTCGGGATTCTTGCTCAGCAGGGACTCCATCTTGTCCTGGCCGGTCTGCCGGTCCCAGTTGGCGATCTCCTTGCCGACCGACTTCATGTCCGGGTACTGGTCGATCACGGAGTGGTAGCCGTCGGAGCGGACTTGCGCGTTGTTGTCGCTGGGCTTGCCGAACAACTCGACGTAGGTGCCCTTGTAGTCCATCTTCTTGGCCCATTCCTCAGCCCCTAGAGTCGCGCCCTGGGCATTGTTGGAGACAATCTGCGCTTTGGCCAGCCCGGTCTTGGCGATCTCGGCGTTGATCAGCACGACTGGGATCTTGGCGTCGACCGCCTTTTGCACCGCGGCCACGCTCTCGTCGGCCCCGGCCGGGTCGAGCAGGATGCCGGCGACCTTGTCGTTGATCGCGGTTTCCATCAACTGGTTCTGGGTCTCCGGGTCATTCTTGTTCGCCGAGAGGGTGGTCTTGTAGCCCAGCTTCTGCGCGGCCGCGACAGCGGTGTCGGCCTCGGCCTTCCAGTACGGGTTCGAGGGATCGACGGTGATGATGGAGATCGTGCCGCCGGCCTGGCCCGTGCCGCCGGAGGCGCTCCCCGAGGCGGCCGGCGCGGCCGAACCACCTCCTCCACCGCCGCAGGCGGTGACGCCGAGCAGGACGGCGCCGAGCACCAAAGACTTGACTCCTACTGGATTGATTCTGGGTCGATTGATCATGTGTGATTTCCTTTCACTGCTGATGGATGGTGTCGTGCGGGTGGGTCGGGTCGAGACGGCTCAGGCCGCCTTGGCCGGTGTGCCGCCGGCCTGCTTGATGGCCGCAACGGCCTTGCGGGCGTTGCGCCGCTTCTGCACGATCTGCTGAATCTGGTCCACAGCGACGGCAAGGATGATGACCGCGCCGGTGATGACCTTCTGCCAGAAGGGGGAGACGCCGACAATGACCAGACCGTTGGCCAAGAAGCCGATCACGAAGGCGCCGATGATGGTTCCGCGGACGGTGCCGCGACCACCGGACAGGGCGGCGCCGCCGATCACTACCGCGGCGATGGCGTTCAGCTCGTAGTAGGTGCCGAGGTCGGCGGTGGAGGAGCTGATGTTGGCCATCTGCAGGATGCCGACGATGCCGGCGCACAGCCCCGCGATGACGTAGATCCGGGTCTGCACCCGCTTGATCGGCACGCCGGACAGTTGAGCGGCCCGTTCGTTACTGCCGGTGGCGTAGAGCCAGCGACCGAAGGCCATCCGGCTCAGCACCAGCGAGAAGATGATGGCGAGCACGATCATCACCCAGGCCGACAGCGGCAGTCCCAGCGGGCGGGAGGCGAAGGCGTCCAGGAAGCCGGTGTTGTTCAGCTCCGGCTGGCCGCGCAACTCGTTGGTGATGTTCTGACCGTTGAGCAGCACCTCGGTCAAGCCGCGGGCGACGTAGAGCATGCCGAGGGTGACGATGAACGGTGCCAGGTTCAGCCGGGCGATCAGCAGCCCGTTGATCCAGCCGATCAACATCCCGACCGCGACCGCGATGACCACGATCACCCACACCTGGGGGAACATGATCGCTTCGCTCAGCGGCAGGTTGACCCCGCGGAACAGGTTGCCCGCGACGGCAGCGGTCAATCCCACCGTGGAGCCGACGGACAAGTCGATGCCGCCGTTCAAGATCACCAGCAGCATGCCGAGGGCGATGATGGCGTTGAACGCGACCTGCTTGGTGATCGTGGTCAGGTTGCCGGTGGTCAGATAGTTGTCGCTGAGCACGGCGAAGATCACGATGATGATGATCAACGCGATCAGCGCCCGGCCTTCGACCAGAATGGTGTTCACGTTGAGCGCGCGGCGCTTGGGTTTGGCGGCCGGTGCCGGCGCACTACTCGGCGACGCCTTGGAGGTGGTCGCAGTGGTCATCGCTGGTCTCCGTTCGGATGGGAGGTGCCGCCGGCGGCGGTCGATTCGGTGGGCCTGTCGCGGGCGGTCTCGACGAGGCCGACGGCTGTGGCGCCGGCATGGTCTGCTTCGCCGTGTTCGCCGGAGGCGGCCATGATGTCGTCGCGGGAGCAGCTCCGCGGGTCGAACTCACGCACGATCCGGCCCTTGCTCATCACCACGATCCGGTGCGAGGCGGTCAGCGCCTCACCCACCTCGGAGGTGACGTAGAGCACGGCCAGGCCGCGCTCAGCCTCGCGGAACAGCAGCGAAAAGATTTCGCCCTTGGCGCCGACGTCGATGCCGCGGGTCGGCTCGTCCAGCAACAGCACCTTGGGATCGGTCAGCAGCATCTTGCCGATCACGACCTTCTGCTGGTTACCGCCGGACAGTGAGGTGATCAGCGCGTTCGGGCCGGCGGTCTTGACCCGGACGTCGGAGATTTCGCGGTCGATGTTGGCCCGTTCGGTTTTGCGCCCGATGAAGGCGTTCTTGACCGTGGACAGCAGGCTGGCCAGCGACATGTTCTGCCCGACCGACATCAGCTGGATCAGGCCGTCGCGCTGGCGGTCCTCCGGCACCAGGCCGAGCCCGGCGGCGATTCGCTGCTTGACCGTGGTGGTGCCGAGGTCTTCGCCGACGAGCAGCACCTTTCCGCCGGAGATCGGATCCCGGCCGGCCACCGCCTCCATCAGCTCGGTCCGCCCGGCTCCCATCAGGCCGTAGATGCACACGATCTCGCCCTGGTGGACGTCGAGGGAGAGGTTGTTGACCGCGACCCGACCGGTGTCCAGCTCAGCTACCGTGACGCCCTGGATCGACAAGGCGACATCGCCGTAGTCTCGGGCCGCGTCGCGGAAGTCGTAGTCGGCTTCTCGGCCGACCATCTGCCGCACCACCCAGGACAGGTCGATGTTGCGGGCCTCCTCGGTGGCCACCAGCTCACCGTCGCGGAAGACCACCGCGTAGTCGGCGATTTCGATCGCCTCCTCCAGGTGGTGGGAGATGTAGACGATCGCCACGCCTCGCGCAGTGAGATCGCGAATCACCTTGAACAGCACCTCAACCTCACTGGCGCTGAGAGCCGACGTCGGCTCGTCCATGATCAGGATCCGGGCGTCGGCGGCCAGCGCCCGGGCGATCTCGATGATTTGCTGCTGCCCGACGCGGAGGTCCGCGACCAGGGTGCTGGGTCGGATCGGTTCCTCGAGTTGTTCCATCAGTTCGGCGGTGATCTTGGCCTCTCGGCCGTAGTCGATGCCACCGGTACGGCTGCGCAGCTCTCGGCCGATGAAGATGTTGTCGCGGACGCTGAGGTTGGAGCACAGGTTCAGCTCCTGGTGGATGATGGAGATGCCGCGCTCGACGGCGTCGGTGGTGGAGGCGAGGCTGACCGGCTCGCCGTCGAGGACGAGCTCGCCGCCGGTGGGCTGCTCCACGCCGGACAAGACCTTCATCAGCGTGGATTTGCCGGCCCCGTTCTCCCCGAACAACACGGTGACCTTGCCCCGGCGCACCTCGAAGTTCACCCCTTTCAGGGCGCGGGTCACCCCGTAGGTCTTGGAGATGTCGACCGCTCGCAAGACGACGTTGTCCGGAGGGCCGGCCTCAGGGCGCGACGGCGCTTCGACGGTCCCGGCGCCGGAGGTCATGAGCCCGCCTTGACCGACAGCGGCTGGACGTTGACCGGCTTGGCCTTCGGGGGCGGCTCCCCGTTGCTGGTCGGCACGTCGATCACCCCGACGACGTCGACCTTTGTGCCTTTGAGGCTGGTGGGATCGGACACCTGGGACTTCACTCCGTCCTGGATCAGCTTCTTCAACTGGTCGCTGACGTACTGGTAGTCGGTCTGGCCGGGAGCGTCGGCAAATTTGAAGTTCATGAAGTCGCGCAGCGGCGACCCGTTCACCGCCGTATCGAGAGGCACCAGGATCGGGGTATCACTGGGTGCGTCGGGCACCCTCAACCGCAGATTGGCTGCGGAGGCGTCACTGACCGTCGCCGTGGTCTTGACCGCGAAGACGTAGGAGTCCGCCGTGGGGGAGACGGCCTTGTACTTGGTCGCCGCCGTCTTCGGGTCGTCCTGGATCGCGGTCAACACTTCGCCGAGGTCCGCGGCCTTGGCCGGCACGTCGGTCTTGGCTTTGTCGTAGAGCTCGGTTGCGGTCTGCTCGGGGTCGAAGGGTTTGGGCAGGGCGGCGGCCAATTCGGTCGGGGTCAGGAACTTCGTGCTGAAGATCATGGCCACGATCACCACGATCACGACCACCAGGCCGATCACGCGGCCCCTGGTAAATGTGCTTGTCGACATCGGTGTCTCCTTCGGGCAGGACGAAAGTGGGTCGAGAGGCTTCAGGCGACGGTGGCCAGCTCGTCCGCCGCGACCCGGTTGGGGTCGGGCATCGAGGGCGGCGGCTCGGCCCAGATCTGCACCAGTTCGCGTAGGCCGGATGCGGTCCAGCCGGCCCGTCCCACGAACAGGCCGTCGAGGTGTCCGAGCGGGCGCAGGGCGACCGCCAGCTCCGGGGTGACGCTGCCGCCGTACAGGACCGGCGCGGCTCCGTCCATGATCTCCTCGATTCCGGTGGCGATGAGTTGGATCTGCTCGGGCTCGGCCGGGTGACCCCGCTCGCCGATGGCCCAGATCGGCTCGTAGGCGACCATCACCCGGCTGCGCTCGTCCGGACTGACCCGGGCGAGGGCCGCCTGGAGTTGGCGCCGGACGAAGGCCACCGCCTGGCCGGCGTGCCGGACCGACCAGGGTTCACCCACACAGATCAGCGGCGTGAGTCCGGCGTTCAGAGCAGCACGGACCTTGGCTGCGACCGCCTCGTCGGTTTCGCCGCAGTGCTCGCGTCGTTCGGAGTGCCCGAGCTCGACCAACGCAGCTCCTGCGTCGTGCACCATCCGCATCGACACCTCGCCGGTGTGCGCGCCCTCGGCCTCGGCCGAGGCATTCTGGGCACCGACCAGCACCGGCGAGTCGGCGGGCAGTCGGTCGCAGACCGCGGCCAGCGCGGTGTGCGCGGGCAATAAGAAGGTGCGGACGCCCGCAGGCAGCGGGGCGGCGACCAACTCGTCCACGAAGCTTCTCGCCTGGGCCAGCGTCTTGGTCATCTTCCAACTCGTCCCGACCCACCGGTCCCGCGTGGACGAAGTGAGGACGCCTGGGCCCGGGCTGGGCGGGTTCAGCGGAGCCGTGTTCACGGAATCAGCGACACCTTGACCGACTCGGTGCCGCGGGCGACCAGGTCCAGGCCGGCCTGAAAGTCGGTGAGCGGGAGTTGGTGGGTGCAGATGCGTTCCATCGGGAGCTTGCCGGACTCCAACATCTTGATCGCCGCGGGCCAGCAGTGGGGGCCGAGGTGGGCGCCGAGGACGTCGAGTTCCTTGTCGTCGGAGATGATCGACCAGTCCACATGCACGTCGCTGCCGAAGACCGAGTACTCCACGTAGCGGCCGAGTTTGCGGAGCAGGTTCAGGCCCTGGCCGACCGCGGCGGGATGGCCGGTGCCTTCCAGGTAGACGTCGGCGCCCCAGCCGCCGGTCAGCTCGTGGACGACGGCGAGCGGGTCCTGCTCGCCGATGTTGACCGTGACGTCGGCACCGCACGCCCGGGCCAGGTCGAGTTTTTCTGGGGCCAGGTCCAGCGCCACCACCAGTCGCGGGTTCTTGGCCTTCGCGCCGGCGACCATGCCCAGCCCGATCGGGCCGGCGCCGGCGACCACGACCACGTCGTCGAAGGTCAGCCGGGCCCGCTCGACCGCGTGTAGTGCGCACGACAGCGGCTCGGCGAACGCCGCGTGCGCCGGCGGCAGGTCCGCCGAGATTGGGTGCACCAGCGACTCGGGGGTGAACACCATGTACGACGCCATCCCCCCGGGGGTGCGGCGCTTGAACCCGTACATGTCGTGCGGGGCGCACATGTGGTAGTTCCCGCTCAGGCAGTAGCGGCACTGCCAACACGGCACGATCTGCTCCGCGACCACCCGCTGCCCGACCGCAACACCCCAATGCTGGGCGGCGGCGTCGTCGAGTTGGACCACGGTGCCGGTGAACTCGTGCCCAGGAATCACCTGCGTCTCGGCCCACGCCGGCCGGTTCTCGTCGCCCCAGAACTTCGCCGCCCCGTGATAGCACTTCAAGTCGCTGGCACAGATCCCGACCGCCTCGACCCGGACCAGCGCCTCACCGGGGCCCGGCTTCGGCACGTCGACCTCCGCCAACCGGTAGTCCTTCGGACCGTGGCACACCACCGCCTGCATCCGCTCGGGAATCTCCGGCGACGAGTCTGCACCTAATGAAATGGGAGCCGGGGGGGTGGGACCGGGGTGGACATCAGTCGACATCGACGAGCCTCTCTGCTCGAACCAGGCGACCGCGCCTGGGGCGCGACCGCATCGGAAGATGACTTCAACGTAACGAAGCTCTGAACGTATGTCCAGCACAGTTGTTCAAACGTTATAGAGCTGGCGGACTCCGCTCACGCTCGCGGGACTGGAACAATCGCCCTCATGACCGCACATCGACCCGAGACAGCCACGGGCTACCGGGTCGGCGGCAGCGACGGGTCGCGCTTCGACCCCTCCACGCTCTACGCCGCCGCCAAGCTCTACTACCTTGAGGACGCCACCCAGGCTGAGGTGGCAAGCAGACTCGGCACCAGCCGGGCCACCGTGTCCCGGCTGCTGTCCGAGGCCCGCCGCCAGGGCATCGTCAAGATCCAGGTGATCGCTCCGGACAGCTCAGGACGCGCCGCCTTGGCCGACAAGCTGGCCCACGCTCTCCAGCTGGACGCGGTCGAGCTTTCGACACCCATCCCGCACATCGCCGGCGGCAGCCCGGAAGACCTGATGGGTAGCGTGCTCGCGCCCGCGGTGGGGCGCGCCCTAATCGGGGTCGGATTGAGGCCGGGAGAGATACTGCTCGTCTCCTCGGGGCGCACCGTGTACGAGGTGTCGCGCTTCGATCTCCCCCGGCTCCCGGGTGTCGCCGTCGCCCCGACCGTCGGCGGAACCGACCAACCCGAGAGCTGGTATCAGACCAACGAAATCACCCGGCAGATCGCCGAGCGGATCGGCGGCCGCGGTATCTCGTTGTTCGCACCGGCGCTGCCCGGAGCGGAGCTGTACGCCACCCTGCAGACCGATCCCGCCATCCAGCGGGTGTTGCGGTTGTGGAGCCAGGCTCGGTGTGTCCTGGCCGGGATCGGGGCGCCGCCCCTGCTGCGGGAGAAAGCACCCGAATTCATCGACACGTCCTCCACGGCGTTGACCGAGGCGGTAGGGGACATCTGCTCCCGGTTCTACTCCGCGACCGGGCAGCCGGTGAGCTTCCCCGGGAGCGACCGACTGATCGCCTTGCCCCTGGAGACGCTGCGGACGGTGCCGGTCGTGATCGCCGTGGCCACCGGCGCCACGAAGGTGACCTCCATCATCGCCGCGGCCCGGGCGGGCTTTTTCAACCGGCTGGTCACCGATCCGGCCACCGCCTCGTCGATCCTGGACCACCTGTGAGCAGTGCTCTACCCCCGGTACTGATCGGGATCGACCTGGGCACCGCCAGCAGCAAGGGTGTCCTGACCACCGCCGACGGCACCGTCGTGGCCACCGCGGTGCGCTCCCGACCGCACTCGATGGTCATGCCGCGGCCCACCTGGGCCGAGGTCGATCCGGACGCCGTCTGGTGGGAGGACGTGGTCTCGATCAGTCAAGAGCTGCTGCCGCAGGCGCGGGGGGCCCAGCTGGCCGGCGTGTGCGTGAGCGGAGTGGGCCCGTGCCTGGTCCTCTGCGACGAGCAGGACCGGCCGGTCCGGCCGGCGATTCTCTACGGCATCGACATGCGGGCCGGCGCTGAAATCACCGAATTGAACGAGCGACTCGGTGCTCAGGCTGTCTTCGAGCGCTGCGGCAAGCAGCTGTCCTCGCAGGCGGTCGGGCCGAAGATGATGTGGCTGGCTCGGCACGAGCCCCGGCAGTGGCAGCGCGGTCGGCGCTGGTTCAACTCCAGCTCCTACGTCGTACGCCGATTGACCGGGGCGTATGTGTTGGATCACCAAACCGCCAGCCAGTGCGATCCGCTCTACGACATCGCGGCCCGGGACTGGTTCGAACCTTGGCTCGGCATGGTCGCAGAGCATCTGCACAGTCCGCGACTGGTCTGGCCCGGTGAGGTCGTGGGCACCATCACTGCGCCGGCCGCCCGCCGGACCGGCCTCCCCGTCGGCACCCCGGTCTGCGCGGGCACCGTCGACGCCTGGGCGGAGGCGTTCAGCGCCGGAGTGCGTCGTCCCGGGGACCTGATGCTGATGTACGGGTCGACCATGTTCGTGATCCAGGCCCTGGCGGAGCAGGCGGCGAAGCACCCTGCGCTGTGGATGACGACGGGGGTGGACCGTGACACCTACACCCTGGCGGCCGGGATGGCGACGTCGGGCCTGCTCGCCTCCTGGGTCAGCGACCTGGTGGGCGGACTCGGTTTTGCCGAGCTGGCGAGTGAGGCAGCCCGGGTGCCCGCCGGGTCAGGCGGTCTGTTGGTGTTGCCCTACTTTGCCGGCGAGCGAACACCGGTGTTCGACGTCCGCGCGCGAGGGGTGCTCGCCGGTCTGACCCTCAGGCATACCCGAGCCCACCTCTACCGCGCCGTCTACGAGGGGATCGCCTTCGGGGTCCGGCAGATCCTGGAGCTGTTCGACCCGGTTCCGGACTCTGCAGGACGGGTGGTCGCGGTGGGTGGCGGTACTCGGGACGGGTTGTGGCCGCAGATCGTCAGTGACGTCACAGGTCGGACTCAGGTGCTTCCGGTGCAGACGATCGGGGCATGCTACGGCGACGCCCTGCTGGCCGCGATCGGAGCGGGCCTAGTCGAACCCGAGGCTGATTGGGCCGTCTGCGATCGGGAGGTGATTCCCGACCACGCCAACCGTGGGATCTACGACGAGCTGTATCGCAGCTATCTCCAGCTCTACCCGGCTACGCGCCCAGCCGTCCACCGGTTGGCCCGCATCCAGGAGCGATCAGCGGACGGTTCCGCGCTTTAACGACGTGGGCAGCGATGATGGTCCGATGAGCAGTCGCGAGCCGGATGAGACCGGCGATCTGATCGCCGCCCTGCGGCAGCAACGGCGTCACCTCGGTGTGTGGGACCACGGTGAACGCCGCCGGACTCACGCTGGCCAAGAGCGTTCCGGTCGAGCGGCTGGGTGCGTTCGAGCGGTCCGGGATGGGCACCGCGCCGGTGTGGGACGTCTTCACCGGTGACGGCGGGATTGCCTTCACCGACACCGTCAGCGCCGTCGGCGACCGGCGGCTGCACATCGACCCGGCCGCGGTTCGTCAGCTCGGCGACACCTTGGCCTGGGCCCCGGCGGACATCAAGACGTTGGACGGCGCCCCCACGGCCACCTGCACCCGAACCGCCCTGGCCGGGGTGGAGCGGCACCTCACCGAGGGTGGGCTGAGTGCCCTGGTCGGGCACGAGTTGGAGTTCGTCTTGGTGCAGCCGTCCGGTGATCCGCTCACCGGGTCGGGGTGGGTGCCGTACGGACTGACCGGCCTGACCGACCGGGCGGAGTTTTTGGCCGACGTGCTGACCGTCGCCGAGCTCGCCGGCGTGCAGCTGACCCAGCTGCACGCGGAGTACGGCGCGCACCAGTTCGAGGTGTCGCTGGCCCCGGCGACGCCGGTGGCGGCCGCGGACCAAGTCGTACTGACCAAGATCATCATCGGCCGGGTTGCGCGGCGGCACGGACTGGCTGCGTCGTTCTCCCCGGTCCCGTTCCCCGGCGGCGCGGGCAACGGCGCCCACCAACACTTGTCGCTGGCCGACGGGGACCGGCGTCTGTTCTCCGGCGGCGACGGTCGCTACGCAATGACCGCTGACGGCGAGTCGGCGATCGGTGGTCTGCTCGAGGGTCTCCCCGAGGTCCAGGGATTCCTCACCGGTTCGGTGCTATCCGGAGCGCGGTTGGCTCCCGGGTCATGGTCGGGAGCGTTTCGTGGCTGGGGAGCAGAGAACCGGGAAACCGCGGTGCGCTTCCTACCCGCCGGTCCGGGCCAGCCCTTCGGGGCCAACGTCGAGGTGAAGTGCATCGACCCCTCCGCCAACGTCTATCTGGCCAGCGCCGCGGTCCTCGCCCTCGCCCTCGACGGTATCCAGCGCCGGTGCCGGCTGCCGGCCGAGCTTACGACCGACCCGACCCGGCTGACCGAGCAGGAGCGGACCGCCGCCGGAGTGAGCCTGCTGTCCGACGACCCCAAGACCATCATCGACACGCTGGCTGAGTCCCCGCGGGCCCGGCGCCTGCTGGGCGACGAAATCGTCGACACCACGGTGGCCGTCCGGCGCTACGAGCAGACCAGCTTCGCCGACCTGCCCGGGGACGAGGTAGCGGCCCGGCTCAGGTTGGTCTGGTCGATCTGAGGTGAGTGAAGCTGGGTCGGGCCGAACGTACGGAGAGGGTGGTGAGCTGCTCGAGGTCGTCGAGGAGTTGGCGTTGGTCGACCACCACGTCCACGGCTGCTACGCCGCCGGCGGGGACGAGGCTCGGTTCGCCAACGCCTTGAACGAGGCCGACCCCGACCCGCTCGCCCGGCTCAGTGACGGCTACGACAGCCAGGTCGGTTTCGCGGTTCGGCGGTGGTGCGCGGAGCTGCTCGACCTGCCACGACACGTGGCCCCAGCCACCTACTGGGCCCGGCGGACCGAGCTGGGCGAGGTCGAGGTCAGCGCCCGGCTGACCCGAGCGGCCGGCGTGTCGGACTGGCTGGTCGACACCGGCTTCGGTGCCCAGACGCTGCTCGGGCCGACGCAGTTGGGCGACCTGGCCGGCGGTCGCGGACACGAGGTGGTCCGGTTGGAGAGCCTCGCCGAGGCGGTTCTCGCCGAGATCGACGACCCGGCGGACTATCCGACGGCCTTTCCTGCCCGACTGCACCAGGCCGCCGCCGCCGCCGTGGCCGCGAAATCGGTGCTGGCCTACCGCACCGGCTTCGACGTGGACCTCACCCGACCCGAGGACAAGGCGGTGATCGCCGCCGCCCGCCGGGTGGCCGACGCGTCGGCGTCCGGGCGACCGATTCGGTTGAGCGATCCGGTGCTGATCGTGTTCGGCATCTACTGCGCCCTGGACCTGCGACTGCCGCTGCAGCTGCACGTCGGCTTCGGCGACCGGGATCTCGACCTGCGCCGGGTCAACCCGCTCTACCTGACCGACCTGCTACGAACGCCCGCCGCCGGCCGGGCGCCGATCGTGTTGCTGCACTGCTACCCCTACGAGCGGGAGGCCGGCTATCTGGCCCAGGCGTTCGACCAGGTGCACCTCGATGTCGGCCTGGGGGTGAACTTTCTCGGGGTGCGCTCACGCGCGCTGGTGGCGCGCTCTTTGGAGCTGGCTCCCTTCACCCGTGTGCTTTACTCCTCCGACGCCGCCGGCCCGGCGGAGCTGCACTACCTGGGCGCGCGGCTGTGGCGCAACGCCATCACCGCAGTGCTGGGCCAGTGGGTGCGCGACGGCGACTGGTCAGCCGGCGACGCCGTTCGGGTGGCCCGGCTGATCGGCCGCGACAACGCGTCCCGGGTCTACCGCTTGCCCGGCAACGAAGATGGAAGGGATAAAGATGGAAGGGACGATGATGGGTGATGTGAGCGTCGAACCGAGCGGTGTGCCGGCCCCCTCCCCGCACGCCGAGGTCCAAGACGGCGGAATCGCCGGCCGGCTGAACTGGCTCCGCGCCAGCGTCCTCGGGGCCAACGACGGCATCGTCTCCACCGCGGGCATCGTGGTCGGTGTGGCCGGGGCGACGGCGCAGCACAGTGCCATCCTGATCGCCGGCGGCGCGGGGCTGGTGGCGGGGTCGCTGTCAATGGCCGCCGGGGAGTACGTGTCGGTCAGCACCCAGCGTGACACCGAACAGGCTCTGGTGGCCAAGGAGCGCGCCGAATTGGCCGCCATGCCCGAGCAGGAACTCGACGAACTCACCGGCCTCTACCAGAACAAGGGCCTCAGCGCCGGCCTGGCCCGCGAAGTGGCCGAGCAGCTCACCGCCCAGAACGCTCTGGCCGCGCACCTGGACGCCGAGCTGCGGCTCGACCCCGACAATCTCTCCCACCCGTGGACGGCTGCGCTGGCCTCGGCGGCCTCCTTCGCGGTAGGCGCGGTGCTGCCGCTGCTGTCGATCGTGCTGGCCCCGGCCGGAGTGCGGATCCCCCTCACCTTCGCGGTGGTGGTGCTGGCCCTCGCGCTGACCGGACTGGTCAGCGCCCGCCTCGGTGGCGCCGCGCCAGGACGGGCGGTCCTCCGTAACGTGCTCGGCGGAGCGGTGGCGATGGCGGTGACGTACCTGATCGGGCGGCTGGTCGGCACCGGGCTGGGCTGATCGGCTCAGCTGCCGATGCGCTAGCAACTCGGCCCGGGGAGGAGTCAGCGCGACCTCGACCTCTCACTATCCACGGTCCGCCGGCCGAAGCGGTCAGCGGAAGGCGACCCGGGTCCACCGCAGCGGCTCGCTCCGATCCCGGGTGATGGTCACCCGGAGATAGTCCTGTGCGTTCGCCGAACCGTCGACGGTGATCCGTTCCAGATTGTTCACCGGCGAGTCGACCCCGTAGAACGGGAGCCAGCGGGACCCGCTACCCAGCGGGTGGTCGCTGTTGTACACGTGGCTGTCGCCGTTGAACAGATACACCGGCCGACCGAACGCCCGTGACTCCTCCGCAATCGCGGCGACGATGGGGGCAAAGGCGTAATAGTCGGCGAAGGTCGGGTCGGGAACGGTCGGGTCGAACATGTCGGCCTGGGTCATCAGTACGACCGCGCGGTCGTGGTGGCGGCGGGCGGAGGCGAACGTGTCCCGGATCAGGGCGATATCGGCGGCGGTGCGGCCCAGGACCTCCGCGGTCTGCTCGGGCGTCGCGGTGCTCTGCCCGGTCCACGGGTCCAGGCTGTTGTTGCTGCCGACGATGTGGACCGAGGCGAAGCTGACCCGGTCGCGGCTGAACCGGACGTTCTCGGGGTAGCCGCTCGGGCCTTGCGAGTCGACCCGGAGCGGGTGCTGACCGAGGGTGCGTCCCGGTCGGTCGAAGAAGGTCTTGCGCACCGCCGCCAACCGCTCGAGCGGGTTGTAGCCCCCGTTGTTGGGCCGGTGGCAGTCGGTCCACTCGTTGTCACCGACGGTGTAGACCAGCGGGTCGTCGAAACGGTCGAAGTCGGAGCGGATCAGGGAGAAGTAGTCGTCGCTGCACACGCTGGAACCGTTCTTGATGTCGCCGAGGTGCGCGACCAACGACACCGCGGGGTCACGGTTGAGCTGGGACACCACGCGGGGAAACGCGGCGATCTCGGCGTCGCCGTAGGGGATGTCGCCGATCACGGCGAACGTGTCGCGGCGTCCGTGGTCGTGGCCCGGGGGGCGGTGGTCGGGAGCCGCTGCGGCCGGAGCGGCGGCGAGGCAGGAACATGCGACCAGCACGGCGGCGGCGACGGCGGCCGCACGGCCGGGACGGGACACGGACATGGAGGAACCTTTCGATCAGGGGCGGGGCGGGGATGGGTGGGGGAGTCGGGCGACGCGGTCTCAGCTGCGGGCTTCCTGGCCGACGTCAGGATTGTCGGTGAAGAAGGCGTCCATCCCGGCGTCGAGAAACGCGTTGATCTCGCCGCTGAGATCGCCGGCGGCCGCGGGATCGGTCCCGCTGCGGAACGGCAACGGCAGGAACTGGTTCTCCCGGCGGAACGTCCAGCCGGTCACGCGCAGGCCGGCTCGGTGCGCGTCGGTGATCACCGCGGTGGGCCCGAGCAGTCGGCCCTGGGCGTCGCGCGGGATCATCACGTCCTTGCAGATCGCGACCTGGTCGGCGTAGCGCTTGATCCCGCGCAGACCCGCGGGCGTGACCAGGTCGGCGTAGGTGGTCGGGTCGCCGGCGGCGACCAGGTCGTACGGGGCCCCGGAGCAGTCGATGAGTTGGATCAGCGGCAGCTTCGTGGCCCGGGCGAGGGCTTTCAGGTTGGCCGTCTCGAAGCTTTGGATCACGACCGGGTCGGAGGCCTGGGTGTAGCCGTGGGCCTTCAGCGTGGCCAGCAACCGCTCCTCCAGCGGCAACCCGATCGAGGCGAAGTAGCTGGGGTGCTTGGTCTCGGGGGCGACGCCGACCGGGCGCCCGCTGCAGGAGCGAGAGTGCCGGGCCAGGTCGAGGACCTCGTCCAGGGTCGGGATCGGATACAGCCCGTCGAAGGCGGTGTTGGCCGGCCGGAGCTGCGGTAACCGTTCCCGGGCCCGCAGGGTACGGAGCTCGCTGAGGGTGAAGTCCTCGGTGAACCAACCGGTGATCGAACGGCCGTCGATGGTCTTGGTGGTCCTACGGTCGGCGAATTCGGGGTGGTCGGCCACGTCGGTGGTGCCGGAGATGTCGTTCTCGTGCCGGGCGACCAGCCGGCCGTCCTTGGTCGGGACGACGTCGGGCTCGATGTAATCCGCGCACTGGCGGATGGCCAGCTCGTAGGCGGCCAGGGTGTGTTCGGGCCGGTAGCCGCTGGCCCCGCGGTGTCCGATCAATCCGGCGGTGGGGGCGTCGGTTCTGACGGTGCGCAGGTCGACCACAATCATCTCCGTGTCGTCCGGGCGGCCGGGATACCGGGCCGAGTTGCCGGGATAGTTGTTGTCGTTGGCGAACAGGTAGCGGGTGCCGCCCAACGGTACGACGGTCTCCACCGACTGGAACGGGAAGGAGAACTCCGAGCCGATCCCGTACGCACCCGGCGAGCGGCTGGCCCCGATCCGCTCGGGGTTCGCGATCTTCAGCAGGTCCACGAGCAGGCTCTTCCGGGCGAAGCCGTGGTCGCGGCGGTTCAGGTCGACCCGGTAGACCCGCTTGGTCACGGCTCGGGGCCCGTCGAAGTCGTCGCGCTCCAGCACGACCAGCCGGTTCCGGCCGATCAGGTGGGCGTCGCCGACCACGTTCGCGTCGGTGTCGGTCTGGTAGGCCCACGTCTTGTTGGTGTAGCGGTGCCGGCGAACGTCGAACTCGTAGACCAGCCGTCGCCGCTTGTTCGGGTCGTTGACCAGCGCGCCCTCCACGATCGGGTAGAGCCGGCGCCCGTCCCTGGAGCCGGCCATCGCTTCGAAGCCCCGGCTGCGGGGCACGTTCGCGGCCTCCCGGGCGCCCAAGGTGGGGTTGTCCGGCGACTTCCCGCCCGGGAACGGCACCGGACGGGCCAGGACTTTCCCGGTCGCGTCGACGTGCAGCAGGAAGGGTCCGAACTCCTCGCCGATCCAGAAGGTGCCGTCCGGGACTCTGACCACGGACTCGATGTCGAAGTCGGCTCCGGTCAAGAGTCGCTTTCGGCCGCTCTCGTGCACGATCGGGAAGCGGATCTGGTGGTCGGGGTCGCGCAGGGAGATGAATCGCTGGACCGCGATCGTGCCGGGACCGCCGCGCGCGGTCTCGAAGGCCGGCTTGACCAGGTAGAGCCGGAGTAGGAAATCCGCGGAGTTGGCCTTGGTGCCGAAGCCGTTGTCGGGCATCGCCCAGTAGGTGCCGTCGCCGTTGTCGACCACGCCGGAGAAGCCAGGAATCACCTGTCCGGGGAAGGGCCCCAACCGGTCATTGGCGGGCGTCGCCTTCGCACCCGACGGCGGGCCGGGCGCCAGGTAGTCGGCCGAGAGGGTGGCCCGGGCCTGCAGGGTGGGGGTCTGGACCCGGCGCGTGGGAGTGGGCCGCGAGGCATCGTGGCTCCGGCCTGCAGGTGTTGAGGGGGCTGTAGGTGTTGAGGGGGCTGCAGGTGTCGAGGGTTGCCGTGACTCGGCCTGGGCCGGACCCGTCAGGGCGGTCAGGCCCATCGTCACCGTGCCCGCCAGCAGAACTGCCGCGACGCCTGCACGCATGCCGGTCTCCGTTTCCTCAATCACGCTTCAGGGTTCGGCTCCGATCGAAACCGGACCGGATGACGCCCGGTGGCGCATTCGGAGAACGGCAGCGGGCCGTCAGGTGAACCTTCCGGTACCGTCACCCCGGATAACGGTGCGGTACGCCGAAGCCGGCGTGAAGAAGGAGCGGAATGGACGAGGTGGGAACCACAGGCCGGAACGACACGGACCCGGCCGCGGCGGTCGAGGAGCTGTTGGCGGCAATGACGCCGGCGGAGAAGGCCGGGCAGTTGACCCAGTACTTCTACTTCGGCCTCCAGCGCGACGACGACCCGGCCGAGGACGGGTCGCCGAGCCAGCCCGCGGTCGTCGAGGCGGCGCTGCGCCGCGGCGAGGTGGGCTCGCTGCTGTTCGTCAGCGACCCGGCCGAGGTCAACCGGCTGCAGCGGCTGGCCGTGGCGGGCAACCGGCACGGAATCCCCGCCCTGTTCGGCTTCGACCTCATCCACGGGCTGCGGACGATTTTCCCGGTGCCGATCGGTCTGGCCGCATCGTGGGACCCCGCGACCGCCGAAGCCGCGCAGACCGTCGCCGCCCGCGAGGCCCGCGCGGTCGGTCTGCACTGGGCCTTCGCGCCGATGCTTGACGTCGCCCGCGATCCCCGCTGGGGCCGGATCGTCGAGGGAGCCGGCGAGGACCCGGTGCTCGGGGCGGCGATGGCCGCGGCGCAGGTCCGGGGCTTCCAGGGACGGGCGCTCGGAACGCCGGAGCGGATCATCGCCGGACCCAAGCACTTTGCCGGCTACGGCTACGCCCTGGGCGGGCGTGACTACGACGAGGTCAACCTGGCCGACGCCGAGCTCTGGAACGTCGTCTTCCCGCCGTTCCGAGCCGCGATCGAGGCCGGGGCCGGGAACGTGATGACCGCCTACATGGACCTCAACGGCATCCCGGCCAGCGGCAACGGTTGGCTGTTCGCCGACGTGCTGCGGGGCACCTTCGGGTTCGACGGGTTCGTGGTCAGCGACGCCAACGCTGTCCGCAGCCTGGTCACCCACGGCTTCGCCGCCGACCTGACCGACGCCGCCGCCCGAGCGTTGCGGACCGGGGTCGACTTGGAGATGGCCATGCTCGACCCCGCGTACGCCCAGCTGCCCGAGGCGGTGGCGGCCGGGACCGTTGACGAGGCCGACCTGGACGCGAGCGTCCGGCGGGTGCTGAGCGCCAAGGCAAGGATGGGGCTGTTCGGGGATCCCTACGTCGATGAGGAACGGGCGCGGGCGGTGCTGGCCGACCCGGCGCACCGCGAGGTGGCCCGGGAGGCCGCGGAGCGGTCGGCGGTGCTGCTGCGCAACGACGGCGAGCTGCTGCCGTTGGACGCCGGTGCGCTCAGCTCGGTGGCCGTCCTGGGTCCGCTGGCCGACTCCCGACGCGACACCCTCGGGCCCTGGGTCTTCGACGTCGACCTGGAGGAGACGGTCACGGTCCTGCAGGGAGTGCGGGACCGGGTCGGGCCGGACGTGGAGGTGTCGTTCGCTCCCGGTGTCCGGCCGGCGCAGCGGCGGTTCCCCTCGATGTTCGACATGTGGCCGGGTAACACCCCGGTCGATCCGGATGGCTTCGACGACGACGCCGAACTCGTCCGGGCGGCGGACCTGGCCCGGCGCGCCGACGTGGCGGTCGTCGTGGTGGGGGAGGGCCAGCACATGATCGGCGAGAGTGCCTCCACCTCGACCCTGGACCTGCCCGGACGACAGCTGGAACTGCTCCAGGCGGCGGTGGCCACCGGCACGCCGGTGGTCGCGGTGGTGTTCAACGGGCGGCCGCTGGACCTGCGCTGGGCGGCCGAGCACGTCCCGGCCATCCTCGACGTCTGGTACCCCGGCAGTCAGGGCGGCGCAGCCACCGCGAACCTGCTCTTCGGTGACGTGTCGCCGGCGGGGAGGCTGCCGTTCACCTGGCCGCGCACGGTGGGGCAGGTACCGATGATCTACGCCCACACCCGCTCTCACGAACCGGAGAACCAGGGGAGACGCTACTGGGACGAAGAAAGTACGCCGCTGTTCGGTTTCGGCCACGGCCTGTCCTACTCCCACTTCGACTACGCCGACCTTCGCGTCGACACCGAGGTCGTGCGACCCGAGGACGCGGTCGAGGTGAGCGTACGGGTGACCAACGCCGGTTCGCGGGCGGCCGAGGAGGTGGTGCAGCTGTATCTGCACCAGCGCCACGGCACGGCGTCGCGACCGGTCCGGGAGCTGAAGGCCTTCCGCCGGATCAGCCTTGACGCAGGCCAGAGTGACGCTGTCCGTTTCAGGGTGGGTCCGGAGCAGCGGCGCTACTGGAACGCCGCCGCCCGCACCTTCGTGCTCGATGCCTCGACGTTCGACGTGTGGGTCGGCGGTGACTCCGGCGCCGCTTTGGCCACGACCTTCGACGTCGTTCCCGACTGAGGACACCGCACGGGACCGGCTGCTTCGGCGGCGCCCCTACCCTGAGCGGCGTGCGAGGTACGGGTGCGGTCTTGGTGATGATCCCCGAGTTCAGGGCTCCGGAGCTGACCGACCGGGTGTTGGCTGACCTGTTCGCCGACGATGCCCACGTCACCGCGGCCGCTCGGGTGGTGGTGGTCGACAACGGCGGGGACTACCGCAGCCAGGACGAGCGGGTGGCGGTGTACCGGCCCGGGTCGAATTCGCGCTGGATCGGGGCGACCAACTGGGCCCTGAACGACGCGGCCGAACACGGCGAAGCGGTCTGCGTGGTGCTCAACAACGACGTCCGGCTCTCGCCGCGCTTCCTGACCGGGATCGTGGCCCCGTTCGCCGAGTGTGACGACGTGGCGGTGGTCGCGGCCTGCTACGACGACTTCTGGTTGCACCAACGGGCGTCGTCGATCCCCGACACCGCAGCCGACTACGTTCCGGCGCCGGTCTGCCGGGAGGTCCCGTTTTGCGACGGCACCGCGATCGCGTTCTCGGTTTCGAAGGTCACCGCGCTCGGCGGTCTCGACCAGACCGCCTTCCCCGCACACGGTTACGGCTCCGACCTCGATCTCGCGCTGCGGGCCCGGGCCGCCGGGCTGCGCTGCCTGGTCACCGAGCAGGCGTACGTGTCGCACCTCCGCCGGGCCACCATGGCTCGAGTCGGCCAAAGTGCGGAGGAGAACCGGGCCGAGATCCTTATCGGGATGGACGGTAAGTGGGGTCCCGGGTGGCGTGCCCGGCTGGGCCTCGGTCCCGGCGCGTTCCCGCCGCACAACACCGGCAGCGCGGCCTCCTGGTATCTCCGGCCCCCGCATCCCGAGCGGCCCCCGAGTCCTGAGCAGTTCAAAGTTGGCTGACCTGACCGAGTCCGGTCGCGTGCTGTACGCCGGCTTCGCCACCCCGGCGCACAGCGGCGGGGTGCACGTGCTCACCCAGCACGTGACGCTGCTGCGAGGCCGCGGCCTGGACGCGCGGCTGTGGTTGCCGGATTCCGGCCGCCGACCGGGATGGATCGATCCAGCAGTCCCGGCCGTCTTCGGAGCTCAGATCGAGCTGGCTGCGCTCGACCTGCTGGTGCTGCCGGAGGTGCCGGTGGTGCCCGGCCTCGACCCGGCTCCGGGCGCGCGGAAGGTGATCTTCAACCAGAACCACTTCTATACCTACGCAGCCGCCCCGGACACCACGTCCTATCCCGGGTGGGCGCCGCCGCCGGCGGTCTGGACGGTCTCGACCGAGAGCCGTGCCGTGCTGAGCGCCCTGCTGCCGGAGCTGACGGTGAGCCTGATCCCCAACCCGGTGGACCCGGTGCTCTTCGCGCCGGCGCAGGCCAAGACGGCGACGGTGACCTGGTTTCCCCGCAAACGACCGCGCGAGGCCTCGATCCTGCGACGGCTGGCCGCACTCGACCCCCGGCTGGCCGGGGTCGAGCTGTGTGAACTGGTCGACGCGGAGCGCGCCGCCGTGGCGGCGACGCTGGCCAGGACCTCGGTGTTCGTGTCGCTCGGGCACAGCGAGGGCTTCGGCCTGCCCGTCGCCGAGGCGCTGGCGGCCGGCTGCTTGGTGGTGGGCTACGACGGCGGCGGTGGGCACGAACTCTTCGCCGCGCCCGGAGCATGGCGGGTGCCCGAGCAACGACCGCTGCTGCTGCTCGACCGGGTCAGCCGACTACTCGACCGGGCCGACCAGCTCGGCGGGCAACGCCTGGCGAACCGGGCCTGGGTGCGGCGGCGCTACTCCGCCGAGCACACTCGCGACGCCCTGCTGGTGGCCGTCGCGGCGGCACTGACCGGCCCGGGTCGGGCGACCACCGCGACACACCCGGCGGTGTGGTTGGACCGGCTCGGGCCGCACTTCACCGCCTTCGCTTGAGTGGGCCCGGTCGTCGCGATCGCGACGCTCAGTAGTCACCCTCGACGACGTTGATCAGCGGTTTTCCCTCGACGTAACGCCGGAGCTGGTCGGCGACCAGTGCGTACGCCCGTGATCCGGACGAGCTGACGTGCCCGGCCGCGTGCGGGGTGATCAGCACGTTCGGCGCGAGCCACAGCGGATGGTCCGGCGGCAACGGCTCCGGTTCCATCACGTCCAGCGCGGCCCGCAACCGCTGGCGGTTCAACTCGCTCAGCAGGGCGCCGGTGTCCACGACCGCACCCCGGGCTACGTTGACCAGCAGCGCCCCGTCGGGCATCGCGGCCAGGAAGTCGGCATCGACCATGCCCTTGGTCTGTGCGGTCAGCGGCACCGTCAGCACAACGATGTCGCCCTCGGGCAGCAGGTCGGGCAGTTCGTCGGTGGTGTGCACACCGTCCCGGGCCGAACGGGCGACCAGCACCGGTTCGGCGTCGAAGCTGCGCAGCCGGCGGGCGGTCTGCTCGCCCAGATCGCCGGCCCCTACGATCAGCACCCGCTTACCGCCCAGGTCTGCACCCTCGACCAGGTCCCACCGCCGGTCGCGCTGGGCGGCGAGGAAGTGTGGCAGCCGCCGCTGCGAGGCCAGGATCAGGGTCAGCGTCAGTTCGGCCACCGCGGGTCCGTGGACCCCGCGGGCGTCGCACAAGGTGATTCCGTCGGGGACCCGGCCGACCACGTCCTCGACGCCGGCGCTGAGCAGCTGCATCACCCGCAACGCCGGCATCGCGGCGAACTTGGCGTCGAGGTCGGTCGAGTCCTCGGTCTGCGGGACCCAGAACTCGGTGTCGGCCAACTCGCCGGGTCGTTCGTCCTCCCCGTTCCAGGCGATCACGGTGACGCCCTCGGGTACCGGACCCAGCAGCTCGATCGCCTCGGCATCGGGCAGACACAGCACGCTCACCTGACTCACCGTAGCGGTCCGGCTCAGGTCAGCGTCGGCGAGACCTGCGGGCTCGTCTTGGGTGGTGAAGATGGCGGCCGTCTTCACGTCAGCCGGGTGAGCCCGATCGGGAAGGCGGCCAGCCAGACGCCGATCGCGCAGCACACCCAGTCGCGTCCCGCCCACACCGACGGCAGGGCGAACGTGCGCCGGTGGGCGGCGGCGAAGCCGCGGGCGTCCATCGAGAGCGCCATCTGGGCGGAGGAGCGGAGCACGCCGACGAGCAGGGCCACCGTCATCGACAGCAGGTGTCGCGCCCGTCGGGTCGGCGAGCGCCCCGGGCCCAGACCGCGGATCCGCCGGACGTCGCCCAGGGTGGTCCAGGTGGCGAAGATCAGGTCCAGCCGAAGCAGGGCTGCCGTGGCCGCGATCACCGGCCGGTGCGGCAGATGCAGCCGCTGGGCGAGCGCGTCACCGAGGCCGCTGGGCCGGATCAGGCCGGCAAGAAGGGCGCCGGGGACCACCAGGCACAGGATTCGGGTGATCTCGCGGCCCGCCACCGGGAAGGCCGCCGGAGCGAACACGCCGTAGCGGCTGAACAGCAACGTCGACCAGCCGACCGACAGTGCGGCCAGGCCGACCGGGATCAGGCGGCGCAGCGTCGAGGTGACCCGTCGGACGGCCAGCGGGGCCAGCAGTACCGACCAGCCGACGGTGGCCAACCCGGCCCAGGCGGAGTCGACCCAGAACGAGCCGACCGCGGCCGCAACGGCGGCGAACAGCAGCGCCAGTGGGTTGCAGCGAGCGGCCGGCGGCGCGCCCGGCTCGTATACGGCGCCCACCCGGTGCTCGACCGCAGTCCCGGGCCGGCGATCCTGCTCGGGCTCAAGGGCCACGGTCTGGTCCAAGGTCGCGGCGAAGACTTGGTCGTGGGTGCTGGTCACCACGATCGTCCCGGCGCGCCGGGCGGTGCGGACCAGCCCGGTGATCGCGGCCCAGGTCAGCCGGTCCTGGCCGACCGTGGGCTCGTCGAGGAGCAGAACGCCGGGACCGTGAGCCAGGGCGGCGGCCAGGGCCAGCCGTCGCTGCTCCCCGCCGGACAGCCGGTGCGGGTCGGCGTCGGCCAACGGTGTCAGCCCGAGCGCGTCGAGCAGCATCTCCGCCCGGCGGCGGGCGTGCTGGAGGTGCTCCGGATCGTCGGCGAACAGCGCCTCACTGGTGGCCAGCACCTCCGCGCGGACCGAACCGCGGACCAGGGTCGCTTCGGTGTGCTGGGCCAGCCAGCCGAAGATCGCGGCGAGTTCGACCGCACGGGTCAGCTCGTGCGGAGCCCGCCAGCCGGCCGGCGTGCGTACCGACACGCTGCCGGCGGCCGGCGTATCCAGCCCGCCGACCGCCCGGAGCAGGGTGGACTTGCCGACCCCGCTGGGCCCGGTGAGCGCGGTGCCGGCGCCGGCGCCCAACTCAAGGTCGACCGGGTGTTGCAGCAGCGGGGTCGAGGTTGCGCCGGTGACCTGAACCCCGGCCAGTCGAAGTCCGGCCGTTGGCCGGCCGGGCCGGTAGAGGTCGCCGAAGTCCGCCGGGGTCGGGGGCTCAGCCCCCGGCAGCCACAATCCCGCGTCCAGCAGCTGCTCGCGCTGCGCGTTGAGGACCGCCTCCGACGGACCGTCAGCCAGTAGCCGGCCCCGGTCGAGAACCACCACCCGGTCGCACCAGGACGCCCAGTGCTCCAGCCGATGCTCCACCACCACCACGGTCAACCCGCGGGCGAGTGCCGAGGCCTGGATCGCGGCGGCGGACGTGGCGGCGGCGGCCGGGTCGAGCATGGCGGTCGGCTCGTCCAGCAGCAGCACCCGCGGCGTCAGGGCCACGGCCCCGGCCAGGGCCAGCCGCGAGGACTCCCCGCCGGAGAGAGCAAAGCTGGAGTGGTCGGCACCGTAGGGGAAGCCGACCTCGTCCAGGGCGTGCTCGGCGGTCGAAAGGATCTCTCGTCGCGGGCGGCTGCGGTTCTCGGGTCCGAAGGCCGCGTCGCGACCCGCGTACTCCGCGACCAGGGCGTGCGTCGGGTCCTGCAGCAGCAGGCCCACCGCGCCCGGTTCGGCGGTCGGCGCGACGCCGTCGACGGTCACCGTCCCTGCTGCCTCGCCGAGGCTGTCGTCGAGCAGCCCGGCCATCGCCTGCAGCAGGGTGGACTTGCCTGACCCGCTGGCCCCGAGCAGTAGCACCCGTTCCCCGGGCCTGATCCTCAGCCCGATGTCGGCCAGGGTGGGCTCGCGACGGCCGTACGGCCGCCAGCTCAGACCGGCCACCACCAGCTCGCCGCGCGCCGCTCGTTCCTCCCGCACCGTCACCGGCGGTTCGACCGGCCCCGGTGGTTCACCACCGCCCGTCGCACCTCCAACGCCCCCTGAGGCCGTCACACCCCAACGCCCCCTGAGCGCGTCGAAGGGGTCGGCACCCCTCAGCTCCGGCGGGACTCGAGGTGCTCCCGACCGGCCGGGAAGGGGGCCAGCGCGCCGGTCGCGGCCAGGGCCCGGGTGATCAGCCGTCCCAGAACTCCGCCGAGGACCGCGCCGGAGACCATCAGCGCGGCGGCGTAGAGCCCGGCATAGCCCGCGGTCCACTCCCGGTAGTACAGCCGCCACTCGTACGGGGCCTCCAGCAGTCCGGCCAGGGCGCCACCGATCGCGGCCGGGACGACGGTCCAACGTCGGTAGGCGAAGATCAGGAAGCCCAGTTCGACGCCGAGGCCCTGCAGCAGACCCGAACCTAGGGTCGTCACCCCCCACTGGCCGCCGAGGAGAGGTTCGACGCTGGCGGCGATCACCTCGGCGAGCAGGGCTGCGCCGGGCCGGCGGACGACCAGCGCAGCGACCACGGCCGGTACCCAGAAGAAGCCGTAGATCAGGCCCTGCAGTGGTTTGAGGACGGCGAACACCGGGTCGAAGAGATTGGTCAGCAAACCCCAGCCCACGAACGCGACACCGAAGGCGACGCCGATCATCACCGTGGTGACCAGATCGAGCGTGCGCCAGGCTCGCCGCGGCGGGGCTGACGTCGGGCTGGGCGTGGTGGTGGGTGTGGTCGTCGGTGTCGTGGCCGGGTGGCGGGTCCTGCTCATCTGGTTCGACCTTCCGTCTCGGAAGGGGGACGCCGGACCGTACGTCCGGTGCCCGAGCGCTCGACTCCCTACGCCGGTGTGAACCGGATCAGGTTCGAGGGTCTGCGGTTGGTTCCGCACTCTCAGCGCTGCTGCGCTCCCCTGTCGTGGTCTCGACTATAGCGCCCGCCCACGCCGCCGCGGTGCTCGACGCCGACCACCCGCTGCCGGCGAGCCCCGTGTCGAAGGCCCCCAACGCCCCCTGAGCTTGTCGAAGGGCCCGACGCCCCCTGAGCTTGTCGAAACGCTCCCTGAGCTTGTCGAAACGCTCCCTGAGCTTGTCGAACGCTCCCTGAGCTTGTCGAAACGGTCCCTGAGCTTGTCGAAGGGCCTCGAAGAGGTCGGCGCCCCACGCCAACGATCCTGCCGGGCGTCGTCTCGGAGCGCCTGCTGAACACCTACTACCGTGCAGCCGTCGAGTTCCAGCTCGGACAGGCCTGATCCGGACCTATTGAGGACGAGCGGTGTCGCCAGATTCACCCCAGATTGCCAAAACCGGACCTCAGCGGGGCCTAAGCGCCATCTAGGGTGAATCTGGCGACATGACGTCAGTCAGACTGGGGCGGTGACTCCTGCATCGCCCGCTGAACCGTCGGCTCACTCCACGACCCCGGCGTCCCTGCCCTGGATCGAGCGTCTCGTTGCCCTCGACACCACCAGCCGCCACTCCAACCTCCCGCTGATCGAGTTGATCGAGGGGGAGCTGGACCGACTGGGCCTGCGCGGTGAGCGGATCGATAACGCCGACGCCACCAAGGCCAACCTGGTCGTAAGCCTGCCTGCGGCCGACGGCAGCACCGGGGGTGGGGTGTTGCTGTCCGCGCACACCGACGTGGTGCCGGTCGACGGCCAGCGGTGGACCAGCGACCCCTTCGAGGCGCAGGTCCGCGACGGCCGGCTGTACGGCCGCGGTACCGCGGACATGAAGTCCTTCATCGGGGTGCTGCTGCACCGGTTGCCGGCGCTGGCGGCCGCCGAATTGACCGAGCCACTGCACCTGGCCTTCTCCTACGACGAGGAAGTCGGCTGCTTCGGCGGCGCCCAGATCGCCGCCACCCTCGGGGCTCGGGACACCCCGCCGCGGATCGGGGTGGTCGGCGAGCCGACAGGGATGCGGGTGATCGCCGGCCACAAGTCCAGCAACCTGGTGGACGTGGTCTTCCGAGGTCGCGCCGCGCACTCCTCGCTGACCCCGATGGGGGTGAACGCGATCGAGTACGCCGCGGCCCTGGTCCACACGATCCGTGAACTGGCCGACGACCGGCGGGACTACGGGCCGTTCGACCCGGCCTACGTGGTCCCCTACACCACCGCCGGGGTGAACATGATCGACGGCGGGGTGGCCACCAACACCGTGCCCGAGCGGTGCACGCTCCGCTTCGACTTCCGGACGGTCGCGGCCGACGATCCGCAGGCCGTCGTCGACGTGGTCACGGCCCGGGCCCGGGACCTCCAGGACCAGATGCGGGACGAACATCCCGACGCCGGGGTCGAGGTGAACGTGCGGGCCCAGGTTCCCAGTCTGGACAGCGCGCTGGACGGACCGGCCTACCGGCTGGCCACCGAGCTGGGCGCCACCCCGTCGCCGGACAAGGTCACCTACGGCACCGAGGCGGGCCAGTTCGCTGCCGCCGGGATCGACACCGTGGTCTGCGGGCCCGGCGACATCGCCCAGGCACACGCCCCCGACGAATACGTGGAGCTGTCCCAGATCGAGTCCTGCGAGCGGTTCGTGGACGCCCTGATCGGCCGGCTCGTCCGCTGAGACGATGGAGTTCAAAACCTGCCGGCCAGTCCGAGGAGAACCATGACGCCGACCAGCACCCCGACCCTGACCCCGCAGCAGCGCAGCACGGCGCGCCGGGCGGTGATCGCGTCGTCGGTGGGCAACGCCCTGGAATGGTTCGACATCATCGTCTACGCCTCCTTCGCGGTGGTGATCAGCCGGCTCTTTTTCCCCGAAGCCGACGGGGTGACCGGCCTGTTGTTCACCTTCGGCGCGTTCGCGACCTCCTACCTGATCCGGCCGCTCGGTGCGTTGGTTTTGGGCTCTTACGCCGATCGGTCCGGGCGCCGCAACGCGCTCACCTTGACCATCGCCTTGATGACGGCGGGCACCGGGCTGATGGCGGTCGCGCCGACCGCCGCGGCGATCGGCCCGGCCGCCGGTCTGGTGATCCTGGCCTCCCGGCTGCTCCAGGGTTTCTCCGCCGGCGGTGAATTCGGCACCGCCACCACGTTCTTGGTCGAGAACGCTCCGCAACGCAAGGCGTTCTACGCCTCCTGGCAGGTGGCCACTCAGGGCGCGGCAATGTTCTTGGCCTCGGCGTTCGGCTTCGGTCTCAACTTTTTCCTGAGCGCCGGTCAGCTCGACTCCTGGGGGTGGCGGGTGCCGTTCATCTTCGGGTTGCTGGTCGGCCCGGTCGGGCTCTACATCCGGCTCAAGATGGCCGAGACGCCGGAGTTCCTGGCCGCGGACCGGGTCAGCTCACCGATCGTGGCCACCCTGGTCGAGCACACCGGCCGGGTGATCAGCGCCGCCCTGGCCGTCGGTCTGGCCTCGGTGTCGGTCTACCTGATCCTCTACATGCCGACGTTCGCCGTGCGCAACCTCGAGCTACCGCGGTACGCGGGTTTCCTCGGCGGGATCATCAGCGGCCTGGTCAGCCTGATCGGGGTGCCGATCATCGGCCGCCTGGCCGACCGGGTGGGACCGCTGGCCATCATGCTGCCGGCGGCCGTGGTCTCGGTGGTGCTGGCGCTGCCGCTGTTCTTGGTGCTGGTGGCCAATCCGTCGGTGCTGGTGTTGACCCTGGTCCAACTCGTGCTCGGACTACAGATGGCCTTCTACTTCGGCCCGCTGCCGGCGCTGCTGAGTTTCATGTACCCGACCAACGTGCGCAGCACCGGCTTGTCGATTTCTTACAACGTCGGCGTGACGCTGTTCGGCGGTTTCGCCCCGATCGTGCTGACCGCGCTGATCAGTGCCAGCGGCAGCCTGTTGGCGCCGAGCTTCTACCTGATGGCGGTGGCCCTGATCTCGGGGGTCGCCCTGCTGGTCATCCGGGCTCGCGGTTACGTCGAGGCGGGCCGCTGAACCAGACCATCCGGGGAGCCTGAAAGGTCGTCGCGGGCCAGCGGCGCCAGGCTGCGGCCGGTCATCGTGTCCGGGACGAACTGGGCGATCACCGCCGCACCCGGGCCGGGCCAGTGCCGCGGCGGCAGCCGCAGTTCGTCGTACGCGGCCGCGCCCGCCTCGTCCAAGCGGCTCAACCGGCCCTGCGCCAAGACGCTCCAGCCGATCCGGAGATCGCGGCCGCAGTAGTCGACCTCGAAGCTCACCGCGGCACTGCGGTGGGCGAGCTGGCCGACGATGCCGTACGGCTTGGTGTTGATGAACAGCCGGGGGCCGGCACCGAGCCGGTAGTTGACCGGCAGGATCTCCAGGCCCTCGACGCCGACGAAGCCGATCCGGCCCACCGCGGCAGCGCCGAGTAACTCCAGACATTCTGGCTCATCCAACGCCCGGAGGGTCGTGCTTGTGCTCGGTTCGGAGTTCGGGGTCGGCTTCAGGGTCATCGCTCGATGATGGCGCATGTCCGCCCAGCTCAGCAGGGTCGAAGGTCCCGCGACTCGGCTCAAAGTCGGCTCAGGAGGCGTCTTCCCACTCGGCCGCGGCGGGGCGGGGAAAGGTCGCCCGATGAAAGTCGCGGCCGATCTCGGCGGCCACCCGCTGCACCTCGGGGGCGATCCGGGGGACGTCCTCCATGCTCACCCGGCTGCTCGGACCGGAGACCGAGATCGCGGCCAGGAACGGCAGGCCCTTCAGTGGCGCGGATACGCAGCGAACCCCGAGTTCCTGCTCGCCGTCATCGATGGCGTAACCGATCTCCCGGGCGTGGCCCAGCGTGGCCAGCATCGCCTTCGGCGTGGTCAGCGTGTGCGGGGTGCGCGCGGGCATTCCGGTGCGGGCCAACAGGGCCGACACCTGCCCATCACTGAGCATGGTCATGATGGCTTTGCCGACGCCGGTGCAGTGCGGCATCACCACCCGGCCCACCTCGGTGAACATCCGCATCGACTGCGGCGAGGGCACCTGGGCGACGTAGACACAGGAGTCGCCCTCCAACATGGCCAGGTTGGTCGTCTCGCCGAACTGCGCCACCAGTTGCCCCAGGTAGGGGGTGGACCAGGTGCTCAGACCACGGCTGGCCGACTGGCCGAAGCGGATCATCCGCAGTCCCAGCGCATACCGCTTGGACGGCTCCTGGCGGACGTAGCCCTCGTTGGTCAAGAACCGCAGCAGGCGGTGGATCGTGGGCATCGGGAGGCCGGTCCGACCGGCCAGCTCCGACAACGTCAGCGGGGCCTCGGACTCCGCGAGCTGCTCGAGCAGGGTGAACGCGCGGTCGACGGACTGGACGCGCTCAGCACCGCGGTCGGGTCTGGTCAAAGTTTCCGACATGCGGAAAAGTGTAGTCACCAGGTGGTGAAAGGCGAACTTGACCCCATCCAACGGGCCTGATAGTTTCCACTTAGCAGAATACCGATTCCATAGGACGGAACTATGACCCACGACCTCCGCTACGCCGCCAACTGTTCGCTGCTGTTCACCGAGGTGCCACTGTTGCAGCGCCCCGCAGCGGCGGCGTCGGCGGGGTTCGGCGCCATCGAATTCTGGTGGCCCTGGCCGGACCAGCCCGCACCCGGCGACGGTGAGGTCGACGCCTTCGTCGCCGCCGTCCGGGACGCCGGGGTGGAGTTGATCGGCCTCAACTTCTTCGCCGGTGACCTCACCGGTCCCGACGCCGGGGTGGTTTCGCTGCCCGACAAGGTGGTCGAGTTCCGCGACAACGTCGACGTCGTCCTCGGCATCGGCCGGGCCCTGGACGTCGGTGCCTTCAACGCCTTGTACGGCAACCGGATCGACGGCACCTCACCGGACAAGCAGGACGAGGTCGCGACCGAGAACCTGGAGCTGGCGGCCAAGGCGGTGGCCGGTATCGACGCGACGGTGCTGGTCGAGCCGGTGAGCGGCCCCAAGCCTTACCCGCTGCGGACCGCCGCGGACGTGGTGGCGGTGTTGGACCGGGTACCGGCCGACAACATCGGCTTCTTGTGTGATCTGTTCCATCTGGCCAACAACGGTGACGACATCGACGCCGCGATCACCGACTACGCCGACCGGATCGCGCACGTGCAGATCGCGGACCACCCGGGCCGGCACGAGCCCGGCACGGGTCGACTGGACCTGGAGGGTTACCTCGGCCGGATCGAGGCCGCCGGCTACACCGGGCGGGTCGCGCTGGAGTACCTCCCGCAGGCCAGCACGCAGGACAGTCTGACCTGGCTGCCGGTCGAGCGCCGCGGCTGAGCAGCCCGGTTCCCCCATCCCCCGAACAGAGAGCGAGAACCCGCAGATGAGCAAGATCGCCTTCATCGGCCTCGGCATCATGGGCCTGCCGATGGCCGGACACCTGGTCAAGGCCGGCCATGACGTCACCGGTTTCAACCGCAGTCCCCAGGCCGTGCAGAAGCTGGTCGAGGCCGGCGGCCGAGGGGCGAGCAGCGTCGCCGAGGCGGTCGGCGACGCCGAGGTGATCATCACCATGGTCCCGGACTCGCCCGACGTCGAGGGCGTGGCCCTGGGTGAGGACGGCATCTACGCCCACGCCCGCTCCGGAGCCGTCCACGTCGACATGTCCTCGATCCGCCCCGACGTCGCCGTCGCCTTGGCGGCCGCCGGCCAGCAGGCCGGCATCCGGGTGCTGGACGCCCCGGTCAGCGGCGGCGAGGCCGGCGCCAAGGAGGCCAAGCTGTCGATCATGGTCGGCGCGGAGCAGGCCGACTTCGACGAGGTGCTCCCCATCTTGGAGGCGGTCGGCGCCACCATCGTGCTGGTCGGCCCGCCGGGGTCCGGGCAGACGGTCAAGGCCGCCAACCAGCTGATCGTGGCCGGTAACTACCAGCTCGTGGCCGAGGCCATCGTCTTCTTGCGGGCGTACGGGGTGGACACGCAAGCCGCGATCAAGGTCCTCGCCGGCGGCTTGGCCGGCAGCACGGTGCTGGACCGCAAGGGCGCCAGCATGCTGGCCGGGGACTTCAAGCCCGGCTTCCGGATCGATCTGCACCACAAGGACATGGGCATCGTCACTTCGGCCGCGCGGGAGAAGGGCGTGGCGCTGCCGCTCGGCGCCCTGACCGCCCAGCTGATCGGCGCGATGCGCGCCCAGGGTGACGGCAGTCTGGACCACTCGGCCCTGCTCCGCGGGGTGGAGCGGCTCTCGGGCCAAGACGTGAGTGGCACCTCGACAACAGGAGGAAACCAGTGACCAAGATGCGTACGGTCGACGCGGCCGTCAAGATCCTGCAGCTGGAGGGGGCGACTCAGCTCTTCGGGCTGCCGGGCGCGGCGATCAATCCCTTCTACTCCGCCGTGCGGGCGCACAACCAAGATGAGGCGAACACCCCGCTCAGGCACATCCTGGCCCGCCACGTCGAGGGTGCCTCGCACATGGCCGAGGGCTTCACCCGGGCGGCCGCCGGGAATATCGGCGTCTGCGTCGGCACCTCGGGTCCGGCCGGCACCGACATGGTGACCGGCCTGTACTCCGCCAGCGCGGACTCGATCCCGATCCTGTGCATCACCGGGCAGGCGCCGGTGGCCAAGTTGCACAAGGAGGACTTCCAGGCCGTCGACATCGCCGCCATCGCCGCGCCGGTGACCAAGTGGGCCGCCACCATCTTGGAGCCCGGTCAGGTGCCGGGCGCGTTCCAGCAGGCGTTCCACCTGATGCGGTCCGGGCGTCCCGGACCGGTCCTGCTCGACCTGCCCTTCGACGTGCAGATGGCCGAGATCGACTTCGACCCCGAGACCTACACCCCGCTGCCGGTCTACTCCCCGGCCGCGACCCGGGCCCAGATCGACCGGGCGCTGGACCTGCTGGTCGCCGCGGAACGACCGCTGATCGTGGCCGGCGGCGGCATCATCAACGCCAACGCCGCCGCGCTGCTGGTCGAGCTGGCCGAGACCTTGAACGTGCCGGTCATTCCTACCCTGATGGGCTGGGGTGCCCTGCCGGACGACCACCCGCTGATGGCGGGGATGGCCGGCTTGCAGACCGCGCACCGCTACGGGAACGCCACGTTGTTGGAGTCGGACTTCGTGCTCGGCATCGGCAACCGGTGGGCCAACCGGTGGACCGGGGGACTGGACGTGCTCCGCGAGGGCCGTACGTTCGTGCACGTCGACATCGAACCGACCCAGATCGGCCGGGTCTTCCCCCCCGACTACGGCATCGTCTCCGACGCCGGCGCCGCCTTGGAGCTGTTCGTCGCCGCGGCCAAGGAGCGCCGGGAGTCGCTGAACCTGCCCGACTACGGCGTCTGGGTCAAGGACTGCCAGCAGCGCAAGGCCACCCTGCACCGGCGGACCAACTTCGACAACGTCCCGATCAAACCGCAGCGGGTCTATCAGGAGATGAACCGTGCCTTCGGCCGGGACACCACCTACGTCTCCACCATCGGGTTGAGCCAGATCGCCGGCGGGCAGTTCCTGCACGTCTACGGCCCGCGTCGCTGGATCAACGCCGGTCAGGCCGGTCCGCTGGGCTGGACGCTGCCGGCGGCGCTCGGCGTCAAGGCCGCCACCCCGGACGCCGAGGTAGTCGCGTTGTCGGGCGACTACGACTTCCAGTTCATGATCGAGGAGCTGGCGGTCGGCGCACACTTCCACCTGCCCTACATCCATGTGCTGGTGAACAACGCCTACCTGGGCCTGATCCGGCAGAGCCAGCGCGGCTTCGCCATGGACTTCGAGGTGTCGCTGGCCTTCGACAACGTCAACGCCCCCGACGACGGCAGCGCCGCCGCCGGCTACGGCGTCGACCACGTCGCCGTCGCGCAGGGGCTGGGCTGCAAGGCGATCCGGGTTTTCGAGCCGGACTCGCTGGCCGACGCGTTCGAGCAGGCGCGGAAGTTGATGGCGGAGTTCAACGTCCCGGTGGTGGTCGAGATCATCCTCGAACGCGTCACCAACATCTCGATGGGCACCGAGCTGAACAACGTCACCGAGTTCGAGGAACTGGCGTCGAGCGGCGAGGACGCCCCCACCGCTATCGCCCTGCTCGACTGAGTCTGTTGAACTGAATCCCATGCGCGTCCTGATCGCACCCGACAAGTTCAAGGGCTGCCTCACCGCCGCCGAGGTCGCCGAAGCGGTGGCGGCCGGGATCCTCGACGTCCATCCCGACGCCGGCGTCGACCGGGTCCCGGTCGCCGACGGCGGCGACGGAACGGTGGCCGCCGCGCTCAGTGCCGGCTACCGGCGGGTCGCGGTGACCACCGTCGGCCCGACCGGGCAGCCGGTGCACACCGCGTACGCCCGACACGGTGACCGAGCCGTGGTCGAGCTGGCCGACGTGGTCGGTCTGGACCGGCTGCCTGGGGGTCGGCCGGACCCGCTGGGCGCGTCCACCTTCGGCCTGGGGGTGGTGGTGCGCGACGCGATCGACCGCGGAGCCACCGAGATCGTGATCGGGCTGGGCGGGAGCGCGTCGACCGACGGCGGAGCCGGGCTGGCCCAAGCCCTCGGAGCCGCGCTGGTCGACGCCGACGGCCTGGACGTGCCGCCCGGTGGAGCGGCGTTGACCCGGATCGCGCAGGTGGATCTGCGGGCGCTGACCGAACGGATCGACGGCGTGCACTTCGTCGTCGCCTGCGACGTGGACAACCCCCTGCTGGGGGCCCGCGGCGCGGCGGCGGTGTTCGGTCCGCAGAAGGGGGCCGATCCCGATCAGGTGCAGCAGTTGGAGTCCGCCCTGGCCCACTGGGCCGCGGCGGTGGCGACGGCATCGGGACACGACCATTCCACCCGCCCAGGGGCCGGTGCGGCCGGCGGTACCGGTTTCGCCGCGTTGGCGTTGCTGCAGGCCGAGTTGCGCCCCGGGATCGAACTGGTGCTCGAGCTCGTCGGCTTCTCCGAGCGGCTCGACGGCGTGGATCTGGTGATCACCGGCGAGGGCTCACTGGACGAACAGTCGCTGGCCGGGAAGACCCCGGTCGGGGTCGCCCAGGCAGCCGCGGCGGCGGACCCACCCGTTCCGGTAGTGGCCGTGGCCGGCCGGTGCACGCTGGACCAGGAGCGGCTGCAGGGCGCGGGGATCGAACGGGCGTACCCGCTGCAGGTGCTCGAGCCGGATTTGGCCGCCAGCCTGGCCCACGCCGCGAGTCTGCTGCGAGAGGTCGGAGCGAGTATCGGGAGTGAGTGGTTGATGAAGGAGAGCGCGTCATGACCACGAGGAGCACCGACTACGACCTCGTCGTCCGGGGTCGGGTGTTGGGGCCGGCGGGAGAGACCGACGCCGAGGTCGGCGTCACCGACGGCCAGATCATCGTCGTCGAACCGCTCGGCGCAGATTTGCGGGGTGCCGAGACGTTCGCGTTGGGTACCGACGAGGTGTTGCTGCCCGGTCTGGTCGATTCGCACGTGCACGTGAACGAGCCTGGCCGGACCGAGTGGGAGGGGTTCGCCTCGGCCACCCGGGCGGCGGCCGCCGGCGGGGTGACCACCATCGTGGACATGCCCCTGAACAGCATTCCGCCGACCTGCGACGTCGACGCACTGGAAGTCAAGCAGGCCGCTGCCCGGGACCAGGCGTTCGTCGACGTCGGCTTCTGGGGCGGCGCGATCCCCGGCAACGGTGCTCAGCTGCGGCCGCTGCACGACGCCGGGGTATTCGGGTTCAAGTGCTTTTTGCTGCCGTCGGGCGTGGATGAGTTCCCGCCGCTGGATCCGGCCGAGATGGAGGCCGACATGACTGTCCTGGCCGGGGTGGACTCGATGCTGATCGTGCACGCCGAGGACGCTCAGACCATCGAGGCGGCGCCGGCGGCGCACGGCCGGCGGTACGCGGAGTTCCTGGCCTCCCGCCCGCCGGCCGCGGAGAACACCGCCATCGAGCAGGTGATCGAAGCGGCCCGGCGGACCGGGGTCCGCGCGCACATCCTGCATCTGTCCTCGGCGGAGGCGCTGCCGATGATCCGTGCCGCCCGGGCCGACGGGGTGCGGCTGAGCGTGGAAACCTGCCCGCACTACCTGACCCTGGCTGCCGAAGACATTCCCGACGGCGCCACGGCGTTCAAGTGCTGCCCGCCGATCCGCGGGACCGACAACCGGGACCGACTGTGGGAGGCGTTGATCGAGGGGACGATCGACTGCGTCGTGTCTGACCACTCACCCTCCACCGTGGACCTCAAAGATCCTGAGCACGGTGACTTCGGGGTGGCGTGGGGCGGGGTGGCGTCGTTGCAGTTGGGGCTGGCGCTGGTCTGGACCGAGGCCCGCCGGCTTGGGATCGGACTCGACCGGGTGCTGGGATGGATGGCGACCGGCCCCGCCGCCCTGGTCGGATTGACCGACCGGGGGCGGCTGCAGCCCGGCACCAAGGCTGATTTCTCGATCTTCGCGCCCGAGGAGACGTTTGTGGTCGAGCCGGCCAGACTGCACCACAAGAACCCGATCACCGCCTACGCCAGCAAACCGTTGACCGGAGTGGTGCGCCGAACCTTTCTGCACGGCCGCCCGGTCGGCGCCCAGCCGACCGGGCAGCTGCTGCGCCGGCCGGTCTCGACCGTCCGCTGAGGGGGTGCGCTCAGTCGCCGATGCTCCGAGCGCCGAAGAGGATCACTTCGCGGTCGAGGTCGTGGTAGACGTCGTCGCTGGCGGCGAACCAGTCGAAGAGGTTGTCGGCGTCGTCGACGTTCACGTTGATCACGACTTCCGACGCGCCATGATCCAAGACGAGCTGGAAGAGATAAGTAACCGGCTCACCGGCGCCGGATAACGACACGTTCGGCTGCCAATGAGTCACCTTGCGGGTCTTGATCGACGACCGGCCGCGGTCGTTGCGGCGGCTCAGGCCGACGCGCGGTCGGTGAACTGCGAGGAGAGGACGTCAGCGGCCTCGAGCAGCAGGGGAACGGCCCGGTCCATCAGTTCACGAGTCATCCGGGTCTCCGGACCGGCGATCGAGAGTGCCATCAGCGTCGTGTTGGCCGGAACCCGCACCGGAACGGCGACGCAGTTCACGCCCACCTCCTGCTCCCCGCGGTCGGTCGCGTAGCCGTCGGCTCGGACTTGTGCCAGCTCCTGCAGCATCGTGGCCGGGTCGGTGATGGTCAGCGGCGTGACCGCCGCCATGCCGGCCCGTTCGAGCAAGGCGCGGACGGTCTGGTCGGGCAGCTGAGCCAGCAGGGCCTTTCCGACGCCGCGGGAGTGGGCGCAGACCCGCCGGCCGAGTTCGGTGTACATCCGCATGGCGTGCGGTGAGGGCGCTTGCCCGACGTAGGTGATCTGGTCGCCGTCCAGGACCACCAGGTTGGCGGTCTCCCCGAGGTCGTCGACCAGATCGGTCAGGACCTGGGTGCTCCACGTGCCGAAGACCGCACTGGCCGCGTGTCCTAGGGGGATCAGCCGCGGAGCCAGGGTGTAGCGGCGGTTGGGCTGCTGACGCAGGTAGCCGCTGTTCACCAGGGTGCGGACCAGCCGGTGCGCCGTCGGCCGCGGGAGACCAGCCGCCTCGGCGATGTCGCTCAGGCCGGTCTCACCCGTACCGAGACCGACGATGTCTAAGATCTCCAGTGCCTTCGAGACCGAGGAGACGCTATGGCCGCGGTCAGAACCCTCCATGCGCACACCTTCACCGTGAAGCGACCCCCTGAGGTGAAGGCCGGGCTGATGGGCTCAGCATAGAACGCCGCGCCGCAGAAACCTGTACCCGGCGGCCCTTGACAGATGGTGTGGTGGGAACCACACTCTTTCAGTGAGCGAGAAGTGTTTTCCACTGAGCGGAAGGAGTCAACGGTGACGACGTCAGCAACCGCCACCCGCGAGCAGTCCGAAGGCGACTCGGCCCGAGGTGCCTTCGCCGCAGCAGCCGGTCTGGCCGAACCGCTACGCCGGCACCTCAGCCCCGACCGCATCATCACCGATCTGGTCCGGCTGCGCACCTACGAGTGCGACGGCATCACCGGCTACCGGGTCGTTCCTGCGCTGGTGGCTCTGCCGGAGAGTACCGAGGAGGTGGCAGGCGTGGTCTCGGCCTGCGCAGCGGCCGGGGTGCCGTTCGTGGCCCGCGGAGCCGGGACCGGGCTCTCCGGCGGGGCGCTGCCGGTGGCCGACGGAGTGGTGATCAGCCTGGCCCGGATGCGGCGAATCCTCGACATCGATCAGACCAACCAGCAGATGACGGTTCAGCCCGGCGTCACCAACGCCGACATCAGCGCGGCGGTGGCCGCCGACAATCTCTACTTCGCTCCCGATCCGTCCAGTCAGACGGTCTGCACGATCGGTGGCAACATCGCCGAAAACTCCGGCGGGGCCCACTGCATGAAGTACGGCTTCACCACCAACCACGTGCACGCGATGACGCTGGTGCTGCCCGACGGTTGCGTCGTCGAGGTCGGCGGGGCCGGGATCGAGACCGTCGGCCCGGACCTGCGCGGAACGGTAATCGGTTCCGAAGGCACCCTGGCGATCGCGACCTCGATCACCGTGCGGCTGCTTCGCCGGCCGGAAGCCGTCCGCACCCTGGTCGCCGACTTTCCCGACCCCGGTGCGGCCGGTGAGGCGGTCAGCGGCATCATCGCCGCCGGCATCGTGCCGGCGGCGGTGGAGATGCTGGACGCCTTGGCGATCGAGGCCTGTGAGGCGGCCGTCCACGCCGGCTACTCTCCCGATACCGCCGCCGCGCTGGTGGTCGAGCTGGACGGTCCGGAAGCCGAATGCGCCGAGGATTTCGAACGGGTGGAACGGATCTGCCGGGACGCCGGCACCACCCACCTCCGCTTTGCCGCCGACCCGGGCGAGCGGGCGTTGATCTGGAAGGGCCGCAAAGCGGCGTTCGCGGCCATGGGCCGGATCAGCCCGGACTACTTCGTCCAGGACGGGGTGATCCCGCGGACCAAACTGGCCGAGGTCTTGAACGCGATGGGACGGATGGCCGACGAGGCCGGCCTGCGGGTGGCCAACGTGTTCCACGCCGGCGACGGTAACCTGCACCCGCTGGTGCTCTACAACGCCGCCGCTCCGGGCGAGTCCGAGCGCGGTGAGCAGCTGTCCCGAGACATCGCCGAGCTGTGCGTCGAGCTCGGCGGGTCGATCACCGGTGAACACGGCGTGGGCACCGACAAGGCCTGCTCAATGCCGAAGATGTTCTCCCGGGTCGACCTGGACACCATGCTGCGGCTGCGGAGCGCCTTCGACCCGGACGGGCTGGCCAACCCCGGCAAGATCTTCCCCACGCCCCGGCTGTGCGGTGAGCGGCCCGGCCCGTACCGGGTGCATCCGCTCGAAGCCGCCGGCCTGATCGAGCGGATGTGAGCGACGTGGCCACCACCTCGCCTGCCGCGGCTCCGCCGGAGTCGACGGGATCCGAGCAGTCGGCCCGGGCCGAGGTGCCGGCCAGTCTCGCCGAGACGGCCACTGTGCTGCGCGACAGCTCCGGCTCGGTGCTGGTGCGGGGTGGGGCGACCAAGCTCGACTGGGCGGGCCGGGTCGACCAGCCCGACCTCGTCCTCGACACGGCCGGACTGCGCGGCGTCCTTACCCACAACGCCGCCGACCTGACCGCCTCGGTCCGAGCCGGCACCCCCTTGGCCGAGCTGCAGGAAGCGCTGGCCGGCGACCAGCAGTGGCTCGCCCTGGACCCGGCCACGGAGCCGGTCGGCGCCACCGTCGGCGGGTTGTTGGCCGCCGGCGACTCCGGACCGTCGCGGCTGCGCTACGGCGGGCTGCGAGACCTGGTGATCGGGGTCACCCTGGTGCTGGCCGACGGTACGGTGGCCCGCTCCGGCGGTCACGTGATCAAGAACGTCGCCGGGTACGACCTGGCCAAGCTGGTCTACGGCTCGCTGGGTTCGCTCGCGGTGATCGCGGAAGTGGTGATCCGGTTGCATCCCCGGCTGACCGGTTCGGTGACGGTCGCCGGCGTGGCCGACGCGACCCAGGCCGGGGCCGCGGGGCTGGCCCTGATGGCCAGCCCGCTGGAGCCGACTGCGGTGGAGTGGATCGGCGATCCCGGGTCGCCCGGTCAGCTGCTGGTCCGGACCGACGGAACACCGGATTTCGTGGCCGCAGGCGGTCAGCGCGTGGTCGAACTCCTGGCTACGGTCGGGGTCGACGCCGAGCCGCTGAGCCCGGACGCCGCGAGGCAGGAGTGGAGCACGCACGCCGAAGCCGTCCGCGGCGGCCCAAAGGAGACCCTGCTCCGGCTCAGCGCCCGGCCGGGCGACGTCACCGGCCTGCTCGAGGCCGCCCGACGCCACGCCGAGCACGCCGGATCACGGCTGCGGGTCGTCTCCAGTGTCGCCCTCGGCCTGTGCACCCTCGCGTTGACCGGTGGCGATCCTCAGGGACAGGCCGAGCTGGTGACGGCGCTGCGCGCCCAAGCCGCCTCCGGGCGGGCCTCAGTGCTGGTCCGCAGCCGGCCGGACACGGTCGAGGCCCAGCTCGACGCGTTGGGTCCGCCGCCGTCGACCACGGCGGTGCTGCGCCGGATCAAGAGCCAGTTCGACCCCGGCGGCAGGCTGGCGCCGGGCCGGTTCCGGCCCTGGTACTGACCGTGGCCACCATCAACGACTCAGGAGCAGAGATGACGCACCCGGTGACCGAACCCACCGACCTGCCCGCCGGGCCGGGTCCCGCCGGGCGGGCTCCCGCCGGTCTGGGTCCCGAGGGCCCGTCCGACACCGCCGGGGGCCACGACAGCGGTGCGGTCACGGCCGGCATGCACGACGAGCCGGTCGGGCCGTTCTCGGCCTTCGACGACCGGCACGCCCCCGACGGTGACCTGATCGACGACTGTGTGCACTGCGGCTTCTGCCTGCCCACCTGCCCGACCTACCTGCTGGAGGGGCTGGAGACCAACTCCCCCCGCGGCCGGATCTATCTGATGAAGATGGGCAACGCCGGCGAAGTGCCGATGGACGAGCAGTTCGTCGGCAACTTCGACGCCTGTCTGGGGTGTATGGCCTGCGTCACCGCCTGCCCGTCCGGGGTCAAGTACGACCAGTTGATCGAGGCCGTCCGGCCGCAGATCGAACGCAACTGGGAGCGGACGCGATCCGACCGGCTGTTCCGGACGATGATCTTCAGCCTGTTCCCCTACCCGGCCCGGTTGCGACCGGCGGCGTTCCTGGGCACCCTGTATCAGCGGCTCGGGGTCCGCCGCGTCCTGGCTCGGGCCGGGGTGCTGGACCGGTTGCCGGCCCGGTTCGCCTCGATGGAGGCGTTGCTGCCGCAGCTGTCGCTGCGCGACGTGGTGGCCGCTCAGCCGGCCTTCACTCCGGCGGCTGGGCCCCGGCGTTACCGGGTGGGCCTGCTGTCGGGATGTATCCAGCGGGTGTTCTTCGGCGACGTGAACGCCGCCGCGACCCGGGTGCTGGCCGCGGAGGGCTGCGACGTGATCGCGCCCAAGGAGCAGCAGTGCTGCGGGGCGCTGTCCTCGCACGCCGGCCGGGAGGAGGAGGCCCTGGAACGGGCCCGGGCCCTGATCGAGGTCTTCGAGTCCGCCGAGGTGGACCTGATCGCGGTCAACGTGGCCGGCTGCGGCTCCTCGATGAAGGAGTACGGCGTGCTGCTGCGCGACGACCCAGTTTACGCCGACCGGGCGGCCGCGTTCTCGGCCAAGGTCCGCGACATCTCCGAGCTGCTGGCCCAGATCGGCGCCGTTGCCCCCCGGCAGCCTATTTCGGCCCGTGTCGCCTACCACGACGCCTGCCACCTCCGGCATGCGCAGGGTATCCAGGCCGAGCCGCGGGCGGTGTTGCGCACCATCCCCGAGTTGACCGTGGCCGACATCCCCGAGGCCGACATCTGTTGCGGTTCGGCCGGGATCTACAACCTGGTCCAGCCTGAACCGGCCGAAGAACTCGGTCGGCGCAAGGTGGCCAACATCGCCACCACCCAGCCCGACGCGGTGGTCACGGCGAACGCCGGTTGCCTGCTGCAGATCCGGCGCTACCTGGACGCCGGGGTGCCGCTGTTCCACCCGGTGCAACTGCTCGATGCCTCGATCCGGGGCCTCGACCCCGTCCGGGCCGCCGCCCGGACGGCAACCACGACGGCGACCACGCCGGAGATGACCAGGAGTTCGCGCTGATGTACACCCAGATTTTTGACCCGGTTGCTGGTTCGCTGACGTGGTCGGCGTTGGTGTCGTTGTTGCCGCTGTTGACGATCTTCGTGCTTCTTGGGGTGGTGAAGATGAAGGCGCAGTGGGCTGCGCTGATTGCTCTCGGTGTGGCGTTGGTGGTGGCGGTGGCGGCGTACGGGATGCCGGTGGGGCAGGCGGTGGGGTCGGCCACCGAGGGGGCGGCGTTCGGGTTGTTCCCGATCATGTGGATCGTGGTCACCGCGATCTGGATTTACACCATGACGGTGGCTACCGGTCACTTCGACGTGTTGCGTCGTTCCTTCGGCAGCGTGTCCAGTGATCAGCGGGTGCAGGCGATCATCATCGCGTTCTGCTTTGGGGGTTTGTTGGAGGCGTTGGCCGGGTTCGGGACGCCGGTGGCGATCAGTTCGGTGATGTTGATCGCGTTGGGGTTCAAGCCGATCAAGGCGGCCACGGTGGCCTTGGTGGCGAACACGGCGCCGGTGGCGTTCGGGGCGATCGCGGTGCCGATCACCACCTTGGCCAAGATCACCGGGGTGCCGGTGGGCGACTTGTCGTCGATGGTGGGCCGGCAGACCCCGGTGTTGGCGCTGTTCGTGCCGTTGGTCTTGGTGTTTTTGGTCGACGGCCGCCGTGGGCTGCGGCAGACCTGGCTGCCGGCGGTGGTGGGTGGGGTGGTGTTCGCCATCGCCCAGTTCGCCTCCTCGAACTTCTTCTCCGTCGAGTTGACCGACATCGTGGCTTCGCTGCTGGCGGCGGGGGCGATCGTGGTGTTGATGCGGGTGTGGCAGCCGGCGGAGGTGATGAGTGTGGCTCAGTTGGGTGAGGACGAGATGGCTTCTCGGATCTCCAGCGCCACCGCCAGCGCGCATGCGGTGGAGGGTGGCGGGCGGCGTCGGGGGGTCGAGAGCGCTGGGAGCGGGTCTGAGCCGGCTGTGGTCGAAGCCGGGGGCTCGGCCGTGGCCAGTGGCGGTGAGGTCGACCGGCGTGATTCCGGCGGGGAGGTGCTCAAGGCGTACGCGCCCTATCTGGTGATCATCGCGGTGTTCTCGATCGCCCAGGTCGGGTTCGTGAAGGGGTTGCTCAGCAACGGCTCGGTGGCGTTCAACTGGCCGGGCCTGAACATTCTCACTCCGGCCGGTAAGCCGCTGTCGGGGATGAAGTACACCTTCGGCTGGCTGCCCGCGGCCGGGACGTTGCTGCTGATCTCCGGGCTGATTACGATGCCGATCCTGCGGCTGGGACCGGGGCGCGCGGTGAAGGCGTTCGCGGACGCGTTGAACCAGTTGAAGTGGGCCATCCTCACCGTGGCCGCGGTGTTGGCCCTGGCGTACGTGATGAACTTTTCCGGGCAGACGATCAGCATCGGCCAGTGGATCGCGGGTACCGGCGGTTTCTTCGCGTTCCTCTCCCCGGTGCTGGGGTGGCTCGGGGTGGCGGTCACCGGCTCCGACACCTCCTCCAACGCACTGTTCGGCACCTTGCAGGTGGCCGCGGCCAAGGAGGCCGGTCTGGATGAGTTGTTGCTGGCGGCGGCTAACTCCTCCGGCGGTGTTTTGGGGAAGATGATCTCCCCGCAGAACCTGGCCATCGCCGCCGCCGCCACCGGAATGGCCGGTAAGGAGGGCGAGTTGTTCCGCAAGGTGATCGGCTGGAGCATCGGGTTCTTGCTGGTGATGTGTGTGCTGGTCTACCTGCAGTCCACACCGGTGCTGTCTTGGATGGTGCCGGGCTGAGGGACCAAGTTTCTGCGAGGAGCGTCCATGGCCGAGATCAGCAGGCCCCGCATCACCGGGGTCGACCATGTCGCGGTCACCGTCACCGATCTGGACGCCAGCGTCGAGTTCTACGCCGCGCTGCTCGGCGCCGAGCCGGTGGCGACCATGGACGACGGGCCGTTCTTGCGCCGGCTCTTCGCCCTCCCCGGCGGGGTGAACCTCGGCCTCACCCAGCATGACCAAGGGTCGGGGCAACCGTTCGCGGCGGCCACGCCCGGCCTGGACCACCTGGGCCTCCGGGTCGCCGACCGAGCCGAACTGGAGGCCTGGTCCCGCCACCTCGACGACCTCGGGGTGGCGCACGGCGGGCTTCAGGACGCCCCGTACGGCACGGCTTTGAGTTTCGTCGACCCCGACGGGGTGGCGCTGGAGTTCTTCGTACCGGCTTAGGAAACTTCTTGCTCCAGCAACGGCGGCCATGCCACTCGGATGCTGTGCATCACAACGCATACCCTGTTCGTATTCCACTCCTGCAGGTGCGCGACGTGCTGGGCCGACGCTGAGAGCCCTTAAGGCGCAAGCTGCAGAACACGGCTGTACGCTCAGCGCTTACCTGCGGACCGAATTGAACCAGCTTGCGACCCGACCGACCAACGCTGAGATCGTGGAGCGTCTTGCGCGACGTGACCGCCGTGGTGGTCCTACCGTTGCCGATACGGTGGCCGAGATCCGCAGGACACGCGAAACGTCGTGATCGTCCTGGAGTCGTCCGCGATTGTCGACGCCCTCGTCGATGATCCTGCCAATCCAGAATTGCTCGCCCTCATCGCGGATGACGACCTGAACGCCCCCTCACTTGTCGATTACGAGGTCACCAGCGCCCTGCGCGGCCACGTCCTGGGCGGTAAACTACGTGCAGCGCACCTCGATGACGCGACCGAGGACTTCAAGGCTCTGCGGATCGAGCGGTATGCGCTGCCGCTCATGATCCGGGCGGTGCTTGACCTCCGCGACAACTTCACGGTTTATGACGCGGCGTACGTCGTGCTCGCCCAGGTCTTGAAAGCTCCGCTGGTCACCGCCGACACGAAGTTGCTCGAAGCTCGCAAGATCGGCGTGGATGTACGCGTCTTCCGGCCACCCCCATAGGTCCTCGGCGAGCACGTGCGGTGCGGTGTCGACCGTGGTCGGCAACGCACGCCCGATCCCGTGTCCAGCCGCTCGTACGCCGACCGTGGTCGGGAAACGTACGTCCGGGCCCGTGTCCAGCTGCTCGTAGGTGGGCCGTGGTCGGCAAACGCACGGCTCGGCTCGCCTCCGGCCGCTCGTACGTGGACCGCGGTCGGGAAACGCACCCCCGGGCCCGCCTTCAGCCGCTCGTATGCCGACCGTGGTTGGCAAACGTACATTCCGTGCTACGGGCACCTACGACTTCTCGCCGGGCCCGAGATCGAGAGCGTGACTATTCGTCCCACCCGGTCTGCGGAGTGGTGCAGGTGCCACGGAACACATACTGCGAGGGCAGCTTGCGCTGATGGCTGGACCAGTCGATGGCGGGTCGGCGCTGCTGCTCGGGCAGATAGCCCAGCCGGTAGACCGCCATCAGTTCCAGCTCCTCAGGCACGGCCAGCAGGTCCACGATCCGATCCCATTGCCCCGGTACCTCCATCGGGAAGGAGACGAACTGGATGCCCATCCCCAGTTCGACCGTGCTCAGCCAGACGTTCTCCATCGCCGCGCCCATGCTGAACACCGAATAGAACGACGACAGCTCACCGGGGCGGTACTCGGCCCGGTCCAGCATCACCCCCAGCAGCAGCGGGGAGCCGGCGACCAGTTTGCGGTTCTCCTCCCCGAGGGTCTGCGGGACGCGGAGGGTGTTCATCAGCTTCTGCCCCCGCCGGGTAAAAACCTGTTGGGTGAACGGCCGCAGCGGGGCCGGCAGCCGGTCGAACAGCATGCCGTCGCGACGCCGCTCCATCTCCTCCGCGCTGAACCGGAAGTACGGCTTGTAGCGTTCGAAGAAGGTGCCGTTGGACATGGCTTCGGTCATGCTCGCGCCGCTGATGGTCGCGATCGCGTCGATCGTGGCGCGTTGGTCGACCAGGACGAACCGCCACGGTTGGCTGTTCAACTGCGATGGGGCCCGGCCGGCCACCTCCATCAGCAGCCGTTGGTGGTCTTCACTGACCGGATCGGGCAGAAACGGGCCGTTGGTGGTCTTGCGGCGGCGCAGGACGTCGAGGAACTCCACCGCCGCTACCGCCAGGCCCGGATCAGCCCGGCGGCGAAGAACGGGGCGGCACTGAGGGCCAGGGCCACGTGCCGCGGTGAACGACCGCGGGTCCGGGGAATCACCGTTAGCGGTACTGCCGCCGGGAGCAGGTACCAGCCGGCCCGGTTGCGGCTCCACAGCAGCGAACTGGCCGCGGCCGCGGCCAGGGTCGAGGTGGCGATGTACAGGGCGTGGTGCACCCAGTGGGCCCGGCCGGTCCGGATCGCCCGGGTCGCCACCCCGAGGCCGAGGGCGCAGTTGGCCAGATAACTCGTACTCGCTGCCGTGAACAGCACCGCAGGTCTCATGATCGCCATCCTCACACGATGGCAGGATGACGCCATGACCGACTCGTACCCGCGAATCGCCCAGGTGGTGCTGGACGCCACCGACGCCCGGGAGCTGGCCGAGTTCTACCGGCAGCTCTTCGGACTGGAGTACCGGGCCGGGGACGAACCACCCCCGCCCGGCCAATCCGACGAGGACTGGCTGGTGTTGAACAATCCGCACGGCGGGCCCCAGCTGGCCTTTCAGCAAACCTCGAGCGTGCGGCCCTCGACCTGGCCGGACGCCGCCGTGCCCCAGATGTTCCACCTCGACACCGTCGTCGGCACCCCCGAGGAGCTACGGCACCAACGCGAGCGGGCCCTGCAGCTGGGCGCCACCGAACTGTTGGACCGCTTCGACGATCCCGAGGAGCCGCTGTACGTCTTCGCCGACCCGGCCGGGCACCCGTTCTGCATCTTCGTGGGCTGACCACGGTACGAGGAGGGAGAACCAGCGCTGAGGAACGAACGATAATCGAGTATCAGTGGACGAAATCCTCCGACCAGGTCTCACCCGCCGTCATCCAGTGGTGTCAGTTGAACTAAGAGTGGGAGGCTGCACATGCCGCGTCGCAGCGGTGCGGAGACCCGGCAGCTACTGTTGCGTACCGGCGTGGAGATGTTGTTGGAACGCGGGGTCTCGGCCGGAGTGAGCCACATCCGGCTCCAACAGGTGGTCCGCCGGGCGCAGCTGACCACGGGAGCGGCCTACCGGCTCTGGGCAGATCAAGACGACTTCCACCGCGACCTGGCCGTGGCCATCACCCGCTTGCGAGACACCTCACCGGTCGCCGACATCCATTCCGTCATCGACGACCCGCGAATGCTTGGTGCCGGTCTGGACGAGGTCATCCGCCTGGCGGCCGCGGCCCACGTTCAGGCCATCAGTGGAGCAGACCCTCGGGGCAGCAGGCTGTTCTTGGTGGCTTTGGCCCTGCGAGCCTCGGCCCGCACCTGGGACGACCTCACCCAGGCAAGCATCGAACGCCATCTGGAGTCGATTGCGGACTTTGCCGAGGTCTACAGATTGCTGATGTCGATGCACAACTATCGGATGCGCCCGCCGTTGACCGTGGAGGACTTCGCGGTGGCGATGGCGGCCCTCGGGGAAGGCTTCGCCGTGCACGCGATCGAAGGAGTTTCGCATCCGGTGTTCCACACCTGCGGCGAGACGGGGACCCAGGCCGGGACGGCCCTCGACCTGCCGGGCGGCACCTGGACGTTGTTCGGAGTGGCGGTCCGAGCCCTGGTACAGGGATTCATGACCCAGACCGGGCCGGAGGACGCCGCTGATCAGGACGAATCAACGGTCCCGCCACATCAACCCTCTTGAGTACCGACGCGATCGGCCGATTCCATGACCACGAATTTGCTGAGCGCTTTCCGTGCCGACTCGCCACCGGTCGGCACAACCATCTGTAGGTCAACGAAGAGGATGTCCCGGGTCGGTCAATGCGGCTGACGTTGACCGTAGAACAGGTCACCCGGCCCGGACGACGTCGGTATCGTCGTCCGGGCCGGATCCGGCGAGCCGAGCCTAGCTGAGTGGAAGTCGGACCGGTCAGGAGAAGTGCGTCTTCACCCGAACAACCAGCCAGTAGGTATAGGCGGTCGAAAGACAGGCGCCCCGGCGCGGGTCGTAGGAGTGAGAGTAGGTGTAGCGGCACTCGCTCTTCAGGTTGGCCAACAGGTAGGCGTCGCAGGTGGACCGCTTGTGCTGCTTGTACTGGATGCACATGTCGTGCCGGGCGCACGGCCCGCGGAAATCGGCGTCTCTGCCCAGCGGGCGATAGGCGTCCGGTGACTTGGTGCAGTAGTCGTGCAGGGTCCGGTTCGTGCCCGAGTGCGGGTGATACTTGTAGTTCTTGGGAATCGTGATGTGTCGGGCACTGGCCGACGACGACGTCGTGGTGACCGACGCGGAAGCGGCCGAGGAGGTGGCGGTCGGAGCGGCAACCGCCGCAGTCGCAAACATCGGGGAGGCGAGGCCGACCAGACCGGCAACGGCGAGCAGGCGTAGTGAACGTGCCATTTCTGAATCCTTTCGGAGAGGTGAACCAGCATGGTGGGCCCAAAAACGATGCTGGCACTCCGAATCGACCGAAGTCTAGATAGATAACTTACTTTTCGTTGGCTTGTTCGCGGGGGCAAACCGTCGATTGCCGAGATGTGGTCGAGAGGTTTTGAGTGGTTCGACCGGCGCGGAACAGGGATCAACGACCAAACCGGAAATCCCCCTGTCGGCGGCCCCGGGTTAGGCAACCGGTGGGGTCGGTATCTGCCCGGTTCGAAGATCCCGAGGAGCCGCTGTACGTCTTCGCCGACGCGGCCGGCCACCCGATCGGCATCTTCGTGGGGTAGCGGCTTCAGCAGCCGTAGGCCGCGGTCAGTGTGCGGCACGCCTGACGCATCCGCCTTACCGACAAGGTCGTCACGTAGCGCCGAAACGACGCCCTGCCCAGCGTATGGACGTTGTCGAAGTTCACCACGCAGGTGGTGGGAACGCCGTCATCGGTCGGAGTGAGTTCGAGTTCGGAGACCAAGCCGCGGATGGTCCGCGTCAGAGCGGCGACCACCACCGAACCGATCCGGTCGGCGACCGGATCCCGGGTCAGGACGAGAATGGGACGGTTCCCGCCTGGGGTGGCGGCGAACCACACCTCACCGCGCTGCATGGTTCTGGTCGGCGTGGCTCCAGTCGGCCCAGTCTTCGGCCGGGCCCCAGTCTGCGACGTCGGCGAACGAGCGTTCCTCGACCGTCAGCGGCTGAGTCTGCCAGGTGGCCGCATCACGTTCGCTCGCCAGCCGCAGGAGGTGTTGGCGTAACGCCTCTCGGAGCAACTCTGACCGATCCAACCCCAAGCGATCGGCCCAGGCCTGAAGTTCTTTGACGTCAGCTTCTTCGGTCTGAAAACTCACCATGGTCATACTGATCAGGCTAGATTGTCATACTTCAGGGTGAGTAGGAGGCGAGCCGGAAACTGGGGAGGGACCCGCCACTCCGGGCCGACCCGCGCCGCAAGTTCGATCGGGCGGTAGCTGCGACGAATCGAGCGCAACCCGTCGACGCGGATGAACGAGCGCCGAGCGAAGGGCCAGGAGGCCACGCTCCAACCCCGATAAGCCGCTGCGCTGCGGGCGAGGTCGCTGTGGACCACCAGTCGTCGCGCCAACACGGCGCTGTCGGCCAGCAGGGCGTCAAGCTGACCGGCGTCGAGGTGGTGCAGCACGTGGTTGGAGGTGACGACGTCGAAGGAGGCGCCTTCGGCCACCAGGTCGCGGCTGGTGGCCTGCCGAAACGTCACGCCGGGGCTGGGCCGGGCGGCGGCGAATGCGTACGCCCGCGGGTCCGGGTCGACGGCGGTGACTACCAGCCGGAGCCCGTCGCGGGCCGCCCACCGGGCCAGGGCGCGGGGAACGTCCCCGCCCCCCGAACCCACGTCCAGCAGTGTGGTCACGGTGTCCCGGCTCAGCAGCGGGGCGAGCCGGCGGCGATACATCGTGCGCCAGCCGGCGACCAGCCGGTTGACGACAGCGAACTGCGCGTACGTACGGTCCAGCGCGTCCTGGTCGCAGCCGGGGTCGTCCATCAGCTCGGTCAGGGTGGTGTCGCGACGGCTCAGGTCCGGCCGGCTCACCCTCCGGGCCGAAGGGTCAACAGTGCGCTCTCCACCGTCAGACCGGGGCCGAACGCCATCGCGCCCACCCGACCGGTGGACGCATCAGGGCCGCGCAGCAGGTCGGCGAGGATGAACAGCACGGTCGCGCTGGACATGTTCCCGTACGTACGCAGCACTTCCCGCGACGGCTCGAGCGCCGCCGCCGGCAGGCCGAGAGCCCGCTGGACCCGGTCCAGGATCGACCGGCCGCCGGGGTGGATGGCCCAGTGTTCGATCTCGCCGATCCCGACCGCGCCCGGCGCGGCCCCGGTCCCAAGCAGTGGCTCCAGGGCCTCGCCGATGTGACGTTCGATGATCTTGGGCACGTAGCCGCTCAGGGTCATCTCGAACCCGGTGTCGCCGATGGTCCAGGCCATCTCCTGCTCCCCGGTGGGCGTCAGGACGGTCTCGAAGGCGTCCAACTCCAGCACCCGACCCGGGTCGGGGACCTTGCGCGCGGAGACCACGGCGGCCGCCGCCCCGTCGGCAAAGACCGAGTTCGCCACGATCGTGTCGGGGTCGTCGGCGCCGCTGAGGTGCAGCGTGCACAGCTCGGCGCAGACCACCAGCACCACCGCAGCCGGGTCGGCCAGGCAGAACGCCCGGGCCATCCGCAGGGCCGGGAAGGCGGCGTAGCAGCCCATGAAGCCCAGGTGGTAACGCTGGGTGGCCGGGCTGAGACCCAGCCCCCGAACGACCGCGTAGTCCGGTCCCGGGGCGTAGAAGCCGGTGCAGGAGACGGTGATCACGTGGGTGACGTCGGCCGCGCTCAGCCCGGGGGTAGCGTCCAGCGCCTGCCGGGCGGCGTCGACGAAGAGTCCCGGAGCCGCCTCCGCGTAGGTCTGGTTGCGCCGGCCGGTGCTGGGGGAGAGGATCCCACCGTTCGCCGCGTCGTAGTACACCGCGCCGCCCTCCGCTGCCGGTGGGTCGATCGCGCCCAGCTCGGTCAACACGGTGTGCCGGGTGTCGATCGCGGAGGCGTCGAATACCGCCCCGACGAGTCTGCGCCCGAGCCGGGTCCGGCCGGGCTGGCCGGCGAACAGGTCGCGGACCTCCGGCTGCTTGAGCACGGTCGCAGGGACCGCCGTCCCGATCGCCCGTACGCTCACCGTCACGGGTCCAGTGTGCCCCCGGCGGCGGCAGCGGGCGCAGGGTCCTCGCCGTACGCGGGACTGCGGACCACGACCGCACCGGCCACCCCCATCACGACCGCCACGACCGCCATGGTCAGCAGGGACGGTGTCCATGAGCCGGTCACGTCGTGCAGGGCGCCGAACCCGAACGGCCCCACCGCCGCCAGCAGGTAGCCCACGCTCTGCACGAAGCCGGACAAGACGGCGGTGTCGGCCACGCTGCGCCCGTGCAGAGCCACCATGGCCAGCGTCCAGGGAAAGGCCCCGCTGCCGACGCCGAGCAGGACCGTCCAGACCCACACCCCGTGGCCTTGGCCCAGCGCCAGCCCGAGCCAACCGGCCACGCTGGTCATCGACCACAGCCAGGGCGTCAGCGCGGCCGAGGACCGGCGGCGCAGCAGCACCGGGACCAGCAGCCCCATCGGCACCCCGAGCAGACTCCACACCGCCACCATCAGGGCGGCCTCGGCGCTGTCCACGCCGTCACTGCGCAGAACCACCGCGAGCCAGCCGAAACCGACGTAGGCCGCGATGGACTGGGTGGCGAAGCTGATCACCAAGGCCCAGGCGACCCGGGACCGCAACGCGGTGCGCCACCGCGGGGTGCCGGCGACCTCGACCGCTCCGTCGGCGGCGAGATGCAGCGAGCGGGTCAACCAGAGTGCGGCCGCCAGCAGAGCCAACACGCCCCACACCCCGAGCCCGGCCCGCCAACTGCCCAGACGTTGGGTGACCGAGACCGTCGCCACCGAGCTGATCGCTCCGCCGAGCACGATCAAGGCGGTGCCGACCGAGCTCATCAGGGCCACCCGGCCCGGGAAGAATTGCTTGATCAGCGGCGGCAGGATGACGTTGCCGATGGCCACCCCGGCCGGGGCCAGCGCCGTCAGGGCCACGAACACCCAGGTCGAGCCGCTGAACGCGCGGGCCAGGAGCGCGGTGCCGACGACCACGAGGGTGATCAGAGCGCCGCCGCGTAATCCGACCCGTTGCGCCAGCCGCGGGGCGAGCGGCCCGATCAGGGCGAAGACCAGCACCGGCAAAGTCGTCAGCAGTCCGGCCAGGGTGGCACTGATGCCCAGCCCGGAGCTGACCTCGGGCAAGGTGACGCCCAAGCTGCCGGCGAAGGTCCGCAGGTTGAGCGCCAGCGCGACGATCGCGACCCCGGCGAGCAGAGCCGGGACGCGGGCGGTCTGCTGGCTCAGGAGTCGCCGCCGGCGGTACCGGTGGTGCCGGCCCGCACGTCCAGCAGCTGGTAGCGCTCCGCCGCGTCGCGAGCCTGCTCGGGGTCGACCTGGCCCTGCTCGGCGAGCAGCTGCAACGCCCGGACGACCACCGACGCCACGTCGATGTGGAAGAACCGCCGAGCCGCGGGCCGGGTGTCGGAGAAGCCGTGCCCGTCCGCTCCCAGGGTGGCGAAGGACTGGGGGAGGAACTGCCGGATCTGGTCGGGGACCTCGGAGGCGAAGTCGGTGGTCGCCACGATCGGACCAGGCGCGTCGCCCAGCGTACGGGTGACGTAGGGGACCCGGGCCTCTTGTTCGGGATGGAGGAAGTTGTGCTCCTCCGCAGCCAGTCCGTCACGCCGCAGCTCGTTCCACGAGGTGACCGACCAGACGTCGGCGGCCACCCCCCAGTCGTCAGCCAGCAGCCGGGCCGCCTCCAGCACCCACGGCACCGAGACCCCGGAGCCGAGCAGGGTGCAGCGCGGACCGTCGCCGGCGGCGGCCTCGATCCGGTGCAGACCGCGGACGATCCCGTCCACGTCGACATCCTCGGGTTCGGCCGGCTGCAGCATCGGCTCGTTGTAGACCGTCAGGTAGTACATGACGTTCGGGTCGGCGCCGTCGCTCCTGGTGGAATCCGCACCGTACATCTGCTCCAGGCCGGCCCGGACGATGTGAGCGATCTCGTAGCCGTAGGCCGGATCGTAGGTCTTCACCGCCGGGTTGGTCGCGCTCAACACCGGCGAATGCCCGTCGGCGTGCTGCAGGCCCTCACCGGTCAGCGTGGTCCGGCCCGCGGTGGCGCCGATGATGAAGCCGCGGGCCATCTGGTCCATCGCCGCCCACATCGCGTCACCGGTGCGCTGGAAGCCGAACATCGAATAAAACACGTAGACCGGGATCATCGGCTCGCCCAAGGTGGCGTACGCGGTGCCGGCCGCGGTGAAGCCGGCGAAGGAGCCGGCCTCGTTGATCCCGGTGTGCAGGATCTGGCCGCGCTCGGACTCCTTGTAGGCCAAGAACAGCTCGCGGTCGACCGCTGAGTAATTCTGCCCGTGCGGGTTGTAGATCTTGGCGGTCGGGAAGAAGGAGTCCATCCCGAACGTCCGGGCTTCGTCGGGCACGATCGGCACGATCCGGTTGCCGATGCCCTTGTCCCGCATCAGGTCGCGCAGCAGCCGGACGAAGGCCATCGTGGTGGCCGCCAGCTGCTTGCCCGAGCCCTTCTTCGACGTGGCGTAGGCCTTGTCGTCGGGCAGGGTCAAGGCGGTGTACTTCGTCCGCCGTTCGGGGACGAACCCGCCCAGTTCACGGCGGCGCTCCAGCAGGTAGCTGATCTCTGCCGAGTCCGCCGCCGGCTTGTAGTAGGGCACCCGGTAGACGTCGTCGTCGATCTGGGCGTCGCTGACCGGGATCTGCATCAGGTCGCGGAACGTCTTCAGGTCGGCGGTGGTCAACTTCTTCATCTGGTGGGTGGCGTTGCGGGCCTCGAAGTTGGCGCCCAGGCCGTAACCCTTGACCGTCTTGGCCAAGATCACCGTGGGTTTGCCGCTGGTGTTGCCGGCGGTGGCGGCGTGGTAGGCCGCGTACACCTTGCGGTAGTCGTGGCCACCCCGCTTCAACCGCCAGATCTGGTCGTCGCTGAGGTCGTTCACCAGGTCTTTGGTGGGTGCGGACTGGCCGAAGAAGTGCTCGCGGATGTAGGCTCCGGACTCGCCTTTGTAGGTCTGGTAGTCCCCGTCCAGGGTCTGGTTCATCACCCGGACCAGGTCGGGCCCGGCCGGCGAGCCGAGCAGCGCGTCCCACTCCCGGCCCCACAGCACCTTGATCACGTTCCAGCCGGCGCCGCGGAAGAAGCCTTCCAGCTCCTGCACGATCTTGCCGTTGCCGCGGACCGGGCCGTCGAGGCGCTGCAGGTTGCAGTTGATCACAAAGGTCAGGTTGTCGAGTTCGTCGTTGGCGGCCAGCTGCAACACCCCGCGCGACTCCGGCTCGTCCATCTCACCGTCGCCCAGGAACGCCCAAACGTGCTGGTCGGCGGTGTCTTTGATCCCGCGGTCGGCGACGTAGCGGTTGAACTGGGCCTGATAGATCGCGTTCATCGGCCCGATCCCCATGCTCACGGTGGGGAACTGCCAGAACTCCCGCATCATCCGCGGGTGCGGGTAGGACGGCAGGGCGTGCGGCGCCTTCGACTTCTCCTGCCGGAACCCGTCGAGGTCTTCCTCGCTGAGCCGACCCTCCAGGTAGGCCCGGGCGTACATGCCCGGCGAGGCGTGGCCTTGGAAGAACACCTGATCCCCGCCACCGGGATGGTCGGGGCCGCGGAAGAAGTGGTTCAGCCCGACCTCGTACAGGGTCGCGGCCCCGGCGTAGGTGGAGATGTGCCCACCGACGCCGATGTCGGCGCGTTGCGCCCGGTGCACCATCACCGCCGCGTTCCAGCGCAGCAGCCGGCGGTAGGCCCGTTCGGTGTCCTCGTCGCCGGGGAACTCCGGCTCGTCGGCGACCGGGATGGTGTTGACGTAGTCGGTGGTGACCGCCTCCTGGCCACCCAGCCCCGCTTGGGCCGCCCGTTCCCCCAGCATCCGCAGCACCGCAGCTGCTCCGCCCCGGCCGCTGACCTGCAGCAACTGGTCGAACGACTCGGCCCAGTCCGACAGCTCGTCGGGGTCGATCGCCGGGTCGAAGGTGCCGTTGAGGGTGCTGGTCATCGTGATACGTCCGTCCTGTCCAAAACCCCGAAGGGCGTTGACCGTGATGCTGGGGGAATGGGGCCAGTCTGTCAGCAGAAGCCGGCGACGCCGACCCAGGCCGAGTCGGCGCTGGGTGCGCCCTTGCGGGCGAACGTCGCCTCGATCAGACCGTACGGCCGGTCGGCGGCGTAGAACACCACGTTCGGGTTGTCCAGGCCGCAGAAGGACAGGTCGGAGAGGAAGTGGTGGTTGTTGGGGCAGGAGAACTTGATCTCGTCGATCGTGTCGTGTTCGTTGATCACCGCGTTGCCCATCTCGTACAGGGTGTGCTGCAGCGCCTTGGAGTGACCCTGGGTGAACTTCTCCATCATGGTGGTCTTGACCTGCTCGTAGGTGGCGTCGAAGTCCAGGTCAGTGCTGTTGTAGCGCCAGCGAACCGAGACGTCGGTGGCCAGGATCCGGTCCTCGGTCTCCGGCAGCGTCGTGTACTTGTCCTTGGGATAGCCGACGAAGCCGGACTTGGTCGTCTTCAGCACCGTCAGACCGTAGAAGCCGGAGATCATGGTGTCGGTGTCGCCGTCGCGCACGAGGACGGCGGTCCGGGTCTCGGGCGCGCTTCGGTAGAAGGAGTGGTCGTGGTCGCCGATCCGCGACCAGCCGTACTCCTCGGCCGCCCAGCGACCGCCGCTGACCCAGTCGAACTCGGAGGTGAAGTGGTCGGCGAGCTTGACCAGAAAGGTCTCCGGGGAACTGATCTCGTCTCGGGCGAAGGCGAAGATGGTGTTCTTCTGGGTGTCGGTGGGGACGACGTGCTCGTTATTCCCCTCGGTGTGCGCGGTCTCGAAGTCGCCACGCAGCTGCGAGGTGACGTTCAGGTCGATCAGGTCGTGCCGGTCGGTGTCGCGGCTGACCCGGACGACCCGGACCTCGGCCTTGCCGTACTGGTTTTCGGTGAGGATGACCTCAGCCATGGGGGAACACTCCTTCGTGTTGTGGATGGGTTGGACGATCACGCGGGTGGAGCGGCGCGACCTCAGCTGCCGCGGTAGGTGGTGTAGGAGTAGGGACTGAGCAGCAGCGGGATGTGGTAGTGCCCCTGGTCGGCCACGGTGCGAAAGTGCACCGTCACCTCGGGATAGAACGCCTCCACACCGTGCTCGGCGAAATAGCCGCCGACCGCGAAACCCACCCGGTAGGTGCCGGCGTCGAGCCGGTCCGGGCCGAGATCGGTGACTCGGCCGTCGCCGATTGGTGACGGCTCGAGCCAGCTCCGGTGCCGTCGGCGTCGGTGAGGGTGACGGTCACGCCGGCAGCGGGCCGCCCGGCGGCGGCGTCGAGGACGTGGGCGGACAGATAACTCATGCCGGCACCGCCTGAGCCAGACGCAAGACGGCGATCTGACGGAGTTGGTCGGCCACGATGGCCTCCTCGGTGTCGGGGTCGTTGGCCAACCGGGTCTCCAGAGCCTCCAGGATCTCCTCGCTGCTCCGTCCGGCCGCCCGGATCAAGAAGACCCGGCCGAACCGCCGCTCGTAGGCCTCGTTGCCCTCGACGAGTCGCCGCTGCACGTCGTCGTCGAGGTTCAAGCCGAGCTGTTCGCCCCGGGAGGCCTCGGCCTCGGCGGAACGGCCCTGGGCCCGTTCCCCGATCCGCGGGTGGTGGGCGAGGGCTCCCGCCACCTCGGCGGGGGTGAACGGGTCGGCCACGGACTGCGCGGTGGACAGCAACGCCTCGGTGTCGGCGTAGGGCCGCTGGTCCAGGATCCCCTCCACCCAGCGCGGGACGTCCAGGCAGGGTCGTACGGTTTCCGCGGCGAGGTCGGGCGGCAACTCGTTGAACTCCCGCAGCCGGGTCATCGCTGCTTCCGCTGTTGGGCCCGCTGCTGGCGCCGGGCCATCGGACCGTCGGGGTCCAGCCGCATCTCGTCCTCGTCGGAGATGGCGGTGATGGCCGGTCCTTCGGCGAACACCGGGCCCTCACCGGCGGTCTTGCGGCCGATGATGTTGAAGATGACGTTCAACAGCACCGCGGTCAAGTGCGGCGGCGGTGATGCCGGAGTCGAAGATGACGGTGAACCAGTTCGGGAACTCGTCGTAGAACTTCGGCACCGCGATCGGGATGATGCCCATGCCCAGGGAGAAGGCGACGATCACCAAGTTGGCGTTGCCGGAGAAGTCGACCTTGGCCAGGGTGCGGATCCCGCTGGCGGCCACGGTGCCGAACAGGGCCAGACCGGCGCCGCCCAGCACCGGCAGCGGCACCAGCGCGACCAGCGCGCCGACGACGGGGAACAGGCCCAGCACGAGCAGAATGCCGCCGCTGACCGCGACCACGAACCGGCTCTTGATCCCGGTGATCGCCACCAGGCCGACGTTCTGGGCGAAGGCGCTGACCGAGAAGCCGTTGAAGATCGCGGCGAAGGAGGTGGCCAGTGTGTCGGCGCGGAGGCCGTTGGTCACGGTCTGCCGGTCGGCCGGCTTGTCGATCACCTCGCCGATGGCCAAGATGTCGGCGGTGGTCTCGGTCATGATCACCAACATCACGATGAACATCGAGACCGCGGCGCCGATGAAGGCAGCATTGGGAGTGAAGTCGGGGACCCCGAAGTGGAACGGGGCGGTCAGCTGGAAGATGTTGGCGTCGGCGATCTTGCCGAAGTTGGTGACTCCGAACGGGATGGCGATGACCGTGCCGACGACCAAGCCGAGCAGAATGGCCACCCGGCTGAAGGCGGGCGGCAGGAAGCGGTAGATCAACACGATGATCAGCGCGGTCAGACCGGCCAGGGCGATGTTCTTCGGGGCCCCGAAGTCGGGCGTGACGCCAGGAGTGCCGCCGCCGGCCCAGCGGATGGCGACCGGCAGCAGAGACAACCCGATCACGGTGATCACCGTGCCGGTGACAACCTCGGGAAACAGGTGCAGCAACTGGGTGAACAGTGGGGCGATCAAGAAGGCAACGATGCCGGCGACGAGTAGGGCGGCGAACACGGCACGCAGCCCGGCCGCTCCGCCACCCTCCTTGGCACCCACGGCCAAGATCGTGGAGACCGCCGCGAACGAGGTGCCCTGCACGATCGGCTGACGCGCGCCGATCTTCCAGATGCCGAGGGTCTGCAGCAGGGTCGAGATCCCGGAGATGAACAGACCGGCGGAGACCAGGTAGGTGATTTCGGTCCCGCTGAGCTTGAAGGCACTACCGACGATGAGGGGCACCGCCACCACGCCGGCGTACATGCTCATCACGTGCTGTAGGCCGTAGACGAACATCTGCGGGAAGGGAAGCACCTGGTCGACCGGGTGCTTGTCGGTCCGGGAGTGCTGCGCGGCCGACGAGGATTGCACTGCCATGAGCGTTGACCTCCGTTGGTCAGGTACCGTTCCATCAGATGGAACTCAAGTTTCGTTGGGTGAAATCTACCGCAGCTGGATGTCTTGTCAAATCGAGTTGTCGAAGGGGCGACCGATCGCCGGACTCCGCCGCGGCGTCTGACCTGCCGGGTCTGGTGGAGCGAGCGCACGGCGTGTCGACTGGTGGGCCGCGGCTCGCGGTTGGCTCAACACGGACCCGGGTCAACACGGGACCGGGGGCGAGCCTCCGACCTCGCGTGCTGGAACCGGTAGCTTCAGACGAACTGACGGCTGAGTTTGGCGTGCCGGTTGACGTCCTTGTAAAGCAGGTAGCGGAACTTCCCGGGCCCGCCGGCGTAACAGGCCTGCGGGCAGAAGGCGCGCAGCCACATGAAGTCGCCCTCCTCGACCTCGACCCAGTCCTCGTTGAGCCGGTAAACGGCCTTGCCCTCCAGCACGTAGAGCCCGTGTTCCATCACGTGGGTCTCGGCGAACGGGATCACCGCACCGGGTTCGAAGGTGACGATGTTGACGTGCATGTCGTGGCGGACGTCGGCGGGATCGGCGAAGCGGGAGGTCCTCCACCGGCCCTGCGTGCCCGGCATCTCGATCCCCTCCACTTCGGCGTCGGAGGTGACGAACGCCGGCGGAGCCTCCAGCCCGTCGACGGCCTCGTACGCCTTACGGATCCAGTGGAAGCGCGCCGCCTCGGTGCCCCGGTTGTGCAGCGTCCAGGTCGAGCCCGCCGGCAGGTAGGCGTAGCCGCCGGTGTCGAGGGCGTGGGCGTCGTCGCCGATGCTCAGCTCCAGGCCGCCCTCGACCACGAAAATCACGCCCTCGGCCTGCGGGTCGAGCTCGGGCCGGTCGCTGCCCCCGCCGGGGGAGACCTCGACGATGTACTGGGAGAAGGTCTCGGCGAAGCCGGACAGCGGCCGGGCCAGCACCCACAGCCGGGTGTCGTCCCAAAACGGCAACAGGCTGGTGACGATGTCGCGCATGGTGCCGCGGGGGAGCACCGCGTAGGACTCGCGGAACATGGCCCGGTCGGTGAGCAGCTGGGTCTGGTCGGGATGCCCGCCGTGCGGGGCGTAGTAGGTGCTGGTCATCAGGGGTTCCTTCGTAGGGATTCGGTGTCGGAGTGGGGTCGGGCCAGCGCGGCCAGCGTGCTGGCGTCCAACTGGGCCCGGTCGATCAGCTCGGCCTCGTCCACCGCCCCGCAGGAGTAGCCGCGCTGCAGATAACGGGCCAGGGCGCGGGCGGTCGCCGGTTCGTCGAGAATGTCGGTGTCGGCCCGGCCGACGTAATTGGCCAGCCGGCGGGCCGCGGCGTCGAAACCCTCCCGGTAGAAGGCGAAGGTGGCCAGGTAGCGCGTCGGCAGTTGAGCCGGATGCAGGTCCCACCCCTGGTAGAAACCGCGCTCCAGAGCCCGGCGGACCAGCCCGGCGTGCCGCCGCCAGGCGCTGCGGACCTGGTCGGGAGCGCCGACCGGTAGGACATTGGTGGAGCCGTCGGACAGGTGTATCCCGGTCCCGGCCACCGCCAACTGCATCACCTGCTTGGCCTGGTCGGCCACCGGATGGTCGGAGGCCTGGTAGGCCGCGGCGATCTGCAGCGACGCGCTGTAGTCGTAGGTGCCGTAGTGCAACGAGGTGACCCGGCCCTGACCGGCGTGCACGGCGCGGGCCAGCGGGACCCGGCCGTCGGCGCCGAGGATGAGTTGCGGGGTCTCGACCTGGATTTCGAAACTCAGCCGGCCCGCCGGCAGTGCGAGAGAGGCCTCCAGGGCCTCGCAGACGGCCACCATCGCCTCGACCTGGCTGACCGTGCTCACCTTGGGAAAGGTCAGCACCAAACCGGGAGGTAGCTCGCCGAGCCGTCCCATCAGGCCGGACAGGAACAGGTCGAGCGTACGGATGCCCCGCCGGCGGGTGGGAGCCTCGAAGCATTTGAACCGGATCCCGCAGAACGCCGGAGCCTGATCCGAACCGATGGCAGCGGCCAGATTCGCCGCGGCCCGGTCGGCCTCGGCGTCCTCGGCCTCGTCGCCGCGGTCGCCGAAGCCGTCCTCGAAGTCGATCCGGAGATCCTCGATCGGCTCAGAGGCCAGCTTGGCCCGGACCCGGTCGGCCACCTGAGCGGTCAGGTCGGGCCCGAGCCCCAGGTCGCCGCCGAGCGCCTCCATCCCGCCGTGCTCCTCGGCCGCAGCCAGCGCGGTCTCTCCCCACTGCTGCGGGAGATCGGGGGAGTAGCGGTCGGCCGGTACATAGACGGTGTGCACCGGCTGTCGCCGGCTGTCCTCGCCGGGATACGCGCGCTCCAAGAATGCGTCGGTCTCGGCCAGCTCGGCCTCGATCCGGTCCAGTACGTCGTCGCCGAGGGCGGCGTCGGGCATCAGATCACCTGCTCGTAGGCGGGCAAGGTCAAGAAGTCGACGAAGTCGCTGCTGGTGCACAGCTCGGCGACCAGGGCCCGGGCCGGGAGGTAGTAGCGCTGATACGTCTCCGCCGGGACCTCGCCGCGCAGCCGCTCGGTCTCCTCCTCCAGCAGCCGGTTGACGAGCTCGGCGGTCACGGTCTCGCCGGTGTCGGCCAGGGTGACCTCGTTGGCGATCAGCTGCCAGACCTGGGAGCGGGAAATCTCCGCGGTGGCAGCGTCCTCCATCAGGTTGTGGATGGCGACCGCACCGTTACCCGACAGCCAGACCGCGGTGTAAGCCACCGCGACGTAGAGGTTGTTGCGCAGCCCCTCCTCGGTGTTGCTGCCCTGCGCGGACTTGACGTCGAGCAGTTGCTTAGCCGAGACCGAAACGTCTTCGCGCAGCCGGTCGAGCTGGTTGGTCCGCTCGCCGAGCACACCGTCGAACACGTCGCCGCAGACCGGGACCAGGTCGGGGTGGGCGACCCAGGAGCCGTCGAAGCCGTCGCCGGCCTCGCGGGTCTTGTCCGCGGTCACCTTGGCGAAGGCCGCCGCGTTGACCTCGGCGTCGCGTCGGCTCGGGATGAAGGCGGCCATCCCGCCCATCGCGAACGCGCCACGCTTGTGGCAGGTCCGGACCAGCAGCTCGGTGTAGGCGCGCATGAACGGTGCGGTCATGGTGATGTCGGAGCGGTCGACCAGGACAAAGTCCGGGCCGGCGTCGCGGAAGTACTTGATGATGCTGAACAGGTAGTCCCAGCGGCCGGCGTTCAGCCCGGAGGCGTGCTCGCGCAGTTCGTAGAGGATCTCCTCCATCTGGAACGCCGCCGGGATGGTTTCGATCAGCACGGTGGCCCGGATCGTGCCGTGTTCGAGCCCGAGCTCGGCTTCGGCGAAGGTGAACACGTCGTTCCACAACCGTGCCTCCAGATGACTCTCCATCTTGGGCAGGTAGTAGTAGGGCCCGTGGCCGTTGTCGAGCAGTTGCTGGGCCAAGTGGAAGAAGTGCAGGCCGAAGTCGACCAGGGCTCCGACACCACGGCGGCCGTCGATCTGGACGTGCGCCTCGTCGAGGTGCCAGCCACGGGGCCGCATCACCACCACGGCCAGCGGGGCGTCGGTGCGCAGGGCGTAGCTGCGGCCGTCGTCGCTGCTGAAGGCCAACGTGCCGCGGGCCGCGTCGCGTAGGTTGACGATCGCGCCGACGACGTTGGGCCAGGTCGGGCAGCTGGCGTCCTCCATGTCGGCCAGCCACACCTTGGCCCCGGAGTTCAGCGCATTGATGGCCATCTTCGGCGGAACCGCCGGCCCGGTCATCTCGACCCGGCGGTCCTGCAACGCCGGCGGGGCTGGGGCGACCTGCCACTCGGCTTCACGGATCTCGGCGGTGTCGGGAGAGAAGTCCAGCCGACCGGTCCTGGCTGCCTGCGCCTGGTGGTCGCCCCGGGCGGCGAGCAACTCGTCCCGGCGCGCCGCGAAACGCTGGTGCAGGGCTTCGACGAAGGCGAGGGCGTCGGCGGAAAGGATTTCCTGCGCCCGGTCGACGGGCGTGGGATCGGTGAGTTCGAGGGTCATGATTGAGCCTTTCAGACGTCTCAGGCGGACGCGGCGGAGGGGGCGGCGGTGATCGATGCGCGGACGGCCTCGGCGACGGCCGGGGCCACCCGTGGATCGAACACGCTGGGCACGATGTAGCTGGCGTTGAGTTCGGCCGACCCGACGCAGTCGGCGATCGCTTCGGCTGCGGCCACCAGCATCGGGGTGGTGATCTCGCTGGCGGCGGCGTCCAGCAGGCCGCGGAACAGCCCCGGGAAGGCCAGCACGTTGTTGATCTGGTTGGGGAAGTCGCTGCGACCGGTGGCGACCACGGCAGCGTGCTTGGCTGCTTCCAAGGGGTGGATCTCGGGGTCGGGGTTGGCCAGGGCGAGCACGATCGCGCCGTCGTTCATGGTGGCCACCTGCTCGGCGTCGAGCAGATTCGGAGCGGAGACGCCGATGAAGACGTCGGCCCCGACCAAGGCCTCGTGCAAGGTGCCGGAGTCGTCGTGGGGGTTGGTGTGGTCGGCGATCCACTGCCGGTGCGGGTCGGTGTAGTCGCGGCCGCGGTGGATCGCGCCCCGTCGGTCGCAGGCCACGATGGTGGTCGCCCCCTGGGCGGCCAGCAGCTGAATGATGGCGTGACCCGCGGCCCCGGCGCCGCTGACCACGATCTTGACGTCGGCGATCTCCTTGCCGACGACCCGGAGGGCGTTGATCAACGCGGCGAGGACGACGATCGCGGTGCCGTGCTGGTCGTCGTGGAACACCGGGATGTCGAGTTCTTCGCGCAGCCGGCGTTCGATCTCAAAGCAGCGCGGTGCCGCGATGTCCTCCAGGTTGACCCCGCCGTAAACCGGGGCCAGGGCCTTGACGATGGAGATGATCTCTTCGGTGTCGGTGGTGTCCAGGCAAACCGGCCACGCGTCGACGTCGGCGAACCGCTTGAACAGCGCCGCCTTGCCCTCCATCACCGGCAGCGCCGCGGCCGGGCCGATGTCACCCAGGCCGAGCACCGCGGTGCCGTCGGTGACTACGGCCACGGTGTTGCGCTTGATCGTCAGCCGGCGCGCGTCGGCGGGGTTCTTGGCGATGGCCAGGCAGACCCGGGCCACCCCGGGGGTGTAGGCGCGGGAGAGGTCGTCGCGGTTTCGGAGCTCGACCTTGGACTCCACCGACAACTTGCCGCCCAGGTGCATCAAGAACGTACGGTCGCTGACCTTGCGGACCGTCACGCCCTCGAGCGCGTCCACCGCGTCGGCCACCTGTTGGGCGTGCTCGTCGTCGGCGGTGTTGCAGGTGAGGTCGACCACCACGTTCTCGTGGGTCGACTCGATCATGTCGAGTGCGGTGACCTCCGCGCCGGCGGATGCGGCGGCGCTGGTCAGCTCGGAGGTGGCGGTGAAGCCGGTGGGGGCGGACACCCGCATCGTGATGGCGTGACCTGGGCTGGGACGGGACACTGACGATCCTTTCGACCGGTAACTTCCGTAGAGCGGACTGTAGATTCTGCCAGACGGAAGTGCAAATTGACCCTCTGAACGCTCTCACTATCGACCTCGATGAGACGACCACACTGGGGGGGTGGACGACGGGGCGGACTTCCGGATCGGATTGCGGGCGCTGGACGCCGAGGTGGACGACGTCGAACTCGAGCCGCAAGGCGCGCTGCCGGGCTGGCTGAACGGCACGCTGGTCCGTAACGGGCCCGGCCGGTGGACCGCCCGGGCCGGCGGGCAGGGCGAGCGGGGCCGGCACTGGTTCGACGGGCTGGCCATGTTGCACCGGTTCGTCGTGCACCAGGGTCGGGTGCACTACGCCAACCGCTACCTCCGCAGTCCGGCCTGGCGGGCGGCGACCGAACAGGGCCGCTTTGCCTTCGCCGAGGTCGGGACAGTACCGCACGGGTGGCGGCACCGCCTCCGTGCCCTCGGTCGGCCGCCGCAGACCGGCATCAACGCCAGCGTCAACGTGCTGCAGCTCGGCGGCCGGCCGGTGGCGGTCACCGAAAGCCCCGACGCCATCCCCTTCGACCCGGTCACGTTGGCGACCCTGCCGCCGATTCGCTACGCCGATCAGGTCCCCGGCGACACCGTCAGCGCCCATCCCCACCACGACCGTGACTCTGCCTGCCTGGTCAACCTGGGCGTCGAGTACGGGCGCCGCAGCACCTACCACGTCTCGGAATTGCCTGACGGCAGCCTCACCCGGCGGCTGATCGCCAGCGTTCCGACCGACCTAGCTGCCTACATGCACTCGTTCGCGATGACCCCACGTTTCGTCGTGCTGGTCGAGTATCCCCTGGTCGCCGACCCGGTCTCGCTGCTGGCCGGACGGCCGATCATCGACAGCTACCACTGGCGGCCCCGGCGCGGCACCCGGTTCACCGTGGTCGAGCGGGCTACCGGGGAGGTGGTGGTCCGGACCCGGAGTGAGGCCTTCTTCTGTTACCACCAGGTCAACGCCTTCGAAGACGGCGACGCCTTGGTGGTGGACCTGCCGGCGATGCCGGGGGAGCAGGGTCTGCGTCAATTCCTGCTCGCCGAGCTCCTCGGCTCCGGCGCCCGGACCCCGGCCGGTGAACTGCGCCGCTACCGGGTTCCGCTGGACGGTGGCGCGGTGAGCTACCGACTGCTCGCCGCGGCGCCGCTGGAGTTCCCGCGGATCGCCTACGAGCAGGTCTCCGGCCGGCCCTACCGCTGGGTCTTCGGCGTGGGGGCCGCTCAGAGCCGGACGACCACCTTCGGTGACCGGCTGGTCAAGGTCGACGTGGAGACCGGCACAGTGCTGACCTGGCGCGCGCCGGGCTGCTGGCCCGGGGAGCCGATCCCGGTCAGCCCGCCGTCGAACGGCGGGCCGGCGCCGGCCGAAGATGAGGGCGTCCTCTTCAGTGTCGTGCTGGACGCCGAACGGCGACGATCCTTTCTGCTCGTGCTGGAAGCGACCTCGTTTCGTGAACTCAGCCGGATCTGGTTGCCGCACGCAGTGCCGCTGGGCTTCCACGGGCAGTGGTTCACCGACGCCGACACTCATCCGGAGATCTCGGAGTCCTAGCTTGTACGGTCTGGATGCCAGATCCAGCTGACGTCGATTGCCCTGATCCGGTGGCCCGGCTGAGCTGTGACGGCAGCTTCATCCGCCGCCCTTCGACGTCAGCGTTATCGGGCGGGGATTCACGAATGCCGGCACCGGTTTCCCGGTCTTCGGGTGCTCAGCGGCGTGGAGCTCGGCGAGCCGCACCGGCAGGTCAGCCAGGTTGCCGTCGTCGACGGGTTGCGTGGGCACACAGACAAGGAGGTCGGGCCGTCACGGCTGCGCGAGGCGTAGGGCGGCTTGTACGACACTTTGTCGGCGCCGCAGACGTTCGTCGGGGTCGTCGGGATTCTCACCGGTCAGCATCCGAGCGATCTGGGGGACACCGGCCCACCAGCTCGCCAGGGCCAGGAGCAGGAACACCAGATGCGCGGGGGCTACGGCATTTTGGATGACACCGGCGCGCTGTGCGGTGGCGATCGCAGCGATCTTGTCGTGATACAGCGCGCTGCGGCCGATCTCGTCGGGGACCGCACCGGTGTCAGCGAGCCCTTCCCACAGCATCAGTCGGGCGAGGTCAGGGTGGTCGTGTTGGTAGTCGAAGGTGCGGCCGGCGAACTCTCCCGCGTCCTCAGCCCGCTGGATCACCAGGGGAACCGCCGCGGCCACCTTGTCCACCTCGGTGCCGACGACCGTGCTGAAGAGCATCGACAAGTCGCCATAGTAGTTGTAGAGCCGCTCTCGGTTCACCCCGGCCCGGGCAGCGATCCGCCCGACCGTGGTGCCGTGCGGTCCGTGCTCGGCGAACTCGGCTGTCGCCGCGTCCAGTAGCCGCTGTCTCGTGCGCTCGGTGTCCCTGACCACGAGTTCGAGCCTAGATCCAACAGCATTGTTGACAGACGCGCCGCGCCTTCGTAATGTTCCAACAACAGCGTTGGGTATCTTGCTGGGCGATCACGTGGTCCGCCCCAGCGAGATGGTGTCGAGGGGAGTGTTCATGCGGAGTGGGCCGGAAGGTCGGGATGGCCGTCGTGACGGGTGCGGCTCGCGGTCTAGGGAAGGCGACTGCCGACCGGTTGGCGGCCGACGGCGCGGATGTGGCGCTGCTGGACCAGCAGGACTTGTCTGAGACAAGGTCGGCGGTCGAGGCCACCGGCCGTCGGTGCGTCGAGCTAACGGGTGATGTGTCCGATCCCGAGCGGTGAGCCGGTTCGCCGAACTGGTGCACGAACGACTTGGGCCGGTGGACATTGTCGTCAACAACGCGGGCGCTGCCCCGCACAGCAGCTTCGGCGAAGCTCACCTACGACGAGTGGCGGCGGTTATTCGCGGTCAACATCGATTCGTTCACCGAAGCCGGCGATCATCGGTCTCACAGGGTCCCTTGCGATCGAGCTCGGTCCCGACGACGTCACGGTGAACGCGATCGCCCCGGGCCTAGTGCCGACGGCCGGGGCACGCGAGGCCGAGCCGCCGGAGATGTTCGAGGCAATGATCGAGCAGCAGTCGATCAAGCGTCAGGAGCGGCCCGAGGACATCGCCGCGGCGGTCAGGGCCCACCCGACGGGCAGCGTGCAGGGTGCAGACCAGATGCAGCCGGAGGCCCCAAAAGTAGCGGGAGTGGGAGGCGCAGTAGCCGTACTCAGCCCAGCCGGCCAGTTCCGAGCGCCGGGCGGTCTCTTTGGACCGGCCGCACTCGACCGGGGTCGAGTTCCTCGCGTCCGACGATGCCGCGTTCATCACCGGCCAGACGCTCTCGGTCGACAGCGGCCTTGCCCGACGCTGACCCTCACCTCCCAGGTCGTGCGGCTCGAACCCAGCCTCTTCGGATTCAACCCGCTCGGCAGCCGGACACGACGGCGCAGATGCCAGCACCCGAACGAAAGGAAATCCAACCGTGCCAGCAAGCTCCGGATTAACGACTGAGCAGATCGACCGGCTCCTGCAGTCGGTGGCAGACGGATTCGCCACGCAGGACCAGGTCCGGGCCCCGGTCCTGCACGACCCGTCGGAGGTGGGGCTGGCGTTCGAGAGCGTCACGTTTCCTTCCCTCGACGGCGTCCCGCTCGAGGGTTGGCTGGTCCCCGCAGCCGACTCGGACAAGCTGATCATCGCCAACCACGCCATGGGGTTCAGCCGTTCCGGTCAGCCGACACACCTGGACCCGTGGCGGGCGGACTGGGGCACCGTCGCCGACGGCCGCAACGCCGTGGAGGTGAACTTCGTCCCCGACTTGAAGATCTTGCACGACGCCGGCTACAACGTGCTCACCTACGACCTGCGCAACCATGGCCTGAGCGGCGCCGCCCACGGAGGCATCTCCTCCAGCGGCTGGTTCGAGGGCCGTGACGTCGTCGCGTCGTTGCGGTACGCCCGCGAGCGGCCCGACACCCGGCCCATGACAATCGGGCTCTTCAGCCGCTGCCTGGGCTGTAACTCCACCTTCGCCGCCATGGCCCAGTATCCGGACGCCTTCGCCGCAGTCCGCTGCCTCCTTGGAGCTCAGCCGGTCACGACTGAGGTCATCGTCCGCCACCAGCTCGCGCTCGCCGGCGTACCCAGCGAGCGTCTCGATGACGCGATCACCGACCTGGACAGGCGCATCACGCTCACCACGAGCCTGGGCTTCGCGGCCCGCGACAATCGGGACTGGGCCAAGCACGTCGTCGTGCCCACCTACCTCTACGGCGTGCACGACGACGTGCTGACCGACCCGAGCGACCTCGAGACGATGTTGGCCAACCTGCCCGTCGCGGACAAGCAGCTGCAGTGGATCCGAAACACGCCGGCCCGCTGGGACGGCTACCTGGAGTTCCAGCGCAGACCCGAACCGATGCTTGCGTGGCTCCAGACGCGCATGGCCTGAGCGTTACCGGAGCGGCGGCACGGCCGGCGGTCCAGGCCGTGGCGGCAACACGTTCAGCGACAGACCAAGTGGGAGGTCTGTGGTTCCCTGGGCAGACTCCCCAAATCTCATCTTCAGGAGACGCCGAATGACCATCACCCTCATCACCGGCGCCAACAAGGGTCTGGGCTTCGAGACCGCCCGGCTCCTCCTCGGTCAGGGACACAGCGTCTACCTCGGCGCTCGGGATTCCGACCGGGGGCAGCAGGCTGCACACGAGTTGGGCGCGACCTTCGTGCAGCTCGACGTCACCGACGACGCGTCGGTGAGGTCAGCGTTGCGGCACATCGACGAGCGCGACGGCCGCCTCGACGTCCTGGTGAACAACGCCGGCGTCTGGGACCGCCTGCTCGGCGCAGCCGACATCACCGGCGGCGGCGCGCTCGAGCAGTTCGACACCAACGCCGTCGGGGTCGTACGGGTCACGCAAGCTGCGCTGCCGCTCCTCGCCAGGTCCGACAACCCTGTGGTGGTGAACGTCTCGAGTGGTCTCGGCTCCTTCGAAATGGTGACCGACCCGGACTCGCACCAGTTCGGCGTCCGCTCAATCGTCTACTCCGCCACCAAGGCGGCGGTCGATATGCTCACGGTGAGGTATGCGCAATCGGTTCCCAGCGTGAAGTTCAACGCAGTCGACCCCGGCCGACTTGCCACCGACCTGCACGGCGACTTCACAGCCGACAGCCCCGCGCTCGGAGCCGAAGTGGTCGCCCGTCTTGCACTCCTCGGGAACGACGGCCCCACCGGCACCTTTCAATCGAAGGCCGGCGACGTTGCCTGGTGACTGGCGACGCTTCGAGCGGGTTCCCGCTCGGGCGACTGAAGATGTCTGCACGGCTCACCCTCGTGAACGAATCAGCTTGGAGTGGGGGGCGTCGTGGTCAGCGGGGGACCTGCTCCGCCCAGCTTGGGTTGGAGCCGCGGCGTGGAGGGCGACTACCTGGCGAGTCTTCTGGCCTACTGGGCGGACTCCTATGACTGGCGCATCCACGAAGCTCGGATCCGCAGCCTGCCCTGGTACCTCACCGGACGCCAACAGACCCCTGTCCGGGCCATCCACCTTCGCCGACCTGGCTTCCCCTTCGCAGCCCCGGTCGAAGGCCGCGGTCTGTCCTCCAGTGACTCGGCCGAGGCGGTCGCCAACCTGATGACCGAGCTCGGATACGACAGGTACGTCATTTCCGCCGGCGACGTCGGCTGCGACATCGCCGAGCAGATTGCTGCCAGCCATTCCAACCGGGTCGCTGCCCTGCACCTGACCGCTCGCCGTCGCGCTCGGCGACTCCCCAGCCGGCCTCGCGGCTTGGATCCTCGAGAAGCTCCGCTCCTGGACCGACTCCGGAGGCGACGTCGAGTCCGTCTTCAGTCGCGACGAGCTCCTGACCTGGATCACCGCCTACTGGGTCAGCGGCTCGATCGGGACCTCCTTCACCCCGTACGCCGAGACCGGCTCCCGGTCCAGCGGGCGAATCGATATCCCGGCTGCCTTCACCGTCTTGCCGAAAGACCTCGTCAACGCTCCCCGCAGCTTCGCGGACCACTTCTTCGACGTCCAGTCCTGGACCCATGAACCCGCGGGTGGCCATTTCGCCGCCTGGGAGCATCCCGCGCAGTATGCGCAAGGCGTTCAAAGCGCGGTCGACCTCGTGACGTCGTCCAGGTGACTGTGCCGCAGGAACGTCTCGACAACCGAGCTCATGGGCAGGGCGATGGCCAACGCCTCTTCCACGTCAACGAAGTCGAGTGAGTGGCTGATCAGCTTCGCGTCGGTCTCCGCGTGCTGAACGAAGACAATCTCCCCAGCGTGGTCACTGGCTACGCCCGGACGACCTGCCCGAACCGGGTCGTCGAGGTCCCGAACGCCGCGCACCTCAGCGGGTAACGGCGGCGTCGTGGTCGTAGTGCCGGATACCGGCGCTCAGCAGCCGAGCCCAGGGACTGTCCAGCTGGTCGATCCGGCTGGTGACCACGAGGTGGCAGAGCTGGCCGTAGGCCATGAACCGCTGGACCGCGTCGTCGTCGGCACCCGTGCTGGTAGATACGAGCATGGTCAGGCGCTCCAGCCCGAGGCGCAGCGCCTCTCCGATCGCAGGGATCGCGGCGGCCGACTGAGCGTGCACCTGCATCATCAAGATTGCCCGGTCGGCGATCAGGTGCGCGTAGGCCTCGGCCATCTGGTCGAGGACGGCCGCCGGGTCTCCGGAGGCGGTTGAGGCGGCTTCGCTGAGGGTGTTCATGATCTGGTCGAAGCAGGTGTCCAAGGCCGCCACGAACAGGAGTTCCTTACGCGGGAACAGCTTCACCACGTAGGCGGCCGAGATTCCGGCCGCAGCCGCAACGTCGGCGTAGGTGGTGCCGGCCCATCCCCCCTTGGCAAAACACTCGACCGCCTTGCCGATGACCAAGGGACGTCGCTCGCTGGCCGTCGACCGTCTTGACGCGGCGGGGCTAGGCGATGGGGTGCCGGGTGCTGGCACGGTCTGCGTCGGGTCGGACGCCGATGGAGCTTGGTGAATGACCATTCACTTACTATAGTCGAAGGTCAAGAGGTCGAGGCACGTTTTCACGGTCCGAAAGCCGGGATGGGAAGCGGGCGAGACCTAGGAACACGAACGACGAGAAGGAGTGCGAGATGGCGAAGGACAACGGGACCCTGCTGGTGAGCGGGGCGACGGGGATGATCGGTGGCCTGTTGGTCGACGCGTTGGTTGAGCGGGAGGTGCCGTTGACCGCGATGGTGCGCCCGGGCTCGGATCTGGGCCGGCTAGCCGGCCAGCCGGGCGTACAGGTGGTCGAGGGGGACTTCGACAACCCGGCGTCGCTGCGGCAAGCGCTGGCCGGAGTTCAACGGGCGTTCTTGGTGACCAACTCCTCCGAGCGGACCGAGGGCCAGCAGAAGGCGTTCGTGGCGGCGGCAAAGGCCACGGGCGTGACGCACGTGGTGAAACTGTCTCAGCTGCACGCAGCGGCTGATTCCCCGGTCCGGTTCTTGAGGTACCACGCCGCGGTGGAGTCCGCCTTGAAGGGATCCGGCCTGGCCTACACGTTCGTCCGGCCCAACCTGATCTTGCAGGCCTATCTGCCGTTCGCACCGATGATCGCCCAGGGACTGCTGCAGGCGCCGATCGATGACGCCCAGGTGAGTGTGGCCGACGCGCGCGACATCGCTGCAGTGGTGGCGGCGGCGTTGACCGAGCCGGGACACGAGGGGCAGATCTACCAGGTGACCGGGCCGGAGTCGCTGACGCACTCCCAGATCGCCGCCGCGTTCGGGGAGGCGGCCGGACACGACGTCGCGTTCCAGTCAGTGTCGGGCGAGGACTTCGTGGCCACGCTGAAGCAGATCGGGATGCCGGCGTGGCAGGCCGAGGGCCTGGCCGAGGACTACGCGCACTACCAGCGCGGTGAGGCGGCCATGGTCTCCGGCGATGTGGAGCAGGTGACGGGACGGCCGGCGCGGTCGGTGCGGCAATTCGCCGATGATTACGCCACCGCTTTTCAAGCGCACTGAGCCGAAGCTGGGACAAAGGTCTGAGCACGAGCGCTGAGGACAAGCACTCAGCTCGGCGCGGCCGAGCCCGACGGGCCCCCGGCCAGGGACCGGGGCCAGCTCAGTTGACGTAGCCCAGACTCAAGGTCACGTAGAAGAGTGTGACCAGCAACATCCAGGAGACGATCACCGCGACGTGCAGCCGACGATGCTCCCAGACGATGGCGACGTACTCGCGCAGGAACGCGCTGGGAAGGTAGTAGCGCGCAGTGGGTGCGCCGACCGCCTGGGCGTCGCCGATCTGCCGGGCCAGGACGGCGGTTCGGAGGACGTGGTTGTTGTTCGTCACCGCGACTACGGGCCCGGCCCGGCCCGGCTCCTGCTGAAACGGCGGAGTACACAAGGTTCTCTCGGGTGTTGCGTGCCTCGGTTTCGGCGGCCACGTCGGCGGGATCTGCCCCATGACCTTAGCGGGCTCGGGTCGGCCGCCGACCCTCGTCGAGGCTTAAGAGGCAGTGGGCTCGTCAGGCATCGAAGCCGGCGCCGGGAACCGGTGGTCCTCGTCGTGCTCGGCCAGCCAGCGAACGGCCGCATGGGCGGCGTCGAGGGAGGACCAGGCGGGGGAGTAGCCGAGCCGGGTCACGGCCTTGTCGATGGAGAACACCTGGCTACGGTGCAGATGTTCCCAGCTGAGGTCGGCCTGCTCAGCCCCGGCCTGGGTCGTGAAGTCGGTCCAGCTCACGGTCCGCAGCGCCGGCCCACGGTTCCACCAGCCGTACGCCGCCTCGGCGTACCCGCGCACGGTCAGGGCCCGGGCGCTGACCGCGTGGAAGGACTCGCCGACGGCGCGCTCGGGCGCCTGCAGGGCGCGCTGGAACAGCTGGGCGACGTCGTCGGCGTGCACGTGATGCATCGCCGCGCTGCCGTCGGAGGGGACGATCAGCTCTCGGCCGGCGGCGATGGTGGCCCACACCCGCGGGTCGAGGTTGCCGACGGGATTGATCACCGGCCACCCGGGGCCGCTGATGTGACCCGGATGGATCACCGTGCAGGGCAGACCGCCGGACCGGGTCTCGGCGCTGAGTAGTTGCTCAATGGCGTGCTTGGCCCGGCCGTAGTCGCCGAGCGGGAACTTCGGGTCGTCCTCGGCGATCGGCAATGTCGTGCTGGGCCCATGGGTCCAGGTCGTGCCGCAGTGCACCAGCAGCTCGACCCGGCCGCGCAGACCCTCGACGAGCTGGGCCGCGGACGCGCGCGTGAAGCAGACCAGGTCCACCACCGCCTCGGGACGGTGGCGCAGGATCCGCTCGGCCGTGTTCTGCTCGGCGTCGGTCTTGTCTCGGTCCAGTTCGACCCGGTCGGCTGCGTCCCAGGCCGGGTCGGGGTGGTAGGGCTGACGTCGGCCACGGCTGGCGGCGACGACCTGGTGACCTTCGCTGATCAGTCGGGGGACAAGATAACTGCCGACGTGACCCGTAGCTCCGAGAACAAGAACGCGCACCCGCCTACTTTAGGTTGCGCGACTGGCGCCCGGATCAGCGCTTGGGCGTGATCCGGTAGATCGCTCCGGCCAGGTCGTCACTGACGTAGAGGGCGTGGTCTGGTCCCTGTACCGCCATCACCGGCCGGCCCCAACGGCTGCCGTCGGCGTACTGGAAACCACTGACCAGGGTCCGGCGCTCCCCGAGGCCCCCGCCCTTGACGAGAGGGAAGAACACCACCTTCGGAATCCGGGGAGGACGCCGGTTCCAGGACCCGTGCACGCCGACCAGGGCACCTTTGCCGTACGGGGCGGGCAGCGCGGACGTGGCGAAGCTCAGACCCAGCGGCGCCGAGTGCGCCGGCAGACCCTGCTCGACTCGCGGCAGCTTGGCGCAGTTCAGCTTGGCGCCGCTGGCGTTGGTCTCCACGTCACGGATGAACGGCCGGCGGGCGTAGGAGAAGTCGGTGTTCCGGGCGCCGGGGGAGACGTCGGGATCGGGGTTGCAGTAGGGCCAGCCCAGGTCCCGGCCGCGGGTCAGCTTGGCCACCGGTTCGAGGGGATGATTGTTGACGTAGCTGGTCAGCACCTTGCCACGATCCGAGCGGTGGTCACCGGTGTAGTCGCGGTTGTACGGGTAGGCCACGTTGTCGCGGTTGTTCACCGCGGTCCAGACCGCGCCGTCGGGGGCGACGGCCAGACCGGTCCCGTTGCGGACCCCGCGCGCGTAGACCTTCGCCTTTCCGCCGCCGGGCGGGACGCGCAGGATGGTGGCTCGCTGAGGCGTGGCCGAACGGTCCTGGGCCGACACGTTGCCGGTGGAGCCGACCGAGACGTAAAGCGCACCGTCCTTACCCACGGCGACGCTTTTGAGGGCATGCGCGTAGGCGCCCTTCAGGTCCTTGCTCTTGGCGTCGGGGAGCCCGCTCAGCACCGTCTTACGTCCGGTCGCCTTGCCGTGGGCGTAGTGATAGGAGTCGATCCGGTTACTCTGCGCCACGTACAACGTGGAGCCGCGGAAGGCCAAGCCATGTGGCTGTCGCAAACCCCGGAGCAGGGTGCTCGACGTGGGCCGACCGCGCTTGTTCGGGGTCAGCCGGGTGATGATCCCGTACTCGGGGCGAGAGACCAAAAGCCGGCCGTCGGGGGCGAAGGCCAGCAGCCGGGCCTTCTTCGGCCGCGCCCAAACACTGATCTTCCAGCCCGACGGAATCTTCAGTTCCCGTCGGCGGTCGAACGGCGCCGAGTCCAACGCCGAGGGCACCGACACCTTGGTGTAGGGCCTGGCCGCCGACGATGCTGCGGCCGCGGGCCGGGATGCTGCCGGCGTCGGAGCGGCGGCCGGGACCGGAACGGCAGAGCCACTGCAGGCGGCAAGAACGACGACGGTGGAGCCCGCAACCGCGGTACCCGCACGGCGCAACAGGTGGAGTGTGGACATCGACAATCTCCTCAAAGATCCCACCCCGAACCCGGCGCACCTGGCCGAGAACTCCAGGATAGGCGAACTTGTCCGGTCTCACCTGTGCTTGTCTGATTGGACCGGAGCAGTTATCGACCGGGGCAGTCGGTGACCGTGACGCCGGTGGTGCCGCGGAATTGATCAGTGGTGCCGTGCACGTGAAGGCCCGCGGAACCCCGCCGGTGCGGGCAACGCCGGAGACGTCATCGGCGGCCGCCGGGGTCACCGCACCGTTCGTTGGTCGTCTCCGAGCCCTGAAGTGTTGGCAGCCGGGGAGCACGCACGCCCGAACTCAGGTTGTCGAATCGTGAACGGCGTATTCAGCGCGTGTGGACGGGCAGCTGCAGATAGGAGGGGTGGTCGCCGCCGGTGTGAATGATGTGTCGACCGCTGTTGGCGGGCGCGTACTCGCGCGTCCCCGGCATCATCGACCCCAGCAGGTGACGACCGCTGACGACGAAGCGGAGCTGCTCACCGGGATGGAAGGCCAGTCCGATCGGCAGCAGGTCGATCACTGCCTCCACGATCTGTCCGGGTGCGAGCTTCTCGACTCGGTCGAAGGTGTGGGCGGGCACGTCCTCGGTGGTCAGGTTCTGGTCGAGGTGACGCAGGGAGACCCGCAGCCGACCGTCGGATCCCTTGTAGCGCAGGACCGAGGCGCCGCGCTCGGTGACGTCATGAATCATCGCGCCCTGGTTGGGCACGGTGAACGCCTGCAGCGGCGTGCCGTACGCGTCGAGCTTCTGCACGAGCACGAACAGGTCCATGTCGTCGGAGCCATCCGCCTCGACCCAGAGGTGTGCGCAGGGGTAGCCGACCAGCACCGTCTCGGACTCGAAGCGGGTGATGAACGACACGGCATCCGGGTTCGCCCCGACGATGTACGCCGCCGCCGCTTCGGTCGTCGGTGCGGTGGCGCCCAGGGTGCGCGACCGAGCGTCGAGGTAGAACTTCGTGGGGGTGACGTCGGCCGGGGGGTACGTATCGGCACCGGTGCTGCGGCATCGGCGTCAGCGCGCCTCGGCGAGAGATTGGTGACCTCTGGCCCTGTCAACCGGTCCGGTGGGATGGCAACGTCTACGACGAAAGAACACCTGGAAGACAGACATCGCGAGGCCGGTCCACGACCCGGGCATGCGTCCACTGGAGCGCCTGTACGGCTCGCCGGCCTCTGAAGGAGGACACATGAAGGCAGCGCGCTACTACGACCGCGGCCAGATCGAGGTCGAGGACATCCCCGAGCCCGAGGTCGAGCCGGGCACGATCGGTGTCCAGGTCGCCTGGTGCGGGATCTGTGGTACCGATCTGCACGAGTACCTCGACGGCCCGATCTTCGTGCCACCGCCGGGACGTCCGCACCCGGTGTCGGGCGAGGCGGCGCCTATCACCTTGGGCCACGAGATGTCGGGGACGATCTACGCCGTGGGGGACGGCGTGACCGACCTGCAAGTCGGCGACGGGGTGGTGGTCGAGCCGTACATCATCGACCCGCAGTTCTCGACCGAGCCCGGGTCCAGCTACCACCTCACTCCCAACATGAACTTCATCGGGCTCGCGGGCCGGGGCGGAGGACTTGGGGAGAAGATTGTCGTCGAGCGCCGATGGGTCCACCCGGTGGGCGACATCCCGCTCGATGAGGCTGCCCTCATCGAACCACTGTCCGTCGGCCACCACGCCTACATCCGCAGCGGGGCCGCAGCCGGCGATGCCGCTCTGATCGGCGGTGCCGGGCCGATCGGGTTGCTGACCGCGGCCGTCCTCAAGGCGCAGGGCCTGACCGTGATCATCAGCGAGCCCAGCGCGCTCCGCCGCCAGATGGCGCTCGAAACCGGGGTGGCCGACCACGCGCTGGACCCAGCAACCGTGGCCGTGACCGCACGAGTGCATGAGCTCACCGACGGTGTAGGCGCCGACGTCGCGTTTGAGTGCAGCTCGGTCAACGCGGTGCTCGACACCGTGGTGGAGGCGGTCAGACCGGGCGGGGTGATCGTGGTGGTCTCCATCTGGGGCCACCGCGCCAGCGTGGACCTGCAGAAGCTCGTCCTCAAGGAGATCGACCTCCGGGGCACGATCGCCTACATGGGTGATCACCCCAGCACCATCCGGCTCGTGCAGGACGGGAAGGTCGACCTCAAGCCGTTCATCACCGGCAAGATCGGGCTGGAGCACCTCATCGACGAAGGGTTCGACACCCTGATCAACCGTAACGAGACGGCCGTGAAGATCCTGGTGTCGCCCAGCGGCGACGGGTTGTGAGGCCGCAGGGCGACAGTCGTGCTGGGCTGACGCAACACGCTGGTCCGACGACACCTCGGCCTCAGCATGATCATTAGAGGGCGCCACATGTGTCGGGTCACTGATCTGGAGCAGTTCTGCGGCTGATACCTCTTCGGGGACGGAGGTCAGGATTCTAGTCTGGCTCTACGAAGCCTTTCACGTGTGGGTCGGGCTCTTCTACGCTCGCGGTGTGTCGCCGGTGCTGGCTCCTCTTGAGTGCCCGAGGGAGCATCTGCGACCACTTGTTTGGCACAGGACACGATGCGGTTGGACGACAGCAGTTCACCCTGGCACAAATTGTCATAATGGTGCTTATCGGACAAGCCTGGTCGTACGGTCGCCAGCTCACTTGTAGTGGGTCCACATCGCCAGCACGTGACGGGACGTTAACTGCTGATGTCGTTTGTACAAACGTTCTTTTGTGCTAGCTTCCTCGCAGGAGGTGGTCCATGGGTGACGCGGCGGCCACGTTAGATCACACGTTTCACGCGTTGGCCGATCCGAACCGGCGCGCAATCTTGGCCCTCGTCCGGGATCAGCGGTGCGCGGTCGGCGAGGTAGCCGACCGGCTGGGGCTGTCGCAGCAGGTTGCCTCCCACCACCTGAAGGTGCTCCGGTCCGCGGGGCTGGTAACCGGTTCGCGGTCCGGCGCCCGGCACCTGTTCGCCGTCCGGGCCGAGGGTCTGGCCCTCGGTAAGGGATTCTTCGACGACTTCTGGCCGGACCGGCTGAGTGCCCTGAAGGACGCGGTGGAATCCCCGCCTGAGAGCACCGATGGCTGAGTATCGAAGCTCGATCGACATCGAGGCGAGCCCCGAGCGCGTCTTCGACTTCTTGGTGACCGACGCGGGAATGACCTCATGGATGGGTCAGTGGGCATCGTTGGATCCGGTACCCGGTGGCCACTTTGCCGTCGACATCGCCGGCTATCCCGTACGGGGCAGGTTCCTCGAGGTCGATCCACCTCGACGGGTGACGGTCTCCTGGGGCTTCGCGGGCGACGAAACCCTGCCGCCAGGCCGGTCGACGGTCTCGTTCGCCCTATCCCCGACCAGCACCGGTACTCGGGTCGAGGTCGTTCACACCGATCTGCCCGAGGACGGCGTCGGCGCTCACGCAGCGGGCTGGAGTCACTTCCTGCCGCGCCTGGTTCGAGCCGCCACCGGCGAGCAGCTACCGCCCGACACCTGGAAACCCGCGCTGTGAGCGCCGACCACTCGAAGGAGTCTGAATGACCAACATCACCAGCGATGCGGAAGCGAGCGTGCTGGCCTATCACCAGGCGTGGACCGGCGGTGACGTCGACCGCGCGCTGGCCTACGTCGCCGACGACGTCTCCTGCTTCGCCCCGGACGAGAACGTCCGCACCAAGGACGACTGGCGTGACTACCTGACCGGCTTCGTGCCGATGCTGACCGGTGCGCCGCAGCACACCCGGATGACCGACGGGGATCGGGTCGCACTCTGGTACTTCCCGCAGACCGCGGTGACCACGACCACGCTGGCCAGTGAACTGTTCACCGTACGAGACGGGCAGATCGTCGAGATCCGCCTCGCTTTCGACCGCCTCAGCTACGCCCCGACCCAAGCCGCCTCGCAAGCAGAGGAGCCGGCGTGAGCCCACTGCCGCCTGAGGAGTCGATCCGCGACTTGATCGACCGGGTCCAGGCCTTGCTGCCCGATCACCAACGGCGCGAAGTCCGGATGTTCGGCGTCACCGCCATCATGGTCGACAACGTCATGGCCTTGGCCGTACACCCAGACGGCAGTCTGCTCGTTCGGGTCGACCCGGCCGACGATGCGGCCCTGCTCAGGCATCCCTCGGCGTCCCGGGCCGAGATGGGAACCGGCCGATCCATGGGCGAAGGCTGGATCCGGGTCCACGCCGAGGGCGGATTCAGCGAGGCCGACCTTGCCCGCTGGGTCCGGGCCGCCACCGTCAATCTCGCTCGGCTGACGGCCGGCCACCGCTGAGCTGAGCAGCTGGCCGGTGGGCTGATCTATTCAGCTTCCGCCTCGAGTTCGGCGCTAGCGCGATTTACGGCCCGGACTCCTTGGACCAAGGCCCGCAGGTCGACCAGGGGCATCCGAGCCAGGACCGACTCGGGGATGGCGCCGGAACTACTGACCAGGCCTCGCAGCGCCGCGTTCCCGGCGGCGTTCACGATCAGCCGACGGACCCGTCGATCGCGGCGGTCCTCGACCCGTTCGACCATCCCGTGCTCGACGAGTCGGTCCACGATCCCCGACATCGACGCCACCGACACCCCCAGCGCCTCGGCCAATTCACCCGCGGTGGCTCGATCGGGATCGAGGGAAATGACTGCGAGCACCTTCAACTGTTGCATGGTCAGGGGCGTGGCGAACAGTGGCTCGGCCATTGCCGACAAGGCGCGGTGCTCGAACTCGCTCTGCATCTGGCTGAGGGCGTCGCCGAGCGCCGCGCGCTCCCCTGCCTCTGTTTCGTCGCGTGCGGGACGAGCAGAGTCGGTGTCGGTCTGGGCCATCAGCTGAACCTGTCCATGGAAGTCACTTGAAACCGATGCTTAGTATGGGCGAGGCTAACAGTCAGGCCTAGCCTAATCATCGCCGTGTCTCGGTGCTCCCGGCGCACGACGGACGCTCGCTCGAAGGATGCCCTATGACGCAGCTGACCAGGCTCAGCCTGGCCAACCGGCTGATCGTCGGCCTGGTCGCCGCCGCAATCTTGGTGTTCGGGGTGTTGTCGGTCTTCGCCTTGAAGCAGGAACTGCTGCCCTCCATCCAGGCCCCGACGGCCCTGGTCACGGCCCGCTACCCCGGAGCGTCGCCGCAGATCGTGGCCAAAGACGTCTCGACCCCGATCGAGAACGCAGTCAAAGCCGTCTCCGGGGTCACCAAGGTCAGCTCCCGATCCTCCAACAGCGTCGCGATCGTCACCGTCGAATGGGACTACGGCCTGGACGCCGACAAGCTGGTCAGCAACATCCGCGGCGCGGTGGAGTCGACCAAGGCCACCCTGCCCGACGACGTGGAGACCGACGTCGCAACCGGCAATACCGCCGACATTCCCGTCCTGCAGCTCGCCGTCGCCTCCGACGCTTCCCCGACCGAAGCCGGCCAGCTGGTCAACGACGTGGCCGTACCGCAACTGTCCAGCGTCGCCGGGGTCCGTCAAGTCACCCTGACCGGGCAGAACACCACCCGGCTGGGGATCACCCTGCGTCCGAAGGACCTGCGTAAGCACGAGCTGACGGCTCAGATCGTGACCCAGTCGCTGAAGGCCCAGACCGCGATCGTGCCGGCCGGAACCAGCTACGACAAGTCCACCGAGCTGGCCGTCGAGGTCGGCAACGACCTGGAGTCGACCAAACAGGTACGCGCCATCCCCATCGCCACCGCCGACGGGCCGGTCAAACTCGAGCAGCTCGCCACCGTCAAGGTCGAGAACGTCGACGCGACCAGCGTGGCCCGCTCCGACGGCCGGCCGGCGCTGAGCCTCACGGTACTCAAGGACACCGACGCCGACGCCGTCCAGATCTCCCACGCCATCCGCGATCAGCTGCCCGACCTGGAGCGCAAGCTCGGCAACAACTCCACCGTCGCGGTCGTCTTCGACCAGGCGCCGCTGATCGAGCAGTCCATCCACGACCTGGCCGTCGAGGGCGGTCTGGGGTTGGTCTTCGCCATCTTGGTGATCTTGGCCTTTCTGCTCTCGGTGCGTTCGACGGTGATCACCGCGATCTCCATTCCCCTTTCGTTGCTGATCGCCATGATCGGGCTCCGCGTCGGCGGCTATTCGCTCAACATCTTCACCCTCGCGGCGCTGACGGTCGCCGTCGGACGGGTCGTGGACGACTCGATCGTGATCATCGAGAACATCAAACGACGTTCTCTGGGCCAGGGCGACCTCTCCCCCGCCGACATCGTCTCTGCGGTCAAGGACGTCGCCGGGGCCGTCACCGCCTCTACCTTGACCACCGTCGCGGTGTTCTTGCCGGTCGCGGTGGTCTCCGGAATCACCGGTGAGCTGTTCCGCCCGTTCGCGGTGACGGTGAGCATCGCCCTCGGCGCTTCGCTGTTGGTCTCGCTGACCATCGTGCCCGTTTTGGCCTACTGGTTCCTGCGCCGGCGCCGACCGGTGGCGGCGGGCGCCCGAACGGCGGGCGCCTCGGCCGGTGAGGCGGTCCGCGTCACCCGACTGCAACGCGGTTACCTGCCGGTGCTGCGGCTGGGACTGCACCATCCGTGGCTGACGCTGCTCGTGGCTGTCCTGGTCTTTGCGGGCACCCTCGGCGGGTCGACTTTGCTCAAGACCGACTTCCTCGGTTCCTTTTCCGACGAGCACACCCTGCAGGTTGCGCAGGAGCTGCCCGCCGGCACCCGCCTGGAGCGGACCAGCGACGCCGCCAAGCAGGTCGAGGCCAAGCTGGCCGATGCCCCCGAGGTGAAGGACTACCTCACCACGGTGGGCGGCGGCGGCATCCGCGGCGTCGTCGGTGATTCCGGCACCAACACCGCCACCATCACCGTCACCCTCGCCGACGACGTGGTCGCGTCGCAAGCGAAAGCGCCGCTGCAGGCCAAGATGGATCAGATCGCCGACGCCGGCAAGCTCACCGTGTCGACCACCGACTCCGGCGCCGCCAACAACGACGTCTCCGTGGTCGTCAGCGGCGGCAACGCCGACACGTTGCGCACCGGAGCGACCGCCACCCAGCAGCTGCTGGTGTCGGTGCCCGGCCTCGCCGACGTCCGCAGTGACCTGGCCGATCAACGTAACGTCCTCAAGGTGGACGTCGACCGGCGCAAGGCGGCCGACGCCGGCTTCACCCAGGCCGAGGTCGGTCAGGCGGTGGCGAACGCGTTGACCGGAACGAAGGCAGGCACGGTCATTCTCCAGGGTGAGTCGCGCGACATCCTCGTTCGCGCCGAGAAGACCGACGCCACGCCGGCCGACATCGCCGGACTCGAGCTGCCGGTGAGCCAACTTCAACAGCAACAGGCTCAGACCAAGGCCACGGACAAGCTGAAGAAGAAGCAGGACGCGGCCGCCAAGAAGGCCACCAAGGAGGCCGAGCAGGCGACCGAAGATCAGCAGGACCAGTTGCGGAGCCAGCGGACCAAGGCAGCGAACGGGCTCGCCGATGCTCGCTCGGCGCTGCGCAAACTCAAGGCCAACCCACCCAAGCCGCCGCCGCCACCGAACCCGGCGCTGGCGCGTGCGCAGCAGCGGTACAACCAGGCAAGCACCGCCTACACCGCGCAGCTCAGCGCGGCGATCCTGGCCGTGCAGGCCACTCAGACCCTGGTCGATGCGGTGCCGGCCGGGCAGCCGGTTCCGCAGCCGTTGCAGCAACAGCTGACCCAGAGCAAGAAGGCGTTGGCCACACTGCAGGCCAACACGCCGAAGCCGCCGCCGACCCCCGACGTGGGCTCGCTGTTGGCCCAGCAGCGCTACGCCCAGCAGGTCCAGCAGTACGCCCAACAGCAGGCTCAGCTGCAGGGTACGGTCGACCAGACCCAGAAGACGGTGAGCCAGCTCGACGACCAGGTCGACCAGGTGGCCGAGCAGGCGAGCAAGGCCGCCGACCAGCGCAGCCAGCAGCAGGACCTGGCCGACGAGCAGTCGAAACTGACCGACGTCCGGGCCAAGCCGATCCGGGTCAAGGACGTGGCCAAGGTCAAGCAGGTGCCGGCACCCACGACGGTGACCCAGATCGACGGCACCCCGTCGGTGACGGTCACCGCCACCCCGGTCGGTGGCGACCTCGGCGCGTTGACCCAGACCATCCGGCAGCGCCTGGACACCGGCGACGTCCTCCCGGCCGGGGTGACCGCCACCCTGGGTGGTTCGTCGCAGGACCAGCAGGACGCCTTCCGTCAGCTCGGAGTGGCCATGCTGGTCGCCATCGCGCTGGTGTTCTTGATCATGGTGGCGACCTTCAAGAGCCTGGTGCAGCCGCTGATTCTGCTGGTGTCGATCCCCTTCGCCGCCACCGGAGCCCTGGTCGGGCTGTTGGTCACCGACACTCCGCTGGGCGTGCCGTCGATGATCGGTCTACTGATGCTGATCGGCATCGTGGTGACCAACGCCATCGTGCTGATCGACCTGATCAATCAGTACCGGGCCAAGGGCGAGGACGTCGAGACGGCGGTGATCGACGGTGCCCGGCTCCGGCTCCGGCCGATCATCATGACCGCCTGCGCGACCATTTTCGCCCTGATCCCGATGGGTCTGGGGCTGACCGGCGGCGGCGCCTTCATCTCCCAGCCCCTCGCGGTGGTGGTGATCGGGGGACTGGTTTCCTCCACGGTGTTGACTCTGCTGCTCGTGCCGGTGCTCTACTTGTTGATCGAACGCCGCGGTGAGCGGCGCCGGCAGCGCCGGGCCGAACGCGCGGTGACGGCCTGAACGACGGAGGTCGGCCGCAACTGCTGAGGCGGGCCGGCGCGGCTGAACTCAGAAGCGGTCAGGTAGAAGGCGCAGGCAGTCTCGACCTCGGCAACCTGGATTCCGACATGATCGATCATCGGTTGACGTTAGTCGTCGGCATCGTCAGCTTGCACCCCCGTCCCTGACTCAGCCGGACCGATCCAGCACCCGGAGGTAGCGCCAGGTCATCCAGCGCTGTCCCAGCCGCCCCACGGGACCAGCCGCGCGGGTGATCAGGCTTCCCGGCCGGGAGAAGGCGACGATGTCCAACCAGACCGTCTCGTCATCGGCCAGCCGGACCACGAAGGACTCCTCGCCCTGCTCCGGGTGCCCGGGCAGTGTTCCGTAGGCAAACCCGCGACGGGTCGGCTCCGAAGCCACCCGGACCACCCGGACCGGAGCCCGGATGACCAACGGGGAGCGACCGAGCCGGAGGACGGCCACGGAACCGGCTACCGCCGTGTCGTCGGAGACCAGGGGGGCCAACCCGGTGCCGTCGGGTAGAGCCCAACGCAGCACCGCCGTACCCGCGGTCGACCAGAGCTCCGCACCACGCCCGAGTTGATGCGACCGGCTGAGGTGGTGGTAGCCCGGCGGAAGCGGACCGGCGGTGGCCCCCACTTCGGGATAGGTCAACGGCTCTCCCTGTAGCCGACCCACCTGGTCGGGACCGAGCCGCCCAATCACCAGGCTCGCCTTGCGGCGGGACACATCGGGCGTCGACAGCTGAGCACGTCGACCAGTCTGACAACACGTGAGGTCTCGATGTCGCCGCCGCTCGATCCCGGTACCCTGCCAGCATCGGACCTGTGGAGGCGTACCGTCGAGATGTGCTCGGACGGTCGGTGCTCGTCGCCTGGTTGCTGATCTGCGCCGCCGTGCTTCCCCCAGCTGACGTCGGGGCCACGGCGTCGGGTGTGATCGTGATGGCGGCGCTGCTGATCGTCGCAGTGGCCGTCGCTGCCGCCGTCCCCATGTCGGCGGGCACCGCCCACGCACTGACCCTCGCTCCCGCACGCCGACGGCTGCGGGGACGCTTTCTGCAACAGAGCCGGCCGGGTGTGCCCGGTCGGGTCCGGTCACGGGCACCGGGCTGCGGACGCTGAACCTTCGTTCACCGTCCGCTCTGCTCTCTTTGTGAGGTCCGCTCGTCATGCTTGACGCTTTTGCCTACCCTGTTTCTGTTCTGATGATGGTCTGCCACCGACTGATCAGCCTGGTGGTCGATCCCGCCTCCGGCACCGCCTGGGTCGTCTCGATCCTGCTGCTCGTCTGCACCGTTCGACTGCTGCTGGTCTGGCCGGCCTGGAAGCAGCTCGTCACCGCCCGCCGGACGGCGGCACTGCGACCCCGGCTGCTCGCGCTCAAGAAGGCGCACGCCGACAACTCGACCGCGTACGCGGCCGCGGCGCGACAGCTGCACCGAGACGAGGGAGTCGGTGCGTTGGGCTGTCTGCCGCTGCTGCTGCAGCTCCCGGTCTTCCTGGGGCTCTATCACCTGCTGGCCGGCTTCACCAGCGTCGCGGGAACGGGCTCGAACGGCGCCTTCGGTCCCGATCAGGTCCACTCGTTCGCCCACGCCACCGTGTTCGGGGTGCCGCTTTCAGTGGCCGTCCGGACCCCCGTCGACGTACTTGGTGCCCTCCAACCGGGGCTGGGCCTCGGCGGGGTCCTCGCCGTGGTCGCACCGGTGCTCGTCATCGCCGCCACCGCGACCTTCGTCAATGCCCACGTCGCGGCCCGCCGCCAAACGACATCGTCGAACGGCGGCGATCCAACCGCGGTCCTCGGCGCGCAGGTGAGCCGGACCATGGTCTGGTTCGCCCCGCTCAGCGTGTTCGTCGGTGGCCTGCTGTTCCCGGTGCCGCTGGCCCTGATGCTCTACTGGGCGATCAACGGCACCTGGACCACGGTCCAGACCGTGCTGCTCAACCGCCGCCTCGATCAGCGTCCGGCCACCCCAATGGACTCGGTGTACGGGAATGCGCCGCCACCTCCGCCCGACCAAGCGTGATGTAGCCGCTGCCTCGTTCCGCTCGACGATCCCCATTCGGTGTCCGACCCGGAGCTACAGAGACAGCACGAGTCGGAGTGCGGCGTCAACCTGGCGGAGCTCGTCGAACGTCAGGTGGCCGGCGCTGGCGCCCAGGCGGGAGGGGTCGACGGCTGCAGTCTGCTCGGTGAGGACACGCGTGGTCCTGCCGTGGATCTCGACCTCGGGCCGGAAGCTGGCCGGGCGTGAGGACGTGGACGTGGGCGCGACCAGCCAGGTGGACAGCGGGAACCCGTCGGACTGAACGACGATGGCGTAGCGAGACCGTTGCTGCTCGTGGCCCTGGGCATCCCGAGGGGCGATTAGCCGGTAGACCTCACCACGCACGCAGACTCTCCATGTCCCTAAGGACCTGGGCGGCCTCAGCCCGGTCCTGGGGGTCAGCGGCCAGGGCTTCTGCCTCGGCCCGCAGTAATGTTTGCGCCCGCTCCCGAGCGGCGTCGATGAGGGCCGCCCGTACTGCGCTGGACACCGGGGTCCCGTCGCGGGTGAGCACCGCCAGAGCGCGCGCCGCGTCCTCGTCGGGTCGAAACGTGATGGTGTCAGCCATGCCGCCAGCGTAACACCTTTTGTAAGACGACCTGTTCCAGCGGAGGATCCACCACTGGGAACGGTCCATCGGTGCGTTACAGCGGGCACCTGGCAGAAGCGCATCGAGCCGATCACGACCTCCGAGGACGTTCACCGCCCCTGAGGGCCGCGAAGCCCGGCCGCTCACCGTCCGGAGAGGAGCCGGGCCCACTTCCTGGAACTCACCGCAACAGGCACCACCGAGTGTATTTGTCGCGCGAAGCGCTGTCACGCGGTGAAACGACAAGCGCGGCCCTGTTCCTAGAAGTTGATCATGTGGCCCGAAATGCCGTGGGCGACCTCCTTGAGCGCCTCCGAAAGGGTCGGGTGGGCGTGGACGTTGCGGGCCACCTCCTCGGCGGTCAGGTCCCACAGCTGAGCCAAGGTGAATTCGGGTAGGAGTTCGGTCACGTCGGGTCCGATCATGTGCAGGCCGATGATCTCGCCGTACTTGGCGTCGGCGACCAGCTTGACGAAACCCATCGCCTCACCCAGACCGTGCGCCTTGCCGTTGGCGGTGAACGGGAACTTGGCCACCTTGACGTCGTAGCCCTTGTCCTTGGCCTGGGCCTCGGTGTAGCCGAACGAACCGATCTGCGGCTGACAGTAGGTGGCACGTGGGATCATGTCGTAGTTCATCGGCATGGTCTCCGCCCCGGCGATGGTCTCCGCAGCCACCACTCCTTGCGCCTCCGCAGTGTGCGCCAGCAGCAATTTCCCGGTCACGTCGCCGATGGCGTAGATGTGATCGACGTTGGTCCGCATGTAGTCGTCGATCGCGATCGCGCCGCGTTCGGTCAACTCGACCCCGGCCTTGTCCAGCCCGTAGCCCTCCGTTCGCGGCGCGAAGCCGATCGCCTGCATCACCTTGTCGGTCTCCAGAACCGTGCTGTCCCCGCCCTTCGCCGGGGAGATGGTGACCTTGACCTTGTCGCCGGTGTCGTCGATGGCCTCGACCTTGGTCGAGGTCAGCACCTTCACGCCCAGCTTCTTGTACTGCTTGGCCAGTTCGGCGGAGATGTCGGGGTCCTCCAAAGGCACCATCCGGTCCAAGAACTCCACGATCGTCACGTCCACGCCGTAGTTGGCCAACACGTAGGCGAACTCGGTCCCGATCGCTCCGGAGCCGGCGATCACGATCGAGGCGGGCAGGTGATCGGTCATGATCTGCTCTTCGTAGGTGACCACCCGCTCGCTCAGCGAGGTGCCGGGCAGCAGCCGCGTGGTCGCACCGGCGGCGATGATCAGATTGTCGAAGGTGACCTGTTGGTGCCCGGCACCCTGGTTCAGTTCGACGTCGAAGCTGTGCGCGTCGGTGAATGTGGCCCAGCCGTCGATCTCGGTGACCTTGTTCTTCTTCATCAAGAAGTGCACGCCCTTGGCCATCCGGTCCGCGGTGGCCCGGCTGCGCTTGTACGCGGCTCCGAAGTCGAAGGTGACGTCACCGTTGATCCCGAACGTCTTCGCCTCGTGGTTGAAGATATGGGCGATCTCGGCGTTGCGGAGCAGCGACTTGGTGGGAATGCAGCCCACGTTGTTACACACCCCGCCCCAGTACTTCAGCTCGATGATGGCGGTGGACAGACCCAGTTGGGCCGCGCGGACCGCAGCTACGTAACCGCCCGGCCCCGCCCCGAGGACGACGACGTCGAAATGATCGCTCATGACGCCTTAGCCTAGGTGGCGGGCCGGTGTCCCCGACAACCCCCATCCGCGGCAGGTCTTGCGACCCGCGGACTGTCGGGTTCGAGAAATCTCATATCTGAGTTATTGTCTCTGCCGTGACTGACACCTCCCTGGACCAGGTCGGCGGCTTGATCCGCGATGCGCGCAAGCATCGTGGACTGACCCAGACCCAGCTTGCCGACGTGCTCGGCACCTCCCAAAGTGCGGTACACCGGATCGAGGCCGGCAACCAAAACCTCAGCCTGGAGATGGTGAACCGGATCGCCGCCGCCCTGGAGAGCCCGCTGATCTCGGTCGGGTCCGCCGGACCGCAACATCTGCGGGTGCAGGGCGGGACCAAGCTGAACGGAACCATCGAGGTCCGCTCGTCCAAGAACGCAGCCGTCGCGCTGCTGTGCGCTAGTCTGCTGAACCGTGGCCGGACCGTGATCCGCGGGATCGCCAGGATCGAGGAGGTCAACCGGATCCTGGAGGTGCTGACCAGCATCGGCGTGCAAGCGCGTTGGCTGAACGCCGGCGCCGACCTGGAGCTGGTCCGTCCGCACGAGCTGGACCTGGGTTCGATGGACATCGAAGCGGCCCGCCGGACCCGGTCGGTGATCATGTTCCTCGGCCCGCTGCTGCACGCCACCGCCACCTTCGAGCTGCCCTACGCCGGCGGCTGCGACCTGGGCGCGCGGACGATCGAGCCGCACCTGCAGGTGCTGCGGCGTTTCGGCCTGGATGTGTTGCCGACTGAAGGCTTCTACCGCTGCCAGGTCGACGAGTCGGTCGAACCCACGCGTCCGATCACGCTGCTCGAACGGGGTGACACCGTGACCGAGAACGCGCTGCTGGCGGCGGCCCTGTCGCCTCAGGTCACCGTGCTCCGCAACGCCAGTCCCAACTACATGGTTCAGGACCTGTGTGTGTTCTTGACCCGGCTCGGGGTGGAGATCGACGGGATCGGCACCACGACCTTGCAGGTGCGCGGGGTGCGAAGCATCGACGTCGACGTGGAGTTCGCGCCGTCGGAAGATCCGATCGAGGCGATGAGTCTGCTGACGGCAGCCATCGTCACCGGGTCGGAGCTGACGATCCGGCGGGCGCCGATCGAGTTCCTCGAGATCGAGCTGGCCATCTTGGAGGAGATGGGTCTGGACTTCTCGCTGGGGACGGAATACCTCGCCGCCAACGGCCACACCCGGCTGGTGGACGTGTCCGTGCGGCCCTCGGCCCTGCACGCCCCGATCGACAAGGTCCACCCGATGCCGTTCCCCGGCCTCAACATCGACAACCTGCCCTTCTTCGCGGTCATCGCCGCCACCGCGGAGGGCAAGACGGTGATCCACGACTGGGTGTACGACAACCGGGCGATCTACCTCACCGAACTGAACCGGCTGGGCGCCCGGGTGCAGCTGCTCGACCCCCACCGGGTGATCGTGGAGGGTCCGACGCGTTGGCGGGGCACGGAGGTCGTCTGCCCGCCCGCCCTGCGGCCCGCGGTCTGCATCCTGCTCGGAATGCTCGCCGCTCGGGGCCCGTCGATGCTGCGCGACGTCTACGTGATCAACCGGGGCTACGAGGACCTCGCCAACCGGCTGAACGCCCTCGGCGCGAACATCGAGGTCTTCCGGGACTGAACCGGAGGTCGAAGACGACGAGGTGCTCCTAGCCCCTGTCGGCGAGCCGGCGTTGCTCCCAGCTGTTGGCCGGCCGCACCTTGAACGTGCCCATCCCCAGCCCGCCGTAGAACACCAGCAGCGGTTTCCCCGCGGCCGGCTGTCTCGGGACCTTCACCGTCTTGGAACCCCAGCCCTTCGACAGCCGGTCCGCTTCCACCCCCCAGCCGTCGGGGAGCACCAGGATCACCGACCCGGCACCGCCGATCACCTCGAGCTCGATCAGGGACGCAGCCGGTGTCGCTTGAAGACAGTTGACCTTGACTGAACCGACGCCCTGGACGATCCGGATGAACGGCGGCACGATCCAGTCGCCCTGGCGCTTCTCGGTGCTGACCCCGCCGTCGAGGCGGAGCGGATCCTCCCGGGAGTACCCCGGCGGCGGCGGACCGGGCGGCCGCGTGGGTACCGGGTGGGCAGCAGCGGGCGCCTGGTCGGACTGCCACGGCAGCTCAACCGACAGGTCGGCGATTAACGGTTCGAGGTCGGCGTAGGTGACCGCCGACAGTGCGGCTTCAAGTCGCTCGTCCAGCTCGCTCAAGCTCAGCCGGCCGTCGGCGGCGGCGGCCTGCAGCAGCTCGGCGACCGCATCGCGTTCGCGGTGGCCGACTCTTATGCTGCTCGCCGGCGACCGGTCCTGGGTCATGGACGTACCCTACCGATCAATCCGGGCATCAATCAGACCGAGATCTGCGGACTACTCCGGCGTTATCGCAGTCTGACCGGCTCGAAGTGTCGGCTCGGGTTCACCAGCTCCTCCTGGGCCTGCACCAGAGCCAGCTCGCGTTGCCCCGACGAGGCGGTGGCCTGGAGGACGCCGAACACGATCGCCGCCGTCCGTGCGACTACGGCACCCAGGTCCTCTTCGAAGTCCCCGGCCTGCAGCAGCCGGGCCAAGAACACGGCCGCGGTCAGGTCCCCGGCCCCCTGGAACACCCCGGACAGTAGCGGTGTGCTCACCCGCCACGCGCCCGCGTCGGCGACGGCCACCATGTCGAGGGTGCCCGGATCGCTCTGCCGGTGGGACACGCTCGTCACCAGCACCGTGTCCGGACCGAGCGCCCGAGCGGTGTCGGCGGCGCTGAGGACGTCGTCGAGGTCAGCGATTCGGGCGCCGGTAAGGAACTCCAACTCGAACTGGTTGGGGGTGATCACGTCCGCCTTCGGCACGACCGCATCCCGCATCAGCTCAGGCACCCCGGGTCGGACGAAGAATCCGCGGCCGACGTCGCCCAGCACCGGGTCGCAGCAGTAGACCGCCGCCGGGTTGCGTGACCGGACCAGAGCGACCGCGTCCAGCACGGCACCGCCCATGTCTGCGGCCCCCTGATAACCGGAGAGGACCGCGTCGCACTCCCCGAGTACGCCTCGTTCGTCGATCCCCAGAATGACGTCGCGGACGTCGGCGGCGCTCAGCAGCGGACCGCGCCAGGAGTCGTAACCGGTGTTGTTGGAAAAGTGCACGGTGATCACCGGCCACACCTGGACGCCCATCCGCATCAGCGGGAAGGCCGCTGCGCTGTTGCCGACGTGCCCGTAGGCCACCGATGACTGGATGGACAGGATCGTCGTCACGCCAGCAGTGTGCCCGAGTCCGAGCCGGGCCGCCTCACCCCGGCCGGTCGCCAGCCGATCTCGCGCTCCCGACCGAGCCCAGGGCCGACCGGCTGCCCATCTGCCCGGCCGTGATCACGCTGAGCTTTCCGTTGGTCTCCACCACCACCGCACCGACGAGCTCCATCCCACCGACACCGGCGCTGCGCACGCTCTGCTGCAGGCTCTCCTCGGAGATCCGGGCCCGTCGCAGCGCGTCCGGCAACACAACCCCGTCGAGCACGAGCAGGCTCGCCTGCGCGGTCACGGTCCGGCGGAACCAGGTGCTGCGCACCGAAATCCAGGCGACGACGAGTTGGAGCAGAGCGAGTAGGGCCAACGCCAGCGCACCCTCCGCCCCGGCCACATCGCTGCTGAGGATCACCGTGGCCAGGGTTGAACCGAGAGCCACGGTGACGATGAAGTCGAAGGCGTTGAGTTGAGCCAGCGTCCGCTTGCCGGTGACCCGCAGCACGAGCACCAGCCAGCCGTAGGCCAACGGCCCGATCACCAGCACCCGTAGGAGTCCGGTCGCGTCGTCGAAGAACATGTCGGTCCTCATCGGTCGGTCGCTGTCGCCCGAACGGGCGGCAGCGCTGCTGCTACTCCAGGCGAACTCCGGTCAACACCGACGCTACTTGGCTCTTGACCTTATGGTTATTCCATGTCGGCCGGCTCACAAGGCAGCACCTCGGTGCTCCGCGAGCCGACCGACGGCGAGCCGAAACCCGACCGCTGGGCCTGGCGTCGCAAGGTCCGCGCGAACGTTCATCGCCGTCGGATCTACCGGGTGGTCGTCGGGTTGGCCGGTTTGCTGTTGATCGGGCTCGGCGTGCTGACCGGTCCCCTTCCCGGACCCGGCGGGATCCCGCTGGTCCTGCTGGGGCTGGCCGTGTGGGCCAGCGAATTCGCCTGGGCGCACCGGCTGATGCTCCGCTTCAAGCACGCGCTGCACGTGTTCCGGGGCTGGAGCCGGAAGAAGCAGGTGCTGGCCGGGGTGATCTTCGTCGCCATCTGCGGCGTGCTCGGCTACGGCTATCTGCTCGTCATCGGGCCGCCGGCCTGGATACCGCAGCAGGTCGATGCCCTGCTGGCGCGCCTTCCGGGAGTGTGAGCGCACCACGGGACTGACCGTGCACCCATAATGAGGGCATGCGCGCGGCCGACTACGCCTTCTTCGACGCGCCGTTCCTTGCCTTCGCTCACCGCGGCGGAGCCACCTACCCTCCTAATCTGCATCGTGAGAACAGCCGGTACGCCTTCGGCCAGGCGGTCGCGCTCGGGTACCGCTACTTGGAGACCGACGTCCACGCCACCTCCGACCGGGTGCTGTTCGCCCTGCACGACGAGCGGTTGGACCGGGTCAGCACAACCACCGGCGCCGTGGCCGCGATGACCGCCGCTCAGCTGGCTCGGGTACGGGTCGGCGGGCTCGATCCGGTTCCCACCTTTGCGGAGTTGCTGACCGCTTTCCCGCGGGCCCGCTTCAACGTCGACGCCAAGGCCGACGCTGCGGTCGACCTGTTGGCCGACACGATCGGCGATCACGAGGCGCACGACCGGGTCTGCGTCAGCTCCTTCTCCCCTGCCCGATTGCACCGGCTTCGCCGCCGGCTCGGACCCAAGGTCGCGTCGGCGGCCAGCTCCCGCGGCGTGGCCGTGCATCGGTTCGCGCCGTGGCTGACCGGACTGCTCGACACCCCGGCCCCGGCCCTGCAACTACCGCTTCGCCGTTCGATCCTGGGCCGGCAGACCCGGATCCTCACTGATGCCCTGATACAAACTGCGCACCGCGCCGGCAAGCAGGTCCACATCTGGACCGTCGACGACTCCGAAACCATGGAAATGCTGGTCGATCTGGGGGTGGACGGCATCTTTACCGACCGCGTCGACACGCTTAAATCCGTTCTGGTCGGGCGGGGCCTGTGGAACTGAGTCGTGGAACTGAGTGCGTGAGACTGAGAACGCCGGCACCGCGGCAGACAGGACACCGATGAGCGAACCAGTCGCCGCGACGACGGGCCGGACCGCCCGACCGGGGTCGCCACCGAGTCGCCGGCGGGTCGGTGCCTGGGCCCTGTGGGACTGGGGCAACTCTTCCTGGAACGCCGTCATCGTCTCCTTCGTGTTCGGGCCCTACGTGGTGGCCGGGGTGGTCGGAGACGCCCGGCCCGGTGGTCTCACCGGCAACACCTGGCTGGGAATCTCCAGTGCCGTCGCCGGCCTACTGATCGCCCTGATCGCGCCGATCATCGGCCAGCGCTCCGACTCCAGCGGACACCGCAAACGCACTCTCGCCATCTGGACCGTAGGCGTCGCAGCGGTGATGCTCGCCCTGTTCGGGGTCCGCAACGAGCCGAGCTACCTCTGGCTCGCCCTGGTGTTGCTGGGGACGGGCGGAATCTTCAATGAACTCGCGAACGTGTCCTACAACGCCATGCTGCCTCAGGTGTCGACCCCGGCCACCGTGGGCCGGGTGTCCGGTTTCGGCTGGTCGATGGGCTACTTCGGCGGCATCTTCTTGTTGCTGATCTGTTACGTCGGCTTCATCCGCCCCGAGGTCGGCTGGTTCGGGGTCGGCAACGCCGGCGGCTTGGACATCCGGGCAGTGGCGGTGTTCTCCGCGGTCTGGTTCGCGGTCTTTGCGCTGCCGGTCTTCTTGGCCGTGCCCGAGGTCGTTCCCGGTCCGACGCAGCGGCGGGTCGGGTTCGTCGCGTCCTACCGGCTGCTGATCGCCGACGTCGTCGCCTTGTGGAAGCGGGATCGTAACGCCGTCGGGTTCCTGATCGCCTCGGCGCTCTACCGCGACGGCTTGGCCGCCGTGTTCACCTTCGGCGCCATCTTGGCCGTGAGCGTGTACGGGATGGCTCCGGCCACCGTCTTGGTCTTCGGGGTGGTGGCGAACGTCGGTGCCGCCCTCGGCGCGCTGGTTCTGGGCCGGCTGGAGGACCGGATCGGACCGAAACGCGTCATCATGATCTCGCTACTCGGTCTGATCGGCTGCTGCGTGGTCTTGCTGTTCGCCCGCGGCACCACGATGTTTTGGATCTTCGGGCTGATCTTGACCCTGTGGGTGGGTCCGGCCCAGTCCAGTTCCCGGTCCTTCCTGGCCCGAGTCGCGCCGCCCGGCCGAGAAGGTGAAATGTTCGGCCTCTACGCCACCACCGGCCGAGCCGCGTCCTTCCTTGCGCCGGCCCTGTTCGCCCTGTTCTCTAGCGTGTTCTCCGACCGGGTCGGCATCGTGGGCATCGCCCTGGTGCTCGTGGCCGGAGCATTGGCGTTGACCAAGGTGTCCTCCCCGCCTCTGCCGGATCGTCGCTCCGAGCCGGTCTCCACCCCGGTCCCGAGGCCACCGGACGGAACATAACCGCGTTGCTGGGAGTTACCCCAGTCGAGGCCCGTGGTCGGGCAGACGTCACAGAAAGGCAGACACGCATGGCTGATCGATCGTTGCGAGGTACTGGGCTGGGAGCCAAGAGCTTCGAGGACGAGGCCGGCGTCGAGTTCGCCGCGCGTCAAGAGGTCGGTTTCGACTGCCCCCGCGAGCACCATTTCACTCTGGTCTTCGCCGCGGAGGCCGACATCCCGTCGCTGTGGGAGTGCCCACGGTGCGGGGGCGAATCCCTTCGTTCGGACGGCGAGCGGCCCCAGGCCAAGGAGGAGAAGCCGGTGCGCACGCACTGGGACATGCTTCGAGAGCGCCGCTCGATCGCGGAGCTGGAAGATCTACTGGCCGAGCGGTTGACCCTGCTCCGGGCCGGGGAACTGGGTTCGACGGCCTTCACCCGGTCGAGCCGGCCCCGCTCCCGGGCGAAGAAGACCGCCTGACCAGGAGCCCTCAGCTCTGAGTCAGCTCGAGGAGCCGTCCCGCGCGCGGGGCGGCTTCTGCGCGTCCGGAACGCGGCGGTCTCCGGGCGCGACCACCTCGCCCTCGACGACCTGTCCCTCGACGACCTGGCCCTCAACCACCTCGCCCTCGATCACCTCCGGCCTGGCCGAGCCGGCAGCGGGACCAGAGCCCATGTGGCTGAGTCGGCGGGCGACAAAGAAGGCCACCGCCTTGCGGGCGAACGGACGGGTGAAGGGCAGCAGGAAGAACAGTCCGAGAACGTCGGTGACGAAGCCCGGGAGCAGCAGTAACAACCCGCCCACCAAAACCAGGGCGGCGTCGACGAGTTCGCCGCTGGGCACCCGGCCGGCCCGGAACGCGGTGGTCAGCGCCACCCAGGCCCGAGCGCCTTCCCGGCGGATCAGCCACGCACCCAAGACCGCCTCGACCACCAAGATCGCCACCGTGGGCCAAACGCCGATCCGCTGACCGACCTGCACCAGCAGGTAGACCTCGAGGATCGGCACCGCCACCAGCAGGGCGACGAGCAGGGCCAGCGGCCACCCCGGACGCAGCCTCACGTCAACTCGGTTCGCGCCAGCTGCTCGGGTCGGCGCCGGCCGAGCGACCTCAGCTGGCCGAACCGGTGACCCACCCCCCAGGCGGTGGTCCGGAGCAGTGCCTCCACCACGATGCGCTGGCTCATCTTGGAGTCACCGTGCTGGCGTTCCACGAACGTGATCGGCACTTCCACCACCCGGTAGCCGGCCTTCAGTGCCCGCCACAGCAGATCGACCTGGAAGCAGTAGCCGGCTGAAGCCACGTCGTCGAGCCCGAGGCCGACCAGGGTCGAACGGCGGAAGACGCGGAACCCGCCGGTGGAGTCCTTGACCGGAATCCCGAGGGCGATCCTGGTCCACAGACTGCCCCCCCGGGACAGCATTTCCCTCGACTTCGGCCAGTTGACGATCCGCCCTCCCCGGACCCACCGCGAACCCAGCACCAGGTCCGCCGCCGGCTGCTCGCGCGGGCCGAGTGCGGCCAGCAGCTTCGGCAACTGCTCGGGCTGGTGGGAGCCATCGGCGTCCATCTCGACCAGGACGTCGTAGCCCCGTTCGATCCCCCAGCCGAATCCGGCCAGGTACGCCGCGCCGAGACCTTCTTTGCCGAGCCGGTGCAGCACGTGTACGTGGTCGTCCCGAGCCGCCAGGGCGTCGGCGATCAAGCCGGTGCCGTCGGGGGAATTGTCGTCGGCGACCAGAACGTCCGCGGCCGGGGCGGCGGCGCGTAGTCGGGACACGATGGAGTCGATGTTCTCCGACTCGTTGTAGGTCGGGATGATCACCAGCACCCTTTCGGGCGCGGTCTGCGGTCCGCGGTTGCTGGGGGCCGGCTCGCTCAACGCACGCTCTCTTCGGTTGCGACCTGGACGGTCTCGGGCTCCGCTGCCGGGCGGGTCGAGGGGTCTGCCGATCCACGCAACGGAAAAGATCCATTCTGACCTATCGACCGCGAAGACCTCCTACGACCAGTACCGGTGCGCCGCCGGATCACCGCTCCGCCGCAGCAGCCCGCGAGCCCGAGCAGGGTCAAGGCGATCTCCAGCCACGGCCCGATCCGCAGCGCCGGGGTCAGCGCGGAACGTAGTGGCATCGAGGCGACGAATCCGGCGGCGGTGAACGGCTGTGTCCGGTATTGCACCCGGCCGTCGCGGTCGATCAGTCCCGACACGGCGTTGGTGGTGGCGACCGCGATCTCGCGGCGGGCCTCCATCGCCCGGGCCCGGGTGATGGCGAACTGCTGCTCGATCTGGCCCGTACCGCCGTAGGTGGCGTTGTTGCTCTGCACCAGCAGCACCTGGGCGCCGCCGCGCACCGCCGCATGTACGGTGTCGTCGTAGGCCAACTCGAAGCAGATCACGTCCCCGATCTTGATCGGCCGGCCGTTCACGGTGACGTCGAGGACGCCAGGCTGATCGCCGGGCACCGACTGTGGTCCCACCTCTTTCAGGATCGGCACCAGGGGCAGTAACTGCGCCCGAAACGGGATCCACTCGCCGAACGGCACCAGGTTCTGTTTGTGGTAGGTCGCCAGCACGCCGCGCTGAGGATCCCACCACAGTGCGGTGGTCTGCCGTTCGTCGGGCCCCGGCCCGGCGGTGACGGCGCCAACCAGGATCGGCACGGCAGCGACCGCGACGGCGCCGCTGACCGTCAGTTGGGTGATCGGGTCCCGCAGCGGGTCGATGTCGGTGGAGTTCTCCGGCCAGAGCAGAAAGTCCGGCTTGCGCACTTCCCCCAACCGGGCTCGGGCCATCAGGTCGACGGTCTCGGAGAGGTGGTTGTTCGTCACCGAGCGGGCCCGCCCGAGGGCCTCCAGTCCGCGACCGGGAACGTTGCCCTGGACGACACCGACATCGACGCTCCCCTCCCGACCGGCCGACGGCTCCACCTGGTACCCGCGGAGGGCGGTGCCCAGCAGCACCAGCACCGCGACGCCGGCCAGCGGGGGCACCAGGCGCGGTCGCATCCGCCGGCCGCCGCGGGTAGCGACCTCGATCACCACCCACGCCACCAGCTGCCCGACCAGGGCCACTACGAAGCTGACCCCGGCCACCCCGAGGATCGGGAAGAACCCGGCCAGCGGGGTGTCGACGGCGGTGTAGGCGATCCGGGTCCAGCCGAAGCCACCGAACGGGACCCGGCTGTAGGCCAGCTCCACCCCGACCCAGCACGCTGCGCCGGCCAGGACCCACCAGCGCAGCCGGCCGACCAGACTTAGGGCTACGCCTAGGATCCCGAAGAACAGGGCCTCGACCGCCACCAGCAGCGCCGCGATCCACCAACCGAGCACGTGCACCCACCCCACGGCCAACCCCAGCATCCCCAGCCCGAACAGGTAGCCCAGCCCGAACGCACGACGCAGCCGAGTGCCGCGCACCGACAGGGTCAGCAGCGGCAAGGCGATCACCAACAACGGCCACAGCCCGTACGGCTGCCAGCACAGGCCGAGCAGCAGCCCCGCCGCCGGCGCCACGACCGGGCGGGGTACGGGCCATCGACGGGGAGCGGTCGAACTACGGCTCAGCGACGTCGAGCTAGGACTCAGCGACGTCGACGGCACCGGGAAAGCTTACTCAGCCGCACGGCGCTGATCAGGCTGCGCGGTCTGCGGTCCTCGGGGCGGTTTAGTCTCTGGCCGAGAGCTCGAAACCCGTCCCCGGACGATCGAAGACGACGCGCCCCCCGACCAGGGTGGCCACGCAGCGAGGCAGCGGATCGCCTCGGTGTAGGCGGGGCAGTCCGGTGGAGGTGTCGAGCAACGCCGGTTCGGTCTCCCAGACCGCGAGATTCGCCGGGGCGCCGGAACGCAACCGCCCGGTGCGGTCGTCACCGGCCGCCGCGTAGCCGCCGACCGTGGCCGCCTCGAACGCGGCGAGCACGCTCAGCCGCTCGTCGGCTCGCCAGTGCTGAACGGCGTCGCGCACCGCCTGCCAGCCGGCGAGCGGGGTGACCGGAGCGTCGGTGCCGAAGGCCAGCGCGACCCCGGCCCGCTGCATCGAAGCGAACGGGTTCATCGTGGCCGACCGGTCGCCCAGCCGCTGCTGGTACAGCTCGTCCGGGCCGCCCCAGGCTGCGTCGAAGCCGGGCTGCACGCTGGCCACCACCCCGAGGTCGGCCAGGGTCGCCAAGTCCGACGCAGCGACCATCTCCACGTGCTCCAGCCGGTGGCGTAGCGCCCGGACCGGGGCCGGTCCCAACTGTTCGGCGGTCCGGCGCAGTCCGCGGACGGCGGCCCCGACCGCCTCGTCGCCGATGCAGTGGAACCCGGCTTGGACGCCGGCCCGGGTACACGCCACGAGATGAGCGGTGACCTCGTCGTCGCTGAGATAGCGCACCCCGCGGCCGGGCAGATCGCTGTAATTGTGCTGCAGGGCGGCTGTCCGGGACCCGATCGCGCCGTCGATGCAGAGGTCGCCGGCCAACCCTCGGGCCCCCGCGGCTCGCATCCGGGCAAACGCCTCCGGACCGGCCTGCTCGCCCCAGTAGCCGATGACCTGCAGGCCGAGGGCGGCACCCTCGTCGGCGACCCGGAGCAGGTCCTCCAGCGGGCCGAGGTGCGGCCCGCCGAGCTCGTGCACCTGAGCCACCCCCAGCGTGGCCGCGGCCTGCAAGGTCGTCCGGGCCGCGGCTCGCCGTTCGGCGTCGCTGAACAACTGGTGCAACGCCCCCCGGCACTGATGATGCGCGTCCTGGCTGAGCAATCCGTCGGCGGAGTAGCCGGCGGCGCCGGTGATGTCGGGTAACGCGTCCAGCAGCGCGCTGGAGACCACGGCCGAGTGCACGTCGACCCGGGCAAGGTAAGCCGGCCGCCCGCCCCCCGCCCGATCCAGCTCGGACCGGCTCGGGGGCCGTTGCTCCGGCCAGCTCCGCTCGTCCCAGCCCTGGCCGACGATCACCCGGGTCGACGGGTCGGCTCGCACCCGGGTCGCGACCTGTTCCAACAGCTCGGCCAGACTGGCGACCCCGTGCAGGTTCAGCCCGGCGCTGACCTGACCGGCCTGAACGCAGTGCAGGTGCGCGTCCACGAAGGCCGGGGTCACCAGCCGCCCGTCCAGATCGACCTCGGGCTGGCGCGGGGCGGCCGCGCGGACCTGTTCGATCGAGCCGGCCGCGACCACCCGTCCGTCTCGCCAGGCCAGCGCATCGACCGGCGGACCGTCCCCGATCACGACCCGCCCTCCCCGCAGGATCAGGCCGGGCCGGATCACTTGGGGTCTGACCACGTCCGGGCCGCTCACAGGGGTGCGCGGTCCTCGAACGGAACCGAAAGCACGGTGGTGGTATGGGTCGACACGCCGGCGACGCTTCGGATCCGCGCCAGCAGCGACTCCAGGTCGAGCATCGTCGGCACCTGCACCTTCAGCAGGTAGCTCGCCTCGCCCGCGGTGGAGTAGCAGGCCACGATCTCGGGCAGCGGCGCCAACCGCTCGGGGGCGTCGTCGGCGGCGCTGGGGTCGAACGGCTTGATGGCCACGAACGCGGTCACGGTCAGACCCAGTGCGTCGGCGTTCAAGAGGGCGCGATAGCCGGTGATCACCCCACGCTGCTCGAGCCGGCGGACCCGTTGTTGAGCGGCCGAGGTGGACAACCCGGTCTCCTTGCCGATGTCGGTGTAAGACATTCGACCGTCTCGGGCGAGCAACGCGAGAATGCGCTGGTCCAGCTGCTCCATGCCGCTCATCGTGCCAGTATGCAGAGCGTGCGACCGCAGAAACTGCTGCTCCTGGACACGGCGTCGTTGTATTTCCGTGCCTTCCATGGTGTCCCGACGTCCCTGCGAGCCCCCGACGGCACCCCGGTCAACGCCGTCCGGGGCCTGCTGGACTTCATCACCGCCTTGAACGACACCTATGCCCCCAGCCACCTGGTCTGCTGCTGGGACAACGATTGGCGCCCGGCCTGGCGGGTCGAGCTGATCGGTTCCTACAAGGCCCACCGGGTGGCTCGCGGCCCGAACGAGACCGCCGGGTCACCGCCGACGGCCTCAGCCGATACTTCCGGTGAGACCGTCCCGGACGACCTGGCCGTCCAGGTGCCCTGGATCCGGCGGGTGCTCGCCGCCCTCGGGCTCGCTGTCGTCGGCTGCGACGGCTACGAGGCCGACGATGTCATCGGCACCCTGGCCAGCACGGCGTCGATGCCGGTGGACGTAGTCACCGGCGACCGCGACCTGTTCCAGCTCGTCGATGACGCGCGCGGGATCCGGGTGCTCTACATTGCCCGCGGCGTACGCCGGCACGAGCAGGTCGACGAGGCCTGGATCCGAGCGAAGTACCAGATCGCCGCGTCGGCGTACGTCGACTACGCGACCCTGCGCGGCGACCCCTCCGACGGGCTGCCCGGAGTGGCCGGAATCGGAGAGAAAACGGCGGCCGGGCTGCTGGCCGGTTTCGGGGACCTGAACGGGATCCTCGCCGAAGCCAGTCGGAGCCGAAGCGCCGTCAGCGCCTCCCTGCGCTCCCGGCTGGGCGCGGCCATCGACTACCTCGCGGTGGCGCCGAGCGTGGTGGCGGTGGTCCGCGACCTCGACCTGGGCGTGTCTCTGAGCGATCTGGAACGCCCCGCCGCCCCGGTCGACCCGGCCGGGTTCGAGGAGCTGACCCGCCGGCTCGGTCTGGGTGGGAGCGCCGCCCGACTGCTCGCGAGCCTGGCGCACTGAGCCGTCGAGGTCGAGCCTGGGCGACCGGCCGGCGCGGTGCCCGCCGGTAGGGTCACGACGGTGACGAGACTGCGCAACGTGGCGGTGGTGCTGGCCGGCGGCACCGGCACCCGGGTCGGGCTCAACATTCCCAAGCAACTGATCAAGATCGCCGGTAAGCCGATCATCGAGCACACCATCGCGGCGATGCAGTCCTCACCGCTGGTCGACGAGATCGTGGTGTTGATGGCTCCGGGCTACCTCGACGACGTCCACGCGATCATCCGCTCCGGCCGCTACAGCAAGGTCAGCCAGGTGCTGGAGGGAGCGGGGACGCGGAACGAGACCACCGCCGTCGCGCTCGCGGCACTGGGCGGGCAGGAGTGCAACGTGCTGTTGCACGATGCCGTCCGACCGTTGGTCTCCCAGACCATCATCGCGGCCAACGTCGAGGCGCTGCAGACCTACCAGGCGGTCGACACCGCCATCGCCTCCGCCGACACCGTGATCCAGATCGAGCCGGGGCTCGGCAACATCGCCGACGTGCTCCCCCGGCACCTGCTGCGCCGCGGGCAGACACCGCAGAGCTTCCGGCTCTCCGTCATCCGCGCCGCCTACGCCAACGCAGCGCGGGATCCGGACTTCAGCTCCACCGACGACTGTACGGTCGTGCTGCGCTACCTGCCTGACGTCCCGGTCGCGGTCGTGGCCGGGCACGAGCGCAACATGAAGGTCACCGAGCCGATCGACGTCTACATCGCCGACAAGTTGTTCCAGCTCACCTCCGCCGACCAGCCGGCCGCGCTGGACGAGGCGGCCTACCGCAGCCGGCTGGAGGGCCGAACGCTGGTCGTGTTCGGCGGATCGTACGGGATCGGTGGTGATATCGCCTCCCTGGCCCGGGGCTTCGGCGCGACGGTGAGAACCTTCTCCCGATCCAGTACCGGTACCCACGTCGAGCGGCGCGCCGACGTGGCCCAGGTGGCGCGGGACGTGCTGAACGACACCGGCCGGATCGACTTCGTGGTCAACACCGCGGGCGTGTTACCCCGCGGCGAGCTGGTCGAGCTGAGCGAGGAGGCGATCTACTCCTCCACCGACGTCAACTATTTGGCGCCGGTGTTCATCGCGCAGGAGTTTTTCGCTCCGCTGATGGCTTCGAAGGGTTCGCTGTTGCTGTTTACCTCCTCCTCCTACACCCGCGGCCGCTCGGGGTACTCGCTGTACTCCTCGGCCAAGGCGGCGGTGGTCAACCTGACCCAGGCCCTGGCCGACGAGTGGGCCGTCGACGAGGTCCGGGTCAACTGCGTGAACCCCGAACGGACGGGTACGCCGATGCGGACCAAGGCGTTCGGGACGGAGCCCGCGGGAACCCTATTGTCCTCAGTCGAGGTGGCCCGGCAGTCACTGGACGTGCTGCTGTCGGACCAGACCGGGCACGTGGTCGACATCCGCCGGGCCGACGGGCCGGCCGCCCTGGCCCACGGCTGAGCCGGTGACCTAGCACTAGACGGCGCGACGGCGCCGATCGCGGTCAGGTCGACGTGCTGGGCTCGACTACGGGCTCGGTCGACCGGGCCCAGGCGTCGGTCGTCGGCCGCTGGTGCTCCAGCCTGATCACGTGCATCACCGCGTTGATCAGGGCCAGGTGGGTGAAGGCCTGCGGAAAGTTACCCAGGTGCTGGCCGGAGTGCGGGTCGATCTCCTCGGCGTAGAGCTGCAGCGGCCCGGCAAAGGCGAGCAGGCGGGCGCACATCTTGCGGGCCCGTTCGTACTCCCCGATCTCGCACAACGCCGACACCAACCAGAACGAGCAGATGGTGAAGCTGCCTTCTTCGCCGCTGAACCCGTCGTCGGTGTCTTCGACTTTGTAACGCAGCACCAGGCCGTGCACGGTCAGCTCGTCGGCGATGGCGAGCACGGTCGCCCTGACCCGGGGGTCGTCGGCGGGCAGGAACCGGAACAGCGGCACCAGCAGCAGCGAGGCGTCGAGGGCCGTCGTGTCGTAGTGCTGGACGAAGACGCCGCGTTCGTCCACGCCGTGGGTGAGGATGTCGTCCTTGATCTCGGCTGCCGCCAGTTCCCACTCCGCCGCCTTGTCGTTCTCACCCGTGATCCGGGCGATCTTCGCGCCACGGTCGACCGCCACCCAGCACATCAGCTTCGAGGAAGTGAAGTGCTGCAGCGCACCCCGAACCTCCCAGATGCCCGCGTCAGGTTCGCGCCAGTGCTTTAATGCGGCGCTGACCTGCTGGTCCAAAATGGTCCAGATCCGGTTGTCGAGATGGTCGGCGGCCTTGAAGTGCAGGTACACCGAGTCCAGTAGTGCTCCCCAGACGTCGTGCTGCTGCTGCGCGTAGGCCGCGTTACCGATCCGGACCGGTCGCGAGTCGGCGTAACCGGGCAGGTAGTCGAGTTCCCGCTCGGTCAGGTCTTTTTCCCCGCCGATGCCGTACATGATCTGGATGTCGGTCTCGTCGGCGACCAGGTCGGCGATGAAGGAGAAGAAGTCCACCGCCTCCCAGTCGAAGCCGAGCGAATACAGGCCCCACAGGGCGAAGGTGGCGTCCCTGATCCAGGTGAAGCGGTAGTCGTAGTTGCGGCTCCCGCCGGGAGTTTCGGGCAGCGAGGTGGTGCCGGCGGCGGCGATCGCCCCCGTCGGGGCGTAGGTCAGCCCCTTCAGGGTGAGGGCACTGCGCTGCAGGTAGCCCCGCCACGGGTGGTCGGGGAACTTGCCCCGGGCCAGCCAGTGCTGCCAGTGGTGCGCAGTCCACACCTGCCGGGCGTACGCGTCGGCGTACGTGGTGGGCGGCTTGGCGCCACCCCAGGAGAGGGCGACGAAACGGACGTCGCCCTCCTTGAGCATGGTGCGCGAGCTGGCCTGGCCACCTTCGAATCCGAGCCGCATGTCGCTGGTCATCGTGAGCTCGACGTCCACCCCGTCTGCGGCTGCCGTCGCCTGGTAGTAGCTCTCGCCGGTGTAGTCCCAGTGCACGTGCTGGCAGCCGTAGTCCAGCACCGGTTCGCAGTCCATCGTGACCTGCACCTCGCCGGAGGCGCAGCGCACGGTCCGGAGCAGGATGTGTTCGGCCTCGTAGTCGTTGGGGGTGCGTCGATACGTGCGGGACCGGTCGTTCTCGTGGTGCCAGGGGCCGACCAGCAGCGCGTCGCGCACGATGATCCAACCGGTCGGGGTGCCCCAGCTGGTCTCCAGGACCATCGTGCCCGGTAGGTAGCGCATTTCCGCCGGTACCGAAACCATGTCCGGGGAGATCTTGAACGAGCCGGCGTGCCGGCCCAGGAGCCGGCCGAAGACGCTGGGCGAGTCGAACCGCGGCACGCACATCCACTCGACGGTGCCGGTGGGAGACAGCAGCGCCGACACTTCGCCGTCGCTGAGGAAGCCGTAGTCCCCGATCGGCGTCGAGCGCGCCCCCGACGGTGAGTTACCCAGCCGTTGCGCGGATTGCTTGGTCGTCGACTTCTTCGCCATGGGAGGAAGCATCGCGGTCCCCGCCCGTACTGGCAAGGGGACCACGCCAAGATCAACCAGACCGTGACCGGAGACGGCGAAGTCGGCGCCACGCCTGCTCGGGGGTTCAGGTGCAACGCCGACTTCACCGACTACATCGCCGCCGGGGACTGGATCATTACGCTGCCGACATCGTGGCCCTCAGTGATGTAGGACACACTGACTGGCCCTCATAAATATCGGAATCAGGTTGCGGATTTCCGGCACGCAGGCGGCCTTTCGTCGGTACGCTCCCCCGTCATGACGATCATCGCTCGGCGCCTCACCGCAACCTTCGTGTCTGCTGCCGTCCTCGCCCTCCCGCTGACCACCGCCACCGTTGTCGCCGCCGACGCGGCCGTCAAGGCGAAGCACTACCCGTCCTGTGCGGCGCTGAACAAGGTCTATCCGCACGGCGTCGGCAAGAAGGGCGCCAAGGACAAGCACAGCAGGTCCAGCAAGGCCGTCACGAACTTCACCGTCTCGAGCACGGTTTACGCCATGAATGACGGACCCCGGAACAAGAAGACCGGCGAGTACGACCTCGACCGCGACAACGACGGGATCGCCTGCGAGAGACGCTGAGCCGGGCCTGGTGGCCCTCCCCTTCGTGTCGGGCTGACAGGATTTGAACCTGCGACCCCTTGACCCCCAGTCAAGTGCGCTACCAAGCTGCGCCACAGCCCGCGGGCCGGAGCGCAAGCCTCGGCCACGAGGGACGACTGTACTACGCGGCGCCGGCCGTGGGCGAAGCGTCCACACCGGTACCGCAGCTCATCGTCCTCGCAGACAGCGGGTCAGTGGCTGGGCACCAGCGGAGGCGCGGTACTCGGGTATTGGTGCCCGGTCGGGGTGCTGATCAGATGCGGACTGCCCGGATCGTCGGGGTGTACGGCAACCACGTTCCAGCCGGGCATCTCGCGGACGTAGTTGTGGCGCTCGCAGACGCCGCGCCCATTGGCCAGCGTGGTCGGGCCGCCGTCGCGGTGAGCAAGAATGTGGTCCAGGTGGCGGATCGGGGCGGTCCAGTAGGGCTCGCGGCAATGTTGGTCCCTGAGTCGGAGGACTCGGGCCAGGGTGCCGGTGAATCGCCGTGCTGTGGGGTCCGCGTTAACCACGGTCGCACCCCCGCTACCCGGGGCGGTGAAGACCCGTCGCCAGTGCTTGCGTCCCTCGCTCGCCGCCAGGAGATCGTCGATCAGACCACTGGGCAGCGGCCCGAACCCTGGCACCTCGGCCGGTACGGGGTCGTCGGGGTCGACCAGGAGATCGACCGGGATGACGATTTCGACCTCGACGTTGACGTCGGTTGCCCGGGTCTGACCGGTGAGGCGTTCGACCAGGGTGTCGGCCATGATCTGGTCCCGGCTACGGCCGTCGCCCTGGGACCGGAGCGTGTCGGCGGTGCGTCGAAACGCCACCGAGCAAGCGACCCCCTGCTCGACCGGCAGCAGGGCCGACAACACGCTCATGGTGTCCGGAGCTGGCCGGAGGGTGACTCGGCGGTCGGCGCGGGCGGTCCGGCCGCGCCGTACCCAGCCGGCCGGGTCGGCCTGGTAGGCGCGGCGTTTCGCGCTCGCCTGCGCTTGCTTAGGGGCCATCGATTCCAGGCCGTCGGCCACGATCTCGCTGGTCCACCTCACGCCGGGTCTCGGGAGCCAGATGACTCGTCTGGGTCGCGACCAGCGAGGCGACGTACTCGCTGATCTCGCCCCGGACGAGCAGGTCAAAGGTCGCCGGCAGGTCGAACCACAGGGCCCGCGCCAGTCCCAGGCGCCGGGCCCCGTGCCACGGGCCGACCTTGGTGGCCATCCCCAGCTGTTCGGCGATCCCGCGGCCGATCGAGCGTGGGTCGACGTCGGCGGCAAGCTGGTCCGCGACCTGCGAACGGGCGAACCGGACCGTCTCCGCCGCCTGCGCGGCCGCGGCCGCACCCTTGAGCTGTTCCAGCGCCGCGATCCGGTCGATCCGGGTCGCATCATCGACGTGGTCGCGGTGCTCGGACTGGTCACCCCGCACGGCGTCGGCCACCACGGCCGCCAGCCGGGTCAATATGGACGTCAGGTCGTCGACGACCGCGTCACCGCTCGCCCCCGATTCGTCTTCCATACTGCTGACGCTACAAGTCGCCACTGACACCTTCGCCAAGCCGTTCGATTCTCCGGGCCCTACTCGTCGTGGAAGATGGTGCCATGCATACCGAGGAGGAGTTGGATGCCTTCGCCGCCTGGGAACGCTCCGCCTGGGAGCAGCGCGCCACGCCCTACGCCGCCTCGCTCGGCGACCTGACCCGCGGCAGCATTCCGGCGCTGCTCGACGCGGCAACGATCGGACCAGGCACCCGGGTGCTGGACGTCGGCACCGGACCGGGCTTTGTCGCGCTCGCCGCTCAGGACCGGGGCGCGTCGGTGCGGGCGGTCGACCAGTCGACGGAGATGGTGCGACTCGCGCGCGCCGCCGGCGTGGACGCGGTGCGGGCCGGGGTGGAGACATTGCCCTTCAGCGACGACAGCTTCGACGCGGTCGTCGCCGGCTACCTGCTGAATCACCTGCCCCGCCCGGAAACGGCGGTCGCCGAACTGGTCCGGGTGCTCATCCCCGGGGGCCGCGTCGCGCTGACCGTGTGGGACGACCGGACCGAGAATCTCGCCACCGGTCTGTTAAGTCCCATCGTCACCGACCTCGGACTGACCGAGGTGGTGCCGCCCGGTCCGGATGCGCAGCGCTTCGCCGACGAGACGGAGCTGCGTCGACTCCTGGCCGGCTGGGACGACATCGTCATCGAACACCTGCGGTGGAGCGTCCGGGTTGAGCCGGGCCGCTGGTTCGACGCCCTGGCCGACGCCACGCCGCGTACCGGAGCCGTCCTCGCCCAGGCCGGTGAAGGGCGGCGGGCGCAGGCCCGCGAGCGTTACGTCAGCATCGCCGTCCGGGACTTCGGCACCGCCGACGGCCTGGTCGAACTGCCGGCGGCGGCGGTGCTGGCCAGCGCCGCCCGCGCCGGGCGTCCGCCATTCGATCACGGACCCCAACCCGAGCACGAGTAGCGCGCGATGGCCCGGTGGACTTGCCCGGCGTGCGAGCGAGAGTTCGGCGTGCCCGGTCAGTCGCACACCTGCCGCCCGGGGCTGAGCGTGGCGGTGCTGCTGGCGCGACACCCGGAGTGGGTCGGTGACATCCACAGAGTGGTGATCGCGGAGCTGCAGGGTCTGGGTCCGGTTCACGAGGACGCCGTCGAGGTCGGGATCTTCCTCAAGAGCGACCACAAGTTCGCCGAGTTCCGACCGCTGGTCCGCTCGGCCCGGCTGGCGATCTATCTGCCTCGTCTGATCGAGGACGACCGGTTTCGCCGCCGAGTTTCCGTGGGGGGCGGACGGTACGCGCACGTACTCGCCCTGACCCGGCCCGAACAGGTCGACCGAGCCGTTCGCGACTGGCTAAGCGAGGCGTACCTCGCCGCTACCGGCTGACCGCGTCAGCGCCGGCCGCGCTTCTCCCGAGCTCTGACCTGGACATGGACCGGAGTCCCGACGAAGCCGAACTCCTCGCGCAGTCGGCGCTCCACGAACCGGAGGTAGCCCGACTCGATTTGACCGGAGGTGAACAGTACGAAGGTCGGCGGACCGGCTTGGGCCTGGGTGCCGAACAGGATCCGGGGCTGCTTCCCGCCCCGGACCGGGTGGGGGTGCGCGGCCACGATCCGGCCGAGAAAGGCGTTCAACCTGCCGGTGGAGATCCTGGTCTCCCAGCTGTCCAGCGCCTGCTGCACCGCCGGCCCGAGCCGGTCGACGTGGCGCCCGGTGGTGGCGGACAGGTTGACGTGCCCGGCCCAGCCGAACTGCACCAGGTCGCGTTCGATCTCCCGGTCCAGATAGCGGCGCCGCTCCTCATCGGTCAGGTCCCATTTGTTGAACGCGATCACCAGCGCCCGGCCCGCCTCCTCCACCGAGGTGAGAATGCGCAGGTCCTGCTCGGTCACGGGGACACTGGCGTCGATCAACACCACGCACACCTCTGCGCGTTCGATCGCACCGTGGGTGCGCAGGCTCGCGTAGAACTCGTGCCCGGAGGCCTCCTTCACCCGGCGGCGGATCCCGGCGGTGTCGATGAAGGTGTAGGTCTGGCCGTCCACCTCGACCAGCTCGTCGACCGGGTCAACGGTCGTCCCGGCGACATTGTCGACCACCACCCGCTGCTGCTTGGCCAGCTTGTTCAACAGACTGGACTTGCCGACGTTCGGCTTGCCGACGATGGCGACGCGACGCGGGCCCCGTTCGGGGGTCTCGGTCGGGTCCGACGCTGGCGGCAAGGCGGCCAGGATGGCGTCGAGCAGGTCGCCGCTCCCCCGGCCGTGCAGCGCCGACACCGCGTACGGCTCACCCAGCCCGAGATTCCACATGCCGGCCGCCTCGGCCTCGGTGCGCTGGTCGTCGACCTTGTTGGCGGCCAGGACGACGGGCTTGCCGCTGCGCCGCAGGACCTTGACCACGGCCTCGTCCACGTCGAGAGTGCCGACGGTCGCGTCGACCACGAACACGACCGCGTCGGCCGCAGCGACGGCCAGTTCGGCCTGCTCGGCGATCTGCGCGGCCAGGCCCTTGGCGTCCGGGGCCCAGCCGCCGGTGTCGACCAGGACGAAGTCGCGGCCGTTCCAGTCCGCATCGTAGGACACCCGATCCCGGGTCACCCCGGGAACGTCTTGCACCACCGCTTCCCGGCGACCGAGGATCCGGTTCACCAGCGTGGACTTACCGACGTTGGGACGACCGACCACCGCCACCACCGGACGAGTCAGTGTGGACGCCGGGATCGGGTCGCTGGGGCCGGCGGGCGTGAAGCCTGGCGGCGTGAGTTCGGGCGCTGTAGGTTCGGTGGTCATCGGCGTATCGCTTCGTCGGGTCGTCGCTACCCGGAAGAGAGGGCCTGCGTCGTGGGCGGTCCGGGCAAGGGTAGTCCGGTCAGCGCCTGGGCCGCGACGACGTGCGCCGCGAGATGCCGGCGGATCCGTTCGGTCCAGACCCGCACCTCATCCCGGCGCCGCGGCCAGTCGGTCCGCGGCACGGCCAGCGGCTCGCCGTAGACCAGATGAATCGCGCCACGCAGGTGGGGTAGCGCCTCCCGCTCCTGCCCGGGATCTCGGGTCCCGAGCAGCGCCACCGGCACCACGGTCGCGCCGGCGATCAGCGCCAGGTAGGCCGCTCCGCCCCGGGCCTGCTCGACCCGGCCGCTGCCGCGGCGTCCCTCGGGGAACACAGCCAGCACCTTCCCGGCGCGGAGCACCTGAACCGCCTTGTTGATGCCGGTGGTGTCCCGGGCGCGACGGTCGATCGAAATCTGGCCGACGTGCGCCAGCACGGGTCCCAGCCGGGTGGCAAAGAGCTCCCGCTTCCCGAGGGCGAACGTCAGCCGGCGGGTGCAGGCCACCAGCACCGGGCCGTCGAGCATGGCGATGTGGTTGGCCGCCAAGACCACCGGCCCAGTAGCGGGAACATGTTCGGCGCCGTGCACCCGGACCTGCCACAGGGAGCGCAGAAGCAGACCCACCGGCCGCCGCACCATCCGCAGGCCCCACTCCCGGGTCGCCGGCAGATGGTCGATGTGCGGCAGGTCGGCGCTGACGCCCGTGATCACCGCTCCCCGCCCACGAGGAGCTCCTGCGGGACCAGGGCGCAGATCGCCTCGACCACTTCCTCCAGGGACAGGTGGGTGGAGTCGAGCACCGTGACGCCGGGACCGGCGGCGTGAAACTGGGCGACGACGGCGTCGTCGGCGTCGCGACGGATCACCTGGTCGGAGACGGCTTCGGCGTCAACGCTGCCCCCAAGTTCGGCGTGCCGGCGGGCAATCCGGGCCGCCGCGTCGGCGACCAGCAGGACTCGTACGGGGGCATCCGGCGCCACCACGGTGGTGATGTCGCGGCCCTCGGCGACGATCCCGCCGTCGGCCTCGGCGATGATCTGCTTTTGCCGGGTCACCAGGTCGGCCCGGACGCTGAGGTTGGTGGCCACCGCGCTGACCGCAGCCGAGACCTCGGGGAGGCGAATCTCGGCGGTGACATCGTGGCCCTGGATGCTCACACCGTGCCGCGCCGGGTCCAGTTCGACGACCACCTCGGCCTGCGCCGCCAAATCGGCCACCGCCCGCTGATCGGCCAGGTCGACCCCCTGCGCGTCGGCCAGCCAGGTGACGGCGCGATACATCGCCCCGGTGTCCAGAAAGGCCAGTCCCAAGCGCTCGGCCACCGCACGAGCGGTGGAGGACTTACCCGAACCACTCGGCCCGTCGATCGCGACGACCAGCGGTCGACCTTCGCCGTCGCGGGGGGCGGCCTCCCGGACCGACGAGGGACGGCTGATCGACGATCGGTCCCGCGTTGGCTCCAGGGCTGACTCCATCACCGTGACACCTTACCGACCGCCGAATTTCGCCTCCGGCGCGGCGACAGCAGCGGCTCAGCTGAGTGTCCAGCCCCCGTCGCGCAGCACCGCCTGGAGCTGGGCGGATCGTTCCGGCCGGACCGACATCGTGAGGTAGCCGACCTGTCGGGTGGCGTCGTGTTCGATAGCGATGTCCTCGACGTTGACCCCGGCGCCCTCCACGTCGGTGAACAGCCGCGCCAGCGCACCCGGGGCGTCCGGAATGGCCACCACCACCTGCTCGTAGGTCACCGCGGGGATGCCGTGCTTACCGGGGATCCGCCGGGTGCCGGCGACCCCGCGTTCCAACTGCTCCCGGAGCGTAGGAGCGCCCGGATCAGCCTGGACGGCCTCGATCATCGTGTCCAGGGCACCGGCCAACCCCCGCAGTTCTTCGAGCAGCGCGCGGGCGTTGGCCCCCAGGATCTGCTGCCACAGGACCGGGTCGGAGCCGGCGACCCGGGTGACGTCGCGCAGACCCTGCCCGGCCAGCACCAGATCGGCCTCCGGCACCGTGGTCAGATGCCCGGCCATCAAGACCGCCATCAGGTGGGGCAGGTGGGACACCCGGGCCACCGCGGCGTCGTGCTCGTCCACGTCGAGCGTGACCAGCCGGGCGTGGCAGGCCCGGACCAGGGCGACCACCCGAGCCAGTGCCTGTGGGGTGCTGCGGCGGTGCGGGGTGACCACCCAGGTCCGGTCGACGAACAGGTCCGCGTCGGCGGTGACCGGTCCGGAATGGTGCGAGCCGGCCATCGGATGGGAGCCGACGTAGCGGGCCAGGTCCACCGGTCGATCCCACAGCGAGCCGAGGACACCGGCCTTGACCGAGCCGACGTCGGTGACCACCGCCGCCGGATAGCGGGTCAGCGCGTCGCTGACCACATCCGCGATGGCCTGCGGGGGCACCGCCACCACGACCAGGCCGACCTCGGGCGGATCGGCGAGGGTGGCGTGCCCGGCTCCGAGCCCGGCCGCGACCTGCGCGTGACCGGGCGCCAGGTCGACCAGATGCACCCGGTAACCGTCGACGGTGAGCGCCCGGCCGATCGAGGCACCGATCAGGCCCGCCCCGACGACCACGGTCACCGGTCGGGACGTGACCTCACCGGGCTCGGTGGGTTCGGCCGGCGCACGGTCGAGGTCGACCAGGCGCCCCGGGTCGGCTGAGGATGTGCTCACGCCGGGTCGGGCGCGTCGCCCAGCACCGTCTCCGCTGTCGCCGGGCTGGTGGTCGACGTCGCCGGTGGCTCCACCTCGGACACGGTACCGGCGGCGGAGTCCGACGGCCCAGGCTCACCCGAACCGGGTGCCAGCAAGGCGGAAAGACGGGCGCCGGTGATCCGGCGGAACTTACGCGGCAGGCTGCGGGTCCGATCGAGCACCGCGACCTCCAACGCCTCCACCCCGAGCTCACGGGGGGCCGCACCCGTCCCGCCGTCGCCGGCCAGGGCCCGGACGGCCAAGGCGACGGCAGCGCTCAGGTCCAGCCCGTCGGTGTAACCCTGACCGAGCACCTCCGCGATCACCTCGGCCGACCCGCCCATCACCGCGAAGTCGGCCTCGTCGGCCACCGAGCCGTCGTAGGTCAGCCGGTAGATCTGATCCAGGGCCGGCTCCGTGCCCAGCTCGGCGACGATGATCTCCACCTCGTACGGCTTCTCCCCACCCGAGGAGAAGATGGTCCCCAGTAGCTGGGCGTACGCGTTGGCCAGACCGCGCCCGGTGACGTCGGTCCGGTCGTAGCTGTAGCCGCGCAGGTCGGCGTAGCGGATCCCGGCCGTCCGTAGGTTCTCGAACTCGTTGTAGCGGCCCACCGCGGCGAAGCCGAGCCGGTCGTAGATCTCACTCACCTTGTGCAGGGCCTGCGACCGGTTTTCGGCGACGAAAACGATCCCCTCGTCGTAGTGCAGCACGATCACCGACCGGCCGCGAGCGATGCCTTTCCGGGCGTAGTCGGCCCGGTCCTTCATCTGCTGCTCGGGGGCGACGTAGAACGGGCTAGACAACGGGCGCTCCCGGACCGTCGGGCCGGTCGCGCCGACCGGTGACCAAGGTGTCGACCAGTTCGCCGACCCGGCCGTCCGCGACCCGCTGCACCCCGTCGGGCCCGGCCACCATCACCACCGGGAAGATCCGCCGGGCCAGGTCGGGTCCGCCGGTGGCGGAGTCGTCGTCGGCGGCGTCGTAGAGCGCCTGCAGCACCGCCAAGGTGGCGTCGGTGGCGTCGAGGTCGGGCCGGTACAGCTTTTTCAGCGACCCGCGGGCGAACACCGACCCGGAGCCGACGGAGAAGAACGCGTGCTCCTCGTAGCGGCCGCCGGTGGCGTCGTAGGAGAAGATCCGGCCCTGTTCAGCCGCCTCGTCCCAGCCGGCGAACAGCGGCACCACCACCAGCCCCTGCAGGGCCAGCCCGAGATTTTGCCGGATCATCGTGGCGAGCCGGTTGGCCTTGCCGACCAGCGACAGCGGTGCCCCCTCGATTTTTTCGTAGTGCTCCAACTCGAGCTGGAACAAGCTGACCAGCTCGACCGCGAGCCCGGCCGCGCCGGCGATGCCGATCACCGAGAATTCGTCGGCGGCGAACACCTTTTCGATGTCGCGCTGGGCGATCATGTTGCCCATGGTCGCTCGCCGGTCGCCCGCCACGACCACCCCACCGCCGAACGTGGCGGCGACGATCGTGGTGCCGTGCGGGGCCAGCTCCGCCACGCCCGGACCGGCGGCCCGGGAGGCGGGCAGCACGTTCGGGGCCACGGCCGCGGCGAAGTCGACGAAGGAGGAGCTGCCGACCCCGAGGTACTCCGCGGAAAGTCCGGGCCGGGGCGGGCCGTCGGGCAGGCCTGGGGTCACTGGCCGCCCTTCTGCACGAACGAGCGGACGAACTCCTCGGCGTTGACCTCGAGCACGTCGTCGATCTCGTCCAGCAGCGAGTCGACCTCGGAGTCGAGTTCGGCCTTGTGCGCGGTGTCGGTCGCCGGCGTCTGCGCGACCTCCTGCTCGTCGTCGGACCGCCGGGAACGGCGGTGGCTCTGCTCGGACTCAGGCATCTGCACTCCTCGGAAATGGGCTGTCCCCACCCTAACCACCGGGACCGACAGGGCGAGGGAATCTCGTCGTCGGCGGACGGTGGCGGGTGGGGACGGGCCCGGCTCCTGGGGTCAGCCTGCTACCGCGGGGGCCTAACGCACCGCGTTGTAGGCGTTCACCAGGCCGTGACCGTAGAACCCGTTCTTCTTCGGCGAACCGACGCAGGTGGCGTCACTCTCCCGGGTGCCCGCCCCCTCGGGCAGGATCCGGGTGTAGTGGTAGGTCCGCGGTGAGGGGCACGGCAGCTGCTGTGCGGTCTTGTACAGCAGCTTCTCCGTCCGCGCCGGGGCCAGGGTCAACCCGCCGTTCACCTTGTCCCGCTTGCCGTGGGCGCTGACCACCAGTGCCGCCACGCCGGCGGCGTGCGGGGAGGCCATCGAGGTCCCCTGCAGGTACTGGTAGTAGGCGCAGACCGTGCCCTTGCAGTCGCGGACCACCCCGGGCGTGTTCGGCGTGCCGTCGGGGTTCAGGGTCCCCTCGGCCTTGGCCACGTTCTCGGGGTACGCCGCCAGCACCGTGCTCTGGATCGAACGGGTGTTGGTCGGGGTGTCGTAGGCGTCGCCGCCGGGGGCGGCCACGTCGGTCTGCTCGGTGCCCCAGTTGGAGTAGTACGCCTTGCGGGTGCTGGGTCCGGTCGAGCTCACCGACACCACGCCGCGGGATTCGGTCGGGACGCTGATGCAGGAGTTGTCCACCGTGCGGTCGTGTGCCGCGCCGGCCGGATAGTCGGGGCTGGTGTCGTCACTGGTCGGATTGCCCAGGTCGGTCGCCTCGTTGCCCAGCGCCGCCACCGGCAGCACGCCCTTGTTGATCGCGTACGTCAGCGCCCGCTGGACGGTGGTCCGGATGACCCGCTGCTGGGTCTGTTCGGCGGGGCTGTCGGCCGGGTTGTCCAGGCAGTTGTAGAGCCACGGGTCGACGTAGAAGCTCATGTTGACCACGTCCACGCCGACGTCGCCGGCGTACTCCAGTGCCTCCAGCGTCGGTTGCAGGAAGAAGTAGCCCGAGTCCTGACCGGCGCGGATGTTGACCAGGTCCACGTTCGGCGCGACGCCGGCGATGCCCAGGCCGTTGATCGGCGAGCCGATGGTGCTGGCCACGTGGGTGCCGTGGCCGTCGTCGTCCTCGTTGGCCGGATCGACGCAGGAGGGGTGTTCGCACGGCCCGTCGATGTCGGGCTTGTCACTGACGAAGTTGTGGCTCAGCACGCTGTCGAAGTTCGGGGCGATGTCGGGGTGTGTGCCGTCGATCCCGGTGTCGATGATGCCGACTTTGACGCTCTTGGTCCCCACGTTCTTGGCGTACGAGCCGTTCGGGGTGGCCCCGATCTGGCGCATATCCCACTGCAGATTGGCCAACGGCTCGGCGGCCGGACTGGGCGCGGCGTCGGCGATGGTCGGCTCGCCGCGCAGCGACTTGCGGACCGCAGTCATCCGCTCCAAGTCGTACGTGCGCGCCCGGACCTGCTGCGGACGGACGGTCTTCGGGGCCTGCCCGATGATCCGCTCGGGGGCCGCTCCGGTCACTGCGGGGGACTTGGCGACCGACGTGGCGAAGTCGGGATTGGCGGTTTTGACGTAGGCGTAGCCGAGCTTGCTGCTCTGGTCGGTGATGGTCCCGCCGGCGTCGAGAATGGCCCGCTTGGCGGCCGGGCCCACCCCCGCGTCCTTCATCAGCACTACGTAGGTGGTCTCGGCCTTGGGGTCCGGCTTAGCCGGCGCCGCCTGGGCCAGCGGCTGGCCGGCCACCAGGCCGGCGGTCAGCACCATCGCCGACAGCAGGGGTACGAACGGGGACGAGCGTCGTCTGGACATGGTGGAACCTCGCAGGGTCGGCAGCGGGGTGGGCTGCGGGTGGGTGGATCTGAACCGGTTCCTGAACGAACCTAGGGCTTCGCACAGGTTCTGTCGAGACCCTGCGGCGAATTCGGCCAGACTCAGCGGCCGAGGGCGGCGAACAGCTCACTGGCGTCGCTGCACTCGTCGAGCAGGGTGCCGACCTGCTCCCGAGTCCCCCGCAGCGGATCCAGCAGTGGCACCCGCTGCAGGGCGGTGCGCTCGGGCAGGTCGAAGATCACCGAGTCCCAGGACGCGGCCACCACTGAGGCGCCGAACTTCTCCATCACCCGACCACGGAAGTAGGCCCGGGTGTCGACCGGTGGATGCAGCCGGGCGTACTCGATCTCCTCGTCGGTGACCAACCGCGCGATCTTGCCCTTGGCGACCAGAGCGGCGTAGAGACTGCGGGCCGGGTCGACGTCGGCGTACTGGAGGTCGATCAGGGCCAGTTTCGGTGCGTCCCAGCCCAGTCCGTCGCGGTGCCGGTAGGACTCCATCAGGGCCAGTTTGGCCACCCAGTCCAGCCGGTCGGCGAGGGCGCCGGGGTCGGAGCCAAGGCGATCCAGCACCTCCTGCCAGGTTCGGAACAGCTGCTCGGCCTCCGCGAGGGTCCGGTCGGGCAGGTCGCTGGCGTCACCGCGGGCGAGCAGGGCCCGGCAGGCGTCGAGATAGACCTGTTGGACTTCGCGGGCCGTCATCGTGGTGCCGTCGGTGAGTTCCAACGGTGCCGAACAGGACAGGTCGTGGCTGACCGCCCGCATCGCCGCCACCGGCGCGGCCAGCCGCAACGGCGTCGCCAGGATGCCCGCCTCGATCACCCGGAGCACCCACGCCGCGGTCCCCGCCTTCAGCCAGGTCGCGGTCTCCGACAGGTTGGCGTCGCCGGTGATCACGTGCAATCGGCGGTGCCGGCCGGCGTCGGCGTGCGGCTCGTCGCGGGTATTGATGATCGGCCGGTTCAGGGTGGTCTCCAGACCCACCTCGGCCTCAAAGAAGTCCGCGCGCTGGCTGAGCTGGAAGCCCGCCTCCTCACTGGACTGACCCCGCCCGATCCGGCCTGCCCCGGTGAACAGCTGACGGGTGACCAAGAACGCGGTGAACTGGGTGACGACCCGGTCGAAGGGGGTGCTGCGCAGCAGCAGATAGTTCTCGTGGGTGCCGTAGGAGGCACCCTTGCCGTCGGTGTTGTTCTTGTACAGCCGTAGCGGCCGGCCCAAGCTCGTCGAGGCCCGCTGCGCGGCCAGCGCCATCACCTTGTCCCCGGCCTTGTCGAAGCGGACCACGTCCAGGGCTGACGTCACTTCGGGCCCGGAGTACTCCGGGTGGGCGTGGTCGACGTAGAGCCGGGCCCCGTTGGTCAAGATGACGTTGGCCATCCCCAGGTCGGTGTCGGTGAGCTGGTCGGGATGGGCGCTGGAACGGGCCACCTCGTAGCCGCGGATGTCGCGCAGCGGGGACTCGGTCTCGAAGTCCCAGCCGGCGGGCTGTCCCGTCGCCGGACCGCCCTGCGCCTTCAGGCCGGCGTAGGCCTTGACCACGTGGTTGGACAGTTGCATCGGGTGCAGTTCGTCCTCGGCGGCGCCCGACCCGGCCACGCTGATCCCGTACTCGGTCTCGATCCCCATCACCAGACTGCGGCCTGCGTGGTCGGTCATCGCGCCAGCGTAATCTCCCCTCATGACATCGCAGCCGACCTCGGCGCCGGCGAGGCGGCGGGAGGTGACCTGGCTGGCCGACGTGGTCTGCGTCGTCGCTTTCGCCGCGATCGGCCGGCTCAGCCATGCCGAGGGGCTCGACCCGGCCGGGCTGGCCGGCACCGCCTGGCCGTTCTTGGTCGGGGTCACCGCCGGCGAGCTGGCCGCGTTGCTGCGCGGGCACCCGCGATCGTTGAGTTCAGGCCTGCTGGTCTGGGCGGGTGCGGTCGGGATCGGGATGCTCCTACGCGGGTTCAGCGGGGGCGGGGTCGAGCTCTCCTTCGTGATCGTCACCGCCGTGGTGTTGGCGGTTTTCCTGCTCGGCTGGCGAGCGCTGGCGGGGCTGCGTGAACGGGCGGCCCGGCGGCGGAGCGACCGCTCCGTCGCGGAAGGGACCGCCTGATGACCACGGCGCTGCCGACCGCTCCGGGGGCCGAGACTCGGCCCCGGCCGTTACGCCAGGTTCTGGTTCGGATGGGACTACTCGGCCTGATCGTCGGCGCGGTGTTCGGAGTCGTCGTCGCCCTGCTGGTCGAACTCGACGATGTCGGCAACCTCGCTGTGCTCGAGGCCGTTCAGGTCGTGCGCGGCGGGGTCGGCGGCGGCGCCTTCGGGCTGGTCACGGCCTTGCTGCCGACCGTACTGAGCGGATGGGTGCTCCGGAATCGACCAACGTCGGTGTGGTTCCGGGCGCTGCTCACCGCGGCCGGGGCCGCCGTCACGGCTGCACTCCTGATCATGGTGGTGAGCGGATTTACGGCCGACCCCGTCGTACCGCTGACATGCGCTTTGATCGCCTCGGCCACCGGTGTGCTTGCGGCCCGGTGGAGCTGGTAGAGCGGAGCTGGTCGAAGCGGAGCTGATTGCGGCGGAGTGGGTCGCAACCTTCGGCTACGGCCCGCCTAGAGGTACTGTCCGGTGTTGCTGACGGTGTCGATAGAACGGCCCGGATGGGTGCCCTTCTTGGAACTGATCAGGGTCCGGATGAAGACGATCCGCTCGCCCTTCTTTCCCGAGATCTTGGCCCAGTCGTCAGGATTGGTGGTGTTGGGCAAGTCCTCGTTCTCGGCGAACTCGTCCAGGCACGCCTGCAACAGGTGACCGATCCGGAGCCCCCGGACCCCGGTGTCGATCAGATCCTTGATCGCCATCTTCTTGGCCCGGTCCACGATGTTCTGCACCATCGCGCCGGAGTTGAAGTCCTTGAAGTACAAGACCTCCTTGTCCCCGCCGGCGTAGGTCACCTCCAAGAACTGGTTCTCCTCGGAGTCCTCGTACATCCGTTGAACGGTCCGCTCGATCATCCCTTGGATGCACGCTTCCCGGTCCTGGGCGAACTCGGCCAGATCCTCGGGATGCAGCGGCAGGCTGGGTCGCAGGTATTTGCTGAAGATGTCGCGGGCCGCCTCGGCGTCGGGCCGCTCGATCTTGATCTTCACGTCGAGCCGGCCGGGTCGCAGGATGGCCGGATCGATCATGTCCTCCCGGTTGGAGGCCCCGATGATGATCACGTTGTCCAGGCCCTCGACGCCGTCGATCTCGCTCAGCAGCTGGGGCACGATGGTGTTCTCCACGTCCGAGGACACTCCGGACCCGCGGGTCCGGAACAGCGAGTCCATCTCGTCGAAGAACACGATCACCGGCATCCCGTCGCTGGCCTTCTCCCGGGCCCGCTGGAAGACCAGCCGGATGTGCCGCTCGGTCTCCCCCACGTACTTGTTCAACAGCTCGGGGCCTTTGATGTTGAGGAAGAAACTGCGACCCTCCTGCGCGTTCAGGCCCTCCTCGGCGTTGCGTTGAGTGACTTTTTTGGCCAGCGAATTCGCCACGGCTTTGGCGATCAGAGTTTTGCCGCAGCCGGGAGGACCGTAGAGCAGGATGCCCTTGGGTGCCTTCAGCTCGTGCTCGGCGAACAGGTCCTTGTGCAGGAAAGGCAGCTCGACCGCGTCCCGGATCGCCTCGATCTGGCTGCCGAGGCCACCGATCACGGAGTAGTCCAGATCCGGCACCTCCTCTAACACCAGCTCCTCCACCTCGAGCTTGGGCACCCGCTCGTAGGCGAAGTGCACCCGTCGGTCGATCAGCAGAGAGTCTCCGGCGCGCAGCGGATGCTCCCGCAGCCGGGTGGCCAGCCGGACGACGCTCTCCTCGTCGCCGTGCCCGACGACCAGGGCCCGGTCACCGCCGTCGAGGATCTCCTTGCAGGTCACGACCTCGCCGACCTCGTCGAAGTCCAGGGCGGCGACGACGTTCATCGCCTCGTTGATCATCACCTCTCGGCCCGGGGTCAGCCGTTCGGAGTCGACGTCGGGACTGACACTGACCCGCATCTTGCGGCCGGAGGTGAAGATGTCGGCGATGCCCTCCTCCGGTGCGGCCAGGAACACTCCGAAGCTTGCCGGCGGCTGGGCCAGCCGATCCACTTCGCCCTTGAGTGAAACGATCCGTTCCCGCGCCTCCCGCAACGTCGCAGCCAGTCGGTCGCCGTTGGCGGTGGCCGCCTTGAGGTCGGCCCGGGTGTCGGTCAGCCGCCGTTCCAGCAGGGCCAGATCGTGCGGATGGGCCGACACGCGATCGCGCAACCGCGACAACTCCTCGCGCAGCGCACTCAGCTGCACGAGCAGGGACTCGCGGTCTGAGTGGGGAGCGCGATCGTAGACGGGACCGGACATGGCGCACCTCCTCGGACGACCCTACCCGGGCCGCTCCGGCGACTCAGGTATCGCGGCCCGCGGTCCGGTGTAATCCTCGCCATAGGCTCCCGGAGCCGGTCGGCGCTTACGGGACGGGGCGCGGAACCCGGGGGCCATCCGCCGGGCACTAACCACGAAGCCGGTGTGTCCGACCATGTCGTGCCGGGGTCGAACGGCCAGGCCCTCGGCGTGCCAGGCCCGGAGCAGACATTCGGTGGCCTCGGGTTCGGTGAAGCCGCCGTGCACGCGCAGGGTCTCTACGGTGCGGGCCAGCTGGGTCGTGGTGGCGACGTAGCAGCACAACACCCCACCGGGCACCAGCCGGTCCGCGAGAGCGTCCACGCATTCCCACGGCGCCAGCATGTCCAGTAGCACCCGGTCGATCGGCTTGTCGTCCAGGGACTCCACCAGGTCGCCCACGACCAGCTCCCAGGCCGCCGGGGCCGAGCCGAAGAACCGGGTCACGTTGCCCTGCGTGGTGGCCGCGAAGTCGGCCCGACGTTCGTAGGAGCGGAGCCGTCCGGTCGGACCGACCGCGCGGAGCAGGCTGCAGGTCAGCGCCCCCGACCCGGCCCCGGCTTCGACCACCCGGGCTCCGGGGAACACGTCGGCGACCATCAGCATCTGGGCGGCGTCCTTGGGGTAAACCACCGCGGCCCCGCGCGGCATCGTCACGGTGTATTCGTTCAGCAGCGGACGCAGGACCAGAAACGCCGTACCGCCGACCGACGTCGCCACCACACCCTCCGGACCACCGATCAGCGCATCGTGCTCGACCACGCCCTTGGTGGTGTGGAACCGGCCGCCGTCAGCCAGCAGCACCGAGTGCCGGCGCCCCTTGGGATCGGTCAGGGTGACCCGCTCCCCCGGCCGCAGCGGACCGAGACGGACGCCGGATGGGACTGCCTCAGGCAACGGTGATCCCGAACAGCCCGAGCTGCCAGCCCGGGCCGAAAGAGCCGTCCGCGATCTGGACGCCGGGCCGAGCCCACATCACCTCATCGGACTGACTGATCGGCAACACGGTGGCGTCGACGGCGCTCTGACGCTGCAGCGTCGCCAGCAGGCGTTCCGCGATGGCTTCCTCGGTGGTGGCCCGAAAGGCGTTGACCGTGGTGTCCACGGAGGCCTTCGAGCCCGGCAACGGCCGGTAGAGGTAGGGCTGCAGCCAGGCCAGCGGGGTCGGCGTCCAGGCTTTGCGGTCGGCCAGCATCAGGTCAGCATCGGCGGCGTCCGCTCGGAGCCGGACGCTGAGGCCGCCGGTGTCCTCCAGCCGGGTCCGGATCCGGGTGGCGAGATCTTTGCCGTTCGGAGCGGTGGAGTCGTAGCCGAGGGTCAGGTTGATCCGGGTCTTCCAGGTGACTTTCGGCGTGGCCCGGCCACCGAGCGGGAAGGCCGGGACGTGCCCGGGAACTCCTCCCGGCACCACCGAATCCAGCGTCCGGTCCCCCTGCAGGGCGAGCGCGATCGCCTGCCGCAGCGCCTTGTTCGACCGCTCGGGCGACGAGGGCGTCCACGCGAGCTGTGACACCCGCTTGCCGAGGAGCACCTTCGGCCCGAAGCCGGCCTGAGTGCGCCGCTCCGGGCTCTGCTGGACCTGCTGACCCAGCCGGGTGAGCGCGGCATCGTCGAGTCCGCGCCAGACCACGTCGACGGTCCCCTTATTCATCGCATCCTCGACCGAGCCCGAGTCCGGCACCGACCGGTAGGTGACCGTGTCCATTCCGGCCGGATCGAAGCCCTTGTAGTCCTCGAATTTGGTGAAGGTGACTTCGTCGGCGGTGAAGCCGGCCACGCGGAACGGTCCGGACCCAACCGCTGCCTCGTCGGTGCCCTGAACTTTGTCGGCGTCGTAGACCTGCTCGTCGACCAGGGAAGCGGCCGGCGAGGCCAAGGCCCACCCGAACCGGGTGTCGGGGCGGCTGAGGAGGAAACGCACCGTGAGGGGGTCGGGGGTTTCGATTCGCCGCAGCGAGGAGAGCAGGAACGCCGACGAGCCGGGCACGTTCAACCGCAGAGCGCGGTCGATACTGAACTTCACGTCGCTGCTGGTCAGCGGATCGCCGTTGGTGAAGCTCAACCCTTCCAGCAGGGTGCAGGTGTAAGTGGTCGGGGTGGTGAACAGGCAGTCGCGGGCGGCGTCGGGCTTGATCGGCAAAACGGTGATCGGCGCGGGTGGCGGATCCCCCCCGGGCGGTGAGGTCATCAGCCGCTGAAAGGCGTTGACGGCGAAGGCGGCAGAGGCAGCGTCGGTCATCGCCGCCGGGTCGGTCACCCGGATCTTGTCGGTCGACATCACCGTGAACGGCCGCGGAGTGGGTGAGACACCGCTCGGGGAAGGGGTCGGTGCGGCCGGACTGTCACAGCCGGTGACCGCCGTGAGGAAGACGACGACCGCCGCGAGCACCCTGGCCGATCGGCCGAATTGTCGGCGCCGGCTCCGCGGCCGCTCAGGAGCGCTCATCGGCCTCGTCCAGCAACCGCCCCAGGTCCGTCACGTTCAGCTCGGTCAGGGAGGAAACTTGGACCCGCCGTGGGGCGGCGGGCATGGCGACTCGTTGCGGGATGGCGACCACCAGGGCGCCGGCCGCATTCCCCGAGCGGGCACCGGTCTCGGAGTCCTCGAAGACGACGCAGCGCCGCGGTTGCACCGCCAGTGCGGTACAGGCCTTTTCGTACGGCTCAGGGTGCGGTTTGCCGTGCCGTACCTCGTCCCCGGCGACCGACACCGCGAACGTGTCCGGTGGCAGCCGGTCCAGGGCCGCGTCCAAGACCACCCGATAGGAGGCCGAAACCAAAGCGCACGGCACCTTCGCCGCGGCCAGGGCCGCCAGCAGTTCCAGTGCTCCGGGCCGCCAGGGGACCGGACCGCGCAGGCCGTCGATCACTTGCGCGATCAGCTGGTCCACGACCCAGGCCGGGCTGAGATCCTCCCGGCCGATGGCGTGCAGGATGTAGCTGCCGGAGTCGAGCAGGGAGTTGCCGATCAACTGGTGGGCGTGTTCGTCGGACCACGTTCCGCCGAGCCGGCCGATCAATTCGTATTCCGCGGCGATCCACAGCGGTTCGGTGTCGGCCAGGGTCCCGTCGAAATCCCACAGCACCGCGTCCGGGGCCCGGCGGGTGAGCTTGCCGGCGGTCGCGGCGGGCGGAGTCGGAACGGTCATGGCGCGCCCATTGTTCACGCTCGTCCCCAACCCGGCTAATCCGACCCGCCCTTCACCGGGGAGGATGGTGGCTGTGTCGGCTCCCCTCCCGTCTGTGCACGGTCGCCTTGAGCCGGCGGTCACGCTGCCCCGCGAAGTCGACGCGGTGGTCATCGGGGCCGGTCCGAACGGCCTGGTCGCGGCCAACCGGCTCGCCGACGACGGCTGGTCGGTGCTGCTGCTGGAGGCCCAGCCCGAGGTCGGCGGCGCGGTGCGCAGCGACACCGAGGTCGATCCCGACTTCGTCACCGACACCTTCAGCGCGTTCTACCCGATGGCGGCCGTGTCACCGGCCATCACCGCTTTGGACTTGGAGCGCTACGGTCTGAGCTGGTCGCACGCACCGGCGGTCCTCGGCCACCCCCGGCCAGACGGCTCGTGGGCGCTACTGCACCGCGACCTGGACGTCACCGCCGGCCTGCTGGACGCCGCGCATCCCGGCGACGGCGACGTCTGGCGGGAGCTGGTGGCGCAGTGGAAGGTGATCGGACCTGCCCTCGTGCAGACCCTGCTCACCCCCATTCCGCCGGTCCGCGGCGGGCTGAAGTTCTTGGCCGCGCTGCCCCGGGTCGGTGGGCTGTCCTACGTCCGCAGCCTGCTCACCCCGGCCCTGCACCTGTTCGAGCGCCGCTTCGGCGGCGACGGGCCCGGACTGCTGCTCAACGGCAGCGCCTGCCACGCCGACATCCCCCTGGACGCCCCGGGCTCGGGCGTGGTCGGGTTGCTGCTCACCCTGCTCGGGCAGACCGTCGGCTACCCGGTGCCGACCGGGGGCGCCGGCGAACTCAGCCGGGCGCTGCGCGACCGGTTCGTCGACCACGGCGGGACCGTGGTCTGCGGGGCGGCGGTCCGCCGGGTGCTGGTGGCCGGTCGACGCGTGGTGGCGGTCCGCACCGACGACGCCGAGGTGCGGGTGCGGCGGGCGGTACTGGCCGATGTGGGCGCTGAGCAGCTCTACGGCACCCTGGTCGGCCCGGACGCCCTGCCGGCCAGCACGACCCAGAAGATGCGCGGGTTCCGCCGCGACCCGGCCACGTTCAAGGTCGACTACGCCCTCGATGGCCCCGTGCCCTGGGCCGACGCGCCCGTGCACCCGCCGGGAACCGTGCATCTGGCCGATTCCGTGGCCGCGATGAGCCTGTACGGCACCCAGCTCGACGCCGGTGCGATCCCGGCCGACCCCTTTCTGCTGATCGGACAGATGAGCACCACCGACCCGAGCCGGTCGCCGGCGGGTACGGAGTCGCTGTGGGTCTACACCCACGTCCCGCAGCGTCCGCGCGCCGACGCCGGCGGCGACCTGACCGGATCCTGGGACGCCGATGAGGCCGAGCGGTTCGCCGACCGGATACAGGCTGGGATCGAGCGCTACGCGCCGGGCTTCGGCGCCCGGGTCCGGGCCCGGCGGATCCTGACCCCCGGCGACCTGGAACGGCGCAACGCCAACCTGGTCGGCGGCTCGCTGAACGGGGGCACGTTCAGCCTGGAACAGCAACTGATCTTCCGGCCGTTCGCCAGCACCGGGCGCGCCGAGACCCCGATTCGCGGCCTCTACCTGGCCTCCGCCTCCGCCCACCCCGGCGGCAGCGTGCACGGTGCCTGCGGGTTGAACGCCGCCCGGGCCGCCCTGTTCTGGGCGGCGGTCTCGGGGTCTGGGGTCCGGTCGGGCTGACCGATTCCGCGCTGGTTACTGGCGACCCGGCGTCCCGCCGGGACACTTATATACACTTAATCTGCCGTATATATTGGCGGACATGACCAAGCATTTGATCGATCTCGACGAGCACGCGCTCGGTGCCGCCCGGGCGGAGCTGGGCACCGCCACGATCAAAGACACGGTCAACGAGGCGCTGCGACGGGCCACCTCCCGTCGGGAACGCCGAGTAGCCGAGGCGTTGGACCTGCTGGCCGATGCGCGCCTCCACGATCGCGACGAAGCGTGGCGCTGACTTTTCTCCTCGACACCAGCGTAGTGAAGCGGCTCGACCGCTTGCAGGTCCGTGAAGTCGTCGAGCCACTCGCCGCGAGCGGTGAACTTGCGCGTCCCAGCATCTGCGACCTTGAAGTCGGCTACTCGGCCCGTAACGCCGATGAGTGGGATCAACTTCTTGGAGCACTTCAGGCGTTTGTTCCGATCGATACCACCGCCGCACACGTCCGCCGCGCGCTTCGGGTACAGCGGCTGCTCGCCCAACGTAGCCAGCGCGGGCGCAAGATCCCTGACCTTCTGGTCGCCGCGGCCGCCGAGGAGCTGCACGTCGCCGTCCTCCATTACGACGCCGACTTCGATCTGATCGCCACCGTCACGGGTCAACGCTGCCAATGGGTGGTGCCCGCCGGCACGGTGGAGTGAACGGGGTCGCTTCGCCGCCAAGGACCCCAGAACCCGCTCAACCGACCTGCAGGGTCAAGTTCAGGTCTCGACCGGTCACGGTGGCGATCCGGTCGATTTGCTCGGCCAGAGCGTCGACCGGCGCCGCGCCGTTCTCGGGAAACCACGACACGCCGAGCAGTTCGCCCCGAAGCGACCAGGTGCCGCTGACCATATCGGCGGCGATCACCAGGTTCGCCTTCCGCGTGACCGCAGTGCGGTGGGCCGGCGGCACGAGGTGCTCGTCCTTGGTGCCCGGACCCATCACCCACGGATCGTGGCCCGGCAACAACCGGACGGTCGGCGTGGGTCGCCGGTCCGTAGCTGCGCAGGTAAGCCGAGATTGCGTACGGTCGCGCCTCCTCGAGGTCCCACATACCGGTCCACCGTGGGCTCTTCGCGAGCTGCTGGACGGTGAGCCGCCCACCCCGGGGTGGCCCAAGACTCAGGTCGCCTTGCCAACTGAGGGGCTTGAGCAGCGTGGAGGCACCGTCGTCGAAGACCGGCGCAGGTGCCGGTACGCGGGCTTGCGCGTCACCGCGGCCCCCAAGTCGGCGACCGTCAGGGGTCCGTCCTCGAGCAGGTGCCGCTGCATCCGCCAGCTGAAAGCCTGCGACCAGGTGATCGACATCGGCGCAGGCTAACCGGACCACGACGACGGATGTGCGGTGGGTGTGGTGAGCAGGGAGCCGAAGCAGGGATTACGGCGCGGGCGCCGAGGTTGGGATGATCAGCAGATGGCCGACGACACCTTGCAGATCGGGATCCTGCTGTTCGATGACGCCGAGGAGCTTGATGCAATCGGACCCTGGGAGGTGCTTTCGTTCTGGACGCGCTCCTTCCCCGAAGACGGTTACGCAGTGTCGTGCCTGTCTGCCTCGGGCGGGTTGGTGCGGTGCGCCAAGGGACTGGTCGTTCAGGCTCACCATTCCTACGTTGACGTCCCGCCTCTGGAAGTCCTGCTCTACCCCGGCGGCCACGGCACCCGAGGCCAGCTCAGCGACGACGCCCAACTGGACTGGGTGCGCCGACAGCGTGAGCAGGTTCCGCTGATGACCAGCGTCTGCACCGGATCGCTGGTCTACGCCGCGGCCGGGCTGCTCGCGAATCGTCCCGCGACCACCCACTGGGGCTCGTTGGACAGACTTGCCGAACTCGATCCCAGCATCGACGTCCGACCGCACGATCGCTTCGTCGACGACGGGGACGTGATCACCGCAGCCGGTGTCTCGGCCGGAATCGACATGGCGCTGCATCTCGTCGACCGACTGGCCGGCACCGCACGCGCGCGGCAGGTGCGGCGCGGGATCCAGTACGACCCGGCACCGCCGGTGTAGCCCAGATCGAGTTGGCCGGGTCAGCGGTGGTAGTGGGCCGCGAGGCGCTGCAGGCCCTCGTCCAGGGTGATTCGGGGAGACCAGTCCAGGGCGGTGCGAGTACGACGCTGGTCGAACCAGTGCGCGGTGGACAGCTGCTCGGCCAGGAACCGGGTCAGTGGCGGTTGATTCCCTGGTCGCAGTGACCACATCGCCTCGGCTACGCCCCCGGCGGCCACGGCCAGTCGGGCCGGTACGTGCCACCGTGGCCGGGGCACACCGGCTGCGGCGCAGAAGTCGCCGAACAGCTCCGCGACCGGGCGGGGTTCGCCGTTGCTGATCACGAACGCTTCGCCGTGCCGTTCCGGGCAGTGATCCAGCGCCGCGATCAGGGCATCGACGGCGTTGTCGACGTAGGTGGTGTCGACCAGGACCGCACCGGTGCCGATCACGGGGAGCCGTCCCCGCCGCGCGCGGTCGACGACGCGTCCGACGAGCTGGGTGTCACCGGGTCCCCAGACCAGGTGCGGACGGACCGCGACGACGTGCAGCGGGCCCGCACCCGTTCCGTCGGCGGCCAGGGCCTCGGCTTCGGAGATCGCTTTGCTGCGGGCGTACGGACCGCGGGCGTTTGCGGGAGCGGCCGGTTCGGCGTCCACCCCGACGAGCGAGGCGCCGGCGTGGGCCACCGACGGCGAGGACACCTGCACCAGCCGGGTGATCCCGGCGTCGCGACAGGCCTGCAGAACCTGCCGGGTGCCCCAGACGTTGGCCCGCTCGTACGCCGGCCAGGGTCCGGTCACGTCGACCTTGGCCGCCAGGTGGACCACGGCGTCCTGCCCGGCCACGGCGTGGGCCACCGCAGGTCCGTCGGCCACGTCGGCGAGCACCTCGGGCAACCCGAGTTCGCTGGGACGCCGCTGCAGCACGGTCACGTTCTCACCGCGGGCGGCCAGGGCCTGGGCGACGCCGGCGCCCAACATGCCACTGGCTCCGGTGACCAGTACCTTCACAGCCGTCCTGCCCGTCGCCCGGAGAGGACCCGGCCGGCCCAGCGGGCCACGGCGGCCCGGTCGATCTTGGAGTTATGCCGGATGTCGGTCGGCAGTGCCGGGACGGCAAGGACGGCGGCGACGTCGGCGTCGGCCGCCGACCGGACGGCGTGGGCGAGTTCGGCCGGAGCCAGCGGTCGACGCCAGCGGGCTCCCGCCCTTGGCACCACCACGGCCACGACCTGCTGGGTGCCGACCGGTCCGACCCCGACGACGGCGGCGGCGTCGACCGCGGGCAGCGCCTCGATCCGCTGTTCGACCCCGACCGGGGTCAGCGGCCCGGCCGGGGTGCTGAGCACGTGCACCAGCCTCCCCTCCACCCACAGCCGGCCCTGTTCGTCGAGGTGGCCGACGTCGCCGGTGCGGTGGTAGCCGGGATCGCGACTGCTGGCCCGCTCGGTTGCCCATAGCCGGTCGTAAGCCTGCTTTCGATGCTTGGCGGCGACGCAGATCTCCCCGGTCACCCCCGGATCGGTGGTTAGGGCTCCGACCGCTTGGCCGCGGTTGTCCAGCGGGCTCAGGGCCACCGTGACGCCGGGGACGGTTTGGCCGACACAGACCCCCAGTCCCGGTCCGGCCACTTCGATCTCGGGCAGGGAAATGTCGGCGACCGGCAACACCTCGGTCATCCCGTACGGGGTGTGCACCGAGGCGTTCGGAACCAGGGCCTGTACCTGCCGGAGCAGACCGACCGGCACCGGCGCCCCGGCCGACATCAAGATCCGGACCCGGCCCAGGGCCTCCCGCTGCGCAGCGGTCAGGGTGGCGGCGGTGTCGACGACGTTGCGCAACGCGGCCGGGGAGGCGAACACCACCCGCGCGTCGACCGCGACCGCCGCGTCGGCCAGCGCGTTCGCAGTAAGGGTCCGGGGGGCGGTGATGTCCATGTCGGGTACGGCCGCCCCGGTGCCCAGAGCGGGACCGTAGAGGGCGAACGGGGCGAAGGCCGCCACCCAAGGATCGCTCGGGGTGAGCTGGTAGAGCTCGGCCAGCCGGTCGACCTGGGCCCGCAGCTGCGAGCTGCGATAGCGCACACCCTTGGCCGGACCGGTGGCGCCGGAGGTGAACAGCACGGCGGCGTCGGTATCGGTGTCGGGCAGGGCGATCGGCGAGGCTCCCGTTTCCCGCAGGGTGCTCCCCCGCTGCTCCAGGTCCGCCAGCGTGTCGGGTCGACCCAACAGCCGGGCGACCGGTCCGGGCAGCGCGCCGGCGACAATCCGTCGGCCCGGAACCCGCAGGACGTTCAGGGCGAGTACGGCGCGGCCGATCCCGATCACGTGGTCGGGCCGGGCGCTGCGCAGGGCGTGCGCCATCCCCCGCAGGCCGAGTCCGGCGTCGGCGACCACGATCACCGCGCCCGCGCGCCAGCAGGCGAAGACGGCAGTGGTCAGGTCCACGCCCGGCGGGACGAGCAGCGCGATTCGCTCACCGACCTCGACCCCAGCGGCCGTGAGGCCGAGGGCGAGGTTGCCGATCCGCCGTTCCAGTTCGGCGAAGCTGGTGGCGCTGACGCGGTCGCCGCGGCACTCCACCACGGCCGGGCCGGGGTCGGCGGCGCGCGCGGTCAGCGGCGCCCAGAGCACCTCCGGTCCACCGGGGCCGGCCGGAACTCGCCCCGGCGTCGGCGAGGCCGAGCCGAAAGTGTCGGCGATCCAGGTCCAGGCCATCGACGCCGTTTCCGGTGCGTCCTCGGTCACCAGGTGCGCGGCCCGGGGGAAGCGGTGCACGTCGGCCCGGGGCAACCGCCGGACCAGATCGCTCAGGTGGACGTCGGTGAAGACCGGGTCGCGGGCCCCCCACAAGACCAGCGCCGGGACGTCGGCCAGAACCGACAGTCCGGCCGCGACGGCCGCCAACCGGGCCCGGCTGGGATGGTCGGCCTCCAAGGGAACGTCGGCCACGAAGTCGCCGACCGCCCGCCGCGACCGGGAATCGGGGTAGGGCAGGGCCAAGCCCGCCCGGACGTCGGCCGGCAGTGGCGGCCGGGACAACGCGACCGCTCCTCGGACGAACATCGGGGTCCAGACGCAGACCAGATCGTGCAGCATCGGCGTACGGGCCAGCCGGATCAGGGGGGAAAACGGGAGGTCCAGTGGCTGGAAGACCGCCGTGTTGGTCAACACCAGCCCGGCCACCAGCTCCCGATGCTGCGCTGCCCAGCCGAGGGCCACCGGACCGCCCCAGTCGTGGGCGGCGACCACCACCGGACCGGTCAGGGCCAAGGCGTCGGTTAACGTTCCCAGATCGGCGATGCGGACGTCGAGATCGCGGGCGGGGTCGTCGGCTTCGCGCCGCTCCGACCACCCCATCCCCAGCTGGTCTACCGCGATCACCCGCCAGCCCGGTGATGCGGAGGACAGGAACCGCCGCCACAGGTATGACCAGGTGGGGTTTCCGTGCACGCAGAGCAACACCCCGACCGCGTCGGACTCGGGCGGTCCGGTATCGAGCAGGTGCCACCGACGCGGCACCCCGGCGTTGTCGGGGACAGTCAGAAATCTCGACCAGGAAGGGTTGAAGCCGGGGAGATCGCCAGCGGAAAGCTCGAGCCCGGGCCGGCCTGCGGTGGCTTGGTCGGGGGCCGGCCGAAAGGGTCGGAGCCAGCGGGATCGAGATCGATCAGGAGATGCGGTGGACGCCTGCCTCACCACACAATTTCGGCAAAGGAGGTGTTCAGTCCGCTGCCGATTCCGAGCAGCATCACCCGCTGGTCGGGTTTGAGTAGCGGCACCTGCTTGGCCAGGGTGAACGGCACTGCGGCCGGGGCCATGTTGCCGTAGGTGGGCACGGTCAGCGGGAACTTCTCGGGGCTCACCCCGACGCTCTTGGCCATCGCCTGCAGGTGCACCACCGAGGTCTGGTGAGCCACGAACCAGTTGGCCTCTTCCCAGTCGAAACCGTCGGCCAAGGCGTCGTGCCAGGTGCGGGTGGCCAACTCGATTCCCGCGGCGAACAACTGCCGGGAATCGGTCTGCATCAGGTTCAGATCCCCGACGCAGAGATCTTTGTGTGTCGTCCCGGCGCGGCTCACCCCGCCGGTGACCCGGTGGCCCTCGGGGTGCTCGTCGGCTCGACCCAGCACCATCGCCGCCGCGCCGCAGCCCAAGGTCAACGTCGCGAACTGCAGCCGCAGGTCGTCGGCGGTGGCGTCGTCGCGTTCCAACCGGTCCAGGGTCGCCTCCTGCAGCCCCCGGATGCCCTCCGCGTCGACCAGCAGGGCGTACTCGATCTGCCCGGCGTCGATCAACGTGCCGGCCAGTTGGATGCCGTTGAGAAAGCCCAGACAGGCGTTGGCCACGTCAAAGTTCAGGCAGCTCGTGGACAAGCCGAGCTGATCGTGTACTCCTACCGCGGTCGAGGGCTCCAGCGCGGCCCGGCAGACCGAAGTGTCGATCAGCAGCCCGACCTGGGCCGGATCGACGCCTGCTTCGGCCATCGCCTTGGCCCCGGCCATCGAGGCGGCGTCGACGAAGCTCACGTCCTCGGGCCACCACCGCCGCTCACGGACCCCGGCCAGCTGCTCCAGCATCCCGGGTTTCATCCCGGTTCGCTCGTACGTGCGGTGCAACCGATCGTCGAATTCCGCCGACGTGACCACAATCGGCGCCTCGACGGCGCAGACCGACAAGACGGCGGTGTTGCGTAGTCGGTAGCTCGCGTTGCCTGTCATACCCAGCCTTCATTCGTGTCGAGTCCAAGCCTCGTGTGAGGCTTCCGGCCGTCGTCGCCGCAGACCGGCGCATCCGAGAACATCCACTCGGGCGAACGAGGCGTCGGCGACCACCCCACTATTCCACAGAGGCCGCCTCATCCACCGGTCGTCAACGCCACCGCCTGCACCTTGGTCTTTCACCCTGAGTTCGGTTTCGTCGTGCCGGTCAGGGGTATCGCCCAAGCGTGAGCGTTACGACTTCCCCACCGATACGTCACCGCGGTGAGACTCAAGTTGAGGACTGGCGCAGCCAGGCGGCCTGTGTAGGCGCCGACCTAGAAATCTTTTTCCCGCTCGGCGACCAAGCCCAGCACAACCGCCAAGGAGCCAAGGCCAAAAGGCTGTGTGCCGCCTGTCCGGTGATGCAGGAATGTCGACGCTGGGCGTTGAAGGTTGGGCCCGAGTTCGGCATCTTCGGTGGCCTCACCGCCCATGAGCGGCGGCTGGTCCGTGAAGGCCGCTGGAAGGGCGAGCGTCGGCCGTCTCCACCGGCGGGCTGAGCCCGTCGCGTCGGCCTAATCGCCGGGCCACTCGCCGGTGAGCTTGCGGAAACCGTTGGCGCCGGCCCGGTCGACCAGTGCTTTGATGGCCGCGAACATTGCGCCCTGGATCGTCGCCGCCAGCACCACCCGGGCCAACGAATACTCCGACTGAAGGGCGTCCGGCGCGTCGTCCTCGTCGGCTACGCGCTTCCAGATCTGCTTGAAGATGGCGCCGGAGATGGCGCCGGCTGCGACCCCGGCGAGCAGTCCGATGGGTCGGTAGGCGAGTTTGGCGGCAGAGGGCATGAGGTGGTCCTTTCACAGACGAGAGACGGAATTCAGGACGCGGCCGATCAGGCGCGGGCGCGGCGCACGATCACCGTGATCAGCAGCCCCACCGGTACGGCGACGATGGCGGCCTGGACCGGTCGTGAGGCTCTCATGAAGCGGTCCAGCAGCGTGCGCGAACCCGCCACTACGCGGTCGGTAGGGCTGGCGGGCGTGGCCGCGACGCCTGCGGAGCCGACAGCTCCGGAGCGGACCCCCGCCGATCCCTCAACCGGGGTCCCCACGTCGCTCCTGCGGGCCCCCGTGGTGCTGGCGCCGTCGGTGCCGCCTCCGCCGAGTTTGGCCTTGGCGCCGGCCGTGGTCTGCTGCACCTTCGCTTTCGCGTCCGCCGTCGTTTGGCGCACCTTGGCCTTCAGGTCGGCGGTCGCGCCGTGCACCTTCTCCTTGGCCTGGGCCTTCACGTCGAGCTTGTCGCTGAGGGCATCCACCGACTCGGCCAGCCGGGCCCGGGTGGCTTCGATCTCGGCGGCGATCTCGTCCGGGCTCTGTGCCGACTCTTTGGGTTGGGCTGACTCGTTGGGCTGAGAGGTCTCGCTCATTTCTTGATCGACTCCTTGATCTCGGCGACGTCGGTCTTGACGCTGTCGATGGTCCGCGTGGGCACCGGCGGTGCGGCCTGCTTCAACTTGCTCCGGCCGATCAGCGCGGCCACACCGGCGACGATGAACAAGATCACCCCGACGATCAGGGCGGCCAACCAGGGCGAAACGACGTTGGCCAGTCCGAGCACGGCAGCGGCGAGCAGCACCCCGAGTCCGTACAGGGCGACCACGCCGGCGCCCCCGAACGCACCGATCCCGATCCCGGCCTTTTTGGCCTTGGCCCCGACCTCGGCCTGGGCGAGACGCATTTCGTCGCGGACGAGCTTGCTGAGGTCGGCCGACAGATCACGGATCAATTCGCCGGTTGAACGGTCAGCCGGGTTGACCGGCTCAATGGCACTGGCGCCGCCGCTGCTGGTGCCGACGGCGGCCGAGACGGGCTGCGTCGATTCGGTCATAGGAACATCCTTCCGGAGGGTCGAGCGGGAGTGTTCGCCGGGGGCGTCGTCGCCGCCGGACTGGTGTCGCTGACCGGCGCTTCGACGGTCGTCGTCCTTCTTGGCGCCGCCGTCGTCCCCGGCTTGGTCGTTCTTGCTGCGACGGTGCCCGGCGCCCTCTTCCTCGGCGTCGGCTTCGGGCACGGAGTCGGCCTTCACCGCGTCGCGATCGCCCAGCGGCTGCGGGTCCCCCTTGGTGGTGTCTTTGATCGTCTGCTGCTCGGACTCGGCGTTGATCTCGGCCCCGAGCAGCACGGCGTAACTGATGATCCACAACCAGAACAGCACGATCACGAAGCCGGCTGCGGCGCCGTAGGTCTTGGTGTAGCTGTTGTTGCCGAAGTTGCTGATGTAGATCGAGAAGCCGACCGAGGCCACCACGAACAGCACCGCGGCCACGCCGGCACCGACGGAGGTCCAGCGCACTTTGGGCGAGTCGCGGTCCGGCGCGAAGCGGTAGAGCACGGCCAGCGCCACCATCACCACGCCGATGATGACCACCCAGCGGCCGATCTGGATCAGCCACTGCACGGCTCCGCCGCCACCGAAGACCGAGAGCAGCGCGGGCAGCACGGCGACCAGAGCGATCACCAGCAGCACGAAGACGATGGCTCCCAGGGTCAGCAGCAGCGCCGTGCCGCGCTTCTTGATGAAGCCGCGGGTCTCGTCCTCGTCGTAGGCGCTGTTGATCGCGCCCATCAGGTTGCTGACCCCGCCGGAGGCGCTGAACAGAGCGACCAGGATGGACACGATTGCCCCGATCCCCGCACCGCCTTGACCCGATACCCGGGTGATTTGTTCGGTGACCAGTGTGCGGGCGTTGTCGGGGAAGTTGGCCAGGGCGGCGCTGAGCTGCTGGTTGATCTGGGCCGGGTCGGCGAAGAAGCTGTAGAGCAGCACCGCGGCGATGATCGTGGGGAAGATAGCCAGGAAGCTGTAGTACGCCATTCCGGCGGCCAGCAGCGGGACCTGGTCCTCCTTCGCTTCGGCCCACCCGCGTTTGACGATCTGAAACCAGCCCCGAGCCGGAATCTCGGTCGGCTTCTCGGCTTCGCCGCCCGGGACTGACCCGGTCCTGGTCGAGGTGGTGGCAGACATACGGCCTCTTCGTGATCTGAGGGGGGCGAGCGGACGCCGCAGCGATGCGACGGGCTGGAGTTTACAGCGTAAGCACGTCGAGTGTCGCGAAGACTCGGCGGCGGTGTCGCACCGATACAGTAGGGCCGTGTCGGAGTCCGGGGGTGCCAACTCAGCGCCGACGCGTCAACTGCGGGATCTGGTCGACCCTGTGGTGGTGATCGGCTTCGGCGGCTGGAACGACGCCGGCGACGCGGCCAGCGGAGCGGTGGAGCATCTGCACCAGACCTACGACGCCGAGCTGGTGTTCGCCCTGGACCCCGACGACTACTACGACTTCCAGGTGAACCGGCCTACCGTCAGCCTCGACGAGGCCGGCGGGCGCGATCTCGACTGGCCCACCACTCGGGTGAGTCTGGGCACGCTGTCCGGCGGCCGCGACCTCGTTCTGGTCGAGGGACCCGAGCCGAATCTGCGCTGGCGCCAGTTCGCGACGGTGATCTCGTCCGCGTTGCAGTCAGCCACGGTCCGGCGGGTCCATCTGCTGGGGGCGCTGCTGGCCGACACCCCGCACACCCGCCCGATCCCGGTCTCGACCAGCACCGGCGACCCCGAGTTGATGACGGCGCTCGGCCTGGCGCCGTCTACCTACGAGGGACCGACCGGGATCCTCGGCGTCTTGGCGCAGACCCTGCAGCGGGCTGGGGTCGAGGTGTTGTCGACCTGGGCCGCGGTCCCGCACTACGTCGCCCACCCCCCGTGCCCGAAAGCGACCCTGGCGCTGCTGTCGGCGCTGGAACAGCTGTTGGACACCGCAGTCGAGCTCGGGGACCTGCCCGAGCTGGCCCGGGCCTGGGAACGCGGCGTGAACGAGTTGGCTGAAGAGGACTCTGAAGTGGCCGAATACGTCTCCGGCCTGGAGGAGCAGCAAGACGCCGCGGAGCTCCCGCAGGCCAGCGGCGAGGCCATCGCCGCCGAGTTCGAGCGTTACCTACGTCGTCGCCGGGGTAACTGAGCGCGGCCGCGCTCGCTCGAAGGCCGGGCCGACCACCTGCACCCCGAGAAGAGGAGTTCCCGTGCCGGGATCCGAACCGCCGTCTGCCGCCCCGTCGGTCCAGGGACCGCCAGACACTCCGCCGGTGGCGGGACAACCGCAGGGTCCGGTGTTCTTCTCGGTGCTGGTCGTCGCCGGCCTGGTGATCATCGGCGCCGGCCTGAAGTCGAGTGCCAGCATCGTCGCACCGGTGTTCTTGGTCTTGACTTTGGTGATCACGGTCGCGCCGCTGCGCCGGTTCCTGCTCCGGCACCGCTGGCCCTCGGCCCTGGCCAGCGTGGTCAGCCTGCTGATCCTCTATCTGCTGCTGATCGTCATCCTCGGTTCGGTGGTGTGGTCGATCTTCCGGCTGGTGCAGACCCTGCCGCAGTACGCCAACGCCTTCAATCAGATCTTCGACTCCCTGATCGGCCTGGCCGATCGCCTCGGCTACGGTCAGGACCAAATCCGTAAGCTCGCCTCGTCGTTCCAGCTCAGTAGTCTCGCCGGCCCGGCGCAGGCCCTGCTCAGCGGCCTGACCAGTGGAGCGTCACTGCTGCTCCTGATCTTCGCCGTCACCATCTTCTTGGCCTTCGACCAGGCCGGGGTGGGCGACCGGATCGAGGTGATCCGGCAGTCCCGGCCGCACATCGCCAGCGGCCTGCTGAACTTCGCCAGCCGGGTCCGCAAATACTGGATCGTCACCACGGTCTTCGGCCTGATCGTCGCCGCCCTGGACGTGGTCGGCCTGCTCATCATCGACGTTCCGCTAGCGCTCACCTGGGGCGTGCTGGCCTTCGTCACCAACTACATCCCCAACATCGGCTTTGTCCTCGGGTTGATCCCGCCGGCGTTGATCGCGCTGCTCAACGGCGGCGTCGGCAGCGCCATCGCCGTGGTGATCGTCTACACCGTGCTCAACGTGGTGATCCAGACGATCATCCAGCCGCGGTTCACCGGTGACGCCGTCGGGATCAGCGGAACCGTCGCCTTCGTCTCGCTGATCTTCTGGGCCTACGTCTTGGGCGGCCTGGGTGCCCTGCTCGCCGTTCCGGCGACGCTGTTCTTGAAGTCGACCCTGGTCGACAATTCGGTCCCCGCCAGTTGGGTGAACGCCCTGATCAGTTCCGATCCGGGCAAGGACAACCCGAGACGGCCACGGAAGGTCAGTTCGGCGCCGCCCCCTGAGCCAGCGCGCGGAGCCGACTGACCACCGCGTCCGGATCGTCGGCACCGAACACCGCCGAGCCGGCCACGAAGGCGTCGGCCCCGGCTTCGGCGCAGCGCTGCACGGTGTCGGCGGACACGCCGCCGTCCACCTGCAACCACACGTCGCCGCCCTGGTCGGCGATCAGCGTCCGCGCTCGGCGGATCTTGGGCAGGCACAGGTCGAGGAACTTCTGCCCGCCGAAGCCGGGCTCCACCGTCATCACCAAGATCAGGTCGACCTCGCTCAGCAGGTCGGCGTACGGCTCCACCGGCGTCGCCGGCTTCAACGCCAGTCCGGCCCGGGCACCGCGGTCGCGGAGTTCACGGGCCAACCGGACCGGGGCCGCGGCCGCCTCGGCGTGAAAGGTCACCGACTCCGCCCCGGCCTCGGCGTAGGCGGGCGCCCACCGGTCGGGGTCGGTGATCATCAGATGGATATCCAGCGGCTTCGGCGTGACGGCGCGGATCGCCTGCACGACGGGGAGGCCGAGGGTGAGATTCGGGACGAAGTGGTTGTCCATCACGTCGACGTGCAGGGCGTCCGCGCTCGGCACCCGCTCGATCTCGGCGCGCAGCTGCGCGAAATCGGCCGACAGCAGACTCGGCATGATGCGGGTAGCCACGGCTGCACTGTACTGGCCGAGCTGTACTGGCCGAGCTGTACTGGCCGAGCTGTACTGGCCGAGCTGTACTGGCCGACCTGTAGTGGCCGACTTGTCAGAACCGAGTGGGGCGCTGACCCAACTCAGTTCTGACCACTCGGAGATAGGCCGCGAACATCGCGTCGGTGCCGTGGCGGTGGGGCCACAGCTGGAGGAAGTCGCCGTCCCACGCCTGGCTCAGGTCCGGCAGCAGCGACCGGGCGGGTAGCACTTCGACGTCGTCGCGCCCGGCCAGGGTTTCCGCGACGACGTCGAGGGTCTCGCGCCGGTGCGGTGAGCAGGTGACGTAGGCCACTACGCCTCCGGGTTCGGCCGCGTCCAGGGCCCGGGAAAGTAGCGCACACTGCAGCGGATGCAGCGCCTCGACGTCCTCGGGGGTGCGGCGCCAGCGCGACTCCGGCCGCCGGCGGAGCGCGCCCAGGCCCGTACAGGGCACGTCGGCGAGGACCCGGGTGAACGACGACCCGGCCCAAGCCGGCACCGTCGCGTCGGCGACCAGCACCGTAGGCCGACGGTCGTTCGGGTAGGCCCGAACGCCGGCGGCGACCAACGCGGCCCGGTGCGGCGCCCGGTCCACGGCGAGGACGCGGCTGCCGTCGGCGCCCGCCAGCCCAACCAGCAGTGCGGTCTTACCACCCGGGCCGGCGCAGAGGTCCAGCCACGTCCCCGGCGCCGCCTCCGCCCGGCTCAGCCCCCAGGCCACGAGCTGGGACCCCTCGTCCTGGACCCCGGCCCGGCCGGTCCGGACCAGCTCGAGGTCGGCCGGGTTCCCGCGGGCCCGGGCAGCGAACGGCGAGTGCCGCCCGGGCACGCCGCCGGCCGCCGCGACCAACTCGGGTACGTCGACCAGGTCAGGTCGGGCCACCAGCGACACCTCCGGGCTGAGGTTGTCCGCGGCGAGGGCGGCCTCGAGTTCGTCGGCGGGTAGCCGGTCGGCGTAGGCCTGGACGATCCACCGCGGGTGGGCGTGGGCCAAGGCGAGCCGGTCGTCACGGTCCAGGCCGGCGCTGAGGCGTTCCACCCAGCCGGCGAGGTCGTGCCCGCCGACCCGGCGCAGGACCGCGTTGACCAGACCGGTGACCCGGGTCCCCACGGTGGCACCGGCCAGGTCGACGGTCGCGGCCACCGCAGCGTGCGCCGGTACCCGCATCCCGAGGAGTTGGTGGGCGCCCAGGCGCAGCAGGTCCAGCACCGCGGGCTGCAGGGTCGAGGTGCTCCGCCCGGCCGCCGCCTCCAGGACGGCGTCGTAAGTGCCCGTCGCCCGGCAGGTCCCGGCCAGCAGTTCGGTGGCGAAGGCGGCGTCGCGGCCGGAGATGCCGCGCTCGCTCAGCAGCGGGGGTAGCACCAGGTTCGCGTACGCGCCGTCGGTGCTGACCCGGCGCAGCGCGTCGAACGCGACCCGGCGGGCCCGGTCGGGTGGCCGCCGGGAACCGGGCCGACGCCCAGACGATGGGGCCACGTCAGGAGCCGAGGCGCAGGTCCGCCTCGTCCTTGCCTCGGTCGATCCCCCGAGCCCAGTCCGCTGCCGCCATCTCCCGCCGACCCTGAGCCTGGATCCGGCCCAGTTCCAGCGCGCCGGCGCCGGCGCCGACTACGACGGCGCGCCGACCGATCCGCAGGACTCCGGGCGGCAGTTGTTCCTCCATCGGGACCGCGGTGACGATCTTGAACCGCTCGCCACCGAAGGTGGTCCAGGCGCCCGGGCTGGGTCGGCAGCCCCGGACCAGCCGGTCCAGGACCACCGCCGGCTGTTCCCAGTCGATCCGGGCGTCCGGCACGGCGATCTTCGGGGCGTAGGTCAGCCCGTCCTCGGGTTGCGGGCGGGGCGCGACCCCGGACTCGATGGCGTCCAGGGTCCGCACCAGCAGCTCGGCCCCGCGGTAGCTGAGTCGGGTCAACAGGTCGCCGGCGGAGTCAGTCGGCCCGATCGGCTCGGTGACGGCGTCGTAGAGCGGGCCGGCGTCCAGCTCGAGGACGATCCGGAACGTGGTTGCGCCGGTCGACCCGTCCCCGGCCAGCACCGCATGCTGGACCGGGGCGGCCCCGCGCCAGCGCGGGAGCAGGGAGAAGTGCAGGTTGACGAAACCGGCGACCGGGACGTCCAGCAGGCTCTGCGGCAGCAGGGCTCCGTACGCGACGACCGGGCAGCAGTCCGGGCCGATCTCACTCAGCCGGGCCACAAAGTCGGGGTCGCGGGGCCGGGCCGGCTTCAACGTCTCCAGTCCGAGCTGTTCGGCGCGGTCCGCGACCGGACTGGCCCGCAGCCGCTTCCCGCGACCGGACGGGGCGTCGGGGCGCGTCACCACGCCGACCACCTGGTGCCGGGAGGCGACCAGCGCGTCCAGCGACGGTACGGCCACCTCCGGGGTCCCACAGAACACGATCCGCACCCGCGCACTGTACTCAGCCGGACCGAGCCCAGCCCGACCAAGCCCAGCCCGACCAAGCCCAGCCCGACCAAGCTCAGCCCGACCAAGCCCAGCCCGACCAAGCCCAGCCCGACCAAGCTCAGCGTGGCCGAAGGATCAGCCGATCACCGGCGGGTCGACCCGGAGCCGGAGCGAACCCTCGCTCTTACGGGCGCTGCGCACCCCGGCCACCTCCCGAGCAGCCCGGACCAGGGCCTCCCCCTGTGCTGCCGGGGCGCGCAGGGTCAGCCGAAGCAACTCAGTCTCGGCGTGCGGTGCCGGCGGCAGGGGCACGGGTCCGAGGGTCTCGGTCTGCGGAGGGGGCTGGGCCAGCTCCAGGTATTCGGCCAGGGCAGGCGCGGCGCCGTCCACGGTGACCACTTTGACCGCCGGCGGGAAATGTGCGTCGGCCCGTTCGGCCAGCTCCCGGGCGGCGAAGCCCGCCGGGTCGACCCGAACCAGCGCCTGCAGCGCCCGGGACCGACTGTCCCCCACCGCGAGGACCGAACCGCCCTCGGCTCCACCCCGGACCAGGGCGACGACGTGCAGCCACCGCCGCAACGCCTCCTCCGCCGCGCGCAGATCCGGCCGCAGCAACAGCACCGCGGTGTCCAGCAGGACCGCGCCCGCGTAACCGCCTGCGGCGACCGGCTCCGCCCCAGGAGTACAGACCACCAACGCCGGGTCGGCGCTGACGTCGCTGAGCACCTGACCGGCGCCGGAGCGTCGGACCGTCGTGGAGGGGAACGCCCGCCCCAGCTCGAGCGCGGTCCGGGCGGCCCCGACGAGCGGGGCCCGGATCCGGGAGCCGCCGCATTCCGGGCACGTCCAGTTCACCTGGGCTCGGCCACACCACTCGCACCGGGGGGCGGCGGCGTCGCTGCTGGTCGTGGGGTTGCTGGTGGTGGGTCCGTGGCAGAAGCGGCAGCGGACGGGTTCGCGGCAGTCCTGGCAGACCAGGGCGAGCCGACCCCCGGCCCGAGGCACCTGGACCAGGACCGGGCCCTGCGTGAGCGCGTTGCGGATCAGCGTGAACGCCTCGTGCGGCAGTCGCGCCGCCGCGCCGGCCGGGTCCCGTTCCCGGGCCAGGTCGGAGTCGGCACTGACTCGGACCCTCGGCGCGGTGTGCCGGACGGTAGCGCGTGGCTGCTGCAACGGTCGCAGCCACCCGCGCTCGGCGTAGCGCTGAAGCTCTGCCGTCCGCGCGTAACCGGCGAACAGCACCGCGGCGCGGGTCTGGGTGGCGCGCAGGACCAAGACTTCGCGCGTGTGTGGGTACGGAGCCCGAGGCTCGGACAAGAGATCGTCACCGTCGTCCCACAAGGCGACCAGGCCGAGGTCGTGGACGGGGGCGTACGCGGCGGCGCGGTTGCCGATGACCACTCGCACCTGTCCGCGCAGTGCGGCCAAGAAGGCGCGGTAGCGGGCCGCCGGTCCGGCCTCGGCGACCAAGGTGACGAAGCGGCCACGGCCGACGACGCGCGCGCAGGCCGCGGCCAGCCGGGCCAGGTCGCGCTGATCCGGGGCGATCAATACCGCACCCCGGCCGCCGTCGACGACCGCCCTGGCCGCCTCGGCGAAGCCGATGGCCCAGTCCCCCGCCGGACCACTGCTCGGGGTCAGCTGCCACAACGCCCGCGGCGAGGTACCCGCCCGAGCGGCGGTGAGAAAACCCTCGCCGTCGGGATAGTGCTGCACCACCCCGGGCCCGAGGGCCGGGGCCGCCGGAGGCGCCGACGGCGGATCCGCCTTCTCGGTGGCGGCGTGTCGCGGCGGCACCGCCAAGCGCAGCGTGTCGGCGAAGCTGCCGGCGTAGTGGTCGGCGACCTCGCGCAGCAGCCGGGCGACCTCCGGGGTCAAGACGGGCTCGGCGGAGATGACCTTGTGCAGCGGAGTGAGGACCCGGTCGGCCTCGGTCGTGGCGAGCCGCTCCAGCACGAAGCCGTCGCGCAGCCGGCCGGCGAACCGGACCCGGACCCGGGAGCCGGGGACGGCGAGGGCGTCCTGGTCGGGAAGCACCGCGTAATCGAAGGGTCGGTCGAGATGACTCAGCGAGACGTCCACCGCCACCCGGGCCACCGGGCAGGTCAACGCGACCGCCGGGTCGAGACGGGCGGCGCTGAGATCGACTCGGGGCACGCCCGATCCTAGGCAGACCCCTCCGACAGTCTGTACGTCGGACCCGGGTCAGCCCCGGACGGCGTTCCGCAGGGCGTCTACCCGGTCGGTCTGCTCCCAGCTGAAGCCGGGCAGGTCCCGGCCGAAGTGCCCGTAGGCCGCGCTGGGGGCATAGATCGGCCGGGCCAGGTCCAGGTCGGCGATGATGGCCGCCGGCCGGAGGTCGAACACGGCCAGCACGGCCTGCTGGATCTGGTCGACCGGCACCTGCTCGGTGCCGAAGGTCTCCACGTAGAAGCCGACCGGGTGCGCCCGGCCGATGGCGTAGGCCACCTGCACCTCGCACCGCCGGGCCAGGCCGGCGACGACGACGTTCTTGGCCACCCAGCGCATCGCGTACGCGCCGGAACGATCGACCTTGGAGGGGTCTTTGCCGGAGAACGCCCCGCCCCCGTGCCGGGCCATCCCGCCGTAGGTGTCGACGATGATCTTCCGCCCGGTCAGACCGGCGTCGCCCATCGGGCCGCCTACCTCGAAGCGGCCGGTCGGGTTGACGAACAGCTGGTAGTCGCTGGTGTCGATGTCGTAGCCGGCGAGGACGGGATCGACGACGTGTTTGCGGACGTCAGGACTGAGCAGCGCGTCCAGATCGATGTCGGCGGCGTGCTGGCTGGACACCACCACGGTATCCACCCGGACCGGGGTGTCGCCGTCGTACTCCACCGTCACCTGGGTCTTGCCGTCGGGTCGCAGGTAGGCCACGGTGCCGTCCTTGCGGACCGCCGAGAGCCGTTCGGCGAGCCGGTGGGCCAGGTCGATCGGCAGCGGCATCAAGGAGTCGGTCTCGGCGCAGGCGTAACCGAACATCAGGCCTTGGTCGCCGGCCCCCTGGGCGTCGAGGGAGTCGACCGATTGTTCCAACCGAGATTCGTATGCGCTGTCGACCCCCTGGGCGATGTCGGGCGACTGCTGGCCGATGGCGACCTGCACCCCGCACGAGGCACCGTCGAAGCCTTTGGTCGACGAGTCGTAGCCGATGTCCAGAATCCGTTGCCGGACGATCCTGGGAATCTCCGCGTACGCCTCGGTGGTCACCTCACCGGCCACCACGACCAGACCGGTGGTGACCAGCGTCTCCACCGCGACCCGGCTCTGCGGGTCCTGGCTCAAAATCTCGTCCAGCACCGAGTCGCTGATCTGGTCGGCAATCTTGTCCGGATGGCCCTCGGTGACCGACTCGGAGGTGAACAGGCGACCCGTCATCGGCGGCTCGGTTGCGGAGCCCACGTTCCATCTTGTGGCATATCAGCCAACTTACCGGACTGTCCGTCTGCTGATGGCGGAGTCCCAGACCCGGTGAGCGAGCAGGTCCTTCGAGCCGGCGAAGGGTCCTTCGACGCTCGCGCCGGCGTCCCCGCCAGCGCCCAGCACAACGATCTCACTGTCGTCGGAGCCGAACACCAGCCCCGGCCCGACCGCGTTCAACACGAGCAGGTCGCACCCCTTGCGGTCCAGCTTGGCCCGACCCAGGGCGATCAGTTCGTCGGTGCTGTCGACGGTCTCGGCGGCGAACCCGACCAGTACCTGGGCGGGATCGGTTCTGCGGGCCACCAAGTCGGCCAGCACGTCGACGGTCTGGGTCAAGCTCAGCTCCAGCCCCGCCGTGCCGGACTTCTTCAGCTTGGTCGCGCTCGGCCGAGCGGGGGTGTAGTCCGCCGGTGCCGCCGCCATCACGACCAGGTCGGCCCGCTCAGCCGCGCGCTGCATCGCCGTCTGCAGGTCGGCGGTAGAGGTGACCGACTCGGTCTGAACCGCCGCGGGCGGCGGGAGGTCGACGTTGGCGGCGACCAGGTGGACCTCGGCGCCCCGGAGCCGGGCCGCGCGAGCTAACGCCCAGCCCATTCGCCCCGATGACGCGTTGCCGAGAAAGCGGACCGGATCCAGGTGTTCGCGGGTGCCGCCGGCGCTGACCACGACCCGGAGCCCGGCCAGATCCTGCGCGGCGGCCCGGGCGGCCACGGTCGGATCGGCGATCAGCAGGGAAGCCGTAGCGGCCAGTTCGGCCGGTTCGGGCAACCGGCCCGCCCCGGAGTCGGCTCCGGTCAGGCGGCCGACGTCAGGATCGAGCACGACCGACCCGCGACGGCGCAGGGTGGCGACATTGTCACGGGTGGCCGGGTGCCGCCACATCTCGGTGTGCATGGCCGGGGCGAACACCGCCGGCCCGGGTGCGGTCAGCAACACGTTGGTCAACAGGTCGTCGGCTCGTCCGCCGGCGGCCCGAGCGAGCAGATCAGCGGTGGCCGGTGCGACAAGGACCAGATCGCATCGCTGCCCGATCCGTACGTGCGGCACCTGCTCGGCGTCGGCCCAGACCTCGGTCTGAACCGGCCGACCCGACAACGCCGCCCACGTCGCCGCACCGACGAAGTGCAAGGCAGCGGCGGTCGGCACGACGGTGACGTCGTGTCCGGCGAAGCGGAGCCGCCGGAGCAGGTCGCAGGCCTTGTAGGCCGCGATGCCCCCGGCCACGCCGAGCACGATCCGGCTCATCCGGCCACCGATCCGGGGCAGCTCAGGATCAGCTTCGCCGTCGGCTTCAGGCGGGATCGGCGAACGGGTTCAGTTCGCCGGACTCCTCGGCGACCGGAACGGCATCGGGATCGATGTCGGTCACGGTCAGCTTGCCCTCGTTCACCTCGCGGAGCGCGATCGAAAGCGGCTTCTCCTGCACCGCGGTCTCGACCAGCGGGCCGACGTGGTCCAACAGACCCTCGCCGAGCTGAGAATAGTAGGCGTTGATCTGCCGGGCGCGCTTGGCCGCGTAGAGCACCAGCTTGTACTTGGAGTCGGCCTGCAGCAACAGTTCGTCGATCGGCGGGTTGGTGATGCCCTCGGCCACCACGTCGGCGACAACGGGCGTACGGGGGGCGGAAACGGGGGCGTTCTCGGACACGGATACCTTTTCGTCGATACGGCTGATGCGCTGAGCGCCATCGAGAATCTGACGACGCGCGCGCCATGGTGAAGACGCGTTGCCGCGGCTCAGCTGGTCACAAACAGATCAAGGCTACCAAGTCTTTGACCGCTTGACTCACTTGGTGGTTGACCACGACCGCGTCGAACTCCGCGCGGGCCGCCATCTCCTGGTCCGCGGTCCGCAACCGGGCCGCGCGCTGGGCTGCGGATTCGGTGCCGCGGCCGACCAGCCGCCGGAGCAGTTCCTGCCGGCTGGGCGGGGCGAGGAAGACGAATCGGGCCTCCGGCCAGTGCTGCCGGACCTGCCGGGCGCCCTGCAGGTCGATCTCCAGCAGTGCGGGCCGCCCTGCCCGGGTGGCGGCCAGGACAGGTTCGCGCGGGGTGCCGTAGCGGTGTGTTCCGTGCACCCGGGCCCACTCCAGCAGGTGATCGTGGGCAACCAGGGAGTCGAACTCGTCCTCGGAGACGAACAGATAGTCCACCCCGTCCCGTTCGCCGGGTCGAGGGGGCCGGGTGGTGGCCGACACCGAGACGAAGATCTCTGGATGCCGGGTGGCGAGTTCGGTCACCACGGTGCCCTTGCCGACCGCGGTGGGTCCGGAGAGAACGGTCAGGTTCGACCGGCTCACGAGGTGGTGAGGTGGTGCGGGACGCCGGCACCGGTCCCGCTGAACTCAGCGATCAGGCCCGCGACCTGGTGGCGGCCCAAGCCCCTCAACCGCCGGTTGGGAGCGATGTCGAGACGCTGCATCACTCGGGCCGCCCGGACGGCACCGACCCGAGGAAGTGACTTCAACACGTCGACCACTTTCGCCTGGGCGATCACGTCGTCTCGTTCGGCGACGGCCAGGACCTGGGCCAGGCTCTGCTCGCTACGGCGCAGCGCCGCCTTGACGTCGGCCCGCCGCCGGCGAGCCTGGGTGGCAGCCTGCCGTGCCTGCTCGCGCTGCTCGTCGCTCAAGGGAGGGATGCTCACGCGGAAGTTCCTCATCTGGCCAGCCGTTGGGGCTCCGGGTCGGACGTGGGAGAACCTACCGCAGGGCCGCGGCGATGTTCAGGCCGGTCGGGCCGACCGGGCCGCCCGGCACAACGCGACCGGATCGGGACCGGCCCGCAAGACTTCCCGGCTCGTCGCCGGCAGGACCAGCGGCAACGCGGCCCCGAAGACCGAAGCCAGGTCGGCTGCGGTGGCTCCCTGCGCACCCAGTCCTGGGGCCAGGATCGATCCGTTCAGATGCTCGAAGCGGGTGCCGGTCGAGCCGATGGTGGCTCCGACCACCACCCCGACCGGTCCGGGTCCGGGTCCGGCGTTACGCCGGGCGGCCTGGTCGACCACCGCCTGGCCCACGGTGGCGCCGGTGTCGGTGATCGCCTGCTGGACCTGACGGCCCTCGGCGTTGCTGGTCAGGGCGAGCACGTAGACCCCGCGTCCGGTCGTCTCGGCCAGTTCGATCGCCCCGTCCAGGGCCCCGAAGCCAAGGTAAGGGCTCAGGGTCACGGCGTCGGCCGCCAACGGGGAGCCGTTGCTCAAATATGCGGCGGCGTAGGCGTCCATGGTCGAGCCGATGTCGCCGCGCTTGACGTCGAGCAGCGACAAGGCGCCGGCGGCGCGGATGTCGGCGAGCGTCGCCTCCAGTGCCGCCACCCCGCGCGAGCCGTACGCCTCGAAGAACGCCGACTGCGGTTTGAACACAGCTACGTCGTCGCCCAGGGCCGCCACCGTGGCGCGGGCGAAGCGTTCCACCCCGTGGGCGTCGGCCGGCAGGTCCCAGGCCCGCAGCAGGGCCGGGTGCGGATCGATCCCGACGCACAACCGCCCCCGGGCGGCGGTCGCGGCGGCCAGCCGGACGGCGTAGCTCACCGGAGTGACGACCTCGGTCACGGTGTCCTCCTGCTGGTGATCCGGGAGTTGGTGGACAGTGCGTTCAGTTCACCGATCAGGGCCGGCCCGCGGTAGACCAGGCCGGTGTAGACCTGCAGCAGCGCGGCGCCGGCGTCGAGCAAAGCCCGCCCGTCATCGGCGCTGAGGACGCCGCCGACCCCGATCACCGGCAGGGTGCTCCGGGCGGCCAAAAAGGCGACGACCGCCCGGGTCCGCAGGGTCAGTGGGGCCCCCGATAGGCCACCGGACTCGGCCGCGCGCCAGCGTTCCGCCGCCGTGACGCCCTCGCGGGCCAGGGTCGTGTTGGTGGCCACCAGTCCGCGGGCCCCGGCGGTCTGGCAGACCTCGACCAGCTCCTCCAGGGCCTGCTCGCTCAGGTCAGGGGCGACCTTGACCATGATCGGGACCGGATTCTCCGGGTCCCGGGTCCGGGCGGCGTCGGTCAACGACCGCAGGAGTCCGGTCAGGGCGGTAGCCTCCTGCAGCGCGCGCAGCCCGGGGGTGTTGGGACTGGACACGTTGATGGCGACGTAGTCGGCGTAGGGGGCCACCGCCGTAAAGCAGGCCAGGTAGTCCGGCGTCGCCGCCGCTACCGGGGTCGTCCGGTTCTTGCCGATCGAGACCCCCAGCACTATCCCGAGCGCGCGGTTGCCCCGCGCGACACCGGCCCGCTCGAGCCGGGCCACCAAGGCGGCCACCCCGTCGTTGTTGAAGCCCATCCGGTTGACCAGCCCGCCGCTTGCCGGCAGCCGGAACAACCGGGGACGGGAATTGCCGGGCTGGGGTCGCGCGGTCACCGTGCCGATCTCGACGTGGCCGAAGCCGAGGGCAGCCCAGGTCCGCAGCGCCACCCCGTCCTTGTCCATCCCGGCGGCCAGGCCGACGGGCGAGGGGAAGTCGATCCCGGCCACCGTGACGGGTCGGCGCGGACTCGAACACAGCGTCCGCAGCAACGCTTGGGCGGCCGGTCGTCGCTCGAGTCGGGTCAAGGCGGCCAGGGTTTGCTCGTGCACCCGTTCCGGGTCGCCCGAAGCGGCCCGGAACAGCAGCGGCCGGAGGGCTCGGCGGTAGCCCAGGTCGAGCACGCCCGGGCGGGGGTTTACGCCCCCCACGACTGCAGGGAGCGGACGCCGAGCGGACCCGCGCGCATCGCCTCGATCCCCTGGACGGCCGCCGCCAACCCCTGCACGGTGGTCACGCAGGGAATGTTGCGCAGCACGGCGGCGGTGCGGATCTCGTAGCCGTCGAAGCGGGGCCGGCCGTCCGGGCTCTGCCCGTGCGGGGTGTTGAAGACCAGGTCGACCTCCCCGTCGAGGATGGCTTGGACCACCGTCTTCTCCCCCGCCGGGCCCGAGCCCTGGCTGAATTTGCGGACGCTGGTCACCACCACGCCGTGCCGGCGCAGCATCGACGCGGTGCCGGCGGTGGCGAGGATCTCGAAGCCGAGGTCGGCCAGTCGCTTGACCGGGAAGATGACGAACTTCTTGTCCCGGTTGGCCACCGAGACGAACACGGTGCCCTTGGTCGGCAGCGACCCGAACGCCGCGGTCTGGGACTTGGCGTAGGCGGTCCCGAAGGTGGTGTCGAGACCCATCACCTCACCGGTGGAGCGCATCTCCGGGCCCAGCACCGTATCCACCGAGACGCCGTCCAGCGTCCGGAAGCGATTGAACGGCATCACCGCCTCCTTCACCGCCATCGGGGCGCCGGTCGGCTCGTCGGAGCCGTCGCCTTGCGGACGCAGCAGGCCTTCGACCCGCAGTTCGGCGATGCTCGCGCCCAGCATCAGCCGGGCGGCCGCCTTGGCCAGCGGGGTGGCGGTGGCTTTGGACACGAAGGGCACGGTCCGAGAGGCCCGGGGATTGGCTTCCAAGACGAACAACGTGTCCCCGGCCAGCGCGAACTGGATGTTGATCAGTCCGCGGACCCCGACGCCGGCGGCGACGGCCCGGGTGGAGCTGCGGATCCGTTCGACCACCTCCGCACCCAAGGTGATCGGCGGTAGCGCGCAGGCGGAGTCACCGGAGTGCACGCCGGCCTCCTCGATGTGCTCCATCACCCCGCCCAGATAAAGCTCGGCGCCGTCGTAGAGGGCGTCCACGTCGATTTCGATCGCGTCGTCGAGAAAGCGGTCGACCAGGACCGGATGGTCCGGGGACACCTCGGTGGCCCGGCCGATGTAGGCGGCCAACGCCGACTCGTCGTAGACGATCTCCATCCCGCGGCCGCCGAGCACGTAGGAGGGCCGGACCAGGACGGGATAGCCGATGGTGGCGGCGATGGCGCGGGCCTCGTCGAAGGAACGGGCCAGGCCGTGCTCGGGGGCGGGTAGGCCGGCCGCGTCGAGCACCTGCCCGAACGCCCCCCGTTCCTCGGCCAGGTGGATGGCCTCCGGCGAGGTGCCGACCACCGGCACCCCGGCGTCCTTGAGTTCCTGCGCCAGTCGCAGCGGGGTCTGCCCGCCGAGCTGGACGATCACCCCGGCCACCGGTCCCGCCTGCTGTTCGGCGTGCACGACCTCGAGCACGTCCTCCAGCGTCAACGGCTCGAAGTAGAGCCGGTCGGCAGTGTCGTAGTCGGTGGAAACGGTCTCGGGGTTGCAGTTGAGCATCACCGTCTCATAACCGGCGCCGCCGTTGTCGGGGGCGGCCGAGAGGGCCATCGCCGCGTGCACGCAGGAGTAGTCGAACTCGATCCCCTGCCCGATCCGGTTCGGACCGCTGCCCAGGATCAGCACCGCCGGCCGGGTCCGCGGCGCCACCTCGGTCTCGGTGTCGTAGGCGCTGTAGTGATACGGCGTGGTCGCCGCGAACTCGGCCGCGCAGGTGTCCACGGTCTTGTAGACCGGCCGGACGCCCAGCGCCCAGCGGACCCCCGGACCACCGCCTCCGGCAGCCCCCGCAGACCGGCGATCTGGAAGTCGGACAGGCCGTGTCGCTTGGCCAGCCGCAACACCTCAGCGGTCAGCTCGGGCGCCGCGCCGACCTGGTCGGCGACCTCGGAAATCAACAGCAGCTGGTCGACGAACCACGGGTCGATCCGGGTCGCGGCCACCACCTGGTCGGAGCTGGCTCCGGCCCGGATCGCCGCCATCACCACGCCCAACCGCCCGTCGTGGGGACGGGCGGCCCGAGCCAGCAACGCCTCCGCACTGTCGCTGGGCGGGCTGAACCGGAACGGAGCCTTGGGGTCCTCCAGGCTGCGCAGTGCCTTACCGAGGGCCTCGGTGAAGTTACGGCCGATGGCCATCGCCTCCCCCACGCTCTTCATGTGCGTGGTCAGGCCGGCGTCGGCGGAGGGGAACTTCTCGAACGCAAACCGCGGCACCTTGACCACCACGTAATCCAGCGCCGGTTCGAAGCTGGCCGGCGTCTGCCGGGTGATGTCGTTGGGGATCTCGTCCAGGGTGTAGCCGACGGCCACCTTGGCCGCGATCTTGGCGATCGGGAACCCGGTCGCCTTGCTGGCCAGAGCCGAGGAGCGGGAGACCCGCGGGTTCATCTCGATCACGATCATCCGGCCGGTCGCCGGGTCGATGGCGAACTGGATGTTGCACCCGCCGGTGTCCACCCCGACCGCGCGGATGATGGCGATGGCGACGTCGCGCATCCGCTGGTATTCCCGGTCGGTCAGCGTCATCGCCGGGGCGACGGTGATCGAGTCACCGGTGTGCACCCCCATCGGATCCAGGTTCTCGATCGAGCAGACGATCACCACGTTGTCGGCCCGGTCGCGCATCACCTCCAGCTCGTACTCCTTCCAGCCCAGGATCGACTCCTCGATCAGCACCTCCGAGGTGGGGCTGGCGGCCAGGCCCGCGCCGGCGATCCGGCGCAGGTCGGCTTCGTCGTGGGCAAAGCCGGACCCGACGCCGCCCATGGTGAAGCTCGGCCGGACGACCAGCGGGTAACCCAGATCGTCCGCCGCGGCGAGCACGTCGCCGATGCAGTGGCAGACGGCACTGCGGGCCACCCCGACCTCCGGGCTGGCGTGGCCGGCGGACTCCGCGTTCGTCCGCAGCGGGTCGGGGGGCAGCTCCAGGTTCTGCACGATCGTCTTGAATTGCTCGCGGTTCTCTCCCCGTTGGATCGCCTCGACCGACGCGCCGATCAGTTCCACGTCGTAGCGCTCCAACACCCCGCTCTCGTGCAGCGCGATCGCCGCGTTCAACGCGGTCTGACCGCCGAGGGTGGCCAGCAGGGCGTCCGGCCGCTCGCGCGCGATCACCTGCTCGACGAATTCCGGGGTGATCGGCTCCACGTAGGTGGCGTCGGCGAATTCGGGGTCGGTCATGATCGTGGCCGGGTTGGAGTTGACCAGGACGACGCGGAACCCCTCCTCGCGCAGCACCCGGCAGGCCTGGGTGCCGGAATAGTCGAACTCGCACGCCTGGCCGATCACGATCGGACCCGATCCGATCACCAAGATGGTGGAGATGTCGGTACGGCGGGGCACTACCGGGCTCCGTCGGTGCTGGCTTCGCCACGGGAATCACGACCGGCACGGGCGTTCATCAAGTCGACGAAGCGGTCGAACAGGTAGCCGGCGTCGTGCGGTCCGGCAGCGGCCTCGGGGTGGTACTGCACCGAGAACGCCAGCAGTTGGCCGGCTTCGTCCTCCAGGGCCAGGCCTTCGACCACGTCGTCGTTGAGGCCGACGTGGCTGACCCGGGCCAAGCCGTACGGGGTCGGCGTTCGGCCCTGCCGGGGGGCGGCGACGGCGAAGCCGTGGTTGTGCGCGGTGATCTCGACCTTGCGGGTCACCAGGTCCATCACCGGCTGATTGATCCCGCGATGGCCGTAGCCGAGCTTGTAGGTGTCGAAGCCCAGCGCGCGGCCGAAGATCTGGTTGCCGAAGCAGATGCCGAAGTACGGCAGTCCGGCGGCCAGCACTTGGCGGAGCAGGTCGACCGCGGCGTCGGCGACGTCGGGGTCGCCGGGTCCGTTGGAGAAGAAGACGCCGTCGGGTCGCAGCGCCGCCACGTCGGGCCACGTGGTTCCGGCCGGCACCAGGTGCACCTCGATCCCCCGCTCGGCCATCCGGTACGGCGTCATCGTCTTGATCCCGAGATCCACCGCGACCACCCGGAAGCGCAGTTCGCCCTGTGCCGGCACCACGTACGCCTCCGCGGTGGACACCTCGTGCGCCAGATCGGCACCGAGCATCGACGCGGTGGCGCGGACCCGCTCGAGCAGCACCGCGGGGTCGGCCCGCACACTGGACACCCCGACCCGCATCGCTCCTCGCTCCCGCAGGTGACGAGTCAGGGCCCGGGTGTCGAGCTCGCAGATGCCGACCACCCCCTGGGCCACGAGTTCGGCCTCCAGGGTGCGCCGGGACCGCCAGCTCGAGGGCAGCCGAGCGGGATCGCGGACGACGTAGCCGGCCACCCAGATCCGGCCGGACTCATCGTCCTCGTCGTTCCAACCCGTGTTGCCGATGTGCGGGGCGGTGGCGACCACGACCTGACCGTAGTAGCTCGGGTCGGTGAGGGTCTCTTGGTAGCCCGACATGGCGGTGGCGAAGACCGCCTCGCCGAAGGTTTCCCCGAGCGCTCCGTACGCGGAGCCGTGGAAGGTTCGGCCGTCCTCCAGCACCAGCAACGCCGGGTCCCGGCCGCTCGAGGTTGGGGTGCGAACGAGATCGGGTGCTGCAGACATCGACCGTCCTTTCCTGCCTCACCGGACAGGACTTCAAGGGTGGTTGCTACCGCTGGCCGACCCTAGCAGGGATCGCCGGGAGCGAGACGCCGCTCTCATTGCACCCATCATTGCGCTTTGAGTCACGTTAGTTGCGCTATGGAATGACGTGCTCTATCGTTGCGTTGTGCAAGTAAAGGAGGATCAATGGCGGTATCCGAGACCTGCGCGGCCGAACTTCTGACCAGTCTCGTCGACCTCATCCGGACTGCCCGCTGCGCCGCTCACAAAGAGCACGAGCGTGACGTGACGGGAACCCTCATCGGCGTCCTGCGACTCGTCGCCGAGCGCGACGTACGCCCCGGCGACCTGGCCGTGCAACTGATGGTGGCGTCCTCGGTGGCGTCTCGGGCCGTTGCGGCCCTCGACGCCGAGGGCCTGGTCGATCGTCGGCCTGACCCTGCCGACGCGCGGGCCTGTCGGATCGGCATCACCGATCGGGGTCGAGATTTGCTGCTCGAACGTCAGCAACGTGGGCTGGACCGCTTGATCAATGCGCTCGCGGAGTGGGACGACGACGACGCGGTCGCCGCCGCCGCCGTCTTGTCCAGGCTTGAGCGGAGTCTTTCCGCCACCATGCCCTCCGTTCCGCCGGCGCCGAAGACGCTCGCCGACACCGTCGATTTTTCCGTTCCTCACCTGGAGTCCAGCGCCGTATGAGTACCGCTACGCCCACCCCCAACCACCCGGTCAGCGTGGGAAGTCCTTCGCCTACCGCGGCGAGTCCAGCCACGACCGCCTTGACCCACCGGCAGATTCTGGAGGTGATGACCGGGCTGCTGGCCGCGTTGTTCACCGCTCTGCTGTCGACGACCATCGTGGCCACCGCTTTGCCGACCATCATGTCGGACCTGCACGGAACCCAGCGGCAGTACACCTGGGTGATCACATCCGCGCTCCTGGCGATGACCGTCACCACCCCGATCTGGGGCAAGCTGTCGGACCTGTTCAGCAAGAAGCTGCTGGTTCAGCTATCGATCGTGCTCTTCGTGGCCGGCTCGATCGGGGCGGGCCTGTCCCAGAGCGTGCCACCGATGATGGCCTTCCGCGCCGTCCAGGGTGTGGCCATGGGCGGCCTGACCGCGCTGGTGCAGTCGATCATGGGCTCGGTCATCCCGCCGCGGCAGCGGGGCCGCTACACCGGCTACATGGGAGCGGTGATGGCGGTCAGCACGGTCTCCGGACCGCTGCTGGGTGGCGTGCTCACCGACAGCATCGGCTGGCGCTGGTGCTTCTTCGTCTGCGTGCCACTCGCCGTCATCTCCATGGTTCTCCTGCAAATCACCCTGCATCTGCCTGTACGCCGTCGCCGGGTGAAGATCGATTATCTGGGCGCGGTGCTGATCGGGTTCGTCGCGGCGCTGCCGATGCTGTGGGTCACCTTCGCCGGGCGGGACTACGCGTGGGTCTCCTGGCAGAGCGGGCTGTTCCTGGCCGGCTTCGTGGTTGCGGTGGTGCTGGCGGTCCTGACCGAGCTGCGCAGCGCTGAGCCGATGGTGCCGGTGCGGTTGCTGCAGAACCGCACCACGGTGTTGATGATCCTGGCCGGCGTCGGCGTGGGGGTCGCCCTGTTCGGAAGCAGTACCTTCCTCACCCAGTACTTCCAGCTTGCCGGCGGGAACACTCCGACCAGGGCCGGACTGATGACCATTCCGCTGATCGTGGCTCAGATGTCCAGCTCGGTCGTGATCGGGCAGATCGTGAGCCGCACCGGCCGGTGGAAGCTGCCGATGGTGATCGGCGCTTTCATGATGGTGATCGGGCTTGGTCTGATGGGGACGCTGGACCACACCACGCCGTACTGGCAGATCGCGATTTTCGTAGCCGTGCTCGGTGTCGGCGTCGGTGCCCTGGTCCAGAACATCGTGCTGGCGGTGCAGAACACCGTCGACGTCTCCCAGGTCGGTGCCACCTCGGCTGCGGTCTCCTTCTTCCGTTCCCTGGGTGGCGCGGTCGGAGTCTCGGTGCTGGGCGCGGTCTTGGCCAACCACGTGATGGATCACGTGCAGAACGGGCTGCGGGCGGCCGGGATCAAGCCCGGCGCCCAGTCGGGCGGGAGCCTGGACCTCAACGACCTCCCCGCGCCGATTCGGCTGATCGTGCGTACCGCGTACGGAGACTCCTTCGGCACGCTGTTCCTGATCGCCGCCGGGGTGGCCCTGCTGACGTTGGTCACGGTGCTGGCCGTACGCGAGGTACCGCTGCGCAACACCGTAGAGATGACGCGTACCGCCGAGGCGACGCCGACGGCAGCGGCCAGCGGTTATGCGGAAGCGATTGCCGACACCGGCTTGGAAGACGGGAAGGCCGACGTGACCAACAGGTCTGCGGAGGTCCGAGGCCAAGGTCAGCCAGCGCAAGTGGCCGACGCTTCGGTGCCGGTCGACGCTTTGGCGCCGGCCGACGATTCGGTGTCGGCTGAGGCTCCGGCGTCGGGTGAGGTGCACGCGCTCGACGACCCCGCGGGGCGCAAGGCATTGGCGGCACTCGATGTTTTGCGTGCAGCTCAGGACCAGGCCCGCAGTCATGTCGCTGCTTCGACGCGGACGCAGACCGAACTGGTGGGGCTGGTGGATGCGCTGCAGCGGCGGATCGACACCGCAATGACGGAGTTCGACGATCAGCTGGTCGCGATCAGGGCACGGCTGGACCAGGACAAGCCGGTGACCGGGCTCGGCGTCGACGGGGACGGTGGCGACAGCTTGCGGTCTTACGAGTACGGGTTGTTGCTGAACTCCCAGCAGACCGCCGACAAGGTGACCCAGGTTGCGCGAATCGAGGCCGAGCGGGTGCTGACCGAGGCCGACGGCCGAGTCGACGAGCTCGAGCGTCGAATCGCGACCCTGCGGCAGGTCGAAGCCGAACTGGCCGCGAAGGTGGCCGACACGGTGCGGGTTCAGGTCTGACGGTTTGCCGGCCGTCGGCCCGGATCGGGCAGGAGTGGGGTCAGGCCACGACGTCGCGGTGATCGGACTTGCCGGCCACGACGGTGCCCAGCACTCCGTTGACGAAGGGCGGCGAGTCGTCGGTGGAGAGGTCGGCGACCAGACGGACCGCTTCGGTCACCGCGACGGCGTCGGGAACGTCCAGGTAGTCGATCTCCAGGACCGCAATCCGGAGCGCGGTCCGGTCGACCCGGGGCGTCCGGTCCAGGGTCCAGCCGGCGGCCAGCGCGGCCGTGATCCGGTCGTCGATGGCGAGCCGATGGGCGGCGACCCCCTCGACCAGTTCCCGGGTGTAGTCACGGACGGGAGGCTCCGCGTCGGCCGAGCGCTCGGCGAGGGTGTCCAGGGCGTCCCGACCGCGAAGCTCGGCTTCGAACAAGATGTCCAACGCCCGTTTGCGCGCCTTGCTCCGGGTCGAGCCGGCACGGCCGGATGTCGGCGCTGGGGACGGGTTCACCGTCAGCTACCGACCCGGCCCAGGTAGTCGCCCGAGCGGGTGTCGACCTTCACCTTCTCACCGGTGGTCAAGAACAGCGGCACCTGAATCTGGAGCCCGGTCTCCACCGTGGCCGGCTTGGTCCCGCCGGTGCTGCGGTCGCCTTGGAGTCCGGGCTCGGTGTAGGTGACCACCAGCTCGACCGAGGCCGGCAGGTCGATGTAGAGCGGGTTCTCCTCATGCAGCGCGACCGTGGCGATCTGCTCCTCGAGCAGGTAGTCCTTCGCGTCCCCGACCGTGGCGTCGGAGATCGTGAGTTGCTCGAAGTTGCCGGTGTCCATGAAGACGAAGCCGGAACCGTCGTGATAGAGGTACTGCATCTCGCGGCGGTCGACGTTGGCCGTATCCACCTTGGTGTCGGAGTTGAAGGTGCGGTCGACCACCTTGCCGGTCAGGACGTGCTTGAGCTTGGTCCGGACCACCGTGTTGCCCTTGCCCGGCTTGTGGTGCTGGAACCACACCACCGACCACAGTTGGCCGTCCAGGTCGAGGACCATGCCGTTCTTCAGATCGTTCGTCGACGCCACGCGGTCGTACCCCTCTTCTCTCGCTTGAGCAGTCGCTGAGTCTAACCCGACCGGTTACCCGGACGAGTTGTCCACAAGGGCGGGTGACATTGGTGACCGACTGTGCCATCGTTTCGGGTCTGAGCATGGGGGCGCGATGAGCGGAGCGAGAGCCGGTCGACTGGTGGCGGGTGCCACTCTGCTCGTCCTGGTGGCCTCGGGCTGTACGCCACCGGCCGATCCTCCTCCTCCGCCGTCGCCGTCGTCATCCTCTGTTGCACCGACCCCGACCGAGAATGCCCAGGAGCGAGAGCAGCGGTTGGCGTATGAAGCGGCCGAGAAGTCCTACCGTGAGTTTCGGATGGAGTACCGGCACGTTCTGAATGAGGGCGGGGCAAAGGACGCTACGCCGCTTATGAAACGAACCGCTGGAGGACCGTATCTGAGCGAGGCTGTACAGGTACTTGAAGCCTACGACGGACTCGGGCGACACAGCTCTGGTCAAGGTGTAGTGCGCTACGTCCGCCATCGTGGCTATTCTTCAAGTTCCCTGAACCTATACGTTTGCGAGGACACTTCGCAGGTGCAAATCTTTGATCGAAAAAATAAGCTGGTTGGACGCGGAGAGTTTCGCACAGCAGAGATAGTCGTCAATAGAAAAGATGAACAGTGGAAATTGTGGTCTGGGACTGGAACGAAAGTTCAATCGTGCGACGATTAATTCTCTCTGTTTGCTTTTTAACCTTACTACCATTTTACCCCACATACGCGATGGCCGACACTCCTGATGGTAGTGCTGTTAGCGAGACGGCCGATTCAGTAGCTGCGAAGGCGTGGATAGAATAGGCATCGAACCAACCTTGCGTCCTGTTTCGAGGACCCGATCGCTGGAATCGTCGAATCGTAAGAGCGCAAGGTCTGTAAGTCGCGGTCTAGGGACGGCTACGTCTACCGTGAAGTCAAAGTTATGAGTACATACCCAAGGCTGAATACAAGGACGCAGTGGCGGCGCAGTCGAAGCGGGTGGCGGCGTATAAGCGGTACGTTCAGGCACGTTCGGTGTGGGACACGTGCGTGTCGAGTCGGGGGCCGACGTCGTGCGGGCGGCCGGCAACCGTGGCGCCGCCCGGTGAGCTGAATGTCCGTCCGGCGCAGGATCCGAAGAACCCGGCGAAGGGACCCCCAGGTGCGGCAGCCGTCCCGGCGGCACCCCCGGTGCCGACACTGTCGCCGGAGGAGGCGGCCTATATCGCGGTGGCCCGGTTGCGGCTGACCCCGCCCAAGCCGATGATCGGCCCGCCGCCGCAGATCAACGAGTGGAAGATGGCCGCGGTCGGTTATCCGATGTGGTTGTGGGCTCGCGGCAATACCGACCCCGCAGCGGTTAGCGACGCCGTTTCCGGCCTCACGGTGTCGTTGGACGCGCACCTGGTCAAGACCACGTTTGACCTCGGCGATGGGCATCGGCTGACCTGCACCGACCTGTCCCGGGCCTGGATCCCTGGAACCACACCCGGAATGCCCTCGCCGACTTGTGGCTACACCTACACCACACCGTCGTTGCCGCGGGGGAACTACACCATCACCGCCTACAGCCAGTGGGCGGTCGACTGGGCCGTGAACGGGGTCGGCGGAACGATTCCGATGTATCAGCAGGCCAGCACCGAGCTTCCGGTCGGCGAACTCCAGGTCTTGGTCCGTTGACCTGTACGCGGCCAGGTCAGCCGGCGACCGCTGCGTAGGCCTCGCGCAGCAGCTCCGGTGAGGGGCCGGCGAGGATCTCCGCGCTGGCCAGACCGTTCAGGATCACGAACCGCAGGGTCGAACCGCGAGTCTTCTTGTCCAGCGCCATCGCCGCGAGCAGCTCGTCGAACGCGTCGGCGGCGTACGACGTCGGCAGCCCCAGTGAACCCAGCACCTTCCGGTGTCGCGCGGCGGTCGTGTCGTCCAGCCGACCGGCCAGCCGGGCCAGTTCGGCGACGAAGACCATTCCCACGCTGATCGCGTCGCCGTGCCGCCAGCGGTAGCCTTCCCGGCGTTCCACCGCGTGACCGAGGGTGTGTCCGTAGTTGAGTAGTTCGCGCCCGACCCGGTTCCCGACCGACGTCGACTCCCGCAGGTCGGCTGAGACCACCCGGGCCTTCACTGCCACCGCGCGTCCGATCAGCTCCCGCAGCACCGACGAGTCCGCGTCAAGCACGGCCGACCCGTGCTGTTCGAGCCGGTCCAAGATGATCGGATCGGCGACGAAGCCGCACTTCACCACCTCGGCCAGACCCGCGCGCAGATCGGCGTCCGGCAGGGTCCGGAGCAGGTCGAGGTCGCAGATCACCCCGACCGGTTCGTAGAAGCAACCCACCAGGTTCTTGCCCTCGGCGGTGTTGATTCCGGTTTTCCCGCCCACCGCGGCGTCGACCATGGCCAAGACGCTGGTCGGCACCGTCACCAGCGGAACGCCGCGTAGCCAGGTCGCAGCGACGAAGCTGGCCAGGTCGGTCGTGGCCCCGCCGCCCAGCGCCACCACCGCGTCGGATCGGGTGAAGCCGCCCTGCCCGAGCAGCGCCCAGCAGCGCCCGGCGACGTCGACGGTCTTGGCCGCCTCGGCGTCGGGCACCTCGATCCGGGTGACCCGGAGGCCGGCGTCCCGCAGCGTCTCGGACAGGACAGCAGCCGGGCCCGGCAGGGTCGGCGGGTGGATCAGGGCGACCCGCTCCGCGCCGGTCAGTAGCGCCGGAACCTGTCGGCTCACCCCGGAACCGATCACCACCTGATAGGGCCGTTCGGCCGCGACGTCGATCCGGGCCTGAGTATCGGGCCGGGCCTCAGCCATCGACCGGGCCACCAGCTGGGTCGGGCCCAGCGTCGATCTGGTCCGCCACCGCGTCGGCGCTGACGCCGTCGGTGTCGACGCTCTCGGTGGCAACCTCGGCGTACAGCGGGGTGCGCTGGGTCAGCATGCTCACCAGCCGCCCGCGAACGTTGCCCAGCAGCAGCGGTCGGGCCTCGTTCAGCCCGACCCGTTTGGCCGCGAACGGCACGCTCACCCGCAGCCAGGCCACCCGATGCCCGGTCAGGGCGGCGCGGGTCGTCGGCGAGAGCACCGCCCCCCCGCCCAGGGCCAGCACGCCTGCGGAACCGAGCAGTTCCGCCGTGGTCGACTCCTCGAAGGCGCGGAACACCGCCTCGCCGTCGTCGGCGAAGATCTCGGCCACGCTCTTGCCGACCCGCGACTCGATCACGGCGTCCACGTCGGTGAACGGCACGTTCCAGCGGCCCGCCAGCAGCGCCCCGACGGTGGACTTGCCCGAGCCGGGCGCGCCGACCAACACCAGGGCGGGTTTCACCGGGTGGCGCTGTCGGCCAGTTGCAGTCCCCGGCTGGCGACGTCGGCGAGGTAGTTCTGGTGGTTGCGGCGGGTCTCCGACATCGAGTCGCCGCCGAACTTTTCCAGCGCCGCATCGGCCAGGACCAGGGCCACCATCGCCTCGGCGACCACTCCGGCGGCCGGAACCGCGCACACGTCGGAACGCTGGTGGTGGGCGACCGCGGGCTCCCCGGTGGCGGTGTCGACGGTCCGCAGCGCCCGCGGCACGGTGGCAATCGGTTTCATCGCGGCCCGGACGCGCAGCACCTCCCCGGTGCTCATCCCGCCCTCGGTGCCGCCGGCGCGGCGCGACGCGCGGACGATCCCGTCGTCGGCCTGGGTGATCTCGTCGTGGGCCGCACTGCCGCGGGTCCGGGCGAGTTCGAAGCCGTCGCCGACCTCGACCCCCTTGATCGCCTGAATCCCCATCAGCGCGCCGGCGAGCCGGGCGTCGAGGCGTCGGTCGCCGTGCACGTGCGAGCCGAGCCCGGGCGGCAAGCCCCAAACCACGACCTCCACCACCCCGCCGAGGGTGTCCCCGTCGGACTGCGCAGCTTCGACCTCGGTGATCATCGCCGTCGCTGGTGCCGGGGTCGAAGCAGCGCACCGGGTCCTGGTCGATCGCGGCCAGATCGCCGGGCCGCGGTACGACTCCGGCCGGCGCCGACACCCGACCCAGTTCCACCACGTGGCTGAGGATGCTGACCCCGTACGCCTGGTCCAGTAGTCGCCGGGCCACCTCGCCCAGAGCGACTCGGGCGGCCGTCTCCCGGGCGCTGGCCCGTTCCAGCACCGGCCGGGCCTCGGTGAAGTCGTACTTCTGCATCCCGACCAGGTCGGCGTGCCCGGGCCGCGGGCGGGTCAGGGCGGCGTTGCGGGCCTGCCCGTTCAAGATCTCGGCGTCGACCGGGTCGGCCGCCATCACGCTGGCCCACTTCGGCCACTCGGTGTTGGCGATCTGAATCGCCACCGGTCCGCCCTGGGTCTGGCCGTGCCGGACCCCTCCGAGCAGGGTGACCGCATCCGCCTCGAACTTCATCCGTGCCCCCCGGCCGAAGCCGAGGCGTCGTCGGGCCAAGGCGGCGGCGACGTCGTCGGTGCGCACCTCGACGTGGGCCGGCACTCCTTCGAGGATGGCGACCAGCGCGGGGCCGTGGGACTCGCCTGCGGTCAGCCAACGAAGCATAAGCATCAGTCTTTCACGCGCCCCGAAGGTCCCCTGGAGTGTCTTGTCGGGCGGAGTGGTGGGTCGCCGGGGCCGTCCCCGCGGTCGAACGGGTCACGGGCGGCCGCGGTGGGTCAGCGCGGCCAGACCCGCCGCCCGCAACCCCTGGGCGTTCGGCCGCCGGCCGGTCATCAGTTCCACCTGAAGGACCGCCTGCTCGACCAGCAGGTCCAGACCGCTCAGGACGGTTCGGCCAGACCGCCCGGCGGCCCGCGCCAAGCCGGTGGGCCACGGGTCGTAGACCACGTCGAAGACCAGGGCGGCGGTGTCGACCAGTCGTTCCGCGATCGAATCCACGGCCCCGCTGGTCACCGTGCTGACCAGCAGATCAGCCGGCGGCGGATCGGCGGTCCAATCCAGTACGGCCAGCTCCAGACCCAACTGTCGGGCGACCGGGCGGATCGCCTCGGCCCGAGCGGGGGTCCGCGCGACCACCTGCACCCGGCTCGCCCCAAGTTGCGCCGCTGAGATCACCGCCGACCGGGCCGTCGCTCCGGCGCCGAGCACCGTGATCACCGGCAGCGGATCCGCGGTCACGTCCCGGACCGCAGCTACCAGGCCGGCAACGTCGGTGTTGTAGACCGTGCGCTCGGGCCCGAGGAGCAACGTGTTCCCGGCTGCGGCGAGTTCGGCGACGGGATCCAGCACACCGAGGCCGAGCACCGCCTCCTTCAACGGCATGGTCAAACTCAGTCCCCGCCAGCTGTGGTCGAGCCCGTCCACGAAGGTGGCCAACTGCTCGGCGGTGACCTCGTGCCGGGTATAGCTCCAGCCGCTCAGCCCGAGTTCGGCGTACGCAGTCCGGTGCAGGACCGGCGACAGCGAATGCTGGATCGGAGACCCGAGGACCGCGCAGCGACGGACCGGAGCGGCCGACTCAGCTGTCACACCGACCCGGGTGGCCCTGGCACCAGTTCTGGAACTCCCGCCGGATCTTTTCGAAGTCGGCCTCGTTGGTGGCGAACTTTGTTTCGCCGGTGTCGAAGTTGACGGTGGTGAAATACAGCCAGTCACCGGCTTCGGGATTGGCCGCGGCCTCCAGCGCGTCTTGACCGGGGGCGGCGATCGGTCCGGGCGGCAAGCCCTTGTAGCGGTAGGTGTTGTACTTGGATTTGCTGGCCCGGTCCTTTGGCGTGGTGGTGTTGGTCTTGAGGTTCTCGGCGTAGACCACAGTCGAGTCGAGCTGGAGCGGCATTCCTTTGTCGAGGCGGTTGTACAAAACCCGCGCGACTTTGGCCCGATACTGCTTCTGGTTGACCTCCCGCTCGATGATGCTGGCCACGATCACCACGTCGTAGGGGCTGCGTTTCAGCTTCTTGGCGTCCTTCTCCAGGCCGATCTCGCGGCTGATGGCCCGGTACTGGGTCACCATCTGCTGGAGGGTCGAGGTGGCCGTGGCCTTGGCCGTCAACGTGTAGGTGTCGGGGAACAAAAAGCCCTCGGGACGATTCTTGGCGTAGCGCGGCAGGCCGAGTTGCTTGGGCTTCTTCAACGCCTTCTGGTAGGCGGACTTGGAAATCTTGGTCTCTTTGCCCAGCACGTCGACCTGTCGGGACATTCGGAGCCCCTCCGGAACCGTGAAAACGACCCGAACCAAGGATCCGCCCGGGTTGATCAGGAGCCGCAAGGCGTCGATCGCGGGCACCTGGGTCCGCATCTTGTAGCGGCCCGGCTGGATACTGGTGGCCCGCTCCTCCGACGCCACGGCCTGGCTCCAGGCGGCGGTCGACTTGATCACATCGGCTTGGAGGAGCACGCCGCCGATTTGGTCGACGGTGGCTCCCTTGGGAATCGTCACCGTGATCGGGTTCTTGCCGTTGCCCGCGTAGTCCGGGGTTTCCCCGAAGCCGTCCAATAGACCGTTGGCCTGGTTGTAGATGACGTAGCCGCCGAAGAACAGCACCGCCAAGGCGACCAGGACCGCCGCGCAGCCCTTGCCGTGGTGGGCGATCTCGCGTTTGCGGCTCGGCTTGACTTCCGGGTCCAGCATGGACGACACCGCAGTGTCCCTCCCCCGTGCTCAGGCTTGCCGCGCCGTCAGGCGGGGCCGGTCGCGCCCGATACTAACTCCCCGGGTGGCTTACCCCGCGCTCGTTCGGTGGCCAAGGCGTGTTCCAGGATGGTCGCTGCGGCCGCCGCGTCGATCACTTGACGCTGCTGGCGGGCCCGCCGGCCCCCCTCCCGGAGCTGACGCGCCGCGCTGACCGTGCTCAGCCGCTCGTCCACCAGCCGCACCGGAATCCCCGTCATCGCCGCCAGCCGACCCGCCCGTTCCCGCGCCTTCACCGCCGCCGGGCCCGCCTCGCCCGACAGTGACGTGGGCAACCCGACCAGCACCTCGATCGGCTCCACCTCCCGCACCACCTCGAGTACGTCCTCGATCTCCCGCTCCCCCGCCGCCACCGTCCCGTACGGCGACGCCAACACCCCATCCGGATCGCACCGCGCCACCCCGATCCGCACATCCCCCCAGTCCAGCGCCACCCTCACCCCCCGCCTCACCGAGGTGACCCCCGGCGCGGGTCATGCGGTGGGGTCCAGGGGCTCCACCCGGGGTCGGCCGAACGTGCAACTCGGCCCAGGAGGTACGTTCCCCCCCTCGCCACTCCGGTCACAGGCATCTCAGGTTCCGCCGACCCCGCGTGGAGCCCCTGGCCCAGGTGAGCAGGCCAGCCAAGGTCGGGAGGTCCACGGCGCGTCGGCGAAACCTAAGATGCCCGAATCGGGCGTGGGCACCTCGCTGGGCGCGCGTACGGACGGGTCCACCACGTTTCGCCGACGCGCCGTGGACTTCCCGACCGCCCCGACCACCACACCGCAGGTCGGATGGCGACCACTCACGAGGGGGTTCACGCGGACTGGAGAGTGTGACCGATGGCGTCCTCTACGGCTTTGAGGGCGTCGGCGGCGCGGGCACCGTCGTTCCCGCCGCCCTGAGCGATGTCGGGCTTACCGCCGCCGCGACCGCCCAAGGTCTCGCTGGCCACCCGGACCAGATCGCCGGCGGACAGCGAGCGTTCCCGGGCCCCGGCGGTGGTCACGATCACCACGCTCGGCTTGTCCGGCAGACCGCCGACGACGGCGATCACCGCGGGTCGGTCGGCGACCCGGTTGCGGACCTCCAGGGCCAACGTCCGTAGGTCGTTCCCGGCCACGCCGTCGGCGCGGTGACCGATGTAGGCCACGCCCCACAGGTCGTGCGCGCTCGCCGCCACCGTGCCCACTTCGGCCAGGACCTGGCGGCTGCGGAGGTCGGCCAGCTGCTTGTCGGTGTCCTTGAGCTGGGCCAGCAGCCGGTGCACCCGGTCGGTCAGCTGGTCGGGTTGCACCTTCAACGCCTCGCTCAGGCCCAGCACCAGCGACCGTTCGCGGGCCAGGAAGCGGAAGGCTTCGAGCCCGACGAACGCCTCGACCCGGCGGACGCCGGAGCCGACCGAGGACTCCCCGGTCAAGGTGACCAGGCCGATCTGGGAGGAGTGCTGGACGTGGGTGCCGCCGCACAGTTCCCGCGACCACGGCCCGCCCATCTCCACCACCCGGACCTGCTCGTCGTAGGTCTCGCCGAACAGGGCGAGCGCGCCGATCTCGCGGGCGGTGGCCAGCGGCATGTAGGTCGCGGACACGTTCAGGTCCGCCCGGATGGCCTGGTTGGCCGCCTCCTCCACGTCGGAGCGGGTGGCCGGAGTTCAGGCCCTGGGCCCAGGCGAAGTCGAGCCGCAGGTAGCCGGGCTTGTTGTAGGAGCCGCTCTGCAAGGCGGTCGGGCCGAGCACCTGGCGCAGTGCCGCGTGCATCACGTGGGTGCCGGAATGAGCCTGGCAGGCGCCCAGGCGCCACTCGCCGTCGACCTGGGCCAGCACCGGTGCGCCGGAGGTCAGTTCGCCGCGGACGAGTTTGGCCCGATGGACGATCAGGCCCTTGACCGGCCGCTGGACGTCGAGCACCTGCAACTCGAACTCCGTCGCCGGTGATCGTGCCGGCGTCGGAGTCCTGGCCGCCGGACTCGGCGTAGAACGGGGTCTGCTCCAACACCAGCTCGACGACCTGACCTTCGCGTCGCGCCGCCGACCAGCTCGCCGTCGACGACGATGCCGCGAACGCTGGACTCGGTGGCCAGCTCGCGGTAGCCGGTGAACGGCGTGACGCCGGTGGCCCGCAGCTCCCGGTACACCTCGCTGGCCTGCGCGCCGGCCTTCTTGGACTTGGCGTCGGCCTTGGCCCGGTTGCGCTGCTCGGCCATCAGGGTGCGGAAGCCCTCGGCGTCGACGCTGAGACCCTGCTCGGCCGCCATCTCCAAGGTGAGGTCGATCGGGAAGCCGTAGGTGTCGTGCAGCGCGAACGCGCGGTCCCCGCCCAGGGTGCTCGTTCCGGCTTGGCGGGTGTCGGCGACGGCGAGGTCGAAGATCTGGGTGCCGGCGGTCAGGGTCCGGCGGAACGCGTCCTCCTCCCCGTACGCGATCGATGCGACCCGGTCCCACCCGGTCGCCACCTCGGGGTAGGAGGTGCTCATCAGGTCCCGGCTGACCGGCAGCAGCTCCGGCAGCACCGGTTCGTGCACCCCGAGCAGTCGCATCGAGCGGGCCACCCGGCGCAGCAGCCGGCGCAGCACATAGCCGCGGGACTCGTTGCCCGGGGTCACGCCGTCGGTCATCAGCATCAACCCGGAACGGACGTGGTCGGCCACCACCCGCAGCCGGACGTCGTCGTCGTGACCCTGCTGACCGCCCGCGCCGTAGCGCCGGCCGGACAGTTCCGAGGCGCGGGCGATGACGGGGAACACCTCGTCGATCTCGTAGAGGTTGTCGACGTCCTGCAGCAGGTAGGCCACCCGTTCCAGGCCCATCCCGGTGTCGATGTTCTTGCGCGGCAGGTCGTAGGCGATGTCGAAATCGTCCTTGGCCCGGACCGCGGACAGTTCCTCCTGGGTGAAGACCAGGTTCCAGATCTCCAGGTAGCGGTCCTCGTCCACGATCGGCCCGCCGTCGGGTCCGTACGCGGGGCCGCGGTCGACGTAGATCTCACTGCAGGGCCCGCCGGGACCGGGGATGCCCATGTGCCAGTAGTTGTCCAGCAGGCCGCGGCGTTGGATCCGTTCCGGCGGCAGACCGGCGATGCTCGCCCACAGCCCGGCCGCCTCGTCGTCGGAATGCAGCACGGTGACCCAGATCATGTTCGGGTCGAAGCCGAGACAGCCGTCGTCGACCGATCCGGTGACCAGTTCCCAGGCGAAGCGGATCGCCTCGGCCTTGAAGTAGTCGCCGAAGGAGAAGTTGCCGTTCATCTGGAAGAACGTGCCGTGCCGGGTGGTCTTTCCGACCTCCTCGATGTCGAGGGTCCGCACGCACTTCTGCACGCTGGCCGCGCGGTCGAACGGTGGGGTTTCCGCGCCGGTGAAGTACGGCTTGAACGGGACCATCCCGGCGTTCACGAACAGCAGCGTCGGATCGTTGTAGAGCAACGGTGCAGACGGCACCACCTGGTGGCCGCGGGAGCCGAAGTAGTCCAGGAAGCGGCGCCGGATCTCGGCGGTTTTCATCGGGGTGTCCTTGCTGAGTGAGACGGAGCTGAGCGGGGTAGAGCTGCGCGAGACAGGGCTGGGCGGTGGGAACTCACAGGGTTGGGCCGAACGGGTCGGCGTCGGCGCTGCGCTCGGAGACGGTGCTGCGCACCTCGGCTTCCCGCTCGGCCATGGCGGCTCGGAGGTCGGCCTGCCGGGCCCGCCGGCCGCGCCGGGGACGACCAGTCTCCTCGCGACGGACGACCCGGCGTAACCCGTAGCCCAGCGCGGCGGTCTTGACCATCGGTCGGCCGACAGTTTCGGAGAACGTCGTGCTCAGCTGGGCGGCGTTGTCGCTGACCAGACTGGCGTTGGCGCTGACCTTGGCCACGTCCTGCGTAACCACGCTGAGCTTGGACAACTCCTCGTTGGTGGCCCGGACCGTGCCCCGGAGCTCGGTCAGGATCGGCACCGATTCCTGGCCGAGGTCTCGAACGCTGACCCGCAACTCGTCCAACACCCGGCCCAGCTTGAGCAGCGGGACGGCGAGGAAGACCACCAGGGCGACGGCGGCCAGGGCCGCGATCAGGCCGGCGATCTGCCCGAGGGTCATCTGGGGGTCCTGTTCTGCTGCGGGGAAGGACCGGGTTGCGGTCCAGGGTCGACCCTATCGCGCCGGTTCGAGCCGATTTTGCTTCTGCGGCCGGGCCGGGTCAGGTCTCGATCAGGTGCAGGTGGGACCGGTATGGCTCGGCCACCGCCCGCTTCAGCGATCCGTCGAACGTGGCCAGGAGAAGCCCGTGGGCCGCCGCGACGTTTCGCAGCTGGGAGTCGGCCTATCGATCGTCGTCGCGATAGCGGTTGACGAGTTCATCGGTGACGGTCGGCGCTCCCGGCGGCGGGGGGAAGACCGGGAAGCCGCTGGGCGATTCGGCCGTGGGTGTGGCCAGTCCGCGACGGATGAGCTCAGAGACCGCGACGCCCAAGGAGACTCCCCGCTCGCGAGCCCGGTTCCGCGCCACCGCCAGCAGAGCATCGTCAATATCCAGCGTCGTCCGCATCAACGCACCATAGCGTCAGCTAATCGGGGTTGCCGAGAAGCTCGTTGATCCGCTGCATCCGCGTGGCTGCGGCCGCCTCGTTGCCGTGGTCGGTCGGCTCGTAGTAGGTGACGCCGACCAGTTCGTCGGGGAGATACTGCTGGGCGGCGATGCCGCGCGGTGAGTCGTGGGCGTAGCGGTAACCCTGGCCGTGTCCGTACGCCTTGGCCCCCGGATAGTGGGCGTCGCGCAGGTGCGCCGGGACGAGGCCGATCCGGCCGGCGGCGACGTCGGCGATCGCCGCGTCGACGGCCTTGATCACCGCGTTGGACTTCGGCGCCAGGGCCAGCGCGACGACGGCCTGGGCGAGGTTGATCCGGCCCTCCGGCATGCCGATGAACGCCACCGCGTCGGCCGCGGCCACCGCGGTGGTCAGCGCGGTGGGATCGGCCAGTCCGATGTCTTCGCTGGCCAAGATGACCAGTCGGCGGGCGATGAAACGCGGGTCCTCCCCGGCCGCGATCATCCGGGCCAGATAGTGCAGGGAGGCCTGGACGTCGGAGCCGCGGATCGACTTGATGAACGCGCTGATCACGTCGTAGTGCTGGTCCCCGTCGCGGTCGTAGCGGATCGCCGCCTTGTCCACCGCCTGCTCGACGATCTCGGTGTCGATGGTGTCGGCGCCGGTCGCGGCGGCGCCGGCCGCCGACTCCTCCAGATACGTCAGCGCCCGGCGGGCGTCTCCGCCGGCCAGCCGCAGGATCGAGTCCCGCGCCTCGGCGTCGAGGGTGTACGCCCCACCCAGTCCGCGGTCGTTCTCCAGGGCGCGGGTCAGCAGACCGGACACGTCGTCGTCGGTCAGGGGGCGCAGGGTGAGTAGCAGTGAGCGGGACAGCAGCGGCGAGATCACCGAAAAGCTCGGGTTCTCGGTGGTGGCGGCGATCAGGGTGACCAGCCGGTTCTCCACCGCGGGCAGCAGGACGTCTTGCTGGGTCTTGGAGAACCGGTGCACCTCGTCCACGAACAGCACCGTGTTGCGGCCTTGACGCAGGTCGCGCCGGGCCTGGTCCAGGACCGCGCGGACCTCCTTGACCCCGGCGGTGACGGCGGAGACCTCGATGAACGCCGAGTCGGTCTGGCGCGAGACGACCGCGGCGATGGTGGTCTTTCCGGTCCCGGGCGGTCCCCACAAGAACACCGACATCGGCTCCCCGGCCGCCAGCCGGCGCAGCGGCGACCCCGGTGCGAGCAGGTGCTGCTGGCCGACGATCTCGTCCAGGGTGCGGGGGCGCATCCGGACGGCCAGCGGAAGCCCGGAACGGTCGGTATCGGTCAAGCTGCCGGCACCGACTCCGGACCCGGCCGCCGGGCCGCCGACGGTGCCGCCGAACAGGTCTTCGCTCACCGCGCGACCGTACCGGATGCCGCCCTACTGCGCGCTGGTGCGGGCTCACTGGGTACGCCCGCTCGCGCACCCTTTCTTGCACCGCGCACGCGATGCAAAGGGTGCCTCACTGGGTACACCCGCTCGCGCACCCTTTCCTGCACCGCGCACCCGATGCAAAGGGTGCCTCGCGCAGCAAGGGGTGCCTCGCGCAGCAGGGGGTGCCTCGCGCAGCAAGGGGTGCCTCGCGCAGCAGGGGGTGCCTCGCGCAGCAGGGGGTGCCTCGCGCAGCAGAGGGTGCCTCGCCGCGCGTACGCCCGCTCGTGCACCCTTTTCCCCACCGCGCACCCGACGCAGAGGGTGCGTCGAGCAGGAAAGGGTGCGCGAGGCCGTCAACGACCCGAGGGCGAGGACTCCGGTTTCGCGTCGACCCCGGCCTCGCGGCGTTGCTGGGCGGTGATCGGGGCGGGGGCGTCGGTCAGCGGGTCGACCCCACCGCCGCTCTTGGGGAAGGCGATCACCTCCCGGATCGAGTCGGCCCCGGCGAGCAGCGCACAGATCCGGTCCCAGCCCAGGGCGATTCCGCCGTGCGGGGGCGGCCCGTAGTCGAAGGCGTCGAGCAGGAAGCCGAACTTGGCCCGCGCCTCCTCCTGCTCCAGGCCCATCATGGCGAAAACCCGTTCCTGGACGTCGCGCTGGTGGATTCGGATCGAGCCGCCGCCGATCTCGTTGCCGTTGCAGACGATGTCGTAGGCGTAGGCCAGCGCCGCGCCCGGGTCGGTGTCGAAGGTGCCCATCGACTCCGGCTTGGGTGAGGTGAAGGCGTGGTGCACCGCGGTCCACGAGCCGGTGCCGACGGCGATGTCGCCGGCCCGGACGGCGTCGGCCGCCGGCTCGAACAGTGGTGCATCGACCACCCAGCAGAAGGCCCACTCCTGCTCGGCGACGGGCAGGCTGTCGTCGATCAGCCCGGCCCGGCGGGCGATCTCCAGCCGGGTCGCACCGAGCAGGCCCTGGGCCTGGGACCGCAGTCCGGCGGCGAAGAAGACGCAGTCTCCCGGCGCGGCCCCCACGGCCTCGACCAGTCCGGACCGTTCGGACTCGGACAGATTCTTGGCCACCGGACCGGCGAGCTCACCGCCGTCGCCGACCAGCACGTAGGCCAGCCCCCGATGACCGCGTTGGCGGGCGAACTCCTGCCAGCCGTCGAGCGTACGGCGCGGCTGACCGGCGCCACCGGGCATCACCACGGCCCCGACGTAGTCGGCCTGGAAGACCCGGAACGGGGTGTCGGCGAAATAGTCGGTGAGCTCGACCAGTTCGTTGCCGAAGCGCAGGTCGGGCTTGTCGGTGCCGTAGCGGTTCATCGCCTCGGCGTAGGTCAGGCGCAGCAGCGGCGTCGGCACCCCGACCCCGATCAGGGCCCAGATCCGGGTCAGCAGCGCCTCGGTCAGTTCGACGATGTCGTCCTGGTCGACGAAGCTCATCTCGACGTCGAGCTGGGTGAACTCCGGCTGCCGGTCGGCCCGGAAGTCCTCGTCGCGGTAGCAGCGGGCGATCTGAAAGTAGCGCTCCATCCCGGCCACCATCAGCAGCTGCTTGAACAGCTGTGGGCTCTGCGGCAGCGCGTACCAGGAGCCGGGCTTCAGCCGGGCCGGGACCAGGAAGTCCCGCGCGCCCTCGGGAGTGGACCGGGTCAGGGTCGGCGTCTCGATCTCCACGAAGTCACGCTCGAGCAGCAGTTCGCGGGTCACTCGGTTGACCTCGCTACGGAGCCGGATCGCGGCCGCCGGGGCCGGGCGGCGCAGGTCCAGGTAGCGGTAACGCAGCCGTGCCTCCTCCCCCACGCTGACCCGGTCGTCGATCTGGAACGGTAGCGGCGCGGCGACGCTGAGCACCTCCAGTTCGCTGGTGACCACTTCGATCTCCCCGGTCGGCAGCTCGGAATTGGCGTTGCCCTCCGGTCGCGGGGAAACTTCGCCGACGACCTTGATGCAGTACTCGTTGCGCAAATCGTGCGCCCCGGAGGCGACCAGCATCTCGTCGCGGATCACCACCTGGGCCACGCCGGTGGCGTCCCGGAGGTCGACGAAGGCGACGCCGCCGTGGTCACGCCGCCGGGCCACCCAGCCCGCCAGCGTCACCGTTGTGCCCGCGTCCTGCGCGCGAAGCATTCCTGCACCATGGGTGCGAATCACGAAAGAGGGTCCTTCCCGAAGGGTGGTTGAGCGACCACTCATGCTACGGGGAAGCGGCCAGCGCTTTTTCGGCTCAGTGACTGCTAGCGAAGCCCTACGGTCCGGGGAGGCACCGCAGGACGAGGTCGATCTGGGCCAGCGCCGCTGACTCGAGCACCGGTGCGTCGTACCGGAAAGCGAGGGGAAGACCGGACCACTTACTCACACGTGGGTCGGTCCACTTTGACAAATTCCGGTCGCTTGACAAATTCCGGTCGGCGGTGCCGACCTGGTCGCGAGGAGATGGAGTGGGTCTCGGTGCATCACGAAGCCGCGCGTTTGGTGATCAATGGATATTCGGGTTCGTGACCCACGGGTTTACGCAGGTCACGCCCAGTGGGTCAAAGTGCTTGGTGTCCCGCGTGGCGACGGTCATCTCCACGGACTGGGTGACAGCGGCAATAAGGGCGTCGTCGAACGGCGCGTGCTGAGGAACCCGATAAGCCGCGAGGATCCGCGCGGCCGGTAGGTCGAACGGTAATACGCGGTCGGAAAACGCGGGCAAGACGTGCTCATCGAACCACCGGCGCAAGATTGTGCCTTGCCTGGTGTCGGACCGCTCCCGGGCGATGACTCCTCGCTCAATCTCCGCGACGGTCATAGCCGCAATGAATTGGTCGGCTAGGGGAATGGAAGACGCCCACACCTCGACCGATCGGTGACGTCCTCGAACTCGAAGTGCGGAGACCACATTGGTGTCCAAGAGATACTACACAGCTCCGCGCTGTGCGCGGTCAGACCAAGACGCTCAGGCTCGAACTCCACGTCGGCGCCTTCGTCAGTGCTCAGCAGGTCGAGAATCGTGACGGGCTCACGCTCAAGCGCTCTCGTCAGTACATCGCGTGCCTCTGCCTCGACCGACCGGTGACCCCGCTCGGCACGCACGCGAAGCGCAGCCTTGGTCCCCGCGGGAAGGTTGCGAATCAGCAGCTGCTCCACATCGTCTCCTTTGATATCGTCTCAACGAAATCACGGTTGTTCGCCGTGCTCGGGATCAAGTGTCGCTTCATAACCAGCGGTTCTGGTATCGCCCGACACCGACCCGCCCGTGCTCCAGCCCCCAAGACGCTCGGTGTGTTCACCGAGCCCCGGCCGTGCCAACCACGCAAATCGGCCCGGGTCGACCTGCCGGATCCATCACTCCCCCGCCGGCCGCCGACGCTGCGCCTTGACCGACGACCGGGCCGCCTTACCCCGCAACCGCCGCTCGACCGAGCCGCGGGTCGGCCGGGTCGGGCGCCGGGATCGCGGCGGCGGGGCGAGGGCCTCGCGGAGCCGATGAGCCAGCCGTCGGCGGGCGGCCTCCCGGTTGCGCAGCTGCGCCCGGTACTCCGAGGCGGCCACGACCAACGCTCCGTTCACCAGATCGGGCTCCACTCGGCTCAGCAGCCGGAGCCGCAGCGCCGCGGGCAATCCGGCCACGCCCGGCGACCGGCCCGGCTCGAAGCTCAGCTCGACCCGGCTGTCGGCGGTGTTGACGCTTTGCCCGCCCGGGCCCGAGGAACGGGAGAACCGCCAGTGCAACTCGTCGGCCCCGACTATCAGCCGGTCGCTGACTTTCAGCGGGCCGTCCACCGGCTCAGCCACGAATCACGCGCTCCCACTCAGGGCCGGAAGGCGGAGCCGACCCGATCCAGCGCGCCGTCCAGGATCGGCAGCCGGCCCTTCTGGGCGGCCTTGACCAGCCGAGCGTGGTCGGCCTCGGTCTGGTCGGCGTACGCCCGGGCGAACCGCGCCAACGCCTGGTCCAGTTTGTCCTTCTTCCCGGCGTAGCCGGCGATCATCGACGCACCGCTGGTTCGGGCGTGACCCTTGGCCAGCAGGTGCCCGACGATCCCGGCGTAGTCGCTGAGCGCGGCCGCATCGATGGCGTCCAGCGGGATGGTGCCCTTGGAGTTACGGAACTGCCGGACGTAGAAGTCCATTCCGTTGATCGTCGTCCAGCCCAGCAGCGGGTCGCTGACGGTCTGCAGCGCCTGCTGGTATTCCACCACCCGCTGCCCCTGGTGCTCGTGCCAGGCCGAGTCGCCGTGCACGTAGGGCGCCAGCACCGAACGCCGGGCCTGCTTGAGTTGCAGGAAGACCACGTCGTCGGGGTCGCTGCCCTCCAGCAGCGCCACGTACGCCCGCAGCCCGACACTGCCCACCCCGACGACCTTGTGGGCCACGTCGATCAGGGTGTAACCGCCCAGTGCCCGACGCCAGTGCGGGGCCAGGGTCTGTAGGTAGACGTCCAGCGCCTCCCCCACTGCGTCGGCCTCGTCGCGCTCCAACCGGGTGATCAACGGCGGTTCCTGGACGATCCGCCGTCGCCCCTGGTGCTCAGCGGTAAACCGGGGCAGGGCGCGGTCGGAGGTCCGCTGCCGGGCCCGGCGGACCGAACGGGCGATCTCGTCGCGCAGCGACTTCTCCGTCGCCGTCTCGTGCAACCGGTTGACGTCGAGCCGGTTGTAGCTGCGCATCAGCAGCGGCTGATCGGCCAGGAACCGGACCTCACTGCGGTAGGCCGCTACGCAGGCCAGCACCGCGTGATGGCACTGGTCCTCGGTAGCACCGTTCTCCCGGCCCGCCACCCAGGTGCTCGCCACCAGCCGCCGCAGGTCCCACTCCCAGCAGCCCGGGTGGGCCTCGTCGAAGTCGTTCAGGTCGATCACCAGCTCGCCCTCGGGCGAGGCGTAGAAGCCGAAGTTGCCCAGGTGCGCGTCGCCGCACACCACCGGCGTGATCCCGGTGGCCGGCAATCCGGCCACGTCGTGGGCCATCACCACCGCGGTGCCGCGCAGGAACCCGTACGGCGAACCGACCATCCGGGCGACCCGGACCGGCACCAGCCAGTCCAGCCGGCCCTGGTGCGACTGCTCCAGCAACGCGATCGGGTCCGGCCGGTCGGCCGGGGCGCGCCACTGCCCGAGGCTCTGCCGCGGTACGGTCTGCCGCAGCGCCTTACCCATCGCCCAGCGTTCGCTGCGCGCGGTCGGGCGGCGGCGAAGCGAGGCAAAGGCCTCGCTGTCGGCCGAGGCCAGCACCGTGTGCCCGTTACCCGAGGCCACCGCTCACCTCCAACTATCGCCCTGATCGGTTACGGCGGCGACACTGTAACCCGATGTCCGGCTCAGACCACCGATTGGTCGCGGCCGACGGCGGCAAGGACGGCGACGAACGCTGCGGCCAGCAGTCCGGTGCCGAGCACCTGGTCGCCGAGTTCGGCGAAGTCGTTCAGGTCGATAGTGGCGCCCGGGTCGCGAGCCAGGGAGACGTAGGCCAGGATCCCCACGGCGAGGATGCTGTTGGCCAGCACCAGCAACACCCGGGACGGCGCCGGATAGCGGAGGCTGTCGACGTTGGCGAACCCCGAGTCGGTGAGCAGGCTCCAGGTCAGGCCGAACAGCACCAGGGCGGCGCCGGCGAAGCCGAGGAGCGCGCCGAGTGGGTCGGAGATGAAGTCGCGGTAGCCGAGCAGGAAGGTGAGCACGATCGCCCCGCCCAGTCCTGCGGCCCGGGCCGGAGTCAACCGGCGCCGGACCAGCAGGACGAGCACGACCGCGACCACGATCCCGGTGGCGATCAGGTTGACCGCGTCCACCCCCGCCCCCGGATCCAGGGTGCCGCCGGTTAGGGGCCGGACCACGGTAGCCAACAGGTTCACCGCCACCGCGGCAAACAGCGACGCCACCGCCCCACGGCCGCGCCGGGCGCTCCAACCGGCCACCAGCAGCAGTGCGACCACCACCAGCGTTCGGTAACCGGTCGCGGCGCTGGCGGAGGACAGATAGCCGAGCCAGCGGGTCGAGACCTGCCCTAGCTGCGCCGGGGCCAGGGCGCTCGCGATCGCGATCCCGGTGACGACCAGGACGCTTAGCAGGCCGAAGCCGGCGATCGCCAACCCCAGCGGCAGGGCCAGCCGGCCCGACTGGTCGGGTAGTCCGACCAGGTCCACCGACCCGGTCCGGCCCAGACCTCGCAGCAGCGCGGTCACCGCGGCGAACAGGCCGATCAACACCAGCCAGGTGAGGAAGACCCGCCCGCCCTGGCGGACGTAGTCCCAGCCGGCGAGTTGGATGCCGGCCTGGACCAGCCGAGCCGTCACCAAGACGCCGAGGATGGCGTAGATCACCCGGCGGCTGGCGAAACGGCCGGTCAGCCGGGTGGCCCAGAGCGTGCCGGAGACGGTGATCTCGGCCACCGAGAGACCGGCGGCGAGGGCGGCCGGAATGGCGATCGGCCCCAACGTGGTGACGGTGGACTGGAGGTAGACCGGGACGAGGTCGTAACCGAGGGGACGGGCGGTCCGATTCAGCGCCAGGGTGCCGAGCAGAACCGGCGTGGCCACCAGGATCCAGGTCGCGGCGAACTCCCACCAGGCGAACCGGCGACGGATCCGGAGCACCACCAAGACGATCAGGGCCACCATCGCCGCGACCGTACCCAGGGTCTCCGGCAGCCCGCCGTTGAGCTTGGTGTAACGCAGTCCCCAGCTGCCCATCGCCAGCAGACTGACCAGGGTCCCGAGGATCCGCAGCCAGCCCGGTCCGTGCAGCACCGCGGTCTGGAACAGGGCCAACGCGACGACGACGATCACGATGACCGGCCAGATCCAGGCCCGAGGCAGCGTGGTCAGGCCGGCCGATGCCGTGCTCAGCTCGGCGCCGGCCCGGATCCGGCCCGAGAACGCCACCAGGAGCACCGCCAACCCGTAGACGACGCTGGCCAGGACCACGATCGCGCGCAGCCCGTACGGCCAGCCGAAGTCGCGCAGACGCCCCTCCCGGACCGGATCGACCAGCACCCGGGTGGCCCCGGTCCGAACCAGGGCCGGCACTGACGGCCGAGTCATGCCGGCCGGCGCGCTCACGAAGTCCATCCGCTGAAGTCCCAGCTCGACTCGACCAGGTAAACCCCGTGGGGGGCGGACAGGTAGTTCCGGGCCACCCCGACGGCCTGGTCGGGAACCGCGAACCGGCTCAGTGTCGCACCCGAACGGTCCACGACCTCGGCTTGGGCCCGACCCCACACCACCGCCTGCTGGCCGTCGGTGCTGACCGCAAGGGCACCCTCGCGTCGCCAACGCAGGCGTCCGGTGCGATCCAGGGCCGACACGCCCTCACTGGTGGTCAGGACCGTCTGGTCGCCGACCACCGTCACCCCGCGTGGGTTGCCGAGCACCCCGGTATGCCAGATCCGCCGGCCGCTGGCGGTGTCGAAGCCGTCCGCGGCCGCATCGCCCAAGACGACCACCTGTCCACCGCCGGCAGCCACAAATCGGGGGTCGGTGACGTCGGCTTGCCACCGGGTGTTCCCGTCGTCGGCCTCGGTGACGCTCAGTTGGCCGGATCGGTCGACGCTGGTCACCACCTGGTCGGCCGCCGCCGGGTCGACACCGCCGTCGGTGCCAGGACGCCCCTGCCAGGCAACGATGCCGGTGGCCGCGTCCAGGGTGATCAGCTGGCCTCCTCGGGTCACCATTGACACGTCATCGACCGAAGAACGTACGGGCTGGGCGCCGACCACTTCGTCGGTCCGCAGCTGCCAACGGCGGATGCCGGCGGCGTCGTAGCCGACGACGGTTCGCTCGGACGTGGTCAGGACGGCGACGTCACCGATCGCGGTGACGGTGAGGATGGAACCGCCGGGATGAGCCCGCCAGCGCACCGGCCAGGGGGACTTCTGCGCGGGTCCGAAGGCCAGCAGGTCCTGCCCGGAGATACCGACCCGCAGAACGGTTCCCGAGCGGGTCAGCGCCGGGGTCACCGCCGCTGACGTACCGCTGACCGGGCCGTCGCCGTAGTTCGGATCGACCGACCGGGTGCTGACCGTCCGGGCAGTCCACCTGTCCGGCGTCCAGTTCGAGCCGGCCGGAGCGGTGTTCGGCCGAGGCAGGTCCGGTGCCGGCCCACGAGCTGTCGTGACCGTCCGATCGGGCCAGGTCTCGGTTTCGGCGACCAGGCCCTGCCCGGGACACCAGGTCCGGCCGACCTGACGGGGGAACGACTGGTCTCGACCGGTGTCGGGGGAGGTGAAGGTGTAGGTGATGGTGCCGCTGGTCTGCAGACATTCAGACTTGGCGGGCTGGGCAGATTTGGCGGGCTGGGCAGATTTGGCAGGCTCGGCGGGTTGAGCCGTGAACGAGGAGGCGTAGCGAATCTTGTCGCCCCCGACGGTGCCGGAACTCGACCACTGCTGCCCCGGCGCGACCCCGGCGGGCAACTCGACCAGATTCGGGAGGTAGGAAAACCCGCCGGCCGGGCCGGACTCGACCATCAGGGCGAGATCGCCGCCGACCCGGTACACCCGAGTGGTCGGCGACGCCGAGCCGGCCGGCGCGTCGATGGGCGTGCTGACCGTCCGCCAGTACCGGCCACGGGAGATGGCCTCGGCGTCGCTGCCTGCCGCCCCGATCAGCCGGGTTGCGAGTGTGTCGTCCAGTGCGCCGAGGACGGCCGAGCCGGTGATGGTCGCCGACTCCGTGGAGGTCCGGCTCTGAGTCGGAGGCTGACTTTGGGCGCCGACGGCGGTCGTATTTTCGGTGCTGAACCATTGGGTGCCGTCGACGGGGACGAAGCGGGTCGCGCCGCCGGACGGGAGCTCCCCCACCCGGTCGGCCGCAGCCAGCCCGACGGTGAGCAGGGACGCGCAGGCCACCAGCACGGCAGGGGCGCGCCACCGCCGCAGTCGGCCCTGCGCTGGTTCGGCAGGCGGAACGCCCGGGTCGGACACGTCGACATCGTGCCACCTCCGGGGGCCGCCGGGGCTACGGCGGGAGAAGTACCAGCTCAAGACCGAGGAACACGGCCAGGTCACCGGCGGCCCGCTCGGCAGCTGCACGTTGGGTCGTCGTCGCACCGGGCGCGAGGTCGAACCAGACCTCGACCCGGGATCCCTTGATGGTTCGTCGCCACAGACCCAGGTTCTGGCCGCGGGCGATCACGCTGCCCACGAACAGGTCGACCCCCTCGGGATGCGGATGCCCGGTCGCCGCCGGAAACCCGAATTGGCCGTAAGTCAGCAACATCTCGTCGTACAGGGGAAGCAGCAGGACCGGCGCCGGTTCGCCGGCGACCGGTCGTTCCGTGGCCGACCACAGGCGGACGCCGGCCTGGTCCTCGCTGACCACCCGCCCGCCGAGGGCGTCGATAGCCTCGCCGGCCACAGCCTGGGTGATACTCGCCCAGCGGCTGGTCGTACGCCCCCTGAGCTTGTCGTAGCCCCCTGAGCTTGCCGTACGCCCCCTGAGCTTGCCGAACGCCCCCTGAGCTTGCCGTACGCCCCCTGAGCTTGCCGTACGCCCCCTGAGCTTGTCGAAGGGCCTCGAAGAGGTCGGCGGTTCTGCTTGTGACGCGTGGCGCCGGCCTGTGCTGCGCCGCCGGCGAGTCGTCCTGTACGCCCCCTGAGCTTGTCGAAGGGCCTCGAAGAGGTCGGCATTTGTGGTCGAGGAAGTAGCGCCGACCTCTGACGAGGCCCTTCGACGAGCTCAGGGGGCGTATCGGGCCCTTCGACGAGCTCAGGGGGCGTATCGGGCCCTTCGACGAGCTCAGGGGGCGTATCGGGCCCTTCGACGAGTTCAGGGGGCGTATCGGGCCCTTCGACGAGCTCAGGGGGCGTATCGGGCCCTTCGACGAGTTCAGGGGGCGTATCGGGCCCTTCGACGAGTTCAGGGGGCGTATCGGGCCCTTCGACGAGCTCAGGGGGCGTATCGGGCCCTTCGACGAGTTCAGGGGGCGTATCTGGCCCTTCGACAAGCTCAGGGGGGGATGAACGGGCTCAGGGGGTTTGCCGAGGTGCTCAGTCGGTTTCCATCCACACTCGGGGAGTGCGATCCTCGGCCGGCGGCTCCCACCTCGAGGGGTCGGCGGGGACTTGGTTGCCGGAGCGGATGTCCTTGACTTCGTCGGTCTCACCCGCCCCGAACCAGACGAAGGGGATGCCGCGGCGTTCGGCGTAGCGGATCTGGCGGCCGAACTTCGCCGCCTCAGGCGCGACCTCGGTGGCGATCCCGCGGTCCCGGAGCTGCTGGGCGACCGCGGTTGCCTCCGGTCGGGTGTCCTCGCTGGTCAGGGCGACCAGAACCGCGGTCGGCACCGAGCGTGCCGCGCGCAGCAGGTCCCGGTTCAGCAGCGGGGCCAATAGTCGGGTCACCCCGATCGAGAGACCGACCCCGGGATAGGTGGTCTTGCCGTCGCTGGCCAACGATTCGTAACGGCCGCCCGAGGCGATCGAACCGTGACCCTCGTAGCCGACCAACTCGGTCTCGTAGACCGTCCCGGTGTAGTAGTCCAGCCCCCGGGCGATCTTGAGGTCGGCCACCATCCGGCCCGGCACCCACGCCGACGCCGTCTCGAGCACCTCGGCTAACAGCTCCAGGCCCTCGTCCAGCATCGGGTGGCTTACCCCGAGGCCGCGAACCCGGTCGACGAAGGAGGCGTCCGGGCTGGAAATGCCGGCCAGTTCGACGCAGCCCCGCGCCTGAGCGGCGGTCAGTCCGGACTCGGTCAGCAACCCCATCACCCGGTCAGGCCCGATCTTGTCCAGCTTGTCGACCTGACGCAGGACAACGGCAGGGTCGGCGATGTCGAGCCCGAGATAGAAGCCCTGAGCCAGCCGGCGGTCGTTCACCCGCATCAGCACTGGCGGCAGGCCGAGGTCCACGTGCAGCCGCTCCAGCGCGGCGAGGATGACCATGGGTAGTTCGACGTCGTGGTGGGCGGCCAGGACGTTCGGGTTGACGATGTCGACGTCGGCCTGGGTGAATTCGCGATAGCGGCCCTCCTGGGGCCGCTCGCCGCGCCACACCTTCTGAATCTGGTAGCGGCGGAACGGAAAGGCCAGGGCGTGCGCGTGTTCCAGCACATAGCGGGCAAAGGGCACGGTCAGGTCGAAGTGCAGACCCAGATCGGCCGGCGTACCGGGGGGTGCCGCGACCCGCGAGACCGCGTACACCTCCTTGTCGATCTCGCCCTGCTTGGCCAAGGTGTCCAGCGGCTCGACCGCCCGAGTCTCGACCGAGGCGAAGCCGTACAGCTCGAAGGTGTGGCGCAGCCGGTCCAGCACCTGCTGTTCGACGATCCGCTGCTCGGGAGTGAATTCGGGGAAGCCGGACAAAGCGCGGGGTCGACTCATACCGACACCCCGGCCAGGAAGGGGTTGGTCGACCGCTCGGCACCGATGCTGGTCTGGACGCCGTGGCCGGGCAGCACCGCCACGGTGTCGGGCAGGGTCAGCACCTTGGTCCGCAGGCTCGCCTGCATGGCGGTCGGATCGCCCCCGGGCAGATCGGTCCGCCCAATGGAACCGGCGAACAACACGTCGCCGGCGAACAGCAGGGAGTCCACGTCCGGCTCAGGTGGGTAGTCGCAGCGGAACATCGTCGACCCCGGGGTGTGCCCGGGCGCGTGGATCGCGGTCAGATCGAGTCCGGCGGCGCTGACCACGGCGCCGTCGCCGAGTTCGCGGACGTCGTCGGGCTCGGCGAATCCGACCGGCCCACCGATGAGCTGGGCTAGTAGCGCCGCCGTGTCCGGCCCCATCCCAGCCAGCGGATCGGACAGCAGCACCCGGTCCGCCGGATGGATCCAGCAGACCGCGTCGGTGCTGCCACACAGCGGAGTGACCGAGAACATGTGGTCCAGGTGCCCGTGGGTCAGCATCACCGCGATCGGCTTGAGTCGGTGCCGAGCGACGACGTCCTGCACACCGGACACGGCGTCCATGCCGGGGTCGAGGACGACGCACTCCGCCCCGGGCTGGGTGGCCAGGACATAACAGTTGGTCTGCCAGGGCCCGGCGGGGAACGACGCGATGAACACGCCGCGCAGGATATCGGGCAGGATGGAACCCATGAGTGGCGATGTCGATCCCGCCTCGGCCGAGCCCTCCTCGTTCGGACGCGTGGACCCCGACGGCACGGTCTACGTCCGCACCGCCGAGGGCGAGCGCAGCGTCGGTCAGGTCCCCGATGTGCCGACAGCCGAGGCGATGGCCTTCTTCACCCGTCGCTTTGAGGCCCTTGCCGTGGAAGTGGCGCTACTGGAACGCCGGATCGCTTCGGGTGCGCTCGGTCCCGACGACGCGGCCTCCTCGGTCAAAACGGTACGGCGGGCCGTCGTCGAGGCCAACGCCGTCGGCGATCTGGACGGGTTGACCGCCCGGCTGGACGCGTTGAAGCCGGTGCTGGAGGAGGCTCGGGCGGCCCGCCGGGCGGCCCGGGCCGAGCAGCAGGAACAGGTGAAGGCCAGTAAAGAGCGCTACGTCGCCCAGGCTGAGGCGGTCGCGGCCGGGAACGACTGGCGAGGCGGGGTCAACCGGTTCCGGGACCTGCTGGAGCAGTGGAAGGCGCTGCCCCGGCTGGACCGGAAAACCGACGACGAGCTGTGGCACCGCTTCTCCGCCGCGCGGACCAGCTACACCCGACGGCGGAAGGCCGAGTTCGCCCAGCAGAACGAGCAACGCGACGCAGCCCGGACGGTCAAGGAGCGGTTGACCCGAGAGGCCGAGGGGCTGGCCGGTTCGACCGACTGGGGTCCGACCACCGGAACGTTCCGGGACCTGATGCAGCAATGGAAGGCCGCCGGCGCGGCGCCCCGAGGCGTCGATGAGGCCCTGTGGAAGCGGTTCCGCGGAGCTCAGGACACGTTTTTCGGAGCGAAGCAGGCCTTGAACGCTGAGCAGGACGCCGAGTTTCAGGCCAACGCCGGAGCCAAGGAAAAGCTTCTGGTCGAGGCCGAGGCGAGCATTGTGCCGGTCACTGACCCAGGCCCGGCGCGGGTTGCTTATCGCGAACTACTGGAGCGCTGGTCAGCGATCGGCAAGGTGCCTCGAGACAGCGTCCGCACGCTGGACAGCCGGCTGCGGGCCATCGAGCAGGCGATCAGTCGGGCCGAGGACGAACGGTGGCGCCGAACCAACCCTGAGGCTCGGGCCCGGGCCGAGGACACCGCGGCCAAGCTGGAGACCCAGATCGCCAGCCTGGAGGAGCGGGCCAGTCGCGCAGCCGCCCGTGGCGACGACCGGGCGGCGCAGGAGGCGCGGGACTCCGCCGCGACCTACCGGGAGTGGCTGACCCAAGCTCAGCGGGCGGCCAGCGACTTCAGCGGCTGAGACTAGTCGTTCAGGCAGCTCGCCGAACCTGCTCCAAGACCTTTCGCCTCATCTCGGCCACGTCCGCAGTAAGTCGGGCCCGCCGCAGGACGGCGAGCGCGGTGCCCGGTGGGGCGTCGGCATTGCGGTGCTTCTTGTGAGCGGCCTGCTTGGGGATGCCCAGAGCCGCGGCGATGTCGGCCCAGGACCAGCCCTGCTCTCGGGCTCGAGCCACCTGAAGGTCCTCGAGTTGTTCGACTAACCCGCGCAGAGCGACCACGGCCCGCAGCCCGAGGGCCGGGTCGGTGCTGCTCCCGGCCTGGCTCATATCCGGATACTCATTTCGTCACCCTAGGTTGACGTACCTTTTTCGTCATCTCTAGTTAAGGACGGAGAAGGTACGGAAAATGACGCTCAATCTCTTGCGCTAGAACGCGTGTTCGATTAGAATGAGAACATGGATGCGGCCGAAGTAACCGGGGACCCCTCCTTGGTGAAGACCGCGCTGGCGACCCTTGGGTCGAGCCTTGACGGGCTGATCGAGGCGTTGGACCAGGACGGTCTGACTCAGCTCGCTGATGCCGACCTGGTCGAGTTGATGCGGGATTTCGAGCGCACCCGGAACCGGATGTCGGTGGTCGATCACCACTGCATCAGCGACGCCGAGGCTCGGTCGTTGCCCATCTCGTTGTGTCGGGGGTCGATGCGGCAGCTGCTGACGTCGGCGTTACGGCTGTCGAAGGGTGAGGCCGGCCGGCGGGTCCGGGCCGCAGCGGCGCTGGGACGGCGGAGCAGTGCCTTGGGTCAGCCGCTGGAGCCGCGCCGGCCGGCACTGGCTGCAGCTCAGCGGACCGGGGAGGTCAGCTCCGAACAAGTCGGAATCGTGGAGCGGGCCATCGGCTCGGTCGATCAGCGCGGGTTCGACCCCGACGACGTCGCCGCTGGTGAGGAGTTGCTGACCCAGCACGCCGCGACGTTTGCACCGGAGCCACTGCGGCAACTGGCCGAACAGGTGGTGAACGCGATCGACCCGGACGGGACGCTGCCCGACGACGAGTTGAACGCCAGCCGCCGACACTTCCATCTGCGGCCGACCCGCGACGGCGCTTTCGTCGGGGAGTTCCGGCTGACCGGGGCGGCGGGGGCAAAGCTGGCTGCGGTGTTGGAGCCGTTGGCCAAGGCCCGGCCCGCGTGCGACTCGGTGACCCCGGCTGCGGGTGGCGACGACGGCACCTCCAGCCAGCCGCAGCGGGATTTCGATCTCCGTAGCCGCGGCCAGCGGATGCATGACGCACTGGAAGAGGTGTGCGACCGGATGCTCCGCTCCGGTGACCTACCCGAGTCCGGCGGCGTCCCGGCCAGCGTGATCGTCACCATAAACCTGGACGACCTACTGAACCGACTGGGCATCGCCCATACCGCCGACGGCACCCGGTTGAGCACCAAGGCGGTCCTCGACCTGGCCGCCAGCGCCGACATCATCCCGGTCGTGCTGAATCGGGGCGGCGCGGTCCTGGACCTGGGTCGCTCCCGGCGGATCGCCACCCCTAGTCAGAGCCATGCCTTGAGCGCCAGGGACCGTGGGTGTTCCTTTCCCGGTTGCGACCGAGCTCCGCAGTGGTGTGAGCGCCATCACATCCTCGCTTGGCTTGAGGGCGGCCGGACCGACCTGGACAACCTGACGTTGTTATGCGCCTATCACCACCACAACTTCGCCGATCGGGGCTGGACCTGCCGGATCAATGCCGACAAGATTCCCGAATGGCTCCCGCCCCGATGGGTGGACCCGGCCCAAGTCCCCCTGATCAACAGCAGGGTCAGTGCGGCCCTCGCCGCTCGTACGTACACCCGCGAGCGTCGCGAACGACCGATTGTCGTTCCTGCTGCGACACCAGCGGACCTGCTCATCGACGCCTGACGGGGCACGGGTGCCATTCAACCGTCGCGAAACGCCCCCGAGCTTGTCGAAGGGCCTCCAACGAACGCCCCCTGAGCTTGTCGAAGGGCCTCGAAGAGGTCGGCTCTGTCGCCGATCAGGGCAGTGATCGGCGGTAGCGAACTTCGTCGACGACCACACCGTCCCCTGGTATCCACTCGGCTCTGATCCGCTCCTGGCGCCGGCATCCGTCGGGGCACCACCCGTCGCGGCGGTTAGAACCGCGCGGCCCGGCCGTTTCCGGCCAGGACCCACAGCAACGCTTCGGTGTAGCCGTGCTCGACCAGCGAATCTCGCCCCGCATCGATCAGTGACCGCCCAAGACCGCCGCCCCACCAGGAGGGACTGACGTAGAGCGCGTACAGCTCGCCGACGAGCGCCGGGTTGGCGTCGTCGTCCCGGCCTGGTCCTATCGTCACGAAACCGCGAATCCGCCCGGCCCCGACCGCGACCGTGGTGCTCACGGCGACATCGGCTCCGCGGTCGGCAAAGGTGTAGCGCCGTGCCCGTGCGGTCGGGTCGAGCCCGTCCAAGACGTCGTCGGGAAGCAGTCCGCGATAGGCCGCCTGCCAGGAGTCGACGTGGACCTGTGCCACCTCGTGCTCGTCGCCCGGCACAGCACGACGCACCATCATGATTCCCATCCTCGCCGACACCGGTACCTCAGCTCGCGCACCCTCACTGCGGTCGCGAGAGGGGCACCTCACTGCGGTCGGGAGAGCACGAGTCGGGTGCCGGTGCGGCGATAGCCTCCCCGGTCGAAGGCCGCGGCCATCGGCGTGTTTACGGCATCGGTCGTGCCGGTGATTCTGGGCGCGCCGCGGTGGGCGTGCTGACGGGTGATCTCGGCGAGCAGGTCATGGACGTAACCGTGACCGCGGTGTCGAGGCAGAACTCCGAGGTAACCGACGCTGGCGGCCGAGGCGGAGCGGGTGGGCAGAATGAACCCGATGGTCTCCCCCGCTGCGCTGGTCGCTACCCGCCACCAATCCCGGCTTCCGGGGAGACCGAGGTAAAAATCCAGGTCGTCGCGGGCCTGAGCCTCGGCGCCGAGCGCGGCCCGGGTACGACAGGTGAGGTCGTCGAGGCTGCCCTGGGCGACCTCCGCGAATAGAGCGAGCAATCGATCGTCTCGTGGTTCTTCGTGGAACAGCACACGAGACGACGCGTCGGGGATCTGAGCCGGCGGGGTCCAGGTGTAGGACAGCCGCTCGAGGCTGTGGGTGAGTCCGGCGCGGTGGGCCGCCTCGGCTCGCCAGGCGACCGCGGCGACGGTGACGGGATCTTCGCGCCAGCCGGGGTCCACGTTGATCTCGTAGTCCGGTGGTGACGTCGCGCCGGTGGAGCGCAACCCGACGTGCGCGGCCAAGAGCAGGTCCGCGGCCACCCCGGCCCGATCATCGACGGTTGGTGAGGTCCACAGGCAGTCCAGCGCCGACGGTGACGTCTGGTCCGGAAGAGCCCACCAGACGCCTCGACCTACGACGACGTCATCGTGAAGGGCTACCCAGGTCCACTCCGGCCGGTATGAGCCGACCGCCAGCCCACGTCGGTAACGGTCGGAATCGACCCAGCTGATGGGTTCGTGGACGCCGCAGGACAAGACCTTGTCCACGTCGGCGGCCGAGGTAGGGCGAACCGTGATCACGTCGGCCTTGAGGAGGAGAGATCCATGCGCTGAGGGTACGGCGGCTCACGTCAGGCGTTGGGCTCGGCTGAGGTAGGTCTGGATCAAGACGACGACGGCGAGGAAGAGGCCGTTGACCGCGTCGGTGGCGGCCGAGCCGTATTGGGAGAGGTTGACCCCGATCACGTTGGTGATCACCGCGAGCAGCAACACCCCGGCCACCGTTCCGGTGACCGAGCCGGCGCCGCCGGTGAGCAGGGTGCCGCCGATGATGACTGCGGCGATGGCGGTCAGCTCGTAGCCGGTGCCGAGGTTGGTGACTCCGGACTGCAGTCGGGAGGCGTTCAGGGCTCCGGCCAGACCGGCCAACAGGCCGGAGAGCAGATAGACCAGGAGTTTGGTCCGGAACACCGGCAGGCCCATCAGCACCGCTGCGTCCTCGTTGCCGCCGACGGCGAACAGGGCCTGGCCGAAGCGAGTCCGCTGAAGCACGATCCCGCCGACGACGAACAGCACCGCCGCGGTCAGCAGCGGACGCCAGAACCCCTGTCCGAGCTCGGCGAAGAAGGAGCCGTCGGGTACCAGATAGGTGGTGGTGCCGTTGTCGGAGACGGCCTGCAGCAGGCCCCGGGCTCCGAGCATGCCGGCCAGGGTGACGATGAACGGGGCCAGTCCGATGCGAGCTACCAGCCAGCCCTGCAGCAACCCGATCCCGCCGCAGACGAGCAGCGGCAGGGCCAGGGCCCAGACCCAGCCGCCGTGGCCGGCGCCGTAGGCGGCCAGCACCCCGCCGAGGGCGAACACCGAACCGACGGAGAGGTCGATTCCGCCGGTCATGATCACGAACGTCATCCCCAGGGCCAGCAGTGCGGTGTAGGCGGTGTTGACCAAGATGGCGCGCAGATTGCCCGAGGACAAAAAGCCGTTCGAGCCGATCGCGGCGCCGATGACGACCACGACCAGGACGACTTCGCCGCCGTGCCGCTGAACCAGCGACGTCAGCTGCTCGGTCCGGTTCGGCCGGTCACCGGCGACGACGACGTCGGTGCCGGATGCGCTCACCGTGGTCATTGTCGCAACCGCCCGCGCGCGGCGTAGACCGCCAAGATGATGATGACCGCCTGGACCATCTGCGCGTACGCCGTGGGGATGTTGCGCTGGGTCAGCGTGGCCACGATCAGCTGCATCAGCACCGCACCGGCGGCGGTGCCGATCACCTTCACCTTGCCACCGGTCAGCGGAGTGCCACCGACGACCACGGCGGTGATGGCGTACAGCTCGAAGGTCAAGCCCTGGCCGGCCGGGTCGGCCTGGGCGTTGTAACCGACCAGCAGAACGCCGGCGATGGCGGACAGCACACCGGAGCAGACGTAGACCAGCAGCAGAACCCGCTTCACCGGCAACCCGGCCAGCTGGCTGGCGGCCCGATTGTCGCCGATGGCGAGGAGTTGGCGGCCGAAGACCGTACGCCGCACCACGAAGGCGACGAGGGCGACCGCCAGTACGCCGATGATCAGCATCCACGGCACGCCGGCGACCAGGGTGCCGTAACCGAGCGCGTCGTAGAGGGGGTCACGGACGGGTTTGGAGGAGGCGCCGTTGAAGATGATGGCCAGACCCCGCAGTCCGATCATCAGCGACAAGGTCGCGACGATCGGCTGGACCCGCGCCGCGGCGACCATGAACCCCGACAGGGTGCCGGACAACCCGCCGATCACGAGGGCGATCACGATGGTCGCCACCGCGCCGTACCCGATATAGAGCGGGATCAGCGATGAGGCGACGGCGATGATGGCCCCGACCGACAGGTCCACTCCCTCGGTCCCGATGACCAGCGCCATCCCCAGCGACACCATCAGGATCGGGACCACCTGAAGGGTCTGCACCCGCAGGTTGGACAAGCTGAGGAAGCCGGGGTTCACGAACACGTTGACGATCAGCAGGAGCACGATGGCGGCGTAGACGCCGTAGGCGTTGAGCAGCCCGAACGCTCGGGTCCGGTCCAGCGTCCGGGTCGGGCGAGGAGCGGCGACGGCCTGGCTCACGACCCGTCTCCGGGGTCTGTACGGTCGCCGTCGGCGGCTTCGACCGCCTCGTCCCGCTGCTGCGAATCCGTTCCGGCCACCTGGTCGCGGTCGGCGCCGCGTTGCCCGTCGCCGGCGAGCATCCGGATCAGGGCGGACTCGTTCACCTCCGCTCCGGTCAGGTCGCCGACCACCCGGCCGTCCTTGAGCACGACCACCCGGATCGAGTTCTGAATCAGTTCGTCCAGTTCGGAGGAGATCAGCAGCACCGCCAAGCCGTCGCCGGCGAGCTCGTTGATCAGGTTCTGTACCTCTGCCTTGGCCCCGACGTCGATGCCCCGGGTCGGCTCGTCCAGCAGCAGCACCTTGGGGTTCAGGCACAACCAGCGGGCCAGCATCACCTTCTGCTGGTTGCCGCCGGAGAGTTCGCCGACCTTCTGCTCGGGGCTGTACGCCTTGATCCGCAACCGGTCGGTGTAGTAGCGCACGATCTCGTCCTGTTTGGCCGCACTCATCACCCCGCCCCGAGAGACCCGGGACAAGGCGGCGAGGACGATATTTTCCCTTACCGAGAGGTTGGGCAGGATGCCGTCGGACTTGCGGTCCTCGGGCAACATCACGATTCCCGCGCGGATCGCGGCGGCGGTACTGCCCGGGTGCACTCGGGCGCCGAGCACGTCGACCTCCCCTGCATCGAGCGCGGAGGCTCCGGCCAGGGCGCGAGCGGTCTCGGTCCGGCCGGCGCCGAGCAACCCGCCCAACCCGACCACCTCGCCGGGACGGAGCTGCAGGGACACGTCGTCGATCTCGTGTCGGACCGACACGTCGTGCGCCACCAGCACCGGTTCGCCGGCTATCTCGCCGCCGTGACCGCCGCCGGTGACCTCGGACGCGTCGCGGCCCAGCATCAGCGAGACCAGCCGGAGCTTGTCCACTTCTGCGAGGTCGTCGACCTGCACGACGCGACCGTCGCGCATCACGGTGACCCGGTCGCAGACTTGATACAACTCATCCAGCCGGTGGCTGACGTAGACGATACCGATTCCCGCTTCCTTGAGCCGAGCGATCACCCCGAACAAGGTCTGGACCTCCCGCTGCTCCAGGGAGGAGGTGGGCTCGTCCATGATCACCACTCGGGCGTCGATCTGGACCGCGCGGGCCAGCGCCACCATCTGCTGCGCGCCCACCCCGAGGGTCCGTAGCGGCGCGGAAACGTCGACGTGGACGCCGAAGTCGGCCAGAATGCCGGTCGCCTCCCGCTTCATCCGGGCGGCGTCGATCAGGCCGAAGCGCCGCGGCTCCCGGTTGAGGAACAGGTTGCGCGCGACACTCATCAGTGGGACCAGGTTGACCTCCTGGTAGATCGTCGACACGCCCCGCTCCTGCGCCTCCAGCGGCGTCCGGAACACCACTCGCTCTCCGGCCAGGACCAAGTTGCCGGCGTCCGGGGCGTACACCCCGGTCATCACCTTGATCAGCGTCGACTTCCCGGCGCCGTTCTCCCCGATCAGCGCGTGCACTTCGCCGGCGCGCAGGGAGAACGACACGTCGGCCAGTGCCTTGACCCCGGGAAAGGACTTGTCGATCCCGGCAGCGGCGAAGACCTCGTCGCCGGGATCGACCCGTGCCCCTACCCGGTGATCGACCTCGGTGCTCAGTAGACCTGCCCGTTCTTCAAGGCGTCGGCGGCGTTGTCGGAGGTGAAATGCTGATCGGCGATGATCACGTTCGTCGGCGCACCCTGATCGGAGTAGAACTTCTTCAGCGTGTCGAAGGCCAGCGGACCGAAGCGGGGATTGGTTTCGATGGTCGAGACCATGGTGCCGTCGGCCACGTTCTGCACCGCCTCCCGGATGCCGTCGATACCGACCACCTTGACGTCGGTGCCCGGCTTCTTGCCGGCCGCCTTGATGGCCTGAATCGCCCCGAGAGCCATGCTGTCGTTCTCGGCGTAGATGCCGTTCAGGTCGGAGTTGGACTGCAGGATCTGCGCCGCGACCTTCTGCCCGGTGGCCTGATCGAACTTCGCCGTCTGGCTGGCTACGATCTGGATGTCGGGGTACTTCGACTTCATCGTCTTGACGAAGCCGTCGGTCCGGGCGGTAGCGACGTTATTACCGGGCGTGCCCTGCAGGATGGCCACCTTGCCCTTGCCGCCCAGCGCCTCGCCCATGTCGTTGGCGGCGATCACGGCCTGACCCTCGAAGTCGCTGCCGATGAAGCCGACGAAGTCGCCGCAGGCCTTACCGGTCACCGTTCGGTCGATGGTCAGCACCGGAATCTTCTTCGCCTTGGCCTGGGCCAGCGCGGGGGCGAGCCCGCTGGAGTTCTCCGGCGCCACGATCAGGGCCTGTGCGCCCTGGGCGATCAGGGCCTGGATGTCCTGATTCTGCTGGTTGACGTCGGCGTTGGCGTTGCGCTGGATCAGCTTGACGCCCAGCTTCTTCGCCTCAGCGGTGATCGAGGAGGTCTCGGTGGCCCGGAACGGATTGGAGGTGGCCTCGGACTGGGAGAAGCCGACCGTCGCTGAACTCAGGTCCACCTTGGGAACTCCACCGTCACCGTAATCGGTGTAGGAGCAGGTGCCGCCGGCGGATGCGGATGCGCTCGGCGTCTGTACCTGCTGCGCGTTTTGCGAATCATTCACCGCCGGCGCGCTCGCGGGGGCGCCGCTGCTGCTGTCACCGGAGTTGGTACAGCCGCTCAGGGCCAAGCCCCCGGCCAATAGGCCGGTGAACACAATCGTGGCGGCGCGCGTGCGTCCTGACATCTGGTGCTCCTTACCTGCAACGGGACGACCTTGCCTTGTCTCGGTATGCCGGGAGGAAACCAGTACCTGCGGGACCGACCTCGACACCGAGACGCGACATTACAACGCGAGGCTAACCCTTTCGGGTGGAGACGCGTCCACCGACCCGCTGATCGCGGATCGACGGCAGCTGACTCGGATCGACCCTTGACAAAACTCCATAGACCGGCTTAAGACTGTCATCGGAACAATTCGGCGCCTCGTGGCCATCGGTCAGGCCGCGAGCGCTGAACGGTCTGGCCTGGTCAGCGGCGACACTCGGAGGCAGGAATGTTCATCTCGGTCGGATCACGGGAACACCGCTCGGCAGCCAAAACCCTGCTCGTGGGCGGTGTCTTGATCGCTCTCCTGGGTGCGCTGCTCAGTCTTTCACCGGCGACGGCCCGGCCCGCCCAGGCCCGTCCCACGGCCGACCGGCTCTGGGACGGTTCGAGCGCACCGCTGCCGACGCCGTGGAGCGACCAGGTCGGCCCGGACAACGCCCTGCCCGACTACCCGCGGCCGCAGTTGGCCCGGCCGAGTGTGGCCGCACCGCAGTGGACCAGCCTGAACGGGTTATGGCAGTACGAAGCCTCCGACGGCTACTCCGCCCCGCCGGTCGGTCGCAACCTCAGCGGTCGGATCCTGGTGCCCTACCCGATCGAGTCGGCCCTCTCGGGGGTGGCCAAGCACGCCGACTTCTCCTACTACCGGCGCCTGGTCACCGTGCCCGGGCGCTACCGCAGCGGCGGCCAGCACGTACGGCTCAACTTCGGCGCGGTCAACTACGACGCCGCGGTATGGGTGAACGGGGTCCAAGTCGCCCGCCACCGCGGCGGCTACGACGCGTTCAGCGCCGACATCACCTCCGCGCTGCGACGTACCGGCCGGCAGGAGATCCTCGTCGGGGTGCACTCCCCCGTCGACGGCGCCACCATTCCGGTCGGGAAGCAGCGGCTCGACCCGGGCGGTATCTTCTACACCGCCGCCTCCGGCATCTGGCAGTCGGTGTGGCTGGAACCGGTGCACTCGACCAGTATCTCTTCGCTGCGGATCACCCCGAACCGGACCGCGTCTAGCTTCCGCGTCACGGCTGAGTTCACGGGAAGCACAACCCGCACCCAGATGGTCGTCGAGGCCTACGCCGACGGCCGCCGGGTGGCCCGGTCCTCGTCGGGCGCCGGGGTGCCGATCAACGTGAAGATCCGCAACCCACGGCTGTGGAGCCCCGACGATCCCTTCCTGTACACCTTCAAGGTGCGCCTCACCGGCCGGCACGGCGGCGACCGGGTCGAGAGTTACGCCGGGATGCGCTCGATCGGGCTGAAGACGATCGACGGAAAACAGCGGATCGTGCTCAACGGCAAGCCGACGTTCCTGCTCGGCACCCTCGACCAGGGCTACTGGCCCGACGGGATCTACACCGCGCCCACCGATGCGGCGCTGAAGTTCGACCTGCAGAAGACCAAGGACCTCGGCTTCAACACGATCCGCAAGCACATCAAGGTGGAACCCGCTCGCTGGTACTACTGGGCCGACAAGCTGGGCCTGATGGTGTGGCAGGACATGCCGGCACTGCCGACCGGCCGGAACGACTCCCTGACCACCGGCGACAAGGCCAACTTCCGCGATGAGCTGCGTCGAATGGTGAGCCAGCACGCAAGCGACACCTCGATCATCGGCTGGGTGCCCTTCAACGAGGGCTGGGGCCAGTGGAGCGTCCAGGCGGCCGCCGACGTGGCCGAGCAGGTCAAGGCCCAAGACCCGACCCGGCTGGTGGACGCCCGCAGCGGCTTCAACTGCTGCGACACCCCCGGCGACCCCCAAGCCGGTGACGTGATCGATTGGCACGTCTACCAGGGCCCGGCCCTACCTGCGCCGGACGCCACCCGAGCCGCCATCGACGGCGAACACGGTGGGCTGACTTTGCCGATCAAAGGCCACACCTGGCCCGGGGCGTCGTTGAATCCGTACGGCGCGGTGGCCGACCGGGCGGCCCTGACCCGAGGTTACGTGGCGAACACCCAGGTGCTGCGCGACCAGGGCGCCCCGTACGGGCTCTCCGGCAGCGTCTACACCCAGATCACCGACGTGGAGAACGAGCTGAACGGTCTGTTCACCTACGACCGCAAGATCGAAAAGCCCAACGAGGCCCGGGTCCGCTCGATCAACGAGCAGACGATCGCCGCCGGCGCCCGGCCGACCCCGACCCCACCGCCAGGGAAGCCCGGGCTGACCGGGGTGGGTTACTGGAAGTTCAACGAGGGTCAGGGCACCACAGCGGCCGACAGCGCCGACTCGCACCCGATGACGCTGAAGGGCGGAGCGGGCTGGACCGACGGAGTCCAGGGTTCGGCGCTGAAGCTGGCCGGTGACGGGCAGTACGCCGACGCCGGCGCCCGGATCCTGCCCACCGTCGGCCGCAACTACAGCGTGGCGGCCTGGGCCAAACTGGACCAGGTCGGCGGGGCGTTCCAGACCGTGGTCAGCGAGGACAGCGCGAACAACAGCGCGTTCTTCCTGCAGTACTCCGGTGCCGACCGCCGCTGGGCCTTCAGCTACGCCGGCGGCCGGGCGTTGGCGGCCGACCTCGGCGAGCCGAAGCCCGGCCAGTGGTATCACCTGGTCGGCGTCCGCGACATCGCCAGCTCTTCGCTGATCATCTACGTCGACGGGGTGCGCGCCGGGTCGCTGTCGGTGCTGGGTAACGCCGACGCCGGCATCGGCGACCTGGTGGTCGGTCGCGGTCAGTTCGGCGGCAAGCCGGTGGACTACCTGTCCGGCGCGGTGGACGAGGTGCACGCTTACAACCGGGCCCTGTCGGGTTCGGAAGTGGCGTCGCTCTACGATGCCAGCAAGCCGGCGGGGGCGGGCGCGCGCAAGACCTCGCGGCGCTGAGCAGGGTGCGACGGCTATTGGTTGATCCGGTAGACGTCGAACACGCTCGGTACCTGACGGACCGCCCCAAGGACGTGGTCGAGGTGGGTCGGGTCCCCGGTCTCGAAGGTGAAGCGGGCCTTGCAGATCCGGTCCTTGCTGGTGCTCAACCCGGCCGAGAGGATATTGACGTGCTGGTCGGACAGGCAGCGGGTGATGTCGGAAAGCAGCCGGTTTCGGTCCAGGGCTTCGACCTGGATCGCCACCAGGAACGAACTGAGCGCACTGGGCGCCCACTGCACCTCGACCAGCCGTTCGGGCTGGCGTTGTAGATCGGCGGCGTTGACGCAGTCGGTGCGGTGCACCGACACTCCGGAGCCGCGGGTGACGAAGCCCAGGATCGGGTCCCCGGGAACCGGCGTGCAGCACTTGGCCAGTTTGATCAGCAGATCCCCGGCGCCGACGACCCGGATGCCGGTCTCGCCGCCACTGCCCGCGCTACGTCGCCGGCGTTCGGTGACGAGCTGATCCTCGCCGGTCTCGTCGGCCACTGCGGCCTGGCCGCCCTCGACCACGACCAGCCGGTTCAACGCGGCCTGCGCGCCCACCGTGTTTTCGCCGATCGCGGCGTACAGGGCGTTGACGTCGGTCAGCTTGAAGTAGCCGGCCACCGCGGTCAGGTGCTCCACGGTCAGCAACCGCTGCAGCGGCAGGCCGCCCTTTCGCAGTTGCCGGGCCAGCGCCTCCTTGCCGTTCTCGATCGACTCCTCGCGCCGTTCGCGGGTGAAGTGGTGCCGGATCTTGTTCCGGGCCCGGGGGCTCTTGACGAAGGTCAGCCAGTCCCGGCTGGGACCGGCGTTCTCGGCCTTGGAGGTGAAGATCTCTACCACGTCGCCGTTGCTAAGCACTGATTCCAGTGGGACCAGTTTCCCGTTGACCCGGGCCCCGATGGTGCGGTTGCCGACCTCGGTGTGCACCGAGTAGGCGAAGTCGACCGGCGTCGCACCCTGCGGCAAGGAGATCACGTCGCCTCGCGGGGTGAAGGCGTACACCTCGGTGGAGTTGATCTCGAAGCGCAATGAGTCCAAGAACTCGCCCGGGTCGGCGGTTTCGCGCTGCCAGTCCAGCAGTTGGCGGACCCAGACCAGATCCCCCCGCTCGCCGGTGGCCAACATCGAGGTGGAGCCCTTGCTCTCCTTGTACTTCCAGTGCGCGGCGACGCCGAACTCGGCCCGCCGGTGCATCTCCTCGGTCCGGATCTGCAACTCCACCGGCGCCCCACCGGGTCCGAGCACGGTGGTGTGCAGGGACTGGTACAGGTTGAATTTCGGCATGGCGATGTAGTCCTTGAACCGCCCGGGCAGCGGTGTCCAGCGCACGTGCAGCACTCCGAGGGCGGCGTAGCAGTCGCGGTTGTCTTGGACCAGCACCCGCAGGCCGACCAGGTCGTAGATGTCGGCAAACTCCCGACCGCGGACCACCATCTTTTGGTAGATCGAGTAGTAGTGCTTGGGCCGTCCGGTCACGGTGGCCTTCAGCTTCGCCGCGCGGAGGTCGGCCTGCACCTGTTCGATCACGCCGGCCAGGAACTCGTCCCGGCTCGGTGCGGCCTTGGCCACCAACCGGACAATCTCGTCGTAGACCTTGGGTTGCAGGGTGCCGAAGGCCAGATCTTCCAGTTCCCACTTGATCGTGTTCATCCCCAGCCGGTGGGCCAGCGGGGCGAAGATCTCCAGGGTCTCCCGGGCGATCCTCGACTGCTTGTCAGGCCGCAGGTAGTGCAGAGTGCGCATGTTGTGCAGCCGGTCGGCGAGCTTGATCACCAGCACCCGGATGTCGCGGCTCATCGCGATCACCATCTTCCGGATGGTCTCCGACTTCGCCGACTCGCCGTAGGAGACCTTGTCCAGTTTGGTACACCCGTCGACCAGCAGCGCGACCTCTTCGCCGAAGTCGGCGGTCAACTGCTTCAGCGTGTAACCGGTGTCCTCGACCGTGTCGTGCAGCAGCGCGGCACACAGCGTGGCCTCGGTCATACCCAACTCGGCCAAGATGGTGGTCACCGACAGCGGATGGGTGATGTAGGCGTCGCCACTTTTGCGGCGCTGGCCGCGGTGATGGAGTTCTGCGGTCCGGTAGGCCCGCTCGACCACCGACAGGTCGGCCTTCGGGTGATTGGCCCGGATCACGCCGAATAGCGGATCCAGGGCGGCGGGCTGCACCCGGGAACTGCCCAGGCGGGCCAGCCGCTGCCGCATCCGGACCCGCGGCGGCTCGCTTTCAGCCGCGCTCGTGGTCGGGGCGGGAGGACTCGACGTCCCGCTTACGTCGGGGGCGGCCAGCTCGCCGGGCCGCAGGGCCGCACGTTGGTCTGCCACGCCCGCACCACATCCTGAGTTCGTCCCGGCGAGGAGGTGCCGGCTCACGTCAGGATCAGTGTAGTGCTGGCCCTACTCCGGCTCGGCCCGCCGGACGACCACGACCTGGTCCCCGGTCTCCAGCCGGGCCACGGTCGGGTCGTAGTAACGCCGCAGTGTCTTGTTCCGGACCACCGCGATCACCGGTTCGCCCACCACCTCGCTCGGTGAGCGACCCACCTCCTCCGCGGTCACCTGACGCTCGCCGACCTCCAGACCTTCCCGGCTGGACAGCAGGTCCTCGATCACCACGCCGAGGTTGGGGCTGACCGCGGAGAGACCGAGTAGCCGGCCGACCGCCTCGGAGGAGGTGATCACCGCGTTGGCGCCGGACTGGCGCAGCAGCGAGGCGTTGTCGTCCTCGCGGACCGCGACCACGATGTGCGCACTCGGGTTCAGCTGGCGCACGGTCAAGGTGACCAGGATGGCCGAGTCGTCGCGGTCGAGGGTGATGATGATTTCGCGGGCCTTGATGATTTCCGCGCGCCGCAGGATGTCGCGGCGGGTGGCGTCGCCCTGGATGGCGGCGTAGCCGCGCAGGTTGGCGTCGGCGATCGCGGTGGCCCGGCCGTCGATCACGACCAACGCCCCCGGGTTGGCCCCGTTGGCCTCCAAGGTGTCGACCGCCGAACGGCCCTTGGTGCCGTAGCCGACCACGACGACATGGTTTCGCATGTGTCTCCTCCAGCGCGTGTCCCGAAAGATCCGACGGCCCTCGTTGGCCAGCACCTGCAGCGTCGTCCCGACCAGCAAGACCAAGAACATGATCCGCAAGGGGGTGATCAGCAGCGCGTTCAGGATCCGGGCGCGCGCCGTGACGGGGGTGATGTCGCCGTACCCGGTGGTGGTGATGGTGACGGTGGCGTAGTAGACGGCGTCGACCAGATTGACGCTCCCGTCGGCCCCGTCGGTGTAGGAACCCCGGTCGAACCACACCAGCGCGACCACCAGGGCGACCAGACCGAGGGCCAACACGGCCCGGCGGGCGAGTTCGACGGCCGGCGAACTGGTCCGGGCGGGCAGGGACACCAGGGCGTCGTGGGTCCAGGGTCGGGACCGACTCCGGCTCCGCGCCGGCTTGACGCTGGCCACTCTTCAGCCCTGCCCGACGTGGATCAGCGCCGCGACGTCGCGCAGACCGGCCTGCTTCAGGCGCTTCCGGCCGGACAGGGCATCGAGCTCCAACACCACCAGCACCCGGACTACCTCGGCCCCGAGCCGCTCGACCAGTTCCGCGGCCGCGACCAGGGTGCCCCCGGTGGCCAGAACGTCGTCGACCAGCAGCACCCGCTCACCCGGGCGCAGAGCGTCTGCGTGCATTTCAACGGTCTCGGTCCCGTACTCCAGGGTGTAGTCGGCCTCGACGGCGGGCCGTGGCAACTTCCCGGCCTTACGGACCGGGACGCACCCGACACCTAGAGCCACGGCCAGCGGGCCGCCGAACAGGAAACCGCGGGCTTCGACCGCGACCACGGTGTCGACCTGCTCGGGAACCAGTTCGGCCAGCCCGCCGACGGCGGCGGCAAATCCGGCCGGCGAACCCAGCAGCGGGGTCAAGTCCTGGTAGTCGATCCCGGGCCGCGGGAAGTCGGGCACCTGCCGCACCAGGGCGGCGAGGTCGGGGGCGCCGGTCCTTCCCCTCGTGGCCGTTTCCCGGCCGTGGTGGTCGGGTCTCACCCGTGGCCTACTTCTTTCGCTGGCTACGGCTGGTGTTGTGGGGTTGGGGTCGTCCCGACGCCCCTTCCGAGCGCGGCCGGACCGCGGTCGATCCGGTGGGCGGCGAGGACACCGTCGTCACTCGCAGGCCGGACTTGGCACCGACGGTGACCACCTCGTCGCTACTGGACTCGGTCTCCTCAGCCCGGTCAGGCTCGGCGAAACGGTCGGAGCCGTCGCCGACCGATCCGGCGACGACCGCACTGGCGCCGGCTCGGGCCCGGCGGGGGGCCGGCTCCGATTCCGACGCCGATTCTGACGCCGGCGGACGGTCGGGGGACCCGTCGCCTCGGCCCGGCGAGTCGGCCTTCTGCGCCAGCTTGGCCCGCCGAAGCTCCACTCGGGCCCGGTGCCGGCGCAGGTCGGGTTCGCGTTCCTTCAGCTGGGCCAGCAGGGGCGTGGCGATGAAGATCGAGGAATAGGCCCCGGAGATCATGCCGACGAACAGGGCCAACGCCAGGTCCTTCAGCGGACCCTCACCGAGGATGATGGCGCCGGCGAACAGCAGGGCCGCGACCGGCAGGACACCGATCACGGTGGTGTTGATAGACCGGACCAGCACCTGATTGATCGCCAGGTTGGCCGCGTCGGAGTAGGTCTTGGTGGTGCTGGTCCGGACCCCGCGGACGTTCTCCCGGACCTTGTCGAAGACGACTACGGTGTCGTAGAGGGAGTAGCCGAGAATGGTCAGCACCCCGATCAGGGTGGCCGGGGTCACGGTGAAGCCGACGAGCGCGTAGATCCCCACCGTCAGCACCAGGTCGTGCAGCAGGGCGACCAGGCCCGCCCCGGACATCTTCGCGTCCCGGAAGTAGATCCCGATCATCAACGAGACCAAGACCAAGAACACGATCAGCGCGATCACCGCCCGCTGGGTGATCTGATCGCCCCAAGACGCTCCGATCAGGCTGTAGTCGACCCGTTCCCCCGGTACCCCGACCTCGTTGCCGATGGCCGCCCGGACCTTCGGCACCTCGTTGGTGGGGTCCAGCGTCCGGGTCTGTACCCGGACCTGGTTGTTGCCGATGGTGCTGACGTTGGCTTCACGCAGGTCAGGTACCCCGGAGTTCTCCAGCGCGGTCTTCATCTGGTCGACGGTCTGCGCGGTGACCGTGGTCGGGGCCTGGAAGTCTGCGCCGCCCTTGAACTCGATTCCCAGCGTGAGTTTGAAAATGAGTAGGGCCAGGATCGAGACGGTCAGCAGCACCGCGGAGAAGGTGTACCACCGACGCCGATGACCGATGAAGTCGTAGGAGACGTCGCCGGTGTAGAGCCGGTGGCCCAGGTTGCCGAACCTACTCATCTAGGACCTCGATCCTGCCGTGGCGGGGCGTCGTCGTCGCGCTCCGGGGAGGGCGCGGACACCGAGGTGGGCGGGGTCGAGCCCGGACCACCGGTGCCCGCCGCCGAAGAAGCGGGTCCTGGACAGCACCGTCATCAACGGCTTGGTGAACGTGAACACGATCAGGACGTCGATCAGCGTGGTCAGGCCGAGGGTGAAGGCGAACCCCTTGACCGAGCCGATGGCCAAGATGAACAAAATCACCGCCGACAGCGCAGAGACGGCGTCGGCGATCAGGATGGTCTGGCGGGCCCGGCGCCACCCGGTTTCGACTGCGGTCCGCAGGCTGCGGCCATCGCGGACCTCGTCCCGGATCCGCTCGAAATAGACCACAAAGCTGTCGGCGGTGACTCCGATGGCCACGATGGCCCCGGCGATACCCGGCAGGTTCAGGGCAAATCCGACCGAACTGCCGAGCAGCACCATCGCCGCGTACGTGATCACCGCCGCGATGGCCAGCGAGCTGACCACCACCAGTCCCAGTCCGCGGTAGTACAAGAAGCAGTAGAGCACCACCAGCGCCAGCCCGATCAGCCCGGCGATGATGCCGGCCCGCAACTGCTCACCGCCGAGGGTGGCGGAGACGTTGTTGACCTCGGAGACGTCGAAGGCCAGCGGGAGCGCGCCGTACTTGAGCACGTTGGCCAGGTCGGTGGCCGACTGTTGGTTGAAGCTGCCGGAGATCTCGGCCGATCCGCCGGGGATCGCCTGGTTGACCGAGGGCGCGGAGATGGACTTGCCGTCGAGCACGATGGCGAAGCGGTTCATCGGGTCGCTGCGGCTGGCCAGGGTCCGGGTGGCGTTCTCGAACGCCGCCCCCCCTTCGGAGTTGAACTGGAGGTTCACCACCCATTCGATCCGGTTCTGCGGGATTCCGGCGTTGGCGCTGGTCAGTTGTTTGCCCTCGATCAGCGTGGGACCGAGCAGGTACTTCTCGGTGCCGGTTCGGTCGCAGGAGAACAGCGGCTGGTCGGCGGTGTCGACCTGCGGGTCGCCGCAGTTGAACGCGGCGAAATCCTTCTGGTCGGCGGCGCTGGGCTGGAAGTTGATGGCCTGATCGGGCGGGGTGCCCTGGCCGACCACGGTGGGGCGCGGCTTGGACGGCACCGGTGGTGCGGTGGGCAGGGCCGGCTGCGGACCCAGGGGGCGCCGGTTGCCGGTCGGGCTGGGGGCGCTGCTCGGAGTGTCGGTGCCGGGTGCGGCGGACTCCGAGGGGGCCCCGGAGGGCTCGCCCCCCGGCGAAGCCGACTCATCCGAGCCGGGTTGCGGCTGCGGCGGCGTGACCTGCTCGGCGGCGTAGACGGCCCGAAAGCGCAGCACCGCGGTCTGACCGACCAGGGCGATCAGCTGGTCCTGCTGGACGTTGGGCACGCTGACCACAATCCGCCGGTCACCGGAGGTCGCCACCTCCGACTCGCCGACACCCAGGCTGTCGACCCGCTGCTGGATGATCGTCTTGGCCTGCTCCAGACTGGCGGGGTCCACCGCCCCACCGCCGGCGGAGTTGCTCGCGGTCAGCGTCACCGTGGTCCCGCCGCGCAGGTCCAGGCCCAGCTTGGGGGTCCAGGTCTTGCTGACCGCCATCAGTGTGATCAGGCCCGCGACCAGGATCGCGAGCACGATCAGGGTCCGGACCGGTCGCCCAGTCATGGTCGCCACGTGTGTGCTCTACTCCGTCTGCTCGGGGGTACTGCTCAGAAGTTACTGATTCAACTGCCGCACAGGATCACTCGCGCTCAGCGGCGCGGGTCCTGCTCGGTCTCCGACGACTCCGGGGCGGGCGCCAGCGGCTCCGGCTCCGTTAGCGGGTCCGGTCGACGGTAGTCGGGCTCGGCCACGGCTTCCGCGGCGTAGCCGCTCTCCAGGTCGTCGGCGGCGTAGCCGGAACCCGCGGTGTCGTCGGTGTAGCCGGAACCCAAGGTGTCGTCGCCGGCGTCTGCGCTGTCCTCGTCCGCGGCGGTAGCCCGGCGGATGATCGCCTGCTTGAGTACGGTCAGCTGCGTCCCCGGGGAAATCTCCAGCACGGCCTGCTTGTCACCGAGGCTGACGATGGTGCCGAAGACGCCGCTGCCGAGCAGCACCCGGGCGCCGGGCTCGAGTTCGCGCATCGTCTTCTGCACCGCCTGCTGACGCCGCTTTTGCGGTCGCAGGATGAGGAAGTAGAACGCGACCACCATCAAGGCGATCAGGATGAGCGTCTGAGCCTGCTGCGGCATGAGTGGGCCACTTCCGGTCTGGGGCGGCTGTGAACACAGCCGCCGCTCGGGGTCGTTCTTCGGTCGGATCCTGGCGCCGAACACGTCCGCCTCAGGACCGGGTGCCGCGGGGGAGCCGGACACCGACCGCCAAACTCTACCTACTGGACCAGCGAAAACTCGAAGTTCACGCGCCGGAAGGCATCCAGACCCCTCAGATCAGCCGAACAGGGCGGGTCCGGACAGGTCGGCCGGAGGGGTCAGGCCTAAATGTTTCCAGGCTGCCGACGTGGCCACCCGGCCGCGCGGCGTCCGCATCAGGAAGCCTTCGCGGACCAGGAAGGGTTCGGCCACCTCCTCCACCGTCTCCCGCTCCTGACCGACCGAGATGGCCAGCGTCGACAACCCGACCGGGCCGCCACCGAAATGACGGCAGATGGCGGTCAGAACGCCGCGATCCAAGCGGTCCAGGCCGATGGCGTCGACCTCGTACAGCTCCAGGGCGGCGCGGGCCACCGTACGGGTCAGCCGGCCCGAACCGCGGACCTGGGCAAAGTCGCGAACCCGGCGGAGCAGCCGGTTGACGATCCGCGGGGTGCCGCGAGAGCGCCGGGCGATCTCGGCGGCGGCGTCGGGATCCAGGGCGACACCGAGCATGAGCGCCGACCGGGTGACGATGTGCTCCAGGGCGACCGGGTCGTAGAAGTCGAGCTGGGCGGTGAAGCCGAAACGGTCGCGTAGCGGTCCCGGGAGCAGGCCGGCGCGGGTGGTGGCGCCGACCAGGGTGAAGCGCGGAATGTCGAGCGGGATGGCGGTGGCTCCGGGGCCCTTGCCGACGACCACGTCGACCCGGAAGTCCTCCATCGCGAGATAGAGCATCTCCTGCGCCGGTCGGGACATCCGGTGGATCTCGTCGAGGAAAAAGATCTCGCCCTCCACCAGACCGGACAAGATGGCGGCGAGGTCGCCGGCGTGCTGGATGGCCGGGCCGCTGGACACCCGCAGCGGCGCCGACATCTCGGTTGCAATGATCATGGCCAGGGTGGTTTTGCCCAAACCCGGTGGGCCGGACAGCAGGACGTGATCGGGTACGCCGCCGCGGTGCCGGGCCGCCGCCAGCACCAGGCCGAGTTGCTCGGCCACCCGCGGTTGACCTTCGAAGTCGGCCAGCGTGCCCGGTCGGAGCGCAGACTCCGCCGCCTGCTCGTCGGCGTTGGAACCGGGTCGGACCAGGGTTGGTGAAGAGCCGGTCTCGGCCTGCGGCTCGTCCGGGAACGGTGCGGGGCTCATCGACGACCCAAGGTCTGCAGAGCGGCCCGCATCAGCTCCGGCACGCTCGCGGCCGGGTGCTGCGCGGCCAGCGGCTCGACGTCGTCGCAGGCGGCCTCGGCGTCCTTGGCCGACCAGCCCAGACCCTGCAGACCCAGGCTGACCTGCCGGCGCCAAGGGGCGACCGCCAGGTGCGGGGAGGGCGTGGTCTCGGGCGCCGCGACCGCGCCGACCTTGTCCTTGAGTTCGAGCACGATCCGCTGGGCACCCTTACGGCCGATCCCGGGAACCAGGCACAGCTGCACGAGGTTCTCGGTGGCGATGGCCCGGTGCAGTTCGTCCGGCGACAACACGGCTAACGCGGCCTGCGCCAGCTTGGGTCCCACCCCGGTGGCCCCGATCAACAACTCGAAGAACTCACGCTCCGCCACGGTGGCGAAGCCGAACAGGGTGAGGGCATCCTCGCGCACGATCAAGGTGGTGAACAGGGTCGCCGGCTCCCCCACCCGCAGTCTTGTGAGGGTGTTCGGACTGCACAGGGCGAGCAGGCCGACTCCCCCGGCCTCGACCACCGCTGACGTCGGGCCGACGGCGAGCACGGTGCCGCGGAGCTGAGCGATCACCCGCGCCTCCGCGCGGCGTCGAGCACGCGACGCTGCCGCTGCGCGGTGCCAGCTGCGGCGGCGACCGCGACTTGGAGTCGGGTGTCGGTCTGGCCGCGCCAGACGTGGCACACGGCCAGCGCGAGCGCGTCGGCGGCGTCGGCGGGTCGCGGCACCGCGTTCAGCCGAAGGATCCGGGCCACCATGGCGCCGACCTGATCCTTGTTGGCCCGGCCCGAGCCGGTGACGGCGGCCTTGACCTCGCTGGGGGTGTGCAACGCCGCCGGTACGCCGAAGCGGGCGGCGACGAGCAAGGTCACCCCGGCTACCTGAGCCGTCCCCATCACGGTCTGCACGTTGTGCTGGGCGAAGACCCGCTCCACGGCTACGGCGTCCGGCCGGTACTCCTCGATCCAGGTCCGGACTGCGTGCTCGATGCTCAGCAGCCGTGGGCCGACGAGTTGATCGGCGGGGGTCCGGACGACATCGACGGCGACCAGGTCCGGTGGCCGACCGGGGACACCGTCGACCACGCCCAGCCCGCATCGGGTCAGGCCGGGGTCGATTCCGAGCACCCGCATCGACGATCCCTACCCCTCGCGACCCGCCAAACCGAACAGGTGTGAACTCAGCAGACGTGAAACCAGTACAGACGAAACGAACAGACGTTCGTCACGGTAACGGCTTATCCGAGCTCGCCCGAGCCGACACGCGGCGTCGCCGGACGCGATTGTGGCGCCCTCAGCCGATCGACGCTAAGACGTCGTCGGGGACGTCGACGTTGGTGTAGACGTTCTGCACGTCGTCGGAGTCCTCCAGAGCGTCGACGATCCGCATCAACTTCTCCGCGGTGGCGGCGTCGGCCGACTGGGTGAACTGGGGGACGAAGGAGACTTCGGCGGAGTCGTAGTCCAGGCCGGCCTGCTGGACGGCGGTGCGGACGCCGACGGTATCGCTCGGGTCGCTGATCACCTCGAAGGCGTCGCCAAGGTCGTTCACTTCTTCGGGGTCGGCGTCCAAGGTGACCTCCAGCAGGTCGTCCTCACCGAGGCGGCGGTTCTCCTGGTCCTTGGGAACCAGCACCACACCCTTGCGGTTGAACACCCGGGCCGTCGAGCCGACGTCGGCCATCGACCCACCGTTACGGGTGACCGCCACCCGGACGTCGGAGGCGGAGCGGTTCCGGTTGTCGGTCAGGCACTCGATCAGCATCGCGATCCCGGCCGGCCCGTACGCCTCGTAGAACAGTGTCTCGTAGTCACTGCCGCCCGACTCCGCGCCGGACCCACGTTTGATCGCCCGCTCGATGTTGTCCTTGGGGACCGAGGTCTTGCGGGCCTTCTGGACCGCGTCGTACAGCGTCGGGTTCCCGTCCAGGTCGCCCCCGCCCATCCGCGCTGCGACCTCGATGTTCTTGATCAGTTTCGCGAAGGACTTGGCCCGCCGCGCGTCCACAACGGCCTTCTGGTGCTTGGTGGTGGCCCACTTGGAGTGTCCCGACATAAGAACGGAGTCTATCGAGACTCAGCGCGGGATCCGCCAGCGCGGGACTTCCGGGGTGATCTTCCACTCCACGATTGACCACTGCCACCGCTGAGCGGCCCGCATCAGCGAAATGTCGGGGCTGACCGCGACCGGGTTGCCCACGGCGGACAGCATCGGCAGGTCGGAGTGGGAGTCGGCGTAGGCGAAACTGCGGGTCAGGTCCACCTGGTGCAGGGCGGCGTAGTGCTTGAGCCAGGCCGCCCGAGACTCCCCGACCAGCGGCGGGGTGGTCAGGAAGCCGGTGCAGATGCCGTCGGCGTCGGTGTCGAGTTCGGCGGCCACGATCACGTCGAACAGGTCTCGCAGCGGGCGGGTCAGGGTGCTCACCGCCCCGGTGATCAACACCGTCGTGTGGCCGGCGGCGCGGTGGCCTTCGATCCGGGCCAGGGCGTCCGGGGAGAGCCGACTGAGGATGTCGGGGGCCATCACCGTGTCCACCCGGCGTTCCAGATGGGCCAGGTCGAGCCCGCGGTAACGCCGGTAGACCGCCCGCAAGAAGCTGCCGCGGTCGCGCTGCTCGGTCAACAGGTAGCCGGGAAGTCGTCCGGTGACCACGGCGACTTCGCGGAGTTGCCGCAACGGGCTCAGCTCAGGCAGCCGAGACCACAGGTACTGCTCGATCACGTTGGTGGACATGATCGTGCCGTCGAGGTCGAAGATCGCCACCGAAGCCGGGCCGGTGGTGTCTCGGCTGAGGTCCTTCATCGTGCTCGGCCGCGTCCCCCGCTTGCGCCTCAGCGCCTCCATCCGTCGAACCGGGGCGGTGATCGCGGGACAGTGCACATCCTCGATGTAGGTCTGCCAGTCGTACACCGCGGTGTCGAAGGCAAAGGCGTCGAGGTCGGCCGGGTCCAGCGACGACGTCAGCGCAAGGGTGTTGTCGTCGACGAAGTGCAGCTCGGACTGGGCGTACTCGTTGTAGAGCGAGTGGTAGCGGCGCAGGAAGTCCAGCCGGGCCTGGAACCGGTCCAGGTCCCGGGCCAGCTCCCGGGTCCGGACCGAACGGGGGGCCCGGGACACGACCCGCTCGACCAGTCCGTGGGTCCGCTCGGAGGTCGACAGCAGGCGCTCCACCGACGCCGCGCCGGGAAACTTCCACTCCGGCAACGGAGCGCCGGGCTTGGACACGTTGGCCAGCGGATGTGCGGTGAAATAGCTGCGGATATGGCCGTACATGTCGTTGAAGGTGAGCGGGTTCCGCGCGCCCGAGCTGACGTGGTAGAACTCCGGCCGACCGGGTTCGGGTCGGGTGGCGCAGACCGCAAGGATGGCGTTCACGACCAGATCGCACGGCACGATGTCGAGCACCGAGTCCGGCGAAGCGGGAAATTCCGGCAGCTCGCCGCGACCGTAGGCCAAGATCAGCGGCTCGGCCATCTTGAAGCCCTCGATCCACCCCGGGTAAGGGTGTTTCCAGCTCGACTCGACGATCGCGGGCCGGACGATGGAGACCGCGATTTCGGCTCCGACGTCGGTCACGACCCGTTCGCCGAGAGCCTTGGTGAAGGCGTACACATCGGTCCAGCCCAACGAGCGGGCCCGTTCGGTCCCGGCGCGCACCAATTCCGCGCTGACCCACTCCAACCGGCGCCGTTCGGTGTCGGCGGCCGTGGTCAGATAGCCGGCCTGCCGGTACCGTCGTTCGGCAGCCCGGCGTAGCGCGACCAGCCGCTCCGGCATCCGCGACCGGGCTTCGACCTGCTCGCGCATGGCCAGTCCGGCCCGGGTCTCGGCCTGGTAGTCGATGGCGTGCTCGTGCGGCGCCTCGGGAATGGCTCCGCGCCGCCGGCCGGCGGTGTAGGCGGTGGAAATGTGGACGTAGTGCGGGATCCGGCGATCGGCTCCCTCGGCCCCTTGGTCGTGATCGCGGCCGCGGACCGCGGTCAGCATCGCCTCCAGTAGGGCCTGAGTGCCGACCACGTTGGTGCGAAAGGCCTGGTCGATCGGTGGGTCGAAGGACACGTCGCCGGCACAGTGGACCAAGACGTCGAGGTCGGTCGGCAGCGCGGGCACGTTGGGCAGATCACCCTCGATCACCTCGATTCGGGCGTCCAGCAGAGCTTCCTTCCCGCCCGCCTGCTCGACCAAGTCGGCAAAGATCGGCTTCTTCAGCAGGCCGAGAACCCGGTGCCGGGCGTCGGCGGACCCCTTACGCCGGACCAGCACCGCCGGCCGGGTCTCCGGCAGCTCGCGCAAGATCTTCCACAGCAACTGCTCGCCGATGAAACCGGTGACGCCGGTGAGCACGATCTTGCGGCCCCCGAGCAGATCCCGGAGCCGCCCGTCGAGCCGGGGCAGGGTGCTCGTGCGGCCTGGCCCAGGGCCCCGCCGGAACGTGTCGGCCGGCGCGCTCACGCCCGGTTTCCCGCGACCTGCAGGGCGGCGGCCAGGGTGAAGTTGCCGACGTAGAGGGCGGTACCGATCACCGCACCCTCCACCCCCTGCTCCACCAGCCCGGCCAATGCGGCTACGTCGTCGAGGGTGGAGACGCCGCCGCTGGCCACCACCGGCTTGTCGGTGCGCGCGCAGACGTGGGCCAGCAGGTCCAGGTTAGGCCCCGACAGCATGCCATCGGCGGCGACGTCGGTGACCACGAACCGCGCGCAGCCGGCCGCGTCGAGCCGGTCCAGCGTCTGGTCCAGCTCCCCTCCCTCGGCGGTCCAGCCGCGGGCCGCGAGCCGGGTCCCGCGGACGTCGAGGCCGATGGCGATCCGCTCGCCGTGCTCGGCGATCACCTGCTCGCACCAGTCAGGGTTTTCCAGCGCCGCGGTCCCGATGTTGACCCGGGCGCAGCCGGTGGACAGGGCCCGCGCCAAGGTGGCGTCGTCGCGGATCCCGCCGGACAACTCGACCTGAAGGTTCATTGCCGCGGTGACCTCCGCGATCACCTCGGCGTTGTCACCGCGTCCGAACGCGGCGTCCAGGTCGACCAGGTGGATCCATTCCGCGCCGGCGTCGGCCCAGCGTCGCGCTGCCGCGAGCGGGTCGCCGAAGTGCCGTTCCGAACCTGCCCGGCCCTGCACGAGCTGTACGGCCCGGCCGTCGGCGACGTCCACCGCGGGGAGCAGGACGAGATGGTCCAGACGGGACGGCGAAAGCACGCGACGACCCTACCGGAGCGCGGCGGGCCTCAGGTCCGATCGCTCACAGGGTCCGGTTGCTCAGAGGGTCCGGTTGCTCACAGGGCCCGGTTGCTCAGAGGGCCCGGTTGCTCAGAGAGTCTGCACCCAGTTGGTCAGCAGGCGGGCGCCGGCGTCACCACTCTTCTCCGGATGGAACTGAGTGGCCCACAGCGGACCGTCCTCGACGGCCGCCACGAACCGGTCGCCGCCGTGGCTGGTCCAGCTCACCTGCGTGGCGAGGGGTTGGGCGACGCTGCGGACGGCGTAGCTGTGGACGAAGTAGAACCGTTCGGCCTCGACTCCGGCGAACAATCGAGTGCCCGTCGGCGGAGCGACGTTGTTCCAGCCCATATGCGGCAGGCGGTCGGCCTTGACCTGCTCCACGGTCCCGTTCCACACCGCGCAGCCGGGCGTCCGCTCCCCGTGCTCGACGCCGGTGTCGAAGAGCACCTGCAGACCGACGCAGACGGCCAAGGTGGGGCGGTTCGCGGCTCGGCGGGTCGCGATCACCCCCGGTCCGTCGACCGCGCGCAGTCCCGCCATGCAGGCTGCGAACGCTCCCACGCCCGGGACCACCAGGCCGGCCGCGGCTGCGGCCAGGGCGGAGTCGGCGCTCACCCGGACCCGGACCCCGGTGCGCGCTACCGCCCGTTCCACCGAGCGCAGGTTCCCCGAGCCGTAGTCGAGGACGACCACCTCGGGAACGCTCACCGCCGGCCGGTTGGAGTCGCCAGGTTGATCCCGATCGCTGCGTCGACCCTCATAAGGCACCCTTGGTGCTCGGGACGCCGGTCACCCGGTCGTCGTGGGCGACGGCGTCGCGCAGGGCGCGGGCCACCGCCTTGAACTGGGCCTCGACCACGTGGTGCGGGTCCCGTCCGGCCAGCACCCGTACGTGCAGGCACAGGTGGGCGTGGAAGGCCAGGGTTTCCAGCACGTGCCGGGTCAGTGACCCGGTGTAAGCGACGCTGACCGCACCGTCGGGCCCGGCGACGCCGCCGCCGATCCGGGCGTACGCCTGCCCCTCCGGTTCCCCGCTGTGCACGCAGTACGGCCGGCCCGAGACGTCGACCACGGCCTGGGCCAGGGCCTCGTCAAGGGGGACCAAGGCGTCGCCGAAGCGGCGGATCCCCCGCTTATCGCCCAGCGCGCTCCGGATCGCCTGGCCGAGCACGATCGCGGTGTCCTCGACGGTGTGGTGCGCGTCGACGTAGTGGTCGCCGGTGCTGACCACCTCGAGATCGAACAGGGCGTGTTTGGCCAAGGCGGTGAGCATGTGGTCGTAGAAGCCCACGCCGGTGCTGACCTGCGCAGTCCCGTCACCGTCCAGGTCGACGCTGAGCCGGACCGACGACTCCGAGGTGGTCCGCTCCAGACTCGCCCGCCGGGCCACCGGCCGACTCATGGCTCGCTCCGGTCGGTCGGGAGCCGGTCGCCGGCCGCGCTGATCTGGTCCAGCGCCACGGTGAACGACGCCATCTCTGCCGGCGTCCCGGCGCTGACCCGCAACCACCCCGGCGGCCCGACCTCCCGGATCAGGACGCCGCGGTCCAGCAGGCCCTGCCAGACCGCGCGCGCGTCGGCGAAGCGGCCGAACAGCACGAAGTTGGCGTCGGATTCAGCCACCTGGAAGCCGCCCCGGATCAGCCAGGCCGACACGTCGTCGCGGGCGGTCCGGAGCCGGTCGACCGCGGCCAGCATCTCCGGGGCGTTGGCCAATGCGACCCGAGCCACGGCCTGGGTGAGGGCGGACAGGTGGTAGGGCAGCCGGACGATCCGGAGGGCGTCGACGAACGCCGAGCCCGCGGCCAGGTAGCCCAGCCGGCCGCCGGCGAAGGCGAACGCCTTGGACATGGTCCGGCTGACGGCCAGCCGCGGGTGTTCGGGCAGCAGGGCCAGCGCACTCGGGGTACCCGGCCGGGCGAACTCGTGGTAGGCCTCGTCCACCACGACCACCCCGGGCGCCGCCTCGGCGAGGGCGGCCACGACGTCGGAGCCGAGGGCGGTTCCGGTGGGATTGTTGGGGCTGGCGATCAGGACCACGTCGGGCCGGGTCTTGGCGATCGCGGCCAGGGCGGCGGGCAGATCGAGTGTGAAGTCGTCGGCGCGAGGGAAGGTCAGGAAGCGGCTGTGGCTGTCCCGGGCGTACTCGGGATACATCGAGTAGGTCGGGGCGAAGGACAACACCGTCCGGCCGGGACCGGCGAAGGCCTGGAGCACGTGCAGCATCACCTCGTTGCTGCCGTTGGCGGCCCAGATCTGCTCCGCGGTCAGACCATGGCCGAGATAGGCGGCCAGGTCGGAGCGCAGGGCGAGCGCGTCCCGGTCGGGATAGCGGTTAATGGTCCGCGCCGCCTGCGCGGCGGCGGCGGCGATCTCGGCGATTACCCGCTCGCTCGGCGGGTAGGGGTTTTCGTTGACGTTGAGCCGGACCGGCACCTCCAGCTGCGGCGCCCCGTAGGGAACCTGTCCGAGCAGCTCAGGGCGCAGCGGCAGGCCGGACAGCGGCGCTCCGGACAGCGGGTCAGTCAGCGGCGGGGCGGCCGGAGCGGCGGTCATGGCGCGAACCGGCGGGTCACGGCCGCACCGTGTGCGGGCAGGTTCTCGGCGTCGGCGAAAACCTCGACGTGCCGGGCCACGTCGGCCAGGCCCTGGCGGGTGTAGTTGACCACGTGCACGGCCTTGAGGAAGCTCTTCACGTTCAACCCCGAGGAGTGGCACGCGCAGCCCGCCGTGGGCAGGACGTGAGTGCTACCCGCGCAGTAGTCGCCGAGGGAGACCGGCGACCACGCGCCGACGAAGACGGCCCCGGCGTTGGTGATCCGGGCCGCGACCGCCGCGGCGGCCCGGGTCTGGATCTCCAGGTGCTCGGCGGCGTAGCCGTCGACCACGGCGACGCCCTGGTCGAGATCGTCGACCAGAACCACCGCGGACTGGCGACCGGAGAGTGCCGTGGTGATCCGGTCGGCGTGCTTGGCCTGGCTCACCTGGTCGGTCAGCTCCGCTTGAACGGCGTCGGCCAGGGCGGTGGAGTCGGTGACCAGCACCGCCGCGGCCATCGGGTCGTGTTCGGCCTGGGAAACCAGATCCGCGGCGAGATGCACCGGGTCGGCGGTGTCGTCGGCGAGGACGGCAATCTCGGTCGGCCCGGCCTCGGAGTCGATGTTGACCCGACCCTTGAGCAGCCGTTTGGCCGCGGCGACGTAGACGTTGCCCGGACCGGTGACCAGGTCGACCCGGGGACACAGGCCCTCGACCCCGTGGGCGAACATGGCGACGGCCTGCGCCCCGCCCACGGCGTACACCTCATCGATCCCGAGCCGGTGACACAAAGCCAGGATGCTGGGGTGCGGCAGCCCGGCGAACTCGCGCTGCGGGGGCGAGGCCACCGCGATCGAGGCCACGCCGGCCACCTGCGCCGGCACCACGTTCATGATCACGCTGGACGACAGCGGGGCCAGCCCGCCGGGGACGTACAGCCCGACCCGGCGCACCGGAATCATCCGCTGGGTCACCCGGGCGCCCGGAGCGACGTCGACGTCCACCTCGACCGGACCCCGTTCGGCTTCGCTGACCCGGCGGCGGCGCTGGATCGCCTCCTCGAACGCGGCGGCGATCTCCGGATCGAGCCGGTCGGCGGCGTCGGCCAACGCGGCGGCCGGCACCCGGAAGGAGTCCGGCACCACACCGTCGAAACGGGTCGAGTAGTCCCGCAGAGCTGACTCCCCGCGGGCGGCCACGTCCGCACAGATCGGGGCGACCACGGCCAGGGCCGCTTCGACGTCGAGTTCGGCGCGCGGCACGATCGCGGCGTAGTCCAGCTCGGCGCCGGCCGCCAGCCGGCCCCGGAGATCGAGAGTCGCGAGCACCCGCTGAGTCTAGTGAGACGGCGCGCGGCATCGCCCCCGCGTCTCGATCCACCGCGACCACTATCCGATCAATCAGCCGAACGCGGCGTCCAGTGTTCGCCAGACTGCCCTCGTAGACTTTGCGGATGGCGAGTATCCGGACGTGGAGGCACGAACAGGGACCCCGGCCGGTTTGGGTGGCGGACGTCCGGGCGCCCGAGTTCATCGCAAAAGCTCACCGCCAATCGGCAGCCGTCGCCGCTGGTGAGCACGACGCCGACGATCAGGCCTTCGTCGACGCATCTCGGTCGGATGGGGCGAGGCGGAGCCCGACGAGTGAAGCGCGGAGACATCTATGTCGCTGTCGCACGAGGTGCCTCCACCGGTCAGCTCAGCGCCACGCCAACCAGCACCACATCTGGAGAACGCGCGACTGAGTACGTTGCGCTAAGGAGGACTGTTCGTGGTCGATCTGACTCAGCTACCCCCAGATCTGCCCGTGCCCGAGGACGACGGGGCGGCTGATCACCTCCCCGGGCGACCGCTCCCGACCACGGCCCTAGCAGCCACTTCCGGCGGCAGCGTCGCCCTCAACCAGCTTGGCCCCGGGCGAACGGTGCTGTACGTGTACCCACTGACCGGCCGGGCCGATATCGACCAACCCGATGGGTGGGACAACATTCCCGGAGCGCGGGGATGCACCGCCGAGGCCTGCGATTTTCGAGATCACCACGGCGATCTCTTGACCGCCGGCGCCGCCCGAGTATTCGGTTTGTCCAGTCAGGGCCGCTACTACCAGCACGAAGTCGCGAAACGCCTCCGCCTTCCCTTCGCCATGCTCTCCGACCCCGATCTGCTGCTGGCGGGCAAGCTCGGGTTACCGACATTTCGAGCCGGCAACACTGAGCTGTATAAGCGACTCACACTGGTGATCTCTGACGGAACGATCGAAAAGGTCTTTTATCCCGTCTTTCCACCCAACCGGCACGCCGAGCAGGTCCTGGCGTGGCTCGGTGCATATCCCCTCAGCTATTCGCCGATGAGGCGTGAGGATTCGCACGCCAAATTGCTGCTCCTCATCGACCACCTGGGTGTCTTTTACGATCCGCCCGATCGGCGACCAGCAGCGCACCATCGAGGTCACCGCCGTCCGGCACCGGTCGGACGCCTACCGAAGCTGACGCGTGGACTTCGCGGACCGGCCGACCGCCGGATCGCTGTTGGTCTCAGCTGCCGATGACCGGCAGGTCCTGATACGCGGGCAGCAGCTCGGCCCATCGAGCCTGCGCGTCGCAGCGCTCGCGCCCGTTCAGGTGAGCGGCGAGGTCTTCGATATGGACCTGTAGCCCGGCCCCGTACGCGGTGACCTGGTCCAGCGGCATGCCCCGTTCCTCGATCACCACGACGGTCTGCGCACCGTCGACGCTCAATGTCACCTCGAGGGTGTGCTCATCCGGCTCGTCGACCTCGGCAGTCACCACCACGAACCGACGCGGCGGGTCGCACTCCTGCACCCGTCCAGTGCCTTCCCAGCCGGTGGCGAAGAAGCGGGCCTCGAACTGCCCGCCCAGACCGAGGTCGCCGTCCACCTCACCGAGCCAGCGGACCAACCGGCGAGGTTCGGTCAGGGCTGAGCACAGATCGTCGAGGTCGGTATCGAAGCGATCCTGCACGCGCACCGCACCTGCGCCGTCGACCTGACGCAGGTCACCCAAGATGCGCACGTCGCCGCGGGTCGTGCTGCTCATTCCTTGCTCCTTCATTCGTCCTGTTGCTCCTTCGTTCGCGTGTGCCTCGGGCTCCTCAGTGTGCAGGGCATCAAGCCGCTGCTCCCAGACGGTCCGATAGCGGCTTAGCCCTTCGACAAGCTCAGGGGCGTTCGACAGGGTTGGGGGCGGAAGGCGCCGACCTCTTCGAGGCCCTTCGACAAGCTCAGGGGGCGTTCGAGGCCCTTCGACAAGCTCAGGGGGCGTTCGAGGCCCTTCGACAAGCTCAGGGGGCGTTCGACAGGGTCAGCCCTTCGACAAGCTCAGGTCGACGTGGGCATCAGCAGAATTCCGGCCGCGTCCGTCAGGGCTGCTGCGGCAAACTTCCCGCGGCTCTCGAGCTGAGCTGGTCGACGGTGGCGTGCATCAGCGGGGCCAGTGCGGCCATCAGCTCGACATAATCGTTGTAGGTCTGGCGGTAGACCTCGTGCCGGGCCTGGTCGGGTTTCAACCGTCGGGTCCGAGGTGCGTACACCGCCGCCCCCTGGTGAAGACTGTCGACGAGACCGGCCCCGGTGGCCGCGATCACCGCGCACGCCCGCAGGGTCAGGTTGTCGCCGTCAACGATCTCGGCCTCCCGGCCCAGTACGTCCACACTCACCTGCTGCCACAGCGGGTTGTGCTCGATCCCGCCCGAGAACAACAACCGGTCGCAGGCCACCCCGGCCCGTTCGAAGGAATCGACCACCGCCCGGGTCCCGCAGGCCACCGCCTCCACCGCGGCCCGGTAGAGCTGTTCGCGGGTCGTGCCCAGAGTCAACCCGATCACCGCCCCTCGCAACCGGGGATCGCGGTGCGGGGTGCGGTTGCCCATGAACGTGTCCAGGGCCCGGAGCCCGTGCGCCCCTGGTTCGACCGCCGCCGCGCCGCGCACCAAAGCAGGTAGGTCCGCCCGGTCGACGCCCATGATGTTCTCGCTGGCCCATTTCAGCACCGAGCCGCTGCTCACCTGACCGCCCTCGACCAGCCACTTGCCGGCGTGCAGCGCCCGCGGATAGGGACCCCAGACCTCGGGGCTCAGCGTCGGCTCGTCCACCCCGTTCACCTCGTCCACTTCGGCGACGATCGCCGACGACGTGCCCGACACCACCGAGACGACCCCGTCGCCGCCGCAGGCAAGCAGGGAGACGTGGGCGTCGATCCCGCCGACCGCCACCGGGATTCCGGTGGGCAGACCCAGTGCGGTGGCCGCCGGAGCGGACAGCGGGCCGGCGTAGGCGCCGACCGGCAGGATCTGGTCGGGGAGTTTGGCCACCAGGTCGTCCATCCCGAGGGCGGCGTAGAGGTCAGTGGAGAAACCCCTCCGCAGCGGGTCGTAGTTGTACTTGCAGACCGCGTTCAGCTGCGAGCCGATCCACTCGCCGGTAAGCCGGAAGGTGAGGTAGTCGATGGCCTCCACCACCCGGTCGGCCCGGGCGAAGAGCTGCGGCTCGTGCTCCTTCAGCCACATCGCTTTCGGCAGCAGCCACTCCGCGGCGTCGGCGCCGCCGGACCAGGCCAGGACGGGGTGGTTAGCCGCCAGCTCGGCGGTCCGAGCGGCCTGAGCCGAGGCCCGGGAGTCCATCCACAAGATCGCCGGACGCAGCGGGTGGCCGGCCGAGTCGGTGACCGCGACGGTGGAGGCGGTCGTCGCACACGCCATCGCGAGCACCGGTCCGGCGTCGCGGCACGCGGTCGTAGTCAGCAGCGCTCGGGTGGCGGCGGTCACCGCCGCCCACCAGTCGTCAGGGTCCTGCTCGGCCCAGCCCGGGTGCGGGAAGCCGGTCGGGTAGCCGCGGTGGACCGACCCCAGCGGGCGCCCGTCGGCGGTGAACGCGCCGACCCGCGGCCCCTCGGTACCGAGATCGAGCGCCAGCACGATCCCCACCGGTCAGCTCCGACCCGCCACCGGGGAGCCGTCCGGGACGAACAAGACCTTGGCGCTGAACTCCGAGCGCTCCCCCAGCTTCCGCATCATCTCGGGCAGCTCCGCCAACGGCAGCTGATGGGTGATCATGAACTCCCAGCGCAGCGCGCCACGAGCCAGCTGATCGGCGGTAGTCCGCCACTCGTCGCCGGGGAACGGGGCCGAGAAGGAGTTCCAGGCGCCGTGCAGGGTTACCTCCATCCGCATAAACCGGTTCCAGGTCTGTTTGCTGAGCGGGACCGGGGCGTGTGGGATCCCGACGAACACCGCGTGTCCGTGCGGTCCGGCCAGACCGGCGGCCAGGTCCGCGGTGGCTGGGGTCCCGGCCGACTCCAGCACGACGTCGAAGCCGCTCCCGGCCAGTTGCTGGGCATCCTGGGCCGAACAGACCGCCGCCGTAGCGCCGGCCTCGCGAGCCATCGCGGCCTTCTCCTCGCTGAGGTCCAGCGCGACGACCTGACCGGCTCCGGCCAGCCGAGCCCACTGGATCGCGAACAACCCGATCGGTCCGGCCCCGATCACCAGCACCCGCTGCCCGGTCCGCAGTCCGGTCTTCCATAGCGCATGCAACGCGATCGCGGCCGGGTCGATCATGGCGGCCGCGCGCGGGTCGAGCCCAGCGGGCAGTCGCACCAGATTGCCCTGCGGGACCGTGACGTAGTCGGCGTAAGCGCCGTCGCAGCGGCTGCCGAAGTAGTCGTAGTCCTCGCACAGTCCGAACGCGCCGCGTTGGCAGGACGTGCAGGTTCGGCAGGGAATCAGCGGCGCCACGCCGACCAGCTCCCCCAGATCGGTGCCCTCTACCCCGGCCCCAAGCTGCACGACGTGCCCGGCAAACTCGTGACCACAGATGATCGGCATCACGTAGCCACCGTTACGCAGCATCCGCGGGATGTCGGACCCGCACACTCCGCAGGCCGCCACCGCCACCAGGACCTCACCGGGACCCGGGGTCGGCACCGGTCGCTGCTCGACCCGGAGGTCGGCCGGCCCATGCAGCACCGCCGCGGTCATACTGGCTGGGATGGTGCTCACCGAGTCAGCCTCTCTCATCATCATGCCTAGCGCGTCACGGTGCCCGCGCCCCAGAGCTGAATCCTCACCGCAGTTGTCTTCTCCGATCACCCTAGTGTTCTCACCGCTGGACAGGAGAGCCGATGGCCAAGACCGCAGCGACGACGACGCCGGCTACGACGACGCTGAGCCGGGCGGGTGTCGCGTTCGGTCTGCACCGCTACCCGAGCGGTGAAGTCGGGGAGGAGGGAGCCAAGGGCTACGGGGCTGCGGCGGCACGCGCGCTCGGGGTCGACCCGGCCCGGATGTTCAAAACCCTCGTCGTGGCCGCCGACCAGCACCTCGTGGTCGCGGTGGTCGCGGTGGCCGACCAGCTCGATCTCAAGGCACTCGCCCAGGTGGTGGGGGCGAAGAAGGTCGTCCTGGCCGCACCGGCCGACGCCCAGCGCAGCACCGGTTACGTGGTCGGGGGGATTTCGCCGCTCGGCCAGCGGACCGCACTGCCGACCGTGGTCGAGGAGTCCGCGATCTGTTTTCCGACTGTGTTCGTGTCGGGCGGCCGCCGGGGCCTCCAGCTGGAACTCGACCCGGCCGATCTGATCGCGCTGACCGGGGCGTCGGTCGCCGCCGTCCGGCGGTGACCACTTCGGTCCAACGATCACCGGGGGCGTCGGGTTGGCTCGCCTCCGGTCGCGATGGGCGGGCCGAGCCAACCTCTTCGAGGCCCTTCGACAAGCTCAGGGGGCGTTCCGACAAGCTCAGGGGGCTCGACAAGCTCAGGGGGCGTTGGGTTGGGGGGCGGTTCGACAAGCTCGGGGGCGGGGCGATGGGTAGGTAGAGCCAACCTCTTCGAGGCCCTTCGACAAGCTCAGGGGGCGTTCGACAAGCTCAGGGGGCGTTCCGACAAGCTCAGGGGGCGTTTCGACGGGCCCGGGGAGGCGTCGGAGTCAGGCGGCGGGCGGCTCGTCGGGGTCTCGGCCCAGCGAAGCCCCGAGCAACACCGGGATGACCGCGAAGAGCGGCCACACGACCAGGCTGGCCCGGGCCCGGATGGTCAGGGCGATCGGGACCAGGTCGCCGGGGCGAGCCTGGGCCAGCCGGGAGTTGAAGTCGCCGGGACCGAGGTGATAGCCCACCGTCCAACACAGCAGGCTGCTGGTCAGGGCGACCGCGGCGGCCAGCACCGCGACCGGCCAACCCCAGCGCCCCAGCCGGCGCCACGCCGTGAACCCCAGGACCAGCCCGACCACCAGTCCCAGCACGGTGAACCAGGCGTCGCCACCGAAGTATCCGGCTAGCCCGCGTTCGCTGGTGTTGGCCCCGCCGTCGGGGTTGACCCGGTAAGCGGGCAGGTCGACCACCTGGGCCCAGGCGAACCCGGCCAGGGCGCCCAAACCGGCACCGAGGGCGACGAAGGCGACGATCCGGACCGTGAGGCGGGACGGCGACAGTCGAGCCCCGGGCCGGGCCGACAGCGTGACCGGCGCGCCGTCCGGCCCGCTCACCGGGTGTCCTTCACGAGGCCAGACAGGAGGGTCCGAGCAGCGCTTTGAGGTCGGCCATCAGCGGCGGCGACGGGGCCACCCGGTGTTGCGGCAGCCGCATCAGCAACGCCCCGTCGGGTTTGACCAGACGGACCCGGACCTCGGTGGTGCCCGGATAGTGACGCAGGACCCCGCGCAGCTCGTCCAGCACCGGCGGGGTGCAGCGGGTGGCGGGCAGCGAGATCACCACCGGTCCGGTGGGGGCCTCGGCCACATCCGGCAGGGTCAGTTCGGAGGCACTCACCGAGACCGCGTCGTCGTCACTCTTGACCCGGCCCTTGACCCGGACCACGGTGTCGGTGGCCAAAACGGTGGAGACCAGGTCGTAGGCCTTGGGGAACAACAACACCTCGACCGAGGCCTCCAGGTCCTCCACGGTCAGCACCGCCCAGATGTCGCCCCGCCGGGTCGTCTTGCGGGTCACCACCGTGATCATCCCCGCAATGGTGACGGTGCCCTCCCGCGGGCCGCCGTCGGCCAGCAGCTCACCGATGCTGATGTCGCGTTCGGCGCTGAGGACGTGCTCCAACCCGAGCAGGGGATGATCGCTGACGTAGAGGCCGAGCATCTCCCGCTCGAAGGCCAGCTTGGTCCGCTTGTCCCAGTCGGGGATGTCGGGGACCGTGCCGCTCAGCCGGGCCGGTTCGGCACTGCCGTCGTCGAAGCCGAAGTCGAAAGAGTCCTGGCCGAGGGCGGCGTTGCGCTTGAGTCCGACGACCCCGTCGACCGCCGCCTCGAACACGCTCATCAAGGCCCGGCGGCCGTGGCCCATCGAGTCGAAGGCGCCGGCCTTGATCAGCGACTCGATCAATCGCTTGTTACACACCACCAGGTCCGCGGAGTCGAGGAAGCGGTAGAAGTCGGGGGCCTTGCCGTCGCGCTCACGAGCCGCGACGACCTTGTCCACCGCGTTGGCGCCGACATTGCGGACCGCGGTCAGCCCGAAGCGGATGTCGCGCCCCACCGGGGTGAAGTTGGCCGCGGACTCGTTGACGTCGGGCGGCAGCACCTGAATGCCCATCCGCCGGCACTCCCCCAGGTAGAGCGCCATCTTGTCTTTGTCGTCGCCGACCGAGGTCAGCAGCGCGGCCATGAACTCGGCCGGGAAGTTGGCCTTGAGGTAGCCCGTCCAGTAGGAGACCAGCCCGTACGCGGCGGTATGCGCCTTGTTGAACGCGTAGTCGGAGAAGGGCACCAAGATGTCCCACAGTGACTTGACCGCGGCCGGGGAGTAACCGGCCGCCGCCATCCCCGCAGAGAACGGCATGAACTCGGCGTCGAGGATCTCCTTCTTCTTCTTACCCATCGCCCGGCGCAGCAGATCGGCCTGGCCCAGCGAATAGCCGGCCACCTTCTGCGCGATCGCCATCACCTGTTCTTGGTAGACAATCAGGCCGTGGGTGGTCCCGAGGATCTCCGCCAGTGGTTCGGCAAGTTCGGGATGGATCGGGGTGATCTCCTGCCGGCCGTTCTTCCGCAGGGCGTAGTTGGTGTGGCTGTCCGCACCCATCGGTCCCGGGCGGTACAGGGCCAGCACCGCGGAGATGTCCTCGAAGTTGTCCGGGCGCATCAGCCGGAGCAGGGAACGCATCGGGCCGCCGTCGAGCTGGAAGACGCCCAGGGTGTCACCCCGGCCGAGCAGGGCGTAGGTGGCGGCGTCGTCCAGGCGAGTTCTTCCAACACCAGGTCGAAGCCGCGGTTGAGGGTGACGTTGGCCACCGCGTCGTCGAGGACGGTGAGGTTGCGCAACCCCAGGAAGTCCATCTTGATCAGGCCGAGGGACTCACACGTCGGATAGTCGAACTGGGTGATCACCGCCCCATCGGCCTCGCGGCGCATGATCGGGATGATGTCGATCAGCGGTTCGCTGGACATGATCACCCCAGCCGCGTGCACGCCCCACTGCCGCTTCAGCCCCTCCAAACCGCGAGCGGTGTCGACCACCCGGCTGACGTCGGCGTCGGAGTCGTAGAGGGCCCGGAACTCCCCGCCCTCGCCGTAGCGGGAGTGCGTCGGGTCGAACAGCTTGCCCAGGGGCACGTCCTTGCCCATCACCGGCGGCGGCATCGCCTTGGTCAGCCGCTCCCCCATCCCGAAGGGGTAGCCGAGCACCCGGGAGGCGTCCTTGACCGCCTGCTTGGCCTTGATCGTGCCGTAGGTGACGATCTGGGCGACCCGGTCCTCGCCGTACTTGTCGGTGACGTAGCGGATCACCTCACCGCGCCGACGCTCGTCGAAGTCGATGTCGAAGTCGGGCATCGAAACCCGGTCGGGGTTGAGGAAACGTTCGAAGATCAGCCCGTGCTGCAGCGGGTCGAGGTCGGTGATCCGCATCGCGTAGGCGGCCATCGAGCCGGCGCCGGAGCCGCGGCCGGGTCCGACCCGGATCCCGTGCTCCTTGGCCCAGGTGATGAAGTCGGCCACGACCAGGAAGTAACCGGCGAAGCCCATCGAGAGGATGACACCGGTCTCGTACTCGGCCTGGCGCCGGACCCGGTCGGGGATCCCGCTCGGGAAGCGCCGGTGCAGGCCGGTCTCGACCTCCTTCACGAACCAGGAGGATTCGTCCTCCCCGGGCGGGCAGCCGAAGCGCGGCATGAACGTGCCGGTGCCCTCGGTGAAGGAGATCTGGCAGCGCTCGGCGATCTCCAGGGTGTTGTCACAGGCTTCCGGCAGCTCCGCGAACAACTGACGCATCTGCGCCGGGGACTTCAGGTAGTAGGAGTCGCCGTCGAACTTGAACCGGTTGGCGTCGGCCATCGTCGAACCCGACTGGACGCACAGCAACACCTCGTGGGCAGGTGCGTCGGCGGCCCGGGCGTAGTGCAGATCATTGGTGGCCACCAGCGGCAGCGACAGGTCGCGGGCGATCTTCAGCAGGTCGGTACGGACCCGGTTCTCGATCTCCAGGCCGTGGTCCATCAACTCGACGTAGTAGTTCCCGGCCCCGAACAGGTCCTTGAACTCCGCGGCGCTGGCCCGGGCGTCGTCGTAGCGCCCCAACCGCAGGTAGGTCTGCACCTCCCCCGACGGGCAGCCGGTGGTCCCGATCAGGCCCGGCGCGTAGGTGCTGAGCAGTTCCCGGTCCATCCGGGGCTTGTAGAAGTAGCCTTCCAGCGAAGCCCGCGAGCCCAGCCGGAACAGGTTGTGCATCCCGGTGTTGTTCTGGGCCCACAAGGTCAGGTGGGTGAACGCGCCGCCGCCGGACACGTCGTCGCCGCTGCTGGACTTGGCGTCGCCCCAGCGGACCCGCTTGCGCTCGGAGCGGTGCGTCTTCGGCGTCAGGTACGCCTCCAACCCCACGATGGGTTTGACCCCGCTGGCCTTGGACGCCCGGTAGAACTCGTACGCCCCGAACAGGTTGCCATGGTCGGTCATGGCGATCGCCGGCATCCCCAGCTCGGCGCAGCCCTCGAACAGGTCCCCGACCCGGGCCGCGCCGTCGAGCATCGAATACTCCGAGTGCACGTGCAGATGAACGAAGGAATCCGAACGGGTCGGCATGGGTGGTGGAGAACCTCCTGCGGGGCGTGCAGAACACGCACCGAGTCAGACCGTCAGCGGGTGCGGACCTCGCGTCGGGGGAAGCTCCGCACGAGAGCTGCCAGCGTAGTACCGGGTGAACCCGATCCCGGTCCGACACGGCCGATAGCCCGTGATTGCCCGGCCCGATCGGGGCCGGTCCGACGTAGCGTGAGCGGGTGTCTGTCTCTACTGCCCCGGTTCCACCCGCCGCCATCGACGTCGCCCACTTCCGGATGGACTTCGGGCGCCGGACGGTGATCGAGGACTTGTCGTTCCGGGTACGGCGCGGGGAGACGTTCGGCTTCCTCGGCAACAACGGGTCCGGCAAGACCACTACCATCCGTGCCCTGCTCGGGATTTACCAGCCCACCGCCGGCACGTTGTTAGTCAACGGGGTCCCGTTCACCCCACGCCAGGGCAGTGGCCTGGGCTATCTGCCCGAGGAGCGGGGGCTGTACAAGAAGGAACGGGTCCTGGACGTGATGGTGTACTTCGGCCGGCTGAAAGGGCTCAGCGCCGACGCGGCTCGGTCCTGGTCGCTGAACTACCTGGAACGAGTCGATCTGGCCGGGCACGCCACCAGCCGGGTCGACAAGCTGTCGGGGGGTCAGCAGCAGAAGGTCCAGCTCGGGGTGACGGTGATGAATGACCCGGACCTGCTCATCCTCGACGAGCCGACCAAAGGCTTCGACCCGGTCAACCGCCGCCTGCTGATGGGGGTGATCGAGGACCAGAAGCGGGCCGGTGCGACGGTCTTGCTGGTCACCCACCAGATGGAGGAGGTGGAACGGCTGTGTGACCGGGTGATCCTGCTCAAGAACGGGCAGGCGGAGGCGTACGGCACGATCGCGGAGGTCCAGGACCACTACGGCGGACGGACGGTTCGGCTGAGCTTCGCCGGCGACCTGCCGGTCGACGCCGCCTACACCGTCACCGTACGCGAACGCAACTACGCCGAGCTCGCCCTGGCCGACGACGCCGACGAGACCGACGTGCTGCGTCGGCTGGTGGCCGCCGGGACCGCGATCAGCAGCTTCACCACCACCAAGAAGTCGATGGAGGAGATTTTCGTGTCGATCTACGGGACGGCGAGCTGATGGGGCCGCACAACCTGGGCACCGTCGTCGGCTTCGAATTCGTCCGGACTCTGCGCAAACGGAGTTTCTGGATTGCCTCGCTGGCCGTTCCGGTGCTGCTGGCGGTGATCGTCGGACTCAGTTACACCAGCAACCGCTCGACCGACCAGCAGACCCAGCAGCAGTCGTCCCAGCAGGTCGGCTTCGTCTACACCGACGCATCCGGCCTGATTCAGGCGCCGATGGCGGCCGAACTGGGTGGTCAGCCGGCCGCCGACCCGGCCCGGGCCGAGGCCGACGCCCGGGCCGGCCGGATCCAGGCCTACTTCGCCTTCCCGACCGATCCGAGCTCCGAACCGGTGCAGATCTACGCCCAGGACCTGGGCCTGTTCTCCAACGGCCGCTACTCCGCGGTCGCCCAACGCCTGCTCCGCACTGCCGTTCAGACCCGGATCGGTGACCCCCGACTCGGCCGAATCGCCACCCAGGACGCGCAGGTCGACACCATCACCTACGCCGACGGACGCCCCAGCGGTGGCCTCGGCACCGTGATCCCACCGCTGTTGTACCTGGTCGTGTTCTATTTCGTGATCCTTTTCCTCGGCAACCAGATGCTGAGCAGCACGTTGGAGGAGAAGGAGAACCGGGTGACCGAGATGATCTTGACCACGCTGAACGCGACCACGCTGATCGTGGGGAAGGTGATCGCCTTGTTCGCCGTCGGTCTGGTGCAGATCCTGGTCTTCGCCATCCCGGTCGTGGTCGGCTTGGTCTTCTTCCGCGACCAGGTGTCGATCCCGAGTTTCGACCTCTCCACCTTGACCTTCGAGCCGGCCGCGATGGCCGTGGGCGCGCTGCTCCTGCTCGGCAGCTTCGTGCTGTTCACCGGGACCCTGGTCGCGGTCGGCGCGGTGATGCCGACCGCAAAGGAAGCCGGTGCGATCTTCGGGGCCCTGATCGCCCTCCTGTTCGTCCCGTTCTACGCGATGTCGGCGATCGTGAGTAACCCGCGCGGAACGCTGGTGCAACTGTTCACCTATTTTCCCTTCACTGCGCCGTTCACCGCCATGATCCGTAACGCCTTCGGGTCACTTCCGGGCTGGCAGGCCGGCGTGGTCATCGCTGAACTGCTGCTGCTCGGAGCGTTGGTGCTGGGGCTGGCGGTGCGGCTGTTCCGCTACGGCAGCATCCAGTACACCTCCAAGGTGTCGCTCCGCTCGGTGCTGGCGCGGCGGCCGAATCCGGCTCCGGAACGCGGCGCACCCGGTCCCGCGGACGGGACCGGGCGCGCCGGCTGAGGTGGGTCCCAGCCGGTTCAGTCACCGGCTGAGCACCTGGGTGAGAGGGCCCGATCAGGGGCGGACCGCCGCCTTCTGCCGCTCCTTGACCAGGCTCGGCACCTGATCGGCGCTCTTGGCCTGCTCCTTGGTCTGGGCCTTGCGACTGCTGCTCGAAGCCGGGGTCGGATCCGGCTGCGGCAGCGGCTGGCAGGTCACGTCGGCCCGCTGCCCGGACTTGCGCTTGGGCAGCTTGCCGGTGGCCAGGTAATCGGCAATCTTGTTGTCGACACACGCGTTGCCGGCCAGGCTGTTGGAGTGCGTGGTCCCGCCGTCGACCGCGATCAGCCGCGCCCCGCGGAACCGGCGACGGACCTCGATGCTGCCCGGGAACGGGGTGGCCGCGTCCAGGGTCTCGTTGATCATCAAGATGCTCTTGACGCCCTTGCCGGTGACCTTCACCGGCTTCTGCGCCCGGGCCGGCCAGTGCCGGCACGGCTCGTTGAACCAGGCGTTGGACCAGGTCTCGTACGGGGCCCGCGCGAAGATGCGCCAGTTGTCGCGCTCCCAGCGCTTCCAGCTCCGCGGCCAGCGGGTGTCGGTGCACTGGACGCCCAGGTAGACCGCGTAGCCGTTGTCGTCGCCGTAGCCACTGGCGTCGAGGTAGGCGCCCTCCAGCGCCTTGACGTCATTGTTCTTCACGAAGCCGGAGAACACCTGCGCCAGGTCGGTCCAGGTGCTTTGGTAGTAGCCGGCGTAGAGGAAGGCGTCGGTCCATTCACTGCCGCCGAGCTTGCCGCCGGAGGCCTGCACCGGGTCCGCGTAGAGCCGCTCCATCGTCTGGTAGAACAGCGAACGGACCGCACTGCCGGTGTTACCCAGACCGTAGACGTCGTTGTGCTCGCTCAACCAGCGGAACCAGATGTTGATGTTGCGGTCGAAGGCCACGTCCTGGCTCAGGTTGGCCTTGTACCAGACCCCGCGGGGGTCGACGGTGCCGTCGAAGACGACCCGGCGGAGCCGCTTGGGATAGAGGGTGCCGTACACCTGGCCCAGGTAGGTGCCGTAGGAGAAGCCGTAGTAGTTGATCTTCTTCTGACCCAGAGCCGCCCGGATGGAATCCATGTCCTTGGCCGAGTCGATGGTGGTCAGGTGGTTGAGGATCTTGCCGTTCTTGTCGTCACAGGCCCGGGTGTAGGCGTTGGTCTTGGCGAACCAGGCCTCGCTCAGGGCGGGAGTGGCCGGGACGTAGCGGGGACGGTTGTAGCCGGCAAACTGCGGGTCGCAACGTACCGCCGGCTCGCTGTCGCCCACGCCGCGCGGGTCGAAGCCGATCCAGTCGTAGCCCTGGCCTGCCTGCTTGGGGATGAAGTCGCGGAAGATGGAGTAAATCAGCCCCGAGCCGCCCGGGCCGCCGGGGTTGACCAGCATGATCCCCTGCGACTTCTTGGTGGTGTGCTTGAGCCGGGACACCGCCAGTTTGATCTTCGTGCCCTTGGGTTTGCGGTAGTCCAGCGGAACCTCGATCTTGGCGCACTGGGCGCCGACCTGCTGCAGTCGCGGCAGGGTACAGGTGCCCCACTTCGGCGCCTTGGGGCGGTAATCGGAGGTGGCGGCCGCGGCGGCAGACTGGTCCGTCGCGGCCGGCCCGCTACTGGCGGTCGGGGCCGCCGGGGTCTGTGGGGCGGCAAGCACCGGGGCAGGCACCAGCGAGAGGGCGGTCAGGATCGCTGCGCCGCCCAACAAGCGTGGTAAGCGTGAACTCATCGAGGCTCCGATCGAGGACGTGGGATAGGTGATCCACACCTTGCCACATCCTGATGTTTCTCAGGAAGGCCTAGAAGACGAGTTGCCGTCGAAAGTAATAGGTCCCTGACCGGTGTTCGCGGGACTTGCGTGCCGACTTTCCGCTCGACATCGTCCGGAAATCCGGCACGCAAACTCGCCTGCGAGTCATAACGACAGCAGTGCCGGCCTCGGAGGATCGACGCCGTACAGTTGCTCGCCAATGTGCTCCGCGTCACGACCGAGCGCCCGCAGCAGGCGGCCGGCAGAGCTGAGGAAGACGGCTTCACCACAGGTCGGGTCGAGGACTTTCGCCTCCGGGTCTCCACCTACCGCCCATTCGGCGAGATAGTCAGCAATCCTTGCGGGCGTGAAGAACGCTCCGCGCTCTTTGCGCAGCTCGACGCTGTCGCCGCTGCGGATCACGGGATCGACCCTATGCTGCTGAGACTCCGCGCGGACCTGGCCGGACTCGGCGGCGGGCATCGGGTCACCACCATTCACCGTGAAACGCTCCGCGACGGCGTACCCAGAGCGCACACGGCTGGACCGAGCCGCGCCTGACGTTCAGGCATGGCGGCGGGTCCTGCGGGAAGTCAGGGTCACCGGTGTCAGGATCTGCGACCAGGTAGGCCGGGCGGTAGCTGTAGGCGTTGTAGAAAATCTCGCAATCACAGCCGGCGCCAAGACTCATCAGGTTGCCGGCTAGCGCGGTCGCCCGCGGCGCCTTGAGGTCGCGGTAGTGCGTGGCCCAGCGCAGACCGGTACAACCGAACTCCAGCATCCGGTAGACGTAGCAGGGCAGGCACTCATGCTCCGCCGGCACGGTCAGTTGGGCCGAGGTCCGGCGCAGCTCGCGCTCGAGCGTGTCGATCAGGACGGGATCTGTTCTCATGCCTCCGGTCTACGGGACGGTTCTGACACCAAGAAGTTCTACGACCCCTTATACCGCCAGCTGACGGACGTTCGGCCCGATGGGTCGGGGCAAGGCCGTCGAGCCGGACAGGTAGGTGTCCACCCCGGCGGCGCAGGCCCGGCCCTCGGCGATCGCCCAGACGATCAGGGACTGACCCCGACCGGCGTCGCCGCAGACGAACACGCCCGGAACTTCGGTGGCATAACTCTCGTCCCGGGCGACGTTGCCGCGCGCGTCCAGGGTCACCCCGAGCTGTTCGACGACGCTGTCTTGCTCCGGGCCGGTGAAGCCCATCGCTAGTAGGACCAGCTCGGCGGGGATCTCGCGGCGGGTGCCCTCCACCGGGCTCAGACGCCCTTCCTCGAACACCACCTCGTCGATCACCAGGCCGGCCACGTTACCGTCGGTGTCGCCACGGAACTCCGAGGTGGAGACGGCGTAGACCCGCTCCCCGGACTCTTCGTGGGCCGAGGAGACCCGGTAGATCATCGGGTAGGTCGGCCAGGGTTGGTTCTCGGGCCGTTCGTCGGGTGGGGTGGGCATAATCTCCAGCTGGGTGACCGACGCCGCTCCCTGCCGGATGGCCGTGCCCAGGCAGTCCGCGCCGGTGTCGCCGCCGCCGATGATGACCACGTGCTTGCCGGCGGCGCTGATCTGGCCTTCCACCATCTCGCCGCGCGCCACCCGATTGGCCTGCGGCAAGAACTCCATCGCCTGGTGAATGCCGTTCAGCTCCCGCCCGGGTACGGGTAGATCCCGGCCGAGCGTGGAGCCGACGGCCAGCACCACCGCGTCGTAGCGCTCCTTCAGCTGCGGCCCGGTGATCGATCGGCCGACCTCGACCCCGCAGCGGAAATTGGTGCCCTCGTCGCGCATTTGTCGAATCCGGCGGTCCAGGACGTGTTTCTCCATCTTGAACTCGGGGATCCCGTAGCGCAGCAGACCGCCGGGCGCGTCGGCGCGTTCGTACACCGCCACCGTGTGCCCGGTCCGGGTCAGTTGCTGGGCCACCGCCAGACCCGCCGGGCCGGAACCCACCACGGCGACGGTCTTGCCGGTCAGCCAGTCCGCCGGCCGGGGCTGCACCCTCCGCTCGTCCCAGGCCTTGTCGATGATCGCGACTTCGACGTTCTTGATCGTCACCGGGTCGCGGTTGATCCCGACCACACACGCGGTCTCGCACGGCGCCGGACACAGCCGGCCGGTGAACTCGGGGAAGTTGTTGGTCGCGTGCAGCCGTTCCAGCGCCTCGTCCCAGTCCGAGCGCCAAACCAGGTCGTTCCACTCCGGGATCAGGTTGCCCAACGGGCACCCGACGTGGCAGAACGGGATGCCGCAGTCCATGCAGCGCCCGGCCTGCTCGGAGATGATCGGTAACAGTGCCCGGCCGGGTGTGCCCGGATACACCTCGTTCCAGTCGTGCACGCGCTCGGTCACCGGCCGCCGCTGCGCCACCCGCCGCGGCGTCTCCATAAACCCCCGCGGATCAGCCACGGTCCTCCTCCTCGCGCTTGCGGTTGCTCGTCTCCGGCTGGCCCTTCGCGGACCGGGTTTCTGCGCGTCGTCCGGCTGGGTGGTCGTTCACCCGGGCGGCTAAACCTGCCCCTCGCGTCAGTACGAAGCCAGACCTCTGCAAGCCACCCGATTCGGGCATCTTAGGTTTTGCCGCCCGGGTGAACGACCACCCCGCCTCCTCTGGCTGCGCACCCGGCCCGGGCCGGGTCAGCCGGAGACGAGCAACTATCGCGCGAGGAAGCCCCTGCCTTCGGTCCGCTCCCCGGCCGACCCCTACCGCACCCGACCGGTGAGGATCGGCCCCGCCCAGCCGGAGAGGAGCATGACCCGCCACCGCGGGACGGGCACCCCGCCGCAAAGCCGGGTGGCTCCAGACCCCGGCGGCGAAACCTAAGATGCTCGAATCGGGAGTCGCAGAATCTGGATGCAGTGCAGGGAGGGGACCGCCACGTTTCGCCGCCGGGGTCTGGAGCCACCCGGCGTACCCGACCACCAAGAGCCCGTCCCAGCGAACCGAGGGACGTGCGACGATCGCGTTCATGCCGGGCGCGCCGCTTCCATCATGGCCACGGTGGTGGCGGCCTCGTCCAGACCGGCTGATTCGGCTTCCTCGCGGGCCGCGAGGACGCGGGCAAAGTCGCGGGGGAGGACCTTGGTGAAGCGGGTTGTGGCCTGGTCCCAGTCGGCCAGCAGGCCGTCGGCGACGGCTGAGCCGGTCTCCTCGGCGTGTCGTTTGACCAGGGCACGGACCAGCTCCAGGTCGGCCGTACTCGGTTCGAGGGCGTCGACCATCTCGGTGTTCAGCCGGTCGTGGTCGAGGTCGAGCAGATAGGCGATGCCGCCGGACATGCCGGCGGCGACGTTGCGCCCGGTCGGGCCGAGGACCAGCGCGAGCCCACCGGTCATGTACTCACAACCGTGATCGCCCAGCCCCTCGACCACCGCGGTCGCGCCGGAGTTGCGGACGCAGAACCGCTCCCCCACCTGGCCGCGGATGAAGATCTCCCCAGCGGTGGCGCCGTAGCCGATGACGTTGCCGGCGATGATGTGTTGGGCCGCGTCGAAGGTCGACGCGCGGTCGGGCCGGAGCACCAGCCGGCCCCCGGACAGCCCCTTACCGAGGTAGTCGTTGCTGTCGCCCTCCAGCCGCAGGGTGATTCCGGCGGGCAGGAACGCGCCGAAACTCTGCCCCGCGGAGCCGGTGAAGGTGAGGTCGATGGTGCCGTCGGGCAGGCCCTGACCCCGGGTCGCCCGGGTCACCTCGTGGCCCAAGATGGTGCCAACCGTACGGTCGACGTTGCGGATCGGCAGGCAGGCGCGGACCGCGTCGCCGCGGTCCAGGGCCGGCCGGCACAGTTCGATCAGTCGTTGGTCGAGTTTGTCGGCCAACCCGTGGTCCTGGCCGCACCCGGTGCAGTGGGGTGCCGGTCGGCAACTCCGGCCGGTGCAGCATCGGGGCCAGGTCGAGCCCGTGCGCCTTCCAGTGCTGCTGCGCACCGGTGGCGTCGAGCAGGTCGACCCGGCCGACCGCTTCGTCCAGGCTGCGCAGACCGAGAGCGGCCAGGTGCTCGCGGACTTCTTCGGCGATGAATTCGAAGAAGTTCACCACGAACTCGGGCTTGCCGGAGAACTGCTGTCTCAGTTCGGCGTTCTGGGTGGCCACCCCGACCGGGCAGGTGTCGAGGTGGCAGACCCGCATCATGATGCAGCCGCTGACCACCAGCGGTGCGGTGGCGAAGCCGAACTCCTCCGCCCCGAGCAGGGCGCCGATGATCACGTCCCGGCCGGTCTTGAGCTGACCGTCGACCTGGACCACGATCCGGTCCCGCAGGCCGTTGATCAGCAGCGTCTGCTGGGTCTCGGCCAACCCGAGCTCCCACGGGCCGCCGGCGTGCTTGAGCGAGGTCAGCGGGGCCGCACCGGTGCCGCCGTCGTGACCGGAGATGAGCACCACGTCCGCCTTGGCCTTGGACACTCCGGCGGCGACGGTGCCCACGCCGACCTCGGCGACCAGCTTGACGTGCACCCGGGCGCTCGGGTTGGCGCACTTGAGGTCGTGGATCAGCTGCTTGAGATCCTCGATGGAGTAGATGTCGTGGTGTGGCGGCGGGGAGATCAGGCCTACCCCGGGCGTGGAGTGCCGGGTCTTGGCGACCCACGGATAAACCTTCGGGCCGGGGAGCTGCCCGCCCTCCCCCGGCTTGGCGCCCTGGGCCATCTTGATCTGGATATCGGTGGCGTTGGTCAGGTAGTCGCTGGTCACCCCGAACCGGCCCGAGGCGACCTGCTTGATCGCGCTCCGGCGCTGCGGATCGTACAACCGGTCGACGTCCTCCCCGCCCTCACCGGTGTTGGACTTACCGCCGAGCCGGTTCATCGCAATGGCCAGGGTCTGGTGCGCCTCGGCACTGATCGAGCCGTAGGACATGGCGCCGGTGGAAAAGCGGCGCACGATCGCCGCGACTGGCTCCACCTCCTCGATCGGGATCGGCGGCCGGTCGCCGCTGAGCTTCAGCAGCCCCCGCAGCGTCATCAGCCGCTGTGCCTGCGCGTCGATGTGGGCGGTGTAGGTCTTGAAGATGTCGTAGCGACCGGTCCGGGTGCTGTGCTGCAGCCGGAACACCGTCTCGGGGTCGAACAGGTGCGGCTCGCCCTCGCGCCGCCACTGGTACTCCCCGCCCACCGGGAGGGTCCGGTGCGCCTGCGGGATGCCGTTGGCCGGGTAGGCCATCAGGTGCCGCCGCCGCACCTCCTCGGCGACCTCGACCAGGGTGACCCCGCCGAGTTTGGAGGTGGTGCCGGTGAAGTAGCGCTCGACCACCGCCGCGGCCAGGCCGAGGGCCTCGAAGATCTGGGCGCCGGTGTAGGAGGCGACGGTCGACACGCCCATCTTGCTCATCACCTTGAGCACCCCCTTACCGAGGGCGCGAACCACGTTCGCCACCGCCTGCTCCGGCGGGGCGCTGGTGTACACCCCGCGGCGGGCCAGGTCCTCCACACTCTCGATGGCCAGGTACGGGTTGACCGCGGCGCCGCCGTAACCGATCAGCAGTGCGACGTGATGCACCTCGCGGACGTCCCCGGCTTCGACGACCAGGCCGACCTGGGTCCGGGTCTTCTCCCGGACCAGGTGGTGGTGCACGGCGGCGGTGAACAGCAGCGACGGGATCGGCGCCAGTTCGCCGTTGGAGTGCCGGTCCGACAACACGATGATCCGGGCGCCACCGGCCACCGCCGCCGAGATCTCCGCGCAGAGCCGGTCCAGCGCGGCGACCAGGGCCGGCGCACCGCCGGCCACCTCGTACAGGCCGCGGGCCACGTGGGTGGCGTATCCGGGCAGGTCACCGGCCCGGTTGATCTTGACGATTTTGCTCAGCGCGTCGTTGTCCAGCACCGGGAACGGCAACGTCAGCCGGCGACACGACGCCGGCCCCGGGCTCAGTAGGTTCTGCTCACAGCCGATGGTGTTGAACAGCGAAGTCACGAGCTCCTCGCGGATGGCGTCCAGCGGCGGGTTGGTGACCTGGGCGAACAGCTGGGAAAAGTAGTCGAACAGCAGCCGGGGCTGGTCGCTCAGCGCCGCCATCGGGGTGTCGGTGCCCATCGACCCGATCGGTTCCGCCCCACCCGAGGCCATCGGCGCCAAGATCACCCGCAGCTCTTCCTGGGTGTAGCCGAACACCTGCTGCCGCCGGGTGACCGACGCGTGGGAATGCACCACGTGCTCCCGCTCGGGCAGGTCCGAGAGCAACATCCGGCCCGCCAGCAACCACTCCCCGTACGGCTTGGCCGTGGCCAGGGTGTCCTTGACCTCGTCGTCGGGGACCAGCCGGTGCTGGGCCAGGTCGGCCAGGAACATCCGCCCCGGCTGTAGCCGCCCCTTGGCCACGATCCGCTCCGGGGCGATGTCGAGCACCCCGGTTTCTGAGGCCAGGACCACTAACCCGTCGTCGGTGACCCAGTAGCGACCGGGGCGGAGTCCGTTGCGGTCCAGCACGGCCCCGATCTGGGTGCCGTCGGTGAAGACCACCCCGGCCGGACCGTCCCACGGTTCCATCAAGCAGGAGTGGAAGGCGTAGAAGTCGCGCCGGTGCTGCGGCATCGCCAGGTTGTTCTCCCAAGCCTCGGGAATCATCATCAACAACGCGTGCGGCAGCGAGCGGCCGCCCAGGGTGAGCAGTTCGACGACCTCGTCGAAGGAGGCGGAGTCGGAGGCGTCGGGGGTGCAGATGGGGAACAGCCGTTCCAGGTCGCCGGGGATGACGTCGCTGGCCAGCAGCTCCTCGCGGGCCCGCATCCAGTTCCGGTTGCCCTTGACGGTGTTGATCTCGCCGTTGTGGGCGATCATCCGGAACGGATGGGCCAGCTCCCAGGAGGGGAAGGTGTTGGTCGAGAAGCGGGAGTGGACCACGGCCAGGGCGCTGGCCATTGCCTCGTCGTTCAGCTCGGGGAACACCTGGTCGAGTTGCTCGGTGGTCAGCATGCCCTTGTAGACCAGGGTTCGGCACGACAGCGAGGCGAAATAGACCCCGGTCTCGTGCTGGACGCGCCGGCGCAGGCAGTAGGCCAGCCGCTCCAGGGCCAAACCGAGCAGCGGAGCGCCGTCGGCGGTGACGAATAACTGCTCGATCACCGGCATGCTCGACCGGGTCAGGTCCGACAGCGAGGACGGATCGGTCGGCACGACCCGCCAGCCGAGCACCCGCAACCGCTCCTGCGCGGCGATGGCCTCGATTCGGGTCCGGGCCTGCGCCCGGTTCGCCTCGTCCGCGGGCAAAAAGGCGTGCCCGACCGCGTACGCGCCCGGCCGCGGCAGCTCGAAGCCGGTCTGGGCACGCAAAAAAGCATCCGGAACCTGGAGCAGGATGCCGGCCCCGTCACCGGTCTTCGGATCCGCACCGGTGGCCCCGCGGTGGTCAAGATTGCGCAGCGCTTCCAGCCCTTGGGCCACGATGGCGTGCGCGGGTACGCCGGTCAGGGTCGCCACGAAGGCGACGCCGCAGGCGTCGTGCTCGAATGCCGGGTCGTACAGACCCTCCGGCCGGCGCCGGAGCGCAGCGGCGGAGCGTGCGGGGTCACTGCTCATCGGCGTACTCCTGTGGGTCGGGACGGGTCTTTGCAGGACGGGTCTTCGGAGGAGGGGCGGCGACGGTGGCGCCGCCGGCGGGCGGTACGAGGGAGCCCGGACGACAGTGGCCAGGAGCGGATGCTAACCCAGATCGGCGGCTACGACGCCCCGGTCGTCCAGGGTGGACGACGCCGTCGGTGCTGTTCGCCGCGGCCCCCGGAATCGGTTGCGCTCAGCTCGAACGGCGGTCGGTGACCGGGCGGGGTTCGACCGGATCGGCGCCGGCCGCAGCCTCGTCCGCCGGATCGGGTTCGGACTCGTCGCCCTCGACCACCGCCTCGCGGCCCGGCCGGTGCCGGATCAGCCAACCCAGCACCACCAGCGCGGCGACGAAGCCGAGCAGTGAGGTGTAGTTGTTGAGCCGGAAGCCACCGATCTCGTTCACGGTGTCGATCCGCAAGGCCTCGATCCAGAAGCGGCCGGCGGTGTAGAGCAGCACATACAGGGTGAAGACCTTGCCGTGGCCGAGCCGGAACCGGCGGTCCAGCGCCACCAGGACCGCCGCCACGCCCAGGTCCCAGACCAGCTCGTAGGCGAACGTGGGGTGGAAAGTGGCGTACGCGGCGTAGCCGTCGGGCCGGAACCGGGGGTCGATCTCCAGCCCCCAGGGCAGGGTGGTCGGCCGGCCGAACAACTCCTGGTTGAACCAGTTCCCGAGTCGACCGATCGCCTGAGCGACCACGATCCCCGGTGCCACGGCGTCGAGCAGAGCGGGAAAGCGGATCCGTCGGCGCCGGGCCACCAGCCAGCCGCCGAGGGCGCCCAGGGCGACCGCACCCCAGATACCCAAGCCGCCATGCCAGATCTTCAGGGCGTCGACCGGGTTACGGCCGGGACCGAAGTAGAGCTCGTAGTCGGTGATGACGTGATAGATCCGGGCCCCGACGATGCCGAACGGCACGGCCACGACCACCACCATCTCCAACCCGTCCGCGGTGCCGCCCCGCGCGCGCCACCGCCGGCCGGCGATGATCATCCCCACCACGATCCCGGCGATGATGCACAGGGCGTAGGCCCGCACCGGCAGCGGCCCCAGGTACCAGACCCCCTGGGCGGGACTGGGGATGAAGGCGACCGGGCCGGGCACCGGTCTCATCGCCGCGAGGATTCTGGGCCGGGACGCCCGCCGGCGTCGCGGACGCCGGCACAAAGGCCCGCGACCAGGGCCCGCAGGCCGCTCAGGTCGGCCGGGGTCCCGGCGTCCTCGGCGTCGAGCAGGGTCTTGACCAGGGCGGAGCCGACGATCGCCGCGTCGGCGTACCCCACGATCTCGCGCGCCTGGGCGCCGTTCGAGACTCCGAGACCGACGCCGACGAGCACCTCCGGATCGGCTTGCCGGATCCGTGACACCAGTCTCGGTGCGGCGACCGAGCTGGCCGCCCGGGCTCCGGTCACCCCCATCACCGAGGTGGCGTACACCCATCCCCGGCAGGCGGCGACCGTACTGGTCAGCCGTTCGTCGGTGGAGGACGGGGAGAGCAGAAAGATCCGGTCCAAGCCGTGCCGGTCGGACACCTCGATCCAGGTCTGTGCCTCGTCCGGGGTCAAGTCGGGGGTGATCGCCCCGGCTCCCCCGGCGGCCGCGAGATCACGGGCGAACCGGTCGGCTCCGTAGTGCTCGACCAGATTCCAGTAGGTCATCACCACCGCCGGGGTGCCGGTGGCCGCCACCGCCTCAACCGCGCCGAACGCGTCCCGGGTGCGCACCCCGCGCTGCAGGGCGCGGGTGCCCGCGCGTTGGACGGTGACCCCGTCCATCATCGGGTCGCTGTAGGGCAGGCCGACCTCGACCAGGTCCACGCCGGGCGAGTCACCCTCACCGGTCAGCGCCCGCAGCGCGGCGATCGAGGTGTCGACGTCGGGATAGCCGACGTGCAGGAAACCGACCAACGCCCCGCGACCCTCGGCCTTGGCGGCGGCGAAGGCCGCGCCACTGTGTCCGCGATCGGGACGGTGTCCGAGCTTGGCACCGTGCCCGTGGTCGACGCTCACAGCTGGACGGCGGTGGTGCTCGCCGGTCCGTCGGGGTGCAGACCGAGGTCGAGTTCGGGTTCGCGGCTGACGTCGGTGCCGACGCGTTGACCCGACTCCGACCCGGTCCCGCGGGTGTCGATCGCGAACCATTGGATGGCGGTGTCGACGTCCTTGTCGCCACGCCCGGACAGGTTGACCACGATGATGGGTGGAGCCTGGTCGGTCCGGTCGGGCAGGGACCGGCCGAGCCGCAGGGCCCCGGCCAGGCCGTGCGCGGACTCGATCGCGGGCAAGATGCCCTCGGTCCGGCAGAGGAGTTCGAACGCCGCCATCGCCTCGGCGTCGGACACTGCTTCGTAGCGGGCCCGTCCGGTGGCGGCCAGCCAGGAGTGTTCGGGACCGACGCCGGGATAGTCCAGCCCGGCCGAGATGGAATGCGACTCACGAGTCTGGCCGTCGTCGTCTTGGAGCACGAAGGTCCGCATCCCGTGCAGCACCCCGACCGAACCGCCGGAGATGGTCGCCGCGTGTCGCCCGGTCTCGACCCCGTCGCCGCCGGCTTCGTAGCCGTACAGCCCGACCTCGGTGTCGTCGATGAAGTCGGCGAAGATGCCGAGGGCGTTGGAGCCGCCGCCGACGCAGGCGGCGACCGCGTCCGGCAGCCGGCCGTAGCGGGTGCAGACCTGCGCGCGCGCTTCGGTGCTGATGACCCGTTGGAACTCCCGCACCAGCATCGGGAACGGGTGCGGACCGGCCACCGTGCCGATCAGGTAGTGGGTGTGCTCGACCGAGGCGACCCAGTCGCGCATGGCCTCGTTCATGGCGTCCTTGAGGGTCTGCGTCCCCGACTCCACCGCCACCACGTCGGCACCCAGCAGCCGCATCCGGGCCACGTTCAACGCCTGCCGCTCGGTGTCGACGCGGCCCATGTACACGGTGCACTCCAGCCCGAGCAGGGCGGCAGCCGTGGCGGTCGCCACACCGTGCTGGCCGGCTCCGGTCTCCGCGATCACCCGGGTCTTGCCCATCCGAACGGTGAGCAGGGCCTGTCCCAAGACGTTGTTGATCTTGTGCGATCCGGTGTGGTTGAGGTCCTCGCGCTTGAGCAGGATCGTCGGCACCCGCCCGTCGGCGTTGCGGGCGTGCTCGGCGAACCGTTTCGCCTGGGTGATCGGGGTCGGCCGGCCGGTGTAATCGGCCAGCAGACCGTTGAGTTCGGCGGCGAAACCGGGGTCGGCCTGCGCCGCGTGAAACTCCCGCTCGAGCTGACCGAGTGCGGCGTAGAGCGCCTCGGGCACGAACTTGCCGCCGAACTGGCCGAAGTGGCCCCGGGTGTCGGGCAACGTGGTGACCACGATCGGTGTCCCTGTTCGATCTTGCTGTTCGATCTTGCTGTTCGATCTTGCTGTTCGATCTTGCTCCGCTTCGTCACGCCCGCCTGCTCGGAGTTGTACCGCGCGCCGGCTCCGATCAGCGGCTCCGGGTGCAGGATACGTTCGCGCGTGCCGCCGGGGGAACCTCTCAGGACCGGTGGACGGCCGGGTGCGCACCGGCGGCGACCAGATCCGCCACGCCGGTGCGCGGGTCGCGTCCGGTGACCAGTGCCTCCCCGACGAGCACGACGTCGGCTCCCGCCCGCGCTCGCTCGATCACGTCCCGCGGTCCCCGCACGCCGGACTCCGCAACCCGGACCACCGAGTCGGGAATCAGTGGAGCGAGCCGGGCGAAAACATCAGGGTCGACCTCGAGGGTCTGCAAGTTCCGGGCGTTCACACCCACGATCTTGGCTCCCGCGCCGACGGCGCGGCGGACCTCCTCGTCGGTGTGGGCCTCGACCAGCGGAGTCAGACCGATCGAGGTCGCCCGCTCGATCAGGCTGACCAACTCGTCGTCGGACAAAGCGGCGACAATCAGCAAGACCAGGTCGGCACCGGCGGCCCGGGCCTCGAACAACTGGTAAGCGGTGACGATGAAGTCCTTGCGCAGCACCGGAACGGCCACGCTCAGCCGCACCCGGACCAGGTCATCCAAGCTGCCGGAAAAACGCCGTTCCTCGGTCAATACCGAGATGGTGGCGGCGCCACCGGCTTCGTAGGCCGCGGCCAAGGCGGCCGGATCGGGGATCTCGGCCAACACTCCTCGACTCGGACTGGCCCGCTTGACCTCCGCGATCACCGACACGCCCGGACCACGGAAGACCGGCATCGGGTCGAGGGCCGGATCAATGTGGGCGCACCGTTGCTTGAGCCGGTCCAGCGGCACCAGGTCTTGACGCTGAGCCAGGTCGGCACGGACACCGACGAGGATCTCGTCGAGTGCACCCATTACGCGCTCCCTCCTCGGCTCATTCCGCTCGGACTTCCTCCCTCGGTGGCCGCCTTCAGTAGGCGCCGTGACCGGTCCGCTGCAAGATTTTCGCCGCAACTCCGGCCAGCACCAGCAAACCCATGGAGCCCCAGAACAGCGGCCAGTTCCACAGCACCACCGCGAGGCCGGCGATGATGACGGCCACCATCGCGGTCAGGCTGCCGACCCAGGCGGCCAAGGTCTGCCCGTGGTGAATCTCCTTGCTGCTGGCGTCCTCGGAGTCCATGATTTCTGGACGTTCGCGCACCTCAGCAGTCGAATCGGCCCCCGCACCCGGTCCGGATTCCGCTCGTGTACTCGCCATGGCTCCTCATTCCGCCGATCGGTCGTCCACAGATGTCACGGGCCGAACGCCCCGGCTCCTCCAGCCGTCCGCGCTGACCGCCTGGCCGCCGACGCCAGGCCGGACCGTCACTTCGGCCCGCGGGCCCATTGTGTCCCCGGAAGGGGATTCGTGCACATCCACCCCCTCGGATGGGTCGCTGCCGATGTGCAGAGTGTGCTCCGCGTCGGCGTCCAGGGTGGGATCGACGCCGGCGTCCAACGAGCGCCAGAGCGCGGCCGCGTCGTCGGGACCGGTCGCCGGCGGGGAAACCGGACCCGGGGTTCGTTCGAACCGCGCGGTCCGCTGCGGCCACCGGCTCGCCGTACCCAGCATCGATCCGGCCGCAACGGCCACCACCAGACCGGCGCCGGCGTACACCCACGGCCACACCGTCGCCGATAAGGCGAACTGATCGGCCAGACTTACCTGCCGGACTTCGCTGCGGACCGCGTCGGCCGACGGGCGTGGCCGGCTCGCGCCGAGCACCAGCACCCCGGCTCCGACGAGCAAGAGCAGAACAGCCAGCGCACGGCGGCCGCGGGCGGCCAGGACCAGGGCCAGCAACGTGCCCACCACGACGACCAGAGCAAGAGCTTGACCGAGCCCCGCGCTGGCTTGGGTGCCGGTGAACCGCACCGCGACGCCCTCACCCGTCGCGCGCCACCACGGTTGAGCCGCGGCGACCAGGCCGAGTCCTGCTCCGAGAGCCAGACCGCTCAGGGTCAGGGTTCGCGCCCGGGCCGACGACCCCTGACTCACCGTTCCGCCCGCACGCTCGGCAGTAGTCGAGCGTCGAAACACGTCCGGTCGCCGGTGTGACAGGCCGCGCCGTCCTGGCGGACCGAAACCAGCACCGTGTCCCCGTCGCAGTCCAACCGGACCGTTTGCACCCATTGCCGGTGGCCGCTGGTCTCGCCCTTGACCCAGTACTCGTTCCGGCTGCGGGAATAGAAGGTGGAGCGTCCGGTCACCAACGTCTGCTGCAGCGCCTCGTCGTCCATCCAGGCCAGCATCAATACGTCGCCGGAGTCGGCGTCTTGGACAATGGCCGGCACCAGACCGGCCGCGTCGCGCTTGAGCAGCCGAGCGATCGCAGGGTCGAGCGGTCCGGTCGGTGAAGAACCCATAGGTCCAGTGTCCACGGTTGAGCCGGGGTCGGCGCACTAGTGTGTCTGCTCGTGAGCTTTGCCAAGTCCGAGCGGGCGGCGCTGTCGGACCTGCTCGACCAGGTCGGTCCGGACGCGCAGACCCTGTGCGCCGGCTGGACGACCCACGACCTCGCCGCCCACCTGTGGATCCGGGAGACCGATCCGGTCGGAGCGGGCGGCATCTTGGCCCGACCGCTGGCCGGACTGCTGGAACGGCGGATGGCCGACACCAAAAGCCGCTGGCCCTACCCAGAACTGGTGGACAAGATCCGGAACGGTCCGGCGCGGTTCTCGGTCTTCGCCATTCCCGGGGTGGACGAGGGCGCCAACACCACCGAGTTCTTCGTCCACCACGAGGACGTGCGCCGGGCCGGTGAGCGGCCCGAGCCCCCGCGCGAACTCGGAGCCGAGGTCGAGGAGTGGATGTGGCGACGGCTCAAGCTGCTGGCCCGGGCCTGGTTTCGCCGGGCCGAGGTCGGAGTCGTGCTGGAACGCGACGACACACCGGCGCCGCCGCAGGTGGTTTCGGCGCAGAGCGTGCCCCCAGAACTAAGACCGGAGACCATCCGGGCCCGGGCCGGTACCCCGATCGTCACCGTGGTCGGCCGTCCGAGTGAGCTGACCCTGCTCGCGAACGGACGAACCGCGGCGCCCCAGGTACGCTTCGTTGGCGAACCCGAGACCGTCGAGGCGCTGCGGTCGACCGACCTTTCGGTGTGAGTTCTCCCCGGACCCAATGATTATCCCCGGACCCAATGACCTGCCCGACCAGCCCGAGAAGAGGTGCCCCGTGGCCCGACCCGGTGTCCGTGCGCTGGTGCCGCTGGTCATCGGGGCAGTGCTGCTCGTAGTCGGCGCCGTCTGGATGGCCCAGGGGGTCGGCCTGCTGCCGGGAAGCTTCATGACCGGCGACAGACGGTGGTTCTGGTTCGGCCTGGCCTCGGCGCTGTTCGGCGTGGCGCTGCTGATGGCCGGCATCCGGCAGCTCCGCGCCGGCCGAGGCTGACGGCTCTTCTTTCAGGTCACTCCGGCTCGCAGGTCACATCGGCGTAACACGGCGGCACTACATTGCCCGCACTATGACCGCAGAGCTCACCTTGGGGGCCGAGGAGGAATTCCACCTCGTCGACCTGGAGAACTGGAGCTTGGTGGCCCGGGCTCCGCAGTTGCTGTCGCGACTACCCGCGGCCGGTTACGCCGCGGAGATCCAGCGCACCACGGTCGAGACCAACACCGCCGTCGTCACCACCTTGGACGAGTTGCGCGGCGAACTGCTGCGACTGCGCCGGGGACTGACGTCGGAGGCGGCGCTGGACCATGTGGGCATCGCCGCCGTGGGTACGGCACCGAGCGCGACGTCCGCCGATATCGAGCTCACCACGACCGGGCGCTACGGGCGGATGCAGGAGCAGTACCGGCTGCTCGTGGACGAACAGCTCATCTGCGGGCTCCAGATCCACGTCGGCGTCAGCGACCGTGACCTCGCCGTGGAGATCATGCAGCGGATCGGACGGGACCTCCCGGTGCTCGCCGCGCTCTCGGCCAGTTCGCCGTACTGGAACTCCGCCGACACCGGCTACGCCTCGATCCGGTCGGTGATCTGGCAGCGCTGGCCGTCGGCCGGCGCAGCCGGGGTGTTGCGGTCGGCGCGCGACTACGACGAGCTGGTCGCCGATCTGATCACCACCGGGGTGATCGCCGACGCCGCCATGGCCTACTTCGATGTCCGACCCTCCGCCCACGCCCCCACTTTGGAGTTGCGGGTCTGCGACGCCTGCCCGATCGTCGACGACGCCGTCTTGATCGCCGGCCTGTTCCGCGCCGCCGTCCGGGCGGCGGAGCTCGAGATTGCCGACGGCGTCGCGTTCGAGCCGCGGGCCGCTCCGGTCTACCGGGCCGCGTTGTGGCAGGCCGCCCGTAGCGGGCTGGCCGGTACGCTGCTCGACCGCGGCCCGCACCCGCGCCCGATTCCCGCAGCGCAAGCCGTGTGGGACATGGTCGAACGGCTCCGGCGCCCGCTCGCCGAGTGCGGTGATCTCGAGGAGGTCCAGCTGCTGGCCGAGTCGACCCTCGCTCGCGGCAACTCCGCGGACCGGCAGCGCGCCGCGTTCGCCGAGCGTGGCCGGCTCAGTGACGTGTTGGCGCTGGTCGTCGCCGAGACCGGCGGCCCGGCCGGTGGACCCCGACCGGTGGTGCCGGAGCTTCGGCGCTACCGCGTCCGCGCCGGCGACGAGGCCGTCGGACCGAGCCGGCGACCACGGCCGGCCTACGCGGGCCTGGTCGACTTCTTTCGCGTGCTCGACGCTGACCGGATCCAGGCCCGTACCCGGGCCAAGCAGGACTGGATCGCCGCCCAGGGGCTGACCTTCGGGGTGCAGGGCACGCAGCAGGACTTCGAGCTGGACTTGATGCCGCGCGTGCTCCCCGCCCACGAGTGGCGCACGTTGAGCGCCGGATTGCGGCAGCGGGCCCGGGCGATCGAGGCCTTCCTGCGCGACGTCTACGGTCCGGCCCGGATCGTCCGCGACGGCGCACTGGACCCCCGGCTGGTCACGGGTTCCCCGGGATGGCGGCGCGAAGGGCGGCGACTACCGCCCGACCAGGTCCGGGCCGCAGTGATCGGCTTCGACCTCGTCCGCAACGAGTTCGGCGGGTGGCGGGTGCTGGAGGACAACGTCCGCAACCCCTCCGGTGCCGGCTACGCCGTCGCCATCAGGGACCTGATGGACGCGGTGATGCCGGACCTGCCGCGACCCGAGGGCCTGCTGGACCCGGGCGACGCCCTGCCGGGGCTGCGGCGGACACTGCTCTCCGACGAGACCGCGGGCACGCTCGCCCTGTTGAGCAGCGGCCCGGGCAGCTCGGCGGCCTTCGAGCACCGTCTGCTGGCGCAGCGCGGAGGTTTGGCGCTGCTGCAGGCCGACGATCTGGAGGTCGTCGCGGGAGCCGTGCGCCGGCGCGGCACCGGCGCCAGAGTCGCCACGCTGTACCTGCGGCTGGACGAGGAACTGGTCGACCTGGTCGATTCCGCCGGCCGGCGCGTGGGCGCCGCCCTGCTCGACGCGGCCGCCGCCGGGCAGGTCCGCCTGGCCAACGCTCCGGGGAACGGGGTGGCCGACGACAAGGCGATGTACTGCTACCTGCCGGAGCTGATCGGCTACTACCTCTCCGAGCGCCCGAGCCTGGAGTCGGTGCCGACCTACCGGACCGCGCAGCCGGCCGAGTACCGCGAAGTCTTGGACCGGGTCGGGGAACTGGTCACCAAACCCGTCGACGGGCACGGTGGGGCGGGCGTCCTGATCGGCCCCGACGCCAGCGCCGCCCAGGTCGCGGCGAGGCGTCGGGAGATCGCCGAGCACCCGGCGGGCTGGGTCGCGCAAGAGGTGGTGACCCTGTCCTCGCACCCGAGCCTGAGCGGCAGCACCCTTGAGCCGCGCCACGTCGACCTGCGCGTGTTCGCCTACGTCGGTGGCACCGGTCCCGACGACGTGGAAGTCGCCGGCCTTGCGTTGACCCGGATGGCCCCGGCCGGGTCACTGGTGGTCAACTCCTCTCAGGGGGGCGGGGCGAAGGACACCTGGATCGTCGCCGGCCCCACTCCGGAGCCGAAGGAGGTTCGCTGATGTGCGGTCTGTGCGGCGAAGTCCGGTTCGACGGCCGGGACGCCGACGTCGCCGCCTGCGCCCAGATCACTCAGGCGATGCGGACTCGCGGTCCCGACGGTCAGGGGCTGTGGGCTCGGGGCCCGGTGGCGCTGGGTCATCGACGGCTCTCGGTCATCGACCTGAAGGTCACCGGCTCGCAGCCGCTGACCGACCCCGAGCTCGGGCTGACGATGGTGTTCAACGGCTGCGTCTACAACTACCAGGACCTGCGCGCGGAGTTGGCGGGCTACGGCTACCGCTTCTTCTCCACCTCCGACACCGAGGTGATCGGCAAGGCCTACCACCGGTGGGGCACCAGCTGCGTGGACCGCTTCCTGGGCATGTTCGCCTTTGCGATCGTGGAGCACCAGACCGGGCGGGTCGTGCTGGCCCGGGACCGGCTGGGCATCAAACCCCTCTACCTCGACCGCACCGCAGAGCGGCTGCGGTTCGCCTCGACCCTGCCGGCCCTGTTGACCGGCGGCGGTACCGACACCACGCTCGACCCGACCGCGCTGGCGTACTACCTGACCTTTCACAGCGTGGTGCCGGCGCCCCGGACCATCCTGAGCGGGGTCACGAAGCTGCCGCCGGCGACCGTCGCGGTGATAGAGCCCGACGGCAGCCGGACCGATCGGGTCTACTGGCGTCCGGACTTCTCCCGCGATCCCGCCCGGGCCGGCTGGAGCGATCAGGACTGGCAGGCGGCGTTGTTGGAGCAGCTGCGGGTCGCGGTGGACCGCCGGATGGTGGCCGACGTGCCCGTCGGGGTGCTGCTCTCGGGAGGGATCGACTCCTCTCTGGTCGTGGCCCTGCTGGCCCAGGCCGGCCAGCGCGACCTCCAGACCTTCAGTATCGGGTTCGAGCCGGCCGGCGGCGAGTCCGGCGACGAGTTCGAGTACTCCTCTGCGGTGGCGCAGCGTTTCGGCACCGAGCACCATCGCATCCTGATCGACGACACCCGGCTCCTTCCCGGGCTGGACGCTGCCGTGACCGCGATGAGCGAGCCGATGGTCAGTCACGACTGCGTCGCCTTCTTCCTGCTCAGCCAAGACGTCGCCCGCAGCGTCAAGGTGGTGCAGTCCGGTCAGGGGGCCGACGAGGTGCTCGCCGGCTACGACTGGTATCCCCCGCTGGCTCAGGTGGCTCGCGCGGATGCGGCCGAGGCGTACGCGGAGGTTTTTTTCGACCGCCGCTGGGACGCCATGAGCCGACTGCTGAACCCGGACTGGCTGCTGGACCACGACGCGCCGAGTGCCTTCGTCCGCCGTAGCTTCGACGCGCCCGGGGCGCAGACCGCGGTGGACGCGGCCCTGCGCAACGACACCACGGTGATGCTGGTCGACGACCCGGTCAAGCGCGTCGACAACATGACCATGGCCTCGGGGCTGGAGGCCCGGGTGCCCTTCCTCGACCACGAGCTGGTCGAGCTGGCCGGCCAGATCCCGCCGGGACTGAAGCTGGCCGGCGGCGGCAAGGGAGTGTTGAAGGCAGCGGCGCGGGGACTGGTCCCCGACGCCGTGATCGACCGGACCAAGGGGTACTTCCCGGTGCCGGCGATCCGCCAGCTCGAGGGCGCGGTGCTGGCCCGGGTGCACGACGCGCTCACCGACCCACAGGCCCGGCGGCGCGGGCTGTTCCGCGAGGAGACCGTCCAGGCGCTGCTGGCCCGGCCCAACCAGACCCGGACCACCCTGGGCTCGAACGCCCTGTGGCAGCTGGCGCTGCTGGAGATGTGGCTGCAACGCCACCGCATCGATGCCTGAGGCGTCGTTGGCCGGCGCGGTCGCGCTGGCCCAGGACCTGATCGGGGCCTGGGGCAGTTGGGGAGCGACGCTGTCCCCGGACTGTACGCAGATCGCCTTCGTCAGCGACCGGAGCGGGACCCCGGAGATCTGGGTACAGGAGCTGCGCCGCGACGGCCCGCCCCCGCCGGCCGGTCGCGTCTGGTTGTCCCCGGACCCGGTGGTCGCGGTCAGCTGGTCGGCCGACGGTGCCTGGCTGGCCTGCGCGGTGGCCGCCGGCGGCGGGGTCCGAACGCAGGTGTGGGTTGTCCGTCCCGACGGCCACGATCCCCGGCGGCTCGCGGGATCCGACGGCGCGCACGCCGAGCTGGGGCCGTGGACCCGCAGCGGTCACCGGGTGGTGGTCAGCGTGGCCGGTGAACAGGCCGGCGAGCCCGGCCGAACCTATCTGATCGAACCGGGCAGCGGGCAGCGGGAGGCGCTGGCCGCCGGCGAGCTGGTCAGCGTGCTCGACGTGTCGGTCGAGGAGGATCTGGTGATCCTGCGCGACGGCCAGCGCGGGCAGCAGTTCTGCGTGGTGCTGGACCGAATCGCCGATGCCGATCATCCGCTGCTGCCCTACCCGGCCGCCGGTTCGACCGAACGGGGAATCGTACGTCCCGGCCCGCCCGGCGAGGGCGACGGGGCGGGCGAGGCCTCGCTGGTGGCCTACCTGGCCACCGATGCGGGGCTGCCGCGGCGGCAGTTGCTGGCGGTTCCGCTGGGACGCACGGGCTGGCGGGGACGCTCCGGTGTGCTGCGGCCCCGGCCCGACGCCGAGCTGGAGGGACTGGACGCCGACGACGCCGGGCGAACGCTGCTGCTGGTCTGGAACGTGGCCGGCGGACGATCCGAGATCGAGCTGGTCGATCCCTGGACCGGCACCGTTCGCCGCGTGGACGACCTGCCCGGGGCCGTGGTCAGCGGCGCCCTGCTCAGTCGGGACGGCTCGACCGCGCTGATGACGGTGGAGGGGCCGCGGCGGCCACGCACCGTGTGGTGCCTAGACACCGCGACGCTGCGGTGGTGTCCGGCCACCGACACGCCCGGCTCCCTGCCCGGCGCCGAGGTCGAGCCGAGTCTGCAGTTCCTGCACGGGCGGGACGGGTTGCCGTTGACCGGCTGGCTCTACCGCCCGCCCGGGCGGCTCGGGCCGGGTCCGGCGATCCTCAGCCTGCACGGCGGCCCGGAGGCCCAGGAACGCCCGACGTTCAACCCGGCGCACCAGGCGATGGCCGCCGCCGGAATCGCGGTCTTCGCCCCCAACATCCGCGGTTCGTCCGGGTTCGGCCGGGCGTTCGTGCATGCCGACGACGGGCACGGCCGGCGCGACGCCTTCGACGACGTGCTGGCCTGCGAGGACTTCCTGGTCCGGCTCGGGGTGGCCGAGCCGGGCCGGGTGGCGGTAACCGGACGTTCGTACGGGGGCTACCTGAGCCTGGCCGCCCTCGCCTTCTCACCCGGGGTGTTCGCCGCCGGGGTCGACGTGTGCGGTATGTCGGACCTGCACACCTTCTACCGCGACACCGAGCCCTGGATCGCCATCGCGGCGCACAGCAAGTACGGCGACCCGGAGCGGGACGCCGCCCTGCTGGCCGCGCTTTCCCCGCTGCGCGCGGTGGACAACATCGGCGTCCCCCTCCTGGTCGTCCACGGAGAATTGGACACCAACGTGCCGTTCGGCGAGGCCACCCAGCTGGTGGCCGCACTGCGGGAACGGGGCCGGCCCGTCCAGTTCCTGCCCCTACCCGGCGAGGGCCACGAGTATCGCCGGGTCGAGTCGCGACGGCTGCTGCTGCAGGCCATGCTCGTCTTCTTGGACGAGGCGCTCACGCGTGATTAGCGTCCCTCTAGGGTGAGATGTTGCCGGCCGTCGGTGCTGACGTCAGGATCGGTGAGCGGCGGTCGGCCCCAGATGGCCGCAGGTCATCTCGTGACGGCAAACGACGGCGAGCGGCGAGGACGACGGCAACGCAGCCCGGGCGAGGTACCTTCGCGCGTAGGCGAAGCCGAGTCGTGGTCAGCCCAGCTTGGTCAAGATCAGCTCCCGGACCCGGCCGGCGTCGGCCTGGCCGCGCATCGCCTTCATCACCGACCCGATCAGCGCCCCGGCCGCCGCGGTTTTGCCGGCCCGGACCTTCTCGGCCACGTCCGGGTTCGCCGCGATTGCGTCGTCGACGGCCGCGCCGAGCGCACCGTCGTCGGACACCACCGCCAGTCCGCGGGCCGAAACCACCGCCGCCGGTGAGCCCTCGCCGGCCAGGACACCGTCGAAGACCTCCCGGGCCAGTTTGTCGTTGATGGTGCCAGCCTCGACCAGAGCCTGGACCTGGGCGACCTGCGCCGGGCTGACGCCGAGGGCGTGCAGTTCGACGCCGGCCTCGTTGGCCCGCCGGGTCAGCTCCGACAGCCACCACTTACGGGCGGCCTGCGGGCTCGTGCCCGCCGCGACCGTCGCCTCGACCAGGTCGAGCGCGCCGCTGCTGACCACGTCGCGCAGTTCGGCGTCGGAAAAGCCCCAGGCCGCACTGACCCGGCGCAACCGTTCCGCCGGCGGTTCGGGGAGGGTGGCCCGCAGCGCGTCCACCCACTCCCGGCTCGGCGCAACCGGCACCAGGTCCGGGTCGGGGAAGTAGCGGTACTCCTCCGCCTGCTCCTTGCTCCGCCCCGGCGAGGTGGTGCCGCTGGCTTCCTGCCAGTGCCGGGTCTCCTGCACCACCCGCTCGCCCGCCCTCAGCACGGCCGCCTGCCGGGTGATCTCGTAGCGGACCGCCCGTTCGACGCTGCGCAGAGAGTTGACGTTCTTGGTCTCGGTCCGGGTCCCCAGCGGGTCGGTGGCACGGCGACGAAGCGACACGTTGGCGTCGCAGCGCAGCGAGCCCTGCTCCATCCGGACGTCGGAGACACCGAGGCCGCGCAGCAGGTCGCGCAGCATCCCCACGTACGCCCGGGCCACCTCGGGAGCCTGCTCACCGGTGCCCTCGACCGGTCGGGTGACGATCTCGATCAGCGGCACCCCGGAGCGGTTGTAGTCCAGCAGCGAATGGTCGGCCCCGTGGATCCGCCCGGTCGCCCCGCCGACGTGCAGCGACTTCCCGGTGTCCTCCTCCATGTGCGCCCGCTCGATCTCGACCCGGAAGGTTCGCCCGGCCACTTCGACCTCGGTCCAGCCGTCGAAGGCGATCGGCTCGTCGTACTGGCTGATCTGGTAGTTCTTCGGCATGTCGGGATAGAAATAGTTCTTCCGGGCGAACCGGCAGTGCTCCGCGATCGAACAGTTCAGCGCCAAGCCGATCCGGATCGCGGACTCCACCGCGGCGGCGTTCACCACCGGCAACGCCCCGGGCAGGCCCAGGCAGACCGGGCAGACCTGGGTGTTGGGGTCAGCCCCGAAGACGGTGGAGCAGCCGCAGAACATCTTCGAGGCGGTGTTCAGCTCGACGTGCACCTCCAGCCCCAGTACCGGGTCGAAGTCGGCCAGCGCCTGCTCGTAGGCCACGGTGCTCATCTGCGGTCCCCCTTCGCGTCGACGAGCTGAGGGGCGGAGTCCAGCAGCGGTCCACCCCACTGCTGCTCCAACGCCCGTTCCAACGCCGCCCCGACCCGGTAGAGCCGGTCGTCGGCCAGCGGCGGCGCCATCACCTGCAGACCCACCGGCAGCCCGTCGGCCGGCGCGAGCCCGACCGGGAAGGAGGCACTGGCGTTCCCGGCCAGGTTGGAGGGGATGGTGCACAGGTCGCTGAGGTACATCGCCAGCGGGTCGTCCACCTTCTCCCCGAGCCGGAACGCGGTCCCCGGGGTCGACGGGGACACCAGTACGTCGACGCCGGCGAAGGCCGCGTCGAAGTCGCCGATCACCAGCGTCCGGACCTTCTGTGCCGAGGCGTAGTAGGCGTCGTAGTAGCCGCTGGACAAGGCGTAGGTGCCGAGGATGATCCGGCGCTTCACCTCCGCACCGAAGCCGGCCTCACGGGTCAACCCCATTACCTCCTCCGCGCCGGGGCCGCCGTCGTCGCCGACCCGCAGGCCGAAGCGCATCGCGTCGAACTTGGCCAGGTTCGAGCTGGCCTCGCTGGGCAGGATCAGGTAGTAGGCGGGCAGGGCGTAGCGAAAGTGCGGGCAGGAGACTTCGCTGATCTCGGCGCCGAGACCGGCGAGCACCTCCACGGCCTCGCGGAACCGCTGGGAGACGCCCGGGGCGTAGCCCTCCCCGTCCAGTTCGCGGACGACTCCGACTTTGAGTCCGGCGACGTCACCGGAACGGGCGGCGCCGACCACGTCGGGCACCGGGGCGTCGATCGAGGTCGAGTCCCGGGGGTCGTGTCCGCCGATCACCGCGTGCAGCAGGGCGGCGTCCAGGACGGTCCGCGCGCACGGGCCGGGCTGGTCGAGGCTGGAGGCCAGGGCGACCAGACCGTAACGCGAGGAGCCGCCGTAGGTGGGCTTGACCCCGACCGTGCCGGTGACCGCGGCGGGCTGCCGGATCGAGCCGCCGGTGTCGGTGCCGATGGCCAGCGGCGCCTCGAAGGCGGCCACCGCGGCCGCCGAACCCCCGCCGGAGCCGCCCGGGATCCGATCCAAGTCCCACGGGTTATGGGTCGGCCCGTACGCGGAGTTCTCGGTCGAGGAGCCCATCGCGAACTCGTCCAGGTTGGTCTTGCCCAAGATCACCAGGTCCGCGGCCAGCAGCCGGGACGTGACGGTGGCGTCGTACGGCGGCTGCCACCCCTGCAGGATCTTCGAGCCGCAGGTGGTCGGCGCGCCGGCGTAGGTCAACACGTCCTTCAGGGCCAGCGGCACCCCGGCCAGCGGCCCCAGCGGCTCGCCCGCCGCCCGTTTGGCGTCCACCCGGGCCGCCGCCGCCAGCGCCCGGTCACCGTCGACGTACAAGAACGCGTGCACGTCGGGCTCGACCGCCGCCATCCGGTCCAGATGAGCCTGGGCGACCTCGACCGCACTGACCTCGCCGGCGGCGACCGCGGCGGCGGTCTGGCCGGCGGTCCGGCGGGTCAGGTCGGTCTCGAGTGCGCCGGTCACGCCTGCTCCCCCAGAATCCGGGGGACCCGGAACCGGTCCTGCTCGACCGCGGGTGCGCCGGCCAGGACGGCTTCTCGGGGAAGCGACGCGACGACCACGTCGTCGCGGAAGACGTTGGTCAACGCCACCGGGTGCGAGGTCGGCGTCACGTCGGCGCCGGCCACCTCCGACACCTGCGCCACCGCCGCCAAGATGGCCTCGAGCTGCGGGGCCAGGTGCGCCAGCTCCTGCGCGGTCAGGTCGATCCGGGCCAACCGGGCCAGGCCGGCCACGTCGTCAGGGCTGAGGGCCACGAAGCATCCTTATCTCTTACGGTCTTATCTCTTACGGTTCTGGGGATGGGTGATCAGACAAAGGCGCGGGCGGCCCCGGGTCGGGGCGCGAACCAGCTAATCATCCTAGTGCTCGCCCATGAGCGCGAAACTCAGCTTCCGGCGTCGGGATGCACGGTGTAAAAGCTCAGCGGATGCCCGTCGAGGTCGCGCAGGTCAAAGAAGTCGATCACCTGCTCGACCCGGACCACCGGATCCACCTCGACCCCGAGCTCGGTCAGCCGGGCGTGTTCGGCGTAGACGTCGGGCACCCCGATCCGCAGCACCGTCTCCTCATCGGCTCCGCTCTCGATTCCCGGGTCGGGCAGGTCGGCGTCGGGGGTGAACAACTGCAACCACACCGCACCGAGGTCGTACTCGTACACCCCGTCCACCGGGGCCAGGTGGGGCGGATCGAGTTCGAGTACGCGCTCGTACCACCGCCGGGCGGCGTCGAGGTCGCGAACCGGCAGTCCGACGGTGACGCTGGTGATCTGCACTCCGTCATTCTCAGCCACCATCAGCCGTCGTGCGCACCCGCCTGGTCCAGGGCTCGGAGCACCAGCCCGGTCTTCAGCTTCGGGGTGAAGAACGTGGATTTGGGCGGCATCAGCAGCCCCTCCCGCGCGGTCTGCTCGATCTGGTTGACGCTGACCGGCCGGATCAGCACCGCAGCCTCGGCCCGGCCGTCGTCGACGGCGGCCAGCGCCGCCTCCATCCCGTGCTGGTAGGTCACCTCGACCTCGCCCAGGGTGGCCTCCAACCAGGCGCCGTCGAGGTCGCGGACGCCGGCGAACGCGCCGGGGATGGGGGTCAGCCGCGACGTCTGGTCGCGGGTGTAAAGGACGAGGAATCCCTGCTCGCGCATCTCGGTCAACGTCTCGCGCGTCGGTCGGGTCGACTCCGACAAGGTGAAGGTGTCGGCGAAGTCCACGTGCATCCGCGGGTAGAGCCGATGGATGGCCTCCACGCTCAGCTGGTCCGCCACCAGTTCGCTGACGAACGTCAGAGTCAGCTCGGCGGGCGTGTCCTGCCGGCCGGTGGCCGCGCGGACCTCGTCGCGATAGGTGCGCGCGACGCCGTAGCGGTGATGCCCGTCGGCGATCAGTACGTCGTCGCCGCCGACCAGCTCGGCGATCCGGGCCAGCCGGTCGGGATCGCTGACCCGCTCGACGACGTGCTCGACCCCGTCGTCGACCACCCGGGCCAGCGGCTGGCCAGGTTGGGCCAGCTCCTTCGCCAGTCCGGACCGTAGAGAAAGTCCCCACACCGGGGACAGGTTGGTCGCGGTGGCCCGGGTCAACTCCAACCGGTCAGTGGAGTCCTTGGCGGTGGTGCGCTCGTGCGGAAGGACGCCGCCGGCGCCGTCGTCCACGACCTCCAGCGCGCCCAGGACCCCGGCGACGTCGCGGTCCTGACCGGCCGCGTCGGCGAACCGCAGCCGATAAATGGTGAACGACGGCACCGGATCGCGGACCATGACACCTCTCCGCAGCCACGTCCGCAAGGTTTCGGCCGCCTGGCGGTAGCGGTCGGGCCCGCCTTGAGGGACGTCCACCCAGGCAATGTTGTGCGGGGAGCGATCACGGAGCAGCTCGACCTCGGCCGGGGTCAAGACGTCGTAGGGCGGGGCCAGCAGCGGGCTCAGGTCGTCGGCGGCGTAGCGCAGGGCGCGGAAGGGCTCGAAGCGGGGCACGGGCCCAGGCTGACACGCCCGTCGCCGGTCACGTCGCGCAGGGGTGACCGCCCCGAAATCCGCCGGTAATCGGAGTTCGTCATCATAGGGGGGTGTTCTTGATGCGGATCACCCTGCCGGACCGGCCGGGTTCCCTGGGTGCCGTCGCCTCCGCCATGGGCAAGGTCGGCGGCGACATCAACGCCGTCGAAATCATCGAGAAGGGTCACGGGGTGGTCGTCGACGACTTCATCGTCGACCTCCCGCCGGCCCAGTTGCCCGAGACGATCGTCAGTGCCTGCCAGGCCCTGGACGGGGTGCACGTCGGCTGGATCTCCCGCTATCCCGAAGGCGGCGGACTGCAGTCGGACCTGGAGGCGTTGGAACGGATGACGTCGGACCCGGCCCACGCTGCGGAGACGCTGGTGTCGTTGGCCCCGGTCGTCTTCCGCTCGCACTGGGCCACCCTGCTCGCCTTGGTGCCCGACGGCCCGCACGCGACCTTCTCCACCCCGACCGCACCGGATGTGACCGCCGACGTCGCGGCGTGGTTCGCTCCCTTCGACGTCACCCACCGCCGCGATCTCGCGTCGGACTGGAGTCCCGGCTGGGGCGACACCACCGTGGTCGTTACCCCGATCACCCAGGACCGAGTGATCGTGATCGGGCGTCTCGGCGGGCCGGCTTTCCTGGATTCGGAGGTGGCGCGGCTGCATCATCTGGCGGCGCTGGTCAAGTAGCGCGCCAGTCAGGGTCGGCCGCGGTCAAGAGATCCGTACCGTCAGGCCCGGCGCCACTGCGCGGGCGAGAGCCTCGACCTCCTCGCGGGTCGTTCGGTCGGGTCGGACCAGCCGGGCGTCGGGGCGGAAGTGCACCGCCGTCCCGGTCGTGCCGTCGCCGGCCACCGGCGCCAGCTCACCGACCGGCCGGCCGCACGCGTAGCGCTGGGTCCAGGCGCCGTCGACCCGCCGGTTGGTGTGCACCAGCCAGCTACTCAGGGCAGCGACGACCGACATCCCCCGCCGCGGCGAGCCGTCGGCCAGCAGCGGCGGCCCGTCGGCGTCGAAGAAGCGGACGTCGCGGGTGGCCATCACCGGCTTGCGGATGATGGCCGGTCCGCGGGTGTCGGTGGCCGGTACCGGACGGGTGTCGGTGCCCCGCCCGTCGTCGACCACGGTGATCGAACCGTCGCCCGACATTGTGACCACGGCCGTCCCACCGCCGGTGAGCACCGCCTCGTCGCCGGCGTACGCCAACACCTCCGCGACCAGATGCAGGACGCCCCCGGGCGCGAAGCGGGTGGGGTCGGCCCGGATCTGCTCCAGGTGGGCGAGGTCCACCCGAGCGGTCCAATCGTGGGTGGTGACGGCCCACCGCGCCGGTTCTTGGGTCACGGTCCCAGTTTCTCAGCACCCCCGTGGTCCGGACCCTCAGTAGGCTGCGGGGGTGAAGGTGTTCAGCAACCTCAACTTGAACGGCGCCGTCCCGCCTCGGGTGCAGCCGCGACTGGGTGAGTGGGGACCCGACCTGGTGCCCAGCACCCGGCAGAAGCGGCGAATGCGGATTTGGGTGGGGCTGGCCCTGCTGGGGGCGATGCTCGCGCTGTTCGGACTCGGCTGGTACGTCTACCACGCGATGACCGGCAGCTGGGGTTTCGGGATCGGCAACCAGCAGTACCTGGGCGCGCTGCTGCGCTGACCGGAATTTTCACTCCCCTACCTGGGCCACGGCCGACGCCGCCTCGGGCCCCGCGTCGAGCAGCGTACGGAACGCTTCCGCTCCCACGAGCACCGGCACCTTGAGCTGGACCGCCTTGTCGTACTTGGAGCCGGGTGAGTCCCCGACCACCACGAACGATGTCTTCTTCGACACCGATCCCGACACCTTGCCGCCGCGGCCGGTGATCGCCTCGGCGGCGGAGTCGCGGGTGAATCCCTCCAAGGAGCCGGTCACCACCACCGAAATCCCGGCCAGGGTCGGCTCGCGCCGCTCGCGGGGCTCGTCGCGCATCACCGCGCCGGCCGCCTGCCACTTTTCGACGATCTCGCGGTGCCAGTCGACGGCGAACCACTCCTGGATGGCCGTGACCAGGGTCGGGCCGATGCCCTCGACCTCGGCCAACTGCTCCGGACTCGCCTGGGCCAGTGCGTCGATGTCGCCGAAGGCGGCCGCGACGTCCGGCGCCACCCCCTTGCCAATGTGCCGGATCGACAACGCGACCAGGAAACGATCCAGCGGGCGGGTCTTGGCCGCCTCCAGATTGGCCAGCAGTTTGCTGCCGTTGGCCGAGAGCCGCCCGTCCTTGGTGGTGAAGAAGTCGGTGCTCGACAGATCCGCCTTGGTCAGGTCGAACAGGTCTCCCTCGTCGATCAACAGCCCGGCGTCGAGCAGGGCCTGGGCCGACTGATAGCCCAGGACCTCGATGTCCAGGGCAGCTCGGCCGGCGAGGTGGAACAGCCGTTCGCGCAGCTGGGCCGGACACGAGCGGGTGTTGGGGCAGCGCAGGTCGGCGTCCCCTTCTTTTTCCGGCCGGAGGGCCGTTCCGCAGGCCGGGCAGTGCGTCGGCATGGTGAAGGCCCGCTCGCCGCCGTCGCGGAGGTCGACCACCGGCCCGACGATCTCGGGGATCACGTCACCGGCCTTGCGCAGGACGACCGTGTCGCCGATCAGCACGCCCTTGCGCTGCACCTCGCTCGCGTTGTGCAGGGTGGCCATCCCGACCGTTGACCCGGCCACCCGGACCGGCTCCATCAACCCGAAAGGGGTGACCCGGCCGGTCCGGCCCACGTTCACCTGAATGTCGAGCAGCTTGGTCGTGACCTCCTCCGGCGGGTATTTGAAGGCGATTGCCCAGCGGGGAGCCCGAGAGGTGGAACCCAGCTGGTCCTGGACGGCACGCTCGTCCAGTTTCACCACCACACCGTCGATCTCGTGCACCACGTCGTGGCGGTGCTCGCGGTAGTAGTCGATGTAGTCCCAGACGCCCGCCATGGTCTCAACCCGTCGGCGCTGGGGACTGACCGGAATTCCCCACCGTTCCAGCGCCTCGTAGGCCGCCGAGAGCCGCGGGGCGGCGAAACCCTCCAGCACCCCGACGCCGTGGCTGACGAATCCCAGCCGACGCGATGCGGTCACCCGCGGGTCCTTTTGCCGCAGCGACCCGGCGGCGGCGTTGCGCGGGTTGGCGAAGGGCGCCTTGCCGGCGGTCACCAACTGCTCGTTCAAGGCGGCGAACTCGGCGACGGCGAAGAACACCTCGCCGCGGACCTCCAATCGCTCCGGGACGTCGTCGCCGCGTAGCCGGGACGGGATAGTGGCGATGGTGGCCACGTTGGCCGTGACGTCCTCCCCTACCCGGCCGTCGCCCCGGGTGGCCGCCCGGACCAGCCGGCCGGCCTCGTAGACCAGGTCCAGGGCCAGCCCGTCGACCTTGAGTTCGCACAGATAACCCGACTCCGCCACCCGTTCCTCGCCGAGTTCGCGCACCGCCCGCGCCTGCCAGCGGTCCAACTCCTCGGAGCTGAACGCGTTGTCCAGGCTCAGCAAGCGCTGTAGGTGCTGCACCGGGGCGAACGTGGCCGACGGCGCGCCACCCACGGTCTGGCTCGGCGAGTCGGGGGTCCGCAGAGACGGAAACCGCTCCTCCAGGGCCTCCAGCTCCCGCATCGCCGCGTCGTACTCGGCGTCGGAGACGGTGGGCGCGTCGCGAACGTGATAGCGCCAGCGCGCCTCGTCGAGCTGCCGGCTCAGCTCGGCGTGCCGGCCGCGGGCCGCCTCGTCGGGGAGATCTACGTCGACGTCGGTACGGAAGTCGGGCACGGAGCAGACGATAGTGCGACCCACCGACAGCGCGGTCGCGCACCGGGCGCCCTCGAGGCCTACCCTGAGGGCCATGGCCGTACGACGGATCGTGGCGAACTTGTTACACCCCGACGTGGCCGGTGGGCAGTCGTTCTACGCCGACGTGTTCGGGCTGGAGACGGTGATGGATCAGGGCTGGATCGCGACCGTGGCCGACCCGGACGATCCGCGGTCGCAGCTGAGTCTGCTCTCCGCCGACGCCACGGCGCCGGTGCCGGCGGAGGTGTCGATCCAGGTCGACGACGTGGAGGCCGCCTACGCCGCAGCCCGGACCAGTGGCGCGGAGATTGTGCATCCGCTGACCGACGAGCCGTGGGGCGTCCGCCGCTTCTTCGTCCGCGACCCGGCCGGCCACGTGGTGAACGTACTGGCCCACCTTCCCGCGGGCTGATCGGTGGATCGGCCGCCGCGGCGGTCAGCGGACGGACGGGCGCTGCGCCGACCCGGGAGCAAGTCGGTAGGAGTAAGAGCAGTAGGCGGTGACGGTGCACAGGATCAGCACGCCGAGGAAGACGTGACCGCCGAGCACGCCGACGAAGCCGAGGGTCATCTGCAGGGCGGCCGCGACGACCAGGACCAGCGGCAGCACGAACGTCCAGCCCGGCGCCCCGGCCCGCCGGTAGGTCCAGCCCAGGACCGCGGCGACCAGGCACAGGGCCAGCACGGCGAAAGCGTTGATCTCGTGGGCGACCAGCAGGGCCGGCGTCCCGTCCAGGTAGCCCGACCCGAAACCGGCCTGGGCCACCGCAAACGCGAGCAGCACCGTGGACAGGACCCGAAGTTGGCGGTTCACCCGGCCATTCTGCCCCGGTGTCGCCACCCGGAAGCGCGCGAACCGAGCTGATTGGGGAAGATCGTGCGCGTCACGCGTGCAGGATCTTCCCCAATGTCGTCGCCCCCGGTCCGCTCAGCCCAGCAGGCGGTCGGTGACGATCTCGGCGGCGGTCCGGAGCGTCCGTAGCGCCGACACGGCCTGGTCGCGAGTCAGCGCGGCCAGCCCGCACGCCGGAGTCAGCACCGTACGGGTCCCTTCGGTCGCGCCGAGGCCGAGCTCGTCGAGGCGGCTCAGCAGCCGGGCGGCAATCCGGTCGGCGGCCGGCCACGATGCGGCGGGCGACGCGGTCGGTAAGATCCCCGCGCCGAACCACATTCCCTCGCTCAGGGCGGCCCCGACGGCGTCCCAGGTCGGGGTTCCCATCCGGTCGAGGTCCAGGCTCACCCCGGCCAGACCGGCGCCGCGGAGCAGGTCCACCGGGACTCCGTCGGCGCAGCTATGGACAATCACCGCCGGCGGGGCCGTGACCACTGCAGTCACGTGCTGGACCAGGGCGCTGTAGGCGTCGGAGACCTCCGGCACCTCCACCGCGCGGTGCCGGGAGAACCCGCTCGCCGTGGCCACCTCCCCGGCGAGCACCGCCGGCAGCAGCGGCTCGTCCAGTTGGACGACCAAGTCCACCGCGGGCAGCCGCCGGGTCAGCTCCGCGACCAGTTCCCCCAGACCCTCGGTCAGCGACTGGGCCACGTCGCGCCGAGCCCCGTGGTCGGCCAGGATCCGGTCGCCTCGCGGGCGCTCCATCGCCGCGGCCAGGGTCCACGGTCCGCAGACCGCGAGCTTGACCGGACCGGCGTAGCCCTGCGCCACCTCCTCCAACACGTCCAGGTCGGAGCGCCACAGGGCGCGGGCGAGTCGGCCGTCTCGTCCGGGGGCGTCGGTCAGCCGCCACCCGGCGGGCTGCAGGTCGACGGCCAGACCCGAGAGCAGCCCGGTCCCCCGTCCCACCAGCTGGGCGTGCGGACCGCGGGCCGGCAGCTCGGGCAGGTACGGCAGCTCCGGACAGAGGTCGAAGGCGATCCGGGTCGCGTCATCGATGTCGGTTCCCGGCCAGGAGCCGACGTTGGTGAAGCGAACCGGTCCCGGCTCTGCGGCACTGTCGGGCCCTGTTCTGGGCGACGTCATCGGGTGTCGGCGATGGTGGCGCTCCCGACCACCCGGTCGCCGTCGTAGCAGACCACGGCCTGACCCGGGGCCACCCCGGTCAGCACCTCGTCGGTGCGTACCTCCAGTGTCGACCCGACGAGCTCGATCGTGGCGCTCACCGGCGTTCCGTGGGCCCGGACCTGGACCTCACCCCGCCACGGTCCGGCCGGGGCCGCGTCGGTCCAGGTCGGGGAGGTGCCGCTCAGCTCTCGCACGTCAAGAGCCTCGCGGGGGCCGACGGTGACGGTGTTGGTGACCGGGGAGACGTCCAGCACGAACCGCGGCCGACCGTCGGCCGCGGGCACCCCGAGGCGCAGTCCGCGGCGCTGCCCGACGGTGAACCGGTGGGCCCCGTCGTGGGCGCCGACCTCGGTGCCGTCGACGTCGCGAACCGTGCCGCGCCGCCGACCCAACCGGGCGTCGAGGAAGCCTGCGGTGTCGCCGTCGGGAATGAAGCAGATGTCGTGACTGTCGGGCTTGGCCGCCACCGCCAGGCCCCGTCGCTGCGCCTCGGCCCGGACCTCGGTCTTGGTCGAGGTCCCCAGCGGGAACCAGCTATGGGCCAGTTGGTGCTGGGTCAGCACCCCGAGCACGTACGACTGGTCCTTGGCCTGATCTCGGGCCCGATGCATGGTGACGCCGTCGGGGCTGCGGGCCAGCCGGGCGTAGTGGCCGGTGCAGACCGCGTCGAAGCCGAGTGCCAGTCCCCGTTCCAGCACGGCGGAGAACTTGATCTTCTCGTTGCAGCGCAGGCACGGATTGGGCGTCCGCCCGGCCGCGTACTGCGCCACGAAGTCCTCGACCACGTCGGCGGCGAACCGATCGGAAAGGTCCCAGACGTAAAACGGAATCCCGAGCCGGTCGGCGGCCCGGCGGGCGTCGTGGGCGTCCTCGCGGGAGCAGCAGCCGCGGGCTCCGCTGCGGAAGGACTGCGGATTCTTCGACAGGGCCAGATGAACTCCGGTGACGTCGTGCCCGGCCTCGACCGCCCGGGCGGCGGCGACGGCGGAATCGACTCCGCCGGACATGGCGGCCAGCACTCTCACGCCCCAAACCCTACCGACTTGTCAGAACCTGGGGTTGCTAGAGCGACCACAGACGCTGACAAGTCGGCGCAAAGGTGACTCAGGCGAACGCGGCGGCGGCCCGGGCGCGAACGACGGCCTCCGGGAGGGCGGCGACGACGGCGTCGATGTCGGTCGGGCGGGTGGTGTGGCCCAGGGAGAAGCGGATCACCTCGCGCGTGGTCGTCTCGGTGCAGCCGAGCGCGAGCAGCACATGGCTGGGCTGGGCCACCCCGGCCGAGCAGGCCGAGCCGGTGGAGACGTCGATCCCGGCCGCGTCCAGCATCATCACCACCGCGTCGGCCGGGGCACCGGGGAGTCCCAGACTCAGGACGCCCGGCAGGCCGTCGGTGGGACCGTAGCGGACGACGTCGGGCAGGATCGTACGGATCCGGTCGAACAGGTCTTCGCGCAGTGCAGCCTCCCGGGCCGCCTCCTGCTCGCGGGTATCGACCGCGACCCGAACGGCGGCGGCGAACCCGGCGGCCCCGGCGGCGTCGAGGGTGCCCGAGCGGACGTCACGTTCCTGCCCGCCGCCGTGCAGGACGGCTTCCAGCGCGGCACTGCGCCGGGCCACCAGTGCTCCGACGCCGACGGGCCCGCCGAGCTTGTGGCCGGTGAAGCTCATCAAGTCCAAGCCGCTGGCGGCGAAGTCGACGGCCAGGTGCCCGACGGCCTGGACGGCGTCGCTGTGCACTACCGCCCCGACCGCCGCCGCCGCGGCCGCGACCTCGCCCACTGGCTGCACGGTGCCGATCTCGTTGTTGGCCCACATCACCGACACGACCGCGGTGTCGGCGGTCAGCGCCACAGCTAGCGCTCCGAGCTCGATCCGGCCACGCCGGTCGACCGGCAGGACGCACACCCGGGCACCCTGGGTGCGGGCCAGCCATTGGGCGGGATCACTGACCGCGTGGTGCTCGACGGCACTGACGAGCACTCCGCGGCGTTCGGGCTCGGACCGGGCCCAGTAGGCCCCTTTGACGGCCAGGTTGTCGGCCTCGGTACCGCCGGCGGTGAAGATCACCTCGGCCGGGTCGGCGCCGACGCACTCGGCCAGGCTCTCCCTGGCCTCTTCGAGCACCCGCCGAGCGGCCCGCCCAGAGGCGTGCAACGCCGACGGGTTACCGGTCCGGGTCAGCTCGGCGGTGATGGCGGCCACCGCTTCGGCCCGCAGCGGGGTGGAGGCCGCGTGGTCGAGGTAAGTCCGCGTCACCGGCCCAGTCTGCCGCACCCCTCCGCCGACTTGTCAGAACCTGTGGTCGCTCTGGCGACCACAGACGCTGACAACTCAGGCTTGACGCTGGGCGAGCTGCTCGGTGACGGCGGGCAACACGGTGTGTAGGTCACCGACGATCCCGAGATCGGCGAGGGCGAAGATCGGCGCTTCGGCGTCCTTGTTCACCACGAGCACCGCCTTGGAGGTCTGCATCCCGGCCCGGTGCTGGATGGCGCCGGAAATACCGGCGGCGACGTACAGCTGCGGAGAGACGGTCTGACCGGTCTGACCGACCTGGTAAGCGTGCGGGTACCAGCCGGAGTCGACCGCAGCCCGGGAGGCACCGACCGCCGCGCCGAGAGCGTCGGCCAGCCCCTCGACCTCGCCGAACTCACCGCCGGTGCCGCGACCGCCGGAGACGACGACACCGGCCTCGCTCAACCCGGGTCGCCCGCTCGGTGGCTTCGGCTCGGTGGTGAGGATCCGCGCCGTCTGCGCCTGTTCGGAGATGGTGACCGCGAACGGCTCCGGCTCGGCCTGCGTCGGCGCCGACTCGGGCGTGACGGAATTGGGCTTGACCGTGACGACCAGGCAATCGGTGGTGCCCCGGACCGCCACGGTATAGCTGCCGGCGAACACCGACTGGGTGGTCACGCCCTCGGCGTCCAGGTCCACGGCGTCGGTGACCAGACCGGCGTTCAGCTTGATCGCCAGCCGACCGGCCACCTCCTTGCCCTCCGAGCTTGAGCCGATCAGCACCAGCGCGGGTCCGACGGCGGCCGCAACCTGGGCTAGCGCCTCCGCCTTGGGAGCCACCAGAAAGGCCGCGAAGGCGGGATCATCGACGGTCAGCACCCGCGCGGCACCAGAGGCAGCAAGCTCGGCCAACCCCTCCGCGCCGGCCTCGCCGAGGACCACCGCCACCGGGGTCCCGACGCGCCGGGCCAGGGTCAGTAGCTCCAGGGTCGGCCGGGTCGGGTGAGCGTCGGCCAATTCAGCCCAGACGAGGACCTCGGACATGCTGTACTCCTGCGGTTGAGTCAAAGAATGGGATCGTACGGATCAGACGTACTTGCCGGCGACGAGAAAGTCCACCACCGCGCTCGCGCCCGAGCCGTCGGAGTCGGTCAGCACCCGACCCGCCTCCTTCGGCGGGCGAGGGGTGGCCTGCAAGACGGTGGTCCATGACGCGGGCAGGCCCACATCGCCGGCTGCGACGCTCAGGTCGGCCAGGCTCAGCTGCTCTACCGGCTTCTTCTTGGCGGCCAGGATGCCCTTCATCGAGGGGTAACGGGCCTCACCGGACTGGTCGGTGACGCTGACCACAGCGGGCAGGTCGACCTCGACGGTCCGACTGGCCACGTCGTCGTCGCGCCGGATGGTGGCGGTACCGTCGGCCACGGTGAGGGTGGCGGCGAACGTGGCCGCCGGCCAGCCGAGCCGTTCGGCCAGCATCGCGGGCAGCACCCCCATGCTGCCGTCGGTCGAGGCCATCCCGCAGATCACCAGATCCGGAGCTGCCTGCTTGACGGCGGCGGCCAGCACCGTGGACGTGCCGAGGGCGTCGGTGCCGTGGATGGCGTCGTCGCAGACGTGGATCCCGGCGGTGGCACCCATCTGCAGGGCGCGTTTCAGGGCGGCGGCCGCGTCCTCGGGGCCCATGGTCAGAGCCACCACTTCGACGTCGTCGACCTCGTCGGCGATCCGCAGGGCCTGCTCTACGGCGTACTCGTCCAGTTCCGAGAGCAGTCCGTCGGTCTCCCGGTCGACGGTGTGGTCGTCGGCGAACCGACGCTCACCAGTCGCATCGGGCACGTACTTCACCGGAACGACGATCTTCATCCCACCCGCATCCTCACCGCTTACATCCGCACCATCTGTACGGTCAGGACGCCTATATTACTCATCAGTAACCACGCCCCCACCGACTTGTCAGCACCCAGGGTCGCTATAGCGACCACGGCCGCTGACAAGTCGGTGACGTGCTCAGCGGCGGGCGGCCGCCTTGGCTGCGCTCGGCGGGGTCGGTGCCACCAGCTTGGTGAAGTAGCTGGTGTTCGGCACCCCGATCCCGGTCACCGCATCCCAGCCCTTGGTCACCTCCAGGCTGGAGTCCTGCCCGTAGGTCCGGACCGAGTAGGTCAAGCCGTCGGTGGCGTCGACGCCGTTGACGTAGTCGACCCGGACCGCCCCCAGGCGGCGGGGAGTCTTCTTGACGTCGTCGGCGATGCCCTTGGCCTGGTACAGCTGCGGGTTGAGCTGACCGAACCGGCCGCCGTTACTGCTCTGCGACGCCAGCGCGGTCATCCCGGCCAGCAACGGGCTGGCCAGGCTGGTGCCACCGATCCGGTACTCCCCGTAACGCACGCCCTCGGGGAACGTTTGGGTCTGCCCGACCAGCATGCCCGTCGTCGGATCCGCGTCCATCGCCACGTCGGGGACCGCCCGGCCCTGCTGCGCGGTCGGCGGCACCACACCGTTCTGGTACGCCGGCCGGTTGAACAACGAGGAGTACCCTCCGCCGGCTCCGTACAGATAACCCACCGGGGTCCAGGACTTGCCGTCTTTGCTCAGGCTGTACTTCTGGGTGCCCCAGCCGGCGTCGAACAGGCGCTTGCCGCCCGCCCCGATCCCGGTCGAGGTCCCGCCGACGGCGGTGACGTAGGGCAATGAAGCCGGGAAGTCGGCCTGCTTCAGTCCGGTGTTGGCCACCTCGTCGCCGTTGTCACCGGAGGAGAACAAGAAGCTGATCCCCTGCGCCGCGCCCTGCAGGACCACCTGGGAGTAGGCGATCACGCTGTCGGCGGTGGTGTTGGCCTCGGTGTCACCCCACGAGTTCGACACGATCGAGGCGGTGTTCTCGTCGACCACCCGGGCCAGGGTGTCGACGAAGTCGGCATCGAAGCAGCTCTTCGAGGCGTAGTAGCGGATGTTGGCGTCCGGGGCCATGGCGTGCACGGCCTCGACGTCGAGGGTCTCCTCACCGCTCCAGCCCGACGGGTTGCACGCCTTCTGATTGGTGTAGAAGGCCGGCACGTTCTCAGTCAGCTGGCCGGGGACGTAGCTGCCGTCGCCGTGTGCCTGCGCATAGCGGTTGGCGTCCTTGGCGATCAGCTGCCAGCGGTACGCGTCGGTGATGGCCACGGTGACGCCCTTGCCGGTCAGAGTGGTGTTGCCCTCGTAGGTGGCCCGCAGCTGCGGACCGGTGTAGCCGCAGACCGCGTACGGCAGCACCTCGCCCCGGAACTTGGGCAGCGGCGTGGCGTAGTCGGCCTGGTAGCGCGCCTGGACCGTGCCGTAGTTGAGGTTGCACGGCCGGGCGTTGGCGAAACCGGGGGGCGGGGTCACCTTGGCGCTCTTGCGGTGGGTCATCTTCACCGTCGTGGTGTCCAGCCCGCTGACCGTGAGCACCTGCGAGGCGACCGACGCCGGTAGCGCCGCGGCCGTGGTCGGGGCGATCACGTCCTGCTTGCCGTGCCGGAGCTGGCGCAAGGTGACGTGGAAGGCCTCGTTGAGCGCGTCGACGCTGCCACGAGCAGCGACGTAGCGGCGGTTCGGCTCGACCCCGGTGACCGCGATCCCGTTCGACTTCAGATAGCGCTGCACGTTCGCCGCTGCGGCTTCGGTCGGCTCGTACGCCGCCCGGTACGCGGCGGTGGACATGAACTGCCCGTAGTCGGCCGACGCCGGGTCCGACAGTGCGTTCACGTGCTGGACGAGCGCCGCCTGGCCACCCTTGGGGGCCAGGTAGACCCGGATGTCCAGCTGCCGGGAACCTCGGGCGTCCGGATTGGCCACCCGCTCCTGCGCGTTGCGCTGGCTGGCCGCCGGCGTGATCCACCGCGGCAGCGTGCCGTTGACCTTCACCAGACTGCTCGGCGCGGCGTTCGCGCTCTGGGCCGTGAGCAGCAGCGCGGTCGGCAGCAGGATCGCTGCACCGACGGCGACGAACTGCGTCCGCCTCTTTCGATTGTTCATGAAACCCCCTGGGCTGTGCCGGCCACTGCGGCCGCGCCAGGGAAAAGTAACCCTCAGATTTCACTCAGGTCTAGAGGTAACCGCAAAAATCTTTCCTGCCTATCTATGGTCTACGTCACACCGTGTCTGGTCCGCACTCGCCGATCGGTCGTGGGAATCCGGGCACAATGAGGGCCGCGCAACAGCAGTCGCCCGGCGCCGAAGGAGCGCTGCAGCTCACCCACCAGACGGCTGCTCGGGAGAGGATCCGATGACGAGTACGGCTCGGCCAGCGCCCGCCCCATCCCGACTCGGCGCTCGGCTCAGCGGCGGCGGCACGTCGTTCGGCGTCTGGGCCCCTCGGGCGGACCGGGTGGAACTGGTCCTCCTCGGGGCGGAGCAGGCCCAGAGCGCGCACGAGCTGCGTCGCGGGGAGGACGGGATCTGGACGGGGTACGGACCCGGGGTCGGCGCCGGCCAACGCTACGGCTATCGGGTGCACGGTCCCGGGAATCCTGCCCCGGGCGAACGCTTCGACCCGTCCCGGCTGCTGCTGGATCCCTACGCCCGCGCGGTCACCGGGGACAGCGACCCGCTGGCCGTCGTCGTGGCCGACTCGCCCCCGCCGCGCCGGCTGACCGCGGCGGTGCCGCTGGCCGACACCGTGATCTACGAGCTGCACGTCAAGGGGTTCACCCAACTGCATCCCGGCGTCCCCGAGCACCTGCGTGGAACCTACGCCGGCCTGGCTCATCCGGCGGTGACGAGCTATCTGAACGACCTCGGGGTCACCGCGGTCGAGCTGCTGCCGATCCACCAGTTCGTCTCCGAACCGTTCTTGATCAGCCGCGGGCTGACGAACTACTGGGGTTACAACTCGATCGGCTTCTTCGCCCCGCACGCGGCGTACGCCGCCACCGGCACCCTCGGCCAGCAGGTGAGCGAGTTCAAGGCCATGGTCGGCGCCCTGCACGACGCCGGGATCGAAGTGATCCTCGACGTGGTCTACAACCACACCGGCGAGGGCCCGCACAACCGACCGGCACTCAGCTTCCGCGGCCTGGACCCGGCCGGCTACTACCGGTTGACGCCGGATCACCGCGACGTCGACGTCACCGGCTGTGGCAACGCCCTCGACACCTCCGAACCGGTGGTGCTGGCGCTGATACTGGACTCACTGCGCTATTGGGTGCGCGACATGGGCGTCGACGGCTTCCGCTTCGACCTCGCGACCACCCTGCTGCGCGATCAGCACCACCGCGTCGACCGTGCGCATCCGTTCGTCCGCGCGATCGCGGAGGATCCGGTCCTGCGTGGGGTAAAACTGATCGCCGAACCGTGGGATCTGGGACCCGACGGCTATCAGGTCGGTGCCTTCGGCCCCGGCTGGAGCGAGTGGAACGACCGCTTCCGCAACTTCGTCCGCGACTTCTGGCGCGGCCACAGTGTCGGCGTCGCCGAGCTGGGTCACCGGTTGGTGGGCTCGCCGGACCTGTTCGACGGCACCGGTCGCCCACCCACCGCCAGCGTCAACTTCGTCACCGCGCACGACGGCTTCACCCTGCGGGACCTGGTGAGCTATCGGGCTAAGCACAACGAGCTCAACGGTGAGGACAACCGCGACGGCACGGACGACAACCGGTCCGCCAACGCCGGGGTGGAGGGGGAGACCGACGATCCCGGGGTCAACGCCCTCCGGCAGCGCCAGGCCGAGAACGTGCTGGCCACCCTGATCCTGGCGGCCGGGGTGCCGATGCTCACCGCCGGCGACGAGTTCGGCCGGACCCAACAGGGCAACAACAACGCCTACTGCCAAGATTCGCCGCTCTCCTGGGTGCACTGGGAGCCGGTTGTCGACCCATCAGGGGCCTGGTCGGGGCTGACGCAGCTGACCCGGACCCTGCTTCGGCTCCGCGCCGAGCATCCGGTACTCCGCCGGTCCGCCTTCCGGCACGGTCAGCCGGTGCTCGACAGTGCCGGCCGCCCGACCGGACGCAAGAATCTGGCCTGGTTCGGCGGCCGGCGGACCGAGATGACCGAGCCGGACTGGCACGACCCGGCCCGTCGTACCCTCGGCCTCTTCTTGGCCGACGACGCCCCCGGGCGTGACCGCGACGAGGCTTTTCTCATCTGGTTCCACGGCGGCCCCGACCCGGTCCGGATCGACCTGCCCGACGGCGAGTGGGCCGAGATCTACACCGTGCTCGCCCACTCCGGTGCCTCCGGCGAGCTGCCGATCGACAAGCTGCGGGCCGGGTCGGTGCTGGAACTCCCGGGCCGTAGCGTCGTGGTTCTGCAGGCGGACTGATCGGGTCGGCCACGAGCGGGTAGGGCACAGCCGATGAACCGACGGACGGCGATGCTGATGGCGGCGATGGCGCGGCTGCCTCGACCCGACCCGCCGGGTCCGCGCTACCTCCGCCGGATCCGTCGGGAGCTGCCGCGCCCACTGGCCCACCTGTTGCTGGGCCGCAGTGCCGCCGACGTGGCGTTGACCGACCGACGGCTGCCGACCGACGGGTACGAGATCCCCGTCCGGATCTACCGCCCGACGCAGGCTCCCCAGCCCTTACCGCTGGTGATCAACTTCCACGGCGGCGGCTTCGTCTTCGGCAACCTGACCGGCGCGGACTGGCTGTGCGGACAAGTGGCCGCCCGGGCGCAGGTGCTGGTGGTGTCGGTGGACTACCGCCTCGCCCCGGAATTCCCGGCGCCCCAGCCGTACGAGGACGCCCTGGCCGCAACCTGCTGGCTGGCCGCGCACACCGAAGCACTGGGAGCCGACCCGACCCGGGTCGGGGTGCTGGGCGAGAGCGCGGGCGGCAATTTGGCCGCGCTGGTCGCCCTGGCCCTGCGGGACCGGCGCCGCCGCGACCCGTCGGCCCCTGCACTGAGCGCACAACTGCTGCTCTATCCGGCGACCGACCTGACGCTGTCCTCACCCTCGGTCGACGCCATGCCGAACGCGCCGATGCTTCGTCGCAGTTCAATGGAGTGGTATGGCCGGCAGTACGTCCCGCAGGGTCTGCCGAGCTCGATTCCCCTGCACGATTCCCGGATCAGCCCGCTGCACGCCCGCGACCACACCGGCCTGCCGCCGACGCTGATCCTCGCCGCCGGGCTCGATCCGCTGCGCGACGACGCCGCCCGGTACGCGCAGGTCCTGCGCGCGGCGAAGGTCGAGACCACTTATGTGCTCTATCCCGAGGCGCTGCACGGCTTCGCCTCGCTGCCGCTGTTCGAGCCGGCGGCCCGGCAGGGGCTGACCGAGATCGTGGACCACCTGCATCGGACGTGGGTGAAACCGTCCGCGCCGTCCTAGCCGAATCATCTCTACGATTTCATGCCGAATCATCTCTACGATTCATCTCTACGATTTCATGATTGCGCGGTTCAGCCAGCAGCCGCGAAGAGCGAACTGCCCGAGGAGTTCCCATGCTGGACGAGCGTACGGTCGTCGCGCCGAAAACCCCTGGACGTAGCCTCCCGACCGACAGCCCACCCCTACTACCCACGCCGCGCGGCCCGGTGTCGGCCGCGCTCCTTGAGGCTTTGCGCCGCCGGCCGGCCCCGATGGACGCGGCGGCGTTGACCTGGACCGGTGATCCCGCTCGGGCGACGATCGACGAGGACCTGCAACTCGCCCTCTGGCTGGCCTACGAGTTGCACTACCGCGGCCTGGCCGGCGTGGACGAGTCGTGGGAATGGAACGCCGCGTTGATCGAGGCCCGGACCCGGTGGGAGCGGCACTTCTTGCGCGGGCTCCGCGAGTCCGTACCCGCGCCCGATCGGCAGCCGGACGTGGTGGCGGCGCTGAACGCCCTGGCCAGTACCGACGCTGAGCCGTCGCTGTCGAAGTATCTGATGCGTGCGGCCACCTCGGCCCAGTTCGCGGAGTTCCTGGTGCACCGGTCGATCTATCACCTCAAAGAGGCCGATCCGCACTCCTGGGCCATTCCCCGCCTCAGCGGGTCGCCCAAGGGAGCGCTGATCACCATTCAGAGCGACGAGTACGGCTCCGGGGTCCCCGAGGCGATGCACGCCCAGTTGTTCCGGGCCCTGCTCCGGGCCTGGAAGCTGCGCACCGGCTACGCCGACTACCTCGACCACGTCCCCGGGGTGACGCTGATGGCGACCAATCTGATCTCGCTGTTCGGCCTGCACCGGCGCTGGCGGGGTGCCCTGGTCGGTCATTTGACCCTGTTCGAGATGACCTCCTCCACGCCGAACGCCCGCTACGCCCGGGGACACCGGCGTCTGGGCGGTGGCGAGCAAGCGGCGCAGTTCTTCGACGAGCACGTCGTGGCCGACGCCGTCCACGAGCAGATCGCCCTGCACGACCTGGCGGCCGGGCTGAGCCGAGCTGAACCCGACCTCAGCGCCGACATCGTCTTCGGCGCCGAGTGCGCCGCCTACGCCGATCGAGCGTTCGGCAATTACCTGCTGGGCCGCTGGCGCGCGGATCGAACGAGTCTGCGCGGCGAGCTCCGGGCGAGCGCCGCGTGACCGCCCCGGAAAGCCCCGAGCCGACCCGGCAGAAGCCGACCCCTCAGGTGCCGGCGCCGGACACCCCCCTGCGGCCCGGCCAACAGGTGAGCGTCACCGTCTGCCCCGACGGCCCACTGCTGATCCGAGGACCGGCCCAGCTGCGCAGTGCCGACGGCGAGGTGATCGAGCATCGACGCGGCGTCCTGGCCCTGTGCCGGTGCGGCCGGTCCCGGCTGAAGCCGCTGTGCGACGGCTCGCACCGGTTGAACCGCTTCCGGGATCCGGCCACCGCGTCGGCCGTTCGGCACGTCCTCACCCACGCCACCCCGGTCGGGCCGGAACCGGACTGAGTGGCCCGGGGTCGGCACGCCGGCGGATCAACCCGCGACCAGCCCCTCGACTTCGCCGGTCCAGCCGTCGAGCACCGCGCCCGGCTCGGTCCCGAGCACGTGGGCCAGCAGGGCGGCGTAGACGTCGCGGAAGTCGGTTCCGGCTCGGAGGTCGCCGCCGTCCAGGTCGGTCAGGCCCGGCTCGGAGCCGTAGAAGCCGCCCCGGACTCCCCGGCCCAGGACGAAGACGGGACCGGCCGTGCCGTGGTCGGTCCCGTCGCTGGCGTTGGCGACCACCCGCCGGCCGAATTCGGAGTAGACCGCAGTGACGACCTGGCGACCCCGTTCGCTGGTCTTGAGTCGGGACTGGAAGCCGGTCAGAGCGGTGTCGAGTTCGCCCAGCAGCCGCTGCTGGGTGCCGCGCTCGTCGGAGTGGGTGTCGAAGCCGCCGAGGGAGACCGAATAGACCCTCGACGGGACGCCCAGCTCGACCAGGGTGGCCACCACGTCGAGTTGAGCGGCCAGCCGGTTCTGGCCGCCGGCCGACGCCCCCCGGGTGGTGGCCGGGTCGTCGGGGTCGGACCCGGGCGTGCTGGGCGAGGGGGCCGGGATCGACGGGGACCGGCCGGGCGCCCGCTTCCCCAGGGCGGGTCCGAACGTCTGCGCCGCCCGCTCCAGATCGGCCACCACCCGGGCCGCGTCGGCCTGCCAGCGACCGTCGGCGGGGTCGGGCGTTCCCAGCCTGGCCAGGGCCCGCCCGTACGCATCGCCGGGCAGCTTCAGCCCGCTCAGCGGTAGTGAGGCGGCCGCTAGTTTCTCCCCGGCCAGCAACGGCGGCAGGGTGGTGTCCAGGGAGACCGCGGTCAGCGGGTCGGTGGTAGCCAGGTCCAGCCAGCGCCCCAGCCAGCCGGTGCTGCTCGCGGCCCGTGGCGAGGCGGTCTGCCAGATGGCCATCGAGCGGAAGTGGCTGCGGTCCGGCTGGGGATAGCCGACTCCGCGGACCACCGCCAGTTCGCCGCTGCCCCACAGACCGTGCAGCCCGCTCATTCCCGGGTTCAGGCCCAGTCCCTCGCCGAGGTCCAGCACCTCCTCGGGCGCGTAGGCCAGGCCGGCCCGGGCGCGGCGATAGGCCGTGTCGCCGGCCGGCACTACGGTGTTCAGGCCGTCGTTGCCGCCGTAGAGGGTGACCACGACGAGGACGCCGTGGTCCGGGTCGAGCGGGGTCGCCGCGGCCGCGTCGACCAGGTCCGACCAGTGGATCCGGGTAGCCCCGGCGGCGAGGGCGCCGGCCGCGGCGACCCCGGTCCAGCCGAGGAACCGGCGCCGGGTGAGGTCGGAGACGCCGGTGCTGAGCCGGCGTCCCGGGCGTTCGGGACAAGATTGGTCCACGGTAGGTCTCCTTCTACGCCGAGACGACGTACTCGGGGGAGCAGGCCGCTACGGCCACGGCGGCGGGCAGGCGGTCGGCGACGGCGGCGACGGCTTGCTGGGTCCGGGTGCTGAATCGGTCCACGCCGAGCAGTCGACGGATGTACTCGGGCCGGTGCCGCTGCGACGTCGTCGAGGCCGACGCCGGCAGCGTGGCCACCGTGGCCACGAAGCGGGCCGCTTGCGCCCGCGACAACGTCGCAGCGGTGGTGAGCCAGGACGCCCCGGCCGGCCAACCACCGACGCTGGGCGGTGAGAACGGGACCTGGCCCATCGCCCGCAGCAGCGCCAATAACCGGTTGGCCTGCTGCGGTGGGAGATCGGCCGGCGACACGTCGAGGGCGCGCAGCAACCCGACCAGCCACTCGACCGGGGACTTCACCAGCGACGTGGATTCGGCGCGGAAGGCCGGCTCGGCGGTGATCGCGCGGAGCAGCGCGGTCAGGTCGCCGCGCGCGCCGTACGCGGTCACCAGGCGTCGCAGGGTCGGCTCGCCGGGCGAGTCGGGGCCGACCAGGCGGAACCAGACCCGTCCGACCACGAAGCGGGCCGATGCCGGCTGGCCGAGGACCAGGTCCACGAACGCGGCCGCGTCGAGGTTCGAGGTGGTGCCGAGGACAGTTTTGGGGCGGTCGTCGTGACGGCGGGGGCGGAACTCGGCCGTGCCGCTACGGCGGTCGACGACCCAGCCGGTGAGCGCCCGCGCCGCCTCCTTGACGTCGGTCTCGGTGTAGTGGCCGGGGCCGAGGCTGAACAGCTCCATGAACTCCCGGGACAGGTTCTCGTTCGGGGCCTGCGCGGCGTTGTCGTTGCCGTCCAGCCAGAGCAGCATGGCCGGATCCACGGCCATGGCCTGCGCGAGCTGCGCGAACGGGCCGAGCGCTCCGGCCCGCAGAGTCGCGTTCTGCTCATACATCAGGGCAGCACCGTGCACCTTCTGGCTGCTGGTGGCGAAGTGTCCGTGCCACAACCACGTCATCCGCTCCCGCAGCGGGGCCCGCGTCGCGACCATCCGGGACAGCCACCACCACGTCAGCTCATGCAGCTGCTCGCGGGAGGCCTGTCGCCAGGCCTTGAGTTCGGCGCTGCCCGGTGCTGCTCCGGGCGGCCGCGGGGACCAGGTCAGCTCCGGCGGGGGCGTCGACTCGACCCCTGCGTCGGGACCGTTCGGGTCCAGCAAGGCTTCCCGCGTCGCCGACCAGCCTCGTTGCTGGGCGTCGGCCAGTTCGACACCGCCGGCACCGAAGCCGTAGCGATCGAACAGTCGGCGGATCGAGGCCGCCTCGCTGAGCTGGGCCATGGAACCAGCGTCAAGCATGAGCGGCGAGCGACGAAGACTTCGACCGCGGCCTTCAGCAGACCGTCAGGAACGCCGGCTCAGCCCGTCGACATCCGACTCTGAGCCCCGGGAGCTTCCTTGAGCCCTTTCTGAGGGGCTCAAGGTGACGGCAGGGGCTCAAGGTGGGGAAGGACTCAGGCCGATGGCGGCGCCGGTACGCCACTGGGCACCGTCGCCAGCCCCATCTCCGCCGTGCTGGCCAACAGCGGGTGGTCCGGAACGACCCGGACCGTGTAGCCGATGGCGCCGGCGCGCCGGGCGATCACCGTGCCCTCGTAGCGGCGTAGCCCGTCGCCCACGTCCTGCCCGGTGGGAAACGGCGTCACCCGGGGATCGCGGAGCTGGTCGTCACCGTCCACCCGGCCGGTGACCAACTGCACCGACACGTCGTGCGGGGACAGGGGGCCGAGCCGGACCAGCGCGGCGACGTTGACCTTACCGCCGACTTCGAGCTGGTCCCCGTCCAACGACTGGACGTGGTCGACCCGTACCTGGTCCCAGTTCTGCCGGATCCGGTGCTTCCACTCCGCCAGGGCCTGCGGACCGCCGGGGGCGTCGTCGAGGGCGTGGGTCGAGGCCGCGGCCGGGGCGTACAGCTCGGTGACGTAGTCGCGGACCATCCGGGAGGCCAGCACCTTCGGTCCCAAACCGGCCACGGTGTCGCGGATCATCTGAACCCAGCGCCGCGGCAGACCGCGGCCGTCTCGGTCGTAGAAGCGCGGCACGATCTCGTTCTCGATGATCTCGTACAGCGAGCGGGCCTCCTCCTGGTCGCGCCGATCGGGGTCGGTCACCCCCTCCGCGGACGGGATCTCCCAGCCGTACGCCGGATCGAACCACTCGTCCCACCAGCCGTCCAGGATCGACAGGTTGGCCGCTCCGTTCAGGGCCGCCTTCATTCCCGAGGTGCCACACGCCTCGTAGGGCCGCAGTGGGTTGTTCATCCACACATCGCAGCCGGGATACAGCGGCTTGGCCATGCCGATGTCGTAGTCGGGCAAGAACACGAGCCGGTGCCGGACGTCGTGTTGGTCGGCGAAACGCACCATCTCCTGGATCAGCGCCTTGCCGCCCTCGTCGGCGGGATGCGACTTGCCGGCGATGACGATCTGAATCGGCCGCTTCTTGTGCGTCAACAGCGCTCGCAGCCGGTCCGGATCGGACAGCATCAACGTCAGTCGCTTGTACGAGGGCACCCGCCGGGCGAAGCCGAAGGTGATGGTGTCGGGGTCGAGCACGCGAGCGACCCAGTCGGTGGGCAGCCCACGGTGCTCGCTGCTCTGCGCCAGCCGGCGCCGGGTGTAGGCCACCAGGTCTGCGCGCATGGTGCGCTTGAGGTCCCAGATGACCCGGTCGTCGGTGCCGGCCAGCCCGTTCCAGTCGTAGCCGTCGATCACCGTTTCGCCGGTGCTGCCCGACGGGGCTTCGAGCAGGGCCAGCAGATCCCGGTGCACCCAGGTGAGGTGGTGCACCCCGTTGGTGATGGAGCTGATCGGGACCTCGCTGGTGTCGAAGGAGCGCCACAGCCCCCCGAACATCTCCCGCGAGACCTGCCCGTGCAGCAGCGACACCCCGTTGGCCCGCTGGCCGAGGCGGAAGCCCATCACGGCCATGTTGAACCGGTCCGGCTCGCCCCCCGGATAGTCCTCCGCACCGAGGGCGAGCACCCGGTCCAGCGGGACGCCGAAGCCGCCGAAGTGCGCGCTGATCAGCTCGTTCGGGAAACGGTCGATCCCGGCCGGCACCGGAGTGTGGGTGGTGAAGACCGTGCCGGCCCGGCAACGCTCCAGGGCGGTGTCGAAGTCGTGGCCCTCGACCAGCTGTTCCCGGATCCGTTCGAGCCCGAGGAAGCCCGCGTGACCCTCGTTGGTGTGGAAAACTTCCGGCGCCGGGGCGCCCGTGTGCCGGCAGTACGCCCGGATGGCGCGGACGCCACCGATCCCGAGCAGGATCTCCTGGGCGAGGCGGTGCTCGGTCCCGCCGCCGTACAGCCGGTCGGTGGTCTCCCGCTCCGGTCCGGCGTTGCCCTCCACGTCGGAGTCGAGCAGCAGCAGCGGCACCCGACCGACCTGGGCCACCCAGACCTGGGCGATCAGCACCCGGTCCGCACCCAGCGGGACCTCGATCTTGACCGGGCCTGCGTCGTCGTGCAGCAGGGTGAGCGGAAGCTCGTTCGGGTCCAGCAGCGGGTAGCGCTCCTGCTGCCACCCGGCCGCGTTCAGCGACTGCCGAAAGTAGCCCTGGCGGTACAGCAGACCGACGCCGATGATCGGTACGCCGAGGTCACTGGCCGCCTTGAGGTGATCACCGGCCAGGATGCCCAGCCCACCGGAGTACTGCGGCAACACCTCGGTGATACCGAACTCGGGAGAGAAGTAGCCGATGGCCGCCGGCGCCCGGCCGGCCTGGCGGTCAGATTGGGCGGCCCACCCCTGAAACCACAGGTCCCCGGCCAGATAATCGGCCAGGTCGGCCTGGACCACCTTGAGGTTCTTGGTGAACCGCTTGTCCTGGCTCAGCTGCTCCAACCGTTCCACCGGCACGTCGGCCAGCAGCCGAACCGGGTCGTGGCCGCTGGCCTCCCACAGGCCGGGGTCGACGGCCCGGAACAGGTCCTGGGTGTCGGGGTGCCAGCACCAGCGCAGGTTTCGGGCCAGCTCGCCCAGCGGCTGGAGGGCGGCAGGCAGGACGGGACGAACGGTAAACCGACGGATCGCACGCACGGCGCACACCTTAGTGGCTGCGCCGGTTCCGCCCGCACGGCCGGAACTCGGTGGAGTCGGGGCGGGTGCGGATCGGGTGAGGGTGACTGCGTCCGGACGACCCCGATAGGTTGGGCGGCGTGACGGCCCGCGATCTCGAACGTCCCCACCCATTCGCCCGGTCCGGCACACCGGTCGGACGGATCCCGGTGACCAAGGTCTCGCCGGTGCTCGAGGGTGGGGCCTATCCGGCCAAGGCTGCACTGGGTGAACAGATTCCGATCCGGGCCACGGTGTTTCGCGAAGGTCACGACGCGGTCAACGCCTCGGTAATCCTGACCGACCCGGACGGCGGCGAACGACGAGAGCCGATGAGCCCGAGCACTCCGATCGGCTTCGACTGGTGGGAGGCGGCGGTCACCCTGGAAACCGAGGGCCGGTGGAACTTCCGGGTCGAGGGCTGGAGCGACCCCTGGGCGACCTGGCTGCACACTGCTGAGATCAAGATTCCGGCCGGGATCGACGTCGACCTGGTCTGCACCGAGGGCCGGGCGTTGTTCACCGACGCCGCCGGCCGGGCCGACGCCGCCGCCGACCCGAGCGTAGCCGTCCGGTTGCGGACCGCCGCCCAGGCCCTGGAGGACGGCGAGCAAGTGGAGGACCGGTTGGCCCTGGTGCTGGCTCCCGACGTCGCCGCGGCGATGGCAACCTACGCGCCGCGTGAGTTCGTCTCCCCGACCCCGGACTACCCCATCTTCGTCGACCGGCCGGCCGCGCTGTTCGCGTCCTGGTACGAGTTTTTTCCCCGCTCACAGGGCGCGTCGTACGACGAGGAGCGCCGGCGGTGGCGCTCGGGCACCTTCGCTTCCTCGGTCGAGCGGCTGGAGGCGGCCGCGGCGATGGGCTTCGACGTGGTCTACCTGCCGCCGATCCACCCCATCGGGACCGCATTCCGCAAGGGTCCGAACAACACGTTGACCCCCGGACCGGCCGACCCCGGGTCACCGTGGGCGATCGGGAACGCCGAGGGTGGTCACGACGCCATCGACCCCGACCTGGGCGACTTCGACGATTTCGACGCCTTCGTCGCGCGGGCCAAGGAACTCGGGCTGGAGGTGGCGATGGATTTCGCCCTGCAGGCCTCGCCGGACCACCCCTGGGTGCACGACCACCCGGAGTGGTTCTCCGAGCGCGCCGACGGCACGATCGCGTACGCGGAGAACCCGCCGAAGAAGTACCAGGACATTTACCCGATCAACTTCGACCGGGACCGCGACGGCATTTACGCCGAGTGCCTGCGCATCCTGAAGGTCTGGATGAGCCACGGGATCCGGACGTTCCGGGTCGACAACCCGCACACCAAGCCGGTCGAGTTCTGGGCCTGGCTGCTGGCCGAGGTCCGCCGGACCGATCCCGACGTGTTGTTCTTCGCCGAGGCGTTCACCCGACCGGCGATGATGCACCTGCTGGGCAAGGTCGGGTTCCAAATGTCCTACACCTACTTCACCTGGCGCAACGAGAAGTGGGAGATCGAGGAATATCTGCAGGAACTGACCACCGAGACCGACAGCTTCTTCCGGCCGAACTTTTTCGTCAACACCCCCGATATCCTGCCGACGTATCTGCAGACCGGCGGCCCGAGCGCATTTAGCATCCGCGCCGTCCTCGCGGCGACCTTGTCCCCGCTGTGGGGGGTGTACTCGGGTTTCGAGTTGTTCGAGAACGCGGCCCTCGGCCCCGGGCGGGAAGAGTATCTGGACTCGGAGAAGTTCCAGTACCGTCCGCGGGACTGGGAGGGCGCCGCCGAACGGGGCGAGGGTCTGGGCCTGCTGCTGGGTCGGTTGAACCAGATCCGGCGGGAGCATCCCGCGTTGCAGCAGTTACGGCAGCTGCACTTCCACCGGGCCGCGCACGACCGGGTCGTGGTCTACTCCAAGCGCGCGCGCGACCGAGGCGGGGTCGACGACGTGGTGGTCGTGGTCTGCAGTCTCGACCCGCACCAGATCGTCGAGACCGAGATCTTCCTCGACCCCGAGGCCCTGGGCCTGACCGCTCGTGACGTCTACTTCGTTCACGACGAGCTGACCGGCCAGACCTGGCGTTGGGGTCAGCGCGCCTTCGTCCGCCTCACCCCCGACGATCCGGCGCACGTATTGAGCCTGCGACCGGCCGGGTGAGTGTGCTCCCCCCAGGTGCACTCCCCCCGAGCGGGGTGGCCGACTCGCTGCTGGCTTCGATCAACGCCGCCCGCTGGTTCGCCGGCAAGGGACGCCGGGCGGAACTCCGCTTCCTGACCCCGTTGCCCTGGCTGAACGCACCCGCACCCGGTGCCCCGAGGGTCCGAATCGAGATCGCCGAGATCGCATACCCCGACGAGGGGGCAAGCGAGCACTACCAACTCGCCCTGGCCTACCGGAGCGCCGCGATCGCGGAGCTCGCCGGAGCGGAAATGTTTACCGACGGGACCCACGTCGTCTACGACGCGATTCAGGACCTTGCTGCGGCCCGAGTGCTGCTGAGCGCTCTGCGGGAAGCCCGGCAGGTGGAGCAGGCGGGGACGTCGGTTCGGTTCCACCGCCTCGACGACGACGGGCGGCTGGACCCCGATTTGGTCCCGGAGCCGTTCCGCGGGCAGCAAAGCAACAGCTCGGTGATGTACGGCGACGTCGCCATGCTCAAGCTGTTCCGCCGGCTCGAGCTGGGCCGCAACCTCGACATCGAGGTCCACCAGGCGCTGAACGAGCAGGGGGTGCCAGGCGTCGCCCGGTTGTACGGCTGGTCAACGGGAACCTGGACCCGCGACGGGAGGGTCCTCGGCGCCGACCTCGGCATGTGGGTGGAGCAGCTCGCCGACGCGATCGACGGCTGGCTGCTGGCGCAGGCGAGCCTGACCGAGGAGAACCGGCTGGGGGCGCTGAGCCCGGGAGCCGGTTTCACCGAGCACGCCGCCGCCCTCGGCGCCGCGCTGTCGCAGACCCATCAGGCCCTGCGAGTCGCCTTCGGCACCGGCACCCGACCCGGGGCCGAGGTCGGTGACACCATGGCGCACCGACTGCGGGCGGCGGTACCGGTGGTGCCGGAACTGGCGGAGCACGCCGGCGGGCTGCAGTCCTGCTTCGACGACCTCGGGGCCGCAGACTTGGCCGTTCAGCGGTTGCACGGGGACTTCCACCTCGGGCAGACCCTGCACACCCCGTCGGGCTGGAAGATCATCGACTTCGAGGGCGAGCCGGCCAAGAGCCTGGCCGAGCGGGTCGAGCCGGACAGCGTCTGGCGCGACGTGGCCGGGATGCTGCGCTCCTTCGGTTACGCCGCGGCCAGCGTTCCCGGCTCGGCCGGTCGCGGGTGGGAGACGGCCTGCCGGGCCGCCTTCCTCCACGGCTACACCGGCGGCCGGGCCCTCACCGGACTCGAGCACGACCGGCTGCGGGCGTACGAGGCCGACAAGGCGATCTACGAGGTCGTTTACGAGGTCCGGAACCGTCCGGACTGGGTGTCGATCCCGCTCGGAGCGCTGGCCGGGCTGACCCGGCACGACCGGCGCACGCCAGAACTCGAGGAGCAACCATGACCTACGACCGCACCGGCAACCTGACCGGTTGGGACCTCGCCGGGTTTCACGAGGGCCACGACACCGAGTGCTGGCGTCGTCTCGGCGCGCAGGAGACCACGGTGCTCGACGACGAGCGCGGCGAGTTGGCCGGGACCCGCTTCTCGGTTTGGGCGCCGAACGCCCAGGCCGTCCGGGTGGCCGGTGACTTCAACGGCTGGAACGGCGAGGGATCGCCGCTGGAGTTGGTGCCCGGCTCCGGGGTCTGGGCGCTGTTCGTGGAGAGCGCCGCCACCGGCAGCCTCTACAAGTTCGAGGTGCTCGGGGCCGACGGAGTGTGGCGGCTCAAGGCCGACCCGATGGCCCGCTTCGCCGAGGCCGCGCCGCACACCGCCTCCATCGTCTACCAGAGCCAGTACACCTGGGACGACGACGACTGGATGTGGTACCGCGGGGAGAGACAGCAGTACCGGGAGCCGATGAGCATCTACGAGGTACACATCGGGTCCTGGCGTAAGGGCCTGACCTACGTCGAATTGGCCGATCAGCTGGTGGAGTACTGCACCTGGCAGGGCTACACCCACGTGGAGTTCCTGCCGGTGGCCCAGCATCCGTACGAGGGGTCGTGGGGCTACCACATCACCGGGTACTTCGCGCCGCAGAGCAAGTTCGGCTCCCCCGACGAGTTCCGCTACCTGGTCGACCGGCTGCATCAGGCCGGGATCGGGGTGTTGATCGACTGGGTGCCCGGCCACTTCGCCACCGACCCGTGGGCCCTGGAGCGCTTCGACGGCACCGCCCTGTACGAACACGAGGACCCGCGGCTGGGGTGGCATCCCGACTGGGGCTCCTACATCTTCAACTTCGGCCGCAACGAGGTGAAGAGCTTCCTGGTCTCCAACGCCTATTTCTGGCTGCACGAATACCACATCGACGGTCTGCGGGTCGACGCCGTGGCCTCGATGCTCTATCTCGACTACAGCCGCGAGCCGGGCCAGTGGGTGCCGAACCGTTACGGCGGCAACGAAAACCTGGACGCCATCGCCATGCTGCAGGCGGCCAACGCCCACGCGTACGCCCGCGAGCCCGGGACGATGATCATCGCTGAGGAGTCGACGTCGTGGCCCGGGGTCACCCGGCCGGTCGACGCCGGCGGGCTGGGCTTCGGTTTCAAGTGGAACATGGGCTGGATGAACGACTCGTTGCGTTACCTCGGTCGGGACCCGATCCACCGGCAGTACCACCACCACGAGATGACCTTCGCCCTCACCTACGCCTACTCGGAGAACTTCATCCTGCCGATCAGCCACGACGAGGTGGTGCACGGCAAGGGCTCGATGTACGAGCGGGCGCCCGGCGACGAGTGGCGCAAATTTGCGAACCTGCGCGCCTTCTACGCCTTCATGTGGTCCCACCCGGGCAAGAAGCTGCTGTTCATGGGCACCGAGTTCGGGCAGCGCCGTGAGTTTTCCGAAGCCCGCAGCATCGACTGGGAGCAAAGCGCGGACTGGGGTCACCGGGGCGTCCAGCGGCTGGTCAAGGACCTGAACGCGGTCTACCTCAGCCACCCGGCGCTGTGGTTGCGCGACTCCGATCCGGCCGGCTTCTCCTGGATCGACGCCGACGACGCCGGGGGCAACGTGTTCTCCTTCGTGCGCTACGACGGGGCGGGGCAGATGATCGCCTGCGTGACCAATTTCGCCACCCAAGCGCGACCGGACTACCGGATCGGACTTCCGACCGAAGGGGTCTGGACCGAGATCCTCAACACCGACGCCGAGGTCTACGACGGCACCGGCCAGAGCGGGAACCTCGGTCAGGTGGTGGCCACCGAGGTCCCCTCACACGGCTACGCCGCCTCGGCGTCGGTGACCGTGCCCCCGCTGGGCGCGGTCTGGCTGCGTTTCGAGCCGGTTGCGCCCGAGCCCCAGGCCGAGCCGGCGCAGGTCGGCGCGGGGGTGGAGGCCGCCGCCACCCTGGCCTCCCCCGCCGCGGCGATGGAACCGACTCCGACCTCCGCCCGGCCCTGAGTCCGCGTCGGCCACCGACGGCGTCGCGACGGTGATGAGGGCGTCCGGGGTGCAGGTGAGCTCCGGAGTCGACGGAATCGGGGTAGTGACCTGGGCCGCGGCCCTGCGTGCCGACCCTGACGCCCTGACCCAGACCCTCGACGCCACAGCCGCCGACCTGCTGGCCCAGGGGAAGCTGCGTCGCCTCGAGGTCGAGGTCCCGGCCTCGGACGCCGTCGCATCCGCCGCGCGGTCCTGCGCGCCGGCTTCCGGGTGGAGGGAACGCGGCGGCAGGCGCTGGTCACCGGCGACGGCTACGACGACGTCGTGCTGTTCGCCCGACTCGCCGACGATCACGTCGGCGGGCCGGACGGGTTCTCCGCGGTGATGAACACCGTGCTACCGCGCACCCGGCTGATCGCCCACGTGGTGATCCGGGACGACCAGCAGCGGGTCCTGCTGTGTGAGACCCGGTTCAAACCGGACTGGGAGCTGCCCGGCGGGATCGTGGAGCGCGGCGAGCCACCGCGGATCGCCGCCGAGCGGGAGGTGTGGGAGGAGCTGGGACTCGTTCGGGCGCCGGGCCGGCTCCTGGTCGCGGACTGGATGCCGCCGTACCTGGGCTGGGACGACGCGGTCGAACTGCTCTTCGACGGCGGCCGGATCGACGAGACCAAGCTGCCGGCCCTGGTCCTGCAAGCCAGCGAGATCGTTCAGGTGCGACTGTGCCGCCTGGACGAGGCGGCGGCCCTGCTCACTCCCCTCGCGCACCGCCGGCTGAGCCTCGCCGTGGGGTTGGCGCCCGAGGAGTTCGCCTACCTCGAGAACGGCCGCCGACCGAAGTAGGGCGCCGGACCCGCTCCGGTCGGCGTACGACACCTGACGTACGCCCGCCGCCCAGGACGGCTTCGGCTACCGCGGCGGAGGTAGCCGAGGTTGCTGCGCTGAGCCGACGATTTCGACGGCTGATCCGAGCAGTCTTAACGCGTGCAGGAGTGCACGATCGAAAGCCTTCAGGGAGGAACAATGCCAGTCCCCATTCTGGCCGCACGTTATGTGCACAAAACCTATGGTCGTGGTGCGACCCGGTTCGACGCCCTCCGCGGGGTGTCCCTCGACATCGAGGAGGGGGATTCGATCGCCGTCGTCGGCAAGAGCGGATCCGGGAAGTCCACGCTGATGCACCTGCTGGCCCTGCTGGACGAACCCAGCGACGGCAGCGTCGAACTCAGCGGCCGCAGCGCCGCCGGGCTGCCCAGGGCCGTGGTGAACCAGACCCGGAACGAGACGTTCGGATTCGTCTTCCAGCAGTTCTTCCTCACCGCCAACATGTCGGTGTTGGAGAACGTCACCTTGCCCTTGCGGATCGCCGGCCGGCCGGCCTCGGAACGCCGCCGGCGCGGGATGAGCGCCCTGGAGGCATTGGAGATGTCGGACAAGGCGGGTGCCGACGCCAAGAACCTGTCCGGTGGGCAGAAGCAGCGGGTCGTCATTGCCCGCGCCCTGGTCAACCGGCCGAGCGTCATTTTCGCCGACGAGCCGACCGGGAACCTCGACAGCACCACCGGGAGCGTCGTCCAGGACATCTTGATCGACCTCAACCAGAACCAGGGCATCACCTTGGTGCTGGTCACCCACGACGACGAGTTCGCCCTGCGGATGAGCCGTCAGGTCTATCTCCGTGACGGCCGCATCGTCGACCGGAACGGCACCGACGTCGAGCAGCGGGCGGCCCGGTCGCGACGACCGCTGGTCAACCGCGCCGAAGGGCAAGGACGAGACGAGGTCTCGGCCGGCTCCCATGTCGTCAGCGCGTACGAACCGCAGGAGCGGGTGGCATGAGTGGCCTCGGTCTGGCCCGGATGGCCATCGGCAACGCTCGCCGCAGCATGAGTCGAACCGTGCTGACCGTGGTGGCGCTGTTCATCGGCGCCTTCACCTTGACCCTGACCACGGCAGTGGGCAACGGGATCAACACCTACATCGACCACACCACCTCCTCCATCGGCGGCAGCACGCTCAACGTCACCAAGAAGCCCGTCGACGACGGGGACGGGCCCAAGCGGTACACCGGCACGGTCGTGCAGAGCAACACCGGGGATCCCAACGACACCGTCGACGTCTTGACCCCCGCCGATCTGAAGACCATCCGCGGCGAGGACGGCGTCGCTTCGGCGGAGCCGGTGTTGTCGGTCACGCCCGACTACGTCGTCTACGACGGTTCTCGCAAGTATCAGTTGCAGACCACCGCCTACACCCCGGGCACCACGCTCAACCTGCTCGCCGGGACCCAACCCGATCCCGACGCCAAGACGCGTGAGATCGCCCTGACCGAGAGCTTCCTCGACCCGCTGGACTTCACCAACGCCGCTGACGCCATCGACAAAACCGTAACCATTGGGGTCACCGACGCCGACAACAAGCAGACGACGGTGAACGCCAAGGTGGTCGCCGTCACCCAGGCGACGTTGGTCAACGCCAACACCGCCAGCATCAACGATGCGCTGGCCGAAGCGTTGAACGACCGGCAGAGCGTCGGCCTGAGTAAGGCCGACAAAGACAAGTACGCCGCGGTCACGGTGACCGCCGACGACACCAGTGTTCCTGCGCTGACGACGCTCAAGAACACCCTGTCCGATGACGGGTACACGGCCCAGACCGTCGACGATTCGATCGGTGACTTCAAAACCGTCATCGACACCATCGTCTTGGTCCTCAACGGCTTCGCCGTTTTGGCGCTGCTGGCCGCCGGCTTCGGCATCGTCAACACCTTGCTGATGTCGGTCCGGGAACGGACCCGGGAGATCGGCCTGATGAAGGCGATGGGTCTCGGTGGTGGCTCCATCTTCACCATGTTCAGCCTGGAAGCGGTCTTCATCGGCTTCCTCGGCAGCGTCATCGGCGCCGGCGCGGCGGTGGTGATCGGCAGTGTCTTGAACGGGGTCCTGGCCAGTACTGTGTCCCCGCTCGCCGGACTGACCCTGCTCGTGTTCGCCCCGGCGACCATCCTCGGCATCATCGCCTTGGTGATGGCCATCGCCTTCGTGGCCGGCAGTATCCCCGCCCTGAAGGCGGCGCGCCAGGATCCGATCGAGTCACTGCGTTACGAGTGAGCGAGGAGAGCCACGACCCCTCCGCCCGTGGCTGCTGCAGCCGCGGACGGAGTCGGTTGCCTGCTACGAGCGAAGCCCGAGCTGGCTTCACCCGGTGGCCACCGCCGACCGGGCCTCGGCTCGGGCCCGATCACGCTCGTCGCGGCGTGCCGGCCAATAACACACCGCGCCGAGCACCGAGAACGCTCCGGCCACGACGATGGCGAACGAGGTGCTGGTGTGTTGCGCCAGCGGACCGAGGGCGAGCAGCCCGAGGCTGTAGACCCCGCCGGACACCATCGAGTTCATCGACAGCACGGTCGCCCGGTTGCCGGCCTCGGCCTGCCGGTGCAGCAGGGTGGCGTGCATCGGGCCGGCGGCACCGTGGCTGAGGTAGGCCAGCCAGTACGCCGCGATCAGCCCGACCGGTCCGGCGAACAGACCCATCACCACCACGAACCCGCCGTTCGCGACCCGGGCCAGCACCGCGGTCCGGGCTACTCCGATTCTGTGGCTGGTCAGGCCGGCCAGGATCGAGCCGAGGGCGAACAGGCCCCAGGCGGCCGCCGCGGCCGGTCCGTAGATCGCGCCGGCCCGCTGCTCACCGCCCACCAGCTCCGCCAGCCGGATCGGGGTGAAGGTCTCGAAGCCGATCATTCCCACCGCCCAGAACACCTCCACCGCGACCAGGGCCCGCAGTACCCGGCCCTGAGCCAGGGTGCGTAGACCGTCGCGAACACCGGCCGGAGCCGCCTGGACCGAGAACCACACCGCCGCCGGTCGCAGCGGAGGCCGAGTGGGTTCGGACACCAGGATTGCCGTCAGGACGGCGTGCAGAACGTAAAGCACGATTGACACGACGTAGGGCAGGACCAGCGCACTCGCGCCGCGGTACGGATGCCAGGCGATCAACCCGCCGGAGGCCAGCGCCCCGCCGGCGATGGCGACACCGACCACCGTGCCGGCCCGGCTGAGGGCGGCCTCCACGGCCACGTCCGGATCGTCTGCCCTGGCCGTATCGACGAACCAGGCCTCCAGCGGCCCCGAGTCCAGGGCGCGGAAGATCCCCTGCAGAGCGAAGGCCACGACGAAGACCCACCACTGCTGGGCGAGGACGAACACGACGCCGGAGACGACCGCAATACCCGCCGCCAGCACCAGCACCGGGCGCCGGCCGAGGGCGTCGGCCAGCCCACCGGTAGGAAGTTCCAGGGCGAGCACGACGAAGCCCTGCGCGGACAAGATCACGCCGAGCTGGGCCAGGTCGAGCCCGCGCTGCAACGGGATCAGCGTGGTCACGCCGAACGTGAGCCCCACCGGCAGCCACCGGGTCGCGCTGAGGAACAGCAGTCGCCGGCGGGCGGCGCGAGTTGTCAGGGTCATCTCGCCGCCCCCTGCTGAGGCGGGCTGAGGTCGGTCGGCGCGGCGTAGGAGTAGACCGAGATCTTCCGGGCGTCCGGCCGGTCGTCCCCGGCGTGTCGATACCGGGCCAACAGTGCGCCGATCTCGTCCTGCAACGCCCGCATCTGTTCCGGGTCGACGGTGACCATGGTGTCCATCAGGCCGAGAGCGTCCACCCACTCCTTCGGCCACTCCGCCAGTACGTCCTGCCACGCCTCCGCGCGCCGGGTGAACTGGTGCACGTAGTGACGCTCCAACCAGCCCAGCGCCGTCGTCGTGTCCTCGTCGTCGCCGAAGTCGCTCCGGTTCCAGGCGTGGAAGTCCGTGCTCGCCCGCCACAGCCGGCGCCGGCCGGCACCCTCGCCGGTGTCGGTGACCAGACCGACCGACTCCAGCTGGCGCAGGTGATAGCTGGTGGCGCCGGTGTTGGTGGCCAGGGTTTGAGCCAGATCCGTGGCGGTGGCCGGACCGGCGATCCGAAGCTGGGAGAGCAGCCGAGACCGTAAGGGGTGGGCCAGCACCTTGATAGCGGCGGCGTCGAGCTCCAGCCCGCGGTAGTCGTCCATACGTGCACACTATATGTGCACAACAAATGTGCACAAGTCCTGCGCAAGCGGACGAGGCCGTCCTCGGTCGTGCTTCGAACGCGTTCCACAGCCGCTGGCCGGTGGACACTGGCGCTGAGCCGTCAAGGAAGCGGACTTCGGTCACGGCCGGTGGGCGGCCTCGCCCTTCAGGTGTCGACGACATAGTCTGCATAATCACTGAGACTCGATGAGCTGGAGGACCTATGCCTGCGAACACCCGGCCACCGTTCGATCCCGAGCTAGCCGCTGCACTGGCGGCCGTCGCGGAGGAGCTGCCGTCCACCATCACTCCCGACATGATCGGCCCTCTGCGAGAGGTGGACGTCACCCAGCCGATCGACGAGGTGCTCGCCCAGCGGCCCGAGATCAGCCATCGCGAGCAGGTCATTCCCGGCTATCAGGATGCTGACCTGACGGTCTCGGTCTTTGCCCGCAAAACGCATAACGCAGCCGGCCCTGGCTTCTTCCACACCCACGGTGGTGGCATGATCATCGGCGACCGCTTCACGGGCATCGAAGCGATGCTCGACTGGGTGGACCGGTTCGACGGTGTCTGCGTCTCGGTGGAGTACCGCCTCGCGCCTGAGTTTCCTGACCCGTACCCGGTCGAGGACTGCTACGCCGGTTTGAGGTGGACTGCCGAGAACGCCGCCGAGCTCGGCATCGACCCCACCCGACTCGTGATTGCCGGCGGAAGTGCTGGCGGCGGCCTGGCGGCCGGCACCGCCCTGCTGGCCCGAGACCGCGGAGGGCCGAACCTGTTCGGACAGGTGCTGATCTACCCGATGATCGACGACCGCAACGACACGGTCTCAGCCCACCAGATCGACGGCGAGGGGGTCTGGGACCGGACCAGCAACGAGACCGGCTGGCACGCGCTGTTGGGAGATCGTCGTGGCACCGAAGACGTCAGCATCTACGCCGCACCCGCCCGGGCCACCGACCTCTCCGGGCTGCCTCCCGCCTTCATCGATGTGGGTACCGCAGAGGTGTTCCGCGACGAGGACGTGGCGTACGCCAGCGCCATCTGGGCCAGCGGCGGCGTCGCTGAGCTGCACGTCTGGCCGGGCGGTTTTCACGGATTCGACCTGATGGTGCCGCACGCCGCAATCTCGAAAGCCATGACTGCGGCCCGGACCGCTTGGGTCGCTCGGCTGCTGGGGCCGTGAGCAGCAAGGTTCGCCAGAGGTAGCAGACCGCAACTCTCGAGCGACAGGTTCGACATCCGAGGTCAGGCCAGGCGGGAACGATGTCCATCGTCTGGTGAGCCCGACCGTCCTCCGCAACGATGCTCTGCCGGGCAGCAGCAATTGCGCATCGGCCTGAGCGGCCGGCTTTCGTACAAGAGGTGCTCGCGCGGGCACCGCGCCTGCCCTGCTGAGCGTCCCCGGCCGCAGGAAGGTCGAGACGCGCCGTACGCACCGCAACCAGGCCCCTGATATTTACGCCACAACTTTGTAGAATGTGTCATGGTTACTGGCGATCTGATGAACGGATCCAGCTGCGAGGCCAACGGCAATTGAGGAAGCTCCGTCTGAGTTACAACGTTCTGGAGGAGGAGCCGCGAACGGCCAGCCGACGACCTCCGCCGAGACCCCCTCCTATCAGGTGTTGGCTTGGTTGAGGGTCTCAATGAGCGAGGTGGTCGGGCGGCCGATGAGTTCGCGCAGGTCCATGCGGTCGGTGAGCACGTCACCGGCGGCGATGGCGGCGTCGGCCTCGGCCAAGAGGTCGGCGGTGGCCTCGTCGAGGCCGCTGCTGCGGAGTGCCGCGACGAGCTGATCAGTGTCGAGGTCGCGGTATGTGACCGTGGTGCCGGTGACCTCGGTGACAGCCGCTGCAAACTCCGCGAGGGTGAATGGGTCACCGCCGAGTTCGTAGACGTGGTCGGCGTCGTCGTCGATGAGCAGGGCGGCAGCGGCGGCGGCGGCGTAGTCGGCCCGACTGGCGGCCGAGATCCGGGCACCGTGGGTGGCGCCGACGATCTCTCCGGCGGCGAGGTAATGACTGAGCTGCTCGGTGTAATTCTCCTGGTACCAGCCGTTGCGCAGCGCCGAAAACGGGACGCCCGATGCGGCGAGGACCGCTTCGGTCTCCTTGTGCTGAGGGGCCACTGGGTTTGTGCTCGTGTCGGCGCGCAGCACGCTGGTGTAGGCGATACGCCGGACACCAGCGGCCGCCGCTGCCTCGATTACGTTCGTCTGCTGGGCTACCTGTTTACCGGCGTCGCCACCGGAAATTAGCAGGAGCCGGTCGACGCCGCGCAGCGCGGTCAAGAGCTCGGCGGGGTCAGCGTAATCACCTTTGCGGACGAGGACGCCCAAGTCGGCGAGATCGGCGACCCTGTCCGGGGTCCGAACGACGGCGACGACATCGGCAGGGGCCGTTCCCCGGTTCAGCAGTTCATGCACGGCAAGTCGGCCGAGGTGGCCGCTGGCCGCGGTGACGGCGTATGTAGTCATAGATGATCTCCTTAGTTACTAACTATCTGATCGAATGGCACTGTTGATAATACAGCGCCCTCCGTCCGCTAGGCGAACGGGTATGGTTGCGCCACGGGGTGCGGGGCTAAGGAGCGTCGTCGATGGTTGGGGAGTGCGCTGTGGAGGGCGGGGAGGGTCAGCTCACGGCGAAGACCGAGGTCTTCGGGCGCGGGTGCTCCTTTCGGGACGTCTTCGAGGGCGTGACCGGTAGGTGGTCTTCCCTCGTTTTGGTCGCACTGCAGGGCGAGACTATCCGCTTCAACGGACTGCGCCGCAGGGTCGATGGGATCAGCGAGAAGATGCTCGCGCAGACACTGAGGAACCTTGAGCGCGACGGCATGGTCGACCGAGACGTGGTGACATCGATCCCGCCGCGGGTCGAGTACCGCCTCACCCCCACCGGTGCGGCGGTCGCCCAGAAGCTCTGGGAGCTCGCAGCCATCTTGGAGGCGTCAGTGCAGGGCCGGTTGAGGCTCGACCGAGGCGATGAGACTATCCGGGGTGTCCTTGCCCAGTAGGTCAAACGTGCCCATCCCGGTCCTGCGGAGGTCCGTCGTCGGGCGGGTGCTCACCCGGCGGGCACTGCGCACTAGGCCGCCCGATCACGGCGCATCGCGGTGAGCCGAACGACTCCTCCGGTGAACCTTCGGCCAACCGGTCTGCGCGCTCCGACGGCGCAGCGGTCGTGCGCGCGGGCCAGGCGGAGGGCACCTCGCCGCCGACGGCAAGTTGGTATGAGCACAGGGCTGAGGCCTCGCTCGGAAGGCAGCCGGTCTCGTGCCACCCCCGAGGCCGGTGACTCCGGTGGGAACGGCACCGTGATCCGGCGGTCGAAGACCACGTCCGCCACGACGGTGGTCGCGGTGTCGGTGATCGCGAAGTCCCACTCCCCGCAGAGGTCGGCCCAGCCTTCGGGACGAGCTGCGGCCATGGGCGCGTCGTGTCTTGGTTCAGCGCGTCAGGCCGGGCGGGGGAAGTCATCGTGAGGTTCCTCGGGTGCTCGTGCGTACGCTCCGCGATCGTGAGGTCGACGGTGTGATTCACGGAGCGGGGAGAGTCGGCGAGGAGCAACTCGACGGTGGTGCGGGCGAGTGGGGGAATGCCGGGCAAGACCGAGGCAAGCGTGGGGAGCCGTGACGGTACTCGCCGACGTCGTCGAAGCCAATCACCGCGATGTCTCCTCGGGCGGCATCCGACGGCCCGCGACGAGCAGCTCGTGCATTGCGCCGAGCGCGTCAACTACCACCGTGCGGACGGTGCCGCTGCTGCCCGTGCCTTGCGCGGCCACCGACCTCCATCCAGACGCGGTGTTCGCGTTCCGCAACCTCCTCGACGACCTGCAGCACGAGCCGCTCGTCGATGGGATGCCCGCCCGCTCGAGGGCACGTCGGTAGCCCGTCAGGCGGAGGTCGGAAGTGCGACGCGGCTCAAGCGTCTGAGCCCGAGTGCGGCGATCCTGCGCCGTCCGAGCGCGATTAGGTGCTCGGTCGCCGCCTGCCCAGCTGTGACGCTGTCGACACTCAGATGAAAGTGCACAGTGTCGCCGATCTGCTACCTCCAGGGCTGCTTCGCCGCCGCTCGCATCGGATGGTCATGAACCCGTGAGGACCGAGTACGCACAGGAATAATAGCCAGGCTAGCTACGCGTCGCCCGACGGCGGTTCTCGCGACCGGTCGAACCGCACGCGCGGCGTCGGCTCAGCCCGGACAGATCACAGCCGGGCGCGCATCCAGCTGGTCACCGACTCCATCACCTGTGGGAACGACCGGCCGGGAAGGTAGCTGTCGTAGTGACCGCCAGGGACGATCGTGAGCTTCTTCGGCTCGAGCGCACGGTTGTAAAAGTCTAACGACGGCTGCAGAGGCATCGTCGTGTCCTGGTCGGCGACAACCATCAGCAGAGGAGTCGGGCTGACCCGAGCCGCCATGGCGCTGATGTCGTGGTCTAGAGCCAGGAACAGCGAGCTGAGCGTCATCTCGTTCCGCCATGATTTCGGGATCCCGACCGGGCCGTGTTCGTAATAGTCCATGGCTGCGTCATCGCGGAACAGAGCGAACTCCGGGTTGGGGTCCTGGCTGCGCCGGCCCAACGCCACGAGCTGGGTCGTTCCCCCAGCCAGGACCTGGACGGCGTCCTGCACGCCCAGCTGTTGAAAACCGGCTACCGCAGCTGCTCCGCCGGCACGGAGAGCGACCTCGAATCCTGAGATCCACGGGTTGGACGCGGCGACCGCCTTGACCTGCGGGTCGGTCGCGCCCGCCGCAATCGCCAGGCTTCCGCCGAAGCTCGTGCCGAACACACCGATGCGCTCGGTGTCGAGCTCTGGCCGGGAGCAGGCGTAACCGACCGCCATCCGCAGGTCCCGCTGCTGCAGCGGCCCGTCGATCTCCAAGCGCGGGAGGCCATCGCTGACGCCGGTGTTGCGATGGTCGTAGTACAGGACGCCAAATCCGGCCCGGGACAGCTCCTCCGCAGCCGGGGCCGAGCGTTCAGCGCTGTCCCCGTAGCCGCCGACGATGACGACGCCGGGGACGGGATTCGCGGTCGCCTGCTCCTCCGGCGACGACGCTGGAAGGCGCAGCCAGCCGCGCAGCGTCAGACCAGGTGTGGTAGACGAGAACGAGATTTCCTGCAGCACGTCGACTCCTGAGGTTATGTGTTCGACTGTAGCTTACACAAGTTTATGATAGCTGTAGTATGAATCTGGCTTACTCGGGGACGATGGTGACGAAGCGATCACGCTCGGCGCCTGGGGAGGGTCAGCGGCTTCGAGAAGAGATCGTCGTCGCGGCGAGCGAGCATCTACCTTCCCTCCCCGACCTAGTGTGTTGCGTCCGAGATTCGCGCCAGATATTTTGTGCGTGAGTTGAGGATTTCGTCGGCGGTTTTGGTCCAGGTGAATGGGCGGGGGTTTTCGTTCCAGGTGTCGATCCATTGCCGGATGTCGGCCTCGAGGCCCGCCAGGCCGGACTCGACGAACCGGCGGCGCACGTTATGCACCGTCATTATACTCACCCCGACCTCATCGGCCAGCCGGGCATACCCCACGCCCGGCTCCGAGCAGGCCAACACAATCCTGGCCCGGACCGCTCCCCGGCCCTCACCGGCGGCCAACCCCAACACACGAGCCTGCTCAACGCTGGTCAAGTCGAACTCACTCACCTTCACCGCAGTAACCATGACACAATCTATAACTTACGGCGCAAATATCAGGCGCGACACACTAGGGGTCGGTTTGTTGGCGTCGACGAGGACAATCCGGCAATCCCCCCGGGCCGAACGGTGACGCGTTTCATGATCGTGCCCATAGCGAACCTGCAATCTGCGGCTAATCCACATCGGGTCTACTTATCAATGCTCTTTCAGCCGCCTATCAAGCCACAGCATCTGCGCTTGCCTCTGGTAAGCAAGTCCGCCCTCATGGTCGTTGAAAGGATACGTCACGATTTCTTTAGTCCCGGAGTACGCATGGAATGCCGCGAAGGCGGTGGAGGGTGGACAGGTCTTATCCATGAGTGCCACTGAGATGAGTGCAGGTGCTGATGCGCGCTTGGCGTGGTTTACACCGTCGAAGTAACTGAGAGTGTTGAAGACCACGCGCTCTGCGTTACGGTGGAGCGCCAGGTAGCGAGTGAGCTCTATGTAGGGCTCCTGATCACAGATATCAACGGCACGTCGGAAATGGCACAAGAACGGTACGTCCGACATGACGGCCGCTAGGTCTGGGATCAGCCCTGCGACAGCCAACGCAATACCACCTCCCTGACTCACTCCCTGTACGGCCACTTTGGTGCCGTCTACACTCGGCAAGCTTCGAGTGGCCGCGACCGCGCGGACGGCGTCGGTGAAGACACGCCGGTAGTAGTAGCTATAAGGGTCCTCAATGCCTTGCGTGAGGAATCCGGGGGCGTGTGGTCCGGCTCCGTGTGGGTCTGAAGTGGCTCCCGTACCCGTACCTGAGCCACCTTGCCCGCGGGTGTCGACAACGACATGCACGTATCCAGCGTTCGCCCAGTGAGAGATGAAGCCCGGCAAGTCTCGGCCTCCGTTGTAGCCGATGAATTCCACGACTGCTGGCTGCGCCGTTGAAGGTGTGCCGATAGACCGGATCTCCCAGGCTCTGATTCGGTCACCTGCATAGCCAGAGAACGTGACGTCGTGTACCACCAGGGCTCGGTAGGGGGTTTCTGCGACTTCGCGTGTCACGTCAAGCTCGAAGTCGCTCACTTCTGCGATAGTCGAGTGCCAGAACGCATCGAAGTCGCCTGGTTCGAGGACCGCTGGTCGGTAGTCCGCAAGTTCTTCCATTGTCAAGTCAGATCGTGCCATGTCGTTCCTTCCTTCCGGTACCAATGGAAGGGCACCGCTCGTTCGAGTCTTGGCTGTTTCCTATGCTGCACTCATGAAACTAGATCCATTGTTCTGGGTCGAGTTACTGCGGGGCCGGTCGGGACACTAAGGGCCATCGCGATAGCCTTTGGCCCGCATGAGCAACGCTGCTTCAACAGTGTGTGTAGGGCTTTTGTACCGCTCACCTCATGGAGTTGACATCGATGACGAACCGGTAGCGGACGTCACTTCTTACGACCCGTTCGTAGGCATCGTTGATCAGGTCGGCTGTTATAATCTCAATTTCTGTATTAATGCTGTGGTCGGCGGCGAACTCGAGCATCTCTTGGGTCTCCCGCACCCCTCCGATCATTGAGCCTGCCACGGAGACGCGCGGCGCCAACAAGCTGTCGCAGGAGATCTGCAGGGGTTCGGTGGGGAGACCGAGTTCGACAAAGGTGCCCGCACGCGCGACGAGGTCGAGATATTGATATAGCTCGAGTCGTGCCGAGACCGTGTTGAGGATCAGGTCGAATCGGCGTCGATTGGCGCGGAATGTGCTGGGGTCACTTGTGGCGTAGTAGTGGCTCGCACCCATGCGCAGCCCATCTTCCTTCTTGCTCAAACTCTGGCTGAGCACCGTGACCTCTGCACCCATGGCTGCAGCGAATTTCACCGCCAGGTGTCCGAGCCCTCCCATCCCGACGACGGCCACCCTCGATCCCGGACCCACCTGCCAGTGCTTGAGGGGCGAGAAAACAGTTACGCCCGCGCACAGCAGGGGGGCGAATGCGGCGAGGTCGGCAGAGCCGGGCAGAGAGTACACCCAGTGCTCGTCGGTGACGATGCTGGTGCTGTAGCCCCCTTGCGTGGCCTCACCGTCTGGGCCCACGCCGTTGTAGGTGCCGACCATGCCCTCGTCGCAGTAGTTCTCTTCACCGGCGAGGCATGGGTCGCATCGCCGGCAGGAATACACCATGACTCCAACGCCCACGGGATCTCCCACTCTATGGGCGACAACCTCGGAGCCGACGGCGCGGACGTGCCCGGTGATCTCGTGTCCGGGCACCAGTGGGTACTTGGCCGGACCCCATTCGTCTCGCACGGTGTGGATGTCCGAGTGGCAGATACCGGCGTAGGCGATGTCGATCGCTACGTCTTTGGGACCCAAGGCTCTCCGGGTGATCGTGGTCTTAGCCAGCGCCGCGCCTGCACTCGAGGCTGCATACGCTATAGCTGTTGGAGTTCGACTGTTTTCCATTCGTTCACCATCTCCATCGGTTTTGTTGGGGGACACATGGAAGGGCAATAGTGCGGGACGGTTCAAATCCGACGGGCCGGTCCGGTCGGCGGGAGTGACAACCGCCCCCCCGGAGCGAGTTCTCGTACTGGTGCCGCCATGAAACGGTCAACACTCTATGACGTTCACCGCTAGGCCACCAAGGGAGGTTTCCTTGTACTTGTGGCTCATATCGAGTCCCGTCGACTTCAGAGTGGCGATTGCTGCATCCAGCGAGACGAGGTGTGCTCCGTCACCAAGCAGCGCGAGTCGCGCCGCCGCGATGGCCTTAGTCGCGCCCACTGCATTACGCTCAATACAGGGGATCTGCACCAGTCCCCCGATGGGGTCGCACGTCAGACCAAGGTTGTGCTCAAGACCGATTTCGGCGGCCGATTCGACTTGCTGGGGAGTACCGCCGAGTACGGCGCAGAGCCCTGCGGCGGCAATCGAGCAGGCGGACCCCACTTCACCTTGACAACCGAGTTCGGCCCCTGAGATCGACGCGTTCGCTTTGAAGAGGCTGACCACTGCCGCGGCAGTGAGAAGGAAGACGACGACGGCATCATCGTCCATCCCCTCGTAGCGCAAGCCATAGTTGATGACGGCAGGAAGGATGCCTGCCGCTCCGTTGGTTGGCGCGGTGACGACGCGTCCCCCTGCTGCGTTTTCTTCATTGACTGCCATGGCCCACATCGCGACCCAGCCCATGGCTGCCTTGTGGTCTGACGGATCAAAGGGCTCCATTTTCTCTCGGAGAGCAGCGGCTCTCCTCGGCACCGCCAGCTTCCCCGGCAGCACTCCGGGCTGCGTCGACCCGCGAGCGATGCAGGACTCCATCACGCGCCACCGTCGGAGGAGCTCCTTCCGAGTGTCTTCAGCCGGCCTGAACGCTTCTTCGACAGCTAACTGCTCGTCGGCGATCGTGGTTTCGTTCGTCGTGCACCGCTTCAGCAACTCTTCAGCTGACAAAAACCGCAGCGCGTCAACCGTGCCCGCAGGCGGGCTCGTCAGGAGGCTCCCCGGATAAGGGTCCTCCACCACGGTTCCGCCGCCGACAGATAGATACGTCCGCGACGCCACTACACTTTCAGTCTCGTCGTAGGCCGTGAAGATCGCCGTGTTCGGATGCGGGCCGGACCGTCGCGGCTCATACTTGATGTCGTCGGTCGGGCTGAAAGCTATGGGCACCTTGCTGTCAAGTGATAGGCGCCCCGTTGTCGCTACGGCCGAGAACAGTTCGGTCGCCGCGTCAGGGTCCAGTGACTCCGGCGAGTGACCAAGAAGCCCGAGGACCACTCCAAGGTCGGTCCGGTGCCCTCGGCCCGTTGCGCCGAGTGAGCCCAGGAGTTCGACCGTAACGCGGTGGGGAGCGCAGTTACGCGCTACCCACCGCGCGAACCGGCCGGCCGCTCTCATTGGACCGACGGTGTGGGACGAAGAAGGTCCGATCCCAATGGAGAAGTAGGTGAGTGCTCCTTCGTCGTTCACGGCGAACTTACTGCTTGGCCGAGTTCAAAGTGATGTCCTTGTAGGAGTTGTCCTCCTGATCGTATTTCTTCAGCAGCGCATCGTAGGTTCCGTCGGCTATCACGGCCTTAAGCCCGGCCTGCATGGCGGGAGCTACCCCGTTCCCCTTCTGCGACATAATGCCGAAGTAGGCGTCGGGGACGAACTTTCCCTTCACGATCTCGATGCTCGAGTTCGACTTGCCCAGCACGGGTGCCACGTTGGAGTCGTCGAAGGTGAAGTCGGCACGGCCCGAAGTGATGGCTAGCAGTGCGGTAGACAGATCCGGGAACTCGAGCAACTTGATGGGGTTGTTGGCGCACGTCGTAGGGTTGATTTGTGTGGTGACAGATCCTACGTAGCCGGAGCCCTTCAGAATTGCGAACGTGTGACCGCAGAGGGAGGCGTTGTCCGTCAGCTTCAACGGGTTCCCTGCGGGTACCACAAGGGACGTCCCATTGATCAGGTAGTCAGCGAAGTCGAACGTCTTCTCGCGCTCCTTCGTGTCGGTGATGGCGCCGATGAGGACGTTGTAGCGTCCTGCCGCTACGGAGGCGATCGATCCGGGGAACTTCTCGGGCGTGATCTCCACTTTCAGGCCGAGCTTTCCCCCCACAGCAGTGATGAGGTCCATGTCAAACCCGACCGGCGTAGTGCTACCCGGCGCGACGTAGGACATCGGTTCCGCTGCCGGCGACGTAACGACTGTCAGTTTGCCCGACTTGGCGATGCTGTCGGGCAAGGCGACTTTCACCTCAGCAGTGCCCGACGGCGACGGCGCGTTCGACGAGGGCCCGGCCGAGCCGCAGCCGGCGAAGGCTGAGCTAACGGCGATGACCAAGCTTGCAAGGGCGAGATGCTGCTTTTTCACGATAAATCCTTTTCCTTGGACTCGTTGTGTTCTTCTGAAGGTGGTGGTTCACGAGTGGTGGCGCTGTAGGATCAGCACCCCACTAGAGCACGCGTGCGAGAAACTCTCTCGTCCTGGCCTCCTTCGGATTCTTGAGGACAACCGATGGAGGACCTGTCTCGATGACTCGTCCGGCATCCATGACGACAATTCGGTCTGCAACCTCGCGGGCGAACTGAATTTCGTGGGTCACGATCACGAGCGACGTGCCCGCCTCTGCGAGCGAGCGAATCACGGTGAGTACCTCACCAACGAGCTCAGGGTCGAGTGCTGACGTTGGCTCATCGAACAGCAATACATCAGGGTTGCGGCAGAGCGCTCGTGCGATGGCGCCGCGCTGTTGCTGCCCACCCGACAGTTCAGATGGCCGGCGGTCGCACAAGTGCCCGAGTCCGACACTGGTCAGGTGTCGGTCGGCCGCCGCAGCAGCTGACGTCCGCGAGGTTCCGTCGACCTGAACCGGTGCGAGCATGCAGTTCTCCTTCAACGTGAGATGAGGGAAGAGGTTGAACTGTTGGAAGACCATTCCGATCTTCGCGCGCTGCCGGGTGAGGACTCTTGGACGGGCTTGTCTGTGCCTTCCGCGGCTGGCTGGCTCAACACCAAGCCGTCGGTGCTCGAACCAAACCTCCCCGGAGTCGGGGACCTCTAGGTAGGCCAGGCATCGCAGCAGTGTGCTTTTGCCACTGCCGGAAGGTCCAATGATGCACGCCGTCTCACCCTGCAGTGTCTGCAGAGAGATGTCGTCAAGGACTTGGACCGCGCCGAAAGACTTGCACACCCGTCGAGCCTCGAGCGCAGTTGACACGTTATCTCGGGCGATGAACTCCTCCGCTGCTCCATTATCCGTCGCCATCAGCTCGCCTCCTGGTTGATTGCGCTCACATTGGTAGAAGTTGCCGTTCCAGTCCGCGAACGGTTGAGGGCCTTTTCAAGCCTCATCTGGAGCAGAGAAGCCACGATCGTCAAGACGGCGTACCAGATGGAGACGACAATTAGCATCGGGATGACTTCGAAGGATTGCGCATAGATGTTCTCCGCGCGTGTGAGAAGTTCCGCGCCGGCGATGACGGAAACTAGAGAAGTCGTCTTCAGCATGCCGATGAACTGGTTTCCCAAAGGAGGAATGATTACCCGAATGGCCTGAGGGAGGACGACATAGCGTGAGACCTGGACGGGTGTCAGGCCAATCATCTGCGCCGCGTCAGTCTGCCCCTTAGGAATCGCCTGCAGTCCTGCTCGAATAATCTCCGCGGTGTACGCGGCCTCATGTAGACCTAAGCCCAGGATTGCTGCGAGGAACGGGGTGATCAACTTGTTGGTCTCCCAGCTGAAGAGTTCGCCAACTAGGGGCAGTGACACGGAGATAGTGGGAAACACCAGTCCGAGATTGAACCACAGCAGCAGCTGCACGAGGAGAGGAACACTGCGGAACGCACCGATAAAGGTGTTCGCAAGAGTTCGCAACGCGATGCTCGGGCTCAACCTCATGAAGGCGACGACGGTGCCCCCGATGATACCGACGAGAGTCGCGACGATAGTCAACTCGACTGTGACAACGATCCCCTGCAGAATTTCTGGCGAAAAGAGGAACTCGCCGACGACCTGCCAGTGTAGGTTCGGAGAGTCGGCGACTTGCACTGCGACCAGCAGCAGGACCGCGACGATAATGGCAGCGACGAGCAAGGCGCCGAGATGTCGGCGGGGTAGGACCTCTTCAGCCGTCGAACCGAAGTCGGCACTAACTGTTTGCGTAGGGTTTGACATTGGCTCCAGCCCTCGGGTCGGCTACAGGTTGACGATCTGAGTCTAATATCGAGGTGTTTCAGTCGGGTGCCGGCGGCAACTCAACCTCATAACTTGGCTAGCAGGCTTACGACCCTGCTGATATCGTGCGACCGGATGCCGCCGTGCGTGACCAGACGTATGCCGGCATCCCCGGCAGCAGAGACGAGGATGGATTCGACGCGAAGCTGCGAGATGAGGTGGAGGGGATCGTCGACGGAGAAGAAGACGAGGTTTGTAGGGAGCGCGCCTCGACTGTGAACCGCTCCTGGCCAGCGGTGCTCGACAGCCCGCCGAAGCCGGGCGGCGTTCGCGTGATCTTGAAGGAACGCTGATGCCGGCCGCTTCATGGCGACGCGCGCCGCGGCAGCTAAACTACCGGGTTTAGCCATTGCACCACCGACTGCCAGTCGAATTCGGCGAGCGCGCGCGATCACGTCACCTGGCCCAGCAAGCACGGACCCGACAGGCGCCCCGAACCCCTTTGACAACGTGAATGTGACTGTCGTCGCGTGGCTCGATAACGCCGCCATCGACTCTCCCGTCGCTACAGCGGCATTCATGAGGCGCGCGCCATCAAGGTGCACAGGCACACGACCTTCGCGCAAAAGCTGATACGCCGAACTGCGGTGGGCGATTCCTCCGGAGTTCGCATGGGTGTTCTCTGTCGTGATGGCTCCGATGCTCTTATCGTGTTCGGCCTGCTTGAGCGCCGCTGTCAGGTAGCCCTGGATGTCGCCGAGATCCTCAACTAGATGAAGTCTGCGAAGAGGCTGGCTGGACTCGAACAACCCGATGTGGGAGTAGGTCCCCGAAACCACGTGCGCATCTTCGTCGGTGAGGGCTGCGATGCCTAGCTGGTTAGCCATGACCCCGCTGGGAACGAAAAGTCCGGCCTCTTTGTCGAGCAAATCGGCCACTTCGGACTCAAGCAGCCAGGTTTCTCGGTCTTCTGAGAACAAGTCAACGCCTGAGGCTACCCAGGCTGCGCGAAGCGACCGTGGCGCTGGGCTGCTGGAGTCCGAGCGCAGGTCGATAAGAATGCGGTGTGATCGACGTAGCCCTAGCGTGGTGCGCATGGAGGCTAAGCCTCCGCTCGAGGGCGGGAAGAGCCCTGAGGGTGGGTAAGGCTGCGCACGCGAACAAGGGCTGCTTCGGTGAGGCTTTGTACCTGCTGCCAGTGGTGGTCACGCAGAAGTTCTGGCGCGACCATCCAACTACCGCCGATTGCGACGACGGCGGATAGCGACAAGTAGTCAAGCAGATTGTCGATGGTGACCCCGCCGGTCGGCATGAACCGGACGTCAGGGAAAGGTGCGGTAAGTGCTCTCAACATGTCGACCCCGCCGAGTGGTTCGGCAGGGAAGAACTTTACTAAGTGCAGACCTAGGTCGAGCGCCATCATGACTTCGGTCGCAGTGGCTGCCCCAGGGATCAGCGGGCATGCCTGTTCGGCGCAGCTCTCGGCGACCGATCTGCTGACGCCCGGGGTCACGACGAAGGCAGCGCCAGCGGCAACGGCCGCGTCTGCTTGCCGGTCGTTCAAGACGGTGCCAGCGCCGATAACAAGGCCTGGTATCGCTGAAAGCTCGCGTATGGCAAGCAGACCGACGTCAGTTCGTAGCGTGATCTCTAGAGCTTGCAGTCCCGACTTCAGCATGCTGTGAGCCAAGGGGTCAATCTGGTCGTGGCTGGTCAGCGTCGTGACTGCTACAAGACGTTGTTCTGCGTTGAACTGCGGCCGATTCGCCTGCTTAGGAGTGGCATCGTACTGAGTCATAACATCGCCTTCTCTTCGGAGCGGCGGGCAATACTAAAAAGTTCGATGGGGTTGCGCTGGAGGATTTGGTCTACTAGTTCACGCCCTATCCGCTTCGTGAGGCGCGGGACGAAGCGCGTGGGCAGGTAGGCGAGGCCGGGCAGCCCGCCGTACGCGCGGAAGCGGGTCGCCCGGGCGACGTCGCCGCCGAGTACGACGCGGTCCCCCGCCCCGCCCTCGACCACCTGCTGGAGGCAGTCGAGGATCGCGGAGTCCGGGGCCTCGCGGTGCCGGGCCGGCCCGTCGTAGCCCAGGAAGGCCCCGCGTTCCGCCAGCTCGACGTGGAGGTCGGCGTCGAGGAGGCGGTCCACATGGGCCAGCACGACCCGGTCGGCTGCGACCCCTTCGGCCTCGAGGACGTCGAGGACCTCGACCGCCGCCGAGCCGTGCTCGAGGTGGACCATCACCGACACACCGGTCCGGCGGTGGGTCTCGGCCGCCGCGGCGAGCACCGACCGCTCGAACGGGTTGATGTGCCAGTACCCGATGCCCGCCTTGATCATGCCGGCCCGGACGGGGACGTCACGGCGTCGCGCGACGGGCCCGGCCGGGTCTGTCTCGTCGAGCGCGAGCCCCTCCTCGACCTCGCGGACGAACCGCTCGGCCAGCGCGTCGGCGTCCAGCTCGAGGATCCAGTGACCCGGCGCGTAGTGCTCCGCACGGTGCGCGCCGGTCACGTGGACGGCCATCAGGCCCGTGCGCGCGCAGATGCCGCCCACGTCGACCGGCCTCCGGCCGAGCCCGAGCGGGGTGGCCTCGACCATCGCGGTCATGCCGGCTGCGACGAGGTCGCCCGCCTCGGTCTCGCTGGCGACCGGGTCGTCGAGCTCGTCGCCCACCAGCAGCGGGCTGACCTGGAAGAGGTGCTCGTGGTAGTCCCACACCCGGTTGTCCGAGGGGGTCACGAGCTGGTCGCCCAGCACCGTGCGGACGACCCCGCTGCCGATGCTCACGAGACGGCCGACCCGGACGTCGACAGCACCCGTGAACCGACGGGCAGCGGTGGGACGGCGGCGGCCCGACGGACCTCCAGGCCCCACACCTCCGCGGCGAGCTGGATCCGACGGGCGACGTCGCCCACGGCCAGGACGACGTGGTGCGACGGCGTGGACTCGACGAACGCGTAGCCGTCGGCCACCCGGAGGACCGCGCCGTTGAGGCAGTCCGAGTCCGCGTACTGCTGGTAGCCCGTCAGCTCCGCCGGCGTCACGCTCAGGGTCCGCATGTCGCTGCTGAGCTTGACGATGGTCACCGGTCCCGTGGGGAAGCGTGCGTCGATGGCGTTCGCGTCGGGATCGACGATCTCGAGCACCCGTGGCCGCAGGACCCACTCGGTCGCGAACGCCTGCGGCACGACCCCGAAGAAGCCGCAGTGCGCGACGAGGATGTGGTTCTCCGGCTGGCTGAGGTCGGGGAAGTGCGGGATCTTCTCGTGCTCGAGGGCCGCGCGACCCATCAGGAACGGGTAGATGTTCGTCATCATCACGGGCACGTCGAGCGACTGGTGGACGATAGCCTCGGTGATCATCGACGTCAGGTCCGCCTCGCAGCCCCAGATCGTGCCGCGGTCGGCGTACAGCAGGTTCCAGGCCAGGCAGGGCGTGGTCGGCGAGGTCGCCGACTCGTTCAGGCAGTTGATGCCCGCGGCGATGACGCCCGGGGTCTCGTCGAGCTCGTCGGACAGCGCGAGGTAGAGCCGGAGGGCGTTGGCGCGCCCGCTGCCGCTCAGGCCGACGATCGGCACGTCGGGCGCGGTCCGCAGCGCGGCCTCGACCACGCGGTCTTCGTCGACCGCGGCGGCCCGGGCGGCCAGCCCGCGGAAGCTGCGGCGCTCGACCCGGACGCCGAACGCGGCCTCCATGTCGGCCACGCACTCGTCCTCCCACCAGTAGAACCGCTTGAAGATGTCGGGCTGCATCCCGGCGCCGAGGTCGTCCTGGTAGGCGAGCATCGTCGCGGCAGCGAGCCGCTCGCGCGTCCCGATGCTGCGCAGCACGTCGTGGTACTCCTGCAGCGAGGTGGGGGCGATGGTGCGCACCCCACGGCGCCGGAGGAAGTCGATGATCTCCCAGTCCCACATCGAGACCGTGCCGAACTCCGAGGTGACGACCAGGATCGGCACCTCGATGCTCCGGAAGCCGGTCAGTCGCCGGTAGGCCTCGCCGGTCATGTCTGGCACAATGACGGCGCTGGTGCTCGGAGGAACCGGCTCCCCCACGGCCAGCGGAGGCGCCCACTCGGCGAGGTCGCCGGTGAGCCCGCGCAGCGCCTCGAGCTGGCGGACGAAGGACGGTGTGTCGACGTCCTCCAGGAAGACGGGTTGCAGCCGGGTCACGGGGTCCTCCTCGTGGGATCTGAGCGTTTTGCCTGAGGCGTGATGACGACCTTCAGCGCAGCGCGATCCTGCGCGCAGGCCGCCGCCGCCTCCGCGTGGTCGAGGTCGAAGGTGTCGGTGACGACCCAGCTCAGGTCGCCGAGGTCGGCGGAGAGCAGGCGCGCCGCCTCCGTGCAGTCGAGGAGGCTCGACGCGGTGGTCGAGGTGACCGTGAGCTCCTTGTAGTGGATCTCGTTGATGTCGAGCTCGGCGGTGGGCCGCGACTTCGGCATCCCGGCGAAGAGCAGCACCCGTCCGCCGGCGGCGGCGAGCCTCAGGCACTGCGCAGCCAGCTCGTGCGACGGCGCGGCGGCGACCGCCAGGTCGACGCCACTCCCCTTCGTGAGCTCGAGCACGGCGGCGACCGGGTCGGTCGTGCTCCAGTCGAACGTGGCGTCGGCCCCGGCCCGCTCGGCGGCCTCGCGCCGGACAGGGGAACGGTCCGAGCAGATGATCGTCGACGCGCCCCGGGTCCGGGCCAGGGCCACGTGCAGGAGACCGACCGGCCCCGCACCGGCGACGAAGACGGTGTCGCCCTCGTGGAGACCCGCCTTGTGCTGCCCCCGCACGACGCAGGCGAGCGGTTCGACCAGGGTCGCGGTGGACGGGTCCTGGTCGTCACCGAGAGCGATGAGGTTGCCCTGCCGCACGGCGGCCGCTGGGACGACCAGCTCCTCGGCGAAGGCACCGTCGAGGGTGATGCCGAGGCCCTGGGTCGACCGGCACAGGTTCTCGTCGCCGCGGCGGCAGTAGGCGCACTCGCCGCAGCCGAAGTTCGGCGCGACGAAGGCCCGCGTGCCGAGCGGCGGCGTGGCGGCGCCCGGACCGCCCTCGGGGCCCACCTCGATCAGGCGCCCGACGATCTCGTGGCCGGGCACGCGGTCGGTGACGCCCGCGTACGCCCCGTGCTGGCCCTTGAAGATCCGTACGTCGGTCCCGCACAGGCCGGCGCTCTCGACCTGCACGCGGGCCTCGCCGGGGCCCAGGACACGTCGGTCCCGTTCCTCGACGCGCAGGACCCCGGGCCCGCGGTAGACGAGCGCCCTCATACGGCGGCCGCCGTGCCCTGCTGCCAGGACGGCACGCCGTCGGCGTCGACCTCGCTCAGCGCTACGGTCCGACCCTCGAGCAGGGACCGTGTCCCGGCGATGACGAGCGCCACCGCCTGCGTGCCCTCGGCGAGCCCGACCCGGACGGGGGCCCCGGTCAGCGCGGCGACGAGCTCCTCCATCTCGGTCGCGTACGCCTCGGCGAACCGGTCGCGCCACGACCGGTACAGGCGCTCTCGCGACTCGCCCGTCCCGACGAGGACGGTGGTGAGGCCGCCGGGGCCGGTGTCGCCGACCTGGACCAGGCCCTTGGTCGTCACCATCTCGACGCGGGAGTCGTAGCCGTAGTCCACCGGGCAGACCCCGGTCACGACGGCCAGCGCCCCCGACGCGAAGCCGATCGTCGCGACCAGCGTGTCGTAGAAGTGGGGCGCGGTGGCGCCGCGCTCGGCCCCCTTGAAGTTCGCCACCCGCACGCTGATGTCGACGGGCTCCGAGCCGGCGAACCAGCACACGGTGTCGAGGTCGTGGCTGTTGACCTCGGCGAGCATCCCGTTAGAGGTGCGGATGTCGTTGGCCCAGGCCGGCGGCAGCCCGGGGCCGTGCGTCAACGAGCGGATGATCATCGGCAGCCCCACCTCCGCGCTGGCCAGCAGGTCGGCGGCGGCGACGAAGTCGGCGTCGAAGCGCCGCATGAACCCGAGCTGCACGGTCCGGCCGGACGCGGCCGCAGCGGCCGTGATGTCCCGGCACTCGGCCAGGTTCATGGCCATGGGCTTCTCGAGGTGCACGTCCAGGCCGGCCTCGAGTGCGAGCACGGCCTCGTCGCGGTGGGTGAAGGTCGGGGTCGTGATGACCACGGCGTCGAACGCCTGGTCGCGCAGCGCCTCGCCCAGCGAGGGGTAGACCGACCCGACGCCGAAGTCGTCGGCGAGCTCTCGAGCCACGCTCGTGCTCGGGTCGCAAATCGCCGTGACCTCGGCACGGTCTCCGATGCGGCGGACGAGGTTGCCGGTATGCAGCCTCCCGACGCGGCCGGCCCCGACCATGCAGATCCGCTTGCGGCTCATCGTTCTCCTCGGTTCGTGATCGTGTCGTCCGGGTCGTGGTCGTCGAGGTCGTGGTCGTGGTCGTCGAGGTCGCGCGCGTAGAGGTCGGCCAGCGCCGCGGTCCAGCGGAGGTAGCGGGCGCGCGTCCGGCGCAGGCTGTCGGCGGTCCTCAGGTCCGGGCGCCAGGTCCGCGTCGCGTCGGCCGGCGCGTCCCACGGGTCGCTCCCGGCCGAGACCGCCGCCACCGCCGCCGCTCCCCGGGTGCCGGCGTCGACCTCGCCGGCCCCGGCGTACGGCATCTGCAGGACGTCGGCCTTGATCTGGTTCCACACCGCGCTCTGGCTGCCGCCGCCCGTCCCGACCACGCCGGTCACCGGGGTCCCCGGGGTCAGCGCGGTCAGCACGTCGAGGTAACCGGCGTACTCGAACGCCACCGACTCCAGCGCGGCCCGCACGAGAGCGGCGGGGTTCGTCGCCGGCGTCACCCCGAGCAGGGTCCCCCGCATCGCGGGCGCGACCGGCGAGACGCGACCGCTGAAGTGGGGCGACACGAGGACGCCGTCGCTGCCGGGGCGGGCCTGCGCGGCGAGGGCGAGCACGGCGCCGAGGTCGACCTTCCCGCCCGGCCCGGGCTCCTCGGCGTGGGCGAGGGTCGAGGCGAGCCACTCGACGAGCTGACCGGCGCCGGCCACGTACCCGAGCCCGTAGTAGCGGCCCGACAGGGGCGAGCGCATGCTCATCAGCGTCCCGCTGACGTCCGGGGCGAAGGTGTTGAGGCAGCCGCCGAAGACCGCCGCCGTCCCGGCGCTGTCGAAGGCCTGACCGGGCTCGGTCACACCGGAGCCCAGCGCCCCGGCGGCCGTGTCGCCGCAGCCCGCGCTCACCGGCACCCCGGCCCGCAGCCCGAACGCCGCCGCCGCGTCGGCGTCCAGCCCACCGATGACGTCGGTGCTCGCGACGACCCGCGGGAGCACTCTCGGATCGGCACCGCACAGCGCGACCAGGTCGGGGTCCCAGTCGCCTGCGCCGAGGTCGGCCATCCCGGTGAAGTGCAGGTGGGTGGAGTCGACGAAGGCATCGTCACCGCGCAGCCCGACGGCGCGGCCGGTGACGTAGCTCGACGCGGTGACCATCGAGGAGGCCCGCTCGCAGAGGCGGGGCTCGTTCCGCTGCCACCAGACGAGCTTGGGGCCGATGCTGATCGTCGGGGCGCAGCCCGACGTCAGCGCGATCTGCTCCCCGGCCCGCGCGTCCAGGTCGTCGACCACCGAGGCGCAGCGGGTGTCCAGCCAGGAGTCGTAGGGCATGACCGGCCGGTGGTCCTCGTCGACCAGCCCCATGCCCGCCATCTGGCCGGCGAAGGCGAGACCGACCACCGAGGCCGGGTCGGCACCGCTGAGCTCGACGCAGCGACGCACGGCCCGGGCGGCCGTGGTGAAGAAGCCGTCGAGGTCCTGCTCGACCGCGCCGTCCGGACGACGCAGCAGGGTGACCGGCTCGCTCGCCGTGGCCTGGAGCGTCCCGTCGAGCGTGTAGAGGCCGGCCTTGACGGTGGAGGTGCCCAGGTCGACCCCGACGACGTGGCCGGTCACGCCCGACCCCGGTCGAGCTCCTCGAGCAGGTTCTGCACCGCGGCTCTGGTGGCCCGGCTGATGCTCGCCGTGGTGAACGCCCCGAGGTGCGGCGTGGCGATCGTCCTCGGGTGCCGGAGCAGGGCGGTGAGCTCCGGCGGCTCGGAGTCGAACGCGTCGACGGCGTACGCGGCGAGCGTGCCGTCGTCCAGCGCGGCGAGCACGGCGTCGTCGTCGACGAGGGACGCCCGCGCCGTGTTCACCAGCACCGCTCCCAGGCGGATCCCCTCGAGCACGGCGGCGTCGACCAGCGGTCGCTCGGTCGGCGGGCAGTGCAGCGTGACGACGTCGCTGGTCCGGACCAGCTCGGGCAGGTCCACCCGGGTGACCTCGCCCGCCGGGGCGACCGGGTCGTGCCCGACGACCTCGGCACCGAGGGCGGAGAACGCCCGCGCGACCCGCGCGCCGATCGCGCCGAGACCGACGACCCCGATGCGGCACTGCTCGAGTTCGAGGGCCGGCTGCCGCGCCCAGCGGCCCTCCTGCAGGTCGGCCGCGCTCCACGGGACGTTGCGCAGGGCCGTCAGCGCGAGCGTCAGGGCGAGCTCGGCGACGCCCTGCGCGTTCGCGCCGCGCGCGGCGAGGACCGCGACGCCGTGCCGCTCGGCCGCGGCCAGGTCGATGGCGTCGACCCCGGTTCCGTTCCGGCTGATCACCCGCAACGCGGCGGCGTGCTCGAGCGTCGTCGCGGTGATGTGCTCGACGCCGGCGATCCACCCCTCGCAGCCGTCGAGGAGGATGGCGAGCTGCTCGGCCGTCGGGCTCTGGCCAGCCGGACCGCTGACCAGCTCGACACCCCGGGAGCGGAGCGGTTCCAGCTCCGCCACAGCCTCCAGACCCGCCCGCGTCAGCGCGCGCGGGGTCACCAGCACCCGGGTCACGGGCGCGGACCGCGCGTCTCGGCCGCGATGTCGGCGAGGCGGTCGAAGACGGGCCCCGAGGTCGGGATGTCGATGTCGAAGACCTCGGCGATGACCTGCGTCCAGCCGTGCAGGAAGTAGACCCAGCCGTCCTCCACCGCCACGGAGGCCCGCCGGGCCTGCTGCAGGAACACCAGGTCACCGCGGTAGTTCAGGTCCCAGGCGATGGCGTCGACCGGGAACCGGGCGGCGTCGGTGAGGGGCGACCCCGGGGCGTCCTTGCCGAGCCCCGTCGCGTTGACCACCACCGACCCCGGCCTCAGCCGGGCCAGCACCGCGTCGTTGTCGGCCGCGGTCGGCGTCAGGACGCACTCCACCTCGACGCCGGTGCCCAGCTCCTCGTGCATCCGACGGACCGCGTCGAGCCGCTCCTGGCTCCGGTTCGTCACGACGATGCGGCTCGGCCGGTCGCCCTCGCGCTCGGGCCGGGTGAGGTACCAGCTGATGGCGATCGTCGAGCCGCCCGCGCCCATCAGGAGCGCCTCGGCCCCGGTCCGCTCCCAGTGACCCGTGGGCACGAACGCGTCCAGCGCCAGGCCCGACGAGATCGGGTCCTTGGCGTGGCAGACGAACGCGTCGCCGCGCTTCGACAGGCAGCTCGTCTCCCCCATCAGCCGCGCGGCGGGGTCGACGACGTCGAACAGGTCCTGGTACGCGTCGTACAGGTCGATCTTGTGCGTGGTCACCAGGGCACCGCGGCTCAGCGGGTCGTCCCGGAGCCACCCCGCGACCTCGCGGTAGCGCTCGGCCGGCGCGTGGATCGGCAGGTCGATACCGTCGAGCTGCGCGTCGAGGCCCAGCGCCTCGGCCCAGCGGGGAAACGTCGTCCGGATCGACGACGCTCCCGTGGAGACGCCGATGAAGTACATCGTCGGTACGGCGGCGGGGGCCGGCGGCGTCCAGCCGTCCACGGTCGCGGTGGTCGTCGTGGGGGTCTCGGGGGCCGCGCTCATGCCTGCCCGTACCCGCGGTGCTCGGGGTTGGCGCGCGTCGTCCAGCCGCCCTGGCCGTCGCTGACGACCAGGGTCGCCATGCCGTGCGCGTCGGAGATGATCCCGTAGTCCTGGCCGGCGTCGGCGCTGTAGCAGAACAGGCTTACGAAGGGCACGTCACCGACATTGACGCTCCGGTGCACCCAGTGCCCGGGCACGTGGAGGGCGTCGCCAGCGCTCAGCGGAAACACCTCGCTCTCACCGTCGACCGTCTCGAGGAGAAGGAGCCCCGTGCCAGACAGACAGTGGTAGAGCTCAGCGCGGTCCGCGACCGCGTGCAGGTGGCCGCGCGTCACGGCGAACTCGGTACCGACCATGCCCGGCAGCAGCGTGCTGGTGCCGATGATCAGAGCTCCAATACCCGCAGCGACTCGGCTCTCCTCGACGCTATAGACGAGCGTGTCAGCGCCGAGGCGCTGGACCTCGGCGGCGTACGCAGTCTCGTCGCGGTAAACACCCTTGAGGTCACCAAGGTGCTTGCGGTACTGGCCGCTGCCACCCGCCATCGTGCCGTCGGCCCCGATAGTGAGCGGCGCCGGCACTGCTGTTGGAACAACTGACACGCGATTCTCCTGTCCAGGTGCCGCTCGCACTGAGCCGAGCCACGGCTCGTGCACTCAGTAGCGCGGTAGATCGAGGTCCCCCGAGAGGAGACCATCCCTGAACAGTAGAGAGATTGAGTCAGATGTCAAGACGTCCGTACCAATTGACGGTTACTCGTGCAGAGGTGCTGGACCGGTCACGAGTGTCAACGGTGCGGCGCCCGCCATGGGCAGGCTGGATGAGAAGGCGCAACGGTCCCCCCGGTGCACCGCCGAGAAGTACTCAAGCGGCCTGCCTCGCGTGGTGTGGCTGACGCTCCTCAGGACCAGGAGGGCCGAGCCACGCCGCACGGTCAGGAGCCGCGCCTCCCGCTTGCCTGCTACGGCAGCCTCTACGCGCCGCTGTGCGCGGACCACCGGGAGGCCGAAGTCGCGAGCGAGCACTTCGTAGAGCGAGACCTCGCCCTCAAGGTCGACATTCAGCAGATTGCGGGTTAACGCGGAGGGCAAGTAGGTCACGGCTAGGGCCAATGGTTCGCCCTCGATACTTCGGAGACGCTCGAGCCGGATTACCGGCGTGCCCTCAGGCATCCCGAGCGACCGTGCAACCACCTCACCTGCAGGCACCTCGTCAAGGCCGAGCACCTGACTCGACACGGAGCGGCCATGACTGGCCGCGTCCGCGGCCATCCCAGGGAGCTCGCTCATCAGTCTGGCTTCGACCTTCGGCTCCGTTACGAAGGTTCCGCGGCCTTGCTGCTTTGAGACCAAACCTTCAAAGGCCAGTTCTGACATAGCCTGACGCACGACACCCCGGCTGACCTGCAGAGAACTCGACAACTGCTGCTCATCCGGCAGGCGTGACCCTGGCCGATAGGTTCCATTAGAAATTTGTGCACTGATCCAGTGCTTCAGCTGGTGGTACAAGGGTCGGCCATCACCGCGGTTCAAAACGTCCGCGCCGAGCGGTTCGAGCGCCATCGCCTGCTAGACCTCCTGAGGTTCTACGAACTTAAGCGGGCGTGCCTGAGGGTTGAGGGCTCGCGGCCCCGACATGGCTGTCGGTCCCTCACGACGTCTAGCAGCGAGTCCGCGACCATACCTGAGGCTACTTCAGTGCTGCTAGTGTGTCGCGCCTGATATTTGCGCCGTAAGTTATAAAATGTGTCATGGTTACTGCGGTGAAGGTGAGCGAGTTCGACTTGACCAGCGTTGAGCAGGCTCGTGTGTTGGGGTTGGCCGCCGGTGAGGGCCGGGGAGCGGTCCGGGCCAGGATTGTGTTGGCCTGCTCGGAGCCGGGCGTGGGGTATGCCCGGCTGGCCGATGAGGTCGGGGTGAGTATAATGACGGTGCATAACGTGCGCCGCCGGTTCGTCGAGTCCGGCCTGGCGGGGCTGGCCGATCGGCCCCGGCCGGCCCGGCCGAAGGCGGAGCTGTCGTTGTCGGAGCAGGAGCGTGACCAGCTTCGGCGGTGGGCGTCGCGGGCGAAGTCGGCGCAGGCCCTGGCGTTGCGGTCCAAGATTGTGTTGGGGTGTGCGGAGGGGACGTCGAACCTGGAGGTGGCCGCCAAGCTGCAAATCCGCGAGCAGACGGTCGCGAAGTGGCGGGCCCGGTTGTGGAGCGGCGCCTAGACGGGCTGGTCGACGAGGCCCGGCCGGGCTGGCCACCGTCGATCCTGCTGGACCGGGTCGAACGAGTCGTCACCGCCACTTTGGAGGAGAAACCCAAAGACGCCACCCACTGGTCGAGGACCTCGATGGCGGCCCGGTCTGGCCTGTCAGCGTCGAGCATCGGCCGAATCTGGCGGAAGTTCGACCTGAAACCGCACCTCACCGACAGGTTCAAGCTGTCCACCGATCCGCTGTTCGTGGCCAAGATCGTCGACGTCGTCGGCCTCTACCACCATCCGCCGGAGAAGGCAGTGGTGTTGTGTGCCGACGAGAAATCCCAATGCCAGACCCTCAACCGGTCCCAGCCGGTGCTGCCAATGGCGCTTGGCACCCCGGACCGGGCCAGCCACGACTACGTCCCACACGGAGTGCCCAGCTTGTTCGCGGCGTTCAACATTGCCACCGGTGAGGTGATCTCCGAGCTCCACCGCCGACACCGGGCCAAAACCGGCGAGATCAACGACTGGCTGGCCCGGCATCCCCGGTTCCACATCCACTTCACCCCAACCGGATCGTCCTGGGTCAACCAGGTCGAACGATTCTTCGGCGTCATCACCGACAAGCTCATCCGCCGCAGCGTCCATACCAGCGTCGCCGACCTCGAGGCCGACATCCGGCAATGGATCGACACCTGGAACGAAAACCCCCGCCCATTCACCTGGACCAAAACCGCCGACGAAATCCTCAACTCACTCGCAAAATATCTGGCGCGAATCTCGGACGCAACACACTAGTGGTGTGGCGCGGTTTTAACTGGCGTTTTCGAGGGCGACGCGTCCGCGATTGACTTTGGTGAGGATGTCGTCGGCGGTCGCGGTCCACACGAATGGTTTCGGATCGTTGTTGTGTGCGGCGAGGTAGGCCTCGATTGCGGCGATCAGGTCGGGCACGGAGTGGAACACGCCTCGGCGCAGTGCCTTGTCGGTGAGGTTGCGGAACCAGCGTTCCACCAGGTTCAACCACGACGATGATGTCGGCGTGAAGTGCAGGTGGAAGCGGGGATGCTGGTCCAGCCAGGCAAGGACCTGCTCGTGTTTGTGGGTGGCATGGTTGTCCAAGATCAAGTGCACCTGGAGTCCGGCGGGCACCTCGGCGTCGATGGTCTTGAGGAACTTCAAGAACTCGGTGTGGCGATGTTTGGGCAGACACGATCCGATCACCTTCCCGGTCAACACGTCCAGGGCGGCGAACAGGGTCGTGGTGCCGTGCCGCTTGTAGTTATGGGTCATCGTGGCCGCCCGTCCCTTGATGATCGGCAGTGATGCCTGGGTCCGATCCAGTGCTTGCACCGAGGACTTTTCATCCATGCACAACACCAAGGCCTGATCGGGCGGGTTCAGGTAGAGACCGACGACATCGATCAGCTTCTCATCAAAGCGTGGATCGTTGGACAGTTTGAAAGTCTTCACCAGATGCGGTTTCAGTCCCCGCGCCTGCCAGACCCGCCGCACGGTGTCCTTCGACACGCCGACTCGGTCGGCCATCGTCCGCGTGGACCAGTGCGTTTGCCCTTCTGGGGTGGAGTTCTTAGTGAGATCGACGATCTCATCGATCACCTTCTGCGGGATCCTCGGTTTCCGGCCGCGTCCCCGCCGAACCCGACTCAGCTTCGCCAGACCCTCGGCCCTGAACCCGTCCCGCCAAGCCGACACCGTCGTCGGGCTCACCCCGACCTCGGCCGCGATCCGAACATTAGCGATCCCGTCGGCGGACAGCAGCAAAGCTCCGGCCCGTCGCACCTGCCCGGCCGGTGCGGTCTGAGACTTCGACACTTGGGTCAAGATCTCTCGATGATCATCAGACAATTCCAGGGCAGGTGTGGCAGGCCTCATGACTGAATCCTACTGGACAATCACCACTTATTTGCGCGCCACTACACTAGCGACGGTGGGCGACGACCCGGCGGGCCCGGCCCGGGCCAGCGGCGAGCACGACGGAGGAGAGCGGTGATGAGACGGTTCGACGTGCACGCGCACGCGGTGGCGAGCGGCACCGACGAGGCCAGCCGGCGCCAGGCCCAGCAGCTGATCGCCCGCGAGGGTTTCAACGGCTCCGTGCCCGGGGCGGGCTGGACGCCCCGGGACGCGCTGGAGTTCATGGACTCCCACGGCACCGCGCTGCAGCTGCTGTCCTTCCCCGCCGCGCTCGGCGTCGATACGGCGCAGGCGTGGAACGACCAGACCGCCGCCCTCGTCGAGCGCCACCCCACCCGCTTCGGGCTGCTGGCGGCGCTGCCGCTGGCTGACCCCGACGCCGCCGCGGCCGAGGTCGCCCGCGCCGACGACCAGCTGGACGCCGACGGGCTGGCCGTGGTCAGCAACTACGACGGCGCCTACCTCGGCGACGCCCGCTTCGAGCCGGTGTGGGCCGAAGCCACCCGTCGAGCCCTGCCGGTGTTCGTCCACCCTGCGCTGCCTCCCGGTTTCGAGCGCACCGGGCTGGACCGGCCCGGCCCCCTGCTGGAGTACCCGGTTGACACCGCGCGCAGCATCGTGGACGCGTTGTTCGCCGGCGTGCTGACGCGCCACCGCGACCTGCGCCTGGTGCTCGCGCACGCCGGTGGGGTGCTGACCTCCCTGGTGGAGCGGCTCGCGCTGCTGGGCCCGCAGGCATGGGTGGCGAACCCGCTGGGTGTGAGCGCCGAGCAGCTGCGCGCCCAGGTGGCGCAGCTGTTCCTAGACACCGCGATCACCGGCGGGGTTGGGGGGATCCGGCACGCCGCCGACCTCGTTGGCGTCGACCACCTCGTCTACGGCACCGACTACCCGCCGGCCGGGGTCGACGCGGTCGAGACGACGACGGCGGGGATCGAGGCGACCCTGGACGCCGAGGAGCAGGCTCGCGTGGAGGCCACCTTCACCCGGCTGTTCCCGCGAGCCGCCCAACGCGCCGCGACGACTGGCTGACACCGCCCAGGTCTGCGACCAGCGGCGGGGGCACATCATCGTGGCCCATGCCGAGAGCACCGCGAGCGGGGCATAGGTGTTGCTGATGCCACCGAGGCCGAAGACAGCGTCGCCGGTGTCCACCCCGTCACGTCCTCGCGGACCAGAGCCGCCGCGTCGTATCCGCGGATGACGGTGAAGGACAGCGGGGGACGCCTCCTGCACCTGTCCCGAACGCAGCCTCCTGTGGATCGGGTCCGCCGCGGACGGGCCCGCGAGGAGCGGCGTGGGCGGCGTGGGCGGCGTGGGCTGTCCGCCAGTAGGTGCGGGGCCAGGGGGTAGACGAATCGCAGCGGGGCACGGGCACAGGGGTCTGCCCGGGCGTGGAGTTGCTGAGGCTTCGTGACCTGGAGGTTCCCGTGTGCCCGCCTTGCCACCATTCGTCCTGACCCCGCTGCGCGAACAGTTCTTCGCCCTGACCGCCCCAGCCGGCTTACAGGTGTGCGCGCATCCAGCCGGTGACGGCGTCCATGACCTGCGGGAGGGACCGGTCGGTTAGGTAGCTGTCGTAGTGCCCGCCGGGGACGATGGTGAGCTTCTTGGGTTCCAGGGCGCGGTTGTAGAAGTCCAGGGAGGGCTGCAGGGGCATCGTCGTGTCATGGTCGGCCACGACCATCAGCAGGGGGGTCGGGCTGACTCGCGGCGCCATGGCGGTGATGTCGTGGTCCAGCGCCAGGTACAGCGAGCTGAGCGTCATCTCGTTGCGCCACGACTGCGGGACGCCGACCGGGCCGTGCTCGTAGTAGTCCATCGCGGCGTCGTCACGGAAGAGCGCGAACTCCGCGCTGGGGTCCTGGCTGCGTCGGCCCAGGGCCACGACCTGCGTCGTGCCCCCCTCCAGGACGCGGGCCGCGTCCTGCGCCCCGAGCTGCTGGAACCCCGCGACGGCGGCTGCCCCGCCGGCGTGCAGGGCCACCTCGAAACCGGAGATCCACGGGTTCGACGCGGCGACCGCCTTGACCTGCGCGTCGGTGGCGCCCGCGGCGATCGCCAGGCTGCCGCCGAAGCTGGTGCCGAAGACGCCGATGCGTTCGGCGTCCAGCTCCGGCCGGGAGCGGGCGTAGGCGACGGCCATCCGCAGGTCGCGTTGCTGAGCGGGGCCGTCGATCTCCAAGCGGGGCAGGCCGTCGCTGACCCCGGTGTTGCGGTGGTCGTAGTACAGCACCCCGAAGCCCTGACGGGCCAGCTCCTGCGCTACGGGGGCCGAGCGCTCGGCGCTGTCCCCGTAGCCGCCGACGACGACCACGCCCGGGACGGGGTCGGCGCCGGACTGCTCCGACGACGGCAGGCGCAGCCAGCCGCGCAGGGTCACTCCGGGTGAGGTGGACGGGAACGAGATCTCGTGCAGCATGTCAGCTCCTCAGAAGTAGGTGAACGTCTGTAGGTTACACCCGTTGACCTACGGCGTCTACAGTACGGCCATGACTGACGAAGCGCCCGTCATGGCGAAGCGCCCGCGTTCGGCGCGCGGGCAGGGACAGCAGTTGGGCAAGGAGTTGGTGCTCGCGGCGACCGAGCAGTTGGCCGCGTCAGGCAGCGCCGACCGGCTCACGCTGCGGGGCGTCGGACGCGCCGTCGGTGTCTCGGCGGCCAGCATCTACGACCACTTCGCCGACCTGGCTGCGCTCGTCGACGCCGTGGTGGAGCGCGGCTGGCAGGACCTCGGCGTCGCCGTCGACGCTGCCGTGGCCGTGGCCGGGGCCGGCGACGGGACGCAGGGCGTCCTCACCGACCCCGCCGCCGGCGGGCAGAAGCGTCCGGCCAGACGCCTGGGCGCTTGCGCGCGCGCGTACGTCCGCTGGGCGCAGGAGAACCCCGGCCTCTACCGCGTCCTGTTCAGCCGTGGGCTCTCCGCCGCGCCCGCCTCGCCGGCGGATCGGGAGGCGAACCGGCTGCTCCGGCTCCTGGACACGTGCGTGCGGGAGTGCCGTGACAGCAGCACCCCGACGGACCCGCCGCTTCAGGCCGGGAACGGGATGTGGGTGGTGCTGCACGGTGTGAGCAGTCTGCTGATCGAGAAGCCAGGCTTCGACGCCGCTGTCGCGGACGCCGTGGTGTCCGCGGAGCTGGCCCACTGGAGCGGTCGTCCGGTCTCGGACTTCGAGCCTCTCACGGTCACCGGGACCGAAGACGGGGTCGCGGCGAGCCTGCGCTGACCGCCTCGACGTCCGGCCGGCCGCCGGTGGGTGCGGTGGCCGCCGGGGGCACCTCAGCCCGCGTCGGCGACGAGCATCGCGATGTCGTCCGGCCGGGAGAGCATGGCGGCGTGCGAGGCGTCAAGCTCGACGACGCGGGTGGCGTGCTGCGGGAATGCCGCGTCCGTCGCCGCGACCATCCGGTGCTGCAGCGCCGGGGGGACGGCACGGTCGCTCGTGCAGACCACGTAGGTCCGCGGGATCGAGCCGAAGCCGTCGGCGGTCAAGGTGGTGCAGGCGGTGCTCAGCGCCGCCGGCGCGTCCGGGGAGAGCAGCGCGAGGCACGCGTCGGCGGTGGCCGTCGCAAGATCCCCGTACAGCGCCTCGCGCAGCGCGGCGGCATCAGCGTCCTCAGGCGAACCGGGGTCGATCCGGATGGCGCCGATCGCGGCCGGATCTCCCACAGAGACCTGCAGGAGCCGGGACTGGCGGGCCTCCGGCATCCCTAGGACGTGCTGGAGACTCTCGCCCGAGGGGACCAGGAAGGCGCTGACGTAGACCAGGTGGGCGATGGAGGCCGGGTGCTCCTGGGCCACACGGTTGACGACTGCGCTGCTGTTGCTGTGCGAGACCAGAACCACCGGTTCTCCGCCCCCGATGACGGCGACCTGGGCGGCGAGGTGTGCGGTCATCGCGTCGATGTCGAGGTCGGCCACCGGCGACGGCTCTGCGGCGAAGGCGCCCGCGTCGAAGGGACGGGCCGCAGCAGACCTCGGCCGGCGTGCCTCCAGGCCGTGACCGAGCAGGTCCACGGCCGCGACGACCCGCCCCGCAGCAGCCAGCCGCTCCATGACCGGTGTCCACACCCACGCCCCGTGGAAGATGCCGTGCACCAGGACGATTCTCCGCTGATCGAGCATGAACGCGGACACTATCGATGGGCCCGGCTCTCCGATCGGGCGGGTGCTCGTCGACCGGCGCGGCCTGGGGGCTGCCCGCCCCTGTTCACGTGCGTTCGTGCTCGGGGGAGCCGGCGCAGGACACCGGCGCGTTGTCCCGCTTCTTGGCGCATCAAGGAGCGAGCCTTGGCGGTGGCCCGGGTGCGCCTGCTGTTCGATAGTCCGGCCGGAGCCATCAGGGCCACACCAGAGTCATGGGAGGTTCACTCGTCCTGCCGTGCGACGCCAGATCGTGGGATGGAAGGCCTGGTCACGTCATGGGAGGGCGGCAGTCGTCGGCGGCACGGTCCCCCTACCCAAGAGGTGCGCCGGGGTCGAGCCTCGGCAGGTGGACCAGCTGAGTGGGCTGCCGTGGGGCCAGGGGCGCCGGGCCGATGGGGGTGGGGACGTGGCCAGCAGGCCAGGCGGCGCGCCGTTCTTGAAGTCCTGGCCCCACCGTCGTCCATCCAGGGTGAGTCAGTTCCGTAAGTGGAGGCGGTCGCCAGATGGGCTCCACGGTCTACGGGGGAAGAGCTTTGACGACGGGGCCCTGACAGCAACCATCGTTCCAGCCACCGCGGGCGGAGACGAACACCACCTGCGCCCACCTGCTGGTCGGATCCTGCCAGGCCGGAGGGCCGGCAGGTGGAGCGGCGAACCGATGACGCGGCACACCGGTCACGGCCGGTTGAGGGCGCCCGCTGCCGGCGCCTGTCCCGGGCCGGGCTTCGAGCAGGCGCGAAAGGATCCTCCACCCTCCACCTGTGGGCGATCGAGTCGTCAGCTGGCCCGAGGACGCAGGGCATCGCGCAGCGCGCGGACCTGGGGGCGAGAGCGCGTTCCCCGATCTCGGTGTGGGCGAACATCAGGTCGAAGCCGTGCACGGGTCCAGGCACCTGGATCGCTTCGGTGCTGAGCCGGGCGGCGCTGAGCCGGGCTGCGTACGGCAAACCGTCATTCCGCAGGGGGTCGACCTCGGCGACCATGATCAGCGCGGGCGGTAGGCCGCTGAGGTCGGCCGCACGGGCCGGGGGGTAGTAAGCGTCGCCGTCGCAGTCGCCGAGGTAGTTGGACCAGGCCTGCTGCAGGGAGAAGCGGTTGAGCACGGGGACGTCCACCAGCTCGCGTCCCGAGGTCGTCTCCATGCGGTCGTCCAGCGCGGGGTGTACATATCAGCTGTACCGAGTCAACAGGTTGGTGACACTGCGCGTTGGTGGTTGACGTGAAGAGGACCTCCGGGTGCGGTGGGAGATGTGTCGTCTTCTACCGCTCGGAGGTCCTCAGGTGTCACACGCTAACGCCCGGCTCAACGGTCATGGTCGGCAGTTGCTGATCGAACGGGTCGTCGACCAGCATTGGCCAGTCGCGCACGCCGCGAAGGCGATGGGCATCTCGCGCCAGTGCGCCTACCGATGGGTCAACCGCTGGCGCGCGGAAGGGTCCGGCGGCTTGTCGGACCGGTCCTCACGGCCGCATACACCTCGCCGCCTGCAGCCACATGAGCGTGCGCACCTTTACCCGACGCTTCCACCACGAGACCGGCTCCTCACCGCTGGGATCAGGCGAGGCAGGTGGCGCTGATGGTGGTCGACATCGACCACTTCAAGCAGGTCAACGACACCTATGGGCACGAGCGGGGAGACCCAGGTCCTCGTCGAGGTGGCTGAGTTGCTGTCAGCGGCTGTGCGCGCCGGCGACTCGGTGCACCGGGTCGGTGGAGAGGAGTTCATCGTGCTGGCCCCGGCGCCGGCCCGGCCGAGTACGCGGCCACGGCCGAGCGGTTGCGGCTGTTTGTCGGGCAGACCCGCGTGAACGGACTGGAGGTGATTGTCTCTATCGGGACCTGCGTGGCTCCGGTCAGGACGGCCGACCTCGACGCGCTCCGCAGTTCCGCCGACCGGGCCTTGTACGAGGCCAAGCGCGCAGGGCGAGATCGCATCGCGTCAGCCCAGGTGGCGGGCTCGGTCGATGCGTTGCTGGGTCAACCAGCCTCCCGGAGACGTACCGATCTCCTCGCGGAAGCGGCGGGTGAACGTCCGCGTGCTCATGGCCTCCCGTCCTGCCAGGTCCTGCAGCCTCACGGGCTGGTCCAGGTTGCCCAGGGCCCACTCGCGGGAGAGCGTCTTCAGGCAGACGACGGCGCCGGCTGGAGACAGACGCCGCCAGGGTCCCGGCCTAGGCGTTGTTCATCTCCGGTAGGGCGCTCCGATGATCCAGCCTCCGACGGTGGCGGGTTCTGCGTCGGTCGGCACGAGGTGCACCGGGTCACCGACGCTCACGGTCGCGGGCCGGATGACCCAGCAGTTGAGGGCCAGCTCGTTGCCGAACTCACGGCGCCGGCGCCGCCGAGGGTCCCGGCCTAGGCGTTGTTCATCTCCGGTAGGGCGCTCCGATGATCCAGCCTCCGACGGTGGCGGGTTCTGCGTCGGTCGGCACGAGGTGCACCGGGTCACCGACGCTCACGGTCGCGGGCCGGATGACCCAGCAGTTGAGGGCCAGCTCGTTGCCGAACTCACGCCGGATGCGCCGGAAGACGTCGAGGTCCTGCTCGCCGGTGTCGGGGTCGATGCTGGTGACGATGCAGCGGCCCCGTTGCGAGTGGACGCCGACGAGGGCGTCGCCGATGGCGAGCGCTGAGCCGGGCCAGACCGGCTCGGCGCCGTCCGGGACCCCGCCGAGCAGCAGGTTCGGTCGCAGCCGGCGTACTTCGGCGCCGAACCGACCGACCGCCCCGTCGGTCGCGACGAGCAGGTTGGTGACGTCGAAGCGCTCGGGACCGGTGTGGGCGGCAAGCTCGGCGTCCGGGCCGGCCGCTTCACGGATCAGCTCCGTCGCCCGCGTGCTGTCCCATCTCTCGCCGTCGACGAGAGGGGCCCCGTCCGGTGCGGTGTCGACGGGCAGGGTCAGCAGGCGGTGTCGGGTGCGGCCGGTCAGCGGGCCGCGGGCGTCCCGCACGTGCACGGTGCGGTCGCCCAGCACCCCGTCGGCGGTGAGCTGCACGGTGTGCAGCGCCTCTCCGCCGAGCGACTTGACGGGATAGCGCCACAGGCCAGCGAGGTGCATGCCGGGCCCGCTCATCGCAGCGGCAGGTCATGGCCGTGCTCCTGGGCCGGTCTCGCGCCGAAGATGCGGCGCTCTGCCTCGTCGATGGCGATGTCGTCGATGCTGGCCTCGCGCCGGGTCATGAAGCCAGCGGAGTCGAACTGCCAGTTCTCGTTGCCGTGGCTGCGCCACCACTGCCCCGCCGGATCGCGCCACTCGTACTGGAAGCGCACGGCGATCCGGTCACCGGTGACGGCCCACAGGCTCTTGCGCAATGCGTAGTCGAGCTCGCTGTGCCATTTGCGGGTCAGGAAGGCGACGATCGCCTCCCGCCCAGCCAGGAACTCTGAGCGGTTGCGCCACTGCGAGTCCGGACTGTAGGCCGCCGCCACCCGTTCCGGGTCGCAGGTGTTCCAGGCGTCCTCAGCGGCCTGGACCTTCTGCCGGGCCGTCGCCTCGTCGAACGGCGGCACGGGCGGGCGATGCGTCTGCAGGAGCGACGACATCGCGCTCAGGCCGCCACGACGGGAAAATCGATCTCGACCCCGGCGGCGTTGTTGACGTAGTTCGTCAGCACGTTCAAGGCGACGTGGCCCAGCGTCTCGGCGATCTCCTCATCCGTACCGCCGGCGGCTTGCACGTCCTCGAAGTCGTCGGCGCCGAGGTGCGCCGCGTGCTCAGCCAGGTGGCTGTGCGCCGACAGGCGGTACGAGCAGCCGTTGTCCTGCGCGAGCGCGATCTGCTCTCGGACGGCCGGCCTCAGCACTCCCTTGCTCAGGGCCTCGGACAGCGCGAGGTAGCCGCCGAGCAGCGCCTGGCTGTTGGCCATGGCCCTGGTCATGTTGGGCGTCACAACCAGGTTGCGCTGGACGGCGGCGAGCAGGTCCGCGACAGGAACTGGGGCGGCGGCGGGGTCGATCAGGGGCAGGTTACTCATGGCAGGCTCCTCAGGACGGCCGTCCGACACCGCGTTTCTCACGGTAAGGACGGAGCTTTGCCGTAGAGTTGTAGCACGCACGTTCTCACGGCGCAAGTCTCTTGCTACCGTGAGAACGTGACGAGCTTCGACGGATGGGTGCTGCCGGACGAGCCGGTGCCCGTGCGCCTGATGAACACCGTCTGGGCCGACCGCCACGGTGTACACGACAGCCTGCGCACCGCACGCGACCTGCGGTCGTGGCTGCACGCCACCGGGTACCGGGTCACCCTCCTCCGACGGGGTGACGTCGAGGCGTTCCGGGTCCTGCGCGACGCGCTGCGCCGCCTCGCCGCCCTCGTCACCGACGACGAGCGACCCGCTGCGGCCAGCCCCACACGGGACGCGGGCGAGGCGATCGGGCAGGTCAACACCGCCGTCCAGGCGAGCTCGGTGGGACCACTGCTTCGGCTCCAGGCCGGCAAGATCGAGCGCGACACGCTGTCCGTCAGCACCACCTCCCAGGCGCGATCGGCGGTCGCCGCAGCAGGCGTCGACCTCTTGACCAGGACCGACCCTGTGATCCGTGCCTGCCAGGCACCCGGCTGCGTGCTCTACTTCGCCAGAGATCACCCCCGACGCGAGTGGTGCTCCACCGGCTGCGGCAACCGGGTGAGAGCGGCTCGCCACTACCGGCGGCTGAGAGCTGGATCAGGAGGACGCCCGAGCGAAGACTGAGCCTGGAGCACCCATGGTTTCGTGAACCGTCCTGGGCGTGGGTTGGGGCCGGTGGTCACGCCACCCGGCCCTTGGCCGAGCGTGGCGATATCTTTTTGAAGACTACTTTCGAGGCCCTAGGCGGTCACCCCGGTTGGCCAAGGCTCGGGTCGCGGTGCCTGACCGTCCGAGATGTACCTGTTTCCGCGGTGTGTCGAGCACCTCCCACGAAACGGGGGGGTGCCGAACCGCGTTCCCGACGTTACCGGCCAGAGCCGAGCGGGACCCGTCGAGGCTTCCAGCACCAGGTCGGAAGGCGGTGACGTCGACGACCACTCGCTAAGGTCGCCAGACAGTCAAGCGCCGCCACGCCCTTCACCGCTCGTCGGCCACCTCGTCGGCGGACACCGAGGTGCGCGCGGCGAAGGGGTGCGAGACGGCGACGGCGACGCCCCGTCCGCCGCGCGGCTACGTGCGCTCCCGCGTCCGCGGGCGGGCGGGTGTGATCGCACTCATCGACTCCCTGGCTGGCGGCGTCCCACCGGTCCTGACCGAGCTGATCACCCTGGGCGGGACGCTGAACAGGTGTGCCGGCGAACGCCCTGGCCTACTTCGGCCGGACCGGCACGTCCAACGTCCCCACCGAGGCCCATCAACGGCCGCCTGGAGCACCTGCGAGGTACCACCTCGGGCTTCCGCAACCTCACTGCATCCGCCCGCTCGCTGCTTGAGACCTGCGGGTTCAGACCTCGACTACACCCTCGCTCGCGATGAGCCTCCTTTTGGCGATCAGCGACCTCGTCGCAGCTCTGCCAGGCGCGGCCCCTACTCTTCTCCTGGGAGACCGCGTGCGCGCTCGATCGATCAGCGCGAAGCCCGATGGACGGTTACGTGGCCGCGTCGATGGAGGAGGACCAGTCCGTGTCGTCTATTGCACCCGGGCCCCCGCAGAGCGGCGAAGAGTCATTGCCGTCGGTGGCGTTCGGCTCGGTGCGGGTGTCGAGGGCCGTGGAGTGGGTCGGCCCCATCCTCGCGGTCGACGCCCTGTTTCCCTCGACCCCGCGGGAAGTGTGGGAGAACGGCCGTACCGAGTTTGACCCGGTGTTCTGGGACGCCAGCACCAACGCGTTCCGGGCGGCCATCCAGACGTGGGTCGTGCGCTCCGGCGGCCTGACCGTGCTCGTCGACACGGGCGTCGGAGACGGACGGGACCGGCCGCAGGTCCCCCTGTTCTCGGACCTGCACACCGGGTTCGACCGCCGCCTGCGCGAGGGCGGTGTCGCACTCGAGGAGGTCGACGTCGTGGTGAACACCCACATCCACTACGACCACGTGGGGTGGAACACTCGATGGGACGGCGATGCCTGGGTGCCGACCTTCCCGAACGCCCGGTACGTCGTACCGCGCGCCGACTTCGAGTACTTCGACCCCGAGCACGCCGATCGGATGCGTGCGCCCGAGACCGACGACGAGCGCCGCAGGTTCGAGGGGATCGCGCTGGTCTTCGAGGACAGCGTCCGACCGATCGCCGACGCAGGGCAGATCGAGCTCTGGTCGGACAAGCTCGATCTGACCCCGGGCCTCCGTCTTGCCGCGGCGCCCGGTCACACCCCCGGGTCCTCCGTCCTCTGGCTCGACGGAGACGAGAACCCGGGGGCGGTGTTCGTCGGCGATCTCCTCCACTCACCGATGCAGGTCGCACGACCAGACGACCCGTGCGCGTTCGACCTCGATCGCGAGACCGCCACCCGGTCGCGGCGCGCGGTGCTCGCCCAGGCGGCCGAACGAGGGAGCAGCGTGTTCCCAGCCCACTACCCCGGTCACGGCGGCGTGAGCATCCGGAAGGACCGCCAGCTCTTCGCGATCAACCAGTGGCTCGACCTGCCGTCCGTCTGATCCGGTCGTCGTGGCCGCCGCGGCCGGAAGGACGGCTCACACCCACGATCCCAGAGAAGGTGCCGGACCGTCTGCCCCGCCCGGGGCCTGCCCCCGGTAGGGCCGGAAGAAGTCACGGAGCTCGCGGGCGTACAGCTCAGGTTCCTCGAACGGCGCGAAGTGGCCGCCGCGCGGCGGCTCGCTCACGCGCACGGTGTTCGCCGTCCGCTCCAGCCACGCCCGGGGAGGCCGTGAGATGTCGGCGGGGAACAGCGCGAAGCCGGAGGGCACCTCGACCCGGCGTGCGTGCTGCGCCGCCGAGATCGCCGCGTTGGCGCGATACATCCGCATAGACGAGCCGATCGTGCCGGTGACCCAGGAGGTGGTCAGCAGGGTCAGGATCTCGTCCTTGCTGAAGCGCCTCTCCAGGTCGCCGCCGCAGTCGCTCCAGGACCGCAGCTTCTCCACCACCCATGCCGCCATCCCGGCGGGAGAGTCGTTCAGTCCCACGGCGGCGGTCTGGGGCTTGGTGCGGTGGAGCGCGGCGTAGGCGCCCTCGCTCGCGCCCCAGGCGCCGACGTCGTCCAGCCACGCACCCTCCTCCCGGGTGAGGTCGTCCGGGTTACCGCTGAGCACGGGCACGCCCGCGTCCATCCGGTGCACGGCGACCACCCGGTCAGGGTGGTCCAAGGCGAGGAAGCGGCTGACCGAGCTGCCGATGTCCCCACCGACAGCACCGAACCGCGCGTACCCGAGCACGTCCATGAGCTCGGCCCAAAGGCCGGCGACCGCCACGGAGTCCGGGATGGTGGCGGTCAGTCGCTCCGACCACCCGAACCCCGGCATGTCCGGGACCACGACGTCGAACGCATCGCCAGGATCAGCTCCGTGCGCACCGGGGTCGGTCAGCAGGGGCACGACCTTGGAGTAGCGCCAGGAGGAGTCCGGCCAGCCGTGGCTGAGCACGAGCGGCAAGGGGACCGCCTCGGTGCCCGCGGGCACCGAGGCGCGGACGTGCACGAACCGGATCTTGCCCTGGCCGAGGGTAACGGTGTAGCGCGGGAGATGGGCCGTGGCGACCTCTTGCGCCGACCAGTCGAAGCCGTCGGCCCAGTAGGCGACGAGCTCGCGCAGGTAGGCGACGTCGGCGCCCAGGGACCAGCCGGCGTCCTGGGGTGCGTCAGGCCAGCGCGTCGCGCCGAGCCGCGCCCTCAGGTCCTCCAGCGCCGCCGGGTCGACGCGCGGCGTGAACGGCTGCGGGCGTGACGACACCAGTGACATAAGGGGACTCTAGAGTGCCGCTCCCGGTAGCGGGCCACCGCCATCGGGTTGATCGGATAGACCGGCCGGCTGCTGGCACGTACGCGGCGACCAGCAGCCCGGGTGAGGTTTCGATCGCTACCGGGATCGGTTCCTCCTCGCAATCACCGGCCTCGCCCAGCATGGCCGTCAACTCAGCTCAGCGAACCGGCAACCGAATTTGCGATGCGGCGCTTGGCCCCCTGGTTGATGTGTTTGTGGTCAAAGACCCTGGCGAGAACGTGCGGCGCCCTAATGACGAGGCTCGATGGCCTTCCCTGTGAATGAGCCGTTCACGATCCCAGCGACGCACACGGTCCCAATCTTTGCATCAGAGCTCACCGGCTCCCGACTAGCGAGGTATGTGCCGTGCACGCGGGCTCGAACCATGATCAACACCCTGCGCGAACAGGTCACGACAACGAGCCCGGACACGCCGCCCGTCTGTGGAGAGGGTTCAAAGGTCCCGAGTTCTGATCAGGCATCCATGCCGGGATCGAAGTCGTTCAAGAGTCATTAGGTTCTGATCACTCTCCGAGATCGGCTCGCTGGGCACCCTTGGCTTGTCGCCGCGGCGCATGCCCCTTTACTCTTCTTACACCTCGCCCCGTGGCGTCGCTATCACCGAAGGGCGACACCCGACAATCCCCCCCCCCCCGGCGCGCTGTTGGGCGACCACACTTCGCGGAGGAACGCCATGATCATCATCGCCGGCCAGGTCCACGTCGACCCGGGTGACGTCACAGAGTTCATCACCGAGGCCAAGGCTACCTACCCCATCGCCGCGGCGAACCCCGGCAACATCCTGCTGAGCTTCTGCGTCGACGACGCCACCACCGGAATCGTCACCGTCCTGGAGGAGTGGATGACGCAGGAGGCGTTGGCCACGCACCTCGGCACGCCGCAGGTGCAGCAGCTCTTCGCCAAGTGGACTCCACGCATGCGCAACGAGGTACGAATGTTCGACGCCACCAACGAGCGCGACCCTCGCGTCTGACCCCCGCTGCACCGCAACGCCGCCAGGTCGAGGCGTCCGAGGGGACGGGACGAGCGAAGGAATCGTCAAAACCTGTGACGAAGATCGTTCAGGCAGCCTTGGGTAGAGGCGGTTCAACGCCACCGGAGACCGGTGCGTCGGGCCGCTCGACCGAAGTGCCGCTCTCGAAGCGGGCCCGGGCGCGTACCAGGCTGACAAGTGCGTGGCGTTGACCGTTCACCAGCACGCGTGGACAGCAAGCATGAGCCTGCACGCCACCGCCATCCCCGCGACCTCGCCAATCGCTCTCTTCGTGACCTGCCCACGGTGGCGAAGATGGACGCGATCGGGTTCGTAGTTCTTGGCGCTGTCGATCTCCGTCAGCATCTGCCTGTCGTTCGGGGTGCGCCGACGCGGGTAGCGCGCTCAGCTGCGTCGCTGATGGCCAGCACCGGGGCGCCCATCGCGCATCGCCTGGCGTCGCGCAGCAGACCCGCCCAACTCCCCGGCGCTCTCGCGACCCCCTTGACGAGCATGGCGATGACCGCGGCATACCAGAGCCGCTCGGCCTCCGGGGTGGACGCCAGGATCGACATGCCGGACGCGACGTGGGGGAAGCGGTCGAGCGCCGGCATGTCGGGGCGGCGCCGTCCCTCAGGTACGGCGCCCTGTCGCCATGACCACCGAGGTCATGGCGGCACGCTCGGCTGGGGCGCGGGCGGTCAAGCTCTTCCCGGCCGTCGCGGCGGGGGGCAGGGAGACGGTCACCGCCCTGTCCGCGCCGTTCCCGGGCGTCTTGTTCGTGCCGACCGGCGGGATCGCGCAGGAGGAGGTCGCGGACTACCTCGCCCTCCCGGGCGTGGTCGTGGTGGGGGCTCATGGATGGTGCCCCTGGTCGTGCGCGCCTTCGCCGCCTGGCCGCGGGTAAGGCGCGCCGTGGTGCTCTCGACCCCGTGTGCGCCCACGCCCACGGGGTCGACTCCGGTCACCGCTGCACACCACCCCGGTGGGCTCGACCAGCCGCGGGCGGCTACTCCTCGCTCACGAGCCATCGCAGCGGGTGCCCCAGCAGCGTCCGGCGCACCTGCCCGTGGGCCGGCTTGGGCGCGAGGCCTTGGTCGCGCAGCAGCGCCCGCCCGGAGCCGGGAACTCACGCGGCACCCACGAGTGCCCGTCGTCCACGCCCTAGGTGGCGAACGAGGGGCAGTCCCGCGCGCGCAGGCAGGCGTCCACCAAGGGCCCATGGACCCGGGCCTGCTCCTGCAGCACCGCCGACCCGGCGTCGTCGAGCCGGACGTCGGCCTCGGTCACGCGCGTGAACAGACCGAGGTCGGCGAAGCGATCCATCGTCGCGGTCAGCGACCCCAGCGGCGTCGCGGTGGTCACGTGGCCCTGGAAGCCCACCCCGTCGATCAACACGCCACCCTCGCGTGTCACGCTCGGTCTGACGCTACTGGGGGCCGGCTCGCGCCCAGCGCAAGGGGGGTCAGAGTTGGTTCTCGCCGCCGTCGACGGGGAGGTTCGCCCCGACGATAAAGCTGCTCTGGTCGGAGGCGAGAAAGGTCACGGCGGCGGCGATCTCCTCGGGGCGGCCCAGGCGCCCGATCGGCACCGCCGCCGCAAGCTGGGCCCTCGCCGCGGCAGCGTTCTCCTCGCCGGCGAGGCCGTCGATGAAGGGGGTGTCGGTCGACCCCGGCGAGACGGCGTTGACCCTGACGCCCCGGCTCTTCAGCTCGTTGGCCCAGGTTCGAGCGAGCGAGCGGACCGCAGCCTTGGAGGCCGAGTACAGGCCGAAAGCCTCCATCCCGTGCTCGGCAGCCGAGGAGACGTTCAGGACCACCGAGGCGCCGTCGTTCAGCAGCGGCAACGCCTTCTGCACGGTGAAGAGCATCGCTCGGACGTTGACGCCGAAGATCCGGTCGAAGTCCTCCGGGGTCGTCGCCTCCAGGGTCACGAAGGATGCGGCGGCGGCATTGGTGAACAGCACGTCCAAGCCTCGACCACGCAGCCGGACAAGGTCGTAAAGCCGGTCCAGGTCCGCGGCGTCCGTCACGTCGCCGGGGACGGCGGTGGCCGACCCGATGGCCTCCACCGCGGCGTCCAGCTCGGCTTGGCGCCGACCGGTGATGAAGACGTGCGCGCCTTCCGCGGCGAAGCGGGTGGCGGTGGCCAGACCGATGCCCGAACCACCGCCGGTCACCACCGCCGTCTTGCCCTCCAGGGCTCCCATGCGCCTTCCTCCATCGCGGCCGTGGCACGGGCCTGGCTACCCGATTTTCCGTACGACATGGTACATCGGCACGCCGACCCACGTCCCTGACGGAGCAGGTGGTGTGACGGATCGAGGCGGCCGGTGACGGCGCCTGACTGGGCTCAACCAGGGCGTCCAGCCGGGTCCGTAGTGCCCCACAACTGGAGCAGCCACTCGCCAGGGGACGTGGAGGGCTGCTACGCATCTACTGCCACCAGGACTCACCGGTCCCGCTGGCCGCGGGAGCCGTTACACCCGTCTCGACGCGTGCGGTGGCGGGGCTGCTCAGAGCGGGCGCCGCGTCAACACAACCCCCAGCCGCTCCAGACCGGCGGATAGGTCGGCGCGACCCAAGCCAACACGCAGGTGCTCAGCCGGGGTCAGCAGCACCGAGGACGGCACCACGAAGACGCCGTGCTGCTCGGCGAGCTCGACGGCAACCTCCTCGGCGGAGCGCCGGCGTAGCCGCGGGTAGGCGGTGGTCCCGCCGCGGGGTGCGACCAGGTCGACGTCTTCAAGGTGCTGGGCAGCGAAGTCGCGCAGCACCGCCGTGCCAGCTTCAACGAGTGCGCGGGAGCGCTCCAGCAGTTGCTCTCGCGCGCGCAGCACTGCGACGGCCAGCAGGTCGCTGGTGACGCTGCCGGACAGGGATGTGTAGTAGCGGCCGGTGCGCAGCCGGTCCAGCAGGTCGGCGTCGCGGGCGGCGACCCAGCCCACGCGAAGCCCTGCGGCGCCGTAGACCTTCGAGACCGCGGACAGGCTGATCACGTGGTCTGCCAGGTCGGCCCCGGCGGGCAGCGGCTCGGCCTCCAGGCCCTGGTAGACCTCGTCGAGGAGCAGCCGCGCACCCGCGCGAGCGGTCAGGTCCACCAGAGCAGCGAGCTCGGCGTACGACAGGGCACTCCCGGTGGGGTTGTTCGGGGTATTGACCACCACGAGACGGGTCCGGTCGGTCAGCGCAGCGGCCACCCGTTCGAGGTCGAAGCGCCACCCCTCCTGCGGGCGCAGGTCGACCTCGGTGACGCTCACGCCCAAGGCGTGGGGCACCTCGGTCAGCAGCTGGTAGGCGGGGGTGACCACGACCGCGTGGTCGCCGGCACCGAGGGTGGCGGCGGCCACCGCACCGTAGGCCTCGGTGGCGCCGGTGAAGCAGTGGACCTGGTCGGGCTCGAGGTCGGCGTGGGTGCTGGCGATCTCGGCGCGCAGCAGGTCGCTGCCGCGCGAGGCGCCGTAACCGAGCGGCAGAGCCGACCATGCCCCGGCCAGTTCGTCGTCCATGCCGTCGAGGAGCTGGCGCAGAGTGAGCGGCTCGACGTCGGAGCTGGCGATGTTCAACGGGCAGGCCGCTTTGTACCGAGCGAACCAGTCCTCCAAGGCGAAGCGCTCGTACCGCATCCGGAAATGATGCCGGTATGCCCGGACGTCGGCCATCGCGCCCACCGGCGTGACCGGTGCACGGGTCTTGGACCACTGACTATCTCGTACTGCCTGCGTGAAGAGCTGGCTGCGTGTCGAGGTTGAGGGTGTCCGGTTGAACGTCGGTCCCGTCCGCCGAGGTGACACCGGTCCGGTGTCGCGTGATCTTCGGTGTGCCCGAGCGGTCAGGGCCCATGCGGTGGCAGGCGCCCCCTGTGCAGCGGTGGTCTGGGCGATGGCGCGCGACCGCGGGCGAAGACGTCCAGGACCAGGCAGCCTCGACTTTCGTCCCACTCATCACGGCTCGGCCGGCGCCGCACCGACCGGAGGATCGCCGTGCCCAACCGGGGAAGATCCCGGCGGCCAGGTCTGGTGCCCGTCGCCCGGGCCGCTGTGATCACCGGTCGTACACCGTCACTGTGGACTTGACCATGGGCTCTCGACAGCAGATGGATTCGACACCCACATCCTGCGCCGAGGTACCCGTGCCCGCCCCTACCCCGGATCACCAGCCCCTCACCCCAGACCGGACCCCTGCCAGCGACTTTGCCGGGACCCTGGCCCCTGCCTGACCTTGCAGCAGCCACGAGCGGCGCCATGGCCATCAGGTGACCCCAGCCCCGTATCGATGAGAAGAGGACTCGCACGACCGATCGCCTCCCTGGTCGGGTGGTGCGGTGCTCGGTCCCGTCCGGACCGTGCCGACCGCTGGGTGGATGGATGGAACTTGCAGCACGGGTTGCGGGAGAGGGCCCGCCGAGCGCAGACCCGCGGGCACCCGATGGTGGCTGGCCTGCGCGGTTGCCACCGTCGGTGCCAGCAGGGGGGCGCACACCGGCCCAAACCTCGTCCCGCGCGCTGGACCCGTTCTAGTTCTCGTCAGATGCTGTTCGAGATCCGCTCGTAGTCCCGCTCGCCGTCGCGGGTCTGGATACCGGCTGCGAGGAGCTTGCGCACGAGCACCAGCACCTCGTCGCTGAACGCCGAGTACAACGAGGTGTTCTCCACGGCGTAGGCCTCCACGGGCACCGGCGGTGCGGCAGCATTCACTGCCGTCTTGATGGCAGCGATGGTCTCGGGGCGCAGCCGTGCGATCCGGTGGGCCAGCGCGTCGACGTGCTCGTCGATGCGGTCGGCCGGGATGGCGCGGTTGACCAGGCCGTAACGCTCGGCCACCTCGGCGTCGATCAACTCGGCACCCAAGATGAGCTCAAGCGCCCTCGCCCTGCCGATCAAGCGCGTCATGTTCACGGTGCCACCACCGCCGGGCAGGATGCCCATCTGCGACTCAGGTTGCGCCTGCCCGGACCGGTCGATGGCCGCGAACCGCATGTCCAGGTACATGAGGAACTCGTTGCCCGCGCCACGGGCGAAGCCCGCGAGCTTGCCGATCGTGACCTGCGGAAGTCGTCGCACCTCCTCGCTCATGGCGTGGAAGACGTTCATCCCCTCCGGGACCGGCCAGTCGGGGGCTGCCGCGAGCGCGGCCTGGGTCGCTGCGGGCATGGCATCGGGATCTGTGAGGTAGCCCATGTCGCCGTGGGCGCTGAAGAACTCGGGATCTGCGCTCTCGAAGACGATGACCCGGACATCGGAGTCCTCTCGCACACGGTAGAGAAATCCGCGCAGTGATGGTAGGAGGACCCCGTCCATCAGGTTCAACGGCGGGTGGTCGAGCGTCACCGTGGCGACACCGTCGGTCACGGACAACTGGAGACCAGGTAGATCGCCGTACGTCATGAGTTTCCTTCTGATCAGCCGCGCATTTTCCGGACATTGAACTTGTTGGCTTTAGGTCGCCTTGTGCCGGCTTAGGTACTCGTCGTGGACTTCTTGTGGGGTCTTGTAGTCGAGCGCCGAGTGCAACCTCTTCGTATTGTAGCGCATTTCGATGTAGTGAGTCACGTCCTTCCTGGCGTGTTCTCGGGTGGGATAAACGGTACGATGGACCCGCTCATTTTTCAACGCCGCAAAGAACGATTCAGCCATCGCGTTGTCATAGCAAACACCGGTCCGGCCCACAGATTGGCGAAGATCATGCCATTCTAACGTAGCAGCAAACTCGCTCGAAGTGTAATTGCTGCCGCGGTCGGAGTGAAAGATCGCTTTCAGTGCAAGCGTATGATTACGGGCGGCCATGTCGATCGCGGCTCTGATCAGCGGGGTCCGGTAATTGTCGTCTGTCGCCCAGCCGATGACCGCTTTAGTGTTGGTTCGGATTACTACGACTGGGGTGCATTTGGCCTCGATGATCAGGCGGGCACGGGTCCTGTTGGATACCTCGTTGGGCGAGGTCGCCTTTGCTGAGGTTGTCGCGGCCGGGCTGGAGGTTTCGGTAGAGACGCTTCGGTTGGTCGCCAAGCGTTTCGCCGATACCGGTGGTGACGTGCACGCCACGATCGGGCGGCAAAAGCCAGCTCAGCCTCCGGTGCCCTCGCCGGTGACGGGTGAGGTGGAGGCCCGGCCGATCAAGCTGGCATGCTCAGCGCCACCGCCGGGCTATTCGCGGTGGTCGTTACGGCTGCTGGAGCGCTACGTCGCGTTGGTCGACGACGTCCCGAATCTGGATCACTCCACCATCGGGAGGGTTTTAAAAAAACGAAACTTCGTCCTCATCTGAAGGCGTGCTGGACGATCCCGCCGAAGGCGAACGCAGAGTTCGCCGCCCGGATGGAAGACATCCTCTCGGTCTACGCCCGGATCTATGACCCGATGCGGCCGGTGGTCTGTATGGACGAGAAGCCCTACCAGCTCCTCGACCACGTCCGCGACCCGGTCCCCGCGCAACCCGAGCGCCCGCTGCACGAGGACAGCGAGTACCGCAAGGCGACGAAGGAGGAGAGGAGCCAGGTTTTAGACCGGGTGGTGGAGACGACTGGGATGGGCCGCTCGACGGCGCGGCGGATGCTGACCGGCCCGAAGCTGCCGGACCCGGCCGGGCAGGTCGATGGGCGCGCGGTGCGGCCGCGGGGCTTCAGCGACGATGCCGGGGCGCTGTTGGAGCACTGTGGGCGCTGGCGGGCCCCTTGCCTAACCTCGGCCTTAGACGCTATTGTAGAGGTGAGTTTAACGATTAAGCACCGACGGTGTGACAATCCACAGCTTGGCAATGTCGCCCGAAAGGAAGTTCCGAAATCGTGTCCTCCCTGACATCCCGGCCTCGTCGCCGGCTGGCTACCGTTGTGGTCGCCTCCGTCGCACTCGTGGGTGGCCTCTTCGCCGTGGGCCCCCTTCGTGCTGAGCCGGCCGCGGCTGCGGGCTCTCAGCCTTGTGATCTGTACGCCAATGGCGGCACGCCGTGCGTCGCTGCCTTCAGCTCCACGCGGGCGTTATTCAGCGGGTATAACGGCCCGCTGTACCAGGTCCGCCGGGCGTCCGACGGCCAACTGGCGGACGTGCGCACCCTGAGCGCCGGTGGCTACGCGAATGCGGCCGCGCAGGACGACTTCTGCCGCGCTACGACCTGCGTGGTTCCGAAGGTGTACGACCAAACGGCCAACCGGAACGATGTGACCGTCTTCCCCCGGCTCCCGGACGCTCAGCAAGGCACCGACAACTCCCCCGCGGACGCGACAGCGGTGCCGGTGACGCTGAACGGCAGCAAGGCGTACGGCATCTATCTGCCGCCGCGCGTCTCGTATCGCCGAGCTGCCGTCGATACCAGGGGGACAGCCCGGGGGGCGAGCCCGGAAACCATCTACATGGTGGCCAGCGGCACCAACGTCAACAACTCGTGCTGCTCCGACTTCGGCAACGTCGAGGCGCGGCAGACCGACAACAACGCCGGCACCATGGACACGCTCAACCTCTCCACCTTGAACGGGACCTACAACGGCTCGAAGTCTTACGGGTACGGACCCTGGGTGCAAAACGACCTGGAGAACGGTGTCTTTCAGGGAGCAACGCCGGTGAACACCGCAAACCGAGGCAATCCCACGAAGTTCGTCACGGCCCTGACTCGGAACGACGGTGTGAACCGCTATTCGCTGAAGGGCGCCGACGCCACGATCGGTAGTGCGCCGAACACCTTCACCACCTGGTACGACGGGGCGCTACCCACCGAGCCGGTCATCGGTCCGCCGAACCAGCGCTACAGCCCCATGCGCCTCGAAGGATCCATCGTGCTGGGCGCCGGCGGCGACAACTCGAACGCCGGGACCGCGACCTTCTTCGAGGGTGTCATGACCACCGGGTTCTCCAGCAACGCAGTCGACAACCAGGTCCAAGCCAACGTTGCGGCGCAACGCTACGACGGTCTGAACAGCGGCGGCGGCCCCGGCAGCAGGATCACCCACGGAGGCAAGTGCGTGGACGTGGACGGCAACGACCTCGGCGGAAACGGCAAGCGGGTGCAGCTGTGGGACTGCCAGACGCGAGCCGCCGACCAGAACTGGCTGGGTAGCGCCTACGGCATCCACACCCTCGGCACCATGAGCCGCTGCCTCGACGCCACCGGGAACGGCACCGCGAACGGGACGAAGGTCCAGCTGTACGACTGCCGGGACGGGCTCGGCGGTCAGCAATGGATTGTCCGCACGGACGGCTCGATCGTCAACCCGCAGTCCGGCCGCTGTCTCGACGACCCGAACGGCGACCTGACGAACGGGGTCGGACTGCATCTGTACGACTGCAACGGCAACGCGGCTCAGCAGTTCACGATCACCGGCGGAGTACCGATCATCCCCGCGGTGCAGCAGGCAACCTCCGACCGGAACAACAGTACGCAGAACTGTGTCGATGTCGACGGAAGAGACCTCAGACAACTGCAGCTGGTCGTGCAGACCTACTCGTGCGAGACCATCGTGACGAAGAACCCCGAGTCGCAGGACCAGAAGTGGGTCTACCACCGGGACACGCAAACCGTGACGAGCCTCGGCCTATGCCTCGACATCGATCGCAACGCGACGGCCAACTTCTCCAAGCTCCAGGTCTACACCTGCAATAACGCGGGCGGTCAGAAGTGGCTGTTCCGCGCGGACGAGTCCGTGTTCAATCCGCAGTCCGGACGGTGCCTTGACATCCCCCAGGGACAGCACGACCGCCAAACGCTGCAGATCTACGACTGCATCGGTGGTGACGCCCAGCGCTTCACGCTGAACTGAACCCGAGGTCGCTACAGAGGTCGACGAGCGGTCGCGGCCCGTCCCAGCGCACGGCCGCGACATGCATCCGGCGGACGGTGCGCGCGGGATCCCAGGCGTGGTACGCGATCACTGCGCTCCCGTCCGGGGCAGCGGCGATCGAGTTGTGGCCGGGGCCGATCTGCCCGGTCAGCGCCGCACTGAGCACGGTCGGATGGTTCGCCTCGTGGGTCCACGGACCGAGCGGTGTGGGCGCCGTCGCCGTGCCGACGCCGTAGCCGGGCCCTTCCCACGAGCCGCCGGAGTAGAAGAGCACGTACTGATCTGCGCGCCGGACGACGGTGGGGCCCTCGAGGGTGAACCAGTCGAGCGTGCGCCCGTACATGGTCCGGCCCGCTTCGTATCGCTGCCAGAGGGCGTTGGGTGTCAGCACCGGGTGCACCTCGTCGTCGAGCTCGGTCCACTCACGTACACGGCGGACGGCGAGGTGGGTGCCTGGCCGCTCGGCGTCGAGGACGTCGTGGGCGTAGAAGAGGTAGCGAGTGCCGTCCGCGTCGCGGAACGGGTGCGGGTCGATGGCGAAGCGTTCGTTCGGCGTCAGGTTGACGCCCTGGTCAACGAAGGGCCCGAGCGGGGAGCCGGCCCGGGCGACGCGCAGGTGATGTCCCTCGTTCCCGCGCCCGGCAGAGAAGAGCATCCACCACGCACCCCCGTCGTGCACCACCTCCGGCGCCCAATAGTCGGTGCCGATGGACGAGTCCACCGCTAGCACCGGCTCGGCGGAGCGCCAGGCTCGCAGGTCGGCCGAGACTAGCACGGCGAACGCTGCGCCGTCGGTACGGGTCGGGTCGGTCCCGTAGGCCACGTACCCGTCCGGAACCGCCAGAACGAAGGGGTCCGCGAAGTAGTCGGGCCAGACCGGGTCAGCCGGCACTGCTCACCTCCGCGGCAACCCGCGAGGCGGCGGTGCGGAAGGCCCGCGCCGCCGCGGTCGGCACCCGATGCAGGTCGCCATTGGAAGCGGCCTCGAGGTGGAGCAGCCCCATCCTGCGCAGGAAGGTCGTGCGACCTGCGGTCAGGTCGCTGAATCGCTGCGCCGCCGAGCTGATGGGCGAGGGGTCGTCGAGCAGGAACTCCTCGACGTTTCGGCCGCCCGACGCCCATGACCAGTCGACGAAGTCGGTGAGCGGCCACCAGGTGTAGCCGCGGACGTCCATGCCTTCCTCGTGCAGGTGAGTGAGCGTCGATGCCGACTCGAGCGCCCACCGCTCCCGCACCACGTCGTCCCCCTCGATGCTGGTCTCGGTAAGCAGCATCGGCAGGCGGTAGCGATCGGCGAACCACCGCAGACAGCGCTCGAGCCCGTCGGTCCACCGGTCGGTCGTCCGCTGTTCGACGCCACCGTTCAGGTGCAGCAAAGTCCGCGGGGTGAGATTGGGGTAGTAGTTCACGCCGAGCAGGTCGATCACCGGTACAGCGTCGAGGAAGCCGCGAAGGGTACCCGGGTCCGCGCCCTGCGTGATGAGCCAGCCGTGCAGGGGGTGCTGTTCGTCGACCCGGCCGAGCAGTAAGTCGGTCGGGAGTGCGGCGGTAGCTCTCAGCAAATCGGCGTGGGCCTCCAGATCGGGAGAACCCGCGGTGTAGAGCGTGGCGGCCTCAACGTGGACGACAACGGCATCGGGGTTCGCGGCGCGGAGGGCGACGATCGATCGCCGCTCACCTTCGATGATGCCCAAGACGACGGCTGTCCATCCGGCCCAGCCGGTCCGCGCCGGCGGCCAGACCCCGCGTAGCCCGCAGAACGAGGCGGTGGTGACCGGCTCGTTGAGCGGGGTCAGGTGGTCGACCAGTCCGCGGTAGCGGGTGGCGAAGGCAGCGGCAAACTCGGCAATGGCGTCTGGGTAGCCGAGGTCGGCGAAGGAGTCGGGCAGCCAGGTGGGCGTCCCGTAGTGCACGAGATCGGCGATGACGACGAGTCCGAGGTCGTGCACTGCGTAGCTGAGCCGTTCGTCGAGCTCGGACCAGTCGAAGACGCCGGGCGCGGTGTGGACTTTCGGCCAGCGGACTCCGTACCGGACTGCGTCCGCTCCGAGGCCTCTGGCCGTCGCGAGGTCTTCTCGCCACCAGAGCGTGTGGTCGGTGAGGTCGAACTCGTCGAGCGGGCTCATCGTCGAGCCGGGTGGTGGGATAACACAGGTGTCCTCGATCCCGAGGATCCACCGGATCGCGCCGGCCGGGAAGGCCCGGTCGGCGCTCACTTCAGCCCGCTGGTCGCAATGCCGGCGACGAAGTATCGCTGCGCCAAGAAGAAGGCGACGGCGAGTGGCACCAGCGAGATTGTGGCTCCCGCGAGCAGGACGGCGTGGTCGGTCACGTGCTGGCCTCCGAACAGGGTCAGGCCGGCGGGCAGGGTACGCATCTCCGGCGAGCTCGTGACCACGAGCGGCCACAGCAGATCGTTCCACAGCGCCATGAAATTCAGCAACGCCACGGTGGCCAGCGCCGGGCGGGCGAGCGGCAGAATGACCTGCGCATAGATCCGGACGTGCCCCGCGCCGTCAATGCGAGCCGCCTCGTCGAGCTCGGTCGGGATCGTCAGAAACGACTGACGCAGCAGGAAAATCCCGAACGCGCTCGTCGCTCGCGGCACGATCAGGCCCTGGTAGGTATCAAGCCAGCCTAGGTGGAACAGCTCGATGAACACGGGGATCAGCGTGACCTGGAACGGGACCATCAGCGTCGCGATCACGAGCACGAAGGCCAGGTTCCGGCCCCGGAACCGGATTCGGGCGAGCGCGTAGGCGCACAGCGAGTCGAGCAGCAGCGTGAGCGCGGTCGCGACCCCCGCGAAGACCAGCGTGTTCAGCAGCAGGCGCAGGAAGGGCAGCTGCTGCCAGACGCCAAGGTAGCCGTGCAGGGTCCACTCCCGCGGCAGCAGGCTGGCCGGGTGGCCGAACAGGTCGGCTTCGGTCCGGAAGGACACCGAGAGCATCCAGGCGAACGGCACCACGGCCACGACGACGCCGATAGCGACGAGTACCCACTTGAACACCAGGAGCGCCTGCGTACCCGCCGGTTCGCGACGGAAGGGGATGCGCAGCTCAGTCGACATCGTCGTACCGGAAGAAGCGCAGCTGCAGCAGGGAGATGAGCATGATGATCGCGAACAGCACCCAGGAGATGGCCGACGCGTACCCGGTCTTGAAGTTGGTGAAGCCCTCGCGGAACAGTTGGGTCACGAGGGTGTCGGTGGCGAACAGCGGGCCGCCGCCGGTCATCACGTAGACAAGATCAAAGAGCTGGAGCGACTGGATCGTGAGGATCAAAACCACGAACAGCATCGTCGGCCGGATGCTCGGGAGGGTGACGTAGCGCAGCAGGTTCCAGGTGCCCGCACCGTCGAGGCGGCCCGCCTCGAGCCGCTCCGCGGGCACCGCCTTCAGGGCCCCGAGGAGGACGATCATCGCGAAGCCCGCAGTCTTCCACACGTCGACCGCAATGATCGTCGGCAATGCGAGGGACGGGTCCTGCAGCCAGGCGACCGCGGGCACCCCAATAGCGTGTAGCAGGCCACCAACCAGGCCGAGCTCAGGATCGAGCAGGAACCGCCAAACCAGTCCGATCGAGGTCAGGGAGACGACGGTGGGAAAGAAGAAGGCGGACCGGACGATGCGGGTCATCAGACCGTCCCCGATCAGCGCCAGCGCCAGCGCCAGGCCGAGCACGAGCAACACCGCCACCGTGACGACGGTGAGCTCGAGGGTGTTAACGAGGGCTCCCCAGAACCGGTCGTCTCGAGTTAGCGCGACATAATTGCCGAATCCGACGAACGGCTGCTCGGACGCCCCGATGGTCCAGTCGTGCAGGCTGTACCAGAACGAGACCAGGATCGGCCAGATCACGAACACCCCGAGGATCGCCAGGCTCGGCGCCATGAACAGCCACGCCGGCTGCCACCGAACGGGGCGTCGCCGCCGAGCAACAGTCGTCCCCTGCCGGGAGGTGCGGGTGGGGGCCGGCCGCGCGCCGCCCCCCACCCGCACTGCGGTGTTGCCGGTCACGAAGACGAGCAGCCGGTCAGAGCATCGATCGTCTTGGCGGCGGCGGCGGTCTTGGTCGCAATATCCGCGCCGCGGGTGATCTCGCCGATCAGCGGCACGTAGCCTTTCGCATCGACCTCGGTCGCCTGGGGCACCTTGGGCAGGTAGAGCCGAGCGTTCGGGATCTGCTTGCTGAAGACCGAGATCACCGGGTCGGCCATCAGCTCGGGGTCGTCGGCGAGGTCGGTACGGAGTGAGGGGAAGCCAGTCGCGAGCGAAAACTTCTTCTGCACGTCCTTGCTCGTCCAGTACGCGAGGAACGCCTGCGCCTGGTCCGGGTACTTCGTCTTCGCGGAGATGGCGAGTGGAGCCGTCGAGCCCAAGGTGACGGAGTTTCCGTCGGCACCGGTCGGGACGGGTGCGACGCCAAGGTCGATTCCGGCGTCCTTGAAGCCTGGCGCGGCCCACGGGCCGTTCAGCTCCATCGCGGCCTTCCCGCTCGAGAAAAGCGAGTCCGCCTCGGCGCCAGTGAGCCCGACGGGGGAGATCTTGTCGTTCGCGACCAGACTCGCCCAGGGCTCCAGACTCGCTTGCCCCTGAGGTGTCTGCAGCACGCTGCAGCCCCTGGCGTCGACGATGTCACCACCTTCCAGCCACTGCAGGACCGGCCACATCTGGATCGTCTCGCTATCGGCGAGCGCCAGGCCGTACTGCTTCCCACCCGGCTTCGTCAGCTTCTTCGCAGCGTCCTTGAACTCGTTAAGGGTCGCAGGCGGCTTGTTGATACCGGCTGCAGACAAGGCCTTTTTGTTGTAGTAGAGGCTCAACGTGGCATAGTTGGCGGGCACCGCGTAAAGCTTCCCGTCGTAGGTAAACTCCTCGGTCAGCGCCGTAGCCATCGAGTCGGCGTTCACCGAGGTGTCGCCGCCGCCGGTACTGATGGGTAGCACGGAGTTCGTCTTGACGTACTGCGCCATCACGTTCGGGTCGAAACTTGGGGCGGCGATGTCCGGCCCACTGCCGGTCAGCCAGGCCGAGGGGAGCTTCTGGGTGATCGTGTCCCAGGGCTGAACGACCATCTTGACCTGGATGTCGTTGTGCGAGGCGTTCCAGTCCTTCACGATCTGCTCGTACCCCGGCCGGTCACCTCCCGTGAAGCCGGTCCAGACGGTCAGGGTGACCGGGCCCTCGGGTGCGGCGGGACTGCTGCCACCCGAGCAGCCGGTCAGCACGGTGAGGCTGGCGACCGTGCCGACGATCGCCAGCGCGAACGACTTCTTCATGGGACTCTCCTTCGAGTGGTGCTGGGTTGTGGTGGGCGTTAGTGGTTGAGGGCGGCGACTTTGTTCAGGGCTGATCAGTCGTGCTGGAGCACGAGGTCGCGACGTCGGCAGCCGCAGGACTCGCGCGGCACGAGTGAGACGTCGAGGTCGTCTCGGGTGATCGGCGCATCGGGCGCCTCGATCCGCACGAACAGCCGCTCGGCGGCGATCCGCGCCATCTCCTTCGCCGGACTGTGCACCGTAGTGATGCCGGGCTCCGTGACCCGGGACAGGCCGAAGTCGTCGAAGCCGACGACCGCCACGTCTCCGGGAATAGCCAGGTCGCGACTTCGCAACACTTGAAAGCCACCGAAGGCCATGTCGTCGTTCGCGAAGACAACGCCGTCGACGCCGGCCGCTCCGAGGCAGACGCCGTCGAGGGCGTCTGCCCCGGACTGCTCGCTGAAGTCGCCTTCGACGATGCGCGACTCCTCCCCGATCCCGTGCCGGTCGACGGCCTCAAGGAAGCCGATCCTGCGGTCGACCGCCGTCTGGTGGTCGAGAGGACCGGTGACGTGCAGCAGCCGCCGACGACCGTGCACCTCGACGAGGTGCTCCGTCACCATCCGCGAAGCCGCGACGTCGTCAATACCCACGCTGCTCGCCTCGAGCCCGGGATAGTTACCGATGAGCACGACGGGTAGCCCGCTTGCGGCCAGGCGCTCGATGTTCGGATCGGCGATCGCGGCGCTGGTCACGACCGCGCCGTCCGCGGAGCGCGAGTGCATGACGCGCTCGTAGGCGGTCAACCCGCTCTGCTCGCCCGCACTAGTCGAGATGAGCACCTGCACGTCCTGGTCGACGGCAACCTGCGAGACTCCGATCAGCACGTGCATGAAGTAGCTGTGCCCGAACACATGCTGACTCGAGTTCGGGACGATCAGGGCGATCGCGCCCGACCTGCTCCGCCGCAGCGCCCTCGCGGCCGAGCTGCCGACGTAGCCGAGCTGATCCGCGACCGCCCGGATTCGCTTCGTCGTCGTCGCGCTGATCCGGGTGCTGCCGGAGAGAGCCATCGAGACCGCCGCCGGCGTCACCCCGACCTCAGAGGCGACATCCTTAAGCGTCACCGCGCGTCCTGATCGCACCGGCACCTGTGCCTCCCGAAGCTTCATCGTTAAAGCAGTTAAACGATGAAGCGCACGATAGCACGGTCGGGATCGGTCGGCAATAGGCTCGCGTAGTCGGTGCTGGTCGAGTTCCTGCTGAGGTGAAGCGTGCACGTAACTACGCCGTGGACACCACCTGACAGAACCTGTCGCGGAGTTAGTCAGAACCCGCGGGAACGTCGCTACTAACATGCGTGTCAGTGGGGTCCTCTAGCGTGAAGTCATGGCCACCGTCGTGCTCGAGCAACCGGTTCCGCCGGATCCTGTGCTCGACGAGATCGAGGCATTTTTGTCCCGGATGGCGACCGCGGCGCGGGCTGAGGATCGGGTGGACGACGCAACCCGGATCAACCGGATCGCCGCGTTGGAGCAGGTCAAAGGGGCTGCGGCCGGGGTCCAGGCCGCAGAGACCGTCCACTTCGCCCGCTCCCAGGTGGCGGGCCAGCTCGAGCTCGGCGCCCACCCCCGCGAAGTAGGTCGAGGGATCGGCGAACAGCTCGCCATGGCGGTCAAAGTCGGCCCGTGGCACGGGGCCCGCCGGCTCGGTCTGGCCCGGGCGTTGTGGTTCGACCTGCCCGGCACTTTCGACCTGCTCACCCGCGGCGAAGTGTCGGAGTACGTGGCTCAGCTCGTCGCCACCGAGACCAGCCATCTCGATCCCGAAACCCGCCGGCTGGTCGACAAGCAAGCCGTGGCCGCCGGGCTCGCCGCCATGTCGCCCAAGGAGGCGTCGCACTGTGCCCGCCGGCTCAGTTACCAGGCTGATCCTCAAGGCGCTCTGCGCCGCGGCCGGACGGCCCGGTCCGAGCGCCGGGTCACCCTGCGCCCCGCACCCGACACCATGTCCCACCTCAGCGCCTTTCTGCCCGTCGAGCAGGGCGTGGCCTGCTGGGCCTCGCTGACCCGGCACGCCGACTCGCTCCGGGCGGCCGGCGACGCCCGCAGCCGCGACCAACTCCTCAGCGACACCCTGGTCGAGCGCCTCACCGGCCAGACCACGGCCGCCGCCGTACCCGTCGAGGTCGAGCTGATCGTGCCCCTCGACACCCTGATCGACCCCGACGCCGGGTCGAACACTGGTTCTGGCCCTGGAACCGCAGACCTACCCGGCTACGGCCCCCTGCCCGGCGGGATGGTCGCCGACCTCTTGCGCGCGGGCACCGCTGACCACACGTGGCGGCGCGTGTTCACCAGCGGCACGAGCGGCGACACGACCGTTGAGGGCGAGGCCGTGATCGTCGGCGGCGACGCCCGCACCCGGCACTTCACCGGCTGGCTGAAAACCCTGATCCGGATCCGAGATCGGCATTGCCGCCACCCCTACTGCACCGCTCCCATCCGCCACGCCGACCACATCCGCCGCTGGGCCGACGGTGGCGAGACCACCTTGACCAACGGCCAGGGCCTGTGCGAGCGCCACAACTACGTCAAAGAGGCCACCGGCTGGTCGTCGACGCCGCTCCACCCCGACGGTCCCGACAACCCGATCCGGATCACGACGCCCACCGGCCACAGCTACCTCAGCCGAGCCCCCGACCCACCGTAGCCATCGCGGCTACCGGAGATCCCGCGCCGGTGTCAAGAGGGCCGTGAACTCGTCCTCGGCACTTTCCTCAGGCAGATATCGCACGCTCAGACCAGCATGCGCGGCCAACCCGCGGAAACCGGTTCGCGTGTGCCAGTGCAGGATCCAGGGGGGTTCGATCACGGTCTCTACCCCGTCGAGGCGCCGTCGGTAACGGAGCTGGGTCGTCCGGGTCTGCGTCTGCTCGCCTCGCTCGACTGTGACCGTACTGACCTGGAGTAGCGCGCCGTCACTCGATGTCGCCGACCGAAGCTCGGCGGACCCAGCAGGTGTGGGAGCCGGGATGAACAACGGAATCAGCAGCGGGTCGCCGTCGCCGCACCCGAGTTCCGGCGCGGGGGTGCCGGACTCGGCGATAAAGGCTCGGTAGCGGTCCGGATCGGCGGTGAACGACTTCAGCGGGCCGTACAGCTCCGCGACCAGACCGGTGCAGAAGTCGGCCGCCGGAGTGGCCCTCAGAACAGGGCCGCCATCAGATCCCGGCGGGCTTTGACCACCCGGTCGTCGGCGGGACCGACGGTCTCGAACAGTTCCAGCAGCCGGACGCGGGCGGTGTCGCGGTCGGCGCCCGCACCCCGTCGGATCACCCCGATCAGCCGATCGAACGCGGCTTCGACCTGCCCCTGGACTACTTCGACGTCGGCGGCGGCCAACTGCGCGTCCACGTCGGGCGATGAAGCCGCGGCATCGAGGGTGGCCTGCGGGTCCAGCGCGGTCGCCCGGGCGAACAGACTGGCCTGGGCCTTCCCGGCGGCCGCCTCCGCGTCGTTCGGGTTGACGGCGAGCAGTCGGTCGAACTCGTCCCGGGCGGCGGCGAAGTCGCCCCGGCTCAACGCCTCGTCGGCGGCGGCGAACCGCGGGTCGGGCCCGGCTTCGTCGGGCTCACCTTCCTCCTGCGCTACCGCACCGCCGTCCACCGGCTGGGCCCGGCCGACGATGCCGTTGGCCACCGCGGCCTTGAGAAGCTGGTCGATCGCCTGTTCAGCCTGCTCGCGCGGTACCACCCCCTGGAACAGCGGCGCCGCCTGACCACCGATCAGTGCGATCACGGTCGGCACGGCCTGCAACTGCAGCGCGGCCACGACGCCCGGGGCGGTGTCGACGTTGATCCGGGCCAGCAGGAAGCGGCCCTCGCTGGCGTTGGCGATGGCGATCAGCGCGTCCGAGAGCTGCTGTCCGGTCGAGACCCGAGGGGAGTACAGCTCGAGGACCACCGGGTACTGGGTGGAGCGCCGGATGGTCTCGGCCTCGAACGTCTGCTCGGTCACCTCGATCACGTAGGAACCGGCGGCACCGCCACCTCGCCGGCCCGGTCCGGCCGGTGCGCCCGCCGAACCGGCGGCGGCCTTGGCCTTCGCGGCGAGCTGGGACAAGTCGACGGCGCCTGGACGGCTGAAGCTGGGCGAACTCATGGCCCCATCCTGCCAAACGCCGTCACCGACGTGGTCATCGTCGTGATCGGTGGTCGTGCCCCCACGTCGGGCGAGCCGTCCGGATAGGCAGAATAAGCCCATGGCTCACCCCCGCGCCGGCCAGCCGGCCCTACCCGAAGACCTGATCGACGTCGACGCCGTGATCAGTGCCTACTACGACCGGGTCCCCGATCCGGCGAACCCCGATCAGCGGGTGTCGTTCGGCACGTCGGGACATCGCGGATCGAGCCTGGACACTGCGTTCAACGAGGCCCACATTGCTGCGACGACGCAGGCGATCGTGGAGTACCGCGCCGGGCAGGGCATCACCGGACCGCTCTTCCTGGGCAAAGACACCCACGCCCTTTCCCAGCCCGCCTGGACCACGGCGATCGAGGTGCTGATGGCCAACGGGGTGCAGGTGCTGGCCGAGAACGAGTCCGACTACACCCCCACCCCGGCGATCTCGCGAGCCATCGTCGTACACAACGCCCAGTCCTCATCCGGCGCGTCAGAGGCCGACGGGATCGTGGTCACTCCGTCGCACAACCCGCCCCGCGACGGCGGCTTCAAGTACAACCCGCCGCACGGCGGACCGGCCGACACCGACGCCACCTCCTGGATCGCGGACCGGGCGAACGCGCTGCTGGCCGATCCCGGGCCCATCCGGCGCCGTCCGTACGCCCAGGTCAGCGACGACGTGCACCGCTTCGACTACCTCGGCGCCTACTGCGAGGACCTGGTGAACGCGGTCGACCTGCGCGCCATCCGGGAGGCCGGCGTCCGGATCGGGGCCGACCCGCTGGGCGGGGCCAGCGTGCAGTACTGGGACTACATCGCCGAGCACCTGGGGATCGACCTCACCGTGGTCAACTCCCGGGTCGACCCGCAGTGGGGCTTCATGACCCTGGACACCGACGGCAAGATCCGGATGGACTGCTCCAGCCCGAACGCCATGGCCAGCCTGATCGGCGCAAAGGACGCCTACGCCATCTCCACCGGCAACGACGCCGACGCCGACCGGCACGGAATCGTCACCCCCGACGCCGGCCTGCTGAACCCCAACGCCTACCTGGCGGTGGCCATCTCCTACCTCTTCGGCCACCGGTCCGGTTGGCGGGCCGACGCCGGTATCGGCAAAACGCTGGTCTCCTCCTCGATGATCGACCGGGTCGCCGATGACCTGGGCCGGACGCTGGTCGAGGTGCCGGTCGGCTTCAAGTGGTTCGTCCCCGGGTTACGCAGCGGTGAGGTCGCCTTCGGCGGTGAGGAGTCCGCCGGCGCGTCATTCCTGGCCCTGGACGGCAGCACCTGGACCACCGACAAGGACGGCATCCTGCTCGCCCTGCTGGCCAGTGAGATCCAAGGTGTCACCGGCCGCTCCCCCGGCGAGTTGTACGTCGACCTGACCGACCGGCACGGTACCCCGGCGTACGCCCGCGTCGACGCGCCCGCGGACCGGGAGCAGAAAGCGAAACTGGCCAAACTCGACCCCTCCGACGTGGCCGAGACCGAGTTGGCCGGTGAACCGATCACCGGCAAGCTCACCACCGCGCCGGGCAACGGGGCTGCGATCGGCGGACTCAAGGTGACTACCGAGTCCGCCTGGTTCGCCGCCCGGCCCTCGGGCACCGAGGACGTGTACAAGATCTACGCCGAGTCCTTCCGCGGATCCGACCACCTGGCCCAGGTCCAGGAAGAAGCCCGGGCCGTAGTATCGGCCGTGCTCGGCTGAGGCCGCTCACTGCAGCATCGGCGCACCCTTTGCCGTGCGACGCACCCTTTGCCGTGCGACGCACCCTTTGCCGTGCGACGCACCCTTTGCTGCGCGACGCACCCTTTGCCGTGCGACGCACCCTTTGCATCGGGTGCGTGGTGAGGAAAAGGGTGCGCGGAGTCCCGGAAGAAGCTTCGGCCCCCCGGCGTTGACCAAAACGATGACCGCTCCCACCTTGGAACTCGCTCCCGTTCCGGCCCGGCGTTGGACCCCGAAGCACGTTCGGGTCACCCGCTCCGCCGCGGAACACCCGCACGCCGCCGAGGTCGTCCGCCGCTGCGAGGCGGCCGGAGTCGAGGACATCGAGCTACTGGCCGGCGACCGGCTGACCGGAATGACCCGGGGCAGCGAGCGGGAGACCTACGCCGCGGCCAAGTCCACCCTGGCCGTGGTCGTGGCTCCGCCCAGTGCGCTGAAGCCCCAGCCGATTCCGCCGAGTGCGGACTGGCGGATCGACCTGGCCCGGGGGTGTCCCGCGCACTGCCAGTACTGCTACCTCGCCGGCTCGCTCAACGGTCCACCGTTGACCCGGGTCTACGCCAACCTCGACGCGGTGTTGGAGCCGATCCGCGGTCTGGTCGGCACCGGATCGGTGACCAGCGGAACCGCAGCGCGCGGCCACGAGGGGACGACGTTCGAGCTGTCCTGCTACACCGACCCGCTGGGGATCGAGCACGTCACCGGATCCCTGAGTGCCGCCGTCGCCCGAGTGGGGGCCGGGGACTTCGGGCCCGGGGCGGCACTCCGCTTCACCACCAAGTTCGACGACATCGCCGAACTCGCCCGGCTCGAGCACGGCGGCCGTACCCGGGCCCGGTTCTCGGTCAACGCGCCCGAGGTGGCCGCCCGGTTCGACGGCGGTACGTCTCCGCTGCCGGCCCGGCTGAACGCGCTGGCCGGGCTGGCCCGGGCCGGCTACCCGGTCGGCCTGACCATCGCCCCGGTGATGGCCGTGCCCGGCTGGCGCGAGGGCTATGCCGACCTGCTGGACCAGGTCGGCACGGCGCTGCGGGACGTTCCCGACGTCGACCTCACCGTGGAGATCATCACCCACCGGTTCACCCCGGCCAGTAAAGCGACGTTGCTGTCGTGGTACCCCCGGACCCGGCTGGAAATGGACGAGGACGTCCGCAGCGAGAAGCGATCCAAGTTCGGTGGCGTCAAGTACGTCTACCCGCGCGAGACGATGCGACAGATGCGGTCCTGGTTCACCGAGGCGCTGGCCACCCGGCTGCCTCAGGCTCCGCTGCTCTACTGGACCTGACCTTGCGGGAGCGGCCAGGCGACGCCGATCCGACATCGTCGTGAACACTGAGTGAACCCTCGTGCCGAGGCGTCCCCGAGATGGATTCCCGGCGGGTAGAGGCCCCAGGCTGGTTGTTGTGAGCGAAGCACTCTTCATCGTGGGCATCGTCGTGCTGACGGCCCTGGCCTTTGACTTCACCAACGGCTTCCACGACACCGCCAACGCGATGGCCACCTCCATCGCCACCGGTGCGCTGAAGCCCAAGGCCGCCGTCACGTTGTCGGCGATCCTCAACCTGGTCGGTGCCTTCCTCAGCATCGAGGTGGCCCTGACCGTGAGCAACAAGGTCATCGCCATCCAGAACACCAACGGTGCACCGATCCCGGCGCTGATGGGCGTACCGATTCTGACCATCGTCTTCGCCGGCCTGGTCGGCGGGATCTTGTGGAACCTTGTGACCTGGCTGCTCGGGTTGCCGTCGTCGTCCTCGCACGCGCTGTTCGGAGGGCTGATCGGAGCGGCCATCGCCGCCCTCGGACTCGGTGGGGTCAAGTGGAGCGGCGTACTGTCCTCGATCATCCTGCCCGCAGTGTTCGCCCCCCTGGTCGCCGGCCTGGTCGCCGCGGTCGGCACCTGGGCGGTCTTCGCCATCACCGACCGGGTGGCCACGCAGAGCCGGGAACGTGGTTTTCGCTGGGGTCAGATCGGTTCGGCATCCCTGGTGTCGCTGGCCCACGGCACCAACGACGCGCAGAAGACCATGGGGGTGATCACTCTCGCCCTGATCGCCTACGGCAGCTGGACCGACACCACCGCAATCCCGTGGTGGGTCAAGATTGCCTGCGCGCTGGCCATCGCGACCGGCACCTACGTCGGTGGCTGGCGCGTGATTCGAACCCTGGGTAAGGGCCTGGTCGAGATCTCCTCGCCGCAGGGGATGGCCGCCGAGGCCGCCTCCGCAGCCATCATCTTGTCCTCCTCCCACTTGGGGATGGCCCTGTCCACCACCCACGTGGCGACGGGGTCGATCCTCGGCTCCGGTGTCGGCAAGCGCGGCGCCGAGGTTCGCTGGCGGGTGGCCGGCCGGATGGTCGTCGCGTGGGTGACCACGTTGCCCGCTGCGGCCCTGGTCGGCGCACTGTGCTGGTTCGCCGCCGACGCGGTCGGCGGCATTGCCGGCATCGCGGTGGTGTTTGCGGTGCTGATCGGCTCCGCGGTGCTGATCTTCCGGCACTCGCGCAAGAGCACGATCAACGCCACCAACGTCAACGAGCAGTGGCAGGGTGGTCTGGCGCCGACGCAGTCGGTCGACGATCCGCAGGTCCCGGCCGCCGTCTGATCGAGAGGACGCTTCGACATGGACATTCTGATCAAAGCCTTCCAAGCCCTGTGGCAGGTGGCCCTGGCCGGGGTGATCCTCGGCGCCGGGCTGCCCGCCCTGTTCGCCCTCGGGATGCGCTCGCTGGCCGTACGCCGACCGGTCAGCGCCGACGGCACCACCTTCACCGGTTCGGCTAACCCCGCGGGTCGGGCCGGCGCGCTGTTGTGCTTCGGCCTGTGCGTGCTGGCCGTGCTGTTCGGGATCGTGGTGATCGTGTTCGGCAAGCAGTTGTTCGGCGGCTGACGTGGCGGCCACCGAGGACCGAGCCGAGGCGGGCACCGAGAACGTCAGCGTCGCCCACCGCGTCCTGGCCTGGTTGCAAGTGGGCTATCCCGAGGGGATCCCGCGACAAGACCGGTTCCCGCTGGTTGCTCTTCTTGGGCGCCGGTTGACCGAGAGCCAGACCCGGGAGGTGGTGGCCGAGCTGACCGCCCCCGATCCGTGGCCGTCCCGGGGAGACGAACCGATCGACCCGAGCGAAATCGAACGGCTGATCCGGCGGCAGCTCAGCGAAGCCCCGTCGGCCGCCGACGTCAGCCGGGTGTCCGCCCGGCTCGCCGCCGGCGGTTGGCCGCTGGCCGACCCGTCCGGAGACGATCGGACATGAGCCCGGACCGCAGACGACGTACGGGTGTGGTCGGAGACGCTGCCGGTCGAGCTGGGGGTGTCGGTGAGGTTGCGCGGACGAACGGGGGCCGCTGGTGAGGCTGATGGGCTGGCTGTCCGCGGTCGTCTCCTGGCTTCGTGCCGGCTACCCCGAAGGGGTCCCCGAGGCCGACTACGTCCCGCTGCTGGCCGTCCTCGCCCGGCGCCTCAGCCCCGAGGAGGTGGGCGCGGTGGTCGGCGAACTCACCGATGAGGGACAGCTTCCGATCGACAACGTCGACATCGGGACCGTGATCACGAAGCTGACCGCCGAGATGCCGCGGGAAGAAGACGTCAGCCGGGTTCGCGGGCGACTCGCCCAGGCCGGCTGGCCGTTGGCCGATCCGGCCGACTGGGTCTGAGCGAACTCACCGGTCAGGCTGACCTCACCAGCGGGTGGTCTCGACGTAGCCGCCCCACTCCTGCCGGAGGACCCCGCAAATCTCGCCCAGGGTCGCCTCGGTCCGGGCGGCGGCGATCAGCGGATCAACGAGGTTCCCGCCGTCGCGCACCACCGCCCGGATACCGGCCAAGGCGTCGCTGACGGCCGCCGCGTCCCGTCCGGCCCGGCGCTCGGCCAGGATCCGGCGCTGTTCGGACTCCACTTCAGGACCGATCCGGAGCACCTCCACCGGCGGCACCGCGGTCTCGGTGTGCACGTTCACCCCCACCACCCGGCGGCGACCCTGCTCCAGCCGACACTGCCAGTCGAACGCCGCCTCGGCGATCTCCCCGCTGAACCAGCCCGTCTCGATCCCCCGGAGCAGTCCCGCGGTGATCGGCCCGATCGGGTGCGGCGCCTCGGCGCCCATCCGTTGGATCTCGGTGAAGATCGCCTCCGCCTCGGCCTCCAGTCGGTCGGTCAGCGCCTCGACGTAGTAGGAGCCACCCAGCGGGTCGGACACGTTCGCGACCCCGGTCTCCTCGGCCAGCACCTGTTGGGTGCGCAGGGCGATCTCCGCCGACGCGGCGGTCGGCAGGGCCAACGTCTCGTCCAAGGCATTGGTGTGCAGCGAATTCGTTCCGCCGAGCACCGCCGCCAGGGCCTCGACCGTGGTCCGGACCACGTTGTTGTACGGCTGCTGGGCGGTCAGGGAGACCCCGGCGGTCTGGGTGTGGAAACGCAGCGACTGGGCCCGGGCAGTCGTCGCCCCGTAGCGCTCCCGCAGCCAGCGGGCCCAGATCCGCCGGGCCGCCCGGAACTTGGCCACCTCCTCGAACAGATCGGTGTGGGCGTCGAAGAAGAAACTCAGACCGGGAGCGAAGCCGTCCACGTCGAGGCCCCGGGACAGCCCGAGTTCGACGTAGCCGAAGCCGTCGGCCAAGGTGAAAGCGAGCTCTTGCGCGGCGGTGGAACCGGCCTCGCGGATGTGGTATCCCGAGACGCTGAGCGGTTTGTACGCCGGGGTGCGGGCCGCACACCACTGCATCAGGTCACCGATCAGGCGCAGGTGCGGCTCGGGGGCGAACAACCACTCCTTCTGGGCGATGTATTCCTTGTAGATGTCGGTCTGCAGCGTGCCGTTCAATCGCTCCGGGGGCACCCCTTGGCGCTCGGCGGCCACCACGTAGAGGCAGAACATCGGGACCGCCGGACCGGAGATCGTCATCGAGGTGGTGACGGCGCCGAGGTCGATGCCGTCGAACAGCACCTCCAAGTCGGCGGCGGAGTCCACCGCGACCCCGCAGTGCCCGACCTCACCGAGGCTCTCCACCTCGTCGGAGTCCCGGCCCATCAGGGTCGGCATGTCGAAGGCGACGCTGAGACCTTGGCCGCCGGCGGCCAGCAACATCGTGAAGCGTTCGTTGGTCTGGGCGGCGCTACCGAAGCCGGCGAACTGGCGCATGGTCCAACGCCGGCCGCGATAGCCGGTCGCGTGCAGGCCGCGAGTGAACGGATACTGCCCGGGCCAACCCAGTCGCTCGCTCAGCCCCGGGTCGACGTCGCCGGGGCCGTACGCCGGGGCCACCGGCGACCCGGAGACGGTGTCGAGGTCACGATCGGGCAGGGCGGCCGCGGCTTTTGCGTACGCCTGGGCCCAATTCGCCTGTGCATCCTCGCCCATGCTCGTCCCCCTCCGGATCGACCCCCTTCCGATTCGACCTTAGTACCCGCGGCCTCCCTCAGAAGTCTCCGGCGGCCCGGCGGGGCGGCGTGAGCAGGGTGGTCAGCTCGTCGCAGGCGTCCTCGCTCAGCGCTCCGAGGGCGAAGCGGGCGTCGGTAATGATCGCCGTGGCGCGCTCGACCAACTGCCGGCCCGCCGGGGTGATCGAGGCCAGGACCGCCCGGCCGTCCTCGGGGTGCCGGGTGCGGGTGATCAGCTGCGCCGCCTCCAAGCGGCGGACCAGCGGGGTGACCGAGGTGGCATGAACCTGCAGACGTTCACCGATCTTCCCCAGCGGCAGGGCGCCTCGCCGGGAGAACGTCAGCAGCACCAACACCTCATATCGGGCAAAGGTCAGTCCCAGCGGCCGCAGCCGCTCGTCCAGCTCGGTCAACACCAACTGGTGCACCCGCATCAGCGAGGTGACCGCCCGCATCCGCGGAGTCTGGCTCCAGTGTTGCTCCCAGAGCCGGGACGCCTGGGCGATCGGGTCGAAGGTGAGGCCGGCACGAGACGAAACGTTCATGTGCCGTCGTCGGTCTGCGGTGCGGTGGCCCGTAGCCCGGCCCGCTGCATCGTCTCCTGCAGCACCGCGTCGCGGGCGTCGATGTCGGCCACGAAGGTGATCTCGCTGATCCCCTGGATCTGGGCCGCCGACTCGAACACGAAATGACCGTAGTTCAAAATTCTTCCCAGCAGCGGCTTGTTCACGGTGATGTCGAGAATCCGGCCCAGCGGCACACTGGCGCGCTGGGTGGACAAGGTGCCGTGCACCCGAAAGACCCGTTGGTTGGTGATTACGAACCGGTCGCGGTGCTCGTCGGCGATCCGGTAGAGAGCCTGGCTGGCCAGCCCGGCGGCCACCACGAAGATTGCCCAGAACAGCGCCCCGGTGGTCGCAAATGCGCTGCTGCCGATGAGGACGGCGAGGGCCAACCGGAACCAGGCGAAGGCGCTGGCCGCCCAGTGCTTGTGCACCTCCAAGACCATGGCCTCACCCTGGGACTCCAACAGATAGCGATGGACGTCGGGAGCGAGCCAGTCCGAGCGCACGCCGGCGCTCAGGAGGCCAGCGTGGTGAAGAAGGTGATGATTGAACCGAACGCCCGGGCCAGCGCCGCGAAGACCGTCCGGACCGCCCCGGCTGCCCCCTCGGGCTGATTGACCAGGTAGAACAGGCAGAACCCGACGACGATCACGAACAGCAGGCGTTTGAACCATTTCACCATCTCAGGCTCACCATCTCGGGCCCACCCCGTCTCTCCTGACGCCGCCACCGCGCTCGGCCGAACGCACCCGAGTGTTGTTCTACCGGTCTCGGCGGCGTTTGGCCCGCAGCCACGCCGAGGCGAATTCAACAGCTGTATCGGGGTCGATAGCTACGGCGGGATCAGCGGGTCTGCAGGAGTTGATCGGCGGCGGCGTACGGGTCGAGGCGGCCGGCGGCGACGTCGGCGGCGAGCCGGCCCAGATCGGACCCACCCACGGCGCGGTCGCCTCGGCGCAGCTGGGCCAGGGCCAGCTGCTCGATCTCGGTCGCGGCCCGTCCGGTCCGGCGCTGGTCCCACTCCGCGCCCGCTCGCTGGTGCCCAACGAAGGTGTCCACCTCCGCCACCAGCTCCTCGATCCCCTCGCCGTCCAGGGCCTCGACGCTGAGCACCGGCGGCTTCCAGGCGCCGGCCGCGCGCTGACCCAGCGCCACCATCGCGCGCAGCTCCCGCCGCAGCGCCGACGCACCCTCTCGCGACGCCTTGTTGATCACGAAGAGGTCGGCGATCTCCAAGACGCCGGCCTTCGCTGCCTGGACCGCATCACCGGCACCCGGAGCCAGCAGCACCAGCGTGGCGTCGGCCGCCCCGGCGATCGCCACCTCCGACTGCCCTACCCCGACCGTTTCTACGATGATCCGCTCGCAGCCGGCGGCGTCCAGGACCCGCAGAGCCGCAGGGACCGCGGCGGCCAGTCCGCCCAGGGCACCGCGGGTGGCCATCGAGCGCAGGAACACCTCCCGGTCCAGGGCGTGCTCCTGCATCCGGACCCGGTCCCCCAGCAAGGCGCCTCCGGTGAACGGCGAACTCGGGTCCACCGCCAGCACCCCGACCCGTTGTCCCCGGGCCCGGAAAGCGGCCACGAGCGCCGAGGTCGTGGTCGACTTGCCGACCCCAGGAGCTCCGGTCAGCCCCAGCACCTGCGCGGCTCCGGTGCTGGGCGCCAGCTCGGCCATCAGCTCCGGCAGCAGCGGCGATCCGTTCTCGACCAGGCTGATCAACCGGCCGACCGCTCGCGGCGAACCCGCCCTCACCTGCTCCAGCAAGGCGCCCGGGCTGCTCGTCGTGACCACCCGTACTCCCTCCGCTGCCGCCGCGCCCGATCGGGCGGTCGGGACAGTGTGCCACTGGTCGGAGTCGCGCTGCGTACGGTGGAGGACATGGACGCGAGCGAGCTTCTCGGAGCAGCGCCACCCCCCGAGCTGCGGGCCCCCGGGCGGTCGACTGCCGGACTGCCTGCCCCCGGACTATTTGCCCCCGGACTGTCTGCCCCCGGACTGTCTGCCCCCGGACTGTTTGCACTGGATCACGTCGGGCTCGTCGTGGAAGACCTCGACGCCGGAATCGAGTTCCACACCCGGGTGCTGGGCCTGGTCGTGCTGCACCGGGAGGTCAATAAGGTTCAGGGCGTCCAGGAAGCCATGCTGGGCCCAGCCGGTACGACGTCCGCCGACACCCAGATCCAGCTGCTCGCCCCGCTGAACGACACCTCGCCCGTCTACCGCTTCCTGAAGCGTTCGGGTCCGGGACTACAGCACCTGGCCTACCGTGTGGGTGACGTCGAGTCCGCCGCGGCGCACCTCCGCGATCAGGGGCTGCGGCTGCTTTATGATTCGGCAGAGCTGGGTACCCGCGGCTCGCGGATCAACTTCATCCATCCGCGCGACGCGGGCGGGGTCTTGGTCGAACTGGTCGAGTCGCCTGCTGAGCACCGACCGGTCGCCGGGGGGCGGGCCGGATCGGCGCAACTCCCGACGACGGAGCACGAGAGGACGAAGCGATGAGCCCATCCGACGACACCGGCCTCGGCCTTTTCGACGAGACCGCCAGCGCGGCGGGGAACTTCCCGGGGGCGTTGCGCGGCTACGACCGGCGGGCGGTCGACGATTACGTCCGCACGCTCGAAACAGGAGCCCAACAGGCGCGTCAGCACGCCGGGGTCTTGGAACAGCAGGTCGCCGAACTTACCGAACGCCTCGAGCAGGCGCAGGCTCGGGTGGCCGACTACGAGTTGGACTACACCGGTCTGGGCGCCCGCGCCGGGGAAATCCTCCGGCTGGCCGAGGAGCAGGCGGCCGATCTCACCCAGCGTGCTCAAGAGGATGCCGAGCGGCTGCGGGAGGTGGCTCAACGAGACGCCGACGCCGTTCGTGAGCGGGCCGACCAGGAGAGCGAGGAGCTGCGGACCGCCGGTGTCGGTGAGATCGAGCGGCTCCGGGTGCGGTTGCAGGATCAAGTCCAGGCCCAGGTCGAACGAGCGCAGGCCGAAGCCAAGGCCCTGGTCGACGCCGCCCACCGCGAGGGGGAGTCGCTTCGCCACCAGGCCCGGCAGGAGGTGGACGGGCTACGGCACACCACGCAGCTGGACACCGACGCCCTTCGGGCCGCAGTCGAGCGCGAGACCGCCCAAACCAAGGCCGATCTCGCTCAGGAGCGCGAGGAGGGGTTGGCCCGGTTGACAGCCGAGCACGAGGAATTGGCGGCCCGCACGACGGCGTTGCTGGCCGAGGCCCGCGAAGAGCACGCCCAATCGACCCGCCGGTTGGAGGACGACGTCGCCGAGTCCGCGCGAATTCGCTCTGATGCCGTGGCCGAGGCCGAGCAGGTCAGGGCCGTCGCCGCGGCGGACGCCGAAAGCCGGATCGCCGCCGCACGCAAGCAGGCCGTCGCGATCAGCGAACGGTCCAAGCAGGAGTTCGCGTGGCGCAGGCAGCAACTGCGGCGGGAGACCGAGTTGCTCCAGCAGCGTAAGCAGGCGGTGCTGGCCCAGTTGGCCGACCTGTCCGCCCTGGCCGAGCAGACCACCTCCTTCCTCCCGGCGTCGGAGGAGTCCGAGCTGACCGATACCGATCTCGACGAGGACGTGCTGCCGGACGGCGACGACCATACGGTGCTGCAGCATCGCGTCGTCGAGTCCGCGGCCGGTCCCGTCGATGACGACGTGCCGCTGGACGGCGATCCGACGGTCGTCGTGCAGCCCGGCGACGTTCGACTCGATCCTGACGATCCCGTTGGCACCGGCCGGAACGGGTGACGGCGAGTCTTTCTGTCTGGACTCGGCCTTACTACTAGGGTGAACGACTGAGCAGGTGCGGTCGTCGGAGGAGCGTAGATGAGCACGGAGCACAGCCAGGAGCCGGACTCGAGGCCGGGTTCGTTCGCGATGGCCCGGCGGGGCTACGACAAGGCCGCGGTGGACGCCTTTACCCGTGATGTCCAGTCTCAGCTCGCCGACCTGAGGCAGCGACTGAACGCCCTGGTCGGTGAGAACCAGCAGCTTCGGGTCGCCCTGGACGAGGCGGCCAGCGTGTCGGCCGACGCCGACTTCTCCAGCCTCGGCGGGCGGGCCCAGGAAATCCTCCGGATCGCGGAGGAGCAGGCTCGCGACACCATCCAGACCGCGCAGGGTGAAGCCGACGCCCTGACTGAGCAGGCGCAGGGCGAGACCGACCGGTTACGCGAACGGACGACGCAAGAGTTGGCCGCCGTCCGGGAACGAGAACTCGACCAGCTGGCGACCCTCCGTCGCCGCAGCCAGGCCGACGCCACCGAGTCCGTCGAGCGCGCCCGGGAAGAGGCCGAGCAGCTCTTGAACGCTTCCCGTCTCGAAGCGCAGGCGCGGCAGGTGGAGTCGCAGACCCAGGCCGCAGGGCGGTTGGAGGCGGCTCGTCTGGAAGCGGAGGGGTTGCGGGCTACGGCGCAGAAGGAGGCCGGCGAGGTCGCCCGGGCGGCGGCCGAGCAGAGCGAGCTCACCCTGGAAGGATTGCACCGCGCCCAGCAGGAGGCCAACGATGCTGTGGCGCGCATGCTGGCCGACGCGACCCAACGGCAGGCCGCGGCGGCGGCCCACCTGAACGAGCAGACCGAGCAGGCGGCAGCGATCCGGCAGCAGGCGTTGGCTGAGGCCGAGCAGGCCCGGCTGGAGGCCCTGGCCGAAGCCGAGCAGACCGTAGCCCAGGCCCAGCAGCAGGCCGCCACCATCGACGAACGGGCCCGTCAGGAGTTCACCTGGCGCCGGCGCCAGATGCGCCACGAGCAGGACCTGCTGGCGCGACGTAAGCAGGCCATGCTCAGCCAGCTCACCTCGCTCAGCGCCCTCGCGGCGGAGACCGCGGGCAGCCTCCCCGACGTGCCCGACATGGTCTTCACCGACTTCGACCAGCAAGGGTCGTCGACCCAGTCCAACGCCGACGAACCCGGGACCGAGCCGGCCAGCAACGACCGCGCCAGCAACGACCGCGCCAGCAACGACGAGGCGGCTGCGGAGCCGAGCGACGGCGAGCAGACCGTGATCCGTTCCTACGCCGACAGCGGTCCGGTCTGATCGGAGAGTTCAAGGCACGAGCATGAGGCCGGTTCAGAACAGGCGGGAGTCCGGGTCGTCGAGGCCTCTGAGCCCGTCGTAGTCGAGCACGACGCAGCGTAGGCCTCGGTCAGCCGCCAGGACGCGGGCCTGGCGAGTGATGGACTGGGCTGCGAAAATGCCACCGACCGGCGCCAGGAGCGCGTCCCGGTTCAACAGCTCAAGGTAGCGGCTCAACTGCTCGACCCCGTCGATCTCGCCGCGTCGCTTGACCTCGACCGCGACATAGCCACCGGCCGGTTCACGGCACAGCAGATCGACCGGTCCGATCGGCGTCGGATGCTCGCGCCGGACGAGTCGGAAACCGGCACCGAGCGTGGCCGGATGCTCGGCCAGCAGCAGCTGCAGGTGCGCCTCCACCCCGTCCTTGACCAGGCCGGGGTCCACGCCGAGTTGGTGGGAGGAGTCGTGAAAGACCTCTCCAATACTGATCTGCAGCGTGTCGCCGTCGCGTCCGCGGACCTCCCAGACCGCGGTCAACGCCTCCGCCGGGGCGGCGCTGTCGGCTGTCGGCTCGGGCGTGGGGGGCGGGTCCGACTCGGTCAGCGTGCACGGGGGGCTCATCCAGTTCAGCGGCTTGTAGGCCCGGTCGTCGGCGTGGATCGACACCGAGCCGTCGGCCTTCACGAGCACCAGCCGCTTGGCCATCGGCAGATGAGCACTCAACCGGCCCGCGTAGTCGACCTGGCATCGGGCGATCAACAAACGCACTCCGCGACCCTACCGGGGTGTGCGCTTTTCGTCGCCCCAGCGAGGCCGGAAGCGCGCACGACTTCGGCGCTCGCGGACGCGAGTGGGACAATGCAGCATGGCCCGCCGACCGAGCAAGCATCTGCGCCCGGCCCGCCCACTTGGGGCCGGACACGCCACCCACGCGGCAAAGTCCGACGGCGCCTGGGTGGTCCGGAGCGTGCCGGGGGCCCGAGCCACCAAGACCTACCGGTGTCCGGGCTGCACGCAGCCGGTGCCTCCCGGGACACCTCACGTAGTGGCCTGGCCGGCGGAACCGGCGTGGTCGAGCGTCAGTGCGGTCGAGCAGCGCCGGCACTGGCACACCGGATGCTGGCAGCGCCGTCGGTGAGCCGTTGACCTCCGACGAAACGATGACCTGCGGTGAAACGTTGACCTCCGACGAAACGATGACCTCCGAGCAGCCCGACCTGGCGGCTCTCAGCTACGGCGACGCGGGTCCGCGAGTGGCCTTTCTGCACGGGCTGTTCGGTCAGGGCCGCAACTGGACCGGGGTGGCCAAGGCCCTGGCCGACTCGGCCCGGGTGCTGCTGATCGACCTTCCCGACCATGGTCGCTCCCCCTGGTCCTCGGTGTTCTCCTACCCGGCTTTGGCGGAGCGGGTGGCGTCGTCCCTCGCGGCCCGCGCGCCCGGAGAGACCTGGACGGTGGTCGGGCACTCGATGGGTGGCAAGGTCGCGATGTTGATCGCCCTCGCCCGGCCGGAACTGGTGCAGCGCTTGTGCGTGGTCGACGTGTCCCCGGTGGCGACCCCGGCGGTGGGAAACTTCGGCCGCTACGTCGATGCACTCCGTGGACTGGACCTGCGGGGGCTGGTCGACCGGGCCGACGCCGACCGAGGACTCAGTGCGACGATCGCCGATCCCGGCGTCCGGGGGTTCCTGCTGCAAAACCTGCGCCGCGACGCCAGCACGGCCACCGGTTGGCGCTGGCAGATGAACCTGGGCCTGCTCGGCGATTCGCTGGCCGCGATCGGGGACTGGCCCGATCCCGGTGACCGCGCTTACGGCGGTCCGGTGCTCTGGCTGGCCGGTGCCGACTCCGACTACGTGCAGGACGCCTACGTCTCGAGCATGCGAGCACTGTTTCCGCGGGTCCGGCTGGTCCGGATCAAGGGCGCGGGGCACTGGGTGCAGGCCGACCAGCCGAAGATCGTCGCTGCCGCCCTGCGTCGCTTCGTGCATCTGCCTGCGCGCGAGCAGGAGAACTCCTCGCGATAACTACCCTCCGAAGGCAACCACACCGAAAAGCGGAGAGCCCCCGTGTACGACCTGTTGATCACCTGGTTGACCCTGCTGCCCCTGGACGCGACCCCGGCGGTTCAGGACCCGGTCTCCCCCACCGCCAGCGGGAACGGGTTCGCCGCCGCCATCCTCGGCGGCTTCTTCGCCTTGGGCCTGTTGGTCCTGGCCATGCTGCTGATCACGCTCAAGCCGAAGCGGGCCGACCCGCGCGACCTGTCGCCGCCCCGATCCCGACCGCGCTGACGAGCAACCGCTCTCGACTCGCCGGGGAGTGCGTAGGCTGAGGCCATGGTGGTGCTCTCGCGGATCTACACCCGGGCCGGCGACGGTGGGCAGACCCGGCTGGCCGACATGAGCGAGACCAGTAAGGCCGACCCTCGGGTGGAGGCGTACGGGGACGTCGACGAGGCCAACGCTGCGTTGGGGGTTGCGCTGGCGACCGGAGGCCTCCCGCCGGAGGTCAGCCAGGTCATTTCGGCGGTGCAGAACGAGCTCTTCGATCTTGGGGCCGACTTGGCCACGCCGCTGCACCCTCAGACCTCGGCGCAACGGGCTCCGCTGCGGGTCACCCAGGATTACGTCGACCGGCTGGAGTCCTGGTGCGACCAGTTCGGCGAGTCGCTGGCGCCGCTGCGCTCCTTCATCTTGCCCGGAGGTTCGATGGCGGCGGCTCAACTGCACGTCGCCCGTACGGTGACCCGCCGCGCCGAGCGCGCCGGGTGGGCAGCAGCGGCGCTGTACGGGACCGAGGAGAGTGCAGGCGATCCGGCGGTGGGGCCGGACGAGGTCTCCGCCGAGGTCGGGGGGGTCAACCTGACCGCGCTGACCTACCTGAACCGGCTCTCGGATCTGTTGTTCATTCTGATCCGGGTGGTCAACGGTCCCGACGGGGATACCCTGTGGGTGCCGGGAGGCGAGCGCTAGCGCGTCACTAGTCCCGGGGGCGCCGCTTCCAACCAGGCCAGTAACCCGGTAATGGACTCCGCGCTCATGGCCAGATCGCGCCACGTCTCCCCCGATTGCAGGTCACGACCGCTACGGTCGAACCGGCCGCTCTCGGAGGAGAGGACGGCGAGCCGGACGATACGCTGGCCGGCGTTGAGCGACACGGCCTCCACCGGGTCGGGGCCGCGACTGTCGAGCACCCGCACATCGCCACGCGGGAAGGTCTGCCGAGGGCGCGCGGACAGCGAAAAGAACCGGAACCACTCCAGCCGACCGCGGTTGTAGCGAGCCAGCCCCAGGGCCCAGCCCGTCCCGGGAGTCGATGCCCGCAACCGCAGACTGCACTCGAATGTCCCGCCCTGGCGGCTCAGCCAACGCTGCCGAGCGGCGAGCACGACCAGCAGCAGGGCAGCCAGCAGCACGACCATTCCCAGGACCTCCACAGCCCCCAGCCAGCCCCACATCGCCTGCCGCCCTCAGCCCCGCCGTCGTCTCGCTACCTGCGCCTACTCATCCCGAAACCAGGAATGCCTGAACCGAGGCTACTGGCTGCGGCGCGCAGCCCGAAGCTGAGCGTCGGCGCGGCGGACGCGTTTTCGGTCCTCGTCGGTGCCGTCTCCGCTGTCCAGGTGCTTTTGCGCCTCGGCCAACTCCCGCTCGGCGTCACGCAGGCTGACCTCCTCAGCCAGCGCCGCGTACTCGCTGAGCACCGAGACCCGACCCTGATTGACCGAGATGAATCCGCCGTCGACCCCGATCCGTTCCCGTTGGTTGTCCGCGGTGAAGACGACGACTACCCCGGGTACCAGTACACCCAGCACCGGCGCGTGGCCGGGCAAAATGCCGATCTCGCCGTCGACGGTCATCGCGATCACGTTGCTGGATTCTCCCGACCAGACCACCCGGTCGGCCGAGACCACCTCGACCTGCATGGGCTCAGCCACGGTTACGCTTCTCCCCCGGACCTGACTCACTCACGCTCAGTCGTCTTCCTTCTGCAGCTCGGACCAGCGCTTTTCCACGTCGTCCATGTTGCCGACGTTGAAGAAGGCCTGCTCGGCGATGTGGTCGACCTTGCCCGAGGTGATCATCTGGAAGGACTCGATCGTCTCGCTCAACGGCACGGTGGAGCCGGGGATATTGGTGAACTTCTCGGCCATGTAGGTGTTCTGACTCAAGAACTGCTGGATCCGCCGGGCCCGGTTCACCGCGATCTTGTCCTCCTCGGACAACTCGTCGACGCCGAGGATGGCGATGATGTCCTGCAGCTCCTTGTTCCGCTGCAGGATCTGCTTCACCTGGACCGCGACGTCGTAGTGCTCTTGACCGATGTACTGCGGGTCGAGGATCCGGCTGGTCGAGGCCAGCGGGTCCACCGCGGGATAGAGACCGCGGGAGGCGATCTCGCGCGACAATTCGGTGGTGGCGTCGAGGTGGGCGAAGGTGGTGGCCGGCGCCGGGTCGGTGTAGTCGTCGGCGGGCACGTAGATCGCCTGCATCGAGGTGATCGAGTGACCGCGGGTCGAGGTGATCCGCTCCTGCAGCTGCCCCATCTCGTCGGCCAGGTTGGGCTGGTAGCCCACCGCGGACGGCATCCGGCCGAGCAGCGTGGACACCTCCGACCCGGCCTGGGTGAAGCGGAAGATGTTGTCGATGAACAACAGCACGTCCTGGTTCTGCACATCGCGGAAGTACTCCGCCATGGTCAGTGCGCTCAGCGCCACCCGCAGCCGGGTGCCGGGCGGCTCGTCCATCTGCCCGAAGACCAGCGCGGTGTCCTTGAAGACCCCGGCCTCCTCCATCTCGTTGATCAAGTCGTTGCCCTCGCGGGTCCGCTCCCCCACCCCGGCGAAGACCGACGTACCGCCGAAGTTGTGGGCGATCCGGTAGATCATCTCCTGGATCAGCACGGTCTTGCCCACCCCGGCCCCGCCGAACAGGCCGATCTTGCCGCCGGTGACGTACGGGGTGAGCAGGTCCAGCACCTTGATGCCGGTCTCCAGCATCTCGGTCTTGGATTCGAGCTGGTCGAACTTCGGCGCGCTGCGGTGAATCGGCCAGCGTTCGGTGATCTCTACCTCGGAGGCCTCGACGTCGAGCACGTCGCCGGTGACGTTCCAGACGTGGCCCTTGGTGACGTCGCCCACCGGGACCGAGATCGGGGCGCCGGTGTCACGCACCTCGGCGCCCCGCTGCATCCCGTCGGTGGGCTTCAAAGCGATGGCGCGGACGAGGTTGTCGCCGATGTGCAGCGCCACCTCCAGCGTCATCGTCCGGGTCTGGTCGCCGATCGTGGTGTCGACGCGCAGCGCGTTGTAGATGTCGGGCATCTGGTCAGCGGGGAACTCCACGTCGACTACCGGGCCGATCACCCGGGAGACCCGGCCCACCCCACCGGTCGGGGTGTCCTTGCCGTCGTTGGTGGCGTTGCTGGTTTCTGGGGTCAGAACGGTACTCATGGTGCTCCTTGGTCTGCGTTAGTCGACGCCGGCGGAGGCGTCGGCCAAGGCCGCGGCACCGCCGACGATCTCAGAGATCTCCTGGGTGATCTCGGCCTGCCGGGCCTGGTTGGCCTCCCGGGTCAGCCGCTCGATCAGATCATTGGCGTTGTCGGTGGCCGATTTCATCGCCCGTTGCCGGCTGGCCAGTTCCGAGGCCGCCGACTGCAACAGGCAATAGTGGATCCGGCTGGCGACGTAGAGCGGCAACAGCTCGTCCAGTACCGACTCGGCGTCCGGCTCGAACTCGTACAGCGGTAACAACTCGCTCTCCTCGGGGGCTTCCTCGCCCTCCACCACCTCCAGCGGCAACAGCCGGATCACCTCCGGCTTCTGGGTCAGCATGGAAACGAAGCGGGTGAAGACCACGTGAATCTCATCGACCCCGCCCTCTTCGCTCGGCGTGCGGAACGCCTCGATCAGGGCGTCGGCGATCTCCCGCGCGTCGGCGTAGCTCGGAGACTCCGAAAAGCCCTCCCAGCGGCCGGCGACCTCGCGCCGGCGGAAGGTGTAGAACGCGGCCGCCTTCCGACCGGTCAGGAAGGGCAGCACCTCCTTGCCGTTCTCGCGCAGCAGCTGGTTCAGCTGCTCCCCCTCGCGGATGATCGAGGAGGAGTACGCCCCGGCCAGGCCGCGGTCGGAGGTGATCACCAGCACCGCCGCGCGGGTCGGGTTCTCCGACTCGGTGGTCAGCGGGTGCTCCACATTGGAGTAGGTGGCCACGGCGGAGACGGCCCGGGTCAGCTCCCGGGCGTACGGTGCGGCCGCCTGAGCCTGCTGCTGGGCCTTGATGATCCGCGAGGCCGCGATCAACTCCATCGCCCGGGTGACCTTCTTGATGGTCGACACCGACGAGCGCCGCTGCCGCAGTTCACGCAGATTCGCCGGCATCGCGCACTCCTTTCGATTCGACCTTGAGGACGACTGGGGGGCTGAGGGTCGTCACCGCTTCTGCTTCACGATCTTTTCCTGAGTGACGTCCTCGGGATCGGTCGCCTGGTGCTCCTCCCGCCCGGCCAACATCTTGCCCTCCCCGGTCTGGAAGCCGCGCTTGAATTCCGCGACCTGTCCGCGCAGGCCCTCGGCGGTGTCGTCGTCGAAGACCTTGCTCTCGCGAATGTTGGCCAGCGCGTCGCCGTTGTGCCGCAGGTAGTCCAGCAGCTCCCGTTCGAAGCGCAGCACGTCGTCGACCGGCACCTCGTCCATCAACCCGTCCAGCCCGGCCCAGACCGAGACCACCTGCTCCTCGATCGGATACGGGCTGTACTGCGGCTGGCGCAGTAGCTCGGTCAGCCGGGTGCCCCGGTCGAGCTGGCGCCGGGTGGTGGCGTCCAGGTCGGAGGCGAACATGGCGAAGGCCTGCATGTCGCGGTACTGCGCCAACTCCAGCTTCAACGAGCCCGAGACCGTCTTCATCGCCTTGATCTGGGCGGCACCACCGACTCGCGAAACCGACACGCCGACGTCGATGGCCGGGCGCTGGTTGGCGTTGAACAAGTCGGATTGGAGGAAGATCTGGCCATCGGTGATCGAGATGACGTTGGTCGGGATGTAGGCCGAGACGTCGTTGGCCTTGGTCTCGATGATCGGCAGCCCGGTCATCGAACCCGCGCCAAGCTCGTCGGAGAGCTTGGCGCAGCGCTCCAGCAACCGGCTGTGTACGTAGAACACGTCTCCGGGGTAGGCCTCACGGCCGGGGGGCCGGCGCAGCAGCAGCGACATCGCCCGGTACGCCTCGGCCTGCTTGCTCAGGTCGTCGAACACGATCAGCACGTGCTTGCCCTGATACATCCAGTGCTGGCCGATCGCGCTGCCGGTGTAGGGGGCGATGTACTTGTAACCCGCCGGGTCCGACGCCGGTGCGGCCACGATCGTGGTGTACTCCAGCGCCCCCGCGTCCTCCAGCTGGCCGCGGATAGCAGCGATGGTGGAGCCCTTCTGGCCGATGGCGACGTAGATGCAACGCAACTGCTGCTCGGGATCACCGGACTCCCAGGCCCGCTTCTGGTTGATGATGGTGTCGATGGTGATGGCGGTCTTGCCGGTCTTCCGGTCACCGATGATCAGCTGGCGCTGACCGCGGCCGATCGGGATCATCGCGTCGATCGCCTTGATCCCGGTCTGCACCGGCTGGCGGACCTCTTGGCGGTCCATCACGCCGGCCGCCTGCAGCTCCAGCGGACGCCGCTCGTCGAGGTCGGAAATCTCACCCAGTCCGTCGAGTGGGTTGCCGAGCGCGTCGACCGTCCGGCCGAGGTAGCCGTCACCGACCGGCACGGAGAGGATGTCGCCGGTCCGCTTGACGACCTGGCCCTCCTCGATGCCTTCGGACTCCCCCATCACGACGACGCCGATCTCGCGGACGTCGAGGTTCAGCGCGATGCCGAGCGTGCCGTTCTCGAACTCCAGCAGCTCGTTGGCCATCGCCGAGGGGAGCCCCTCCACCCGGGCGATGCCGTCGCCGGAGGTCACGACCGTCCCAACTTCCTCCCGGCTGGAGGTCTCGGGGGTGTAGTTGGACACAAACCGGTCCAGCGCCTCGCGGATCTCCTCGGGGCGGATCGTCAGTTCTGCCATCGCCTTGCCTGCTTCCCTCGCTCGATCGTCTCAGTCTTGCCTACTGCCCTATCCATACTTACTACTTCACCCGAACACGAGTCCTCATCCGAATAGACGCCCTCATCCGAACAGGCGCCGGGCCTCGTCCAATCGGCCGGCGACGGTGCCTTCCACCACCTCGTCGCCCAGCTCCACCCGGACACCGCCGAGCAGGTCAGGCTGGATGACCTCCTGCAGCACCACCTCGCGACCAACCTGGCGAGCCAGGGCGGCCTGCAGCCGGGATCGCTGATCGCTTTCCAGCGGCCGGGCCACCCGGACGGTGGCTACGACCCGGTTCTTCTGGGCGGCGGCGAGGTCGACGTACGCCTCCACGGTGTGGCTGAAGGTCCGTTCGCGGGCCCGGACGGCCCGGCGGGCCAGCGTCATGGTCGCCACGCTCGAGCGGTCGGCGAGCAGATCGCCGACCAGATCCTGGCGCACCGTCACCGGAACGCTCCGGTCGGCCAGCGCACTCCGTAGGCCCTGGTCGCCCTCGACGACGCGAGCAAAGCGGAACAGCTGGTCCTCGGTGTCGTCAAGGGTGCCGTCGTCGTCGGCGGCTTGGAGTTGGGCCCGGACCGCCTGGCGCTCCAACGCGTCGACGAAGGCGTGCCCGCCGCTCCACCGCCGGCGGACAGCGTCGGCCACGAAGTCGGTGACCGCCGACGGCACCCGTTGGTCGAACAGGGCGTGCACGATTCCGGTACGGGCGTCCTCGGGCGAGCCGGGGTCGGTCACCGCCCGGCGCAACGCCACCGAACTATCCAGGGCGTCGACGACCCCGAACAGGCCATCGGCGAAGTCGCTGTCGACCGCAATCTGCTCGAGGACGTCGTCGAGTTCACCCCGGCGGACCGACTCTGCACTCATCAGCGACCTGCCGCGCTGGGCTCAGAACCCTCCGGCTGATCGGCCCTCGGCTGCCCATCGACACGCTGCTCCGACTCCAGGTCGGCGATGAAGCGGTCCACCGTCCGCTGTGCCCGCTCGTCGTCGGTCAAGCTCTCGCCGACGATCCGACCGGCCAAGGTGGTGGCCAGACCGCCGATCTCGTTGCGCAGCTGGGTCATCACCTGAGCCCGCTCCGCCTCCAGCTGGGCCTGGGCCTGGGTCCGGATCCGGGCCGCCTCGGACTGGGCCTGCTCGCGCATCTCGGCCAGGATCTGGCTGCCCTGGGTCTTGGCGTCCTCGCGGATCCGGCCCGCCTCGCTGCGGGCCTCGGCCAACTGCGCGGTGTACTGCTGCAGCGCCGCCTCGGCGTCGGCCTGCGCCCGCTCGGCCTTCTCGATGCCGCCCTGGATGGCCTCGGTCCGCTCCGCGTACGTGCGCTCGAAGCCGGGCACGACGAACTTGGCGATGAGGAAGGTCAGAAGTACTGCGAAAATCACCGCCATGATGATCTCCAACCAGGCCGGCCGAAGTGGGTTCTCCGTGGCGAGAATGACGACTAGAGGAACCATCATCTACTCGTTCTACTAGCCGCCGAAGACGAAGGCGAGAGCGATGCCAATGATGGCCAGCGCCTCGGTCAGGGCGAAGCCGATGAACGCGGTGCTGAGCATCGCACCGCGGGCCTCCGGCTGACGGGCTGTACCTTCGATCACGGCGGCGAAGATGAGTCCTACGCCGATGCCGGGGCCGATGGCCCCGAGACCGTAGCCGACCACGCCGAGCGAGCCGGTGATGTCCATGGGAGTCATGAACTAATTTCCTTTCGGTTCATCCCGCTGGGGACCAGGGGAAGGGTGGATCAATGCTCCTCAGCGGTGGCGGAGGAGATGTATTGGGCGGTCAGCACCGTGAAGATGTAGGCCTGCAGTACCTGTACGAAGAACTCCAGGCCGAAGATTGCCAGGCTGAAGATGAGCGAGAAGCCGCCGGCGACCTTGTTGATGATGGGGTCGCTGTGCAGCAGCAGGTATTCGCCACCGAGGACGAAGACCAACACGAGGAGGTGCCCGGCCAACATATTGGCGAACAGTCGCAGCGACAGTGTGATCGGCCGAACCAAGATGTTGGAAATGAACTCCAGTGGAGCCACGATCAGCAGCATCGCCTTCGGTACCCCAGGCGGGACGGTGGCGTGTCTGAGATACCCCAGAGGACCCCACTTGCGAATCCCGATGCCGTTGTAGATGACCCACACCAGGGCCGTCAAACCGTATGCCCAACCAACGTGTGCCGCCGTGGGCATCAACGTAAGCGGGAACACTCCCCACAGATTATTCACCAATACGAAGGAAAACAGCGCGATCAACAGCGGCACCCAGCGCCGGAAATCGTGACCGATCATGTCCCGAGCAATCGTGTTGCGAACAAACATGTAGGCGCCTTCACCGATGAACTGCGCCTTACCCGGAACCATCGCACGCTTGCGTGCCATGATGATCCAGAAGCCCAAAATCAGCACCAACGAGAGCAGTGCCTGCAATAAGTACTTGTCGAACCAAGGCACACCGGGAATGATCGGCGGCAAATCAAAACTCGACACTCCGGGCGGCTCATAGCCCTCCATCGGCATCAGGCCCATCGCCACCGGGCCCGTCCAACCGCTCACCGTGCTCCCTTCCTGACGTCGTCGGCGGACTGAATGAGCAGCCGCCTGATGCTGGTGTAGACCCCTAGCCCGGCCCCGAGAACGATGCCGATCGCGACCAGGAAGCGGGTGTGCAGGGCGTGGTCGCCGAGCCAGCCGAGACCGCCGTAGATCAGCACGCCGGCGATCAGCGTAGACAGCACCCGGAAGCCGGCATCCATCCCGCCCGGATCCGCGGTCCGGCGCGGCCGGTCGACGCTTCGATCTGTCGCAGTGGACTGAGTCATCAGGCTCGACACGCTAGCAGTCCCCCCGACCCCGACCTCAGGACGCGGTCGGTTCACGGTCGGCCTCGCGAGTAGGGGGAACGTAGTCGGTGTCGAAGACCTGAATCCGCAGTCGGGAGAACACGATCACCTCGACGAGCAGCCAACCGGCCACCACGGCGATGGTGGTGATGAGCACGGCCATCCGGTCCAAGGGCCAGCTCGCGGCGTGGCGATTGAAGATCAGCAGCAGCAGGCCGAGGACGACCACCCGGGCCGTGTAGCTGGCCATCGCCACGGCCAGCAGGGTCCGCGCCCCGGCGTCGGCGAAGGCGACCATCACCAGCTGACCCACGGTGTAGAAGAACAGCACCATAGCCGCGGCCAGCGCCGCCGAAACCAATCCCGTGCTGCCTGCACCGATCCCGAAGCCGATCAAGCACAAGGCTGCTGCCGCCGCTCCGCCGCTCAGCCCCCCGAACAGCAGCTGCCGCGCCCGGACCACGTGGATGCTCGGCGCGCCCTTACGGGTCGCCCGAGACTCGGCTCGATTCTGCGGCATCGGGTCGAGGAAGTCCTGTTCATGATCGGGCCCCGGGTCCTGCTCGATGCAACGTACGGTCGCGGTGCGAAAGTGATGATTCGCGGAGGGCTGCGGTCGAAGAAAGTTAGCACAATTCGACCGTCGGACGCCTCCTGGCTCGCAGCGCGGACCCGGCCGGACCCGCCGGATCGCTCAGGGCAGCGACTCGCCCCGCCGGGCCGGGCTCCGCCGCGGCCGGCTCAGGGTCAGTAGGGCAAGCACCAGGGCGAGCGCCACCATCACCGCGACCACGGTCCACTGCCGCTCGCTGCGAACCAGACTCAACGCAATCAGTCCGAACGAGACCAGGCCCGACCAGACGTACATCAGCACCACCGCGCGGCGCTGGCTGTGACCGCGCTCCAGCAACCGGTGGTGCAGGTGCTGCTTATCGGGCAGGAACCACCACTTCCCGGCGTAGGTGCGACGGACGAAAGCCAGCACCAGGTCCAGGAACGGCAGCGCCAAAATGGCCAGCGGCAACACCAGCGGCAGGATGGTCGGGATCAGGCCGCGGGTCGGCTCCTCCAGCTGCGACGGGTCGATCTGACCGGTCAGGCTGATGGTGGAGGTGGCCAGCAGCAGACCGAGCAGCATCGAACCGGAGTCGCCCATGAACATCCGCGCCGGGAAGAAGTTGTGCGGCAGGAAACCCAGGCAGACCCCGAGGATGGCCACGGTGACCAGGCTCGCCGTGGTCGCCCGGGTGAGGTCCTGGTCGACGGCCAGCAGGTAGGAGTAGAGGAAGAAGGCGCCGGCCCCGATCCCGACGACGCCGGTGGCCAGTCCGTCCAGCCCGTCGACGAAGTTGACCGCGTTGGAGCAGACGAGGATGAAGAACACGGTGATGGCGATCGACGACGCCTGGTCCAACAGCACGGTGTTGCCGGGGACGGGGATCCACAACATCTTCACCCCGAGCGCGACGGCGACGCCGGCGGCCAGCACCTGGCCGGCGAATTTGGCCAGGGCGGGCAATTCGTAGATGTCGTCGAGCACCCCGACCAGGCAGATCACCAGGGCGGCGAGCAGGACCGCCTTGGAGTCGTCGGCGACGGTGACCTGCCGGCCCAGGAACGGCAGCTGCCACGACAACACGATTGCGGCGGTGAGCCCGGCCAGCATGGCCACCCCGCCGAAGTACGGCATCTCCACGGTGTGCACGTCGCGGTCGCGCACCCTGGCCAGCGCGCCGAACCGGAAGGCCAGCCGTCGGCACAGAGCGCTGCTGAGGTAGGTGACCGCGGCCGCGACGAGTAACACCAGCAGGTATTCGCGCACTCAGTCGCCGGGGCCCTGCGTACGGGTGCTGCTGGGGCTTTGGGGACCGTTCCCTTCGTCGTCGAACAGCCCCGGCTGATCGGGATCGGCGTCCGGGTCGTAGAAGTCGGGAGCCGGGTCGAAGGAATCGTCGTCGGTCTCGAGGTTTGGGGGCACGGCACCGACAGGCTCGGCGCTCACCTGGCCGTCGTTCTCCGTCGCGGCCTCGGCCGGCTCAGCGGCCTCGAAGTCTCGGAGCTCGGGCACCGTCGCGCGGAGGACTTCCAGCTCGAGCACACCGCGACGGCGGATCTCTCCCTCGGGATGAACGGTGAAATCGACGATGGTCGACGGTAGTCCGGTCTGTGCTTCGCCGGCTCCTGAAGCGTCGCCGTCGAGGTAGACCGAGACCCGGTCGCCGAGCTGATCCAGCGCCTGGTCACACGTCGACGCGGCCGGCCGACCGGAGAGATTAGCGCTACTGACCGCCAGCGGACCGGTTCGCCGCAGGATCTCTCGGGCGAGGTCGTGGTCGGGAACCCGGAGCGCAATGGTTCCTTCGGTGTCGCCCAGATCCATCCGCAGGCTCGGCTGGATCCGGCAGATGATGGTCAGCGCGCCTGGCCAGTGCACGGCCACGAGTCGACGGGCCGCTTCGGGGACGTTGGTGGCCAGGGCCTGGATCAGACTCGCGTCGCCGAGCAGTACCGGTGGCGGCATGTCTCGACCGCGGTGTTTGGCGTCCAGGAGTCGCTGCACCGCCTCGGCGCTGAAGGCGTCGGCCCCGATGCCGTAGACCGTGTCGGTGGGCAGGACGATGCACTCTCCCGCGTCGACGGCCTGACGCGCCGCTTCGATTCCCGCGGCCCGGGCGCCGGGATCAGGTCCGTTGCAGTCGAAGCGGGCGGGCGGCGACGGCTCGGCCGACTCGGACCGCTCGGGTGGCTCAGCATCTCCGGTCGAAGCGTCCTGGCTCACCGACTCATCCTGCCAGAGCCGACCTCAGATTCGGCGGCCTTCATCGTCGCGTCGGTTCGCTCGGTCCCGGGCCGCGAACCGCGGTGACAAAGCGCGGCCGACGGTTGAGATCGTGGTGGTCACGGACTCCGGTGAAGGCGTGGCTGGCCGTCACCACCGCGGGTGCGGAGACTCCCTGGACGTCGGCGTGCTCGAAGCAGAGCAGCCCGCCTGGACGCAATAGCCGCGCCGCGACCTGAGTCACCACCCGAATGGCGTCCAGCCCGTCCGCGCCGGCGAACAAGGCCTCGACCGGGTCGTGGTCGCGAGCTTCGGGCGCGACGTCGGCGTAGGCGTCCAGCGGGATGTAGGGCGGATTGGCGATGACCAGGTCGACGCACCCGTCAAGCACGTGCAGGGCCGGCCCCATGTCCCCGACGTAGAGCTCGACCAGCGTGTCGGCCAGATTGGCCCGGGCGTAGCGCGCAGCTTCCGGTGAGACTTCGACGGCGTAGACGTCGACGAAGGTCAGCTCGGTCACGATCGCCTTGGCGATCGCTCCGGAGCCGGCGCACAACTCCACGACCCGGGGACGGCCGCCGTCGGTGACCGCGTGCCGCAGTGCCTCGATCGCCCAGCCGGTCATCACCTCGGTCTCGGGGCGCGGTACAAATACCCCCGGACCGACCTCGAGCTCGAGGTGGCGGAAGTAGGCGCGGCCGGTCAGGTGCTGCAGCGGGACCCGGTGGGCTCGGGCCGCGACCGCCGCCTCGAAGTGCTGCTGCTGCTCGGGGCTGACGCCGTCCAACAGCGGGATCCTCGCCGGCTCCACCCCGCAGACGAAGGCCAGCAGCACCCGGGCGTCGTTCGCGGCCGAATCGACGCCGGCGGCCTGCAGCCGCGCGGTCGCGGCGTTCAGCGTCGGCCGCACCGCCGCACTCACCGCGGACCCCGGGGCCGGCTACTATCCCGGGTCACCGCTCGCCGTCGCCGACCTGGGCCAGCCGTTCGGCGGTGTCGGCCTCCTGCAGCGCGTTGACCACGGCCTGCAAATCTCCGTTCAGCACCGCATCGAGGTTGTAGGCCTTGAAGCCGATCCGGTGATCGGAGATCCGGTTCTCGGGGAAGTTGTAGGTGCGGATCCTCTCCGACCGGTCCACCGTGCGAACCTGGCTCCGCCGGGCCGCGGACGCGGCGTCCGCAGCCTGCTCTTGCGCGGCCGCGACCAGTCGGGCCCGGAGCATCCGCATCGCCTGCTCCCGGTTCTGCAGCTGGGAGCGCTCATTCTGGCAGGAGACGACGATACCGCTCGGCAGGTGCGTAATCCGGACCGCGGAGTCGGTGGTGTTGACGCCCTGACCACCGGGTCCGGAGGAGCGGAACACGTCGATCCGCAGGTCGTCGTCGTTGATCTCGATCTCGGTTTGGTCCACCTCCGGCAGCACCAGTACGCCGGCCGCAGACGTATGTACGCGCCCCTGGGATTCGGTGACCGGCACCCGCTGCACCCGGTGCACCCCACCCTCGAACTTGAGCACGCCGTACGGCATCTGGTCGGGCTCGGCGGTGGCGGCCGCCTTCACCGCAGCGGTGACGGATCTGAAGCCGCCCAGGTCGGTCTCCTGGGTGTCCAGCATCTCGACCTTCCAGCCGCGCCCCTCCGCGTAGCGGGCGTACATCTTCATCAGGTCGGCCGCGAACAGCGCCGATTCCTCCCCGCCCTCGCCGGACTTGATCTCGACCAGGGCATCGGCGGAATCGTGGGGATCGCGAGGAGCCAGCAACCGGGTCAGCCGCTCCGTCAGCGGCTCCAACCGCCCCTCCAGCTCGGTGGCCTCGGCGACGAACGCCGGGTCTTCGGCACTCAGTTCACGAGCGGTGGTCAAATCCCCGCTCAGCCGCTGGTAGTCCTCCAGCCCTCGCACGATCGGCGTGAGTTCGGCGTAGCGTCGACCGACCCGTCGAGCCCGAGCCAGGTCGGTGTGCACGGCGGGGTCGGAGAGTGCGGCCTCGAGTTCCGCGAATTCCGCGCGCAGGTGCTCCGCGCCCTCGAACATCGACCGACCTCCCGTGGCTGACCTCACCTGACGCGACCGCCTGACGTGCGAAGCGCCGGGAGCTGAGGGTTTCCCCTCACTCCCGGCGCTGCAGCTGACTTACTTCTTCTTGGTAGCGGCGTAGCGCTTCTCGAACCGGGCCACCCGGCCTCCGGTGTCGAGAATCTTCTGCTTGCCGGTGTAGAAGGGGTGGCACTCCGAGCACACATCGGCGCGCAGGGCGCCACTGGTGGACGTGCTCCGGGTGGTGAACGAGTTGCCGCAGGTACAGGTGACCTGGGTTTCCACGTAGCTGGGATGAATGTTGGCCTTCACGAACGATCTCCTTGTCTGTGCACCGGGTCGCCCACCCGATCGGGCTGAGCGTGAACCGGCACCGAGGACGAATCTTGCCGTACGCCCCGTACAACGCCAAACCTCGCCGTTTAGTCCCGGTGCCCCGCGTCTCCCGCACCCCGCCCGTACGCCCCGCGCCCGCGCCAATTCCGGGTGTCGGTTTCCCACGTTAACGTGGGAAACCGGCACTTACCGTACGAAGTTTCCTAGGGGAAGTGCCAGTTCCCCACGTTAACGTGGGGAACCGGCAAGCCCGGCCGAGGAAGCACGCGGCCTGGGGGCAGGGCGGCCCGCGGAGGTCAGGCCGGGATGGACTTGGTGATGGCCATCAGGAAGTCGGAGTTGCTCTGGGTCTTGCGCAACCGGTCCAGGAGCATTTCCAGCCCCTGCAGGTTGTCCAGGCCGCCGATCACTCGCCGCAACTTCCAGACGATCGCCAGTTCCTCCCGACCCATCAGCAACTCCTCGCGCCGGGTGCTGGAGGCGTCGACGTCGATGGCCGGGAAGATCCGCTTGTCGGAGAACTCCCGGCGCAGCCGCAGTTCCATGTTGCCGGTGCCCTTGAACTCCTCGAAGATCACCTCGTCCATCTTCGAGCCGGTCTCGATCAAGGCAGTGGCCAAGATGGTCAGCGAGCCGCCGTTCTCGACGTTGCGGGCCGCGCCGAAGAACTTCTTCGGCGGATAGAGCGCCGCGGAGTCGACACCGCCGGACAGGATCCGGCCCGAGGCCGGCGCGGCGATGTTGTACGCCCGGCCCAGCCGGGTGATGCCGTCGAGCAGTACGACCACGTCGTGGCCCATCTCGACCAGTCGCTTGGCTCGTTCGATCGCCAGCTCCGCGACGATGGTGTGATCGCTGGCCGGGCGGTCGAAGGTCGAGGCGATCACCTCACCCTGCACGGCCCGCTGGAAGTCAGTGACCTCCTCGGGGCGCTCATCCACCAGCACCACCATCAGGTGCACCTCGGGGTTGTTGGTGCTGATCGCGTTGGCGATGGACTGCATGATCATCGTCTTGCCGGCCTTCGACGGGGAGACGATCAACCCGCGCTGCCCCTTGCCCACCGGGCAGACCAGGTCGATGATCCGCCCGGTCAGGTTCTGCGGGGTCGTCTCCATCTTCAACCGATCCTGCGGGTAAAGCGGTGTGAGCTTGCCGAACTCGACCCGGTTCCGGCCGCTCTCGGCGTCACTGCCGTTGACGGTCTCCAGCTTCACCAGCGGGTTGAACTTGGACTTGCTCTCCCCCTCCTTGGAGGCGCGGAGCTGGCCGGTGACGACATCGCCCTTACGCAACCCGTACTTCTTGACCATCGACATCGACACATAGGCGTCCGACGGACTGGGCAGATAACCGCTCGTCCGGACGAACGCATAATTGTCCATCACGTCGACGATGCCTCGAGCGGGAGTGAGGACGTCATCCTCGCTCACCTCCGGCTCGTTCTCGTAGCGATCCAGTCCGGCGTTTCCGCCCCGGCCACGCCGGTTCTGCCGGTCACGGTTACGACGCCGCCGACCCCGCCGTCCTCCTGAGCCGTCGTCGTCGTAGTCGCGGCCGTTCTGCCGATCCCGGTTGCCGTTGTCCCGGTTGCCGTTGTCCCGGTTGCTGTTATCCCGGTTGCTGTTATCCCGGTTGCTGTTGTCGCGCTGTTGCTGCCCGTCGCGCTGTTGCTGCCCGTCGCGCTGTTGCTGCCCGTCGCGCTGTTGCTGCCCGTCGCGCTTGGGCTGCCCGTCGCGGTTGTACTGATCCCGACTACCGTTCTCGCGGTCTAATTGCCCGTCCCGACTGTGCGGGGTCTGCCGGCCCTCCCGGTCCTGTTGGGCTTCGGGGTCCTGCTGGCCGTTCCGGTTCTGCTGGGCTCCGCGGTCCTGCTGGCCGTTTCGGTTCTGCTCGCTGTCTTTGCTGCGACGGCGACGCTCGCCCTGCGTATCGTCAGGGTTGCCGCGGCGCTCGGCCTGGCTACGGCTCTCCGGCTCAGGTCGCCCGTCCGCGTCAGAGGAGTGAGTGTCTTGGCGTTGCGACGGCTCCTCGCGCGGGGCCCGCTGGAGTTCTTGCAGTGCGCCGGCGACGTCGTCGTGGCGGCGGTCGATCTGCCGATCGTCCGGCGAACCGGTCGCACTGCGCCGCCGGGAAGGTCGCGAGTCCGCCGAATCTGCTTGTTCGGTCCGGGGCTGGTCCGATCCCCGCTGGTCCGATCCGGGGTGGCCCGTTTTCGGTTGAGCGGCCTGGATGGCGGCAATCAGTTGGCCCTTGCGCATAGCGCCGGTGCCTTTGAGTCCGAGGTTTCCCGCCAGCTGCTTGAGCTCGGGCAGGACCATGGCGTCCAGCCCGGTTCCGCGGCGCTTACGGGTTGTTCCGGCGGCGGGCGCAGTCGTGGCTTCGGCGATGTCGGTCAATGCTCTTTGTCCTTTCGGAGCGCGATCACGGCGTGATCCCGGTCCAGGGGGCCGTAGGTGCGTCTCACCTCGGCCGGAGGTCTGTGGGTTCTCGGAGCGAGTGTCGGATCGACCGGCACACCAATTTCTTCGAGGATGACGCTTCTAGGTACGAACTACTGCGTCGCGCCTGACGCTGAGGCGCTGCCGGACCAGCATGAGGTGGACTGACCCTGCGTTGAGACGCGGTGAACTGTGTCTCGGCTGTATCGGCAACGCCAAGGCTAGCACTCTTCTTCCCCGAATCGACAGGGTCCGGTAATGCGTCGCCTTGTTTGTGCTCCAAGATCCGCATGGGCGATGCTCCGAACAACCTGCTGGCACTTCAACGCGACCTGCTGGCGCTTCAGAGCAACGCGTGGGTTCGGTCAGCGCACCCAGGACGCGCCTGCGCCGACGCCAACACCGACGACGATCTGGGGGGCGGCGTGGGCCGACAGGTCGGCGAGTTGGTCCGCCGTGCCGAGGACGAGAACACTCGGGCCGGCCCCACTGATCACCGCCGGATAACCAAGGGTCCGGAGCCGCGTCATCAGCGCGAACGACTCCGGCATAGCCGGCGCGCGGTAGGGCTGATGCAGCCAGTCGCGGGTGCCGGCCAGCAGCAGACGCGGATCGTGACCCAGCGCGTACACCAGCAGGGCCGCCCGACTGACGGCGGCGCTGGCGTCGGCGTGGGGCACAACGGGCGGAAGCAGGTCACGGGCGGCGGCGGTGGCCACGCTCAACGCGGGCACGATCACCGCGGCGCGAAGCGCGGAGTGCAGCGGCACCGGCACGACGGCACCGACGCCGTAGGCGATCACGAAACCCCCGTGGATGGCGGCGGCCACGTTGTCGGGGTGCCCCTCGATCCGGGTGGCCAGCCGCAGCAGCCATTCCGGCTCCGGCGGCTGCCCGGTGAGTGCGGCGGCGGCGTACAGACCGGCCACGATCGCCGCCGAGGAGGAGCCTAGGCCACGCCCCTGAGGAATCGTGTTGTGACCGCGTACGGCCAACCCCGGCGCCCACCGGCCAAGGTCGGCCAGTCCGTCTCGGACGCTCCGCACCACCAGGTGCGTCTCGTCGGTCGGCAACGACCCGCTGCCCTCGCCGGTGACCTCGACGGCGACGCCGTGCTCGATCACCTCCACGTCCACCCGGTCGCGCCAGTCCAAAGCCAACCCGAAGCAGTCGAAGCCCGGGCCGAGGTTGGCGCTGGTCGCGGGCACCTCGATCAGCACCCGGGTGCCGACGCTGAGCACGTGGGTCACCGCCACTCAGTCGCGCAGGCCGCAGACGGCGGCCACGGCCATCAAGTCGGCCGGCACCACGTCGGCCTCGATCGGACCGTGACCCGACAGGGCGGTGTCGACGTCTTTGAGACCGTGCCCGGTGACGGTGATCACCACCTGCTGATCTGGGTCCAGCCGACCGGCTCGAGAACGGGCCAACAGCCCGGCCACGCCCGCCGCGGACGCCGGTTCGACGAAGATCCCCTCCTCGCCGGCGAGCACCGCCTGCGCGGCGAGAATTTCCTCGTCGCTGACCGCCTCGATCAGGCCGCCGGACTCGTCCCGGGCCGCCAACGCCGAGCCGGCCGAGGCCGGGTTCCCGATCCGGATGGCGGTCGCGACGGTATCCGGGTCGAGCACCGGATGACCCAGCACCAGTGGAGCCGCACCGGCCGCCTGGAAGCCCCACATCCGCGGTGTCCGGGTGGCCAGTCCGGCATCGCGATACTGCCGGTAGCCGCGCCAGTAGGCCGAGATATTGCCCGCGTTGCCGACCGGCATGACGTGCAGGTCGGGAGCGTCCCCGAGGTCGTCGACGATCTCGAATGCCGCGGTCTTTTGTCCCTCGATCCGGACCGGGTTGACCGAATTGACCAGGGCCACCGGGAAGTCGTGCGAGAGCTTGCGGGCCAACTCCAAGCAGTCGTCGAAGTTCCCGTCGACCTGCACGACCTTCGCCCCGTGAACGATGGCCTGGGCCAGCTTGCCGGCGGCGATCCGGCCGGCGGGCAGCAGCACGATGGTTCTGAGTCCCGCCTTGGCCGCGTACGCGGCGGCCGAGGCGGACGTGTTGCCGGTGGAGGCGCAAACCACGGCCTGGGCGCCGCTGTTCGCGGCGGCCGAGAGCGCCATCGTCATCCCGCGGTCCTTGAAGGAGCCGGTGGGGTTCATCCCCTCGACCTTGATCCAAACCTCACACGACACTCGGGCCGAGAGTCGTTGCGCCAACACCAGCGGGGTGTTGCCCTCGCCCAAGGTGACGACCGGGGCGTCCGCGGCCAACGGCAGCCACTCCCGGTAGCGCGCGATCAGCCCGCGGGTGCTCGCATGCTTCACGGGTCGCGACTGAACCCTCACCTCAGCCAACGGCCTCACTCACCTTCGACTCTCATTACGCTCGTCACGGCCTGGACACACGCCAACTCCTGCAGATCCTCCACCGTCGCGCTCAGGGCCGCGTCTCGCGCCCGGTGCGTGACCACTACTAACTGTGCCCCCGCACCCCGTCCGTTCTGCCGGACGGTCTGGATCGACACGTCGTGTCGAGCGAAGACCTCGGCGACCGAAGCCAGGACGCCGGCGACGTCGGCCACCTCCAAACACACGTGGTAGCGGGTCAACACCGACCCGATCGAGGTTACCGGTCGGGCAGCGTAGCTGGATTCCTTCGGACCACGGCCGCCCCGGACCCGGTTGCGGGCCACCGTGACCAAATCGCCGAGCACCGCGCTCGCGGTGGGCGAGCCGCCGGCGCCGGGGCCGTAGAACATCAGCCGCCCCGCCGACCGGGACTCCACGAAGACCGCGTTGTAGGCCCCGCCCACACTGGCCAGCGGATGGGTTCGCGGAATCATCGCCGGGTGTACCCGGACCGAGACCCCCCGACCGTCCCCGTTGGCCTGGTCGGTCGTCCCGGACTCTGAGGGGGCGGGGCCGGCCGGGCCGTCGTCAGTCGGGATGGATCCTGACCGCGGGGCGGAACCGGGGTCGGGGTCGGGGTCGGCGAGCTGGCATAGCGCGAGCAGCTTCACCACACAACCGATCTCGCGAGCCGAGGCGATCTCGGCCGAAGTGACCTCGGTGATGCCCTCGCGGTACACGTCGGCCCCGGTAACCCGGGTGTGGAACGCGAGACTGGCCAGGATCGCCGCCTTGGCGGCTGCGTCGAAGCCTTCGATGTCGGCGGTGGGGTCGGCCTCGGCGTAGCCGAGCTCCTGCGCCTGGGCCAAGGTCTCGGCGAAGCCGGCTCCGGCCCGGTCCATCTGATCGAGAATGAAGTTGGTCGTGCCGTTGACAATCCCGGTAACGGCAGTGATCTCATCACCCACCAAAGATTCCCGCAACGGCCGGATGATCGGGATAGCCCCCGCCACGGCTGCTTCGAAGTAAAGGTCGACCTGATGTTCCTCCGCGGCGGCAAACAAGGTCGTGCCGTCCGCCGCCAGCAGCGCCTTGTTCGCGGTCACCACCGACGCGCCGCCGCTCATCGCGGTCAGAATCAGAGTTCGGGCCGGCTCAATGCCGCCGATCACCTCGATCACCAGATCGACGTCGCTCCTGCTCACCAGACCCGCAGCGTCGGTGGTGAACAGCGCCGGGTCGAGCCCGACGCGTTCCCGGTTGGCTCGGCGAACGGCGATACCGACGAGCTCCAGCGGCCGGCCCACCCGAGCGTGGAGATCCTCTGCTTGGGACAGGATCAAGCGCGCGACCTCCGAACCCACCGTGCCACAACCCAGCAGGGCCACCCGGAGGGGTCGATAGCCCGGCGACCCGGCCGTCTCGGCGGGCCGCGACGGCTCGTCGGCCCGTAGGTCGCTCACGGCCACGCCAACCCTTCCCCTCCGTCGGACGAACACCGTCCGGGTCCGGCGGCGCGCCGTCATTCTCGCCCACCCGCGGTGTCGGTGCGAAACGCTTCCACACTGCGGCGCCCCCGGGGGGCCGGGCTCAGCCGACGTCGAGAGCGAGCAGGTCCGCGATCGTCTCCCGCCGGATCAAGGTGTCGACCCGGCCGTCGCGGACCGCGACCACAGGCGGACGGGGAACGTGGTTGTAGTTGCTGGCCATCGATCGGCTGTACGCCCCCGACGCGGGAACGGCGATCAAATCGCCGACGGCGACGTCGGCGGGAAGGAACTCGTCCCGGACCAGGATGTCCCCACCTTCGCAGTGCTTGCCGACCACCCGGGCCAGGACAGGCGGTGCGTCGCTACGCCGAGAGGCCAGGGTGGCGGAGTATTCGGCCGCGTAGAGCGCGGTCCGGATGTTGTCACTCATTCCGCCGTCGACGGCCACGTACAGCCTGCTGCCACCGCCGTCGAGGTCGACCGGCTTGACCGTGCCGACCCGGTACAGGGCAAATGCGCTCGGTCCGCTGATCGCTCGACCTGGCTCGATGCAGAGCTGCGGCACGGCCAGACCCAGAACGGCACACTCGGTCGAGACGATACTGCCCAACGCCGCAGCCAGCTCCATGGGCGAGGACGGCCGGTCCGCGCTGGTGTAGGCGATGCCGAAACCGCCCCCGAGGTCGAGTTCGGGCAGTTCGAAACCGTGCCGGCGGGCGAAGTCGGCGTGCAGCCGGAGCGTACGCCGGGCTGCCACCTCGAAACCCTCGGCGTCGAAGATTTGGGACCCGATATGGGAGTGCACACCGACCAATTCGAGGTTCGGGTCGGCGTGACAGGCGTCCAGGGCCCCCGCCGCCGGGCCACCGGCGATGGAGAAGCCGAATTTCTGGTCCTCGTGCGCGGTGGCGATGTACTCGTGGGTGTGCGCCTCCACCCCGGTGGTCACCCGCACCAGCACCCGCGGTCGCACCCCCTGCCCTTCGGCCAGGGCACTCAGCCGGGCGATCTCGTCGAAGGAGTCGACGACGATCCGGCCTACCCCGGCCTGCAGCCCCTGGCGCAACTCCTCGACGCTCTTGTTGTTGCCGTGCAGGCCGACCGTGGCGGGGTCAACGCCGGCCCGCTGCACGACGCTGAGTTCTCCGCCGGTGCAGACGTCGATGCCCAGCCCCTCCTCCGCGACCCAGCGGGCGACTGCGGTGCACAGGAAAGATTTGGCCGCGTAGTAGACCCGCCAGCCCGTGAAAGCCTCGGAGAACGCGCGGGCTCGCGCCCTCAGGTCGGCCTCGTCGACCACGTACGCGGGGGTGCCGACCTCGGCCGCCAACTCGGTCACACTGCGCCCGGCCACGCTCAGCACCCCGTTGGCGTCCTTGCTCACCGAGTCGCTCCACAGCTGGGGCAGGAGCGCGTTCACGTCGGCGGGGGAAGCCAGCCAGCCGGGGGCCCGGGAGGCGACATCGGCGTGGATGGAGCCGGCGACGTGCGAGTGGGTCATCAGCGAAGGTTCCCTTCGAGTGCACCGGGCTCTCTGGTCCGGTGTTGCTGGTACATTCTTCTGCGTCCACCAGGTCCGATCGCCGTTGCGGCGAGCGGCCCCCGTAGCTCAGGGGATAGAGCACCGCCCTCCGGAGGCGGGAGCGCAGGTTCGAATCCTGCCGGGGGCGCCAGCATCCTCCTCAGCCGGGCCGGCCCGGTACTCGGGCAGCGACTCGGACGATCCCGGTGCTCCGATGGTAGGTTGACCCCCGTCCCGACGCCGATCCGGAGAGTGTCGCTTGGCTTCCCCACCCTCGCCGGCGGTCCGGCCGCCGGCCCGGGCGCTGGCCTGGTGGGACGCGCGTCGAAGTGGACGCAGCATCCTGCTCGCCTGGATCGTGACCCGACTGCTGGTGGTGGTGCTGCTGGCCAGTGCCGAGCGACTGGTGGTGGGCGACGTCTTCTACTACCGGCGCAAGATCGGCACGTTGCTCGGGGTCGGACTGCCGCAGACGCTGAACGAGTACCCGACGCCGGTGGTCTGGCTGCTGTCGATTCCGTACGGTCTGGGCGGCGGCACCCGGGTGGGTTACTTAATCACCTTCGTGGTGTTGATGATGCTCCTCGACGCGGCCTTCGCCTGGGCGCTGTGGCGAAGTGCGGGTCGGCGGCACGGACGCAGCCTGGATTTCTGGGTGCTCTATCCCTTCCTGGTCGGCCCACTGTGTTACACCCGCTTCGACATGGTGCCGGCTGTGCTGGCAGGAGGCGCCTTACTCGTCCTGTATCGCCGCCCCGGTCTGGCGGGAGCGCTGACCGGGATCGGCGCCGCGATCAAGCTCTGGCCGGCTCTCCTGGTCGCGGCCGTAGCGGCACCGCGAGGCGGCCGCGGGCGGGTCCTCGCCGGCTTCGCCCTGGTGGGCTTCGGGTTGGCGGCACTCAGTCTGGCCATCGGCGGCCGGGTCCGGCTGTTCTCTCCCCTGACCTGGCAGTCCGGGCGCGGTCTGCAGATCGAATCGGTATGGGCGACGCCGCTGATGGTGGCCCGGATGCTGCATCCGCAGGGCTGGCAGGTGCAGTACTCCCGCTTCCAGGCCTACGAAGTCTTCGGTCCCGGGGTCACCGCGCTGCTCACGATCAGCACGGTGGCGACGGTCGTCGGTCTGGTCGTGATCGGCGGGTTGGGACTCCGGGCTTTCCGCCGCGGCGATGCGTTGTCACCGGTCGCGGTCGGGCTGCTCGTTCTGGCCATCGTGGCCGTCATGACCATCACCAACAAGACCCTCAGCCCGCAGTACCTGCTGTGGCTGGGCGGCCCGGCTGCGGCCTTGCTGGTCTTGCGTCGCGCGGTCACAGCACCCGAGCAGCGGATGATCACCCGACTGGCCCGGCAACTCCTGGCGCTGGCTGTGCTGACCCACCTGGTCTACCCGCTGCTCTACAACGGTCTACTCGGCCGGGGCAGCCCCAGTCTGTTGGTCGCGGCCACCGTGGTAACCACCTTGCGCAACGTCGCCGTCGTGCTGTTCACCGTCGAGGTCTGCCGCTTCGCCTGGGTCTCGCTCAGAAGCGCAAACCGCATCGCCGTCTCACCGCCCGGCGGCGCGCCCGAACAGGGTGAGCTTGGGTAGGGTGGCCTACGTCGCATCCGGGGTCATGCCCGGACCTGGTCCGGGTCGGACTGCTGTCTGGGACCCGTTCCGTAGGGGCTGCTCGGCTCCTGACGACGAGGTAGGCAGCACGGTCGGAACGGAAGAAGGCGACAGTGGCTATCGCGTCAGGCGAAGCATCCACCCACTCCGCAGGGGCCGGGGAGGAGGAGGACTTCGGCGCCAACGACTGGTTGCTGGAGGAGATGTACGAGCGTTACCGCGAAGATCCGGACTCCGTCGACACCAGCTGGGCGAACTACTTCGCTAGCCATGGCGAACCCGCTCACGCAGACACCCCCGGTGGTCGGACCCCCAGTGGTCGGACCGCCGGTCCGAAGACTCCCGACGGTGAGCCCACCAGCGGCACCGATGCCGGCCGGGCACGCTCGCGTCCGGCCGACAGCGAGCGCAAGCCGGCCCGGTCACGCTCCGACGAACAGGGCCGGAACGGAAACCGACAGACCCCGACGAAGGCCGCCGCCGGTACCGGAGCAGACTCTCACCGCCCGCCGGCCCCGCGAGATCCGGCCGCAACCCCGAGTTCGTCCTCCGGCGACGGTGCACCGGCTCCGGGACCGACCGCACCGACCGGTCGGCGCAGTCCCACCGTGGAGAAGCCGACGGCGAACAAGGAGGGTCGACCCTCCACCCCGGGCACTCGGGGCGGACTGCCCGCCGATCCGCCCAACCCGGCGCTGCGCCCCGACGCGGCCACGTCGGAGCCGAAACGCCGGACGCTACGAGGCGGCTCCGCGCGGACAGCCAAGAACATGGACCTGTCGTTGTCGATCCCGGTAGCGACCAGCGTGCGGTCGCTGCCGGTCAAGCTGCTGATCGACCAGCGGGTCGTGATCAACAACCATCTTCGGCGCTCCCGCGGCGGCAAGGTCTCCTACACCCACCTGATCGGCTACGCCATGGTGCGGGCGCTCGAAGCGGTGCCGGCGATGAACAACAGCTACGACGTGGTCGACGGGAAGCCCACCATGGTGGAACCGGCCAGCGTCAACCTCGGGCTGGCCATCGATCTGCCCAAACCTGACGGGAGCCGGCAGCTGTTGGTGCCGAGCATCAAGAGTTGCGAGACCTTGGATTTCGCCCAGTTCTGGGCCGCGTACGAGGGCATGGTGGGTAAGGCGCGGGCCGGTGAACTGGCCCTGCCGGACTTCGCCGGGACCACCATCACCTTGACCAATCCGGGCACTATCGGCACCAACCACTCGGTCCCGCGGTTGGTCCAGGGTCAGGGCACCATCATCGGGGTCGGCTCGATGGAGTATCCGCCGGAGTTCCAGGGCTCCAACCCCGACCGGCTCGCCGACTCCGGCGTCAGCAAGATCATGACGCTGACCTCCACCTATGACCACCGGGTGATCCAGGGCGCCCAGTCGGGGCAGTACCTGCAGCGGTTACACGCCCTGCTGCTCGGTGAGGACGGCTTCTACGACGACGTCTTCGCCGCCCTGCGCATCCCGTACGAGCCGATCCGCTGGGCGCAGGACCTGGTCGCCGACCACGAGGACCAGATTCCCAAGCAGGCCCGGATCATGGAGATGATCAACGCTTACCGGGTTCGTGGTCACCTGATGGCCGACACCGACCCGCTGGAGTATCGGCAGCGACGTCACCACGATCTCGACGTGCAGTCGCACGGGCTGACCCTGTGGGACCTGGACCGGGAGTTCGCCACCGGTTCCTTCGCCGGTGGCCAGGGACTGATGAAGATGCGCAAGATCCTCGGCATCCTGCGTGACTCCTACTGCCGCACCACCGGGATCGAGTACATGCACATTTCCGACCCGGTGCAGCGCCGCTGGATTCAGAATCGGGTGGAACGCCCGCACGAGTCGTTGCCGCGCCAAGAACACCTGCGGATCCTGGACAAGCTGATCGAGTCCGAAGTCTTCGAGACCTTTCTGCAGACCAAGTTCGTCGGCCAGAAACGCTTCAGTCTGGAGGGCGGCGAGTCGGCCATCGCGATCTTGGACGAGGTGTGCGAGCAGGCGGCCGACAACGGTTTGGTGGAGGTCTGCATCGGGATGCCGCACCGGGGTCGGTTGAACGTGCTGGCCAACGTCGTCGGGAAGTCCTACGCCCAGATCTTCCGTGAGTTCGAGGGCAATCTTGATCCCCGCACCGTTCAGGGTTCCGGTGACGTGAAGTATCACCTCGGGTCCGAAGGTGAATTCACCTCGCTGCGCGGCTCGACCATCAAGACGTCGGTGGCTGCCAACCCCAGCCACCTGGAGGCGGTCAATCCGGTCCTGGAAGGAATTGCCCGGGCCAAGCAGGACATCCTCGACCAGGGCGGTGAGTTCCCGGTCCTCCCCGTGCTGATGCACGGTGACGCGGCGTTCGCCGGCCAGGGCGTGGTGGCGGAGACCTTGAACCTCTCTCAGCTGCGCGGCTATCGCACCGGGGGCACGATCCACGTTGTCGTCAACAACCAGGTCGGCTTCACCACCTCCCCCGCGGAGTCGCGCTCCTCGGTCTACTGCACCGACGTCGCCCGGATGGTGGCCGCGCCGATCTTCCACGTCAACGGGGACGACCCCGAATCCTGCATCCGGGTGGCCCGACTGGCCTTCGCGTTCCGTCAGGAGTTTCACAAGGATGTGGTGATCGACCTGATCTGCTACCGCCGCCGCGGGCACAACGAAGGCGACGATCCCAGCTTCACGCAGCCGCGGATGTACGACCTGATCGAGAAGAAGCGCTCCACGCGCAAGCTCTACACCGAGGCGCTGATCGGACGCGGCGACATCAGCGTGGAGGACGCCGAGTCGGTTCTAGGCAAATTTCAGCAACGCCTGGAGAGCGTGTTCCGTGAGGTCCGCGGCCCGGAGATGGCGACCCCGGAGGTCGACTACCAGCCGGTGCCGGCGTACCCGAGCAAGCGGTCGTCGAAGAACACCAGCACTGCGGTGCGGGTGGAGACCCTGAAGAAAATCGCCGACGCGCACACCACCTTCCCCGACGGTTTCAGCGTGCATCCCAAGGTGATGCCGCAGCTGCAGCGCCGGGCTGCGGCCATCACCCAGGGTCCGATCGACTGGGCCACCGGTGAGGTGCTGGCCCTGGGCTCGCTGCTGCTGGAGGGTCGGACGGTGCGATTGACCGGTCAGGACACCCGGCGGGGCACCTTCGTGCAGCGTTTCGCCGCCGTGGTGGATCGCCGTACCGGCGAGTCCTGGGTGCCGTTGAAGCACCTGGACGACGACCAGGGCAAGTTCCACGTCTTCGACTCCCTGCTCAGCGAGTACGCCGCCATGGGCTTCGAGTACGGCTATTCGGTGGCGCGGCCCGAAGCACTGGTGCTGTGGGAGGCGCAGTTCGGCGACTTCGCCAACGGTGCGCAGACGATCATCGACGAGTACATTTCCTCCGGCCAGGCCAAGTGGACCCAGAAGTCGGGGGTGGTGCTGCTCCTGCCGCACGGCTACGAGGGGCAGGGCCCCGATCACTCCTCGGCCCGGATCGAGCGCTTCCTGCAGCTGGCGGCCGAGGACGCTATCGCGGTGGCCCAGCCCTCCACGCCGGCCAGCCACTTCCACCTGTTGCGCCGGCATGCGTTGGGCGAACGACACCGCCCGCTGATCGTGCTGACACCGAAGTCGATGCTGCGGAACAAGCGTGCAGTGTCGATGCCCGACGACTTCACCGAGGGCGCCTGGGCTCCGGTGCTCGGAGACGAGAGCATCTCCGACCCCGCCAAGGTTGAGACCGTACTGCTCTGCTCGGGCAAGGTGCGCTGGGACCTGGTTCAGCGGCGCGAGCAGGCCGAGATGCAGGAGCGGGTCGCGATCATCGCGGTCGAACGGCTCTATCCGCTACCCGGCGAGCAGATCGCCGCAGAGCTGAGCCGGTTCGAGCACCTCTCGACCCTGCGCTGGGTGCAGGACGAGCCGGCCAACCAGGGCGCCTGGTCGTTCATGGCGCTGAATCTGGATGCGGCGCTGAAAGCCGCGGCCCCGGACCGGACCTGGGACCTCGTACCGGTGTCGCGTGCGGCTTCTTCAGCCCCTTCGGTCGGCTCGGCCAAGGTGCACGAGGGGCAGCAGAAGGCGCTGCTGGACGCCGCGTTCCAAACCGACTGAGCCGCACCTGGTTCCCAGGGTGCATCAGAGGGCCTCAGAGCCAAGCTCCGCACGATTCCCGCAGAATCCGACGCTCGTTGCCCTCAGCTGAGTCATCGCCCGCGGGGGAAGGCGATCACGCCGGCAACGAGTGTCGGATATTGCGGGTTTCGCCGCCTCGACGGCGTCAGCATTCGGCAGCGTTCGATCCGGGCACGAGCACGACCTTCCCGAACACCTCGCCGGTGGCCAGTAGTTCCAAGCCCGCACGGGCCGCCGAGAGGGGCAGCACGCGGTCGATGGTCGGACGCAGTCCGGTGGAAACCAGCATCGCCGTCAGCCGGCGGAGTTCATCCCGGGTTCCCATGGTGGAGCCGACGACCCGCAGCGGCTTGAAGAAGATCTTCGTGAGTTCGGCGGAGGCAGGTTCGGGCCCGGAGGTCGTTCCCGCGATCACCACCGTGCCGCCGGGACGGAGCGCGTTGATCGAGTGTGACCACGTCGCCGCGCCGACGGTCTCCATCACCGCATCCACCCGCTCGGGCAGCCGCTGCCCACTCTCGAAAGCTTGATGGGCGCCCAAGTCGACGGCGCGCCCGGCGCGCCCGGGAGAACGGGAGGTCACCCAGACCCGGAAGCCCGCCGACCGCGCCAGCGGAACCAGGGCGGTCGCCACTCCCCCACCGGCACCCTGGACCAGCACCGTGTCACCTGGTGCCAGCCCGGATTGGGTGAACAGCATCCGGTAGGCGGTCAACCAGGCAGTGGGCAGACAGGCTGCCTCGCTGAAGCTCAGTCCTGCGGGCTTGTCGATCAGGTTCGCTCGGGGCACCCGCAGCACATCGGCGAGGGTGCCCGGGTAGCGCTCCGAGAGCAGCGACCGCCGGGGATCGTAGGTCTCGTCTGCCCCGCGGTAATTCGGGTCGTTGACCACGGCGTGCACGATCACTTCCCGACCGTCCTCGTCCACTCCGGCGGCGTCACAACCCAGCACCATCGGCAACCGGTCCACCGGCAGCCCCACTCCCCTCAGCGAGAACAGGTCGTGATGGTTCAGCGCGGTGGACCGCACCTGGACGTCCACCCAGTCCGGCGGGGTGGGGCCGGGCTCGACGTCGCCGACTTCAAGGGCCGCCAGCGGTTCGTGCGGGGCGGTCCGGGCGGCGTAGGCGGCAAACACCCGCGAAGCGTAGGCGAGGGCTCTTGGGGTCGCCCGGCCAGGGCCGGACATAGAGTGCGCTTATGAGCGTGCCGACCCGGGTAAGTGATGAGTTTCGAGGCCAGTTGGGGCGCCCTGTCACCGGCGTCTGGGCCGCTCCGGGACGGGCCAACCTGATCGGCGAGCACACCGACTACAACGAGGGCTTCGTGCTGCCGTTCGCCCTCCCCCAGCAGGTCGTGGTGGCCGCCGGGCCCCGCGCCGACCAAGAAGTGTGGTCGGTCCGATCGCTCAACCGCGACGCCTACCAGACCTTTACCGCCGACGATCTCGACCCGGGTTCGGCCCAGGGATGGAGCGCCTATGCGGCCGGGGTGGTGTGGGCCTTGCGCGAGGCGGGCCACACCGTTCGCGGTGCGGACCTGGTGTTGGAATCCGATGTGCCGGTCGGGGCGGGGTTGTCTTCCTCGGCGGCCCTGGAATGTTCGGTACTGACCGCTTTGGTCGACCTGTCGGAGTTGGAGATCGCACCGATGGAGCGGGCCAAGCTGGCGCGCCGGTGCGAGAACGACTTTGTCGGGGCCCCGACCGGTCTGATGGATCAGGCCGCCTCGACGCTGTGCACCGAACGGCACGCCCTGTTCCTAGACTGCCGGAGCTTCGACACTCGGCAGGTTCCGCTGGACCTGGCCGGCGCCGGCCTGGAATTGTTGGTACTGGACACCAACACGCCGCACGAGTTGGTCGACAGTGAATACGGAGACCGGGCCCGGGCGTGTGAAGAGGCGGCGAAGTTGCTCGGGGTGGCCGCGCTGCGCGACATCGTCGACCTCGACGACGCCCTGGACCGGCTGCCCGATGAGGTGTTGCAACGCCGGGTGCGGCACGTGGTGACCGAGAACGCCCGGGTGCTGGAGGCGGTCGAACGAGCCGAAGCCGGGCGATTTGCCGACCTCGCTCCGCTGCTGGACGCCTCACACACCTCGATGCGCGACGACTTTCAGATCACCGTGCCCACGGTCGATCTCGCGGTCGAGGCCGCGCGCTCCGCCGGTGCACTGGGGGCCCGGATGACCGGCGGAGGCTTCGGCGGCTGCATCATCGCCCTGGTCGGGCGGGGCCAGACCGATCCGGTGGGCGAGGCGGTGGCCGAAGCCTTCGACGACGCCGGCTTCGATCCCCCGACCTGGTTCACCGGCGTGGCCTCGCCGGGCGCGCGCCGGCTCCGATGAGGCCGATCGGTCCGGTCGGCCCGGCGGCGTAGTGCTGCTCTGCACGCCGCACTCGGGTTCACCCCGGTCGGCGTGCTTCGCGCCGTCGGCTGGAATGCCGGCTGGCCCGATGTGGACTTCTGGCAGCGTTCGCCGGGCGTTGGCTCGCCCGGGTGGCCCCCGATGATCGGAGTTGAGCTCGATCAAGCCGACGGGTCGGAGTCGTCCTGGGGAACCAGAAAGCGAGTCGAGCGGGGCAGCAGCACCGCGACCAGGGTGATTAACGCCACCGCGATCATCGCCGCGCTCACCCAGGTCGTCGTACCCCCGCGAAAGCTCCAGCCCACCGGCAGCAAGATCAGCTGAGTGGCCACGGTCGGACCCCGGCTCCAGCGGCGACCCCGCCACAGACCCCGCGCGGTGGTGAACAGCAACACGGCGTACCCGAACATCACGATGCTCACGCCGACTCCGACCACCGCCCGCCGACTGTTGATCTCGCCGACCTCGAGGACGCCGAAGACCAGCGCCGCTGACGCCTCCAAAACCACCAGCACCGCGACGAGCACGATCGCCGGTGGCCGCCGGGGCGTCGTCGGTGCCGTCACGCTCTCACTGTAGGTGGGCGATGACCGCTCCGAGCGGGCAAAAAACGGCTCGTTGGGCCGTAACCTGTCCGAAATGTGAGCGAACCGACGTCAGGCCCTCTTGTGCATACCGACGTTCGTTGACAGGCTTATACCCGGTGACGCGAGCGAGTGTAGACCGCGGGCGAATCATCAATGAAGGCGGGTCCCGACGGGCCCGACGAACGACGAATAAGGAGCGTGTACGCCCATGGATTGGCGCCATAAGGCCGCCTGCCTGGACGAGGATCCAGAGCTGTTCTTCCCGATCGGGAACACCGGCCCGGCTCTTCTCCAGATCGAGGAGGCAAAGCAGGTCTGCCGACGGTGCGACGTGCGCGACGCGTGTCTGCAGTGGGCACTCGAAGCGGGTCAAGACCATGGCGTGTGGGGCGGTCTGAGTGAGGACGAACGTCGGGCGTTGAAGCGGCGGGCGGCCCGGGCCCGGATCCGGACGGCCTGACAGCGCTTTCCACGGACGAACAGTTTCCAGCTCGGAGAACACCGACCGGGTCTGGATGAACACCGACCGGGTCTGGATCGAGGTGTGATTGAGTCTCGTTGTCGGAACACTCGGCCCGTCCAAGGTTGTCGAAACGGAGTGCACGCCGGGCCGGTGAGCAGAACTTGACCGGGTCGTGAACTTGACTGGGTCGTGACCCCTACGACGTGGCCGCCCGGGCCGTACGGACGTTGGCCACGATCGCGACGGCGTCTCGGCTCTTGACGGTCACGGTGGCCAGGCCGTCCGCGCCGACGGTGACCGAAGGGCCGGTGCAGGAAAAGCCCGAGCGGCGGCCGTTCACCAGGTCGCAGTAGGTTCCCCGGCGCAGCCCGGTCTGGACGGTGATTGTCTTGTCGGCACTGCCGTTGTTGAACGCGGCCCACCCGCGCCGGCCGCGACTGAAGGCGATCACGTTGGCGTCGTCGGTATAGAAGTTCTGCCGTGGGGCGTCCCGGACGAAGTTGTGGAACGACACCATCGCCTTGACACCCGCGTTGCGGTCGGTGCAGGCCCAGCCCTTCGCGCAGTCGGTGTCGGTGATCATCCCGTCGGAGTCCGCCGGGGGTGAGTCGTCGCGGGTGTCGAAGGTAAAGCCGGCGTACACCTGCGGGGTGCCGTAGCCGCTGGCCAGCAGCCACTGCGTGGCCAAGATGTTGCGGGCCCCGTCGGTGTAGTTCAAAGCGTCGCCGTTGCGTTCGGTGTCGTGGTTCTGGACGAACGACAGCGTCTTCGCACTTGGCGTCAGCCCGGATTCCGCCCCGAACGCCTCCAAGGTGGCGATGCTGCCGACGTGCTCGTCTGGGTAGCTCTTGAACGCGTCGCGGATCTGCTTGACCCCGTCGAGTCCGAGCACGGTGCCGCTGCGGGTGAAGGCCTGCGGGGACAAGATCCCGGGCCCACCGCCGAAGACCTCCAGCGCCCAGTACGGCTTGGTTCCCTCGCGGGTCCGGTTCAGCTTGGCGTGGATGGCGTCCAGGTCGTCTTGTCCGATGTGCTTGGCCGCGTCCACCCGAAAACCGGAGACGCCGTAGCCGATCAGCTTGTTCAGGTAGTCGGCGAGTTCGTTTTGCACCGTGGCGGTATCGGTGCGCAGGTCGGCCAGACCCACCAGCTCGCAGTTGAAGACCTGCCGCTTGTTGTTGAAGTCCTCGATCCCGCCGCTGCTGGAGGGGCAGTCGCCGGAGTACTTGTGGAAGTCACCCGGGACGTAGGTGCCCTGACCCTTCACCCCGGGGTAGCGGTAGCGCTCGAAGGTGATTCCGCCGTAGGAGGTGTCGCCCTGCCCGGTCATGTGGTTCAAGACCGCGTCGACGTAGACCTTGACCCCGGAACTGCGGCAGATCCGCACCATCTTCTTGAAGTCGGCCTCATTGCCCATCCGGCTGGTCAGGGCGTAGTCGGTCGCCTGGTACACCTCCCACCACGGGTGCAGCACGGTGTCACTGCCGTCGCCCAGCGAGGTCCGCTTGACCGAGTCCTGCGGGGGCGCGACCTGGACGCCGCCGTAGCCGGCCGGGCCCAGGACGTCGCTGCACTCCTTGGCCACCGACTTCCAGTTCCACTCGAACAGGTTCGCCATCACTCCGGGGTCGGCCGAACGCACCCCGGGACCACGGTTGGGCTTGGCGTCGGCGGAGGTCGCCGAGACGCCGAAGCCGAGGACCAACGCGCTGGCCGCGACCAGGGCCGTCCGCCGCAGCAATCGGCGGGTCGTACGGTGGCGGGGCGGGTGAGCGTCCACGAGGTCCTCCTCGACCGGGCTGCGAAGCCCAGCGGCCTCAGCAGCCCCTTCCTAGTGAACCCACGGTCCGCTGTCAAGACCGCCGGAGCGGGTCGGCTCAGACCGGAATGTCCACCACGGCTCGGGTACCGGGTCCGTCGGGGTGCGGGCCGAGGTCGAAGGTGCCCTCCATCTCCGCGACCAAGGTGGCCACGATCGACAGCCCGAGACTGCGGGAGTGGCGCTGATCGAAGCCCGGCGGCAGACCCGCCCCGTCATCGCTGACCTCGACCCGGAGCCGCCCGGCTCCCGTGGTCGGCACCACCCGGACCTCCCCCGAGGTCTGGGCCAACCCGTGCTCGACGGCGTTCTGGCAGAGCTCGGTGATCACCATCGCCAGACTGGTCGCCCGGTCGGCCGAGACCGTCCCGAAACTGCCCTGCCGAATGGCGGTCACTCCTCCCCAGCTCGCCGACAGGTCACCGACCATCCGCAGCAGGCCGTCGGCCACCCGGTCGAACTCCACGATTTCGTCGAAGCCCTGGGACAGCGTCTCGTGCACGATGGCGATCGAGGCCACCCGGGAGGTGGCGTCCTCGAGGGCGGTCCGAGCCTCTTGGGAGGTCATCCGTCGCGCTTGCATCCGTAGCAGCGCAGCCACGGTCTGTAGGTTGTTCTTCACCCGATGGTGAATCTCGCGGATGGTGGCGTCCTTGGTCACCAGCTGCCGTTCCTTGCTGCGCAGGTCGCTGACGTCTCGGCACAACACGATCGCCCCGACGCGGCCACTGGGACCCAGCAGGGGCAGTACCCGCAGGATCAGGTGCGCGTCCCCGGTGGTCAGCTCGGTCCGCCGTGCAGTCTTGCCGGTGAGGACCGAAGCCACCGAGTCCTCCACCGGACCCGGCTCGGCGGCAACAAGGGCGGCGGTGAGGCTGGGAAGGTGCTCGTCGACCAGGTCACCGATCAGCCCGAGCCGGCGGTACGCACTGAGCGCGTTAGGGCTGGCGTACGTCACCTCTCCGGCCTGCGTCAGCTTGATGAAACCGTCGCCGACCCGGGGGTTGAGCGCAAGATCGCTGTGGTCGGCGGGCATCGGGAAGGCACCCACGGTGATCATCTGCGCCAACTGGCCGGCCGTGTCGAGGTAGGTCCGTTCCAAGGCACTGGGTGCGCGGGTGCCGAGCACACTGGTGTGCTGCTCGACCACCGCGATCACCCGCTCGCCGGACCGGACCGGCACGGCGTGGGTGTCCACCGGCAGGCCGGCCTGCAGCTTGCCGTCGCTGGTCCGCGTCACCTGACCGCTGACGAAGGCGTCAGAGACCAGATGCTCGGGGGAATAGGCGATCAAATCACCCACGACGTCGTCGAACAGCGAGGTCGACCCCGTCGTCGGACGCACCTGCGCTGCGGCCCACAAAACCTGAGGATCCCGATCGGGGACCCACAACACGAGGTCGGAGAAACTGAGGTCGGCGAGCAACTGCCACTCCGAGACCAGCAGCTTGAGCCAGTACTGATCGGCGTCGGTGAGACCGGTGTGTTCGGCGATGATCTCCGACATCGTCGCCATGTCGAGCAGCGTAGTGCGCGCTTCCTCGACACGACCGCACTCTCGGGCGTAGCGTGCTGCCGCGGCCAGGCCGTGCTGGCCCCACAACGAGGAGAGACCCATGCCGGATTCGAATGCGCCCGAACCCCGAGGACGCGGATCTGGGTCAGGAGAACCTCGGTTCGCCGAGCAGGATCCCCGCTGGCGGTTCACCCCGACCAAGGCCGTGGTCGCAATCATCTTGCTGGCCGCGATCGTGGTGCCTCTGCTGGTCGGGAGCTACGCCCGGATCGAGCCGCGACTGTTCGGGTTCCCGTTCTTCTACTGGTACCAGCTGGCGTGGGTCTTCCTCGCCGCCGGGCTGTGCGCCACCAGCTACGTGTTGCTGAACCGGGAGCGGGCAGCGTATCAACGCCGACGCGACGGGGGAGCGAAGTGAACATCAACTGGGTGGCGCTGATCGTCTTGGTGGTGTTGTTCGCGCTGGTCACCGTGCTGGGGTTCCGGGCCGCCCGCTGGCGCCGGGCCGACGACATGGCCTCCCTGCACGAGTGGGGACTGGGCGGTAAGAGCTTCGGCACCTGGACCACCTGGTTCCTGCTCGGCGGCGACCTCTACACCGCCTACACCTTCATCGCCGTGCCGGCGGCGATGTGGGCCACCGGAGCGGTGTCGGGCTACTTCGCGGTGCCGTACACCATCGTGCTCTACCCGATCATCTTCTTCTTCCTCGGCCGGATGTGGTCGGTGGCGCACCGCCACGGCTACGTCACCACTGCCGACATCGTCCAGGGCCGTTACGGCACCCGCAGCCTCAGCCTCGCCGTCGCGGTCACCGGGATCTTGGCCACCATGCCCTACATCGCGCTCCAGCTGGTCGGCATTCAGGCTGTGCTCGAGGTCGTCGGTCTGGGCGGCAGCAGTCTGCTGGCCCGGGACCTGCCGCTGCTGATCGCGTTCGCGGTGCTGGCCGCCTACACCTACTCCTCCGGGCTGCGCGCGCCGGCGATGATCGCCTTCGTCAAGGACGGGCTGATCTATCTGGTGATCGCGGTGGCGGTGATCTACCTGCCGGCCAAGTTAGGCGGCTGGACCGGGATCTTCGACGCCGCCCAGACCAAGATGGCCGCCCCGTCGGCGACCAATCCGGCGATGCCGACCGGCTCGTTCATCCCGTCGGCCACCGCACACTGGGCGTACGCGTCGCTGGCCCTCGGCTCGGCTCTGGCGCTGTTCATGTACCCGCACTGCGTCACCGCGACGCTGAGCTCGAAGGACCGGCGGACCGGCCGCCGCAACGCCGCGATCCTGCCCGCGTATTCGCTGCTGCTGGGGCTCTTGGCCCTGCTCGGCTACGTGGCCATCAAGGCCGGCACGAAGCCGATCGGACTGGACGGCAAGATCAATCCGCAGCTGGTGATTCCGCAGCTGTTCGAGGACATGTTCCCGAGCTGGTTCACCGGCGTCGCCTTCGGCGCGATCGCCATCGGGGCGCTGGTGCCGGCGGCGATCATGTCGATCGCCGCAGCCAACCTGTTCACCCGCAACATCTACAAGGCCTACCTCAAGCCCGACGCCACCAACGCCCAGGAGGCGAAGGTGTCCAAGATCGTCTCCCTGATCACGAAGTTCGGGGCGCTGCTGTTCGTGTTCACCCTGGACAAGCAGAATGCGTTGAACTTCCAGCTGCTCGGCGGAGTGTGGATTCTGCAGACCTTCCCGGCCATCGTGTTCGGCCTGTTCACCCGCTGGTTCCACCGCTGGGCCCTTCTCGCCGGCTGGGCGGCCGGGATGATCTACGGCACGGTGACCGCGTACGGGGGCTGCAGCCAGTGCACCGTGCGGCCATTCGCCAATTCGCTGGCCAAGGTGCCGCTGCTGGGCCAGGTCGGCTACATCGGGCTGACCGCGTTCGCGCTCAATATCGTTATCACGGTGGTGCTCAGCGCGCTGCTCCGGGCGGCCAAGGTCGGCAACGGCAAGGATCTGACCAGCGCGTCGGACTACTTCGCCGACATCGACGACCCCGAAGTGGTCGACGAGCTGGACGTGCACCGGCCGATCCGCTGACCGGGCCCGCTCCGGGACGCGGGTGAACGATCCGATCTGTGGCAGAATCGATCGCCGTGCCGGTCGGCACGGCATGCTCGGTTCATCAATGTTGGTCGAATCAGGAGGATCAGATGGGTAAGACCGGCCGCAAGCGCCGCGCCCGCAGGAAGAAGGGCGCGAACCACGGCAAGCGCCCCAACGCCTGAAGCGCAGCCCTCACCAACAGCACAGCACAGCCCTCACCAACAGCACAGCCCCGCTGTCTTCACAGCGGGGCTGTCTTATCCGGTCAGCACTCGGCTCAGCTATGCCGCCGAGCGACCTCGAGCTGGGCCACGATCCGGAGTCGTAGGTGCGAGGGGGCCACGTCGTTGCCACAGCAGCGCTGAACCACCGCCTTGACCGCCTGCTCCACGTCGAACCGGTCCAGGCACGGCTCGCACTCGTTCAGGTGGGCGCGGATCTCGTCGCCGGTGGCGGTGTCCACTTCGTGGTCGAGGAACTCGTGAATACGTTCCAGGACGTGTTCGCAGTCCTCGCTGGTCGGCGGCGTCGGGACGACACCCGGCTCGGCAGCGTCACTCATGCGTGCGTGTCCTGTTTGACCCGCATCCCGCGATCGCGAGCGTAGTCGGCCAGCAGCCGCCGCAGCTGGGTCCGACCCCGATTCAGCCGCGACATCACTGTTCCGATCGGCGTGCCCATGATTTGGGCGATCTCTTTGTAGGCGAATCCTTCGACGTCGGCGAGGAAGACCGCCAACCGGAAGTCGGGCGCCAGCTGCTGCAGGGCCTCCTTGACGTCGGAATCCGGGAGATTCTCCAGCGCCACCGTCTCGGCCGACTTCAGCCCGCCGGAGGTGTGCGAGGCGGCGCGGGCGATCTGCCAGTCCTCCACGTTCTCGCCGTCGGACAACTGCGGCTGCCGCTGTTTCTTGCGGTAGGTGTTGATGTAGGTGTTGGTCAAAATCCGGTACAGCCACGCCTTCAGGTTGGTCCCCGGGGTGAACTGGTGGAACGAGGCGTACGCCTTCGCGTATGTCTCTTGGACCACGTCCTCGGCGTCGGCGGGATTGCGGGTCATCCGCAATGCGGCCGCATAGAGCTGATCGATGTAGGCCAACGCGTCCGCGTTGAACCGGGCGTCGCGTTGCGCCGGGGTCTCCGTCGCCAGGTCGACCGTCTCGACCGGATCGGCGGGCGTGGTCGGAATACTCATCACGTAAGAGAGTACCGGCGATTGGGCCGGCGTGGATTCACGCGCCCAGTTGTTCACTAACGTCGCCATGTTCAGCTCAACGCCGTCGCGGCGCGACTATTCCCCAGCTGGGGCCAGCCCGGTCTGTCGGCGAACGAAGACCGTGACCGCTCCCACTAACCGATCCGCCACCTCCGACGGACTCAGGCCGGGCCGGGTGGACACGGGCCTCTTGGGCACCCGCAACGCGTGATCGGCTCCGGTCAGGCCGATCACGGTGACCCCTGCGGCGGCGGGTTCGGCGTCGCCCAGCGCAGCGGTCACCTCGGCCGGGCCGCCGAAAGGGTCGCGGCTGCCCTGCAGGACGAGCCTCGGTACGGCCGGAGCGAGCAGTTCCTTCACCCGTGAGGAACCGGGTCGACCCGGTGGGTGCAGCGGGAAGGCCAGACAGATCACTCCAACCGCTCCCAGCGTCCCCGCCGTCCGGCACGCGACTCGGGCGCCGGCGCTGCGACCCCCGATGACCCACGGCAGCGTGGCCCCGGCCCGGGCCCGGAACTGCTCAAGTAGGCACACCCAGGCCTGATCCAGTCGCGCCGGCGCGACCGCGACCTTGCGCCCCTCCGTCCGCCACGGCTGTTCCACCCGCAGCACACTGAACCCGGCCCCGGGCAGCCGGTGGGCCAGGGTGACCAGGTCCGGCGACTCCACCCCACCACCGGCACCGTGGCCCAGGACCAGCAGCGCGACCGGGTCGGCGGCCGCGTTCAGGACGAGCCGGCCGGGACCCTGCGGGGTATCCAGCTCGCCGGTCGTCTCGGTCGCGGTCAGACGCGCATCGGCGGCCGCCGAAGTCATGCCGCCACAATCATCTGGCGGACCCATCAGGCATCTGGCGGACCCATCAGGCATCCGCGGGCCCATCAGGCATCCGCCGGACCCATCAGGCCGGCTCGGCCGCGATCGGCTGCACCAGGGAGGGGTCGTTGTTCTTGACGGAGTTGACCGCGGTGGAGACGGCATCGGCCTGCAATGCGGCCGCGGCGGTGGTGCCGAGGAGGTCCAGCGCCCGGCCGGGGTCGGTCAGCGCCGGATCGAGCCAGGCGTCCACTGCTCCCGGGTCGATCACCATCGGCATCCGGTCGTGCACGTGACCGGCGGCGTCGGTGGCGCGGGTGGTGATCACGGTGCAGGTTCGCAACCAGGCGTTCTCGTCCGCGCGGTCTCGGGTCGGGTCCCGCCAGATCTCGTACAACCCGGCCATCACCAGCAGACCCCCGTCGCTGCGGTGCAGGAAGAAGGGCTGCTTGTTGACCTTGCCCTTGCCCGTGCCCTTGCCGGGGTCCGGCGGAGGGTCCGGGGAGTACCACTCGTAGAAGCCGTCGGCGGGGAGAAGGCAGCGGCGCGCGGAAAACGCCCGGCGGAACGCGGGTTTCTCGGCCACCGTCTCCACTCGTGCGTTGATCAGCCGGGCGCCGATGCGGCGGTCCTTGGCCCAGGACGGCACCAGACCCCAGGTCAACGGAGCCAGTCGACGCCGGGCCTCCCCGCTGTCGGCGTCGACGCGCTCGAACACCGCCGGCACGCTCACCGTCGGGGCGACGTTGTAGTCCGGACCGGGCAGGCGATCGAAGATGTCGACCACGTCAAAGGCGTCGGCCAACCGTTCCGGACCGGCCGAGGCGGCGTAACGTCCACACACGTTGCTTACGCTACGTCGCGATTTGGCCCCCTCGTGTCTCACGGAGCGACCGGACACGATAGAAATGACTCATGACCCTGCTGCGTGCCGCCTACCGGACCATGTTGGCCTCGTACTTCGTGTCCTCCGGGTTCAAGGCCGTCCGAAACCCCGCTCCCCTAGCTCCGCTCGCTGAACCAGTCGCCGAAAAGATAGTGCCGTTGGTCAAGAAGTACGCCCCGGAACAGGTGGCCGGCTTTGTGCCGGAGGACACCGAGACTCTGGTCCGGCTGAACGGCGCGATTCAATTGGTCGGCGGGTTGGCCCTGGCCACCGGCAAGGGCCGCCGCGTCGGCGCGCTGCTGCTGGCTGGTTCGCTCATCCCCAGCACCTTGGCCAAGTATCCGTTCTGGAACCAGACCGGGGACGAGAAAGCCCTCTCCCGGACCCACTTCGCCAAGAACGTGAGCATCCTCGGTGGCGTGCTGCTGGCTTCCCGCGACACCGAGGGCCAGCCCGGCCTGGCCTGGCGGGCACAGGCGGGTGGACAGGCCATCGCCAAGGGCACGAGTAAGGCCACCAAGAAGCTCACCGGTGGTGGAGGGAGCGCGGGCAACGCTTTGGCCAAGCAGGCTGGGCATGTCTCGGAGGTGGTCTCCGAACGCGCCGGCGAGCTGGCCGGCCGGAGTTCTGATCTCGCTCAGGCCGCGGTGGTGGGCGGTGCGGCGCTGCTCAGTGCCGCCGAGGTCAAGACGCGCGGTAGCCGCAAGAACGCGGTCAAACAGTTCAAGCAGGCTCAGCAGGTGGCGGCCCAGCAGGCCAAGCAGGCCGGCGTGGTCGCCGCCCAACAGGCCAAACAGGCCCGGGAAGCCGCAGCTCAGCGCGCGGCCGAAGCCAAGCGAGCGTCGGCGCAACGGGCCGAGGCGGCTCGTGAAGAGGCTCGCAAGCAGGCCGAGGCCGCCAAGAAGGACGCGAAGAAGGCGGGGAAGAAGGCCGGCAAGAGGGCCAGCAAGAAGGCCGGCAGAATGGCCGAGCAGCACCTCGTCCGCGGCGAGAACTGACGACAGTTCCCCTGTCCTGACCCAACCTCGACGAGCCGACCGGTGATCCCCGGTCGGCTCGTCGCGTCGGGGCCTCCCGGCCGCTCTAGGATTAGTCAGGTGCCTCCGCCTCCCGGTTCGACCGACGCCCCGTCAACTCCCCGGCTCTGGGCCGCACCGTTGGCTCCGGCTCCGGTGACGGCGACCGTCGAGCTGCCGGGGTCGAAGTCGGAGACGAACCGGGCCCTGGTGCTCGCGGCCTTGGCCAGCGGACCGTCGACGGTGTCGAACGGCCTCGACGCCCGCGACACTCTGCTGATGCGGGCGGCGCTGGATGCGCTCGGGGTGCTGATCGAGGAGTCGCGCGAGGGCTGGCGGATCACTCCGCCGCCACGCTTCACCGGTGCGCACAGAATCGACTGCGGCCTGGCCGGGACGGTGCTGCGCTTCGTGCCGGCCCTGGCCGTGCTGGCCGACGGCCCGGTCACCTTCGTCGGGGACGATCAGGCCCGTGGCCGACCGATGGGTCCGCTGCTGGGGGCGTTGAGTGCCCTGGGGGTCGGCGTGGACAGCGATCGGCTCCCGTTCACGGTGACCGGGTCTTCACGACACCGCGGCGGCGCCGTCAGCCTCGACGCCTCGGGCTCGTCCCAGTTTGTCAGCTCGCTGCTGATGATCGGCGCCCGGTTGGCGGGCGGGCTGGAGATCCGCCACGTCGGGCCGACCATGCCATCCCTCCCGCACGTGGCGATGACGGTGGCGATGCTCCGCGAGCGCGGCGTGCAGGTCGACGACACCGAACCGGACCGCTGGGCGGTGACCGCCGGCGAGATCGCTGCTGCCGACGTGACCGTACAACCCGACCTGTCGAACGCGGCGCCCTTCCTGGCGGCGGCGGCCGCCACCGGCGGCCGGGTCAGCATCCCGGGCTGGCCCCATTTCACCGCGCAGCCCGGCGACGCGCTGCGCGACATCTTGGCCCGCTTCGGGGCCGAGGTGGAACTGACCGAGGACAGGCTCATCGTCACCGGGACCGACCGATTGTGGGGGGTGGATCTGGACCTGGGTGGCGCGAGCGAACTGACCCCGGTGGTGGCGGCGCTGGCCGCGCTGGCCGGCGACCCGAGCCGCCTCGCCGGCGTCGCCCATATTCGGGGCCACGAAACCGACCGACTGGCCGCGCTAGAGACCGAACTGCAGGCGATGGGGGCTCACGTACGCCAGACCTCCGACGGGCTGAGCATCCATCCCAAGCTGATGGGCGGGCAGACCTTCCACACCTATGCCGACCACCGGATGGCCCAAGCCGGGGCGGTCCTGGGCCTGGTCATCCCTGACGTCGTGCTCGACGACGTGGGCTGCACCGACAAGACCATGCCCGGATTCGTCGACGCCTGGACCGCGATGCTGGCCGACACGGAGGCGGCGGTGCAGGCCCAGCAGGACCGGGAAGAGGCCGCGGACGTCGAACTGGCGCGCGACGACGTCGACCGGGTCGGCGACCGGTGAGTCGCTCAGGACTGCCGCGGTGATCGACGTCGGTCGGGACGAGTACGCCCGTTTCGACCGACCTCGGCGACGGACCCGGCCCCGCACCAAAGATCGCCCGGACTATTCCGGGACCCCGGTGGCCATGGTGATCACCGTGGACCGGGGCCGCTACCGGACCCTGCTGGAGGGTCGAGCGGTGAGTGCGACCAAGGCCCGGCAACTCGGCCGGACCGGGGTGATCGTCGGCGATCGGGTCCGGCTGGCCGGCGACGCGTCCGGGGACGAAGGCACGCTGGCCCGGATCGTGGAGGTGTTGGAACGGGCGACGGTGCTGCGGCGGACCGCCGACGACGACGACCCGTACGAGCGGCCGATCGTGGCCAACGCCGATCAGCTGGTGATCGTCACCGCCCTGGCCGACCCGCCACCGCGGACCGGGATGATCGACCGGATCCTGGTGGCGGGGTTCGACGCCGGGCTCGAACCCCTGCTGTGCCTGACGAAGGCCGATCTGGCCTCCCCCAAGGAGCTGGCCGAGCTCTACACCCCGCTCGCGGTGCCGATCGAGGTGGTTTCCCCCGGCTCGGACCTCACGTCGCTGCGGGCCTTCCTCAGTGGGCACGAGACGGTGTTCGTCGGTCATTCCGGAGTGGGGAAGTCGACCCTGGTCAACGCGCTGATCCCGGACGCTCACCGACTGATCGGGGAGGTCAACGAGGTGACCGGGCGGGGCCGGCACACCTCCACCTCCGCGATCGCGCTGGAGCTGCCGCCCCCGGCCGGCGACGTCGAAGAAGTCGGCGACGTCGAGAACCCGGTCGGGCGGGGCTGGGTGATCGACACTCCCGGGGTGCGCTCGTTCGGCTTGAGCCACGTCACCCGGGCCAACCTGGTGGCGGCCTTCGGCGATCTGGCCGTACTCACCCGGGATTGCCCGCGAGGGTGCTCGCACGAGTCCGGGGCCCCGGAGTGTGCTTTGGACGTCGCGCTCGCCCGAGGCGAACTGGCCCCGGCTCGCTTGGAGTCGTTCCGCCGGATGCTCGGCTCGGCTGAGTAGCGTGTCAGCCATGCCCGACGACCCGATGCACCGGGGCCTGACCGACGACCTCCGGCTGGCTCACCTGCTGGCCGACGACGCCGACTCGATCACCATGAGCCGCTTCAAAGCGCTGGACCTACACGTCAGTGCCAAGCCCGACCTCACTCCGGTGACCGACGCCGACACCGCGGTGGAGGAGGCGATCCGGCGCACCCTCGGTCGCGCACGGCCCCGCGACGCCGTGCACGGCGAGGAGATGGCCGACACCGGCTGGGGGCCGCGCCGCTGGGTCGTCGACCCGATCGACGGGACCAAGAACTTCGTCCGCGGCGTGCCGGTCTGGGCCACCCTGATCGCGCTGATGATCAACGACCAGGTCGCCGTCGGGGTGGTCAGCGCCCCGGCCCTGGGCCGGCGCTGGTGGGCGAGCCTGGGCGGCGGCGCGTACGCCGGCCGCTCACTGATGTCGGCCGCACCCTGCCACGTCTCCGACGTGGCCAGCATCGCCGATGCCTCCCTCAGCTACGCCGAGATCGGCGAGTGGGTGGAGTCCGGCCAGGGCCAGCCCTTCGTGGACCTGCTGCGGTCGGTCTGGCGCAGCCGGGCGTACGGAGACTTCTGGTCCTACGTGCTGCTGGCCGAGGGCGGGGTCGACATCGCCTGCGAGCCGACCCTGGAGATCCACGACATGGCCGCCTGTTCGGTGGTGGTCACCGAGGCCGGCGGCCGCTTCACCGACATCGACGGCCGCCCCGGACCTCTGGGCGCCGGGGCGTACGCCACCAACGGCCGGCTGCACGACGCCGTGCTGGCTCAACTCCGGGCGCCCGCCGACGACGGTTAAGCCCGCCGCCGCCGTGTGGCCCAAGCTAGTGGGGAAGATCCTGCGCGCCAGGCGTGCACGATCTTCCCCAATCTTTCAGCTTCGGGCCGGCGCCCTCTCACCCAGGGCGGCGTACTCGGCGTCGGTGAACAGCCGCGACCGGATCAGGAACCGGAATCCGGTCGGCCCCTCCAAGGAGAAGCCGGCGCCGCGTCCGGGAACCACGTCGATGGTGAGGTGGGTGTGCCTCCAGTAGGCAAACTGCTCCTTGCTGATCCAGACCTCGATCGGCTCGCCGGTACCGGCCTCCAGCCGTCCGAGCAGCTCGTCGGCGTCGCCGGTGATGAAGTCACCCTTCGGGAAGCACATCGGGGCCGAACCGTCACAGCACCCACCGGACTGGTGAAACATCAGCGGGCCGTGCTCGGCGGCCAGTTGGCGTAGTAGCTCCACCGCCGGCTCGGTCACCGCTACGCGATTTACGGTGTTGTCCTGCTCGCGCATCGTGCTGGACCCGACGCTCGCAGGCGGGTGCTCCACCTCCATCAGAAGAAGCCCTGCTTGTTCGGGGAGTAGGAGACCAGCATGTTCTTGGTCTGCTGGTAGTGGTCGAGCATCATCAGATGGTTTTCCCGCCCGATCCCGGAGGACTTGTAACCGCCGAAGGCCGCGTGCGCCGGGTACTGGTGGAAGCAGTTGGTCCACACCCGACCGGCCTGGATGTCGCGACCCGCGCGATAGGCGGTGTTGACGTCGCGGGACCACACCCCGGCGCCCAGGCCGTAAAGGGTGTCGTTGGCGATGGAGATGGCGTCGTCGTAGTCCTCGAAGCCGGTCACCGACACTACGGGTCCGAAGATCTCCTCCTGGAACACCCGCATCGTGTTGGTCCCCTGGAAGATCGTGGGCGCCACGTAGTAGCCGCCGGACAGGTCGCCGCCCAGGTCCACCCGCTCGCCGCCGGTGATGATCCGAGCCCCTTCGGCGACACCGATGTCGATGTAGGACAAGATCTTTTCCAGCTGGTCGTTGCTGGCCTGGGCGCCGACCATCGTGGCGGTGTCCAGCGGATTGCCCTGGACGATGGCCTTGACCCGGTCGGTCGCCGCGGGCAGGAACTGCTCGAGGATCGAGTTCTGGATCAGCGCCCGGCTCGGGCAGGTACACACCTCGCCCTGGTTGAGGGCAAACATGGCGAAGCCCTCCAGCGCCTTGTCGTAGAACGCGTCGTCGGACTGGGCCACGTCCTCGAAGAAGACGTTGGGGCTTTTACCGCCCAGTTCCAAGGTCACCGGGATCAGGTTCTGGCTGGCGTACTGCATGATCAGCCGACCGGTGGTCGTTTCGCCGGTGAACGCGATCTTGCGGATCCGCTTCGACGAGGCCAGCGGCTTCCCGGTTTCGAAGCCGAAGCCGTTGACCACGTTCAACACCCCGGCCGGCAGCAGGTCGGCGATCAGGTCCATCAACAACATGATCGAAGCCGGGGTCTGCTCGGCGGGCTTGAGCACCACCGCGTTCCCGGCCGCCAGCGCCGGGGCGAGCTTCCAGGTCGCCATCAGCAGCGGGAAGTTCCAGGGGATGATCTGGCCGACCACCCCGAGTGGCTCGTGGAAGTGGTAGGCGACGGTGTCGTCGTCGATTTGGGAGAGGTGACCCTCCTGGGCCCGGATGGCGCCGGCGAAGTAGCGGAAGTGATCAACCGCCAGCGGCAGGTCTGCCGCCATCGTTTCGCGTACGGGCTTGCCGTTGTCCCAGGTCTCCCCGACCGCCAGCATCTCCAGGTTCGACTCGATCCGGTCGGCAATTTTATTGATGACCTGGGCCCGCTCGGCCACCGACGTCTTACCCCAGGCCGGTGCAGCGGCATGGGCGGCGTCCAGGGCCAGCTCGACGTCTTCGGCGCTCGATCGGGCCACTTCGCAGAACGTCTGACCGTTCACCGGAGACGGATTCTCGAAGTACTGGCCTTTGACGGGAGCGACCCACTCGCCGCCGATCCAGTTTTCGTAGCGGGACTGGTAGGACACCTTGCTGGTTTCGGTTCCCGGATTCGCGTACACGACCATCGGTCGGCTCCCTCCTTGGACGGTCCGGACGCGGATGCGCCCGGATGTGACCCTGCTCACTTACCATACTCACGACGGATCCGGCCGGTGGATGGGCGGTGAAGTCGACCCTGCGTCCGGCAGCCGTCCAAGACCGGAACAATGGCGGTATGAACCTGACTCACCGGCTCCGCCTGCCTGTTCCCCCGGATCAGGCCTGGGCCGCCTTCGCTGATCCGCGGCGACTGGCGGAGGCGCTGCCGGGAGCCAGCGTCGATCCCGCCGAGCCGAACCTCGAAGGGAGTGGCGGGGCCGGGGGTGACGGCGATCGGGTCACCGGCACGTTGAAGGTGAAGCTGGGACCGCTGGCGCTGGCCTTCGACGGTTCGCTCGAGGTCGAGCAGGCCAACGAGGGCCGGCGCCGACTGGTGTGGCGCACACAAGCGGTGGACCGGCGGGGCCACGGCACCGCGCAGGCGCGGCACGCCATTGTGCTTCGTCCCGCCGGGACGTCCGGGCGACAGACCGACGTTGAGATCTCGACCGAACTGGACCTGACCGGACGCCCTGCGCAACTTGGACGGGGCGTGGTGACCGAGGCCGCCGACCGACTGGTCACTCGATTCGGCACGGTGGCGGCCGCTCGGGTGGCGCAGGGCCGACCGTGGCTGCCGGGCTCGGAGCACGGTTCGGTTCCCGACGCTGGGTCCATCCCGATCGAGTCGGCCGGCCCGGCTGCTCTTGACGGCGGGGACGCCCCCCGTACGGTCACTTCGTCCGGGGTCGTCCGCACGCTCCCGTGGGTCGCCGCCGGCCTGCTCGTCGTCGCCGTGGCGCTCGGCCTGGCGCGCCGTGGGGTTCAGCCCGAGGTCCGATCCTGACGACGCCGAGGCCTACCTACACCGTCACGGCCTGCGTGTTGCTGAGCCGCGCGGGACGCTGGCTGCTCACCGTGCGCGCGGCTGGCGTGGACGATGCTCCCGGATCGCTGGGGCTGGTTGGCGGGCACGTCGAGGATCCTGCGGTCGGCAGCGACGTGCTGGAGGCGACGGCGCGGCGGGAGGCGTACGAGGAGACGGGCGTCGACCTCACCGGGGTGCAGCTGAGCTACCTGGAGTCGGAGTACTTCCGCACCGATTCCGGGGCCGGCCAGGTCAGCGTCAGCTTCGTGGCGCCCGCCCCCGACCCGGCCGGGCCGAGGGTCGCCGACGCGACCGAGCTGAGCGAGGTCGGCTGGTGGTCGGTGACGCAGGCCGAGGCCGATCCGCGCTGCCCGGCCTGGCTACCGGCCCTGCTGTCCCGAGCCGAGGCTCGACTGGCCCGCGGCGAGGCCCACCAACCGGAGCCGGACAGTCTCGGGTAAGTGCCGCAGTTGCCGGGTCAGCTCGGGAGCAACCGGTCCGGCAACGTCAGTCACCACATAGCCCAGGTCGGCGCGGGTGGACAGGTTCTGCCGCTCGATGTTCACGCCGGCGTCGCCGAGAAGTCCGTTCACCGTGGCCAGAACCCCGGGCACATTGTGGTGTACGTGCAGGATCCGGCTGCGGCCCGGGTTCGGCTCCGCTCCGACCTGAGGCAGGTTGACCGACATCGTGGTGGCCCCGGTGGCCGCATAGTCGCCCAGCTTGACCGCGACGAAGCGGCCGATGTCGGACTGGGCCTCCTCGGTCGAGCCACCCACGTGCGGAGTCAAGATGACGTTCGGCAGCCCCTGCAGGCTGGAGACGAACGGGTCGCCGGCCGCCTTCGGCTCGGAGGCGAACACGTCGAGGGCGGCCCCGGCGATGTGGCCGGACTCGAGGTGCTCGCGAAGGACCTCGTGGTCGACGACGAAACCCCGGCACAGGTTGAGGAACAGGCTGCGGTCTCGCATCCGGGCGAACTGTGCGGCCCCGAACAGACCCGCGTTGCCGTCGCGGCCGTCGACGTGCAGGGTGACCGTCTCGGCCACCTCCAACAACTCTTCCAAACTGCCACACCGGCGCGCGTTGCCCAGGGCCAGCTTGTCGGCGACGTCGTAGAAATAGACCCGCATGCCCAGCGCCTCGGCCACCACCGACAACTGAGCGCCGATGTTGCCGTAGCCGACGATGCCCAGGGTGCGGCCGCGGACCTCGTGCGCCCCCTTGGCCGACTTGTCCCACACCCCGGCGTGCATGGCGGCGTTCTTGTCGGTGAGGTGCCGGGCGAGGGCGATGATTTCGGCGATCACCAGTTCGACCACACTGCGGGTGTTGGAGAACGGCGCATTGAACACCGCCACCCCGCGCTCCGCCGCGGCGCCCAGGTCGATCTGGTTGGTGCCGATGCAGAAGGCACCCACGGCCAGCAGGTCGGGGGCGCCCTGCAAAACCGACCGGGTCAGCTGGGTCTTGGAACGCAGGCCCAACAGCTGCACCCCGGGCAACGCGGCGACCAGCTCAGCCTCGTCCAGCGCGCCCTTGACGGTCTCGACCTCGACGCCCTGCTCGCTGAGCAGTCGGACGCCCTCGGGGTGGATGTTCTCGACCAGGAGCGCCTTCACGCGATCGCCTTCATGCTCCGCAGTGTAGGAACCCTACGCAGTCGGCCGGTTCGACGTCTCACGCCCTCGGTACCGTCGACGGCGCCAGTTCGGTGTAGCCGGGCCAGGGCCCGGCAGTCCGGGCGCTCAGAATCGCGTTCAGGCAGCCGGCGGTGAACACGTCGGCGGCGCCGGCCAGCAGCTCGTCGAAGGCCTTGAGATCACCCAGATCGATCCCTGAGGATCGCTCGGCCAGCTCAGGGACCAGCGCGCGCCGCCCCGAGGCCAGGCAGAAGACGGTGTCGCCGTCCAGCATCGAGTGCAGCGGGGCGATCGCCCGGGCCATCCCGTCGTGGCCGACAGCGGCGACCTTGGCCGCCCGGGCCTTGGTCAGCCGGGCGTCGGTCAACAACACCCCGATGGTGGTCGCCAGCGACGGCGGGCCCGCGTCGCGCGCCTGCTGGAGGGCGACGCGTTCGGCCTCGGTTGGGGCCGGGTAGTGCCCGTAGCGATCCGCCCACAGCCGCCCGGTGACCGGATCGACCGCCGATCCGGTGGCGTTAACCACGACGGCGGCCGCCACCGACACCCCGGATCCCAGTCGGGTCTGAGCCCAGCCGAAGCCGCCCTTCAACCCGCCGCACGTGGCACCGGTGCCGGCGCCGACACACCCGGTGGCCGGGTCGTCCTCGGTGGCGGCGTCGAGGGCGCGGCGGCCGAAGGAGGCGTCGGGCCGGTGGCGGAAGTCGCCGCCGCGGCCGAGGTCGAAGATCACCGCCGCCGGGACGATCGGCACGACCTGACTCGGATCGGGTCCCATCGGGAGGCCGATTCCGGCCGCCTCCAGGCCGGCCATCACCCCGTCTGCGGCGGCCAGGCCGTAGGCGCTGCCCCCGCTGAGCACGACGGCGTGCACGCTGGCGACCAGGGCGGTCGGGTTCAGCAGGTCGGTCTCCCGGGTGCCCGGTCCGCCCCCACGGACGTCAACCCCACCGACGGCGCCGGCGCGGGCCAGGACGACGGTGGTGCCGGTCAGCCACCCCGCCTGGTCGGCGGTGTGCTGACCGATGGCGAAGCCGTCGATCACCGCCGTGCTCGCCCGTGCTCAGGCACTGGTGACGCGGTACAGCGAGGACCGCAGTCCGAAGCGGGAGCCGAACGCCGACCCGGTGACCGAGATGGTCCGCTTGCTGCCGATGATCTTGATCGTCTGCACCCGCCCGCCCCACGCTCCGCTGCCGTCGCGCGAAACCACCTGGAGTCGGCTGACCGAGCCGACCGACGGGTACGCGCGGGCCACCTCCGCGGTGGCGATCTTCCGCGTCCAGGCCTGGGAGGTGACGACGCCGTCGTAGGGATCCCGCTTTGCCGCCAGGTAGGGGTAGCCGCCGCGGGCCATGGCCCCTCCGTTGGACGAGGCGAACTGAGTCAGGGCGACCTGGCCGTGGTAGGTCACGATCCGGCCCCGGGTCGCTGCGGCCGCCGCGTTCCCACCACGGGTTTCACGAACCACGCGCCGGCCGCCGTACGGGGTCACGGCCATCCCGGAGTAGACCTGGCAGGCGGTGGTGTCGCAGATGTCGTAGCCGGGATAGTTCGTGAAGTCACGCACCCGGATGGCGTAGGAGCGGGCGGCTACGGCCTGGGCCCGGACGGCGGGTGCCGCCCACGACGTCGGCATCTCCGAGGGGACCACCGAGGCGACGTAATCCTCCAGTCGTACGCGGTTGACCGTGCGGGCCCCGGTGCCACGTTTGACCAGCGCCACACTCCCCCGGTATTCACGGTCGGCGAGACTGGGCATCCGGACGCGGACGACCTTCGCGCTGGTCGAGAACGACCAGGTGCTGGTGTCCAGGCCGACCTTCTGGGTGGTGTAGCGCCCGGCCGAGTCCTTCCACTGCAGCCGGTAGCCCGCGCCCGAGCGCTTGATCCGCCAGAATCGGTACTGCGAGCCGGTGGGAACGGTGTAGCGGTGACCGTGGGCGTCACTCACCGTCAGACCTTTGGCCGGACGGACCCGCAAGTTGTCGTCGTCGTCGGCGGTGATCCAGACCTTGATCGTGGTCGTGCTCGACACGGTCTTCAACGTCGTGCCCGGGTAGTAAAAAGCGAGGATCTGCTGATAGTTCAGCCCGCGACGCGCCGCGCCGTACGCCCCGTACTGCGACATTCCGTGGCCGTGTCCGAAGCCTGCACCCTCAAGGGTGAAGGCGCCGCCGGAGGCCTTGACCGACGAATCGGCGCTGGCCGAAAGGGTGGGTAGTCCGATAGCGGCGACGAGGGCGGCCCCTATGGCGGTCGCGGACAGGCGACGTAAGAGGCGGTGACGGAGAAGCAGGCGGGCGTGCGACATGTCGTTCCTGGAGTCTCGGGGGTAACTCGCGGCTTAGCTTGCCCGATGTCAAGCCTGGCGCGCTAGAGTTGCAGAAGAAAATCTTGTGACTTCTGAGGCTGATGGGCCACAGGCCGATCCTCGGGTGGCGGACCGGCAGCCCCGCTCCTCACCGACCGAGGGCCTGACTTGAACCAGGCCGAACCGTCCCGTACGGTGGTGCTTACCGACGCGGGGTGGAGCAGCTCGGTAGCTCGCTGGGCTCATAACCCAGAGGTCACAGGTTCAAATCCTGTCCCCGCTACACGTGAAGTCCAGGTCAACCCGTGGTTGACCTGGACTGTCTGTTTCATCGGTCGAGCGATTCATCCTGACCACCGACCACCGACCCGGGTTGTCGAGGGGGTTGCGGACTCTGCTGCCGTCCGCTCCACCGGCCGGTAGCCTCTCGATCGGACGAGCCGCCCCACCGCAGCAGTCTTGACGAGGAGTCATGATGACCGCCGATCCGAGTTTTCCTGACCTCAGCGTTCAGGCCAGGATCGATGCGGACGGCAGCGCGAGCGTCACGATCGAGGGCGTAACCCGGCAGGTTCGACTTGGCAACGTCGAGGACGCCCGGCAACTGGTGACCAAACAGGCCTGGGGCCTGGCCGTACGGCACGGCCACGACGTCCGACTCGACACCTCCGATCCTGACGGCGCCTGGATGTTCCTGGTCCGCCCGGACGGCTCGGTGGTGCAGGCAAGACCCGATGCGATGCCGACGGTTGAGCCAGTCCGCAACGGGCCGCAACCGGCCCGGACACCCGAATCCCCGGCCGGGTCTTCCACCGCCGCACCGGCCCAAACTATTCCGCCGGTCACCGCTGCCATCCCGGCCGACCCTGCTGTGTCCGTCGACCACCCGACACCGGTCGCCGCGGTTGCACCTCGGACCCCACCCGAGGATGACGCACCGCGACCCCGCCGCGCGCTGCCTACTCTGAACGACTTGCTGGAGAGCCGGCCTCCGGTCACCCCCGGACCGGCTTCGACCGGGTGGCAGGCCGGGCTCAGGCGGGCCACCTTCGGCCTGGTCAACCCCCGACCCGGCGAGGCCGAGCTCCGCCGACGCCGCTCGGTCGAGACCCTCCAGCGCTCACTGGCCGGCCCTCGAACAGTGGTGGTCGTCAACCCCAAGGGCGGCGCGTCCAAGACGACGGCCAGCATGCTGATCGCGGCGACCTTCGCCGGCCACCGTGGGGGCTACACCTTGGCCTGGGACAACAACGAGACCCGCGGCACCCTCGGCTGGCGGGCGATGCCGTCGCGGCACACCAACACCGCCGTCGACCTGCTCGCCGACCTCGAACGGTTCCAGGAGGTCCGGCGGGCTCGGGTCGGCGACCTGGACAACTACGTACGCAGCCAGGGCGCAGCCCAGTTCGACGTGCTCGCCTCCGATGAGGACCCGTCCGCGTCGGCCTCGATCGACGCCGAGGCGTTCGACCGGCTGCACGCGACCCTCAGCCGTTTCTATCGCATCCTGGTCGTGGACACCGGCAACAACATGCGGGCCAGCAACTGGGAGGCCGCGGTCCGGGCCGCCGACCAGCTGGTGATCGTGTCGACCTTGCGCGAGGACACCGCGGCCAGCGCGGCCTGGCTGGTCGACGGTCTCCGGGCCAAGGGGTTCGAGCAAGAAGTCGAGCAGGCCGTCACGATCTTGTCCGCACCCACCCCGGAGACCGACCCGAGACTGACCCGCCGGCTGCACGAGCACTTCGGTCAGCTGACCCGAGCGGTGGTCGACGTTCCGCACGACCCGGCCCTGACCGCGGGCGGCCCGATCGAGATTTCCCGGCTGACGAGGGCGACTCGGGAGGCCTGGATTTACGCTACCGCCGCCGTCGCTGACGGCCTCTAATCCGGCGAGTGCACCCGAGCGGCGGCTGCCGTCCTATTTTGTGCATCTTGCACCCCAAAATACCTTCGTCGCTTTAGGATATTGTCGTCCTCTCCCCCGAAGGACACCTCGGGTACCCGAAAGGTATGTCCGTGAACGAGCCCCCTCTGCGCGCCTGCCTCGGCGCGGAATTCCTCGGCACCTTCTGGTTGGTGTTCGCCGGCTGCGGCAGCGCCGTCCTGGCCGCAAAGGTGCTCACCGACGACGCCAGTCCCGTCCAACTCGGGATCGGCCTGCTCGGAGTCGCCCTCGCCTTCGGCCTCACCGTGTTGACGATGGCCTTCGCCGTCGGCCATATCTCCGGTGGACACTTCAACCCGGCGGTGACGTTCGGCCTGGCCCTGGCCGGGCGGACCGGCTGGCGCACCGTTCCCGCCTACGTCATCACCCAGGTGGTGGCGGCGACCGTCGCCGGCGCCGTGTTGTTGCTGATCGCCTCCGGCAAGGCCGGATTCAGCGCAGTGCAGAGCGGCTTCGCCACCAACGGCTACGGCTCCCGCTCCCCCGGCGGCTATTCGCTGCTGGCCTGCCTGGTCACCGAAGTGGTGATGACCGCACTGTTCGTCTACATCATCTTGGGCGCGACCGACGACCGTTCGGCCAAGAAGTTCGCGCCGATCGCCATCGGGCTCGGGCTGACCGTGGTGCACCTGGTCAGCATCCCGGTCACCAACACCTCCGTGAACCCGGCTCGCTCACTGGGCGTGGCGTGGTTCGCCGGTGCAGCCGCATTGAAGCAGGTCTGGCTGTTCATCGTCGCCCCGCTGGTCGGAGCGGCCATCGCCGGCCTCAGCTACAGCGCGATCACTGCCGAACCCGAAGCGCCGGAGGGCGCCGAGGGCGTGGCCAACACCGCCGAGAACGGTCCGGCCGAGTCGGACGACGCCGAGTCCGGCGGTGTCGAGCGCAACAGCACCGGAACCGACACCGGTGGGACCGGCAACTCCACAACCAACGGCGCCCGATCTGGATCGCGCGTCTGATCGGGCCTTGGCCAAGCTGAGGGGACGTACGGTTCGCGCCGACCTCTTCGAGGCCCTTCGACAAGCTCAGGGGGCGTACCCGGCGAAGCTCGAAGCTCAGGGGCGTGCGGTTTGCTCAGGGGTGTTCGACACGCTCAGGGGGCGTACCCGACAACGCTCAAGGGGCGTGCGGTTTGCTCAGGGGACGTGCGATGCGCGCCGACCTCTTCGAGGCCCTTCGACAAGCTCAGGGGGCGTACCCGGCGAAGCTCGAGGGGTGTCCGACACGCTCCGACAACGCTCAAGGGGCGTGCGGTTTGCTCAGGGAAGTGCGATGCGCGCCTACCTCTTCGAGGCCCTTCGACAAGCTCAGGGGGCGTTTGGGAGTAGCCTCCCGCGGTGGGATTGACGCGCGCCGAACTTCAGACCTTCCAGAATGTATCGGTGCCGGACCTGGTCGGGACCGACCCACGGCTGGTCTTCGTGGGGATCAACCCCGGGCTGTGGACCGCGGCCACCCAAACCCACTTCGCCCATCCGGGCAATCGGTTCTATCCCGCCCTACGGCTGGCGGGGATCATCGACCGGGAGATCGACCGTGGCCGTGGCCTGACCGAGGACGATCGCAACTACCTGTTGGGTCGGGGCCTGGGGAACACCAATCTGGTCAACCGGGCGACGGCCCGCGCCGACGAGCTGAGTGTCGCCGAGCTGCGGGCGGGCCGGGAACGGCTGCAGGCGTTCGTCGCCCGGCACCGGCCCCGGGTGCTGGCGGTGGCCGGGGTGACGGCGTACCGGACTGCGTTCGACGCGCCCCGGGCCCGCGTCGGTGAGCAGCCAAACGGCCTGGAAGGTTCCCGACTGTGGGTAGTGCCCAACCCCAGCGGACTCAACGCGCACGAGACGATCGCCAGCCTGGCCGCCGCGTACGCGGAGCCGGCCCGCGCCGCCGGGGTGCTGGACGAGGAGTAAACGCGGGACTCCCCCTGCAGACTTCGGCGGATGTGCTGTAGTGACGCTCATGACCGCTCGCTTCGACCCCCACGCCGGATGACCACGGTGGCGACGCCCAGCCTCGCGTACCCGATCCACCAGGAGCACCTCGACAACGGGCTGCGGGTGTTGATCAGCCCCGATCACACCGCCCCTTCGGTCGCGGTCAACCTTTGGTACGACGTCGGCTCGCGCGACGAGGAACCCGGCCGGACCGGCTTCGCGCACCTGTTCGAGCACGTGATGTTCCAGGGATCGGCGCACGTCGCCTCCGGTGCCCATATCGGGCTGCTGCAGGCCGTCGGGGCGTCGGTGAACGCCACCACCTGGTTCGACCGGACCAACTACTTCGAGACGTTGCCGGTCGGCGGCCTCGATCTGGCCCTGTGGCTGGAGGCCGACCGGATGGGGACGCTGCTCGAGGCCCTGACGCAGGACAATCTGGACACTCAGCGCGAGGTGGTGAAGGAGGAGAAGCGGCAGCGCTACGACAACGTCCCGTACGGCGACGTGATGGAACGACTGAACGCCTTGACCTTCCCCGCAGAGCACCCGTACGGACACACCACCATCGGCAGCATGGCCGACCTCGACGCCGCGTCGCTGGCCGATGCGCACGCCTTCTTCACCCGGCACTACATGCCCGACAACGCGGTGCTGTCGGTGGTCGGAGACGTCGAGCCGGCCGACGTGTTGAGCCGGGTCGAGCGCTACTTCGGGGCCTTGGCGGCCGGCGTTCGACCGGCCAAGCCGGCGGTGGACGCCCTGAGTCCCCTGACCGACGGCGAGCGCGCCGAAGCCGTCGCCGACGTGCCCGCGGCAGCGGTTTATCTGTCCTGGCGGCTGCCACCCCGAGGCACGCAGGCCTTCGACGCCCTTGATCTCGGTTTCGGCGTCCTCGGCCAGGGTCAGACGTCGCGGCTCCACCGCGCCCTGGTCCGTGACGCCGAGCTCGCCGAAAGCGCCGGGGCGGCGACGACCGGGCTGATCGGGGGAAATTCCTTCGGCTACGCCTATGCTCGCGCCCGGACCGGGGTTGCGATCGAGGAAGTCGAAGCGGCTCTGGTGGCCGAGATCGATCGGCTGGGCGCCGAGGGTCCCCGTGCGGACGAACTGGCCCGGGCCACCGCCCAGTACGAGCGGCACTGGCTGCACGAGCTGGCCCGGATCGACTCCCGAGCCGACCTGTTCTCGGAGTTCGCCACTTTGGAGGGCGACCCCGAGCTCGTCAACACCCGGATGACGCAGGTGAGTGCGGTCGGCTCGACTGACGTCGCCGAGGCGTTGGCGCAGTGGTTCGGCTCCGAGCGTCGATCGACCCTGACCTATCGCAAGGAGGACCAGTGAGCAAGCACCGGGCCGACGCTGAGCCCCAGCCGCCGGTCGTACCCCCACAGCCGTGGTCGTTCCCGACGCCGGTGGTGAGCACCCTCGCCAACGGTATCGGACTACTCTGCTTCGACCGCCCCGGTCAGCACATGATCTCGGCCCACCTCGTGCTGGACACGCCGCTGAACGGCGAGGAACGCGACGCCGAGGGCATCACCACCATCTGCGCCCGGGTGCTCGACGAGGGCAGCCGGGCGCACCCCGGCGAGGAGTTCGCCGACCGGTTGGAGAGCGAGGGGGCCGGCTTCGGGGTGGAAGTGTCGCTGTCGGGTCTACAGGCGGTGCTCGACGTCCCGGCCTCGCACCTGGACGCGGCGTTCGCCCTCTTCGCCGAGGCCGTCACCGCTCCGCAGCTCGCCGACGCCGACGTGGCCCGGCACGTCCAACTCCGGCTGGCCCAGATCGAGCAGGCCTACGCCAATTCCGCGCAGGCCGCGTCGATCGCCTTCCGAGAAGCTGTCTTCGACCCCGGCAATCGGGCCGCGCGGATGAGCGGCGGGCAGCGCGACACCGTGGCCACCGTGGACGGGGCGGCGGTCCGGCGCTTCCACGCCGAGCGGTTCGGCCCGGCTGGGGCCACTCTCGTCCTGGCCGGTGACTTCGGCGGGACCGATCCGCAGACCCTGGCGCAGCGTTACCTCGGCGACTGGTCCAACGACCACCAGGTCCGGGTCCCCCACCAGCCCAGCGCTCCCGCGCCCCGTCGGCAGCTGATCATCGACCGGCCGGGCGCGGTTCAGGCCGACGTCCGCTACGGCTGCTTCGGGATCGACCGCCGCGATCCGCGGTGGGCGGCGGCCAGCGTCGCCTCGTACGCCATGGGCGGCGCCTTCCTCTCCCGGCTGAACGCGGTCCTGCGCGAGGACAAGGGTTACACCTACGGGGTCCGGATGGGGCTCAACCCACTGCGCGACGGCGGTAGCGTGGCCATCGCCGGCTCCTTTCGAACCGATGTGGCGCCCGACGCCGTCCGGCTGGCCGGGACGCTCGCCGACGTATCCGCCGCTCCGTTCAGCGTCGAGGAGGTGACCAACGCCGTCACCTACACCGCCGGGATCTCGCCGCTGCGCTACGCCACCGCCGACGGGGTGGCCGATCAGGCCGCCCTCAACCGGCTGATGGGACTGGCTGACGACTACGTCACCACCAGTCTGGCCGACCTTCGTGCCGTGACCCCGGCGGCGGCCACCGAGGCGTACGCCTCGCTGATCGACGTCTCGAACCTCAGCCTCGTCCTGGCCGGCGACGCCGACATCATCGCCGAGCCGCTGCGCGAACTGGGCTTCGACGAACTGGAGGTCATCGAAGCCGGCCGCTGACCGCGCCTGTACTTACCGCAGGATTCTGGCACTTACCGCAGGAAGTTTGGTGGGCGAAGTGCCGGTTCCCCACGTTAACGTGGGGAACCGACCTCGAGGCGGGCGCGCTGAGGGGGTGCGGGGCGGCGGCGGCGGCTAGCGGCCGAGCGCCTGCCGGGCCTTGTCCAGGTCCGCTTGCGCCTCTTCGACGTTCTTTTGGTAGTCGCCCAGGTTCCCGGCGGTCAGCGCCTTCTTGGCGTCGGCGTAGGCCTTGGCCGCGTCGTCCAGAGCGGCCAGGGCCGCCGGGTTGTCCGCCTTCCCGGTCGCGGTGGTGGTAGGCGGCGGCTTCGTCGTCGCGTTGCCCTTCTCACCGGTGGACGCGCCGGCGTTGCCCTGGAACACCTGGTCCAGCGCCTGCTGCAGGGTGTCCCCGATCCCGACCGACTGGCCGAAGCGCACCGCGACGAAACGCAGCACCGGATAGGCCCCGACACTGCTCGGACGTTGGGCGTAGATCGGCATCACGTACAGCAACCCGCCGCCCACCGGCAGCGTGAGCAGGTTTCCGAACGAGGCGTTGGCCGAGCCCTGGTTGGTGTAGGGGCGCAGCTGGGCGCTAACCGCCTGATTGGTGGTCATGGCGTTGAACGATTGCCCCGGCCCGTCGATCTGGGAGGTGTCCGACATCGACAAGATCCGCATCTGGCCATAATTCGGACTGCTGGCGTCGGCGTTCACCGCCATGTAGGAGGCCAGATTCGAGCGGCCCTTCGGCACAAAGGAGGTGGTCAGGGAGAAGATCGGGCCGGGGTCGCCGGGCCACTTCACCGAGAGGTAGAACGGCTGCTCCTTGGCGTTGACGCTGGCGTTGACCGGGTCGTTGGGGATCTCCCACAAGTTGGTGTTGCGATACCAGGTGCCCGGGTCGGTCTGGTGGTAGCGGGCCAGGATCTGGCGCTGCACCTTGAACAGGTCCTGCGGGTAGCGCAGGTGGTCCAGCAGTTCACGAGGAATCGCGCTCTTGGGGGCGACCAGGTCGGGGAACACCTTGCGCCAGGTCTTCAGCACCGGATCGGCCTCGTCCCAGGCGTACAGCTTGACCGTGCCGTCGTAGGCGTCGACCACCGCCTTGACCGAGTTCCGCATGTAGTTGACGTCGTCCCCCGGCTGGGCGACTACGGTTCCGCCGACGGTGGTCTGGGCGTCGGAGGTGGTGGTGCCCAGGTTGAGCCGCTCGCTGTTGGGATAGGAGTTGGCGGTGGTGTAGCCGTCGACGATCCACACGATCCGCCCGTCCACCACGGCCGGGTAGGAGTCGCCGTCGACCTTGAGCCACGGTGCGGCCCGCTGCACCCGCTCACGCGGCGTCCGGTCGTAGATGATCTTGGACTCGGAGTTGACCAGGGAGGACAGCAGGATGTTGATGTCGGCGAACTTCGCCGCGTACAAAACCTTGTGCCACAGACCGCCGACCGGCACGCCGCCCTTGCCGGTATAGGTGTAGCGGGTCGGGTTGCCGCCCGGGCCGGCCGGGGTGTCGAGCTCGACCGGTGCGGCACCGGCCGGCGCGCCGACGATGGAGTACTGGTCGGGCCGGGACCCTTGCAGTTCGCCGTAATAGATCCGCGGCTCGTACTCCGGTATCTCACCGACCGGCGGGATGTTCTGGGCCAGCCAGTCCGGCTCGCCGCCGCTCTCCACCCGGTTGCCGTAGGCGGCGACCAGACCGTAACCGTGGGTGTAGACGGTCTTGAGGTTGTTCCAGTTCTGACCCTCGATTCCGTCCAGGTTCATCTCCCGCACCGCCACCACGGCGTCGGTCTCGCTCTTATTAATGGTGTAGCGGTCCACGTCGAGGGTCTTGGGGAACTGGTAGTAACCGCGAACCTGCTGTAGCTGCTCGTACGTCGGTGAGACGACGCTGGGGTCGATCAGCCGGATACCGGGCAGCGCCTGGGCGTCGCTGCGCAACTGTCCGGCGGTCGCGGTGGTCTTGGCCGAGTAGTCGGTGACCTGGACCCCGTCCACGCCGTACGCGGCTCGGGTGGCCTCGATGTTTCGCTGGATGTAGGGGGTCTCGCGCGGTTCCTCACTGGGCCGAACGCTGAAGTACTGCACCGCGGCCGGGTAGACGTAGCCCAGCACGATCCCGGACAGGATCAGCAGCACCAATCCGATCGTGGGCACCACCCAGCGGTGCAGGACGGCGTTGGCGAAGAACAGCAACGCGATGATGCCGGCAGCGAAGGAAAGGATCAGTTTCGCGTTGGTGGTGGCATGGTCGCTGGTGTAGGAGATACCGGTGAACAGCTGCGAGGTCTTGGAGATCTCCAGGCCGTACTGGTCGAACCAGTAACCCACGCCGCGTACCAGCAAGGCCAGCCCGACCAGGATCGAGATGTGCGCCTGTGCCGGCGACGTGCCGCCCCGCCGGGGACCGCTGAAGCGGATCGCGCCCATCACGTAGTGCATCGCCGCCGCCGCAATGGTGCTGAGCACCAGCACCGCGAACGCGAACGACAACACGAAGCGCCACCACGGGTAGGAGAAGATAAAGAAGGAGAGGTCCAGCCCGTACTGCGGGTCGGTCGTGCCGAACGGGGTCCGCTTGACCCAGGCCAGGAACGGCAGCGCTTGGCCGAGGGCCGCACTACCGGCGAACAGTCCCACCAGCACGCCGACGCCGACCACCAGCCAGACGAACCGGGTCTCGATCACTTCCCGGTAGCGCTCCAGCAGCGGGCTGGTCGGACCCTGCGGCCGGAATCGGGGGCGGATTCGGTAGGCGATCGCGGCGTTCGCGGCCACCAGCCCGGCCATCACCACCCCGAAAACGACGAACAACGCCGCCCGCGTCAACAGCATCGTGTTGAACACCCGGCCGTAGCCGAACGAGTGGTACCACAGCCGGTCGGTCCACACCTTGTCGAACAGCGCGAAGGCCACGACCAGCACGGCCACGATCACCAGCGTCGGCAGGATGGCGCTTCGTCGTCCACTGACCCGTACGCTGCTCAACCGACTATCTCCTTGCTTGGTTCACTGACGACTGGATAAAAGATTTAGGCCTTCGCCTCACCCGGCAAAATCACCCCGCCAGGACACGTCGGTGAAGCTGGCTTCAAGCAAGGGTATGCGCCAGCGCCGCGGTCAGCCCCGGCACGAGGTCAGGTCCGCCGAGAAGTTCATCGGGTTGTGACCGAAGCCGGGCCACCCCGTGTCGTGCTCCACTGCGGTCGACACCGCAGATCGCGCGGATCTCCTCGCGCAGCGGGTGGCCGGCGACCACGGCCGCGGCCTGCGCCGGGTCGGTGGGCAACTCGACGTCGGCGCTCCCGGGCAGGAACGTCCGGGTCGTGGCCAACGCGCAGCCGAACACGGTCTCCGGCCACTCCAGCGTGGCCAGGTCCGCGACGAGATCCGCCGAAGGGGCGAAGTCCTCCTGCTCGACTGCGGTGAGGGCACCGGCGGCGCCACCCTCGGTCGTGCTCCGTAGTCCCAGCGAGGCCGCCAACGCCGGTTCGGCCTGGATCAAGGTGTCGGTCAGGACGAGGGCGAACAACCGAGGCGGGCTGTCCCAGCCGGCTGCGCCGACGTGGCGATCGAGTTCGATCAGGGCCGCCACCAGTGCGTCTGTTCGGTCGGCGGGATCGACCGAGGAGGTCTCTTGATCCATCAGCAGTGCGGCAGGGAGTCGGCCACGGCGGTCGAGTCCAACGCCGACACCGCCTCGATCGCGTCCTGCAGCGTGGCCACCTTGACCAAGCGCATCGACGTCCGGACTCCGACCAGGTCCGCACAGTTGCGCGCAGGCACCAAAAACGTCGTCGCACCGGCTGCTTGCGCGCCGCGGATCTTTTCCTGGATTCCGCCGATCGGGCCGACCTGGCCCGACGGGGCGATGGTGCCGGTGCCGGCGACGTGCCGACCGTCGAGCAGCGGCCCGGGCGTGATCTTGTCGTAGATGGCCAGGGCGAAGATCATTCCGGCGCTCGGACCGCCGATTTTGCGGCCGAGGTCGAAGGAGATGGTGGGGGCGTAGATGAAGCCGTCGCCCACGGTGATGCCGACCACCGCAGCGCCGGTCTGAGTGGCCGAAGAGGCCGTCAGTACCGTCACGGCGGTCTCGGACTTGTTCCGCAGGACCGAGAAGGTGAGCTGGGCCCCGACCTTGGCGGCGCGGATCGTGGTGCCTACGTCTTCACGGGTCGGCGTCGGCTGACCGTCGATAGCCAGGATCAGGTCGCCGGGGAGCAGCCGCTTGTACGCCGGCCCGCCGACGGTGACCGAGAAGACGGCCGGCGCCTCCCGGACCGGCTGGCCGTCGGCCCGCAGGGCCGCGACCACGGCGTCATCCTGGGCGGTCTCCATCATCTCGGTGTCCTCGTCGGCCACCTGCGAGGCCGACTTGCCCGGTGCGTACACCGATTCGCGCGGTAGCGCGTCCCGCCCGGGCAGCCAGTACGCCAACAGCGCCTGCGGCAGGCTCAACCTCGAACCGGCGGCCGTGGTGGAGACCACAGTCAGGTCCAGCTGCCCGGTGGTCGGGTAGGTCGGAAGTCCGGATACGGAGATGATCGGCTCCGCGTCCACCTCGCCCAACACGTTGCGGGCCGTACCCGGGCTCCAGGTGACGAAGGGAACCGGGATGACCACGAGCAGGACGGCCAGGGCCACGAAAAGCGCAGCAGCGACGAAGGCCGTCACCGTCTGCCGGGTCACCCGGCCGACCCGGGCAGACCCACCCATTCCGCCGCGCCGTCGGTGAACGCCTGCTCCTTCCAGATCGGCACGCCGGCCTTAATCGCGTCGATCAGGTGCCGGCAGGCCTCCAAGGCGGGTGCCCGGTGCACCGCACCCACCGCGACGACCACAGCCACGTCTCCGACGACCAGATGGCCACTGCGGTGCTGGACAGCCAGCGAGACCACGTCGAAGGCCTCCGCAGTCTCCTGAGCGCGGGCCTGGAGCGTCGTCTCGGCGCTGGGGTGCACGCTGTAGTCCAGGCTGGCGACCTGCTGCTCGTGATCGCGCTCGCGGACCAGCCCGACGAACAGAGCCAGGCCTCCGACCGACGGGTCGCGAACCACACTCAGCAGCCGGTCGACGCTGAGCGGCGTGTCGCTGATGCTCGCCTCCCGGACCGCGGTCATGATCCGACCCTAACCGAGTCGCGCGCCGGCGGCCCGTCGCCTCGCACGGATTGTTGTTGCCTCGCGCGGATCAGCCTCGCGCGATCATTGTCGGCTCCCGCGATCATTGTCGGCTCGCCGTTGGCCGGCGCAGGTCCTCGCGCGGGTCATTGCGCCCTCAGCGATCACCGAGGGCGGACCCGGGCGGAGCAGTCGGCGGCCGCGTACGGTGGAACGAACCGCGAGATCAGGAGTGTGGCATGGCCGAGGACCAGCAGGGCCGAGGCAAAGGACCCGGCGACGAACCCGACCCGCAGGCGGGTCGCGGCGACAACGATTCGGGCGCCGGCGACTCCCCCAACCGGGGGTACCGGCTCGGTGGATCTGGCTCAGGGAGCGCCGCTTCCGGCGGGGGGGCAAGTCAAGGTGGAACTGGTTCGGGCGGGTTCGGCTTCGGGTCTGCCGGCTCCGGCGGATCCGGGAACCCGATGGAGGCCTTCTTCGCCTCTCTGGCCGGGGGGGACACCCAGGCCCTCGCCGCTCAACTACAGAACGCCTTCGCGATGCTCGGCGGCGGCGGTTCGATGTTCGCCGGCGGTACGACCGACTCCGGGTCGGGGGTGAACTGGGACGTGACCAAGGACACCGCCCGTAAGAGCGCAGCGGCGCTGGGGCCCGACCCCACCCCGACCTCGGCCCAGACCCGCGCCGTGGTCGACGCGGTCGCCATCGCCGAGGTATGGCTGGACGCCGCCACCGACTTCCCGCGGGTGTCCGGCAGCCCGGAGGCCTGGAGCCGGGCCCAGTGGATCGAGCAGACCATGCCGGTGTGGCGGCGCCTGGTCGAGCCGGTCGCCACGCACATTGCCGACGCGATGGCCGGGGTGCTCTCGCTCGGAGGTGCCGACGACGCCTCGATTCCGGGCATGGCGGGAATGGCGGACATGCTCCGCCCGATGCTGCGGACCTCCGGCGCCAGCATGTTCGGGTTGCAGCTGGGGCAAGGACTCGGCCAGCTCTCCGGCGAGGTCGTCGGGGTCACCGACATCGGGCTACCGCTCACCGACCGCGGCCAGGTCGCACTGCTACCGACCAACGTCGCCGCGTTCGGAGCCGGACTGGAGCAGTCCGACACCGACGTCACCTTGTACCTGGCCCTGCGTGAGAGCGCCCGGCAACGCCTGTTCCGCTCAGCCGGCTGGTTGCAGGCGCAGCTGCTCACCCTGGTCGAGGAGTACGCCCGCGGGATCAGTATCGATACCTCTGCCTTGGAGGAGGCGGTGTCGGGCTTGGACCCGAGCAACATCGAAGAACTCGGCGCCAGCCTCGAAGGTGGCCTGTTCGAGCCCCGCAAGACCCCGGAGCAGTTGGCCACCCTCGAGCGGTTGGAGACCATGCTGGCGTTGGTCGAGGGTTGGGTGGACGACGTGGTCACCCAGGCCACCGTCGCCTGGATGCCGGCGGCCGTGCCGCTGGCGGAGACCGTACGACGTCGCCGAGCTACCGGCGGGCCGGCCGAGGCCACCTTCGCCACCCTGGTCGGGTTGGAACTGCGTCCCCGGCGGATGCGGGACGCGGCGAACCTGTGGGCCGCGCTGCGAGAGGCACGGGGGGCGGCCGGCCGCGACGCCGTCTGGAACCATCCCGACCTGATCCCGGCCGCCGCCGATCTGGACGACCCGCTCGGCTTCGTCGCCGAAGGAGCCTCGACCGACGCCGGCGAGGAGGAGTTCGACGCCGCCCTGGCTGAGCTGCTGGACGCCCCTCAACCCGAGCCTGACCTCAGCGACGGCGAGGGAGTTGGTCGTGACGATGGTGGTCGTGACGATGGCGGTCGTGACGATGGCGGTCGTGACGATGCTGGTCGTGACGATGCTGGTCATGACGATGGCGACGCTGACCGCCAGCCGGACCGCTGAGCCTGGACACCGGTGGTGGTGAGGGGCCGGTCGCGGACACCCTGTCCGATGACTGCGTCCAGGTGTTGTCGGCCTGGACCTCACCCAGCCGGGCCCAGGAGGGCTTGCGCGTACGGTTCCTCGAGCACCTGGCGCAACATCACCGCGGCTGGGCGCGGTCGTGTCCTGGTCAGCATCTGACCGCCAGCTCGCTGATCTGCCTCCCTGCGCGCCGTCAGGTACTGCTCACCCTGCACGCTCGGCTGGGCCGGTGGTTGCAGACCGGGGGTCACCTGGAGCCGGCTGATCCCGGACTGGGGCCGGCGGCCTGGCGGGAGGCGAGTGAGGAGTCCGGCTCGATTGCGCTCGCTCTCGACCCGGTCCCGCTGCTGCTGTCGGCGCACCGGCTGCCCGCGGAGATGCCCTGTGCCCAGGGCCGGCCGACGATCCACCTTGATGTGCAGTACCTCGTCCTCGCCGAGGATTCGCTGACGGTTCGCAGCGCCGAATCCACCCGTTTAGGCTGGTTCGGGACCGACGAGCTGCCACCGGCCGACCGTTCGGTACACGCCCTGGTCGAGGCCGCCGCCCTGCGCCTGGGATGGTGAGCACGTCGGGTCGGTCTCACCCTGGCCGCACGCCGTCGTCGACCTCGTCCGGCGGTTCGGCGCCCGCTGAGTTTTGCTCGGGCGCGGCCCGGCCGGCGTCGGAGTAGCCCTGGAGGTAACCGTGGGCGCGCTCAGCGTCGGGATAGCCGGCCAGCAACCGCCGGAACCGTGGATTGTGGCCGGGCTCGACCAGGTGGACGAGTTCGTGCAGCAAGACGTAGTCGCTCACCCAACGCGGCATCGTTTGCAGCCTGGACGACAACCGGATCGTCGCGGCGGCCGGGGTGCACGATCCCCAGCGCCGGAGTTGGTTGGACGCCCAGCTGACCGATACGGGCACGACCGCCTCCCCCAGCTGGGGGGCCAGATACCGCTGGCTCAGCTCGTACGCCCGCCGCAGGAGTTCGCTCTCGTCCGCCGTGCTGCGTGCCCGCGCCTCCCGGGCGAGCAGCCGGGACACCAGCGCATCGACGTGATGAGCTTCGTCGGCCGCCGAGAGCCGCGCCGGCACGAGCACGACCACGGTGTTGCCGTCGCGGTAGGCGGTGACCGTACGCCGGCGCCGAGCGCTCCGTCGCACCTCGACCCGGGGAGCCGGGTCGCGAACCCCGGGAGCTCGTTCGGACACGTTCCTCAGCTTTCGGTTCGTCGAGGAATCACTTTCTTCGCCCGTCACGCTACGCCCGCTCGTTCCCTCGGACTCGTTCCGCCGACCCGTGTCAGCACATGTTTCCACAGCGAACTGCGGGTGAACCGCCAGTGAACAGCAGGTCGAGCGACGGCGTCGGATCCTGTCCACGGGTGGGTGCACAAGTGGTCCACACCGTTGTCCACAACCGGTGGACAGTCCTGGGCGAGGAGGTGGGCGAGGAGGTAGGTGAGGAGGTGATTGACGCCGCCGAGGTCGCCCCGCTAGCGTTTCGGTCGAAGCCTCCACCGGGGCTCGGAACGCTCGCAGGGGAAGGCAGGCGAACCGGTCCGGGTGGAGGTTTCGTCGCGTCCACGATGTCTGGTCCACGTGGTCGTAGTGCCGCGGTGAAGCAGAAGACGTGGTCGGCCGGCGCGAACGGAGGAGGCATTTCGCCCGTCCGGGCTGCCCGATCCGGCGTGGTGTCCACCGAGCCGGGACCGCTCGACCGCTACGCTGTCCGGGTTCGCGAGTCCATCGAGCCGATTCCGTCCCTTCGGAGCGGCGTCGAACCCGGAATTGAGGAAGAAGTCATGGCCGACACCTACAGCGGCGAGTTCTACTGCGTGAAGTGCAAGGAGAAGCGCGAGGCGACCGGAGACATCCGCGTCAACGACAAGGGCACTCGGATGGCCAAGGCCACCTGCCCGGTCTGCGGAACCAACCTGAACCGCATTCTCGGCAAGGCCTGAGGCCGAGGGGCGCCGAGCCGCCCGCTGCGGAGAACCCAGCAAGGCGCGTGCCCTGTTGACGCCGCACAAGGGTTGACGCCGTACAGGGTTGGCGCCGCACAGTGACGTAACTGGGAGACCCACGGTTTGGTCAGCCGGACGACAAGGCTGTGGATAACCTCCTTTCCGCCCTTCGGTTGGCCTCAGACTGGGCAGATGAAGGCTTCGACGCTCCCGTCCGGTCAGCTAGCCGCAGCCCCTGCGGTGCGGCTCGCTGAACATGCCGTCGTGTTGCGACGTAGCGTCGACAGTCTGCAGGTGGGCTTGGGCCCGGCCGTGGTCGTCCCCCTCTCACACCGTCTTCTTCTGCAGGGCCTGACCGCGACCACTTCGCCGGCGGCGTTGGCTGCGACGGCCGAGGTCAGCGGACTCCCCGAAGGCAGCGTCGGCCGGCTCCTGGACAAATTGAGCGCGGCGGGTTTGCTGGTCACCGGAGCACGACCGGTACGGCGCTCACTTCCGGTGCTGCGACTGATCGGATCGGGTCCAGTGGCGCGCCGGACGGTCTCGATCCTGGCCGAGGTCGGCCTGGCCGCCTGCTATCTGGCTGAGCTGCCCGGTGCAGTATCGGGTTGGTCCGAACCGGGAACAGGTTCCGGACCGGCCGACGAACTCGCTTCGACCTTGCGCCGGGAGCATCCCGATCTCGAGGTCCGGCGGGCCCGGCACTGGACCAAGCCGGACACGTCGTCGGTGGACCTGACCGTGCTGGTCGCCGACGGTCCCGAGGTCGACCGACTCGTCACCGACACCCTCACCGGAACCGATCAGCCCCATCTGGTGCTGCGCAGCAGCGGAAGTGAGGTCAGCGTCGGCCCGCTGGTCGTTCCGGGCCGGTCCTCCTGCCTCAGGTGCGCCGACCTGACCCGTCGCGACGCCGATCCGCAATGGCCGTGGCTGCTGGCCCAGCTGACCCGGCTCCACCTCGAGCCGGCTCCGTCGCTGCTGGCCTGGGCAAGCGCATACGCCGCGACCCAGGCCCTCGCCTTTCTGTCCGGCGGGGAACCCGAATGCCTCGGACACACCGTCGAACTGGGCACCCGCGACCACGCCGTCCGGCTGCGGGCCTGGCCGCTGCACCGCGAGTGCGGCTGCCGTTGGGGTGAGCGCACAGAATAGACGGCATGGCCGACGACGAAGCCGCTTCCGGTTCAGGAGCGGGTGCTCCCGCTCGTGCGCGTCGACGTGGGCCCGAGACCGGTCTGGCTCGGTCCGGGCTGCGTCGGAGCGCCCGGTTGGCGTCGCTTCCGCTCGGTTTCGCCGGCCGGGCCACGCTCGGCTTGGGTCGACGGCTGGGTGGCGCACCGGCCGAGCAGGTGAGCGAGCAACTGCAGCAGCGGGCGGCCGAGCAGTTGTTCAAGGTGCTGGGCGAGCTGAAGGGCGGGGCGATGAAGTTCGGACAGGCGCTCAGCTTGTTCGAGGCGGTGCTGCCCGACGAGATCGCCGGGCCCTATCGCGAGCAGTTGTCCCGGCTGCAGGAGGCCGCGCCACCCATGCCCACTTCCCGCGTGCATACGGTGATGGCCCGCGAGCTCGGGGCGCAGTGGCGCGAACAGTTCCGCAGCTTCTCTGCGCTACCGGCGGCGGCCGCCTCCATCGGCCAGGTGCACCGCGGGGTCTGGGCTGACGGACGGCCGGTGGCGGTGAAGGTGCAGTATCCCGGCGCCGATGAGGCCCTCCGTTCTGATCTGCGTCAGATCGGGCGCCTGTCGAAGGTGATCGCCCCGCTGGCCGGCGGGATGGACGTCCAACCCCTGGTCGACGAGCTGACCGAGCGGATCAGTGAGGAACTGGACTACACCTTGGAGGCCGGCGCGCAGGCTCAGGCGGCCGCTGGGTTCCGCAACGACAACGAGTTCTGCGTGCCCGACGTCCTCGCCGCTACCTCCAAGGTGATGGTCTCGGAGTGGGTAGAGGGCCGCTCCCTAGGTCAAGCCGGTGCCCTGTCGCAGTCCGAACGCAACGCGATCGCCTTGCGCTACGTCCGTTTCCTGTTCGCCGGACCGAGCCGGGTCGGACTGCTGCACGCCGATCCCCATCCGGGAAACTTCAAGAACCTCCCCGACGGCCGGCTCGGCGTGATCGACTTTGGCCTGGTCGCCCGCCTGCCCGAGGGGCTCCCGTCCGCGATGGGCCGGATCCTGCGGATCGCCGAGCACGGGGACGCGCGGGCCACCGCCCAGCAGCTCCACCTCGAGGGCTTCGTCGCCTCCGACATTGACGCCGCCGACCTGCTGGACTACCTGGGCCCGTTCGTCGAACCCGCCGCGGTCGAGGAGTTCCACTTCACCCGGGACTGGATGCGCGAGCAGTTCCTGCGGGTACGCGATCCACGGGCCAACAACGGGGTGGCGCTCAAGCTGAACCTGCCCCCGAGCTATCTGCTGATCCACCGCGTCTGGCTCGGGGGGCTGGCCGTGCTCGCCCAACTCGACGCGCGGGCGGCGTTCCACGGCGTGCTGGTCGAGTTCTTACCGGGTTACTCCGACCCTCCGGTTGGCGCCACCGCCTGAGGCCCCAGAGCTGCCCGGAACACGGCGCGTCACCCAGGCGCCCCAGCACTGGATCACCGGGCGACGGATCTCCGAACCGGTGGTCTCGGGATCCGCCGCCCTCCTTCGGTCGTTCCTATGCGGCTGCCTCGGCGGTGCTCGCCCGTGCTGGCACGTCGCACTGGAGGGGGTGCTTCCGGGGCCGGCCGCGAGGCCGCTTGCGCGCGACCACCACGCCGGCCACGAACAACTCCCCGCCCCACACGCCCCAGGGCTCGCGGCGCTCCAGCGCCCCGGCCAGGCACAGCTGCCGCAACGGGCAGGTCCGGCACAGCGCCTTGGCCTGCTCCACGTCGGCCGGCGACTCGGCGAAGAACAACTCCGGATCGGCCTGTCGGCACGGCAGCTCAACCGGGCCGGGCGAGAGCGCGGCGAGCTGGATCTCAGCTGCGGTTACGTGACTCATCTCGAGGTTCCTTCTCGGGTGGGCTCCGGCGGTCCCAGCGGTGGCTGGATCCGGATCGGGCCGGAAAACACGAAGGCCGTGATTCCCGGTGTTCTGGGATTCACGGCCCTGGAGGCGGTCGGCGTGGGTTACGCCGGCGGACTACAAGAAGGTGGTCCCGAACGGGTGCTGAAGTTGTCGTCGATGGCAGGGTTGGCTTCGGTGACGCCGCCGCCGGCAAAACCTGCGCCCAGAACGGCCGAGGCCATGGTGGCGAACGGGCCGGCGACGAAGCGCTGGTCAGTGAGGCGCGGCTGGTCGACGAGGAGCAATTGATCCGCGCGGCAGGGCTCGCCGGAGGCCTGCGGATGAGCCGGACCGTCGATCCAGACGTCGATCAATGTGGTGACCACGGCGATCCCCTCCTCTCCGGCTGCTGAGTTTCCCCGTCAGGCGCCGGCGGGCGCGTTAAGAACGGGTTCGGCGTTCACACTAGAGCGGACCGGGCCAAGCCGCAATCCCTTTATTTTTTCCTCGCTCTCGCCCGGTTCCCCGCGAGCGGTAGCTGTTCCCGCATTCCCGGCTCGCTGGAGCGGGAACAGCTACCGCTCGGGGCCGAGCGTTGCCGCAGTCTCGCCGTTGACGATGGCCAGTACCTGCGGGCCGTACTTGCCGACCTTGACCGCACCCAGGCCCTGGATCCGGGTCAGGTCGGCTCCGGTGCGCGGTCTGGCCTCGGCGATGGCGATCAGGGTGGCGTCGGTGAACACGCAGTAGGCGGGCAGCTTCTGCTCACCGGCCTCGCGGCGGCGCCACTCCCGCAGCTGTTCCACCGTGGCCTCGTCGAACGTGGCCGGGCAGTCGGCGTGCCGGCCGAGCTTACGTTCGGCGGCGTCGTCGAGCGCGCGGCCACAGGCCCGGCAGTGCGCCGACAACACGGTGCCACGCCCGCGGCCCCGTCGAGGCGACGCCGGCGCCCCCGGACGAGGACGGAGCGACTCGGGCAGCACCGGGTCCAAGAACCGGGACGGCTTGCGGGGGTTGCCGCCGCCGTTGCGGGTCCTCGACCAGGAGATCCGGAGCACCCGCTTGGCCCGGGTCACGCCGACGTAGAGCAGCCGGCGTTCCTCGGTGACTTGTTGGGGGCTGGTGGCCAAAACGAACGGCAGCGACCCCTCGTGCACGCCGAGCAAGGCCACCGCCTCCCATTCCAACCCTTTGGCCGAGTGCAGGGTCGACAGGGTGACCCCTTGAGCGGCCGGAACGTGTTGGGCCTCGGCCCGCCGGTCCAGCTCGGCCGAGACGTCGACCAGGGTCACTTCGGGTGATCGGTCAGCGCTCGCCTGCGTGGTCAGGTCCTGCGCGACGCTGAGCAGGGCGGCCAGCGACTCCCACCGCTCCCGGACCGCGCCGGCCCCCTCCGGGGGCTGCGCGGTCCAGCCCAGCGTGGTCAACAGCTCGGTGAACTGCTCCAGCGCCGAGGGTCTCTCCGGGTCGAGGTCCGGATCGTGCTCGGCCGCGGCGCGCGCCTGGTTGCGCAGCAACACCAGGGTCTGCCGCACTTCGGGTCGCTCGTAGAAGCGCTCCCCGCTGCGCACCAGGTACGGCACCTGGCGCTGAGCCAGGGCCTGCTCCAGCGGCGGGGACGAGGCGTTGATCCGGTAGAGCACGGCGATTTCGCGGTAGGAGACGCCGGCCGCGGCCTGCGCCACCACCCAGTCCGCGGTAGCGGCGGCCTCGGCGGCCTCGTCGCCCAGCTCGGAGAAGCTCACCGCCGGCCCGGGCGGACGCTGGGCCTGCAGGGTCAACGCCGACGCGCCGGTGACCGACATGATCGCGTTGGCGCAGCCCACCACCTGGGGGGTGGAGCGATAGTCCCGGACCAGTTCGACCACGGTCGCGTCGGGGAACCGGCGGGCGAAGCCGGTGAGGAACTCCGGCTGCGCACCGGCGAAGGAATGGATCGTCTGCGCCGGGTCGCCGACCACGCAGAGCTCTTGACCCTCACCGCGCCACAGGTTCAGCAGCGCCTCCTGCAGCGGGCTGACGTCTTGATATTCGTCGACCACCAGGTGCCGGTAGGTCCGGCGGATGGTGTCGGCCACCTCCTCGAACTCCGACAGCATCGCCGCGGTACACAGCAAGATGTCCTCGAAGTCGATCCGGCCGCGGTCGCGTTTGAGGTGCTCGTAGCCGGTGAAGATCCGCTGCACCGTCTCGGGGTCGATCGAGGCGACGTTGCGGTCCAGCCGCCGGGCGAGCCGGGCATAGTCGTCGGGACCGACGTTGCTGACCTTGGCCCAGGAGATCTCAGAAATCAGGTCCCGCAGCCGGGCGGTGTCCACGCTGACCCGGAGCCGGCCGGCCGCCTCGGCGACCAGGGGCAACCGGTGGCCCAGGACCGACGGCAGCTCCCCGCCGTAGGTCCGCGGCCAGAAGTACTGCAGTTGGCGCAGTGCTGCGGAGTGGAACGTCCGCGCCTGCACCCCGACCGCGCCGAGCTGGCTTAGCCGACCGCGCAGCTCCCCGGCAGCTCGAGTGGTGAAGGTGACCGCCAGCACCGAGGTGGGCCGGTAGATTCCGGCGGCCACCCCGTAGGCGATCCGGTGGGTGATGGCCCGAGTCTTCCCGGTGCCGGCCCCGGCCACCACCGCGACCGGCCCGCGCAGGCAGGTGGCGACGGCCCGCTGCTCGGGATCGAGTCCCTCCAGCAGGGCCTCGGCGTCCCCCGGGGCGATCAGGCTGGTCGTCGACACCGCTTCACCCTAACCGCGGTCGGCGACACCGATCCGGTTATGCACAGGCCCTTCGTGGAGGTGGGCCGTTCGGCGGTCGGCGGCGCGGCTGTCGGCGGGTGCTGTCAGGATCGGGCCATGACCACTGCCACCGCGGCCCCGGTTCCGACGTCGGCCAAGACCGACCTGCTGGGAGAACTGCGGTCGGGCCGGGAGGCGCTGCTGTGGAAGCTCGACGGGGTGAGCGAGTACGACGTCCGCCGACCGCTGACGCCGACGGGGACGAACCTGCTCGGCCTGGTCAAGCACGTGGCCAGTGTCGAGGCCGGCTATCTGGGTGCGGTCTTCGACCGCCCGTTCCCCGAGCCGACGCCCTGGATCGAACAGGACGCCGAGGACAATGCCGACATGTGGGCCACGGCGGAGCAGTCGCGGGAGTGGGTGGTCGGCCTCTACCACCGGGTGGCGGCGCACTCCGAGGCGACGGTCCACGCGCTGGGTCTGGACGCGGTGGGCGCGGTGCCGTGGTGGCCGCCGGAACGGCGTTCGGTCACGCTGCACCAGATCGGCCTGCACCTGATCGCCGAGACCCACCGGCACGCCGGCCACGCCGACCTCGTCCGGGAACTGATCGACGGCCACGCCGGCTTGAGCGCGGCCAACGCCAACCTGCCGACGGCCGGGCCGGATTACTGGCCGGCCTACCGCGACCGGGTCGAACAGACGGCTCGGCAGGCGAGCCAAGGGTGACGGGAGGGAGCCCAAGCGGGTGGCCCGCCGAGTAGCGGACCTCAGTCAGCGCCGGCGGCGATCCGCTCGAGTTCGGCGCGGACGATTTCGATTACCCAGCCGTGGTCGGCGTCCGCCGGCTCCATCAGCAGGTGGATGGCCAGTCCGTCGATGACGGCGTGCAGGCGTCGCGCCTGCTGCTCGAGCTGGTGATCACGCGTCCTTTTGCTCAATAGCTCCACCAGGGACAGACAGGCCGCGCCCAGCTGTCGATAGGCGTCGTCACGGATCGCTATCAGCTCCGGCACCGCGGGGGTTTCCGCAATCAGGGCGATGTTGATCTCCAACTCGGCCCGGCTGTCCGGGCTCAGCGGTAGAAGCTGGCGCACGACCTCCAGCGCGTACTGCTGCGGATCCTGGGCCGGGACCAGGGTCACGATTCGGTCTCGAGCGCGCTCGATCATCAACTCGGCCGAAAAGGCAAGCAGCTCGGTCCGGGTGGGAAACACGTGCCGCAGCGACCCGACGGCCACACCTGCCTCCTGGGCCACGGTCCGAACCGAGACCGCCCCGATCCCCCGCTCCACAACGATCCGCCAGACCGCCTCTGCCAATTCCGCCTTGCGCTGGTCGCGGTCGATCGTCCGGGGCACGAGCGCAAACTAGCACGACTGTGCTACCGTCGTATTAGCACAGTCGTATTAGATATCGGAGGTTTAGCCGTGAACGTCATCCTTGCCGTGATCGTGGCCTGCGAGATCGGCTTCTGGGCCTTCATCGTCGCCGGCCTGCTCGCCCGTTACGTTTTACGTCGGCGGCGAACCGGCGCGGTGCTGCTAGCGATGACGCCGGTGGTCGACCTCGTCCTGCTGACCGCGACGGTGCTCGACCTGCGCGCGGGTGCGACCGCCACCGTGTTCCACGGGCTGGCTGCGCTTTACTTAGGCGCCTCGATCTCGTACGGCCACAAGATGATCGCCTGGGCCGACGCCCGCTTCGCCCACCGCTTCGCCGGTGGCCCCGGAACCGTGGTGCGCTCCGGGTCGGCCTACGCAACCGAGTGCTGGCGCGACGTAGTCCGGACTACGGTGGCTGTTGCCGTCGCCGGCGGTCTCCTGCAGCTGCTCACCGTCCTCGTCGGCGACCCGGTCAGAACCGAATCCTTGGCTGCGCTCTACCCCATCCTCGGCATCATCTTGGGCCTCGACCTGGTGTGGGCGCTCGGTTACACGATTTGGCCGAAGAAGCCTGCCACTGCGCCACTAATCAGGACTACGACGTCAACAATCCACGATGCGCAGCGCCGGATCGAGTAAGGCCAGAGCGCCACGATCGGAGCTGAGCACAGTCGCCTGGAGCCGCCGGGCCGCTAGTACGACCGACGCATCGATGACGTCCGCCGTTCCGGCCGCCCCGCACAGCACACCGGCTGCCCGGGCCACTGTGTCGGTCAATGGTTCCACGACGACGTCGCGGGCGTTGAGCAACCGCGACGACCGGGCCTGCCGTGCGCCGTCGCGCCACACCTGCCCGATCACGCCGGCCGGGACGACGACAGCTCTCCGCTCGGCTCGCGCCACCTGGATCACCGCGGCCGTCGTGCGGTCACCCCGCTCCACCGCGATCAAAGCTCCGGCGTCGAGGACCACACTCACCCCTGCTCGGCTTGGTCGAGTCGCTGTCGGGCCTTGACCAACTCCTGCTCGGTCACCGGTCCGCCAGTGTCGTCGAACAATTCGCCCAACACGACGGCCAGATCCTCGCCCTCGACCTGCGCCTGCCCGGCCGCGTTCAGCCACGCGCTGACCGACTTGGCCTTACCAGCCGCGACGTCTCGCCGGGCTCGGGCCGCGACTGCGGGGTCGAGGCTCACCGTCACTTTGGTGGTCGTCATACTTTGACCGTACCGAAGGAGAAACGATGAGGGTCGGGATCACTCTGCTGCCGGAGCTGGCGTGGCCGGCCGACCGGGAGCGGTGGCGCCGAGTGGAGGCGTACGGGTTCGACCACGCCTGGACCTTCGACCACCTGGCCTGGCGTTCGCTGGCCGACTCGCCGTGGTACGCGACCATCCCGACCCTGACCGCCGCGGCGCTGAGCACGTCGACGCTGCGGATCGGGACCTGGGTCAGCACGCCGAACTTCCGCCACCCGGTGCCGTTGGCCAAGGAGCTGATGACCCTCGACGCGCTTGCCGACGGCCGGTTGAACGTGGGACTGGGCGCGGGAGCGGCCGGCCTGGACGCGCAGATGATGGGACAATCGGAGTTGAGTCCCGGTCAGCGTTCGCGCCGCTTCGCCGAATTCGTCACGTTGTTGGACCTGCTGCTGGCCCAACCCGAGACCAGCTGGCGCGGTGAGTGGTACACCGCCGACGGCGCGCGGAACGTCCCCGGCTGCGTCCAGGACCCACGGCCACCGTTCGTGGTCGCCGGGAACGGACCCAAGGGGATGGCGCTCGCGCTGCGCCACGGTGCCGGCTGGGTGACCACGACCGGCGCCCCGGCGGAGGCTGACGCCGAGCAGTGGTGGCGAGCCGCAGCCGAGAAGGCCGAGGCGTTCCGGGCGGTAGCCGAACAGCACGAGCTGCGGCCCGGGTTCGCGCGCTACCTGAACATGGAGGCGCGCACCTCCGACCTGGACTCGGTCGAGCAGTTCCTCGACGAGGCCGGCCGGTCCGCCGATCTCGGCTTCACCGACGTGGTGATCGCCTGGCCCCGGCCCGAGGGTCCGTTCGCTGGTGACGAGCGGCTGCTCGACGGCATCGCCGAGCGGCTGCCGGAATTGCATGCGTCGGCCTGACCGCGTCCCGAGCGACTCGGCAGCTCGAGCGAGCAAGGATCGTTAGTCGTAGATGACCGCAAGACCCCGGCGCTCGAGGTCGGCGAGGCCGTCCTGCATCGCTTGCAACTGATCAGGAGAGTGTCCGGCCCAATTCGAAAGTTCGCCAATAACCTTCACCGGTTCCCTCGTGCGGTAGGACTGCGTCGGATTACCGGGAAACTTCTTGTCCGTCACGTTCGGATCGTCTTCGACAGCGCCCAGTGGGTCCACGATGTAGATGCGGCCTCGGCCCTCACCGGCCGCTAGTTCAGCACCCCAGGTTGCGGCGTCCAGGGTCGCGGTCACGTACACGTGGTTCGCCGTTCTGCCTGTGCCGAAGTTCGAACGGTGGCCAGGTACTAAAAGATCACCCATCAGGAGGTCTGCCTTTGTCCCGTGTAATAGCACCCCTGGCCGGTAAGTCTCGAACGCCCTCGGTGTGATCACGTTACCCATCGCAACTCCTCATCGTCTCGACCGGTTCACGCCGGGCTGGAAGTGTGGACCACTGTCGGCGCTTGCCACAAGCCCACCGAGGCGCTATATCTTGGAAGTAGTCACGAGCGATCCTGCCTGGCCCTCACTGGTTTCGGTTCAGGCACCCTGCCAATCTTTTTGATTCCGATCCGCTTATCCGCTTGCGTCAGCTGCGGTTTCCCGAGCGTGTGCTTGATGAGAGCGGCAATCCTAAGACCGAGGGCCGCCCGGCCAGAGGGGGTGCAGCGGAGGCGTCGCAGTTACGTGTCGCAGGTGTGAAATGCTCAGAGCTCGTGGACGGAAGGCGACCCGTGAGGTGCTGAGCGCGACGTCACAGTTGCCGTACCGGCCCTTCCGCGTGCTGGTGGCCGGCACCGCGGGCTCGGGTAAGACGACCCTCGCCGGCGCCATCGGCATCCGGCTGGCCCTGCCCACGGTCGAGATCGACGCCCTCTACCACGGTCCGGGATGGACGACCCGGCCGAGTTTCGAGGCCGACGTCCGCGCCTTCGCCGACACCCCGGCCTGGGTGACGGAGTGGCAGTACCGCACCGTTCGCGACCTGCTGGCCGACCGGGCCGACCTGCTGGTCTGGCTCGACCTGTCCCGAGCCACGGTGATGCGCCAGGTGGTCGCCCGGACCCTGCGCCGCCGGCTTCGGCGGACCCGACTCTGGAACGGCAACGTCGAGCCGCCGCTGTGGACGATTCTCACCGACGCTGACCACATCATCCGGTGGGCCTGGTCGACGTACGCCAAGACGAGCGAGCGGACCCGCGCGCTGTCAGCCCGTCGACCGGACCTGCCCGTGGTGGCTTTGCGCTCGCGGGCGGAGATCCAGACCTGGCTGGCGCGGCTCCCACCGGCCGGGACGGGGAGGGACCAGGGTCGTACCGGACCCGACCACGAACGCGACTGAAGTCCGATGCGGACCGGGTTGACCTCGGCCAAACTCGGACGAGACCGACCGATCCGCCCACGACGTCGACCCGCAGGAGCCCGCGTGATCACCCAGACGACGCCGTTGCCGACGGCCGAGCCGACGAGAACGTCCCGGTCCGCCCTCGTCGCCGCTCTGAGCGTCGGGCTCGTTCTCGGGCCGCTGGACCTCGGTTTGCAGCACCTGCTCGGTTACCCCTGGGCCAACCTGGCTAACTCCAGCGCGGTCTGGGCGATCGTCGCCTTCGCCCTCGGCTACACCGTGCCCGGGCGCCGGCGGTGGCTGCCCGCGCTGGCCGCGACGGTGGCCCTGGTCGTCGCCGTGGAAAGCTACTACCTGGCCGCCGTCCTCACCCTGGGGGACGACCCGTCGACGATGGTCGACGCCGCCGGCCTGAGGTGGCTGATCGTCGCCGTCGGAGCCGGCGTCATCTTCGGCACCGCCGGCGCCTGGGCCCGCAATCGGCAAGGGGGGGCCGCCGCCCTGGGCACGGCGTTCGCCCCGGCGGTCCTGTTCGCCGAAGCCGTACTCGACGGTCACCGGGCGCTGGCCGCAGACGTCGTCGCGCACGACGATCTGATCCAGACCGCGGTGATCTTAGTGGCGCTGGGTCTGGTCGCAGCTTTGCTGGCCGGGCGGGAGCCGCGCCAACGGCTGCTCGGGCTCGGGCTGAGTCTTCCACTGACCGCGCTCGGTGCGGCGGCGTTCGTCGTGCTCGGCTTCGGCTGACCCCGCGTTCAGCCCGCCGCCGACCGGTCGCCGGGGTCGCGATCCTGAGGAACGACCTGCGTCACGAGTCGGGCAAAGAGTTCGGTCAGCGGCAGACCCGTGGCGCGGGCCATCGTGGTCACGACGCTCTGCTCGGCGAACGAGCAGTACAGCCCCGCCTCCAGGAACCAGGGCCGGCCGTCGGGGTCGATCCGAAAGTCGAACAGGCCGTAGTGTCGGCAGCCGAGGGCCCGATAACAGGCGGCCGCCGCCTCCCACACCGGGGCGGTGACCGGGTCGTCGGTGTCGACGATCCAGGCCCGGGTCGGGTTTTTGGCCACCAGCGAGAGGGCGCCGTCGGGGTCTTGGGCGATCTTGTCGGCACGGCCGCGTACGGGCCGGGACGGGTCCATCCCGTACTCCTCCAGCGGGAGGCAGACCAGCTGCTGATCGAACTCGACGACGCCGCACCGGACTTCGCGGCCGAGGTCGACGTGACGCTCGACCAGAACCTCCCGGGAGTAGCCGAACGCTTCGGCCAACGCCTGCGGATAGTCGGCGGCCTCAGCGACGTAAGTGACTCCGAAGGAGTTGTCGACATCGACCGGTTTCACCACTGCGGGCGGAGCCAGGGTCGGTCGCTGGTTCGGGCGGAGCAGCTCACCGGCCGGAACGCGGACCCCGGCGGCGGCCACCACCGCCCGGGCCCGGCCCTTGTGGGTGGCCAGGGCCATCACGTCGGCCGGATTACCGACGTAGGGGATGCCGAGCAGATCGAACAAGTCGCGGTAGGTCGTCATCCCGGGGGTACAGAACATCTGCGGCACCATCAGGTCCAGGTCCAGCTCGAGCAGCCGCGCCACGGCGTCGGCGACCGACAGCGCGGGGGCGGCGGCGATCGCCTCGGCGGTGAGGTCGTCGGGGAATCGCCATCGCCGGTCCGGGGTGACGTAGGCGAGCTGGACCTGGTAGCGCGACGGGTCGGCGGTGGCGGCGAGGCAGTCGCGGGCGTAGAGCCGGGACAGGTCGGCGTAGAAGTCGTCGACGGCCGAGCCGACCAGGTGCAGCACCCGCAGGGTCACCGCTCAGTCCCCCGCCGGCTCGACGAGCTTGCCGATGGCGAAGTCGATCCGGACCCAGTCCTGACTCCGGACCAGGTGCTGCAGCAGCAGCGACGGGATGTGCAAGTGGTGCAGCATCAAAAACGGCAGCGGGTCCGACCAGGCGAACACCGCGTCCCGGCCGGTGAGAATGGTCGCCAGCCGCTGGCTCCGGTTGCGCTGGGTGAGCAGCCGCCAGAGCTCGTGGTAAATCCAGTAGACCGGCCGACTGTCGGGGGCAGGTCGGACCGCAGGAGCGTCGGGGCCGGGAACCGATGGGTCGAGGTAGGCCCTGGCGAGGTCGGGGTCGTCACCGAACGCGGTGATCGCGGAATGGGTGCGAGGGTTGCATTCGATCGCCGAGACCTCACCGTCCTCGCCGTGGATCAGGTCGAAGGAGTACTGGCCGGTCAGCCGAAGCTCGCCGACGAACCGCTCGACCCAGGCCTCGATCTCGGGCACGTCGACGCGGGTGTAGTTGAGCTGCCAGGGTGAGGAGGGGCAGCAGACGTAGGCCCGGAGCTGTCCGTCGCGGACGGTGGCGTGGGCGCAGTACTCCTGGCCGGACGCGAAGGCCTGCAGCACCCAGGGGTGCTCGACCGAGATCGGCTTTCCGGTAAGGAACGCGGCGGTCTCGGCCGACGTGGGGCGCGGCAGCAGGGTCAGGTCGAGCCGGGACACCGGGTCGTAGGGGATGCTCTTGATGATGTACGGCCCCGGTCGGGCGGCGAAGTCGAAGGCGAGGACCTGCTCGGGGTCGCTGATCCGGTAGGAGTCCGGAACGCCGAGGCCGAGAGCGGTCGCCGCCTCCGCGAACCTGACCTTGTCGTCGACCATGGCGATGGTCTCCGCGTCGCCGTGCAGCACCTCGCAGTGCGGGGCCAACGCGGCTTTGGCCAACGCGTCGTAGCGGCTGGACACGGGACTGCACACCGGGACGTAGACGTCGACCCGTTCGCGGACGACGATATCGAGCAAGGCGGCGGCGTAACCCTCTTCGTCGGAGGCGGGCACGGTGTAGAACCGGTCCACCGCCCGGGAAAAGCGATGTCCGGTCAGCCGGTACTTGGCCGACTCCACCAGCACCACCCGGTGCCCGGCGGCGGAGAACGAGCGGGCCAACCGCAGCGCCTTCGTCATCTTGCCGCCGCTGATCAGCACGGTCTTGGGCTCGGCGGCGGTTTGGCGAGCGTAGGGCACGACCAGGCCGCGGAGCAGGGCGAGACCGGTCACGCTGAGGTTCACCGGTAAGGCGGGCAGCAGCAGGAGCAAGGTGGCCGCGGTCTTCCACCGTGGTGTGACCCGCACATCGGTGCGGGCGGTGGTGGACGGCGGGACCGGCGGCGCCGGCCACCCGACCCGGGTCACGCGGCCGCGGCGCCGAGGTAGCGCGCGACCATGCCGCGGTGCATCACGCGGTCACCGACTACGCCGGCGTGGTCGGCCCGGTGCAGGACACAGCCGTTGTCCCACATCACCAGATCTCCCGGCGACCACGCGTGCCGGAGCGTGTTTTCCGGTCGGGTGGAGTGGGCGTAGAGAGCGCCAACGGTGTCCGCGGCCTCCGCGGCCGACAGTCCACTGACCCCGGCACACCGCGTCGGCGTGGTCAGGTACAGCGTCAACCGCCCGGTCACCGGGTGCGGCCGGAAGACCGGGTGCTCGGCTTCGGCCTCGTCGTCCTCGCCGAGGACCACCCCGGTCACGACGTGCCGGATGGTGCGGCCGGCGACCCGGTCCCTGAGCTCGAAGGGCAGGGTTTCGTAGGCGCGGTACTGGTCGGTGAACAGCGTCTCGCCACCCTGGCCGGGGACCTCGACCGCCCGCAGCGCGGTGTAGGCCGGCGGTGAGGCGAGATAGCTGGTGTCGACGTGGAATGTGCTGCGCGGCGGGGTGGACCGGCCGACGTTACTGATCACGTTGAGGTCGGGAAAGCCGGGCACCGGGGTCTCGCCGATCGAGGGCATCAGCGGGCCGAAACGGCGGAGAAAAGTGTGGAATGCCTCGTCGTCGAGCGGCTGGTCGGGCAGCACCAGCACGCCATGCTCGGACAGCAAGGCAGCCAGGGCGGCCGCCGTACCGTCGCTGAGGTCGTCGAGCTCGAGGTCGGTGACCGTGGCTCCGAGTGGTTTCAACACCTGAGTGTGCACGAAGACTCCCTTCCTCGGTAGTGAGCATCGCGGTTGCACCCCGGCCGCGATCAGGTGGCGCGGCCCGGGGCTTCGATGGGGCCGCCTCAGCGCTGGGTCAGGCCGCCGGTGGCCCGCAGCTCGTTCAGGTCCATCCGGTCGACCACGGCGGCCGCCTCACCGAAGTCGTGCCCGGCCGTGTTCTGGTTGGGGAAGGCGACGCAGGTCACCCCGGCCGCCTGAGCGGCCTGGACGCCGCCCACGTTGTCCTCCACGGCGACGCAGTCGCCGACCTGCGCCCCCAGGCCTTGGAGGGCGAAGGCGTACGCGGCCTTGTCCGGTTTGGGCTGCTCGACGTCGTCGGAGTCGACCACGACGTCGAAGTCGCCGGCCTGGATCGTCGTCGACAGCGCCTCCAGCAGGGCGGCGACGTTCCGCGGCGACGTCGTGGTCACCAGCGCCACCTTCATCCCCTGACTCTTCGCCTCCCGGATGGTGTCGAGCACCCCCGGCCGGGGCGTCACGTCCGACTCCGCCAAATGAGCCTGAAAGATCGACGACTTCGTCTCGTGTACCGCCTGGGCGTCGACGTCTTCGCCGCGCTCGGCGGCGTAGTCGGCAATCCGCTGCTGCCCCCCGCTGTGCTGCAGCATCGCCAGATAGTCCTCCCGGCTCCACTCCCAATCCAGTCCATGGGCTTTGAACGCCTCGTTGAACGACTGCCGCTGCAACTCGGAGGTGTCAGCGACGGTACTGATGGAGCCGAACAGGACAGCAGACATGGCGTGGTTTCCTCACGAGTGTGGCGGGAACGGACAGCCTCGTGAGCCTACACATCACCCAATGGGGCTCTGGTGCGATCACCTGTAACTCCGGCCGAGGGTGTCGCTGTCCGCTTCTCGCCGATGTGGAGGCGTTGTCCGACGCTATTGTCGTGACTTATCGCATGTACGGCCAATGCCCGATCACCGATGGTGGGGCGCTATCTGCCGTTCCCATCGGCGGGCCAGGCGGAGAGCCGGCAGCAATCATGTTCGGCACGAGCGCTCGGCACGCGGAAGCGAACAGTCAACGGCCTGACGCCGCCGAGCAGACCCACGGAGCGTCCGAGCCTCTTACTCGGAGGTCTTCCGGCGACACCCGCTTCGCACGTCCGACGACCATTCGGGTGGACGAGATGTTGGTGATGCCTTCGGCGAGCGGGACGATCTCACTCGGTTGGTTCGGCGATGTTGACCACGTCTGCCGCGCCTCTTCGTAGGCGCGCAGAAGTGGTGACCAGGGTTGCCTCCAGCGAGGCAGCCAGCGCCACATAAAGAGCGTCACGGACCGCGATGCGGTCGGTGAGCGCCCAGGCGGACAGCAACAGCGGCTGAAGGGGCCACCGGCTGGCACCAAGGGCGCCAAGTGCCTCCACACGCTCATCTTCGTGAGTCAGCTGCCCGGCACGCTTGAGCCGACCCAGCGCCGAGAGCACTTCTGCATCCAGATGTGCGGGCGCAGCAACAGCATCGGCCCCGGCCAAGTGCGAAACGGGTAGGCGGCGGGCAGGTCACAGATCATGTCGACGACAGCGGCGGCGTCGACGACGACGACGACGATGCTCAACGGCCGATCAGCTCGTCGTCTTCAGCGCGGGCACCGGTGACGAGTTCGGCCCCGGTCGGTCTCCCAGCGTGGTTCGGACCGAGGTCGCGGAGGTGTCCTAGCCACTGGTCCATGGAAGGGGCTGCCGCATGCTTGGTGAGCACCTCGCGCAGGTAGGCGCGCAGACTCTTGTCCTCGACGGCGGCGCGACGCATGAGCTCTGCGTGGACCTCGGTCGGCAAGTCTCTGATCAGCACATCCATGACGTCGTGATATCAGTCTGATAGTCGGGCCGGCCGGTCTTCGGAACAGGAGTTGCGCAGACCAATAGTGCATAAGCTTTAGCCGTGAAGCTTCGTTTCGTCGTCGGCCAAGCCGAGCCGCACGATTTAACGTTCCGGTTCAACAAGTTCTGGGGCAACCTGTCAATCGCTGTCGACGGGGATGTCGTCCGACGGGACTTCCGACTTTTCTCCGTCCGGCTCGTCAAGAGATACGAGTTGAGCGTCGGGAACGCGGAGCGACACCAAGTCGTGATCGAAAAGCACCGAGAACTCGTACTGGCTGGCTTGCGGCCGCAGCCGGTCCGAGCGTTCGTCGATGGACAACTGGTCGCTGAGGGGATCGCCTGACCATCGTCAGGCGGAGCGTGACCACAGGCGAATCCGCTTCCGAAGCGCGTTCTCGTGGGACGGACCAACCGCGGCTCATCAGCCCCGGTTCGACGGTGCGCCCGACCCGTAAGCACCCGTCGCACCGGACAAGCCGCTGGAGACCGTCGTTGCTCTTTGCTGACAATGGCTGTGTGGAAAATGTCGAGGTCGTCGTCGCCCATAACGATCGAGTGACTCTGCGCGTCGGCGACGTGTTTTTGAAGATCGACGCTGATCAGGCGCGTACCGACGTCGAGATCGAGGCGATGGAGCTGGCGCCAATGGCTACTCCCGAGATCCGGTGGCGGAAGCCGCCCGTACTGGCGCTCGCCGCTCTTCCAGGTCAGGCGCTGGGCCGCCTCGGCGAGCCGTCGACCGCGTCGGCGGCGGCGTGGGCCGCAGCGGGTGCTGCCGCTCGGATGCTGCATAATTCGCCGCTGCCGCCATGGCCCGGGTCGAGCGTGACCGAGCTCAAATCTCGACTCGGCGGGGAATGCGACTGGCTGATCACCAGCGGCGTCCTTCCGGCCGACCTGGTGACCCGCAACCGCCGGATCGCCGAGGCCGCACTCCGACCCTGGGCACCGGTGTTCGTGCACGGCGACCTGCAGATCACCCACGTGTTTGTCGACGGCGACGAACTCACCGGCATCATCGACTGGTCCGAGGCCGGACAGGGCGACGCCCTATACGACCTCGCGACCTTGACGTTGGGACACGAGGAGCACCTCGAGGACATCCTCGCCGGCTACGGCACCGACGTCGACCTCGACGTCATCCGCGGATGGTGGTCGTGGCGGAGCTTGGTGGCGGCCCGCTGGCTGATCGAGCACGGCTTCGACCCGTCCTCGCCAGGAGCCGAGTTCGACGTGCTGAGAGCCCGGATGTGAGGCTCGCGCCGAATCTGCCTACCGCCGGTGATGGGATTGGACTGCGCCGACGAACCGGCTCAGAGAAAACGCCGCGCGGGTCTGCTCCTGGCCACAATCAATCACTGATTGACAGCGTCGCTGCCGCCCCCCAACGACCGCCTGTATGGGGTTCCGACGACGACTGGCTCAGCGCCGGTCGCGTTCACCGTCGGACGTCGCGGTGTGAACCGCCTTGCTGTACGCGACGTTGAGTCGTTCGCCCACGGACGGGGATCCAACGTTGCCGACCGGAGTACCGAGGTGGTGCTGGCGCAGTTCGTTCATGAACTCCTCCCAGAGGGCGGGTCCGCCTTCGTGCAGGATTTGGGCGCGAACGCGGAGGACCTCGGTGGTGGGCCGGTGCCGCAACCCCCACCAACCCAGCTCGGCGAGCACCGGAACCAGTTGGATCGCGGCCTCGGTAAGGCTGTAGGTAGCCCGGCGCCCCCGGCCGGGGTCGTCCCGGGTGAGTAGACCCGCGGCGAGGAGGTCGCGGAGCCGGCTGGCGAGGATGTTGGAAGCGATGCCCTCCTCCGATTCGCGCTGCAGGGTCCGGAAGTGGCGGCGATCGCCGAACATGATGTCGCGGAGCACGATCAGGCTCCAATGGTCGCCGAACAACTCCACGGTGGCGTTGATCGGGCACCCGGACCGCGGCTTTGACGTCATCTGGTTGCCTCCTACTGCGTCACTGCTTGCAATTTACTAGCACCGCTGCTTCAATGAGGAGTGATTGCAAACCAAAACCACTTTGGAGGCGACATGATCAGCGGCGTTCTCGCCCACTGCACCGTCACTGACCTCGGCCGGGCCGAGAGTTGGTATTCCCGACTGTTCGACCGAGAGCCCGACACCCGCCCGATGCCCGGGCTGCTCGAGTGGAGGTTCAGCAAATCCTTCGGGCTGCAGGTCTGGTCCGAAGCTGATCGTGCCGGACACTCCTGTGTCGTGCTCAACGAAACCGACCTCGACGCAGCTGCCGCGCGCCTGACCGCGGCCGGCCTCGACCACGGCGGCCCCCGGTCCGGCGGCGGAGCCCGGATCCTGCAGCTCGCCGATCCCGACGGCAACCGCGTGGTGCTCACCGGAGCCTGACGCCGTCGCGCTATCGCTCAAACGCACTTCGCCCTCACTCAGGAGGGGTGCTGGTGGGGAGACGACCCGCCGTTCCGAACACCCGTGTTCGCGATTGACCCACCACGACCACCCGCCTCTCTACTTTGACAACGGCACCTCGTTCCACTTCGTCGATGCCTCGTCGGCAGAGGCGCTCGAGCAGCCTAGGCAAGCGGCCAACGGCGCAGACGTACGGCTCGGCGACGGACCCAGCACGATCCGCCGGTTCCAGACTCGACCTGCTCCCGGGGATCTGTCGCCGCTTCATCTCGTGAGTTCGGCCAGCCGCTTCGAGGCCCGACGGGCCACTGACTTGCGCTTGCCCTCGCGTGGGCGCTCGAGCTCGGGGATCAGCCGACGGGCAAGCGACGGGTCGGTCGCCGACCAACCGGTAAGGACGTCCATCGTGACGTTGAGAACGATCCAGTCCCTTGACCGGGCCAGGTTCCGTTGCAGTAACAACTGGGCTTGGTGGACTTGATGCTCGGAAAGGACACCGCGGAGGTGGTCCAGCATCTGCGCCACGTGCCATTGAACCGACGGCTGGTCGAGATTCCCGAGGTCGCTGAGAATGTGCTCGACGTGCGGGATGAGGCAGCTCGGTCGCTCCCGGCAGACTTTCTCCAATGCGTCCCCGACGCGCATCCGGACCACCCCGTCTGGGTCAGCCATCGTCGCGAACAACTCGTTCAGCCGACCCTGGTCGGCCAACAGAATATCGACCACTTCTTCGGTCCGGCCCAGCGAGTTCGGGTGGCCGCCGGTGAGCATGGCCGCGAACGTTGGCACGAAACGAGCATCGCACGGACGATCCGTCGGCGACCGCGCCGGGACGCTCGCCAAACTAACGTTCGACTCAGCCGGTCGATGGACGAAGACGTGGAGCTCACGTCCGACGAGCTAGCGCGGGCTTCGGCTCGCCCGCGCGCCGCCTGGCGGGAGAGAGGGTGGAGCAGGCAGCGGAGGACGGGCCGACGAACTCGGCGCTGGCGTTCCTGCCGAAGCGCCGGAGCTCAATCAGGGGCGCCTCCTGCACCGGCCCGCTGGTGAAAGTCCGACGGCCAGCAGAGACGCCGCGCGACTGACTCATCCCCGACACGATTCACCTCCACTCGGATGACCGCGTCGGCGCAGCAAACCCGCAACGAGTGGTGACAGCGAGGGCGGTAGGTCTTTGTAGTCGGCCGGGCTACCTCCCACTTCCTGAGCCGGGTTCGGTCCGCCTGCTCAGCAGCTCCAGGTCGCGGACGCAGAAGCCGTGGTGGGCCCACTCTTCGTTCAGCACCACGTGCAGGCACTCGAGCACCGACTTTCCTTGTGCGTACGGCGGCCAGCCCGGTCCGGCCGGCACCGGCGCCGCCGCCGACAGCTCGTCGGCGGTCACGGCCGCCAGCCAATGCTCAAGCTCGACGGCCTGGTCGGCTCGGACCACCAGCACCTCGTCGAGGTCAGGGTTCGCCGCTGGATCGACGCCCTGCTCTTCCTGGTCAGGAACGTAATCCGTCGCCAATCCGAGCGCGGTAAACGGCCGGCGCGAGCCCAGACAGCAACGACGAAACCACGAGTCGTGCACGAACACCAGGTGGCGCAAGGTCTCCACCGCCGACCACTCGCCGCCGGCCTGCTGCCGCTCCGAGCCCGGAGGCAGCCGACCCAGTCGCTCGATCGTCACCGCCCAGTCGGCCTGTAGCTGCCGACGGGCTTGTCGCAGCTCAGTGGGACTGGCCGACCGGGTCAGCAGCCGCACCGGATACTGCCGGTCCAGCTCGGACTCGACGTAGGCCGTCACCTCGACCCCGTTGACCACCAGATTGGTAACCAGACCGTCGATTACGGCGTCCTGCAGCACCACGCCGATCAGCCGGGCCCGGGTCAGGTCACACTCGCGGAATTCGACCTCGGTCAAGTCCTCGTCCTGGAATCTCTGCATGCTCGACAGTGTCCACCGCGGCACTGACACCGGTCACTGAACCTTCCGGCACAGCACGGCTTCCCGGAGCGGCTCGGAATAGCGGCACCTCCGTCCCGGTTGGCCTGGCTGTGAGCACGCTGACCCCACCCGCCGTGGACCGGCCCGTCATCTTCACCACCACCTGGTGCGGCTACTGCCGACGGCTGAAGACTCAGCTCGACCGGGCCGGGGTCGGCTACGACGAAGTCGACATCGACCAGGTCAACGACGGCGCGGAGATCGTGGCCAGGGCCAACCACGGCAACTTGACCGTGCCGACCGTCTGGTTCGCCGACGGGTCGACACTGACGAACCCGTCGGTCCGGCAGGTCCGTGACCAGCTCGGTCTGAGCGAGTAGCGCTCTCCGGACCGCTCGGGTCCAGCGGCTCAGCGCCACACCGCCACAACCGGCCTGAGTGTCGGTGGCTGGCCCTATCGTGGGCACGACCATGAGCCTGCACGTCCACCGCGCCGAACGCGCCGACACCCTTGTCGAGGCGCTGTCGGACGTCCTCGCTACGCCGCTGGACGACCCGTTCACCGCCGAAATCGTGGCCGTACCGACCCGCGGGGTGGAGCGGTGGATGGCCCAGCGACTGTCCCATCGGCTCGGCGCCGGCACCGCCGACGGGGTCTGCGCCGGGGTCACCTTCCCCTCGCTCCGTCGGCTCAGTGCCCTCGCCCTCGCCGACCCGTCCGGCGCCGCCGATCCCTGGTCTCCCGAGCAATCCGTCTGGCCGCTGCTGCAGACCATCGACGCTGTCCGCGGCGAACCGTGGGCGGCGTTGCTGTGGTCCTATCTCGGCGACGACCAGCCCCCGCCTTCCGCCGGGACAACGACGTCAACCGCATCCGACCCCGACGACAACGACGCCGGACCGCCGTCGCACCGCCGCTCCCGGCGCTTCGGCACGGCCCGGCACCTGTCGGTCCTGTTCGCTCGTTACGCCGCGATCCGACCCGAGATGGTGTCGGCCTGGGCCGCCGGCGAAGAGGTCGGTCCCGGCGGCGTGCCGTTGCCCCCCGACCAAGTCTGGCAGGCCCGGCTGTGGCGCTCGCTACACGCGCAGATCGGCGGTTCGGACCCGGTCACGCGCCGACGGGAGGCGGTCGCGGACTTGCGCCGGACCGGTGGTCCGGCCGACCTGCCGGCGCGGATTTCGGTGTTCGGACCCACCCGGATCGAGGCCGAGCAACTCGACATGCTGCTGGCGCTGGCCGCCCACCGCGAGCTGCACCTGTGGCTGGCCCACCCCTCTCCCGCCCTCTGGGACGTCGTCTGCGCGTCGGTCCCAGCGACACCCGGCGCCCCGGGAATCGCTCGAGCCGCGGACCCGACCGCGTCGTTGCCCCAGCACCCTTTACTGAGCTACCTCGGCCGGGACATCCGCGAACTCCAGCTGGGCCTGCGCGCAGGGCTGGCCCAGGCCCCCGGCGTCACCGCCGACGATCAGCACCACCAGCCGACCCAGCCGGCGGCGCCGCCAGCGACACTGCTCACCCGGCTGCACGCCGATCTCGCCGCCGACGCCGCGCCCCGGCGAGTCGAGGAACGGCCGCTGCTCGCCGCCGATGACGACAGCGTCGCCGTACACGCCTGCCACGGACCACACCGGCAGGTCGAGGTGCTGCGGGAGGTGCTGGTGGGCCTGCTCGCCGACGACCCCACCCTGGCGCCCCGCGACATCGTGGTGATGTGCCCCGACATCGAGACCTACGCTCCGCTGATCGCGGCCGCGTTCGGCCTGGCCAGCGACGACGCCGCCGCCGAGCACCCGGGCCACCGGCTGCGGGTCCGGCTCGCCGACCGGACGCTGCGTCAGCTCAACCCCGTCCTGGGGGTGGTCGAACAGGTATTCGCGCTGGCCGATTCGCGGCTGAGCGCGTCGGCGTTGCTCGACCTGTGTGCGGCGCCGCCGGTGGCCACCCGGTTCGCCTTCAGCACCGACGACCTCGAACGCCTGAACGAACTCGTCGTGGCCAGCGGAGTGCGCTGGGGCCTCGACGCCGCCCACCGCCGGCGCTACGGAATGGGCGACTTTGCTCAGAACACCTGGGCCGCAGGACTGGACCGGCTGCTGCTCGGGGTGGCGATGGAAGAGACCGGCGCGTCGTTCATCGGGACCGTGCTGCCGCTGGACGATGTCGACTCCTCCGACGTCGACCTCGTCGGCCGGCTGGCCGAGTTCATCACCCGGCTGCGCCACGTCGTCGACCGCAGCACCGCCGAACAACCGCTGGCAAGCTGGGTCGCGTTGGCCCGCGACGTCGTCGCCCAGCTCACCGACGTCCGACCGGCCGATCGCTGGCAGCACACCCACGCCCTCGCCGAACTGGCCCGGCTCACCGACTCCGCCACCCCGGCCGAGGACCCGGTGGCACTGTCGCTGGGCGAGGCCGCCGCCCTGCTCGGCGCCGCCTTCCGGGGTCGGGCCAGCCGCGCCAACTTCCGCACCGGGACCCTGACCGTGGCCACCCTGCGGCCGATGCGCGCCGTCCCGCACCGAGTGGTCTGCCTGCTCGGAATGGACGAGGGCCTGTTCCCCCGCCGGGTGCCGCTGGACGGGGACGACCTGAGCCAGGAACCGCCGCGGGTGGGCGACCCCGACCCGCGCAGCGAGGATCGGCAACTCCTGCTGGACGCGGTCCTCGCCGCCCAGGACCGGCTGCTGATTCTCTACACCGGAATGGACCCGCGGACCGGGGCGCCACTGCCACCGGCCGTCCCGGTGACCGCGCTGCTGGACGCGCTGGCCCAGACCGTCCGGACCGCGGACGGCGTTGCCGTGCACCGTCGGCTCACCGTCCGGCACCGCCTGCAGCCCTTCGACGCCGACAACTTCGTCCCCGGCGCCCTGGGCAGCCCTGCCGGTTTCAGCTTCGACTCGGCCGGCCTGCGGGCAGTCCGTGCCGCCCAGCAGACTCCGCTGGACCCGGCCGACCCGTACGCGGACCTGAGCCTGCCGCCGCTGCCCGCGCAGCGTGACCTCGAGCTGGTGGAGTTGACCCGGTTCTTCGCCCATCCGATCCGGGCGTTGCTGCGGCAGCGGGCGATGCTGAGTGTGGCCGACGGCGACGAGCCGCGCGACGAGCAAATCCCGGTCGAGCTCGGCGGCCTGGCTCGGTGGGCGGTCGGCGAGCGGCTGCTCCGCCGCCACCTGAACGGGACCGACGTCGCGGACCTGACCGCGGCGGAGTGGCGCCGGGGTACCGTCCCGCCGCGGGCGTTCGGTGCGCAGCTGCTGGCCGACCTGGGCACCGACGTCGCCACCTTGGCCGGGAGCGCCGCCGACCTGATCCACGGGCCCGCGCAGCGGGCCGACCTGGTCCTCGACCTAGGTCCGGTCCGGCTCAGCGGTAGCGTGTCCGGGCTGTACGGGGACGTCGCGCTGACCGTGATCTATTCCCGGCTGTCGGCTCGGCAGCGGCTCCGCGCCTGGATCGAGCTGCTCGCCCTGACCGTCGGCCGACCCGGTCGCGACTGGCGCGCGGTGGTCGTCGGCCGGGGCGGGCGGACGACCCTCGGCCCGGTCGGGCCGGAGTTCGCGGCCACCGCCCTGGCCGACCTGATCGACCTGCACGGGGTCGGGATGGCCGGCCCGATCCCCTTCGCGCCGCGGACGGCGTACGAATACGCCCTGATCCGCTTCCGAGAACGCCCCTTCGAGCAGGAATCCGCTCGGGTCGCCGGAGCCTGGAAGAACGAACGCGACGACGTCTGGGCCCGCGTCCTCGGTCCCGACCCCAGCCTGGAGGTCCTGATGGCCGAATCGTCTCGTTCCGAGGAAGAGCGGGGCCAACTGGGCGAACCCACCCGCTTCGGCACGTTGGCCCGCCGGGTCTTCCATCCGCTGCTGAGCGCGGCGGAGGGCTGAGATGACGGCGACGACTCAGGACGTGCTGGCCGTGCACGAGCGATCCCGTGACCCGGTGACGTTCGACGTCTGCGGACCACTACCGACCGGCACCACGGTGCTGGAGGCCAGCGCCGGCACCGGCAAGACCTTCACCATCGCCGCGCTGACCGCTCGCTACGTCGCCGAGGGACACGCCCGGCTGGACCAGCTGCTGCTGGTCACCTTCGGCCGGATGGCCAGCAACGAGTTGCGGACCCGGGTCCGGGAGCGGCTGGTCAGCCTGGAGGCGGCCCTGGCGAAAGACACCCCGCCAGGGGACGCCCCATCCGAGGGCACCCTGGTTGGGCACGCGGTGGCTGACCCGGACGACGCCGTCGCCCGGATGCTGTGTGAGGTGGACCCGGCCCAGCGACGGGTCCGGCGGGCCCGGGTGGCGCAGGCCCTGACCGACTTCGACACCGCAACTATCGCCACCACCCACGAGTTTTGCCTGCAGATGCTGGACGGGCTCGGCGTGCTCGGCGACCGCGAACCGCAAGCGGTGTTCGCCGAACAGATCGACGGCCTGACCGACGAGGTCGCCACCGACGTCTACCTGCAGCGCTACGCCGCCACCGGTCAGGCCCCGATGCGGCCTGAGCAGGCCCGGGTGGTGGCCCGGGCTGCGGTCGCCGCCGGGCAGGTCCGGCTGGTGCCGAGCCCCGCCGAGTTGACCGCGAGTCACGGCGGGTACGCCGACGCCGCCGAGCGGGTGGCCTACGCGACCGCCGTCCGCGCCGAGGTGGAGCGGCGCAAACGGGCGGGGCGGCTGTTCACCTACGACGACATGTTGAGCCGGCTGCGCGACACCTTGGCCGATCCGCGGTGGGGCGAGGTGGCCGCCGCCCGGCTCCGGCAGCGCTACCGGGTGGTGCTGGTCGACGAATTTCAAGACACCGACCCGGTGCAGTGGGAGATTTTGGATCGGGCGTTCTCGGGCGCGAGGACGATGGTGCTGATCGGCGATCCGAAGCAGGCCGTGTACGGGTTCCGGGGCGCGGACGTCTTCAGTTATCTCGACGCGGTCGGCGCCGCCGAGACCGTGTCCACCCTCGACACCAATCGGCGCAGCGACGCCGCCCTGGTCGCTGCCTTCGAAGCGCTGCTCGGCGGCGCCGCCCTCGGCGAGGAGCAGATCGTGGTCCGGCCGGTCGGCGCCCACCATCAGACCCGGCGGCTGACGTGCCCGGCCGATCCGGAGCGGGCTACGCCGCTCCGGATCCGGGTCTGGCCACATCCGGCCGGAGCTAAACCTGAGCGGGTCGGCACCCTGCGACCGGCTGTCCGCGACGATCTGGTCGCCGACGTCAGCCGGCTGCTCGGCGGTGCGGTGACCCTGGAGCGGGGTGGGTCCGGCGGCCCGCGGCCGGTCCGGCCCGACGACGTGGCGGTGCTGGTCCGGACCAACCGAGCCGGGGAGGACCTGCGCGACCGGCTGGTCGGCGCCGGCATCCCGGCGGTGATGCACGCGGCCCGGTCGGTCTTCGACTCTTCAGCGGCGGCCGACTGGCTGACTGTGCTGACGGCCCTGGAGCAGCCGCGCCAGGCCCAGGTCCGGCGAGCGGCGTTGACCTGCTTCTTCGGCTGGAACGTCCGCCGACTGGCGCTGGCCTCGGAGCAGGACCTCGCCGAGGCCACCCAGCGGGTTCGGGCCTGGCGACGGATCCTGCTGAGCCGCGGGATGGCGGCACTGACCGAGGCCGTCCTGGTCGACGAGCACGTGCCCGAACGACTCCTGGGCCGGCGGGGCGGCAGCCGGACGTTGACCGACGTCCGGCATGTGGCCGAACGGTTGCACGCGGCGATGACTGCGCGTCAGCTCGGGATCGGGGCGTCGGTGGAGTGGTTGGCGCAGCGGATTGCGGAGGCACACCGCGATGCCGGCGCCGACGGTTCGCGGCGGCTGGAGACCGACGCCGAGGCGGTCAGCGTGGTGACCGTACACCGCAGCAAGGGCTTGGAGTACCCGATCGTCTATCTGCCCGACGCCTGGGAGGGCGGCGGCGGGGACGCCGACGACGGCCAGGTGCTGACCCTGCACGAGCCGAACGGCGCCGGCGTCGAACGAGTCCTCGACGTCGGCGGCCGGACGGCGCCGGGCCGGGCGCAGCGCTTCCGCCGCAGCCTGGACGAGGCCGCCGGAGAGGAGCTGCGGCTGCTGTACGTCGCGCTCACCCGGGCCGGCTGTCAGGTCGTGACCTGGTGGGCGCCCGGCTTCAACACCTCCGCCTCGGCGCTGCAGCGGATCCTGCACCGACCCGACACCGGCGTACCGGCCCGGGCCTACCCGCTGGCCGACGGCGACCCGCTGCCCGACGGCCGGGACCTGGGACCGCACGTCAGCGTCGAGCCCTACCGACCCCGGAAGCCAGTCGGCTGGCGCCCCCCGGCCGAGCCCGGCCCGACGCTGAGCGTCCGATCGTTCACCCGGACGCTCGACCTGGCCTGGCGGCGAACCTCCTACTCGGCGCTGACCGCGGCGGCCCACGGCCTCAACCTGGACCTGCCCGCGGTCGGTAGCGAGCCCGAGGTGGCCGAGGACGACGAGGCACTGCTCTCCGCCGACCCGACAGGAACCTCGACCGTCCTCACCACGGAGTCGACGAGGCCGGAGCCGGTCGACTCGGCCAGCGCGACCGGCCTGGGGTGGGACGCGGTGTCCCCGATGGCCGAGCTGCCCAGCGGCACCGAGTTCGGCACCGCCGTCCACGCCGTGCTGGAGACCGTCGATCCCGGGGCCGACGACCTACCCGCTGCCCTCGGTGTCGCCTGTGCCGAGGTGCTGGCCCGGACCGGCGGGCAGGGTTTCACCCCTCAGGCCCTGGCTGAGGCCTTGACCCCGACCTTCTCGACGCCGCTGGGACGGCTGGCCGAGCAGCGAACTCTGGCCGACTTCGGTCAGCGCGACCGGCTGGCCGAGCTCGACTTCGAACTGCCGCTGGCCGGCGGCGACGCCGCGACCCGGACCGATCTCACCCTCGGCGCGCTCGTCCCACTGCTGCGCCGACACCTCTGCGCGACTGACCCGCTGGCGGGCTACCCCGACCGGCTGGCCCACCCACTGCTGGCCGACCAGCCACTACGCGGTTACCTGACCGGCAGCGTTGACGCCGTCCTCCGCCTCCGCAGCGCCGACGCACCGCCGCGCTACCTGGTGGTGGACTACAAGACCAACTGGCTCGGACCGCATGACGCCGGTCCGCTGACCCTGGCACCGTACGCCCCGCCGCGGCTGGCCGAGGTGATGATGGCCGCGCACTACCCGCTGCAGGCCCTGCTGTACGCGGTCGCGGTGCACCGGATGCTGCGTTGGCGCCAGCCCGGTTACGACCCGGCCACCCACCTCGGCGGGGTGCTGTACCTGTTCGTCCGCGGCCTGGCCGGGTCGGAACCGCCGCGGGTCGACGACGTCCCCGCCGGGGTCTTCAGCTGGCGCCCGCCCGCCGCGCTGGTGACCCAGTTGTCGGACCTGCTGGCCGGCGACCCCGTTCCGGAGCGGACGGCATGAGCGTCCCCGCGGCCGCGGAGGTGGACCTCGCCCACGGCGAGTGCGCGTTGCTGGCCGTTTTCAACACGGCCGGTGTGCTCGGCCCGGCCGACGTGCACACCGCCGAAGCCCTGGCGCGGATCGGCGGCGAGACCGACGACCGGGTGACGTTGGCGGCGGCGCTGGCGGTCCGCGCGCTGCGGCACGGGTCGGTCTGCATCGACCTGCGTGAGGTGTCGGGCACGGTGTTCGAGGAGGACGATCCGCTGCTGAGCCTGGCCGAACTGCCCTGGCCCGAGCCGGACGCGTGGCTGGCGGCCTGCCGGGCCAGCCCGTTGGTCGGTGAGGTCGACGCCGAGCCGGTGGCGGTCCGGGTCAACCGACCGCTGCGTCTGTCGGGGCCGCTGCTCTACCTGGAGCGTTACTGGGCGCAGGAGGAGTCGGTCCGGACGCAACTGAGCCGACGGTTCGAGGCGGCGCCGCCGGTGCTGGACGAGGACCGGGCGGCGGCGGCCTTGGCGCGGCTGTTTCCCGAGACCCATCCGGGTGCCGGTGAGGACAATCGGCAGCGGCTGGCCGCGGACACCAGTGCTCGGCGCTGGGTCACGGTGCTGGCCGGGGGTCCGGGCACCGGCAAGACCACCACCGTGGCCCGGTTGCTGGCCCTACTGCGCGACCAGCCCGGCAGCTCGCTCCGGGTGGCGCTGGCTGCGCCGACCGGAAAGGCGGCGGCCCGACTGGAGGAGGCCGTCCGGACCGCAGCGGCACGGCTGCCCGAGTCCGACCGGGCTCGGCTCGGGGAGCTGTCCGCCTCGACGGTGCACCGCCTGCTCGGCTGGCGGCCCGAGGCCAAGAGCCGCTTCCGGCACGACGCCACCAACCAGTTGCCACACGACGTGGTGGTGGTCGACGAGATGTCGATGGTGTCGCTGACGCTGATGGCTCGGCTGCTGGAGGCGGTCCGACCCGACGCCCGCCTGGTCCTGGTCGGCGACCCCGACCAGCTGTCCTCGGTCGACGCGGGAGCGGTGCTGGCCGATATCACCGGGCCGGCCCAGGATGCGGTCGTCCGGTTGACCCACAACTGGCGCTTCGGTGGCACCATCGCGGCGTTGGCCGGCGCCATCCGTCGCGGTGACGACGACGAGGCGATCACTCTGCTGCGGCGCGGCGCCGACGACGTCGGCTTCGCCGACCTCGACCCCGAGGCCGGCCTGGACCGCCGCACCGACGGCGGCCTGAACGAGCTGGCCCGCCGGGTCCGTACGGCCGCGGAACAAACCCGCGACTCCGCTCGAGCGGGCGAGGTCGGGCGCGCGCTGCACGCGGCGGACAGTCACCGGCTGCTGTGTGCGCACCGGCGCGGCCCCTACGGCGTCGCCCGCTGGGGGGTCGAGGTCGAGCAGTGGCTCGGCCGGACCATCCCCGGCTACGCCGAGGACGGGGAGTACTACCTCGGCCGGCCGCTGCTGGTCACCGGAAACGACTACGAGATGGGCCTGTTCAACGGCGACACCGGCGTGGTCGTCGCCACCCCGGACGGGGTCCGGGCCGCCTTCGCCCGGGGGGCGGCAGCCTCGCTGTTTCCGCCGGTCCGACTCGACGCCGTGCAGACCGTGCACGCGCTGACCGTGCACCGGGCCCAGGGCAGCCAGTTCGGCGCCATCACCGTCATCTTGCCCCCGCCGGAGTCTCCCCTGCTGACTCGCGAGCTGCTCTACACCGCCGTCACCCGGGCCACCGACCGGGTCCTGGTGCTGGGCAGCGAGGAGGCTGTGCGCCGGGCCGTCCGGCGCCCGGCCAACCGGGCCAGCGGACTGCGGCAGCGATTGAGGTGAGCTGATCGCCGTACAGTTCTCGACTTCAAAAACGTACGCTTAGCCGATGGACGTAGCCATCACTACCTTGCGGGCGGAGCTGTCGAGCTGAATCGACCCGGTCCAGGCCGGCGAGGAGGTTGTGATCACCGATCGAGGCACTCCGTGGCGCGGTTACTGCCGGTCGACGCGGCGCCGCTGATCGACCAGCTCGTCCAGCGCGGTCTGCTGAGTAAGCCACGTCGAGCCGACCGGCCCGCCGCCCGGAGTGCTGTCCGCGTTCAGGCGAGCGGACCGGTGGCGGACCTGGTGAGTGAACAGCGCAGCTGACGCCGGTGCCGATCGTGTACTTCGACAGCAGCGCCTTCGTCAAGCTGGTCGTCGAGGAGCAGGGCAGCGAACTGGCCGCCACGCTCTGGGACGGTTGCGGTGCCGCCGTGTCCAGCCGCCTGGCCGAGGAGCCGACGCGGTGCACCTGGCGAGTGTCCTTGCGGTCGGAGTGAGCGAGACGCTGTTCGCCGTGTGGGACCAGCGGCTTCGGGCGGGAGCACACACTCTAGGCGCTCAGCTGGCTCCAGCCACCTCTGCCGACCGCGACCGGTAGCGGTGCCCTGCCTTTTCCGGACACGATTGTCCGAACAGGATGGCGTAATGAATGTCGGGTGAACCCCACTAATTCCTCGGTAATTTAGGCCCCCGGAATCACTACCAGTTCAGTGGTAGATTTGTGGCATGAAAACTACCATCGATCGGGCCGGCCGTGTCGTGATCCCGAAGCAGCTGCGGGAACAGGTGGGGATCGAGCCGGGCGAGATCATCGTCGAGGTCGACGGATCGGGGTTACGAATCGAGCCCGTGGTGGCCGACACCCTGGTCGAGGAGGAGGGTCGACTCGTCATCCCGGCCCGAGAGCGGACCTTCACCACGGAGCAGATCCGAGAGTTGCGGCTACGTGACCAACGCTGAATCACCGGAGGCTGCGGTCGATACCAGCGTCGCGGTGGCCCTTTCCCTGGCCGGCCACGTCCATCACGCTGTCGCCGCCTCCCGTACGGCTGGACGAGTGTTGGGGCTCGCCGGCCATGCCGCATTTGAGTCCTACTCGGTGCTGACCCGGCTACCACCACCGGAGCGCCAATCGCCAACCGCGGTGCAGCGGATCCTGCACCGAAACTTCCCTGGCCGATGCGTGCTTCCCGGTGCCGCGCAGAAGTCGCTCTGGGATTCCCTGGCCGCACGAGGCATCGCCGGTGGCGCCGTCTACGACGCCTTGGTCGCCGCCGCGGCCAAGCACCATCAGCTGACGCTCATCACCCTCGACAAGCGGGCACTGCCGGTCTACCGTTCGTTCGGTGTCGACGTCGAGATGCTCATTGCCTACCCGTGACGGGCTACGGATCGACTGACCGACGGTGGCGCATCCCGATTCTGCTGAGTAAGCCTGAGTAAGCCGCGCCGGGCCGATCGGCCGGCCGCATGAGGTGGGTGCTGAGCGCGATCGGTAGCGGCACGCTTCCGGTCGGGACGAACTTTTGGTCGGGCCGGAGTTGTGCCGAAACAGAACCGTCGGGACAGGATTGCGTAACGACTATCGGTCCAGCCTTGCCAAGCCGTACCGGTTGGCAGAAGGCTACGACTGTGAACATCGGGCCGCGAGTTCTCCGCCGCCTGGTCGGGTGGCTCGCCGTGGGAACGTTGATGACCGGCCTGGCCGGATGCGGGAACACCTCGGTCGGATCGCCCGCACCGTCGCCGTCCCCTTCCACCGCTCCACTCCGGTTGAAGCTCAACGAGCGCCGGACCGCGCCCGAGCGACTCGCCGGGGCGGCTGGAGGGGTCGTCGACTGCACCGGTCGGGTCTTCGGCGGCGTCGGAGCGGAGCCGTACGGAGGCGGAGCGATGTCCAGCCCGAAGAAGGCTTTCGCGAACGCACCGAGTGAGGTCGGGCTGATCGCAAACCGCCATGACTTCGCCCGAGAGCGCGAGGAGTCCGACCGAGTCCTGTTCACCTACCGAGTGGGGAGTTCCATCAAGGAAGCGGTCATCGTGGCCGACACTCCCACTCTCGATCAGGGTAAGACCGGCTGGCATCCCGAAACGTGGGCCCATTGCGACCTGTCGGAGTTCCCGAACGAGATCGCCGAGCAGGACGGCCGGCAGATTTGGACGGACGCCAACGGTCGGCGGGTGCCGCGGTACGTGCTGGCCGTCGGCGCCGGCCCCGCCCACTGCAACTGGGACTCGGCCACGTTTCTCGACCTCGACGGGAGGACGTACATCGGCGATCCGCCGGACGGCCTCGTCCCTAGCTACGTTCCGGACACCTACGCTGAGGACATCCGGGTGCCTGCCGGTGCCACCGACACCGGCTACTCCTACCGTCATCGCCACCTCTGGATCGCCGCCGACCGGCGCGTCGCCTACGTGGGGACGACCCAGCACGCCGAGCGCTGGCCCGCGCCGACCAAAGAGTTCGGCTGTGCCTGAGTCGCCCCGGGCCCGGATCCGACGCTGACGAGACGAGCTCGCCTTCAGTCCGCGGCACCTTCTCGCCAGGCCTGGATCAGCCGGTGTGCGATCGAACTCGGCCCGGGCAGGCCGATCTCGCCGGCGTCGAGCTGACGGGTCAGTTCGTCCCGGGTGAACCAGGCGGCCCAGGCGATCTCGTCGGCGTCGACGCTGATCGCGGTGCTCGCGGCGCGGGCGAAGAAGCCGGTCATCAGCGACCGGGGAAACGGCCAGGGCTGGCTGCCGAAGTAGCGGGTCTCGGCCAAGGTGATGTCGACCTCCTCGGCGATCTCGCGGTGGATGGCCTGTTCCAGGGACTCCCCCGCCTCGACGAACCCGGCCAGCACCGACACCCGCCGACCCCACGACGCCTGCCGGCCCAGCAGCAGTCGGTCGTCGTCGTCGCAGACCGCGACGATCACGCACGGGTCGGTCCGTGGGTAGTGCTCCTCACCGCAGCGCTCGCAGAACCGGGCGTAGCCGCCGTTGATCACCGTGCTCGGCCCACCGCAGCGCGGGCAGCGGGGCTCCCGCTGATGCCAGCGGACCAGGGCCGTGGCCGCAGCGGCGATATCGCGTTCCACATCGGTCAACTCGGCCCCGACGTCGCGCAGGTTGTGCACCTCACCCTCGGTCAGGGCCTCGACGGCGAAGACCGGCGCTCCGTCGACCAACCCGAGCAACCGGTGCCGCTGGGCGTCGAACTCGACGAAGGGCTTGGTCATCCGCAGCTTCGCCCCTCCCCGGCAGGTGGTGAAGTTGGTCTCGGCGTCCAGCTTCAGCAGCCGAGCGTCCTCGGCCCGCCACAGATTGGCCACCCAGTCAATCGAGCGCCGGTGGTGGGAGACCCGGTCGAGCTCACTCGCTGCTGACCATGCCTCGCGCGGGGACCAGTCGATCACCGGTTCAGCGTATCCGTCGCCCTCAGGACAGGTCGGGCGCCAGCAGCCGTTCCAGTTCGGCCCGACCCGGCAGCGGATCGGGCCGGACGACGGAGTCGGTACGGACGTAGCCGAACACCGCGTCGACCTGCTGCACCGACACCTGCATCGCCTCGGCCCAGGCCAACCGGTAGATTGCCAGCTGCAGCGGGTCGGCGGCTTCCCGCCGGCTGGTCTTCCAGTCCACCACCACGAACCGGACTTCCTCAGCGACCTCGACCGGGCCGACCCCGGAGCCGGGCTCGTACACCGCGTCGATCCGGCCCCGCACCGTCCGCCCGGCCAGGGTCAGCGAGAACGGCGTCTCCACCGCGTACGGCAGCACCGCGCCGAACCGGCCGGCGACGAAGGCGTCGCACAGCTCCCGCAGCTCGGACTCCTCCGCCCCGCCGGCGTCGGCGCGGTCGGGCAGGTCGTCGGGGTCGATCAGCGGCTGCTGGGCCAGCCCCCCGTGCGGCAGCCGGGCGCCGAACCACTGTTCGACGAACGCGTGGAACCGGGTCCCGAAACGGGCGGCCCGCGACGGCGGTGCGGGCATCGGCCGAGCCAGCGTGGCCGCAAACGCGTCCCGGTCGGCCCGGAGCCGCAGCAGCGCCGACGCCGACAAGCTGTCGGGCAGCTCGACGCTCCGCTCACCGGACCGGGACTGGGCCAGCTCGGCGAGCAACCGCTCCAGGTCCGCGTCCCACCCGGCGACGACCTCCTCGGTGTCCAGCAGCAGCGGTGGGGCGTCCGGTTCGGCGTACGTACCGGTGTCGGCGAAGCGTCGCCGGGCCGCCCGAACCCCCGCCGCGGCCGCTTCCCGCCGGGCCAGCGCGTCGGCGTCCAGCGGGGCCGGCCACGGTATCGGCTCGGTCCCGGTGACCAGCGGGTTGGCCGTCCCCGCCGGTAGCGCCTGCGCCAGCACCCGGTCCTGCGCCGCCGCCTCGGCGAGGACGGCCCGCAGGTACGCCGACGGGGTCCGCGGCCGGATCAGGTCGGGCCGCCAGGAATGCCCGGTGCCGATCAGGTGGCCCTTGGCCCGGGTGACCGCGACGTAGGCGAGCCGGTCCTCGGCCAACTGCTGCGCGGCGGAGAGCTGACTCTTGTAGGCGGCGATCGCGGACCGGTCGGTGTCGGCCAATTGCGGGATCGAGGCTCGGTCCCCGCGCAGGTCGGCCGGTAGGACGGCCGCGTTGGAGACCCAGTTGTCGCTGACCCGGTCACTGGGAAAGACCCCTTGAACCAGCCCGGGCAGGAACACCATCTCCCATTCCAGACCCTTGGCCTTGTGCACGGTCAGCAGCTTGACCGCCTCCCGGTCCGAGGGCACGGCCTGCTCCAACCCCGTTCCCTGGTCGATCTCGGCCTGCAGGTAGGCCAGCAGGCCAGTCAACGACGCGTCCCCGTCCACGTCGACGTAGGCCGCGACCGCGTCGACGAAGGCGCCGAGCTGGTCGCGGCGTGAGGTCCGGGCGAACTCCGGGGTGGCCACCAGCTCCACGTCCAGACCGAGGGTCACCACGACCCGGCGGACCAGATCCAGCAACGGCTCGTCGGCGTGCCGGCGCAGGTAGGCCAACTCGGCCGCGACCCGCTCGAAGCGGTGGCGAGCCGCCTCCGAGTACGGCAGCTCCCCCGGGTCCTCCACCGCGTCCAGCAGGCTGATCACCTCGGTGGGGTCGACGTCGGCCACGGCCTCGGCGAGGGCGGCCAGCACCTCACTGCGGCCGGCGAGCCGAGCGCCGACCCCCGCGCGGGCACCGAGCGCGTCCGGCGACGGTTCGCCCTCCTGGGCCCGGGGCTGCTGGGCGAGTTCCCGGGCACGCCGCCCGATCAGGGCGAGATCGCGGGGGCCGATCCGCCACCGCGGCCCGGTGAGCAGTCGGATCAGGTCGGGATTGGCGCTGACGTCGTCGACCAGCCGCAGCGCCGCCGTCACGTCCATCACCTCGGGCAGCCCGAGCAGCCCGCCGAGGCCGACGATCTCCACCGGCACCTCACGCGCGGTCAGCTCGGCGTACAGCGGGGCGATGTCGGCGTTGCGCCGGGTCAGCACCGCGATGTCGGCCCAGTGGGCGACCACACCGGCGCTACCGGCGGCAACGATTTGGTCGGCGGTCCAGCTGACCTCTTCGGGCCAGGATTCGAACGTGGCCCCACTCACCCGGCCGAGCCGGGTACCGGCCGGCGCTTGCAGCATGCCCTGCTCGGCCCGACCCTGCTGCTCACCTCGGAGGGGCCGGCTCAAGACGTTGGCTACGTCGAGGATGGTGTGCGCACTGCGCCGGTTCACGGTCAAGGCGTAGGAATGTGCCGGTCGCCCGTCGGCGCGACGGAAGGTCTGGTCGAAGGTGGTGATATTGCTCGCCGCGGCTCCCCGCCAGCCGTAGATGGCCTGGAACGGGTCGCCGACAGCGGTGACCGGATGGCCGAGTCCAGACTCCGGCGTCCGCCCGGAGAACAAGCCGCTCAGCATCGCCGCCTGGGCGGCGGAGGTGTCTTGATACTCGTCCAGCAACACCACTCCGAAACTGGCCCGCAGGTGGTCTGAGACCGCGGGCACCTCGTCGGCCAGCCGGGCAGCGATGGCCATCTGATCGGCGAACTCGACCACGCCCAGCCGGGTCTTGAGGGCCTGGTAGTCCTGGACCAGACTGGCCAGCTCGAGCCGCTCCCCGACGGTGGCGGCCGCACGGGCGACGTCGACGTAGACGTTGCCCCGGTTGTTCAGCGGCGCTGAACTCCAACCCAGCAGCAGCTCGCGGGCGTGGGCGTCCAGGTCGGCCACACCCACCAGGTGCTGCTGCAGGTCGGCGTCCAGCTTGAGCACCCGTTCGGTGACGGTGGCCGGCCGCAGCCGGGACAGGTGCTCGAACGGGCCGGCGGCAGCCTTGACGACCCGGGCGGCGAGCCGGTAGCGGGTGGCCCCGCTGACCATGGTGGGGTCGGCCTCGAAGCCCAGCCGCAGCCCATGTTCGGAGACCAGCCGGGCCGCGAACGCGTCGTAGGTCATGATCAGCTGCTCGCCGGACTCGTCCACCGCCCGATCGTCGACCACCCCGGCCTGGACCAGGGCCGCGCGGACCCGCTGAGATAGTTCGGCGGCGGCCTTGCGGGTGAAGGTCAGACCCAGCACCTGCTCGGGCCGGGCGGCGCCGGTGCCGACCAACCACACCACTCGCGCGGCCATCACCGTGGTCTTACCCGAGCCGGCGCCGGCCACGATCACCCCGGGCTCCAGCGGAGCGATGATCGCCTCCAGCTGCTGGTCCGAGAACGGCAACCCGAGGGCATCCACCAGGTCCCCGGTGCTGCGCAGCCGGGCCGTCCGCGGTGGCGGCAGCGACCGTACGTTCACGCGACCACCTGCCGGCCGGTCGGCTGCGCCGGGCAGCTGCCGCGAAACGGGCAGTACCGGCAAGCCGGGCCGACTCGGGCCTCGAAGCGTTCAGCCGTGATCAACTCCGCGGCCTCGCTGAGCCGCTCGTGCACCCAGGTCGGGCAGCCCGGCCGGGTCGGGTCCGGGCCACCACTGAGCGGGAACGGCATGTCCTCCAGCGAGGCCTGGGTGAACACCTGCGGATAGTTGCCGGGCCCGTCGGGGAGGCGGAGATAGACCAGTTCCGCGCCGCCGGGACGAGCGTCCGGGCCGGTGACGTCGGCGAACGCGCCCTGCGCGACCGCCAGCTGATAGACCCCCAATTGGTCCTGGACGGCGACGTCGGCCGCACTCGGTGCCCGTTTGCCGGTCTTGAAGTCCACGATCCGGATCCGGCCGTCGGCTTCGCGTTCGACCCGGTCAGCGGTGCCGGTCAGCCGGACCCGGGAGCCGCCGGCCTCGACCTCGCAGCGGAAGGGGACCTCGGTCCCGAGCAGTTCCAGGTGGGCTCGGGCCGCCTGCCAGGCCACGAAACGCTCCAGGGCAGCCTCGGCCTCGACCCGTTCGACGCCGGAGAGCCAGTTGGCGTCGAAGGCGAGCTGGCCCCAGACCGTCTCCAGGTGGGCCGACAGCTCGCCCGGGTCGACGTCGACGCCGGCGCTGTGCTGAGCCAATACGTGCACCACCGACCCGAAGCTGGCAGCGCTGCTACGCGGAGTCTCGGCCCGGGCCTGACGGGTCAGGAACCACTGCCGCGGGCAGGACAGCACCCCACCCAGCTGGCTGCCCGACAGCGACACCGCGGCACCGGCGGGTTGGACGGGGGCGTCGGCGTCGCTGAGCGGACGCATCCCCCACCAGGCGGCTGGGGCGGCGACCGGAATCAGCGGCCGGCCGTGGGCGTCGGTGACGTCAGCCAGCCGAGCCAGCCGGAGCGTCGCCTGCTCGCGCAGCTCAGGGTCGGCGTCGGGGTCGACGCCGGTCCGCCGCAACTCCCCGACCAACGCGGCCAATGTCAGCGGACGCCTCGGCCGTCCCGGCCGGGTCTCCACCCTGACCCCGAGCTCGGTCAAGAACCGCGACGGCTGGTCGCCCTCCCCTTCGGTCCCGGCCACCGCGGTCACCACCAGCCGGGACCGGGCCCGGGTGCAGGCGACGTAGAACAGCCGGCGTTCCTCCGCGATCCGAACCGAGGTGGGAGTGTCCTCGGCTAATCCGTGACGGTCCAACCGGTCGGCGTCGAGCAACGAGCCGCGGCGGCGGACGTCGGGCCAGCGACCCTCCTGCACCCCGGCCACCACCACCAGGTCCCACTCCAGCCCCTTGGCCCGGTGCGCGGTCAGCAGCCGGACGCCGTCGCCGCGGACGTCGGCCTCGCGCAGCGTGTCGGCGGGGATCTGCTGCCCCTCGACCTCGGCCAGGAAGCCGGTCACTCCCCGCAACCCGGAAACCTCCTCCGAGCGGGCGGCAACCTCGAACAGGGCGCAGACGGCGTCCAGGTCTCGGTCGGCCCGCCGGCCGGCGTCCCCGCCGACGGCGGCGGCGGCCTGCAGCTGTCCGGGCCAGTCGGTTCCCGTCCACAGGTCCCACAGCGCCTCGTGCGCGGTGCACCCCGCTCGAACGGCGCGGGCGCAGCGGGCCAGCAGGATGCCGAGCCGTTCCGCGCCGGCGACGGCCGGGCCAGGGGCGACGTCCGCCAGCAGATCGGGGTCGTGCAGCACTGCGGCGAGGAGTTCCGGGGACGGCCGAGGCAGGGCGGTCCCGGCCAGCTCGGTCCGCTCCGCCGCCCGCAAGGCCCGGCCGAGCCGGCGGGTGGCCATCGCGTCCAACCCGCCCAACGGCGAGGTCAGCAGTGCCTGGGCCTCCTCCGGCGTCGCGGTCAGCCCGCGAACCGCGAACCGCAGCGCGCTGAGCAACGGACGGACGGCAGGGTCGGCGGCCAGCGGGATCTCGTCGCCGGCGACCTCAACCCGTACGCCGGCGCCGACCAGCGCCCGAGTCAGGGCCGGCAGGCTCTGCTTGCCCGACCGGACCAGCACCGCCATCTGCGACCAGGCCAGGCCGTCGCGCAGGTGGGCCGAGCGCAGGATCTCCGCGATGTGCTCGGCCTCCGCGCCGGCGCTGGTGCAGGTGAAGACCTCGACTCGTCCGCGCGGGGCGGCCGGGTCCGGAGCGGGATCGCGGAAAGCGGCGAACATCTCCCGCGGCAGCGACGGCGGGACCGGCAGTCGCGCAACAAGCTCCCGGCTCGCGGCCAGCAACGCCGACCCGCAGCGCCGAGAACGGCCCAGGGCCAGCACCGGCGCCCGGGCGTCCTCAGCCGTCCGGAAACGATCGGAAAACTCCAAGATGCCGCGCGCTCGAGCACCGCGGAACGCATAGATCGACTGATCCGGGTCGCCGACGACGACGACGTCCCGGCCGCCGCCGGCCAGCACCTGCAGCAGGTCGACCTGACTCGGGTCGGTGTCTTGGTATTCGTCGACGAAGACCACCCCGATCTCCGCGCGCAACGCCGTCCGCACCTCGGGGTCGGCCAACAGGATCCGGCAGCGGTGGACCAGCTCGGCGTAGTCCAGCACCCCCTCGGCGTCGAGAACGTCGAGATACTCCTCGAAGAAGCTGCCGACACTGCGCCAATCGTCTCGTTCGGCGGCGTCTCCGGCGGCGACCACGTCCTCGGGGTCCATCCCCAGCTGCCGGGCCTTGGCCAGCACCGCCCGCACCTGCTCGGCGAAGGCGCGGGTCGGGAAGGCCGGCGCCAAAGACTCCGGCCAGGTCGCCCGGCGCGTCTCCAGACTGCCCTGGAGGGTCTCGCGGACCCGGAAGTCCTGCTCGGGCCCGGTCAGCAGCCGCAAACCCGACCCGTACGTAGCCGGCGCGGACGGGTCGACCGGGCCATGTTCGGCGGCCAGCCCGATCCGGTCGGCGAAGCGCCGGACCAGGGCGTAGCAGAAGGCGTGAAACGTCATCGCCATCGGGCTCACCGTGCTCCGGCCCAGCCGGGCCGCGATCTTGGTCCGCAGGTCCGCGGCCGCCCGCCGGGAAAAGGTGAGCACCAGGATCGAGCCGGGCGGCTGCCCGCGCCGGTCGATCCGGTCGAACACCGCCTCGACCAGGGTGGTGGTCTTCCCGGTGCCGGGCCCGGCCAACACCAGCAGCGGACCGCCGGCGTGCTCGACCACCGCCCGCTGGCCCGGGTCCAGGACGGGTGCCTCGCGGGCGAGCTGAGGAGTCACGGTGAGTCGGTACATCAGGCACTATTCGAGCAGACGGCACCGACACTCGCCCTCCCCCGCCGGCAAGTGGTCGGATACGACGCCTCCGCGCGGCAGATCCCGGGCGTTTGCGACCACTTTCGTACAGGGGTGGGTGAGCAGAGCCGAAAGGTCAGCGGATGCCGCTGCGGGCGAAGCCCTGGACGAAGTAGCGCTGGAAGGCCAGGAACAACACGACCATCGGGGTGACGTTGAGCAGCGCGAACGCCATCGTGGCGCCGTAGTCGGAGCCGAACTGACCCTGCAGATAGAGCAGTCCGATCGGCAGGGTGAACAGCTGGTTCTCCTTGAGTGCGATCAGTGGCCAGGCGAAGTCGTTCCACGACTGCAGCAGGGTCATGAAGAACAGCACCGCCAGCAGCGGCTTGCACAGCGGCAACACGATCGAACTGAACACCCGGAGGTTCCCCGCCCCGTCGATCCGGGCAGCCTCGATCAGGTCCCGGGGAATGCCGAGCATGAACTGCCGGGCCAAGAACACCCCGAACGCCGAAGCGGCCGTAGGCAGAATGACCGCCCAATAGCTGCCGTAGATGCCGAGGGTGGTGACCAGTTTGAACAGCGCCACCATGATCACCTGAACCGGGATCATCAGCGTGGACAGGGCCAGCAGGAACAACACGTTGGAACCGCGGAAGCGCAGGTGGGCGAAGGCGTAGCCGCCGAGCAGGCTGAACGTCATGGTGATCAGCGAGGTGACCAGGGAGATGGCCACCGAATTACCGAACCAGGTCAGCACCGGGAAGGCCGAGAGCACCCGCCGAAAGTTCTCCACCGTGAAGCTGCGCGGCCACAGCCGCAGGTCGCCGCCGAGCAGGTCGGCGCGGCTGGACAGGGCCACCACGACCATCCAGTACAGCGGGAACACCATCACCGCGCAGATGACGATCGCGAGCACCGTCCGCAGGGCGAAGCCGCTCCGGCCACGTCGACGACCTCGGCCCTGCGCTTGGCCCCGCGTTCGAGTGACGCTCGAGCCGGCGCTCATTCGGTCAGGTCCCGGGTCTTGCTGGTGCGCCACTGCATCACGGTGAAGGCCAGCATCAATACCAGCAGCACCATCCCGATGGCGGCGGCGTAGCCCTGGTCGCGGACCACGAAACCGGTGTCGTAGGCGTAGGTGACCAGCACCGAGGTGGCGTTTTGCGGGCCGCCCCCGGTGAGCACGAACACGATGTCGAAGACCTGGAAGGAGTAGATCACGTTCATGATCAACAAGAAGAAGGTCGACGGTCCGACCATCGGCACGGTCAGTTGGACGAATCGCTGCCAGCCGCTCGCCCCGTCCAGGGTGGCCGCCTCGTACAGCTGCGGGCTGATGCCCTGCAGTCCGGCGAGGTAGATCAGCATGTTGAATCCGACCCGCCACCACAAGGTGACCAGCACGACCGAGGCGAACGCGGCCAGCCCGCCGGACTGCCACGGGACCGCGGGCAGGCCGACGAAGCGGAGCAGCTTGTCCAGCACGCCGCTGTTCTGGTCGAAGATCAGCACCCCCATCAGGGCCGTCGCCACCCCGGAGACGGCCATCGGCACGATCAGCAGCGACCGGAACACCCCGCGGGCCGGGAGGACGGAGTTCACCAGCACGGCGATCCCCAGGCCCAGGGCCATCGACACCGGCGTGACGATCACGGTGAACAGGGTCGTGTTCACCGTGGAGCGCCAGAACAGGCCGTCGCTGACGAGTTGGACGTAGTTGTCCGCGCCGACGAAACGGCCCTGGCCGAAGCCGTTGGTCTTTTGGAAGCTGAGCACCATTGCGCCGACCAGCGGACCGAGCACGAACAGGCCGAGGAAGACCAGGGTCGGGGTCAAGAACGCGTAGCCGGCGATCGTTTCCCCGTAGGACCCCCGCCCAGGTCGTCGCCGATTCGGGCCCGGTGCGGCCCGGTCGCCCTCGGGAGCCTCGACCGGGACGGCGGCCAGCTCGGCCTCGGTGGAGCTCACCGGTTCGCACCGGTCACGACGCGACGGCCTTGGCGATGCCGGAGGAGAGGCCGGTGACCGTATCGGCGGTGCTCTGATTGCCCACGAACGCCTGCTCCAGCTGATCTTTCAACACGGTGATGATCTTGGACATGTTGGGCGAGGCGACCTGCCCGGAATCCTCGGGCCGGACTGTGCTGGCCTGGCCGACGAACACCGGTGCCAGTTCGGGCCGGACGGCGAACTCGATCCCCTGCTCGACCAGGTCCCGCCGGGTCGGCAGCAGCGAGGCCCCGGCGCAGAAGTCACGCATCGACTCCTCGCCGGTGACGAAGTCCAGGAACGATCCGGCCAGATCGGGCTTGGTCGTGCCCGCCGTCGCCACCAACGCGTTGCCGCCGAAGTCGCTGCCGCCGCGGGCCTTGCGGGGCGCGTACGTCGCGCCCCACTCGAAGTCGAGGGTCTTGGTGGCATCAGGGACCAGGAATGCCCCGCCCCAGACCATCGCCACGGTCTGGGAATACCAGGTGTCGGAGGCGTACGTGGTCGACTTCACCGAGTCGTTGGCCGGCACCAGCTTGCGCGGGAAAAAGCTCTTGGTGAAGTCCACCGCCGCGCGCCCGGCCGCGGAGTCGATCGCCGGCGCGCTCAGCTCGGGGGTCAGGAACCGGCCGTCGGCCTGGAACAGCCAGCTCAGCCAGCGGGTCACCCCGTTGCCCTGCCAGTTGTAGGCGAAGGGGAATTTGTCCCCCGGCAGTGCCTTGCGCAGTTTCAGCGCGACCTGCTCCAGCTCCGACCAGGTCCAAGCCTGATCCAGCTTGGTCGGCACCGACGTCACTCCGGCCGAGGCCAGTGCGGACTTGTTGTACAGAATCACCGAAGTGTCGGTGTGGTGCGGGACCCCGAACGGTTTGCCCTGGTTCTGTACCGCCGCCCAGGCGGCCGGGGTGAATCGGTCGCTGAAACCGGCAGGCAGGTGGCTGCTCAGGTCGAGCAGCTGACCGCGACCGGCGTAGCCGCCGAAGGTGTAGTAGGGCACCCGGAACAAGTCGGGGGCGTTCCCGGCCTGCAGCTGGGCGTCGATGTTGGTGAACATCTGCTCGTACGGGACCGAGTTCAGCGCGACCTTCTTGCCCGGGTTGGCCTGCTGGAAGCGGTCGATCGCCTTGCGGAAGCCGGCCAGTTCGGCGTCGGTGCCCCAGGTGGTGAAGGTCAAGGTGTCGGCGTCGCCCGACGGCTTCGACCCGGCGGTGGAGAAGCCGCCGCAGCCGGCCAGCAGCGGCACGCTCGCCGCCCCGGCCGCGCCCAGGAATTGTCGTCTGCTGAGGCCCATCGTGAACTCCCGTTGGTGTCGCCTTGCCGTACCGCCGGGGAGCGAAGGCATCGCCGCTCCGGCCCGCGGATTAACCGATACTTTTACGCACCCACCCGGCCAGCGGATGCGGCAGCCTCGCCCGTGAAGGCCCAATGTCCGGAAGCGGTCAGGAAACGGGGGGATTGGCCCGCTCAGCCCACCCGGATTGGCCGTTTCCGGACATCCGCCGAACCCGCACCATGCCGGCCGTGGTCGAATCAGACCCGTGCCCGCCCCCTCCCGTCCGGTTTCGCGCGGTCAAGTGCTCCGGGCCACCGTCACGCCGCTCGCCTCCATCCTCGGCTCAGGGCTGCTGATCATCGTGCCGGTGCTGGAGCGGACCCTCGGGCCCCTGGCCGTGCTGGGCGCGGTGGGCGTGTCGGCGTTGGCCTGGCTGGTCGGGACGGCCATCCGGCACAACGTGACCACGGTCGAGCCCCGGGTGGCCGCCGGCGACCTGGATCCCGTGACCGCGTTGCTGGAGCGGATCGGGGACGGGGTGATCGTGGTGGCCTACGTCATCTCGGTGGCGCTCTACCTGCGGATCATGGCCCAATACGTCCTCGGCTACGTCACTCCGGGCGGCCACCACCCGGTGATCGAGCGGCTGATCGCGGTGGCGGCGGTGGTGGTGATCGTGGTGGTCGGCATCACCCGTGGCTTCGACGGCCTGGACCGGCTCGACCGGGTCAGTCTGATCGCGGTGCTGGTGCTGACCACCGTGCTCGGCGGCGCCCTGGTCTGGCACGACGGCACCGAGCTGCTGGCCGGTCGGGGGCTGTCCCTCCCGCCGCTGCCCGGCGTGGGTTTAGGCACGCTGCTGTTGGTGCTCGGCGGCATCGTGATCACCGTGCAGGGCTTCGAGACCGTCCGCTATCTCGGCGACGCCTTCGACGCCCCGACCCGGGTCTGGGCCTCCCGGGTCGCGCAGCTGACCGCCGCCTCCATCTACATCGGTTTCACCGCCGCGGCCACTCCCGCCATGGGCCTGGGCACGCCGGCCGGTGCCGATGAGACCCTGCTGGACATCACCGACCGGATCGCGCCGTTCCTGGCCCTGCCGCTGGCCCTGTCGGCGGTGCTGAGCCAGTTCAGCGCCGGCATCGCCGACACCGCTGCGGCCGACGGGAACCTGCGCCGGCTGTCCCCGACGACGATGCGCGGTGCCCGCCCGTACCTGATCAGCGGCCTGGCCGCGGTGGCCCTGGCCGCGACCGTACCGACCTTCACCATCGTGGCTATCGCCTCCCGGGCTTTCGCCGCCTACTACGCCTTCCAGTGCGTGGTCGCGCTGCGCACCAGCGACGGCGCGGCGCGCAAGGCCGGCTACGGCGTCCTGGCCGGCGTGATGGTCCTGATCACCCTGTTCGCCCTCCCCGCAGGCTGAGTCCTCACCGAAGTGGTCGAAGACGGCAGCGTTCGGTCGCCATACCGTGTCGTCTCCGACCACTTTCGTGAGGGGGTTTGGTGAGGGAAGCGGTGGAAGCGGTCAGAGCGGCAGGCCACCGCGAAAGAGGAAACGGTCGATCAGCAGCAGGGCGACAGCGACGGCGACCAGCCCGATCAGCCCGGCCGTGTTCGTACGACTCTGCCCCCGATCCAGGTGCGCGAAGCGACGGCTGGTGAGTCCCATCGCCACCAGGGTGAACAGCCCGCTGGTCGCGGTGGCCAACGGCCCGAACGGGTTGTCCAGCGGTAGCGCCGCCACATTGAGCAGCACGACACCGATCAGCCAGGGCAGCACGCCCACCTGACGAAGGAACAGGCGCAGGTCGGTCGGCCGCCCCGGAACACCCGGCATCAGTCGAGCGAAGACGCCCACCGCGACCGCGGCGACCCCGACGGTGGCGATCGCGCCGACGACCGCCACGAGCACCGCGACCGGGAAGGGCGCGTTCAGCCGGTCGAGGATCAGGCCCACGTCACCGCCGCGGAAGAACGGCGCGGTCAGCAGGTAGCCGGCGAACGTCTCCACCCCCAGCAGCCCCAGCCAGGCCAGCACCAGCGGGCCCGGTCGCAGACCGGGCCGTCGTGTCCGGACGACGACCAGCAGTCCGATCCCGGTGACCAGGCTCAGCAAAGGTCCGGCGGCCGCGATCAGGATGGAGTCAGTCGGATTCGTGGCCGGATCTTCCTCGTGCCCGGAGTAGACCACCGGGTGATACCCGAGGGCCCGGGCCGTCACGCCGTGCCCCAGCTCGTGCCACAACACGGTGGCGGTCATGGCGGCCACGTACGCCAGCGTGCTCTGCAGCAGCGCCCGCCGGTAGTTCACGTTGTCACGCTAGCCAATCCCCCACGAAAGTGGCCAGAGACGACAACATCTGCTCGCCGAACCGCGTCGTCTCCGACCACTTTCGTGAGGAGGGGGGGAAGGAGGCGGGCTCGACTCTCAGGGCAGCACGGCGACCAGGTCCAGGGTGCGGGTGACCTGGGTCGGGTTGAAGTTGTTGTCGCTGATCAGCGTCACCCGGTACAGGCGGTGGCCCAGCGACCGGGTGATCATGCCCTCGTAGTTGTCCATCAGCGGATTGGCCTGCGGCTGCCTGGCGGTGGCGCCCAGCGTCGGACAGCGGGTGACATCGGCGATCAGCGTCTTGGTGGTCACCGCGGACGCCGCGGTGGACAGGTCGGCGATGCCGGACACGTCGGCCGCCGACGCGGGACCAGACACGGCGTAGAGCTTGATCACGTTGCCGGCCTGCGGGGTGTACTGCGCTTCCAGCACCAGCAGTTTGCCGTCGCGGTAGGCCTGCACCTCCGCGATCCGCAGTCCGGGCTCGACCCGGTAACCCAGCTGCTTGGTCAGCGTGTACTGCCCGTGGTCACGGGTGTAGACCAGGAACCGCCGGTAGTTCGCCGGACCGCCGTCGGCTGGTGCGTCACCGCTCAACGTGCCCTCCATCGCCGCGACCACCGTGCGCCCGTCCGGGCTGATGGTCAGTCCCTCCAGGGTGGCGTTCGCAGTGGACTCACCGGCCGGAGCGACCCGGAAACGGGCCGGGATCTCCAGCTGGGACTGCTGGACGCCGTTCCGGCCGAAGATCCGGATCGACGGCTCGGTCTCGGAGCTGACCATGAACCGACCGTCCGGCAGCACGGCCAGACCCTCGTTGTCGGCGGTCTCACCGGTGTACGGGATGCCGTCACGGGTCTTGAGCACCAGCGGGGCTCGCCAGATCCTCGGCCGATGGAGGTCGCGATAGAACCACAGCCGCGACGGGTCGTCGAGGTGATTGTCGACCGAGGAGACGAACGAGTGCTGCCGCCGGTCGTAGGCGACATCGGAGAGCCCGCCGACCGTGACGCCGTCGGCCCTCGTCTGATCCAAGGCGTCGCTGAAGTGGTACGCGGCGGCTCGCGGCGGGCAGAGGCCAGGTCCGTCGTGACCGCCGCGGAGCCCATCGGCCAGCCGCTTCACCGAGGCGTTCCCGGGCTGGGGAGTGGGGGTAGGCGTAGCGACCGCGGGACCCGGGGCAAACCCCGAGCCGATGAGCCCGAAAGCCACCACGGCGGCACCCAGCCGTCGTCCGCTCCGTCGTCGCCCGAACCAAGAGCTCCGCATGATCTTCCCTTCCCTGAGTGGCCACTCATGGCCAGGCGGCCGAACCCTCCGACGCAGCTTGACATCCCGCGGTGACCGCGCGCCAGGGGGAGTCCCCCGGCGGCTCGGAGAGCATTGGGCGAAGCTTCGGCGAACAGTTCGGGGTGAGCGGGCCGGAGTAGCCAAGGTTCGGGTGAGCACGCTGCCCGAGCACTCGGGGTGGCGGAAGACCCCGCGCTTGGCAGGCCGGTGGTTCGAACCGCAAACGCGCGGGGTAGAACGAAGACATGACCCGTCGTGACGTCGTTTCCAGCGTTTGCCGAGTTCACCGGTGAGCACCGTCGAGCTGCCCAACCCGGTGCTGCGTCGACCCGAACCCTCTACGCCGGACCCGGCGACGCTGCAGGCAGCGCTGACTCAGCGGGTCGACGGCGAGGTGCGCTTCGACGCCGGCACCCGGGGCGCGTACTCCACCGATTCCTCCAACTTCCGGCAGGTACCGATCGGGGTGGTGATCCCCCGCAGCGTGGACGCCGCAGTGGAGGCGGTCGCGGTCTGCCGCGAGTTCGAAGCGCCGCTGCTGTCCCGCGGCGGTGGCACCAGCCTGGCCGGGCAGTGCACCAACACCGCGATCGTCCTGGACTGGGCCAAGTACTGCCACCGACTCATCTCGGTCGACGCCGACGCCCGCACCTGCGTGGTCGAACCGGGAATCGTGCTCGACATCTTGAACCAGCAGCTCGGCGAGTACGGGCTGCGCTACGGGCCGGAGCCCTCCACCCACCCGAACTGCACCCTCGGCGGGATGATCGGCAACAACTCCTGCGGATCCACCGCTCAGCGCACCGGAAAGGTAGTGGACAACTTGGTCTCGTTGGAGGTCCTGCTGCGTGACGGGACCCGCTTCTGGTGCGGTCCGACCGAGCCCGACGAGCTGACGACGATCATCGCCGGTGGCGGGCGCCGGGGCGAGGTCTACGCGCAGCTGGCCACACTGCGCGACACCTACGCCGACCAGATTCGCGCTCGCTTCCCCGACATCCCGCGAAGGGTCTCGGGCTACAACCTGGATTCGCTGCTGGATGAGCACCACTTCGACGTCGGTGGGTTGCTGGTCGGCAGCGAGTCGACCCTGGTGACGGTGCTGCGTGCGGAGTTGAAGCTGGTTCCGGTCCTGCACGAGCGCACGCTGGTCGTGCTCGGCTACCCCGACGTGCCCAGCGCCGCCGATGCCGTGCCGGCGATCCTGCCGTACGAGCCGATTGCGCTGGAGGGTCTGGACGAGCGGCTGGTCAGCGACCAGCGACGCCAAGGCATGCACCCCCAGGCCCTGGACGAACTGCCGAAGGGCACGGGTTATCTGATGGTTCAGTTCGGTGGTGACGACCGGGATAGCGTCGACCGCCAGGCCAAGCAGATGCTGGCCGCGCTGCACGACACCGAGCACGAGCCCGACGTCGCCTTCTTCGACGATCCGGCCCGTGAGGACGAGCTTTGGCAGGTCCGCGAAGCCGGCCTCGGGGCCACCGCGCACGTTCCCGGTCAGCCCGACACCTGGCCCGGTTGGGAGGACTCGGCCATCGCCCCGGACCGGGCCGGGGACTACCTGCGCGACCTGGAGCAGCTCTACGAGCAGTTCGGCTACGCCGGACCGACCGCCCCCGCGCTGTACGGGCACTTCGGGCAGGGCTGCATCCACACCCGGATCCCGTTCGACCTGACCCACGCCGACGGCGTGGCGCATTACCGCGACTTCGTCGAGCAGGCCGCCCGGCTGGTCACCCGCTACGGCGGTTCGCTGTCGGGCGAGCATGGTGACGGGCAGGCCCGCGGCGAGCTGCTGGAGATCATGTTCGGGAGCGAGATTGTGCGAGCGTTCGGCCAGCTGAAGGCAATCTTCGACCCTGAGGACCTGATGAACCCGGGCAAGGTGGTTGCCCCGTACCGGCTGGACGAAAACCTGCGGCTGGGCCGGGACTGGTCCCCCGACACCACCACCCGCACCTACTTCAGCTATCCCGAGGACGGCGGCTCGTTCGCCGGCGCGGCCAACCGCTGCGTAGGCGTGGGCAAATGCCGGCAGCAAAAGCACACCGACGGCACAGTCATGTGCCCCAGTTACCAGGTAACCCTGGAGGAGGAGCATTCCACCCGCGGCCGAGCCCGGCTGCTGTTCGAGATGTTGAACGGACACGACGACTCCCCGGTCGGTGAGGGGTGGCGCTCGACCAAGGTGCGGGATGCGTTGGATCTGTGCCTGTCCTGCAAGGGCTGCAAGTCCGACTGCCCGGTCGGGGTGGACATGGCCACGTATAAGGCCGAGTTCTTGGCCCAGCACTACCGGGGACGGGTGCGGCCACGCTCCCACTACGCGCTCGGCTGGCTGCCGCTGCTGGCCGCCGGGGTGTCCAAGGCCAGGCTCGCCCGGCCGGTGAACGCGCTGTCCCAGATCCGCCCGTTGGCGCGGATCGCCACCGCGCTGGCCGGGCTGGCACCGCGGGAGATCCCGCTGTTCGCCGCTCAGAGCCTGCAGTCGTGGTTTGCCGGCCGAGCAGAACACACCACCGGTGAGCGGGGCACGGTGATGCTCTGGCCGGACAGCTTCAGCAACTACTTCCACCCGCACGTCGGCCAGGCCGCGGTCGAGGTGCTGGAGGCGGCGGGCTGGCGGGTGGTGATGCCCGACCGGCCGGTGTGCTGCGGGCTGACCTGGATCTCCACCGGCCAGCTGGACGTGGCCAAGGCCGTCCTGCGCCGCACTGTGGCGGCCCTGGCCGAGCACGTCCGCGCGGGCGGTCTGGTGGTCGGCCTGGAGCCCAGCTGCACCACCGTGTTCCGCTCCGACGCAGCTGATCTGCTGCCTGACGACTTGGACGTCGCCCGGCTCAAGCGGCAGACCGTCACCTTGGCCGAACTCCTCGGTCAGCACACCGACGGCTGGGAACCACCGGACCTGCACGGAGTCAGCACGCTGGCGCAGGTGCACTGCCACCAGCACGCCGTCCTGGGCTGGGACGCCGATACCGAGCTGTTGCAGCGGGCCGGAGCGGATACCGAGGCGATGGCGTCCGGATGTTGTGGGCTGGCCGGTAACTTCGGCTTCGAGAAGGGCCATCTGGAGGTCAGCGAGGCCTGCGCGGAGCAGGTGATGCTACCGCGGCTCCGCGACGCCGACGGCACGACCACCGTGTTGGCCGACGGCTTCAGCTGCCGGACCCAGATCCACGAGCTCGACAGCGGCGGGCGGGAAGGCATCCACCTGGCCGAGTTGCTCGCCCGCGGATTGCACGGGGACACCGGACGGGACCGCGACGACCTGCACCCCGGTGACCGGCCTCAGCCGGAACCGGTGTGGGGTGCCCTGGCGCTCGTGGCGGCACTGGCGGGGGTGGGGGTCATCGCGGGACGACGGCTACTGCGTCGCTGACCGAGCCGGGCCACCGCCCGGCCCGGCTGGGCGAGTCGGGCGGTGGGGTCGAGGGGGTCTGGACGCGAAAGGCCGAGATCCAATCGGCCGCGCCGGTCTGCGCGCCTCAGCTCGTCGGGAGTTGCTCTCGGGAGCTGTTCAGCTCGGCCAGACCGGCGCGGACGAGCGCAGCGCCCCCGCCGCCGAGTGCCGCCGTAGCCACCAGGGCCGCCACCGGCTTGGGCAAAAAGGTGTCCAGGGTGCGGATGACCAAGGCGGCCGCGGTGCCCGCGGCCAGGCCGCCGAGCACGCCGGCGCCGCCGAACAGGGTGACCGCGCGCCGGGCGTCGCGAATGCTGCCGCCAAGCTCGCCCTGCCAGCGCCGGGTCTCTTCCCGGACCAGGTTGGCCACGTCCTCACGCAGGGCCGCGTACGGATCGGTGCCCGTGCTCGTCGTCTCAGCGTCTCCTGCTGCAGTCATCGCCGGCTCCTTTTCGGTCAATGTCGGGGCTACCCGAGGCGGGCGTCGGTCAAACGGTGTTCAGTCCTGGACGTCGATCAAGACCTTGCCGACCGCGCCGTCCTCGACCGCCTGGTGCGCTTGCGCGGCCTGCTCCAGCGGGAAGTGGTGCAGCGGCAGTCCGCGATCCTCGCCGACCCCGATGGCGCCGTCGAGCAGTGCCGCCCCGACGTCCTCCACCGCCTGCGCCTTGGCCGCCGCCGGGGCGGTGTAGAGCAGCACGAACTGCCAGCGGGCGTTGGTCACCATCGACGCCCGTACGGGCACGGTGAGCTGCTCACCACCGTTGTCGGCGTACAGCGCGACCGACCCACCCGAGCCCAACACCCGCGCGTCGATCCCGGCGTTGGTGGCCGGATTGACCTCCACGATGTGCTGCACCCCGCCGGGAACAATCTTGTTGACCTCGGCCACCACGTCTTGGCGGCGGTAGTCGATCACATGGTCGGCTCCCGCCCTGGCGGCCAGCTGAGCCTTCTGCGGACTGCTGACGGTGGTGATGACCGTGGCGTCGGACCACCGGGCCAGCTGAATGCTGGCGCTGCCGACCGCTCCGGCCCCACCGGCGACCAACACCGTGCGACCCTGCAGCGTCCCCGGACCCAGTCGGGTCGGCCCGTCCTCGGCCACGGTCAGGCAGCGGTGGGCGGTCACGAACGGCACTCCGAGACTCGCACCGAGGTCGAAGCCGGCCCCGTCGGGGAGTAGGGCGACATGGCTTTCCAGCACCAGGGCATACTCCGCGGCGGTCCCCCACGGCCGCTGGTGGGCCGCCTCGAACACCCACACCGGCAGGCCGTGCAGGGCTCCGCTGACACCCTCACCGACGGCGTCCACTACGCCGGCGCCGTCCTGGTTCGGAGTCTGAGGCGGATCGATCGGCGCGCCGGGCCCGGCCCCGCGGCGTGACTTCCAGTCGGTCGGGTTGACCCCGGACCGCCGGATCCGGACTCGGACCTCCCCCGGACCGGGGTCGGGTACGGGCTGGTCGGTCAGCCGGAGGACGTCAGGGTCTCCGGTTTGGGTGTAGATGATGCGGCGCATGAGCCCTAGCATCCCTCCCCGCCCGGACCGTCTGCACGGGGGCCCGGAGTGAGTGAGTCGCTTCGGCCGGTGGCGTGCTGCTGGAAAGGCTTGTGGGGTCGAAGATGGGCAGGTCGAAGGGCAGGAGGGCGACCGAGCGTCGACGATGTTGGAGGAGACGGTGAACCACGATCGGTCGATGTGCCGGTACGGGTGCGCGCAGTTTGTGGCTGCTGCTGCGCTGCACGACCGCGGTGTGGAAGACCGACCTTGGAGACAGCGGACGCGAGACCGAGGGCTGACACCTTCGGTGTGCGCATCCGTCGTGAGCCACTCGAGCGGTACGACCCGGCCAAAGTGGCGAGTGCGCCAGGGTCAGTCATGGGCTTGGTGGTGACCGCTCAGTACACCTGGTTCGCTGGCCCCGCCGATGTCTGCCCCTGCTCTGTCCGGGAAGGTCTGTTGCAATGCCGCCCAGCTGCTGTCGTGTTCACGTTCGGCCACCTCGGCCTTCCCGCCCCCTCGGAGACCGAAGAGACGCTTGGCGAACAAGAGGTAGGGCGACGACAGCCATGTTGACGACAAGAGTGACCAGCTTGAGCACGGAGATGCTCTTGGTGAGTTCGAGGATCTCTGGGACCAGCAATCCTACGGTGGCGACCAGGGTCAGGTATTCGGCCCAGCGTCGCCCGAGCCACAGCCCAACCGCCTCCGTGCCCTCGAGCAGGGCGTACCCCGCGAATACGAGACCAGTGAGCACGACGGAGCTGAACTGAACGGTTGTGAGCCGGCCGCAGACACCGGTGCCACCGCAGGCCGCTCACGTCCTGCCTCATTACGAGCTGGTTCTCCGGACGGACCTCGCGCACGTTGGTGCCGATCAACACGTGCCCGTGGAAGCCACAGCTGATCAGTTCGTAGCGGAGCGCAGCGTGGACACGCTGAGAGTGCCCAGTCTCGGCAGTGGCCTTTGAGGACCTTCGAGGATCAGTCAAGGGACTCCACGCCGTCTGCAGAGACACGTCTTCTGGCGGCTCGTGCCGCTTGTACGGATTCGATCGGCTGGTCCAGGGCTGACCTGGTGCGATGAACAACGACGAGGAGCCCGACGATGCTGACGACGGCAACGAGCACGTGGACGACGAGGCTGTTGGAACCATCCCAGGCGGCGTGCAGGAGGACGGCGCCGATGAACGTCAGCACGAAGCGGAGCACCGCCCGGCCGCGCCGAGTCGAGGTCACCATCGCGAAGAGGGCCGCGGCGGTCACGCCGGTCCACGCAACGTGTCCGGCCGGGGAGAGCAGGGCGCGCAGCAGCAGGGTCGAGTCGAGGGCGGCCAGCGACCCGCTCTTGAGGAGTGCGGTGAAGCCGTAGCCCATCGTCTCCAGGGTGGCGAAGCCCATGCCGCTCGCGACGCCGATAACCACTCCGGCGGCGGCGCCTCGGTAACGAGTGAAGAGCAGGACGAGAAGTGGAACGATGAGCTTTGCCGCTTCCTCGATGAGCCCGACGAAGAGCATCGGGAGCGCACCGAGGCGGCGCAGGGCGTCGTACTCGAGCGTCCCGGCAGCGACGGTGCCGACGATGCCGCCGAGGACGGCGACGAGGGCGAGCAGGCCGGACGAGACGACGATTCCCCGTCCGCCGGTCGCGGCAAAGGTCAGCACAGTTCCGGGCACCACGGCGGAGCCGACCAGGAGCAGCGACGGGACGAAGTTGACGTTCTGGGTTGCTACGGCGGTGCGGAGTACGACCAGATACGCGACAACACCGACGACGAGGACGACGATCCAGATCGAGCGCTGCCAACGCTGTCGGCGATGCTCGGTGCTTGGTGCGCTCATCAGATACTTCCTCAGGTCGCCTCAAGCAAACCATTCGGGGGACCTCCTGTGAAGGCTTTGCCTGGACCAGGTCGCGTCTTCGCCATCTCGGCTCTGGTCGTCGAAGCGGACTCGGCCACGACGCCGCAGCTTCTAGGTCGGCCAGCGAAGCCCCTACGATCGGGAGGGTACAGCCCGGCGGGTCGAGGGCGGCAGATGATTTCGGCCGCGCACGGCCACCTCGAAGAGTCGTCCTGCTCCGCGCGGTTCGGCGGATCCGCGTCGGCTTCGAGCTTCTGGATCTTGCCGCATGAGACTCGTCCGGAGATGCGCTCGTCGTCGTAGCCTCCGCCGCCGCCGAGGGTCGTGGCGGTAGTCGCCGTTGCACAAGATATGCGCCTCGCGGTCACGATCGAGTGCTGGGTGGCGACGAGCGCTCTGCCGTAGCCCCGGTGAGGACGTCACGAAGGCAGCCGGAAGCTCGCTGCCTGGTCACCGGCGGTGATCACCGTCTTCCCAAGGCATCTCGTCGGTTCCCCGGGGGGCATTCCGCAGTATCCGGTTCTCGCCTGTCGCGCCGTTCAGGTGTGGAAGGCGTGCAGCATCAGCTAGGTGGTGAAGTTTGGCGACGACCGGGTAGGGGCGCACCCGACGCCGTGGCAAGCACGATTGGCGGCTCGCGTTCCTCCTCGCGCTTGAGCCTGTTTTGCGGGTCGTCGTCGGTTGTTTCTAGATTTCGCTCGGACGTCCGGTTGAATTCCGACTTGAGGCTAGAGATCAAGCACAGAGCGTGGGACGAGCGCACTCGCAGGAGGATCTGCGAAGACGAGGGCGAGGAGGGTGTCGAGGGCGAGCTCTAGCGGGCGGGTGTCGCGTTGAACCTGGGCCAGCAGCAGACCGCCTTGAAGGGTGGCGAGGAACATGACGGCGAGCTGGTCGGGGTCGGTGCCGGGGGGGAGCTGGCCGTCGCTGTGCAGGGTCCGCAGCTGCTCACCAAGGGTGTCGGTCCAGTGGGCGAAGCCGGCGGCGACGCGGGTACGGGCGCCGGGATCGGTCTCGGCGAGCTGACCGCCCAGGGCACCGAGGGGACAGCCGCCCTTGCCGGCGGCGCGGTGCGCCTCTTCGATAACCATGTCCCGCCAGGTTCGGCGGCCGGTGACGGTGGAGAAGTTGGCGTGCTGCTGCGTGTGCACGACCGCGTCGGCCTGATGGTCGACGACGGCCTCGAGCAGCGCGTCTTTGTGGGCGAAGTAGTGGTAGAGCTGCGAGCTGCTGACCCCGGCTGCGGCCTTGACGTCGTCGAGGGTGGTCCCGCTGACCCCGTGCTCGTGGACCAGCCAGGCGGCGGCGTCCACGATTCGGCTACGGGTCCTGTGTCCCTTCGGGGTCAGGCTGGCCGCCGGCGGCATTGCTCCGACCATCCCACCAGCATAGTGGTTCTGGACTTGACGATCCAGTTCAATGAGCGCAGAGTGGATCGTGTGATCCAGAAGCAGTCAGGAATGATCTTGGTGACCGGGGCGACCGGTAAGGTTGGTTCGGAGGCGGTCAGGCTGTTGCGCGCGCGTGACCTCGCTGTCCGCGCATTCGTGCGAGACCTGGACAAGGCTCGGGATCTGGCGGCTGCGGGTGCCGAGGTGGTCGTCGGTGACCTGAGTGTGCCGAACACTCTTGACGTGGCCCTGGTGGCCGTCGACACCGTGGTCCTCGTAAGCCCTGCGGTGCCCGAGCAGGAGCTGAACGTCGTCGACAGCGCAGGCCGTGCGGGTGTCCGGCACGTTATTAAGATCACCAGCAAGGCCTCGGCCGACTCACCGATCGCCCGGCGTCGCGGGCAGAATGAGATCGAGGCCGGGTTGGCCGCATCAGGGTTGGAGCACACGCTGCTGCGAGCCAACGCCTACATGCAGAACTTCCTCGCGCTCGCCCCGAGGATCGCCAAGACCAGCAGCTTCGGCTCCTCAGCCGGTGCCGGACTGGTGGGCCTGGTCGACGCCCGCGACGTAGCTGCCGTCGCCGCCGAGATCGCAGCCGCCCCGCAGTCCCACGCCGCTAAAACGTACTGGTTGACCGGTCCGTCCCTGGTGTCGTACGCCGACGTGGGTGCGGTGTTGTCGCAGCTGTTGAGCCGTCACATCACCTACCACCCCCTCGACTTCGCCGAGGACAAGGAGGCGATGATCACTGCCGGAGTCCCCGCTGCGGTGGCCGAGATGAACGCCCAGGCCTTCAGCCTGATCGCCGATGGCGACGCGGCCTGGCTTTCCGACGACGTGGCCACATTGCTCGGTCGGGCGCCGCGGACCTTCGAGCAGTTCGCGGCCGACTATCGCGACGCGTTCTCCTGAGGCCTTGAGCACTCCATCCCCGACCTCGTGTTCACGGTCCCGGGTCGAGGGTCCGAACGGCCCCGCGAGCGGCCAACTGTCCCATCCTCGACCGTCTGTCCTACCTTGAGCAGCACAAGACCATGCAGTCCTTGGGCAAGGTCGTCCTCGTCACTGACGGCACCTCAGGTACCGGACCGCCATCTTCCAGGGCGTTCGCCGAGAGTCCGGCGCCGCCGTCGACGAGGTGATGGTGCGGCAGCTACTTGGGTCTCCAGCCTCGGGTGGCCTGCTGAACCGGCAGCTGACCGTGCTACCTCCGCGCGGACCTGGCGTTCCGACCGAGGTGCGACGGCTGGCGCCGAAGCGTTGACGGCTGGTCAGCACACCGGGCCGGTCGGAACTCAGCCGAGCTCGCTGCGAAGCAGTTTCGGCGCGATGTTCGCGGTCAACCTGAAAGCTCCGCTTTTCCTCATCGCGGCGTTCGCACCGCCGACGGCCAAGATCGGAGGCGGCGCTCAGGATCGGGTCAGGTCTGGCTTGCGGTCTGCCAGGTGAGCGGTGACCAAGTCGTTCGGGTCGACCATTGTCGTGGTTCGGTGCAGGACGAAGATCGCCGCATATGGGTCGTCGAAGACTGTCGCCATCTCACTGCTCACTACCGCCAGCGAGACCGAAGTCACCCACACCATCGCCTACTCGGCAACTCCAACCTGAGACTTGCTGCGACGCTGCCGAGCAAGCGTCGAAGCGATGCGCCACCCCAACCGACGCTGAACGCGAAGACCAATTGACGTTCCAGGGGGCATCATCGGCCAAGCGTCACCCGCTTGTCGGCGCGGGATGGGCCACGGACTCATTGAAACTGGTCAATCGCGTCTTGGGTGGCAGGTGACGAGGGTGGTGGCGAGCAGCGCGAACGTCGATGTAGGCCGGGTACTTCGGTGAGTCCCAGACGTGGACCGCTCGAGTGGTGTCAAAGACGAGCGCGCCACCGAGGTAGCCCGCAAGCGACGCGGCACCGGTTCGACGCCGGCGAGGTGAGATTGAACCGCGCCTTCGCCGTCAGCCAGACCACAGGTTCCATCCGCCTGCGTTGGGACCCGTTCATCCACTCCCAACACCTGGTCGGCACAACGTCCAGCGCAGGGCGTACACGCGCTGACCCGAGCTCGACTGGGTCCGCGGATGACCAGCCGCTACGTCTCCAATCGTCCGCCCACCTCGGGCGTGAGATCCCGGCCAGAATCGCCGCGTCCACCCGGGCCTGCGCCGATCCCGTCGCCGTTCGCGCCGCCCCCGAGGGTTGATCGGTCAAGCACGGAGCCCGGCCCTGCGGCGCGGGTCCGGTCGGCCGGCTAGCCGATGAAGCCCTTCTCCTTCAAGAAGTCCTTGGCCACCTTGTCCGGCGGTAGACCGTCGGCACTGACCTTGGTGTTCAGCTGCTGCATCACCTCGGTGGTCAACTCCTTGGCCAACGGCTCCAGCACCTGCTGGACCTGCGGATGTTCCTTGGCGAAGTCCGCACGCTGCACGACGACCCCGTTGTAGAGGGGGAAGAAGGCCTTGTCGTCGTCCAAGACGGTCAGTTTCAGGTTGGCGATCCGGCCGTCGGTGGTGAACACCTCGCCGAAGTTGCACGCGTCCTTGGCCGTTTGGGTGTAGACCACACCGGTACCGAGACTCTTGACCTGGCCGCCGGAGATCCCGTACGCCTTCTTGAACCCGGGGTAGCCGTCGGGCCGGGCGGCGAACTCCGACTCGACGCACACCGTGGCGTCGTTGTTCTTCTTGATGTAAGAGGCCATGTCGGAGTCGGTCTTAACGTCCGGATTCTCCTGCGCGAACTTCTCCGAGACGGCAAAGGCGTAGGTGTTGTTGAACGGGGCGGCGGGGCCCCACACCAGCTTGTTCTTGGTCAGGTCCTCTTTGGCGACGGCTTCGGTCTGCTTGGCCGAGTCGGTGATCGGCTTGTCGTGACCGAGGTAGTTGATCCAGCCGGTGCCGTTGTAGTCCCAGTAGACGTCGCTGCCGCCGCGGATCAGCTTCTCCCGGGCCTGGGTGCTGCCCTTGGTGTTGGTTTCGTCGACCCCATCGGCGCCGGCCGCGCACATCATGGCCAGCGTCAGCTGACCGAGGACCAACTGCTCGTCGAACTCCTTGGAGCCGACCTTGACCGTGACGCCCTTCAGCGCCTGGCTGTCGACCGAACCGGGCTTGACCCCGCCGCAGAGCCCGCCGGCGTTGTCGGTAGCGCCGCCGGGAGTGGCGCTGAGGGAATTACACCCGGCCAGGCTGAGCGTGGCCATGGCCGCGGCGAGGCAGCCGGCTACTACGGATTTTCCTGGTCTGATCATTCTGTGCCCTTTCGGGGTGGTCGGTTCGTGCTGGGTGAGGTGGAAGGGACGGGCGCGGCTCAGTGGATTCCCTTGCTCATCGCAGCCCCGGCTCATCGGATCCCCCGGGGGGTGGCCGCTCGCTGCAGTACGCCGCCGAGCCAGTCCATCAGCAGCGCCAGTACGGCGATCATCACCGCGACGGTCAAGGTGGCAATCGGTCGATTGGTCTTGATCGCCCCGAACAGGGGTAGCCCGAGCCCGCCGGCGTTCAGGGCGTAACCCAGCGGCACGGTGCCGACCGCCAGCACCAGCGCGGTCCGGGCACCCGCGCCGATCACCGGAACGGCGAGTGGAAGCTCGACCTGGAACAAGACGGCGGCGGGCGACATGCCCATGCCCCGGCAGGCGTCGAGGACGCCGGGGTCGATGCCCTCCAGGCCGACGATGGTGTTCCGCAGCACCGACAGCGACGAGTACGCGGTCAGGATCAGCACGACCGGCCAGAAGCCGATGGCGAAGATGCCGACCAGCGCCAGCAGGCCGAGGCTCGGGGCGGACTGGCCGATGTTGGCCACCACCAGCACTCCGGGCGCGAGCCAGCGGGTCCTCCTGCGGGTGACCAGTACGCCCAGGGGAACCGAGACCGCGAGCACCAGGACCGCGATAGTGACGCTCACGACCACGTGCTGGGTGGTCTGGCGGACCAGACCCGTGCGGTTCAAGATGTTGGACTCGATGGTGTCCAGGGGCTGAGCGTTGACGTAGGCGTAAAGCCCGACGCAGACCAGGACAACCACCAGCGGTGTGACCAGGTTGGTCCACCCGATGATGCGGCCTTGACGCTGGCGGGCCGAAGGGCCCGCTGATCCGGCCGACGTCGCCGGAGCTGCGATGTCGTCGGCGGTGTCCGGCTCGGCCGTCCCGGTGCTCATCCGGCACCGACCACTTCTGCGTCATCCTCGGGCCGATGGACCCGACTGAGGATCGTTTGAACCTCGACCCGGCCGACCGGCTGACCGTCGCGGTTCACCGTCACCGACTCGAGTCCCTTGCCCACCATCAGGTCCAGCGCGGTGTGCAGGGTGGAGGACACGTCGACGGTATCCGCACCCGGCTCCACCGACGGCGGCGAACCCAGGTCGAGCGAATCCACCCGCTCGAAGTGCAGCCGCTTCAGCGCAGCTCCCTCGCCGATGAAACCGGCGACGAAGTCGTCCGCCGGCCGAGCCAGGATCGCCTCCGGGGTGTCGAACTGCGCAATCTGCGACTTCTCCCGCAGCACCGCGATCCGATCACCCAGCTTGAGCGCCTCGTCGAAGTCGTGAGTGACGAACACGATCGTCTTACGCAGGGTCTGCTGCAGCGAGCGGAACTCCTCCTGCAACCGACCGCGGGTGATCGGGTCGACCGCTCCGAAGGGCTCGTCCATCAACATGGTGGGCGGATCGGCGGCCAGCGCCCGGGCCACGCCGACCCGTTGCTGCTGTCCCCCGGAGAGCTGCCTCGGGTATCGGTGCGCGAACTGACCCGGGTCCAGACCGACGACGGTGAGCATCTCCTCCACCCGTTGACTGGTCTTGTTCTTGTTCCACTTCAGCAGCCGCGGGACCAGGCCGACGTTGGCCGCAATCGTCAGGTGGGGAATCAGGCCGATCTGCTGGATGACGTAGCCGATCTTGCGGCGCAACTGCACGTCGTCGAGTCCATTAACGTCTTCGTCCCCGATGTGGATCGTCCCCGATGTCGGCTCGATCAGCCGATTGATCATCCGCATGGTGGTGGTCTTGCCACAGCCCGAAGGGCCGACGAAGACGACGAGCTCGCCGGCCGGGATCGTCATGGTGACCCGCTCGACCGCGGGCTCGGGCTGGTTCGGGTACTGCTTGGTCAGCTCGTTCAGCACGATCGGGACGCCGGCCTGGGTGTCGTGCCCGGGCTCGGCCGGGTTGCCTTGGCGCTGGGTGTCAGTCACGGATCCCCCCTCGGAGTAGTGAATCTGCGGATGAAGACAAAGACGGCGTCGAAGAACAAGGCGACGAGCGCGGTGAAGACGATGCAGACGATCGCCTCGTTGCCGGTGTTGACCGAACCCAGGTTGTCCAAGGCGCTGAAGCCGTACTGACCCAGGCCGAAGGTCACCACGAACGCCCCGATCGCGACGATGCCGACGGCAAGCTGGGCCGACACACGCGCGCCGGCCAGGATGACTGGCCAGGCGATCGGCATTCGGATCTGCCAGAGCATCCGGAACCGACCGACGCCCATCCCGCGCGCCGCGTCGATCACCGCCGGGTCGGCGGACTGCAACCCGGCGATCCCGTTGCGCAGGATCGGGAGCAGCGCGTAGAGGACGACCACCGGATACACGGTTCCGAACAGGCTCTGGCCGAAGATCGAGACCAGGAAACCGAACAGCGCGACCGAGGGAAGCGTGAACGCAACCGCAGCCGTGGCGATGGTGAAGTTTGCACTGATCCCCGAGGGGTACACCAATATCGCCAAGAGCAGGCCGATCACGACCGCCCCGAGGATGACGTAGAACGAGAACAACGCATGCTGTTCGGTACGCAGGATGACCTCGTCGCGGTAGAGCGACAGGTACTGCCAAAACGGTAAACCCGACATCAGGCACCTCCTCAGGAGCTTGTGGCGACCCGAGGAGCCGTTGGACCGCGCACCGACCCTAGTGCGCCCTGAAGGTTCTCGGGAATCGTGTCGACTCGTCGTGATCCACTCGTGACCCGTTTCGGACCAGCGGGCGGGGTACGTCGCAGCCCACTCCGGCCTCGATCGGACCAGGCAATCCCACTGCAGGCTCCAGCTCACGACGAGCCGGCCGTGGTCGGGAAACGCACGCCAAATCCGGGCTCCAGGTCACCGCGCACCCTCGCCACCGCGCACCCTTTTCTTCGTCGCGCACCTGCTGCAGTGGGTGCATCGGCCGGTAAAGGGTGCATCGAGCAGTAAAGGGTGCGTGGTCGGCGGCTCCGCGTGATCGGGTACCGGCCACGGTCGGAAACGCACGCGACCTGGGCCGCTCGAAACTGCCCTCAGCGATCCAGCCGCCGGTTGGCCAGCACCGGCAGCGTCGCCCGGGTCCGGGGCACGGCGTCGAGGTCGAGGTCGAGCACGACCAGGTCCGGCCCCTCATCGAGTTCGGCCAGCACGACGCCGTCGGGGGCGACGACCACACTGTGGCCGATCCCGGTCGGGGCGTCGGTCGGTGCACCCACCCCGGCCGCGGCCGCATCGGGCTGCCCGGCGGCCAGCACGAAGCAGGTGGCGTCCAGTGCCCGGGCCCGGGTCAACAGCCGCCACTGATCGACTTTGCCGGGTCCTGGACCCCAGGACGTCGGCAGGCAGATCACGTCCGCGCCGCGGTCGGCCAGGGCGGTGAACAGGGTCGGGAACCGGACGTCGTAGCAGGTTGCCAACCCCACCCCGACCCCGTCGACGTCGATCACTACCAGGTCCGCACCCGGCGCCACCGTGGCGGACTCGGTGAAACCGAACGCGTCGAAGAGGTGGATCTTGGCGTACGCCGCCTCCACCCCGCCACCGGTGGCCAAGGCCACGTTCAGCACCCGCCCGTCCGGCGCGGGGACGAACATCCCGACCACCACGACCACATCGTGTCGCCGGGCCAGGGCACGGACCGCGGTGGCCCACGGCCCGTCGACCGGCTCCGCCACCTCAAACAGTGGCAGTCCGAAGCAGCGCATGCTCGCCTCGGGGAACACCACCAGGCGGGCGCCGTCGGCGGCCGCCCGCTCGACCGTACGCCCGATCCGATCCAGGTTCGCGGCCGGATCGGGCCCGCTGCCCAGCTGGGCCAGGGCGATGCGCAGGGTCGTCATCGACCCACCCGAACCGGCGCGACGCGCTCCACGTCGGCGCCGCGGATCCCGAGCATGAACAAGATGACGTCCAGGTGCGGCACCGACACCGTGGTATCCGCGGCCGCCCGGACCACCGGCTTGGCGTTGAAGGCAATTCCCAGCCCGGCGACGGCGAGCATGTCGAGGTCGTTGGCGCCGTCGCCGACGGCCACGGTCTGGGACAGCGGCACCCCGTCGGCGGCGGCGATCTCGCGCAGCAACTCGGCCTTACGCGCGCGATCCACCACCGGGCCGAGCACCTCCCCGCTGAGCCGACCGTCGCGGACGCCCAACTCGTTGGCGTACGCGTGGTCCAGGCTCAACCGCTCACGCAGCGGGTCGGTAAACACGGTGAAGCCACCGCTGACGATGCCGACCCGAAACCCCAACCGCTGCAGCGTCGAGACGAACGTCTCCGCACCGGGGGTCAGTGAAACGCGGTCGCGGACCCGGTCGACGGCCGCCCGGTCGAGCCCGGCCAGCAACCGGACCCGTTCGCGGAGCGAACCCTCGAAGTCCAGCTCGCCGGCCATCGCGCGGGCGGTGATCTCCCCGACCTGCCCGGCGACGCCGGCCTCCTGCGCCAGCAGCTCGATCACCTCGTCGCCGATCAGCGTGGAGTCGACGTCCAACACCACCAGTCGCTTGGCCCGGCGCTCCAGCCCGTTCACTTGGACGGCGACGTCGATGCCCTCGATCCGCGCCACCTCGATCAGCTCCGCGCGCATCGCGGCCACATCGCCGGCAATCACGATCAAGTCGTACGCGGTCACCGGCCGGGTCGCCAGCCGGACGATCCGGTCGATGTTGCCGCCGGTCACCGCGATCGCCTGCGCCACCGCTGCCAACGCCGACGGGGTCAGCGGACGACCGAGCACGGTGACAGCATGCCGGATCGCCAAGGCGCGGGTGGAGCGCGCCGCGACCCGCTCGAAGTCGACGCGGAGCCCGTTCGCCCCAGTCGCGCACCACCCCGTCGTCGGCCCCCCGCAGACGCACCAGGACGTCGAGGGTGAGACGTTCGCGCACGACCAACTGTTCCATGTCCTCCAACACCGCCCCGGCGTTCCCGAGCAGGGCCAACAGGTCGCGGGTGAGGCTGGGCCGGTCACGTCCCGAAACCCGGATCAGCAGGGGCAGGTCCTCCTCGGCCTCGACCCCCGTCAAAGTAGCGCCCAGACCAACAGCTCGGCGTCGACGCCCCCGGCGACCCGTAACGGCGCCGGACCGGTGGCGCGAAGGGCGTCGCCGGTGTCCAGCCGACCCACCGCCTCGACCTCGACCTGGCCGCGGGCGACGTAGGCGTGCAGCCGCGGCGCATTCGGGAGGGTCCGGACATCTCCGGGGGACAGTCGCGTCACCCACAACGTCGACCCGGCGCTGGCCAGGTCGACCGCGGCGTCGTCGTCCGTGCCGGAGACCACCGGCACCCACGACCGCGTCAGCTCGTCCAGGTCGACCGGTGCCACCGCGTACGACGGCGCCCGCCCACCTCGGTCCGGCCGCAGCCACATCTGCACGAAATGCAGCGGCTCCGGCTCCTCGTTCGACGATCCCGCTCCCGGCGATCCGGCAGCGATCTCGTTGCCCTCGGCGTGCCGGACCCCCGTTCCGGCGCTCAACCGCTGCACGAGGCCAGGACGCAGCACCGCGCGGTGGCCGGTGGAGTCGACATGGCGGAGCGAACCCGACAACACCCAGGTCACGATCTCGGTCTCAGCATGCGGGTGGTCAGGGTAGCCGGCGCCCACGCCGACGCACTCCTCGTTGTGCGCCACCAGCGCACCGTGACCGACGTTGTCCGAGTCGTAGTGGCCGCCGAAGGAAAAGCTGTGCCAGGTCCGAATCCGGGGCTGCCCCGTCGCGGGTGCCGCGGTGAAGAAGCGTTCACCGGCCCGGCGCACCTCGATCCGGGGCTGTTGCACTCCCCTAGTATCGCGGCCGCCGGGCCGCAGCTGAGCCGCACTACGCTGCGAGCATGGTTCGCCGCCCCGTCCCCGACCCCGTCGCACCTGGACAGGAGTCGGTCTGGGACTATCCCCGTCCCCCGGCCGTGCGCTCCAGCGACCAGCTCGTCACCGTCACCCTCGGCGGCGTCGAAGTGTGCCGGACGCAGTCCAGCCTGCTGGTGTTGGAGACCTCCCACCCACCGACGTACTACCTGCCCCACTCGGCGTTCGCTCCAGATTCACTGCGCGAGGCCGGCGGCCATTCCTTCTGCGAATGGAAGGGCGACGCCTACTACCTCGACGTCCTCGGCGGCGACCAGATCGCGCCCCGGGCCGCCTGGTACTACCCCGTTCCGCAGGGCCGCTACGCCGCGCTGCGCGACCACGTCTCCCTCTACCCGGGTGCAATGGACGAGTGTCGAGTCGGCGGCGAACGGGTCCAGCCGCAACCGGGAGGCTTCTACGGTGGCTGGATCACCGGGGCTGTCGGCGGTCCGTTCAAGGGCGGACCCGGCAGTCAAGGCTGGTGAGGTCGCGCTGGTGAGATCGGGCGGGTAACCCGGATGGGGGAGATTGGGCGGGTGAGATCGGATGGGGAGATCGGGCGGGTAAACCCGGGAAGCGACTACGTCGAGTCGGTCCTGGCTGCGGTCGAATCGATCCCGCCCGGGCGGGTGCTGAGCTACGGCGACGTGGCCGAACTGGTCGGTCGCGGGGGCCCTCGTCAGGTTGGACTGGTGCTGAGCCGCTACGGATCGGCAGTGCCGTGGTGGCGGGTGGTCCGGGCCGACGGTCGGCCGGTCGCCGGCTTGGCGGCGGAGGCGACGGGCCGGCTGCGGACGGAGGGGGCTCCGGTTCGTGGCGGTCGCGTGGTGATGACTCAGGCCCGGTGGGGACCGCGGACGGTGCCCGAAACGGGCGGCTAGCGGCCCACGGAACGCCCGGGCGCCGGCCAGGGTTCCCAAGACCCGGCAATCTGTGTCAGGCTAGACCCGCTGTTGCAAGTGGTCTGTGTCGTGGTAAGTGCTGCGCCCCCAGAAACTTTGCGTGGGCGTACAGGAGCTCCTGGCGTCCGACAGCAGTCGAGAGCCGTGAGGTGCGGCCTCGAACGCAGAAAAGCTAGGAGATGTTTCATGGCGCAGGGAACCGTCAAGTGGTTCAATGCCGAAAAGGGCTACGGCTTCATTGCCGTGGACGGCGGCGGCCCGGACGTATTTGTCCACTACAGCGCGATCGAGTCGTCCGGTTTCCGGTCCCTCGACGAGGGCCAGCGAGTGGAGTTCCAGACCACCCAGGGCCCGAAGGGGCCGCAGGCGGACGCAGTCCAGGCGATCTGAACCGCCCACCAGGCTTCTCAGAATAAAGAGGGCTGTTCAGGAAAAGAGGTCCCCGCACCGGAAGGTGCGGGGGCCTCTTCTGGTTTCTGATGAGGTGAAAGCGTCCCCGACCCTCGAGCCCGCCGCTCCGACCCGGTGGCAGCGGCTCGCGAGCTGGGCCTGGCCGGGCCGGCCCAGTCGTTGGCGAGACGTCCCGGCCCGGCTCCGACCGAGCTTGGCCAACATCGCTCGGTTGACCGCCGCGGCCGTGCTCACCTTTCTGCTCGTCGGCGTTGTATCCCCCGGCACGTCCGACCTGACCGGGGTGCTGACCACTATCCTGGTGCTCCAAGCCTCGGCCTATGCCACCCTCAAGATGGGGGTGCTCCGGGTCGGGGCGGTGCTGGCCGGGGTGCTCATCGCCACCGGGCTGGCCGGCACGTTCGGACTGACCTGGTGGAGCCTGGGAGCGGCAATCGCCGCAGCCCTGTTCGTGGGCAAGGTGTTGCGACTGGGTGAGCAGGCGATCGAGGCCCCGATCAGCGCGATGCTCATCCTCGGCGTGGTCAACTCCGGCCTGGCCGGTGAGACCCGGGTGCTGAACACCCTGATCGGGGCAGCGGTCGGAGTGGCGTTCAACCTGCTCTATCCGCCCGCGATGCCGACCCGCTCGGCCGCTGCGTCGGTCGTCCGGGTCGCAACCGCGACGGCCGCGCCGCTGCACACCGCTGCCGACGCGATGACCGTAGGCCCGATCCGTGGGGACCAGGTCGAAGGCTGGCTGGACGAAGTCCGGGCGGCGACCCACCAGGTGGCGCAGGCCAACCGGACCGTGACCCAACTCAAAGACGCCCGCCGGCTCAACCCCCGCGCTCTGGGCACCCTCGACGTCGAACCGGTGCTGACCTCCGGGCTGGAGACCCTCGAACACTGCCTGCTGGCCACCCGAAGCCTGTTCGGGGTGCTGCGCAGTGAGTTGCCCGCGGAGGCCGAACGACCGACCGACCCCTACTCGGGTGACCTTCGGGAAGCGTTCGCAGTCGTCTTGCACAACGTCGGGGACAGCATCGTGGCCTTCGGTGAGGTGGTACTGGCCGAGTCCCAGGACCGTTCGGACCGGTCCGAGCAGGGACTGGCCGACAACCTGGACATCCTGCGCGAGACCCAGGCGATGCTGGTCGAGCTCTTGATCCTCGACGCCAGCCCGGCGTCGTCGTGGCTACTGCGCGGTTCGGTCCTGGCTGCGGTCGACCAGGTGCTCGCCCAGCTCGACGCCGAACGCCGCCGCCGGCTGCACGAGGACTGGCGGGAGGCGCAGCGCAACCGGCCGTTGGGGCACCTGCCGCCGCTGATCGACGGTGTGCTGCCGCACCCGGAGCGGAACTCGCTGCGCGGCATCCCACCGCTGCCGCCGATCGGCCGACCCGGACAATCCGGTCGCCCGAAGCGGTCCTGATCCTGACGGACTAATCCCGCTGGTCGGGTGTTGACGTTAGCTCGTCCTCGTTTTACGCTGCTGGTACCGGTTACGGAACCGGTTCCGAAACACGAAGGCGAGGCCATGAGGCCTAAAACGATTGCCGATGTTGCTCAGCTAGCCGGCGTGAGCAAGACGACGGTGTCGCGGGTGTTGAACGCGAAGCCCGATGTCGATGAAGTGACGGCGGCGCGCGTTCGTCGGGTCGTCGCGGAGACGGGTTACTTCCCGAGCGCAAGGGCGGTTGGGCTGGCCCGGGGGCGAACCAAGACGGTAGGCATGCTGGTCCCCTCACTCACCTGGCCGTGGATGGCGGATGTGCTCCAAGGCGCCGTTGACGCTCTCGAGGTGTCTGGTTACGGGCTGCTTCTTTACACCATGACCCGAGGCGAGGAGTCGCTGGCGCAGTTTGCTGCACAGGTCTCGGCCAACTCCTTTGACGGGCTGCTGGTGATTGAGCCCCCCAGCACCATCGACTACATCACCGGGTTGCATGCCGCTGGTCTACCGGTGGTCCTCATCGACGATCGCGGCAGCCACCCAGAATTCCCCTCTGTGGCCACGACCAATCGTGACGGCGGGGTACAAGCTGCCAACCATTTGCTGGGCTTGGGGTGCCGCCGGCTGGCTGTGGTGAGCGGCCCTTCGGTCTATGGCTGCACTCAGGAGCGCGACGCGGGCTTCCTGGGCTCCGCGTCCGAACACGGCGTCGACGTCGCCGATGCCCTGATGGTCGAGGCCGACTTCACCGAGGAAGGTGGCTTCCGCGCCACCCAAGGACTGTTGCACTCGGGTCAACCGTTCGACGGTGTCTTCGCCCATAACGACTTGATGGCCGTGGGGGTGCTCCGAGCCCTCCGCGACGCGGCGCAGATCGTTCCTGACGACGTCGCCGTGATCGGCTTCGACGATATTCCCATGGCGGCCCACACCGAGCCGCCGCTGACCACCATCCGGCAACCGTCACGAGAGATGGCGGCCACCGCCGCCCGAGGTCTGCTCAGCCGGCTCGAGGGCGGCTCCGAGCAGGGCAGAGTCGTGCTGCCCACATCCCTGGTGATCCGCCGATCGGCTCCCGAGCACGCCGTACCCCTCGTCCGTCATCGCCGGACCCAGGCCTCGCTCGGGTGATCCTCGCCCAGCGGCTTCAACTTCCGAACCCACTCAGTGACCACCTTTCCGCCACCGCTCTCGATGAGGAGAAAACCTGATGTCTAACACCGTTTCTTCCCGCCGGCTCCTCGCCGTCGGCGCAGCCGCTCTGGCCCTCGCCCTCGGCGGTTGCGGAACCACCCGGAGTGCTTCCGACCAGCCGTCCGCGGCGCCGCCTCCGAAGGAGAAGACCGTCGCCTTCCTGATGCCGTGCTCGACGTGTGCCGACCGGTTCGAGAGTAAGGACAAGCCCTACTTCATCGAGGCGGTGCACGCCTTGGACCCTTCGATCAAAGTCATTGCCAACAATGCACAAGGCAGTGGTCCCGCCCAGTTGCAGCAGGCTGAGGCGGCGCTGACCAACGGGGCGAGCGTCATCGTGATGAGCCCGATGACCGACGACGCGGGAGCGTCGACGGTGGCGAAGGCAAAGGCGTCCGGGGCGTCGGTCGTGGCCTACGACGGCATGGTCTCCGGGGGTTCGGAGCCGGCCTTCTACGTGTCGTTCGACAACGAGACGGTCGGCACGATGCAGGGGCAGTACCTGGCCGATCACCTAAAAACGGGTGACACCGTGGCGATGATCAACGGCGCTCCCGACAGCGCGCCCGGTCAGGCGTTCAAGAAGGGCGCCCATAAGGTGCTGGACCCGCTGTTCTCCTCCGGCAAGCTGACCCTGGGCTATGAATCCGACACGCCGGACTTCGACGGTGCCCAGGGCCAACGAGAAATGGAACAGGGCCTGACGAAGATGGGCGACAAGGTCGACGGGGTGCTGGCGGCTAACGACGGCCTGGCCAACTCCGTGGTGACCGCGCTGACGGCCCGGAAGCTCCAAGGCAAGGTGCTGGTGACCGGCCAGGACGCGACCGACGCGGGACTGCAGAGGATCCTGGCCGGGACGCAGGCGATGACGGTTTACAAGCCAATCCGTGAGGAAGCGAAAGCGGCCGCGCAGATCGCCGTCGCGTTGGTGAACCAGCAGCCCGACCAGGCCAAGGCGATGGCGACGACCCCGGTCAACAACGGCACCGCCGACGTCCCGAGCGTGCTGCTCAAGCCGGTCGTGGTCGAAGCCGACAACATCAAGACCACCGTGCTGGCCGACGACTTCACCACCCTGAGCCAGATCTGCAAGGGTGAGGCCAAGAAGGCCACCCTGTGCCAGGGCGCCTGATGGACGCACCACCGCTGGGTCCGGATGAAGCGCTGCTCACCCTCCGCGACGGCAAGAAGCGCTACGGGTCGGTCGCCGCGCTGACCGACGTCGACCTCACCGTCCGCGCCGGACGGGTCCTCGCGCTGGTCGGCGACAACGGCGCCGGCAAGAGCACCCTGGTCAAGGCGCTATCGGGAACCTCGCCGCTCGACACCGGGGAGGTACGGGTCGGTGGACGGCGCGTGACCATCTCCAGTCCGGCCGACGCCGCGCACCTCGGGGTCGAGACCGTGTACCAAGACCTCGCCCTGTGCGACAACCTGTCGGTGGTGGCCAACCTGTACCTCGGTCGGGAAGTGCGTCGTCTGCGGCTGCTTGACCGGCCGACGATGCGGGCTCGGGCCCAAGAGGTTGTCGCCCAGCTCGCGGTTACGCTGCCCGACCTCGACCGGCCGGTCGCCACCTTGTCCGGAGGTCAGCGTCAAGCAGTTGCGGTGAGCCGAGCGGTGCTGTGGGGCTCCCAGGTCGTCCTGCTCGACGAGCCGACCGCCGCGCTCGGGGTGGAGCAGACCGCGATGGTCTACCGTCTCGTCCGCAGCCTGCGCGACCGCGGGCTCGGCGTGGTGGTGATCTCACACAATCTAAGCGACGTGTTTGCCGTGGCCGACGAGATTGTCGTGCTCCGACTCGGTCGTAATGCTGGCACATTCAGCCCCACCGAGCATCGGCCCGATGAGGTGATCGCCGCTATTACCGGCGGCAACGTCATCCCGGGAACGAGTGCTGCGTGAGCGCGCAAGTCGAGTCCCGCCGCCAAGTCAGCGCCCCCAGCGTGGCCGACGGCGAGTCGTCCCTACGGTCCTGGGTCGGGTCGGGCGTGCAGCGGGTCAAGGACGGAGACCTCGGACCGCTGCCGGTCATCATCGGGCTCGTCGTCATCTGGGCGTTCTTCCAGACCCAGAACCCGAACTTCCTCACCGCTCGCAACCTGAACAACTTGATCTTGCAGATCGCCGTCCTGGGCACGCTGGCCGTCGGGTTAGTGGCGGTGCTGGTGATCGGAGAGATCGACTTGTCGGTGGCCGCGGTCAGCGGCTTCTGCGCTGGCGTACTCGCTCAACTGCTTGCCCACGGCTGGTCCACCGGACCGGCCATCCTGGCCGCACTAGGCTCGGGATTAGTCATCGGGCTCGCGCAAGGGGCGCTGATCGTCTACGTCCACATGCCTTCGTTCGTGGTGACGTTGACCGGGCTGCTGGTCTGGCAGGGGCTGCTGCTCGGCCTGATCGGCGACGCCGGCGAACTTCGAATCGCCGACCCCTTTGTCAAGGCCATCGCCAGCAGCTACCTGACCACAGGATTTGCGTGGATTCTCGGCGGGCTCCTGATTGCCGGGGTGCTGATCGGGGGGCTCCGCGCGCGCACACATGAAACCCGTCTCGGCCTGCCCGGAGAGTCGTGGGGACGGCTTACTACCCGAGTCGCCGTCGTGAGCGCCGCCGTAGCCGTCGTCGTGGCGGTGCTGAGCGGCTACTTCGGCGTCCCCTGGATTCTCGTCGTGCTCGTCGGCCTCGTCCTTCTCCTGGGTGGCGTGCTGACCCAGACGGCATGGGGCCAGCATCTTTACGCGATCGGCGGGAATCGGGAAGCAGCGCGACGAGCCGGCATCGGCGTGCGCGGCAGCGTTCTGTCCGTCTTCGCCATCGCCGCCACGGTCTCGGCGTTGGCCGGAATCATCGATGCCAGCCGCCAGTTCGCAGTATCGAATGCCGCCGGGGGCGGGAACCTCGGCTTGAACGCCATCGCGGCTGTCGTCATTGGCGGCACCAGCTTGTTCGGCGGGCGGGGTAAGGCCTACAACGCGCTGCTGGGAGCTCTGGTCGTCGGTTCCGTCGCCAACGGGTTGGACCTGCTCGGCGAGTCCGCCGCGGTGAAGAACACCACTACCGGCATCATCCTGCTCGCCGCAGTCGCAGTCGACGCGATCAGCCGCCGCCGACGCCAGCTCTCGGGCCGCGCCGGCTGAGCCCATCCGTCAGAAAGGACCTCCATGACCACGTCTGTCCGCGCCTTCCCGCCCGGCTTCCGGTGGGGCGCCTCGACCGCGGCCTACCAGATCGAGGGTGCCGTCGCCGAGGACGGCCGCACCCCCTCGATCTGGGACACCTTCGCCCACACGCCGCGCCGGACCCGGCACGGCGACCACGGTGACATCGCCTGCGACCACTACCACCGCCTCGATCCGGATCTGGATCTGATTGCCTCCCTCGGGCTGCAGACGTACCGGTTCTCAATCTCCTGGAGCCGGGTGAAACCCGGACCTGACGGAATCACCAACGCCGCTGGGCTCGACTTCTACGACCGGCTGGTCGACGGGCTGTTGGCCCGTGGGGTCGAACCGATGACCACCCTGTACCACTGGGACCTGCCGCAGTGGCTGCAGGACAAGGACGGCTGGGCCAACCGCGATGTGGCCGACCACTTCGGCGAGTTTGCCGAAGCCGTGGTCGGCCGCCTGGCGGACCGGGTCCCGACCTGGATTACCGTCAACGAGCCGTACTGCGTCGCCTACATCGGCCATCTGGAAGGCCGGCACGCCCCGGGACGACGCGACGAGGCGACCGCAGTCTCGACCGTGCACCATGTCCTGCTCGCACACGCCCGCGCCCTGGAACGCATCCGCGGTCTCGCTCCGGCCGCTAAGGCCGGCATCACGCTGAACTTGTCGGACGTCCACCCGGCCACCAGCCGCGCCGAGGACGTCCGCGCCGCCGCGAAGGTCGACCTGGTCGAGAACCGGATGTTCCTTTCCCCGCTGCTCAGGGGCAGCTATCCCGACGACGCCGAGCTCTTCTACACCGGTATCGCCGACTTCGGCTTCGTCCAACCCGGCGACCTGGCCGCGATCAGCGCGCCCCTCGACCTGCTCGGAGTCAACTTCTACGAGCAGCACCACGTCGCCGCCGCCTCCGATCAGATCCCCGGGAAGAACGACAACGTCCGCGGCGCCCGTAAGTTGGCACCGGAGGAGCCGGTCACCGTCGGCGGAGTCGCGATCCGGCCGCAGGCCCTACGCGCGGTTCTCAACCGGGTCCACCGCGAGTGGACCAGCCTGCCACTGTGGGTTACCGAGAACGGCCTCGCGCTGCACGACTACCTGAGCCCCGACGGTCACGTGCACGACCCCGAACGGATCGCCTACTTCGACGGCTACTTCCGGGCCGCGGCCGATGCCATCGACGACGGGGTCCCCCTCGTCGGCTACATCGTGTGGTCGCTGATGGACAACTTCGAGTGGGCTGAGGGATACGGCTGGCGCTTCGGGTTCGTCTACAACGACTACGGCAGCCAGACCCGCACGCCCAAAGACAGTGCTCGCTGGCTTCAACGTGTCATCGACGAGAACGCCGTTCCCGTGCTCGACCACTGATCTCCGGAGACCGCGTCGGCGAGTGGCGCGTCCCCCGGTAGCCGCGGACCGTCCGTGGCCCCCCGCGACCCCACCCCCGGAGTCGCGGTCCCCGGCACATAGCGAAGGAGCCTCCCGTGCCACATCCCCCACTCCGGCGACGCCACGTCGCCATCCTGACCGCCGCACTCGCCGTCGGCAGCGTCTTCTCCTCAGTCGCAGTCACGCAACCCGCGGCAGCGGCTGGGGAGACCCTCTCGGTCACCCTCACGACCGCCGACGGCACCGCCAAGCTCGCAGGCCAGCCGACAGTCACCCTCGGAGCCGTCACCTCCGGGTCGCGCAACGTCACCGTCAACGACTCGCTCACGTCCCAGACGGTCTCCGGCTTCGGCGGGTCTTTCACCAACTCCTCGACCTACCTCCTGTCGCAGCTGAAGGCGAACAAGCCATCCCAGTACAGCGCGTTGATGCAGGAGATCTTCAGCACCACCGGCGGCGACGGGATGTCGTTTTGGCGGTTGCCGATGACTTCCAGCGACTTCACCGCGACCAACTCGCACTACACGTCGGACGATGTCGCCGGTCCGGCGAGCAACCCCACGCAGAACTTTGCGCTGACCTCGTCGGAGACCGGCTACATAATTCCGGTGGTCAAGGACGCCCTCGCGATCAACCCCAACCTCAAGATCGTCGCCAGCCCCTGGTCCGCACCGGCGTGGATGAAGACCCCGCAGTCGATCTCCGGAACCTCCGGATCAGTGCAAACCACGCTGAACCCGACCTACCGGCAGGCTTGGGCCGACTACTTCGTGAAATGGGTCACGGCCTACCAGAGCGCAGGCGTTCCCATCTTCGCCGTAACCCCTCAGAACGAGCCCCTCTACACCCCCAGCGACTACCCCGGCATGAAATGGGACGCCGCCGACCTCGGCGCCTGGATCCACTCCTACCTGAAGCCTTCGCTGACCTCGGCCGGCCTGAACCAACCCATCCTCGGCTTCGATCACAACTGGGAGTACGCGAACCCCGACCAGGGCCAGTTCCCGCAGGCGCTCGCCAGCTCGGTCGCCAACCCCGACTTGGCCGGCACCGCCTGGCACTGCTACGACAACACCAGCGATCCCGCCGCGATGACGCTGTTGCACAACCAGTACCCAACTAAGGACGCCTACGAGACCGAGTGCTCCTCCGACGTCGGACCCAGCGACATCATCCGCTACGGCACGGCGGACATGACGTTGCTCTCCACCCAGAACTGGGCCAAGAGCGTTGTGCTGTGGAACCTTGCTCTTACCTCCAGCGGCGGCCCGCACCTCGGCGGCTGTGACGGCTGCAAAGGCATGATCAATATCGACGGGACCGGTTCGTCGATCACCGCGACCAAAGCCACGATCTACTACGAGCTGGCGCAGGTGTCGAAGTTCGTCAAGCCCGGCGCGGTCCATATCGCCTCAACCGCTAACGCGCGAGGAATCGTCACATCGGCCTTCAAGAATCCCAACGGACAAGAAGTCCTCATCGCCACCAACACCAACGCCGCCAACACCTCATTCACGACCACCTGGAACGGGAAGGGCTCGTTCACCTACACCCTGGCGCCCAGAGCCACCGCGACTTTCGTCGGAACCATCGCCGCGGCACCGACGCTGTCAACCAGTCCCTCGGCTGGCCACGTGTTCAAGATCGCGTCCCGAGTCAGCGGCAAGCCGATCGGCGTCGTCAACCGCTCCATCCAAAACAGCGCCAAGATCGAACAGCTCACCGACAGCGGGGACAAGGACCAGCAGTGGCGCCTGGACGATGCCGGATCGGGTTACTACAACATCGTCAATATCAACAGCGGACTGGCCCTTGACGATCCGGCCGGTTCGACAAGTAACGGCACCATACTGCAGCAGTACGCCATCACTGGTACGGGGAACAGCAATCAGCAGTGGTACATCACAGCGGCGGGCAGCGGCTACTACAAGATTATCAACCGCACCAGCGGCCTCGGACTCGACCTCACCGGCGGAAGCCTGATGGACAGCACACCGGTCCAGCAGTACGGCGTGACCGGCAACGGTAACTTCGGACAGAACTGGCAGTTCATCCCGGTGAGCTGAGACGGCCGAGAAGATGCGTCGGTGCTGGGCGGCAAACCGCCTTGCCGTCCAGCACCGGCTCCCCCTCCTCGCCCGAGCCCGGTGATCACCTCCCTCTGCTCGGTGGTCACCTCGTCGAGATTCAGCATGCCGCGGAACAGCAGTGATGCCGCTTCCTTCGACCCGAGTCGCTGCGCGACCGCATCGCGGCGAGACGTCGTCCGAGCCCCAGAGAATGAGCGCAGCTGGTCGGCTCGCCGATGCTGCACCAGCCCTACGCCGGGATTGAGATCGTGCCAAGGGTGGCAAGAATCGAACGCTGCACCAGGACAACTCATCTGCCGAGCCACCGCAGGACACACCTCGCTCTTGATCATCAACCCACGGCTTGAGCGCGCTTGAGAAGTTATCGAAGCTCGCTCCCCATCCCTCATCACGCTCACCGCTACGCGGGGCGTTCATCCGTGAGGTACAGACAGTGTTCGGGAGCAATCTTCGTGAATCTCGGAGGGGTATTGACGCGCGCCTCGGCAGTAATTACCGTCACTGAGATCACGCGGTCCCCGACGACCAGGAGGCGAGATCCAGCGGCCACCACGTTCGCGTACCAGCCGACGGGTGCTGCGCCCCGCCGCCTGGTGGCTGTGCCTGTGGCTGGCCCTCGCCCTCGCCGTGACCGGCTGCGCCAGCACCGACCAACGCGTCGGAGTGTCGTTGATCTTGAAAACCCAGACCAATCCCTACTTCGTCTCGATGAAGGACGCAGCCCAGACCGAGGCCGACAAGCTGAACGTCCGCCTCTCGGTCGCCGCCGGCACCATGGACGGCGACACCCAGAACCAGATCACCGCGATCTACACCGCCATCGCCCGCGGCGACAAGGGCATCCTGATCACCTCGAACGGGAACGCGGTCAACGCTGCACTGCGCCAGGCCAAGTCCGAGGGCCTTTTCGTCGCCGCCCTGGATACTCCGCCGGATCCGGTCGAGACCGCCGACATCACCTTCGCCACCGACAACTTTCAGGCCGGCAACCTGATCGGGCAGTACGCCGCGGCGACTCTCAAGGGCAATAAGGCAGTGATCGCCATGCTCGACCTCTACAGCGACCAGGTCGTCTCGGTCGATACCGACCGTGACCACGGCTTCCTCAAGGGAATGGGGATCGCGACGCCCAATCCGAACCTGAACGGGTCGGAGGCGCCGAGCGGACAGTACACCGGCGGTAAGGGCGGGGACTACCAAGTCGTCTGCCACCTACCCACCCAGGGCGCGATCGACGGCGGCCGGACCGCGATGGAGCAGTGCTTGTCGATCAACCCCGACATCAACGTCGTCTACACCATCAACGAGCCCGCCGGCCGCGGTGCGTACGCCGCACTGACCGCGGCCGGCAAGGCCAAGCAGGCCCAGATCTTCACCATCGACGGCAGTTGCCAGGGAATGGGCGACGTCCAGAACGGGGTCTTCGCCGCCGACGCCACCCAGTACCCCGGCAAGATGGCCGCGCTCGGCGTTCAGTCGACGGCCAACCTGTCCCAGGGCGGCGCCCCGCCGGCCGCCTCGGAGGGCAAGAACTACGTCGACACCGGCACCAACCTGGTTGTGGCTGACCCCGTTTCCGGGCTGAAGAGCCAGACGCCCGCGGACGGTCTCCAGCAGTGCTGGGGCGACAAGTAGTCATGACGAACACGAGGAGTACCAGGCCATGACGCAGACCGCGACCCAGAGTCCGCACTCCGCGGAGGAGATGAGTCAGCGCAGGTACAGCCCGGGCGAGCGGATTCAACACCTGCTGCACCGCAGTCCCGCCCTCAGCCCGCTGATCGTGCTCGTGGTGGCGGTGATCGTCTTCGGGATCGTCTCGCCGAACTTCATGCGCCCCGAGGCCCTGTCACTGCTGGTGCAGCAGATGGCGGTGGTCGGAGCGTTGGCGGTCGGTCAGACCCTGATCATCCTGACCGCCGGGGTGGACCTGTCGATCGGCCTGGCCATGGTGTTGTCCTCGCTGGTGATGGCGAAGCTGAACGCCGACCTCGGCGTACCGGGCTTCCTCGCCCTGCTGATCGGGATCGCCGTGGCCGTCCTCACCGGGCTGCTGAACGGCTTCCTGGTCACCCGGATCAACCTGCCGCCGTTCATCGTCACCCTGGGCACCTTCTCGATCTTCACCGCCATCGCCCTGCTCTACGCGCAAGGGCAGACGGTGACGCTGGACCCCGACGCGTTCCTACTGGTCACGGGCAAGACGCTGTCGATCGGCAGCGTCAGCGTCACCTGGGGAGTGCTGCTGATGTTGGCGCTGTATCTGATGGTCGGGTTTGCCCTCGGCTTCACCGCCTGGGGTCGGCACCTGTACGCCACCGGCGACGACGCCGAGGCCTCCGCGCTGGCCGGGATCAACACCCGTCGGGTCACCCTCAGTGCCTACGTGGTCGCCGGGTTCACCGTCGGTATCGCGGCCTGGATCGTCGCCGGCCGGGTCGGCGGGGCCGACCCCAACGCCGGACTGAACTACAACCTGCTCAGCATCACCGCGGTAGTGATCGGCGGCACCAGCCTGTTCGGCGGTCGAGGCTTGGTCGTCGGAACCCTGATCGGCGCCCTGATCGTGCAGGTCTTCCAAAGCGGTCTGGCTCTGGCCGGGGTCGACCCCAACTACCAGGTCCTCGCCACCGGTGTCCTGGTCATCCTCGCGGTGTCGGTCGACCAGTGGATCAGGAGGGTCAAGGCATGAGGAGGGTCAGGGATGAGGAGGATCAGGGCATGAGGAGGATCAGGGCATGAGTCATGCGGTCACGTCCCACGACTCCGGAGCGGAGCCGAGCGGTCCCGATCGGCGTCCCCAGGAGGGTAAGTCGGAGCGGGGTGAGCCCGACTACAACCAGACCCCGGTGCTGGAGGCGACCGGGCTGAACAAGACGTTCGGCCGGGTGATCGGTCTCAGTGACGTCAGCCTGCGGCTGTTCCCCGGTGAGGTGTTGGCGGTGATCGGTGACAACGGCGCCGGCAAGTCGACCCTGATCAAATGCCTGTCCGGGGCGATGACCCCCGACAGCGGAACCATCACCGTCGAGGGCCAACAGGTCCGGTTCGCGGCCACCCAGGACGCCAAGGCGGTCGGGATCGAGACCGTCTACCAGACTCTGGCCGTCGCACCGGCGCTCAACATTGCCAGCAACCTCTACCTGGCCCGGGAGATCCGCCGTCCCGGCTTCGCCGGTTCGGTGCTGCGGATGCTCGACACCAAGGCCATGCGGCGCCAGTCCCAACAGCACATCGAAGATCTCGGGATCACCACGCTGCAGAACATCGACCAGGCCGTGGAGACCCTGTCCGGCGGTCAGCGGCAGATCGTCGCGGTGGCCCGGGCCGGGGCGTTCGGCGGCAAAGTGGTGATCCTGGACGAGCCGACCGCCGCCCTAGGCGTGCGGGAGACCGGACAGGTGTTGCGATTGGTCCGGGACCTGCGCGAGCGGGGGCTGGGCGTGATCTTGATCAGCCACAACATGCCCAACGTCTTCGAGACCGCCGACCGCATCCACGTTCAGCGGCTCGGCTCCTGCGTCGGAGTGATCAGCCCTCGGACCCACTCGATGGAAGAGGGCGTGGCCATCATGACCGGGGCCAAGACGCTGGAGGAGGCCGATCAGACGCTGCGCTGACCGGCCTGCCCGGCCCCGCTCGCCCATTGGATAACAGCTGCCTGCCAGCCTGGACGAGGTCAGGGGTCAGCGATCGCCTTCGACTCCGGGGATGTCTCCGCCCGGAACCTCTGCCGGCGCGTAGATTCTGGGGTCGCCCGGGTAAGGCGTCGTCCAGTCGTGGGTCTGGTACCAGGTGTAGCGGTTCATCTGTTCGGGGTGCGCGTAGTCCGGCACGGCGCCGTTGCCGGTGAAGTGCTGGCGGTTGCTCCACTCCTCCCACGCCTTCGCGACATCCTGCTGCCCCTCGGGGACGGCGGCTTTCTCCGCCTGCTCGGTGACAAGCCGCTTGGCGGCCGAGCCCTTCATCCCGAGGGTGTCGGCCCCGCAGGCCGGCGGCGTGAGCACGCCCTCGGTGAGTGGGACCTGGTTCGGGAGGGTCTTGAAGCGCTGATAGTTCGGCCGGTTGGTGAATGCGCGGTACATGGGTGTGGCCGCGGCGACCTTCTGATTCAGGGGCTGGGCACCCAGGATCTGCTCGATCGTCCGGACCATCGTGATCTGGGAGTAGTAGGTGCTGTCCACCTTGCCGTGCTGGGCCCACGGGCTGATCACCTGGACCGGTGAGCGGTGGCCGTCGACGTGGTCCGCGCCGTTCTGGCTGTCGTCCTCGACCACGAAGATCGCGGAGTCCTTCCAGTACTTGCTGTGGGAGATCTCGTCGACGATCTTCCCAACCGCCAGGTCACCGTCGGCGACCTGGGCCTCCGGATCCGGCGGACCACCGGTGTGGTCGCTGGAGAGCCACATCATGTTGAGGTTCGCGGGACCGTTCTGCTCGAACTCCCGCTTCCAGATCTGGTAGCGGTAGAGGTCGGGGATGGCGGTGTCGAACTGGGGAGCGTCGTGGTTGGAGACCGCGTCCAGTGACGGGATCGGCGAGTGGTCGTCGACCCGAAGGGAGGGATCGGTCAGCTGAGCCGGGTCGCCGCCGGCCTCGACACTCTTGCTGGCGCAGTAGTACTGCTGCCAGGTCGCTCCGGCCGGCTTGTTCTCGAAGGCCATGAATTCGCCGAAGTTGCGCACGGTTCCGTGCGCCGCCTGGACCGCGCTCCACAAGAAGCCTGAGCGTTGGTGGCCCAGCACGTCGTTCTCGGTGTCGTAGCTGCGGACGTATTCACCGGCATCAGACTCGGTGTACTCCGGGTTGTCGCCCTGCATCACCCAGTTGTGACCCTCGGCCGAGTTGGTGCCGACGTCGTAGAAGTTGTCGTAGAGACCGAACTGCTTGGCCAGCGCGTGCTGGTTCGGCGTGACCTTGCGCCCGAACTGGGCGAGGGTCGCGTCGCCGTTGCCGCGGCTGTCGTCGCCGTACACCTGGTCATAGGTCCGGTTCTCCTTGACCAGCAGAAAAACGTGCTTGATGACCGACGGATCACCGATCCGCTTCGGCACCGGCACGGCGATCGCCTTGTTCCTACCGTGGAGCTCCTTGACATCGTTCTTCGTCCAGCCGTTCTGAGCGAAGACCGTCGCCGTGGCCTTGTTGATCTGCTGGTCGTTCGGCAGCGCGAAGCGGGTCAGCGAAGCGGTCGTGCTGTGCGTTCCGTGGCCGGTCGCCGGCGTGGTGCCGGGGCCCTTGTCGAAGGTGAGCTCAGGCCCACGCGCATCGATACCACGGGTGTTGGTGACCACAACGTGGTCACCGGTCGTGGCCACCTCCGACGGGTAGTAGTCCGTCGGCAGCAGGCCGATGTAGTTCACCGGCTCTCGTGCGTCGCGGTGGTACTGGAAGACGGCCACCGCGTTCGCGCGACCCAGGGTGACCAGCAAGTGGTCGTCCTTGGTCAGGGTGATGCTGTTGGGCTGATAGCCGACGTCGGAGGACTTCCACGGCTTGGTGTCGACCGTCTGCACGACCCGGTTCCTGCTGGTGTCGATCACCGACACCGTGTCGTCGAAGGTGTTGGCGACGAACAACGTGCGCCGGTTGACGTACAGGGCAGTCGGGTGCAGGCCGACGTCGATCGACCTGACCGCGGCCGAGGGGCGGGTGGTGTTGATCACACTCACCGTGCCGGTGGTCGAGGTGCCTCGGACCGGACTGGCCGGCACCTGGGTGCCGTAGGACTCGATCGTGGTCTCACCCGGTCGGGCCTCGCGTCCGCCTTCGTTGCTGACGAAGAGCCGGTTGCCCACCAGAGCCACGGCCCGAGGGGCGATCCCGACGTTCCAGGTCTGCTGGACCGCGCCGGTGGTCGAGTCGAGGGCCTGGACCGTGTTCTGCCCGTTGACCGGGACGTACAGTGTGGCGCCGTCGGCGGAGAAGGTCGACTTGCCGGGCAGGGGTGCCTTCCCGTCGACCACCGGGAGCGGCACCGGGGTCGGCGTGCCGAGCGAGCCGTCGGGATTGACCGGGAACCGCGTGAGCCCGTTCGCTTGGGGCAGCCACAAGAACTTCCCGTCCGGTGAGTAGGTCGGGCCCTCCTGGCCCACGGACCGGTCGGCGAGCTGCTGGTTGACGCCGGGGGCTGATCCGACGGTCCAGACCAGCTTGTAGGTGGAGAGGTCGAAGATCTGCAGCACCACCGACTTGTCGGTGCTACTCGCCGCCAGGAACTTCCCGTCCGGGCTCAGCGTCGAGCCCATGAACTTGCCGTACTCGGTGAGCAGTCGGTCGCCGATCGGTTTGACGATCTGGTCGGAAGAGACCTGGATGCCGTTCTCGTACGTGGTTCCGACCTGATGGTCACCGAAGACCTTGGTGTTGGCGTACGCCGCTCCACCGCTGGCGAGGGCGACCGCGGCGATGCCCGCGATCACGAGACGGGCCGGACGACGCCGCCTGAAGAACCCGGATCGACTCCCGCCGACGGGTCGGCGTTGGCGTGTGACGTGCATGTTCATTCCTTCCGGAGGGGTGAGAGCAGATCGACCAAGCCGTCGAACTGCCAGAGCGGGTTGGGCGCGGTCCCGTAGGGCGCCCGGACCGGGAAGAAGCCGTTGACTTCGACAGGCCCGTCGCCGTCGGCGACGTACCGGCCGTCGGCGGTGACATCGAGCTGGTAGATGGCCGACCCGACCGCCGTCGCGCCGGGCAGGTGCCAGGACACGACGCAGTGCCAGTCGGCGCCGGGACCCTCGTCGGCCCCCAGCGAGCCGCCCTTGTCACAGGAAGCGCTGGTTCGCAGCTGCGCCTCCGTGACCGCAGGCCGGTGCAGCTCCTCAGCCTGGAGCCGGTAGAGGTGGGCGTACGCCGTGGAGAGCGACGCCTCGAGCTTCACCTTGTCGATCCCCGACCTGGTGGCGGGCGTGGCCGTCGAGACGATCAGGATCGAGAGCGCGGTCAAAGCTACGAGGGGGAGCATTCCGGCCAGCACAAATCGGCGGCCGGAGCCGTCGTTGGCCAGGTCGGTGAAGTCACGCCGGACGAAGATCAGGTACGCGGCCGCGGTGGCCACCGACGTCCAGGCAAGGCCGACCACGACGCCGACCACCAGGAGGCCGGTCTGGGCCGGTTCGGTGAACAGACCTCGCCAGGCGACGAAGGCCTGGCTGGGCAGCGCCGCCCGCACGGCGACCGGCAACGGCAGCAGCTGCACCACCGCCAGCACCACGGCGAGCACGGCTGGCACCAACAGCCCGCTAGGTGAACGACCGAGCGCCACCGAGCCGAGCAGCCCGACCGCCGCGAAGGCCAGGGTCGGGGCCAGGACGCACAACCAGGCGAGCAGCAATCGTCCGGCGGCCTCGGAGCCGGTGAAGAGGCGGCCATCGAGACCGATCAGCGGGCGGTTGCCCGACGCCACCAGTCCACCGACGACGGCCGAGACGCCCATGCCGGCGACCAGCAGCAAGACCACCGTCACACTGCCGAGCGCCTTGGCGAGAAAGATCCGCCGCGGCGACCGGACGGCGACCAGCAGGTGGCGCCAGGTGCCCAGCCGATCCTCCACGGCGAAGACGTCGCCTGCGACCAGCGACGTTAGCAGCGGGAGCGCCCACGAGCCGGCGAAGGCTAGCGCGACCAGGGCCCCACCCCAGCCGGTCGCGTTCATCCAGCGGCCAAAGACCGTGTCGGAGGGCAGAGCACTCTGCCGGCTGACCACCCCGACGACTCCTGCCGGGATGACCCAGCAGGCGAGCAGCAGGATGCGCACCCGCCACTGGGACAGCAGCTTGACCAATTCGAAGCGATAACCAGGCCACAACGGAGCGGGTCTGATGCCGCTCCGGTTCGGCGCGAGGGCGGTCACCGGGGCTGCACGCTTGTGTTGGTCGCGGCGTCGTTGTTGGTCGCGGCGTCGTCGGTCAACGCCAGGAACGCTGCCTCCAGCGGGGGCGTCACCGGCGCAAGTTCGCGGACCGCGACGCCGGCGCCGACCAGCCGGACCACGAGCTCATCGAGCGCTGCCACCGGGCCACGGACGACGAGCGTCTCCGGATCCCGTCGCGGGAATCGATCGTGCTCGGGCGGCGGAAGGCGAGTCCCGGGGCTCTGACGCGCGACGTGTCGGGCCTCGACCGGGTCGGAGGTCCGGAGTCGGTAGTCGAGTTCGCCGCTCCCCGCCGAAAGCTTGCCGACCGGTCCGGTGAAGAGGAGCCGTCCGGCGGCCAGGATGGTGACCTCGGAACAGAGCGCAGCCAGGTCGTCCATGCGGTGGCTGGAGACCACGACCGCGGCACCGGCCTCCGCAAGCTCGGTGAGTACCTGGTGGACGTGGCGACTGCCGGCCGGATCGAGGCCGTTTGCGGGCTCGTCGAGCACCAGCAGCCGCGGCTGCGTGAGCAGAGCCGCGGCCAGCCCGAGGCGCTGCCGCATGCCGAGTGAGAATCCGCCGACCCGGTCGTCGGCGACGTCGCTGAGCCCGACCTGCTCCAGCGCCTCGTCGACGCTGCCGGGTTGGCGAGCGCGAAGGGCGACCAGGGCGGCCAGATTCTGCCGAGGAGTCAACGCCGGGTACAGGCCGGGACCGTCGATGAAGCCCGCTACGCCGTCCGGCACTATCGACGTCCGACCTATGCGCGTACCGAGGATCTCCAGCTCGCCGCTGTCGGCGACGGCCAAACCCAGCAGCAAACCCAGCAGCGTCGTCTTCCCGGCGCCGTTCGGCCCGACCAGGCCATGGAGCTGGCCCTCGGCGATGTCGAGGTCGACGCGGTCCAGGGCGACGACGTCGCCAAAGGATTTGCTGATGCTGCGGGCCCGAACAGCCCAACGCTGGTCCATCTGCGCCCCCTGGTCCCGTGGAGTTCCGCGCAAGAAGCTAGGGGCCAGGTATGACTCAAGGGCTGCCGGACCGGGAACACTCAGAGAACGGAACGCGAGAAAATGGGGTCGCTATGCACCGGTTGGCTGCGCTAACCCGATCAACACGCGGAGCACGTCGAGGGGTGCCGCTCGACCCTCCGCAGGACCGTCAGTAAGGCTCTCCGTCAGAGGGGAGGTCGCACCCGTGACCCGGACTCAGTAGGCCGGCTGACTCGGGTCGACCTCGGAGACCCAGGCGCTGACCCCGCCACCCACGTGCACCGCGTCGGCCAGACCGGCACCCTGCACCATAGCCAGCACCTCCGCGGAGCGGACCCCGGTCTTGCAGTAGAGCACGACCTGCTTGTCCTGCGGCAGGTCGGCCAGGGCCGCGCCGGTCTGGAAGTCGCCCTTGGGGATCAAGACCGAACCAGGAATGGCGTTGATCTCTCGCTCCACCTGCTCGCGGACGTCGATCAGAGTGAAGTCGCGCTGGCCATGAGACCGCTCGTCCAACCAGCCCTTGAGCTGCTTCACCCCGATCGTGTGGCCGGCGACGGCCTCCGCCGCCTCGTCGGTGATCGCGCCGCAGAAGTCGTCGTAGTCGATCAGGCCGGTGATCGGCTCACCGGCGGGGTCGCGGCGCAACTTCAGCGTCGAGTAGGTCATCTCCAAGGCGTCGTAGACCATCAGCCGACCGATCAGCGGCTCGCCGATCCCGGTGATCAGCTTGATCGCCTCGGTCACCATGATCGAGCCGATCGAGGCACACAGCACGCCGAGCACGCCGCCCTCCGCGCACGAGGGCACCATCCCCGGTGGCGGCGGTTCGGGGTAGAGGTCGCGGTAGTTGGGCCCCTGGTCGTTCCAGAACACGCTGACCTGGCCCTCGAAGCGGAAGATCGAACCCCACACGTACGGCTTGTGGCTGAGCACGGCGGCGTCGTTGACCAGGTAGCGGGTGGCGAAGTTGTCGGTGCCGTCCAGGATCAGGTCGTAGTCGGCGAAGATGTCGAAAACGTTGTCGTTGTCCAGCCGGACGTCGTGCACCACCACGTGCACCAGCGGGTTGACCTCGGCGACCGACTCCCGCGCGGAGACGGCCTTGGACTTGCCGATGTCGGACTGGCCGTGGATCACCTGGCGCTGCAGGTTCGATTCGTCGACGGTGTCGAAGTCGATGATGCCCAGGGTCCCGACGCCGGCCGCGGCGAGATAGAGCAGTGCCGGGCTGCCGAGGCCACCGGCCCCGATCACCAACACCCGGGCGTTCTTCAGCCGCTTCTGCCCGATCATCCCCACGTCGGGAATGATCAGGTGGCGGCTGTAGCGGCGGACCTCCTCCGCGGTCAACGACTCTGCCGGTTCGACCAGCGGTGCCAGACGCACGCCGGTTCCTTCGTCGCGGGCCACAGTTTCCTCCTGCTTCCGCGTCGCGCTACTCACGACGCCTGCGATGGACGATCGTTGCGCACAACAGTCACCTTCGCCGGGCTATTCCGCCGGCTGCGCCGGCGGCGGCTCAATCCTGGACCGCCTCAATCCTGAACCGCCTCAATCCTGAACCGCTTTGACCAGCGTCACCGCCCGAGTGATCCGCTGTGGAACGAGCCGACCGCGGTCGGCGGCGGCGGCCAGGTCGACCATCGTGCGCACGCAGACCCACGCGCGGGTCCGGTCCTCGTCCAACCCGGCCTCGTCGGTGACCACGGTCAGCCGCTGCCGCAGCGCCGCGCGGAGGTCACCCGATGCCTCGGCTTCACCCCACCGCCCGGCCAGCAGCGGCGCCACCTCGAAGCTTGGTTCCCCGCCGATCGGGCGTGGCGCCACCACCAGCCATGGCTCGCGGACGGCCCGGCGGACGACGCCGGAGTGCAGGTTCCCGTGCAGCAGGGTCTCTCCCGCGCCCGGCCCAGCGGTCAGCTCCACCACCCACTGCCGGGCCTGGTCGGCGAACCGCCGCGGGACCAGCCCGGTCCGGGCCAGTCGAGCCAGTTGGTCGATCCAGCGTGGAGCCAGGTCCGTTAGCGTCGGCGGTTGCGGCAACGCCGGCCGGTGCAGCCGGCCCATCAACCGCGCGGCAACCGCGCACGCCTCCAGCACGGGTAGGGCGTTCAGGTCCGCCAACGGATCGGTCCGCTCGCTCAGCAGTGCAGCACGTCGGGGATCGGCCCGCAACAAGCACACCGCGCCGTGGCCGGCCCAGGCTCGCAGGGCCAGGTGCTCGGTCGGCGCGCCGTCGGTGACCAATTCCAGCAGAGCAGCTTCACCACCGCTGCCCCCGCTGCCGCTGGTGCGGACCGGAAGGGCGGCCCGGGGACCGGTACGGGCCGGCCCGTCCGGCACCAAATCCCACTCCGCGGCCAACTCGCTCAGCGCTCGCCGCTGCCTGGAGTCGGTGGCGAGGTCCGGGTCGGAGTCGGGATCAGGGCCGGGCCGGGTCGTCGTCTTCCCTCACCTCGACGTAACGGTGCCAGGACTCGGTGCGGTACCCGGTCTGCCAACCCATCGACCGGTACAGACCGTCGGCCCGGGTCTCGGAATCGGCGTCGACCTCCAAAGTGACCCGGTTGCGGTCCCGTTGGGCGGCGTCGGCGATCAGCGTGTTCAGCAGCGCCTTGGCCACCCCCCGGCCACGGGAGCGGCGGTGCACGCCGATGTAGTCGACGTAGCTGCCGTAACGCCCGTCGGCGTCCGGCGGGGAGACCGAGCTGATCAACGCCCCGCCGGGCAGCAGCTGGCCGTCGACCTCTACCTCGGCGATCCACCAGTGGTCCCAGCGGTGCCAGGGATCTTCCTGCAGCCGGACGACGAACTCGGCGAAGCCCTCCCGGTAGGAGTTGAAGTGGTCGGCGAAGGACTGCTCCAACACCAGGTGCACCTGCTGCAGGTCCTCGGCGACGGGCAGTCCGTTCGGGTGGTCGCGGACCCGGCGGACCCGTACGCCCGGCCGGGGTGCGGGCAGTACTCCCGGCTCACCCTCCGCCGCAGTCACCGGCCGTTGCATGTGCAGCCAGGTCCGGGTGTGAGCGTAACCGGCCCGAGCCAGCCAGCCGCGCTGCCGTTCGTCACCGGTCACCGCCGACGCGTCGAGCTGGGTTCGAGCGACCCGGCGCAACGCAGCGACCGTCACAGCAGCCTGGTCGACCCAGGCGTAGACCGCGGCCGCCACCCGGTCAGGTTCGGGGGTGTCGGGGTGGAGCAGCACGCTCACCTCGGTCCGACCGGCCGCCCGATCGTGCACCAGAGCCCAGGCCAGCAGGGTCTCCGCGGGCCCGCTCACCACCAGCTGGCGCCGGGTCCACGACGCCGGGCCGGTCACCGTGCCGTTCACGGTCTCGACGTCGACCGGGCTGGTGTCCCCGGGCCGCCGGGTCTGCTGCAGCAGCACGATCAACCCGGGTACGTCGGCGGCTCCGGGTACACGGGCGGCCAGGCCTGCGGGCAGGGCGTCCAACGGCACGACAGCGGGAGAGGTCATCTGAGCAGTGTTCCAGCGTCGTCCACCGCCTTCGGTGGCCCCCATCCGACACCGGTTCCGGGCAAGAATCTCAGCGACAGGCCGGACCGGCGCTATTCAAGGCGGGCGCGAGGGGTCAGACTACGATCCAGCGCCGGGTGGCGCAGCTGCCGTGCCGCGAACGGAGTTCACCGATGAGCACCGCCTCCCCGACCAAGAGCGGACTGGCCGCTCAACTGCTGCGCCGTAAGCCGGTCGGGCAGCCCGACGAGGGCCCGCAGCTGAGCCGCAGCATCGGCACCTTCCAGCTGACCATGTTCGGGGTCGGGGCCACCGTCGGTACCGGGATCTTCTTCGTCCTCGGCCAGGCCGTCCCCGAGGCGGGACCGGCGGTGATCATCTCCTTCGTGCTGGCCGGGATCGCCGCCGGCCTGGCCGCCCTGTGCTACGCCGAACTGGCGTCGTCGGTGCCGGTGTCGGGCAGCACATACTCCTACGCTTACGCCACTCTCGGCGAAGTGGTGGCGATGGGGGTGGCGGCCTGCCTGCTGCTGGAGTACGGCGTCTCCACCGCGGCGGTGGCGGTCGGCTGGTCGGCCTACCTGAACGAGGCACTGGCCAACATCACTGGCGTCGAGCTGCCGCAGGCCCTGCTGGCCGCCCCGTTCGCCAAGGGTGACGCGCCCACCGGGGTGATCAACTTGCCGGCCGTGGTCCTGGTCGCCCTGTGCATGGTGCTGCTGATTCGCGGGGCGAGCGAGTCGGCCAAGACGAACGCGGTGATGGTGATCATCAAGTTGTCGGTGCTGGTGATGTTCGTGGTGATCTCCCTGACCGCGTTCGACGGGGCCAACTTCTCCGACTTCGCCCCGATGGGCAAGGCGGCGGTCGGTGTAGCTGCCGGGACTATTTTCTTCTCCTTCATCGGGCTGGACGCGGTCTCCACCGCCGGCGACGAGGTCAAGGACCCTCAGCGGACCATGCCCCGCGCCCTGATCGCGGCGCTGCTGATCGTGATCTCGATCTACGTCCTCGTCGCCTTCGCCGCCATCGGCGCCCAGCCCTGGCAGGACTTCGGCGGCCAGCAGGAGGCCGGGTTGGCCAAGATCTTGGAGATCGTCACCGGAACGCCGATCTGGGCCACCGTGCTGGCGTTGGGCGCGGTGATTTCGATCTTCTCGGTCACGTTGGTGACGATGTACGGGCAGACCCGGATCTTGTTCGCGATGGGTCGCGACGGGATGTTGCCGGGCATCTTCGCCAAGGTCAGCGCGCGCAACCAGACCCCGGTCAACAACACCGTGATCGTGGCCATCGCGGTGTCGATCATGGCGGCCTTTCTGCCCCTGGACTATCTGATCGACATGGTCTCCATCGGGACCCTAACTGCGTTCATCATCGTCTCCCTCGGGGTGATCATCCTGCGCCGCCGGGAGCCGGACCTGCCGCGGGCGTTCAAGGTGCCGGGCTACCCGGTCACGCCGGTGCTGGCCATCGGCGCCTGCCTCTACATCCTCTCCAGCCTGCAGTGGGTGACCTGGCTGGTCTTCGCCGCCTGGGTGGCGGTCGTCCTCGGCTTCTACTTCGTCTACGGCCGCCGGCACTCCGTCCTCGGACGCGCCGACCACGGCGGAACTCCGGCCAAGGAGGGTACGGCTCGGTGAGTGTCGTCGTCGGTTATGTTCCGCACAAGGGCGGCCGCGGTTCCCTCGACCTCGGCCTTCAATTGGCTCACGCCCTGGACGAGGCGCTGACCGTGGTCACGGTGGTGCCCCGGCAGTGGGCTACGCCGTCGATGGCCAAAGTGGACGCCGAGTACACCGACTACGCCCGGCAGGTCGGGCAGGAGTCGGAGCGGCAGGCTCGGGATTACCTGGCCCAGACCAGTGTCAGCGTGGACGTGGACTACCAGATCGTGACCGGGCGCTCGGTCGCCCGGGCGCTGATCGACGCCGCCGGGGACCTCGACGCCACCGTGCTCGTCCTCGGTTCGTCCACCGACGCCCAGGTCGGGCGGGTCGCGGTCGGCTCGACCGCGGACAAGTTGCTGCACGCCTCCTCGGTGCCGTTGGCGATCAGTCCACGGGAGTTCCGGTCGCTGGCCGCCGACGGGGTGAGCCGGGTGACCTGCGCGTTCTCCGACTCCGAGTCCTCCGCCCGGGTGGTGGCCCGGGTCGCCGCGCTGACCAAGCGCTTCGGGGTCGGGCTCCGCGTGGCCAGTTTCGGTGTCCGAGGGGCCACCATGTACCCGCCGACCGCCGGACTGTCCGCGGAAGATTCGGTGCTCGACTCCTGGACCGGGCAGGCCGAGCAGGCTCAGCAGCGTCTGGTCGAGGAGGCAGTGATCCCGGCCGACACCGAGCGAGTGATCGCTACCGGTACGAGTTGGAACGACACCACCGCTGCCATCCCCTGGGAGCCGGGCGAACTGCTCGCCATCGGCTCCTCCTCAATGGGCCCGGTGGCCCGGGTCTTCCTCGGCTCGCGAGCGACGAAGCTGATCCGGCACGCGCCCGTACCCGTGGTCGTGCTGCCTGCCGACTAGTCGCGCGCTCGGCGGGCTCCCTCAGCTTGCCGAAAGGCAACCACGCCCCCCGAGCTCGTCGAAGGGCCATCACGCCCCCTGAGCTCGTCGAAGGGCCATCACGCCCCCTGAGCTCGTCGAAGGGCCATCACGCCCCCCGAGCTCGTCGAAGGGCCACCACGCCCCCCGAGCTCGTCGAAGGGCCATCACGCCCCCCGAGCTCGCCGAAGGGCCATCACGCCCCCCGAGCTCGCCGAAGGGCGAATCACGCCCCCCGAGCTCGCCGAAGGGCAACCACGCCCCCTGAGCTTGTCGAAGGGCCCCGGAGGGGTTGGCGCATGCGCCGGGCCGTAGTGGCGCCGACCTCTTCGAGGCCCTTCGACAAGCTCAGGGGGCGTTACACCGGCGCGCGGGCGGAGGCGCCAACCTCTTCGAGGCCCTTCGACAAGCTCAGGGGGCGTAGGGGTTTGCCGACCTCTTCGAGGCCCTTCGACAAGCTCAGGGGGCGTTACACCGGCGCGCGGGCGGAGGCGCCGACCTCTTCGAGGCCCTTCGACAAGCTCAGGGGGCGTTACACCGGCGCGCGGGCGGAAGCGCCGACCTCTTCGAGGCCCTTCGACAAGCTCAGGGGGCGTGGGCGTCAGCGGCCACGTAGTCGGACCGAGAGGCAGGTGACGCAGCCCTCGAGCTTCTCGAACTCGCTGATGACGACCCGGACGACGTCCAGGCCGCGAGCGCTCAGCAGCTTCGCGGTTTCGGGTGCGTCGGCAGACACCAGCACTGCGCCGTCGCCGAGGTCGACGACCGCGGTGCCGTGCTCCTCGGGCACGGCGACGAAGTCGGCAAAGCGCTGCCGATCCTCGACCAGCGGACCGAAACCGATAATGGTGCCGTCGGGCAAAGCAGTCATCGCCGACTTCAGGTGCAGCACCCGGCTCACCGGTACCTCCTGGACGCGACGACCCAGTGGCTCCACCAGAGCCGCGAGCTGACGTACACCCTCGGCGTTGGTCCGGGCGGTTCGACCGACGTAGACCACGTCGCCGACCTTCAACACGTCGCCGCCCTCCAGTCGCCCCGATCCGGTGATCTCGGCGATCTCGATCCCGGCTCCCTGCGCGTTCAGCCGCTCCAGGCCGCGCTGGGTGGAGACCACCTCTCCGCGCCGGGACTCCGCCCCCGGCGAGGTCAGCACGGCCAGGTGGTCGAACATCACCACGGTGTCCTCGACGAACACCCCGTCCGGATACTCGTCGGCCGGGGCCAGCGAAACGACCTTCCACCCGCGCCGGGCGAAGGCGTCGACGTAGCCCTCCCACTGGGTCCGAGCCAGTTCGGGGTCGACCGCGCTCCGGGCCAGGTGGGTGAGCTCTCCCTGCTCGAGCGTCGGCGCGGGCGGGCGGACCAGGATCGTGGGATCGACGGGCATCGGGCCAGTGTGCGGATGCCTTCAAGCCCCTTGACAGCACCCCCCGGAGCAAGCTGAGAATTGCCTTACGGTGTGCTCGACGCGCTATCTAGTTTCGAGGAGGGGGACAGCCCATGTCGTCAACGGTGCCAGCGGCCGAGGAAAAGCCGGTCCGGAGTTTGATCCCGGTCCGAATGGACAAGATGCCCTGGTCGAGATTCCACTGGATGGTGATCTTCGGGCTCGGAACGGCTTGGATCCTGGACGGTTTGGAAGTCCAGATCGTTGCTGCCGCGGGCTACAAGGACTCCTTGGGGATGAGTTCGGCGCAGGTCGGCTTCACCGCGACGGTCTACCTGATCGGTGAGGTCGTGGGCGCCCTGGTCTTCGGTCGGTTGACCGACAAGCTGGGCCGCAAGAAGCTGTTCATCGTCACCCTGCTGGTCTACCTGATCGGGTCCGGTATCGCCGGCCTCTCCCCCGACGTCTGGTTCTTGTGGATCTTCCGCTTCGTCGCCGGAATGGGGATCGGCGGCGAGTACTCCGCGATCAACTCCGCCATCGACGAGTTGATGCCGGGCAAGTACCGCGGCCGGGTCGACCTGGCCATCAACGGCACCTACTGGGGCGGCGCCATGCTGGGCACTCTGGGCAGCTACTTCCTGCTCGACACCACCCGTTTCGACGAGAACGTCGGCTGGCGGATTGCGTTCTTCATCGGTCCGGTGCTGGGTCTGATCATCATCTACCTGCGGCGCCACATCCCGGAGAGCCCCCGGTGGATGGTGACCCACGGCCAGGGTGAGGCCGCGGAGAAGATCGTCGACGAGATCGAGGAACGGGTCCGCAGCGAGGGCAAGCAGCTCCCTGAACTCGATGAGTCGAAGGCGTGGTGGATCAAAGCCCACGAGGGACTCGGACCCAAGCAACTGTCGTACGTGTTCTTCAAGCTCTATCCGACCCGGACGGTGCTCGGGCTGACGCTGATGATCACCCAGTCGTTCCTGTACAACGCGATTTTCTTCACCTCCTCGCTGGTGCTGCAGAACTTCTACGGCAAGACCTCCTCCAGCGCCGCGCTGTACTTCTTCCCCTTCGCCGTCGGCAACTTGCTCGGCCCGCTGCTGCTGGGCCGGTTCTTCGACACGGTGGGGCGGCGGAAGATGATCGGCGGCTCGTACGGCATCGCTGGGATCGTGCTGTTCATCTCGGCGATCCTGTTCAACGCCGACCTGCTCACCGCCGGCACCCACACCGCGCTGTGGTGCTTGTCGTTCTTCTTCGCCTCCGCCGGGGCGTCGGCGGGCTACCTGACGGTTTCGGAGATCTTCCCGCTGGAGGTACGCGGCCAGGCCATCTCCTACTTCTTCGCCGTCGCGCAGCTCTTCGGCTCCCTCGGTCCGCTGCTCTTCGGCGCGCTGATCGGGGACGGCACCGCCCGTGGGCCGCTGTTCTGGGGCTACATCCTGGCCACGGTGATCATGCTGATCGGGGCGTTCGTGGCCTTCAAGTTCGGTGTCGACGCCGAGGGCAAAGCGCTGGAGGACATCGCTCCCCCGCTCAGCAGCTACGACGAACACGGGAACCAGCTCACCAAACTGCCGGTTTGAGGGTTCAGGAAGCGCATTGGAGGTAAGCCGTGCCCGACAATCAGCCCTACACCGTCGTCGTGGGAGTCAGTGCCACGTCGAAGTCGCCGCGGGCTCTGACCTGGGCGCAACACCAAGCCACCGGCAACGGCGGCCGGTTGATCGCCGTCCGGGCCTGGCGGACACCCGCCCCACAGGCGACACCCTCGGGTGAGACCGGCGGCCGGATCAGCAGGTCGATCGAGGTGGAACAGCAGGCGGAGGCCGCCTTGGCCGACGACGTCGAGGCGGCCCTCGGGCCCGAGCACGGAGTGGAGCTACGGTTGCGGCGCGGCGGCAAGTGGCCGGTGCTGGTGGAGGCCGCCGCCGGCGCCGACCTGTTGGTGGTGGACGCGCCCCGCCAACTCCTGGTGGGTCCGATGTTCGCCCACCAGCTCATCTACGCCGCGACGTGTCCGGTGGTGGTGATGCCGCCCGACATCTCGGGCGAACCGCCGCCGGCCCTGGCCCGGGCCGCGAGAGTTCTGGGCCGCAGTGTGGTCGAGGCCGCCGGAACCGCCGGTCGCCCCGGCTACCGACCGCCTCCGCACCGCTAGACCGCGCCTGGGCGCTGCCGGTGTCCGGTCGTGGTCGGGAAACGCACGCCAAAACCGACCCCGCACGCACCACGGGGCCGCCGCGGTCGGGAAACGTACGCTCAGCGCGATCCGCGACGACACCGGCACACCGGTCCCGGGATGACACACTCTCGGGGTGACGACGGTGCAGGTCCGCGCCCTGCGGGCCAGTGAGATGGCGGCGGCAGCTGAGCTACTACTCCAGGTCTGGCCCGGCCCGCAGACTCCGGTGGAGACGTCCTTGCTGATCGCCTTGGCCCACGCCGGCAATTACTGCGCGGGAGCATTCGACGCCGGGGGTCGCCTGGTCGGCGTGTGTGTCGGGTTCTTCGCCGAGCCGTTGGGGCAGGTGCTGCACTCCCACGTCGCCGGGGTGCTACCGGAAGCGACGGACGGCGGCGTAGGCACCGCCCTCAAGCAGCACCAACGGCAGTGGTGCGAACACCGCGGGCTCAGCACCGTCGCCTGGACCTACGACCCGCTGGTGGCTCGGAACGCCTGGTTCAACCTCAGCCGCCTCGGCGCTCGACCCGCGGACTATTTGGTCGACTTCTACGCCGACCTGTCCGACGGCCGCAACGCCGGTCAGGGCAGTGATCGGCTGCTGGTGCACTGGCCGGTGACCGCGGCGCCACCGCAGGCCCCCTCGACACACGAGCAAGGCTCCGCGGTCCTGCTCGTGGGCACCGAGAACGAGCCGGTCGAGGCCGAGCCGGACTCCGCGGCGCTGATCCGTACGGTCGCTGTGCCAGATGACATCGAGACGGTCCGCGCCCGCGATCCCGAGACCGGCCGCCGCTGGCGGTACGCCTTCCGCGACACTTACCGCGGCCTGGCCGGCGACGGCTGGCGAGTGACGGGGTTCGTCCGCGCCAGCCCGCGCACCGCCGCCCACTACGAACTGGAGCGGACGTGACCCTGGAGCTGGATCGGATCGTGCTGCACCGGGTGCGGCTGCCTCTGGTCTCGCCCTTCACCACCTCGTTCGGCACCGAGACCACTCGGCTGGCCCTGCTGCTGGAGGCCCACACGGTCGTGGACGGACGCGCGGTCGTCGGTTGGGGCGAGTGCGTGGCCCAGGAGGATCCGACCTACTCCAGCGAGTACGTCGACGGCGCGCGGGCCGTGCTGAGGGCCCACCTGCTCCCGCGGTTGTTCGCCGCTCAGCGGGAACGCCCGTTGACCGCCGAGACCGTGGCCGAGCCGCTGGCCCCGGTGGTCGGACACCCGATGGCCAAGAGCGCGGTGGAGATGGCGGTGCTGGACGCTCAGTTGCGGGCCGCCGGCACCTCCTTCGCGGCCTACCTCGGCGTCACCCGCGATCGGGTGCCCTCCGGTGTGTCGGTCGGGATCCAGGACGACGTGCCCACCCTGCTGCGGGTGGTCCAGGGCTACCTGGACCAGGGGTACCGGCGGATCAAGCTCAAGATCAAGCCCGGGGTCGACCTCGAGCCGGTCCGGGCGGTCCGGGAGGCGTTCGGCGACATCGAGCTGCAGGTCGACGCGAACGCCGCCTACACCTTGGCCGACGCCGCGCGGCTGCGTCGCCTGGACGCGTTGGACCTGCTGCTGATCGAACAGCCACTGGCCCACGACGACCTGCGCCAGCACGCCGCGTTGGCCCGGTCACTGCGGACGCCGATCTGCCTGGACGAATCGGTGACCTCGGCGGCGTCGGCCGCCGACGCCATCGCCCTGGGCGCCGCCGAGATCATCAACATCAAGCCCGGCCGGGTCGGTGGCTACCTGGAGGCCCGCCGGATCCACGACCTGGCCCGAGCCCACGGCGTGGCCGTGTGGTGCGGCGGCATGTTGGAGACCGGACTCGGCCGGGCGGCCAACGCCGCGCTCGCCGGGCTGCCCGGCTTCACCTTGACCGGCGACATCTCCGGCTCCGACCGCTTCTACGCCCGGGACCTGACCCCGCCGGTGAAGATGGTCGACGGGTGGGTGGCCATCCGGACCGAACCCGGCGTCGGCGCGCATCCGGAGCCGGACCGGCTGGCCGAGTTCGGGATCAGCCAGGAGGTCGTGGAGGCGCCGTGAGCCCAGACCGGGTCGGGGTGGCCGTGGCCGGCCGGACACTCACCTTGACCAACCTGGACAAGGTGCTGTTCCCCAGGGCCGGCTTCACCAAGAGTGAGGTGATCGACTACTACGTCCGGATCGCACCGGTCCTGTTGCCGCACGTCCGCGACCGGGCGCTGACCCGGCTGCGCTTCCCCGACGGGGTGGGCACCGCGCCCGCGGTGCCGCCGCGGGGAGGTAGCACCCCGCCGGCCCCGGGTGCGTTCTACGAGAAGAACGCGCCGGCGGGTACACCGGAGTGGGTCCGTCGGCAACGCATCGGGACCAGCGACGGGGTGATCGACTACGTGCTGGCCGACGAAGCGGCCACCCTGGTCTGGCTGGCCAATCTCGCGGCGCTGGAGCTACACGTGCCGCAGTGGACTGTCAGCAGTGGTACGCCCGGCGCCGACGGCGTCCTCGACCTGCCCGGCGACGGGTCCCGACCCGGCGAGCCGCTGACCGACCGCCTGGTGATCGACCTCGACCCCGGCGACGGCGTCGGCCTGGCGGAGGCGGCCCGGGCCGCGCTGATCGTCGCCGAACGCCTCATCCGCGACGGTCTGCTTCCGGTGGCGCAGACCTCGGGCAGTAAGGGCGTCCAGCTCTACGCCGCGGTGGCCCCCTGCGCCAGCCGGGACGCCTGGGCCTACGCCAAGAGACTGAACACCGAGCTGGCCGCCGCACACCCGGCGCTGTTCGTGGCCGCGATGTCGCTGCCGCAGCGTACGGGCCGGATCTACCTCGACCACCAGCAGAACCTCGCCGCCCGCAACACCGTCGCGCCGTACTCACTGCGAGGGCGGGAGCAGCCGTACGTGGCGACTCCGGTCACCTGGGAGGAGCTCGGCATGGTCTCCGGCCCGGCCGATCTCCGTTTCACCGCCGCGCAGGTGCTGGACCGGGTCGAACGGGTGGGTGATTTGTCCGCGGACCTGCTGATTACAGACCGGCCGGTGCTGCCGGGTCACCAGATCAACCACGATTAGACCGATTAGACCACAGCCATCCGGCCTCCGACGCGGCCCGCGTCCGTGCACGAGGGGATGAAGGGGGCCGCGCTTGTTCTGGTCTGACGCCGCGCTTGTTCTAGTCTGACGTGGTGAGCACCGACCAAGCCGCCCCGACGGCGGCGTTACGCCGACCTGGGAACGCAAATCGGATGCCCAGGGACCAGCGGCGGGCGCAGTTGCTCGACGCAGCCAACGAAGTGTTCACCACCCGCGGCTACCACGCGGCGGCGATGGACGACATCGCCGAGAGCGCCGGCGTCAGCAAGCCCGTGCTGTACCAGCACTTCGGGTCCAAGCTGGAGCTCTACCTCGCGCTGCTGGACAGCTCGTGCGACTCCCTGGTCGAGGTGGTCGCGCAGGCGCTGGCCTCCACCGCCGACAACGCCGACCGGGTGGTGGCGGCAATGGGGGCGTTCTACGAGTTCGTCTCCTCGGCCAGCGGCGAGTTCCGCTTCGTCTTCGAGTCCGACCTGACCGGCGACTCCCGGGTGCAGAATCGCCTGTGGAAGGTCAACAACGACGTCGCCGACGCCATCGCCGCCGTGATCGCCGAGGACACCGACCTCCCCGCCGAGCAGTCCAAACTGCTGGGCATCTCGCTGGTCGGGCTGGCGCAGGTGGGCGCGCGCTACTGGATCTCCGAGCACAGCGCGGCGATCCCGTTGGACCAGGCGAAGGCTCTGGTGAGCAACCTGGCCTGGCGGGGGATCAGTGGCTTCCCGCTGCACGGCGCGGTCCGAAACGCGGCGGCGTCCTCGACGGGGTCCCCTTAGGTCGTGGTCCACAGCACCGCGGCGTTGGTGACCAGAGTGCGGCCTAGCGCCTGGTCGACTTGGTCGTCGAGGTGGCGGTGCCGGACGTGGCCTTGGTGGGCGGAGAACAGATCGCGACGCAGGGCGTGCAGACTTCCGCCCAACTTCGTGATGAGCAGGCTGGGCGGTCGTGTGCCGGTAGCCGATCGGCTATCGGGCACTCTGTCCGGACGGCGTCCGGACAGAGTACGATCGCACCATGAGCGATGCGACTGTTCACCTTTCCAAGCGTCATCGGCTTGAGGTGCGCGTGAGTCCCGAGCAGGACGCCCTCATCCGCCAGGCTGCCGACCTGGAGCACGCCACCGTCACGTCGTTCGTGCTCGACACCGTGACCGCGCGAGCAGCGACGGTGATCGAGCAACGCCGGGACGTGACGCTGTCGAACGAGACGTTTGACCGGTTCATTGCCGAGCTGGACAAGCCGGCCACGGCGGTCCCGCAGCTCAGCGATCTCTTTCATCGGCACCCGAAGCTACCCGAGGCGTGAGTGAGCGACGGCTGGAACGCCTCGGTGAAACTCACGACTTTTCCGCGTTCCGATCCGGCAACGACGCACTTGACGACTGGCTTCGCGACTATGCACTGGCTTCCCAGCGGATGGATTCGGCGCGAACCTTCGTACTGGTCCAGCAGGGACATATCCTCGGCTACTTCAGTCTGACCATGGGCTCGGTGCTGCGCTCCGATGCGCCGCGGAAACTTGTCCGCGGACTGCCTGCCTACCCTGTTGGTGTTGCCCTGCTCGCCCGGCTGGCGGTGGATGTACACCATCAGGGTGGGGGCCTCGGTGGTCTCCTGCTTGCCGAAGCCATGCGTAAGGCCGTGGCTGCCGGCGACGCCGCGGCCGCTCGGCTGGTCGTCGTAGACGTCATCGACGATGCGGCGGCACGCTTCTATACCCACCACGGCTTCTTCGACGTTCCCGAACATCCGATGCGGCTGTACCGGCGGCTCAAAGACATCCGGGCCAGTCTCAATTCGGACGCCGATTCCGACTCATAGGCTTCCCTCTTGTCGATCGCTCGTCCCGCACCAGGATCGGCCAGTGGTACGACGGCTCTCTACCGCGCGCAGGCATCATGTACCGAAGTCGAGAACCTCGAGCCACCGGGTGAAACGTAACGTGATGTGCACTCCGTGCGGCCCCGGCGGCTCGCGCCGAGGCGAAGGCCGCGGATCGGGCCTCTGCTGCGTTGGCGGTGACGGGGACATCGAGCACGACCGTGGCTCCGGGGACGCTGAAGGGTCCAGCGGGTGAAACACCGACAGAGCAGATTTGACTCAGTCCCGGTGCAGCACCAGGGCTTCGCCCTGGCCACCGCCACCGCACAGACCGACGGCGGCCCGTCCCGTTCCTCGACGGCTCAGTTCGAGGGCGGCGTGCAGCGCGAGCCGGGCCCCGGACGCGCCGACGGGATGGCCGAGGGCGATCGCCCCACCGGCAAGGTTGGTCTGCTCCCACGGATAGTCCAGGTCCCGCAGCGACTGCGCGACGACCGCCGCGAAGGCTTCGTTGATTTCGACGAAGTCCAGGTCGGCGACTGCGATCCCGCTGCGGGCACAGGCTGCGACGATGGCCCGCGACGGCTGGGAGGGCAGCGAATTGTCCGGGCCGGCGACGTGCCCGGAGCCGTCCAGCACGGCCAGGAACGGCAGGTCCCGCTCATTGGCGTACCCGCGCGAGCACAACACCATCGCCGCCGCGCCGTCGGTCAACGGGGAGGAGCTGCCCGCGGTGATCGTGCCGTCGGCGGCGAACGCGGGCCGCAACTTGGCCAGCGAATCCACGCTCGCGTCCGGGCGGACGCCCTCGTCCTGGGCCACGCGCAGTGGCTCACCGCGCCGCTGCGGCACCTCGATCGGCGCGATCTCGGTGTCAAATGTCCCGTCCTTGGCTGCCCGCGCCGCCCGCTGGTGGCTGGCGGCGGAGATCTCGTCCTGCTCGGCCCGGGATATCTTCAGCTGACGCAACGCCTGCTCGGTGGAGGCGCCCATGCTCAGCCCGTCGAAGGCGTCGGTCAGTGCGTCATAAGCGACCGAGTCCGACAAGGTGACCTCGCCGTAGGGATAGCCTCGGCGCGACCCCGGCAGCAGATGCGGGCCGTTGGACATCGACTCCTGCCCACCGGCCACCACCACGTCGGCCTCACCGGCCCGGATCAGCCGGGCGCCGTCGATCACCGCGGTCAGCCCGGACAGGCAGATCTTGTTGATCGTGGTCGCCGGCACGTTCCAGCCGATTCCGGCGCCGATCGCGGCCTGCCGAGCCGGTCCCTGACCAGCCCCGGCCTGGACCACCTGCCCCATCAACACGACGTCCACCGCCTCCGGGTCCAGGCCCGAGCGCAGCAGGGCGTGCCGGATGGCGTGCGCTCCCAGCTCGGCGGCCCGCAGACCGGCCAGGCCGGCGTTGATCTTCCCGAACGGTGTCCTCGCCCCGGCCAGGATCACCACCTCGTCGTCGCTGCTCATCCCGTCCTCCCTCGCTTCGGTCCCATCGTCCGCTTCGGTCCCATCGTCCGCTTCGGTCCCACCGTCCGCTTCGGTCCCACCGTCCGCTTCGATCCCATTGTCGCCCGTGCCGTCGGCGCCAGTGCCGTCGTAGTGATGGTGAACCCGTGAGTCCGCAGCCGTCGAGCCAACGCCGGCCCCAGTGCGGTCATCGGGGTCAGCACCCCGGCCCGCTCGGGCAACTCGTCTCGAGCCAGGCTCAAGGCCGACTCCCCCAGCATCACCGCTGTGGCGCCGTAACCGGGGTCCTTCTCCACCGCCATCCGAGTGCGGTACCGGGCCCCGCTCTCGGCACCGGCCTCGACGTCGAGGACGAACCGACCGCGACGCAGCACCCGCTCCGAGGGGCCCTGCCCCGGTTTGGGCAACACGGCGTCGAGCACCCGGCGGGTGGGCGCGAGCGACAAGCCGCCGATCAGACCGGCCGTAGCGAGCGCCACCGCCCCGGCCGCCACCGCGCCCCGCGGACCGGCACCGGTGTCGACCACCTCCCGGTAGCTGAAGTTCGGGCCGTAGCCGCCGTCGGTCAACGCGTGGCTGCGCAGCACCACCTGCCGGTTGTAGCCGCCCATCACGAACGGGGCCTGCCAGTGACCGGTGTCGCCGTTGCGCCAGCCCTGCCGCGCGCCGGTGCGCTGCGACGTCTTCGAGGCGGGGGCTTCCGATTCACTCGAACCGGGCGGCCCAGTCCACTCAGGGGGCCCAGTGAGGGCGTTCGGGTCGGCCACCACCCGTCGCAGTGCCGGATCGCGCCGGACCAGCAGCAGCTGTTGGCGCAGGGAGTCGACGGTGCCGCCGCTGAAGCCCCCGCGGCCGCTGCGGACCCGCAGCACGGTGTCGGTCAGCGGCCCGGCCCCGTCCTCGGTGGCCGCCGCCGCGGCCAGCCCGACGCCCAGGTCGGAGGGCACGGAGTCGAACCCGCACGAGTGCACGATCCGCGCCCCGCTGTCGACCGCAATCCGGTGGCAGTGCTGGACACTTTCGCGAACGAACAGGGTTTCCCCGCTCAGGTCGGCGTAGTGCGTGCCGGCCTCCGCGCAGGCCCGGACCAACGGCAGCCCGTGGCGGATGTAGGGGCCGACCGTGCTGACCAGCACGGCCGTCGCGGCGACGAGTTCGGCCACTGCGGCGGCGTCGGTCACGTCGACACTCAGCAGCGGCCAGTCCGTCGCGGCCGGCCCGAGATCGTCGGCCACCGCGCGCAACCGCTGCGCCGACCGCCCGGCCAGACCGATCCGGACGCTCGCCCCGGCGGACTCGGCCAGGTGAGCGGCGGTCAACCGCCCGACGAAGCCGGTCGCTCCGAGCAGAACGATGTCGAGATCACGCGTCGGCGCCGGCGTCATACCGACGACGCTACTGCCCCGGGCACCGTCGGACTCGGTTCGGGGCCAAGACCAGGCGCGCAGGCCCCGGAAGGCGGTACATTCTCCCCGTCCGGCTCCGGCCGCCACCGCCCCTGGCGAGAGGAACTCATGACCGAGTCAGCAGCCGCCCCAACCCCGCTGGCACCACCCCAGCCGACTCCGTTGAGCCTGGAAGCACCGCCTCCGGTCGCCGCCGTGGTCACCACCCAGGCCCCCGCACTGGCGCCCCAGGTGGACCCGGCCCAGCTACCCGCGCTGCAGCAGCGGGTGGACGGCTTCATCAGCACACTGCTGAACGTCCAGACCCGGTCGCCCGAATTCGCCGAACAGGCCGAGAACGTACGCACCATGGGTGCCGCCGACATCCGCCGAGCCGCCGAAACCTCGAACCGGTTGCTCGACACCCCCGTCAAAGCCCTGACCGACGGCAGTCTGGCGCAGGGATCCAGCGTCGGTGCGACCCTGCTCGAGCTGCGGCGTACGGTCGAGGAACTCGACCCCAGCCAGGCCACCGGCACCCGCAAGCTCCTCGGTCTGATCCCCTTCGGGGACAAGATCGTGGACTACTTCCGCAAGTATCAGGCCTCGCAGACGCAGCTGAACGCGATCCTGCACAGTCTGCGCAACGGGCAGGACGAACTGACCCGGGACAACGTGGCGTTGACCATGGAGAAGCAGAATCTGTGGTCGGTGATGGGCCGGCTGAACGCCTACATCTATCTGGCCGAGCAGCTCGACGCCCGGCTCAGCGCCTCGATCGCCGAGCTGGAATTGAGCGACCCCGAGCGGGCCAAAGCCCTCAGTCAGGACGTGTTGTTCTACGTTCGGCAAAAGCACCAGGATCTGCTCACCCAACTCGCGGTGTCGATCCAGAGTTATCTGGCCATCGACGTGATCATCAAGAACAATCTCGAGCTGATCAAGGGCGTCGACCGGGCCTCGACCACCACCGTCTCCGCCCTGCGGACCGCGGTGATCGTCGCCCAGGCGCTGAACAACCAGAAACTGGTCCTGGACCAGATCACCGCGCTGAACACGACAACCTCGGACCTGATCCAACGCACCTCCGAACTCCTGCGCGACAACTCCGCCTCGATCCAGCAGCAGGCCGCCTCGGCCACCGTCGGGTTGCCGCAACTGCAGGCCGCCTTCGCCAACATCTACGCCACGATGGACTCCATCGACTCCTTCAAACTGGCCGCCCTGGATTCGATGGCCACCACGGTCGCCACGCTGGAGACCGAGGTGGACCGGTCCCGGGCCTACCTCGACCGGGTCTACCGAAACGACGAGCGGCTGGCCTCGGGCGCCTTGGAGCTCGACGACCCGGCAGGCCCGCGCTGACCGGGCCCGGCGGCGAGCACGAAGGCCGGGGCTGATGGGGCCGCCGCGTTGGTGGGACCGGCTGATCGGGCGCGCCGACCCCGCGCCGTCCCCCCCGACGGTGCCCGCCGTCCCGAGCGAGGACGATCTGCTCGCTGCCCTGGCCCGGACCGAGTCGCTGGTCGCCGACGGGGCGGTGCCGGGGCCGGTGGCCGCCCGGGTCCGGCGGGTCAGCGGCACCCTCGCCCAGACCCTGCCCCGGCTCCGCAACCTCGGGTTAGGAAGTCCGGAGGCCTACTCGGTGATGGCGACCGCCACCGACTACCTGCCGGAGGCGCTGGCGGCCTACACCCGGCTGCCGCGGCAGTGGGCCGACACCCGGCCGGTCGAGAACGGCAAGACCTCGCTGATGCTGCTGATCGACCAGCTCGACCTGCTCGCCGCCACCATGGAGCAGGTCTTCGACGCCGTGGTTCGGGTCGACGCCGACGCCCTGATCGCCCACGGCCGCTTCCTGCAAGCCAAGTTCGGTCACCCCCTGGGTAGCAACCTGGAGCTCCCGTGAGCGTCGACCGGCCGGCGCTGCTCGAGGCGTTGCACGCCATCATCGCGCTGCGGGCGGCCACCCCGGGCATCGAGCGCGCCAACCCCTTCGACCTCGGCCCGAACGAAGCGGTGCCGGTCCGGTTTCCCGGCGTCGGTCGGGGACCCAACTCCGACTCCGACTCCGACTCCATGACCGACGCTGGCGTGGCCGAGACCGCGCCACCGCCCGAACTCGTCGACGAGCCGGGGGAAGCGCCGGCGCGGCGGAGCGTGGCGGAACTGCTGGCCGAGCTGAACGCGCTGACCGGGTTGGCCGCGGTGAAGGCCGAGATCCACCGACAGGTCGCGGTGCTGCGGGTGGAACAGCTGCGGACCCGCTCGGGCCTGAAGTCGGCGACGCTGACCCGGCACCTGGTCTTCGTCGGCAACCCCGGCACCGGCAAGACCACGGTCGCCCGGCTGGTCGGCGCCATCTACGCCGCGCTCGGACTGCTCTCGAAGGGTCACCTGGTCGAGGTCGACCGGTCCGAGCTGGTGGCGGGCTACCTGGGCCAGACCGCAATCAAGACCGCGGAGGTGGTGGCCTCGGCCGCCGGTGGTGTGCTGTTCGTGGACGAGGCGTACAGCCTGGCCGGCGACCAGTACGGCCAAGAATGCGTGGACACGCTGGTGAAGGAGATGGAGGACCGGCGCGAGGACCTGGTGCTGATCGTGGCCGGCTACCCCGACCCGATGGCCCGTTTCGTCGCGTCCAACCCCGGCCTGGCCAGCCGCTTCCGGACCACTCTCGAGTTCGCCGACTACACCGACGACGAGCTCGGGGCGATCGTGAGCTCGATGGCGGCGGCGGCCGACTACGACCTCACCGACGACGCCCGTGCCCGGTTCGCCGGGCTGGTCTCAACCACCCCGCGCGGGCCGATGTTCGGCAACGCCCGCTTCGCCCGGAACCTGCTGGAGTCCGCCGTCGGCGCGCAGGCGTGGCGGCTGCGCGAGGTGGTCGAACCGACGGTGACCGAACTGCGGGCACTGACCGCGCAGGATCTGGACCCCGACCTCACGGTCCGGGCGCGTGGGGAGCTCCGGTGAGTACGACCACGGGGCCACCGACGACGAGTCAGCCACCGCCCGCGCCGTCGACCGGGCCGGACACCCTTGTCGGAACACAGCCGCCGCCGAGCGGGAGCGACACCCCCCGTCGGCTGCGCCGGCTCAGCCTGATCCTGGTGGTGGCCGGGGTGGTGATCGCATTGGTCGGCGCACTGGCCCTGGTGGCGCTGCTGAGCACGCTGGACCGAGCGCAGGGCGACACCGAGCAACTGATCCGGGTGCAGCGGATCGAAACCGACCTGCTGGTCGCCGACGCGAACGCCACCAATACCTTTCTGGTCGGCGGGCTGGAGTCGCCGCAGCGGCGTCAGGCGTACCAGAACGCTCTGGCGGAGGTGGGCAGTCTGGTGGCCGACGCAGCCCGTGCGCAGCCCGCCGACGCCGCTGCCCTGTCGGCGCTGAACACCCAGGTCCTGGACTACTCGACCGCGATCGAGGCGGCCCGGGCCAATAATCGACAGGGCTTCCCGGTCGGGGCCCAGTATCTGCGCCAGGCCAGTGCCGGGTTGCGCAGCGACACCCTCGGCGTGGCGGAGGCCTTGATCCAGGCCAATGCCGGGCGGGCCCGGGCCGCGATGAGCACGGCCTGGGGTTGGCCACTGATCGTGCTCACCCTGCTCGGCCTGGCCGTATTCGTCATCGCCCAGGTGCTGGTGGCCCGGCAGTTCAAGCGGCGGATCAATCCGGGCCTGCTCGCCGGGTCTATCGTCCTGTTCGCCTCGTTGCTCGCCAGTACCGTCGCGCTGATCGCCCTGACCGGCTCGGTCCGGCTGATCCGCGACGGCTCCTTCGACGACCTCACCACCGTCGCCGGCGCGCGGGTCGAGGCCAACCTGGCCAAGTCCTCGGAGAGTCTGACGTTGATCAACCGGGGCTCCGGGCAGGCCTACGAACAGGGCTGGCAACGCTCTGCCGCCGCGGTGGAGTCGAAACTGTCGATGATGCGGGACCACGCCAACGTGCTGGCCGACTGGCGCCGCTACGCGCAGGTTCACGACCGGATCCGCACCCTGGACGACGGCGGGCGCTGGGACGCTGCCGTCGACCTGGCCACGGGTAGTGGCGCGGGCTCGGCCAACGGCCGTTTCGCCCCCGTCGACTTGGCGCTGGCTTCGATCATCGACGGCTCGGGAACGGCGACCGTGGACAGCCTCGGCCGGCACCGCAACGGCCTGGTCGTCGGCTTGGTGCTGGTCGTCGGCGCCGGGCTGGCCGCGGCCTGGCTCGGCCGGCGCGGGATCGCCGCGCGACTGCGGGAGTACCGGTGAACGGGTGCGGCGGAGCCGGCCGACGACCCCCGCCGGCCAGGACCGGTCTGGCCGCGCTCTCCGCGGTGCTGGTCTTGGTCGTGCTGTCGGCCTGCTCGGCCTTCGCTCCCATTCCGACGCCGGTGCCCACCCCGGCCGCGACGCCGCCGGTCGCGCCGGCCAGCGCCCCGCCTCCGGCGAGCTGTGACGACGCGCTGGCCTCCTACGACCCAGGCAAGATCAAGCCCGACGTAGGTGACATCCCGGCCGGATCGACCATGGCCGCGATCAAGAAGCGCGGCCGGCTGATCGCGGGCGTGTCGGCCGACAGTTACCTGCTGGGCTCGCGTAACCCCCTCAACGGCCGAATCGAGGGCTTCGACATCGACCTGGTCAAGGCGGTGGCCAAGGCGATCCTCGGCGACGAGAACGCCTACCAGCTCAAGGTGATCACTGCCGCGCAGCGCATTCCCGCCCTGCAGCAGCGCCAGGTCGATCTGGTGGCGCGCAACATGACCATCAGCTGCGACCGCTGGACCCAGATCGCCTTCTCCACCGAGTACTACCGCTCGGGGCAAAAGATCATGGTCCGCCGCGGCTCGAAAGCCAGCACCGTCGCCGACCTCGCCGGCCAGCGGGTGTGCGCCCCCCGCGGGACTTCGAGCATGGACAATCTGGTCCGGCTGGCGCCGACGGCGGTCGCGGTCGGGTCGGACAGTCACACCGGCTGCCTGGTCGCTTTCCAGCGGGGCCAGGTGGACGCGATCACCGGCGACGACACCGTGCTGGCCGGCCTGGCCGCGCAGGACCCGTACGCGGTCGTGCCGGCCCAGCGGGCGTTCACCGCCGAGCCGTACGGGTTGGGCATGAACAGCCGGGACGTCGACCTGGTCCGCTTCGTCAACGCCCGGCTCGCGCAGTTGCGGGCCGACGGGGAGTGGAAGCGGATCTACAACCGTTGGCTGGCCGGTCCGCTCGGTCCTGCCCCGGCCCCGCCCGAGGCCGTCTACGGCCGGCGGCGATGATGCTGGCCACGGTGCCCGCCCCGGTCGCGCCCGGCCGGCTCGGCGACCGGCTGGATCCGAGACAGACCGGCGCCTACCTGGACGCCCTCGGCGCCTGGCGGGACTCGCGGCGAGCCGAACTGGACGACTTGGACCGAGCCGCCCAGCAGGCCACCGATCCGGCCGCGTTGACCGCGGACGTGACCTTGTCGATGGCGCTGTGGCAGGCGGTGGCCGACCGGTGCACGCTGTTGGCCGCCACCTGGGACTCGGGCCGGGTCGGCCCGGCGGAACGCGAAAGACTCTCCGCGCTGATCTGGGGTCGACTCGACACCGGCATCCCCGGTGCGACCGGGCCGGGCCCGCTGGCGGTGTCCCTGCCCGAGGCGTGCCGCCTGTCCGACGCCTTGACCGGCCAACTCCGTCAGCGGATCGGACTGGACCCCTCCGGTGCCGAAAGCACCGCCCGGCTCGTCGCGCTGCGGGCCCAACTAGAACGGCTGCGCGACCAGGTCGGCGGTGAACCCGCGGGTCCGGCGCATCAGCGGGCGGCCGATCAGACCTCGGCCCTGGCCCGCCGGTTGGCCGACGCCGTCGCCCGGGCCGGTCGGGGTGGTGACGTCGGTGGCCTGCTGGGGCCGATCGAGATCGAGGCCGCCCGCTTCGAACGCGACCTGATCGTCGGACGCGCCCGGCGGCGGGACTCGGCGGCTCTGCTCGCCCGGGTCGGTGCGGCACGGGCCGACCTGATCGCCCGCGAGCAGGCCCTACGGACGGTGGCCCGGCGGTGCGTCGAGACCGTCTCACCCGCCCCGCGCTACGCCGTCCCGGACGTGGACGCACTCGGTCCGCTGCCGAACAACGCGCCGGCGCTGCAGCGTTACGCCGAGCGGTTGGAGCCGGTCGGGCGAGCGCTGGCTCAGGCCGAACAGGCCTACGCCACCGCGCTGCGCCACCGCGACGACCTCGACGCCCAGCTGGCGGCGACGCGGATCAAGGCGCAGTCCCGGGGCCGCGCCGACGAGGCCGACCTGGCCCAGACGTACGCGATGGCGCGCCGAGCGCTGGACGCTCGGCCGTGCCCCACCGAGCTGGCCGGGCAACTCGTAGCGCTGTACGCCACCTACCTTCGGCTGGAGCCACGATGAGCGCCCCCGTCCGTTCCCAGCCCACCTGTTCTGAGCCCAACTGTCCGGGGACGATCGCCGACGGCTACTGCGACGTCTGCGGGTCCCCGGCCGCGCCGGTGACGCACCAGGTTCCTGCCGTCGCCGCGACGGTCGATGCCGGGGGGAGTGTCGCGTCCTCGACGATGACCCGGGGTTCCAGCCGTCTCAGCTCGACCGCCCTCGGCTCGCAGCGGGCCACCGTCGCCGGGTCCACCCGCACCCGCCGGCTCAGCACCGGTTCACGGCGGCTGCGCGCCGCCCGCCTGGGCGCGGGACTGACCCGGGTCCCGCCGGCTCCGGAAACCGACGCGGCCCAGGCCGTGCTGAGCCACCCCGAGGTGCCGGAGAGCAAGCGGGTCTGTCCGCGCTGCCAGGCCGCGGTCGGCCGCTCCCGGGGCGGTCGACCGGGCCGCACCGAGGGTTTCTGCGCCCACTGCGGGTCGGCGTTCTCGTTTCGTCCGAAGCTGCAACCCGGCGACCTCGTGGCCCACCAGTACGAGGTAGCCGGTTGCCTGGCTCACGGGGGTCTGGGCTGGATCTATCTGGCCCGGGACAAGAACGTCTCCGATCGTTGGGTCGTGCTCAAGGGGCTGCTGAACACCGGGGATCCGGATGCCCTGGCGGTGGCGATCGCCGAGCGGCAGTTCCTGGCCGCGGTGGAACACCCGTTGATTGTGGAGATCTACAACTTCGTGTCCCACGCCGGCCCCGACGGCGTCAGCGCCGGCTACATCGTGATGGAGTACGTCGGCGGGGTTTCGCTGAAGCAGATCCTGAAACAGCGGATGCGTGCGCGCGGCGTATTCGATCCGCTGCCGGTGGATCAGGCGTTGGCCTACGTGTTGGAGGTCCTGCCCGCCTTCAGCTACCTCCACGACCTTGGTCTGGTCTACTGCGACTTCAAGCCCGACAACCTGATCCAGGTCGGGGATGCGGTCAAGTTGATCGACCTCGGCGGGGTCCGCCGGATCGACGACGACGACTCCGCCATCTACGGCACCGTCGGCTATCAGGCCCCCGAAGTCGCCCGGATCGGGACCAGCGTGGCCTCCGACGTCTACACCATCGGCCGCACCCTGCTGGTGCTGATGAGCGAGTTCCGCGGCTATCAGACCCGGTTCGTCGACTGTCTCCCGCCGGTGTCGGACACGTCGGTGTTCCAGACCTACGACTCGATCTACCGACTGCTGGCCAAGGCGTGCGCGCCCGACCCGGCGGACCGGTTCGCGTCGGTCGACGAGCTCCGGGTGCAGCTGCTGGGGGTGCTGCGGGAGGTGGTGGCCCAGCGCAGCGACGGCCGGGCGCCCACCGCGGCAGCGTCGTTGCTGTTCGAGGCACCGGCGGTGACCGGCGAGATGCTGGCGGCGCACGACCTGCCCGGACTGCGGACCGACAACGCCGACCCGCAGTACGCGTGGCTCAGCAACGTCTCCGCCGACGACCCGGCCGCCCGCTGGGACGCCCTCCGAGCTGCGCCCGACCGGAGCCCGGAGGTGCTGCTCGCTCAGGCCCGGGCGGCCCTGCAGCTGGGTCGAGCGGACCTGGTCGCTGAGTGCGTGAACACCATGCTCGCCGCCGACCCTTGGGAGTGGCGAGCGGTCTGGGTCAGCGGACTGGCCGCACTGGTGGACCGGCGCTACCCCGACGCTCAGGCCGCGTTCAACGCCGTCTACGGCCAGGTGCCCGGGGAGCTCGCGCCGAAACTGGCTCTGGCCCTGGCCTGCGAGCACGGCGGGGAGGCCGCGGTGGCCGAAGACCTCTACCTCACCTGTGCCCGGACCGACGCCAGCTACGTCGCCCCCGCCGCGTTCGGGCTGGCCCGGATCCGGACGGCGCGGGGCGACGTGCCGGGGGCGGTCGCCGCCTTGGACTTGGTGCCCTCGACCAGCCGCAGCTTCCCCGAGGCGCGCCGCCTGCGGGCCCAGACGCTGAGCACCCCGGCCGCCGGGTTGAGCGAGCTGTCGGCCGCGCTGACCAGCCTCGACGGGATCCGGCTCGACCCGTACGAACGGGCCGGCATGGTCGTCACCATTGTCGAACGAGCCCTGGCCCAGGTCGGGCCCGAACGCGCACCCGGCGTGACGACGGTCGGCCCCTACCCGGCTGACCCGGTCTCGCTGCGGGATGCTCTGGAGGCCGCCTACCGCGAACTGGCCCGGACCGAGACCGACGACCGGCGCAGCCACGCCCTGGTCGATCAGGCCAACCGCGTGCGAAGGTGGTCCCTGCGATGAGCGAAGTCCTGCCCGAGACCGCGACCGGCACCCCGGCCGCCACCGCCGGCTGTCCCCACTGCGGCGCCGCCGCGGCACCGGCGGACTCGTTCTGCGAATCCTGCGGCGCAGCACTGCCGGCCGGCGCCGGCTCATCCACCCCCCCGACCAGCCCCACCCCGACCAGCCCCACCGCGACCAGCCCCACCGCGCAACCGCGTTGCCTCGCCTGCGGGGGTGAGGTCGGCGCCGACGACTACTGCAGCACCTGCGGCACCCGGGCACCGTCGCCTCGCGACCACTACGTCGAACAGCCGGCATCGTGGGTCGCCGCCGCCTGCGACCGCGGGCGCAAGCACCATCGCAACGAGGACGCGACCGCGGTGGCGGCGCAGGCCGCGCCGGGGTCGTGGGCGGTGCTGGTGGTCTGCGACGGGGTGTCGACCACCGCCGACTCCGACGTGGCCAGTCTGGCCGCGGCCCGCCGGGCCCGGGACGTCCTACTCGCCCATCAGCCGGTCGGTGGCGAGCCGCTGGGCAGCCGGGCAGCGGCGCTGGCCGACGCAGTGCGGCACGCGGTGGCCCAGGCCGACGACGCGATCGCCGAGGCGACCGCGGTCGGCGGTGAGAACTCAGCCTCCTGCACGTTCGCCGCCGCCGTGGTCGACGGCGAACTGATCGTGTACGGCAACGTCGGCGACAGCCGGGTCTACTGGCTGCCGGACGACGGCCCGAGCCGCGAGCTCAGTCAAGACGATTCGGTGGCCCAGGCCCGGATCGAAATGGGTGTTCCCCGCGACCAAGCCGAGAACGGCCCGCAAGCCCACGCGATCACCAAGTGGCTGGGGCGCGACAGCCCCGACACCTCGCCCCGCACCGGCTCCGCACTGCTGGACCGGACCGGCTGGGTACTGGTCTGCTCCGACGGATTGTGGAACTACGTCTCCGCCGCCGGCGACCTGGCGGCTCTGGTCACCGAACTCGGCGGGGCGGACGCCTCGCCGCTGGAGTTGGCCGAGGCCCTGGTCCGCTGGGCCAACGCACAGGGCGGACGGGACAACATCTCCGTCGCCCTGGCCCGGCATACTGCTCGGTGATCGGTACTGCTCGGGTGATCGGTACGACACGCTGCTCACAGCTCGACGGTGGAAGGGACAGGCATGGCGGAGTTCGCCGCGACGGTGTACCAGAACGAATTCCTGCCCGACGGCGGCACCGACGTGAACGCGATCGTGACCCTGCAGTGCACAGGGGCCGGTGAGGCGGGTGGGACGGCAGCCGGCGCGGCCGGCGAGATCGTCATCGTCGACACCTCCGGGTCGATGGGTCAGACCCGGTTGGCGGCGGCCAAGGTCGCCGCGGTCGCTGCGGTGGATCAGATCCCCGACGGCACCTGGTTCGCGATCGTGGCCGGTACCCACGTCGCCTACCTCGCCTTCCCAAGGGTCCAGTCGGGGACCGGGATGGTGGTGATGGACCCGCAGACCCGCTTCTGGGCCCACGAAGCAATCGGTCGGTTCCGTTCCGACGGTGGTACCGCGATGGGGACGTGGCTGACCCTGGCCGGCCGGCTGTTCAACTCCGTTCCCCACCTGGTGCACAAGCACGCCATCTTGTTGACCGACGGCGAGAACCACAACGAACGACCCGATCAGCTCAGCGCCGCCATCGCCGGCGTCACCGGCGTGTTCCAGTGCGACTGCCGCGGCGTCGGGGTGGACTGGCAGGTCCCGGAGGTCCGACGGATCGCCCAGGCGCTGCTCGGCACGGTCGACATCGTCCCCGAGCCCGATCAGCTCAGCACGGCTTTCGCGGAGCTGATCCGGGCCTCGATGGCTCGTGGCGTGGCTTGTGCCGAGCTGCGGGTCTGGGCACCGCAGGGCGCGCAGGTGCTGTTCGTGCGTCAGGTGTCGCCGACGGTGGAGGAGTTGACCGGCCGGCGGCGGGAGGTCAACGCGTTGACCGGGGCCTACCCCACCGGCGCCTGGGGGGACGAGTCGCGCGACTACCACGTCAGCGTCCGGCTCAGCGCCAAGGCGATCGGTCAGGAGCAACTCGCCGCCCGGGTCCAGCTCGCGGTCGAAGCCGAGGTGGTGGCCCAAGGCCTGGTCAAGGCGAAGTGGTCCGCCGACGACGGACTGACGACCCGGATCAACGCCGAGGTCGCGCACTACACCGGCCAGACCGAGCTGGCCGAGGTGATCCAGGAGGGACTGGCGGCCAAGGCGGCCGGGGACGAGGACACCGCCACCACCCGGCTGGGCCGGGCGGTCCAGCTGGCCGCGGACACCGGGAACGCGGAGGCGACCAGCCGGCTGCGGAAGGTGGTCGACGTCGAGCCCGAAACCGGGACGGTACGCCTGCGGCGGAGTGTGGATCGCGCCGACGAGATGGCCCTGGACACGGCCTCGACCAAGACCACCCGGATCAAGGGGAGCTCGGCGTGAGCCCGGTCTGTCCGGCCGGGCACCCGACGAGCGCGACCGACTACTGCGACGTCTGCGGCGCACCCGTCGACGCCACCACCGGTCCAGGCGCCGCGCCCTCTCCCGCCCACCCCAAGGACACCGTTCACCCCGGCCAACCCTGTCCCAACTGCGGCGCGGTGCACGGCCCCGACGCGCTGTTCTGCGAGAGTTGCGGCTACGACTTCACCACCGGCGCGCTGCCTCGACCGCTCGACCCGCCCACCCTCGACCCCACGTCGCCCGACGCCGACCTGGCCGACGCGGCCAAGACCGGGCCGGCCGCGGCTCCGCGGTGGGTGGTCGAGATCTGGGTCGACCCGGCCTGGTATGCGGACCAGGGCAGCTCCGACCCGCTGCCCTCCCCCGGTCCGCCCACCACGGTGGTCCTGGACGCCCGCTCCGCCCTGGTCGGCCGAATCTCGACCAGTCGCAACATCCATCCCGACGTCGACTGCGAGCAGGACTCCGGCGTCAGCCGCCGGCACGCCCAGCTCACCACCGACGGCGCGCGCTGGTGGGTGGAGGACCTGGAATCGGCCAACGGCACCTTCGTCGGCCCGGCCAGTGGTGACCTGCCGCAAAAGCCGGTGACCGTCGGACAACGCCACGAACTGGACCGGGACGACCGGGTTTACCTGGGGGCCTGGACCCGGTTGGCCGTCCGGCCGGCCGCGGCAGACGAGGACTGATGGGTTTTCCCGGGCCTCCGCTCGTCGCGAACACGTACGTGTTCGCCTCCCGGGATGTGGCAGCGTAGACACTCGTGCGTCTCGGTGAGCAGGCGCCATCGGTCAGGAGGAAGCAGTGGAGATCAAGGTCGGCATCCAACACGTAACCCGCGAGGTCGTGGTGGACAGCACCCAGAGCAAGGCCGACGTCGAGGAGGCCTTCGCCACCGCCGTCGCCGACGGGACGGTGCTCAGCCTGACCGACGAGCGCGGTCGGAAGGTGATGATCCCGGCGTCCAAGATCGCCTACGTCGACCTCGGTGAGGAGAACACCCGGCGGGTCGGCTTCGGTAGCGTCTGAGGTCGCCTCAGCTCAAGCTGACCGGCTCTGAGACTCGCTCCCGGAATCGGTAACGCCTATCCCTGCTCGGGCTCCGGCAGCAGTTGCACTCGCTGGCGCGGCCGCATACCGGCTTCATCATGGTTTCGCGCCCAGGTCACCAGCTGCTCGCGGACGTGACAGCGCAGGTCGAACAGGACCGAGGCGTCGACCGCACTCACCGTCACCCGGACCCGGACCAGACCGCCGGTGGCGTCGGTCACCAGCAGAGCCTGCTTGCGCCCGTCCCACAACTCACTGGCACGTAACACCTGCGCCAGCCGGTCGCGCAGGGCGTCCACGTCGACCGCCCAGTCCACGTCGAGTTCCACCACCCCGACCAGTTCGGAACTGTGCCGGGTCCAGTTCTCGAACGGCTTGGTGGTGAAGTAGGTCGAGGGCAGCACCAGCCGACGGTCGTCCCACAGATGCACCACCACGTAGCTCAGGGTGATCTCCTCGATCCGGCCCCACTGCGTGTCGACCACCACGACGTCGTCGATCCGGATCGCGTCGCTGAAGACCAGCTGGACGCCCGCGAACAGGTTCGCCAGGGTCGCCTGGGCCGCCACCGCGGCGACGACGCTGATCAGGCCGGCCGAGGCCAGCAGACTGGCGCCGACGGCCCGCACCCCGGGGAAGCTGAGCAGGGCCGCGCCGAGCGCAATCACCACCACCAACGCCACCGTCAGCCGGCGGATCACCAGCACCTGGGTACGCAGCCGGCGGGCGTGCCGGTTGTCGGCGGTGTCGGTCCGGTAGCGGCGCAGGCCCAGATCCTCCAAGAAGAGCAAGATCGCGGCCAGTAGCCAGGCGCCGGTGCCGATACCGACCAATCGGAGCACAAGCCGTAAACCGTCCCACACCCCGGTCGAGACGTCGGCGGGACGGACCGCGACGACGGTGCTACTCATGGCCAGCACGAGCAGGAACAACCGGAACGGAATCCGGGCGTGCCGGTTCAGGGCGCGCGCCGGCGGCCATCGGCGGGCGCCGACCCGGACGACCAGGTAGGCCGCGGCGATGACGGCGGCGGCGACGGCCAGGGCCCACAACAGCGAGAGCAGGACGGCGGTCCACGAGACAGGCACCCGCCCATGGTGGCCGACGCGGCCCGGTAGGTCTCCGGCGGCGCGCCGCTGCGGTCGGCTTCGCTGGGCTCAGGCCTGCAGGCCGAGCTTGACCATCCTCGCGGTGTGGTTCTCCACCAGCCGGGCGAACGTCCGGCTGATCTCGGCCATGTCCATCCCCGGCCGGTCGACGGTCCCGGTCAGCAGACTGGTCAGCGCGTCCCGCTCCGCCGCCACCCGCTGGGCCTGACTCAGGGCCTCGCCCACCAGCCGGCGCCCCCACAGGGCCAGCCGGCCGGCCACTTTGGGGTCAGCGGCGATACCGGCGCGGACCTTCTCGATCACGAAGTCGGTGTGTGCCTGGTCGGCCAACACCTCGTCCACCAGGTCGCGGGTGTCGGGGTCGACGTAAGTCGCGACCTCTCGGTAGAAGTCCGCGGCGAAACCGTTGCCGACGTAGGCCCAGACCAAGCCCTCCAGCCAGTCCTTGGCCATCGTGTGCTCGTGGTAGGCGTCAAAGGCGAGCCGGAAAGGCTGCATCGCCTCCAGCACCTCGGTGTCCAGCGCGCCCAGCCGGGACCGGACCCGCTCGAAGTGGGCGACCTGCAGGGCCGCCATCTGCGCCAAGTGAACCTTGTCGGGCAGCGTCGGCGCGCGCCCGGCATCATGAGCCAGTCGTTCGAAGGCGGCCAACGCGCCGTAGCCGAGTACGCCGAGCAGATCGATGGCGCCTTGCCGGCGCGCATCTCCTCCGGGGGCAGCAGATGACGTCGCCATCCCCGAACTCTAGTGAGTACGGATAGACTGGCGATCAAGCGACGCCATTCCGGCGTCCTGCCCCCGGTCTGGGCACCGTGCCCCGCACGACGTGCCGGCCGGAGTGGCGCCATCGAAAGCCTAGGTAAGGCGAGACGCTGAACATCGAGACCACCACGGAACCCGAGTCCGCCGAGGACTCCACACTCTCATCCTCCGACCCCATCGAACCCTCCGACCTCAACGCACCCCCCGACCCCATCGAACCCCCCGACCCCATCGAACCCCCCGACCCCATCGCATTGTCCGAACCACTCGCTCCGACCGACGAGGCACTGGCCGCTCTGGAACGGACTGACGAGGAAGCGCACGCCGACGTCGACGCCGACGAAGGCGCTGTCCAGACGTTCGCCGATCTCGGAGTGGCCGGTCCGATCGTGGAGGCCTTGGAACAGGTCGGGATCACCCACCCGTTCCCGATCCAGGCGATGGCCATCCCGATCGCGCTGACCGGTACCGACATGATCGGCCAGGCCCGTACCGGAACCGGGAAGACCCTGGCCTTCGGGACGACGATGCTGCAGCGAATTGTTTCCCCCGGCGATCCCGGCTACACCGAACTCGCCCGGCCGGGCGCGCCGCAAGGTTTGGTCGTGGCCCCGACGCGGGAACTGGCCAGCCAGGTCAGCCGGGACATCGCTACCGCGGCGAATCAACTGCAGTCACGGGTGCTGACCATTTACGGCGGGGTCGGGTACGACACCCAGCTCGACACTCTCGCCCGCGGGGTCGATGTCGTCGTCGGGACGCCCGGCCGGCTGCTCGACCTGGCTGACCGCCGCGCCCTCGACCTGTCTCAGGTCACGGTGCTGGTACTGGACGAGGCCGACGAGATGCTCGACCTCGGCTTCTTGCCGGACGTGGAGCGGATCTTGGCCAAGACCCCGGACTCCCGCCAGACTCTGCTGTTCTCCGCGACCATGCCGTCGGCCATCGTCACTTTGGCCCGCCGGCACCTGAGTCATCCGGTGAACATCCGGGCCGAAGCAAGTGACGACACCATGATGGTGCCGACGACGGCACAGTTCGTCTACCAGGCGCACAGTCTGGACAAGCCCGAGGTGGTGGCCCGAATCCTGCAGGCGGAGGACCGGGACCGAGCGATGATCTTCAGCCGGACCAAGCGGTCCGCGCAGCGGCTGGCCGACGACCTGGCCGAGCGGGGCTTCGCTGCGGCCTCGATCCACGGCGACCTGAACCAGCAGGCCCGGGAGAAGGCGCTGAAACGATTCCGAGAAGGCAAGGTCGACGTCCTGGTGGCCACCGACGTCGCCGCCCGAGGCATCGACATCAGCGGGATCAGCCACGTGATCAACTACGAGTGCCCCGACGACGACAAGACCTACGTGCACCGGATCGGACGGACCGGCCGCGCAGGAGCCACCGGGGTCGCGATCACCTTCGTCGACTGGGCCGACCAGACCCGATGGAAGGTGATCAACAACACCCTCGGTCTGCCGTTCGAGACCCCGCAGGAGACTTATTCCACCTCCACCCACCTGTTCCACGACCTCGGGATCGACCCGAGCGCGAAGGGTCGTCTGACCCCGGCCGGCAAACCCGAGGGGAAGGACCGCGGCCCCCGGGACCGGCCGAAGGCCCAGCGGAAGTCTGAGTCCGCTGACCGTCCTCCCGCCGAGCGCCGGTCACGACCGCGTCGCCGACTGCGGAACGGCGTTCCCGTTCCCGGCTCGGGTGCCGCCGCCGGTTCCGTATCCGACGCCGCACCGGCCAACCCTGACGGCCCGGACAGCACCACCAGGCGGCGCCGACGTCGCGGCGGTCGAAGCCGGTCAGAGGCGGCCACCGCCGACGTCTGACCGGTCCCCGGAGGTCGGGCAGGGCCTGTACGATCCCTTCGGCAAGACGGTCGAAGGGCGGCAACGGTGACATCAGGGCAGCGGTGACATCAGTGCGCGGGCGCGCAGCCGCTCCGACCTTGGAGTCGGTGGCGGCTCGTGCGGGAGTGTCGCGGGCTACCGCCGGTCGCGTCCTGTCCGGCTCGACCGCGGTCAAGGAGTCGACCCGCCAGGTCGTCGAGCGCGCGGCTGCTGAGCTGGGCTACGTCACCAACTACGCCGCGCGGTCGCTGATGACCGGGCGCAGCGATTCGGTGGCGTTCGTGGTGTCGGAGCCCGAGGAGATGTTCTTCTCCGACCCCTTCTTCGCCACGATCCTGCGCGGGGCGCACGAAGCCGTCGCCGCGCGTCACCGGCAACTGATGTTCATCATCGCTGCCTCCGAGGCCGACCGGGACCGGGTGCGTCGCTTCGTCGGCGGGGGTCACCTGGACGGGGTGATGCTGGGTGCGTTTCACGGACCGGACCCGCTGGCGGCCCGGCTGCAGGCCCTCGGCACTCCGGTTGTTCAGTGCGGACGGCCTCATGTTCCAGACCCCGGACTGAGCTTCGTCGACGCCGACAACATCGGCGGCGCCCGGCTGGCCACCCGCTACTTGTTGGACCGGCGACGGTTAGTGGTCACGATCGCCGGACCGGCGGACATGACGCCCGGGCAGGACCGACTGAGCGGCTTTCACCTCGAACTCGGTCACCGGGCCGGTGCCACCGCCGGCGACCGAGTGGTCCACGGCGACTTCACCGTCGAGGGGGGCCGCAACGCCATGGCCGTGCTGTTGGACCGCTTCCCTGATCTGGACGGGGTGTTCGCGGCCAGCGACCCGATGGCGGTCGGGGCGATCCAGGCGTTGACCGAACGAGGCCGACGGGTGCCCGACGATGTCGGCGTGGTGGGCTTCGACGACGTTCCGATGGCCGCCGGACACCGGCCCCCGTTGACCACCGTCCACCAACCGGTGGTCCAGATGGGCCAAACGATAGCCAACCTGCTGCTGGACCTGATCGAGGGACGGGGCGGTCCGAAACAGGTGTTGGTCCCTACCAACCTCTGCCGGCGTGAATCGGCCTGAGCCGGGTCTGCTCGACGACAACGATTCGGTCACGCCCTTGACATCGAGTCGTTCCGTCCGGTTTGCTCTTCTGAGAGCGCTCTCACTCTGATTCTGGGGTTACGTGCTCCGGTCATCGTCGATCGGCCCTCCGGTTCGGAGGTCCGCAGAGGAGGTTCGGTTGTCCACCGCACACGTACAGCAGAAGTCACGCCCGGGAAAGAAAACCGGGGCGAAGAAGAAGGCAGGGCTCGTGGTCGCGGCGCTGACCGCGGGGTCGTTGATGTTGACCGCCTGCGGGAGTGGTGGCTCGTCGTCCGCGCCGGAGGCCGCGCCCAGCGTCGCCGCACCGCCGGACGAGAGCCAACCCGTCACCATCACCGTGGACTCCTTCGGCGGCATCTTCGACAACTTCAAGAAGGCCGGCCTGCTCGACGACTACAAGAAGCTGCACCCGAACGTGACGGTGCAGTACAAGGAGGTCCAGCAAGAACCCGACTACTGGACCGCGCTGTCCACCAAGCTCAACTCCGGCTCCGGACTGGCCGACATCCAGGCGATCGAAATCAGTCGGGTGGCCCTGGTCACCCAGCAGCAGCAGGACAAGTGGGTCGACCTGCGCTCCACCGCCGAGGCTGCCCACGCCGACGACTACCCCCCGGCCAAGAAGGGCGCCATCACCACCAAGGACGGTGCAGTGCTCGGCTTCGGCACCGACTCCGGGCCGATGGCGCTCTGCTTCCGCAACGACAAACTGAAGGCGGCCGGCCTACCCTCGACCGCTGACGCCTTGGCCCAACAGATCACCAGTTGGGACACCTACGAGAGCGTCGGCCAGCAGTACAAAGCGAAGACCGACAAGGCATGGATGGATACCGCCGGCGGTTACTACCGGCTGCTCACCTCGGTCCAGCCCGTCCGCAACTACAACGAGGAGGGCGAGGCCACCTGGGAGACCAACGCGACCGTTCAGCCCTCGTTCATGCGGGCGGCCCAAGCTGGGCAGCAGGGCCTGACGGCGAAGCTCGGACAGTTCTCCCCGCAGTGGAACACCGCGATGAGCACCGGGGCCTTCGCCACGATCGCCTGCCCGGCGTGGATGCTGGGCTACATCAAGCAGCAGGCGGGCAGCAAGAACGCCGGGAACTGGTCGGTGATGCCGCTGCCGCAGAACATGGGCGGGAACTGGGGCGGGTCCTACCTGTCGATCCCCAAGTCGAGTCCGCATGTGGCTGCGGCTGCTCAGCTGGCCGCGTTCTTGACCAATGCGGAGTCTGAGACCAAGGAGTTCAAGGCCGGGCTGGCCTTTCCTTCCAACAGCAAAGCGTTGGAGCAGGTCACCGAGACCACCGACCCGTACTTCAACGACGCGCCGATCGGGAAGATCTTCAGCGACTCCTACAAGGCCGCACCCGACCAACCGCTGGGGATCGACGACGGCACCATCGATCAGCGACTGGGACAGGGACTGACCTCGGTGGAGGCCAACGGGGTCAGCCCGGCCGACGCCTGGCAGAAGGCCAAGAGCAAGATCAACGACGAGATCGGCTGATCCGTCTGCTGGTGCACGAAGGCGGCTCCCAGGGCTCGCGCCGCGGGAGCCGCCCCGCCCATCCATCGATGAACCGGAGACCACGTTATGGCGGTCGACGCACCGACGCGTGACACCACCCGAGCCGAGCGACACCCGGCACCGCCGGCCCGCCGACGCCGGCGAAGCGGCGGGAACGGCGGCGTTCCGTACGCCTACGTCGCGCCGTTCTTCGTCCTGTTCGGCGCCTTCGGTCTGTTCCCGCTGCTGTACACGGTGTGGATCAGTTTCCAGCGCTACCGGCTGGCCGGGAACCCGCCTACGTTCACCGGCTGGGACAACTACGTCTGGTTGTTCGGCAGCGACGCCTTTTACAATTCGCTGTACAAGACCTTCAGCATCGGAGTCATCTCCACCGTTCCGCAATTGTGCTTCGCCCTCGGCCTGGCCCACCTGCTGAACTACAACATGCGGGTCCGTAACTTCTTCCGGATCTCGATGATCATGCCGTACGCGACCTCGCTGGTGGCCGCCACACTGGTCTTCGCCTCGATCTTCGCCAATACCCCCGGCGGCTTGGCCAACGTCGTCCTGGGCTGGTTCGGTATCGACCCCATCTCGTGGTCCAACGGCAATTGGACCGCCCAGATCGCGATCGCCATCATCGTCACCTGGCACTGGACGGGCTACAACGCGCTGATCTACCTGGCCGGGATGCAGTCGATCCCCAAGGACCTGTACGAGTCCGCGGCCATTGACGGCGCAAGCCGCTTCCGGCAGTTCCTCTACGTCACCTTGCCCGGGCTGCGGCCGACCATCTTGTTCACCATCGTGTTGTCCACCATCGGCGCCACCCAGCTGTTCACCGAGCCGTTCCTGTTCGGCAACGGCGCCGGCGGCGGCGCGCTGGGTCAGTACCAGGTGCTGGCGCTGTACATGTACCACGAGGCGTTCGAGGTCGGCCGGCTCGGCCGGGCCTCGGCGATCGCGGTGGTCTCGCTGCTGCTGGTCATCCTGCTCGTGCTGATCAACGCCGGACTCGCCCGGCTGCGGACCCGCGAGCCGCGAGCGAAGCAGCCGCGGACCCAGGGGGTGAGCCGGTGACCACCCTCGACGTCGCGCAGACCGAGACCGCCGCCGGCGCTACCCGGCTGCCCCGGCCGCGCAAGAGCAAGGCCGGTGAGCGAGCCGGATTCTTGACCTACCTGATCTTGGCCGTCACCGCGGCGCTGTTCATCTTCCCGTTCTACTACTCGCTGGTGGCCGGCTCGCACACCCCGTCGGACCTGTACGACGGCTCGCCGCCGCTCCTGCCCGGACCCCGGCTGTTCCACAACATGGGCCTGGCGCTGGGGCAGGCCAACCTGTTCCAGGCGCTGGGCCGCTCGCTCGTGGTCTCCGGTGTGGTGACCGGGTCCACGGTCTTCTTCTGCACCATGGCCGGTTTCGCCTTCGCCAAACTGCGCTTCTGGGGCCGGGGGGTGCTCTTCGGGATCACCATCGCCACCTTGACCATTCCGCCGACGCTGGGCATCGTCCCCCTGTACGTGGTGATGAGCAAGCTGGGGTTGGTCAACAACCTGGCCTCGGTCATCCTGCCGGCGGCGGTGACCGCCTTCGGGGTGTTCTTCATGCGGCAGTTCCTCACCCAGGCCCTGCCCGACGAGCTGGTCGAGGCGGCCCGGGTCGACGGCGCCAGCCTGACCCGGACGCTGTTCTCGATCGTCTTTCCGATCGCCCGACCGGGGATGGCCGTACTCGGCATCTTGGCCTTCATGGCGTCCTGGAACGACTTCCTCTGGCCCTTCATCGCGGTCCGTAACCGGCCCACCATCCAGGTCGCCGTGGCCAGTATCAGCGCCGGCTATACCCCCGACATCTCCGTTATCTTGGCCGGTACAGTGATCGCGACTGTGCCGCTGATCGTGGTCACCGCCGTTTTCGGCAAGCAGATCGTCGGCGGAATCGCCGCCGGCGCCGTCAAGGGTTGACCCGCCGACCGATGGCCTTTCTGCGCCTCTCCCGCCCGTCCCGACCGCACCCGGAAAGCAGACGATGACCACACAGTTGGAGTGGCCTGAGCCGGCCGCCGACCCGACGCGGCCAGCCGCGGTCAAGAAGTTCCCACCGGGCTTCGTTTGGGGGGCGGCGACCGCGGCGTACCAGGTGGAAGGTGCCGTCGCCGAGGACGGCCGGAGCCCGTCGATCTGGGACGTGTTCGCGCACGAGCCGGGCAACGTCGTCGGCGGCCAGACCGGTGATGTCGCCGACGACCACTATCACCGGGTCAGCGAGGACGTCGCCTTGATGGCCGAACTCGGGCTCGGCTCCTACCGGTTCTCGATCGCCTGGCCCCGGATCACCCCGCAGGTTGACGCCGACCGTCTCGGGCCCGTGAACGAGGCCGGGATCGCGTTCTACCGACGGCTGATCGACGAGCTGGTCGGGGCCGGGATCACGCCGGTGGCCACGCTGTACCACTGGGATCTGCCCCAGACCCTCGAAGTGGCCGGGGGCTGGACCAACCGGGCGACGGCATACCGCTTCGCCGAGTACGCCGCACTCGTCGCGGACCGCCTCGGCGACCGGTTGGCCATGCTCACCACCCTGAACGAGCCGTGGTGCAGCGCCTACCTCGGCTACGGGGCCGGAGTGCACGCGCCGGGCCGGACCGAGCCCGCCGCTGCCCTGGCCGCCGTCCACCACCTCAATCTCGCCCACGGACTGGCCAGCACCGCGGTCCGGCAGGTACGTCCCCAGCTCCCGATCGCCCTCACCCTCAACCTCGCCGCCGTCCGGCCGGCCAGTCAGGACCCGGCCGACCTGGACGCTGCCCGGCAGATCGACGGGCTGCAGAACCGGGTGTTCTTGGCGCCGGTCCTGTCCGGGTCCTATCCCACTGACGTTCTCGCCGACACCGCCGGCGTCACCGACTGGTCCTTCGTCGCCGACGGTGACCTGGCGCTGATCCACCAGCCACCGGACGCCCTCGGCTTGAACTACTACTCCCCGACCCTGGTCGCGGCGATCCACGGACGAGCGTCGCGGCCCGGAGCCGATGGGCACCAGCCAGGGCCCGGGACGGCTTGGCCCGGAGCTCACGACGTCGCCTTCCTCGACCAGGCCGGACCGCGGACCGACATGGACTGGTCGATCGATCCCGCCGGAATCACCGAGCTACTGATCCGTCTGCACCGGGACTACCCCGGCCTCGACCTCTACGTGACCGAGAACGGCGCGGCCTTCGCCGATCTCGTCTCCGCCGACGGCACGGTCGACGACGATCACCGGATCGACTATCTGCGACAGCACCTGCGGGCGGTGCACACCGCGATCGAGGCCGGGGCACCGGTGCGCGGCTACTACCTGTGGTCGTTGCTGGACAACTTCGAGTGGTCCTACGGCTACACCAAACGTTTCGGCATCGTCCACGTGGACTACCCCACCCTGACCCGCACCATCAAGGCCAGTGGGCACTGGTACGCCGGGGTGATCGCGGTGAACGGGGTCGAGGAGTAGTCCCAGTCCTCCCCGCGGGCTGAGCCTGCGCCCTCGGTTTCCTGGTCCTGGTCCTGGTCCTGGTCCTGGTCCTGGTCCTGGTGCTGGTCCTGGTCGAAAGTGGTCGAAGACGACGTGTTCTCGTCCCGAAGCCCTGTCGTCTCCGACCACTTTCGTGAGGATCAGCGGCAGCACCCCGAGTCCTACCGGGCCAGGCCAACCGGCTTCGCAATGATCACGACGTTGCTGTCGTAACCTCCTGCGTCCCGGCGATAGCGCCCGCCGCAGGTGATCAGCACCAGCCGCGGTGGTCCGTCCTGCTCGAAGGCGTCGCTGCCGGTGGCCAAGGCGTCCTGCCTGATCGTTTGCACCGACGTCACCCGATAGCTGAGGTGGTGGGAGTCCGCACGCAGACTCACCCGGTCACCCGGACGAACCTTCAAGAGCCGGGCGAAGAACCCCAGTCCGTCGGTCGCGGAGTCGACGTGTCCGGCGATCACGACGTGCCCGTACGGATCTCCCGCCGCCGCGCTGCCGTCCCACCAGCCGACGTGGCGCACGTTCTCGGGAACCTTCAGCTGACCGTCGACGGTGCTGGCCGGCTCGACCGGCGCCGAGGCGCCACCGGGAAGCACGACCTGGCCGGGTACAAAACGGACCCGGGTGCTCCAGGCTGGCCGGCCGACCGGCGCCTCGGCCACCGGTATCGGGGCGGGTGCGGCCGAGGTGTCTCCAGCGACCGGCCCGCCTGCGGCCGCAATGGGCGCGGGGTCGGCGCCACAGCCGCCGAACACGCCGACGGTCAGCACGACGGTGACCACCGCTGACCCGACGGTCTGGCGTCGGCGCAAGCCTGCCGACGGAGCCCCCAGCGAACGGGTCAACGGGTGAGCTTGGCCAGGAAGCGAGTCGCGCCTACGGCCTCGCCCCCACTACCGGTGTCGACCTTGGTCGGACGATCCGAGCCGGAGGAACCGGTCGAGATGACGTGCACGGCGACGTTCATCGTGTTCTTTTGCGGGTCGCCGAGGGCGTAGACCCGGTTGAGCGCCCCCGGCTTGACGGTGAGACTGACCGGTCCGAGATAGACCGGGGACGACTTTCCCTCCGGGGTGATGGCAACCTTGTACGTCGCGACCGGCACCACCAGATTCAGCGACTCCCCGTTGGCGATGTCGGAGAACAACACCTTGCCGTCGACGCGGACGTCGGCCGCCGGAACGGCCGCGGTGTGGGCGACGGTGAGCGAGGCCTTGCCCTGCGGGACACTGGTCAGGTCGTTGCGGAAGACGGTCACCATCGGCTCGGTCTCCGACTTCGCCGGAAGATGAAGGACGACATCCCAGCTCGACGCGTTCTTGACCGAGAAGGCACGCCGCAACAACACCGTTCCGCCGTCGGAGAAGGTGACGGTCCGAGATCCCGCCGGCACCGTGAACGGGCCGGCCACCGCGGCCGTTCGCAAGCCCTCGGCGACGGTCTTACCGTCGACCGCCACGTCCACGCTGCGACCGGGCAATCCCTGGACCACGTAGACCTTCGCCGCACTACTCGCGTAGCTCGGCGCAGCACCGACGCCAGCCAGACCGAGGGCGACCGCGATCAGGAGGGCTGCCTGTCGCAGGCGTCTGCCCGCGCGGGTCGATCGCGACGCACTCCGGCCTAACTTCATCTGACTTCCCCCCGGAAGACCCGTCGGTACAGCGCCCTGCTGGACACGCCAGTACGACTATAGGCACCCGGCGACCCCTTCGCAGCCGTCCGCGTCAGCTGGTCCTACGACGGCCGGCGGACCACGGGGTCAGCCGGTGACGCCGGCACCCTCGACGAGCCGCTTGATGTTGCCGAGGGTCTCCTGGACGCCGTCTTCGACCTCGGCGTTGCCGTCCTCGACCCGAGTGGTGTGCAGGTGGACCTCGACGCTGCTCGCGTCGCCGTCGGCGGTCACATCGACGTAACCGTGGTAGTCGTTGGGACCCTGTGAGCCCCACTCGATGTGCTGAGCATCGGCGTCGACGCGGAACCAGGCCTCGCCCTCCACCTCGGTGTCGTCGGGCATCTTGGCCGTGGTCTGCACCTGCTCACCGTCGCCCGGTGAGGCCGCGGTCATCCGGGAGAAGTAGCTCGGCATGTTGGACACGTCGGCCAGGTAGTCGAACAGCGAACCGGCGGAGGCGGAGACCTTGGTGGTCCCGGTGAAGTTTCCCATGACCCCTGTCTACCCCTGGGGACCGACGACACACCTGCCGGGTGGTTGACCCGGCCGGATCGCCGGTAGCGTCAGCAGCATGAGTACTGCAGCTTCCGGCCTGGGCGATACATTCACCTTCGCCGGCTTCTCCGTCCACCGCGTCGGCTTCGGCGCCATGCAGCTCCCCGGCCCCGGGGTCAGCGGTCCGCCCCGTGACCACGACCAGGCGCTCGCGGTACTGCGGCGCGCGGTGGAACGTGGGGTCAACCACATCGACACCGCCCAGTTCTACGGGCCGGACGTATCCAACGAGTTGATTCGCGAGGCCCTGTCCCCCTATCCCGAGGACCTGGCCCTGGTCTCCAAGGTCGGGGCCCGGCGCGACGCCGAGGGAAACTTCGTGCCCGCCCAGGCTGCGGACCAGTTACGTGAAGACGTCGAGGCCAACCTGACCACGCTCGGCGTCGACCGGCTGGCCGCGGTCAACCTGCGGCTGATGCCCGAACACGCCGACGACGCCCCGGCGTTGGCCGACCAGTTGCGCACGATGGTCGCCCTGCGCGAGGAGGGCCTGATCGCCGGCGTGGGTATCTCCACCGCCGACCGGGCTCAGGTCGAGCAGGCGATCGAACTGGCCGACATCGTCTGCGTCCAGAACGCCTACAGTCTGCTCAGTCGTGAGGACGAGGAGGTGATCGACCTCTGTCGCGAACGGGGAATCGCCTACGTGCCTTACTTCCCTCTCGGCTCGGCCTTCCCCGGCATGCCGAAGGTGACCGAGAACGACACCGTCGCCCGAATCGCCGAGCAGCACGACGCCACGCCGGCGCAAATCGGCCTCGCCTGGCTGTTGGCCCACGACCCCAACATCCTGCTCATCCCCGGCACCTCCTCGCTGGACCACCTGGAGCAGAACCTCGCCGTCGCCGACCTCGAACTGACTCCCGACGACCTGGCCGCCCTCGACGCTCTCTGATGATCTGCTCGGGTTCTTCGTGGTTCAGTCGGTGTGGCTGAGTCCCCGCGTCGGGGGTGCCGGTCCCGAAAAGCGGTCTGCCCCAAGTGGCTGCGCCACTCCCGATTCAGGCGTTCTTAGCCCCGACGCGCGGACTCAGCAGGCCCACACCTCAGCACCCGGCCAGACCTCGTCTTCGAAGCGGTCGAGCGTGACCAAGGAAAGGGTGCGTCGTGCAGACGCGGCATCCGCCGCGGCGCCGCGCACCCTTTCCTGCCCCGCGCACCCTTTGGACGGGGCGCGTGACCGAGGAAAGGGTGCCTGACCAAGGAAAGGGTGCGCGGTGGGACGGACGTACGGCGGCCATTCGCTGGCCTCCCTAGTCGTGCCGGACTCACCAGTCATGCACGATCCCTCGCCAAGCCAGTTCTCACGATTCCTGCCTCGCGCACCCTTTCCTGCCTCGCGCACCCTTTCCTGCCTCGCGCACCCTCTGCACGGGGTGCGTGATCAAGGAAAGGGTGCGCGACCAAGGAAAGGGTGCGTGACGCCGCCGCTCCGCAGAGGTCATCAGTCGTGCACCGTGCCGTCGGCCAGCCGGTTGTCGGGCAGATTGGCCGTCTGATACGGGAACACGGCAGCAGCTACCGGGTCGAGGTCGACGCCGATCCCCGGTTGCTCACCGGAGTGCAGCAGACCGTCGGTGAAGGTGAAGACACGGGCAAATCGGGCAGCGGCTCCCTCTGTCACGAATGTGGCTCGGCGACCACCACCCCCGCCGCCGGGCCCTTTCGCCGAGCCCGCGCCACCCCAACCACCCCAGGAAAATCAGCCCGTTCCCATCCGGGCGCGGAGTTCGGCGTAGACCTCGGGGCGGGTGGTGTTCACGCCCAGGTCGTGGTCGGTCTTGCCGGTGCCGTGGTAGTCACTGGAGCCGGTGCCGAGGACCCCGAGTTCGTCGACCAGACGCCACAGCCGAGCGCGGGCGTCGGCGTCGTGGTCTTGGTGGTCGACCTCGATCCCGTCCAGCCCGTGCCCAGCGACCAGAGCGCTCAGCACCTCGGTCGGCAGCACCGACTCCCGTCCCCGGCCCCAGGGATGGGCGACCACTGCCACCCCGCCGGCACCGTGCACCAGGTCGATCGCCCGTTCGACGTCGACGGCGTAGCGCGGGACGTGCGCGGGTCCGCCGTCGGCCAGGAAGCGGTCGAAGGCCTCGGTGCGGTCGGTGACGTAGCCCGCCGCGACCATGGCGTCGGCGATGTGCGGACGACCGATCGACGGTGAGTCGCCGACCTGGACCAGCACGTCGTGCTCGTTCAACGGCAGTCCGAGCCCGGCCAGTCGGTCCAACACCTTGGGTAATCGGTCGCCGCGCCCGTCGCGGATCCGCACCAACTCCGCCGCCAGGGCCGGCTCGGCCGGATCGGCCCCGTACGCGAGCAGGTGCACGCTGGCGCCGCGCCGGGCGCACGAGAGTTCCATCCCGCGGACGACGTCGACGCCGAGCTCACGACCGGCTGCCACCGCCCGGTCCAGCCCGTCGAAGGTGTCGTGGTCGGTCAGCGCGACCACGTCGAGATCGGCGTCGCGAGCCGCGGCGACCAGTTCGCCCGGAGTGTCAGTGCCGTCGGAGACGTCGGAGTGCGTGTGCAGGTCGATGCGCATGCGGCTACACCCACCACGCACCTTGCTCGGTGCTCACCCGACCAGCCCCCGCACCAGCCTCAGCGCCACCGAGACCCGGGCCAGGTCGGCCCGAGTGCTGGTGATCGACCGCAAGGTCTTGACCGCGTCAATACTGGCCGGGTTCGCCTGCTCCCAGGCTCCGACCAGCTCCTCGGAGTCGCGCACCGGCAGACCGTCGGAGCCCGAGCCGTCGGAGAAGGCCGGCCCCTCCGCACCCGCGTCCAGCACCTCCGCGGTCAGCTCGGCGTGAACGGCGTGCAGGTCGTCGCGCAGCGCCGCCCGAGCCATGGTCTGCCAGCGGTCCTCCCGCGGCAACTCGATGATCCGCCCCAGCAGCCGATCCAACCCGAGACGCTGGGCCAGCAGGAAATGCACCCGGGCCACCCGAACGGGGTCGAGTTCGGTCCGGCGGGCGGTCGAGACCACCGTCAGCGCCCCGTACGAGGCGGGCAGCACCGCGACCTGAGCGGCCAGGTCGTCGGGAACACCGGCCTCGCGGTACTGCTCGACCCGCCGGTTCATCGCCTCCGCCTCACGACCGCCGAGCAGCTCCGGCAGCGCCCCGACGACCGCTTGCACACCCGCCCGCAGATCGGTCTCGGCGGAGGTGATGTCGATCGGCCGCCGCCGGTTGTCGACCAGCCAGCGGGTGGCCCGCTCCACCAGGGTGCGCACCTCCATCCGCAGGGCGGTCTGGGTCTGGGCCGGGACCGTATGGTTCACTTGCCCGACCTGAGCGTCCAGTTCGGCCGCCCCGAAGATGGTCCGGGCGGCGATCTGAGCCCTGATCACGTCGGCCGGTCCGGCGCCGGTCTCCCCCGACAGCCGGTGAAAACAGGAAATGCCGGATCGGTTGACGAAGTCGTTCACCACCACCGTGGTGACGATCTCCCGGTGCAGGCGGTGACCCGACATCTGCTGGGCGTAGCGCGCGCGAAGCGCCGGCGGGAAGTAGTCGACCAGCCGGTCGGTCAGGTCCGGGTCGTCGGGCAGATCGGTCTCGGCGATCTCGTCGGCCAAGACGATCTTGGTGTAGGCGAGCAGGACGGCAAGCTCAGGTCCGGTCAGCCCGCGGTGGTGGCTGCGCCGGGCCTCCATTGCCGCCTCGTCGGGCAGGAACTCGATCTCCCGGTCGAGCAGTCCGTGTTCCTCCAGCCGCTCCATCCAGTCCTCGTGCACCCCCGCCATTGACGTCGCCTGGAACTCCGAATTGGCCAACGCCAGGTTCTGCCCGTCGTTGTTGGCCAGCACCAGCTCGGCGATGTCGTCGGTCATCGACGCCAGCAGGGTGTCCCGCTCGTCCTCGCTCAGCCGGCCGGCGGCCATCTCCCCGGCGAGCAGGATCTTGATGTTGACCTCGTGGTCGGAGGTGTCCACACCGGCGGAGTTGTCGATGAAGTCGGTATTGATCTTGCCGCCGGACATCGCGTACTCGATCCGACCGCGCTGGGTCAGGCCGAGGTTGCCGCCCTCGCCCACGCAGCGCGCTCGCAGCTCACCCCCGTTCACCCGGACACCGTCGTTGGCCTTATCGCCCACTTCGGCGTGAGTCTCGGTCTCGGCCTTGACGTAGGTCCCGATCCCGCCGTTCCACAACAGGTCGACCGGCGCCTTCAACGCCGCGTTGATCAACTGCGCCGGGGACAGCGCCGTCACGTCGGCAGCGATCCCCAGCGATGTCCGGATTTCGTCGGTCAACGGCACCGACTTCAGCGACCGCGGGAACACCCCGCCCCCGCGCGAGATCAGCGAGGTGTCGTAGTCGGCCCAGCTGGAGCGGGGTAATTCGAACAGCCGCTGCCGCTCGGCCCAACTGGCCTCCGGGTCGGGGTCGGGATCGAGGAAGACGTGCCGGTGGTCGAACGCCGCCATCAAGCGGGTGTGCCGGCTGAGCAGCATGCCGTTGCCGAACACGTCGCCGCTCATGTCGCCGATACCGACGCAGCTGAAGTCGGTGGTCTGCGGATCGACCCCGAGCTCGCGGAAGTGCCGGATCACCGACTCCCACGCGCCCCGCGCGGTGATGCCCATGGCCTTGTGGTCGTAGCCGGCCGAACCGCCGGAAGCGAAGGCGTCGCCGAGCCAGAAGCCGCGGTCGACGGCGATCGCGTTCGCGATGTCGGAGAAGGTCGCGGTCCCCTTGTCGGCGGCCACCACCAGGTACGGGTCGTCGCCGTCGAAGCGGACGACGTCAGCCGGTGGCACCACCTCGCCGTCGACGATGTTGTCGGTGATGTCGAGCAGGCTGGAGATGAACAGCCGGTAGCAGGCGATGCCCTCATTCATCCAGGCGTCCCGGTCCACGCTGGGGTCGGGCAGCCGCTTGGCGTAAAAACCTCCCTTGGCTCCGACCGGCACGATCACGGTGTTCTTGACCATCTGGGCCTTCACCAGACCGAGAACCTCGGTCCGGAAGTCCTCGGCGCGGTCGGACCAGCGCAGCCCGCCGCGGGCCACCGAGCCGAAGCGGAGGTGAACGCCCTCGACCCGGGCGGAGTAGACGAAGATCTCGAACGCCGGTCTCGGCGCCGGCAGGTCGGGGATTTGGCGCGGCAGCATTTTGAGGCTGATCGCGGCCCGGTCGCGGCAATAGAAATTCGTCCGAACGCACGCCCGCAGGACTGCGAGGTAGGAGCGGACAATCCGGTCGTGGTCCAGGCTGGCCACGTCGCTCAGTGCCTCCTCGACGGCGCGGACGAGTTCGTCGCCGCGGGTGTTCCGCGCGCCCAGGTCCAGCCCGTTGGCCGGGTCGAAGCGAGCGTCGAACAGGGCGACCAGCCGGCGGGCGATGTCGGTGTTGGCGCTCAACGCTTGGGCCAGGTAGGTCTGGCTGTAGGTCAGCCCGGCCTGGCGCAGGTAGCGTCCGACCGCCCGCAACAGGCTCACCTGGTGCCAGTCCAGGCCGGCCGCCAGCACCAGCGCGTTGAAGGCGTCGGATTCCGCCGCGCCGGCGTACGCAGCCTCGAAGGCGTCCATGAAGCGCTGCCGCGACGTCTCGTCCCAGCGCTGCCGAACGGCGTCGGCGCCCCCCGGCACGCTCAGTCCGAAGTCGTAGATCCAGGCCCGCTCGTGCTCGGCCAGGCTCAGCTCGTAGGGCCGCTCGTCGAGCACGTCCACCCCGAGCCGGGCCAGGTGCGGCAGCACGTTGGTCAGCGAGAGCGAGGCGTCGCGACGGAAGACCTTCAGCCGCAGGTCGGCCTCGTCGTCGTCCCGGTCGGGGGTGTACAGGGCCAGCGACATGTCCTGGGCGCCGTCCATGCCGGCCAGCGCGGTCAGGTCCAGGCTGGCCTGCCGAGGACTGTAGTCCTCCTTGTAGCCCTCGGGCAGCGCCCCGATCAGGGTGCCGAGCCGGTCGGCGTCGGGAGAGTCGGCGAGCAGGTCGGCGAACTCGTCGTCCCAGGAACGGGTGGTGGCGGTGAGTTCTCGTTCCAGCGCACGCACGTCGACCTCGCCCAGCGGATGTCCGACCGGCATCCGGAGCACGAAGTGCAGCCGGGCCAGGACCGACTCGGTGACCCGGGCCGTGTAGTCGATCGACGCACCGCCGAGCCGAGTCAGCAGCACCTCCTCCATCGACCGCCGGACCGCAGTGGTGTAGCGGTCGCGCGGCAAGTAGACCAGGCAGGACAGATATCGCCCGTACGGGTCGGCGCGGACGAACATCCGGACCTGCCGGCGTTCCTTGAGGTGAGCGATCCGCTCCACCGTCGCCGCCAGCTCCGGCAGAGGGGTCTGGAACAGCTCGTCGCGGGGGTAGGTCTCCAAAGTGTCGACGATCGCCTTACCGCCGTGGCTCTCCGCGTCATAACCCGACAGCCTCAGCACCGCAGCCGCTTTTTGCCGGACTACCGGGACGTGAGAGATGCCCTCGGAGTAGGCGGTGGAGGCGAACAGGCCGAGGAAGCGATGCTCGCCGACGATCCGGCCCTGGTCGTCGTGGCGACGGATGCCGATGTAGTCCAGGTAGGCCGGGCGGTGCACCTGGGAGCGGGTGTCACCCTTGGTGATCACCATCAGCGCCGGCGGACCGTCGCGGCGCGGCAGGGCGGAGAACGCGCCGGGTGCCTCCTCGTCGCCGCGCAGCACCCCGAGGCCGGTGCCCGGCACCGGCACGTAGGCCTGTTCCGCCCCGGTCTCGCGCAGATCGTAGTCGCGGCAGCCGAGGAAGGTGAAGTGGTTGTGGTTGAGCCAGTCCAGCAGTTCGCGGGCCTGCTCCGCCTCCTCCCCCGGCACCCCCTGCAGCTCCGCGACCGTCTGCTGGCACCGGGCGGTCATGGCCTGCCAGTCCCCGACCACGCCGCCGACCATTTCCAGCACCTCGGCGATCCCACCGGCCAGGTCCTCGCCCACCGCCCCGTCGCGGGCCGCTCGGGCACTCGGCAGGATCTCCAGGTGCATCCAGGATTCGTGCAGCACGCCGTGTTCTCGTGCGGCCCGGGCGGAGGTCAAGATGTCGACCAGCCGGCCGTCGGTGTCTCGACGGAGGAGGAACTGGGGGTGAAACACCTCGCGGATGCTCCAGCCCTGACGCAGCACCTCCATCGTCACCGAGTCGACCAGGAAGGGAAGGTCGTCGGTCACCACCTGCAGCACCGTCGCCCCGCCGGTGCTGCGCAGTCCGCCACTCTGGCTGGGCGGCAGCACGTGGATGACGTGCTCCCCCGGGCTTCGGATCAGCGCGGCTCGGTAATGGCTCTCCACGATGCCGAACAGGTCGTCCACGTCGCGCTCGTCGATATCGGCGGCGTCGACGTGGCGGAAGTAGTGGCGTAAAAAGGTGGACACCGCCTCCGGGTCCTGACCCAGGTCGGCGGCCACTGCGGCGCCCCGGGCCGCCACCTCCGCGATCTTGTCGGTCTTGTCCTGTTCGAGCTCGACCTCGTACGTCGTCACCGCAAAAACCCCTGTCGTGTGCGTCCCGCACCGCGCTGTGCGTTCGCGTCGAGGCTATCCTCCGCCCCCGGACCAGTTCGATGGGCATGAGGGGCCGATGGGCGCTAGGGGGCGGCATGATGGGGCGATGGACATCACGACCGACCTGGACTTCGCTGCCGACCCCGCCGCCGTGTCGGCGATGATGCTCGACCGGGACTACCAGGAACAGGTGTGCGTGGCCAGCCGCTCGCTCCGCTACGACGTCACCATCGACCCGCCCACCACGAAGACGTCGCGGACCCTGCCCGCACCGCCCGACACCGCCCGCTTCACCGGCTCGGAGTTGACGATCGTGGAGGAGATCACGTGGACCGACGACGCCGAGGCTGACGGATCGCGGACCGGGCAGATGTACCTGACGGTCAGCGGTCAGCCGGTGGCCCTGCGCGGACGGCTCCGGCTCGAGCCCGGCGGCCGCGGCACCCTGGTCCGACTGACCGGGGACCTGAAGGTCAACGTCCCCCTGCTGGGCCGCAAGCTGGAACAGTCCGCGGCCCCGGCCGTCCTGCTGGGGTTCCGCACCCAGCAGCAGGTCGGGGACGCCTGGCTGGCGCAGACGTCGTCCTGACCGGCCCCTGGTCCGAGCGCGGGCGTACGCCCTGGCGGTGACCCTAAGGCCGACACCGTACTGCACTTGCGGTAAGGCGGTTACTCCTCCGAGACGATGATCTCATCGGGGCAACCGGCAACAGTGAAGGCATGCCGGCTTACCTGAGCACCGTTACCGCGGTCCTTGCGGCGGTCGTCGCCGCGGTCGGCTTCGGGACCGCCGCGTACTTCCAGCAGCAGGTCGTCGCCGCCGCCGTCGTCGGCCTGGCCGGCAATGATCCCGCTTCGGGTTCCACCCGGCTCAGCCTCAGTGCCTTGCGCTCGTTGGTCCGTCAACGCCGCTGGTTGGCCGGCTGGGGGTTGTTCGGCGTCGCCTCGTTGATCCACCTGTCGGCTCTGGTCTTGGCGCCGGTGAGTGTGGTTCAGCCGGTGGGCGTATTAGCGGTCCCCGTCGCGGTGATCCTCGGCACCCGGGCCGCCCGCCGATCCGCGTCGGCCCGGGTCCTGCTCGGGGTCGCCCTGTCGGTGGCCGGTACCGCCGGCTTCGTCCTGCTCTCCAGCACCGCAACAGCATCGGCCGCAACGGCGCCGGTGTGGAGCGGCCTGCTGACCGCGTCGCTCGTCGTCGCGGTGGCCGTCGCCGTGCTGGTCGTCGTGGCGGGAGGGATGGCTTCGCGGCGTGCCTCCGGCGTGGTCCGCTGCCTGGCCTACGCCGCCGCCGGCGCGACGTGTTTCGGTTTCAGCTCGGCCTCGATCCGGCTGATCGCCCGGGCCGTCGACACCGGCGGGGTCTCCGCCTTGGTGCTGGTCGCCGGGGCCGGGGTGACGGTCGCGTTGATTGTCGGCTCCTGGGCGGTGCAGCAGTCCTATGCGGCCGGGCCGGCTGCGGCGGTCGTCGGCACGCTCACCGTCGGCGACCCGCAGGTCGCGATCGGCCTGAGCGCCGGCTTCCTGGGCGAGGGCGTGCACCACGGTGCTGCTGGGGTCGCCGCCATGGTCGGCTGCGCCGCCGTGGCCGCGGTCGGGACATGGCTGCTGGCTCGGTATTACCCGGCCGCCGGTGGTGGCCCCGACGACGGCCCGCCCCCGGCCCTACAGGCCGAGTCGGACTTCCCCGAGATCGACCCCCAACGCTTCGCAATCGACCCTCAACGCTTCGCAAGCCAAAGGACACCGAGATGAACATCGTGATCGGCGGGGACCAGTATCCCGAATACATCAACGGAGCAGCCAGCTTTACCGCCCGGCTGGCCCGCGGACTCGCCCGGCGCGGTCACCAGGTGACGGTGATCTGGCCGTCGGCCGACGGCACCCCGGCGGGCTACGCCGAGGACGGGGTCGACGTCGTCCGCGTGCGCTCGTTCGCGCTCCCGAGGTCCCACGGACTGCGGGTCGTCGAGCCCCGGACCGCCGGCCGGGTCGCTGCCGCCGTGCTCGAACGGGTTCGGCCCGACGTCGTGCACGTCCAGTCCCACGTGCTGGTTGGGCGGCAGCTGTGCCACGCCGCCCACCGCGACGGGTACCCCCTGGTGGCCACCAACCACTTCATGCCCGAAAACGTCCTCGACCACGTCCCCTTCATCAGCGGTTCGAACACTCCGGTCAGCCGCTGGTCCTGGCGGGACCTGGCTGCGGTCTACGGCCGGGCCGACCTGGTCACCGCGCCGACCCCCCGCGCGGTGGCGCTGCTGGCCACCCAGACCGGACTGCGCGCCGAGGCGATCTCCTGCGGAATCGACCCCGACCGGTTCTCCTGCCGGGGCGGCGCCGGCTCGCGGACCATCGAACCGACGGTGCTCTTCGTCGGCCGGCTCGAAACCGAAAAGCGGATCGACGAACTCCTACACGCCTTCGCCGGTCTGCCGGCCTGGGTCCCGGCCCGGTTGCACGTCGTCGGCACCGGCACCCAGGTCCGGCCGTTGCGGGCGCTGGCGAACCGGCTCGGTGTCGCCGATCGGGTCACCTTCGCCGGCCGGGTCAGCGAGGCTGAGCTGGCCCGGGCGTACCGCGGCGCGGACGTGTTCTGTATGCCGAGCACGGCCGAACTACAGAGCCTGGCCACCCTGGAGGCCATGTCCGCCGGACTGCCGGTGGTGGCGGCCCGGGCGATGGCGTTGCCGCACCTGATCGAGGACGACCGGAACGGCTACCTGTACACCCCCGGTGACGTCGCGGCCCTGACCGACCGGTTGTCGACCCTGCTCACCCAGCCGCTCCGTCGGCGCCGGCTCGGCCAGGCCGGAATCGAGCTGGCCCAGCGGCACGCGATCGAGCACACCTTGGACGCGTTCGAGGCGCACTACTTCGCTCTGGCCGCCCCTCGGGTTACTCGGCTACCCACCGCTGCCGTACCGGTCCTGGCCGCGGCCTGAGTATCACCGACGGAGAACACCGATGAAACCCCTCGCTGCGATCGACCTGTCCGCTCCCTACGAGACCACGCTCACCCCCCACGGCGAACGACACGAGTTGGTGGTCTCCCGCGCCCGGACCCGCTACTGGACCTACGGCCCCGCAGACGCCGAGCGCACCATCGTGATGGTGCACGGCTTCCGCGGCGATCACCACGGTTTGGAGCCGCTGCTGAGTCACCTGAGCGAGTATCGCGTCCTCGTCCCGGACCTGCCTGGATTCGGTGAGTCGGGTCCGTTCCCGGTCGGCCGGCATTCGGTCCCGACTTACGCCCGCTGGCTGCGAATGTTCCTCGCCATCGTGCCGGGTGCCGGGCATGCCGTCGTCGTCGGCCACTCCTTCGGCTCGGTAGTGGTCGCGGCCGCCCTCGCGGCCCGGCCGAGGACCGCAGCGGTGCTGATCAACCCGATCGCCGCGCCCGCTCTCGACGGTCCCCACGCTCTCTTGTCGCGCCTGGCTGCGCTCTACTACGGGGCCGCGGCGAGGCTGCCCGAACCCGTCGGCGATCGGCTGCTGCGAAGCCCGCTGGTGGTCCGGGCCCTGACCGCTACGCTGGCCACCTCGACCGATCCGCGCCGGCGCCGCTGGATCCTCGATCAGCACCTGCGCTACTTCAACACCTTCGCCGACCGGCGGACGGTAGTGGAGGCCTTCGAAGCCTCGGTCGGCGACGACGTCGGCCGTTACGCTCCGCACGTCGAGGGACCGGTCCTGCTGATCGGCGGGGACCGTGACGACATCACTCCGGCCGCCGCCCACCCTCGGCTACGGGCGAAGTTTCCGGCCGCGGAATTGATCATGATCGTCGGTGTCGGGCACCTGATCCACTACGAGGCGCCGGCCGCGGCGGCCAGGGCCATCCGGACGTTCCTCGAAGGCCGTACGTTCCTCGAAGGATCACCGCGGTGAAGATCGTCGTCGACTGCCGCTACGTCCGGCCCGGAGCCCCGGACGGCATCACCCGCTATACCGTCGGTCTGGTCACCGCCCTCGCCCGGCGGCACCCATTGACCATGCTGATCAGTGACCTTCGTCAGCTGGACCGGCTTCCCGATCTTCCCCACGCTCTGGTCTGTGACCCTACGAGTGTGCGCGAGCTGTGGGTCGCCCGTCAGGTCAACCGGTTGGACCCCGACGTGGTGTTCTCACCGATGCAGACCATGGGATCGTGCGGGCGTCGCTACCGCCTGGTCCTGACCGTGCACGACCTCATCTACTACCGCTATCCGCGCCCGCCGGCTCGGTTCGCCTGGCCGTTGCGGCTGCTGTGGCGGCTGTACCACCTGAGTTGGTGGCCGCAGCGCCTGCTGCTGAACCGGTCCGACGCCGTGGTCACGGTGTCGGAGACGACCAGGCAGGAGATCGAGCAGCACGGCCTGACCAACCGTCGGATCACCGTGGTGTCCAACGCCGCCGATCCGGCCGCCGCGGACGTGGACCGCGATTGCGGAGCGGCCGCGCGCTCACTGGTCTACACCGGAACCTTCATGCCCTACAAGAACGTCGACGTGCTGGCCCGGGCACTGCACCGACTTCCCGGTTGGACCCTGCACCTGATCAGCTCGGTCACCGATACCGAGCGGGCCCGGCTGGACGCCGTGGCCCCGGCCGGTGCCCTGGTCTACCACAACGGTGCCTCCGACCAGGACTATCAGCGGGTCCTGCGCGGGGCCACGGCCCTGGTCAGCGCCTCCCTCGCGGAGGGGTTCGGAATTCCGTTGATCGAGGCGATGGCCGCCGGTACGCCCGTCGTGGTCAGCAACATCGCCATCTTCGGCGAGGTGGCCGGACCGGCGGCGATCTTCGCCGACCCGACCGACCCCGCCTCCTTCGCCGCCGGCATCGCCTCACTGACCGACCCGGAGCAATGGGCCGCCCGTTCGGCCTGCGGGCGGGAGCAGGCCCGCCGCTTCTCCTGGGACAGCTCCGCCGGACGCCTGCTGGACGTGCTCGGCGCGGTGGTCTCCGGAGCGGTTCCCAACAGGGAGATGACGGTGAACGTCAGGGACGAGCCGTGACCTGGGCGGCGACTCCCTGTCCCGGTGTGCGTCTTCCGACCACGGCCGGGTGACCCGCGCAGTCCGCGTACGTTTCCGACCACGGCCGGGTGACCCGCACCCCAGCCCCACCTCCGCGTACGTTTCCCGACCACGGCCGAGTGACCCGCACCCCAACCGCACCCCGGCGTACGTTTCCCGACCACGGCCGGATGACCCGCGTCCCCAACCCCACCCCGGCGTACGTTTCCCGACCACGGCCGGATGACCCGCGTCCCCAACCCCACCCCGGCGTACGTTTCCCGACCACGGCCGGATGACCCGCGTCCCCAACCCCACCCCGGCGTACGTTTCCCGACCACGGCCGGATGACCCGCGTCCCCAACCCCACCCCGGCGTACGTTTCCCGACCACGGCCCGCTCGCGTTCCCAGCCGCGGTGAGGCGTGCTCACCCGTCTCGACGTGTGCTGGTCAGACCACTCTGGAAGGCCAGCACCACCAGTTGGGCCCGGTCGCGGGCCTGCAGTTTCATCATGGCCCGGTTGACGTGGGTCTTGACGGTGAGGGGGGACAGGAACAGCTTCTTCGCGATCTCGTCGTTGCTGAGGCCCTTCGCCACCAGCCCGACGAGTTCGCGTTCACGCTCGGTCAGCAGAGCCAGCTCAATCGGTGCGACCTGATCGGGGTCAGGAGCAGCGAGGTAGTGGCTGATCAGGGCTCGGGTCGCCCGGGGCGACAGCAGCGACTCCCCGGCCGCGACCGTCCGGATGGCGGCCAGGAGTTCGTTCGGAGCTGCCCCCTTGCCGAGGAAGCCGCTGGCGCCGGCCCGCAGCGCCCGGAGAACATTCTCGTCCAGTTCGAAAGTCGTCAGGACCAGTACTCGGACCCCGGCCAGCTTTTCGTCGGCGACAATCAGCCTGGTGGCCTCGATCCCGTCCAGGTCCGGCATCCGGATGTCCATCAAGATCACGTCGGGGTGCTCCCGGCGGGCCAGTGCGACGGCTTCTCGTCCGCTGGCGGCCTCGCCCACGATCTGGAGATCGTCCTCGGACTCGACCAGGTTGGCCAGTCCGGCCCGGATCAGGCCCTGGTCGTCGGCGACGACCACCCGCGTCACCGTCATCGTTGCGGTACCGGCGCTGGGAGGGCCAGGTGCACCCGGAATTCACCGGCCGCGTCGGTGTCGACTCGCAGGTCTCCCCCGACGGCCGACGCCCGCTCACGCATCCCAGTGATCCCGTGCCCGGTGCCGGAGGTGGTCGGCGTCGGCGTCGGCAATGGATTGACCACGTCGAGCACGACTCCCTGGGGGGTGTAGGCCAGCACGACCTTGGCGCTCAGCCCGCCGTGCTTGTGCGCGTTGGTCAGCGACTCCTGGACCACGCGATAGGCGACCAGGTCGGTGTGCGGCGCCAACTCCCGCGGCTCGCCGGAGCGGGACACCTGGACCGGCAGACCGGCACCCGCATAGGAATCGACGAGATCGTCAAGCTGACTCAGACCGGGCGCAGGCGCGACGGTCGAATTCTGGTCATCGGGGTGCCGCAGCACGTCGAGGATGCCGGCGAGTTCGTCCAGGATGGTGGCGCTGGCCCGCTGGACCTGGTGCAGCGCCTCCCGCGCCGCCTCGGGTTGCTTGCAGAAGAGGTGGTCGGCCAGACCGGCCTGGACGCTGACGACGGCCACGTTGTGGGCGACCACGTCGTGCAATTCCTGAGCAATCCGCAGTCGTTCCTCCACGACCTGTCGGCGGGCCTCTTCCTCGCGGGTACGCTCGGCCCGCTCGGCGCGCTCCTCGGTGGCGGTCAGATAGGCGCGACGGCTCCGCACCGCGTCACCGACCGCGGCCGCAACGGCGGACCAGCCCAGCAGTGAGAAGCCGGCGTCCAAGACCGACCAGAGGTTCAGCTCGACCGGCACGAGCAGGATCGCGACCAGCATGGTCACCACGGCCGCGACGAAGGCGTGGACCGTGGTGCGACGGTCCGTCCGAACGGCAACGGTGTACAACATCACCACGAGGGCGACAGCAAAGACGGGCGTGCCCCGGGCCAGGACGACGGCGACGCCGGTACCGAGGATGACCAACGCTGCGGTGGCGAGCGGCCGCAACCGGCGTCCGGCCAGGAGCAGACTGGTTGCGCTGCCCACGATCACCGCGGCAAGCGGCGTCGCCGGACCGCGACCCGCGTCCGGCTGTCGCACAACGAGGGTGACGATCGCGATGGCGACGGCCAGCAGGGAGTCCAGAATCCAGACGTGCCGCTTCAGCGTCGAACGCAGCGTCGCCGTCCAGCCCATGTCAAGAAGCGTAGATGCGTTCACAGTCGCCCGCATCGTCTGGACGCAGTAGATCCGGGTGCACCAACTACCGCGCCCAGGTCAGCGCTGGGCCTGCGGCGAGACAACGCGTCGATGTGCTCACGCCCCGACCCTGGACCGAGGCGAACGGCTTCGGTGAGGCAGCCGCAGGTGACCGCCCTCCCGGGAGGGCGGTGTCAACCGCCGACCTGCTGCGCGGCACCCAGGCACCTGCTTGCGACGGCCCCCGTTCAACGCCACCCTCCTAACATCGGGGCATGACCTGCACCAGCCTGGACGAACCGAAGGGCTCAGTTCACCGTCCGGATGCCGATCGGTCCCTGCGCGTGCGCTGTCAGGAGTTCGCACCGCTCGTGGGAGACCTCGAGCACAACTGCCGGGTCATCACCGCCCACATCCACGATGCGATGGCCGCAAAGGCTCAGCTGCTGGTCCTCCCCGAGTTAGCGACCAGCGGTTATCACCTGACGGCCGCCGAGGGACGTGCGTGTGGCCTGAAACCCGACGCAGGCGTCTTCTTGCGGTGGGCGGGGATGCTCAGTGACGACGCAGTCTTGGTGGTCGGATTCTGCGAACCCGACGGCGAGCGGCTTTACAACAGCGCCGCAGTCCTCGACCGGTCCGGTGTCCGGCAGACCTACCGCAAGACTCACCTGTGGGACACGGAGAAGTCGGTGTTCACTCCCGGCTCGGACCGCCCGCCCGTGCTCGATACCCCCGCGGGCCGGCTCGGAGTGCTGATCTGCTACGACCTGGAATTTCCCGAGATGCCCCGCCAGCTCGCCCTGGCCGGGGCTGAAGTCGTCGCCGTACCGACCAATTGGCCGCTCGGTAAGCAACCCGACGGCGAGCATCCCGCCGAGGTGGTCCAAGCGATGGCCGCCGCGCGGGCCTCCGGCATCGTCATCGCAGCCCTGCTGCGACCGGTGCGGCGACGAACGCGGCACCGCCTGGACCCAGGGAACCAGTATTGCGGGCACCGACGGCTGGCTCCTCGGAACCAAGAATCGGCAGGGCCAATTGGACGTCACCGTCGACCTGGCCGTCGCCCGCCACACCGTCAGCCCCCGAAACCACGTCCACGACGACCGCAGACCAGAACTGTACGCCTGACACCGACGGAGGAAGTCGGCCGTTCAGTCGTACCGGTCTGACGCTGAACAGGTACACAACAATGTGAGCGATGCCTCTCGTGCTCGTGATCTTGTCGGATTCCTCAGCGCAGGGTCACACACCACCAAGCGAGCGCTGCCCTGCGGCGACTACGGCCTGGAGCTCAGCGACCAACTGGTCGCGATAGGGAACGCAAATCGACGATGCTTGCCGCGTGAGCGGTGGGTGTGGCGGCGTTCGGACGGGCCTGCTTACGGGTGCGCGGAGATTGTCAGAAGATCGCCTCGCGGCCGCGAGCGTTGGTGAATACCAGCTGGGAGCGATTCTCCCGCCCGTGATCGAGAACGAGGTCGATCGCTGCACCTCGGCGTGCGCAGGAGCGCACCGCGGTGCGCTCCACGATCTCCGGTTCACTCGGCCACTCCTCGGTGGCGACCGGGTAGCAGTACAGCGCCTTGGTCCGCGACCAGTTGCCGGCGGTGCGGAAAACCAGCCCGGCGCCGAGCGGAACCAGCATCAGGTCGGGCAGGCGCAAGTCCGGGCCGGGATCGCGGGCGATCGACAGTTCAGTCATCGGCGTCGCCGTCGTCGCGGGCGTTCGGGTCACGAAGCGGCCGCAGTTCTGCTCGCGGCTGGGTGGTGAGGGCGTAGCGGCCCAGGCAACTGAGGTGGGCGTGTCCGAGTGGCGACAGCCGAGCGATGTCCTCCTCGCGGACCGGTTGTCCGCTGTCGCGCAGGTTCTCGAGGATGGCGTCGAGGTAGCGGGTGTTCCACAACACGACGGCGTTGAGGACCAGCCCGAGCGCGGCGAGCTGGTCTTCTTGGCCCTCGCGGTAGGGCTGACGGATCTCGCCGCGGTTGCCGTGGCAGATCTTGCGGCCAGGCGGTGGCGGGATTCCTGGACCGTCAGCTGCCGGTTCACCCCCCGCTGGTAGGTGCCGTCGATGGGGTCGCCGAGCGCGAGCAGGTGCAGCGTCTTGGCGATCCGGCCGTACTCGACGAACGCCTGGCCGAGCGGGATGGGGTGTCCCTCACGGCCACTAGCTCCACATTCACCAACCTGGTGCCCGGTTCGAGATCGCCATCTACGACTCGCAGCCCTCGGCCGCAAAGTCATCCCTCGAACCCGCCGCCTGACCTTCTGGACCCGCCCGGTGCCTGCGGGTCAGCGTCCACCTTCGGCTGAGACAAGCGTGGCCGAATCCCCGTCACCGTGCCTACCGCCGTTGTCGTATGCGAGGTACCTGCGCCGGGAGGATTCCTCGGCGGTCTGATCGCGGCAGCCTGAGGAGGTAACCAAGTCCCGCCGAACCCGCCCCGCGGGTCGAGAAGCGGTGATCGAAGGGAACCGAGGATGACCCCTCACCACGCCAGCGCTGCCGACTGCTCTCGCGGTCGTCACCGCAGTCGGCTTCGCCTCCGTCGGATACCTCCAGCGGGGCTCGGTCCACGACGAGGCCCCCCAGCTTGCTCGCTCGCCGACCAGGGCCGGCGGCGTGGAAATCGGCACCTTCCGTCGGCCGGCGCGGCCACCCCGGTGGCTCCGTTGTTGGGGACGGTCAGCGCGGCGCAGCCTCTTGGCATCCCGGCGGTCCCCGTCGGCGCGGTCCTGGCGGCGCGCCAGGCCCGTACCCGCCCGTCGCCGGGGGTCGTCGGCGGCGTAGTGCTTGCGGTGGCCGGAACCGCGAGCTTCGTGACCCATGCCGCGCTCGGGCCGGCACCAACCACCCAGCGGGCGACAACGGGCGGGGTGGCGATGCTCGCCGCCCACCCCCGCAGGGCGGACCGCGCCCGGGCCTGGACTCTTGCGATGACCGTGGCGCTCTGCTGAACCTCGGTTCGCTCCACCGCACCTCTTGACGAACGGAACTTTGATGACCATCCCCGATCTACCGCACGCGCCCTCCCTGCCGCTCGGAGGGTCCGGCCCCAGCTCTGCCGAGGGCAAGGACCCGCCGACGAAACTGCGCGAGGTGGTGGACCTCGCCACCGGCCGGGTGCATCCCGAGGACCCGGTCACGCCGGGGTCGGGTGGACCCGCCGGCAACGCTCAGCTCACCGCCTGGCTCGGGCTGACGTTGCTGGTCTTGTTCGTCGGTCAGCTCGTTACGCTCCTGGACGTCCGAGGGTTGATCAGTTGGCACCTCACCATCGGGCTGCTGCTGATCCCGCCCGCGCTGGCCAAGACGGCGACGACGGGCTGGCGAATGGTCCGGTACTACACCGGCGCCCGCGCCTACCGTCAGGCCGGTCCCCCGCCACTCTTGCTGCGGGTGCTCGGGCCCCTGGTCATCTTGAGCACCCTGTCCCTCCTCGGCACTGGAGTGGCCGTGCTCGCCGCCGGCCCGGTCCTGGACAGCCGGCCGCTGGTGACCGTGCTGCGCCAACCGATCTCGACGCTAACGTTGCACCAGGCGTCGACTGCGGCCTGGCTCATGCTGATCTCCGCGCACGTCCTGGCCCGTTTCCTGCCCGCCATCCACCTCGCCACGACCTCGACCCGCGACGGGTTGCGCCTTCCGGGCCGTGGACGCCGGACCGCCGTCCTGGTCGCGACCCTGACCCTCGCCGTGCTCGTTGCCGTCGCGGGCGCGGCGCTCGCGGGCGCCTGGGCCATCGGACAATGACCCCCGCGGCACTTGGCCTGCCACCACTCCACAGGAGCACCTAACGTGACTGATCTCAGCAATAGCACTCCCGACCGCACCGGCGAGAACGTGCTGCGGGGGAACCCGTTCCACGTCAGCGCCCGCACCCGAACCGCACCCGTCGGACCCCTGAAGGACCTGGTCGCCGAGGGGGAAGCCCTCGACCGCCTACCTTTCGTCGGGGTGACCGTCGACGGGACGGCGGAGAGCGGCCTGTTCGAGCTCAACGACACCGGCCCATCGACCGCACCCATCACCGCGGCCGCCGCCGCGCTCGTAGCCGCTCTCGACCCCGCCCAGCGAGTCGAAGCCACGTTCGACCTCGACAGCGACCAGTGGCGACGCTGGTCGAACATCGCCCCGAATCTGATGCGCCACGGCCTGCTGCTGGAGGAGCTGCCCGACCGACAGCGGGGGGCCGCGCTGGACCTGCTCCGCGCCACCCTCAGCCCGGAGGGCTTCGCGACCGCCCGCGGCGTGATGAGGCTCAACCACACCATCGCCGAAATCACCGGCGACCACGAGCAGTACGGGGAGTGGCTGTACTGGCTGTCGCTGTTCGGCCGCCCCGACGACGACCAGCCCTGGGGCTGGCAGATCGACGGTCACCACCTCGTAGCCAACTGCCTGGTGGTCGGCGACCAGATCGTCACCACCCCTCTGTTCTGGGGCAGCGAGCCGGTCGTCGCCACCACCGGCGCCTTTTCGGGCGTCACGCTGTTCCGGGCCGAGGAGGCTCTCGGTCTGGCCTTCATGAACTCGTTGACCCCCGCACAGCGCGAGCTCGCCGTCCTCGGCGACACACCTCCGGAGGAGGTGTTCGCCCGCGCCTCCCGCGACAACTTCGAGCTCCGCTTCGACGGCATCGCCTTCGGCGACCTCACCGCGGAGCAGCAGACGTTGCTGCTGCAACTGGTCGCGCTGTACGTCGGCCGGACTCGCGCCGACCACGCCGCGGTCAAGATGGCCGAGGTGTGCCGGCACCTCGACCGGACGTACTTCGCCTGGATCGGCGGGACCGGTGAGGACGCGGTCTTCTACTACCGGGTGCATAGCCCCGTCATCCTGATCGAGTTCGACCACCTGGCCGGGCTGGCGTACGCCAACACCTATCCGACCCGGCGGCACATCCACACCGTGGTGCGCACCCCCAACGGCAACGATTACGGCAAAGACCTGCTCCGCCTGCACCGCGAGGACGCCCGCCACCACCAGGTCGGCCACGACCACATGGAGAGCCGTCCCTGACCGATCTGCCGCTGCGGATTGCCACCCTGCGCTACGACCACCTGCAGGCCATGTTCGACGGGACCGTCCGCATCGACGGTGTCGACGCCAGCTTTCACCGCCATCAGTACGTCACCGAGATCTTCGAGGACATGGTCCGCAACGCAGAGCACGCCAACCATCTCCTAAAAGTCTTGACTCAGATGATCTGAGTTCGTACTATAGCTTCCATGACTTCGCTTCCTGCTCCTGCTCCGTGGTCGGGCCCGCTGCCCGCCGCCAACCCTCCCGAGGGGATGGAGATCTACCAGCTGCCCACGGGGACGTACGAGACGCGGGCGGCGTTCGCGGTGCGCGGCGGGTCGTTCGGCGACAAGCGCCACTTCGCCGCGACCGCGGTCCTGGTCGAGCACCCTGACGGTGACTTCCTCATCGACGCCGGGTTCGGCGTTCACGTGGCTGAGCACGTCAAGATGCTGTCCCCCTTCACCCGCGCGCCGTTCGAGACGAGCCGGACGGCCCACCAGCAGCTGCAGGACGCCGGCTACGACCTCGCCCGGTTACGGGGCGTGATCTTGACCCACTCCCACTGGGATCACTCAAGCGGCCTGGACTCGCTGGCGGTGCCGATCTGGATGAACGCCGCAGAGCAGGAGTACGCGGCGACTGACGGCGACGGCAAAGTGTTCCGCGCCGTGTCACCGGGACACGAGATCCACGAGTACACCTTCGACGGCCCCGGCTACCTGGGTTTCCCGGAGAGCCTGGACGTGTTCGGCGACGGCTCGATGGTCATCGCCCTGGCCGGCGGGCACACCACCGGCTCGGTGGTCGTGTTCGTCACGGTGCCATCGGGCCAGCGGTACGCGTTCATCGGTGACATCACCTGGCAGCTCGACGGCATCCGGCGCCGGGTTGAACGTCCCTGGCTGCTGCGGACGCTGGCCGACAGCGACGCCGCACAGGTCCGCCAAGGCATCCTCCGCGCTGCCGCCCTGACCGACGTGATGCAGGTGATTCCGGCGCACGACCTGCCGGCCTACGAGGGCATCCCCCTACTACCCCAGGTGATGTCGCAGTGACGACCGCCGCGGGCCCCACCGTCGACGCCGAGATCACCTGGCTGCTGCACCGGGCAGCCCAGCGGATGCGTACCGTCACCGGCAACCAAGCCGAGAAACACGGCCTCAGCCTGCGCGACCACATCGTGTTGAGTGCGCTGGACAAAACGCCAGGACTGACCCAGGTCGAGCTGGCCAAGACGCTCGGTCTGGACAAGACGACCCTGATGAGCCAGCTCGACCGGCTCGAACGCCACGGTCTGATCATCCGTCGCCCGGATCCCCGCGACCGCCGCGCCCGGATCCCCGAGCTCACCGAAGCCGGAGACCGGCTACGCGCACAGGTCGCCGCTGCGAGCACCGCAGCCGAGACGGCTGCTCTCAACAGCTTTACCACCGGCGACGTCGCGGTCTTCCGCCGGATGCTCTTCGAGCTCATCGGCGACAGCACTGACCCGGGCTCATGCCTGTGACACCGGCCGCCGCCAGCGACTCCTCCGGTACTGCACGTTTTTCCCATCCTGACGGAAAGGACGCGGCCATGGACGACCGCACCACACGCGGCACTCGCATCTACGCCAAAAGCTTCAACGTGGCTGAGTCAGATCTGCTGCCGGCGTTCAGCCACCGCGCCGGCCACGTCTTCGCCCAAGAAGCCATCCTCGCTGCCGGCGGCCCGGCCTGGAACGACCCCGGCCTGCCCGACCGAGACCGCAGCATCGCCATCCTCACGGCGTTGATCTGCGACGGCGTGCTGGGCGAACGGCTCGTCGCTCACCTCGACCGCGCCGTGAGGAACGGCGTCGACCAGCACGCTCTGGAAGTATTGATGGTCCTACTCTCGCTGTACGCCGGCCAGGCCCGAACCTCCGTAGCGGCCGAAACGATCCAGCAGTACTTCCGCGACCGAGCCGAGCCAGGCCGACCCGACCGGCCCTGACGCCGAGGGTTGTGCGTCCGCGACCGTCTGCTGCTCCTCGTAGCGTGTCACCCCTATCTTTCGGGTTTCGCAACGCCCAGGCACGCATCTCGCCTGCCCGCCGGAGGCGGCGCTCCGCGCCAACACGTTCTCCTCGATCGGAGGACGGCCCGGTATGCCTGCCTCGTCGGCCTTGCAAGGTACGCACCTGGCGCCGCTAAATCCCGAAGAAAGGGGCGATCAGCAACTAGTGGCGACCGCCGTGTTGGCCCTGGGGCGCTGGCGTTGGTCACGCCAGCGGATCCCATCGGCACCACCGCCCGGATGACTCACCGGAGGGGACCCGTCATAGTGGAGCCGTGCCGTACCTGCGGGTGACCGGACCGGACCTGGACTCAGCGCGCCGGGTCGCAAGCACCCGACGTCACCGCCGAGCTGAGCGACTGGTCGATGTCGGTCCGCCAGCAGGCGCGGGTGGCCGCGGCACTGACTCCGCTGCTGGTGGAGTGCTACGACGCCCAGGCCGATGACGTCAACCTGCGCTTCCACTCCTATCCGCCGACCGACTTCGCAGTCGGCGGCGTGCTGCTGAGCCGTCGGGTTCCCCGCCCCGGACGGTGGGCCAAGCGGATCTTAGGGTGAGGCCTCACAGCCGGCGGGGCTCCAGCCGGGTCTCCAGCGCGGCGCCGTCGGCGGCCCGCTCGACCCGGTAGGCCGCGCCATCGGCGTCGCTGAGGACCTCGACCAGCTCGGTGCCGCGGTAGTGCAACCCCACGCCGTCGTCGGTCGCGAAGCCGGCGGGCAAGGTGCCGGCGGCGACCAGGGCCTGAAACACCGGCCGGCGCCGGCGCTCGGTGTCGTAGTGCACGCCGTTGCTGTACGGCAGCCAGCCCAGCCCGTTCGTGACCGGACGCAGTTCGGGTCCGAAGGAGTCGGTGGTGCCGCCGACGTGCCAGCAGATCGACCCGGCCGACACCCCGGTGAGGACCACCCCGGCCTGCCAAGCCGCGTGCAGGGCGGCGTCGAGCTGGTGCAGCCGCCAGATCGCGAGCAGGCCGGCCACGCTGCCGCCGTGCACCCAGATCACGTCCTGCTCGAGCAGATGCGCGGCCGGATCGGGGAGGTTGGGCATCGGAAAGGCGGCGAGGTGAGAAGCGTGATAGCCGCGGAGCGCGGCCGCCGCGTACAGGGCGGTCAGCACGGCCGGGTCGTCACCGGCCGCGGTGGCCAGGAAGCAGATCCGCGGCGCCCGGCCGGTCACGCCGGCGAGTTCGACCGCGTACGCGGTCAGCGTGGAGAACTCCCACCGGGTCCGCGACCCTGGCACGAGCCCGCCGGAGGTGGCCAGGATGGTCGGGGCGTCGGCGCTCACCCGGCCGCGGCCTGACCCGACTCCGCCCGCCGCTTCTTCGCCGCCTCCACCGAGGCCCGCAGCGCGGCGACGAGGTCGACCACCTCGGCCTCCTGTGGCGCCTCGGTCTCGGCCACCATCGGCACCCCTTCGGCCTTGCTCTGCACCACCGCCTCCAGCGCCTCCCGGTAGGCGTCGGTGAACTCCTCGGGCTGGAAGTCCCCGGCCAGCGCTTCGATGAACGACTGCGCCATGGTGACCTCGGCGTCGGAGACCGACACCTCCTCCGGTGGTGCGGCGAAGGTCCCGTCGCGCAGTTCGTCGGGCCACAGCATGGTGTGCATCAGCAGCACCGCGTCCCGCGGCCGGATCAGGGCCAGCGCCTCGCGCGAGCGCAGCGCCACCTTCACCACCGCGCACTGCCCGGTCTTGACCAGGGCGTCGCGCAACAGCACGTACGGCTTGGTGCCCGGCCCGTCGGCCTGCAGGAAGTAGGTCTTGTTGAAGTAGCTCGGGTCGACCTCGTCGGCGGCGACGAACTGCACCACCTCCACCGACTTGGTCGTGGTCAGCGGCAGGGAGTCGAAGTCTTCCTTCTCCAAGATCACCATCCGGCCATCAGGCAACTCGTAACCCTTGGCGATCTCGGCGTACGGGATCTCCTGCCCGTCGAGCTCGCAGACCCGGCGGTACTTGATCCGGCCGCCGTCGGCGGCGTGGACCTGGCGGAAGGTGACGTCCTTCTCCTCGGTCGCGGAGTACAACTTGATCGGGATGGTCACCAGACCGAAGGAGATGGCCCCCTTCCAGATGGAGCGTGGCATGGGCTCAGTCTGCCGCACGTACGGTGGGCGCCATGGACCAGCGGGCACGGGCGTTCGCGCTGGCCTCGCTGATTGCCGGTACGACGGTGGCTGCGGCTCAGATCACGCTCTTCGGGCCCCGCTGCCAGCTGTTCGGCCCCTTCCCCTATCGGGCCCTGAGCCCGACTCGGCCCGGCCGCCCCGGATCGCGCTGACCTTCGACGACGGTCCCAACGAACCGCACACCTCGGCCCTGCTGGACCTGTTGGCCCAGCGGGACGTCCGGGCCACCTTCTTCCAGGTCGGCCGCTGTGCGCAACGACACCCCGAGGTCACCCGGCGCGTGGTGGCGCAGGGGCACGTGCTGGCCAACCACAGCTACGCCCACGCCTGGACTCGCTATCTCACCCACCCGCGTCAGGCTCAGGAAGTAGCCCGGGGGCGGGCGACGCTGGGGGAGATCGCCGGCGTGGACCCGCTGCTCTACCGCCCGCCGTGGCTGTGCCACCCGCCGTGGGTGTTGCGGTCCGTCGCCGCGTCCGGCGCCCAGGTGGTGTCGGGGACGTTCGCTCATCCGCTGGAGGTCCTGCAGCCGTCGGCCGCCCGGTTGACGGCCGGGGCGCTCCGTCGGGTCCGCCCGGAGGGGATGCTGATCCTGCACGACGGCCGGGAGGCCCGAGGCGGTGCGCGAGGTGAGACCGTCCTCGCCGTCGGGCCGCTGATCGATCGGCTCCGGGAGCGCGGCTACACCTTCGTCACCGTCGACGAACTCCTGGACACCCCGGCCTATGGCTGACCCAATAGCCGGCGGGGACGCGTCACCGGCGTTGTCGAATCGGCGGCTGGCCCTGATCCTGGCCGGTCCGCTGGCGGCGTTGATGCTGGCCGAGCTGGACCAGGCCGTGTTCGCCACCGCCCTGCCCACGGTGGTCGGTGAGCTGGGCGGAGTGAACGAGACCGGGTGGGTGCTGACCGGCTACATCCTCAGCGGCACACTGGCCATGCTCGTGCTCGGCCGGCTGGGCGACGCGTACGGACGGCGGCGGGTCTTCCTGGTCGCCCTGACCGTGCTGCTGGCCGGTTCGGTCCTCGGCGGAGTGGCCACCACCACCCCAACGCTGATCGTGGCCCGGCTCGTTCAGGGCCTGGGCGGCGGCGGCTTGCTGGTGCTGGTCCAGGCGCTGGTCGCCGACCTGGTCCCCGCCCGCCGCCGCGCGCCGGTGCTGAGTGCGGTGGACGCGGTCTTCGCCGTCTCGGCCCTGCTGGGTCCGGTCCTCGGCGGTTGGCTGACCGACACCGTCGGCTGGCGCTGGGCCTTCTGGATGAACCTGCCCGTCGGTTTGGTGGCGATCCTCGGGATCATCACGCTGCTGCGTGAGTGGGGCACCCCTGGGCCGGCAACAGACCAGCCCCGGACCCAGGGCATCGCGTCGAGGACGCTCCGCGGGCTGGTCGACAGCCTGCGCGCCCCGGTCGCGTTGCTGACCGATGCCCGGGTTGCCCCGGCCGTGCTGAGCGGGATGGTCCTGGCCGCGGTGGCCTTCGGCCTGTTCGGATACCTGCCGAGCTACCTGCAACTGGTGACCGGACTGTCGCCGGTGAATGCGGGTCTACTGATGCTGGCTCTCATCGGCGGTCTGGGGACCGCGACCCTGATCGCCGCTCAGGTGCTGGCCCGGACCGGGCGCTACCGTGCACTGACGGTGACCGGGGCGTTGACGGTGGCCCTGGCACTGGCCCTGCTGGCCGGGCTCCCGGTCAGCGCCGGACCGCTGCGCGTCGGGGCCTGCTTGTTCCTGTTCGGGACCGGCGTCGGTGCCGCCTGGGACGTGTTGGTCGTGGTCGTCCAGGACGCGGCGACGGCGACGGAGATGGGGACGCTGACCGCTGCGCACGGCTTCTTGCGCGAGGTCGGGGTGCTGACCGGTACGGCTGTGGTCGGGGCGGTCTTCACCGCCTGGCTGCCAGCCGGGCTCGCCCGAAGCCTCCCCGGTATCGACCCGAACGATCTCACCCCGGCCACCTTGTCCGGGTTACCGGCGCAGGTGCGCCTGCAGGTGGCGACGAGCTATGCCGAGGCGATGGGTCCGATCTTCGCCGGCGGGGCCTTGCTCGTGGTCATCGCGGCCGGCTGTGCCTGGCGGCTGCGGCCCGGTCGGCTGGGCGTCGACGGACCGACCCGGCGACCGGTCGGGCCCCCCACCGCCGACGCGTCGGTGAGACGCGGATGACCGGGCCCCAGGCTCCCCGGTTTTCAGTGGTGGTGCCGGCGCACGACGAGGCGGACAGTCTGGGGGTGACCTTGGACTCTTTGTTGCGCCAAGACTTCGCTGGTGGGTACGAGGTGATCGTGGTCGACAACGCGAGTCGTGACGACACGGCCGACGTCGCCCGCCGGGCCGGGGTCCGGGTGCTGACCGAACCGGCCCTCGGAGTGTGTGCGGCTCGGCAGCGCGGGGTGAGCGGGGCCCGGGGCGAGATCGTGGTCAGCACCGACGCCGACACTGTCGTCCCGCCGGATTGGCTGACCCGCTTCGACACGCAGTTCTGTACCCACCCGGGCACGGTCGCCGTAGCCGGACCGTGCCGTTACCTCGACCCCCCGCGGTGGGTGGCGGTGCTGGCGCCGCTCTCGTTCGCGGTGGTGGCGCTGCTGCACCGGCTGACCGGGTACGTGAGCTACCTGACCGCGACCAACGTCGCCTTCCGCCGGGCCGGTTTCCCCGGCTACAACCTGGCCCTGACCCAGGGCGGGGACGAGGTCGATCTGCTGCGCCGCCTCCAGCGGTGCGGCCCGGTCCGCTGGGACCGGCACAACGTGGTCGACACCTCCGCCCGACGACTGGATCAGGGCCTGGCCTATACCCTTGCGGTCTCCTACGGCTACTACTACGCGCTGGCCCTGGTGGTGAACCGGCTGGCCGCCCGCCCGGTGATCGGGGTCGCCCCACCCATCCGCCCGCACGATCGGGCGCAGGTCCGAGGTCGCCGGCGACGATGGGGCCGAGCCGGTGCCGCGGCGCTCGGCACGCTCGGCGCGGTCGCCCTGGGGCACCGCGTCCGCACCCGCTCCGGTCCCAAGATGCGACGATGAGCACTTCTTCGCCGTCGGTGTTGCTCACCGCCACTCCCTTGCTCGGACACGTCAACCCGATGCTCGGGCTGGGCCGCGCACTGCGCCGGCGCGGCTTCGACGTCACCCTGCTCACCGGGCCGGCTTTCGAGTCCCTGGCCCGGGTCCACGGCCTGCGCTTCGCCGCCCTGCCGGCTCAGGCCGCGATCGGGTCGTCCGCCAAGCGACGACGGCGGCTCCGGGTCCTGGCCGGCCGAGACGACATCGTCGCCACCTTCGTCCGCCCGCTCGACGCTCAGCATCACGCCCTGCACCGATTGCTGAACCGGCGCCGGATCGACCTGGTGCTGTCCGACGTGGCCTTCCTCGGCTCGATCCCGCTGACCTTCACACCCCGCAACGAACGGGTGCCCGTGCTCGGAGTCTCGCTGACCCCGCTGTCGCTGATCAGCGTCGACTGCGCCCCCTTCGGCTCCGGGATGCAGCCCGGATCGTCGCTGTGGACCCGGAGCCGGAACGCGCAGGCCAACTGGCTGGTCCACCACGGCCCGCTCAGGTCTCTGCACGGCCAGCTCGAGGCGACCCTGATGCCGCACGGGGTACCGCCGCGTGCCTTCAACTACTTCAACCAGGTCAGCGCCTTCGACCAGGTCTTCCAGCTCGGCGCCCCGGGGATGGAGTACGTCCGCCGAGACACCCCGGCCAACCTGACCTTCGTCGGGCCGGTCCGCCCCGCCACGACGGCCCGACCGCTGCCGCCGTGGTGGTCCGAGCTCGACGGCTCCCGCCCTGTTGTCCACGTCACCCAGGGCACTTTGGACAACATCGACCACCGCAAGCTCCTGCTCCCCGCCGTCCACGGTCTGGCGAAGGAGGACGTGCTGGTGGTGGCGAGTACCGGTGGACGCAACCCGGATGAGCTGCGGCACCGGCTCGGCGCCCGACTGCCGGACAACCTCCGGATCGCGGATTACCTGCCGTACGCGCAGTTGCTGTCCAAGGTGAGGGTGATGGTGACCAACGGCGGCTACGGCGGGGTGCACGAGGCCCTGCGTCACGGGGTGCCGCTGGTGGTGGCCGGCGACACCGAGGACAAGCCGGAGGTCGCCGGGCGGGTGGCCTGGTCCGGCGCCGGGCGCAACCTACGGACCGGCCGCCCGTCCGCGGCCCGGTTGCGCCGAGCCGTACGCTCCGTCCTCGACGACCCGGTTTACGCCGTCCGGGCCACCGAGCTGCAAGCCCAGATCGCCAGTCTCGGCGACCCGGCCGACACCGTCGCCGACGCTGTCGAGGCCGTGCTGGCTCAGTCCGGCGGACAGGTCAGCCAGCACCGCCAACTCACTGACCGGGCGCACGCCCGGTCCTGAGCCAGCCGGGGCTCAAGACGGTAAGCGGTCCAGCTCCTGCGGAGCGAACCAGAGCAGATCCGAGGCCTCGACCGCGTCCACGATCCGCGGGTCGCCCACCAGTTCGGCCACCCCGCGACCCCGCGCGAGGCGACGCGCCTGCGCCAGCTCGGCCGGGCCGGCCGGATCGTCGGCGAACAGAGCCTGTACCTGGCTCCAGGCGAGGTCGAGGACCTCGACGGTCCCGAACGCGTCGTCACCAGCGTGGACCTGGGACGGCGCGACCTCGGCGGCCAGCACGAGCCGGGGAGCGGTGAGCAGCAGCGCCGCGACGCCGGCGTGGCCGAGCGCGACGTGACCGGCCTGCTCCTCCTGTGTCGGTCCGAGTTCGTACGCCCGGCGCAGGCCGGCAGTGTCGGCGTAACCGGTGCTGCGAGCCGCCGGCTCGCCGACGGCCAACCGGTTCACCTGCGGCCGGGTCAGGGGGATGAAGACCGTGACCGCACCCGTCACGGGGCAGCCGGCTTGCTCGGAGCCGACTTGGTCACCGCCGCCTTCTTGGTGACCGTCTTCTGGGCGGCCGTCTTCTGGGCCACCGTCTTCTGGGCCACCGTCTCCTTGGCGACCGTCTTCTTGGCCGCGGTCTTCTGGGCTGCGGTCCTTTTGGCCGGCACCTTCTGGGCCGCCGCCTTCTGAGTCTTCTGGGCCGCGGCGGCCCGTCGGGCGGCGGAGGCCTGCCGGGTGGGTTGGCGCCGGCGCGCCTGGTCGGTGGTGTCCACGAGCTCGGCCAAAGCGTCATGCAGGCACTGGCTGAGAACGTCCAGATCGGCGATCGCATCCCGGTCAGCCGTCAACCCGACGAACACCTCACCGTTGTAAGAGGTGACCCCGATGCTCAGCAGATGTCCGCCGGACAGCGGGAGCACCGGGTAGCAGTCACTCATCGGCGCCGGGCCCAGGAACAGCGGCCGTTGCGGTCCGGGCACGTTGGTGATGACGATGTCGTGGCGACGGCGGACGGTCTCGGCCGAGACCCGGACCCCGAGGACGTGCAGGGTGGCGGGGGCGAAACCGGCGATCTCGGACAATTCGCGTGCGTCCACGGCCTGGCCGGTGTCCCGGTGGGCCCGGGTGGCGTACGCGACCTGGTGCAGACGCATCAAAGGGTTCGGTTCCCCGATGGGCAGGCTCTGCAGGTGCGGAGCGACCCGGCTGCCCAGGGAGGACAGGTCACCGTCGGTCTCGGGCACGCTCATCGGCACCAGTGCGGTCAGGATCGAGTGCGAGGTGACCGGCTCGCCGCGGGTCAGCAGCCAGTCCCGCAGGCCACCGCTGATGACGGCCAGGACCACGTCGTTGACGGTGTGCTCATGCGCGGCGTGCACCGCCTGTAGATCCCTCAGCGGCAGCGACACCGTGACGAAGCGCCGCTGCTGCGACACCGGGCCGGCCAACGGGGACGAAGCGGTCGGACGGCCGCCGCGCAGTGCGTCGCCGGCAAGATCGCCGAGACCGGCGCCGAGCCCTCCGCCGATCAGCTCCCCGACCGCCACGGCCAGCCCCAAGGTCCCGGTGATCAGGCCCCGCAGATTCGCCACCGCCTGGACCGGGTCCTGGGCACTCTCCCACAGCGCGGCCCCGGCCAACTCCAACGGCGACGGCTCCGGCGCCGGCCGCCAGGACCGCGCCTCCAGGTCGTCCGGAGCCGGGTCACCGTCGAGGAGCACCTGGACCAGGTCGACGGTGTCGATCCCGTCCACCAGGGCGAGGTGCGACTTGGTCAGCAGCGCGAACCGCCCGTCCGCCAAACCCTCGACCAGGTACAGCTCCCACAACGGACGGGACCGGTCCAACCGTCGGGCCAGCACCCGGCCGACCAACTCGCGGAGCTGATCGTCGCTGCCCGGGCGCGGCAACGCGGAGCAGCGCACATGGTAGGTCAGGTCGAACTGCTCGTCGTCGACCCAGAACGGGGCGGCCAACCGGCCGGGTACAGCCCGTACCCGCTGCCGGTAGCGGGGCGCGAACGCGATCCGCTGACCGACCAGCGTCAGCAGCTGCTCGTAGCCGAAGTCGGTGCCCGGCGCGCCTTGAGCGGGCTCGAAGACCGCCACCGTCCCGACCTGGCCGGGAGTGTGGGCGGTGTCCAGGGCGAGCAGTGAAACCTCTTGCGGGGTCAGGTGCTTCGGCATGCGACCGGGCCTCCTCTTCCCACCTCCGGACCGGGAACGTCCTCAACGTACCCGTCGGTCCGACCGTCGGCGAACCGGCGAGGATCCGAGCCCGGGCTGTCTATGCTGGTCCCGACATCCGACCACCGCGCACGGGCTCCCGTCGCCGAGCATGAGGACCCGTGACCGACCCCGTCAATCACCGCGTCAATCCCCGGGTCAAGCACCGTCTGGACGCGACTGCCGAGCTGACCACGCTGATGCGCCGGCGGGTGTTGGTGATGGACGGGGCGATGGGAACGTTGCTGCAGCACCAGGGGCTGAGTGAGGCCGATTTCCGCGGTGAACGGTTCGCCGACTGGCCCAGCGACCTCAAGGGCAACAACGACCTGCTCAGCCTGACCCAGCCCGAGCTGATCGAGCGACTGCACCGCGAATATCTGGACTCCGGCGCCGACCTGATCGAGACCAACACCTTCAACGCTCAGGCGATCTCGCTGGCCGACTACGGCATGAGCGAGCTGGCGTACGAGATGAACGTCGCCGCCGCGCGCCTCGCCCGCCGCGCGGCCGACCGGGCCGAACAAGCTCAGCCGGACCACCGTCGGTGGGTGCTCGGGGCCCTCGGGCCGACGAACAAGACGGCCTCGATCTCACCGGACGTGAACGATCCGGGGGCCCGCAACGTCAGCTATCAGCAGTTGGTCGACGCCTACACCGAGCAGGCGCGGGGCCTGCTCGACGGTGGCGCGGACGTGTTGATCATCGAGACGATCTTCGACACGCTGAACGCCCGGGCCGCGATCTTCGCCGTGGAGACCCTGTTCGAGCGGTACGCCCGCCGCTGGCCGGTGATCATCTCCGGCACCATCACCGACGCCTCCGGGCGGACCCTGTCCGGGCAGGTGACCGAAGCGTTTTGGGACTCGGTGCGGCACGCGCGGCCGCTGGCGGTGGGGCTGAACTGTGCGTTGGGAGCCGGTGACCTACGCCCGTACGTCGCCGAACTGTCCCGGCTGGCCGACACGTTCGTGTCCACCCACCCGAACGCCGGTTTGCCGAACGCGTTCGGGGAGTACGACGAGTCGCCGGCCGACGTCGCCGGCGTGCTCGGCGAGTTCGCCGCCTCCGGTCTGGTCAATGTGGTCGGCGGGTGCTGCGGGACGACGCCCGCGCACATCGAGGCCCTCGCCGCCGCGGTCGCGACCGCGGTTCCGCGCGTACCCGCGAAGGTCCGGCCCGCGCTGCGGCTGTCGGGGCTGGAGCCGCTGACGGTGTGGGAGGAGTCGCTGTTCGTCAACGTCGGCGAGCGGACCAACATCACCGGTTCCGCCCGGTTCCGCAACCTGATCAAGTCCGGGGACTACGCCACCGCCTTGGAGGTGGCGCGGCAGCAGGTCGAGAACGGCGCCCAGGTGATCGACGTCAACATGGACGAGGGGATGATCGACGGGGTCGCCGCGATGGAGCGCTTCACCAAGCTGATCGCCGTCGAACCCGACATCTGCCGGGTGCCGGTGATGCTCGACTCGTCCAAGTGGGAGGTGATCGAGGCCGGCTTGAGGTGCCTGCAGGGCAAGCCGATCGTCAATTCGATCTCGATGAAGGAAGGCGTACAGCCGTTCCTCGAACGCGCCCGGCTGGTCCGCAAGTACGGCGCGGCCGTGGTCGTGATGGCCTTTGACGAACAGGGCCAGGCCGACACCCTGGAGCGCCGCCAAGACGTCTGCCAGCGGGCCTACACCTTGCTGACGCAGGAGGTCGGCTTCCCCAGCGAAGACATCATCTTCGACCCGAACGTGTTCGCCATCGCCACCGGGATCGAGGAACACGCCAACTACGGCGTCGACTTCATCGAGGCCGTCCGCTGGATCAAGAAGAGCCTGCCCGGGGCCCTGACCTCCGGCGGCATCTCCAACGTCTCGTTCTCCTTCCGCGGGAACAATGCGGTCCGCGAAGCCATCCACGCGGTCTTCCTCTACTACGCCATCGAGGCGGGCCTGGACCTGGGCATCGTCAACGCCGGCGCCCTGGTCGGCTACGACGACATCGATCCCGGCCTACGCGAACTGATCACCGACGTCGTGCTCAACCGGCGTTCCGACGCCACCGAACGGCTGCTCCAGGCGGCTCAGGAACACCGGTCCGACGACGCGGCGCCGGCGGAGACCGCGCAGGCCTGGCGGGGCCTACCGGTCCGCGAACGGATCGTGCACGCGATGGTCCACGGGATCGACACCGACGTGGTCGCCGACACCGAGGAATTGCGGGTCGCCCTCGCGGCGCAGGGCAAGCGTCCGCTGGAGGTGATCGAGGGCCCGCTGATGGACGGCATGGGTGTGGTCGGGGACCTGTTCGGCGCCGGCAAGATGTTCCTGCCGCAGGTGGTGAAGTCAGCCCGGGTGATGAAGCGTGCCGTGGCGCACCTGCTGCCGTTCATGGAGGCCGAGCGGCTCCCCGGGGACGCGGCCCACACCAAAGGCAAGATCGTGATGGCCACGGTGAAGGGAGACGTACACGACATCGGTAAGAACATCGTCGGGGTGGTGTTGTCGTGCAACAACTACGAGGTGGTCGACCTGGGCGTGATGGTGCCCGGGCAGAAGATCTTGGACACCGCCGTCGCCGAGGGCGCGGACCTGATCGGGGTCTCCGGGCTGATCACGCCCTCGCTGGAGGAGATGGTGAACCTGGCTGCGGAGATGGAGCGGCAGGGTTTTGAGATTCCGCTGCTGCTGGGCGGGGCGACCACCTCCCGCGCGCACACCGCGGTCAAGATCGTCCCGCAGTACTCCGGTCCGGTGGTCTGGGTCAAAGACGCCTCCCGTTCGGTGCCGACGGTGTCGGCGTTGCTGTCGCCCGAGCGGCGCCCGGCCCTGTTGGCCCAGGTCACCGCCGACTACGACGCGCTCCGCGCCCGGCACCAGGCCAAGCGCAACGACCGGCCGCTGTGCACCCTGACCCAGGCGCGGGCCCGGGCCACCCCTTTGGACTGGTCGGCGTACGCACCGGTCAGGCCGGCGTTGCTGCGCCAGAACGACGGCGCCGCGGTGATCAATACCTTCGCCGACTACGACCTGGCGGAGTTGCGCGGCTACATCGACTGGAGCCCGTTCTTCGGCGCCTGGGAGCTGCGCGGCCGCTTCCCCGACCTGCTGCACAATCCGGCCACCGCCGACACCGCGCGCAAGCTGTACGACGACGCGCAGTCGATGCTGGACCGGCTGATCGACCAGCGGTGGCTGCGGGCGGCCGGGGTGTTCGGACTGTTCCCGGCCGGGCGGGTCGGCGACGACGTCGAGCTCTACGCCGACGAGTCCCGGTCCCGCGTCGTGGCCACCACGCACCATCTGCGGCAGCAGGGTCAGCACCGCGACGGGGTGCCGAACCGGTCGCTGGCCGATTACGTCGCCCCCGCCGGCGGCGGTCCGGCCGACTACGTGGGCGCGTTCGCCGTCACCGCCGGACTGGGCAGTGCTGAGCACGTGGCCCGGTTCAAAGCCGACCTGGACGACTACTCCGCCATCTTGCTGGAATCGCTGGCCGACCGATTGGCCGAGGCGTTCGCCGAACGGCTGCACGAGCGCGTCCGGTCGGAGTTCTGGGGCTTTGCCGCCGACGAGCAGCTGGACCAAGCCGACCTGATCGCGGAGCGCTACACCGGGATCCGGCCCGCCCCGGGCTACCCGGCCTGTCCCGAGCACACCGAGAAGCAGACTCTGTGGGAGCTGCTCGACGTGGAAGCCCGGACGGGGATCAGGCTGACCGAGTCGATGGCGATGTGGCCGGGGGCGGCGGTGAGCGGCTGGTACTTTGCCCACCCCGCCGCGCAGTACTTCGTGGTCGGCCGGCTCGGCCAGGATCAGGTCGCCGACTACGCCCGACGTAAAGGCTGGACCCAGGCCGAGGCCGAACGCTGGCTCGCGCCGAACCTGAGCTACGAGCCCGAGGACTGAGACCACTGGTGGCTGCGAGGACCTGGGACAGGGTGGCGGCGTGGGTGTTGGCTCGTCCCGGCGCGGTCGACCTCACCAGCGCCACCCGGACGGCGGCCCGGGCCGCAGGACTGGCCGAGGCGTATTCGGGCCGCAGCGACGCAGAACTGCGTCGGCAACTGACCGACCTGACCCCCGGCTACGTTGCCTCGGACCAGGAGTTGGCCACCTTCCTCGCCGCCGTTGCTGAGTTGGCCGACCGGCAGCTGGGCTTACGCCCGTACGACGTTCAGCTGCGGGCCGCCGCAGCCATGCTGCGCGGAACCTCGGTCGAACTCGCCACCGGGGAGGGCAAGACGCTGGTCGGTGCCATGGTCGCCATCGGCCTGGTCCGGGCCGGGCAGCACGTACACGTCCTGGCCGCCAACGACTATCTCGCCGACCGGGACGCGGCGTGGATGGGCGCCTTGTTCGACGCGACCGGGGTGACGGTGAGCTCGGTCACGTCGCGGACGCCGGAGCCGGAGCGCCGGCCGGCCTACCGGTCCGACGTCGTCTACGTCCCGGTCACCGAGGCGGGCTTCGACGTGCTCCGCGACCGGCTCCGGCTCGATCCGGCGGAACTGCTCGGCAGCACCGCCGACGCAGCCATCCTCGACGAGGCCGACGCGGTACTGCTCGACGAGGCCCGGGTGCCGCTGGTCCTGGCCGGTGAGGCCGCCGAGCCGGCGCAGAGCGGATCCGGTCTCGCGGCCTTCGCCGCGTCGATGTGCGAAGGCCAGCACTTTCAGGTCGACGCCGAGCGGCGGACCCTGCACCTGACCGAAGACGGCCTCCAGGTCGTCGAGACCCGTTTTTTGGGCGCCGACCTCTTCGGAACCGACCAGGAACTGCTGACCCGGTTGCACGTCGCACTGCACGCCCAGGTCCTGCTCGTCCGCGACGTCGACTACGTCCTCGAGGACGGGCGGGTCCGGCTGGTCAGCGGATCGCGGGGCCGGATCGAGGAGCTGCAACGCTGGCCCGAGGGACTTCAGGAGGCGGTGGAGGCCAAAGAGGGACTGACACCGAGCGCTGCGGTGGAGGTGCTGGATCAGCTCCTGGTCGCGGACCTGATCAGCCGTTACGCCTCGGTCGTAGGGATGAGCGCCACGCTGGTCAGCGCGGCGCCGGAGCTGTCGGAGCTGTACGAGCTGCCGACCGCGGCGCTGCCGCCGAACCGCCCGTGCCTGCGGATCGACCTGCCCGACCGGCAGTTCGTGGCCCGAATCGACCGGGATGCCGCGGCCTGTGAGTTCGTCGCTGCCGCGCACCGCCGCGATCAGCCGGTGCTGGTCGCCACGCCGTCGGTGTCGGAGTCGGAGCGGTTCGGGCGGATCCTGCTCGACCGCGGCCTGGAGGTCACCGTGCTCAACGCCAAGAATGATGCCGAGGAGGCGGCGGTGGTGGCGCGGGCCGGTGAGCGCGGGCGGGTCACGGTGTCCACTCAGATGGCGGGCCGGGGCACCGACATCAAGCTGGGTCCGGGCGCGGCGGCGGCCGGCGGACTCTGCGTCCTCGGGCTGTCCCGGTTCTCCGACTCGCGGCTGGACGATCAGCTCCGCGGTCGCGCCGGCCGGCAGGGAGACCCCGGCCAAAGTGTCTTCTTCACCAGCCTGGAGGACGACCTGATCACCCGCTTCGTCCCCGAGCATCCGTCGCCACAACGGGTCGGCGAGGACAACTCGGTCTGCGACCGCCGGCTCAGTGCTCTGGCCGACCGCGCCCAACGGGTCGCCGACGGGCAACAGCAAGACCTGCGACGGCTCAGCCGACGCTACGCAACGCTGCCCGGCGTGCAGCGCCAGGAGGTGCTGGCACTGCGGTGCGAGCTGATGGTCGACGACCAGGCACGCCGGGCCCTGACCCGACGGTTCCCCGAGCCGATGGGTCGGATCGGCGCACTGGTCGAGCCACTGGTCCTCGCGGTCGCCGCCCGGGTCGTGTTGCTGACCGCCTTGGACCGCCGCTGGAGCGAGCACCTGGCCTACACGATGACCGTGCGGGAGGGCATTCACCTCCGGGCCCTGGGCCGGGAGGAACCGCTGATCGAGTTCAACCGGTTGGTCCAGCAGGCCTTCCGGCCGCTGCTCGAGCAGGCGTACGCTGCCGCCGCCGTAATCCTCGATCAGGCGCCGGTGGTCGACGGCGAACTCGACCTCGAAGCGGCCGGACTCCGTCGTCCCGGGGCCACCTGGACCTATACCGTGACCGACGACCACTTCGGATCGGCCTGGTCGCGGATCGGGAAGGTCCTCGCCCGTGAGCTGCGAGGCAGCACTCGTTGACCACGCTATCCGGCCACACCTTTTGAGCACACTGTGCGGCCGGCTCCCGACCACCCCCCTACCCTGATTCCCGAACCCCAGCAAAGGACGGCAGCACGTGAGCAAGGTCTTGACCTCGATCCCGACCGGGAGCCGCGTCGGCATCGCGTTCTCCGGCGGCCTGGACACCTCGGTTGCGGTGGCGTGGATGAGGGAGAAGGGCGCGGTGCCCTGCACCTACACCGCCGACATCGGTCAGTACGACGACGTCGACATCTCCGCCGTCCCGGACCGGGCGCGGGCCTACGGCGCCGAGATCGCCCGCACCGTCGACTGCCGCCACCAGCTGGTCGAGGAGGGACTGGCCGCGCTGGCCTGCGGGGCGTTCCACATCCGCTCGGGCGGGCGGACCTACTTCAACACCACTCCGTTGGGGCGCGCCGTCACCGGCACCATGCTGGTCCGGGCCATGCACGCCGACGACGTCGACATCTGGGGCGATGGGTCGACGTTCAAGGGCAACGACATCGAGCGCTTCTACCGCTACGGGTTGCTGGCCAACCCCCAGCTGCAGATCTACAAGCCGTGGCTCGACGCCGCGTTCGTCGCCGAGCTCGGCGGGCGGAGCGAGATGAGCCAGTGGTTGGTGGAGCGCGGCCTGCCCTACCGGGACAGCCAGGAGAAGGCGTACTCCACTGACGCCAACATCTGGGGGGCCACGCACGAGGCGAAGACGCTGGAGCACCTCGACGTGTCACTGGAGACGGTCGAACCGATCATGGGGGTGCGCTTCTGGGATCCCGACGTCGCGATCCCTACCGAGGACGTCACGCTGAGCTTCCGGGGCGGGCGACCGGTCGCCGTCGACGGCCAGCACTTCGACGATCCGGTCGCGCTGGTGCTCGCGGTGAACGAGATTGCTGGCCGGCACGGGCTCGGGATGTCCGATCAGATCGAAAACCGGATCATCGAGGCGAAGTCGCGGGGGATCTACGAGGCGCCGGGGATGGCACTGCTGCATCTGAGCTACGAGCGGCTGGTCAACGCGATTCACAACGAGGACACCATCGAGCTCTATCACGACCAGGGCCGCCGGCTCGGCCGGTTGCTCTATGAGGGCCGCTGGCTGGACCCGCAGGCGCTGATGATCCGGGAGTCGGTTCAGCGCTGGATCGCTTCGCTGGTCACCGGGGAGGTGACACTGCGGCTGCGCCGCGGTGAGGACTACACCGTGGTGCGTACCGAAGGCCCGGAGCTTTCCTACCACCCTGACAAGCTGTCGATGGAGCGGACCGAGAACGCCGCCTTCGGTCCGGCTGACCGGATCGGCCAGCTGACCCTGCGCAACCTCGACATCGCCGACTCCCGCGCCAAGCTCGAGCGCTACGCCACCCAGCCGCTCGACCAGGGCCAGGTCCTGGTGGAGAACGGCACCTTGTACGGCGACATCAAGCCCGGCGGAGCCGAGCGGATCTCCCGGAACACCGCCGGATCCGACGCCACCGACACGGCCCTCGATCGGGCCGCGATGGAGGTCGGCGCCGACTGAAGCTCGCCCCGTTCCCGGCCCGTACCCGCTGGCTCAGCCGATGGAGCCGGCCAGTTTGGGTGAGCCGAGGTTGTGTGGGCTGCTGGGTGGAGTGAGGTCGAGGCCGGCGCCGTCGGCTTCTTCGGGTTCGGCCGGTTCCATGTCGTCTGCGCCGGTCGCGCAATCTGCGGGCTCTACGCCCCCTGAGCTTGTCGAAGGGCCTCGAAGAGGTTGGCGCCCCACCCGCACCGGAGGTGTGGAGCCGGCGATGTCGGGAGGTGTGGAGTCTGCGGCGCGCCGACCTCTTCGAGGCCCTTCGACAAGCTCAGGGGGCGTAAGGCAGACAGGCTCGGGGGGCGTGGTGTCGGGCTCGGGAGGCGTGGGTCCAGCGACAGGGTCGTACGGGCTGCTGGGTGGAGTGAGGTCGAGCCCGCCGGTGTCGCCGGCGCAGTCGGCGTCTTCGGGTCCGGATCGTTCGGTGTCGTCTGCGCCGGTCGCGCAATCTGCGGGCTCTACGCCCCCTGAGCTTGTCGAAGGGCCTCGAAGAGGTTGGCGCCCCACCGGAGGTGTGGACCGGGGGTGTGGAGCCGGCGATGTCGGGGGGTGTGGAGTCTGCGGGCTTTACGCCCCCTGAGCTTGTCGAAGGGCCCTTCGACAAGCCCAGGGGGCGTAAGGCAGACAGGCTCGGGGGGCGTAGCGCCGGCAGGCTCAGGGGGCGTGAAGCCAGCCGTGTCGAGCGGGCGGTGGTGTCGGTGAGGCGCCGACCTCTTCGAGGCCCTTCGACAAGCTCAGGGGGCGTAAGGCAGACAGGCTCGGGGGGCGTAGCGCCGGCAGGCTCAGGGGGCGTGAAGCCAGCCGTGTCGAGCGGGCGGTGGTGTCGGTGAGGCGCCGACCTCTTCGAGGCCCTTCGACAAGCTCAGGGGGCGTCGGGGGGCGTAAAGCCGGCAGGCTCAGGGGGCGTAGAGCCAGCAGCCTCAGGGGGCGTGAAGCCAGCAGGCTCGGGGGGCCACGCGCGAGCCCGGTCTCACCTGACCTCAGCCACCAGGCCGTCGGCGATCTCGCTGAGCGCCTGAGAAAGGCTCACCCGGGGGCTCCAGCCCCAGCGGTGGGCGCGCTCGGCCACGATCTGCCCGGTCCAGTCCGGACGGTCGTTCCAGACCGGGTCGAGCCCCAGGGCCGCGGTCACCGTACCGACGTAGTCGCGGGTCGTTGCCGGGCCGGCGGCCACGTTGAGCGCCGCACAGCCGCCCTCGATGGGTCCTTGTCCGGGATCGGTCGAGGCGGTGATCCGGCCCGTGGCCACGTCGGCAGCCAGGGTTGCGAGGTCGCTCACGTGCACCCAGGCGAACGTGGCCGCCGGGTTGGCGCGGCGGGCGTCCTCGTCGTCTCGCATCCTGGCGGGCCGCAGCGTGTTCCAGATCGAGCTCTCCCCCGCGCCCAGGATTGCCGGCGGTCGCAGCAGCACCCGGGTGATGCCGTCAATCCCGGCGAGGGTGTGGTCGGCGTCTCGTTTCGTCACCGGGTAGTCACCGGCCTCGTCGCCGACAAGTGCCGAGGACTCGTCGACGTCGCCCACCCCCGCCACCCGCTCGTACACCGCGGCAGTGGACACGTGCACGGCAATGCCGACCCCGGCCTCGCGGGCCGCGCGAACCAGGACCTCGGTGCCCTGCACCCCGACCCGGTACTGGGCAGAACGCTCCGCACCCATCGGATGGACGGTGGTGAGGACGGCGTCGGCTCCCGGGAGCACAGCCGCCATCAGTTCAGCATCGAAGAAGCTCCCCACGTACTCCTGCACCTGGGCCGGGGCCGTCCCCGGGCGGCGGACCACGGCCCGCACCGCCGCACCGCGTTCGGCTAGCGCCCGACACACCGCCGACCCCACCAGCCCGTTGGCTCCGGCGACGACGACGATCGGGGCTGACCTGCGTGACTCATTCATGCTTCTACCCTGGCACGCGCGCCGGCGGTAGGGATCAGCTGTCCGCGGTCGTCAAGACCTGACCCGCCACCTGCTCGTGTACCTGGTCCAACTCCGCCAGCTGCCGCTCGACCCGTCGGGTGAGTTCGGCGAGGTCGGCCACCGACTCCGGCACCGCCACCACGGCCGACCGCAGCGCCTGCCACCCGGCTCCCTTGGCCCGGAGGGCGTCGAGCAGGGCCTCGACCTCGATCAGGTCGCTCAGCGGCGCCCGGCGGACCAACGAGCCGTTCGGCTTCAGCCGGCCGACTCGCTCGCCGCTCCGCAGGGCCAGTCCGAGCAGCAGATCCGGTCGGATTCCCAGGCTCGCCAGCACGGCCTGGAGGGAGTCGAGGTCCTCGGCCACCTGCTGCGCCAGCCACTGCAGTACGTCGGCCCAGGGGCGTCCGCGCTGACCCGAGGCGGCTCGACGGGCCAGATCGACCCCGGCGCGCGCGGCCGCCTCGTGGTTGCGGAGGTACAGCGCCAGCGGACTGTTCGGCACCACAGCCATGGTTACCTCCTTGGGTTCGGGATCGGCCTCCCGCCGTCGGCTGCTTCGATCCACCGGCCGGCGGCCACTCACCACCCTAACCAGCATCCCGCCCCCGGACCGGTGCGGTGCCGTGTGGTCTGATCGGGGGCGTGGATCCGTGGCAACGACAGCGGTCGCTGGCCCGCACCACGGTCTGGTGGGGGCTGTCGAGCGTCGGCGCCGGACTTGGGATCGCCGCGACCCGACGCACGCCGTGGTGGCGGGCTTTCGGGCTGCAGCACGCCGGCTGGGGGACGGTCGACCTGGGCATCGCGGCCGGCGTCAGCCTGGCTCAGAACCGGCAGATGCGCCGGCTGGCCAACCCGTACGGCCCGGTCGAGTTGGAGCGCCAACGGCGCCGACTCCGGCGGGTGCTGCTGATCAACGTGGTCGCCGACGCCGGCTACGTCGCCGGCGGGATCGTCTTGTGGCGGAGCCGTCGGGCCCGGCCGGCGGCTGCGGGAGCCGGGGTCGCCATCGCCATCCAGGGTGCCTTCCTGCTGCTGCACGACGGCTACCACGCCCGGCAGAGCCGGTCTCGAACACGACCGGTGACACCGGAGTAGTGGAGTCGCCCCCACCCGCCAGCAGTATCGACGGGGTACTGACCGCTCTGCAGGCCCGGTTGGACGAGCTGCCCGAGGCGTTGGCGCATCGCCGGGTGTTCATCGCGACCTATCTGCGCACCACGGTCGCGATCGAAGCGGCCCGGCAGCAGGGTTTGTTCGAGGACCCGGAGTGGGTGCAGGACTGGGACGTCGCGTTCGCCCGCCTGTTCCTGAGGGCCCACGACACAGATTTGGCCGGTGGGCCGGTGCCGCGACCGTGGCGACTGGCGTTCGGGGCCGATCCCGAGCTGCACCCGCTGGGGCACCTGCTGCTCGGCCTGAACGCCCATATTAACTTCGACCTGCCGCAGTCCCTACTGGCCGTGATCGACGACGAGACGTTCGCCGACCCGGCCCGGCTGGCCCGCCGCGACCGCGACCACGAACGGATCGACACCGTACTGTCGGCCCGGATCGCGGCGGAGGACGCCGCTATCGGCGGCCCGCGACGCTGGTCCGACCGCGCCCTGACGCCGGCGAACCGGTGGGCGTCGAGGCGTTTCCTGCCGGAGTCACGGCGCAAGGTCTGGGAGAACACCACCCTGCTGCAGACCGCCCGGATGGCCGGGCCGGCGACCTACCGGCGTCGGCTGGGCGAGTTGGACGTGCTGTGTTCGGCGAAGATCGCCGACCTGCTACGCCCGGGCGCGCCGCTGCTCCGGCTCGCCGTCGGTGGCTTCGGCGTCCTGCTGCCGCCCGAGTGAAACCGCCAGGTCGGTGCCGGGGGCCGGGCCGACGACCAGGGCAGTGCACAGCCACCGGGCGCCCAGCGCCTCCAACCGCAGGGCGAGGACCAGTGGCCGTCGGCCGATGCGCAAGAACGCCGCCACCTCCGCCACCCGGGGGGCCGGGTGTTGCACGCGGGCCGACACCAACCGGGGAACCGTGCTCGAACCGGACCCCGATCGCCGCCGGCGCTGCTGCAGGGTGATCGAAGCAAGGACCTCCGCACTCAGCCAGCGGTTGAGTTGCGCCACCGGCCGTCGCGACAGCAGGGCCTCCACCACCGCGATCACCAACGCACCACCCCACGCGCCGACGTCAGGCAGCTCGGGATCGACCGCGACGGCCCAAGCCGCCCGCACCACCACGATCCGCGCGCCGGCTTCGCGGTCCTGTTGCGCGGTGGCGGTGACGATCTCCGGCTCCACCCCCGGCACGGTCGGCGACGGTGCGACGATCAGACCGGCCGAACTCCACCGCCGACACGGCGGCCGGCTCTCCGCCAACCGTCGCACCGCCGAGTACGAAGAGGTGGTCGAGCACGACGGGGCAGGCGTGGCGGACAATAGGGCACTCATCGGGCCTCCTGGAGCTTGGAGACCTCAGCCTGGTCGACTAAGCAGCGTCTGCTGCGGACCGTGGCGTCATCTGTGGACAACATCGACGGCGGACAACACCTGCGGCCTCGGAGCCACCACGTCCGGGCGACAATGGTTCAGCGGCTACCCGCACGACCGTGACACATCTTGAACTTCTTGCCCGAACCGCAGGGGCACGGTGCGTTCCGCCCGACCCCGGCGTACGTCGGATCCGGGCGTGGCGGCATGGTCGGCGGCCTCCCCCGCCTCGTCCGGAGCGGAATAGCTGAGCCGGCGGGCCTTCTCCTGGCTCAGGCCCTTGGCCCGGACCTGCGGTCCTGCCGACACCGTCTCCAGCTCCGGCTCGTCGATCTCCTCGACCTCGGTCACGCTCACCCCGGGACCGTCCGGGTCGGGCCCGGACTCGACCAGCTGACGCGGTTCGGGTTCGTCATCCTCCACCAGGACTCGCCGGCCGACCTGGACCGCCTGGCCGTTGGCTCCGGCGACCACCCCTACGGCCGGGGCGGCGGCCGCCGCGGGCTCGACTTCGACCTCGAGGTGGAACACGAAGCCGACGACTTCCTCCATGAAGGCTTCCATCATGGCGTTGAACATGTCCCCGCCCTCACGCTGGTACTCGACCAGCGGATCGCGCTGCGCCATCGCCCGCAGCCCGATGCCCTCGCGCAGGTAGTCCATCTCGTAGAGGTGCTCGCGCCACTTCCGGTCCAGCACGGTCAGCAGCACCCGTCGCTCCAGCTCCCGCATCACCTCCGCGCCCAGGCTCTCCTCGCGGGCGTCGTACGCGGCCTGCGCGTCGGCCTTGAAGTCGGCGATCAGGCTCTCCTGCTCGAGCTCGTCACTTTCCTCGTAGTCGGAGCGGGACAGCGACACCGGGTACAGCGTGTTCATATTCGTCCACAGCTGCTCCAGATCCCAGTCCTCGGCGAATCCGCTGGTGGCGCCGACGACGTACTGCTCGACGACGGTGTCGACGGTGCTCCGCAGCCGGGCCTGCACGTCGGCTCCCTCCAACACCTTGCGCCGGTCACCGTAGACCGCGTGCCGCTGCCGGTTCATCACGTCGTCGTACTTGAGGATGTTCTTCCGGGTTTCGAAGTTCTGCGCCTCGACCTGCCCCTGGGCGCTGGCGATGGAGGAGCTGACCCGCTTGTTCTCGATCGGCTGGTCGTCGGGGACGTTGAGCGCGTTCAGCACCCACTCGACGATGTCGGACTTGAACAGTCGCATCAGGTCGTCACCCAGCGACAGGTAGAACCGGCTCTCCCCCGGGTCCCCCTGGCGGCCGGAACGACCGCGCAGCTGGTTGTCGATCCGGCGCGACTCGTGCCGCTCCGAACCGACCACGTAGAGCCCGCCGGCCTCGACGACCTCGGTGTGCTCGCTGGCCACCTGCTCCTCGAAGCTCGCCACGATCTCGGGGTACTGGGCCTCGTACTCGGTCGAGTGCTCGACCGGATCGATCCCGGCCTGCCGGAGCTTGAGATCGGCCAGGAACTCCGCGTTCCCGCCCAAGATGATGTCGGTGCCGCGGCCGGCCATGTTGGTGGCCACGGTGACCGCACCCTTCTGGCCGGCGAGGGCGACGATCGCCGCCTCCCGCTCGTGCTGCTTGGCGTTCAGCACCTCGTGCGGCACCCCGGCCCGCTTCAGCAAGGTGGACAGCGTCTCCGACTTGGCCACCGACGCGGTCCCGATCAGCACCGGTTGACCCTGCTCGTGCCGGGTGGCGATGTCGTCGACGATGGCGGCGAACTTCGCCTCCTCGGTGCGGTAGATCAGGTCGCGCTGGTCGCCGCGGATCATCGGCATGTTGGTCGGAATAGGGACTACGCCGAGACCGTAGATCTTTTGGAACTCCGCCGCTTCGGTCAGCGCCGTACCGGTCATCCCGGCCAGCTTGGCGTACATCCGGAAGTAGTTCTGCAACGTGATCGTGGCCAGCGTCTGATATTCGTCGCGGATCTGGACCCGCTCCTTGGCCTCGATCGCCTGGTGCAGGCCCTCGTTGTAGCGGCGCCCGAACAGTGTTCGGCCGGTGTGTTCGTCGACGATCAGGATCTCGCCGTCCAGATTGACGTAGTCCCGGTCGAGCTTGAACAGCTCACGCGCCTTGATCGCGTTGTTGAGGTAGGAGATCAGCGGGGTGTTGGCCGACTCGTACAAGTTGTCGATGCCGAGGCGGTCCTCGACCACCTCGATGCCGGTCTCCAGGATCGAGACGGTGCGCTTCTTCTCGTCCACCTCGTAATGCTCGTCGCGTTTGAGCCGGTCCACCAGCTTGGCGAACTCGGGGTACCAGCGGTGGGAGTCCTCCGCCGGTCCGGAGATGATCAGCGGGGTCCGGGCCTCGTCGACCAGGATCGAGTCGACCTCGTCGACGATGGCGAAGTGGTGCTCGCGCTGAACGCAGTCCTCGATCGACAGGGCCATGTTGTCGCGCAGATAGTCGAAGCCGAACTCGTTGTTGGTGCCGTAGGTGATGTCGGCGGCGTAGGCGACCCGGCGTTCGGCCGGGCTCATCTGGGACAAGATTGCCCCCACCTCCAGTCCCAGGAAGTGGTGCACGCGGCCCATCTGCTCGGACTGGAACTTGGCCAGGTAGTCGTTGACGGTGACCACGTGGACGCCGCGACCGGTCAGCGCGTTCAGGTAGGACGGGAGCGTGGCGACCAGGGTCTTGCCCTCACCGGTCTTCATCTCGGCGATATTGCCCTGATGCAGCGCCGCGCCCCCCATGATTTGGACGTCGAAAAGCCGCTTGTCGAACACCCGGCGGGCGGCCTCACGCACGGTGGCGAAGGCCTCGGGGAGCAGGGAGTCCAGACTCTCGCCGTTACTCAGCCGTTCCTTGAAGTCGGCCGTCTGGCCCTGCAACTCCTCATCGCTCATCGTGGTGAAGTCGTCTTCGATCGAGTTCACCTGATTGGCAACGCCCTTGAGCTGCTTGAGCAGCTTGCCCTCGCCGATACGGAGCATTCGGTCCATCAAAGCCACGGGTTCGGGCTCCCTCTTGTTGGTATGAGACGTGTCCGCTCGCTGCCAGCAACACGATCGGCCGTGTCTCGACGGCTGGTCTCGACGTGGGCCTGAGCTAGCGCGGCGCTCGTCCATGGTAGGCCAGTGGCGCCCTGGGACCTATGTCTGCGCGGGCCCGGCGCTGACGACTCAGCCGAAGGCGAGCGAAGCGGCAAGGGTGAGCATCAAGACAGCGATCATCGCGTCGAGAACCCGCCACGCAGTCGGCCGCTGAAAAATCGGGGTCAGCAGACGGGAGCCGAAGCCGAGCAGTGAGAACCACGCGACGCTGGCCAGACCGGCACCGGCGGCAAACCACCATCGGCCGGTGGCCCCGTGCTGGTTGGCGAGCGAGCCGAGGAGCAGCACGGTATCGAGGTAGACGTGGGGATTCAACCAGGTGAAGACCAAACAAGTACCGAGGGTCGCCGGCCAGCTGAGCTGGCTCGCGTCGCTCACCTGCAGGCGCTCGCCGCCGACCACCCGCCGCAGGGCCAGCAACCCGTAGCCCACTAAGAACGCGACCCCGAACCACCGCACCACGCTGAGCGCGAGCGGTGTGCTCGCCACGATCAAGCCGATGCCCCCGACTCCGGCCAGGATCAACAGCAGGTCCGAGGCGGCGCAGACCACCACCACCAGGCCCACGTGGCGCTTCAGCAGGCCCTGGCGTAGCACGAAGGCGTTCTGGGCGCCGACGGCGACGATGAGGCCGCCGCCCGTCAGGAATCCGGTCAGCACCAGCGACGTCATGGGCCCGACGCTAGAGGTGGCTCGCACTCCCGTCGGATCCGGCCGGTGGAGCTGACGGCTTCCGCAGAGGCGTCGTACGGCCCTCGAAGGCGTGGTCAAGGTGGCGGATCGGGTGCAATTGGAAGTGCTCGGTGAGGACCGGGAGCACTCCCTCGAACTGCTCCGCAGTGGGGCCGCGACGGCGGCCGTCACCACCACCAGCGCGCCGATTCCCGGCTGCTCCGTGCGTCGACTGGGGGTGCTGCGGTCCCCGCCCGGTCTGCGCGACCCGGATCGGCCGGGAGTGGTTCTCCAGTGGCGTCGACCGGGCCACCTTGGCCCAAGCACCGGTACTGTCCTTCGACCGCAAGGACGACCTGGTGGACTGTCTTTTCGGCCGGCCGACCCCAAAGCGCCGCAACCCCGCCACGGTCGGAGAACGCACGCTCCCAACCCTCACCAGGCGACCCAAACCCCGCCGCGGTCGGAAAACGTACGCCTCGGCCGGCCCCCGGACGGCCGCACCCCGGAGTAAGGACCCGGTCGACCTGCCGCTGTATTGGCAACAGTGCTGTACTGGCAACAGTGCTGCACTGACAACAGTGGCGGTTGCACTCGGCCGGACTGGATGCGGTCGCTGTGGCCACGTTGCCGTCCGCCCACTCGTCGGACTGCTGGCCGGGCCCCGCCGGCACCGCTCAGCGCGCGACGGCCGCGGCCAGGGCCGGGGCAAGATCACCGAGGGGACCGACCTGAACCCGGTCGAGACCTTGCCACGCCGCCAGCAAAGCCAGCTCCGCGCTGAGCGCCGGGGCCACCTCGAACGAGTCGTGACCCTCCTCGATCCAGGCCGCGTTCACCCGCAAAACACCGGCGACCCGGTCGGCCTTGAGGTCGACCCGGGCCACGAAGTGGTCGCCGAGCAAAAACGGGTAGACGTAGTAACCGTGCCGCCGGCGCGCTTGCGGGACGTAGATCTCGATCCGGTAGTGGAAGCCGAACAGCCGCGCCAGCCGGTTGCGTTCGAAGACCAGCGAGTCGAACGGGCTGAGCAGCGCGCCCGCGTCGACCCGGCGGGGCAGCCGCGAACGGTGCCACAGATAGGAGGGCCGGGCGAAGGACGGGTCGGGACCCGGTGACCCGACGATCACCGGGGTCAACTCGCCGGCGTCGACCAGGTCGGCCACCGCCGCCGCCGTGGCGCCCGGTCGGGTCCGGAAGTAGTCGCGCAGCTCCGGCTCCGTCGCCACCCCGAGCGCGGCGGCCGCCCGGCGGACCAGGCCGCGGATCGCCTCGTCCGGGCTCGGGTCCGGCGCCGCCAAGACGGTGGCGGGCAGCACCCGCTCGGGCAGGTCGTAGACCCGTTCGAAGGCGGCGTTCCGGTAGGCGGAGGTGATCTCGCCGCGGTAGAACAGCCACTCCAGTACCGTCTTGACCCGCGACCAGTTCCACCCCCAACCGCTCCGGTCCCGCATCTGGGGCGGCTCAAGTTGGCGGGCCGAAACCGGGCCACGAGCCGACACCTCGGCGCGGACGCGCTCGACCAGGTCGGGATCGTCCCGGGCGACCCGGTCCACCCCACCCCAGGCGTGTGTCCCCTCCTGCATCCGGAAGCGGAGCAGCGGCTGCAACTGCACGTCGAGCAGGCTGGCGGCATGTCCCCAGTATTCGAACAGGCGCCGGGGGGCGCGGAAGGCAGCCCGCTGCAGCAGGTCGGCGTCGTAGGGACCCAACCGGGAGAAGATCGGCATGAAGTGCGCCCGGGTGACGACGTTGATCGAGTCGATCTGGAATTGACCGAGCCGCCGCGCGGTCCGGGTGACGTCTCGCGCCGAGACCGTGGACGTGCCCGGTGCCGGCCGGGCCCGGTCGAAGCCTTGGGCGGCCAAAGCCACCCGTCGCGCCTGGGCGGTGGTGATCCGTTCCGGTCGCACCTGCAGAGGTTAACGAGCGAATAGCGGCCGGTGTTCAGCCGGTGACCAGTGCCTCGGCGGTCAGCAACCTGATCACGCCGTAGTCGTAGCCGTGCCGCCGGTAGACCACGCTGGGCAACTGGGACTCGGCGTCGACGAAGAGGAAGAAGTCGTGTCCTACCAGTTCCATCTCGTGCATGGCCTGGTCCAGGGCCATCGGCTGGGCGTGGTGGGTCTTTTCCCGCACCACCAACGGCCCGTCACCTTGGACCCGCATACCGGCGACCAGATGGGTGTCGCCGTCTTCGAGGTCCTCCGGCCCGTCACCGTTCAGCGCTGTCCCGTCCGCCGGTAACGGCCGCGCCGCCGCCTGCTGGAGCGACTGGGGAGTGCGCTGACCGCGGTGCACGCGCTTGCGGTCGGCCGCCCGGCGCAGTTGGGCCATCAGCTTGTCCAACGCCAAGTCCAAGGCGGCCGCCTTGTCGTGCGCGGCGGCCTCGGCCCGGATCACCGGACCCTTGGCGTGCAGGGTGATCTCCACCGAACTGGCCTGATCGTGTTGTCGCTTGTTCCGCTCCGCCGACACCTCGACGTCGACCCGGATCACTCGATCTTCGAGCTTCTCCAGCCGGGCGAGTTTTTCCTCGACGACCGCACGGAACTCCTCCGAGACCGAGCAGTGCCGGCCCTTGACGACAACATCCATGCCAACCTCCATGAAGTAGTGATCGCGGACACCGAAGTCCGCAGCCGAAAACCCCCGCGTCCGCTCGCCGGAGCCGCCCGCGCCCACGTGTTGCAGTACCGGCAGTCAGAACCGGTGCCGAGCAGGAGCAGGGGCGCCATGGACAGACGCTAGCCCCTCCGCGGCGGGTGAGACGGCGAGGGTGCGATCCTCAACGACCTCTCATCTGACCTCTCTGCGATGGTGGCGTCGGCCCCGACCGCCGGCAGCGTTTCACAGCACCTTCGTAGCCCCTCTCCTTTGACCGCAGCGCGATCGACCCGACTCAGCTCGCCGGCCCGGTCCGCCGGGTGGCGGCGACGGTGGCCGCGCCGAGAACCGGCACTCCGGCGGCTCGGAGCGTTCGCCTCGCCTCGCACAGGCTCGCCCCGGTGGTAACGAGGTCATCGACCACGACTACCGCGATCACGCCGCCCGGCCCGGCCTGCGGTTTCCGGCCGGCCCGGCGTCGCAGCCGGTAGGCCCCGTGCAGATTGCGCCAACGGTCGGCCCCACCAAGGCCGCTCTGGTCGGCGACTCGCCGGGCCGGTTCGAGCAGCGGCACGACCCGGATCGGTCGTCCGGGCAGCCTGACCGCGGCGCTGCGGGCCAGGGCCAACCCGGCGTCGAAGCCCCGCCGACGGATCGCGGCCCGGGTAGACGGCACCGGGACCAGCAGGAGTCCCGGCGACTGTTCGCCGCCCGGGAAGGGAACACCCAGCTGCTCGAACAGGCCGAGCAACGCGAGGGCGAGCCGCTCCCCCAGCAGCCGCGTCAACCCGTACGCCTGCCGCTCCTTGTGAGCACTGATCAGCCCCCGGGTGACGGTGTCGTACGGACCACCGGTCCAGGTGAGTGGGAAACCGGGCGGGCAGGGCTGCGGCCGGGTCGGCCGGGCCGAGGTGGCTGCCAGCACCCCCCGGCACGCTGGGCAGATGTTCCACGCCGGGCCGGCACACCCGTGGCAGGTCGAGCCGAGCAACAGGTCACCCGCGGCCACTCGCCACCGCTGCAGCTCCACGGACGTAGTCTGCCGCTCACAGTCACGTCACGGCCGCCGTCCGAGCGGATCTGTGGATGGTGGTCAGCCGGGGTAGGCCACTGCGGTGCAGTCGTCGACCAGCGGAACCCAGGTCCGGCCCTGGTCGCGCCAGGTCTGGTCGTCCTTGCTGAGAATCAGAGCCGACTGCGTCCGCAACAGGACCGTCACCGCGGCCGGGTCCCAGTCGATGGTCTCCCCCTCGTCCACGATCGCGGAGCCGTCGATGCTGACCTGGTACGGGCTGAAGGCGTCCTTGTCGCTGCTGGAACCCAACACCACCACCGTGGTCGGGTCCAGCCAGCCGATGTCGCGGATCCGGGCCAGCTCCGGCTTGGCCGACTGGGTCGTGTCCACCGTGCGCCAGTCCTCCACCGTCACTCCGTCGGCCCGGTTGATCCGCGCCAAGCCCAGGCGCGAGCCGCGTCCGGTCTGTTCAACCACGCCCATCCGGGTGCCGTCGGGTGAGATCTTGAAGGCCGTGATCCTGCGACCTGCCAAGGCGGGTGCCGACACCTCCCGAGCCCCCTCGGACGTGATCCGCCACACCTTGGACATTCCGTCCCGGCGGCCCACCGCCCACAACTCGCCGAACCGGGTGTACTGCGGCCGGACCAGATCGGTCACCCCCGTCAGCACCGTCTTCGCGGCGGCGTCGGCATTGGCCGTCGGGGCGCGGATCAGCCGGGTTCCGCCGTCGACCACCGCGGCCAGATCGGTGTCCCCGACCGAGACGGCCAGCTCGCCGACCCCGGACCGCGGCGCACCGAGGGTGCCGGGCACCCGCCGTACCTCGCCCGAGCCATCGTTGAGCACCTGGACTCCGCCGTCGCGGACCAGATAGAGCTGCTCGCTCAAGGCCGGACTGACCGGGTTGCGGTCGACCGGGATGGCGCTGACGTTGACCACCGAGCTGGCCGGGTCACCCTCGGGCACCCGGAACGGCTGCTGGTTGACCGTGATCAGGACTCCGCGGACAGCCAGGGCTTCCTTGAGCGTGTAGACGATCTGAGCGGCCAGCAGGGAACGCTGGGTGTCGGTGAGGGTCAAGATCGCGTCGCTGAGCGGCACCGAGGCGACTCCGTCGGTGATGGTCACCGAGTCCACGCTGAGGGTCGTCCCCGCCGGGAGGGCGCTGCTGACCGCCGGGGCGAGCCAGTCGGTGGGACCGTCGAGCAGGCCCTTCATCAGCGCGGACGCGATTGTGGCCTGATTGCGCAAGTACGGCAGGAAGATCGGGTCGGGGACCAGGACGCCGCCGGGGGTGCTCGGGCCGCTCCCGCGCCCCTGGTTGCCGACGAAGTACAGGTTGTAGGAGGAGTAGAAGCGGGTGAAGGCGAACTCGGCCACCATCAACCCGGCCGGCGGGTTGCCGATCCGCCACTGGCCGTTTACCCGAATCAGTCCGAAATCGCGACTGATCTTGGTGTCCTCCACCCGGTAGGACCGGTGCCGGTCCAAGGAACCGACCAGCCGGCCCTCCAGCCGAACGCGGTCGCCGGTCGCGGCCGGACTACCACTGTAAATCGCGACCCCGTCTTCGGGGCTCCACTTCTGAGCCGCCGTCGGGGTGAGGAATTGCCGGGCCACCGCGTAGTTGGGCTGGTAGTTGGCGTTGGCCCGCAGGAACCCCTCAACGACCTGCTCGGGAGCGTCCCCGGCCGAAGGCGGAGCGACCTCGACGTTGACGCAACTCTGACAGCTTTGTTGCTGACCCTCCACCCGTTCGACCCCACCGGAGGTGGGCACACTGACACACCCGCTCAGCCACCAGGTCAGGCACAGCATCAACCCCGCGCTCACCCGCCCGGCCCTGCGGTTCACCGACGTTCCCGAGCAAGGCCGGCCAGCGAGTCCGGCACCGGTGAGACGGGCTCGGGCACGGTGGTCACGACCGTGCCGGCCTCGGCGCCGCGTACGGTCAGGCTCAGGTCTCGCGGCACCATCGGCAGCGGCGAGGTGGCCAGCAGCCCGCCGGCGCTCCGGGGCAGGGTCAGCCGGAACTGGGCGCCCAGCCCGGGCCGGCCCCAGGCGGTCAGCCAGCCCCCGTGCAGATTGGCGTCCTCCATCGCGATGGCCAGACCCAGGCCGGTCCCACCGACCGTCCGGGTCCGGGCCGGGTCGGCGCGCCAGAACCGCAGGAAAACCTGCTTGGCCTGGCTGGCATGGAAGCCCACGCCGTGATCGCGGACCGCGATCGCGACCGCCTCGTCGTCGCCGGCCAGCCAGACGTCCACCGGCCGGCCCTCGCTGTGCTCGATGGCGTTGACCAAGAGGTTGCGCAGGACCCGCTCGATGCGCCGGGCGTCCACCTCGGCCCGGCAGTCTCCGCTGGCCCGCACCGTCACCTGGGCGCCGTAGGCCTGCGCGAGCATGGCTTGGGCCTCCACCACGGACGCGGCCAGGCCACGCAGATCGACCTGAACGACCGACAAACTCGCGGCGCCGGCGTCGAAGCGCGAGATTTCCAGCAGATCGTTCAGCAGCGCCTCGAAGCGGTCCAACTCGGCCTGCAACAGTTCGGCCGAGCGCGCGGCGACCGGGTCGAACTCGTCCCGGGCGTCGTGCAGCACCTCCGCGGCCATCCGCACCGTGGTCAACGGTGTCCGCAGCTCGTGGGAGACATCGGAGACGAAGCGCTGCTGCACCAAGGACAACTCCGACAACGTGGTGATCTGGCGCTCGAGCTCGGCGGCCATGTCGTTCATCGACGTGGCCAGCCGGGCCAGATCGTCTTGGCCGCGGACCTTCATCCGGTCGTGCAGGTTCCCCGAGGCCAGGCTCTCCGCGGCCCGTCGGGCCGCGCGGACCGGGGTGACGACCTGCCGGGCCACGAGTGCGGCGATGAAGGTCAGCAGGACAACCAGGATCGCCCCGGTGGTGACCACGGCGTACCGCAACACCACCAAAGTGTTGAGCTCCTGGGTCAGCGGAAAGATCAAGAAAATGGCGTAGCGGCCCGTCCCGGGCAGGGTCAGGCCCGAGCCGGCGGCCAGTCCGGGAACCGAAGGCTCCGCGTCGGCGTAGTCGACCAGGGTGGGGGTGATCAACAGATCGCTGCCGGCATCGACCTGGCGACGCAGGGCCGCCGGAATGCTCTCCGCCGTCGCGTCGCCGGCGGTGATGGTCTGACCTCGGGCGAGGATGATCACCTGATACTGCTCGCCCCCGCCGGACCGGCTGGCAAAGCCGGTGGCCAGGTCGAGCAGGAGCTTATCGACGTTCACCCCACCGGTGAGGTCGGCGGAGTTGAGCTGCGCCTGGGCCCCGTTGACGGCTTGGCGGGCCTCGTTCTCGGCGCTGTCCTGCTTACCCTGCAACACCCCCGAGGTGGCCTGCTGCATCAGCAGGAACCCCCCCAGCACCAACACCAGCACCGAACCGAGGAAGACGGTGGAGACCACCCGCAGCGGCAACGAACGCGACCACCACGTCAACGGATGCGTCCACCAGCGGGGGCGTGCCGACAAACGGGATCCACTGCCGGCCGAAGCCGACGGCGAAGAGGCGGCGGTCACGGACACCTCAGGCGGGTTCGGGTTCGCCGGCCTTGTAACCGATACCCCGAACGGTGACCACGATCTCCGGGTGCTCGGGGTCTCGTTCGATCTTGGATCGCAGCCGTTGCACGTGCACGTTCACCAGTCGGGTGTCGGCGGCGTGCCGGTAGCCCCACACCTGCTCCAGCAGGCTCTCCCGGCTGAACACCTGACGAGGTCGGCGGGCCAGCGCCAACAGCAGGTCGAACTCGAGCGGAGTGAGCGAGATCAGGGTGCTTCCCCGCTTGACCGAGTGCCCGTCGACACTGATCACCAAGTCCCCGATCCGCAGGGCCTGCGGCTCCTGGTCGTCGGCGGCGACGGAGCTGCGGCGTAACCGGGTCCGGATCCGGGCCACGAGTTCTTTGGCCTTGAAGGGCTTGGAGATGTAATCGTCGGCCCCCGCTTCCAGCCCCTCGACCACGTCGAGGGTGTCGGTCTTGGCCGTCAGCATGACGATCGGCACGCCGGACTCGGCCCGGATGTCGCGGCAGACCGCCACCCCGTCTCGCCCCGGGAGCATCACGTCGAGCAGAACCAGGTCAGGCTTGCCGTCGCGGACCGCCTCCAGCGCCCGGTCGCCGTAGGCGCACCACATCGGGTCGAACCCCTCGTTACGGAGCACGATCGACAGCATCTCGGCCAAGGCGGCGTCGTCGTCGACCACCAGCACCCGACCGTGCACAGCACCCGATTCGGTCGCCTCAGCCACTACCTCTCCTTTGCCGACCCTCCCCGGCGCGTCGTTGCTGACCGGTGCGGGTCGAACTCATCCTAGTAGCCCGGCGCCGCAGCGGTTCCCGATCGTGACGAAGCTCGGAGGTGAGTCGCCTCAGTTCAGCTCCGGGTCGGCCGACCAGGTCGAGAACAACGCCAACCGGCCCAGCTGTCGACGAAGAACCGAGCGCCACAGGTCCAGGGGCCGGCGGCCGAAAACGTCCTCGTGGACGGCGGGAACGACATGCCACATGCCCTCGGCAATCTCGCTCTCCAACTGCCCCGACGCCCAACCGGAGTAACCGGCGAAGATCCGCAGATCGGCGTAAGCCCCGCTGACGATCTCGATCGGCGTGTCCAGGTGCAGCAGACCGACGTCGGCGAACAACCGCCGCCAGCCCGGTGGTTCGTCGGCCGGCGCCTGCACGCTGGCCAGACAGATGGCGCCGTTCGGTGAGACCGGACCGCCATGGAAGAGCAGTCGTGGTTCCGAGACCGCCGCGACCCAGTCGGGCAGAACCGCGTCCAACGGGGTCTGAGAGATCTCGTTCAAGATCACCCCGAGGGCACCGTCCCCGTCGGCGTCCAGGGTCAGCACCACGCTGGAGTCGAACACGCCGTCGGCCAGGTCGACGCTGGCCACCAGCAGATCACCAGGGTGCGGCGCACGTTCCGGCATCGCAGGACCGATCGTCCGCGGCTGGGCTCAGACCGTGAGCTCGGTCTCGACGGGCATCTCCGCCGGACCGCCGGCGGCTTTGCGCACCGCCGTGGCCACCGCGGTGTGCACGTCGGCGTGAAAGACACTCGGCGTGATGTAGGCGGGGTTCAACTCCTCGTCGGTGACCACACCGGCGAGCGCGCGAGCAGCGGCCAGCAGCATGGCCGGCGTGATCTCGGCGGAGTGTGCGTCGAGCAGACCCCGAAAGACGCCGGGAAAGGCGAGCACGTTGTTGATCTGGTTGGGGAAGTCGGAGCGGCCGGTGGCTACGACAGCGGCGTGCTCGGCCGCGTCGGCGGGGTCGACCTCGGGATCGGGGTTGGCCAAAGCGAAGACGATGGATCGGTCGGCCATCGTGGCCACGTCCGCGCCGGTGAGCACGTTCGGCGCGGAAACGCCGATGAAGACGTCGGCGCCGGCCACCGCGTCCTTCAGGGAACCGGTTATCCCCAGCTCGTTGGTGTGCTCAGCCAGCCAGGCCAACTCTCCGGAGAGTCCCGCACGTTCCCGGTGCACCACCCCAGCGATGTCGGCGACCACCACGTGCCCCGCCCCGGCCTCCAGCAGGAGCTTGATGATCGCCGTCCCCGCCGCACCGGCGCCCGACATCACGATCGCCACGTCGGCGATGTCCTTCTCGACCACGCGCAAGGCGTTGTAGAGCGCCGCCAACACCACGATTGCGGTGCCGTGCTGGTCGTCGTGGAAGACCGGGATGTCGAGCAGCTCGCGCAACCGGCGCTCCACCTCGAAGCAGCGAGGTGCGGAGATGTCTTCCAGGTTGATCCCGGCAAAGCCGGGGGCCACGGCCTTGACCACGGCGATGATCTCCTCGGTGTCTTGGGTGTCCAGGCACAACGGCCACGCGTCGATGCCGCTGAAGCGCTTGAACAGCACCGCTTTACCTTCCATCACCGGCAGCGCCGCCTCCGGACCGATATTGCCGAGCCCGAGGACCGCGGAGCCGTCGGTAATCACCGCGATCGAGTTGCGCTTACTGGTCAGTCGCCGCGCGTCCTCCTTGTTCTCCGCGATGGCCAGGCAGACCCGCGCGACCCCCGGGGTGTAGATCATCGACAAGTCGTCGCGATTGCGGACGGGGTGTTTGGCCGCCATCTCGATCTTGCCGCCGAGGTGCATCAGGAATGTCCGGTCGCTGACCCGGCCGATGGTGACCCCTTCGACCGTGCGCATCACCGCGACCAACTCGTCGGCGTGCGTGGTGTCGCGGGCCGCGCAGGTGACGTCGATCCGCAGCCGTTCGTGGCCGGAGGCGGTCACATCGAGCGCGGTGATCGCCCCACCGGTCTGCTCGACGGCTGCGGTCAGCCGGCTGACTGAGGATCCCCCGGCCGGGACCTCCAGGCGAACGGTGATGGAGTAGGACACCGAGGGCAGTGAGCTCACGTCGAGATCCTCTCACGTGGTCGTCGGCGTTCTCGAACACCGCATCCGCAGCCCTCCCCAGCCAGCGGGGCGACGATCACCTGACCAGGAGGGCCGATGTTCACCAAGTCGATGTTCACCGATCGGGACGACGCCGGCTCTCGGCTCGGCCGGCAGCTGGCCACCCGGACCGACGTGAGCGGACCGGGCACGGTTGTGCTCGGACTGCCCCGTGGCGGCGTCCCGGTGGCCGCTCGGGTGGCGGAGGCCCTCGGTGCTCCGCTGGACATCATGGGCGTCGCCAAGCTGCGGCATCCGGCTCAACCCGAACTCGCCATCGGCGCCCTCGGTGAGGGCGGAGTACGAGTGGTCGACGACGACTCGCCACGAACCTCCGAGATCAGCGCCGAAACGCGGGCCGCGATCGAGCGGTCCGAGGCCGAACGGCTGGTTCGGCAGGTGTCGCGGCTGCGGTGCGGACGGGCTCGGGTGGCGCTGCACGACCGGACTGCGGTGATCGTCGACGACGGAATCGCGACCGGATCGAGCGCCCGAGCGGCGTGTGCGGCCGCCCGGAGCGCGGGCGCAACCCGCGTGATCATGGCCGTCCCGACGGGTCCGCGCGGGGTCGCCGTCCGGCTGCCCGAAGCTGACGAGCTCGTCGTTTTGTGCTGCCCCCGACCCTTCGGGACGGTAAGTCGGCACTATCTCGATTTCTCCGAGGTCGACGAAGACGTCGTGCTCGCCGAGCTGGCCGCAGCGGCCGACCGGACCGGCCGCTCAGCGTCCTAGCGGTCTTAGCGGCCGGCTGCGCTCTTAGCGGCCGGTCGGTCTCAGCGGTCGGCTGCGCTGGCCTGCCGGCGGGCGAACCAGGCGCCGACGTCGCCGCGGCTCAGGGCTACCGCGAGTAGGTCGGGAAAGGCGTCGGGGGTGCAGGCGAACGCCGGTACGCCTAGTCCGGCCAGAGCGGCGGCGTGCTCGTGGTCGTAGGCCGGAGCGCCGGCGTCGGACAGGGCGAGCAGGACAACCACGATCACACCGGAGCGGCGCAACGCGGCCACCCGGCGCAGCATCTGCTCGGCGACACCACCCTCGTACAGGTCCGAGATCAACACCAGCACCGTCTCCTCGGGCCGGCGGACCAGGCCGGCGCAGTACGCCAGCGCCCGGTTGATGTCGGTGCCGCCGCCGAGTTGGCAGCCGAACAGCAGCTCCACCGGGTCGCTGAGTCGTTCGGTGAGGTCGACGACCTCGGTGTCGAAGGCGACCAGACTGGTCCGCAGCGAGCCGATCGAGGCCAGGGTCGCGCCGAACACCGAGGCGAAAACGACCGACTCCGCCATCGACCCGGACTGGTCGATGGCGACGATCACCTCCCGGGCAACCGCCGGGGAGGAGCGGGCAGAGCCCACCAGCCGCTCCGGGATGACCGTGCGGTGTTCGGGCAGATAGTGCCGCAGGTTCGCCGCGATGGTGGCGTTCCAGTCGATGTCTGCAGGTCGTGGTCTCCGGGCCCGGTCGACGCGCCGCAGGGCACCGGTCACCGCGCTCCGAGTCGCCTGGGCGATCCGGGCCTCCACCTGAGCCACGACCTGGGCCACCACCAGGCGGGCCGTGGCCCGGGTCGTCTCCGGCAGCACCGCGTTCAATCCGACCAGGGTGGCGGCGAGGTGGACGTCGGGTTGCACCGACTCCAGCAGCTCCGGCTCCAACAGCATCGAGGCCAGGCCGAGCCGATCCATCGCATCGCGTTGCAGCACCTGTACCACCGGGGTCGGAAAGTAGCGACGAATGTCACCCAGCCAGCGCGCCACGGTGGGGGCCGAAGAACCGAGACCACCGCGACCTCGCCCGGGTCCGGTCGAGGCGTCGGCCTCGTAGAGCGCCGCCAGGGCCTGATCCATCCCGATCTCCTCCGCCGACAACCCGGCCGATAGCGCCTCCTGCGCCGCCTCGCCCAACAGCAGCCGCCAGCGGTGTCCTGAGCTTGTCGAAGGGCGGTGTCCTGAGCTTGTCGAAGGGCGGTGTCCTGAGCTTGTCGAAGGGCGGTGTCCTGAGCTTGTCGAAGGGCGGTGTCCTGAGCTTGTCGAAGGGCGGTGTCCTGAGCTTGTCGAAGGGCGGTGTCCTGAGCTTGTCGAAGGTTCAGCCACGGGCCGCCGCCAGGATCTGCTCGACCCGGGCCAGCGCCGGCTCGAGCAGTTCGGGCGCCGAGGCTCCGACCGGGCCGGTGACCGGATCACCGTGGGCCAGCCGCCCGGCCAGGGCGCGTCGTTGCGAGACCGAGAAGGTCGCGAAGGTCCGCCGGACCAGGGGCAGTACGTCGGTGAACTCCTCCTCCCCCAGTCCGGCGACCCACTCGTCCAGCAGGCCGCGCAGAGCGGGATCGTGGACCAGCAGCGTCGCGCCGTCGGCGAAGAAACCGTCGATCCACGCGGCCTTCGCCGTCGCCTCGGTGCCGTAGGAGAGCGCCCGGTGCAGTCGGGCCGGGGCGTCGTCGACCAGCGCGGCGTCGACCAGCATCCGGGTCAGCCGGCCCTGCAGCAGCCAGGCCAGATCGGTCCGCCGGGCCAGGGCGGCGCAGGTGTCCAGCCAGCGGGTCAGCAGTCGGCTCGCATCCCGGTCGTCGGCGAGCAGACCGATGGCGCTGTGCACGGCGTCGACCCGACGCCGCATCGCGGCGGCACTGGCGTCGTCCAACCCGACCAGGGCGCGAGCCAGACCGGCACAGATCCGGACCACCAGCACCGTGCAGGTCTGCTGCAACGCGCCGGTGTCGGTGGCGCGGACGTCGCCGTAGCGAGCCGCGCGGGCCAACGCCGGCAGTGCCTCCATCAAATGCACCACGTCGACGTCGAGAGCGGCCTGCTCCGCGCAGCCGCGCAACAGCCGGTCCAACGCCTCCGGGAGCTCGGCGAGCAGACAGCGTTCGACCGTGCGAGCCAGTTCGACCAGGCTCTGCTGGTCCGATACCGCGATCACCTTGGCGCCGGCCGCCGAGGGCACCGTCGTCCCCCAGACCGCCGCCTCAACCAGAGTCAGACTGAGCTCGGGGTGCCATTGAACCCGCCAGGTCTCCCGAAACGTTCCGGTGCTTTGAACCTCGCTCTGCGCCGGTTGGGCCCAGCCCAGTTCCAGCAGCCGCAGCCGATGGAACAGCCGCGAACGCTGGCGGTCGATGTCTCGGCGCAGGTCAAGGTCGAGGGTGCGGGGCTGGGCCTCCCGCTTCACCCGGAGCCGCCGGGTGGTAGCCGCCAGGTCAGCCTCCAGCGGGACCGTCGGTACGCCGGCCGCTACCGCACCCATCCGCTGCCCGATCACCAGCCGGTCGGTGACGAAACGCAGCGCCAGCTCGTCGCCGTCACACAGCACGGCCCGGGTGGCGTCGGTCACCTCCGCCAGGCCCGCCAGCGGGCGCCCGCGCAACGTCGCCAGACTCTCCGCCAGCCGGACCGCCTCGATCACGTGGGCACTGGAGACCGCGAGGTCGCGAGCGCGGAGCTCGCGGGCCACGGCGGTCAGCCAGCGGACAATCGGCTGGTCGGGTGCGGTGAACAGGTGGTGATACCAGCCGGGCGACGTCACGCCGGCGCCGTAGCCGGAGCTGGTGGTCAACCGCTGATGCGTCCAGGGAATCCAGGTCAGCACGGTCTTGCGCTTCGGGGTGCCGCGGAGGATTCGGGTGTCGGCGGCGGCCGGGGGTAGAGGCGCGGTCAACACCGGAGCATGCCAGGCGCCGCAGACCACCGCCACCCGCCGGCGTCCCTGCTTGAGGGCCGCCCGGACGGTCTGCCGCATGTACGCCTCGCGACGGGTCTCCTCCTCGGCGTGTCGCCCGCGGCGCGGTCCGACCAGCTGCCGGAGTTCGGTCATTGCCTGCACGATCAGCGGGAACGGCGACGAACCGTCCAACCGGCCCTCGACCACGTCCTCCCACCAACGTTCGGGGTCGTCGTAGCCGCCGGCCTGGGCCAACGCCCCCAGCGGATCCCGACTGGCCAACTGCCGACGCTGCTCCAGGTCGGCGGCGCCGTCGTCGACGGGCGGGTCCGGCTCGTCCTGACCTCCCGGCTCGGCCAGGGTCTGGTCGTCGGGTTGGTCGAGCAGGGTCGCCGGCCGCGGCCTCAACGTCATCGCGGCCGGCAGATCGCAGAACCCCACCTCGACGTCGTGGCGCCGGGCCCAACTGGCGGCCTGCCACTCCGGGGAGAACTCCGCAAACGGCCAGAATGCGGCCACTCGAGGCTCGTCGGGCGCGTACGCCAGCAACGCCAGCGGCGGTTCCATCCCGTCCTTGCCCAGCCAGCTCAGCAGGGGGTTGGCGTCGGCCGGGCCTTCGATCAGCACGCAGTCCGGTGCGTAGTCGGTCAGGGCCGACAGGAGGGAGCGAGCGGATCCGGGCCCGTGGTGGCGGATGCCGAACACCTCGATCGAGGCGGCGGGTGCCGTCGGCACAGTGTTGCTCACGAGGCGGCCGGACTCATGAGAGCGCGCGGCAGGCGGTGTAGAACTGACCCCAGCCGTCCCGCTCCCGGACCACCACCTCCAGGTACTCGTTCCAGGCCACCGCGTCGGCGACCGGGTCCTTGACTACTGCCCCGATCAAACCGGCGGCGATGTCGTCGGGCCGCAGCACGGCGTCGCCGAAGTGAGCCGCCAGGGCCACCCCGCTGGTGACCACCGAGATCGCCTCGGCGGCCGAAAGGGTGGCCGAGGGCGACTTGATCCGGGTCCGGCCGTCGGCGCTGACCCCGGATCGCAGCTCACGAAACACCGTCACCACCCGGCGGATCTCCGCCTCCGCCGCGGGGACTGGCGGCAGTTCGAGGGTGGCGGTCAGGTCGGCCACCCTGGTCGAGACGATTGCTACCTCGTCCTCGACGTCGGCGGGCAGCGGCAGTACGACCGTATTGAACCTCCGGCGCAGCGCCGAGGACAAGTCGTTGATCCCCTTGTCCCGGTCGTTGGCGGTGGCGATCAGGTTGAAACCCCGCCGGGCCGAGGTCTCCTGGCCCAGCTCGGGCACCGGCAGCACCTTCTCCGACAAGACGGTGATCAGGGCGTCCTGAACGTCGGAGGGGATCCGGGTCAGCTCCTCGATCCGCGCCAGCGCGCCCCGCTCCATCGCCACCATCACCGGAGAAGGCACCAGCGCCGCCGCGCTCGGGCCCTCGGCCAGCAGGCGGGCGTAGTTCCAGCCGTACCGGATCGCCTCCTCCGCGGTGCCCGAGGTGCCCTGGACGAGCAGCGTCGAGTCCTCCGACACCGCCGCAGCCAGATGTTCCGACACCCAGGACTTGGCCGTGCCCGGCACGCCGAGCAGCAGCAGGGCCCGGTCGGTGGCCAAGGTGGCGACCGCCACCTCCATCAGTCGGCGAGAGCCGATGTACTTGGGGCTGATCACCGTGCCGTCGGGCAGCGTGACCCCGATCAGATAGTCCACCACCGCCCACGGCGAGAGCCGCCACTGCGGCGGGCGCGGGCGCTCGTCGTGGGCGGCGAGCGCGGTCAGCTCGGTGGCGAAGGCGTGCTCGGCGTGCGGACGCAGCACCGCAGCTTCGGTGGTCATCGGGAGTCTCCTTGGACCGCGGTGAAGCTCACCCGGGCGGGTAGCGGGCTGGTCGGGTCGAACGCGCGGGCCAGCTCGAGCCGAAGCCACAACAACTCCTCCAGCGCACCGAGGCCGGCTCGGACGCTGCTCGAATCGGCGGCCGGCGACGGCGTCGCGGTCCGGCTCGGCCACCAGGACCGCGGGCCACGCTGGGCCCTTTCGACTTCGTTCTTGCCTGGCCCCGGGCGGTCAGCCTGCCGGACGGCTTCGGCCACGCGCCCGTAATCGGCCAACCGCAGCCGGGCGCCGGCCGCCGTCCCGAAGGCCTCGGCCTGGCGTGGGGTTAGCCGACCGGCCGCAGCGAGATCGATCGCGGCTCGGCAGATCCGCTCCGGCCAGGGCTGGGGCACGCTCAGCAGGTGATCGGCGTCGGGGCCGGCCCCGATAGGAGCTGGGGTGGTGGGCAGGTGACCTGGGCTGTCCCAGCCGGCGCAGACCGAGCGCCAGGCCGGGTTCTGGGCGGCGAACCACCGGCCCCGGACCCCGAGGGTCGTACCCAAGTGAACCCGGTCCAGGTGGGCGGTCTGCCGGGCCCGGTCGAGTAAGAGGGTCCAGTGCTCGGGGGCGGGGCCGCAGCGGTGATCGAGCGCCTCGCCGAGCCACAGATTCAGGGCCGTCGTGTCGGGGCCGAGCAGGAGCTGCGCCAGCAGGGCTCGGGCGGGGAGCGGTGCCGGCACCACATCGGCGGCGGGGGCGACGGCGGGCAGTGGGCACCCCTGCAGGCCCATCGCGAGCAGCTGCTCGACCCGGCGGCGGACGGCCAGCTCGAGCAGGGTCCGGGTGGGGTCGACCCCGCCCAGGGGACGACGGTCCGTGCCGAGCAGTGCGGCGCTGACCAGGTCGGTCCCCCCGAGCGGCACCCGAGCCGATCTCGGGCTCGACGCCGGTGTCGACGCCGGGGACGACGCCATGGTCACGCGACCGACATCAGGGCGGGTGCGGCGACGGCCGGGTCGGCCGCAGTCTGAACGACCCGAAGGGGGCGAAAACCCCTGCGTTCCCACTCCCCGAACACCGGGACCGGTTCTCCGGCGGACAGCGCGAGCAGCGGCCAGGGGTCCCGCCCGAGACTGACCAGGTCCACCGCGGTGCCGTCTGGGTCCCGGAGGCGCCAACGACTGCCCGGATCGTTTGGCCCGACGGCGGCGCCGCACAGCACCACCGGCATCCGGCTGGCCCAGGGGTCGGCGGCGATCAGCGCGGCCCAGCGTTCGCGGGCCTGCCGGAATGTCTCTCCGGGCACATCCGGTGGGGCGCTGGTCACCCACTGCTCCCCGACCAGGGCCCGGTACTCTCCCGCGCCGGGGTAGAAGTGCAGCGCGGCGGACACCAGGTCACCGGCCGAGACGCCCGCGTCCAGACCGGCGCCGGGGACCGCGAAGCTGAGCAGCAGGGCCCACCGCCGGGTGGTGGTGCCCCATAGCCAGACCCGTCGGGACTCCAGCCGGCCCTCCAGCACGTCCACCGAGCCGAGCGCCCACCAGTGGTCGATCACACCCGGTTCGGCCAGCACCGTGGCCTTGGCCACCGGGTAACCGATCCGAGCCCGAACGGTGGCAGCCAGATCGGGCGGCAGGCGGTCGATCCCGCGGTGAGCGGCGATCAACAGATGCAGCGCGGCCAGGGCGTCCAGCGCGTGCCCGGGCCAGTCGTCGCCACGCAGCAGCGCCGGGATACCTCGCACCATCCCGGCCACTCCCGGCGCCTGGGCGTCGACCATCCGCGCGGCCACCGCCTCGAACGGAGCCCAGCCGGTCCGCTCCCAGTCCGCCAGCCCGCCTCGGAGCTGGTCGGAGATCCAACGCTCCAACTCGGCCAGTCCGGCCTGCACCCGCTCGACCCGGGCCGCGGCTCGCTGCGCCGCGGCCTCCGGATCTGGCGGCGCCTTGGCCGGCCCGGAGGCAAACGCGGTCGCGGTCGCGTCCGGCCCGGGGGTGGGCGCGGCGTACGACGGCGGCTCCCGCACAGTCAGTTCGCCGGCCGACCAGCGCAGCAGCAGGGCCAGCGCGTGCTTGCAGGGCGACTTACGGCTCGGACAGTTACAGGCGTACACCAGCCCCGGCTGGACGCTCACCCGGTAGGTCGCGCTGCCCCGGCAGTCGCCCCACAACACCGCCGGCTGACCGCCGGATCTGTTCGCCGCGCCGCTGTCGGACCATCGGGAGGCCGCCGTCAGCGGCACCGCGGCCCGGCGGGAGGCGTCGTCGGGAGCCAGGGCCAGCACACGGGCACGCTCCCAGACCTGCTGTGCCAACCCCGCCATGGCGCTCACCCTAATAGCGCGGCCCGACAACCCTTCCGCGGCGCTGAGCGCCGGGCCTGCTGCTGGTCGGCCTCGCCGTGGTCGCCGGCAACGTCGTCCGGCCAGCAAACCTGCTGCTCGCCGGTATACACGCGGAGGCCTGTACGAGCATCCCGATCACGCGGTTCGGACGGGCACACGTCAACGGGGTCGCCCGCCATTCCCTATCGGAGCGGCGAACGACCCCTGACGGACGGTCACAGGTGGAGGTGGCGGGAATCGAACCCGCGTCCTCGAGCGACGAACCAGAACTTCTCCGGGCGCAGCTGATGGTGTCGTTTTCTCGGCTCCTGCGCTCGCACCAGCACGTCGCAGACAAGCTCAGCCTCAGAAAGTGTCCCTACCGAGCCCCGGGGCCTTGTTCGATAGGCAAGTCTCCTTGATGAGGCCAGGATCCGGGACGGAGACGCGCCCGGTCTGACCCTCCGATCACTGTTTAGACAGCGAGAGCGAAGTCAGTGCGCTTAGAGTTGGCACTTGTTGGTTTCCAAGGGACATTAACGAGTTGACCTTGGATTCTCGGCCCGCTTCTCCTGGATCTACCGACCCGAGTCGAAACCGATCACCCCCTGTTGAGTTCTCACTCCATGGTACTGCATCGGCACGGAGCGGCCCGTGGGCGCGCGGCTTACCGCTCCTTCAGCGCTTCCAGCTTGATCACGTGCTTGACCGGGTTGGTCCAGTCCTCACCCTGCAGCGCCTTTGCCCCGCCGACGATGGTGAGCACGAACCAGGCCACCCCCATCAGGGCGAAGATAGCCCCGAAGACGTCCAGATTGGTGATCGCCCCGGCAATGCCGACGGTGGCGAACGCGATCAGCGACCCGAGCTGGAAGTTGAAGGCCTTGGCCGCTTCCCGGCGAGCGTAGCTGTCCGGGCGGGAAAGGGCGAAGACCAGCGCCGGCCCAAGGATCCAAATCAGGAACACCGAGAAGTGCGCGAAGCCGGCCACCCCCCGCCCGGCCTGCTGGCGCAGTTGCGGGGCGACCAGCGGCTGATAGCCCGGATGCACCCCGAGGGCCTGTGAGGTCAGCGGAACCTGGACCAGGCCGTAGAAAGCGTCATTGAGCTCGCGCCGGGTGCCGGCCGACAGCGCACGACCGATCCGGTAGTCGAACTCGGCCTCACCGATCCGGTCCTCGGCGTACGCCTGCTGCAGGTAGTCCGCGGCCCGCTCCCGCTGCTCCGCGGTGACGCTCATCTTCAGGGTCGGGTGCTCGTACGTCGGGTTCATGTCCCCCAGCTTGACTCGCCGGCGGAGCGTCGGCCATCGGGTGCTACCCCGGGTCGTCCCCGATCTGAACCAGAGTCGCTCAAGCCCCAGCCCGGCCCGCGCCCACTACATTGGCTCGATGACTGCTAAGCCCGAGATCGACTTTCCCGACGGTCCGCCCCCGGCCGACCTGCAGATCACCGACCTGACCGTGGGAGACGGGGACGAGGCGGCCGCCGGTCACCTGGTCCGCGTCCACTACGTCGGCGTCGCGTACAGCACCGGAGAGGAGTTCGACGCCTCCTACAACCGGGGTGAGCCACTGGAATTCCCGCTCGGGGCCGGCCGGGTGATCTCCGGCTGGGACACCGGCGTCGTCGGGATGCGGGTCGGCGGTCGCCGTCAGCTCGTCATCCCGCCGCACCTGGCGTACGGCGATCGCGGCGCCGGTGGGGTGATCAAGCCGGGTGAAACGCTGATCTTCGTGGTCGATCTGGTGGAGTTCAGCTGACCTGAGCAGCGTCGCGCCGGTCGTCGGCCCGGAGCCGACGGCGCACCTGGGCGTTGGAGGCCAGAAAAACCGGCCAGAGCAGGAACCAGCTCAGCATTCCGGCCAGCGGGGAGAGCAGCGCGACCAGACAACTCCCGACGAACACCACCGGGGGGACTGTGAGCTGACGACGCACCATCAGGTACAAATCGGGTTCCACGAAAGGTTCACACAAATCGCGGCGGCGGGCGGCGACGAACGTAGCCAGCAGGCAGGCGTCCACCGCCGCGATGCTCAGCGCGTAACCGATCGGAGCCACCGCCGTTGTCGGCCCCCATTGGGCGATCAGTGAGGTCGGCACGGGCACGAACGCGACGAAGAGCAGCATCAGCAGGTTCAGGCGTTGTACTGGGGCCGTCACCTTCCTGATCAGCCGCCAGACGCGATGGTGGGTCAACCAGATGTTGGCCAGCAGCGCGAAGCTCAACACGTAGCCGAAGAACTGATACCAGTGCTCGGCGATCGCCCGGCCGAGTTCGCCCGGCGCGATCTCGGCCGGGCCCGGGATCTCGATCTCCAACACCAACAGGGTCATGGCGATGGCGAAGACGGCGTCACTGAAGAACACCGTCCGCTCGGTGGAGTCGGACTCGAACAAGATCGTGCGGTAGCGGCCGAGCCGGCCGGTGGCGGTCTTGACCTGGGGGCTCACCAGCTGCCGCCGCCGCCACCACCGCCGCCGCCGCCGGAGAAGCCGCCGCCGCCGAAGGAACTGCCGCCGCCGAAGCCGGTGCCGCCGCCCGAACTCGCGGTCGGCATCGGGGTGGCGGCACTGGTGACCGCGCCGACCAGGAAGCCGGTGTTGAAGGCGCTGAAGTGGTAGTTGCCGTAGTACCAGTAGGGCGTGGTGTCGGGGAGCCGGCCCATTGTGACCAGGTCGGCACACAGCGTGGCCCAACGGTCGGCGAGGTCGAACACAATGGCCCAGGGCAGGTAGCGGGAGAAGATGTCCTCGCCCTCCTCGAAGCGCAACTGATCGGCTTCCGCAGTAGCGAGATAGGTCCGGAAGCCTTCCACCTGATCGCAGACTGCGCGCCCGTCCGGAGTCCGCTGCCCCCGACGCATCTTGGAGCGCACAATGGCCACGGTAGCCAGGATCGGTAGCAACGGCAGCGCCACCAACAACACGGCCGGGCCCAGTCCGAACGCGGCGACGACGAGCACTCCGACGGCACCGACGCCGATCGTCTTCCCCGCGCGTACCTTCGGCACCTCCGTGAACCAACCACGGCCCGCCACCTGGTTCCGCACCGCCGTAGCCATCTGCTGGTGGGCGTCGAGCATGCTGCCCTGCTCGGACAGGTCGGCGACCGCACCGATCGGTGCTCCGCCGAAGATTTCGTTCAGCAGGACCACCTCGTGCGGGGCGGTGGCCCGGCCCGGGTCGACCAAGGTGACCCGGAAGTCGCTGTCGTTGTCGCTGCGCACGCTCAAGGCACCGCGGACAGCCAGGTCGATGATCGTCCCGGCGGTCTCGCGCGGGTCGACCTGCCCGTCGACCAGGAGCCCGGCCTCGGCGACCGGGATCCTTGGCGGGGAGAAGGCGACCGGAATCGGGATGTCAGGGTCGTTCGGCACGACCGACACCGGTTGCCCGGGTTGCGGGGTGGTGCCCGGCGGGAGTCCGTCGTAGCGCAGGTCGCGACCCTTGCGCCGCCAGTAGCGGACACCGAGGATCGGCGCCAAGATCAGCGACAGGGCGGTGACGGCGGCCAGCGCGATGACCCCGACCAGCTGCGCCGGGCTGAGCGCCGCAGCACTACGCTCCAGGTCGGGGCTCGCGTCGGCAAGCACGCCGGGTTTGATCTTGTTGCCGATCGTGACACCTTCCTTCGACCCGATCCCGGTCTGGGTGAACTGGGCGGTCCCGTCGACGATCTTCTGGCCGCACTTCTGCGTGCTCTTCGGCGGCCCGTAGGTGCAGGTGGTGTCCTGGACGCCTTCGGGAACCTGAACCGAGATGGCGACCCTGGCGATCGGAGCGTCCCAGCCCAGTCCAGTCGCGTCCCAGTAGAACTCGTCGTACGGCGGCTGCTTATCGGGAAAGCTTCGCATCGCTCCGGCGAGGTCGTAGGAGATCACGTACGTGGCGCTCGGCGAGGTGATCGTTCGGTTGGCGTCACCGATCCTCAACCTCAACACCCGCTCCCGACCCTTCTGGGCCGACGTGGTCGACCGTGCGACCTGGGTCGAAACGTTGTCGGGGCTGCTGACCCGAACGTTGCTGATCGTGTAGACCGCGTCCTGGTTCTTGTCGTAGGGCTCCCGGGTCACCAGATTGCGATCGATCCCGTGTCTGCCCGAACTACCGAAGCGGTAGTCGATCGTCTCCTGCACCGAGACCACGCCGCTGGGTTGCACGACGTAGGCGATATCGAAGGAGTCGAGCTGGTCGCCCGCGGCCGCGTGAGCGGGTCGGACACCCAAGACCAGCGGCAGGGTAACGACGATCGTGGCCAGGACGAACGCCAACAGCAGCCGGGCCGTCCGGGTCACCGAAGTCCGACCGGCCGCATTGACGGCCTTCACCGGCGCGCTCCCCGGTTCCGGGCGGCCAGCGCGCGCTCAGCCTCCCGTTTGGACTCCCGTTCGGCGATCGTGTGCCGCTTGTCGTACTCGCGCTTGCCGGTGGCGAGGGCGACCTCGATCTTGGCGTAGCCGTCGGAAAAGTAGATCGACAGCGGCACCAGGGTGGAGCCGGCGGTGGAGAGCTCGCGTTCGATCTTGGCGATTTCGCGCCGGTTGAGCAGCAGCTTGCGGGTCCGGCGGGCGGTGTGGTTGGTCCAGGTGCCGTGGCTGTACTCCGGGATGTGCGCCGACCGGAGCCACACCTCGCCGTCGTCGACGGTGGCGAACGCGTCGGTCAGGTTGGCCCGACCCTCGCGGAGCGACTTGACCTCGGTCCCGCTCAGCACCAGTCCCGCTTCCCAAGTGTCGTGAATGTGATAGTCGTGCCGGGCTTTACGGTTCTGCGCGACCAACGCGCGCCCCTTCTGCTTGGCCATGGAGTCCATCATCCCCGGCGCGCGGGTCACCCACCCAATCCGCCTCGCACCGCGACCGGCTGGTGACGACAGCTGAGCCCCGGTCACCCCGGGGGCGAATCGGCCCAGCCCCTCAGCTCCCGAACTCAGCGCGGGTCAGTACCAGGTCATCGGGTTGACCATCGCGCCGTCGAGATAGACCATCAGGTGCAGGTGGCACCCGGTTGCGTAGCCGGTTTGTCCCACATAGCCGATGACCTGGCCCCGGGAGACGTGTTGGCCCGGACTGACCACGTAGCGGATGGCGTGGTTGTAGGCCGTACTGACGTAGCGGCCATCGACACGTCCGTGGTCGATGATCAGTCGGTTGCCGTATCCGGCGTTGAAGTAGCGCTCGGCCACCCGGCCGGCGTACGCCGCCCGGATCGGTGCACCGCAGCCCGCTCCGAAGTCGGTTCCGTCGTGCAGCTTCCAGACGTGCAGGACAGGATGGAACCGCATTCCGAACGGGGAGGTGATCGGACCGTTCGTCGGATAGATGAAACCGTGGTGGGCGCTGGAATACCGGGCCCGGGCTCGGGTAGCGATCCGGTGGACCTGGGAGCGCCGCGGTGCCTTGACTGCGGCCCTGGCCCGCCGGACCGGGGCTGCCCGCCGGACCGGAGCTGATTGAGCCTGCGCGCGCGCCCGCGAGGTGGCGTGTGACGTGGCTTTGGACACCCGCTGCCGCCCCTGCGTTACGTGGTGTGGCTTGGCGCGGTGGGCCGCGGCCACTCGGGCTTTAGCCTTCGCTTTAGCCTCAGCCTCAGCTTTAGCCTGAGACCGGGCGGCAGCCTCGGCTCGTGCTCGTGCTCGTGCTCGTGCTCCTGCCTCGGCTCGTGCTCGTGCCTCGGCTTGTTCTCGGGCCTTGGCGCGTGCTTTGGCCTTGGCTACCCGGGTGGCGATCCGCTGCTCGACCGCAGAGCGTTCTCGGGTCAACGACGCGTATTGGGACTCGTCGGCGGCCGCGTCGCTGGCGGCTGCCCGCTGCGCAACCCGCCGTTGCGCAAGGAGGTCGGTCACCGCCGAAGCCTCCGTCCGGGCCTGATCGTGGAGTTGCCGGGTGACCTTCAGCGAGGTAGCCGCCGCCGCGCGATCGGTGCTGATCTGCGCCTGCAGCCCCGCTTGACGCGCTTGCGCGGCTTTCAACTGCCGCTGAACCGTGACCAGCTTGTCGATCGTGGCCCCGGTGGTGTCGAACATCGTCGTGGCCCACTGCATCCTGGTCGCCAGATCGCTGGTCGAGGTCGGGTCGGTGAGAACCGCGAGGGGAGCCAGATTGGTCTGCTGCTGATACTGCTGACGCACCACTTCACCGGCCAACAGCTTCTCCGCGTCCAGTTGCTCCTGACCGACTCGGACCGCAGCCGTCGCTGCGGCCAGGTCTGCCCGGGCCTGCTTCAGCTTCGCGGCCATGGCCAGGTCGCGGGCCTTGGCCACGCTCAATTGCTGCTGCGTCCGGGCCAGCTGCGTTTGGGCTTGAGCGAGGCGACCTTGAGCGCGTTCGACCGCGACCGCCGCCTCGGTCAGGGCAGCACCGGACTCGTTCAGGTCCGTCCTGGTCTGGGCCACCTGCTGGTCGAGCCGGTCGCGCCGGTCGGTCAGGTCATCGGCTTTTGCCACCGGCGCCAGCAGCGTGATCCACAGCGCACCGGTCAGCAGCAGCGTCATCAGTACCGTCGACCACGAACCGGTCAACCACGAACCGGTGGTCCAGCTGCGCGCGTTCTGTCGCCGGGCAGGCGCCGGCACGGGCAGGACGTCGGGAGGGACGGGCACAGACTCCGGAGTCACCAAGAAACCTCGATCCACGGTGTTGGTGCGATCGATTCCGCTGCGGCTTCCCCGGGGGGAAGACCGATGACAGAGATAACTCTCGACGTTAGATCAAGAGTTCGACCACATTGTCAGCCGGTAGATGGCACGAGCCGGCGTCAGTGATCACAACAGAGAAGAACGATCAGAGGCAACCCCTGACCCACCAGTCACACCAGTTACAGTCTGAATTGGAGTAAACCCTTAATTCAGAGTTGAATAGTAATGAGCTAGAGCCGGAGTGAGGCCGAGGACCGCACGTCGTGGCGGTTCAGACGCGCACGTAACGACGCGTCGTGATCAGGGTCGGGACAACCGAGAGCACCAGACCCACCGCAGCTACCCCGAGCATGGCGAGGGTGGTCTGCTGCCAACCGACCCACGGGATCGACCGAATGATCAGCTCCGCTCTCCGCATGATGACGAAGTAGACCCCGGAGGCCAAGGTCGCACAGGCCAGGGCCGCGCCGACCAGGGCTGCGAAGACCGCCTCGAACAGGAACGGCAAGGTGATGTAGAGGTTGCTGGCCCCGACCAGGCGCATGATGCCGATCTCTCGCCGACGCGCGAAGGCGGCCAACCGAATCGTGTTGCCGATCTGCAGGGCCGCCGCGACCAGGAGCAGGGCCGAGGCCACGATCGTGCCCCACTGGACGAAGTTCAACGCGTTGAAGAAAGGGTCGAGATACTGCCGCAGGTCCTGCACCTTCTGCACACCCTTGAGCCCGACCACCGAACTGACGACGCCCTGGTACTCCTCGGGGTTCTTGAGCTTGACTCGGAACGACTCCTGCATCTGCTCAACGGTCAGTGAGTCCTGGATCGGACTACCGGCGTAGGCCCGCTGGAATTCGTCGAACGCGTCCTGCTTGCTCTCGAAGAACACACCGCCGGCCGCGACCTCAGGGTTGGACAGCAGTGTTTGCCGGACCACATCCTTTTGCGCGTCGGTGGCGCCTTGGCCAGGATCGCACTGGTCCCCCTGGACGTCGGGGGTACACAAGAAGATCGAGATCTCAATCTTGTCGTACCAGCGACCTTTCATCAGGTCGACCTGCTGGCTGGCGAGCAAGCCGGCCCCGAACAGCGACAGCGAGACCCACATCGTCATGATCACCGCGAGGGTCATGGTGAGGTTCTGCCGCAGACCGGCGAAGGTCTCGGAGAAGACGTGGCGAAAGCGCATCAGTGGTCCTCGAGTCGTACGTCAGATAGGCAATAGTGGGAGCGAGATGAGCGGGTCCATGGCCCGCTCACTGATAGCCGTACACCCCTCGGCTCTGGTCACGGACCACCTCCCCGTCGTCCAACTCGATCACCCGCTTGCGCATCTGGTCCACGATGGTCGAGTCGTGGGTGGCCATCAACACTGTCGTGTCCGACCGGTTGATCCGGTCCAACAGCTTCATGATCCCGACGCTGGTGGTCGGGTCGAGGTTTCCGGTCGGCTCGTCGGCGATCAGGATCATCGGACGGTTGACGAACGCCCGAGCGATGGCGACCCGCTGCTGCTCTCCCCCTGACAGCTCCTCGGGCAATCGGCCGCCCTTGCCGTCGAGGCCGACCAGCTCCAACACCTCGGGCACGACCCGCTTGATCGTGCTCCGCGGCTTGCCGATGACCTGCAGAGCAAAGGCCACGTTCTCATTGACGGTCTTGTTGGGCAGCAATCGAAAGTCCTGGAAGACGGTGCCGATCTGGCGGCGCATGCTCGGGATCTTCCAGCTGTGCAACCGGTTGAGGTCGCGTCCGGCCACGAACACCTTGCCCCGGGTGGCCCGCTGCTCACGCAGGATCAGCCGGAGGAACGTCGACTTGCCCGAACCGGACGCGCCGACCAAGAAGACGAACTCGCCCTTGTCGATATCGACGTTGACGTGGTCCAGCGCGGCCCGGCGCTGGCCGTCGTAGGTCTTGGACACACTTTCGAAGCGGATCACGTGCTGCCTCGGTGAGGATAGGGGAATTCCGGCGCCAACGAGCGGCTGGGCCGGACGGCCGAGTCGAGTGTAGGTGACCGAATCGTGATGATTGGGGATCTTGTCAGGTGTGCCGAGATCCGCTAAGCGTGCCCGAGCAAAAGGTCGGCCGCGGTCTTAGGCGCTTTGCTTGCGCCAGCGGATACCGGAGTCGATGAAGCCGTCGATCTCACCGTCGAAGACGGCGTCGGGGGAAGACGTTTCGTACTCGGTGCGGAGGTCCTTCACCATCTGGTAGGGGTGCAACACGTACGAGCGCATCTGCGAGCCCCAGCTGTTGGCGCCGTCGCCCTTGAGCGCGTTCAGCTCGGTCTCCCGATCCAGGCGAGCTTTCTCCAACAGGCGGGACTGCAGGACCCGCAAGGCCGCAGCCTTGTTCTGTAACTGGGACTTCTCGTTTTGGCAGGAGACGACGATGCCGGTCGGCAGGTGGGTGATCCGGACGGCCGAGTCTGTAGTGTTCACGCTTTGCCCGCCGGGTCCGGACGAGCGGAACACGTCGATCCGCAGGTCGGCCTCGGGGACGTCGATATGGTCGGCCTCGGCCGTCACCGGTAGCACCTCGACGCCGGCGAACGACGTCTGTCGGCGTCCCTGATTGTCGAACGGTGAGATCCGGACCAGCCGATGGGTCCCCTGCTCGACCGACAACGTGCCGTACGCGTACGGCGCCCGGACCTGGAAGGTGGCCGACTTGATCCCGGCCTCCTCGGCGTAGGAGGTGTCGTAGACCTCGGTGGAGTACCGGTGCCGTTCGGCCCAGCGCAGATACATCCGCAGCAGCATCGCCGCGAAGTCGGCGGCGTCAATGCCGCCCGCCTCGGAGCGGATGGTGACCAAGGCGTCCCGGTTGTCGTACTCCCCCGACAGCAGCGTCCGCACCTCGAGTGCGTCGATCCCCCGCCGGAGCCCGACGAGTTCGCGTTCGGCCTCGTCCAGGCTGGCCTGGTCGCCCTCCTCCTGGCCGAGCTCGACCAGGGCTTCGAGGTCGTCGAGTCGCGTCCGCAGTCCTTGCACCCGATCCAGGTCCGCCTGCAGACCGGACAGTCGGGAGGTGACCTGTTGGGCGTGCTCGACGTCGTCCCACAGATCCGGCGCCGACACCTGCTGCTCGAGGTCGGCGATCTCGAGCAGCTTGGCACGCGGGTCGATCACCGCCTCGATCGAGGTCAACGCCTGGTCGAGGTCGGAGATCGCCAGGGAAAAGTCGGTGCCGGCCACGAGAGACCACTGTAGTGCGACCGGCCTCCGGACGGCCTGATGGCCGTCGGTGACGGAACAGTCACCGAATTGGACCGAGCCGTCCCCTCAGAGGTAGCCCAACTGGTGTTCGAGCTCGCGCAGGCGGTCCAGGTCGTCGAGGAAGCCGTTGCGGGAGGTGAGGTCGTTGATGTCGTCGTCGGTGTTGACCACGTACTCCACGGTGGCGACCACCGCGCGCTGCTGGTTGGCGGTGAACTCGTCCCAGTGAGCCAGGATCTTCGACAACCCGACGTGGACCTGGAAGGCCCGGTCGATGTCGAGGTCGTCGTTGCCGTGGAGTGCGCCCAGCAGAACCGCCTGATGGGTGGACAGGGCATCTCGGAGTACGCCAATTTCGTCGTCGGGCATCGATTCAGGTTAGGCGCACCCGGTGTCGGGCGCCCGTCGCAACGGCGAGTCGGCCGCGAAGTTGGTCGGGTTGTCGGGGACCACTAGGGTGGTCGGCTGCAGGGCAGCGGGAGCATAGCTCAGTTGGTTAGAGCACCTGCCTTACAAGCAGGTGGTCGGGGGTTCGAGTCCCTCTGCTCCCACCTCGAATCGATGCCGCCAGGGCCGGCTGCGATGCTGGCCCGCGACGAAGGAGGCAGCCGTGGGCCGGGTAGAGGACAAGGTGGTTGTGATCACCGGCGGTGCGAGCGGGATCGGGCGGGCCGCCGTCCTGCGGTTCGCCGCCGAGGGCGCTGCGGTGGTGGTCGGTGATCTCGTGCACGACCGGGCCGAGCAGGTGGCCCAGGAGGTCCGTGACGCCGGGGGTCGTGCGTTCGGCACCGCGGTAGACGTGCTGGACGAGGCCTCGCTGGCCGCCCTGGTCGAGGCCGCGGTGCACCAGTTCGGACGGCTGGACGTGATGTGTAATCACGTCGGCGGCAGCAACCCCGAAAAGGATCTGGATCTGCTCAGGATGGACATGTCGGAGTTCGATCGCACGATGGCGTTGAACGTCCGCAGCACGGTCCTCGGCTGCCGATTGGCGCTGCCGCACCTGATCGAGGGTGGTGGCGGTTCGATCATCAACACCGCCTCGGTCGGCGGTTTGGCAGGAGACTTCCTCCAGGTCGCGTACGGCACGGCCAAGGCGGCCGTGATCCGACTCACCCAGTACGTCGCCACCCAGTACGGGGCGCAGAACGTCCGGTGCAACGCGATCGCGCCCGGCGCAGTCTTGACCCCGTCGCTGGCCGACAACTTGCCGACCGAGACGATCGAGGGCATCCGGTCCCACAACGCGCTGCCCTTTCTGGGAGCGCCCGATGACATCGCGCACACGATGGTGTTCCTGGGTTCGGAGGAGTCGCGTTACCTGACCGGTCAGGTGATCGTGGTGGACGGCGGGATGACCAGTCACCACGCCATCGCCGAGACCCGGCGGCAGCTGCTGCCGCAGCGTTGACGGCGAGCACGTGAATCGGTAGCAGAACCGGCAACCCGGTGATTTGATTGACTGTCCACCAGCGCCCGCCGCAGCCGCAGTCATTTCGCGTGGCTGAGCGGAGTCTCGCCCCGGCCGTCGACCACGCGCTGGCGGTGTTGACGCTGCTGGCCGGCGAGGTCGAGCCGTTGCCGGCGACCCTGATCGCCGAACGGCTCGGCCTGCCGCGGTCCAGCGTGTACCGGCTGCTCGGAATCCTCACCGACCGCGGCTTCGTCACCCACCTCGAGCAGGAGCGGCGCTACGGACTCGGCCTGGCCGCTTTCGAACTCGGCGCGGCCTACCAGCGCCAGGAGTCGCTGGCCCGAATTGCCCGGCCGCTGATTCGGCGGCTGGTCGAGGAGACGACCCAGACTGCACACCTGGCCGTGCTGCGGGGCCGGGAGGTGTTCTACGTCAGCGAGGAACGCGCGCCCTGCCGGGCCTCGCTGATCACCGACGTCGGGGTCCGGTTGCCCGCAGTCGCCACCGCCAGCGGGCGGGCGATTCTCGCTCGACTACCGGTCGCCCAGATCCGCGCTCTTTATCCCGAGCGGGACGCCTTGGACGGCTGCCTGGGCAGCCTCGCCGAGCTCCGGGAGATCCTGCGCGACACCCGAGCCCGCGGACACGCGGTCGAGGACGGCTGCGTGACCGCCGGACTCTCCTCGATCGCCGCCGCCGTACCCGACCACGCCGGGCATCCGGTCGCGGCGGTCGCGGTCACCTTTGCCGTGCGCGACACCGGCGATGCCGACCGGGAGGCGATCCTGCCCGCGGTGCTCCTGACCGTCGACCGGATAGCCCGACGATTGCGGGGTCTGGGCTGAAGCCATCTCCGTCTCAAATCCGAGACAGCCGATGGGTTCGGAGGGTAGCGACGAGCGCGGAACCACGGCTTGACTAAGGCGATGACCAGCACGCGCGCCGACCAGGCCCGGGCAGGCGACGCCGGGGTCGTGGTCGGCATCGGCCCGGTCGGCATCGCCGACGTCGTCGCCGTGGCCCGCAGCCTGGCCCCGGTGGAGATCTCCGCCTCGGCACTGAACGAGGTCGGCCGGACCCGGGACGTGGTCGACGCTTTGGCCGCCGACCCGCAGCCGCACTACGGCATCTCCACCGGGTTCGGCGCACTGGCCACCCGCTTCATCCCGGCCGAGCGGCGGGTCGCCCTGCAACGCAGCCTGGTCCGCAGCCACGCTGCCGGCTCCGGACCTGAGGTCGAGGTCGAGGTGGTCCGCGCCATGATGTTGCTGCGGATCTCCACGTTGGCCACCGGACGTACGGGGATCCGGGCATCAACCCTGACCGGCTACGTCGCACTGCTGAACGCGCAGGTCACCCCGGTGGTGCACGAATACGGCAGCCTGGGCTGCTCCGGTGATCTGGCTCCGCTGGCCCATTGCGCGCTGGCGCTGATGGGTGAGGGCGACGTGCGCGACGCCGCCGGGGAACTCCGACCGGCGGCGCAAGCGCTGGCCGCCGCGGGGTTGGAGCCGGTCGTGCTGGCGGAGAAGGAAGGATTAGCCCTGATCAACGGCACCGACGGCATGCTGAGCATGCTCGTGCTCGCGGTCTACGATCTGCGCCGGCTGCTGACCGTGGCCGACATCGCGGCGGCGATGAGCGTCGAGGCACTACTCGGCACCGACGACGTGTTCGCCGCCGACCTGCACCAGCTCCGGCCACACCCCGGCCAGCAGGCTTCGGCGGCGAACCTGCGGGCGCTGATGGCGGACAGTGAGATCCGGGAGAGCCACCGGAACCGGGGCTGCACCCGGGTGCAGGACGCCTACTCGTTGCGGTGCGCCCCACAGGTGGCCGGCGCGGCCCGGGACACGCTCGAGCACGCAGCCCGGGTGGCTGCGGTCGAACTCGCGTCCGCGATCGACAATCCGGTGATCACCCTCGACGACCGGGTGGAGTCCAACGGCAACTTCCACGGTGCCCCGGTGGCGTACGTGCTGGACTTCTTGGCCGTGGTCATCGCCGACCTGGCCAGTATCTCCGAGCGCCGGACCGACCGGTTCTGCGACCAACACCGCAACGCCGGTCTGCCGCCGTTCCTGGCCGGCGACCCTGGGGTCGACTCCGGGCAGATGATCGCCCAGTACACCGCCGCCGGCATCGTCTCCGAGCTCAAGCGGCTCGCCGTCCCGGCCTCGGTCGACTCCATCCCCAGCTCGGCCATGCAGGAGGACCACGTCTCGATGGGCTGGGCCGCCGGCCGCAAACTGCGCCGGGCGGTCGACGGGCTGGCCCGGGTGCTCGCGGTAGAGGTGCTGACCGCGGCCCGGGCCGCCGACCTGCGGGATCCGCTGACCCCGTCCCCGGCCAGCGCCGCGGTGATCGCCGCCGTCCGCGAGGCCGGCGTACCCGGTCCCGGACCAGACCGCTGGTTGTCGCCGGAGATCGAGGTCGTCCACGACCTGATCCGCAGCGGCGCTCTGATCAGCGCCGCCGAGGCCGCCACCGGCCCCCTGCACTAGCCCCCCGTTCGAAAAGTGGTCGGAGAAGACACCTTGTCGAACTCAGAACCTGTCGTATGTGACCACTTTCGTGAGGAGATGACCATGCCAGGAGCGCGACCCGTACGAGCCCCCCGCGGCAGCCAGCTGTCGGCCAAGTCGTGGGGCGGCGAGGCCCCGCTGCGGATGCTGATGAACAACCTCGACCCCGACAACGCCGAACGGCCCGACGACCTGGTGGTCTACGGCGGGACCGGCCGGGCGGCCCGGGACTGGCGGTCCTTCGACGCCATGGTGGGCACGCTGCGCACCTTGGCGGCCGACGAGACCATGCTGGTCCAGTCCGGTCGCCCGGTCGGGGTGTTGCAGACCCACGAGTGGGCCCCCCGGGTGATCTTGGCCAACTCCAACCTGGTGCCCGACTGGGCAACTTGGCCGGAGTTCCGCCGGCTGGAGCAGCTGGGACTGACCATGTACGGCCAGATGACCGCCGGTTCGTGGATCTACATCGGCACTCAGGGCATCGTCCAGGGCACCTTCGAGACGTTCGCCGCGATCGCGGACAAGAGGTTCGGCGGCACCCTGGCCGGCACCTTGACCCTGACCGGCGGCTGCGGCGGGATGGGCGGCGCCCAGCCGTTGGCCATCACCATGAACGACGGGGTCTGCCTGATCGTCGACGTCGACCACGCCCGGCTGCGTCGGCGGGCCGACCATCGCTACCTCGACCAGGTCGCAGCGGACCTGGACGACGCGGTGGCCAGGGTCTTGGCAGCGAAGGCCGAGCGTCGGGCCCTGTCGGTGGGGGTGGTCGGCAACGCCGCGACCGTTTTCGCCGAACTGCTGGCCCGGGGGTTGGAGATCGACATCGTCACCGACCAGACCTCCGCCCACGATCCGCTGTCCTATCTGCCCGAGGGGGTTGCGGTCGACGACTGGGCCGACTACGCCGCCAAGAAGCCGGTCGAGTTCACTGAGCGGGCGCAGGCGTCGATGGCCAAGCACGTCCAGGCCATGGTGGAGTTCCAAGACGCCGGTGCAGAGGTCTTCGACTACGGCAACTCGATCCGCGACGAGGCCCGCCAGGGCGGCTGCGAACGGGCCTTCGAGTTCCCCGGCTTCGTCCCGGCCTACATCCGGCCGCTGTTCTGCCAGGGCAAGGGCCCGTTCCGCTGGGTCGCGCTGTCCGGGGACCCGAAGGATATCTACGAGACCGACCGGGCCGTGATGGAGTTGTTCAAAGACAACGACCGACTGCAGAAGTGGATGCGCGGCGCGAAGGACAAGATCAGCTTCCAGGGTCTGCCGGCCCGGATCTGCTGGTTGGGCTACGGCGAGCGGGACGCGGCCGGGCTGGCCTTCAACGATCTGGTCGCCCGGGGCACGATCAGCGCGCCGATCGTGATCGGACGCGACCACCTCGACTGCGGATCGGTGGCCAGCCCCTACCGGGAGACCGAATCGATGCTCGACGGCTCGGACGCCATCGCCGACTGGCCGCTGCTGAACGCGTTGGTCAACACCGCGTCCGGGGCCAGCTGGGTGTCGATCCATCACGGCGGCGGGGTCGGCATCGGCCGGTCCATCCACGCCGGTCAGGTCTCGGTCGCCGACGGCACCGAGCTGGCCGCCCAGAAACTCGCTCGGGTGCTCCGCAACGACCCCGGGATGGGCATCATCCGCCACGTCGACGCCGGCTATCCCGAGGCCGAGGCGGTGGCGCAGGCCCAGGGCGTACGAATTCCGCTGCGCGAGCAGGCCGGGTCGCCCTCGTGAGAGTGCCGCCGCGCATCGGCGCAGAGTGGGCCGAGGCAGCGGAGGAAGCCGCCAGGTCGACGCGAAGTACCGTGGTCACCGGTATCGGCGAACTGGTGACCTGCGACGGCTCCGGTGCCGACCGGCTCGGCCTGCGCCACGACACGGCGCTGATTGTGGCCGACGGCCGGATCGCCTGGTTGGGACCACCCCGTCAGGCCCCTCCCGCCGACGTCCGGATCGACGTCGGCGGAAGGGTTGTGCTGCCCGGGTTCGTCGATTCGCACGCCCATCTGGTCTTCGCCGGGGACCGCAGCGCGGAGTTCACCGCCCGAATGGCCGGCCAGCCCTACGACGGTGGTGGGATCGGGGCCTCGGTGGCGGCGACCCGGACCGCCGACGACGCCACGCTGAGCGGGCTGGTCGCAGCCCGGGTGGCGCAGATGCGGTCCCAGGGCACCACCACGGTGGAGATCAAGAGCGGTTACGGGCTGACCGTGGCCGACGAGGTCCGGGCCCTCCGGATAGCGGGTGCCTACACCACCGAAACCACGTTCCTCGGCGCCCATGTGGTGCCGGCGGAGTCTCGGCACGACCGGTCGGGCTACGTCGAGCTGGTGAGCGGGGCGATGTTGGCCGCGGCCGGACCGTACGCGCGCTGGATCGACGTGTTCTGCGAACCTGGCTCGCCGCACGCCTTCGACGGCGAGGAGTCCCGGCAGATCCTCACCGCCGGCGCCGCGGCCGGACTGGAATTGCGCGTCCACGGCAACCAGCTCGGCCCGGGTCCGGGCGTCCAACTCGCGGTAGATCTGGGCGCGGCCAGCGTGGACCACTGCACCTACCTGTCCGCCACCGACGTCGACGCCCTGGTCGACGCCGCCGGGACCACGGTGGCCACTCTGCTGCCCGGGGTGGAGTTCTGCACCCGCTCGCCCTACCCCGACGCCGCGGCGTTGCTGGCCGCCGGGGTCGACGTCGCGCTGGCCACCGACTGCAATCCCGGCACCTGCTATTCCTCGTCGATGCCGTTCGTGATCGCCCTGGCCGTACGGGAGATGGGACTGACCCCCGGCCAGGCCCTGTACGCCGCCACCGCCGGCTCGGCCCGTTCGCTGCGTCGGGCCGACATCGGCCGGCTGATCGTCGGGGCCCGGGCTGACCTGGCCGTGTTGGATGCACCGACCTACCAGCATCTGGCCTACCGGCCTGGCGTTCCGATCAGCCACACGCTGGAAACGAACTCATCATGATGGTCACCCAAGCCGTCCGGAGGGCGGCCCTGCCCGCACCGAACCTGCACTTCACCCCGGATTCCTCCTTTCGCAAGTGGCGGTTTCCCCCGTTGATGCGGGAACCGGGACGATCGGTGCCGGTGGTCGACCAGCATCCGGTGACCGCACCCGGGCAGCCTCGGTCAGCTCCGAAAACGTCCCGATGAGTGAGCGGACCGTCACCTTCCACGCCGAGCTGGCCTGGCTGGGCGGGGAGACCGCGCAAGCCGACGTCCGGATCGAGGTGCGCAACGACACCATTACCGCCGTCACCCCCGGTGCCCCGGCCGACGGCGCCCGGCGGCTGCCGGGGTTGACCATGCCAGGGCTGGTCAATACTCACTCCCACGTGTTTCACCGGGCGATCCGCGGCCACAGCCAAGCCGGCGTGGCCGACTTCTGGGCCTGGCGGAGGCTGATGTACGACGTCGCCGGGCGGCTCGACCCGGACACTCTCCACCGGCTGGCCCGGGCCACGTACGCGGAGATGGCGCGGTCGGGATCACCAGCGTCGGAGAGTTCCACTATCTGCACCACGACCGTGACGGCTCCCGTTACGCCGACCCGAACGAGATGTCGACCGCCCTGGTCCGGGCGGCGGCGGACGCCGGCATCCGGATCACCGTGTTGGACACCTGCTACCTCCAAGGTGACGTCAACGGGACGGCGCTGGCCGGGGTTCAGCGGCGCTTCGACGACGGGTCGGTCGATCGCTGGGCCGAACGGGTCGCTGCCCTCCACGTCGAAGGCCCGCCGGCTCGGGTGGGTGCGGCGATCCACAGCGTCCGGGCGGTGCCTCGGGCGGCCCTACGTCCGATGGCCGAGTTCGCCGACGCATCCGACCTGCCGTTACACGTCCACCTGTCCGAGCAGCCGGCCGAGAACCACGCGTGCCTGGCCCGCTACGGGTGCACACCGACCACCCTGTTGGCGCAGGCCGGGGTGTGGTCGTCCCGAGCCACGGCGGTCCACGCCACCCATCTGACGCAAGAGGACATCGCCATCCTCGGCGGGTCGGGGACCGCGGTCAGCATGTGCTGTACCACCGAGCGGGACCTGGCCGACGGGGTCGGACCGGCCGCACGCCTGCACGCCGCCGGGTCGCCGCTGTGCGTCGGCAGCGACGCCCAGATGGCCATCGACTTGTGGGAGGAGGCCCGGGCGATCGAGCTGGACGAACGCTTGATCAGCGGCCACCGCGGCCACCTCAGCACCCCGACGCTGGCGGAGGCCCTGACCTCCGCCGGTGCCGCGTCGATCGGCTGGGACGCCGGCCGGATCGCGCCGGGGGCGCTGGCCGACCTGACCACCGTGGCCCTGGACACCCCACGGACCGCCGGTGCCCGGAGCGGAGACGCACTGGCCCACGTGCTGTTCGCGGCCACCGGCGCCGACGTCCAGCACGTGGTGGTCGGAGGGGTCGACGTCGTCACCGGCGGCGTCCACCAGGCGATCCCCGAGCTGGGGCGTGAGCTGGAGACGGCCGTCGCCGACGCCCTGGGCCGGGGCACTCGATGACCACCGCCAGCGCGGCCTTCGCCTCGATATGGGCCGAACTTCGGCCGATCGGGCGTCATCCGGGCCATCTGCGACCCGGACGCGGCGATGGCGTCGACCGTGACTACAATTATGGCTTCATGTGCTCGACGAGGATTTCCATCCTTGACCGCCTCGGCAGTGCGCGCTCCCCTCCCGGATGTCCCTCGCGCATGACCCAAGAACCGGCCCCGAGAGCGCTGTCAAGGAGGCGAGAGCGCGTCCAATCCGCCTGATCGCGACGCGACGAGCAGCCGGGTAGTACCGATCAGCGGGATCTGCCCGGCTCCCCGGTATCGCGATCAGCTGCTCGTGAACGAACCGCCTCAGGCACCCGTTCGAACGGCGTCCAGGTGCGCCAGGATGTCGCGCGGCTCACCGATCCCGTTCAGCACGCACCAGCGGATCCGGGCGTCGGCGTCGATCAGGAACGAGCCGCGCAGCGCTACTCCGGCCTCGGGATCGAACACCCCGTATGCGGATGCGATCCCCCCGTGCGGCCAGTGGTCGCTGAGCAGGTCGAACGGCAGCTGCTCCGCGTCGGCGAAAGCCCGCAGGGTGAACATTGCGTCGCACGACACCGCGCGTACCGACACTCCGGCGTCGCGCAACTGGTCGTAGCCGTCGCGCAGCGCGCTCAGCTCCCCGGTGCAGATGCCGGAGAACGCCCAGGGGTAGAACACCAGCAGAATCGACCCGTCAACGCCATCGGTTCGATCGGCCAGGCGTACGGTCTGGCCGTGCTGGTTGCGCGCGGTGAAGTCGGGCGCGCTGGATCCCAGGGACAGGCTCACCGCGGCGTACCGCGGGGGCGGACGAGCTTGGTGGCGGCCCAGTCGTCGGTGACCGTGGCGGTGATGGTCTGCGACAGGCCGGCCGTCACGGCCGCCTCGGCCACGTCGGCGGCGTCGACGTAACCGTCTCGGCCCACCTTCGGGGTCAGCAGCCAGACGTCGCCGCTATCGGCGAGGTCGGTCAGGGCGTCCACCAGGCCGTCGACCAGGTCACCGTCGTCCTCGCGCCACCACAGCAGGACCACGTCGACGGCTTCGACCGCCTCCTCGATCAGCTCGCCCTCGATGGCGTCCTCGATCTGGATCCGCAGCGCGTCGTCGGCGTCGTCGTCCCAGCCCAGTTCCTGCACGACCTGACCCGGCCGAAAGCCGAGCCGGGTCGCCGCCGGGTTCTCCGCCTCCCCGGCCGCGGCGCTCACCAGCGCCCCTGGGAGTCGAGTCCGATTCCGACCAGTCCCTCTTCGAGTTCTCTGAGCACGATTTTTCTGAGCACGATCAGGTGCGCGAGACACCGGCGTGGCGAGTTCCCTCGGCACGCGATGGGCGGTGGACGCTCATCGTCCCGCGCCGCCTCCTTCCGGGTAGACCCGCCTGCGCGGGCGCTGCGACATCTGTGACGGGACAAGACTTCCACAGTCCTCGCCCACTCCGAAACCGCCGGGCCGCGTCCGCCGGATGAGGGGCGAGCGGCACCGCCGCGCCCGCTTTCGGGGCAGTGACAAGATGGCAGCACAGACCTGGCAACCCGACCAGGACCACGCCCACCATCCCGCGGCGGATCTTGGGGTGAAGGAGCATCGATGGCCGACCAGAACTCCGAACCGGTCGCCCGACCGGGGACCCTGCCGGCACCCGGATTGTCCGGGTTGCTGGCTCAGCTGCCCGACACCGATCCCGACGAGACCCGGGAGTGGTTGCAGTCCCTGGACGGTCTGCTGGCCGACAAGGGCGCCAACCGGACCCACTACGTACTCCTGCAGTTGCTCGCCCGGGCTCGGGACCAACAGGTCGAACTGCCCGCGCTCAGCGGCACCGACTACGTCAACACCATTCCCGCCGACGACGAGCCGGACTTTCCCGGCGACGAGCACGTCGAGCGCCGGATCCGGGCCTACATTCGCTGGAACGCCGCGATCATGGTCAGCAAAGCCAACCGCAAGGGCCTGGAGGTCGGCGGTCACATCGCCACCTACCAGAGCGCGGCCAGCCTGTACGAGGTCGGTTTCAACCACTTCTTCCGCGGTAAGGACCACCCCGGTGGTGGCGACCACGTCTTCATCCAGGGCCACGCCTCCCCCGGCATCTACGCTCGCGCGTACCTGGAGGGCCGGCTCAGCACCGACCAGCTCGACGGCTTCCGGCAGGAGGTGTCGCGGGGGCCGGGCCACGGCCTGTCGTCGTATCCGCACCCCCGGCTGATGCCGCACTTTTGGGAGTTCCCGACCGTGGACATGGGGTTGGGTGGGATCAACTCGATCTATCAGGCCCGGTTCAACCGGTACCTGGCGAACCGGGGGATCAAGGACACCTCCGACCAGCACGTGTGGGCCTTCCTCGGCGACGGGGAGATGGGTGAGGTGGAATCCCTGGGCGCGATCTCGGTCGCGGCCCGCGAGGAGCTGGACAACCTGACCTGGGTGGTCAACTGCAACCTGCAGCAGCTGGACGGACCGGTCCGTGGGAACAGCAAGATCGTCCAGGAGCTGGAGTCGCAGTTCCTCGGCGCCGGCTGGAACGTGATCAAGGTGTTGTGGGGCCGAGACTGGGATCCGCTGCTGGCCCAAGATTCCACCGGGGCGCTGGTGCACGCGATGAACACCACTCCGGACGGGCAGTTCCAGACCTACGGGGTGGAAGACGGCCACTACATCCGAGAAAACTTCTTTGCCGGGGATCAGCTCCAGGCCATGGTCGCCGACTACTCCGACGAGGCGTTGCGGCACCTGTCGCGCGGCGGGCACGACTACCGCAAGGTGTACGCGGCGTTCAAGGCGGCGAGCGAGCACACCGGCCAGCCAACGGTGATCTTGGCCCAGACCGTGAAGGGCTGGACGATCGACGCGCTGGAGGCCCGCAACGCCACCCACCAGATGAAGAAGCTCACCACCAAGGACCTCAAGGCGTTCCGGGACCGGCTCTATCTCGACATCGCCGACGACCAGCTGGACGACCCGTACGACCCGCCTTATTTCCACCCGGGTGCGGACTCCTCCGAGATCGCCTACCTGCAGGAGCGGCGGCGGGCGCTGGGGGGTTACCTGCCGAAGCGGCGGGTCAAGCCGACGGTGATCAAGCTGCCCGGCGACGAGGTCTACGCACCGATGATGGCGGCCGCCGGGGATACGCCGGTCGCCACCACCCAGGCCTTCGTCCGGCTGCTCCGCGATCTGATGCGGGACAAGGAGATCGGGCAGCGGATCGTGCCGATCGCCCCGGACGAGTTCCGGACGTTCGGGATGGACTCGATGTTCCCGACCGCGAAGATCTACAGCCCGCACGGGCAGACCTACGACTCGGTCGACCGCAAGCTGCTGCTGTCCTACAAGGAGGCCACCGACGGGCAGCTGTTACACGAAGGCATCTCCGAGGCCGGGGCGATGGGCTCGACCATCGCCGCCGGTGCCGCGTACGCGATGCACGGCGAGCCGATGGTCCCGTTCTACATCTTCTATTCGATGTTCGGCTTCCAGCGCGTCGGCGACTCGATCTGGGCCATGGCCGACCAGCTGGCGCGGGGCTTCCTGCTCGGCGCCACCGCCGGCCGGACCACGCTGACCGGTGAGGGCCTGCAGCACGCCGACGGGCACTCACCGCTGCTGGCCTCGACCAACCCGGCGGTGGTGCACTACGACCCGGCGTTCGCCTACGAGATCGGGCACATCATCAAAGACGGGTTGCGGCGGATGTACGGCCATGACGACCCCGACCATCCCGACGGGGAGAACATCATCTTCTACGTCACGATGTACAACGAGCCGGTGCACCAGCCGGGCGCGCCGGAGCAGCTGGACGTGGAGGCGCTGCTGCGGGGGATGTACCACTACGCCGCCCCGCCGCTGAAGCCTGAAGGAAAGCCGCGGGCGCAGCTGCTGGCCTCCGGGGTGGCGATGACCGCCGCCCTCAAGGCGCAGCAGCTGCTGGCGCAGGAGTGGAACGTTGCGGCCGACGTGTGGTCGGTGACCTCGTGGAACGAGCTCCGCCGGGACGCGGTCGAGACCGCGAAATGGAACCTGAACCATCCCGATGCCGACCGGCGCTATCCGCACGTCACCCGGATCCTGCACGAGCAGCCGGGCGTCCTGGTGGCGGTCAGCGACTACATGCGGGCCGTTCAGGACCAACTTGCGCCGTACGTGTACCAGCCGTTCACCTCACTGGGGACCGACGGCTTCGGCTTCGCCGACACCCGGCCCGCGGCCCGGCGCTTCTTCCAGGTCGACGCCGAGTCGATCGTGGTGGCCACCTTGGAGAGCCTGGGCCGAGAAGGTCACTACGACCGGGAGGCGGCGGCGAAGGCCTACCAGCACTACCGGCTCGGCGACCCGACCGCGGTCGCTCACGTCGAACAGGAGGGCGCGGGGGCCTGACTCCGCCGGTCTGGACCGCCACACGACGGGCGCTCAGGAGGGGGCGGGTCGGCCGGCGAACCGCCACAGGATTGCGCCGAGCAGGGCCAGCGTGCACAGGTGGACTCCGGTGCACCATAGGCAGATTGCGTTGACCACGAACAGCTCGACCACGACCAGGTAGATCACCATCGCCGTGCCGGCGACCGCGCCCAGCACCCGGACCGGATCGAGGCGGCGGATCTGCCACGCCGCCGGCAGAGTGAGAACGGTCATGGCCGCGAAGTAGACCAGGCCGAGGACGGCGACCGGGACGCCCAGCAAGACCGACTGAGCACTCGAGGTCACCTTCGCGCAGTTCAGCGTGGCCCCTTCGGGACAGGCCAGCAGGGCCGGAGTCGTGAAGTGCTCGACGCTGAGATAGCCCGACATCAGCAGCCCGACGACGGCAACGACGAGCGAAACCTCGAGTCCGCGCCGGTGTCGGGTCGACGTGACCGGCTCGGCGGTGCTCACGGCAGCTTCTTGGCCGCGGCCTGGACCCCGGCGGCCTGGCAGACCGCCGCCGGCGCGCCGTCGGTGGTCCGGCAGACGGCGGCGGTGATCAAGTTGGCCGCGCCGTCGACGCCCTGAGCAATGGCTGAGTTCGGGTCGGACAGGGCCTGGGCGATCTGCTCGTGGGTCTTGCCCTTCAAGACCCCGGGGCTGTACGAGGCCCCGGAGACGATGAACTGCCCGCCGATGTCAATGAAGGGAATTGAGCCCGCGTCGGGGACGTACGGCGGCGCGTTGTAGGTCTCGAAGGTCTGTTGGTCAGCTGGGTTTAGCTGGTCCAGTGGGGCGTACCGGCCACCGGCCACCTCGTTGCCTTGAGTCTCCACGCCGGTGAACGCGACGACACTGCTGGTGTACGTCGACCCGTGAAAGGTGAGCGTCGGCGTGCTGGGAAAGACGTCGTCGGGACTGGAAGCGGTCTGACCCAGGCCGTTGAAGGTGCCGAACCGGGACAACGCCACCACCGTCGACCACCGTTCCGCCGCGCAGTAGGGACAGTACTCGGCCCCGACGTACAGCACCTTCGGTTTACCCTCCGCCGTCAGCGGCGGCGCGTCGATCGGGGCCGGCGGCCGGGCGGACCCGGACCCGATCTGGTCGAGGACACCGGCCGGGACGCCGGTCACCGCGCTGATCACCGCGTCCGCCCCCGAACTCGCGGCCGGGGCCGCAGCGTTCGGGGCGGGGCTTCCCCGCCACAACCGGACTCCGACCAGCGCCCCGACCACGACCAGCACCACGGCCAACGGGACAATCACCACGATCAGTTGGCGCCGCCGGCGGGCGGCCCGTAACCGTTCAGCCGCCAGCTGCTCGCGGGCACTGGTCCGGGCCTTCGACGCCGCCGCCCCTCGGTCCGGGGAGGAGTGTGGGTTCGGCGTTCGGGGCGTGGTGCGACTCACCACTCCAGTCTGGCTGATTGCGGTGAGAAGCTCGCTGCCCACCGCATTTTCCGACGCTCGTGAGCCCGCCGGGAGCCGTGCTGAGCGGGTGCGCGGTCCCGCGCCGGGCACGAGCGTCGGAAAATGCGGTTTTTGGCCCGGTAGTCCCGTCCCCGGGTCGTCAGTGGCGACGGGCTACCACCGCGTACAGCGGGTCGGCACCCCGACGCAGTGCGGACTGCGGGGTGCGGAGGGAGACGTCCGGTTCGTCGAACCCGCCGGCCCGGCGGACGTACTCCGCGGCGATGGCGCATCGGCCCGGCTCGTCGGCGTACAGCCAGCCGTGGACCGCCTTGGTCGGGAACAGCCGGTTGGAGAAGGTGAGCACCAGCGGCGCGCCGGGCCGCAGCACCCGGGCCGCTTCGGCCAGCACTTGCACCGGCCGGGTCAGGTAGTCCACCGAGACGCAGCACAGCACCGCGTCGAAACTCGCGTCGGCGAACGGGAGCGTCGGGTCGGCGTTCAGGTCGTGCCGGGTCCGCTTCGTGGCCATCGAGTTGGCGGCCAACTCGGCGGCGTTCATGCCGAGCACGACCAGCTCCGCCGGCGCACTGCGCAGGTGCGAGACCCACGACGACATCAGGTCCAGCACCCGGCGCGGCTCGGCTGCCGAACCGTCAACGCCCAGCTCGGCGTACAGATCACCGACCGCGGCGATCGCCTCGTCGTCGATGTGGGTGACCAGCCGGGACGGAGCGTAAAAGCGGTCGTCCGAGCCGGGGTCGTCGCGGTCGAAGAAGCCGGCGGGAAACACGCTCTCCGGATCGGGCACGAAGCGGGGTCAGGCTTCGTCGAAGGCGGCGCTGAGGGCCACCTTGGTCTCTTTGACGGACTGGGCGTTGCCGGCGATCTGCCAACGCTGGTCGGCGAGCACCAGTTCTTCGGCGATACCGCCGGCGCCGAGCACGAGGGCGGCGCCGGGCAACCAGTCCCAGGGATGCAGGTTGGCCTGCAGGAACACCCCGATCCGTCCCGAAGCCACGCCGGCCAGGTCCACCGAGGCCGAACCGAACATCCGAGTGGTGGCCGCGAGGCTGGTCGCGGCCTGCCAGGAGGCGGCCTTCCGCGGGTCGGCGAGGTGGGAGGCGTGCGAATAGGTCGCCACTGACACCTGGGCCAGCGGCTGATCGGCCAGCGGGCCGACGGGTCGGCCGTTCAGGCTGGTCGGTCGTTCCCGTCCGCCGAGCCACAGCTCGTCGCGCGCGGGGTAGTAGACCGCGCCGAGCAGCGGGCCCGCCCGATCGACCAGGCCGACCGCGGAGCACCAGTACGGGATGCCGGACAAAAAGTTGTAGGTACCGTCGACCGGGTCGACGAACCAGGTCCGCTCCCCCGGGCGGCGCGCACCCTCCTCCCCGACCAGCCCGTCGTCGGGACGCTGCTCCTTCAACCGGCCGGTGACCAACTCCTCGGCCGCGTGGTCGGCGGCGGAAACCACGTCGGAGATCGAGGACTTGTAGTGGGTGTCCAGGCCTTCGGCCAGCATCCGCTGGGCCAGCGTGCCCGCCTCCCGGACCAGGTCGGCGGCCAGCGCGAAGTCGTCCACGGCTGCGACCCTACCCGCGGCATACGACGCATCGGGGTCTCGCGATCAGCCCGGGCTCGACCAGGCCAGCAGCCGGTCGAGGTCCCAGGTGTTGACCACCGTGTCGGGGTCGAGACCGACTTCTTCCGCCCGGGCGCAGCCGTAGGCCAGGAAGTCCAGCTGACCCGGGGCGTGCGCGTCGGTGTCGATGGCGAACCGACAGCCGGCCTCGACCGCCTGCCGCAGCAGCCGGGTCGGCGGGTCGCGCCGTTCGGGCCGGGAATTGATCTCCACCGCCACGTCGAAGGTCCGGCACGCCTCGAAAACCACCTCGGCGTCGAACACCGACTCCGGTCGGGTCCCTCGCGATCCCTCGATCAGCCGGCCGGTGCAGTGGCCGAGCACGTTGACCCGGGGATTGGCGATAGCCGCGACCATCCGATGGGTCATCGTCTCGGAATCGGCCCGGAGATCGGAGTGCACGCTGGCCACGACCACGTCCAGCCGGGAGAGCAGCGCGTCGGTCTGGTCGAGTCCGCCGTCGGCGAGGATGTCGACCTCGATCCCCTGCAGCACCCGGAACGGCGGCCCGTCGTCGGCAGTCAGTTCCGCGTTCAGCCGGGTGGTCAGCGCCAGCTGCTGCTCGAGCCGTTCGGCGCTGAGCCCGCGGGCCACGGTGAGCCGGGGTGAGTGGTCGGTGATCACGCAGTACGCGTGCCCCAGGTCCCGGGCCGTCGCCATCATCTCCTCCACGCTGCTGCCTCCGTCGGACCAGGTGGAGTGGGTATGCAGATCGCCTTGTAGGGCGGCCCGGATGTCCTCCCCGCCGGCCACCAGCGGAGCGCGGGCCTCGCGGAGCTGGGCCAGGTAGTCCGGCACCTGCCCGGCCAGGGCCTGCTCGATCACCCGAGCCGTCTTGGGCCCGATACCGTCGGCCTTGGCCCATGAACCGTCGGCTTGGCGCTGTTCGATCTCGGTGGGCGACATCGCCTCCACCCGCTGCGCGGCTCCGCGGTAGGCCCGGACCCGGTAGGTGTCGGCCCGGGACCGTTCGAGCAGGAAACCGATCTCCCGCAGAGCCTCGACCGGACCGATGGTGATGCCCACTCCTGTCCTTCCCGACCGATGCTATCGACCGGTCCTGCCTGATCGTCGGTGCTGGCCTGTGGCTGGTGAGAGCCCGCTTCGCGCTGTCTCGCGCCACTCCGGCCGCCGACGAGGTCTGTGGCTTCGCCATTACGCTCAGCCTATGGCGGTGAGCAGGGGTGGCATCACCAAGACCCTGCTCCCTTCGGCCAAGGTGCGCGGCACCATGGCCAAACGGTTGGCCGGGGCGACGGCGGCGATGACCACGGCCACGGTCACCGAGATGGAAGAGCGCCACCCGTGGTTTCGCCGCCTCGACCCCGAGTACCGATCGTGGATCGGACTGGTGGCGCGGGCCGGGATCGACGGCTTCACCGCCTGGTTCGCCGACCCGGATCCGCAGGCCCCGAGCACGACCGACATCTTTGCTGCCGCACCCCGGGCGCTGACCCGCAAGATCTCGCTGTCGCAGACCGTCGAACTGGTCCGGACCACCATCGACGTGGTCGAAACCCAGATCGAGGAGGTGCTGCCCCGGGGGGACCGGCCGGTGCTGCAGGCGGCGATCGTGGCCTACAGCCGAGAGGTGGCCTTCTCGGCGGCGGAGATCTACGCCCGCGCCGCGGAGCTGCGCGGAGCCTGGGACGCCCGGCTCGAGGCGTTGGTGGTCGACGCCGTACTGCGCGGGGAGACCGACGAAGCTGTCCTGTCGCGGGCCTCGACCCTGGGCTGGCGGTCCACCGCCGAGGTCGCGGTCGTCGTCGGCGGGGCCCCCGAGAACGATGCCCCGCAGGCGCTGGAAGCGGTCCGGCACACCGCCGCCATCGCCGGGCTGGACATGCTCGGGGCGGTGCAGAGCGACCGGATGGTGATCGTCCTCGGCGGACCGAAGCTGTCCGATCCGGCCCTGACCAGCCAGCTCGTCGGCCGCTTCGTCGGCCGCTTCGCCCCGGGACCGGTGGTGATCGGACCCGCGGTCGAGCACCTGATGGAGGCGGCCACTTCGACTCGGGAGGCCATGTCGGGTTACCGCGCGGCGGCGGCGTGGCCGGAGGCGCCGCGACCGGTGGACGCTACCGACCTGCTGCCCGAACGAGCCCTGTCCGGCGACGGCCACGCCCGGCGGGCGCTTGCCCGCGACCTGTACGACCCGCTGGTCGCCGCGGGCGGTGGACTGTTGGACACGTTGGTCACCTTCTTGGACCAGGGGCTGCAGGTCGAAGCCGCCGCCCGTGCCCTGTTCGTACACGCCAACACGGTGCGCTACCGCCTGCGGCGGATCCACGAGGTCACCGGCTACTCCCCCACCGACCCACGGGACGCGTACGCGCTGCGCCTCAGCCTCACCCTCGGCCGCCTGCTCAGCCGACCCCGAAGTGGCGTCGTCGCCGATTGACGCCGTCCCAGCAGGGCTGAGTCATCCCGGTTGCCATTTCGAACCGAGCCGGCCAGGACGGCGACCACACCGTGAGAGTTCCCGACACCAGCTCGCGCGCCGCTGTCTGGACGACCGAGCGAGCAGAACACGCTGTTCGGCCGGTAAGCGAGGGAGGAAGACACCGGGTCAGAGCGCGAGCTGGAGGCGAGGCTGAGTGAGCCCATCCAACCGTTTGCCACTTCCGCGGTTAACGCGAGCAGCGTCTGAGAGACCTGGGCGAACTAATGGCTCAGTGCTAACCGGCACGAATCCCAACATCCCTACGACACCAACGACTAGGGTAACGATCTATATGCAGGCCACAACTGCGGCCAGAATGGGAACTGGCATTGTTCCTCACCTGGTTCCCGCAGTGCTCACCCGATAGCGGCTCGGACACCGGTCTGCCGGAACAGGATCAGTGTGTCCCCATCAACGCAAGGCTAGTCAGTCCCGTGCCTGACGCACGGAACATGACGCGCCAGGTGAAGTTAGTTCGACCCAACTCTTGACTTGTACTGTGCTTCGGGAAATGCTCAATCCAATCAGAGTCTCGGGAGGGCGTCATGGGCAGCTTGGCCGGTAGAAGAGGTGCTGCTGTCGCTTTGGCGGGCGCTGTGGCGCTGATGGGGGTGCCATCGTTGGCTACGGCCCAGCCAACGCCAGAGCCACGCGCTGTCACGAGAGCCACAGCGGTCCCTGGCCTGGCTCCTGTAGCTTCGGGCGCGAGCGCTGTCTACTTGGACGAGAACGGCCTTGAGGTCTCGCGGGCCGGCGCCACACCGGAGACTGCCTCAGGCGCCGACGACTCCGCCGCACGCGCTGCGAGCATCCGGTGCACCCCATACAGTGGAGTCGACAACCCTCACTACTCTAGCGGGGATGTCTCTGGTCATGGCTGGTGGGACCGGGGCAACTGCGGTTCCTCGGTGAGCACAGCGACGGTCTACAACTGTCTCTACGAGTACTACACCGATGCCACCTGGCGGCGGAAGGCTTGCTCGGAGAAGAAGAAGCTGAAGCCCGGTGGCGGCAGCGTGCAACGGACCGTGGCTCGAGCCAGGTGCAACCCGACCTCGGGCTATATCAGTTGGCGCAACCACGTCGACGTCGACGTGAACGGTAAGGCCGACACGCCAGAGGAGCCGTACAAGCAGGCCAACGTAGTCTGCGTCGTGTACTGATCTGCCGCGTTACCCGTCCCCTCCCTGTTGGCCGCGTCCCACCGCGGTTGAGAATGAGGTCATGACAGGCCATTTTGAGGTGTGCGCTGACCCGTCCCCGGCTGACTGGATCACGGAGTCTGACACGTCTTTCGACCAGCTAGTGACGTTCGGTCCAGACGTCTTTGAGGCGTCCTCAAGGTTGCGCTTCATCCCCGATCCGATCAGCATCGGTCAGGATGAGACTGACGTCATCGTCAGTGAGGATCACCTCCGCGACTTGGACCAAGTACGCATCGCGCTGCGACAGCTCGAACCTTTCACCAGTACCGCCGATCGATGTTTCTTCTGCATCTGGGACGGATATTCCGATGTTGTCCTCCCAGCGAGGATTGTGAAAACCTCGATGGTCGTGCTTCCACACCGCCAGTATGTGCTAGCACATGCTCCGCTGAGCAGCATCGACTGGTTCCTGCACGACTTTGGGAGGCCCGGTTCGACGTCGATAGCCCCACCTGCCTTTGTGTGGCCCGCCGATCACGCGTGGTTGTTGGTCAGCGACGTCGATCCCCACTGGGCCGGCATCAGCTCGCGAGCAGAGACGATCGATGCTCTCCTGCACGGTGACGTCCTCGACATCGTCACCGCAGACCCGCGATCCAGGCAGCCGTCGTACTACTAGCGCTCAGTGTCGAGCAGATGCGTGCGCGGGCGGACGTCCCACCAGCCAACTCGATCCTCACCTCGCGGCCGATACCGAGGACCGAGAACTGGCCGGCTCCGTTGGCGTGCTGCCGCTACGTGTGGTCACACCGTGCCAGCCGCCGATGGGGGTGGTGATCTACACGCACCTGGGAGGGACCTTGACGAATCACTTGCTTTTTGCAAGTGTGTAGGGCATGAGCCTCTTCATCACGTGTCCGGTCGAGAGCGTCGAGCGCGCGACCGCCTTCTACACCGCCCTCGGCTGGACCCTGAACGCTGAGATGTCCGATCACAACGTGTCGTGCTTCGCGATCGCGCCCGAGCAGTACGTGATGCTCGGCAGCCGCGAGATGTACGCGAGCGTCGGCGGCGTCGAGGAGATGGTCGGCGGACCCCACACCCCCTCGAAGGTCACCGTCTCGTTCGACCTCGGCAGCCGTGAGGCGGTCGACAAGCTTGCCGAGCGCGCCGGCACCGCCGGTGGGCGGATCGGTGACACCGACGACTACCCCTTCATGTACCAGCGCCAGTTCGACGACCCCGACGGCTACCATTACTCGCCGTTCTGGATGAAGCCGGACACCGATCCGAGCGCGTGAGCAACCTCGCTGCGGCCCTCGACATCGTCGGAGCACGATGGGCCCTGCTCGTCGTGGAACGGCTGCTCGACGGGCCGCAGCGATACGGCGATCTACAGCGCGACCTCAAAGTGCCGACAAACATGCTCGCCACCCGCCTGCGCGAACTTGAAGCGGCCGGCGTGCTGTCCCGCCTGCCCCTGCGGCACAACACCCGGGCCTACGCGCTGACCGATCGCGGGTTCGCGTTGCGTGAGACGATCGTCGCGCTCGGACGGTGGGGCAAGGAGTACGAGTAGGTGCGCTGTTCCTCCGACAAGCGAGGGAGGAAGACACCGGGTCAGGGCGCGACCTGCAGGCGAAGGACTGAGCCCGTCCAGATTGTCAGAACCCGACAAGAGGACGCCGGAAGATTGGTGGTGTCCTTGCGCGACTTCGGGCCAAGGTCACGAAAGAGTAAAGGAGTGTTAGCCGTCGTCGCGCCCGGTCAGGGTGCTCAGTCCCCGGGGTTCCTCAGTCCGTGGTTGAAAGAGTCCTCGTTCGCGGACCGGGTGAACTGGTTCTCGGCGGTGAGCGGTCTCGATCTGGAGCATTACGGGTGCCACGCCGACGCCGACACCATCCGCGACACCGCGGTCGCTCAGCCGTTGCTCGTCGCGGCCGGTCTGCTGGCCGCGCTGGAACTGTTCCCGCACCCGGCCGACGCCTACCCGATGATCGGGGTGACGGCGGGGCACTCGGTCGGTGAGATCACCGCCGCGGCAGGCGTCGGCGTGCTGACCGCGGAGTCGGCGATGGTGTTCGTCCGCGAACGCGGCCGGGCGATGGCGGCGGCGAGTGCGGTCCGTCCGACGTCGATGACCGCGGTGGTCGGGGGAAAGCCCGAGGAGGTCCTGGCCGCCCTCGAGGCCCAGGAGTTGACCGCGGCCAACCACAACGGCCCCGGACAGGTGGTGGCCGCCGGAACCACCGAGCAGTTGGCGGCACTGGCCGCGCACCCCCCGGCCCGGGCCCGACTGGTCCCGCTCAGCGTGGCCGGCGCCTTCCACACCGTGCACATGCAGCCCGCGGTGTCGACCCTGTCCGCGCTGTCCCGCGCCATTTCCACCCGTGATCCCCGGGCGCGGTTGTTGTCCAATCTCGACGGACAGGTGGTGCACGACGGACGAGAGATGCTGCGCCGCCTGGTCCGGCAGGTGGCTACGCCGGTGCGCTGGGACCTGTGCCTGACCGCGATGGCCGATCTCGGCGTCACCGGACTGCTCGAGGTGCCGCCGGCGGGCACCTTGACCGGGATCGCGAAACGGAACCTGAAGGGGGTGGAGTTGTTCGCCCTCAACACCCCCGACCAGATCGAGGACGCGCTGGACTTCATCCGCCGTCATGGTGGTGACGAACCGTCCTCTCCGATCACCGGCAACCCCACCTGGCGACTGGTGGTCGCCCCCGGGAAGGGCCACTTCGTCCGGACCGATGATTTCGAGCCCGGTGCCCTGCTGCCGGTCGACGCCACCGTCGGTCTGCTCCGCAACCGGCGTGACGAGGTCGCGGTCAACGCCCCGTACGGCGGCGTCGTGGTCGAGTGGTTGGTCGAGGACGGCGACCCGGTCTCCCCCGGCCAGCCGTTGCTCCGGCTACACCCGGCCGTGGAGTCCGCCGACGCCAGCGAGGTGACCCGGTGACCGCACCGACCTCCCCGGCCCCGATCCGATTGCGCACCACCACCGGGGCCGCGAACACCGCCATCCTGGGCATCGGCGGCTACCGGCCTCGCCGGGTGGTCGACAACGCCGAAATCTGCACCTACATCGATTCCTCCGACGAGTGGATCCGGACCCGTTCGGGAATCCAGGAGCGGCGCTGGGCCTCCCCCGACGAGACGGTGAAGATGATGTCGCTGGCCGCCGCGCGCAAGGCGCTGGACGCCGCCGGGGTCGAGCCGGGCCAGATCGACACCGTGATGGTGTCTACCGTGACCCATCTGCATCAGACCCCGGCGATCGCGACCACGATCGCCAGCGAACTCGGTACCACCGGCGCGGCCGCCTTTGACATCTCCGCCGCCTGCGCCGGCTTTTGCTACATGACCGCGATGGCGGATTCCTTCATCCGCACCGGCGCCTCCAAGTACGCCCTGATCATCGGGGTGGAGCGGCTCAGTGACCTGACCGACGTGCACGACCGCTCGACGGCGTTCATCTTCGCCGACGGCGCCGGGGCCGCGGTGATCGGGCCGAGCAACACCCCGGGAATCGGCCCGGTGGTCTGGGGCTCCGACGGGGACCAGGCTGATCTGATTTATCAGAGCGAGCCATGGGACACGGTGGTCGACCGGCAGCACCCGGATGCGGGGGCGACTTGGCCGTCGCTGCGGATGAACGGCAACCCGGTGTTCAAGTGGGCCTCGTTCTCGATGGCCAAGACCGCCGCCGAGGCGATGGATGCCGCCGGCGTCAGGCCGGAGGAGCTCGAGGTCTTCGTGCCGCACCAGGCCAACATGCGGATCACCGACGCCATGTTTCGCGCGCTGAAGCTGCCCGCCGAGGTGGTGGTCGCTCGCGACATCGCCCGGCAGGGCAACACCTCGGCCGCCTCGATCCCGCTGGCCATCGAGACCCTGCTCGAAACCGGCCAGGCGCGCTCCGGTCAGACCGCGCTGATCATCGGTTTCGGCGCCGGCCTGGTCTACGCCGGCCAGGTGATCGTGCTCCCCTGATCAGCGCCCCGCCCCTTGCACTACTCACGCTGAACCAACCCCATAAACCCCACCAAGAAACCCCACCAAGAAACAAGGAGAAAGCTGCTGATGCCCAGCACCGAAGAGGTCCGTTCCGACCTGGCCGAGATCGTCAACGAGGTGGCCGGGGTGCCGGTCGACGACGTTGCGCTGGACAAGTCGTTCACCGACGATCTGGACGTGGACTCGCTGTCGATGGTCGAGATCATCTACGCCGCGGAGGAGAAGTTCGGGGTTTCCATTCCCGACGAGGAGTCCAAGAACCTCAAGACCGTGGGTGACGCCGTCGCCTACATCGAACGCGCCGCGTCCTGATTCGACTGGTCAGCGTGAGTGGCCGCCCCGGCGACCACCCGCGCTGAGCACCTCGCTTGTGGAAAGGAACACCGACTATGAGCCGCACCCGTGTCGTTGTCACCGGGATCGGGGCCACCACGCCGCTGGGCGGTGACGCCGCCAGCACCTGGGCGGCTCTGCTGGACGGCCGCTCCGGGGTGGCCCGGATCGAGGCCGAGTGGACCGAGGACCTGGCCACCAAGATCGCCGCCCAGGCCGCGGTGGAGCCGACGCAGGTGCTGGAACGGGTACAGGCCCGCCGGCTCGACCGGTCGGCCCAGTTCGGGGTCGTCGCCGCCCTCGAGGCCTGGGCCGACGCCGGCTACGGGCTCGGGGAGGATAACCCGGTCGAACGCGACCGGCTGGCGGTGGCCGTGGCCACCGGCATCGGCGGCCTGCAGACCCTTCTCGGGCAGTGGGACATCCAAAAGGAACGCGGGTCGCGGCGGGTCAGCCCGCTGTCGATCCCGATGCTGATGGCCAACGCCACCGCGGCGAACGTCGGCCTGAAGCTCGGCGCCCAGGCCGGCGTACACACCCCGGTCTCGGCGTGCGCCTCCAGTAACGAGTCCATCGCCCTCGGGCTGGACACTCTCCGGCTCGGCCGGGCCGACGTGATGGTGGTCGGCGGTACCGAGGCCTGTATCCACCCGATGCCGATGGCCTGCTTCGCCCAGATGCAGGCGCTGAGCCGGCGCAACGACGAACCCGAAAGGGCGTCGCGGCCCTGGGACGTGGACCGGGACGGCTTCGTCCTCGGCGAGGGCGCGGCGATGCTGGTGATCGAGACCTACGAGCACGCGACGGCCCGCGGCGCCCGGATCTACGGCGAACTCGCCGGTGCCGGGATCACCTCCGACGCCCACGACATGGTCCAGCCCAACCCGAGCGGGCAGACCCAGGCCGCCGCGATGTCGACCGCCCTGCGGGAAGCCGAGCTTTCCCCCGGCGACGTGGTGCACGTCAACGCCCACGCCACCTCCACCCCGCAAGGCGACGTGACCGAGATCAGTTCGATCCACCAGGCCCTCGGCGCGGGGACCGAGGCCATCGTGAGCGGCACCAAGTCGATGACCGGGCACCTGCTCGGCGGGGCCGGTGCGCTGGAGTCGATGGCCACCCTGCTGGCGCTGCACCACCGCCGGGTCCCGCCCACCATCAATCTCGACAATCCCGAGGCCGACCTCGGGATCGACATCGCCACCAAGGTCCGCGACCTGCCCGACGGCGACCTGGCCGCGGTCAACAACTCGTTCGGATTCGGCGGCCACAACGTGGCGGTCGCCTTTACTAATGCGCTCGCCACCGCCGGTCGCCCGTGAACGTCTAAGGAGCCCTTCGATGACCACCACCGCCGCACCGCCTACGACCGTTCCCGTCGCGCCCGCGCCGCCCAGACCCGCCAAGGTGAAGGTGCCCCGCGAAGAAGACCCGCGGAATCCGCACAAGCGGTTGGCCGCTCTGCTGGATCCCGGCTCGGTGGAACTGATCACCGCCGACGACGATTCGGGGATGCTGGCCGCGGTCGGCACCGTCAACGGCTGCCGGGTGGTGGCCTTCTGCTCCGACGCGACGGTGATGGGCGGCGCGATGGGCGTCCAGGGCTGTGACGTGGTGGTCCGGGCGTACGAACGGGCCATGCACGACCGGGTCCCGGTGCTCGGGATCTGGCACTCCGGCGGGGCCCGGCTGGCCGAGGGAGTTGCGTCGTTGGACGCGGTCGGGCGGATCTTCCGGGCGATGACCCAGGCCTCCGGGCAGATTCCGCAGATCTCGATCGTGCTCGGCTTCGCCGCCGGCGGCGCGGCGTACGGGCCGGCCCTGACCGACCTGGTCATCCTCGCCCCCGAAGGCCGGATCTTCGTCACCGGACCCGACGTGGTCCGCTCGGTCACCGGTGAGGACGTCGACATGCTCCGGCTCGGCGGCCCGGATACTCACGGCCGCCGCTCCGGGGTGGTGCACGTGGTCGCCCAGGACGAGGCGCAGGCCTTGGCGCAGGGCCGGGCGATGGCCACGCTGCTGGCCGACCAGGGGATGACCGCCGACCAGGTGAGCGACCCCGACCTGGCCGCGCTGCTGCCGAGCTCGCCGCGGCGGGCCTACGACGTACACCCGCTGATCGAGGGCGTGCTGGACGAGGGCACGGCGCTGGAACTGCACGCCCGGTGGGCGCCGAACGTCACCGTGGCGCTGGGCCGGCTCGGTGGTCGGACCGTGGGCGTGGTGGCCAACAACCCGCTGCGGCTGGGCGGCTGCCTGGACTCCCTGAGCGCGGAGAAGGCGGCGCGGTTCGTCCGGATGTGCGACACCTTCGGCGTGCCGCTGGTGGTGCTGGTCGACGTTCCCGGGTATCTGCCCGGTGTCGGTCAGGAGTGGGACGGGGTGGTCCGCCGCGGCGCCAAGCTGCTGCACGCCTTCGCCGAGGCCGTCGTCCCGCGGGTCACCCTGGTCACCCGCAAGGCGTACGGCGGCGCGTACATCGCGATGAACGCCCGCTCCCTCGGCGCCACCCGGGTGCTGGCCTGGCCTGGTGCGGAGGTGGCGGTGATGGGCCCGGTCGCCGCGGTCCGGATCCTGCACCGCCGCAAGCTTGCCGCGGTGGCGGAGGATCTGCGGCCGCAGGTGGAGGCGGAGTTGGCCGCCGAGCACGAGCGGATCGCCGGCGGAGTGGAGCTCGCCGTCGAGATCGGGGTGGTCGACGAGATCGTCAGCCCCCGGGCCACCCGGTCGGCGCTGGCCCGGGCGATCCGGGACGCCGACACCGGCGCCCGCGGCGGGCACACCAACATCCCCTTGTGAGCCAATTTCCCCGTGTGAGTGTGTAGGTGCGTAAGTCTGTCCTGAGCCGTCGGTGAAGCCTCGTTCTTCCACACCCTCGGCCAGCTACGGGTGAGCTCTTGGAGCTGGCGATTCTTCGTCTCCCTCGGCGGCGGTCTGGCCGCTTTTGCGGTCCTTGCCGTGCCGCTGCTGGTGTGGCAGTACCGCCGCTTCGGCCGGCTGAGTCCGCGGCGGATCGCCGCGGTGGTCGCGATCAGTATTTACGCGGTGGCCCTGGTCGCCTATACCCTGCTGCCGCTGCCCGAGTCGGCCACCCGTTGCGTCAAGGGCCCGGCACCGGTGCAACTGGTGCCTTTGCGGTTCGTGACCGACATGTTCGCCGGCAACCGGGACCTCGCCGCGGCCCTGATCAGCCGGCCGGCCCTGCAGGTCGTGGCCAACGTGGCCCTGTTCGTACCGTTCGGGCTGGTGGTGCGTCGCTACGCCCGGGCGAGCGTGTTGGTCACCGCCGTCGCCGGGCTGGCCGCTTCGCTGTTGATCGAGCTCACCCAGGGCACCGCGCTCTGGGGAGCGTTCGCGTGCCCGTGGCGGATCGCCGACGTCGACGACGTGCTGACCAACACCGCCGGTGCTGTCCTGGGCGCGGGGCTCTCGCCCTGGCTGTTGGCCTGGCTGCCGCAGCCACAGCGGCTCCGCGCCGGACGGCTCCGGCCCGCTCCGGTGACCACCCTGCGGCGGCTGATCGGGATGGTCGTCGATCTATTGGCGTTCAGCGTGCTCGCGGCGCTGCTGCGGGGCCTGCTCGGCCTGCCTGGTCGACTCGGAGCGGCGTGGACGCCCGACCTGGTTCCGGGGTTGGCCGCCGCCCCGGCGCTGCTGGCCGGGGTGGTGGTCTTCTGGGGACCGGCCCTACGGGGTCGCGGCGCCTCCCTGGGTCAGCGCACGGTCTGGCTGACCCCCTCCTGGCCCCGGCGACCGAGCGCGGGTCGTCGGCTGTGGCGGGCCAGTGTGGTCGGCGGGGCGTACGCGCTGCTCATCGCCCTGGCCGACGCCGCCCCGGCAGGCAGCCCCGAACGACTGCTGGCCAGCGCCGCACCGCTGCTGGTGCTGCTGGCGCTCGTGTCGGTTCCGGCCACCGCCGGCCATCGCGGCCTGTCGGGAATCCTCAGCGGGGCGACGATGATCGACGCCCGGACGAACCCGTCCGTCGGCGAGGCCGCGAGTCAGCCGCCGGGCGCCAGCCGGTAGATCGCGCCGGCCCGGTCGTCAGAAACGTACACTGCGCCGTCGGGTCCCTCGACCGCGGCCACCGGGCGGCCCCAGCGGTCGCCGTCGGCGTCCTGGAAGCCGCTCAGCAGGGTCTGCTGAGCGCCGAGCCTGCCGTTGCCGAAGGCGAAGAACGACACCTCCGGCGGCCGCGGCGGCTGCCGGTTCCAGGAGCCGTGGACCCCGGCCAGGGCCCCCGCGCCGTACGGGGCGGGCAGTCCGGAGCCGGTGGTGAAGCTGAGTCCCAGCGGGGCCGAATGCGCGCCGAAGCCCTGCTCGACCGGGGGCAGGGCGGCGCAGTCCAGCTTCGAGCCGTCGGCGTTGGTCTGCACGTCACGGACGAAGGGCCGGTCCGCGTAGGTCAGTGCCGTCCCCGGCGCGCCGGGGTCGACGTCGGGGTCGGGATGGCAGTACGGCCAGCCCAGGTCGCGGCCCGGGCTCAGTTTGGCCAGCGCTTCCATCGGGTGCTCGGCGACGTAGCGCGGCAGCACCCGGCCCAGGTCGGAGCGGCCGTCGCCGTCGTAGTCCCGGTCGTAGGGGTAGGCGGTGTTGTCGCGGTTGTTCACCGCGGTCCACACCGCCCCGTCGGGGGCCACGGCCAGCCCGGTGCCGTTGCGGACCCCGCGGGCGAACACCTGCGCCGGACCACCACCCGGCGGCACCCGCAAGATCGTGGCCCGCTCCGGGGAGGCGCTCCGGTCTTCGACCGAGACGTTGCCGGTGGAGCCGACGCTGACGTAGACCGCCCCGTCAGGAACCGACCGCGACACTCTTCAGGGCGTGCGCGTACGCCCCCTTCAGGTCCGGGCTCTTGGCGTCGGGCAACCCGTCGAGCACCACCCGGGGGTCGCTGACCCGCCCGTCGGCGTAGCGGTAGGCCTCGACCCGGTCGCTTTGCGCCACGTACAGGGTGGAGCCGGCGAAGATGACCCCGTGCGGCTGGTTCAGCCCCCGCAGCAGGGTCTGCTGGGTGGCGGCGCCGTTTCCGTCCGTGGGCGGGGTGAGGATGACCACGTCCCCGGAACCGGGCCGCGACACCAGCAGCCGTCCGTCCGGAGTCCAGGCCAGCAGCCGGGCCCCGTCGACCCGGGCCCACAGGGCAACCGTCCAGCCGCTCGGGGCCTGGAGTTGGCGAGGGGTGTCGAACGGTGCCGCCGTCAGCTCCGCGGGTACGCCCAGCGTCGTCGACTGCAGGGGCGCGGACGCCGGGGCTACCGAACTGGCCGGTGCCGCCGACACGTCAGGCGCGGCCGGCCCGCAGCCCGCCGCCAGGCTGCCGCTCGCCAGCAGTACGGCTGAGACCACAGCGGTCCGCGCCCGACGATGGCTGCCCGCCACGAGTGCTCCTCCCGGTCCGACCGCCCCGGATCCTCTCCGCGCGCCTGGACTCTTCCAGTGTGCGCAGCCCGGCCAAGGGCCCCGGCGAACCGGTCCGTCGCAGCAGTGCTCAGACCACCTCGTGCAGCCAGCGCACCGGCGCACCGTCGCCGGCGTGCCGGAACGGTTCCAGCTCCGCGTCCCAGGCCCGACCCAACAGCCCGTCCAAAGCCGCACCCAGGTCGCGGTCGGAACCGGCGTTGAGGATGGCGTGCCGGATCCGGTCCTCGGGGATCATGATGTCGCCGTGCAACCCGGTGATGGCGTGGAACACCCCGAGTGCCGGGGTGTAGGAGTAGCGCTCGGCCTCGCTGGCCGCGGTGGCCTCCTCGGTCACCTCGAAGCGCAGTCGTTGCCAGCCCTTCAACGCACTGGCCAGCCGGGCGGCAGTTCCTACCGGACCGGCCCAGGAGTACTCGGCCCGGTAGGTCGCTCGTTCGATCGGCTGCGCGGTCCAGTCCAGCCGAACGGGCGCGCCGAAATGGCCGCCGACCGCCCATTCCACGTGCGGGCACAGCGCCGACGGCGACGAGTGGACAAACAGCACACCACGGGTCGTTCTCATCCGATCCTCCACTTACCGCGAGACCCGGCAGCGAGAGGGCTGCCTTCCCCGACATCCTCAGCACCGGTCCGGTGTGGAGCGATCATTCAGTTGTGGGGCTCATTCTGCCTCACAAGTCCCACGCGCACCAGAAGTCGGGACGGCATACCCTGAGCCGGTGGTCACCACTGCTGCGTACGGATCCTGGGCCTCCCCGATCAGCGTCGACGACCTGACCGGCGCCAGCGTCGGACTGGACGCCCCCAGGATCGACGGGAACGACCTCTACTGGCTGGAGTCGCACGCCGATCAGGGCGGCCGGGTCAGCCTGTGGCGCGCCCCCCTGGCCGGCGGGGATCCGGTGGAGGTGAGCCCGGGCGGGGTGAACGTTCGGACCCGGGTCAACGAGTACGGCGGCGGCGAATACGGGGTCGACCGAGGCGTGGTCGTCTTCTCCGACTTCGACGACGGCCGGCTGTACGTGACCGACGGCGCCGGCTCGAATCGTCCGCTGACCGCAGCCGATGCCGGACGCTACGGCGACGTCGCCGTCCACGCGGAGCGAGGACTGGCGCTGGCCGTCCGCGAGGACCACCGGCGCCAGACGCTGGCCGAGCACGGGGAGGCGGTCACCAGCATCGTCGCCGTGCCCCTGGACGGGTCGGCCGCCGCCGCCTGGGACAAGGTGGCGGTGTTAGTCGACGGTGCCGACTTCTACTCCAGTCCTGCGCTGTCGGGCGACGACCGGTTGGCCTTCGTGTCCTGGAACCACCCCGACATGCCCTGGGACTCGACCGTGGTCTCGGTCGGACGGCTCGCGGGTCGGCTCGGCGAGCCCGGTGACCCCCTGCGGGTCGACGACGCCCAACCGGTGGCCGGCGGGCCCGGCGAGTCGGCTGTCCAACCGCGCTGGTGCGGTGACGGGCTGGTCTTCGCCTCCGACCGCACCGACTTCTGGAACCTCTACCTGTTCCGCGACGAGGCTGTCCGGGTCCTGCACGAAACCGAGGCTGAGTTCGCCGGACCGCAGTGGGTGCTGGGTCAGACCCCGTACGTGGTGCTGGACCAGGCGCGCCTGCTCTGCTCGATCACCCGTTCCGGGGCCGACGAACTGGCCGTCCTGGACGTGGCCAGCGGAGCCCTGACCGTGGCGGCGCCGGCCGGAGTCGGCGCCCGCGCGCTGGCCGCCGGCCCGGCGGGGATGGCGGCGGTGCTGACCCGGCCCGACCGACCGGCCACGCTGTCTCGGTGGACCACTGGCTTACCGGATCCGGCTGACCCGGAGCAGGAGTGGACCATGGTGCGGTCCAGCAGCACGATCCGGTTGGACCCGGCCATGGTGTCGGTCGCCCAGGCGCTCAGCTGGCCCGGCGAGGGCGGGGATGTGCACGGCTGGTACTACGCCCCGCGGCACCCGGACTTCGCCGCGCCCGCGGGGACCCTGCCGCCGTTGATCACCGTCTCCCACGGGGGGCCGACGTCGCAGTCCGGGTCGGCGTACGCCTTGGCGCTGCAGTACTGGACCACCCGGGGTTACGCCGTCTTGGACGTCAACTACGGCGGCAGCACCGGCTACGGCCGGGCGTACCGGAACCGGCTGGCCGGCCGGTGGGGCATCGTCGACGTGGCCGACTGCGCGAACGGCGCGGCCGCGATGGGCACTCGGGGCCTGGCCGACCCCGACCGGCTGGTGGTGAAGGGCGGCAGCGCCGGGGGCTACACCACCCTGCGGGCGTTGACCGCCACCGACGTCTTCGCCGCCGGAATCAGCCAGTACGGGGTGGCGGACCTGGAGATCCTGGTCCGAGACACCCACAAGTTCGAGTCGCGCTACTTGAACGGGCTGGTCGGCCCGTACCCGGGCGACCGGCAGACCTACCTCGACCGCTCCCCGCTGTATCACCTGGACCGGTTGTCGGCGCCGATCCTGCTGCTGCAGGGCCTCGACGACAAGGTCGTGCCGCCCAACCAGGCCGAGTTGATGGCCGACGCGGCCCGGGCCAAGGGACTGCCGGTGGCGCTGCTGATGTTTGCCGGTGAGGGCCACGGGTTCCGCCGGGCCGAGACGATCCGGGCCTCGCTGGAAGCTCAGCAGTCCTTCCTCGGACAGGTGTTCGGCTTCACCCCCGCCGACGACCTCGCACCGCTGGACGTCGACAACTTGGCCTGATGCCCCACTCCGCGGCGAAAGTGGTCAGTAAATACAGCTCCGAGCCCCGAATCAGCGTCGTTTCCGACCACTTTCGTGAGGGGGTTAGCCGTCCCGGGCGCCGAAGATGGCCTGGCCGACGCGGACGGTGGTCGCGCCGTACGCGATCGCTAGTTCGAAGTCCCCCGACATCCCCATCGACAGTTCGCGGCCGCACAGGTCCTCGTCCACTGAGTTGCGCAACTCCACCATCCGCTCGAAACAGGCCCGGATCGCGTTCTGGTCGTCGGAGAACACGGCCAGCGTCATCAGCCCCCGGACCCGGAGCGACCCGAACTGCGCGACCTCGGCGGCGAAGTCCGGCACCGCCTCGGGCGGCCGACCGAACTTCTGCGGCTCGCCGGAGGAGTTGACTTGCAAGAAGACGTCAAGCGTAGCGCCGCGCGCAGCCAACACTCGATCCAGGGCGGCGGCGACCTTGACCGAGTCCAGCGCGTGGAACTCGGTGGCGAAGTCGGCCACCTGCTTGGCCTTGTTGGTCTGCAGATGCCCGATCATCGCCCAGCCGAGGTCGGGCCGGTCGGCGAAATGCTCAGCCTTGCCGGCGGCCTCCTGGACCCGGTTCTCCCCGAACAGCCGGACGCCGGCGGCGTAGGCCTGCTCCAGTAGCTCGACCGGGTGGGTCTTGCTGACCGGGAGCAGCCTGACCTCGCCCGGATCCCGGCCGGCGCGCACCGCCGCCGCGTCGATCCGGGCCCGGACCGCCGCCAGATTGCCCGCCACGTCACTCATCTGGCCAGGCTAGTGAGCCGGGCCAGCGTCGCTCGTACGGTGTCGATCACCCACTCCGGCTCGTCGAGAAGTTGCGCCCAAGTGAAGTGCAGGACCTGCCACCCCGCAACGGTCAGATCCGTCCACTTCTGCCGGTCGCGGTGAAACTGCTGCGGCTGGGAGTGCGCCGCGAAGCCGTCGATTTCGATCACCAGCCTGATCCCGGCGAAGGCGAGGTCGGCGTAGTAGCGCCGGTTCCCGCATCGGATCTCGACGTTGGTCTGCCAGCCGCGGATGCCGTGGGTACGCAAGAGCGCGTGCGCGAGACGTTCGGCCTCCGACCACGGCTCGTCCCGGCTGTCATGCAGCACCGCACGACGGACGTGGTTGTCGGCGCGACCCGGAGTCAGCCGCAGGGCCTCGTGCATGTCAGCCAGGCTGCAGGCCCGAGTCAGTAACGCACGGTCGATCCCCTCTCCGGAACCACCGGCGGAGGCCAGATCGAGCGCCGTCAAGGCTGGGCAGGTGACCTGCACCCCATTCACGGCCCACCGGAGCTCCACCGGGACCAGCTGGCGACTCAGCGCGAAGCCGGGCGGGGCGACCCGGCTGCGGCGGTGCGCGGCCGTCACCGTCGACACCATCCGCTCCGGCCAGAACGTCCAGCGCGCCGCGGCATCGCCGGTCATCACGGCGTCCGGCAGCCACGCTGCGAGGGCTCGAATCCGGGTTGCCGGGTCGTCGGCCAGGTCGTTACGGCAGAGAATGCCAGGCAGGAGTCGGCGCACCGAACCTGCCGCCGCCATCCGGTGCAGAAGCCGGACAAGGGCCGGGTTCAACGGGTTAGCCAGTAGCCCGTCGTTCTCGTCGAACAGCCGCTGCAGTTCGTCGTGGTGTGTGGGCACGCGCCAGTGTCATCCGGACCGTCCGCCGAGCGCCAGACCCCCTGTGGACAACTCCCTGTTAGAAGCCCCTTCAGAACAAAAGTGTCGCCAGATTCACCCTAGATTGCCCAAACGAGCCCGTTCAGGGCCAAAAACCGGATCTAGGGTGAATCTGGCGACAACCGGCCCGCGGCTCAGGGCCAGCGGGCACCGAGGGAGATCATCCCAGCGGCGGCGAGGATGGCGAAGGCCAGTCCGAAGCCGGCGTAGCGCGAGGTGACCTCACGGTCGACCTTCTCGGTCCCGACCGAGCTGCCGATGTCGGCGTAGACCTCCTTGAGCCGGGTCGCGGAGGTGGCCGTGTAGGACTGACCGCCGGAGATCCGGGAGACCCGGGCCAGCTCGGCCCGGTCCACCGGCACCGGCTCCCGTCGGCCGCCGATGTCGATGTAGCCATCGGCGGTGCCGTAGGCGATGGTGTAGATGGGTACGCTCTGGGCCTTGGCCGCGGCGGCGGCGTCGTCGGAGGGCCGGCCCACCTGGGTCTTGCCGTCGCTGAGCAGCACGATCCGGCCCGGGACGACCGCGTTCGGGTCGCTCGGGTCGGGTGGCACCTGCGCCAACGCCGCGAGGGAGGTGTAGATCCCCTCCCCGATCGCGGTCGACGCCTTCGGCTCCAGCGACTGGATCGCCGCGGTCGCAGCACCCCGGTCCAGCGTCGGTGGCACCAAGGTGGTCGCCGAGCCGGCGAAGGAGACCACCGCGACGTTGAACTTGGGCGGCAGTGAGGTGACGAACTGCTCGGCCGCGGACTTGGCCGCATCCAGCCGATTGGGTTCGACGTCGGTGGCCTCCATCGACAACGACACGTCGATCGTCACCACGATCGTCGCCCGCTCCCGAGGCACCGAGACCTCTCCCTTGGGCTTGGCGAAGGCCACGGTCAACGTGAGCAGACTAAGGATGGACAGCCCGACGGCCAGGTGCCGCAGCCAGGTCCGGTCCCGGGGGATGACCAGGTCGAACATCGTCCGCCCGATCGCGGTATTGCGTTTGCGCTTGCGGTTGACCAGCCACAGGTAAAGCAGCACCAGGGCCGGGATCAACGCCATAAACCACAACCGCTGCGGCTCCAAGAACGACAGCATCGGCACCATCACGAGCCTTCCTCAAGCGGTCTGCGCAGGGCGGAACGTCGCCGGATTGCGCCCCTCATCACGGCCATTTGGCCCCTAGGGAGATGGCGCCGAGCGCAGCGAGGACGGCCAGCGCCAAGCCGTAGCCGGCGAAGCGGGCGGTCACCTCCCGGTCGGCCTTTTCGTACCCCACCTCGGAGCCGATGTTGGAGTAGACCTTCTTCAACTGCTCCGGGGTGGCGGCGGAGAAGTAGTCCCCGCCGCTGAGCTGAGCAATCTGTTGCATCTCCTCGTGGTCGACCGGGACCGGCTGCCGCTTACCGTCGAGGTCGACGTAGCCGTTCTCGGTGCCGTAGGCGATGGTGTAGATCGGCACCCCGGCCTGCTTGGCCTGCGCCGCGGCCTGCTGCGGCGCAGGCCCGGTGGTGTTGGAACCGTCGCTGAGCAGCACGATCGCCCCCGGCGCGACCGAGTTGGGCCGGCTCGGATCCTTCGGCGCCTGGGCCAGCGCCCGCATGGCCGTGGCGATACCTTCGCCGATCGCGGTCGAGTCCTGCAGCCGGATGCCGTTGATGGCGTTGGCGACGGTGCTGTGCTGGGTGGTCGGCGGAACCAGGATCGAGGTCGCCCCGGCCATCGAGACCACCGACACGTTGTACTTCTCCGGCAACTCGTTCACGAAGCCGACGGCGGCCTGCTTGGCTGCGTCCAGCCGGGTCGGGGCCACGTCGGTGGCCTGCATCGACAGCGAGGCGTCGAGCACCAGCACCACCGTCGCCCGTTCGCGGGGCACGAGCACCTCGGTGGTGGGCTTGGCGAACGCCGTGGTCAAGGTGATCAGGCTGAGCAGGGAGAGCGCCACGGCGAGGTGCCGGCGCCACTGCGACTGCCGGGGGATCACCACGTCCAGCATCGAGGTGTTGGTAAACCGCATCCCGCGCCGGTTCTTGCGGCGGGTGGCGAACACGTACGCCGCGACCAGCAACGGGATGACCAGCAGGATAAGCAGCCGTCCGGGCAGCTCGAAACTCAGGTTGGCCAAGAAGTTCCAGGCGTCGCCGAAGACGTTCATCGCGACCGCGGGCGGCGGTCTCACTTGGTCACTCCCTGCGGCGGGGCGTGCAGCATGCTGGCGACGCGGCGGTAAGCCAGGACGAAGCGGGCGATGTCGGAGACCCAGTCCCGGTCGGTCCGCAGCTGCAGGTGGCCCACCCCGGCCCGGCGCAACGCGATCCGGATCCGTTCCCGCTGGGCGGCGCTGGCCGCGTCCATCCGGGTCCGGGCGTCGGGGTCGGCGGTGTTCACGTAGCGCTCGAAGTCGGTTTCCGGGTCGCGGATGAGCATGTCGCCGACGTTGGGGAACTCGATCTCGCGGCGGTCGACCACCTCGATCGCCAGCACCTGGTTCTTCACGCCCAACCGGCGCATCGACCGTTCCCACTCCGGTTCGACGTTGGGATCGAGTTCGTGGTCGCCGGGGGTCAAGAAGTCCGAGACCACCACCCGCAGCCCGCGGCGCCGCTGGGTCCGCGACAGCTGCTCGACTGCGGTGCTCAGGTTCATCTCGCCGGTGGCGTGGTCGGGGACGAACGGCTCGGTCAGCATGCTGCGCAGCAGGGCGTACAGCGCGGACCGTCCGGACCGGGCCGGCAGCCGGCGCAGCGAGGCCGGCCGCATCACGTAGCCGCCGAAGCGGTCGCCCATCCGCTGGCTGAGGAAGCCGATGGTGGCGATCGCCGCGATCCCCAGGTCACGTTTGGTGACGCCCTCGGTACCCCAGTTCATCGACGGCGTCACGTCGAGCAACCCCCACACCTCCAGCTCGCGGTCGGAGACGGTGTCGCGCACGTACGGGACGGTGGTCCGGGCGGTCACCGCCCAGTCGATCTTGCGGACGTCGTCCTCCCCGGGCACGTAGAGCCGGGCCTCGTTGGCCTCCGAGCCGGGACCGGGGAGCAGGCCGAGGTGGTCGCCGTGCAGGAAGCCCTCCAGCCGGCGCACGATCGTCAGCTCCAGCCGCCGGAGCGCGGCCTCAGGGGCCAGCTTGTTCAGCGGGATGCTGGCCCGGGTCGGTGGTCCAAGCACCGATCCGGCCGCACCGACCTCGCGCGGCGGCGCCGGACGCGGCCTCGAGGCCGCCGGCGCCGAGCGGTTGGGGGATTGCGGTCCGGGCGGCGGGTACGCCACCGGTGAGCCGGGGTAGGACATCAGCCCCCTCAGCTGTAGTCCGGCTGGCGGGGATAGGGCGTGGCCGGCGGTCCGGACGGCGGCGGATAGTTACCCGGAGCATCCCGTCCTGGATCAGGCCGGCCCTGGGTGGGGTAAGACTGCTGACCGTAGCCCGGAGCCGGTCCGCCGTAGCTCTGCCCGTTGGCCGCCGGCGGCGCGGGAGCCGCGGCCGGCGCCTCTTGCCCAGACTGCCAGACCGGGGTCGGCGGCGGCACCATGGCCACGATCCGCTCGATCACCTGAGCCGGGGAGATGTTGTCGGCGACGGCGTCGAAGCCGAGCACCAGCCGGTGCGACATCACATCCTTGGCCACGGCCTGGACGTCGGTCGGCAGCACGTAGTCACGGCCGTGGATCAGGGCCAGGGCCCGGGCGGCGGCAACCAGGCCCAGCGTGGCGCGCGGGCTGCAACCGATCTGGATCACCGGGGTCAGATCGGAGAGGTTGAACTCGGCCGGGGTCCGGGTGGCGAGCACCAGCCGGACGATGTACTCCGCAACCAGGTTGTGCACGAACACCTCGCCGGACTGGCGCTGCAGCGAGCGGACCAGACCCGGGTCGAGCACCGGCCGGGAGCTCGGCGGGTTGACGCTCATCCGGCGGAGGATCTCGAACTCCTCGTTGCCCCGGGGATAGGGCACGTCCACCTTCAGCAGGAAGCGGTCCCGTTGCGCCTCCGGCAACGGATACACCCCTTCGGACTCGACCGGGTTCTGGGTGGCGATGACGATGAACGGATCGGGCACCGGGTAGGTCGTGCCGCCGATCGAGACCTGCTTCTCCGCCATCAGTTCCAACATCGCGGCCTGCACCTTGGCCGGTGCCCGGTTGATCTCGTCGGCGAGGACGAAGTTGACGAAGATCGGGCCGAGCTCGACGTCGAAGCTCTCCTGACTGGCCTTGTAGATCCGGGTGCCGACGATGTCGGAGGGCACCAGGTCCGGGGTGAACTGGATCCGCGCGAAATTTCCGCCGACCACGGTGGCGAAACTCCGCACGGCAAGGGTTTTCGCGACCCCGGGCACCCCTTCGAGAAGAATGTGGCCGCGGGCCAGCAGTCCGACCATCAGCTGCTCGACCATATGTTCTTGGCCGACGATGACGCGCTGCACCTGGGTGATGGCTTCCCCGAGCAGCGCGGACGCCTTCGCCGGGTCGACCGTCTCGGACGTACCGAACTCGGAGGTGGAGACCGACGATTCGGGTGGGGTCGCCGCGGGTGCGCTCGAGCCCGCCGTTCCGGCGCTCGAGCCCGCCGTTCCGTACGAGGGACTGCTCACGGCCTCACTCCTGGTTGCGCGTCGGTCGGGGTTGCGCGTCGCTTCGACGTGCCGGTCGAACCTGCTTCGGGCGCCGCCCAGTGTGGCAGACCCGCGGACCCAGGGTAGGCGCGCGCGAGAAGGGTTGGGACGCGGACGAAGACGTCGGCGGCCGAGAACGCCGTAGACTTTGCGGGCCCACCGTCGCCGACGGGTGCGTCCGGCGCCCGGTTCGCCGGTGGCGACCGCAGACCAGGACCCTCGAAAGGCGGCCACCATGGCGACGTCGGACCAGTCGCCGCCTGCGCCCGGGGACGGGTCGGGACCAGCCGGTTTTGACGCCGCCGAGGGGAATGACTGGGGGGACTACGTCCCGGTCAGCCCCCTCCGACCGGAGGATCCGCCCAAGGTGGGGCCGTTCTGGCTGGATGCGCGGTTGCAGACCAGCCCGGCCGGAGTGGCGTTCACCGGTCACGACGCGCAGGACACGCCGGCGCTGGTGGTCCTGCTGTCCGAGGGCGCCGCGGCCGACTCCGCCGCTCGTGACCGGTTGGCCGGTGAGGTCAACGCGATGCACATCGACCGGGTGTCAGCCCGAGGCGGACAGGGCCAAGACCGCGGACGGTTGGGCCGCCGCTTCGTCCCCGCCGATCAGCCGGTGGCTTCGGACGGCCGGGTGGACGCGCCCTGGGTCGCGCTGACCTACGACGGCTCGCCGACGGACGCCGACACGGCGCGAAACCTGTTGGCCCGGGTCGAGCTGGCCGGGCTGCCGCCCCAGGGCCGGCAAGCAGGACCGAACTACCAGCACTACTGGATCGACCGGGTCCGGCCCGGGCTGGCCCGACTGTGGCCGCTGCCCTGGCCCGGGAGGTTCGACCGGGCCGGCTGGCGGACGATCTTCGTCTCCTGGCTGCTGATGCTGCTGCTCGCCGCGCTCGCCGTGCTGATCGCGATCCTGATCTTTCGCAACCAACCCCCACAGAGCCCGCCGCCGCCCACCGAAGGGACCGGCAGCCCGCCGCCGGCGTCGTCCTCACCGAGCCCGCAGTCGGGTTCGCCCTCCCCGCAATCCGGGTCCCCCTCGCCGCAGTCCGGTTCACCGTCCCCCTCGCCGTCGAACTCCGGCTCGCCCTCTCCGTCAGACTCCGGCTCGCCTTCCCCGTCCGACGGCCAGCCCACCCCGGACGAGACAGCGACCCCGGCGGGCAGTCCGACTCCTCCCTCGCGGTTGTAGCCCGTGCCCAGCACCGCAAGGGCCGGACCCGAGTGCCCGGCGCTGATCGCCTCCGACCTCGACGGGACCTTTCTGTCTCCCGACGGCACCGTCAGCGCGGAGAATACGGCGGCAGTGCAGGCCGCGCAGCGCGCCGGTATCCCCGTCGTCTTCGCCACCGGGCGCCCGGTGCGCTGGCTCGACGTCGTCTGCGATCTGCCCGGCGCGCACCCGATCGTGATCGCCAGCAACGGGGCTGCACTCTACGACCTCGACCGTCGGCAGGTGCTGATGCGGATCTGTCTGCCGCCGGCCACAGCGCTGACCGCAATCGACCGCATCCGGGCCGCCGTCCCGTCCGCCCGGGTCGCGTTCGAGTCCGGGACCCGCTTCGGCTACGAGCCGGGCTACCGCACCTGGGCGCGCGACACCGGCGAGGACTCCGCCGTGTTCAGCGCCCCGGCGCAGGTCTTGGCGCAGGACCCCGGCTCGGTCAAGATGCTGGTCCAGAGCCTCGAACTGGACGCCGATGAACTGGCGGCTCAGATCGAGCGCGCCCTGAACGGCATTCTGACCGTCACCCACTCCGCCCAACCGGGACTCGGCCTGGTCGAACTGAGCGCACCCGGGGTGAGCAAAGAGGGGATGCTGCGCCGAACCTGCGACCGCCTGGGCGTGCGAGCCGATCGGGTCGCCGCCTTCGGGGACATGCCCAACGACGTCGAGATGCTGTGTTGGGCCGGGATGCCGCGGGTCGTGGCCAACGCGCACCCCGCCGTGCTGGCCCTCGGCTTCCCGGTCGTGCCGGCGAATACCGAGTCCGGCGTGGGCCGGACCATCGCCGCCTGGCTGGACGGGTCAGCGGTCGGGGCTGACCGGCACCCGCTGGACGTGGCCCGATGATCCGGCTGCTGCGGGGGGTCGCGGTCTGTGTTCTCCCCGTGCTGGCCGGGCTGTGGGTGGCGGCGACCGAGTTCGGCGGCACCCTCGTTCCTTGGCACCCGGTGATGGTCGACCTGGAGGTCTACCGGCGGGCCGGTCGGGTCCTGCTGGAGGGCGGTGACTTCTACGCCCTGCCCGGACAGCTGCAGTTTCTCTATCCTCCCTTGGCCGCCGTCCTCAGCGTGCCGCTGGCCCTGCTCCCCGACGTCGTCGTCCAGGTCGGGTGGACGGTCGGCAGCACCATGGCCCTGTTGGCGGTGTTGCACCGGTTCGGGCTGCGGAGCTGGCCGCTGAGCCTGCTGGGCAGCGTGGCCGTCGTGCTGGCGCAGCCCGTCAGCCAAACCCTCGGCTTCGGTCAGCTGGGGACCTTCTTGGTGGCTTTGGTGGTGCTCGACCTGGTGCCCGGGCCGCGGGTGCTTCGCCGCCGGCTGCTGCCGCAGGGAAGCTGGACCGCGTTCGCCGCCGCGATCAAACTCACGCCGGCGATCTTCGTGATCTATTTGTTGGTGGTCCGCCGGATCCGGGCCTTTGTCACCGCGATCCTGGTGGGGCTGGGCCTGACCCTGCTGGCCGCGACGGTCACGCCCCGCGCGTCGTACGCGTTCTGGAGCCGGTTGGTTCACGGCGACACCGGCCTGGGCCACAGCATCATCTACTTCACCAACCAGTCCGTGCTGGCCGACATCGTAAGGATCTTCGGTCTGGGCCGCGGAGCGTCGCTGGCCGGGCTCGGGCTGAGCGCGCTGGTCGCCGCCCTCGGGGTATGGGTGGCGGTGTTGTGGCACCGCCGTGGCGACGTGGGCCTGGCGGTCAACCTCTGCGGCGTCGCCGGCCTCCTCGCCTCTCCGGTGTCCTGGTTGCACCACTTCGTCTGGGTGGTCCCGTTGGCCCTCAGCTTGCTCAACGGGATTTTCCTCGACCGCTCGGGGGCGTCCCGGCTACCCGCCTGGTTCCGTGCACTGGGGCTGGCCTTCGTCGCCTGGGTAGTGATCGAACCGTTCAAGGACCTGCCCAACGGTGCCGACGTCGAACTGCAGTGGAGTGCGGCTCAGAACTTGCTGGCGTCGGTGACGGCCCTGCTCGGGGTGGCCCTGCTGGTCGCCGCGGTGGTGCTCGGCTTGCGGCAACCGAAGTGACCGGGCGCCGGGTTCGTACGGTCAGCGGAGCCATCGGCGGCCGCTCATGGGGCGGGTCGAGCGGGCGACTGACGGCAACAGCCGGTAGCCGGCCGCTCGAGGACCGGCGACGGGTCGCTGGCTACCATGGTTCGGTCCGGTGCTGATCGTGCACGTGCGGGGCGGTAGCTCAGCCGGTCAGAGCAGGGGACTCATAATCCTCCGGTCGCGGGTTCAAGCCCCGCCCGCCCCACCAGCCGTCGTTGACGCCGCCTTGCGCCCGACCGGGAGGAGTCCCGAGCCTGAGTTGGGCTCGCGAGCGGTAGCTGAGGGCGGTTTCAAGCCCGGCAGAAGCGGGATGAGCTACCGCTCGAGTCGACGATGGCTGGGCGCTCGTGAAATGGCACCCTTGATCTGCGTACGTCCTGACTACGCTGGTCCTCGTTGACCGACAGGTCGGCCCGGCACCCGTTCAGCCCCTGGACGGGCGTCCGGATCAGGAACTACGGCTTGGGCCGTCGCCTGATCGCCGTACTCAGCCGGAGGAGGGCATCGCCCGTGGCCGCACAGGACCCGGAGCTTCGCCGCCAGCTGGCGCAGCAAGCTCGGCTCTGGTTGCTGGCCCTGGTATGTGCCACCGTGGGCGCCGTGGTCGTGGCGCGGACCGATCGGCTTGCGCCTGGCGTACTCGCCTTCCTCGCGGCCCTGGTCGTGCTCGGCCCGCTGCTGTGGCTCTACGAGAAGCGCCGCCCGAGTCCGGAACCGATGGAGTCGCCAGCCCGGCGCCGACCGCGGGGCTGACGTCGAGGTCGTCGACGAAGGGCTGACTCGGTCTGCTGTACGGGAGTGGAGGTGGCGAGCCGCTGAGTCAGCGCAGGGCTCCGTAGGCGTACGTCGGGTGAATCCGGATGACCAAACGCCGATCGGCGACCATTGTGCGCCGGTAGTCGTCCCAGTCCTGGTGTTCCCCCGACAATCCTCGGTACAGCTCGACCAGTTCGGCCACGACCTCGTCGTCGGGGGCACCCGCGACGTCGGACAGGGTGACATCACCCTCGAGCACGGCGTAGGACCAGAAGTTTTCGCCGTCCACCTTCACTGCGGCCCACGGCCGCCGACGCAGATTTGCGTACTTGGCCCGGTCGGCCGTGGTCGAGACCCGGATCCACCCGTCGTCACCGGTCAGATGCACGACGTTGGACAGCTGAGGCCGTCCGTCGCGTCGCAGCGTGGTCAGTACCGATCGGTGGTTGGCTTGAGCCGCTTCAAGCGCACGTTCGACGTCCACGTCGGCAGCTTAGGACGTGACGCCGGGCTCCCGGCGTCAGGGTGTGGTCACAGCGTGCCGTCCTCGGCCGCGCCGGAGCCACCGATCGTCGGGCTGTCATCGTTGTCGTCGTAGCCGGCATCCACGTCGGCGGCGTGCGAATCAGGCTCGGTTTCGTCGGCGGTCTCGGTAGGGTCGAGCGTCCCGGTGTCCTCGGCCTCGTCGGAACCGCTGGCCTCGATGTCGGCCTCGTAGCTGGACTCACTCATGGTGTCTCCTTTCTACCGCCGCCGGCGCCCGTTGCCGTGCGAGTGGGAGTTCACTGTGACACGTACCGGCCCGGGGCGGCGGGGAGATCGGTCGGGCCGGGATAAGGTCGTCCACCATGGCCCTGCCCTCCGACGCCGACCGGACAGCCGAACCAGACCCGACCGACGAACCAGACCGTGACCGGATCGAGGAGCGGGCGCTGCTGCTGCCCGAGGAGATCGCCGCGGGCAGCGACGATCCCGAGGCGCAGGCCGAGGCGATTCTGGCCGAGTCCGACCGGCGCCGCGACGACCCCGAGCAGACTCAGCAGGAGTCCCCGCAGTCGCCCGACCTCTGATCGCCTTCTGCCGGACTCATCGGGCCCTTCGACAAGCTCAGGGATCGTTGACGTCTGCGAGTCAGAGGCGTGGGCTCCGAGGGTGTGGTCCGGTCGTCGGAGTGCCGACCTCTTCGAGGCCCTTCGACAAGCTCAGGGGGCGTTCGACAGGCTCAGGAAGCGTCGAGGCGGTCGGCGAGGTCGGTCAGCCAGGCCGCGACTCCGGTGGGCCCGTCGACGACCACGTCGGCGAGCCGGGACAGGGCGTCCTCCTCGTGCGAGGCGGAGCAGATCAGCAGTCCGGGCCGACCCTGTTCGCGCAGCTGCTGCACCATCCGGAAAGCCGGTAGGTCGCCGAGGTCGTCCCCGGCGAATATGATCGAGCCGGCATCGGTTTCGGTGATCAGATCACGAAGCGCGGCGCCCTTGTCCATGCCGGGGGCGCGGATCTCCAAGACGTTCTTACCCGGCTCGACGAGCATCCCGAAGCGTTCGGCGAGTTCGCACAGCGGACCGCGGAGCCGGGCGAATGCGGCCGCCGGATCGGGTAGTGGCCGAGTGTGCACCACCAAAGCCCGGCCCTTGTGTTCGATCCGCGCCTGCGGCAAGTCCAGCCCGGCCAACAGATCGGGGACCGCGTCCTCGATCGCCGCCATCTCGTGCGGGTCGGGCGGGATCACGAACTCGCCGGTGGCAGCGTCCCAGCGCTCCACACCGTACTGGCCGAGCACTACCATCCGCTCCAGGCCGGCGACGCCGGCGAAGCCGCCCAACCGGACCGCCGTACGCACCGGACGGCCGGTGATCACCGCCACCGTACCCAGCCGGGTCCCGAGCCGACCCAGCGCCGCTACGGCGGCCGGATCGGCGTAGGCCCGTTCGGGATCGGCCACGATGGGCGCCAGCGTCCCGTCGAAATCCAGCGCGAGCAGGGTCTGGGCCGGCCGGCCCAGGACGGCCGACCACGAGGAAGGCGCCGAGGCTGCGGGGCTCATGGCTTGAGCCTGACAGAAGACGATGCCGGTCCGCACCTTCGGGCGGCGCCCCGTAGGCTCCACCAGATGCAGGTGAGACACCGATGACCCCTGAATCGAGCACAACCGAGTCGACTCCAGCTAAAGCGACTGAAGCCACATCAACGGCGACTGAATCAACGGCGACTGAATCAACGGCGACTGAATCAACGGAGGCAATGACGCAGGAGCAGGCCGACGAGGTCCCCGCGGTCCCACGGCAGGACCGGGCCGATTTCGTCGTGGTGGCCAACCGGCTGCCCGTGGACCGGATCGAGCACTCCGACGGCAGCGTCGACTGGCGGACCTCCCCCGGCGGTTTGGTCACTGCCCTGGAGCCGGTGATGAAGGCGCACCAGGGTGCCTGGGTCGGGTGGCACGGTGCCGCCGACGAGGTGCTGGAGCCGTTTCGCAATGACGGTCTGGAACTGGTCCCGGTGCCGCTGTCGGAGGCGGAAATCGCCGACTACTACGAAGGTTTCTCCAACGCCACCCTCTGGCCGCTCTATCACGACGTCATCGTGTCGCCGGAATTCCGGCGGGAGTGGTGGGACGCCTACGTCACGGTGAACCGCCGGTTCGCCGCCCGCGCAGCTGCCGTGGCGACCGAGGGCGCGGTGGTCTGGGTTCAGGACTACCAGTTGCAGCTGGTACCGCAGATGTTGCGCGAGCGGCGCCCCGATCTGCGGATCGGCTTCTTCCTCCACATCCCGTTCCCGCCGACCGAGCTGTACGCGCAGTTGCCCTGGCGCGACCAGATCCTGCGGGGTCTGCTGGGTGCCGACCTGGTCGGCTTCCAGTTGAGCGGCGGCGCCCAGAACTTTGCCCGGCTGGTTCGTTACCGGCTGCATCTGGAGACTCGTCGCGAGTACGTCCATGCGCCCGACGGGCGTACGGTCTTGACCCGGGCGTATCCGATCTCCATCGACACCGCCGCCTTCCACACCCTGGCGGCCAGCGAACAAGTCGGTGCGCGGGCCGCGGAGCTTCGCCGCGACCTGGGGGATCCGCGGGTGCTGTTTCTCGGGGTAGACCGGTTGGACTACACCAAGGGCCTGCCGGTTCGGCTCGAAGCCTTCGGTGAATTGGTGGCCGACGGCGTACTCGATCCCGACGAGGTGGCGTTCGTTCAGGTGGCCACGCCGTCGCGTGAGCGGGTGGACCAGTACCGGCGTCTTCGCGACGACATCGACCGGTTGGTCGGCCGGATCAACGCCGGAACGGCCCGGATCGGCCGGCAGCCGATCACCTACCTGCACACTTCGTTCCCCCGGGAGGAAATGGCCGCGCTCTACCGCGCCGCCGACGTGATGGTAGTGACCGCCCTGCGGGACGGGATGAATCTGGTGGCCAAGGAGTACGTGGCCTGTCGGCAGGCCGACGACGGGGCGCTGGTGCTGAGTGAATTCGCCGGTGCCGCGCAGGAACTACGGCAGGCGTACCTGATCAACCCGCACGACATCAATTCGCTGAAGCAAGCGATGGTCGAGGCGATGAACGCCTCCGCCCGGACCCGGGCCCGGCGGATGCGGATGCTGCGCCGACAGGTCAACGAGCACGATATCGACCACTGGGCCCAGGCGTTCCTGAACGACCTGGAGGCCGGTTCAACGCGGCCGGAATGGCCGCGGGAGGCGACCCGAGAGGGCTGATCGGTTGGCTCCCCGGACTGGACTCGAACCAGTAACCTGCCGGTTAACAGCCGGCTGCTCTGCCAATTGAGCTACCGAGGATTGGCGGAGCTGACTTTACCAGCCGGTCGGCCCCGTTTCATATTCCGACCGCAGCTGCGCGGTCGCCTGCTCGGCCGCCTCGGCCACCCCCTCACCGGTCCACTTCAGGCCGCGGGTCAACGAGGAGTGCCAGCTGAGCACACCGGCGCCGGAGAGGTCGCGCCGCGCCGTCACGGTCACCCCACGCTCCCCTTCGAGCGCGACAAAACGCTCGACCGCGATACTGGCGGCGACCCGCTCGCGGAACAGCTCAGGGAGCCGGCCGGGCATGCTCAGCCGAACGCGTCCGCGGCGACCGCCGTACGCGGTCCAAGACAGGGTCGAGGTCTCGGCGTTCCAGCCACCGTGCTCGATCTGATGCCAGCCCAGGTGGAGCCAGCCGTCGGTGTCGCCGACGCTGAGCAGCGCCGGGCTGCCGATGCAGAAACCCGGCTCGGCGTCGGTCCAGGCGAGGATGCGACCCTGCGGCCCGGGCCGGGCGGTGACGTCGGCGCGCCAGGACCGGTAGACCGCGACGGGCAGCCCGCGGGTCCGAGACCACCATGCCCCACCGATCCGTCGGCTGAGGTCTCGGACGAACCGCACCTGCCCATTGTGCCCGTTGTGCCCTCTGAAGCTGACGGTGCCGGCCGAAGCTGACGGTGCCGGCCGAGGCTGACGGTGCCGGCCGAAGCTGACGGTGCCGGCCAGACCCAGGGCGAAGCAGCAGCAACCGACGCCGAGCAGGCTTCGACGCTGAGGAGCCCCGGATTGCCGATCGGCCTGTAGGCTCAAGTGATCCACCGTGTGGGCGTCGGGTTGCAGGCTCGCTGCAGTCTTCTGCTTACATGCGGGCCTCACCGCGGGCTCCGCCGAGCAGAAACGAGACGTCCGTGTCGGTAGTATCCGTACCCCTGTCAAGACGACTCAACCGCGTTCGGGCCGGGGGTCCGCGCCCGCTGTCCCGGCTGACCGGACATGAGCTCACCCAGAGCTACACCGCGCTGGCTCAAACGATCCGCAGCGAGGGCCTGCAGCGGCGGTCGTTGAGCTTCTACGGGCTGGTGCTGGGAACCCTGGTCCTGGCCCTCGGCGGCGCGGTGGCGGGTTTCATCTTGCTCGAACACTCCTGGCTTCAACTGCTGATCGCTGGAGCCCTCGGGGTCATCTTGACCCAGTTCGCCTTTTTGGGGCACGAAGCCTCGCACCGGCAAATCTTCACCTCCGGACCGGTGAACGACCGGCTGGGGCGGGTGCTGGCCACCGGGGTGGTCGGGATCAGCTACTCGTGGTGGATGAGCAAGCACACCCGCCACCACGCCAACCCCAACAAGGTGGGCCGCGACCCCGACATCGAACCCGACACCTTGTCGTTCGTGGAGGAGACCGCCGCCAGCCGCACCGGGCTGCTGGCCTGGTTCACCCGGCGCCAGGGCACCTTCTTTTTCCCGCTGCTGCTGCTGGAGGGGATCAACCTGCACCGGGCGTCGGTGGTCAGCCTGGTCTCCGTCCGTCCCGACCGCAGCCGGGCGCTCGAACTTGCGCTGTTGACCGCACGGATCGGTGGTTATCTGGCGGTGATCTTCTGGGTGTTGCCGATCGGTCTGGGTTTCGCGTTCATCGGGGTTCAGCTCGCGGTGTTCGGGATCTACATGGGTGCCTCGTTCGCGCCCAACCACATCGGGATGCCGATCGTGCCGACCACGGTCAAGCTGGACTTCCTCAGCAAGCAGGTGCGGACCTCCCGCAACATCCGCGGCGGCTGGTGGGCGACGGCGCTGATGGGCGGACTGAACTACCAGATCGAGCACCACCTGTTCCCGAGCATGCCGCGGCCGCATCTGCGGCGCACCCGGCAACTGGTCCGGGCCTACTGCGCCCACCACGACGTGCCCTACACCGAGACCACCTTGTTCCAGGCGTACGGCACCGTCGTCGCCTATCTCAACCAGGTCGGGTTGGCCGCACGCGATCCCTTCAACTGCCCGCTGGCCGCGCAACTGCGGCCGCGCTGACCGCCGCTCCCGACCGCCGTTCACAACTGGTCGAGGGCCTGTTGCGGACAGTGCTCGCGTAGCCGTTCCAGCGCGCGCAGTTCGGTTCGGCGGACCCGGCCGACCGGTTGTCCCAGGCTGCGGGCCACGTCTGCGCGCGAATGGTGCCGCCCGCCGAGGAAGCCCATCCGCAGTCCGATCACCTGCCGTTCGAGGTCCGGGAGCCACTCCAGCAGCTCCTTGACCCAGTCCAGCGCGGCACCGGCCTCCTCGGCCGACTCGATTCGCTCCACCGCCTCCCGGCCCACCTGGTCCAAGGCGTCCAACGACTGCGGTGGGCGTTGCCCGAGCAAAGCCGACGTCCACGCCGACGTACGTCCCAGGCCGTCGGCCAGCTCGACCACGGTGGCCGGGCGTCCCAGCTCCTGAGCCAGTTCGGCTTCCAGGCCGTGGACGGTACGCAACTGCTCCGCCCGGCTGATCGGCACTTGAACGGCGCCGACCTGCCGAGCCGAGGCAGCCCCGACCGCAGCCCGGACCCAGTACAGCGCGTACGTGGAGAACCGGAGTCCGCGGCGGTGGTCGAAGCGCTGCACCGCCGTGATCAGACCGAGGCAGCCCTCCTGAAACAGGTCCGGGTTCGGGGTGCCGGAACCGGCGAACGAGCGCGTGACCAAGCCGACCAGACCCAGGTTTGCCCCGACGAAACGCCACTGGGCCCGCTTCCCCTGTTCAGCCAGCAGAGTCAGCTCCGTGGGGCTGGCGTCCCCGGCCCACGCCACGTCCGGGTCGGCCAGCATCGCCGCAGCCAACACCCCGGCCTCGATCCGGTCGGCCAAGACGCACACCTGCGCGGTGTCGAGGACGGGTTCGTCGGCAGATCCGGTGGACACCCGTTCAGCGTGATCGCTCCGTCGGCGCCGTGGGGCCGGCGGGACCCGTTGTCCACAACGTCGGCCCGTCAGCGGGGCCGAAGGGTCAGTCCAACGCGCCGATGCTGCGGGTTTGCAACGCCTTCCGCCGGGCTTCGAGGACGACCAGCTCGGAGAACATCTGGTTGTAGCGCTGCCGGGCCTGAACCGGGTTGGTCCGCTGCAACCGCGACTTCAACGGGGCGATGCTGCGCATCACCGTCAACAGTTGCAGGCCGGCGGTGTGGGCGATCACGAACCGCTGGTTGACCTCTCCGTGCAGCGGCAGCGGCTCCACCGCCAGCGCGATCACCAGCGAACGGATCGCCTCCTCGGTGGCGTACTCGGCAACCCGGTGCGTCCAGCCGGGACCGGCCTGCGGACCGCCGGCCCCGGCCCGTTCCACCGCGGCGAACAGGCCCGCGTACGCCGGGTGAGTGAAGTCGTCGGCGCTCAGCCCGTCCCAGTCGCGCGGGAACAGCTGCGGGGCCTGGATCAGCAGCTTCGCCGTCTCGCGTTCGGTCCCCAGGAGCCGGTCGTGCGGGTCCGGGATCGGTGTCCCCGTTGGGGCCGTCTCGAGCGCCGGTGCCGGATCCGGGGTCGCGGTTCGAGCCGGGCGACGCGTTGATCGCGATGCGGCCCGGTTCACCTCGGCGCGGACCTCGTCGACGTCCATGCCCAGCAGGCCGGCCAGGTCGCGGGCGTAGCCGTTGACCAGACCCCGATCGCGGATACTCCCGACCAGAGGTGCGGCGGCCCGGAGCGCGGCCAGCCGGCCGTCGGCCCGGTCGAGGTCGTGACCGGTCAAGATGTTGCTCAGCACGAAGCGGTAGAGCGGGGTCCGCCGGGCCACGAGTTCGCGGACGGCCGCGTCACCGTGGGCCAGCCGCAAGTCGCACGGGTCGAGCCCGGTGGGTTCGACCGCGACGTAGGTCTGGGTGATGAAGTTCTGGTCGCCGGCGAACACCTTCAGCGCGGCGGCCTGACCGGCGGCGTCGCCGTCGAAGGTGAAGATGACCTCGCCGTGGAAGGCGTCATGGTCGCCCATCAGCCGCCGCAGCAGCCGGGCGTGGTCGTCGCCGAAGGCGGTGCCGCAGGAGGCGACGGCGGTCTCCACCCCGGACAGGTGCGCGGCCATCACGTCGGTGTAGCCCTCCACCACCACGGCCTGGCTCTTTTTGCTGATCGCGGTCCGGGCCAGGTCGAGGCCGTAAAGGACCTGCGACTTCTTGTACAGCGGCGTCTCGGGGGTGTTGAGGTATTTGGCCGGCATCCGGTCGTCGTCGCGGAGCCGGCGGGCCCCGAACCCCAGGACCTGCCGGCCGGAATCGCGGATCGGCCACAGCAGCCGGCCCTGGAAAAAGTCCCAGCCCGAGTCTCGGGCCAACCCGGCCCGGACCAACTCGGCGTCGGCGAAACCCCGGCCCCGCAGGTGCCGGAGCAGGGCCTTGCCGTCGGTCGGGGCGAAACCGACCCCGAAGCGTTCCGCCGCGTCCCGGTCGAAGCCCCGCTCGCCGAGAAACTGGCGCCCGATCAGCGCGTCGGGACCGTTGAGCTGCTCGGTGAAGAACTCGGCCGCCGCCTGGTTGGCCGCCATCAACCGGAGCCGGATCCCGGGTTCAGGACGCGGACCGCCGTCCTCGGTGTAGCGCAGCTGGATCCCGACCCGGTCGGCGAGCCGTTCCAGCGCTTCGGTGAAGGAGAGGTTGTCGATCTTCTGCTGGAAGGTGATCACGTCGCCCCCCTCGCCACAGCCGAAGCAGTAGAAGAAGCCGCGTGAAGGGGTGACCTGAAAGCTGGGGGTCTTCTCGTCGTGGAAGGGACACAACCCTTTCAGCGAACCGCCGCCGGCGTTGCGCAGCGTGACGTACGCGCCGACCACGTCCTCGATCCGAGCCCGGTCGCGGACGGTGGTCACGTCCTCGTCCTTGATCCGTCCGGCCACGGGGACGATTTTAGGCGCGGTGGGTGCCGATACGCCCTTCCTAGACTGGATCGGTGGACAACCCCGAACCCCCGCAGCGCACCGTGCCCTGGCTAATCTTCGACGGCGACTGCGCGTTCTGCACGAGCACCGCGACCTTCGTCGAGCGTCGGCTGCACCGGCCGGGCGGACCGAACGCGCGGCTGGTGCCCTGGCAGTTCACCGACCTGGCCGCCCTGGGTACGACCGAGCAACGGGCCCGGAGCGAGGTGCTCTGGGTCCGTCCCGACGGTCAGGTCACCGGCGGTGCGACGGCGTTCGCGGATTGGTTGCGGTTTCGGGGCGGCGTCTTCGGCGGGCTGGGCCGGGCGATGGGACTGCCCGGCGTCCGCGTTCTGGCCGGGGTGGTCTACCGCTTCGTGGCCCGTTACCGCGGCCGGCTGCCGGGTGGTTCGCCCGCCTGTGCCTTGCCGGCGGGGAAGCTGCCCGTCGGGGCGCCCACTCCTCCTCCGCGACCTACCCGTCCTCCGCAAAGTGGTCAGACCTGACAGGTCCCGGGCCCGATTCCGGGTCTTCTCCGACCACTTGCTCTTCGGGGCGGCGGCGACGCCACCAGGCCGGAAGACGTTCCAGCGGCGCGAAGGCGAGCCAGCAGACCACGGTCGGGGCGAAGTGGATGTAGAGGACCGCCACCGTGAACACGTGGAACCCCAGCCAGAACGCAGCCGCGACCAGCAAGGCCCGGCCCCGGAGCCAGAGCACCACCACCGAACTGAGTTCGGCCAGGATCGAGCCCCACTGCATCACGTGCAACAGCCCCGGGAAGGGCACCAGGAACTGGCCCAGCCCGTGCGGTCGACGCAGGATCGCCCAGAGCAGGATCGCGCTGTCGGGCCAGCTGGTCAGGCTCCAGTCCCCGCTGCGGATCTTGGTCAGCGCGGACAAGAAGTAGGTCGCGACCACGGCGATCTGGATCGTTTTGAGCACCCAGCCGGCCTGGGCCGATAACCGTGTCGAGCGCCACCGGCCCGGCACGGGCCCGGCCGTGGGGAGCACCCACAAGGCGACGATCAGGGCGAGGTGATCGTGGTCGACCTTGCCGTAGCTGAAGCCGATCGCCGTCCACCAGGTGAACGCCGCCGCCACCACCCAGCCGGCCAGTCGAGGGAGCCGGTTGGCGATCCCGAGTAGGCAGCCGGCCATGATCACGACGTAAAGGGTCCAGGACAGAGCGACACTCGGCGGTGGCAGAGAGAACAGCCGCTCCAGTCCCAGCGGGGCGTACAGGTCGGGGTGGTGGCTGAGCGGGATCGGGTCCCGGACGATCAGGTGCAGATCGGCGATCACGAACCCGTACAGCACCGAGCGCAGGACGGCGATCCTGGCCTCCGGTCGGACCGGCGCGAACCAGCCCGCGACCGAACCCGTTCCTAGACCCCGTCCGGGCGGCCGCGTCCCCGTCCGCGGGCTGAGCACGCTCACTGGCGCACCGGCCAGCTGACCAGCTCGACCAGTCGGGTCGGGCCCTTGCGGCCGTCGACCAGTCGGGTCTCGTCTTGGACCAAGAACAGCTCCTGCAGCGGGGGTTGGCCGGGGTGTCTGGCCGTCCAACCGTCGCTGACGGCCCGGAGCAGGCTGGGGTCGGCTTCGATCTCGGGGATCCGGGCCTCGATCTCGGCCCGGCTGATCCCGGCGGTCTCCACCCGCAGCGGCAGATCGATCCGCCGGCCGTCGGCCAGCCGGCCCTCGACCCGGGTGATCACGATGGCCGCGTCCGGGGCCGGGGAGAACGCGTACTGCGACAGCGGACCGAACGGCCACACGTCGTCACTGCCCCGCAGTGACCCGTTCAGCAGGAGCACGATCAAGGCCAGCGTGACCCCGATCCGCCAGGTCAACGACCAGCGCCCCAGCCGGCGTACGACCGGCTCGCCGCGGACGTGGTCCATGGGGCGATTAGAGCACAGGCCGGGCCCGGTCGACGCCGGCCGAGCAGGCGGTTCCTGACCGGATGTGAGGATGGGCGGCGTGCCCACGCAACCAGGCCCGGGGCTGGCGGCGGCCTTCGTCGTCCTGGTCGCCCTCGCCGTCGGCGCGTCGACGGTAGGCCGGCTGCGCACCGGGCGAGCGGCGCTGACCGCCTCGCTGCGGGCCCTGCTGCAGTTGGCCCTGGTTGCTCTGGTGATCACCGCCGTCCTCGGCAACCTGGTCTGGTCGGGGATGTTCGCGACTTTCATGTTCGCGGTGGCGGTGTTCACCACCGTCCGCCGGGTCGGTGCTCCGTCGGCCTGGCCGTGGGCGGCGCTGGCCATCGGCTGCGGGGTGCTGCCGGTGCTCGGCGTGCTGTTCGCCTCCGGGGCTGTGCCCTGGACCGGTGCGGCGCTGGTGCCGATGGCGGGGATCGTGATCGGTGGGGCCATGAACACGCACTCCCTCGCCGGCCGGCGGGCCTTCGCGGTGCTGCGGGAGGAGCGGGGCGTCTACGAGGCGGCCCTGTCGATCGGGCTGACCCGGGCCGAGGCCATCGAGGAGCTGGTCCAGCGGCGACTACCCGAGGCGCTGGTGCCCGGGATGGACCAGACCCGTACGGTCGGTCTGGTCACCCTGCCCGGCGCGTTCGTCGGGGTGCTGCTGGGGGGCGGCACGCCGCTGCAGGCCGGGTCGGCGCAACTGCTGGTCCTGGTCGGTCTGCTCGCGGCCCAGGCCATCACCGTGGCCGTGGCCGGTTGGCTGATCCGCGGTGGCCGGCTGCTGCCGGCCGACCTCCGGGCCGACCTGCCCCAGTGAGTCCTACCGTAAGGCCCGACGGCTGCCGGTCAGGTCTCGGCGTCGGCGCGGAACAACACGACCTGCTCGGGATTCAGCTGCGGTGCCATCAGACCGGACCGGGCCAGCAGCGCACCGGTGGCCACGACGCCGCCGGCTCGCTCGGCGCCCGGCGTCGCCCAGGAGCTGACGGGCTCGCCGCCTTCGTCGGAGCCTCCGCCGGACGTCGGCTCCAGACCCCACCAGTCCGGAGCCTCCAGGCCGTTGGGTGGCCGGCCGAGGAGGACGGGCGCGATCCGGTAGCGCCGGCCCGGCTCGAGACCGGCGAAGCGGATTCTTCCCGGTGAGACGACGTCGGAGCCGGCGACGCTGGCGTAGGAGTACACCGCGTGGCGTCGGTCCGAGCTGACGATGCCGTGCGCGACGATGCCGGGATCGGCGACGTCCAGCCGGTGCAGGTCGCCGGCGAGTAGCAGTTCGCGACGATCGGTAAAGAACGCGACCCAGCCCCGCAGCTCGGCCAGATCGTCCGGGCTTGCCTGCGTCAAGTCCCACTCGATCCCGAGGTGGCCGAACACCGCCGTCCCGGCCCGGAAGGAGAGGTCGTGCACGCGGCCGGTGGTGTGTGAGCGGGCCGAGGCGACATGCGTGCCCATCAGCTCCGGGGGGATCAACGAGCCGGTCCAGCGGTTGATCTGCTGACGTTCCAGCGGGTCGTTGCAATCCGAGACCCAGACCCGGTCGGTCCGGGCCAGCACGCCGAGGTCGACCCGGCCGCCGCCGGAGGAGCAGGACTCGATCTCCAAGCCCGGATGCGCGGCCTTGAGTTCGTCCATCAACCGGTACGTCGCCGCAGTCTGGGTATGCACGCCCGGCCGCCCGGCCGGCGCGGTGCCGGCGTCGACCAGGTCGCGGTTGTGGTCCCACTTCAGATAGCCGATGTCGTAGGCGGCCAGGATTGCCAGCAGGGCGTCGCGGACATGGGCGTAGCAGGCCGGGACACCGAGGTTGAGCACCTGTTGGTGCCGGGATTCGACCGGCACCCGGTCGCCGGTGGCCATGATCCAGTCGGGGTGGGACCGGGCCAGCTCGGAGTCGAGGTTGACCATCTCCGGCTCGACCCACAGCCCGAACTCCATTCCGAGCGCGGTGACCCGGTCCACCAGCGGGTGCAGCCCGTCGGGCCAGGCGTCGGGAGAGACGAACCAGTCTCCGAGCCCGGCCCGGTCGTCGCGGCGGCCACCGAACCAGCCGTCGTCCAGCACGAACCGTTCCACCCCGACCGCCGCGGCCCGTTCGGCCAGGTCCAGCAGCTGACCGAGGTCGTGGTCGAAGTAGACCGCCTCCCAGGAGTTGAGGGTGACCGGGCGGTCCGGTCCGGGGTGGCCCGGCCGGGCCCGCAGGTGCCGGTGGAAGCGCCGCGACACCCGATCCAGCCCGACGCCGTAGGAGGCGTAGAGCAGCGGGGTCTGATAGGAGTGCCCCTCACCCAGCGAGATCTCTCCGGGCAGCAGCAGTTCCCCACCGCCAATCACCTGTTCGCCGGTGGAAACTCGCTCGGCGTAGTGCACATGGTTACCGCTCCACGCCGTGTGGCACGCCCAGACCTCACCGTCGGCGAAGCCGAAGCCGGGTGTCCCCAGGTGCAGCAGGGTGGCGGCGTCGGCGCCGGTTCGGCCGTGCCGGCCCTCCCGCAGGTGCACCCCGGTGACCAGCGGCCGGCGCTGCGGGGCGCGCTCGTGACCCCAGCGGCCGCCGAAGTCGAGGATCTCGGCGGCGTGGCTCGGGACCGGCAGCGCCAGTACCAGCTCGACCAGCCCGTACGGGTCCGGGCCGAGGTTGGTCAAGCTCGCCTGAGTAGTGACCAGGCCTTCGGGGGTGAGGGCAATCCGCAGGGTGAGCGCCAGTCGGGCCACGTCGTCGCGGGCGTCGATCTCGAGCACGGCGGGTCCGGCGGTGACCAGTTCGGGGGCGTCGGGGCTGGGGTGCCGACCTCTTCGAGGCCCTTCGACAAGCTCAGGGGGCGTTTGCGGCCCTTCGACAAGGGGGCGTTTGCGGCCCTTCGACAAGCTCAGGGGGCGTTTGCAGGGGGCGTTTGCGGCCCTTCGACAAGCTCAGGGGGCGTTCGCGGCCCTTCGTCAGGGGGTGGGTCGAGGTCGCGGCCGGCGAGTCGGGCGGCGCTCACCTGGAATTTCGGGGACCAGTCGCGGCCGTCCCGGGAGCCGCTCAGGCCCGGGCGGCCGGTCCAGCCCGTCCAGGCCTCCGGCAGCAGCGTGAGCCGGCGGGGAACGTCGACCAGATTGTGGGCCAGCGGCGGGATCGAACCGGTCAGCAGGGCGTCGAGGTCACCCGGGCCGAGGTCACCGAGGTCGGCGCCCCAGTGCAGGACCGCGGGCAACCGCCCCTGGGTGAGGTCGAGGACGAGGCCGACACCGGGATCGATCCCGATCGGCTCACTGTGCAGCGCCACCACGACGTTCACCGACATTCCCTGGCTCAACCCCTCTCAAAAGTGGTCACCAACGACAGCGAAAGCGGGGCAGAACCCGTCGGCTGTGACCACTTTCCTCACCGAGCGGGGTACGGCAACTATCGCTCAGCGGAATCGGTCCACCGCGCGGGGTAGTCGGGCCGGGTCCCAGTCGAGTTCGCGGACTGCGGTGTCGAAGGCGTACTGGTCGGTCATTCCGGCCACGTAGCCCACCGCCGCCGCTACCGACCCCCGCTCCGGCGGGGCGTCATCGACCGGCAGCGCCTCAGGACGGTTCAGATAGTGCTCGACCAGGGCCCGCAGCACCGCGACCACCGCGGCGGACTGGGCCAGCGACTCGGGCCGGACGTAGATCCGGTGGTAGTTGAACGCCCGGAGCGCGGCCAGCGCCGCCGCAGACGCCGGCGGCATCCCCACCTCACCGTGCCGCTCGACCGTCCGGATCACCGCGCGGACGAAGTGCCCGAGCTGTTGCCGCCGGGTCCGGCCGGCGACGTCGACCACCGCCGCCGGGACCTCGTCCAGCCCGACGATACCGGCGTGTACGGCGTCCTCCAGGTCGTGCGCGCAGTAGGCGATCCGGTCGGCCCAGCTGACGATCTCCCCCTCGACGGTGGCCGGCGCCGGTGAGGACCAGGAGTGGTTCCGGACGCCGTCCAGGGTCTCCGCGCACAGGTTGAGCTCGGCCAGGACGACGTCGGCCCCCCAGGGGCCGTGGTCGAACCCGCCGGCCAGGAAAGCGTCGAAGGCGTCCTCGCTGGCGTGTCCGCCCGGTCCGTGGCCGCAGTCGTGGCCGAGCGCGATGGCCTCCGTCAGGCTGACGTTGACGCCTACCCCGCGGGCGATCGAGGTGGCGACCTGCGCGACCTCCAGGGCGTGGGTCAGTCGGGTCCGCTGGTGGTCGCTGGGATAGACCACCACCTGGGTCTTACCGGCCAGCCGGCGGAACGCGGTGGAATGCACGATCCGGTCCCGGTCGCGTTCGAAGCAGGTCCGCTCCGGATCCGGTGACTCCGGCCGGGTCCGGCGGCCGGCCCCGACGGCCAAGGTCGCCCCCGGGCGCAGGGTGTCCCGCTCGTACGCCTCCCGGGCGAGCCGGTCCACCACCGGTCCCGGGCCCAGCCGGCCGTGCGATCCGGCGTGCGCCCGGACGAGGCCGTCACCGGCGTGCCCGGTCATGGTCACGGCCCACTGCCGGGCCCGGGGTGAAACCTGGTCAGTCACGAATCTCCCGGCTCGGGGGCGGGGTGTCCTGCGGCGGGTGGGGCGGAGGTGAACCTCGGTAGCAGGGCCTGGTCGATGGTGATGGCCGCGTATCCGACCCGGACCGCGCCCCGTCGCTCCAACTCCTTGAGCACCTTGTTCAACGACGGTCGGGTCACCCCCAGCATGGCGGCGAGGGTGCGCTGCGGTAGCCGGACCGTCCCCTCGACGGCATGGTCGATCAGCAAGGTGGCGATCTGCTCGCGCAGCGGGCGGCCGATCAGCGACAGTACCCGCATCTGCTCCGCGGCGAGCCGCTGAGCTACGCTCGACAGCCAACGGCGCGCGATCGAGGGATGGCTGGCCAGCAGCCACTCGAAGGCGGCGGCTTCGAGAAACAGGCAGCAAGACGAGCCGATCGAACGGGCGGTGTAGGACTGCGGCTGGGAGAGCAGCAGGCCGAGGTCGCCGTCGACGTCTCCGGCCTGCAGTACTCCTACCACCGTGCGGTCCGGGCCGCCACCCACCGCCAGCTCCAGCTGACCCGACCGCACCAGCCAGACCCCGTTCGCGTCCTCCCCCTCGCGAAACAGGACCTGGCCGTCGAGGGCGTCGCGAGTTCGTAGCCGCTCGGCTAGCGCCGCCACGTCGGCGGAGCGCAGCGGTGCGAGGTCGCCCCGGCCGACGCAGCGGGCCACCCAGGCCGCCTGGCCAACGGCGTCGTCGCTTGCGTGCTCAGTGCCGACGAGTATCCGGACGGTGTCCCTGATCGCTGCCAAGGCCTGGTGAGGTGAGGGCACAGACCGAGTTTGTCAGTTTCGCGACAGTTGCGGCACACCGACGTCGCCGACGCCGATCTCTTGGTGGAGGTATCCGGCCTCCTGACCCACGACGAAAGGCTCCGCCATGTCTGCAACCCATCCGCCGACCAGCACCACCGCCCGACCGGTCCTGGCCATCGACCAGTTGGTCGCGCGGGGCAGCGTCGCCGGCCTCTTCGGTGGCCTGTTCTTCATCTTGGCCAACATGCTGTTCGCCAACGCTCACGGCAAACCGCCGGTCGCCCCGTTCCTGTCCATCTCGACGATCTTCTTCCGCACCGACAAGCCGATGATGACGCCGGAGGCGGTCGTCACCGGCCTCGTGCTGCACGTGTTCTTGTCGATGGTCTTCGGCGTCGTGTTCGCCGTGGTCGTGCTGCCCTTCCTGCGTAACAACCTCGCCCTGCTGATCGGCGGACTGGTCTACGGACTGGCGCTCTACCTGGTGAACTTCCAGGTCCTAGGCCGGTTGTTTTTCCCGTTCTTCGTCAGTCCGATGGGCCCGAACCAGGGCTTCGAGCTGTGGATCCATCCGGTGGCGTACGGGCTGTTGCTGGTGCCCTTCTTTTTGGGCGCCGGCGGTCGGGTCCGATCTGCACGCCGCGACTGAAGAACTTCTCGGCGTGCCCATTCGGCAATCAGCCACCGGAGACGCCGACCTCAGCGCCGGTCAAGTCCAGACTCGCGCCCGAGGTGTCGTCCAGCCAGTGCTCCGGCAACGCCACCTTGGTCCGCGGGGTGCCCTGACGGCCGCGAGGAACGCCGAGGGCGACCTCGGGGAACGGCTGGTCGGGATCGAGCCGCGACAGTGCCCGGTCGAGCTCGGCGAAGCTGGACACGGTGGCCAGGTCGCGGCGAACGTCACCGCCGACCGGGAAGCCCTTGAGATACCAGGCGATGTGCTTGCGCAGGTCGGTCAGACCACGCCGCTGGGCCTCGTCCTCGTCGCGCCGGGCGCCGGCCCGCGGGTCGTAGCCGGCCAGCCCGACGAGCAGTTCACCGTGCCGGCGGACGGTCGCCGCCACCTGGCCGAGGGTGGGCAAGGTCCGCCGGGTCCGGCCGGCGAAGGCGTCGGCCAGGTCGGCGAACAGCCACGGCCGACCGAGACAGCCCCGTCCGATGACCACCCCGTCGGCGCCGGTCCGGGCCAGCATCGCCTGCGCGTCGGCGGCCTCCCAGACGTCACCGTTGCCGAGGACCGGGATGGCCACGTGTGCCTTGAGGGCTGCGATGGCGTCCCAGTCGGCGTGCCCGGCGTAGGCCTGCTGCGCGGTCCGGCCGTGCAGGGCGATCGCTGCGCAGCCGGACTGCTCGGCGATCGCGCCGGCGTCCAAAAAGGTCTGGTGCGCCGCGTCGATTCCGATCCGGGTCTTCATCGTCACCGTGACGCCGTACGGGGTGGCGGCGCCCACCACCGCCGTCAGGATGGCGCGCAGCCGGTCCCGCTTGTACGGCAGCGCCGCTCCCCCGCCCTTGCGGGTCACCTTGGGCACCGGGCAGCCGAAGTTCAGGTCGACGTGGCCGACCCCGAAACGCTTGCACAAGATCGTGGTGGCCTGGGCCATCGTGGCCGGGTCGACGCCGTACAGCTGGACGGCCCGAACCCGTTCGCCGGGGTCGAACTGGAGCATCGCCAGGGTTTTGGGATCGCCCTCCACGATCCCGCGGCTGGTGATCATCTCGCACACGAACAGCCCGTGCTCACCGCCGGCCGCCTCGTAGGCCTCCCGGCAGAGCTGCCGGTACGCCGCGTTGGTCACCCCGGCCATCGGCGCCAACTCCACCACCGACTTGTCAGCGTGGGTGGTCGCTGGGGCGACCACCGACGCTGACAAGTCGGCAGGAGGGGTCAGCATCCGGGGAGGCGGGTGGCCAGGTAGCCGACCACCTGGTCCAGGCCCACCCGGTCCTGGGTCATGGCGTCCCGCTCGCGGACGGTGACCGCGTCGTCGTCGAGGGTGTCGAAGTCGACGGTGACGCAGAACGGGGTGCCGATCTCGTCCTGGCGGCGGTAGCGGCGCCCGATCGCCTGGGCGTCGTCGAAGTCGACGTTCCAGTGCCGGCGCAACGCGGCGGCCAGGTCGCGGGCCTTGGGCGAGAGCGCTTCGTTGCGCGACAACGGCAGCACCGCGGCCTTGACCGGGGCCAGCCGAGGATCGAGCCGGAGTACGGTCCGCCGGTCCACCCCGCCCTTGGTGTTGGGCGCCTCGTCCTCGGTGTAGGCGTCGATCAGGAACGCCATCAACGACCGGGTCAGCCCGGCCGCCGGCTCGATCACGTACGGCCGGTAACGCTCGCCGCTGGCCTGGTCGAAGTAGGACAGGTCGGTGCCGGAGTGCTCGCTGTGCGTCCGCAGGTCGAAGTCGGTCCGGTTGGCCACCCCCTCCAGCTCGCCCCACTCGCTGCCGGCGAAGCCGAAGCGGTACTCGATGTCGACGGTCCGCTTGGAATAGTGCGACAACTTCTCGGTCGGGTGCTCGAAGTGCCGCAGGTTGTCGCGGTCGATCCCGAGGTCGGTGTACCAGCGGGTGCGCTCGTCGATCCAGTACGAGTGCCACTCCTCATCACTACCGGGGACGACGAAGAATTCCATCTCCATCTGCTCGAACTCGCGGGTACGGAAGATGAAGTTGCCCGGGGTGATCTCGTTGCGGAAGCTCTTGCCGACCTGGCCGATGCCGAACGGCGGCTTCTTCCGGGAGGTCTGGACCACGTTGGCGAAGTTGACGAAGATCCCCTGCGCGGTCTCGGGGCGCAGATAGTGCAGACCCGAGTCGTCCTCGACCACGCCGAGATAGGTCTTCAGCAGCCCGTTGAACAGCCGCGGCTCGGTGTAGCGGCCGCGGGTGCCGCAGTTCGGGCACGGCACGTCGGTCAACGCCACCGCGTCCGGATCGGGCAGGCCCTTGCGCTCGGCGTACTCCTCCTGCAGGTGGTCGGCGCGGAACCGCTTGTGGCAGCTTTGGCACTCCACCAACGGGTCGACGAACGCCTCCACGTGGCCGGAGGCGCGCCAGACCGGGGTCGGCAGGATCACCGAGGAGTCCAGCCCGACCACGTCGTCGCGGCCGGTGACCACGCTGCGCCACCACTGCCGCTTGATGTTCTCCTTCAGCTCCGTCCCCAGCGGGCCGTAGTCCCACGCCGACCGGGTGCCGCCGTAGATCTCCCCGGCCGGGAAGACGAACCCCCGCCGCTTGCAGAGGCTGATCACGGTGTCGAGGCGGGTCGCAGGGGCCACGGGACGAACTCCAAACAGACGGCGTACGGCCATCCCCGGCTGGGATGGCGCAGCGTCCCAGGCTAACGGTTCACTCCAGACGTCTCGACTGCATTGACCGCTTGTGCCTTCGACTCGGACCGAGCGAGCTAGATCAGCGGGAGCCGCGGGCCACGTTCTCCCCGACCAGGTCGGCGTCCTCGTACGCGCTCGGCTCGTCGATGGCCAGCGAGAGCAGCGGCACCACCACCGACTTGGACTCGATCCCGGTCAGTGCCCGCCGGTAGGAGCCGACGTCATCCCAGCGGACAGTCAGCGTCCACAGCGTCGGCTCGTCGAGGTTGCGGCCGAAGTCCAGCGACCGCAACCCGTCCCGGCGGCGCAGCACCGCGATCGCCGCCTCGGCCCGGGTGACGAACGCCTCGACCTCAGCCTCGGGCACCTCGAATCGGGTCAGCACGATCACTCGGCGAGCTTAACCAGCACGTGCCGCCACGCAGCGGAACCGGCCGTATTCACCTGCTGTTAATCGGCGAAGGCTCCCGTCGTCACCACGGCGAAACGCGGCCGAAACAGGTCCGCCCTAGCGTGATCCCACCCGTTCCACCCGGCGAGGAGGGCCTGCGTGATCGAGCACGTCGATCCTTTCATCGGGACGTCGGCGACCGAGCTGCCGCCGCCGCAGGGCCTGGCCGCGACCTGGTGGTGGCCCAAACCTCAGGTCGGCAACACCCACCCGGGCGCAACGTTTCCGTTCGGGATGGTGTCGGCCTGTGCCTACTCCGGGGCCTACCCGACCGGTTACGGCCTGTACGAGCTGAATACCGAGGGAGTGCCGCCACGGCGCTACGAGGAACAGGTCGCCTCCGGCTTCACCCACTTCCAGCAGTCCGGGACCGGGGCGATCCGCAAGTACTACAACTACTTCCGTGTCACCCCGATGCTCGAGCCGCTGGACGCGCTCGGACAGCACTGGCGCCTCAGCGCCGAGGAGGCCGAGCCGGGCTACTACGGCGCCACCCTCGGGGCGATCGAGGCCGGTGACCAGGCTCAGCGTGAGGGCATCCGCTGCGAACTCACCGTCGGACCCAAGAGCGCGGTGCACCGCTACACCTTCCCCGCCCACGCCGACGCCCGGCTGGTGATCGACTTCTCGATGGGCGGCCTGGCCATCCCGTACGGGGCCACCGTGCCGCTGCGGGCCCACCTGGAATCCCTGGCCGCCGGCGTGGCCCAAGCCGAGATCGTGGTCGAGGGGGCGCCGCTGGCCGTGCACGTGGAGTGCGACCTCGGCCCGTGGCGCCAGCTGCTGTGGTACGACCGACGGCTGATGCAGGGCGGCACCCGGCTGGACTTCGACCGGATCCGGCCGACGACGCTGCGCCCGTTCGGGCTGATGTGGCGCGGGCCGAGCGAGCCCGGACAGGTGGTGGAGCTGCGCTTCGGCTTCTCCCTGCGCGGTGCCGACCGGGCCCAAGCCAACCTGCACGCCGACGCCGGTCTGGATCCGGACGGTCAGCGAGTCGGCGGGAAGGCCGACGGAGCCGAATCCCGGCCAGCCCGGTTCGAGCGCCGGCGCAGCGACACCGCCGCGACCTGGCGCTCCCATCTGGGCCGGATCCGGGTGGACACCCCCTCGGCCAGCCGGCGGACCACCTTCTTCACCGCGCTTTACCACGCGCTGATCAAGCCCTGCTTCGCCCCCGACGAGAGTCCGTTCTGGCCCAGCGACGGCGCGTTCGCCTTCGACATCTGCACCATGTGGGACATCTACCGCACCCAGCTCCCGCTGCTGACCGCCCTGTTCCCCGAGCGCGCGGTGGAGTTGGCCAACGCGCTGCTCAACGTCTGTGAGGAGGAGGGCAACCTGCCGATCGGCTACCGGATGGCCCGGGGCGCCGACCGCTTCTCCCGGCAGGGCAGCGCCTTGGCCCAGACGTTCGTGGCCGACCTGTGCGCGCTCGAGATGCCCGGGATCGACTGGGACTGGGCGCTGTGCCACCTCGACGCCGACCTGCGCCGGGCGTACGGGGAGGAGTTCCTGCTCCGCGGCGTGACCCACCCGATCAGCCACACCCTCGACCTGGCCGTCGGCTACCACTGCACAGCCCGGGTGGCCCGGCACGTCGGCGACCACGCCCTGGCGAAGCAGTTGGCGGGATTGGCCACCCGCTGGGTGAACGCCTTCGACCCGGGCACCGGTCTGCTGGTCGACTCGTCCTTCTACGAGGGTGGCCGCTGGAACTACTCCTTCCGGCTGCTGCCCGACATGGCCGCCCGGATCGACCTGGCCGGCGGCGAGGTGGCGTTCGGGGCGCTGCTGGACACCTTCTTCGGCTTCGGCGCCGATCCGGTCAAGCAGGTCGGCGAACGACCCGAGGTGGCCGAGCTGGCCGCAGGTTACGCCCTGAACCGCTTCGAGGGCCTGAACAACGAACCCGACCTGGACGCACCCTGGGCCTACCACTACCTCGGCCGGCCCGACCGGACCGCGAAGATCGTGCACGGGGTGCTGGAGAACATGTTCGGGGTCGGCCGCGGCGGGCTGCCCGGGAACGACGACTCCGGCGGACTGAGCTCGTTCTACGTCTGGGCCAGCCTCGGCCTGTTCCCCGTCGCCGGCCAGAGCCTGTACCTGATCAACACTCCGTCCTTCGCCCAGGCCCGGCTCGACCTGGGCGGGCGGCTGCTGGCCATCACCACGACGGGTTTCGTCGAGCCACGCCCGGGCGGCCCCGTCCAGTACGTCCGCTCGGTCAGCTTCGACGCCCAGCCCTGGGATAGCAGTTGGATCAGCGCCCGCGACCTGCACCGCGGCGGCACCCTGCGGATCGACCTCGGGCCCGAGCCGTCGGACTGGGGCACCCGAAGCCGGCCGCCCTCGGTGAGCCCGTCCGGTACGGGCCACCCCGAACCCAGCGCCGCCCCGCTGCCGCTGGCCCAGATCGGCTGACCACCCAACCCGGAGTGAGATCCCGGATTCCGTCCCACCAGGCAGAGCGAGAGGAGCACGACATGAACGACTTCGCGTGGCGGCGCCGGCCCGACCCAGGCACCCACTACCCCGCCGCTCGGCGGCGGCTGGTGATCGTGGTCCGAGCCGACCCGGTGATCTGCGGACACTCCGGCGAGGCCCGGAACCTCGCCGAGACCGCCCTGACCAGAGGCTTCACCGAAGTGAAGATCGTGACCTGGCCGCTGGAGCGGCTGGCGGCCGCCGGGCTGCCGCTGAAGCCGGCTGAGGGTGTCCTGGCCTACAGCGAGGGGATCGAGGTCGAGCGGCCCGAGCCGGTCGGGGACTATCGGGTGCCCGACGGGCGGTATCTGTCGGGGTTGGTCGGCCGGCTGGTCGAGCTGTTCACCGACGGCGTGCCGACGGTGGCAATGTCGCTCTACCTCAGCCCGCACACCATGGCGGTGACCGAGGCCGTCCGGGTGGCCCGGGCCACCGGCCTGCCCGTCGACGTGACCACGATCGCCGAGGCCGTCGGCTCCGACGTGACCAACGTGGTCCGGCGTTGTGTGGCACAGGGGCAGTTCGGCGCCGCGGCGCACGTGCTGACCAGCTACCTGGACACCGATCTGCCGGTCGCAGTCTCGGCCTACACCCGCGATCTGGTGATCGAGTCCGCGGGGGCGGTGGACGAGCGGCACGGCACCGGTTTCGGCGCTCGCTGCCGGGAGCGGATCGCGATCTCCTATCCGGCGGTCGACACCGGTGAGTTTCTCGACCTCGACCCGGGACGGCTGACCGCCGCGCTGGCCCGGCGTGGCCTGGTCTGCGGGGGCTACGTGCTCTTCCTCTCCCGGCTGGCCCGAGCCAAAGGTGTCGACGATCTGATCGCCGGCTTCGCCGCCAGCGCCGCGGCCGCCGATCAGACCCTGGTCATCGCCGGGAACGGACCGCAGGCCGACGAGCTAGCCGCACTGGCCGCGGCGTCTCCGGCGACGTCCCGAATCCGGTTCCTGCCCGACGTCGACGACGCGGAGAAGCCGTACCTGATGGCCGGGTGCTCCGCGTTCGTGCTGCCGAGCAAGCCCCGGCCCGAGTTCGTGGAGACCTTCGGCATCGCCTTGGTGGAGAAGATGCTGGCCGGCGGCGGACCGGTGATCACCTGCGACACCGGCGGGATCGGGGAGGCCGTCGGCGATACCGCGTTCCTCGTCGGCACCGAGGACCCGGCCGCCATCGCGGCCGCCCTGGACGAGGCCTTACGGCTACCGCCGCTGGAACGGGAGGCAATGGAGCTGCGGGCCCGGGCGCACGCGATGCAGTTCGACCGGACAGACGTCTTCGACACCCTGATGGCGCGACTTCCGGTTCCCGCCGTGGCCCTGAGCGCGATCTGAGCACAGGGCGATCTGAGCACAGGGCGATCTGAGCACAGGGCGATCTGAGCACAGGGCGATCTGAGCACCGGGCGATCTGAGCAGAAGAGCCCGCTCCCGTCGCCTGACACACTGGACCGGTGCCCGAGCGTCCCGCGACCGTCTCCCCCACCCGTCAGCGGGTGGAGCAGCTGAGCCGTCCCGCGCTGGTCCGCCTGACCGGGATGCCCAAGGCGGCCGTCCCGATCGCCACGGTGGCGCTGCTGGCCTTCGGGGTGATCGCTCCGCCGGCGGTCGGGCTGGTCGCGCTCGCCCTGGTCGCGCTCTTCGTGGCCTGGCTGACCTTTTTGGCCTGGCCGGCGGTCGGTGTCGGGGGCCGGTTGGTCCGGATGGCCATGATCGGGCTGGTGGTCCTGCTGGGCTATACCCGGCTCTGACTGCGGCCGGCGAACCGCGCTTAAAGCGGTGTCTGTCGCCAGATTCACCCCAGATCCACGAAATGGGTCCCTTAGCTTAGGCCGCTACGGGTCGATCTAGGGTGAATCCAGCGACAACGCGGCTCGCCTGAGCGCTCGGCTCTGAAGGCAGCGGCCGAGGCACCCACTGCCAGGGCGGACGGTGGCCGTCGGCGGCGCCCGACCCCAGCTGATCGCCACCTCGCGGTCTCGGCCGGGACCGGCTGAGGCATCGTGGTTGTCGCCAACAGACGTGGTCCCACGAGGAGGACCGAGACGATGGATTCATGTCCGCCGCTCCGGCTGGAAATTTGACTAAGGGCTTCGGCAGCACCGTGGCGGTCGACGAGCTTTCCTTTACCGTCGCTCCTGGGCGGGTGACCGGTTTCCTCGGGCCGAACGGGGCGGGTAAGACGACCACCCTGAGGGTGCTCCCGGCGTTGACGAATCTGACTTCGGGATCGGCCCTGGTTCGCTGACCGCCGCTACCACGACCGAAGGCATCCGGTGGCTGCGAGAATTCCTGCGGTTCTTTGCGGCATAGGGCAGGATCGTCCTGGTCTCCTCCCATCAGCGAGCCACTAACGCCATGCTCGGCCTGAACAGCCCGGTGTTGTTGTCGACCCCGGACCCCTGGCCCTGGTGGGCCGGCCTCCTGGTCCTGCTCGGATGGTGCCTGGTGCCCGCCACCATCGGCATGTTCACCGCTTTGCGCCGCGACGTCTGAGCCGTCCCGTTCGCGTGGTTATCGCCGACCGCCGCGTGGGCTAGGCCTGATTAGGGACCGCGCCGCCGTAACGGCGGTCCCGGTCGGCGTAGATCTCGATCGCCCGCCACAGGTCGCGCCGGTCGAAGTCGGGCCACAATTGGTCGAGGAAGACCAGTTCGGCGTACGCGCTCTGCCACAGCAGGAAGTTCGAGGTCCGCTGCTCCCCGGAGGACCGGACGAACAGGTCCACATCGGGGATGTCCGGCTCGTCGAGGAACCTTCGGAACCGCTCGGCGGTCAGCTTGGCCGGGTCCAGCCGGCCCGCCGCCGCCTCAGCAGCGACCGCGCGGGCGGCGTCGACGATCTCGGCCCGGCCGCCGTAGTTGACGCAGAACTGCAGGGTCAAGACGTCGTTGTCGACCGTGCGTACCTCCGCGTCCTCCAGCTCGGAGATCACGCTACGCCACAGCCGAGGGCGCCGACCGGCCCAGCGGACCCGGACGCCCATCGCGTCCAGCTGGTCGCGGCGGCGCCGGATGACGTCCCGGTTGAAGCCCATCAGCCAGCGCACCTCCTCGGGCGAGCGGCTCCAGTTCTCGGTGGAGAACGCGTACGCCGACAGGTAGCGGACACCGATCTGGATGGCGCCGGAGACGACGTCGAACAGCGAATCCTCCCCGCGGGCGTGCCCCTCGGTCCGCGGCAGCCCGCGGGCCTTGGCCCAGCGACCGTTGCCGTCCATCACGATCGCCACATGTTGCGGCACCTTGTCGGCCGGCACCGGTGGCGGCAACGCCCCCTCGCGATGCGGCGTCGGTGGCCCGGGCGGACCCGCATGCCGCGCCGGCGCAGCGTGGCGGCGGCGGGGTCTTGGCACGTACGGGAGACTAGCCCGGTGCCCACCTACCGCGACGAAGCCGTGGTGCTGCGTACGCACAAGCTGGGTGAGGCCGACCGGATCATCACCTTGCTCAGCCGCCAGCGGGGCAAGATCCGGGCGGTGGCCAAGGGGGTGCGGCGGACGTCGTCGAAGTTCGGCGCGCGGTTGGAACCGTTCAGCCACGTCGACCTGCAGTTCGCCACCGGCCGCACCCTGGACGTGGTCGTCCAGGTCGAGTCGTTGGCCGCCTTCGGGCAGCCGCTGGTCGCCGACTATCCCGCCTACACCGCCGGCCAGGTGATGCTGGAGACCGCCGACCGGCTCGTGGTCGAGGAGGGCGAGCCGGCGATCCAGCACTACCGGCTGCTGATCGGCGCCCTGCGCGTCCTCGGTACCGGCACCGCCGACGGCCCCCGGCCGGCCACCATGATCTTGGACTCCTATCTGCTGCGCGCGCTGGCCGTGGCCGGCTACGCCCCCTCGTTCACCGACTGCGCCCGCTGCGGTCTGGAGGGCCCGCACGCCGCGTTCTCCCCCGCGGCCGGCGGGGTGGTCTGCGACCACTGTCGACCGTCCGGCTCGGCCCGGCCGGCCCAGGAGACGCTGCTGCTGCTGGGCGCCCTGCTGGAGGGCCGGTGGGCCCAGACCCGTGGCGTGGACGCGCGCACCCGCCGCGAGGCCAGCGGGCTCACCTCCGCCTTCGCCACCTGGCACCTGGACCGCAACCTCCGGTCGCTGGCCCATGTCGAACGCTGATCGAGCGCAAAACTTCGGGCCGTTGACCACCGTCACGGTGGCTGGTGGCCCGATCTTTTGTCGTGGAACAGGTGTGGTCTCGCTCCCGGGTCTGCCGGCGGGTGGCGCCAGACCCGGGAGCGGCACCGTCAGCTCGCGGTCCGGTTGACCGCGGAGGTGACGGCCTTGAGAGAGGCGGTGACGATGTTGGCGTCCATGCCCACTCCCCAGGCGACCACGCTGTGTTCCCCCTGCCCGACTTCACATTCCACGTACGCCGCAGCCAGCGCGTCCCCACCGGCCGACAGCGCGTGCTCGGCGTAGTCCAGCACCCGGACGGCGTAACCGCGAGCCGACAGGGCGTCGACGAAGGAGGAGACCGGGCCGTTGCCCTCCCCGCTGAGGTCGACCTCGCGTCCCCGATCCAACACCTGCGCCTCGATCGAGTCGTGCCGGCCCGACCCAGACGCCGCGGTGACGCTGACCAGCTGCAGCGGGCTGCGCTGGTCCAGGTACTCCGCGGTGAAGATCTGCCAGAGCCGGTCGGCCCCGATCTCGCCGCCCTCACCCTCGGTGTGGGTCTGGACGATCCGAGAGAACTCGATCTGCAGCCGCCGGGGCAGGTCCAGCTGGTGCTCGGACTTCATGATGTAGGCCACACCACCCTTGCCGGACTGACTATTCACCCGGATCACGGCTTCGTACGTGCGCCCCACGTCGTGCGGGTCGATCGGCAGATACGGGGCCTCCCAGGCCAGCTCGGCCACGGTCGTGCCCTGCGCGGCCGCCTGGCGGTCCAGGGCCTCCAGGCCTTTCTTGATCGCGTCCTGGTGAGACCCGGAGAAGGCGGTGTAGACCAGGTCGCCCGCGTACGGGTGGCGCGGGTGGACGCCGATGTTGGTGCAGTACTCCACCGTGCGACGGATTTCGTCGATCCGCGAGAAGTCGATCTTGGGGTCGATGCCCTGGCTGAACAGGTTCATCCCCAGCGTGACCAGGTCGACGTTGCCGGTGCGCTCGCCGTGTCCGAACAGGCACCCCTCGACCCGGTCGGCACCGGCCATCAGGGCCAGTTCGGTGGCGGCGGTGGCGGTACCGCGGTCGTTGTGCGGGTGCAGCGAGATCGCGACGTGCTCACGGTGGTCGACGTGGCGGGAGAACCACTCGATCTGGTCGGCGTAAACGTTCGGGGTGGCCATCTCGACCGTCGCCGGCAGGTTCAGGATGATCTCCCGGCCCTCGCTCGGCTGCCAGACCTCCATCACCGCGTTGCAGACCTCGACGGCGAAGTCGAGCTCGGTCCCGGTGAAAATCTCCGGGGAGTACTGGTAGCCGAACTCGACGTCGCCCAGATACTGCTCGGCGTATTTGCGGACCAGCTCGGTGCCGCGGGTGGCCAGGCCGATGCACTCGTCGCGGTCGACGCCGAACACCACCCGGCGAAACAGCGGCGCGGTGGCGTTGTACAGGTGGATCGTGGCGGTCTTGGCCCCGGCCAACGACTCCGCGGTCCGCTCGATCAGGTCCTCCCGGGCCTGAGTCAAGACCGAGATGGTGACGTCGTCGGGCACGCCGCGTTCGATCACCTGGCGGACAAAGTCGAAGTCGGTCTGGCTGGCGGAGGGAAATCCGACCTCGATCTCCTTGTAGCCCATCGACACCAGCAGGTCGAACATCTTGTGCTTGCGGGCCGTGGTCATCGGGTCGATCAGAGCTTGGTTGCCGTCGCGCAGATCGGTCGACAGCCAACGTGGGGCTCTGGTGATCTGCGCGGCGGGCCAGGTGCGGTCGGGCAGGTCGATCGGGGGAAAGGCGCGGTAGCGCCGAAACGGCATCGGGCTGGGCTGCTGTACGGGCACAGCCTGCGGCCGCGGGACCGCACCCAAGTTCTCTGAGCTTGTCGAAGGGCCTGAGCTTGTCGTAGGGCCTGAGCTGGCCAGTTCCCTGAGTTCCCTGAGCTTGTCGAAGGGCTGGTCATGATTCCTCGCTGCTGGGTGGGGAGGGCCGGACGCACCGAACTCCGCAGCGAGGAGGCCGACCGCTAGAGGGCCTCGCTGCGGCAACCAAGGAGAATGAGCCCGATCGGGCCGATCACGTTCGCCACGTCGACACGATAACTCACCCGATGGTGGGCGCCAACCGCGCCGCGCAGCAGCGCCGATTCGACGACCCGTCAGTCGGCGCCCAGGCGTGCGTGCAGGTGCATGTCGTGCCAGCCGTCGATGTGCCGCCCCTGACTACGTTTGGTGGCCTCGTAGGTGTACCCGGCCCGGTCCGCCACCCGGCAGGACGCGGGGTTACGGGATGAGTGGTGCACCTCGAGCCGGTGCAGCCCGAGGGCGAGGGCCCAGTCGGTGATCGACGTCAACGCCCGCGGGGCCACCCCGGCACCCCGCGCGCCCACGCAAACCCAGTACGCGGCCTCGGCCAATCCCTCGGCCAGATCTATCGTCCGCCACGACATCCGACCGACGAGCACCTCGCCGTCGGTGACCGCCCAGCTGGCCGCGGTCTCCGCGGCCCAGCCGCGATGGGCCTGGTCCACCCATCCCCGCGCCTCGGCCGCCGTCATCGAGCGCCCGTGCCAACGCTGAATGGCCGGGTCCTCGTAGGCCGCGACCAGCGCGGGAACATCGGCCGGCGTCCACGGGTGCAGGACGAGCTCGTCCGCGGTCAGGACAGGTTGGGTCTGCCCGGCCATCCGGCCGGGCGGTACCACCGGGTCAACGAGGCTGGGCACGACGCCAGCGTGGCACGGCACCCCCGCGCCAGTTGGTGGTACCGGTCGAAACTCGGGTGACACGTCCGGGAGCCGTACGCCAGGCTGGCCTCGTGGAACTCGTCGAGATCGGAGCCGGAGACGATTATCGGCTGGCGGGGGTGGCTGAGGTATTGGAGGCGGCGCGCCGCCACGACGACCCCGACGCTTTCGAGGTGACAGCCGCCGAACTGGCCCGCGACCTGCACTTCGGCTACGACCTCAACCCGCCGAGGCTGTTCGCTCTCGAGGCCGAGCCCGGTGTTCCGGTCGGCGTGCTGAACGTCGTGGCACCCGTGCGCGACAACCGCGACGCCCTCAACGCCGAGATCACCGTGCACCCGCGGCACCGGCGGCGCGGGTACGGGTCGCGGTTGTTGACCGAACTCCTCGACCTGGCCGCACAGCTCCAGCGGCACATCCTCTGGGTCGATACACCGACCGACGATGCGGCGGGAAACACCTTCCTCGATCAATCCGGGTTCGTTCAGGCCGTCGTCGACGCGCGGCGTCACCAGCTCCTGGCTGAGATCGACCGGGCGGTTCTGGACCGGCTGCGGGCAGAGGCCGGGCAGCACACCGGCGACTACGTGCTGGAGCGGGTTCGCCCGCCGTGCGACGACGACCTGCTGGGCAGTCTGGTCGAGGTGACCGCGGCCATCAACGATGCGCCGATGGGTGAGCTGGACTTCGAGGACGAGGTCTTTGACCTCGACCGGCTGCGCGACGTGCAAACCGCACAGGACCGACGCGGCCAGCGCGTCTACCGGGTGCTGGCCCGGCACCGCAATACCGGCGAGATCGGTGGTCACACGGTGTTGGTACTGCACCCCGATCAACCAACGCTCGGGCACCAAGACGACACCGCCGTCGCCCGGGCTCACCGGGGCCATCGGCTCGGTTTGGCGCTCAAGCTGGAGATGCTGGACTGGTTGGCCGAGACCGAGCCGCAGCTGCGCGTCATCGCGACTTGGAACGCCGCCGACAACCGTTTCATGGTCGGGGTCAACGAAGCCATCGGTTACCGACTGTCGCGCAGTTTCGCGACGTTCCAGCGAAAGCTGCCCGGTTAGAAGCCCAGCCGGTTGAGGTACTTCGGGTCGCGTTGCCACTCGCGGAGCACCTTGACCCTCAGGTCGAGGTAGACCGGGGTACCCAGCAGCGCCTCAATCTGGGCCCGGGAGGCCGCTCCGATCTCGCGCAGCCGGGCACCGCGATGACCGATCACGATCCCCTTCTGGGAGTCACGCTCGACGATCATCGAGGCGTACACGTCCAGCAGCGGCTTGTCGGCCGGGCGGTCCTCGCGCAGGCCCATCTCCTCGATGGCCACGGTGATGGAGTGCGGCAGTTCGTCGCGGACCCCTTCCAACGCGGCCTCGCGGATCAGCTCGGCGACCAGGGTCTCGGTCGGCTCGTCGGTGAGCTGACCCTCCGGGTACAGCGGCGGCCCCTCGGGCAAGAGCGAGACCAGCGCATCGGCGAGTACGTCGAGTTGACCTGCGGATCCGGCCGCCGAGCCCGCATCCATCCAGTCCCGCGACGACACCGGCACGATATGGGCCCAGCTGATGTTGAGCTTGCCCTCCAGGGCCGCGATCTCGGTCAGATGCTGGGCCATCCGGGCCGAGGACACGAGGTCGGACTTGGTCGCCACCGCCACCAGCACCGGTGTCCGCGGCAGCGCCGCGAGTTCACCGACGAGGTAGGTGTCGCCCGGACCGATCCGCTGGTTGGCCGGCAGGCACACCCCCACCACGTCGACCTCGGTCCAGGTAGCGCGGACCAGGTCGTTCAGCCGCTCCCCGAGAAGCGTGCGGGGCCGGTGCAGTCCGGGGGTGTCGACCAGCACCAGTTGTGCGTCGGACCGGTGCACGACGGCCCGGATCGCGTGCCGGGTGGTCTGCGGCTTGGCCGAGGCGATGGCGATCTTGGTGCCGACCAGGGCGTTGGTCAGCGTCGACTTGCCCGCGTTGGGGCGGCCGACGAAACACGCGAAGCCGGACCGGTGCTCGACCGGTACGGAGGGTGCCGTGGCGAGCTCTTGGGGCTGCCGACCTCTTCGAGGCCCTTCGACAAGCTCAGGGGGCGGAGGCGGAGGCCCTCCTTCGACAAGCTCAGGGAGCGTAGTTGGGGTGGAGTCAGGGGGAGGAGGCCCTTCGACAAGCTCAGGGGGCGGAGGCCCTTCGACAAGCTCAGGGGGCGTGAGGGCGGGGGCTTCCGGCGAGTCGTCGGAATGCCGACCTCTTCGAGGCCCTTCGACAAGCTCAGGGGGCGTATCGGGGGGCATCAGAGGGTGGTCCGGGAGCGGACAGCACCTTGGGGGTCGACGGTCCAGACGACGACGTTCGTACCGGGCAGGTCCCCGAGGACGTCGAGGTCGGTCTCGCTGACGTCGCTGGCGGAGGCGATGGCGATGGCTTCGACCCCTGCCGCGCCCGAGGACACGGCCATGGCCACGCACACGTCGACCGCGGACAGCTGCAGGTGCGGCAGGTCGGCGCGAACACCCGCGTACGTCCGGCCGTCGGTGTCGCGCAGGCAGGCGGCCTGCGCCGCACCCGTCCGGGCCAGAGCGGACCGGGCCAGGCCGATGATCTTGACGTCCTCGGGGTTGCTGGGCGGCTCGGTCACGCGCTCACCGACTCCTGCGCCGGCTCCGGCGCCGCGGTCACGGCGTCGGTCTCGGCGGTCTGCCCGGAGCTGACCAGGACCGTACCGATCCGGTTGCGGCGGCCGGTGGCGCGTTCGGCGACCAGTTCCAACCCGCCGTAGTGGACCACCGAACCGGCGATCGGCACCTTGTTCAGTTCCTTGGCCATCAAGCCCCCGACGGTCTCCACGTCGTCGTCGTCCAGCTCGAGGCCGAACAGATCCCCCAGCTCGTCCAACGGCAGCCGCGAGGACACCCGGTACCGCCCCTCCGCCAGCGGGGTCACGTCGGTGTTCTCCTCGTCGTACTCGTCGGTGATCTCGCCGACGATCTCCTCCAGGATGTCCTCGATGGTGGCCATCCCGGCGGTCCCGCCGAACTCGTCGATTACCACCACCAGATGAACCCGTTTGAGCTGCATCTCCTGCAGCAGTTCGTCCACCGGTTTGGAGTCCGGGCACCACATCGGCGCCCGCATCATCGAGCCGACCCGCTCGACCGACTGGGAGTCCGGCGCGTCGTAGGTCCGCTTGATCACGTCCTTGAGGTAGAGCACCCCGATCACGTCATCCAACCCGTCCCGGATCACCGGGATCCGGCTGAACCCGGACCGCAGGGCCAAGGAGACCGCCTGCCGCAGCGTCTTGTGCTCCTCGATGAAGACCATGTCGGTCCGGGGCACCATCACCTCACGGACGATGGTGTTGCCCAGATCGAACACCGAGTGCAACATCTTGCGTTCGCCGGAGTCGATCACCGAGCTGGTCTCGGCCAGGTCGACCAGCTCCCGCAGCTCCGCCTCGGTGGAGAACGGCCCGTCCACGAAACCCTTGCCCGGCGTCAACGCGTTCCCGATCATGATCAGCAGCCGCGGGAAGGGACCCAGCACGGTGGTCAGGGCGACCAGCGGACCGGCAAGACCGCAGGCGACGGTGGCGGCGTGCTGGCGTCCCAGCGTACGGGGAGCCACCCCCCAGAACACGAAGGACACCACGATCATCACGCCGGCGGTGATCATCCCCGCCTCCCAGGTGACCCGCACGTGGGTGAAGACGACCTTGGCCACCAACACGATGGCCGAGATCTCCAGCGTGGTGCGCAGAAACAGCGCGGTATTGAGATACCGGGGTGGGTCGTCCCCGATCCGGCGCACCATTCGGGCACCCGGTCGGCTCTGTTCCACCAGTTGCTCCGCCCGCGCCTTGGAGATCGACGACAGCGCCGCCTCGACCGCGGCGCTCAGGGCCGCGAGCACCACCAAGACGACGGCGACGGCTAGTTGAGTCCAGTCGGTCGAACTCATCGCGTCCCCGCGCCCCCCGGTTGGGCGGCCGCCCCCGACGGGGCTGCCGTCCGCTGCTCGGCCCACCGGGACAGCAAGGTGTCCTTGAGGGTGAACATCTCGGCCTGCTCAGCCGGCTCGGCGTGGTCGTAGCCGAGCAGGTGCAGCAGTCCGTGCACGAGCAGATACTCCGCCTCCGCGGCGGGCGTACGGTCGTGCTCGCGGGCCTGCCGCTGCGTGACGGCCGGACAGAGCACGACGTCGCCCAGCAGCCCCAGCGGCGGCTCCTCGTCCTCGTCCGGCGGCCGCAACTCGTCCATCGGGAAGCTGAGTACGTCGGTCGGTCCCGGCTCCCCCAGATACTTGTGGTGGTAGGAGGCCATCGTCGCTTCGTCGACCAGCAGGATCGACAACTCGGCCAGCGGGTGAATCCGGAGCTGGTCCAGGGCGAACGTCGCCAACCGGACCAGTCCGGTACTGTCCACCTCCAGGTCGGATTCGTTGCTGAGGTCGACCGTCATCGGCCCCGCCCGCCCGGAACCGGCGGCTGCGTGGCGTCATAGCTGTCGTACGCGGCGACGATCCGGCCGACCAGCTTGTGCCGGACCACGTCGTGGCTGCTCAGATGGCAGAAGGCGATGTCGTCGACGTCGCCGAGGATGCCCTCGACCATCCGCAGACCGCTCTTGGTGCCGCCGGGCAGGTCGACTTGGGTGACGTCGCCGGTGACAACCATCTTGGAGGTGAACCCGAGCCGGGTGAGGAACATTTTCATCTGCTCCATTGAGGTGTTCTGCGCCTCGTCGAGGATGATGAACGCGTCGTTGAGCGTGTTGTGCGTCACCAAGAGATCCTCGGTGACGTAAAGCGAATCCGCCGCCCCGACGGAGATGCAGACACACTCAGCGTCTCCTGCGGGCTCGATGGCGTGGACGAAACGCATCGGCCGTCCGCCGCCGGCCACGTCGTACGCCGCCGCCTTACGGGCCAACCGGAAAGGAGCGGTCCCGGCCGGGAGGCGAATGTCGAGCACGTAGGCGTCGCTGCGGTGGTTGACGGCTCGGCCTCGGGCCAAACCCGGCGTGCGACCTGCGGCTGTCCGGGTACGGGTGTAGGCCACTCCGCCTAGGGAACGGACAAGGAACACCACGTCGTCGCGCAGGCGCTCGGAGCAGGTTGCGTATTGGACCCGACAGGTGCGAGCAGCCTGACGTACCGGCCCGCCGTCGGTATCGAGCAGTCCTTGCAGCACACCCAGCCGGACGTCGGCACTGTTGTGCAGATACTGCGTCGGAACGAACTTGGTGGTGCTCCGCGTACCCGCCAGGCCCAGGGTTCGCAGCGCGGCCGTCACCGGATGCGTGACGATGACTCCCCCGCGATGGCCGTCGACGTGGCGTAACACGTAGTCGACGTCTGACCGCTTCAGCTCAGTTCGCGGCAGGGCTTCGTCGAGGGCAACGGCGAGTTCGGGATCGTTCGTCGTGAAGCTCGGCGTCGTCGAGCCCGTGATACATCCGTCGCCGAGCAGCAGACCCAGGGCGTACGGGTTGATGGGAACGTCGCGGGACGGCAACTGCACGGGAGCTACGAGGGGCAGTTCGTAGCGATGGGTGAGCACCTGCCGGAGGTTTGCTGCCAGCTCCTGGGTCTGAAGCACCCGACCCTTCTTGCCGTGGCGGCGGTCGTCCTTGGTCGTTACGAACCACAGGTGCTCAGCACACGCCAGCGTCGACGCACCGTCTTGGGCGGAGACTCGATACACCGCCTTGCGGCCTTGAGGGTAGACACCGAGCACCGGCGTCGGCTGGCCGTCGGAGCCGACGACAAGGTCGCCTACGCCCAACTCCCCCATCGTCGCCCAGCCCTGGGGCGTGAGGACCGGAGTGTTCACCGGCTGCGCGCGTCCCCGCATGAAGGCCAGCGGGGCGACCTCGATCGTGCCGGCGGTCAGCAGCCGCGGGATCGAGTCGGGGTCGAGCATGTCGTGCAGGGCGTCGTAGAGCGGCCGGACGTACGGATCGATCTTGTCGTTCAGGGTCCCCGGCAGAAAACCGAGGTGCTCACCGGCCTCGACCGCGGGCCGGGTCAAGATGATCCGGTTGACCTCCTTGTTCTGCAGCGCCTGGACCGCTTTGGCGACGGCAAGATAGGTCTTGCCGGTGCCCGCGGGACCGATCCCGAACACCACGGTGTGCTCGTCAATGGCGTCGACGTAGCGCTTCTGGTTCAACGTCTTCGGCCGGATCGTCTTGCCCCGGGTGGAGAGGATGTTCTGGGTGAGTACGTCGGCCGGGCGCGCTTCCTCCCGAGCGGTGAGCATGGAGACGATCCGCTCAACCGCGTCGGCGGTCAGACCCTGACCGGTCCGCAGCACTGTCACCAGCTCGGTCAATACCTCCACCGCAAGACTGACTGCGGCGGGTGGACCGGACAGCGTGATCTCGTTGCCCCGAACGTGCACGCCGGCGGCCAGCTCACGCTCCAGGATCTTCAGGAACTCGTCGCGCGGGCCCAGGAGATTGACCATCTCGACCGAGACCGGGACGGTGACCCTACGCAGCTCCTCTACGCCGCCGCGCTCGGCTTCGTCGCGCTCGACGTCGAGTCGACCCGACCTGCTTATCTGTGACCTGCTCAGGAGTGTCCTCACCTCACGGTTGGCGACCGGGCGAGCGCGAGTGCGGACCGACCGGTCTTGTCAGACCCAGCTTAGTGAGTGGGGCAGGACCGGGGAAGGAAATTCGGTCCTCGACGTGATCCGGCTCAAGACTCGGCCTCGGCGAAGCGGTCCGTGGCGGCGACCAGGGCATCGGTGATCTGCGGCTCGGAGTACGCGTGCCCGGCGACCGGCGCCCACACCAGGTCGGCGGCGGGCCAGGCCCGGTGCAGCTCCCACGCCGTACGCGCGGGGGTGGCCAGGTCGTAGCGGCCCTGGACGATCACCCCGGGTACGCCGGCCAACCGATCGGCATCGGCGATCAACTGCCCCTGCTCGATGCCGGTCGGGTCGCGTCGGGGGTCGAACCAGCCGGCGTGCACGAAGTAGTGATTCTCGATCCGGGCGAAGGCCAGCGCATAGGCCGGGTCGGCGAACCGGGCGATCAGGGCGGGGTCAGGTTCGAGGGTGATCGTCGCCGCCTCCCAGGTGGACCAGGCCACTGCGGCCGGACCGTGCACGGCCGGGTCGGGGTCGAACAGCAGGTCGTGGTAAGCCGCGATGGCGTCACCGCTGAACCCCCAGCCGCCGAGCGGGGCCAGGAACGCCTCGTAACGCTCGGGGACCAGCATCCCGGCGCCACCGTTGTAGTAGAAGTCGAGTTCGGCCCGTCGCAGGGTGAAGACTCCGCGCAGCACCAGCTCGCTGACCTGCTCGGTGTGGGTCTGTGCGTACGCCAGCGCGAGGGCGCTGCCCCACGAACCGCCGAACACCTGCCAGCGTTCGATCCCGCGGGCTCGGCGGAGGGCTTCGATGTCGTCGACCAGCCGCCAGGTCGTGTTCAGGCTCAGATCCGCGCCGGGCTCGCTGGCGTGCGGACGGCTCCGGCCGCACCCCCGCTGGTCGAACAGCACCACCCGGTAGCGCTGCGGGTCGAACAGTCGCCGCACCCCGGGATCGCAGCCCCCGCCCGGGCCGCCGTGCAGGAACACGACCGGCTTCCCGGCCGGGTTGCCGCACTCCTCCCAAAAGATCTGCTGCCCGCCGCCGACGTCGAGGAGTCCGCTGACGTACGGTTCGATCGGCGGGTAAAGCGGCACCGGCTCACCCCCTCGGACGTAGAGACGGGTGCAGCACCCGTACTCCGGGCACCCTCACTCCGGGATGACGTGCACGGCGGCTTCCTCCGCGCCCGCCGCCGCTCCGTCGATGCCGACGTCTTGACCGATCAGGTCCTTGTCGACGTCGGGACCGATGCCCTCGTTCGGGTCGACCAGCCGGCCGGCCCGCTCGTCACCCACCTCGCCGTCGTCGAGGTTCTCCTCGTCGGCGCGGACGGTGAGGTTGTCTTCTTCGTCCACGTCGTCGTCGGAGTAGGGGTCGGGTTCGGGCACCTCCTCCGACAACCGCTCGTCCAGCGTCTCGTGCTCGCCCTCGCGGATCAGCGGCGAGTAGCGCTCGGGTGTGGTGTAACCGGTGTCCAGCGGGTCCTCGACCGGGTCGTCTTCGAGAGTCCGCTCGGTCTCCATCTGGTCGAGCTGCTCGGATTCGTCGGGGACCTCGTTTTGGTACGTGCTCATGGCTCCAGCGTGCCACGATCGGAGGCACCAAGTCGGTGGCGGTCCAGGCCAGTCACGCGGTGCTCGATCTGTGGTCAGCTCTGCGGCACCGCTGGGGCGTCGGGGGTGCCGATCAGCCGACGGGGACCGGGACCATAGGTGCCCAACCGGTCGCCGGGATTGGCCAGAGTGCAGCCGGTCAGCGACAGGCAACCGCAGCCGATGCAGCCGGTGAACTCGTCGCGAAGTTGCCGCAGCGCTTCGATCCGTGCGTCCAGCTCACCGGCCCAGCCCGCGGCCAGCCGCTGCCACTCCCGCTTGGTCGGGGTCCGGGCAGCCGGCAGCCGATCCAGGGCGCGCTTGATCTCCGCCAACGGAATACCCACCCGACCACGACGCCCAGCACGGGTTGGACGTGACCGGGCTGCGAGCAGCGATCTCGGCGTTCCTGCCCGGCTGAGGCGGTCGCTCTTCTGCCCGGCCCTGGATTACCACCTCCGGCATGCTCGACCGCGCACTTTTGCTGATTCTGACAGGATCGAGGGCCAATGAGTCTTCGCCACTACCTGCGCCGCACGCTAGTTCCGGACGTCGAGCCGGATCGGCGGTTGTGATGCCCTCCGGTGCCGGGTCACCGGTCGACACGAACGTGTTGCGGGTTGCCTACACCGCAGTGTTCACCGGTCTACTGGCGACGATGGACTCGACGGTCGTCGTGGTCGCGCTGGGCAGCATCAGTGACGAGCTGAAGGCGCCGCTGCCGGCGGCGCAGTGGGTGGTGACGGGCTACCTGCTCGCGCTCGCCCTTTCCTTGCCGGTCAGCGGTTGGCTGGTCGACCGGATCGGCGCTCGGCGCTCGTTCCTGGTCGCGGTCACGGCGTTCGCGGTGACCAGCGTCGTGTGCGCGGCGGCACCGACGCTGCCGGTCCTGGTCGGACTGCGGGTGGCGCAAGGCCTCGCCGGTGGTCTGCTCGTCCCGATGGGTCAGGTGATCGTCACGAAAGTCACGCCCGACGAGCAACTCGGCCGAGTGATGAGCCTGGTCGGGGCCCCGGCCGCACTCGGTCCGGTCCTGGGCCCGGTCCTGGGCGGATTCGTCACCTCGATCGGATCGTGGCGCTGGGTGTTCCTGATCAATCTGCCGATCGCGGCCGCCGCCCTGGTGCAGGGCGTCCGCCGCCTCCCGCACGACCGGCCGGGGACAGGATCGACACGCCAAGGCGACGCTCAGGGCGCGACGGGTAGCGGTACCCGCGAACGGCTCGATGTCGTGGGACTCGTCCTGGTCGGTCCGTCCCTCGCGCTGCTCGTGTACGCGATGACGTCGGTGTCGCAGCCTGCGGCCGGCGGGTCGAGCGGCGCGCTCCGATGGGTCCTTGCCGCAGTAGGAATCCTCCTGCTGGCCGCCTTCGTCGGGTGGAGTCTGCACCGGCCTAGCAGTGGGCCGAGCGCAGCGCTGGTCGACCTCCGACTGCTACGTCGCCGCCCGTTCGGCCCGTCGGTGCTCGTGGCGTTCCTCTCCCGAGCTGTCGGCGACGGCGCCGTTCTGCTGGTGGCGTTGTACCTGCAGGATGCGCGCGGAGCCGGTCCGCTCGCTACCGGTCTGCTCCTGCTGCCCCAGGGACTTGGCGCGGTCGCCGGCCTTCGCCTCGGAGGTCGCCTCATTGACCGGCGAGGAGCTCGCACGACCGCGGTGCTCGGGGGAATCGTGCTGCTGCTGGGTACCGTGCCCCTGGCGGTCTCACCGACGATGGCCCTGCCGATACTGCTGGTCGCGCTGGGTGCCCGAGGGGTCGGTACCAGCCTGATCGGGCTGCCTCCCGTCGCCGCCGCCTACCAGGGTCTCGACCGCAGCCGAGCTCCTCGGGCCACGACAACGCTCAACATCGCTCAACGTCTCGGCAGCCCGCTCGGCACCGCCATCCTGGTCACTGTGCTCACCGCCGCCTCCGATTCGACGCCGCTGCCCGGGTTTACGCACTCGTTCACCCTTGCCGCGGTCCTGACCGGACTGATCGTCCCCGTCAGCGCGCTCCTCCCGGCCCGGCACCGGTAGCGCTCGGCCGTCCGCGACGAGCGTCGACCTTGGCGGTTCGGGCGGTGGGGGAAGTATCGGGGGTCGACGTCGCCGCCGGCGACGACGACGTATTGCGGTCATCGGCCTGGTCGCCCTGCGGAGCTGCTAGCCGAGGAGGAATTCCTGGAGGGCCTCGGCGACGAGCTGGGGGTTGCCGCCGCGCCTGGTGTTCCAGGGTCCGGAGTGGGTCAGTCCGTCGAAGTCGACGCATTGCGCGCCGGGCAGCAGGGCCTGCAATCGCTCGATGGCCTGTCGCAGGAAGGCGGGGCTCTTGGTGCCGGTTAGCAACAGGACCGGCTTGTCGAGGGTGCTGAAGGTGTCGACAGTGCCGTCTGCGCCGCCGACGACGTTGAAGTCATACCGGATTCCGGGCAGCATCGCGCGCAGCGCATCGGGGCCGGCGTTGACGCGCCCCTCCACGCTGAGCACGACGAAGCCGAGGGCTTGGGCAAGACGGCGGGGCAGCAGGCGCAGCGCGGCCGGGGCAGTCTCGGCGGTGAGCAGTGTGGTCACCAGAGCGGAGCCGAGCTGACGGTGCTCGATCTCGCGGCCGAGTCGCCGGATGCCTGCGTGGTCGATGCCGTGGGCGTAGAAGGGCGGCTCGTAGACCGCGGCCTTGCTGATCCGAGGAAGAGTTCGCGCAGCTTCGAGAGTGATCACAGCTCCGGAGCTGAGACCGAAAACGCACCGGGCGTCGTTCGCGGTGAGGATCGCGTCGATGTCCTCGACGTCGCGGGCGATGTTGTGGCTGCCGTCGTAGCGCTTGGGGCTCAACCCGCGGCCACGGCGGTCGGCGGAGCAGACCGTGAAACGGACGGAGAGCGCATCGGCGAGCTCGCTGTAGTGGTTTGCGGTGCCCATCGCGCCCTGAACCAGGACCAGGCCGGGACCGGTGCCTTGGCGAAGGTAACCGATCCTGGTGCCGTCAGCGGAAGTGACGAACTCCTCGGTGACGAGGGTCGGATGACTCATCGGCGGTGTCCGTTCGGTGGTGTCGTTCGACCCTACGTCTCGCCGCTCACCGAGCAGTCCGGACGAGCTCCACACCCAACGACCGAGCCTCGATTCCTTCCCGCTCCTCCGCCCAGGAGTCGGCTGGCATCTTTGGGGCGGCGGAGGAGCCTTGGAAGGGACTACGATCGGCGCCCGTGAGTAAGACCGGCGCCGATTCGAGCATGGCCTCGACCCCGCCCGAACCGGCGGCGCATGCCGGTCCCAGCGGGATCTACGCCGTTGCGGTCGCCTTGTTCTGCGGGCTGCTGCTGATTTCCAACGTGGCCGCGACCAAGACGATCACCGTGGTCGCCGATCTGCCGGTGATTTCGGGCATCTTCACCGACGGCGGCGCATTCTTGTTCCCGCTGACCTACATCCTCGGCGACGTGCTGGCCGAGGTGTACGGACTCCGGCTGGCCCGCCGGGCAATCTGGACCGGCTTCGGGCTGGCTGCGCTGGCCTCGGTCACCTTCTTGGCCGTCGGGGCCGCCCCGCCCGGGCCGGGGTATGAGAACCAGGACGCCTTCGTCGCCGTCCTCGGCTTCGTGCCGCGGATCGTCGTCGCCAGCCTGTGCGGCTACCTGGCCGGGCAGTTCCTGAACGCCTGGGTCGTGGTGGCGATCAAGCGACGGACCGCGGAGCGCCGGCTGTGGGCCCGGCTGGTCGGGTCGACCGTGGTCGGCGAACTCGCCGACACCGTCTTGTTCTGCTTCATCGCCTTCGTCGGGGTGTTCCCGACCTGGACGTCGCTGATCAGCTACACCGTCGCCGGCTACCTGTACAAGGTGGCGGTGGAGGTGGTGTTCCTCCCCCTCACCTACGCCGTCATCGCTGCGATCAAGCGGCGTGAGCCCGGCTACCCGGGTCCGACCAGCCCTGGTCTGGTCGATTGAGCCAGACTGGCACGGTGAGCCAGCTCCGAGGATTTTCGCCGGCGGCGTGGGCCTTCTTCGACGGGCTGGAGGAGGACAACTCGCGGGCGTACTGGACCGCGCACGCCGACGTGTTCGAGGCCGAGGTCAAGGCGCCGCTGGCCGCCCTGGTGGCGTCGCTGCCCAAGGCGTACCAGCCGTTCCGGGTGTTCCGGATGCACCGCGATCTTCGGTTCAGCGCCGACAAGTCGCCGTACAAGACCCAGCACAGTGCGATCCACACCCACCAGGGTCTGGATTATTACCTCCAGGTCAGCGCCGCCGGGCTCCTGGTGGCCACCGGCATCTACTGGATGGAACGCGATCAGCTGCAGCGCTTCCGAGAGGCGGTCGACGACGAAGCCAGCGGGACGGCGCTGGACCGGTTGCTGCGCCGGCTGGAGCGGGCCGGAACCGTCGATGTCGATCATGGGGTCGGGACGCTGAAGACGGCGCCGCAGGGTTATCCGCGCGACCACCGGCGGATCCGGTGGCTCCGCCAGCGGGGCCTGATCGCCACGGCCGGCCTGGCCGGACCCGAATTGGCCGACGGCGAGGCGGTCCGGGCTTTCGTGCTGGACGTCTTCGCGACCGCCCGGCCGATGAACCGGTGGCTGGCCGAGCAGGTCGGGCCGCACGTCGAAGAGTAAGCCGTACGTCGAGGACTGACACTCGCCTCGATCCCGTGTCGGGTGACTCAGGTTCTCGGCCGCAGACTGGCGAAGATGTCGTCCAGGCTCTCCCCCGGCGTCCGGCCCGGCTCCACGAACCACTCCCGGCCCAGCGCCCGGCGAAAGAGCACCGGCGGCGCCTTGAGCAGCAGGGCCAAGGTCCGGGTGCCCTTGCCCGTGCTGGCCTGGCTCAGGTGCGCCGCCAGCGCCCGCCGCTTCCGCTCGGCGTAGGCCGACACATCCACCCGGTGGGTGATGTCGGCCGAGGCGGTGTAGGCCCGGTCGTAGTCGGCCAGCTTCACCTCCGGCAGCAGACCCGGCGTGGCGGCGATGATCGCGACGATCGGCCGAATAACCCGACGGTCGACGGTGGCCTGCAGGACCAGCGGGGTCCCGCTGATCCGAGCGGCGTGCGAGCCGGCCCGGTGGACCTGACGGTGATCGGGGTGTCCGTAGCCACCGGCGGGATCGTAGACGGTAACCGCGTCGGCCCGCTCCCGCTCCAGCAGGGCCGCGAGCGGGGCCGCTGCGTCGGGGACCGGAAGCCGGCTGAACGCATCCGGCGGCGCGGCCGTCCGCCAGCCGGAGTCGCGAAAGCCCAGCGGCACCACGGCCGCGCAGCCCAGGATGGCCGCCGACGCCTCCAACTCGGCCATCCGCGCCCGCCACAGCTCGGCCCGGTACTCAGGGGCGGCCAGCCCCGCCGCCCCGTCGGTGGCCACCGCGAGGACCACCCGGTGACCCTCGGCGGCGGCCCGGGCCAGCGTGCCGCCGGTGAACAGCACCTCGTCGTCGGGATGAGCATGGAAGGAGACGAGCGTGAACGGCACCGGCGCAGGATACGGCCCGGCTCATCCCTCGCTCAGCTTCGATCGGGCATCATAGGACAGCGATACGGCAGTCGTGCCGGTCGGGCAGGGTCGATTCCGGAGTAGGGAGCAGATGCGCGTACGTCGGGTGGGCCGGGTTGCGGCCGCCGTCGCCGTCGCCGTCGCCGCGGTTGCGCTGATCGTGGTCGTCCCGGCCACCCAGGGCACCAGCTGGGTCGCGGTGCTCGGAGCCTTCGCGGGGATTCCGCTGCTGGCCGTGGCGGTGCTGACGGTGCTGTGGTTCGCGGGTCTGGTCTGCAACGCGGTCGCGCTGGCGGCCAGTCTGCCCGGGCTCAGCACCCGACGGGCCCTGACGTTGAGTCTGACCGGCAGCGCGGTGGCGAACGTCCTCCCCCTGGGCGGCGCCGCCGGGGTCGGCCTGAACTACGCGATGACGCGACGGTGGGGGTTTACCAAGCGCAGCTTCGCGGCGTACACCGTCACCACCAACGTCTGCGACGTGGCCGCCAAGCTCGTCGTCGCGGCCAGCGCTGCCGCGATCTTGCTGCTCAGCGGTCGCGAACTGCTCCTGCGGCAGGGCGTGGTCTTGACCCTGGGGCTGGTGATCGTCCTCCCGGTGCTCGCCGGGCTGCTGCTCTTCCCCCGCGCGGCCGCGCTGCTCGGACGGGCGGCCGACCGGGTGATCGACGTCGCCGCGGGCCTGGTCGGCCGGCACCCGCACCCCGACCTGGCGCAGCGGCTGCCCGGACTGGCCGAGATGACCATCTCGTTGATCCGGCGGCAGTGGCGCCGGCTCAGTTTCGGGACCTTCGCCTACGTCGGCCTGCAGGCCACCTTGCTGTGGGCGTGTCTGCACGTCGCCGGCCTCGACCTCGGGTTCACCGGGCTGGTCGCCGCCTTGGCGGTGGACCGGATCCTCACCTTGTTGCCGCTGACGCCGGGCGGGGTGGGTGTGGTCGAGGGCGGGATGGCGGCCGTCCTCACCGCGCTCGGCTCGCCGGCCGCACCGGCAGTAGCCGGCGTCCTGCTCTACCGCTGCTTCACCTACCTCGCCGAAATCCCGGTCGGCGGGGCGACGGCGCTGGTCTGGTCGGTCCTGCACCGCTCACGCCCGGTCGCGGTGACCGCGGGCACCGAACCGGCCGGCCCACCGGCCCAGGTCGTCTCCCGGTGAGGATTCTGCACGTCAGCGACTCCGCCCTGCCCCAGCTCGGGGGGATCGAGATGCACGTGCACGACCTTGCGCAGCGCCAACACGCGCTGGGTCATCACGTTCGGTGCGCCACCTTGACCCCCGGACCGTGGGCCGCCGGTGGCATGGTCGTCCGACTACCCCAGGCGAACGGGTTCCCCCGGCCGGCGGCCCTGGCCGAGCTCAGCACCCTGATCCGGACCGGTCGTTTCGACGTGGTGCACGCTCATTCCTCGCTGGTGTCCCCGTTGGCCTGGGCCGGAGCCGGGCTGGCCGCGCGGACCGGCGTTCCCGCGGTGCTGACGATGCACTCGATGCTGCCCCGGACGTTCCCGGCCCGGACCGTGCTGGCCGGCGCCCTGCTCGCCGGCGTCACCGGCAGCGGCGGCGCAGCGGCACTGGCCAGCGTCGCCTGGACCGCAGTCAGTTCCTCGGCCGCCGCCCTGCTGCACGCGGCCGCACCCGCACACGAGGTGGCGGTACTGCCCAACGGTATCGACCCGGACGACTGGATCGCCCCGGACGCGCCGCCGCCACCACCGCTGACCCTGGTCTCGGTGCTGCGGCTGGCCCGCCGGAAACGACCGCTGCCACTGCTGACCGTGCTGCGCACCATCCGCCGCGCGGTCCCCGCCGAGATTCCGCTGCGGGCCGTCGTGATCGGTTCGGGACCGATGGATCGGGTGGTCCGCCGCCGCGTCAGTGGATCCGACCTCGCCCGTTGGGTCGAGGTACCGGGTCAGCTCCCCCGGTCGGCCATCCGATCCCTGCTGCAGCGTTCCCACCTGTACCTGGCCCCGGCGACCCTGGAGTCGTTCGGGATCGCCGCCCTGGAAGCGCGGAGCGCCGGCGTCCCGGTGATCGGGATGGCCCGGGGCGGCGTCGGCGACTTCATCAGCCACGGGGTCGACGGGCTCCTGGTCGACTCCGACGCGGCGATGGCCCGGGCGGCGGCCGGGCTGCTCACCGATCAGCTGGCCCTGCACCGCCTGCAACACCACACCCGTACGGTCGCCCCACGCTTCACCTGGCCGACCGTGTTGGCCCGGCACGACACGGCCTACGCCGACGCTGCTCGGCTGGCCGGGCGTGGTCGGCGGCGTGGAACCGATCGACGCCGCGTCGAACCGGTCACGTGGACGGACCGCCCAGGCCGCCGCGATCTTCACGATCACCCGGGCGGGCCGAGACCGGCCCGCCAGGAGTCCAACTGACCCGTCCCGATCGGCCGGAACGGCAGCTGAGCCTGTCGAAGGGCGCCTGACCTCACCCCCCTGAGCTTGTCCAAGGGCGCCTGACCTCACCCCCCCTGAGCTTGTCCAAGGGCGCCTGACCTCACACCCCTGAGCTTGTCCAAGGGCGCCTGACCTCACCCCCCCTGAGCTTGTCCAAGGGCGCCTGACCTCACCCCCCCTGAGCTTGTCCAAGGGCGCCTGACCTCACGCCCCCTGAGCTTGTCGAAGGGCGCCTGACCTCACGCCCCCTGAGCTTGTCGAAGGGCCTCGTCAGAGGTCGGCGTTAAGCTTCGCGAACGGAGTGCCAACCTCTTCGAGGCCCTTCGACAAGCTCAGGGGGCATAGCTCGACCAGGGGTCGCGTCGCCGACTGTGCTAGACCAGCGAACACGAGAACGGACACGAGAGCGACGACAAAGAGGAGAACCGATGGTGGCCACGCCGGTCAACCCGCTCGGCGTGCACACCCTGGTCTTCGTCGCGGGTTGGAGCCCCGAGGAGGCCGCGTACGCACTTCGAAGCACGGCCGAGGCCGGCTTCGATCTGCTGGAGATCGCATTGCTCGATCCGTCGAGCGTGGACGGGCCCGCCACCGCGGATCTGCTCAGGCAGCACGGGCTGAACGCGGCCTGTTCGTTGGGATTGAGCTTCGACACCGACATCTCCAGCGAGGACACCGGCGTGGTCGCGGCCGGGGAGAAGCTGTTGTACGACGCGCTGGAGGTGACCCGCGCGGTCGGCAGCCGCTACCTCAGCGGGGTGATCTTCAGCGCCATGGGCAAGTACACCCGGTCGGCCACCGCCCGCGGCCGCGCCAACAGTGCCACCGTGCTCCGTGGACTGGCCCGGGCTGCCGCCGAGCACGACATCGTCATCGGGCTGGAGGCGGTGAACCGCTACGAGACCAACCTGGTCAACACCGTCACCGACGCGTTAGGTCATATCGACGCGATCGGGGAGGACAACGTGGTCGTGCACCTGGACACCTACCACGCCAACATCGAGGAGGGCGACTTCGCCCGGCCGGTCCGGCTGGCCGGGGACCGGCTCGGTTATGTGCACGTCGGGGAGAGCCACCGCGGCTACCTCGGCAGCGGCACGATCGACTTCCCGGCCTTCTTTCGGGCCCTGGTCGGGGCCGATTACGCCGGGCCGATCACCTTCGAGAGCTTCTCCTCCGCGGTGGTGTCGAACGAGTTCGCGGCGGCGCTCGGGGTGTGGCGCAACCTGTGGAACGACGGCCCTGACCTGGCCCGGCACGCCCGCGGCTTCATCGCCGACCAGCTCGTCGCCGCCCAGCGGCTGAACCTCACCTGACCGTCTGACCAGCTGACCCGATCCGTCCCCGCACAGGAGCTGCCTCATGACCGCCGACGACACCATCGACCGAACGCCCGCGGCCCCGCTCCCTCGCGGCCTGGCCCGCTTCACCGACCTGGCCGGCCAGGTCGCGGTGGTCACCGGCGGGGCCCGCGGACTGGGCTACGCGATCGCCGAGACGCTGGCCGAATCCGGTGTCGCGGTGGCCCTGGCCGACATCCTGCCCGGCGTCGGTGACAGCGCCCAGGCGTTGGCGAGCGCGGCCGATGTCCCGACGGCGGGAATCAAGGTGAACGTGACCGACCCGGACAGCGTCGCCGGCCTGATCCGGCAGGTCGCCGACGAGCTGGGCTCGCCGACCATCCTGGTGAACGCGGCCGGAATCGGACCGCGGGAGTCGGCGCTGGACAGCACTCTGCAGCAGTGGCAGCGGGTCCTCGACGTCAACCTGAACGGGACGTTCATCACCTGCCAGGCATTCGCCCGACACCGGCGCGACGCCGGCTCGGGCGGCGCCATCGTCAACGTGGCCTCGATGTCGGCTCGAGTCGTCAATGTGCCGCAGCAGCAGACGGTCTACAACGTGTCCAAGGCCGGGGTGGAAGCCCTGACCCGGTCGTTGGCCGTGGAATGGCTGCCGCTGGGGATTCGGGTCAACGCTGTCTCCCCCGGTTACGTGCTGACCGACATGACCCGTGACGTAGTGGATCACGACGTCGAACTGGCCGACGAGTGGCGTCGCCGGATTCCGTCGGGGACCTTGGGCGACCCCACCGACATCGGGCCGTTGGTGGCCTACCTCGCCTCCTCGGCCTCGCGCTACGTGGTCGGCCAGTGCGTGCTGATCGACGGCGGCTACACCATCGTGTAGGCGTGTAGGCGTGTAGGCGTGTAGGTAGGCGTGTAGGTCCGGGTTCGCGGCGCAAGTGGTCAGAGACGACACCGGAATGCCCTCGTTCCCGGTCATCTGTGACCACTTTCTCCCCGGGGGTGCGACCGACGACACAAGTCTTACAGTCCCGCGGGGCGAACGAAGGGTTCGCCGTGCAGATGGGTCGCCAGGAAGGCGAGCACCGTCTCGTACCAGATTCGGGCGTGCTGCGGGCTGAGCACCCAATGGTTCTCGTCGGGGAAGTACAGGAACCGGTGCGGTAGGTCCGCCGCCGGCCCGTCCCAGCCCGAGGTGAGGGCCCACCACAGCGCGAGCCCCTCCGAGATCGGCACCCGGTAGTCCTGGTCGCCGTGCACCACCAGCATCGGGGTGGTGATGGCGTCGGCGTGCCGGTGCGGGGAGTTGGCGGTCATCATCTCCGGCGTCATCTCGCGCGCCCAGTACCAGGCAGCGTCGGTGGTCGGCCCGAACGATTCCAGGTTCCACAGGCTGGCGTGGCTGACGATGGCGGCGAACCGGTCGGTGTGACCGGCGATCCAGTTGACCATGTAGCCGCCGAACGACCCGCCCATGGCCACCGTCCGGGCCGGGTCGATGTCGGGCCGCTCGACCACGGAGTCGGTGATGGCCATCAGGTCGGTGTACGGCTCCGCACCCCACCGGCCCCAGCCCCGGGCGACGAAGTCGCGGCCGTAGCCGGTGGACAGCGCCGGGTCCGGCAGCAGCACGGCGTACCCGCGAGAGACCAGCAGCCACGGGCACCACCGCCACGACCAGGCGTTCCACGACGACAGCGGACCGCCGTGCACCCACAGGGCCAACGGCACCGGACCGGCCGCGTCCCGCGGCAGCAGCAGGTAACCGCGGATCGAGGTGCCGTCAGCGGCCACCGTCGTGACGTCCTCGCAGTGGCCGGGCAGCGGCGGATAGTCCACCGGCGAGCGCAACGGCGAGACCTTCCCGGTCGCAGTGTCGACGGCGATCAGGCTGCCCGGGTCCAGGTAGGAGGAGGTGACCGCGTACAGCGTGGCTCCGTCGTGGCTGAGCACCACCGAGCCGATTGCACCGTCACCGGTCAGCCGCCGCCGCTCGCCGCTGGCCACGTCGACGGCGTACAGCGGTGCGTGGCCGCGCTCGTCGACGCTGACGTAGACGGTGCGGTTGTCGGGGGAGATGGCCAGTGGGGTCGGCCAGGCGTCCCAGTTCGCGGCCAGGGCCCGACCTGCGTCCGCACCCCGCTCCACCAGCCACAGACTGCCGTCGGCCGGCCGATCCGGGGTGCCGGCCGTCTCCCGCAGGCACACCATCAGCCGGCCGTCCGGCGACAGCGCGCCGGCTGAGAAGTCGTCGGTGTCGTCGCGGGCCAGCACCGTCGACGACCCGGCGGCCAGATCGAGGCCGACGACCACCTCCCGCTGGACAACGGCCGACGCTGCTTCGGTCCAGTCGAGCACGGCCGTCGACCCGTCGGCACTGAGCCCCCCGAGCTCCCCGCTGAAGCAGCCTCGGCTCGGGGTGAGGTCGGTCCAGGCGTCGGCGGCGGGGGCGTAGTCGCCGGCCGGGTTGCGGACGGCGGCGAGGTCGGCGCTCAGCACCCGGACGTCGGTCGCCCCGAGGTCGTGGTCCCAGTAACGCACCGGGTAGCGCTCGTGCAGGATGGCCGTCACCTTGCGCTTCGCCCGGTCGGCGGCGATCGCAGTGTGCCCGGGCTCGTCGGCGCTGGCCACGCTGGCGTCGGCGGACAGCACCATCCGGTCGCCGCGGGCCGCCGCCAAGACCCCGGACCAGCCGCCGCGGCGCCGGGCCAGCGCGTACGCCTCCCCGCCGCCGCGCGGCAAGCACCAGAGCACGCCGACGTCGTCGTCGGACTCGGACTCCCCCGGCGGAGCCGGTCGCTTGGAGGTGAACAGCAGGTCACCGTCGCCGGTGAAGGCGGCGGTCCCGTCGCCCTCCACGGCGCGGGTCCAGCGCCGAGCCGGCGCCGATCCAGTGGGGTCGACTCGCCACCAGGAGGTGACGTAGGCGGTGCCCTCGGCGTTGGGGGCCGAGACGCCGACCAGCAGGTTCTGCCCGTCCGGATCGAGCACCAAGTCCCCCAGCCGGGGGCTGGCCACGAAGTCGTTCAGGTCATACCAGGGGTCGGTCGGACGGTCCGGACCGGGTGTGGGATCCGCCACTACGTCCTCCTACGGTCGTACAGGCACACCGGTCGAGGTACTGCTCAGGCCTCGTCGCGACCGTGCACCTGGGCCGGCGGACTGGTCGCCTCCACGGCGGTGAAGGCCTCCACGATGGCGTAGGTGTGCGAAGCGCCCTTCGGCACCAGCCACGAGTCGCCCGGCTCCAGCCGGATCAGCTGGTCCTCGAGATGAAGTTCGGCCCGGCCGCTGATCACGTAGCCCACCGTCTCGTAATCGCGGCTGACCGGCGGGCGGGGTTCGCCGGGCTGCTCGGCGTCGAACAGGCGCATGGCGACGGCCTTGCCGTCGACCAGGTACTTCTGGCCGAGCTCCCCGCGCGGCGACGTCTCCGAGCTGACCTTCTTGACCGTGCTGTCCTGCGACATGACCTCTCCCTCCGCGTTCTGGTCCCGGCACCTGCTGGTGCGGACGGTTCCCAACCTAGCCAGTACCCAACCGGTGAAGCGGGGTGCTCACCTGGAGCGGGAGCGGTAGTAGCGGCCCAGGAACTCGGCCCGTAGCTCGTCGAAGTCACCCGAGCTGATGCTGGCGCGGATGTCGTCGACCAGACCGACCACGAACCGTTCGTTATGGATGGTGCACAGCGTGCAGGCCAGCATCTCGTGGGCCTTGAACAGGTGGTGCAGGTAAGCCCGGGTGTAGTGCGTGCAGGTGTAACAGTCGCAGCCGTCGTCGATCGGGACGAAGGCCCGGCGGGAGGTGGCGGTGGTCAGATTGAAGCGGCCGTCGCGGCGGTGGACGGCGGCGTTGCGGGCCACCCGGGACGGGGCCACGCAGTCGAAGGTGTCGGCGCCGTGCTCGATGGCGGTGAACAGGTCGTCGGGCTCGGCGATGCCCAGCAGGTGCCGCGGCTTGTCCGCCGGCAACTCCGCGGCGCACCAGCCGACGATGGTGCCGAGGTTCTCCTTCTCCAGCGCCCCGCCGATGCCGTAACCGTCGAAGGAGGTTCCCTCAACGACCAGGGCCGCCAGATCCCGGCAGGCCTGACGGCGCAGGTCCTCGTACGCTGCCCCCTGGACGACTCCGAACAGGGCCTGGTAGGGCCGGTGGGTCCGCTCCCGGGTCTGTCGGGCGTGCTCGGCCAGGCACCGGACCGCCCAGGCCTGGGTCCGGGCCACCGCCTGCTCCTGGTAGCCGCGGGTGTTCAGCAGCGTCGTGCACTCGTCGAAGGCGAACATCACGTCGGCCCCCAGCTGGTGCTGGATCGCCACCGAGACCTCGGGGGTGAACCGGTGCAAAGTTCCGTCGCGGTGGGAGCGGAAGGTGACCCCGTCGTCGTCGACGGTGGCCAGCCGCTGCTTGCCGGGGGCGATTACGTCCGCGTCGGCCAGCCCGGCGGTGTCCATGGCCAGCAGCTTCCCGAACCCGACCCCCAGGCTGAGGACCTGGAAGCCGCCGCTGTCGGTGAAGGTGGGGCCGGGCCAGTTCATGAATGCGCCGAGCCCGCCCGCGGCGTCGACGATGTCGGCGCCGGGCTGGAGATAGAGGTGGTAGGCGTTGGCCAGCAACGCCTGCGCTCCCAGGGCCGCCATCGCCTCCGGCAGTACGGCCTTGACGCTGGCCTGGGTGCCGACCGGCACGAACGCCGGGGTGTCGACGGTGCCGTGCGGGGTGGTCAGGGTGCCGGTGCGACCCAGCCGGCCGGGCAACGTGTCGTGCACCGCGAACCCGAACGGCCGCGCTGTGGATGCCGGTTGCGCACTCATCGCTCCCCCCGCGCCGACTCAGAACCGAGTTGGGCTCTGGGCCAACTGACGTCTGACAACTCGGTGATCATCGACTGTGAGCTCACCGGTTGATCAGGGCGGAGACGGCCACCACGCCGGCCGTGGAGGTCCGCAGCACGTGCGAGCCGACGCGGACCGGGCGGGCGCCGGCGGCAGCGAAGGCGTCGAGTTCCTCGGGACTGATCCCGCCCTCGGGTCCGACCACGACCGTGACCGCACCGACGCTGGGGACCGCCACCGCCGCGATCGGGTCGGCGGCGTCCTCGTGCAGAACCAGGTCGGTCGCCGCAAGACGCTCGACCAGCTGCGGGGTGCTGAGCGCCGCCGGGATCTGCGGAACCCGCAGCCGGCGGGACTGCTTGGCCGCCTCCCGGGCGGCCGAGCGCCACCGGGCCAGGCCCTTCTCGGCGCGCTCACCGGTCCAGCGCACGATCGAACGGGACGCCGGCCACGGGACGATCTCGACCGCGCCGATCTCGGTCAGCATCTCCACCGCCAGCTCGGCCCGGTCGCCCTTGGCCAGCGCTTGGACGACGGTGATCCGCAGGTCCGGCTCCGGTTCGCTCAACCGCTCCAGCACCCGCACCCGCAGGCCCGCCTTGGACGCTCGGACAACCTCGCCGGCGATTCCGGTACCGCGGCCGTCGGCCAACAGCACCGGCTCCCCGACCCGGAGCCGACGAACGACCACCGCGTGGTGGCCCTCCCGCCCGCCGAGCAAAACCTCCGCGCCGGTCTCAGGACCGTTCGGGCCGAACTCGAGCTCGTCGGCCAAGAACAGCGGCGCGGTCATCGTTCAGCTCCCCTTACGCGCGGCCGCTCGAAGGCGTCGCCTGCTCACCGGCTCCGCCCGACGTCGGAGCCGATCAGTGATCGGCGAACGCGTTCCGCAGCCGGTTGAACACGCGCCGGCCCTGCTTTTGCACACTGACCTCGGGACGGGTCTCGTCTCGCAGCTCGGCGAGCTGGCGGAGCAGGTCGCGCTGGTCCGGGTCGAGCCGGGAGGGGGTCTGCACCAGCAGGGTTACTCCGAGCTGCCCCCGACCGCCCGAACGTAGCCGCGGAACGCCGCGGCCGTCCAACGCGACCCGGGTGCCGGACTGGGTGCCGGCCGGGACGACCACGCGGACGCTGGCGTCGTCGACGTCGGTGTCGGGCAGGTCGGCCTCCAGCGTCTCCACCGCCACCTCGGTGCCGAGTGCGGCGGCGGTCATCGGGATCCGGACCGTCACCTCCAGGTCGTCGCCGTCGCGCCGGAAGACTTCGTGCGGGGCGACGTTCAACTCCACGTAAAGGTCGCCGGCCGGGCCCCCGCCCGGACCGACCTCGCCGTGCGCGGCCAGATGGATCCGGTTGCCGCTGCCGACCCCGGCCGGGATCTTCACGCTGATGGTGCGGCTGGAACGCACCCGGCCGTCGCCGGAACACTCCGGACACGGGTTGGGGATCACCGTGCCGTAGCCGCGGCAGGTCGGGCACGGCTGGGTGGTGCGGATGTCGCCGAGGAACGACCGCTGGACGTGGGTGACGTCACCCTGTCCGTGGCAGGTGCGGCAGGTCTCCGGTTCCGACCCTTCCTGGGCTCCGGACCCGCTGCACCGCGGGCACAGTACGGCGGTGTCGACCCGCAGCGGCTTGGTCACTCCGAAGGCCGCCTCGGCCAGCTCCAGGTCCAGCCGGACCAGCGCGTCCTGACCGCGGCGGACCCGCGACTTGGGCCCACGCGCGTTCTGACCGCCGAACATGGCGTCGACCAGGTTGGTGAAGTCGAACCCGCCGCCGCCGAATCCCCCGTTGAAGCCGCCGCCCATCCCGCCGCCGAGCGGATCGCCGCCCCGGTCGTAGAGGTCCTTCTTCTTGGGATCGGCCAGCACCTCGTACGCCTCGGCCACGGCCTTGAAGCGCTCGCCCGCGTCGGCCTCGGTCGCCACATCGGGGTGCAGCTTCATCGCCAGCTGGCGGTAGGCCTTCTTGATCTGCTCGGGGCTGGCGTCGCGGGTCACGCCCAGGGTCTGGTAGTAGTCGCTCATCAGCTCTCTCGGGTCGGGCGGGTTCGACGGGTCGGACTGGTTGGGCTCAGACGTGCCGACTGGCCGGTACACGTAACGCTCGAAGGTGCCGATGTCATCCCGGACGGCTTCATCCTTGCGACAGGAACCGGCCGACGTAGCGGGCGACCGCCCGCACCGAGGCCATGGTCGAGGGATAGTCCATCCGGGTGGGGCCGAGCACTCCGAGGGTGGCGAACATGTCGAGCCGGTTGCCGTAGCCGCTGGCCACCACCGAAGACGACTGTAGTTCCTTGTACGGGTTCTCCTGGCCGATCCGGACCGTGACCGTATCGGCGGTGGTCGCCTCGCCCAAGAGTTTCAGGAGCACGACCTGCTCCTCCAACGCCTCCAGCACCGGCTTGACCGCGGTCTCGAACTCCGCCCCGTACCCAGTCAGATTGGGCATGCCGCCCACCACCATCCGGCTGGAGGCCTCGCTACTCAGCATCTCCAACAAACTCGCCGCAACCACCCCGCCGATGGGGTGCAGCAAAGCCGGCAATGTGTCCACCGCCGCGGCCAGTCGGGCGGCCGCCTCACCCGGCGGGTGGCCGACGGTGGCTGCGTTCAGCCGGGCGCGCAGTTCGCCGAGGGTCTGTTCGTCGTACTCGGGCAGTTCAAGGGCCCGCTGCTCGACCCGGCCGGTCGAGGTGATCAAGATCAACAGCAGCCGGGTGGAGGACAGCGAAACCACTTCGACATGGCGCACAGTGGAGTGGGTCAGCGCGGGGTATTGCACGATCGCGACCTGTTGGGTGACCTGAGCCAACAGCCGGACGGTCCGCAGCAGGACGTCGTCGAGGTCGATGGCGCCGGAGAGGAAGGTGTGGATGGCCTTCTGCTCGGCCCCGGACAGCGGCTTGACCGACCCGAGCCGGTCGACGAACAGCCGGTACCCCTTGTCGGTGGGGATCCGGCCGGCGCTGGTGTGCGGCTGGGTGATGTAGCCCTCCTCCTCCAGCACGGCCATGTCGTTGCGGACCGTGGCCGGGGAAACGCCGAGGTCGTGGTGATCGACGAGGGCCTTGGAACCGACCGGTTCCCGGCTGGACACGTAGTCGGTGACGATGGCCCGTAGGACTTCGAGCTTGCGGTCGTCCATCGTCCCTCCTCGCCGGTGGTGGGTCGGTCCCACTCGGGGGTCGACTACTTGGCACTCCTGCGTCGTGAGTGCCAGTCTAGCCGGGTGGACCACTCCAACCCGGTCGATCGAGCGACCCCTGCCTTCACTCTCGGAGGGTGGACGGAGGTGGCCGACGGCGTGTTTTACGCCGTGGCGGAGCCGGACGCGGTGAACCTCGGCCTGGTGCTCGGGAGCGCCGGCGCGCTGCTGGTCGACACTGGTTCGAGTCCCGCACAGGGGCGCGCCGTGCGGGACGCCGTGGCGGCGGTGACCGACCGGCCGCTGCAGGCCGTGGTCGTCACCCACGCTCATCGCGACCACGCCTTCGGGCTGGCCGCCTTCGACGACGTGCCCAGCCTCGGGCACGAGGACGTGGCGACGTGGCTGGCCGGGCCGGCGGCCGCGGCCGACGCGGCGGCCCTCGGGGTCGAGGTGACCGCGCTGGTGCCCCCACGGCGCGGTCTGGTGGTGGCGGCGGCGCTCGACCTCGGCGACCGGCGGGTCGAGTTCGCCCACGTCGGCCGCGGCCACACGAGCTCGGACCTGTTGATCGTCGCGCCCGACGCCGGTGTCGTCTTCGCCGGGGACCTGGTCGAGTCCGCCGGTCCGCCCGGGTTCGGACCGGACAGCTTCGTGCACGAGTGGGCGGGGACGCTGGACGGCCTGATCGGACTGATGAGTGACGCCACCGTGGCGATCCCCGGGCACGGCCAGCCGGTGGATCGGGAGTTCGTCTACGACGCGCGCGGCCGGGTCGCGTCGATCTCCGGGGAACTCCGGCGGCTGGCGGAGGCGGGAGTCGGGCTCGATCAGGCCGCGGAGCGGGGGGACTGGCCGTACCCGGTCGAGGCGATCCGGCCCGGGCTGGCCACCGCGTACGCCCAACTAGGCCCGATCACGCCGCGCCGGACGCTGCCGCTGGCCTGAGCACCGACGGACCGGTTCTTCGCCGGGCCGGACGCCGGCCCGAGGCCGACCGTTGCCTGGTCCGCGCTTACCGGACCAGGCCGGACTGGTAGGCGATCACCACCAGTTGGGCCCGGTCGCGCGCCCCGAGCTTGGTCATCACCCGGCTGACGTGGGTCCGGGCGGTGGCCGGACTGACGACCAGCCGGGCGCCGATCTCGTCGTTGTTCAGACCCTCCCCGACCAGTCCCAACACCTCGCTCTCACGCTCGGTCAGCTCCTTGAGCCGGTCGTGCCGTCGCCGCAGCGGAGCGCGGGCGGTGAAGGTGTCGATCACCCGCCGGGTCACCGACGGCGACAACAGCGACTCACCCGCCGCGACCAGGCGGATGGCGCGCAGCATGTCGACCGGCTCGGAGTCCTTGATCAAGAAGCCGGCCGCACCGGCCTGCAGGGCGTCGAAGACGTACTCGTCCAGCTCGAACGTGGTCAGCACGATCACCTTGACGTCACTGAGTTCCCGGTCGGCGTTGATTACCCGGAGCGCCGCAATCCCGTCCAGCCGGGGCATCCGGACGTCCATCAGGACCACGTCGGGCCGGACCCGGCGGACCAGCTCGACCGCCTCCCGACCGTCCTCGGCCTCCCCCACCAGCTTCAGATCGTCCTCGGACCCGATCAGCGTCCGCAGCCCCATCCGGACCAGCGGCTGGTCGTCGGCGACGACCACCCGGATGCTCACGGGCGAATCGCTTCCAAGGCGGGGTCTGGTTCGGCCGGGGCCGCGGTCAGCGGTAGTTCCGCGCGGACCCGGACGCCGCCACCCGGTCGGGTGGCCACGCTGAGCGTGCCGCCGACGGCGCGGGCCCGCTCCCGCATTCCCCGGATCCCGTTGCCCTCGCTCAGCTCCGGCTCGGTAGGCCCGTCGTCGGTCACCTCGACCCACAACCGCCGCGGGTCCCGGCCGACCCGAACGGTTGCCGCCGCCTCGCCGGCGTGCCGGACGACGTTGGTCAGTCCCTCCTGCACGATCCGGAAGGCGGCCTGGTCCACCGCCGCCGGCAGCGGCGTCGGGCCGTCGTCCTCGCGGTCCACGATGATCCGGCGTCCGGCCTGCCGTAGCGCGGCGACCAGGTCCTCGAGTCGCGCGAGCCCAGCCCGCGGCGCCCGTGGTTCGCCTGCGCTCGGCTCGCGGAACACGTCCAAGGTCGTACGGAGCTCGGCCAGGGCGTCCCGGCTCGTGGTCCGGATCGCCTCCAGCGACTCGGTCACCGCCGCCGGCGGCTCCCCGCCCGCCGTGCGTTGCTTGTCCAGCACGTGCAGCGCGACCCCGGCTTGCATGGTGACCACACTCAAGCTGTGTCCGACCACGTCGTGCACCTCCCGGGCGATCCGCAGCCGCTCCTCGTAGGCGTAGCGGCGTCGGTCCTCCTCCCGCTGGCGCCGCTCGTTATCCCGTCGGCCGCGGCGAGCCAGGCCGAGCAGGGCCGGAACGAAGACGACCGCGAGTCCGGCCAGCAGGCCGGCGTAGGTGCCGGGATCGAGGAGTCCCAGGTAGGGCTCATGCAGGCCGGTGATCAAGAACATCGGGAGCAGCAGTACGGTCAGCCCGAGCCAGCGCCGCGGCGGCAACGTGATCGCCGTCGAGTAGACGACCAGGGCCGGCGCAACGAGCAGGGGGTAAAACGACTCTCCGGTGGCGAAGTAGCCACCCACCCCGACGACGACGGCTACGAACGCCAATCTCGGCGCACGCCAGCGCAGACCGATCCCTGCGGCCAGCAGCAGCAGGAAGGGCACCACCAGCACCGAAACCTCGACCGGTGCGAACGGTGGTCCGGGCCGGCCCCCCATCCGGCCGGGTCCGTCGGGAGCGGGTTCGACCCGAAAGTGGGCCCCGACCCAGCCGAACCACGCCACGATGATGCCGAGCGCAACGTTGAGCAGAAGACGGCGACGGCTCGGAGTGGGTAAGCCCGTTCCCGCCGCCTCGGACGTACGCACCACTCTCCTCGTCACCTGGGTAGGAGATCGACTGTAGGCGAGGAGGCCGACGAACACGTCGGCCGATCGACGTATCCGCGCTACGTCACCCGACGTAGCCCAAGTGTCGCCCGCCGACCGATGTGCGCGGACGCTCGCGGGGGCACCGTTGAGGCATGCCACCTTTCACCCCGCACCCCGCCGGCTTCGCGGGACCGCCACCGTTCGCCCATTTCCTCGGAGGAGGACTCATGTTCTTGTTGTTCCTGATCGCTCTGACCACCGCTTTGGTACTGCTCCGCCGCGGCCACTTCACTCCGCCGCCGTGGGTCCGTCACCTCGGCCCCGAGCGGGAGGCCCGCCGCATCCTGGCCGAGCGCTTCGCCCGGAGCGAGATCGACAGCGACGAGTTCATGGAACGGGCCAGCGTGCTCAACTGGACGCCCGGTCTCGAACCGACCGACCCGCCGCGGAAGAAGAAGCGCAGCCGCTGACACACTCGGCGGGCGGGCCCGCTCGGACAACCCCAACGTCAAGGGTCTGGGCGGTCCCACCCCTGAGCCTGTCGAATCACGCCCCCTGAGTTGTCGGAATCCGCCCGCTGAGCTTGTCGGAACGGAATACGCCCCCTGAGCTGGTCGAAATACGCCCCCTGAGCTTGTCGGAACACGCCCCCTGAGCTGGTCGGAACGCCCCCTGAGCTGGTCGAAGGGCCTCGAAGAGGTTGGCATTTCACATCGAGAAGCCTGATGCCGACCTCTGACGAGGCCCTTCGACAAGCTCAGGGGGCGTGGCGTCGGTCGCCCTTCGACAAGCTCAGGGGACGTCGCGTCAGGCGCCCTTCGACAAGCTCAGGGGACGTCGCGCCAGGCGCCCTTCGACAAGCTCAGGGGACGTCGCGTCAGGCGCCCTTCGACAAGCTCAGGGGACGTCGCGCCAGGCGCCCTTCGACAAGCTCAGGGGACGTGGCGTCAGGCGCCCTTCGACAAGCTCAGGGGGCGTGGCGTCGGTCGCCCTTCGACAAGCTCAGGGGACGTGGCGTCGGTCGCCCTTCGACAAGCTCAGGGGACGTAGTGTCACCGGCTGTAGTGGTAGCGACAGGCCGCAATCCGGATCTCTTCGTCGAGGAGCTTGTAGACCAGCCGGTGCTCCTCGGTGATCCGGCGGGACCAGTAGCCGGCAAAATCGTGCCGAAGCGGCTCAGGCTTGCCAATCCCGGCGTTGCCGTTACGCACTACGTCCTGGATGAGCGAATTAATCCGTTTGAGTACCTTGCGGTCTTGCGACTGCCACCACAGGTAGTCCTCCCAAGCGTTGACGTCCCAGACCAGTCGCATCAGTCGGTGTTGACCAATTCCTGCTCCTCGCCGCGGCCGGACTCCAATCGCTCCATGGCGTCGAGCAAGCGCCGCGCGTTGGTCGGTGACCGCAGGAGATAGGCCGTCTCGCGCAGGGACTCGAACTCATCTAAGGAGACGATGACGACGGGCTCGTGACCGGATCGCGTCACGACAACCTCTTCACGGTCGTTGATGACGGAGTCCAAGACCTCGGCAAAGCGGGCTCGTGACTCGGTATAGCTCATTGTCTTCATCGCAGATCCCTCCGGCCAGACGTACAGAAAACCGTACGCCCTTAGGTTCCCAATCTCAACCTTGGACCGTTCCCGTTCGGAAAATGACGCAACGCTCCTCGCGGCAAACCCGGGCGACTCTTCGAGCTTGCGGCTCGGTCAGGCGATGAGGGTGTGTTCGGCGTGGCGGCGTTGGATCCGTTCGTGCAGGAGGGGTCGTTGGTGGCGGTCGATCCAGCGTGGGGGTATCCATTCGGGGAGTCCGGCCGGGTTGAGCCGGCAGGTCCAGCCTCGTTGGGCGAAGTGGGTGTGGTGGTGGCGGCACAGCAGGGTCAGATTGTTCAGGTCGGTCCGGCCGCCGAAGATCCAGTCGAGGATGTGGTGCCGGTCGCACCAACTCGGCGGGCGGGTGCAGCCGGGAAATGAGCAGCCGCCGTCGCGGGCGGCGAGGGCGATGGTTTGGCCGCGGCTGGCGATCCGTCGGGTCCGGCCCAGCGCGAGCGGTACCCCGTGGGCGTCGGTGATCGCGGTCCAGATGTCGGCCTCACCGGCGATCCGCAGCAACTGTTCGGGACTGAGGAGGGTGCCGTCGGCGGTTTCGGCGATCCCGGCCCGGCGGAGCAGGTCGGCCAAGTCGATGGTGACGATCACCGTGGCAGGCGTGCCACCGGCCATCGGCAGGTCGGTTGAACGTAGCAGCCGGGCGGCGACTTCGTCGAGGGCGTCGTGGAGTCGTTGGCCGTAATGGCGCAGGTCCGGCTCGGGCCGGGACTTCCCCGTCTTGGTGGTGGGCCCGGGGGTCGGCGGGAGGGGTTTGGCCAGCGGGCTCAGCAGCGCCGACAAGGCGGCGCCGGTTTCGGCGGTCAGCCGGCCCTCGACTCGCCAGGTCCCGTCGCGCAGCGGCCGCAGTTCCAGGTGCCGGCGTTCCCGCGGGACGGTGTCGTCGGGTGCCGGCCCGTCGGGATCGGCCGCGTCGACCAGCCGGCGGGCGATCAGCCGCAACTCCTTGGGCCCGAACACCCGCGCGTGCCCGGTCAACGTCTGCTCCGCCTCGGCCACGTCGGCCGGGTCTGAATTTGAGGGCAGCTCGGCCAACGCCCGGGTGATGATCCCGACCTGCTCGGTCGACACCTCCCCGGCGCGCTGCGCGGCGGCCACCACCGGCCGCAGCGGCGCCAACGGCTGCCCCAGCATGCTCACCCGGCCACCCACCGCCTCCGCGGCGCTGACCCGGGCCGCCGCCTCACCCGGCGACAGCCGCAGCGTTTTGACCAGCATCATCGACAGCGACGCAAACGCATACCGCCCGGCCAGATCATGAACCTGGGCGTCGGCGATTAATGCGTGCTCAGCCACCGGCAGCCTCCGCCGCTGCTCCTCCAACCCCGACAGCAACGCCATCTTCCCCGGCGCGTCCAGATGATCCAACCCGCCGGTCTCGACCGCGGCGATGAACCCGTCGACCGCCTCCCGCAGCCGTCCCAACGCCAGCCCGGTCGGGGTCACCGGCTCTTCGACCTGCTCATCCCCGACCATGAAGACATCCTACTCGAACATGTGTTCGAAACCAAGTCGGACACGACCGCGCCGACATCTCCGCTGACTTACGAACCGCTTCACAGGGACGCTCAAGGTCTTACGGGCGGGAAGGCGCTCCTCGGGCTTCCGCTCAGTACGGTGCCGTGAGATCGGGAAACATCGGGAAGTGCCGGACATTGCGAGTGAGCAGCCGCGATTCGATGCGAAGAGCCGTGGCTGCGATGGCCAAGCCGGCACCGTCGATCGTGTGGTGGCCGGGGAGCCATTGCCGACCCAGCGCTCCGGCGGCCTCGGTGACGTCGGCGTCCACGGGGTGCCAGGTCAGGGTCGATAGCAGCGTCCGGGTCGCACTAGCTTCGGCCGGACGCATTCCGGCCAGGACTTCCAGCCGGGTGATCTCGCTGGCCTGGAGAGGACCCGCAACCCGCTCGCGCTCCAACACCTCGGCAGCCTCGGGGCGCCCCCGCAAGTAATCGATCAGGATCGAGGTGTCGACCAGGGCGTTCACGAACGCTGAGCCAGGCGTGACCCGGAGCGTCGTTCATCGACCCAAGCGGCGCCGTCACTGTCCCGGTCTTGCCACGAGCCGAACGACTGGAGCATGGCCGCAAGATCGTCGTCGACGGCGTGCTCGGTCCCGTACGCGATCATGATAGCGTCGCGGATCAGCGCCGACATCGACCGGCCGGTACGAGCCCCCACCGTGTCGAGCGTGCGGCGCTCCTGGCTGGACAATGAGACCTGGGTCCGCATCATGATGTAACCTTACATTGCCCAGATATGGTTAAGGCCGCGGTGATTCCGGGACGTGACGCCCTATCGTCATGATGCTTCGAGTGGTCCTAGCGGTTGCTAGCCGATGATTCACGCTTTGGCCTCCAACGGACACCGGTTACGTACGAGCAGCGCTCCGAGATCGCGAACCCGTCTTCCACCGCAAGCCTCCTGGGGCTGTCGTGAGGACTTCGACACAATGACCGACCCCCACTACTGGGAGGTCGGAGCTTCGAGCCGGAGCTATTGTCGCGACCACGTGCCCGGTGGACTGCCTGATGGGTCTCGAGCAAGGCGCCGAGCAGGATGGACGCATGAATTTGCTCATCGAACTATCCCGCCTCAACCGAAACGACGGGCGACATCAGGCGAACCGCCGTTTCCCGTCGGCGAGCCCACTGGCCGTCCTGGTCGTCGGTATTTCCGGAGCCGCAGGTACAGCGTCGGTGGACGACGCCGCTGGGAGGTCGGGACATGACCAGTAGGTTCACCGAGCTGGCCATCGACTGTGCCGACCCCGACCGTCTCGCCCGGTTCTGGTGCTCGGTCCTCGACTACGCGGTGCGCGACGAAGCCGACGGGCTGGTCACCATCGGCTCGCCCGTGGGGCTCGCAAGCCAAAACCACTCCGGCCCCGAACCACCCACGTTGACCTTCGCGCGCGTACCCGAAGACAAGACCGTCAAGAACAGGCTCCACCTCGACCTCAATCCCACCGACCGGGACCAGGACGACGAGGTCCGCCGCCTGCTCGACCTCGGTGCTCGACCCGCCGACGTCGGCCAGGGCGACCAGAGCTGGGTCGTACTCGCTGACCTCGAGGGGAACGAGTTCTGCGTCCTCGACGGACGCCGCCCCTGACCGGAGACGCTGCGACCCGGGAGTATGTACGGCCTGGTGCTCGATCTGCCGCCGACCTCGCGGCCGTTGCCGAGGAGGCAGCCGCTACGCGGCTTCGGCTCGATTTGTGCGTACGCTAACGGCCGGACTCGCGGAGGCCAAAGTAGGCGATCAAGGCGGTCAAAGCGGCCAGGATCAGCGGCGTGGCCGGACTCGCGCCAAGGATCGCGAGATTGACCAGCGCGGCACAGACCAACAACAGGCTCAGACCCATAGCGGCAAGGACCCGAACTCGGGGGACGAGGAGCCCGACCGCACCCGACACCTCTAAGACCCCGGTGACGAACCGCAACCACTGGCCGGCACCGAGGTCGGCGAACAAACCGACCATGGCGGGATCGCCGGCCAGCTTGGCCGCTCCTCCGCCGCCGATGACGATCGCGAGGCCGAGCCGCAAGGCCCAGGAACTGAGGGTGCGGATACGACTCGCTGAACCGGTAGCGGGCTGGACGGTGACCATGGGATGCTCCTCGTTGGTGGGCGACACCCCAACGTCGTGGCTGCGTATCCGGATCGGACACCGACCTCTCGGGCGAGCTGGCTTGCCTCGCTGACGGCCAGGATGTCCGGTCTGCCGTGCCGGCCCCGACTGCTTCGAGGAGAGCGTCACGATGGCGCTCCGAACCGATGAGGAGCTGAGATGAAGTACATGATCTTGACTTACGGGTCGCAGCGGGACTACGACGGGATGGCTGGTAAAGCCACGGATCTCCCTCCGTGGAGCGGTGAGGACTTCGCCGCAATGGGCGAGTTCATGGCCGCACTCACCGGTGAGTTGGAGGCCTCCGGTGAGCTGGTGGAGACCCGGGGCCTGGCCGAGCCTGCTCATACCCGGCGGGTCCAGCTACGCGAGGGCGCCGCGGTGGTGACCGATGGGCCCTACCCGGAGGCGCAGGAGGTGCTTGCCGGCTACTGGGTCGTCGAGTGTGATTCCTTCGACCGAGCCACCCAGATCGCTGCGCGACTCGCCGACTGTCCTGCCCCCGAACACGTACGCCAAAGCGCGGTGGCCGACGTACGGCCTCTCGTCGAGGGCGCGGACGAACTCCTCGAGTGAACCGTGTCGTGGTGCCCGAGGACCTACTGCGCACGCTGACGCCGCGGGTCCTCGGGGTGCTGGTCCGCCGGTTCGGTCACTTCGACCTGGCCGAGGAGGCCACCCAGGACGCCTTGCTCGCGGCCGCTCGTCAGTGGCCGGTGCAGGGCGTTCCCGACAATCCCTTCGGCTGGCTGGTGACCGTCGCGGTCCGTCGTCTTACCGATACGCTGCGCAGCGAACAGGCCAGGCTGCGTCGAGAAGGCATCGTCGCTCGACAGTGGGTCCAGCAGGCAGACCACGCGACCACGGCCAGTGCCGGCGACGACAGCCTGACGTTGCTGGTCCTGTGCGCTCATCCCAGCTTGTCCCAAGCCTCGCAGGTGGCGTTGACCTTGAAGGCCGTTGGCGGACTCAGCGTGGTCGAGATCGCGCGGGCCTTCATGGTCAGCGAGGCGACGATGACCCGTCGGCTGACCCGGGCCAAGAGCACCCTGCGCGATAGCGGCGCCACTTTCACCCTGCCCTCACCACAGGAGATGTCGGCCCGCCTCGACAGCGTCTTGTACGTGCTGTATCTGATCTTCAACGAGGGGTACGCGGCAACGTCCGGGAAGCACCTGCTTCGCGTCGATCTGACCAACGAGGCGATCCGGCTCACTCGGATGGTTCATCAGGCCAGACCCGAAGACCCCGAGGTCGCCGGTCTGCTTGCGCTGATGCTGCTCACCGACGCCCGACGCACGGCCCGGATCAGCGCCGACGGAGCTCTGGTCACCATGGCCGATCAGGACCGTAGTCGGTGGGACCGCGGCAGCATCGACGAGGGCATCGAGCTGATCAGTGGTGCCCTGCCCCGGGGACACCTGGGTCGCTTTCAGATCTTGGGCGTCATCAACGCCTTGCACTGCGAGGCAGCCACTGCCGCGGACACCGATTGGGACCAGATCCTGGCCTTCTACGGGCTTCTGCGCCGTATCGACCGCAGCCCGGTCGTCGCCCTCAATCAAGCCGTGGCCATCGGGCTGGCCCGCTCCCCCGAGCAGGGTCTGGCGGCCCTCGAACCACTCGAGCATGCGCTCGGCGGTGACCATCGCTTCCACGCGGTCAGAGGTCATCTGCTGCAGCTGAGCGGCCGGAGTGAAGAGGCTCGGGTTACCTACGATCAGGCCGCCGCGCACGCCCGCAGTATCCCGATGAAACGCCATCTCAGAAACCTCGCCCTCAACCTGAGCGAAGCGAGCGGCCTCGAGGCCGAGCGCCGACCGGATGAGCAAAGCGACTGCTGATGGGCCATCCTTGAGATTGTGAGCCGCCCTACCGCGGCGGCCGGTCCGCCTGAAGGACGCGCGGACTACCGTTCATTCGGGCGGTCCGGGCGGACGAGTGGGAGATCGCCGGGGAAGCGGCAGCGCAGCCCGTTTGAACCGCCAAGGTTCGAGGTTCAGCATTCCTCGACCAACTCAGACCGGGCGCTGGCACCGCCGACCTGCTCGCGCCGTTGCTCGACCCCCTCCTCGACCAGCACGCTGGCGCGGAGCAGGCCCGCCAGCCAACCGACGTACCGCTCGTCGCTCCAGCCTCGGCGAGCCAGCAAGGATCGGACCTCGGCGGAGTTGAGGGCCCACAGGGTGACTGCGGCGTCGTCGAGGTCGACGCCGAGTCGGATCCAGCCGCGTCGCTGCCAGTGCTGGACAACCAGTCGCGCGCCGGTCATCCGCTCGCCGTCGATGGTGTCGAACAGCTCACCGATCGCCGGTTCGCGGTCGCGGGCCGCCAGCAGCACGGCCAGCAGCGGTCCGGCCCGGGTGCCGACCGCGACCACCAGCTGCGCCCAGGCGGCCGCCGCTTCGGCCGGGGTGGTGGCGGCACGAACCGCCTGCGCATGCTCGCGCTCGGCGATCGGAACCGCGGCGTCGTCGCCGGCGATCGAGACGTCGTACACGGCCTTGAGCAAACCGGCCTTACCGCCGTAGATCTTGTACAGGCTTTCCGGGGAAAGCCCGGCCGCGGCGGCCACCGACCTCACCGTCGTCCCGGCGTACCCGCACGTTAAGAAGGACTCTGAGGCAGCGCGGAGGATGCGGCGCCGGTTGGCCCGGGCACCCGCCTCGCGGGCGGTGTTGTCGTAACCCAACTCATCCCCGCCGCGCCGCCGCCAGCTCACGGCGAGCGAACCGGGTGGCGACGGCGCAGCGGATTAGGTAGCGCGGGCTCGGCGGCAGCCAGCCGAGCTGTACGGCCTGCCCCAGGTCGTCGCGCACCGCCCAGTGCTCGACCAGCAGGCCGCCCCGGACTCGGAGGAAGTGCGCCTGGCGAGCGCTGAACCTCCGATTGGTCGGGGCGAACGCCCGCTCGACGCTGCCATCAGGCCGGTAGGTCACCATCGTGCCCGTCTGCCGGCCGGACATCTGCACTCCAGCGACGACCAGGTCGCCCTCGACCACGACATGCTCGACGCGGATGGCGATCGGGTCGAACGCTGCCCGCAGCCACCGGGCAGTGGCGTAGAAGCCGTCAGGCCCGGGCACCCGGCACGTCGGCGGTTCCGCCTTGGGCTCGTGGTTGACCGCGTCGAGGTGGTAGATCGCGCGGAACTGCTCCAACGATCCGTCGACCATCAGCGCCAACGACTGCCGGGCCAGCGAACCGGCGGTCACCGGGTTCGGTTCACTCATCGTCGCCTCTGCAGCTCGACCTACTCGTTCAGATACAGCGTACAGTATCAAACTGTTTGGCGTCACCCCTTTGCACCGACTGAGGTTCCCGCGCGCTACTCCGGAGCGTCCGGCCAGGGCGCGGAGAAACGGACCGCTGCCTCCTGGGTCAGTCGGCCGACGTCAGTGAGCAGGGACTCCAGCGACTCCGAGCGCAACAGCGCCAGCTGGTCCAACTCGCCCAGCGGTGCGATCGCGGCCAACTGCCAGCACGCCGCGACCGGATCGGCCGACAGTTCGGCATCGGCCGCCCAACCGCGCTCGGTGAACTCCGAGGCCTGGTAAAGGGCGCGCCGAACCGTCCGCTCGGTCTCCTGCCGCAGCGGTTCCACACTCGAGTCCCAGTCCAGCTCGGGCAGCTCGCGCAGCTCCGCCCGAGGATAGGGCGTGCCGTCCAACCACTGCTGCGCCATAAAGCGCTGCGTCCCCTGCGCGGTCAGCCCCACGAAGCCGTCCTCCGCGCCGAGCTGAACGATCTGAGCCACCGTGCCGATGTCGAAGCGGTGTTCACCACCGCCGACCTCGAAACCGCGTTCGATCAGCACCACCCCGAAGCGCGGATCCTCGGCCTGGATCAGCTCCGAGAGCATCAGCAGGTAACGCTGCTCGAAGACCCGCAGCCGTAACGGCATATGCGGGAAGAGCACCGAACCGAGCGGGAACATGGGCAGCGCGGGCACGTCCCCAGCAAACCAGGCAACTCCACACCGCGACCGGACCGATCGGCGACGCGCAGCATCGCCTCCAAGCCGTCACCGATCCGCTCGCCTACGCTGCGCCGAGTGAGCACTGCCGATCGATACGGTTCCGACGTCCTGCGGGCCGGCTGGAACACCCCGCGCCGGCCGGTCAGTACCCCGGTGGAGCTGAGCCACGGCCTGGTGGTGGAGGACGCGGACACCGGGTTCTGCGGCGCGGTGCTGCGTTGGGAGAACGGGATCGTCGTACTGGAGGACCGGCGCGGACGGTGCCGCAGCTTCCCGGTCGGCGCCGGCTTCCTGCTGGAGGGCCGTCCGGTCAGCCTGACCGTGCCGAAACGGCCGGCGAGCACGACCCCGCAGCGAAGCACGTCCGGGTCGGTGGCTTCCCGCGGCCCCCAGCGGGCGAAGGTGGCCCTTCCCAGCCGGATCTACGTCGAGGGCCGCCATGACGCCGAGCTGGTGGAGAAGATCTGGGGCGACGACCTACGCCACGTCGGGGTGGTGGTGGAGTATCTCGGCGGGATCGACGACTTGCCCGGTGTCGTGGCCGACTTCGCGCCGGAGCGGGGCCGCCGGCTGGGGGTGCTGGTGGACCACCTGGTCCCCGGCAGCAAGGAGTCGCGAATCGCCGCCGAGGTCGAGCAGGGCCGCACCGGGCCGTACGTGAAGGTGCTCGGCCACCCCTACGTCGACGTCTGGGCGGCCGTCAAGCCTGAACGGGTCGGGCTGAAGCGCTGGCCCGACATCCCTCGCGACGTCGAGTGGAAGCACGGCATCTGCGAGGTGCTGCGACTGCCGCACGGCGACCAGGCCGACGTCGCCCGCGCCTGGCAGGCGATCCTGGCCCGGGTACGGTCCTGGTCGGACCTGGAACGGCCGTTACTGACGTGTGTGGAGGAGCTAATCGACTTCGTCACCGCCGACCATCCGCAGGAGTGAGCTGCCCACACGGTGGGAGCCGTCGGCGTCTCACAGGCGTACGTGGGCGTCGCACGAGCCCAGAAGCACCTCGTCGCTGCTGGCCAACACACAACACTGGCCGTCGCTCCGGGCACCGTCCAGCACCCCGACGACGAGGGCGGCGCTATCGGGGTCAAGCTCGCTGGTGGGATTGTCCAGCACCAGCAGCCGGGGGCGGCCGACCAGGGCTCTGGCCAGTGCTACCCGCTGCTGCTGCCCGCCAGAGAGCTGCTCGGCCAGGTTATGCCAGCTCGCCGGCAGTAGGCCGACCTCGGCGAGCTGCTGCTCTGCCCGGGCCCAGGCCGCGGCAGGCGAGCGTGGATCGCGGTCGAGCAGGACAACTGCAAGATTTTCCACCGCAGTCAGGGTGCCGATCAGGTTGCGGCTTCCCCGCACGAAGCCGACCGCTCGGTCGGGTGACATCTGAGCGAGGGGGTGGCCGTCCAAGGTGAGCGTGCCGGTGACGAGGGCCTGCCGGCCCGCGAGGGCAGCGAGCACCGTCGACACCTCCGTCCCACTAGGGCCCGAAACGGCCACCCGGGCTCCGGGGGCGACTTCGAGGTCGAAGCCGGTAACCGCCGTTCGTCCGGACTCGCCGACCGTGACACCGGTGGCCCGCAGGCCAGGCGCCGACGAGACCGCTGCGCTCACGGCCTGGCCTCGGTGTCCGGTCGGCGGATCCGGATCTCGTCCGGTCCCGCAGCCTCGATCCGGACCCGCGAACCCGCGGGCCAGCCCCCGCTCAACGACTCGGGCAACTGAACCGACCCGTCGGTGCCGACCACGGCATATTGGTCGCCGCGCAGGCCTTCGGTGGCGATTCGGCCCTCGCGCATCCGCACCATCCGCTGCATCCGGCCCGCGACCTCCTCGTCGTGGGTCACCATCACCACGGTGGTCTCGGCGGCGTTGGTCGTCGCGACCAGCAGGTCAAGGAGGGCGTCGCGGGCGGCCGGGCCGAACTGAGCGGTGGGTTCATCGACCAACAGCAGTTTCGGCCGCCGGGCCATGGCCACGGCGAGCGCGCTCGACTGCTGCTCGACTCGCCCCAATCGCTCGATCGGACGGGTCTCTGTCATCAGGCCGAGCGCGCCCAGGACGGTGTCGGATCCCGCGTCCGCACCGCTGGCAAACTCCACGTTCTGCCGCGGGCTGGCGTAGGGCAGCAACCCGGAGACCGCGCCCTGCAGCATCAGTCCGACGGTCCGGGACCGGTAGCGGTAGAGCGCCCGCTCGCCGCATCGGGCAAGATCCTCGCCGTCGACAAAGACCGCTCCGGCCGACGGTCGGCGGAGTCCGGCGACGACGCTGAGCAGTGTCGACTTGCCCGAACCTGATGGTCCGAGCAGCGCGATCCGCTCACCGGGAGCGACCCGGAGATCGACGCCGCGGAGGGCGGCGACGTCGGTGCCGAGGACCCGGTAGACGTGGACCAGCCCGGCGCAGTGGACCTCAGCCCCGCCCGGCGGCGCGCCCTCGCTCACCGCTCCGGCCGCCCGTCGCGGGTCTCCAACCGGGCCCCGATCAAGGCGATCAACACCACGACGACCATCGCGATCAAGCTGAATACCAGGGCGGGCGACCAGCTGATCCGCAACTCAGGCGGCGGGCCGGGAGTGGACAGATCCACCAGCGGCAGCCTCGGTGCAGCCAGGTGGAGGGCGGCCAGCCCGCTCAGCACGCCCAGCACCGTGCCGAGCAGGGCGGGCACGGCGACCTCGATCGCCGCCAGCCGGCGTGCGGTCGACGCACGCACCCCCGCGTCGCGCAGTATTCGCCAGTCCCGCCGGCGGCGGCCGTCCACCACCCGGGCTGCGACCAGGGCCAACACGGTGAGCACCGACGCAGTCTCGGCCAAACTCACCGCGACCGCGGCCCCCCGCGTCGTCGGCTCGCGCCGCAGAACGGCTCGGGCGTCGGACAGCGTCTCGCGCCGCTCGACCCTGAGCCCGGCCGCGTTCAGTGCCGGCTCGATCTCGGCCGGCGCATCCGGGGCCAGCCACACCTCAGCGGAACCGGAGTCTCGGTGTGGGTCCACCAGACCGGCCGCGTTCGACAGGTCGACCAGGACGCCGTCCCCGAGCGTGCGCGGCAGGACCGAGGCCCGGCCGAGGACCGTCAACAGCTGGGGGGCACCGTCGAGCCCGGTGCCGTACGCGGCCTCGTTCATGCCGGCGAAGGGTCGGAGCTCCGTGGTCGGGCCGAGCACAGCCGGCAGGGGGTCGATGACGTCGCCCGGGGCGACCGAAGCGAGGTTGCCCCCCAGACTGTCGGTGACCTTCAGCGTCAACCCAGCCGCGGTGGTGCTCGGAATCGCGGAGGCGTCGGGATCGGGATCGTAGTAGTCGCCGACCCTGGGATGCCACCGGGCCGGTTTTCCCAGCCAGGACCCGGAGTCTGCGATCGGCGAGACGTCGGTGCCGACCCCGGTCACGACGAATCGGGCGGTGTAGGGCTGAAGGGCTCCCGAGGTCAGTCCCACCGCAACCAACCGGCATCCGCCCCGGCACGGGATCGAGCCGGTCAGCCGGTTGGTCCTGGCGATCGCACCGAGCTTGACCGTACGCCACATCGGCCCGGTGTCCACGATCAGACTCAAGCCCGGGTCCGCCGGGCCCGTGGTCGCGCTGAGCGGAATCCCCGGCTTCACCTCGACCCGATCGAGGGTGACCACCACCCGGCTACCGCGGAGCACGACCGGCGCAGTCGTGGTCGGGCGGAGGGCCTCGGCGAGGGCGGTCACGTTCGACCAGGCCGGCGACCATGCCGACACCGCCGCCAGCCGGCGGCTGTCGACCGCGACCACTCGACCGGTCCCGCGATCGACCTCGGAGGCTCGCTCGCGGACGGCCATCGCGTAGCGCCCCGAGGGGTCAGCTGCATCCACCGCGGCAGTGAGGTCGGTGCCTGCCGGGGCGGCCACGTGGAGCACGGTGGCGGCGCCGGTCGCCGCGTCGGCACGGAGGTCTTGATTCCGGATCGACAAGGCGAGAACTTGGGTCGCGAAGATCGTCAGCGCCACTCCGACCGCCATCACGACGGCCGGCGTCAGCGCGGACGGGGTCCGCGCCAGTTGCCTGCCCACCACCAGCGCACCCAGGCGACGCGGTGGATGCCGGGTCACCCGCCGGACGATCAGAACGCTGATCCGCACGGCTACCAGGGCCAGACCCAAGGCGAACAGGGCTGGAGCGAGCAGGCCAAGGTGCGAGCCGCTGGTGCCGAGCACTCCCCCCGCCAGCAGGTCGTACCCGCTGGCGGCGGCAAGCAGCACGACCACCGCCTGGGCCACCACGGTGAACCGACTCGACCGGGTCGGCTCGGCGTGCTCGGACAGCAGCGTGGCCAGGGATTGGCGCAGACTGGGCAGACTGACCGCCACGAGCACCAGCAGCGCGACCAATCCCGCCGCGACCGCGGCAACCAGCACGGGCCAGCGCAGAAATTCCACCGGCGTGCCTGGAACGAGGTTCGCGTTCACCGACGTCCGGGCGAGCACCACACCGGCGGCGAGGCCGACGGGTACACCGGCGAGCAGCGCGATCGCCGGCTCGGCGTAGACCGAGCGCAGCCACCGCCGCCGGGGTACGCCGAGCAGCCGCCCGACCCCCCATTCGCCACGCCGGGCCCGGCCGGTTCGCTGCAACACCGTGGCAAGCGCAAAACCGGCGAGGGCCAGCGCCTGCGCCTCGCTGATGGCGATCAGGATCCGTGCGGCCCTGCTCTGGTCGTCGACCCGGTCCAGCACGTCGGGCAACCTGGTCACGACGGCAATGCTGCGGGCCTGAGTGAGGACGGCGGCCTGGAGATCGTCGACCGAGCGGTGCAGCAACGGCTCGTCGGCCACGGTAACCGGGCCCCGGAGCAGCAGCCGGCCAGACACTTGGGTCGGCAGCGGCAGCGCCTGAAGCTGCTCGCTCGTGGTGATCAGCGGGTCACCGTCCACCGCGGTCAGTCCGACCTCGGTTCCGGGCCGGGTGAGCGGTGCCGTGACCTGATCCGCGTCGTAGGTGCCCACCACTCGGAAGCGGCGCCCGGGGATGTCGGCCCGCCGATAGATGAGCACCGAACCGACCTGGACACGGGCGCGGCCGGCGTCGGCGGTGCTGAGGAGCACCTGCCCCTTGGCCGTGGGGCACGTCCCGGTCTTCAGTACCAGTCCGGAGCACCCGTTGGTGGCCCGGACGCGGGAGGAGGTCTCTCCGGGGGTGGTGCGGTCCTTCGACGCCCACGCCACGTTGGCGACCGACTCGATCCAGGTCTGCGCCGGCTGCCACAGTCCTCGCGCCGGCCCTCTGGCCACCGGAGCGAGGGCAGCGTCGATCACGGCCTCGAGGGGGTAGAGGTCCTCCCGGACGTCCCCGTTGATCGTGACGGTCAGTGACGTCCCTTCCGGGCCTGCCGCCTGGACGGCGTCGGTGATAGTGGACTGCGTGATCGCTCGGAGCAGCAGCGGTCCGAGCACCGCGATCAGAACCACTACGGCCGACAGGGTCATGATGAACAGGTTCGACGCCGGGCGGCTGCGCAGACCGCGCCACCACAGCGGTCCCGCCGTTGTCATCTGCTGACCCTAGTAGCCTGTCGCCCCTATCTCTTGGGTTTTGCAACGCCCAGGCACATACCTCGCGGCGTTCTCCTCGATCGGAAGACGACCCGGTATGCCTCCCTCGTCGGCCTGGCGATGCACGCACCTGGACGCCGCCAAATCCCAAGGAATAGAGGCGACAAGCTACTAGCCGTCCCACTTCGCCCGGCACCGCAACCGGATGGATGCGCCGCACTACGCGCGGGCCGACGGCGACAGCCGAGGTCCAGACGAGGTCGAACTGGTTTCGGCTGCACTCAGTCCAGCAGGTCGCGGACGATCCCGTCGGTCAACAGCCGTCCGCGCAGGGTCAGCACCAGCCGATCAGGGCGGGACTCGACCAGACCGCAGCCAACCAGATCCGGGACACGCCGACGTTCGGTCGGGCTCAGCAGGGCCAGGTCGAGGCCTTCGGCCAGTCGGGTCTCCAGCAGCACCCGCTCGACCCGTCGCTGCTCGGCGTCGAGCCGCTCCCGGCCGGCCGCCGGCGACTCGCCCCGGGCGATCCGGGCGGCGTACGCGGCGGGGTGTTTGACGTTCCACCAGCGCAACCCGCCGACGTGGGAGTGCGCGCCAGGGCCGATCCCCCACCAGTGTCGCCCGCGCCAGTAGGTCAGGTTGTGCCGGCATCGGGCACCCGGGTCGCGGGCCCAGTTGCTGACCTCGTACCACGACAGTCCGGCCGCGGTCAGCCGCTCGTCGGCCATCAGGTACTTGTCGGCCAGGTCGTCGTCGTCGGTCATGGCCAGTTCCCCGCGACGGATCCGGGCGGCGAGCCGGGTGCCCTGCTCCACGATCAGCGCGTACGCGCTGACGTGGTCGGGTTCGGCAGCCAAGGCGGCGTCCAGGCTGGTCGACCAGTCGGTCGGTGACTCCCCCGGCGTGCCGTAGATCAGGTCAAGGCTGACGTGCTCGAACCCGGCCGCGTACGCCTGCGCCACCGCCTGCACTGCCCGGCCCGGGGTGTGCACCCGGTCAAGCGTGGCCAGCACGTGCGGGACCGCCGACTGCATCCCGAACGACACCCGGGTGAACCCGGCCTCCCGTAACTGGGCCAGCCCGGCCGCGTCGACCGAGTCCGGGTTGGACTCGGTGGTCACCTCGGCGTCGGGAGTCAGCCCGAAGCGGTCCCGCACCCCATTCAGGAAGCGACTCAGGTCGGCGGGCGGCAGCAGGGTAGGAGTCCCGCCGCCGACGAACACCGTCGACACCTCCGGCGCGTCGGGCCCGATGACCCGCCGGGCCAGGTCCAGCTCCCGCAGAGCGGTGTCGATGTAGCCCTGCCGGCCGGCTCCGGGATCGGGCCCGAGTTCGGCCGCGGTGTAGGTGTTGAAGTCGCAGTAGCCGCAGCGGGTGCTGCAGAACGGCACGTGCAGGTAGATGCCGAGTGGTGCCGTTCCGATCTCGGCCGCCGCTCCCTGCGTCAGCGCACCGTCGGCCGGGGCCGGGTCACCTTCAGGCAGGGTGGACGGCACCGGTCGAGGTTAGCCCAACCCCGGTCGGCCGTTCCCGCTCGCGAGCGGTAGCTCAGGGCGGTCGGGACGGGTCGGAGACCGGGATGGGCTACCGTTCGCGACGGCGGTTCCCGATCACCACCAAACCCGAGGCGATACTGAAGACGTGATCACGGTCAAGACTCTGCGGGTGGCGCCGGTCAAGGGACTGGGTTCGCTCACCCGGCCGGAGGTGTACCTCGAGACCGGCGGCGTCGCCGAGGACCGGCGGCTGTTCCTGCTCCGGGCCGACAACTCGGTGGTGACTTTGCGGCGCTACCCCCAGCTCGGCCGCGTCGTCCCCGACCTGGACCTGTCCGCCGGCACGCTGACCGTCCGCCTGCCGGACGGCACCACGGGCCGGTCCGACGTGGCAGACGCGGCGGATCCTGTACGGGCGCACCTGTTCGGTAAGGACCGGACGGGCCACGTTCTGCCCGGTGCGGTAGCCGAGGCGTTGTCGGACTTTCTGGGCGAACCCGTACGGGTGGTCTGGGCGAGCGGGACCGGGGTCGGCTGGGACGAGGGACCGGTGTCGTTGATCAGTCGGGCCTCGACGGCGACCGTGGGGACACCCGCCGACGACGGAGTGGGGTCGGCGCGCTACCGGATGCTGGTCGAGGTCGACGGGTGCGAGCCCTACGCCGAGGACGCCTGGATCGGGCAGCGGTGGCGGCTGGGCGGCGCCGAGATCGCGATCTCCCACGCGCTGGACCGGTGCGTCGTGATCAATGCCAGCCCCGTCACCGGCACAGTGGACTGGCCGGGACTGAAGACGCTGGCCGCGGTTCGCGGACCCCGGCAACTGACCCTCGGCGTGATCGCCACCGTGGTCCGTCCCGGCCCGGTCAGCCTCGGCGACCCCGTCACACCTATCGACAGGGCTGTCGCACCCCTCGACGGCCTCGGCGCCGACCGGTAGGCCGACGAGGCGCTCGACCTCAGGGCAGCAGTACCAATTTTCCGCGGACGTGACCGCCTTGACTGATCCGGTAGGCCTCCTGAGCGCGGTCGAGCGGGAAGGTCTGGGTCTGCACCACCACGTGGTTGTCTCTCAGCAGGGTGGCGGCGAGGTCCATCGCCTTGCGCGGCCGCCGCTCCTCGGGGTCGCTGCCGGTGACAATCCCGCCGTGCTCGGCCAGCCCGAAGTTGGCTATCGACAACAACTTGCCCGGTGCGGGTGCGAGGGCGAACAAGTCGACGCCGGGGGTCTTGCCCGCCACGTCGAAAACGGCGTCGATGTGGGTGTCGGGCACCGCAAGGACGCGATTGACCATGCCCTGGCCGTAGAGCACCGGCCGGGCGCCGATCTCGCGAAGGTAGTCCTGGTTGTCCTGGCCGGCGGAGGCGATTACGGTCAGCCCCGCGGCTCGGGCCATCTGGATCAGGACCGATCCGACGCCGCCGGCGCCGCCGTCGACAAACAGGGTGTCGCCGCGGGTCAGGCCGAGCAGCCGCAAACCGCGTTCGGCGGTCTCGAAGCTGACCCCGGCCGATCCGGCGACGGCCCAGTCCGTCGCCGCGGGCTTGGCCACCCAGGTGCTCAGCACGGCGTACTCGGCCTGAGTGGCGGAGCCGAGACCGAAGACGTCGTCACCGATCGAAACCCCCTCGACGTCCGCCCCGACCTGGTCCACCACCCCGGCGGCGTCGGCGCCGGGAATCGCCGTCCCGGCCAGCGGCTGCTCGCCCGCCATTGCACCGGAGATCATCTTCCAGTCCATCGGATTGACCCCGGCCGCGCTGACCTTGATCCGCACCTGGCCGGGTCCGGCCTCCGGCTCGGGTTCCTCACCTAAGCCCAGCACATCGTCGGGGTTGCCGTAGGAGTCGTACGTGAGTGCCTTCATGCCGGGAGTCCCTTCGTCGAGGTCTTTGCGGCTCAACCGAGTCCGGGGGGAGCGCTATTCCCCGGTCGCAGCGGTCACGGTCGAGTCGGGTAGTCATAGGTGGGCGAGAGGACGCGGACCGGCCCGTCGCCGCCGAAGTTCACCTCGTCGCCGCTGAAGTTCACCTCACCGAGCCAGTTCGTCCGCCCGGGGCTTCGGTACTCCCGCCCTCGCCGCTTTCGACGATCTCCGTCGCCCCGGTCGTGGGCGGCACGGGTCGTCGCGGTCGTGGGCGGCACGGGTCGTCGCGGGTGCTCACACAAACCGACCACGGTCGGAAAACGTACGCCCAGAACCCGATCGACCGGCCCGCGAACCGACCACGGTCGGAAAACGTACGCTTGGGCTCGCTGCCGACCTCGACACAGACCGCCAGACCGCCAGACCGCCAGACCGCCAGACCGCCAGACCGCAAAGGATGAGGCATGAAGAATTCTCGGCCGTCGCCGCTGGTCCTCACCCTTGCCGGCAGCGCGCACCTGCTGGTCAACACCTTGGTCTGGCGCGACCTGACCCGGCGCGACGCGGCGGCCGTACGTGGTTCCAAGACGCTGTGGCGGGTGCTGACCGCACCGAACAGCGGTAACGGACTGTTGTATCTGTTGGTCGGGCGGCGCCGCCCCTAACCCACCCTGACCCGGGGTCAGCCCTTACGCCCCTGGGTGGCGACGCCCTCGATGAAGTAGCGCTGCCCGAAGCCGAAGAGCACCAGCATCGGCAGCGTGACCACCAAGGCGGCGATCATCACGAACTGGTAGTCGCCGTGGCCGCCGTTGGTCGGGCTGTACTTGGTCATGGCGTAGGCGATCCCCAGCGGCGCGGTGTAGCCGTCGATCGAGCCGGAGTTGAGGTAGATTAGCGCCCCCTGCAGGTTGTTCCAGCTCGCCTGGAACTCGAAGAGGAAGATGATCACCAACGACGGGATGGACAGCGGGATGGCGATCCGGCGGAACAGGTCGAAGAAGCTGGCCCCGTCGACCAACGCCGCTTCGAACATCTCCCGCGGCAGACCGAGGAAGAACTGCCGCTGCAAGAAGATGTAGAACGCCGAGCCGAAGAGGTTGGCGCCGAACAACGGCGCCCAGGTGCCGACCAGGCCCAGGTTCAGCCAGATCAGGTACTGCGGGACCAGCGTGACCGCGCCCGGCAGCATCATGGTGGCTAGGACGATTCCGAACAGCACCTTGCGGCCCGGGAAGCGGAAGTAGGCGAACCCGAACGCGACCATGCTGCTGGAGACGCAGACCAATCCGGCGGCCAGGACGGCGATCAGCACGCTGTTGGTCATCCAGGACAGCAGCGGCAGCTGATCCCAGACCTCGACGTAGTTGCTCGGCCGGAACGTCAACGGGATCAGCCGGTTGTCGAACACCTCGCCGCGCGGTTTGAAGGTGGCCGAGATCAACCAGACCAGCGGATAGAGAAACAGCAACGCAAAGCCGATCAATAGGATCCACAGCGGGACCCGGCCGACTTTGCCCTTAGGGTGATACCACTTGCGTCGATTCGCCACTGGTCGTTCGGAGCCGGGCGGGCCGGCCGCGACCTCGGCGGCCACCGCTTCCGGTTGGGCCCCGGAGGTCAACGGGGAGGACTGGGTGGTGGCCATCTCAGTTGTCCCCCTCATAATAGACGAACCGGTTGCCGACGCGGACCTGGATGACGCTGATGATCAAGATGATCACGAACAATAGCCAGGCCATCGCCGAGGCGAAGCCGAAGTCGAATTGCCGGAACGCCTGAATATAGAGGTAGACGCCGTAGAACAGCGAGGATTCCGGTGAAGCGTTGTTCTGATCCCGCCAAAACAGCAGAAAAGCTTGGTCGAAGACTTGGAGGGCCGCGATGGTCAATACGATGACGTTGAAGAAGATCGCGCCTGAGATCATCGGTACGGTGATGGCGAAGAACTGGCGGGCCGGGCTGGCGCCGTCCAGGGAGGCCACCTCGTACAGGTCGCGAGGAACGTTCTTCAGTGCGGCCAGGAAAATGACCATGGTGCCGCTGACTCCCCATAGCGTCATCAACACAATGGAGGGCTTCACCCAATTCGGGTCGACCAGCCACTGCGGGCCTTGGATGCCGAAAAACCCGAGCGCCTCGTTGATGGCGCCGGTGTTGCCGTTGAGCAGCAGCAGGAAGATCGAGGCCGTGGCCACCGAGGGGGTCATCTTCGGCAGGTAGTAGAGCGTGCGGAAGATACCGGCGCCGCGGGTCGCCTGGTTGAGCAGCATGGCCAAGAACAACGCGAAACAGATTTCCAACGGGACCGCAAGCACGGCATAGAACAGGGTGTTCTTCAGCGCTACTGCGACCTTGGGGTCAGCGAACAACTGCGCATAGTTGTCGAAGCCCGCCGGACGAGCCTGGTTCGTGGCCAAGTTGTAGTAGCTGAAGGAGATCACCAAGCTGTACACCATGGCGCCCACCGTGAAAATCAAGAAGCCGATGATCCAGGGCGAGATGAACAAGTAGCCGGCGATGGCTTCCTTGCGCCGCTGGGTGTTGCGGCGGCGAATCGGCTTGGACTTCCGGATCGCCCCGCCACGGGTGGCCCGCTCGTCCACGGCGGTCATCGCCGCACCCCGTCGAGACGGTGACGACCGTGACCGGCCTCGTCCGCCTCCAGCCTCCGCGTCATCGCGCCCTCCCTCGCCGGTTCCTGTTCACTGTGTTCGGCCGCACGCCGCGCGTTATCCGCCGCCGGCCTGCTTGTAGGCCCGCATGGCCGCGGCCTGGGCGTCGGCCAGCGCCTGCTCGGGGGGCTTCGTCCCCAGCAGGGCCGCGACCGTCGCGTTCTGCAACTCGCTCTTGATCGCCTGCCCCGCCGGCGAGGCGTACGTCGTCTTGCCCTGGTCGAGGATGTCGTAGAAGGTCGAGATGGTCTGGTCGAAACCCGCGTTGCCGCTGCTCGACACGTACTTTTCCCGGATGGTCTTGTCGGCCGCCGGCGAGCCCGTGAACAGACCGGTGTTAATCGCCCCAGGCGTCTTCTTCAGCGTCTTGGCTCGAGCCGCTCCAGCGGCGTCCCAGGCCTGCGGCGTGGTCAAAGCAATGGCCCAGGCACAGCCCGCGTCGGGATTCTTGGCCTTGGCCGGGATGACGAAAGACGTTCCGCTGGCCCAGGAAAACGGCTTACCCTCTGGGTCCTTGAGCGGTACGGCTCCGATTTTCTCGTTCTTGACGTACGGGGACAGCACGTTGACGTACCACTGTGCGTTGATCTGGGCACCGACCTGGTCCTTGACGTACGGGTTTTGCTTACCGAAGGTGTCGAAGGAATCGCTGAAGCTCTTGTACTTGGGATAGCCGCCCTGCGCGTCGGTCAAGTCTTTGAGATCGGTCAGCGCCTGGGCGTTCTTCGGATCGTCCAGCGCCGGGGCGCCCTGATCATCGGTCAACCGACCGCCGTGGCTGAGCACCCAGGTCTCGGGGCCGCCGATGGCCTGCGGATCGAACCCAAGGGCGGTCGGGTTGCCGCCGCTGGACTTGTACATCTGCTTGGCGACATCGATCAGCTTGGCGTTGTCGGAAGTATCGAGTTGATCCAAGGAGACCCCGGCCTTGTCCAGCACCCGCTGGTTGGCGATGATGGCGCCCGGCTGATAGAACTGCGGCACGCCCCAGATGTGCTTTTTGTACGTCACCTGACTGGTGACGAAGGGGTAAAACTGCGCCTGCGGGTCGACCTGGTGCGCACTGAAGCACTTATCCAGCGGCACGATCAGGTCCTGGGCGGCATAAGTGCCGACGAGCGAACGGTCCATTTGGACGACGTCGGGCACCTGACCGCTGACGGCCCGGGTGGTGAACTTCTGCGCGTCGAACGACGTCTGGTCCAGCGTGATGCTCAGCCCCGGCAGCTGCTGCTTGGCGTAGCTGAGCCGCGCCTTCCCGACGTCGTCAGCGTTGTCGAACGCCCAGGCGTTCAGCGCACCCGACGCATCGGCGGAGAAGGCCTGGGTGTCTGCACCCGAGGCGTCGCCACCGTTCCCGCCGCCGCCACCACCGCACGCTGTGCTGAGGAGGGAGATGGCAACGGCCACCGCCATCGTGAGGACCTTCGATGTCGGTCGCATGATCACTACGGGTTCCTCTCCTCGCCGGGTCAGCCAACACCCCGGGGGCTTCGCGTCTCACCCGAACCACGCGTGCCGCGTCCGGTCGAGCAACAAGGTAAACCAGCTCCGGAGAAGTCCCGGGGAACTTCTCAGCGTTTCTCGGAGCGGCTTGCCTCCCCGGTCGACAGCGCGGCCACGAACGCCTCTTGCGGCACCTCGACCCGGCCGACCATCTTCATCCGCTTCTTGCCCTCCTTCTGCTTTTCCAGCAGCTTGCGCTTGCGGGTGATGTCACCGCCGTAGCACTTGGCCAGCACGTCCTTGCGGATGGCCCGGATGGTCTCCCGGGCGATCACCCGGGCCCCGATCGCGGCCTGGATCGGGACCTCGAACTGCTGCCGCGGGATCAGCTCCTTGAGCTTGCCGGCCATGGCCAGGCCGTAGGCGTAGGCCTTGTCGCGGTGGACGATGGCCGAGAACGCGTCCACCGGTTCTCCCTGGAGCAGGATGTCGACCTTGACCAGATCGGCCGGTTCCTCCTCCGCCGGGTCGTAGTCCAGGCTGGCGAAGCCCTTGGTCCGCGACTTCAAGGCATCGAAGAAGTCGAAGACGATCTCGGCCAGCGGCAGGCGGTAGCGAATCTCCACGCGGTCCGCGGATAGATAGTCCATCCCCAGCTGTACCCCGCGTCGGGTCTGACACAGCTCCAGGATGGTCCCGATGTACTCGGCCGGGCTGAGGATGGTCGCCTTGACCACGGGTTCGCAAACCTCGGCGATCTTGCCGTCGGTGGGGTACTCCGAAGGGTTGGTCACCTCCAGTTCGGCCCCCGACTCCATCGTCACCCGGTAAACCACGTTCGGTGCGGTCGAGATCAGGTCGAGGTCGAACTCGCGTTCCAGCCGCTCGCGGACGATTTCCATGTGCAACAAACCGAGGAAGCCGATCCGGAAGCCGAACCCGAGTGCCCCGGAGGTCTCCGGCTCGTAGGTCAATGCGGCGTCGTTGAGCTGTAGCTTGTCCAGCGCCTCGCGCAGCACGGGATAGTCGGCGCCGTCGATCGGGTAGAGGCCCGCGAACACCATCGGGTTCGGGTGCCGATAGCCGCCGAGGCTCTGCGTGGCCGGCTGGGACTGGGAGGTGACGGTGTCGCCGACTCGGGACTGGCGTACCTCCTTCACCCCGGTGATCAGATAGCCGACCTCGCCCACGCCCAAAGCCGCGGCGGGGGTCGGCTCCGGGGAGATGACCCCGACCTCGAGGGTCTCGTGCGCGGCCTTGGTCGACATCATCAAGACCCGTTCCCGGTGGCTGAGTTCGCCGTCGACTACCCGGACGTAGGTGACCACGCCCCGGTAGGTGTCGTAGACCGAGTCGAAGATCAGGGCCCGGGCGGGAGCGTCGGCGTCGCCGGCCGGAGCCGGCACCTGGGCGACGATCTGGTCCAGTAGCTCGGCCACCCCTGCGCCGGTCTTGGCCGAGACCCGCAACACCTCGGCGGGGTCGCAGCCGATGATGCCCGCCAGTTCGGCGGCGTACTTGTCCGGCTGAGCACTGGGCAAGTCGATCTTGTTCAGCACCGGGATGATGTGCAGGTCGGCCTCCAGCGCCAGGTAGAGGTTGGCCAGGGTCTGGGCCTCGATTCCCTGGGCGGCGTCGACGAGCAACACCGCGCCCTCGCACGCGGCCAGCGACCGGGACACCTCGTAGGTGAAGTCGACGTGCCCGGGAGTGTCGATCATGTTGAGCACGTACGCCCGGGGCGCTTCGCCCCCCGTGAGTCTCTCAGTACCCGGAGCTTGCTCGGTTCGCCCGTCCAACTCGCCCTGACTAAGCCCGTTCGGCGCGACGACGGTCCACGGCATCCGGACGGCCTGGGACTTGATGGTGATGCCGCGTTCGCGCTCGATGTCCATCCGGTCCAGGTACTGTGCGCGGGCCGACCTGGCGTCCACCACACCGGTCAAGCTCAACATCCGGTCGGCCAAGGTGGACTTGCCGTGGTCGATGTGGGCGATGATGCAGAAGTTGCGGATGATCGCCGGGTCGGTCCGGCCCGGCGGGGGCGCCGGTGCGGGCGGACCAGTTCGCGCGGGCGCCGACGAGGTCGAGGTCACAGGTTCCGTTCGAGATCGAGCGTGGGCAGCGGAGTTGGGCAAGAGGAGGTAGTCCTGACGACGGCCAGGACCACCGGGAGGGCCCATCCTCCCATGCCGGCCAACTCCTGTCCCTTGCCGACGGCGACGGAAACTTGAGTGTGACCTGGGTCCGCTGATAATGTGAGCGGTCGCGATGGAAGGCCGTCAGCTCTCCGCGTGACGGCGAACCCGCTCCCACGATCATTCACGACAGACAGGCCTGCCCCGTGGCGAACATCAAGTCCAAGCTCAAGCGGATCAAGACCAACGAGAAGTCCCGCCAGCGCAACAAGGCGGTCAAGGCTGCGCTGCGTACGCACGTCCGCCGCTTCCGTGAGGCCGCCGACGCCGGTGACACCGCCAAGGCCACCGCGGCCGCGCAGGCGGCGAACCGGGCCCTCGACAAGGCCGCGTCCAAGGGCGTGATCCACGCCAACCAGGCCGCCAACCGTAAGTCCGCCATCGCGGCGCAGGCGGCCCGTCTGGGCTGAGTGCGGGCGTCGGTTGGACGTCGCAGCACCTCGACCACCGGCACTGAGTGTCGTTCCTGTCCCGATCGCCTCCTCGGCGGTCGGGACGTCGTGCTTTCCGGCTTCTGCCCAGCATTGCCGAGAAAACTCGAAGTGCTATTGCTCAAAACTAGCTTTGCAGTTAGCCTCGGTTCGTGCCGAACCCACGTCGCGTCATCGACCCGGCCGCCCTGAAGGCGATGGCCCATCCGTTACGGCTACGGTTGTATTACGCCTTGGTGATCGCCAGGTCGACCACGGCAACCGAGCTGGCCCAGAGCTTGGACGCGTCGGTGTCCCTGGTCAGCTACCACCTGCGCCAGCTCGCCCGGTACGGCTACGTCGAGCCTGACCCGGACTCTGGCGACGACCGGCGAGAACGATGGTGGCGACCGACCAGCGTCGGGTTCTCCTTCGCTCCCGGAGAGCTTCCTGGGCCCGACGGTGAGTTCGCCGCGGCCGACGCCGCTCGCCAGCTGGACGCCCACCGGGCGGCCTACCGGCAACGCTGGCTCGATACCCAAGGCGAGTGGTCGATGACCTGGCAAGACGCGGCCGTATCGACCGACGATCCCCTGCTCCAGATGACCCCGGCGGAGTTGAGCGCGTTCGGCCGCGAGTATCACGAACTGCTGCAGTCCTGGCACGAGCGGTTGACCGGCGCCGGAACGACCGGCTCGGGTTCGCAGTCCGAGTCGGGCCCGGCGGTAGACGGAGCGCAGATGGCCGACGGCGCGGAAACGGAGAGGTCACAGGGAACGGGGCGCGAACGCGTGCTGATCGTGCTCCAGGCGTTTCCGTTCCGGCCCTGACCGCCGGCCACGCGACGAAACGCTCTTGCCGTGCCCTTCCTCCTCAGCCCCGGCGCTGATCGCCCTCCGCCGCTGCGCGAGCTCAACACGTGGCGGTGGGTCGCCGGCTACGCCGTCTCATTACTGGGCGACCAGATCTGGTTCGTAGCCCTGGCCTGGGCCGCCGTCGGAGTCGGCACGACCGGCCAGGTCGGGCTGATCATGGCCGCGGGGTCGGTTCCCCGGGCCGTCCTGCTCCTGGCCGGCGGAGCGTGGGCGGACCGCTGGGGCGTCCGGCGAACGGCCGTCGTCAGTGACCTGGCTCGGACCGTCGTCTTGATGGGCGCGGCCGGCCTGCTCCTGTCCGACCACGCCGGGGTGGCCGTACTGATGACCTTGGCGCTGCTGTTCGGCGCGATCGACGCGGTGTTCTTGCCGGCAACCGCGGCCATGCCGGCGCAGCTGGTCGCGGCCGATCAGATCGTCCGGCTGAACGGGTTGCGCTCGGCAGTTCAACGCCTGGCCATTGTCGTGGGCGCTCCGCTGGGTGGTCTACTGGTCGCCGCCGGCGGCTCCGGCTGGGCGTTCGCTGCCGCCGCCGTCGGTACGGCCCTGAGCGTCGTCGCACTCCTCCTTACCCGGGTCAGGGCCACTCCCCCGGCGCAGCGCCGCCGACTGCTCGCCGAGATCAGTGCCGGGATCGGCTACGTCACCGGGCACCCGGTGCTGCGTCCGCTGCTGATCATGGCGGCGCTGACCGACTTCGGCTTCGGCGGGGCGGTGAACGTCGGGTTGCCGATTCTTGCCGCCGCCCGCGGCTGGGGAGCTTCCGGGGTCGGCACCGTCCTCGGCGGCTTCGGAGCCGGCGCAGGTCTGAGCGCGCTGATCCTGTTCGGCCGGGGCCGCGTGCGGCGAGTCGGGTGCTGGTTCGCGCCGCTGGTGTTGCTCTGCGCCGGCGCGCTGGCCGGCATCGGCTGGTTCCCCTCGATCTGGGTCACCGCTGTCACCGCCGGCGTCCTCGGGGCTGCCGCCGGCCTGCTCGGCTCGCTGTTCGGGTCCCTGCTTTTGACCCAGACCGACCCGCCGCTGGTCGCCCGGGTGTCCGCCATCGCCACCTTGGCCAGTCTCGGCCTGGCTCCGTTGGGCTACGCGTTGACCGGTGTCGTCGCGGCACGCTTCGGGCCGAGCGCCCCGTACGCGTTGGGTGCGGCGATCGCGCTCACCGCCGTGGTCCCCGCCACGTGGGGCCGCGTACGGACCGCGGAACTGCCGCAGACCTCGGCCCGGACAGACCCGAACTGACCGGAGCGGGTCAGCGTCGTCGGGCGGCGGCGATCTTCAGCAGTGCGCTCTCCAGCGCGAATCCGGCGTCGTCGGCAGCACCCTTGACTTCGGCGTCGGCCACCGCCACCACCCGCAACGCGGTCGCGAGTCCGGCCGCATCCCAGCCGCGCGCCTGGGCCCGCATCGACTTCAACTTCCACGGCGGAACCCCGATCTCCCGGGCGAGGTCGACGTCTCGCTGACCGGCCGCTGAACCCAGCAGACGACCGAGACCGCGGACCCCCAAGGCGAGTGCGCTGGTCACCAGGACCGGCGCGACTCCACTGGTCAGGGCCCAGCGCAATTGTTCCATCGCCGGACCGGTCCGCCCGGACAGCACGGCGTCACTGACCGCGAAGCTGGTCACCTCCGACCGCCCACCGAAGTAGCGGCGGACGTCGTCGGAACCGACGCGACCCTCGGTGTCGGCGACCAACTGCGCCGCCGCCGCAGCCAGTGCCCGCAGGTCGGAACCGACCGCGTCGACCAGCGCCTGCGATGCCCCCGGATCGATCGTGCCCTCCGCCCGCCGAACCTCGGCGGCCACGAACTGGGGCAGCTCCCACAGTTTGACCGGCGGGCAGTCCACCACGTCGGCGCCGGCAGCCCGGATCTTGTCCAGCAGGCCCTTGCCCTTCTGGCCGCCGCCGTGCACCAGGACCAAGGCCAGATCGGGCAACCCGGCCTGGACCACTTCCAGCACCGCGGGGGCGAGGTCCCCGGGCAGCTGCGCGAGGTCGGTGAGCACGGCTGCCCTTCGGGTGGAGAACAGCGATGCCCCGCACATCTCCGCCAGCCGGCCGGCGTCCAGCCGGCCGGCCTCGGCCCGGCTGACCTCAACCTCGACACCGTCGCGAGCGATCTGCTCCAACAGTCCGGAGACCGCCCGCTCGGCCAACAGCGACTCGGGTCCGCTGATCAGGGTCGTCCGGCCGTACACCGACGTCGGAGAAGCCATGAGATCAGCATGCCAGCGGGAGCCGACACGTTCGCCGAAAGCGGTCGCGCTCCGCAGTCTGATCGCAACCTTGTGACAGCGTGGAGCTTGGTCGGACCGGCGCGGCGTCCGGTCGACCAGGAGTGAGGGCGGTGATGATCGACCGACTGCTGGAGGTCGTGGCGCAAGCAACCCTGCGTCGACGGGTCGCCCGCATTCAGGCGGCCGCTCCGGCCCCGCCGGCCTCGCGCCGTCTGGTCGGGGATCTGACCCCGCTGAAGGAGCTCGGCTTCGTTCTCCCCGAGACCACGGTGATCGTGTTTCCCGCGTCGGGACCGGCTCAGCGACGGACTACGGGAAGCGTGCTGGTGCCGCCGGTGGGTCGTCGCCGGTCCTCGAGCTACGTGGTGGTGAACCTTCGCCCGGTCACTGTGGAGATCGCGTTGGGGCCGGCCCGCACCCGCGAAGGGGCCGAGTTGGACAAGGTCGTGTTGCGCCTGGTCGTCCAGGTCGCCGACCCGTCGGATCGGCTCCTCGACCTGGCCGGTCGGCACCGTGATGAGCTCGACTCCGAGCTACTGCGTCGATTGGGCACCGAGGTCGCCAAGCAGGTGCGTAACGCCGTCGCCATGCACCGGCTGGCCGAGCTCGAGCAGCTGAGTCTGGCCGCGGTCCTCGCCCAGGGATGGCTGTCCTGCACCTTCGTCGACGGACTCGTGGACCGTCGGGACTTCCGGGTTCTCGACGTCGTGTGGCCGACCTTCGCCGGTACGCCGGCGGCTTACCAGCTGGACCGGGTCTGAGCGTGCCCCTGACCTACGCCGATCCGACGACGGCGCCCCCGCCGCTGGGCTCGCTGTGGCCCGGGCAGCAAGGGGTGGTGCTGCGTCGCGCCGTCCGACGGGCCGCGGCAATACCCCTGGCCACCGGTCTGGGGGTGCAGTGGCTGTTCCTGGTCGCCTACGCCCTTCCGGAGACCATCGGGGTGCCGGCGGCCTCGTGGTGGCGGCACCAGCTGGAGCCCCTGGCCTTCGTCAGCGGGCATCGGCTGAGCAGTGCAGCTCTGCTCCTGAGCGCAGGTTTCGTGTTCGCCCTGGCCCGCAGCGGGCAGCGGCACCGGCAGCGGTTGCTCGTGCTCCCGGCCGCCCTTGGAGCGCTGAGTGCCGTCTGGGTGGTGGCTCGGATCGGGTTGAGCGAGGCCGAGCCCGTGGCCGTCGTGGCGCTGGTGCTGCTGCTGGTCTGGGCGGCAGCAGCGGTGTACGCCGGCGGCTTTGCCGGGTTGGTCGACCTCGGACCGGCGCCGACGGTGGAGCGGTTCTCCGGCGTCCCGCTGTTGGTCGGGTGGATCGTCTTGCTGCCTGGGCCGCTCGCCCTCGGGCGGCTGCTGCTCGCACCGGACCTGCGGGCCGAGGCCGCGACGTTGGCCACCGACCCCCACGGGTTGCGGCTGGCCGCCCTGTTGACCGGAGCGTCGTTGCGGCTCTACCTGTTCGGCGCGGTCCTCGGAGTCGTGGGGTGGCTCCTGTGGCAGTGTTGGCCACGACGTTCGGCGCACCGGTCGTGGGGGTGGCGGGTCGCCCTGGTCGCGGCATCGTTGGTCTTGGCCCAGCTGTGGTGGACCGCCCAGACCAGCGCCGCCCGTCGGGTCACCGAGCTCGAACTGGGCACCCCGGTGCCAGAACTTCGTTCCGACTGCGCGGCCTGGGTGCAACCGTCCGCGCCGGGCACCTCGGCCCGGACACCGACCCTGACGGTTTCGATCGGCGGCCGGTCCTGCACGACCGTCACCACATTCGTCGGCTACCACCAGGCCGACAGCCTCACGGCCGGGACGCGACTCTCTCCGGTAGCCCTGCGGACTCCGGACACCGATGCCACCGCAAACCCGACGGCAAAGCCGCTGGCGGCCGCCCGGTACGGCAAGATCTTGGTGTTCGCCAGCACCACCCGAGCCGATCACCTTGCCGACGGGCTGGTCGGGATTCCGGCCCGCGGTCGGGCTCCGCGCTGGCGCTTCAGCTGCCCCGACGGGGTCGACCTTGCGGCCAGCTTCCCCGGTGGTCAAAACGACGCCGGCTCGCTCAACCAGCTCGACGGCGAGATCGATCCGGTCGTGCTGGTGCGGTGCGGCGAGGATCGGCGGCTCCGGCTGGACCCGGAGACCGGCCTGCCCCGCTGACTGGGCGCCGGTACGAGGGCAACGGGGCCGCCCGTTGGGTCAGCGTTGGGTGACGACGGTCATTCGACCCTGGTCGACACCGACGGCGATCCCGCCGTGCTCGTTGGTGGCCAGCACCGTCATCCCCAGCCCGCGCAGCCGGGCCACAGTGCTCGGGGCCGGGTGCCCATAGTCGTTGTCGACGCCGGCGCTGGCGATAGCCACCCGCGCGCCCGACGCGGCCAAGAAGTCCGGGTCTTGGCGCGCCGACCCGTGGTGCGGAACCTTCAACACGTCGGCGCGTAGATCGGCGCCGGCCGCCAGGATCGCTTCCTGGCCCGGGGGCTCGACGTCCCCGGTCATCAGCAACCTCAGTCCGGACACCCGGACCAGCAGGACCAGGCTCGCGTCGTTCTCCCGGCCGGACTGCCCCTCCGCGGCCACACCGCCTGGATCGCCGGCCAGCGGACCGATGACCTGCCACTCCACCGTCCCCACCGTGCCGCTCGACCCGACCGGCGGGATCGACTCCGGCCGCCCGGCGCCGGCCAGCAACTGGGCGACCCGGCTCGCCTCCCCGGCGGGCGAGGCCAACGGGCTGACCCAGACCGCGCCGACCCTGCGGTGCTGAAACACCCCGGACAGCCCGGCCACGTGGTCGACGTGGAAGTGCGTCAGCACAACCAGCGGAACGACGCGGACGCCGAGCTCGCTCAGGCAGGCGTTGATCGGAGCCGGGTCGGGGCCGGCGTCGAACACGACCGCCTCGTGCGGCCCGGAACGGACGACCAGCCCGTCGCCTTGACCCACGTCACAGGCTACGAGCACCCAGTGCCGGGGCGGCCAACCCGGCCGGAATGGTGGGTTGAGCAAAGCCAGGACCATCACCGCGCTGAGCAGCAGTGACAACCAGCGGCGGGCGAGCACGAACGGCATCGCCCACGCCGCAGCAAGACAAGCCACCGCGAGGTAGCCGAGGGACGCCGGGGTGACCGGCCAGGACCGGGTCGAGCCAGGCAGTCCCGCGCCGGCGTGCGCGATCCAAATGATCACCTGAGCCACCCAGGCAGCGCCGAAGCCGGGAACCCGAGCCAGCCCGGGACTGAGCTGAGACACCCCCGCAGCGCTGAAACCCAACACCGTGGCCGGTCCGACGAACGGGCCCGCGACCGCATTGGCGAGTAGCCCGGAGACACTGACCTGACCCGAGATCGCCGCGATCACCGGCAACGTGGCCAAATGCGCGGCCAATGGAACGCTGACCAGTTCAGCCAGCGGCCGGGGCAGCCACGTCGCCAATTGTCCGGCCCACCGCCGAGCCCAGGCGACAATGCCGCCGCTGGCCAACACGGACAAGGCAAAGCCGAGCGAGCGCGCCAGGTAGGGGTCGAGCAACAGCAGAGCGGTCATCGCCACCGCAAGATTGCGCAGTCCCGCCTGCCGGCTGCCGGCCCCCAACGCCGCCAACGCCACCAGTCCCATCGCCGCGGCCCGCAGCACACTCGGCTCGCTCCGACACAGGGCGACAAAGACCAGCACCGCCACCAGCCCGACCACCCGCAGCCCCCGGCCGCGGACACCGACCCACCGCGCACCCAGCAGCAAGAAGGCCAACAACAAGGTCAGATTCGCCCCGGAAACCGCGGTCAGATGCGTCAACCCGGTGGCCTGGAAGTCGGCCCGCAACCTCGGTGACAACCTGGAAACGTCACCCAGGACCAGGGCAGGGACCAGAGCCCGCGGCTCCGCCCGGCGAGCGGCTACCGATTCGCGCAGCCCGGCCCGGACCCGTTCGACCAGAGCCAGCGGCGGCGAGGGTCCGTGAACCACGGCCGGCCGGCCCCGCACCCGAAGGATTGCCACCTCGGCTTCCCCGCGATCGGCGGGCTGCACCCGGGCGGTGAGCACCACCGCCGATCCCACCGGCAGCCCCGACCAGGCGTTGGCCTCCGACCCGGTGACCACGATCAGTACCCGCTCGTGGAGCCGCCAGCGCGCTCCCCGGCCGTCCAGCTCCGAGACCACCGCGGTCAGCGTCGCGTACGGCGGGCGGACGCCGAGGGCCGGATGCAGCCGCGGATCGCCGCCGACCTCGACCACGGCCCGGACGGAGGCGTGTTGCCGGGCCAGGTCGGCGAGCGGGCCATGCGCCGACAGTTCCGCCCGCGCCGCGCCCGACCCGCCGACCCCGACCGCGACGACGGCCACCGCAAGCCACCAGGCTGAGCCTCTTCGGTAGGCCACCAGCAGCGCACCCGCCGCGAGCACCCCGACCGCGGCCCAGGAGAGCGGGGTTCCCCAGGTGCCGCCGGCCGCCACCCCCCACGCCACCGCGGCCAGGCTCACCATCCGCAGATCTCGGCGATCCTTCACACCCGGACGTGGGGAGCGATCTGGGCGTAGGTCTTGGGTCCGATTCCGTCCACCTCCTGCAGCTCGTCGGGTCGGCTGAAGCGGCCGTGCTGCTCGCGCCAGGCGACGATCTTCGCGGCCGTGACCGGCCCGATCCCCGGAAGTGACTCCAGCTGGATCGGGGTCGCCCGGTTGAGGTCGATCACCGGTCCCGCCCTGCCGGCGGAGGCTTGCGCATCCGTGCCGGCCGACCCGCCGCTGCCACTCGGAGCACCACTGCGAACCTCACCGGTCCCGTGACCCTTCTTCCCGATCAGCACCTGTTCGCCGTCCGCCAGTGGCTGGGCGAGGTTGAGTTCCCCCGGATCGGCGCTGCGAACCAGACCACCCGCGGCGTCCAGGGCGTCCTGCACTCGCGCGCCCTCGTTCAACGTCACCAACCCGGGCGTACGCACCGCGCCGAGCACGTGCACCACAATCCGAGTCGGCTTTGGTGTCGGAGCCGCTAGCGAACTCGACGCGGCGACCGGCGGACCAGACACCACCGTCGGATTCGGGACCGGCGTGGCCATCGCCACGGGCCGGGCGCGCAACAACGTCCAGCCTCCCCACAGCAGTCCCAGCGCCACCAGCGCGACCACGATCCCCAAATGCCAACGGGTGAAGCGCCGTAGCGGTTTCAGCTCCTCCGGACCGCCCGCCCCGGTCCGGTCGAGGTCGAGGTCGAGGTCGGTGCTGGTATCCAGACCCCAGGCCGGGATCAAACCTCGACCCGCTTCGCCGACAGGATTGAGCTCCGGCCGAAGGCCGGCGCCGAACGGCTGAGCGCCGACGTCGGAGCCGCCCGGGTCGGGACCACGTGGTTCGGCAGCACTCGCCGTTCGGGCTCGGCGGGGCGTCATCGGCACCGGGTCCCGAACTTCGGCACTCCCCTCGATCCGGTGGCCGAGGACCTGAGCCAGGCGTTCGCGCGCCGCCGCCGCCCGTTCCGGGTCGAACTGCTCGCGTCGCCTCATGTCGGCACCGTACGGACGGTCGGGCCCCCCGACCGTCGCCTTCGTCCGAATGTGCACAGTGCTGCCCGTCCGCGAGCCTGTGCACAAGAGGTGAGTAGTTGGCAGTGCGCCTGCGACGTCGGTGTCCTCGGCTGACCGTCCCGTACGCGATGGACCCGTTGCCGGGTCCATCACCACGTAGAATCGGGCTCCGAACTTAAACGGTGCCGACCTCTGACGAGGCCCTTCGACAAGCTCAGGGGGCGTATCGACTCACAGGCCCTTCGACAAGCTCAGGGGGCGTATCGGCTCACAGGTTCTTCGACAAGCTCAGGGGGCGTATCGACTCACAGGTTCTTCGACAAGCTCAGGGGGCGTATCGACTCACAGGTTCTTCGACAAGCTCAGGGGGCGGAGGGGCTGAGGGAGTGGGTTTTCGGGGTCGTTGAGGAGGGACAGCGGATCAGCATGGCCAGCAGCGAGGAGCGGGTGTGGCGCGCCGCACCCGGTACGCTCGTCTCGGCCGTCGGCTTCGGCGTACTCGTCGCCGGCACGATCGCCACCTTGGGGAGTCTCATCTACCGTCGGGACGGTGATTTGTGGGTATCCGGCGCGCTGCTCGCGCTGGCGGTGGTGGTGCTGCTCTACACCTGGCGCTTCGCCGTGCACCCACGACTGCGAGCCGACCACGAACAGGTGCAGGTGCGTAACCCGTTCTCCCAACAGTCGTTCCGGTGGTCCGACATCACCGTAATCGCTCCCGGGCAGAACGGACTGATCGTGGCGAGCGAAGCCCGCTCCGCCGAGGCGTGGTGCGTCCAAAAGTCCAACGCGGCGCTGCGCCGCGGCCGGTTCACCCGGGCCGACGCCATCGCCCACGAGCTGATCGACCTACTGGAGCTCCACGAGCCACCGCTGGTCGAGCGGGAAACCGGACTTCGGATCCGACGTGCCCGCCCCGACGAGAGCCGCCTGCTCGCGCGGCTGGAGCGCGCCGCCAGCGAGGAACAGCTGGAGCACCTGTTCGATCCCGACCGCTACCCCTACCCGATCGGCCAGATCACCCGCCGGTGGCACGAGCTGCTGCGCGACCCGAGCGCAAGCGTCTTCATCTTGGACCAGGACGAGCAGGAGCCGCTGGGCTTCGTCGCCTTCGCCGGCGTCGACGTCCTGCGCCTGGGGATCGTGCCGGCAGAGACCGGGCAGGGATACGGTTCGGCCCTGCTCGACTTCGCCAGCGGGCAGATCTTCGACCGCGGGGCTCGGGCCGCCCGGCTGTGGGTGTTGGACGGCAACCTCGGCGCGCGAGCGTTCTATCGCCGCCACGGGTGGGTCGAGACCGGCCGCCGTCGCCCCTGCGGCTATCCCCCGGCACCGGAGGAACTGCAGCTGACCCGGGCTAACCCGATCACTCCCCGGCGCAGCCGGTGAGCGCCCGCACCGACATCCGGCCGGCCTGGGACAGCACCTCCCGAGCCCGGCGTCGACCCCGGCGCAGTGTTCTGCTGGCTGCTTTGGTGCTGGTCCCGGCGGTGCTTTGCACCGTGCTCCGCGTAGGTGCCCCCGACGACGACTCCGGGGCCCTGCTGGCGTCCTTCGCCGCGTACGGTCTGATCGGCTACGTGATCGCGCTGGTGCTGTTGGTGCCAGCACTGATCCGCGGTCCGCGGCGGGGTGCGGTGGCGGCACTCTTGGCCGGAGTGCTGGTCCTCGGCGGTGCGCACGTGTCCTGGCTCGGACCACTGTTCGTGCCCGATCACCGGCCCAGCGTCGGACCGTCGTTCACGCTGCTCAGTCTCAACGTCTACAAGGGCGCTGCGAACGTCGCTCAGCTCGCCGCCGCCGCGCAGCAGGCCGACGTGGTGGTGCTGCTGGAGACCACTCCGGACTTCCTGACCCGGCTGGAGAGCCCGGCTTGGCGAGCCCGCTTCGCGTACGACCTCGGCGCTTCGGGGCAGATCTACGGTGACACCGCCGTGTTCTCCCGCTTCCCGCTCAGTGGCAGCCAGCCGTTGGGCCAGACCTCCTTCCAGCAGTGGATCACCACCGTCTCGGTGCCGGGCCGGAAACCGGTGCGGCTGATCGCGGCCCATCCGTGTAATCCCTTCTGTGGCGGCGGGAGCTTTGCCTCCGACCATGCCCTGCTCCGAGCCGCCGCCCGGGCCAACGACGTCTATCCGCTGGTAGTTGCGGGCGACCTGAACGCCACCGACGACCACGCCCCGCTGCAACGACTGCACGACGACGGGATGCGGAGCGCGACCGATCTCGTCGGCGCGGGCTGGCTACCGACTTATCCGGCCAATAAGGTGATCCCGCCCTTGCTGCCGATCGACCATGTGCTGGTGAATGCGGCCCTGAACGCGACCGCGATCACCAGGGTCGAGGTCGCCGGGACCGACCACCTGGGTCTGCTGTGCACCCTGACTGGCAGCCGCTGACCCGCCTCCCCCGCGAAAGTGGTCGGAGCCGACCCGGAATCTCGCGGAAGTCCGGTCGTCTCTGACCACTTTCGTAGAGGGGTGGGCCCGCAGATCAGGGGCCGGGGACGAGGCTGACCAGCTTGGGTGCGCGGACGATGACCTTGGCCACGGAGCGCCCGGCGAGGGTCCGCCGGACGCCCTGGTCGGCCAGGGCCCGCTCCCGGAGCTCGTCCTCGGTGACGTCGGGCGCGACCTCCAGCCGGGCCCGGACCTTGCCCTGGATCTGGACCACGCAGGTCACCGACTCCGCCACCAGCAGGGCCGGATCCACCGCCGGCCAGGCCGCGTTCACCACCGACGGCGGATGCCCCAGCCGCTCCCACATCTCCTCCGCGGCGTACGGCGCCACCAGACTCAGCACGACGGTGACCACCTCGGCCGCCTCCCGGATCGCCGGATCCTCAGACCCCGGACCGGTGTCGATCCCCCGCCGGACCACGTTGACGAGTTCCATCACCCGGGCGACCACGACGTTGAACCGCTGTCCCTCGACCAGCTGGGTGATGTCGGCCAGCAGCCGGTGGGTCTGCCGGCGCAGCGCCAGATCGCCGTCGGCCGGGTCCACCGCCGGTGCACTGGTGACCTCCGCGGCGATCCGGTAGGCCCGCTGCAGGAACTTCAGCGAACCGGCCGGCGACACGTCGGCCCAGTCGATGTCGTCTTCCGGCGGACCGGCGAAGACCACGGTCAGCCGGACCGCGTCCACCCCGTAGCGGTCGATCTGGTCGCCCAGATCGACGCCGTTGCCCAGCGACTTACTCATTGCCCGGCCCTGGTTGATCACCTGTCCCTGGTTCAGCAGCCGGCGCATCGGCTCAACGAAATCGACCAGCCCCATGTCGAAGAGCACCTTGGTGAAGAAGCGCATATAGAGCAGGTGCAAGATTGCGTGCTCCACCCCGCCGACGTACTGGGCGACCGGCATCCACCGGCGGACGTCGTCAGGGTCGAACGGCGCCTGGTCGTCGCCGGGAGAGCAGTAACGGAAGAAGTACCACGACGAATCGACGAACGTGTCCATCGTGTCGGTGTCGCGCCGGGCCGGGCCGGCGCAGCGCGGGCACTCGACGTTGACCCAGTCGGTGGCCGCGGCCAGCGGCGAGGTGCCGCGCGGGGCCAGATCGGCCCCGCGCAGGTCGGGCAGCCGGACCGGCAACTGATCGTCGGGGACCGCCACCTCGCCGCAGGTTTCGCAGTGCACGATCGGGATCGGGCAGCCCCAGTAGCGCTGCCGGCTCAACAGCCAGTCGCGCAGCCGGAACGTGACGGCCTGCTCACCGACCCCGTCGTGTTGGAGCTGATCGACGATCCGCGCCACACCCGCCACCTTGTCGCACAGCCCGTTCAGGTTCTCCGAGTTGACGTAGGTGCCGTCGCCGGCCGTGGCCTGTCCGGTCGTCGCCGGATCGGGTGCACCGGTGTCGACCACGACCCGCACGGGCAGGTCGTGGGCCCGGGCGAAGTCCAGGTCCCGCTGGTCGTGGGCGGGCACCGCCATCACCGCACCGGTGCCGTACTCGGCCAGCACGTAGTCCGCGGCGTAGACCGGGATCGGCTCGCCGTTGACCGGGTTGGTGGCGTGGACACCGAGGAAGACCCCGGTCTTCGGCCGGTCGGTGGCCTGCCGCTCGATCTCGCTGATCTGCTTGGTCTGCTCAAGGTAAGCCTCGAACGCCTCCCGCCGCTCGTCGGTGACGATCTCGGCGGCCAGCGGCGCCTCCGGGGCGACGACGAAGAAGGTCGCGCCGTACAAGGTGTCGGGCCGGGTGGTGAACACCCGTACCGGCTCGGCGTGACCCTCGATGGCGAAGTCGACGTAGGCCCCCTCGGAGCGGCCGATCCAGTTGCGCTGCATGGCCAAGATCCGCTCCGGCCACGTACCCTCCAGCTCGGACATGTCGTCCAGCAGGCGCTGGGCGTAGTCGGTGATGGCGAAGTACCACTGGGTCAGCCGGCGCTTGGTCACCACCGCCCCGCAGCGCTCGCACAGTCCCTGCACGACCTGCTCGTTGGCCAGTACGGTCTGGTCGCGGGGACACCAGTTGACGAAGCTGGCCTTGCGGTAGGCCAGCCCCCGTTCGCGAAAGCGCAGAAACAACCACTGGGTCCAGCGGTAGTACTCCGGGTCGGAGGTGTGCAGCCGACGGGACCAGTCAAAACTCAGCCCGTAGCGGCGAAACGAGCGGGCCTGGGTCTCGATGTTGGCGTAGGTCCACTCCGCCGGATGGGTGCCGCGGGCAATCGCGGCGTTCTCGGCGGGCAGCCCGAAGGAGTCCCAGCCGATCGGGTGCAGCACGTCGTAACCGCGCAGCCGCAGGTAGCGCGAGACCACGTCGCCCATCACGAACGCCTCGGCGTGGCCCATGTGTAGGTCCCCCGACGGGTAGGGGAACATGTCGAGCACGTAGCGGCGCTCAGCGCTGCCGTCGTCGCGGGGGGCGAAGGTCTGCTCGGCCTCCCAGTAGGCCTGCCAGCGTTGCTGCGCGGCCCGGGCGTCGTAGTGCGGGGCGTCGTTGGGCGAGGCCGGGTCGGATCGCGTCGCGGTCGTCTGGTCGTTCACGTCCCTGCTCCTGTTCTGCCCCTCGAACCGTCGGGGATCCCGGCATGAAAAAACCCCTCGCCGCCAGGCGTGAGGGGTAGGCCGCGCGAGATGCGCGGCTAGCGGAGTTCGATGCCGAAGTGCTGCACGCCGCCACCTTAGCGCATCAGCCTCACGTCCCGGCCACCAGCGCGGACCCGTACGCCGTGTTCCCCGCGCGGAACTAGGCCCCGTAGAACCGGATCGCCACTCGCGGTCAGACCGTTTCGACGGCACCGCAAAGCCAACCTCTTCGAGGCCCTTCCAACATCGGCCCGAGGGGCTCGGGCCACTACTGTGCCGCCGGGATGGTCACCTCCCTCGCCGTCCTTTCCGACGTGCACGGCGTGCTACCTGTGCTGGAGGCCGTCCTGGCCGAGCCGGACGTCGCCGAAGCGGATCTGATTGTTCTCACCGGAGATCACGCCGCCGGACCGCAGCCGGTGGAGGTCCTGGACACCCTCGAAGCCCTGGGCGAGCGGGTGCTGCTGGTCCGCGGCAACGCCGATCGGGAACTGGTCGACGTCGCGCGCGGCGGCAGCAGCCCGCACCCGGAGTCGACGTGGTCGGCCAGGCAGCTCCGCCCTGACCAGGTGGCACTGCTGGCCGGCCTGCCGCATCCGGTCACCGTGGACGTCGACGGCTTCGGTGAGGTGTTGTGCTGTCACGGCACACCCGGCGATGACGATGCGGTCGTGCTGGTCGATTCCCGCCTAGACCGCTGGTCCGAGGCGTTCCGCGACCTGCCCAAGCAGGTGCAGACGGTGGTCTGCGGGCATACCCATATGCCGTTCGTCCGTCTGGTCGACCGCCGGCTGGTGATCAACCCGGGGAGCATCGGGATGCCGTACGGCCGCCCCGGCGGGGCCTGGGCGCTGCTGCGGGACGGTCAGGTAAGTCTGCGACACACCCCCGTCGACGTGGACGCCGCCGTGGCCCGGATCGTGACCGAGTCCTCCTACCCCGACCGTGCCGCCTGGGCTCGGGAGTACGTGCGGGCGGTCAACAGTGACACCGACGCCCTGACGGCCTTCGCGCCCCGGGACGGCCGGCCGGGCTGACCGAGGTGACGGTCGACGGATGTGATGAGCCCAGTCCTGATCGGCGATCCCGGGCAGAGGCCTCTCAGCCCGTTCGTTCGCCGATACAGAACTCGTTCCCCTCGGGGTCGGTCAGGACGATCCAGGAGAGTCCGGGCTGGTGATGTCGGGCGCGGAGCTTGGCGCCGAGCCTGGTGAGCCGCTCGGCGGCGGCCTCCCGGGGCTCGCCTCTGAGGTCGACGTGCACCCGGTTCTTGGCGCCCCGCGATTCTGGAACCTGCTGCAGACCAAGACTCACGCTGGAGTCGTCCCGTCCCAAAATGACGAATTCGCCGTAGTCGCCGAGGACCTCTAGATCCAGGGCCGGTGCCCAGAACTCGGCCAGTCGCTGCGGGCTTCGACAGTCGATCGTCACCATGCCGATACGAAGAGTCATCGGTCAACCTTCCTCGGGTTAGCAGCCTGCCCGGACTCTAGCCAACCCCGGATTCACCCCCGGGAACACCGCACGGGCCACCGGTTCCGGCGACGACGCGGGAGTGGAGTGGATCTTCCTCAGGGCCGGCTCGTCGGCGGAGGCCTGCCACCAGCAGGCCCGCCGCCAACGAGCCACCAGTGCCCAAGGTCAAATCACCGAGGGTGTCGGGGTAGACGTAGGCGTAGGTGGGCAGGAACCGCAGAAAGGCGACGTACTCCCCCAGTTCCCACAGCAGTGCCGCGGTCGCGCCGAAACCCAGCGCGACCATCACCAGCACGCCGCGACCGATCCGACGCCCGGGATGCCAGGCCAGCAGTACGCCGGCGGTGAGCAGCAGCCAGTGGGCGAAGTGGCTGACGTCGTCCCACCACGTCACGGTGTCGAATAGGTTGAAGCGGTTGCCGAGGAGGTCCGACAGCCAGGGTGCGGTGACCAACAGATCCGCCGCCCACGGGAACGGCCGACCGGGTCGAGAGTGCGCGCGACCACGAGCCCACCACCACAGCGGCACCGCCAGCGCGCCCAGGGGGTAGATGACCAGGCGGGCATCGGCGCCCTTGCTCTTCAGGTTGCTCAGGTCCGGGCTGAACCACGCGACCACCAGCAGAACGACCAGGCTCAGCTTGGCCAGCAGGTTGGCCGCCGCCAAGACCCTCTGCGCGGGGGTCCGGTCGGGCTCTGGCAAGACGCTCAGCTCAGGCCGGTCCGTCGCTCGGTGTGGGCATCAGCAGACCGCGAGAGTAAACGGCGAACCCACATCCATCAATGAATTTGTCTGGGCCGTTTCGCGACCAATCGGTCTTCGACATCAGGCAAGCCAGTCCAGCCTGGCTCAGCTGGTGCCAGCGTGGTCCGACATTGAACACCGAGCACCTCCTGGTCATGTTCGGCGCGCTGGCGCCCCTGCTATGAGCGTAGTAGCGAGCCTCCCCGAACCGCCGCCCGGACGTTTTCCGACCATGCTCGGCAGCCGAGCGACCCACCGCCCACTGCCGGTACATTCCCCGACCACAGTCGGCATACGACGCGAAGCGTTCGCCGACGTCTCGCAGCGCGTGCGGTCAAATCCAGCCGTGGGACCAGGCGGCTTCAGCCGCTGCGTGCCGGGAGGGCTGGTTTAATTTGGCCATCGCCGAGGACAGGTAGTTCCGGACCGTACCCTCAGCCAGGTTCAGCTGGCTGCTGATCTGGCGGACCGAAACGTGCTCGCGGGTCAGGCGGAGCACTTCGAGTTCACGCTCGGTGAGCGCGCAGGATTCGGCGGCGAGCGCCGCGGCGGCGATGTCGGAGTCAACGAATCGTTGCCCGGCAGCAACATCGCGAATGATCGTGGCCAGCCGGGTGACCGGTGTGGATTTCGGGACGAAGCCGTAGACGCCGGCGGCTAACGCTCGCCGGAGCACGCCGGGTCGGGAGTGCCGGGTGATGATGATCACCCTGGAGGACACGGTCCGGCCGAGCGCAACCGCAACGTCGACCCCGTCGCTCAGCGGCATCTCTAGGTCCAGGAGAGCGATCTCAGGCCGGTGCTCGAGGGCCAGACGTATTGCGGCGTCGCCGTCGGACGCCTCGGCCACGACCGTTAGGTCTTCCTCCAGCTCGAGCAGGGCGACGATCGCAGTTCGGATCATCTCTTCGTCGTCGGCTACGAGGATCGAGATCATCGGCTCACCGACTGGGACGAGTCGGCGAACTGGATCGGCTCGGCAGACTGCAGCGGCAACCAGCCGCGTACGGTGAACGCGTGGTCTTCGCCGCGGATGTCGATGCCTCCGCCGCAAGCGGCGAACCGTTCGGTCAGCCCGAGCAGGCCGGTCCCGTCCTCGGCCATCTTCTGCTGGTCCGATCTCACTGTCACACCGTCGTTGTCGACCCGCAGGCTGACGACCTCTTGCTCGACGGTCACGACGATGTCGACGGAGCGGGCCTGGGTATGCCGTAGCACGTTGGTCGTCGCCTCCCGCAGTAATGTACCGAGCAGGCTGCCCAGTTCGCCTTGCAGCAGCCGGGCGTCGTCCACGTCAAGCAAGCAGCCGATGCCGGCTGATGACAAGATGTCAGCGCTGTTCTCCAGTTCGTCGTGCAGGCTGACCTGCCTATAGCCCCGGACCAGTGCCCGGGTCTCATTCAGCGCCTGCCGGGCGATCTTGTTGGCCTCCTCCGACTGCTGCCTAGCCCTGGTGTTGTCGACTCCGATCAACCGTCCGGTGAGTTCGGTTTTCAGGGCGATGACCTGCAGGTGGTGGCCCTGGATGTCATGGAGATCGCCCGCGAACCGCAATCTCTCCTGCGTTCGGGCCAACTCGGTGCGGGTATCGGCTTCCCGCTTAAGCCGCAGCACGATGTCCCACATCCAGACTTGACCGATGATCGACAGTGGAATGATCACCGCTATTGCCACCACTACCCGTCCTTCGCCGGGGTGAACGGTCTCAAAAGCGGTGGCTAGGTCACCACCGGTACCGAATACCGTCAGCGCTCGCAGTGCCGCGAGCGCCCCAAGTGCCGCGACGAGCCACCACCACCGCCGCCGGGTCGGGAGGTCGACGGCGATCAGCACCGCCGAGGTCCAGGGGATTAGCGCCCAGACCAGCGACCGGGACGGGTGCACCGACGACGCCAGCCAGGGCAGGGCTGCGAGGAAGATCACACCAATACGCCACGCAGCGCCGAGCCCCCGCCTGCCCATCCCGACAGCGCTGAACCCGATGACCCGGGCGGTGACTACCAGCGCGACAGTTGTGCAGGTGGCGAGGAGCACCGTGCGGAAAGTCGATGTCCAACGCTGTACCAAGTCGAGGGTCGGCGGAATGTAGCCGAGTAGTAGTCCGGTCATGACCATCGTCCACGTCAGATACCAGCCGAATCGGACGCCCGAACCCGTGGGTTCGGTCTCGACGCCCGGCACGGACGTCGACTGCCGGCCCGACCTCGGCTGGTGGGTCATGAACCGATAGTAGAGGAATGACGAATGTCAGTACCGGTCGTGACGCTTCACCCATGAGCTGGTGAGACCGTGACACTGCCGCGGTGGGGTCCGGTTCGGGAAGCTTGTTGGCATCACTGATGGTCAACAAGGAGCGACTCGTCATGCCTGTCTCGTGTTCCCCGCTGACGGTTGAACAAGAAGCGCGTCCATATCGTGCAGGTGACCCGTCGGTACTGGTGCACCGGTTGTGCTTGACAGCCAAGCGCGAAATCTTCCTCCGAGTCCGCCTGACCACCTTTGTCCACCTGCGCCCTGAGATCGTCAAGCTACGCCGGCGCCGCAATGTCGCCGTTCGGGCCGTCGTGCACGGTGCGACCTTGCGCGAAACGGTCCAGGCCGGGCTCAGTGGCGGCGAGCAGCTGATAGGCCCGAACGGGGTCCTGATCATGTCCAACCGTCCGCTGGCCCGTGAGCTGGTTCTCATCGACCGGCGGTGTGCGTTGGTGTTGGAGCAGCTTTCGAGCGCGGTGGACTCAGCACCGTCGCGTGGCCTGATGGTGGACGAACCGTTGGCCGTACGCGCCATACACGATCTAGTGCTGAGCGGTGCGGGGGCCGAGCCGCTCGGCACCGCCACCTCTCCGGCTGGTCTTACCGGCGACGCCGGTGAGTATCCGCCAGGGTGTAGCACAGCGATCGAACTGATCGATGCCGATGTGCTGTCATGCCTAGCCGAGGGCTGTAACGACGCCGGCGCGGCTGCGCGGCTGGGTCTGTCGGTGCGCACCTACCGGCGGCGCGTGGCGACACTGATGCAGGCGCTTCAGGCCCAGACCCGGTTCCAGGCTGCGCTCGCCGCTCGCAGCAGCAGGCTGATCTGATGGCGCGAGCCGCGCAAGCGGGTGAGACCCTAAACGCCGACGTGCTGCGGCGCGCGCTGCGGGATGCCGCTGGCGTCGCTCATCATCCCCGGGTCCGCCGGCTCCAATGGCAAGACCGGGACCTGGTCGCAGTCGCTCCCCGACCGGGCCCGCAGGGCCGAGACCGCCTCCAGGTAGAGGCGAGGGTGTTACGGGCGACCACGGCGCTGCGGACGCCGTCCGGCCAGCCGATCGCGGCGGCCTTAAAGCTGGTCACCTCCGACATGCTGGTCGTTGATTCGGTCGGCACCGAGTCATTGCACGACTGGCTACTCGCCGAGGAGCGCGACCGAACGAGGCCACCGGATTGGGCCGCCGTGTGCGGAGAGCTGCTGGCCACCCTGCACGGGGCGCCCTGCCCCGTCGAGCAACCCGCCCGTCAGGAGGTGCCGTTGACGTATCCGTTGACCCCCGCCGTGTGGGCTGACCTGCCGGACACGGTGCTGGCGGTGCTGACCGATGTCGGTCATCACGAGCAGATCCGAGCGGCGGCAAACCGTAGTCGGGCACATTCGGAGTCGGGCAGCATCTGGGTACACGGCGACTTCAAGCCTGACAATTTGTTGCTGACATCACCAGACGATTCCGCACCCGGCCTCCGCGCGGTGGATTGGGAGATGTCGGGACGCGGCGCCGCCGCCGACGACCTCGGTGCGCTGTTCGCCGGACTTACCCTCGCCGAGGTGGCCCGAGTCGCCCGGATCAGCATGCCCGGGACGGTCAGCCAAGACCTCCGCGCTGGGCTCGACCGTGCGGTGAGTATGTTGCAACGCACCCTTGCCGTCTATCGCCGCCACCGCGTCCTCGACTGCAGTGAACTGCCTGCCGACGCTCTTGCCGACGCAATGGTGCTCCGGCTGGTCGCTCGTAGCCAGGGGTTGGCTCGGGTATCGCCTGGGCCGACCGCGATGCTGTCACTTGTCGTCCGGCTCGCCAGTCGACTGCTGGCCCGGCTCGACGTCTTGACCACGAACCTGGCCGACCATCTTAAATTGGCGGTCCGCTCGTGATCGCCTCACAATGGTCGGCGGCCGTCGCTGCCGCTGTTGGTCCAGTCGCGACGACCGGTGGCACCCAATGTGTCGGAGGGCGGATTAGCTGGCGGCGGAGCCGGACCGGTGAAGTGATCACAGGGCCCGCCTCCCGTCGGACGCTGCGCAGTTGGATCTATCTCGACGTGCATCTGCGCGGAGTCGACGTACCGGCCGGCGGGATCCGTTGCCCGTACATTGCGGCCGCGGTGGAAAGCCGGCGAGCCGAGCGCTTCCCGAGCCGGGGCTGGCGGGTGCGGGAGCGGCAGTCCGGAAAGAACCTGACGGTGTCGCGGCCGGATTCGCCCGCGGGACCGGTACTGAGTGTGCCTACCGCCGAGACATCTCCTGAGAATGACGACCCGGAGATGGTGACCTTAGAATTGCCACGGGTGCGGCCGGAGGCGCTGGCCGGGTGGACGTCAGTGACCAGCCGGGCCGGCCCGGCTTCGGGCCGCCCGGCCAGGATCTACCTACACCTGAGTGGAGCGTCGGCGTTAGGTGCGGTGCTAGACGAGCTCGACGCGTCCGGCGTCGATATGTGGACGTTGAAGGTCGGCAACCGTACCGGAGCGCTAGCCCGGCCCGACTCGTGCGTGGTCTACCTACTCCCCTGCGCTCTGTGGTCCGTGGTAGACGCGATCCAGCTTCGAAGGACCGACGGCCTGGCCGAGACGACTCCGGGATTCTCAGGCGAGGTGGCGCCCGGGATTGCTGTCGGCGGTTGCGGCGGTGACCGGGATCGGTCGAGCTTCGGAGCGGAAGTGGCGGACTCGGCCGCCTTGGCAATGTTGGCCGGCAGTTCGCTACCTCAGGCTTTGGCGCCGTTCGCGACCATGCTGCCCCGCCGGCCAGCCGACGTTCAGGTCCGTGCCAGCGGGAGGGACCGGTGATCAGCTGGGACTGGACGCTGACCTTCGACCCGTCGACCGGGCGGCAGCAGCGAACAGTCATTCGTGCGGGACCGGGGTGGGCTAATGGGAGCAGTCAGCCGAGGGTGCGGCTGCTCCGTTCCACGACCAGAGGCGAGGACCGCACAGGCGCTACCGAACAATACCCCGGTGTCGCCGGAGAGGCGAGCCTGGCCGATCGCTTTGGCCATGACCGGCCCTTCGACGGCGCAGCTCTGTCCGACCTGCTTCGTGTCGTCCTCGACCACCTGGAAGCCAGTCCGTCCGACTGCACCGGCCCGCCGAGTCGGTCTGCATCCTCGGATGAACTGAAGTCGCTGGTCGAGGGATTCTTGGCCGAGGCTGAAGCGAGTGGATCGGCCCGTGCTGGCGACCTTCACCGCCGCCTGTCAGGCCGCCGTGTTCCAGGAGTCCGGCGCGGCGAGACGATCGGATTGGCCCGGATCGTCCCCGCCGGAGAAGCAGCCGACCACACCACCCCAGCCGTGCCTTACGGCGCCGATGTCCTGATGCCCGTATCGGTGAGCCCCAACGTCGCCTGGCACTCCGCCCGACTGTGCGCCGAAACGTGGCTGTACGCCGACCTGTTTGAGCGGTTCGGGAAGGTGAGCGCCGCCTCGCTTCGCCTCGCGGCTGACCGACTATCCGAGCACGAACTCGTCGACGACACGAACCGCGACCTAGCCGTGGTGTTCCTACTGGACCATCCGCGACGACTTGCCGTCGGCAACGGTATTCCAGTCGCCCAGATCGACCCCATACAGCTGGACATCGAACTGTCCGCCGCAGCGCGACTGCTCGACCGCGCCGGCGCCCCCCGCGCGACCTCCGGAAGGCCAGCATCGTGACCACACCCCACTCTGAGATCCGGTTGCAGCATGGCCGGCTGCTGATTATTGGCAGCGGCGCCCTCGGCGTATCGCTGCTACCCGGATGGGTCTTGTATCTGCGCAGCCATCTCGCCTTGAAGGTTCGCGTCGCGTTAACCCCGACCGCTACCACTCTCGTGTCACCGCAAGCCCTGGCCGCTCTGTCGGGGCAGCCGGTCCTGACCGGGACGGCCCGCACTGGGGAGCAGGGTGTGCTTCAGGGCAGTACCGTCCCGCACCGGGAGGCGGCCGAGTGGCCCGATCTGGTCCTGTTTGCTCCAGCCACTGGCAATTCGGTAGCCAAGATCGCACTCGGATTGGCCGACAACCTTGCCCTCACGGTCTGGTCGTTCAGCCCGGCCCCACGGGTGGTCGTCCCATCGTTCACCGAAATAGTCGCAGACCGACCGCTCACCCAGCGGCATGTAAGCAGCTTGCGTGGCGACGGCGTGCACGTGATGGACGGGGCCGCGGGCTACTCCCCGTTCCGTGACGGGCAAGACGCTTCGGCAATGCCCAACATCATTCAGGTACTCGACTTCATTGCTCGCATCCCTGAACTAACCCAACGGTCTCAGATGGCTGAACCGACCCAGGGCGTCCGATGATGCGGCCAATCCGGCTGGCCGACGAACCGGCGCAGTTGACCCTGCCCCGATACGCGGGTGGGCAACACTTCACCCTGGGGCAAGAAGCCGACGGAAGCGTCACCGTCAGGCACGGGGACAACGGGAGCCGTCGGCTCACCCCGGCCGGTGTCGTCATCTCCGGATGGACCCCCACCCGAAACGGCAAAGGGGTGATCTACGCGACCACCACCGACGGCGACCGCGATCACCGCTTCTTCGTCGCCGACCTAGACGGCGCGAGTGAACCGCTCCCCGAATTCAAGACCCGCCGCCCTGTACCTGTACCTGTCGACGATGGCTTCTGGATCGTGGCCGATACCTACTCAGAGCCAGCCCCGGCCGACCCCACACGGCCGCCGCACTCTCGACCAGTGTTTGTGCCGCTGCCCGGATCGGCCCGCGCCGGCGGTGGCATCCGTGTACTGGCCGACGACCAGATCCGCGGAGCCCGAAGCCTGGCGGTCTCTCCAGATGGCGAGCGGCTCGCAGTTTTGACTCGCACACCCATCCAGGAATCCGTCTGGCTGGCCCCGGCGACGCCTGAGACAACCTCACACTCCAAGCCACGGCTGATCGCGCGAACCCAACCCGGCGGCATCAGCACAGTGACCTTCTCGCCGGACGGACGCCCATGTCTAATCAGCACTGTCCGACATCGCAGCGCGGAGGTACTCCTCGGCACTGACCGTGACGCCACTGGCTGGCAGCCACTGCCCCGAAGCGACGCTGATGGGCCGCTGCCAGAGACCGATCAGGTCGTCAACGCCTGCTGGACCCGCGACCCGACCGGGCCGCCAATCGCCGTCGTCCACCTCCAGCGCGACGGCGCGTCCCGGCTCGTCGGCTACAGCGTCGAGGGCCAGCCGCTCGGTCCCTCTTTCACCCTTGGACCGGCACCGGGTGCCCTGCTCGAGCTCGCCGCCGACGACGACGGCGACGGCGACGAACCTCACCGGCTCGCCGCGGTATGGTCGGCGCCGCTGCACCCGCCCCGTATCCACACGATCTCACCACGTCAGCTCGCCCGCCGGTCCACGTCTTCCCGCGTACGGCGCCGGCCTCGCCGGCAGCCGTTGTCAACGACCACAGCGACGTCGTTCCGCGCCTCCGACGGCGTCGATATTCCCGTAACCGTCAGCCACCCGGCTGGTGGTCCACACGGACCGACGGTCTTGACCTGCTATGGCGGCTTCGGCCTGACGCTGCCGCCCGCCTACTCGGCCGCGGTGGCGGCCTGGGTCGCGGCCGGCGGCAGCTGGGTCGCGGTCGGCGCCCGCGGCGGAGGGGAACGAGGCACCGACTGGCATGAGGCCGGCCGGGGCCGGAACAAGCCCCGTACCGTCGTCGACCTCGCCGACGCGGTGCAGTGGGCGACGCGGGTCGGATACGCCACGCCGGGCCGGATCGGACTGTACGGCAGCTCGCACGGCGGCCTGATAGCCGCGGCGGTCGCTGCCCGCGTCCCTAGCCGATACGCCGCACTGGTGGTGTCCGCACCACTGGTCGACGTACGCCGATTCCACCGGAGCTGGCCGGGTCGCAGTTGGGTCGGCGAACTGGGCGATCCCGACAACGAGCTTGACGCCGCAGCCCTGAGAAGTATCGACCCCCTCCTGATATCCCCCGACGTCTCCGGGCCCGCCGTCCTGGTCAGCGTCGGCGCCCTCGACCAGCGGGTTCCGCCAGAGCACGGTAAGGCACTCGCCGCCGCCTGGGCCAGCTGGGGCCACCAGCCGGACGGCACCCGGCGCTGCCCCCCACCCACGCTGGTCGAGCGGATTGATATCGGCCACCTTTCGCGGGATCGCCGCGAATCTACTGAGCGCGCCGAAACTGAACTTGCTTTTCTCAAAGATGCACTGGACAAGAGGCCATTGGAGAGGCACGCAAAGCAGAGTGTCTCAGATTTAGGGACCTCAGCCTGACTGGCAGGTTGTTGCCAAGAGTGGCCGTTGCTATTCCTCCACTCCGGTCTTTCGAGTAGATTAGGATTCATCACAACACGAGGCCCCGTGAGCTACACCCAATCCATCAGCAGCACACCCAGAAGGAGAATCCCATGAATGCCGAAGCTGTTTTCGGAAACCTGGACGACACCGCCGAAGTGGGCGCGGTTGCTCTCGAGTCCGACAAGTCGGTCGAGTTGACCGACGCCGCCGACGCCCCTACCAGCGTGCCCTGCGGCATCACCATCTCGATCCTCATCGAGTGCTGAGTTGAGACCCCACTGAGCCGCACGTCGACCCCGTGAACCTCACAAGGGTTCACGGGGTCGACGTGTTCCACCCTGACTATAAACCCAACACGAGGAACGATGACGACCGCGACTGATGAGATCACCACCACCGCACCCGAGGCGTCCCACGTCGGCGCCAAGCCCGGACCCGACCCCGCCGCGACGGCCGAAATACTCGGCCTCGCGGACCTGATCACCCCGATGTGTGTCCGGGTCGCGGCCACCCTGCGGCTGCCGGACCTGATCGCAGTCGGCAACAACACGATTCCCGAGTTGGCCTCGGCGACCGGCAGCAGCGCTCGAGCCCTCGGCGCAGTCGTCGATCAGCTGATCTCGGCCGGCGTGTTGACCCGCGACGCTGACAGCATCCTTCAGGTCACCACCCTCGGCGACCAACTCCGTCTCACTCCGCTATTGGGCACGATCTTGGACCTGGACGGGCCATGCGGACGGTTCGATCTTGCCATGACCGGGCTCCTGTACACCGTCCGTACCGAGCGACCCAGCTACGAGCAGATGTACGGGGACAGCTACTGGAATCACATCTCTGCCGACCCCGAACTCGCCACCATATGTGGGCAGATGCAGGCGCCGCGCCTGCAATTCGACGCCGGCCTACTCGTCGAAGGCCCCCCTTGGTCAGACTGGTCGTCCTTCCTCGACCTCGGCGGAGCAAACGGCGCGCTGGCCAGCCAACTTCTACAGACTCATCCGCACCTGCACGGCGGGGTGCTCGATCTGCCGAACATCGTCGAGAACGCCCGCGCGGTACTGCGTGCGGCCGGCGTCGCAGACCGCTGCGATATCCGTTCAGGCAGCTTCTTCGAGGAACTTCCGAGGGGCTATGACGTCTACCTGTTGAGCGCGATCCTGTGGGACTGGGATGACGATCAGGTGGTGCAGATCCTGCTGAGGGCCGGTGCTGCGGCCGGTCCGACCGGGCAAGTGCTGGTCGGTGAGATCAGCATGGACCACGCCGCCCGTCCAAGCGAACTGGCCCTGCGGATGCTCACGACCGTCCCCGGACTCCAGCGCAGTTCCGACCATGTCCTCGAACTCGCCGCCAGGGCAGGTCTCCGGCTTCTCGCGCCGGTCGAGGTGGCCGCCACCCGTTACCTCCTGCGCCTGGGCAGCTAAGCGTCTCCGTAGCAAATCAGCCACCCATCCTTTCGTCCGGGCTCTCTCGCACGAGCCAGTTCGAGACCGGGGCCTACTCAAATCAAACCAGCCGAGGGCCGCTGACGAAAGTGCCGATGATCGGCGGCAAACACGGTCTGTGGAACATCCGCCTATGTATAAAGGTGGACTCTGTTCCCGCTGCGCTCAGCTAAGACGATTACACAGCCATATTCCTGTCACGCCGGCGCCTGGGCCGGGGCAAAGTGGCTCGCGCACGTAATTCGACTACATTCGGGAGCGCTGTTTCTACAGTGTGACCGCTCAGCCACTACCGGCTCTCGCGAGCTGGATCTCGCGTTGAGTGGCCGGCTGCGACGTGCATACGCTGCTCCCAGTTGAGGCCAGGGGCAGGCACTCATAATTCAGCTCGCACTGAGCTGACAACCAGTCAAGGCGAGCAGCGATGGGCGCCGTTCGTACTCCGGCTTACCTGGACGCATCCGGGCATGACATTTGTCACGGACACAGGTGAGATTTCTTTGCCGAATTGGTGAGGCGGCGGCACTAGGCGTCCGTCGGCGATCATCAGAGACTCGATATATGACTACCCGAACCGAGTCCACCGGGCTGAGTCTCCTCACCGACGTCATTAGTTTCGCTCCTGCTCCGACGCCGGCACGGGAGGCGGTGGCGGCGCTGATCAACCTCGCCATAGTCGGGGTGCTGCTCGCTGTCGTGGGGCCACACCCACTGATGGTGGCGGTCGTCGTCGCGTCGGTGATTTTCTTCGTGATCCGGTTCGCGATCGGCAGCCGAAGCTGGCGGCGGGACCGCCGGCGGAGTTGACGATGCCCACGGTCATCGAGGCCCTCGGACTACACCGTCGTTACGGCGGGCAGCTACGCTCACCCGGCTTTCATGCCGTCCGCGGAATCGATCTGGCGGTCGAGGAAGGCTCGTTGTTCGCGCTGCTCGGGACCAACGGCGCGGGAAAAACGTCCACCCTGGAGGTGTTGGAGGGGCTGGCCCGTCCGTCCGAGGGCCGCGTCCGCGTGCTCGGGCACGACCCGTACCAGGCACGTCGAAAAATTCGCCCGAGCCAGGGCATCATGCTGCAAGACGGCGGCTTCCCCTCCGACCTGACCGCCATCGAAACCGTCCGGATGTGGGCGGGCACCATGCGCAATCCACGGCCGGCCGCCGAAGTGCTGGACCTGGTTGATTTGAGTCGCCGCGCCAGAGTGTCGGTGAAGGCCTTATCCGGCGGCGAACGGCGGCGACTCGATCTTGCCTGCGCCGTCCTGAATCGGCCCAGGATTCTGTTCCTGGATGAGCCCACCACCGGACTCGACCCGGAAAGCCGGGCTAACGCATGGCAGCTGGTCGACCGACTCCGCACCGATCGAGTGACCATCATGCTGACCACCCACTACCTTGACGAGGCGGAGAACCTGGCCGACGAGCTGGCCATCATGCACCAAGGGCTGATCCGCCGTGTCGGGACGGTTGCCGACGTGGTGTCGGGGCACCCATCCACCATCACCTTCGACGATCTTGACGAAGCGGCCGGGCGAGCGTTCCCGCCTCAGCTCGTCGGATCTCTCCACCGAGCCGGGGGACGGACACAGATCCGCACGTTCGAGCTGCAGCAGACCCTGACCCGGCTACTCGGCTGGGCTTCGAGCGAACGAGTTCAGCTCAACGGACTCACTGCCCGGCAAGCGTCGCTGGAGACGGTCTTCCTATCGCTGACCGAGGACGACAGACCCGGACCCGCTGTCTCGCAAGGCTCGCCTAGCCGTGACTCAGCCACGATGGAGCAAACAGCAGCGCCGACGCCGACTGGCGCCAACCGCCCGCCGGAAGGCAGCGTGGCGTGAACGCCCGAGAGAAAACCAACGGCCGGGCGAAGGGCGGCGACAGGGCGTCGCTACCCACCGCACCGCCCTGGGCCACGATGATCTGGGCCCTCAGCCGGGCCGAGCTGAGGCTGTTGCTCCGCAACCGACTGCAGTTGTTCAACGCCTTAATCCTCCCGTTCGCTGTCCCCTTCCTCCTGCTGCCGCTGACCCGCAACGGCGATCTCGGCACCGATGCAGCGGCACGTGGAATCAGCGGCCTGTTCACCTTCGTGCTGCTCTTCGTCGTGTACTACAACCTGCTGTCCAGTTACGTCGCCCGCCGCGAAGAGTTGGTGTTGAAGCGACTGCGGACGGGCAACTGCCCCGACTGGGTCATCCTCGCCGGGACGGCGATGCCCGCCCTGAGCGTCGCGCTCGTACAGATCATCGTGCTCGTCGTGATGGGTCAGCTCGTCTTGGACTTGCCGTTCCCAAGGAGCCCGATTCTGCTGGTCGCGGCCGTCTTGCTGGGCGCAGCATGCTTCGCTTTGCTGGCCCTGATCACTGCGCCGGCCACGCGGACGGTCGAGGCCGCTCAGATCACGTCGCTGCCCCTGATCGCGGTCTTCGTGGTGGCCGCCGGCGCCGCGGTCCCGGTGACGAGCCTGCCCGACGCGGTCCAGACCGTCCTCAACTTCGTGCCGAGCGCCCCGCTCGGCGAGCTGACCCAAGCCGCGTGGCTGGGTACGCTCGGCGGGCAGCCGGTCGCCGCAGCCGCAATCGGGCAGGCGATGGGGATCCTGATCGGCTGGTGTGCTTTGTCAGCGGCGATCGTCAGCACGTACTTCCGCTGGGAGCCCCGCGCCTGAGGTCTCGAACGGCTGTCGCTTCGAGGAGTCGCTGCGGTTAGCGGCGAGGGCTGTCCTCTCCCGGTCGCATCGGCCCGCACGACCCACGGGCAAGCGAGGCTCAGTGGGCGTGCTGCTGCTGCGCCTCCCAGGCGCTGGCCACCATATCGCGCAGGGTGTGCCGCATTGCCCAGCCCAGGTCACGGGCGGCGAGTTCCCCGGAGGCGACGATCCGGGCCGGGTCACCGGGCCGGCGCGCGGCGATCGCCGGCTCGAACGCGTGACCGGTGACGTCGGCGACGGTGTCCATGATCTGCCGGACCGAAACCCCGTCGCCGCTGCCCAGGTTGTAAACCGGCTCCAGCGGCTGCCCGTCGCGGAGCGCGTGCGCGGCCACTACGTGGGCGCGGGCCAAGTCGACCACGTGGATGTAGTCACGCACGCAGGTGCCGTCCGGCGTCGGATAGTCGTCGCCGAAGATCTGCGGCGTCTCACCCCGGCTCAGCATGCCCAGCACGAGCGGGAACAGATTGTGCGGACTGGTGTCGTAGAGCTCCGGCGTACCCGAGCCGACGACGTTGAAATAGCGCAGCGAGGTGTGGACCAGCCCCCGAGCCCGGGCCTGGTCGGCCAACAGCCACTCCCCGATCAGCTTGCTCTGCCCGTACGGCGACTCCGGTGCCGTCGGGGTCTGTTCGGTGACCAGGTCGACGTCGGGTGTCCCGTACGTCGCCGCCGAGGAGGAGAACACGATCCGGCCCACCCCCACGGCGTCCATCTGCTCCAGCAGGGTCGCCGTGCCGGTGACGTTTTGCTGATAGGTCAGCAGCGGCTGTTCCACCGAGACCCCGGCGTACTTGAAGCCGGCGATGTGCATCACCCCGTCGACCTCGTGCCGGGCCAGGGTGTGCCGGACCAGGTCGCCGTCGAGGATGGTGCCGCGGACGAAGGGAACGTCGTCGGGGACGAACGCCGCGTGCCCGCTGGTCAGCGAGTCGATTACTACCACCGGCTCACCGGCGTCTCGAAACGCCCGGACCACATGGGCTCCGATGTAGCCCGCACCGCCGGTGACCAACCAGGTCATCGCCCGTCCCTCCGCTGCTCCGAAACACCGTCGTCACACCCCAGGCCCGGACTGTCATGTCGGCGTTACACAACAGGCGCCGAGCGCAACACGGGTCCAGCAGAGTGTCTGAGAATCCTCGCCCACCTCGCGAATCCGGCGCAGGCAGGGTCCGTCCCGAAAGTCTCAGCCGACGAAAGAAGCACCATGACACCACTCGACATCGACTCCGGCGACACCGCCTGGATCTTGACCTCCGCCGCACTGGTGTTGCTGATGACCCCCGGCCTGGCCTTGTTCTACGGCGGCATGGTCCGGGCCAAGAGCGTGCTCAACATGATGATGATGAGCTTCGGGGCGCTGGCCTCGGTCTCGGTCGTCTGGGTGCTGTGGGGCTACTCGATGGCCTTCGGCGACGACGTCGGCGGCGGCCTGCTCGGCAACCCGCTGCAGTACTTCGGGCTCAAGGGGCTGATGGCCGACACCGGCTCCAGCCTGCCCGCGATGGCGTTCGTGGCCTTCCAGGCCGTGTTCGCGATCATCACCGTCGCCCTGATCTCCGGCGCCATCGCCGACCGGGCCAAGTGGAGCACCTGGATGGTGTTCACCGTCGTCTGGGCCACCGTGGTCTATTTCCCGGTCGCGCACTGGGTCTTCGACTTCACCACCACCGACGACGCCGGCACGATCACCCACGTCGGGGGCTGGATCGCCAACCAGCTTCAGGCGATCGACTTCGCCGGCGGTACGGCGGTGCACATCAACGCCGGGGTCGCCGGACTGGCCCTGGCCCTGATCCTGGGCCGGCGCCGCGGCTGGAAACGCGACCCGATGCGCCCGCACAACCTCACCCTGGTGATGCTCGGTGCCGGCCTGCTCTGGTTCGGCTGGTTCGGCTTCAACGCGGGCTCCGCGGTCGCGGCCAACAACGACGCCGCCGTGGTCTGGGTCAACACCATGGTCGCCACCGGAGCCGCGTGCCTGGCCTGGCTGATGACCGAACGGATCCGCGACGGGCACCCGACCTCGCTCGGCGCCGCGTCCGGGGTCGTCGCCGGTCTTGTCGCGATCACCCCGTCCTGCTCCTCGGTCTCCCCGATCGGCGCGATCATCGTCGGCGCGCTGGCGGGCGTGCTGTGCGCCTTGGCCATCGGGCTGAAGTACAAGCTCGGCTACGACGACTCCCTCGACGTGGTCGGGGTCCACCTCGTCGGCGGCCTGTGGGGCACCCTGGCGGTCGGCTTCCTGGCCACCGAGGCGGCCCCTGCAGGGGTCAACGGTCTGTTCTACGGCGGCGGCGTCGACCAGCTGTGGCGCCAGGCCGTCGCGCACTCGCGGTCTTGCTGTACAGCTTCGTGCTCACCGGGGTGATCGGGCTGATTCTGCACAAGACGCTGGGCTTCCGGGCCAGCGAAGGCGACGAGCTGGCCGGGCTGGACAGCACCGAACACGCCGAGACCGGCTATGACCTCGGTAATCTCGCCGGCACCCTACGCTCCACCGGAGCGTTGGGGACGGCGCTCACCCACGGCCGGGACGACACCCCCGCCCCCACCGACCAGACCCACGATCAGGAGGTCACGGCATGAGACTGGTCACCGCGATCATCAAGCCGCACATGCTCGACGACGTCAAGAGTGCGCTGGAGTCCTTCGGCATCGAGGGGATGACGGTCAGCGAAGCCAGCGGCTTCGGCCGGCAGCGCGGCCACACCGAGGTCTACCGGGGGGCGGAATACACCGTGGACCTAGTTCCCAAGGTGCGCTTGGAGGTGCTGGTGGCCGACGACGACGCCGCCGACACCGTCGACGTGCTGGTCAAGAGCGCCCGGACCGGTCGGATCGGCGACGGGAAGGTCTGGTCGGTGCCGGTGGACGACGTCGTCCGGGTCAGGACCGGAGAGCGGGGACGGGACGCGCTCTGAGCCAGGCCCTGACCGGCGGCCGGCTCGACGTCGCGGCCCGGTCGGGTTGGTCGCTCGCTGCGGGTCCTGATCGGCGGCGGGCGGTCACCCGCAGCGCCGAGCAGGCCTTGGCGCAGCTGTGGAAGCCGCTGGGGGCACCGGTGCGCGGGCTGGCGCTGGCCTGCGTCGGCAGTCTGGCCCGGGCCGAACTCGGACCGCGTTCCGATCTCGACCTGGTGCTCCTGCACGACGGTCGCCAGGGCCGGGCGTTGGCACCGCTGAGCGAGCGGCTGTGGTATCCGCTGTGGGACGCCGGAGTCCGGCTGGACCATTCCGTCCGGACCCCGGTGGAGTGTGTCGCGGTTGCCGGCCGGGAGGTCAGTGCGGGCGTCGGCCTGCTGGACCTGCGGACCGTGGCCGGGGACACCACCCTGGTCGAAGCCGCCCGGTCCGAAGTGATCGCGGCCTGGCGCCGGGACGCGCGCCGCCGGCTGCCGGAGCTGGTGGCGTCGACGACCGAGCGGCACGCCCGCTGCGGCGACGTCGCGAACCTGCTCGAGCCGGACCTGAAGGAGGCGCGCGGCGGGCTGCGGGATTTCGCCGTGGTCCGGGCGCTGGCGGCGACCTGGCTGACCGACCGGCCGCACCGCGGGATCGACCCCGCCTACCAGCGGCTGCTCGACGTCCGCGACGCCCTCCACCTCTGTTCCGGTCGCCCGCTGGACCGGCTGCTGGCCGCCGAGGTCGACGGGGTCGCGAGCCGGCTCGGCTACCCGGATGCAGACGGGCTGCACACCGAGGTCAGCCTCGCGGCCCGGCGGATCGGCCAGGCCCTCGACTTGACCCTGCGCGCCGCCCGCCGATCCGCTCCGCGGCGCGCCTTCGGACGCCGACCCCAGTTGCGCCCAGCCGGGCACGGACTGATCGTGCACGACGGCGAAGTAGGACTGGAACGCGCGGAACTCGCCGACGACCCGTTGACCAGCCTTCGCGTCGCCGCCGTCGCCGCCCAGGAGGGACTGACGGTGTCGCCGGTGACCGCAGCCCACCTGGGGACGCGTGCGGTCGCCCTGCCCCGGCCGTGGCCCGAGGCGGCCCGGGATGCGTTCTTAGGGTTGTTATCCGCCGGACCCGGTCTGCTGGTGGTCTGGGAGGCGCTCGACCTGGTCGGCTGCGTCGACGCGTGGCTGCCCGAATGGGCTCAGATTCGGGCGCGGCCCCAGCACAACCCGGTTCACCGGCACACCGTCGACCGGCACTGCGTGCAGACCGTGGTGGAAGCCCATCCGCACCTGACCCGGGTGGACCGGCCCGACCTGCTGCTGGTCGCGGCGCTGCTACACGACATCGGCAAGGTGCCGGGGGCCAAGACCGACCACCCTCGGATCGGGGCTCCGGTCGCTCGCTCGATCGCCGAGCGGATCGGGTTCAGCCCAGACGACGCCGGCGTCGTCGCCCTGCTGGTCGCCGAGCACCTCACTTTGGCCGACCTCGCCACCCGGCGCGATCACGCCGACCCGGCCACTACCGACGCCCTGGCCGCCGCCGTGGGTGGCCGGCCCGACGTCCTCGCCCTGCTGCGCTACTTGACCGAGGCCGACGCCCGGGCCGCCGGACCGCTCGCCTGGTCGCCGTGGCGGGCGTCGCTGATCAACGCCCTCGCCGACCGGGTCGAGCAAAGCCTCAGCGATCCCGAGCACCGGATCGAGCGAACCGAACTGGTCGATCTCGGTCTGGCCCGGTCGGTGGCGGTCGACGAGCGACCCCGGGTGCGGGCCGAGCCGGGACCGGGCGGGGTCCGACTGGTCGTTGCGTGCCGGGATCGCCTGGATCTGTTCGGCGACATCGCCGGACTACTCGCGCTCCACCGAATCGTGGTTCGCTCCGTGGTTCTGCACACCGTGGAAGAGGTGGCGGTCGGGACCTGGCGGACCGACGTCGAGCGCCTCGCCGACCTGCCCGACCTGGCGCTGCTCGGGCAGCAGCTGGATCGGCTCGCCACCGGCGACCGGCGGATACTCGAACCGATCAGTCGAAGAGAGGCCCGCTCGACCGCGGCGGAGGACGACGCCGCGCCGGCTGGCGGCCGACCGGCCGAAGTGGATCTGATCGCCGGCGCAAGCGGGTCGGCCGGTGTGCTGGAAGTCCGGACCCCCGACCGGTCCGGTCTGCTGTTCGCCCTGGGTCACGCCGTGGGCGCCGCTGGGCTCTCGATCCGGTCGGCGCACGCCTCGACCCTGGCCGGGCAGGCCATCGACACGTTCTACCTCACCGAGGCAGACGGCACCCGGCCGCGGCCCGAACGGGAACAGGCGGCGGCCGCCGTGCTGCTGGTTGCGGCACGTGGGACGAGACCGGTGGTGACACCGGGAACCACATCGGAGTCGGCGTCGCGGTTGACGTCGGAGGCGGCATCGGGGACGGCATCGAAGTCGGGGTCGGGCTGAAGGTCGGGGTCGGGCTGAAAATCGGGCTCGCCTGAGACCCGATCACGACTCGCGGCCGGCGACCAGCTCCTCGACCTCCGCCGACGTGGGCGGCTGGGCCCCCTGCCGGGAGCAGACGATCGCCGCCGCCGCGGCACCGCGGGTCAGGGCCGCCGGCAGGTCCAGTCCGGCGCGTACGCGGGCGTCGAGGAAGCCCGCCATGAACGTGTCTCCTGCTCCCACCGTGTCGACCACGTCGACCTCGAAGCCGGCGACCTGGGTCACCCGGCCACCAGGTTCCACCGCGACTGCGCCGCCCGGCCCGCGGGTGACCACCGCCAGCCCGAGTCCGTACGTCTCGACCCAGCCGGCGGCGATCTCGACCGGGTCGGCATCGGCTCCCGCCGGGGCCAGCTCGGCGATATCGGCGTCGCTGGCCTTGACTATGCCCGACCGACGGCCGACCCCGCGCAACCAGGGCTGCACCTTCGCCCAGTAGGCCTGGCGGTCCCCGAGCACGCTCGGCCGCACGTTGACGTCGTAGGACACCCCGACCGCAGCCGGGCCCATCGCGTCGCCGCCCACCCAGTCCAACAGCACCTCACCGCCCGGGCTGACCACGCAGGCCAGTGAGGCGATATGCAGCCAGTCACCGGTCCCGAGCCGGGGCAGGTCGTCGGCCTGCCAACCGAAATTGGCCGTACCGGCGAAGTGAAAGGTGTAGCTGGCCACCCCGTCGGCGTCCAGGCTCACCACCGCGATCGACGTCGGCTGGGAGGATTCGGTGGCCAGGTCGAGCCGCACCCCCGAGCCGGCGATGTGTTCGCGCAGCTGCGTCCCGAACGCGTCGCGGGAGAGCCGCCCGAGAAAATGGGTGTCCGCCCCGAGCCGGCCCAGCGCCACCGCCGAATTCATCGGCCCGCCGGCCGACAGGGCCGACCAACCCGACCGGAACGAATCAGACTCTCCGAGCTCGGAGGGGACCAGGTCGATCAAAGCCTCCCCGCACACCACGAAACGTGTCATGGCGAGAACCTAGCGGTCACCGCGCGTCACCCCGATGACAGCCCCAGCTCGCGGCGTAGCTGGGCCGCCAGGGCGTCCCAGGACGCGGGCGGCAGTCCCCGGGAAGCGACGTCGGCCAGCAGCTGACCCATCGAGTAGGCCGGGTCCAGGCCCAACACCCGTTCGTAGCAGCAGTTCAACAGGGCTCCCTCCCCGGCCGCCCAGGCCGCCACCCCCAGCAGGCACAGCGGAGCCGTCGCCAGCTCCGGCGGCACTTGCGCCACCACCCGGTGCCACAGCAGGAGGTGCTGCTGCGCCTGTGCCCGGGTGATCAGGGCGCACGCCACGTCTCGGGCGCCGACCTCGCGGGCCAGGAGCGCGAGTCGGGTCAGCCGGTCCCCGTCGGCGCCCGCGGAATCCTGCAGGCCCGCGACCACCTCGGTGGCCATCCGTCGTCGCCGTTGCTTGTGGCCCAGCCGGCGCAAGGGTGCCGCCAGCTCATCGGCCTGGGCTCGGGTGCCGGCCCAGGCCTCCGGGGCGGGCCCCGCGATCTGGGCGGCGACGTCCTCCCGGTGGTCCAGCGCCCGCAGTCCGGCAAAGACCGCCGCGGCCGCGAGCGGATGCGCCTCCGAACCGACGGGGGTGCCCTGCGCGGGACAGCAGCCGCCGGTGCAACTCAGCGACCACCAGCGCCGGCCGTCGACCACGAGCACATCGACGATCGAGACGCCGGTCAGCTCGTGTCGCTGCCGGACCAGGAACGGCTCAGCCCGCTCCCGCTCGGTGCAGTAGGCGATCAGCACCAGGGCCTCGGGTCGGTGTCGGTCGATCAGCTGCTGGACGCAGGCCACCAGCTCCGCTTCGGCCTCCGCTCCCGGTCCCGGGAGATCGACGCGGGCGCTGAGCTGCACCCGGGCCTGGTCGATCAACACCGCAACCAACGACTGCGTGGGCCGGAACCCGAGCAGGTAGGGCACCAGGGCCAGCAGGTCCTCTGGACGCCGGACCCGAAGTAGGGCGGGCAACGCAGGGCGGCTGGCGGTGGCGGCGTCGGTCATGGACGCAGCTTCGTGACGCCGGGCCCGACCGTCCGCCCGGATCGACCCTACGGTGCACAGACTGCTCTCGCCGGTGCTGTGGACAACGTCAGCGGTCCCCCGGCCGTAGGCTGCTCCGGTGGTCCTGGAGCAGCGCACGAGCCGAGGCTGGGAGGTGCTGCGGCTGGCTTCGGACGCCCTCACTGTGGACGTGGTGCCCGGCCTTGGCGGCTGTGTGACGTCGCTGCAACGCCGCGACGGTCTCGAAGTGCTGTCCGCCACGCCGTGGGGTCTGCCGTACCCGGGCAGTCCTGCTCTCGGCGGTGACGCCGAGGCCCAAGCGGTGGACAGCTCCCCCGGCGGCTGGGAGTCGCTGTTCCCCAACGCCGGACCGAGCGTGCACGCCTACGGCGTGGACTGGGGTTGCGACGGCGAGGCTCGGGTGACCTGGCTGGAGTGGCAGCACCACCAGGGCTCGGTGGTGCTGAGCGGACGGCTGAGACGTTCGCCGTTCGCGTTCAGCCGGACGGTGCGGCTGACGGGTTCGACCGTCGAGTTGGCCGAGACCGTGCGCAATGTCGGCGGCGAGCCGGTGGAGGTGCTGTGGGGCCAGCGGCTGCGGTTCGGTGCGGACCTGATCGGGTCCGACACCGTCTTCGACGCCGGGGCCAGTGTCGTCCGCTCCGACCCCGAGGTCGGCGGCAACACCAGCTGGGACGATCTGCTGCCCTGGCCCCGGGCGTACGCCGAGGGCGGCGTGGTGAACCTGCATGGCGTGCCCGGTCCGGCCGCCGAGGTCACCCGCGGGGTCTACCTGAGCGACTTCGGCGAGCCCTGGGCCAGCCTGACCCGGCCCGGCGCCGGCCTGTCGGTGCGGATGTCGTGGACCTCCGATCCGTGGCCGTACCTGGGCTACGTCCTCGAAGCCGGGGGTACGACCGGGTACCCCTGGTACGCCGCCGGTTACCACCTGGAGCTGATCCCGGCCAGTAGTTGGCCGATGTCGGGGCTGCACCTCGCCCGCCGGACCTCGGGGACCACCTTGACCATCGCGGCCGGGGAGTCGCGGACCGCCCGGCTGACGCTGCAGGTGAGTCCGGCCCCCTGACGAGCCGGGCCTGACGAGCGGGCCGGACGGAACCGGGACCCGGCGGGGGTTTGCCGCGACCCGGCACGATTGAAGGAGACCCGGCAACCCCGCAGCGAAGAGGTGACCATGGCGCTCAGCCAGTCGGTACGAGCGACCCGGCCCGGACGGGCCGCAGCGGTGATGGGCCTGTTGCTCGGTGGGCTGTGGATGCTCGAGCTGTTCGACCAGCTCAGCGGGAACGCCCTCGACCGGGTCGGTGGCATCCGGGCCCGCGAAGTCGACGGACTGCCCGAAATTTTCTCCGCGCCGTTGCTGCACGCCGGTTGGGATCATCTGGCGAGCAACTCGGTGCCCTTCTTCGTCCTGGGCTTCCTGGTTCTCCTGGGGGGCCTGACCCGCTGGGCGATTTCCTCGCTGGTCGCCACGGTGACCTCCGGCCTGAGCGCCTGGCTCTTGACCCCGGCCGACACGATCGTGCTGGGCGCGAGCGGCGTGGTCTTCGGCTGGCTCACGTACCTGCTGGCCCGCGGGCTGTGGACCCGACGGCCCGCGCAGGTCCTGATCGCGCTGGCCGTGCTGTTCTTCTACGGCGGACTGATCTGGGGGGTGTTGCCGGGTGTGCCCGGCGTCTCCTGGCAGGCCCACATCGGCGGTGCCGCCGGGGGAATGCTGGCTGCGTGGCTGTTGCACGGGCGCCGTCCCCGGCCGGCCCGTCCGCACCCGGTCCGGCCGGATCGGATTCGACCCGGCCTGCGGTGACCCTGGCCGACGTCACACCGGCAGCGAGCCCGGGACGGGTTCGGTGGCGTCGGATCAGTGCCGGAGTTGCTGCAGCAGGTCGGCGACGGTAACCCGGATCTCAGCCAGCGCGGACGGGTCGACCTGCTCGGGACCGGCCAGGTGGTGCTCGACTTGAAGGGCGAGACGCGAGGCAGCGCCGTTTCCGAAGGTTCCGGCCGACCCCCCGATCTGGTGGGCCAGGGCCTGCGCCTCGGCCCGCTCGGCGTGGGTCGGGCCCTGATCGAGGGCACGTCCGAGCAGCGCGTCCAGCCGCCGTGCCCGGGTTAGATTCGTCAGCCGGGCCCGGCGCCCGATGCTGCGTAGCGCCTCATGCTCAGCCATGGTCGAAGGACCGTCGACGCGGATGTGGTCGACCGGCCCGTTGCCTTCCTCGGCCACGTCGTTCACGCGTTCGTCCCGCTTACCGGTGTCGCGCTCGGGGGTCACGTCCATCCGAGCAACTCCGAGACCTGCCGGGCCAACCGCATCGGATCGAACGGCTTGGCGATCACCCCGGCCGCGCCCCGGTCGGCCCAGCCGGCGTCGTCGTTCTTCGCAGTCAGAAAGATCACCGGGATGCGGCTGGTCCGCGGGTCGGCTCGGAGTCGCGCGAACGTGGACGGGCCGTCCTGACCGGGCATCATCACGTCCAACACGATGGCGTCGGGCTGATCCTCACAGGCCGTCCGTTGGGCCGCTACACCGGAATCCACCGTCCGCACGTGCCACCCGGCGACCAGCTCCAACGACGCCTGACAAACCTCTCGGATCAACTCGTCGTCGTCGACGACCAACACGCGGCGCACCGGATCGGCCATGGTCACCAGCTTAGCGAACCTGGCCCTATTAGTGACCGAGTCGACATAATCGGTGCGTCCAGTCGGGACCTCGCCGACTTCCTCCCCCTTCGAGTCGGCAGATCTACCCCCGGAACGGAGCCGACGGCCGGGCGGTTCGGGGTATCTTGTCGTGTCATGGCCGACCAGGCTGCGTTGGGCAGACACGAACAGCCGCGGTTCCGGCTGCTGGTGATCGGCGCGGCCGTGGTCTTGGTGATCACCGTCGCGCTGCTGGTCAGCGATCTCCCCCAGGAGAGTCGACGGTCCCTGACCCTGCTCACGCTGGTGGCTAGTGGTCTGGTCGCCGTCTCCGGCTTTGTCGTCCGGGTCCGCCTCACCCGCGGTCGTCGGCGGCGGGCGTTCGGCTGCTTCGCGGCCGCGGCTGCGCTCGCGACGGGTGCCAACCTGCTCCAGCTGGTGGTCCCGCGTTCGGGAGACCCGACCCAGATCGTGCCGGGCGACATCGTCTTGGCCGGAGCCCTGCTCGTCGGGGTGGCCGGAATCTTTTCCTTCCCGTCGCGGCGGCGTCGGGGTACCGACCTGGCGCGGATGTCGGTCGACGGGATCGTGGTCGGCGGCTCGGTCCTGCTGGTCGCCACGGTCACCTTGTTCCCGGACGTGTTGGCCGCCGTGCAGCGCTGGCCGCTACTCCTGGTCCCGGTCACCGACGTGGTCATCGCCACCTTCGCCACGCTGCTGTTCGCCCGCGGCTCCGGTCGGGAAAGGCTCCTGGTCGGACTGACCGCCGCCAGCTTCTTCTGCTTCGCCGTGTCCGACTTCGGCTTCGCGTTCGTCACCGCGTCCGGTCGCCTCTTCTCCTACGGCTCGATCCTCGACTTCGGCTGGCTTGCGGGATATCTGCTGCTCGCCCTGGCCGTGTGGGCCCCGCGGCGGCAGGCGGTTCCGGCCGCCGACGAGGTGGAAATCAGTCCGGTGCTGGGCACGGTGGTGATGTTCATCTTGTTCCTGGCCGCCGTCGGGGTCAGTGTGTCGTCGTTCGCTCATGGTCGGGTGAGCCCGTCGGCCCTCGTCCTGCTTTTGGTCGTCGTCCTTGCCGTCCTGGTCCGTCAGGTCCTGCTGGTGGTCGACAACGATCAGCTCCGCCGGAGTCTTGAAGCGCGGGTGGTGGAACGGACTCGTTCGTTGCACCGGGCCACCGCCCGTACCGACCTGCTGGTCGACGCGGTCGGTGAAGGCATCTACGGGGTCGATCGCGACGGGCGGATCACCTTCGTCAACCCGGCGGCCGGTCAGGCCCTCGGCTACGCGCCGGCGTGGCTGGTAGGCCGGGACGCGCATCAGACCTTTCACGCCGACGCACCGGACGGCACGCCCTATCCCGAGGCCGGCTGTTACGTCACCCAGGCGATCCGGCACGAACGCGCTACCAGCGCCGAGGCCGACATCTACGAACGCTCCGACGGCCGACTGTTGCCGGTGGAGGTGACCGCTACCCCGTTGAGCGAGGACGGTGCCCCGGTCGGCGCCGTGGTGATCTTCCGCGACGTCACCCAGCGTCGGGAGGTCGAGCGGCTGAAAACCGAGTTCGTCTCGATGGTCAGCCACGAACTCCGGACGCCGCTGACCGCCATCCAGGGCTCCCTCGGACTGATCTCGGGCGGCGCGCTGGGCGAGGTCACCCCGGCCGCGGCCCGGATGCTGCAGATCGCCTCGATCAGCAGCCACCGGCTGAGCCGGCTGATCGACGACATCTTGGACGTGGAACGGATCGAAGCGGGCGTGCTCGGGCTCGAACCCGGACGGCACACCGCGGCCACCGTCGTCGACGCGGCCGTCGGACAGGTTCAGGTCCTCGCCGACGAGGCCGGCGTCACCCTCGTCGTCGGCGGTGTGGACGGGCAGATCTACGCCGACCCCGACCGGGCCGCGCAGACCTTGATCAACCTGCTCGGCAACGCGGTCAAGTTCTCGCCACCGGGCGCGCGGGTGGTGGTGAGCGCGAAGCCGGCCGGACCGTTCGTGGAGTTCGCCGTTGTCGATGAGGGCCGCGGCATCCCCGAGGACCGACTGGAGAGCATCTTCGGACGCTTCGAGCAGGTCGACTCCTCCGATTCGCGGGAGAAGGGCGGGTTCGGTCTCGGGCTCTCCATCAGCCGGAGCATCATCGAGCGGTCCGGGGGAACCATCTGGGCGGCCAACAACGACGACCGGGGAGCAGCGCTCCGCTTTACCCTGCCCTGCTCCGGACCAAGCGATCCGCCGGACCCCGCCTCCGCCCCCATGCCACCCTCCACCGTGCCCCAAGCGGACCAGATCCGGGTCGGGACCACGGCCTGATATTTCTCGGTCGAACGGGTAAATTTCAGCCCGGGTCGTCGGAGCCCCCGCCGAATCGAAGCCAGAGGGAGGATCGAGTGGTCGAGGTAGCGCAGTCGCACAACAACGACGAGGCGGCGGAGGGTCTGCGCGGCCGGGGCTTGCTCGATGACGGCTTCGCCGGCACCGTCGCCCTCTCCGAGACCCTCCGGTTGAGCAGGCAGGGCGTGGTCTCCGATCCGGAGACCGACACGTTCTACCAGCTCTACGGTTTGGCCTTCGACCATCTCAAGACCCTGGCCTTCGGCCGCCAAGTGCTGACCCGGGCCGAGTTCGTCTCCCAGATGGGCAACGAGCGGGTCTGGAAGTACGTCATCCGCACGGTCGACGACGAGCCGGTCGGACTGACCACCATCACCCGAGACCTCACGACGGTGCCCTGGATCAGTCCGGACTACTTCGCTGCCCACTACCCTGAGGCCTGGAGCCGGGATGCGGTCTACTATCTCGGTTTCACCCTGGCCCACCCTCGGCTCCGGCATCAGCGCATCGTCGACTCGCTGCTCAGGGTGGGGACGGCGGCCCTGGAGCGTCGGCGGGCCGTGCTCGCCTTCGATGTGTGTGCCTACGACGAACGCGTCCTGCACTTCGGGGAGCGGGTGCAAGCCTTGCTCCGGCAGCGCCCCGCCGCCTCCTACGCGACCGTCGACACTCAGAACTACTGCCGGATCGTGTTCGGTTGAGTCCCTCACCACCGGTCGCGGCGCCGTTGGTCGTACAGCACCGCAGCGGCGGACGTGATCGCGTCCCGGCCGGAGCCGGGTCGGTACGGTGATGGGCATGCCCGCCACGCCGAGACGCGTCGCCGTGGTGATCGAGGACGACGCCGACATCCGTAACCTACTGGCCGCGATCTTGGATCAGGCGGGGTTCACCTGTCACTGCGCCGAGACCGGGGTCGAAGGAATCGCCGCCATCCGGGAGCACCAGCCGATTCTGACCACCCTCGACATCAGCCTGCCGGGGATCGACGGCTTCGAGGTGGCTCGGCAGATCCGCAGTTTCAGCACCACCTACATCATCATCTTGTCCGCCCGGGACGAAGAGATCGACACCTTGATGGGGCTTGACGCCGGGGCCGACGACTACCTGACCAAGCCCTTCCGGCCGCGGGAGCTCCGGGCCCGGATCGAGGCCATGCTCCGCCGCCACCTGACCCCGTTACCGGGGGCGGGCGAGACCGCCGTCGCGTCGTCGGCGGACGTACCGGCTCGCCCGGTCACCCAGGACAAACCCGCCGCCGAGGAGCCCGATCCGGTCGACTCCGGCTGGCTCGCCCACAACGGCCTGCGGATCAACCCCGACATGTGGCTGGTCGATCTGGACGGGGCGCCCCTGGAGTTGACTCGGAGTGAATTCGATCTCCTGCTCGCCATCATGTCGGCGAGCCGACGGGTGATCTCCAAGGACACGCTGGCCTTGGAGCTGCGCGGTGACTATGCCTCCAGCGGTTACGTCAGCGACTCCGATCGCCGGGCGGTGGAGGTGCATATGGCCAACCTGCGGCGCAAGCTCAACGACTCGGTCAGCTCACCGCGCTACATCGAGACCGTGCGGGGGGTGGGTTACCGGCTGGCCGAGGCCAAGCCGTAGACGAACACGCCATCAGGGGCGCCTGGTGTTCCCGGTCCCCTCGAGCGCGGTCTTCGGGCCCGCCGCCGACCGGTGGGGCGTTCGCTGGCTCCGATCGGCCAGTCAGCCGACGCGCAGGTTCTGTCGGGCCTGGTCCGCGGCCAGGACCACCGCCGACAACCGGTCGGGCATCGAGTTCCGGTCGCCCTGCTCCACTGCGTCCCGCAACTGTCGCACCGCCTGCGCGAGCCCGTCCGCCCCCACCATCACACTGGTGGACTCCAGGCTCAGCAGGGCCACGTGAGCGCTCATGAAGTTCCGCGCCGCAAGGTGATCGCGCACCTGCTCGACTCGGTCCTCGAGCAACTCGAGGTAGTCCCGGGTGAAGCGGACCATCATCGCCTCGTCCTCGTTCACCGATTCTCTCCCGCCCGCCACGGGTAACGGTCCCGATCGCTGGACAGCTTTCGGGACCGCCACCCCGGCGGACCCTCCCTCAGGGTCAGGCGGGCAGAAGCCGGTCCCCCCGTCCCGGTCTCCACCGCGCCCGCCGGCCCTTCCCCCCTGACCGACGTCACGCCCACCCCCGGAATCAACTCGATCCGGGCTCGACCCGATCCCACATCGGCATCGGACTCCCCTGGTCCGACTGAGCACCAGCATGATCACGTCGACTCAGCCCGGTACTGTCGCCGGACTAAGCGGGACTCAGGATTGACTCAAGAATGGCGCAGGTTGCGGCGGTTCTTCACACCGACAAAAGCTCGCGGATCTCCTCCGCGCTCAGCCCGTCCCCGTTCAGCCCGTCCCGTTCAGCCCGTCCCCGTTCAGCCTCCCCGTCCCCGTTCAGCCTGTCCCCGTTCAGGTCGGCTTGGGTCAGGACCGCTCCGGCCAGCGCCGACTTGCGCGCCTTCAGCGCCATCACTTTCTCCTCGATCGTGCCGCGGGCGACCATTCGGTAGACCAGCACGCGCCGGGTCTGCCCGATCCGATGGGCCCGATCCACCGCCTGCGCCTCAGTGGCGGGGTTCCACCAGGGGTCGAGCAGGAAGCAGTAGTCCGCCTCGGTCAGGTTGAGCCCGAAGCCCCCGGCCTTGAGACTGATCAGGAACACCGGCGCCTGACCGCTCCGGAACCGCTCGACCACGGCCTCCCTGGCGTTCGTGGCCCCGTCCAGGTAGGCGTACTCGATCCCCGCGTCGTCGAGCCGCTGCCGGATCCGACCCAGAAAACTGGTGAATTGGCTGAACACCAAACCGCGGTGGCCCTCGGCGGTGAGCTCGTTCAGGTGATCGACCAGCAGCTCCACCTTCGCGGCCGGAACGCCTGCGTACGCCTCGTCGATCAACGCCGGATCGAGACTGAGTCGGCGGAGCAGGGTGAGGGAAGCCAAGACGCTGAACCGGTGTTGGTCGACCGCATCGAGCAGTCCGAGTACCTTCTGCCGCTCCCGCTGCAGGTGGGTGGTGTAGATCCGCCGGTGGGCCGGCGTCAACTCCACGTGCAGCACCTGCTCCTGTTTGGCCGGCAGCTCCGGGGCCACCGCGTCCTTGGTCCGGCGCAGCACGAACGGCCGGATCCGGCGTCGCAGCTGGGCCAACCTGGCCTGGTCGTGGTCGGCCTCGATCGGTCGGGCGTAGTAGCGGGAGAACTGCTGCGGGGAGGGGAACAGGCCGGGGGCGGTCAGTGACAGCAACGACCACAGGTCCATCAGGCTGTTCTCCAACGGTGTCCCGGTGATGGCCACGGTGCAGGGTGCCGCGATTGCCCGAACGACCCGATAGGTCCGGCCGCGATGATTCTTGACGAACTGCGCCTCGTCGAGGACCAGACCGGACCAGGGCAGCCGGGTCAGCTCCACGTCGTGGTGCCGGAGCAGAGCGTAGGAGATGAGAACCAGATCGGCGTCGGCCACGGCTTCGGCCAGCGACCCCCGTCGCCGGGACGCTCCGGTGAGCCCAACCACCTTCAGCTGGGGCGTGAACCGGCTCGCCTCGGCCGACCAGTTGGCCACCACGCTGGTCGGAGCGACCACCAGGAACGGCGGCGCGGCCCGGCCCGGTCCGGGCCCGTCGGTCCGGGCAGGGTCCCGACGTTGGCGGACCCTCGCCACCAAGGCCAAAGTCTGCAGGGTCTTACCCAGACCCATGTCGTCGGCCAGGATGCCTCCCAGCCCGCGGTCGTACAGGGAGCACAGCCACGAGAAGCCGTCCAACTGGTAGGGCCGCAGTTGCGCGTCCAGCGTCGGCGGCGGGCTGACCGGATCCGGAGCCGGTGCCGCGGTGAGGGCCCGGACCGCCCGCCGCCACTGCGACGCCTGAGCGCCGACCACTCCCAGGTCCAGCAGTTCTTGGAACCACGACACCTGGTAGCGGCTGATGCGCAAGCCGCTCTGGTCGGGATCGCCGAGCGCGCGAGCCTCCTCGATCAGCCCCCGTAGAGCGTCGAACACCGGCCGCCGGAGAGGCAGGAAGACCCCGCTGTCGAGCACCAGGTGCTCCTGCTCGCGGGTGAGGGCGACCAACAGCTGGTCCAGCGGTACGCGCTCGCCCTCCACCGCGACTTGGACCCGCAGGTCGTACCAGTCCGCCGAACCGGCCCGGGGAGACGCGCTGACCGCTACGGTCGGCTCGGCGGCGGAGGCGGAGAAACCGTCGAGGTTGCCGTCGATCAGCAGGTCGACGCCCTGCTCGGCCAACCACGGAAGGACGTCGGAGACGACAGCCAGCGCAGCGGGGGCGTCGAGGAGAACGTGCGGCGTGAGTTCGGTCCGGCCGTGCCCGCCGACCCGGTTCAAAGCGGACCGATCCGCTCCGGGCAGTTCGAGGGCCGCCAGCAGAGCGGCCTCGGCGTCCGGGGCGCGGCGGGCGTCGCGAGCCGGTTCGTCGATGGGATAGTGCACATCCGCGTCGTAGCCGAAAGACCAATCCAGCCGAAGCCGGCGCTCGGGCCGGACCCGGACCGACAGGGTGAGCCGCGGCGGAGTCGGCGCGCTCACGGCGACGCTGCGGTCGGCGGAGGATACCGGGACGTGACGGCGCAGCGCGGGCACGTAATCCCGGGTGAAACGCGACTCGTCGGCGGGCGGTACCACCAGCTGCCGGCCACTGAGGACCAGAGCACGCAGGTCCGGCGGCGGCAGGGCGTCCAGTCTGGCCAGGCTCAACCGGTGGTCGTCGTCGAGGTGGAACACGCCATGCGCCGGATCGCCAAGGACCCCGACCGCACCGAGTTCACCGACGACGGAGCCGATCCTCACCCGGGGGGCCACGGTCAAACTGGCGTCCGCCGCCCGGCTGAGGTCCAGTTCGATCGTGGCGTTCTCCGGTGCCCGGACCGGACCGGAGAGGGGCAGCTGCGTGATCAGTTCCAGCCCGCACCGCCCGGCCTGGTCCAGCAGCGGCCAGAGCACGCTGCTGACGTTCCGCAACGAGAGCCAAGGCGTCCGGGGCAGCGCATAGCGAGCACTCTGACCCGCACCGGCCCGCAGCTGGAGCAACAGCTCACGCTGGTCGGCAACGAAGGTCCGGGCCACGAAGTCCAGCTCGTCCCAGCCGATCCCCGAACGGACCCAACCGCCGCTTTTCCCGCGACGCAGTGGTCGTACCCGGAGGTCGAGCCGTCCGGGGTAGGCACCGGACCCGGGAATCCGTTCGAGGCCGAACTCCAAGGCCAAGAGGGCGCACCCGACGTCGGCGGAGGCTGGTGGCTGGTCGACCAGCCGGCTCAACACGCGTTCCCACTCGGGCCGGTCGACCGACGAGGCCGCGGCCTGCTGATGCCGGGCGACGACCAGGACGGCCGCGGCGTGCTTGCAGTCCAGCGTGACCGGGCAGGTGCACCGGCTCCGGCGCAGCGCCGTCGTCCCGGTGGCGGAATCACCGAGAAAGACGGTGACGGCGTAGTCGTCGCGATGGGTGCCCCGGACCCGACCGGTGACGGTGCGGAGCTGATCGTCGGTCTGCACCCCGCTGACGTGACCGGCGCGGACCGCCGCCAGGGCCCGGTTGAACGCCTCCGGGCCGACCAGGGCGACGATGGCGGCGTCACTGAGGGCTGAGCTGCGGGCTACGCCGGCCGCTCCGGCTGTGGCGGCGTCGCCGGCTGCGGCGGCGTCGCCGGCTGCGGCGGCGTCGCCGGCTGTAACGAATCCGTCCGACGGAGTCGGAGCAGGCGCGGAGGTGATCGCCTCGCCGGCGCTCGCTCCCGGTTCGCCCATGGTCGCGATGCTAGTCCGGGCCACCGACAACCGTCCTCGGCTGATGCTTCGAGAGACCCCTCCCCGCGTGGGGTCAGCGGCAGGTGTCACGCTATGGCCACTGCGTCGATCGGCGCAGGTCCGCGCAGGCCGGACGGGTCTGCACCCCGACGATGGAGGAGACGATGAGCGAAGGTACCCAGGACCTGGAAGGACCCGCCGACGGCGGTGCCGAAGGCACTTCCGGAGTTCAGGACGGTGGCGCTGACGGCGGCGCCGAGGGACCCGCCGACGGCGGTGCCGAAGGCACTCCCGGAGTTCAGGACGGCGGCGCTGACGGCGGCGCCGAGGGACCCGCCGACGGCGGCGCCGAAGGCGCCCCGGGAGTCCAGGACGGCGGCGCCGACGGCGGCGCCTGATCCGCGCCGATCCACCGATGGCGCAGGTGCAGGGCCGGCCCCAACCCGGCCCTGCACGGGCCGCTGCCCCTACCGCTGAACCATTTCCGTCGATGTCTGCTGCTCGCGCTGGTCGCCGAGGCGTCGGTGGACGACCCCAAAGGACGTTTGCTGTGCTCTCCGACCTTGACTCTGCCGACCCATTGACGTGGCCCGAGGTCCCTGGCCCTTCGGGGCCCGCCCCGGCTGACGCGGTTCTGCGCCGGTTGATCGGCGTGGACCCCGGCACTTTCGCGCAGGACTACTGGGGTCGTCAGGCGCTGCTCAGCAAGGCCGCCGATCTCCCGCAGTCCTTCGGTGACCTGCTGAGTGCGGCGGCGGTGGACGAACTGGTCTCCCAGCGCGGGTTACGTACGCCGTTCCTGCGGGTGGCCCAGAACGGCAGCACGCTCAACGAGCGTGCCTTCACCGCCGGCGGGGGCGTCGGTGCCGGGGTGGCGGACCAGGTCAGTGACACCCGCCTGGTCGAACTGTTCGCCGGCGGCGCCACCTTGGTGCTGCAGGCTCTGCACCGGGTGTGGCCGGCGGTGATCGAGCTGTGCGGGCGGTTGGCCGGCGAGTTGGGTCACCCGGTGCAGGCCAACGCCTACGTGACGCCGCCGCAGAACCAGGGCTTCAACGACCACTACGACGTTCATGATGTCTTCGTCCTGCAGATCGAGGGCCGCAAACGCTGGCAGATCCACCCTCCCGTCCTGGCGGCTCCGCTGCGAGACCAGCCGTGGAACGAGCGCCGGCGGGCCGTCGAACGGCGAGCTGCCGAGGAACCCCTACTGGAGGCCGTCCTCGAAGCCGGGGACTGCCTTTACCTTCCCCGCGGTTTCCTGCACTCGGCCAAGGCCCTGGGTGGGGTCAGCACACATCTCACCCTGGGCGTGCACGTATGGACCCGCTACCGGCTGGCCGAGGAACTGGTGTCCCAAGCGCTCAGCCGCGTGGCCGACTCGGCTCAGATCCGCGGCTCGCTGCCCTTGGGCGTGGCGGTGAACGACCCGGCGACCTATCGCGAAGATGTCGAGCAGGTACGCGGCGCCCTCCTCGAGGCGGTTCGGCAGGCCGACGCCGAGGAGTTGGCGCAGGCGCTAGGCCGGGCTGACCGCGATACCCGCCGACCGGCGCCGATCGGCCCGCTGCAGCAATTGCAAGACGCCGCTGAGTTGACCCCGGACACGGAGCTGTCCCTCCGAGGGCAGTTGGCCGCCGTCGTCGAGCAGGAGGGCGAGGTGTCGGTACTGAAGAGCCGGGCCGGTCGGTTGGAGCTGGCTGAGGCAGAGCAGATGCCGGCCAAGGCTTTGCTGGAGCATCACGTTGCCACCGTGGCCGACCTCGGTCCGGAGCTGGCTCGGCGGACCCTGCTGGCCGGCGTCACCGTCGTCCGGCACTGAGAACTTCAGCCACGACCGGCCCGCTGACCGAGACCCGGGTGCTGCCGAGGGCGTCTCGAGGTGATCCTGAGGTCGATTTGGTTGAAGTGTCAATATTTTGGGGCTCTTGAGGTTCCGCCGATCCGGCGCTGAGCCGCCGACGAGGTCTGCCCGGCAGAGTTCTTTCTACCAAGCCGGACGTCGAGTCCGTCCGGCTCGGGGAGCCGCTTCGGGGGAACGGTTCTGGCCGACCGAGGGGGAGTCGGCGAGTTGTTGATCGGCCGCCCGAGGGGGAGTCGGCAGATCAAGGGTCAGCCGCCCGAGGGGGAGGCGGTTGGCCTCCCCACCACCGTGGGGGCGGTGGTGGGCAGGGGCCACGGACGCGTGCGCGTTCGTGGCCCCTGCCACCGTTCGCCGACCGTGTTCCCTCACGATGAGTCTTCTCCGCCTTGATCGCGGCGCCGACGCCGTCGTGCGCCGGCCCCGCCGGGACAGCCCGGCTCACCGTTCGTCAGGGTTGGACCCGTATCCTCGCTCAGGCTCCGATCGGGCCGACCGCGATCCGGCGCAACCCCCGCAGGTCGGCGGCCAGATCCGCTAGTAGTGGCGACCGCGGATCCGGCAACGCCCGCGGCTCCCGGTGGCCCCGCAACGCGGCCGCCAAATCGTCGAAGCCGGCGACCAGCTGAGCGACATCGGCCGAGGATGGCCGCTGCCCGTGGTGTCGGGCCAACAGCGAGGCGTCGCTGAGATCGTCGGTGGTCTTCTCCAGTTGAGCGATCAGCGGCCACCATGCCGCCGCCTGCGACGACAACGGCGGGGGCTCAGCGAGGGTGCTCTGCAGGTCGGCCCGGACATCCGACATCGCTCGGTAGCTCCGACGTCGCTGCACTCCTGCGCTCTGGTTGTCGGCTCCGAACGCGACCCGGGCGTAACTACCCAACGTCTCCACGCCTGCGGCGATCCGCTCTCCCAGTCGCGGACGCCAGGTGCTGGGCCAGCACAGGTAGCCGACCACCAAGACGATTGCCGCGCCGATACCGGTGTCGAGCAGCCGGTCCCACGCCAGCCGGTCGTCCACCCCCGCGCCGAAGTCGAGCAGCAACAACACCAGCGGCGTGACCAGGGTCGCCAGCAGACCATAGTTGCGACTGGCTCCGAACGGGAAACCGAACGCCAGCACCGCCATCGGTAGGAGTAGCCAACCGCCGGGCGGGATCAGTTGCAGGATGAGCACCCCGAGCAGCACTCCCGCCAGGGTGCCGATGGTGCGTTGCACCCCGCGGGCGAACACCGAGCCCAGGTCGGGCTTGAGGACGATCGCCGCGGTCAGCACGATCCAGTAGGGCTTTTCCACCGGCACCGACGACGCCACGGTCTGGGCCACGGCGAGGGTGAGCGCCAACCGGGCGGCGAAGGTCCAGGTCTTGGTGCCGAACAGCCACACCTGCGTCGGCTCCCCGGTCGCCGGAGCAGTGGGCCGTGGCCGAGGTTCGGTGAGGGTCTGCGATACCTGAACGAGCGCGTCCCCCACGGGTCGCAGGTCACGGTGGGCCGCCACGAGGACCGCCGTCCGGTCCCTCAGGGCGGGCAGGCGCTGCCGGGTGAGCGAGGCGTCCTCACTCTCGACGAGGTCGGCCAGTTCGCCCAGCACTGCAGCGACCTGCACACCGTGCCGCCCGCCTTGGCTGAGGTAGTCAAAACTCGCGCCGACCAGCCCGAACGTGCTGGTCAGGGCCGCGGCCAGCCGGCGTAGGTCTCGACGCGAGCCCGCCGAGGACGATCGGGCGGTGACCAGATCGTCGTAGGCCCGGGCGATGTCGCGGGTGATCCGGCGACGCTCGTTCGCGACGTCGAGGTCGGTTGCCGACCGCACCGGCGGACCGGCTTGCTCGCCCGCGGTCGCCGCGTCGGCGTCGTGACGCAGGACCAGGGCCAGTTCGCGCAGCACCTGCACTTCCGCGGCGCGCGGCCGATCGGTCGGCGGTTCGACCCAGCACTGAATCCGTGACAAGACCAGCGCCCACCCGATCCCGGCCGTGAAACAGCCGAGGAGCAGGGGCAGGGCGAGGCCGCCGGCGAAGGCTCCGGCGACGGCCACGTAGATCAGTAGCTGGAGACCCGCAAAGGAGAGATTGGCGCTGATCGAACTGAGGAGCGCCGAGAGCGCCGCCAAGGCGGCGACCGTGATCACCGCCCAGCCGGCCTGCTCCTCGATCATCCGGCCGATCAGGAGACCCGTCAGGGCCGCGACCGTACCCGCCCCGGTCCGTCGGAACCGCTCCCGGAACGGCCCGCCCTTGTCGCCGAACGCCCCGACGAGCGAACCCATCCCGGCAAGGATGCCGAGTTCGGGCTGACCCAGACCGACGCCGACCCCCATCGGCACGGTCACGGTCAGGCAGACCCGGACCATGTCCAGCCAGGGGACCGAGGCCTTCTTCGGGGCAAAGATGCGAACCAACCAGTCCGGGGCGATCGGATCGAGCCGGCTCGGCCCACGACCGTACGTGCGCCGGGAAACGGATTCGTCCGTGCTCACTCTCGGTGCTCCCTCTCAGCCTGCTCCGGGTGCGGCCGAGTCTGCCAGTTCAGCGGCTGGCTACCGGTGGCGACGCCGAGCAGTCGGCCGCCGACACGCCCCGTCGTCGGGTCAAAGGCCGTGCACGGGGAGGAGTGGTGGAGGCGGTCACCGATGACGCCGATGCGCCGGGGAGGAAGATCCACGAGATGGTGGCGGCGGGACGAAGGGATGCTCGGGGGTTCATCTCCCCGTCCCGCCGAGGTAGAGCTTATCGACGGTTTCTGTCGTGGACTAGCCGTCCGCGTGTCCACTTGCGGACATGTCCAGCAGTGGACGCCGGCGCGGGACTTCGGACCTCAGGTCAGGTCGCGTTCGGCGTCGCGGAGTCGGTTCAGCTCGGTGCGCCGGTGCGCCTGCTCGACCGGGTCCGGCACCGGCAACGACGCCAGCAGCCGCTGGGTGTAGGGATGCTGCGGCGACCCCAGCACCTGCTCGCCGGTACCCTTCTCGACCAGTTGGCCGCGGTAAAGCACCGCGATCCGGTCCGCGAGCAGGTCGACCACGGCCAGGTCGTGGCTGATGAACAGGCACGCGAACCCCAGGTCGGCTTGAAGTTGCGCGAACAGCTCCAACACCCGGGCCTGAACCGAGACGTCCAAGGCCGAGGTGGGCTCGTCGGCGATCAGCAGCGACGGCTCCAGGGCCAACGCCCGGGCCAGGCTGGCCCGCTGCCGCTGTCCCCCGCTCAGCTCGTGCGGGAAGCGATCGCCATAGCTGCGCGGCAGCTGGACCGCCTCCAGCAGTTCGTCCACCCGGCCGCGGGCCGACCGCGGGTCCGCCGCCCGGCCGTGCACGACCAGGGGCTCGGCCACACATTCGGCGATGCTCAGCAGCGGGTTGAAGCTGGACGCCGGGTCCTGGAAGACGAAGCCCAGGTCGTGCCGGATCCGGCGGAAGCTGCGCTCGCGGACGCCGTTCATCTCCTGGCCCAGCACCCGCAGCGAACCGCCGGTGACCCGGGTCAACCCGGCCATCGCCCGGCCGATGGTGGTCTTGCCCGAACCGCTCTCCCCGACCAGCCCGAGCACCTCGCCCGCGTGGATGGCGAAGCTCACCCCGTCCACGGCGACGAAGCCGCCGCGGCCCAGCCGGCCCGGATACTGAATCCGTAGGTCGGTCGCGCTCACCACCACGTCCGACTCCGGCTCAGCCGCCCGCTCGGCCGCGCGTTCGCGGGTCCGGGCCACCCCCTGCCCGATCGAGGGGACGGCGGCGAGGAGTCGTTTGGTGTAGTCGTGTTCGGGCGCAGCGAACAGTTTCCTCGCCTCGTTCTGCTCCACGATCCGGCCCTGGTACATCACCACCACCCGGTCGGCGAGGTCGGCCACCACCCCCAGGTTGTGGGTGATCAGCAGCACCGACGCGCCGAAGTCGTCCCGGCAGCGCCGCAGCAGGTCGAGGATCTCGGCCTGCACGGTGACGTCCAGCGCGGTGGTCGGTTCGTCGGCCACGATCAGCCCGGGCTGCAGGACCAGGGCCATCGCGATCACCACCCGCTGCTTCTGACCACCGGAGAACTGGTGCGGGTAGTAGTCGACCCGGGTCTCGGGGTCGGGGATCCCGACCTGGCCGAGGATTTCCACCGCCCGCTCCCGGGCCTGTTTGCGGCTGAGGTCGGTGTGCGCCCGCAGGCCCTCCGCGATCTGCCAGCCCACGGTGTAGACCGGGTTGAGGGCGGTCGAGGGCTCCTGGAAGACCATGGCGACGTCGCTGCCCCGCAGCTGCCGGAGCCGGGACTTGGCCACCGACAGCACGTCCGCGGCCGCCCCGCCGTCGTGGCTCGACAGCAGCACCACGCCGGAGGCGGTGGCGGTGGCCGGCAACAGGCCCAGCACGGTCTTGGCCGTGACCGTCTTTCCGCTGCCGGACTCCCCCACCACCGCCAGCACCTCGCGCCGGCGCACCTCCAACGACACCCCGGCCACCGCCTTGACCGCGCCCTGGTCGCTGGCGAAGGCGACCTCCAGGTCACGGATGTCGACCACCGGCGTCGAATCGGGGCGGCCGGTCTCGCGGTCGATCAAGCTCATCGCCGGCCCTCCGCTTCGGGCGCCGGCGGGCCGGACCCTTCGGTGTCGGCGTCCTCCGCCGCGTCCGGACCGGTGCCCGGCTGCTCCAACTCGTCTTGGGCCACTTCGCCCGCGCTGCCCAGGGCCACCTGGCCCGACCCGGCCTCAACGGCCCGCCGGCCCCGCAACCGCGGGTCGGCCAGATCGTTCAGGCTCTCCCCGACCAAGGTGATCCCCAGCACGACCAGGACGATCGCGGCCCCGGGGAACACCGAGGTCCACCAGATTCCGCTGGTCACGTCGGACAGCGCCTTGTTCAGGTCGTAGCCCCACTCGGCGGCGGCAGTCGGTTCGATCCCGAAACCCAGGAAGCCCAGCCCGGCCAGGGTCAAGATCGCCTCGGAGGAGTTGAGGGTGAAGATCAGCGGCAGCGTCCGGGTGGAGTTGCGCAGCACGTGCCGGAACATGATCCGGCTGGTCGGGGCGCCGATCACCTTGGCGGCCTCGACGAACGCCTCGCTCTTGATCCGGATGGTCTCGGCCCGGATCACCCGGAAGTACTGCGGGATGTAGACCACGGTGATCGAGATGGCGGCGGCGAAGATCCCGCTCCACTTGCCCGACCGGCCACCGGAGATGACGATTGACATCACGATGGCCAGCAGCAGGGTCGGGAAGGCGTAGATCGCGTCGGCGATCACCACCAGCACCCGGTCCAGCCACCCGCCGAGGTAGCCCGAGACCAGGCCGAGCGCAACACCGGCGAAGATCGACAGCGCCACCGCCACGATGATCACGTAGAACGCGGTCTGGGCCCCCCACAGCACCCGCGACAACACGTCGTAGCCGCCGACCGTGGTGCCCAGCAGGTGGGCACCGCTGGGCGGCTGCTGGGCGCCGAAGCTCCCGTCCGCGTCGCTCAACTGGCCGTAGCCGTACGGGGCGATCAGCGGGGCGAACAGCGCCACCAGCAAGAAAACGCCGGTCATGATGACGCCAGCGACCAGCATCCCGCGCTGCACGCCGACGCTGGTGCGCAGCTCGCGGATCAGCGGCCACGTGCGCCAGTCGCGTCGCCGGCGCGCGGCGAGGACGGCGGTGGCTCCGGACTGCTCGGGGGCAGACGTTCGGGTTGCGGTCATCTCAGTACCGGACCCGCGGGTCGATCAGGGCGGCAATGATGTCCACGGCGAAGTTGGTCACGGCCACGATCACCGCCAACAGCGCGACAATCCCCTGGACGGCGACGAAGTCGCGGGCCTGCAGGTACTGCGCCAACTGGAAGCCGAGACCCTTCCACTCGAAGGTGGTCTCGGTCAGCACCGCCCCGCCCAGCAGCAGGGCGATCTGCAACCCCATCACGGTGATGATCGGGATCAGCGCCGGCCGGTAGGCGTGGAGGCGGACCAGCCGGAATTCGCTCACCCCGCGCGACCGGGCGGCGTCGACGTAGTCGGTGCCCAGGGTGCCGATCACGTTGGTCCGGACCAGGCGGAGGAACACCCCGGCGGTCAGCAGTCCGAGCGCGACCGCGGGCAAGACGGCGTGCCGCAGCACGTCGGTGACCGCGGCCGGATCCCCGGTCCGGATCGCGTCGATCAGGTAGATGCCGGTCTTGGAGTCCAGGAACTGCAGGTTGAGCTCGGTGCTCGTGGTGGCCCGGCCGGCGACCGGGAGCACGCCGAGCCAGACCGCGAACACCAACTTGAGCAGCAGGCCGGCAAAGAAGACCGGGGTGGCGTAGCACAAGATCGCGAACACCCGCAGGACCGCGTCGGAGGCCCGATCGCGAAAGTAGGCCGCGACCATCCCCAGCGGGATGCCGACGACAAAGGCCACGATCAGGGAGTAGAAGGCCAGTTCGAGGGTGGCGGTGCCGTACGTGCGCAGCACCTGGGTGACCGGCCGGTTGTCGGAGATGGTGGTGCCGAAGTCACCGGTGAGCAGCCCGCCGAGGTAGTCGCCGTACTGGACCAGCAACGGCCGGTCGTAGCCGGCAGCGTGCACCCGCTCGGCCAGCTGGTCCGGGGTCAGTCGACCGCCGAGTGCGGCAGTGATCGGGTCCCCGGTGCTCCGCATCAGTAGGAACACCAGCGTGACCAGGATGAATACCGTCGGGATGATCAGCAGGAAGCGGACCACGATGTAGCGGGTTAGCCCGCCGCCGCCCCCACCGCCACCGCTGGCGGTCGGCGTCTCGACGACGCCGGCCTCCTCGACCGCTGCGGTCATCCGCGTGGGCCTCCGCGCCGCCGAGAACCCCGTCTCCCCCGCCCCGTCACCGAGTCCGCCGAGGCGTCGGTTTCCCACGTTAACGTGGGGAACCGGCACTTACCGTAGGAAACTTCCTGCGGTAAGTGCCGGAAAAGTACGGGAAGTACCCCTGCCCGCACGGACCGAGAGGACACGCCCGTCAGCCCTTCGACAAAGCGCCGTAGCGGAACTTGAACGAGGCGTCCAGGGTTTCGTTGGCGCCCGAGACGTCGGCCCCGACCACCGCGACTTGGGATCCCTGCAGGTAGGGCACGGTGGGGAGGTCTTGCGCCACCTTGTCCTGAATATTTTCGATGATCTTGGTCCTGGCGGCCTTGTCGGCCGTGCCGACCTGCTGGTTGATCAACTTCTGCACCTCGGGGCTGTTGTAGTGGTTGGCCACGAAGCTGTTCTTGGAGAAGAACGGGGTCAAGTAGTTGTCGGCGTCGGAGTAGTCGGGGAACCAGCCCAGCTGGTAGGCGGGATAGACGTCCTTGACCCGGTCCTTGGAGTACTGGACGTAATCGGTGGACTGCAGCTTCACGTCGAAGACGCCACCGGCCTTGAGCTGGCTGGCAATCCGGGCGTATTCGTCGCCGGAGCTGGGCCCGTAGTGGTCGGTGGTGTACTGCAGGTCCAAGGTGACCGGGGTGGATACCCCGGCATCGGACAGCGCCTTCTTCGCCTTGTCCGTGCTCGGCCCGCCCTGCCCGTCGCCGTACATCTGCTTCAGCACCTGGGTGGCTCCGGTCAGACCGGCCGGCACGTAGGAGTACAGCGGCTTGTAGGTGCCTTTGTAAACCTCTTCGGCGATTTGGTCGCGGTTCAGCAGATCGGCCACGGCCTGGCGCACTGCGAGCGCCTTCTTCGGGTCCGCACCGGAGGTCTTGGACCCGTAGGGCATGGTGTTGAGGTTGAAAACGATGTAGCGGATCTCGCCGCCCGGGCCGTCGACCACCTTGACCTTGTTGTTGGTGCGTAGATCGGCGATGTCGGTGGCCGACAGGCTGCGGAAGGCGACGTCGATCGCGTTGGTGCCCACGTCGAGTTTCAGGTTCGAAGCGTCGGCGTAGTACTTGACGTTGATCGTGCCGGTCTTGGGCTTGCCCAGGATGCCCTGGTAGCCGTCGTAGGCCTTGTACTGGATCAAGTTGTTGAAGTCGTAGTTGACGATGGTGTACTGCCCGGCGAAGGCCTTGCCGGCCACGATGTCGGAGTCCGGGGTGAGCGCGCTCGGGGAGAACACTTCCTCGTCCACGATCGGACCGGCCGGGGAAGACAGCACCTGCGGCCAGGTCTGGTCGTTCGGGGTCTTGAGGGTGAACACGACGGTGGTCGGGTCCGGCGCTGCGGTGCTGGCCAGGTTGCCGAGGAGCGAGGCCGGGCCGTTGGCGTCGTTGATCTTGACGTCCCGGTCAAAGGTGAACTTGACGTCGGAGGAGGTCAGGTCGTGCCCGTTGGCCCACTTCAGGCCGGGCTTGAGCTTGACGGTGTACTCCTTGGGCGAGGTGAACGAGGCCGACTCGGCGATGTCGGGCTGCACCTCCGGGCTGCCGTACGGGGTGTTCATCAAGAACGGGTACACCTGGTTCATCACCGCGAACGACCCGTTGTCGTAGGACCCGGCCGGGTCCAGCGCAGTGATCTTGTCGGTCGTGCCCACGGTCAGGGCACCCCCTCCGCCGCCGCTACCGCCACCGGGCGAACCGCCGGAACTGGACCCACCACCGCAGGCGGCGAGCGCGAGCACGGCAGCGGCCGCGCCGGCGGTGGCGCCGAGGATGCGGGAGTGGCGGAATCCGGTCAAGGTCATGGGTGTTTCCTTCTCTTCGCCGGGACCCGAACGGCGGCGCCCCGAGGACATCGGTCGCGACCAAGGTCTCACGACCCGGCCGCCGTACAGTCTTAGCACGTCTGACGGCGCGGGCGCGCCTCCGCAGACCCTTCTGCGCCAAGGCTTTACCCGTTCGTAGCCCAACGCGGTTTCCGGTGACCCCCGTGCTGGAGCCTTGGCTCAGTGGGTGCGCTCAGCCCCGGTGAGGTCGAACGCTTGCCGTCACAGATGTTAGTCGCTAACATTGGACTGTGCCGCAGTCACCTCCCTCGACCCGAGCCCGACTCCAGCAGGAGGGCTTGCGGTTGTTCGACGAGCAGGGTTACGACACCACCACGACGGCCCAGATCGCCGCCGCGGCCGGGGTCACCCAGATGACGTTCTTCCGCCACTTCCCGGCCAAGGACCTGGTCGTGGTGGACGACCCGTACGACCCGGCGATCGCCGCGGCCGTCGCCGCCCAACCCAGTACTCTGCCGCTGCTGGAGCGGGTCCGTCGCGGTCTGCTGGCGGCCTGGGGCGACCTCTCCGGCGAGGAGGACGGCACCTTGCGGCAGCGGTTGCGGATCGGCGCTGCGCACCCAGGGCTGCGGGCCCGGATGCGGGAGAACATCGCGGTCACCGAGGCCGCGATCAGCGCCGCCCTGATCGAGGTCGGTGCCCCGCGCTTCGAGGCGACCGTGGCCGCCGCCGCGGCGCTGGGTGCCCTGACCGCCGCGCTGCTGGCGTGGGCCGAGGACCCGGACGCGGGCGCCCTGGGCGAGGCGATCCACGCCGCCCTGACCGTGTTGACGCTTGAACCGGTGGTCCTTCGATGACCCGGGCGAGCCCGGCGAGCGCCGTACACGCCCGAGGCGTCAGCCGGCGCTTCGGCACCGAGCGCGCCCTGAGCGGGGTCGAGCTCAACGTCGTCCCGGGCGAGATCGTCGCCCTGGTCGGTCTGAACGGGGCCGGCAAGACCACCCTGATGCGGGTGCTGTTGGGGATGCTGCGGCCCGACGCCGGCGAGGTGGAGATCCTGGGTCGAGGGGTCGCCCCTCGACCGGTGAAAAGGGCCGACGCGACTCTCTGGCGACACGTCGGTCACCTGATCGAGACCCCACCCCGTTACGGCGAACTAACGGTGCGGGAGTCGCTCTACAGTGCGGCTCGGCTGCAAGGCTTGGACCGGGCTACGGCGCGGACGGCCGCCCACGAACTGATCGACACCTTGGAACTGGGTCACTGGACAGATCGGCGGACTCGGACCCTCTCCCTGGGCAATCGGCAGCGGCTGGGGATCGCGGCGGCGTTGGTGCACCGGCCGACCCTGCTGGTGTTGGACGAGCCCAGCAACACCCTGGACCCGCTGGGGGTGGTCGGCGTCCGCCGGCTGCTGCGCGACCGGGCCGAGCAGGACGGGGCAGCGATCCTGGTCTCCAGCCATCACCTGGACGAGGTGGCTCGGATGGCGGACCGGATCGTCCTGCTCCACCGCGGCCGCAACCTCGGCACCCTCGACCCGGCCGGGCCCGACGTCGAACATGCGTTCTTCGACCGGGTGCTGCACGCGGACCTGGACGGACGCACCGCCACGAGAACGAGCGCACCATGAACGCTGCGGGGGAATTCGAACTGTTGAAGGCCCGCCGTGCAGGCGTGTTCCGCTGGGGAGCGCTGGTGCTGCTGATCGGCGTCCCCGGGCTGGCCACTGCCTTCTTCGAACTGGCCCGCACCGGCGGCGGCTCACCGGCCGCCACCAAGGCGTCGGCGATGATCGCCGACTTCAGCCTCGCCGGACTGATCGGCACGGCCGGCCAACTGCTGTCGGTTTCCATGCTGCTGAGCGCCGGGGTGGCGACGTCGTGGAGCTTCGGTCGCGAGTTCGTCGACGACGCCGTCCCGGCCCTGTTCGCCATCGCCACCCCACGGACGTCGGTGGTGGCGGCGAAGTTCGTGGTGCTGTTCGGCTGGGCAGTCGCCAGCACGCTCGGTACCGTCGGCGGGACGGTCCTGGTCGGGGCGCTCCTCGGCCTGCCCGTCGACCGCTCCGGACTCGCCCGTGCGGCCCAGGCCGTCGCGGTGGGAGTGCTGAGCGGCCTGCTGGCTACGCCGCTGGCCTTGATCTCCAGCTGGCGCCGGGGCTACCTCGCCGGGTTCGTGGCTCTGCTCGGTGTCGTCGTCGCCACCCAGGTCGTCACCGCCACCGGCGCCGGTGGTTGGTTCCCCTACGCCGCGCCGTCGCTGTGGATCGGCCTGGGCGGTCCGTCCGCGGCCGCGGCCGTGACCACGATCCAGCTCCTGCTGCCGATCGTCGTGGCCGCCGCGGCGGTGGCTGCGACCGTGGCCTGGTGGCGCCACGCGCAGGTGGTGTGAGGGACGCGCCGGTCCTGCCGGTGTTGACCTTCGAGCAAAATCCCACCTGGATACGGGGCGCATTCGCCGGCAGCTTCAGGTCGATCTTCACTCGCATTGACCACCGGATCCAAGCGACGTGAGCCTCCGAAGCCGGGCTCCGAACGCCTGGTCATCCACGCTTGCTCTTGTCACTGGTCCGCGCAACCGGTCCTGTCTCAGCCTGCCGGTTCAGGTAGTGCCCGTCACGAAAGCTCGGCTCAGGCGGAGCGGGCTGTGGTGATACCTCCGTCGACGGCAAGCTCTGCGCCGTGGACGTAGCTGGCTTGGTCGGAGAGCAGCCAGGTGACCGCGTCGGCAATCTCCTCGGGTGTCCCGGGGCGTCTGGCGGGGGTGCCGGCGGTGATCTGGGCGATGACGTCGTCGTCGGAGGCGTTGATCGGGGTGCGGGTGGCACCCGGGGAGATGGTGTTGACCCGGACACCGCGCGGGCCGAACTCCGCGGCCCAGCTGCGACCGAGCTGAATCTCGGCGGCCTTGGTCGCGGAGTACAGCCCGACGAAGGGGTGCCCGACATGAGCCATCCAGGATCCGACGACCACGATGGCGCCGTGGCCGCGCTCGGCCATCGCCGGGGCCAGAGCGGCGGTGAGAACGTGGGGGGCGCGGATGTTCACCGCCAGGGTTGCGTCGAGGTCGGTGTCGGTGAGGCTGACGGTGTCGACGGCGGGGCACAGGGCCGCGTTGTGGACGAGCGCGTCCAACGGGCCGCCAGCGGCTTCGACGACAGCGCGGGCGAAGGTCCGCAGCGATTGGGGCGAGCTGGTGAGGTCGGAGGAGACGAATACGGCGTCGCCGCCGTTGGTGTCTATGTCGGCGACGACAGCAGCGCCGCGGGTCTGGTCGCGGCCGGTGACGATCACGCGCCACCCCTTGGCCGCTAGTGAGCGGGCGGTGGCGGCGCCGATACCGCTGGTAGAACCGGTGATCAAGACGGTGCGGGTCTGCTCGGCAGAAGTCTCGGTGGAAGTCATGGTCACCACCTCAGCTCAGACCCGCGGCACGCACCAGGGCGCATCTTGCCTGGTCACGCCGCGCCCAGGTTCGCTCAGCGGTTCACTCCTACGCTGTTTGGGTGCCTGCTGATCGTGCTGCCCTGGGGGCGTTCCTGCGGTCCCGGCGTGATCGCCTGACCCCCTCCCAGGCTGGCATCGCCGCCTTCCCCGGTCCACGGCGAGTGCCCGGTCTGCGCAAGGAGGAGCTCGCCGTGCTGGCCGGACTGAGCCCGGACCACTACAGCCGACTGGAGCAGGGACGCCAGCACACCATCACCGATGAGGTGGTGCAGGCGCTGTCACAGGCGCTGCAGTTGGACGACGTCGAACGCGCCCATCTTCGGGACCTGGCTGCCCCCGCCTCGCGTCGGCGGTGGGCGGCGCCGGAGCTCGCCCAACGAAGCGACCCGGGAATGCTGCGTCTGATGGGAGTTCTGGATCACGTCCCGGTCCTGCTTCTGGGTCGGCGCTCTCAGGTGCTCGCGCGTAACGGGCTGCTGAGCGCAGTGCTGGGAACGGCGATGGAGCCGGGATCCTCTTTCGCGCACTGGTTGTTCCTGAACCCCGGCGCGCGGGCACGAATCGTGAATTGGGCCGACTTTGCCGCCCCCGCGGTGGGGGCGCTGCGCTACGAGCTGGGACGCCACCCCGACGATCGCCGCCTCGCCGACCTGGTGCAGGAACTACGCGCCGGCGACCTCGATGTCGCGCAGTGGTGGGATGACCAGCGGGTCACCTTTCGCACCTCGGTGACCAAGCACGTCGCCCACCCAACCGCGGGACTGCTCACCTTCGGTATCGAGTCCGTCGTCGGACCTCACGATCCCGAACAGCGCCTGGTGGTTTACACCGTCGAACCTGACTCGCCCACGGCTCGGGTGCTGCCGATGCTCGCCAGCTGGACGAACACCGCCCAAGAGCCGAGCAAGACCGGTGAGATGACGTGAACGAGCGAGTTGGGACCGACAGCTCAACCCGTCCCGGTGGACGTCCTTGCCCCGGATCCCTTGGTCAGTGAATCGTCTACACCGGGCTACGTACCGGACGGCGGTGGAGCTTAGGGGATTCGAACCCCTGACCTTTTCCATGCCATGGAAACGCGCTACCAACTGCGCCAAAGCCCCTCACGTCCCACTTGGCCGAGGTACCTACCGGTCCGAACGAGACCACGAGATCCTACCAACGCGGCCGGGCCCTCACGAAATCGCAGCCCCGGCAACGGGTGTGGCGGACACGTTGTAGCCGGCCAGGCGGTAGTACTGACCCCCACGGTGCCACTGCAGCAGAGCCCAGGCGCAGTTGTCGAGGCTGCCGAGCAGGCGCCAGTGCTCGGGCGGCAGGCCGAGGAGCCGGCAGATCCCGGCGCGAGCGGCCAGGCCGTGGCTGGTCACCACCACGGTGGCGTCGTCCGCGGCGGCGCCGGCGATCTCGGTCAGGGCGGCGGCGACCCGCTCCCCCACCTCGGCGACGCTCTCGCCGGTCGGGCTGCGACGTACGTCTTCACCGCGACGCACCCGTTGCCACCGCTCCGGGTCGACTTGGGCGACCTCGTCGCTGAGCAAACCCTCCCAGCTGCCGACGTGGATCTCCCGCAGTCTCGGGTCGGTCCTCACCTCGAGCCCGCTCGCTCGGGCGAGGGCGTCGGCGGTCGACCGGGTCCGCTTCAGGTCGCTGCTGTACAAGGCGTTCGGCGACAGACCCACCAGCACGACTGCGGCCTGCCGGGCCTGGACCTCACCAACCTCGTCCAGGCCGATGTCGGCCTGACCCTGGAATCGACGATCGACGTTCCACTGCGTTCGTCCGTGCCGCCACACCACCAGCCGCGCCGCCGTCACCGGCGTTCGTCCACGCCGAGCGGGATCACCGGGCAGTCGTGCCACAGCCGCTCCAGGGCGTAGAACCTACGTTCCTCGGTGTGTTGAACGTGCACGACCAGATCGAGGTAGTCCAGCAGCACCCACCGCTGCTCGCGGTCGCCCTCACGTCGGGTGGGCTTGACGTCCAGCCCGCGCAGCGCCTCCTCGATCCCGTCGACCACGGCGCCGACCTGACGCTCGTTGGCCGCGGTGACGACCAAGAACACATCGGTGATGGCGAGCTGGTCGGACACGTCGTAGGCGATCGGATCGGTAGCCAGCTTGTCCACTGCGGCGGCCGCGGCCGTACGGGTGAGTTCCAGGGCATGCTCGGTGGCGGTCATCGCACTCTCCTCGGTCGGGGCCCTTCGACAAGCTCAGGGAACAAAGAGACAAGCTCAGGGAACAAGCGGGCGGGCTCAGGGAACAAGCGGGCGGGCTCAGGGAACAACCCTTCGACAAGCTCAGGGGACGAAGGGGGCTCAGGGAACAGGCAGATCACGAGACGTAGAGCCCGCGTTTGGCGATGTACTGCACGATCCCGTCGGGCACCAGGTACCAGATCGGGTCCTGCGTTCGGACGCGGGCCCGGCAGGCGGTGGAGGAGATGGCCAAGGCGGGGATCTCCAAGACCGTGACCCGTTCGGGCGGCAGTTGGGCCACCGTCGGGCTTCGCAACTCCACCCCGGGACGGGTGCAGCCGACGAAGTGGGCCAAGTCGAACAGCCGGTCGGCGTGCCGCCAGGTCAAGATCTGGTCAAGGGCGTCGGCCCCGGTGATGAAGTAGAGGTCGACGTCCTCGCCGCGTTCGGCTCGAACCTCGGTCAAGGTGTCCACGGTGTAGGTGGCCCCGGGCCGTTCGATGTCCACCCGGCTGACACTGAAGCGAGGGTTGGACGCGGTCGCGATCACCGTCATCAGGTACCGGTCCTCGGCGGCGGACACATCCCGCTCGGCCTTCTGCCAGGGCTGCCCGGTGGGGATGAACACCACTTCGTCCAGCTCAAAACGCGTAGCGACCTCACTGGCCGCGACCAGGTGCCCGTGATGAATCGGATCGAAGGTGCCACCCATCACACCCAGCCGGTGCCGCTGGCCGTTACCCCCGGGTTGCCGGGCCAGCCCGGTCGCGCCTGGCGCCGTGGGCTGGGCGGGCACTAGTGCGAAACCACTAGCTGTGCGGCCGGCCCTTGCCGATGGCGATGGTGATGAACAGCATCGCGTGCAAGAGGATGAACACGATCAAGCCGAAGCCCCAGTGCGGGATCGGCAACTCGCGCTCGACCTCGAGCAGGGTCAGTCCGAAGGTCATAGCGGGCAGCCTACCGGGTCTGGCCGGAACCGGTGAGCACGTACTTGGTCGACGTCATCTCCGGCAGGCCCATCGGGCCACGGGCGTGCAGCTTCTGGGTGGAGATCCCGATCTCGGCGCCGAAGCCGAGCTCACCCCCGTCGACGAAGCGACTGGAGGCGTTCACCAGCACCGCCGCCGCGTCGACCTCGCTCACGAACCGCTGGGCCGAGGCCTGGGAGGCGGTGACGATGGTCTCGCTGTGACCGGTCGAGTAGGCCGCGATGTGGGCTAGCGCCTGGTCCAGGGAATCCACCACCGCGACCGCCACGTCCAGCGACAGATACTCCCTGGCGTAGTCGGCGTCGGTAACCGGAACGACGCCACGCCCGTACGCTTGCGTGGCCTGATCCCCGTGGACCTGCACTCCGGCCTGCTCCAGGGCGGTGAGCAGCGGGGGCAGGAACGTCTCGGCGGCCTCGGCGTGGACCAGCACGGTCTCCACGGCGTTGCAGACCGAGGGTCGGGAGGTCTTGGCGTTCAGCACCAACTCCAGCGCCATCTGCTGGTCTGCTCCGGCGTCGACGAACAGGTGGCAGTTGCCCACGCCGGTCTCGATCACCGGCACCGTCGCGTGGGTGACCACGTGCTCGATCAGCCCCGCCCCGCCCCGCGGGATCAGCACGTCCACCAGGCCGCGGGCGGCCAGCAGCTCGTCGGTCACCGAGCGCGGGCCGTCGAGGAGCTGGACCGCGTCCACAGGTAGTCCGGCTTCCTCCAGTCCTGCCCGCAGGGCCGCGACCACGGCCGCGTTGGAATCCGCCGCTGAGGACGATCCGCGCAGCAGTACGGCGTTGCCGGACTTCAGGCAGATTCCGGCCGCGTCGGCGGTCACGTTGGGCCGAGCCTCGTAGATGATGCCGACCACCCCGAACGGGACCCGGATCTGCCGGACCTGAACGCCGTTGGCGTTGGTCCAGCCGCGGACGACGTCCCCCACCGGATCGGGCAGACCGGCCAGCTCGCGGAGCCCGCCGACCATCCCGGCTAGCCGTTCGGGGGTAAGGCGCAGCCGGTCGACCAGTGCGGCGGGCGTCTCGGTCGCCTCGGCGCGGGACACATCGGCGGCGTTGGCCTCCAGCACCACCGTCTCGGCCTTGGCCAGCGCGTCGGCCAGGGCGTGCAGGGCCGCGTCCTTGGCCGACCGGGTCGCCCGGGCCAGAGCTGGGGCCGCCGCGCGCGCGGCGCGGGCCTGTTCGAACACACTCATGACCGCCAAGCTATCTCTTCCCAGCCCTCCGCCACCCGCGGATCTCGATCGGTACTGTGCCGCTCAGTGGTTGGAGAACGAGGACGCCGACGCATCGGGTAGGCCGGGCAGGCCGTCGATACTGGATGCGTTCTTCTCCGCCCGGTAGGCCGCCATCTGCTCCGTGCCCTTCTTCTGCGCCGACAACCGCAGCAGGTCGCGTTCGGAGACCAGCTCCATCACCGGAACGCCGAAGCCGCACGAGTCACTGATGCGTTCGACGTCGACCACGATCACGGCCCGGGTGCCGGGGTGGACCGGGTGTCGGGACGTGACGTCGGCGTAGTCGGGATGTCCCGGCTGGCGCACCTGGCCGTGTCCGTGCAGCCGGACGATCCGCGGCCGGTGATCGAAGGAGGCGAACATCACGCAGATCCGCCCGTTCTCCTGCAGATGGGCGACGGTCTCGATGCCGGAGCCGGTGTAGTCGACCCAGCCCACGCGTCGCGGACCGAGGACCGAGAACGTGTCGTGGCCTCGGGGCGAGACGTTGACCAGACCGGCGGCGTCCAGCGGCGCGGTGGCCACGAAGAAGAGGGGTTGCCCGCCGATCCAGGTTTCCAAGGCGTCGTCGATCTCGGGATAGATCTTGCCCATGGTGCCCTCCTGATCAGACTCGTTCGAGGAGTTCGTACGGCTCCGCCGGCCGGTGAATGCCGATCGGGTCCCCGGGCCGGACGACTCCGCCGGCCAGCACCACCCCCATCACACCCGCTTTCCGGACGAGCTTTCCGGCCTCATTCGTGCTCAGCACCTGCTTCAGCAGTCCCGGGCGGAAGTCGTTGATCTGGCGGCAGGGATTCCGCAACCCGGTGACCTCGATCACCGCCTCCTCGCCCAACTGCAGCAACGTCCCCCGGGGCAGCGCCAGCAGATCGAGCCCGGCGGTGGTCACGTTCTCCCCGAGCTGACCTGGTTCGACGGCGAACCCGTGCTCGCCGACTTCGTGGAACAGTTCGGCGGGGATCAGGTGGACCTGCCGCAGATTCGGCTGGGTCGGGTCGACTGCGACCCGGGACCGGTGCTGAACGGTCACACCGCTGTGCGCGTCCGCCTGCACCCCGAGCCCTGGCAACAGCACGACCTGATCGACCGGGGTCTTGCTGAAGCGGTGTTCGCCGTCGCGGCAGACCGCGACCACGCGGGGTGGTTGTTCGCTCACCTGGTTCAGTCTGCCCGACGGACGGGCTGAGCACCCGTTCATTCCCGGAGTTGTTCTCCCGCGGGCCGGCCGGCCGCCCGGGCGTTGCGGCGGACGAGCCGCTCAGCTGTGGTCGGTGACGTACTGCTCGGGGTCCTTGTCCACGACCTGTACCCCGGTGACGTGCTCGGCTTCGAAGGCCGCGAAAGCCAGGCCGATCCGGTGCCGGGTCTCCAGGTCGACGTGCTCGCGGAAGTCTTTGAGCCCCTCGTGCTCTTCCTCGCCCATGTGCTCGTCGTTGGCCTCACGGGCGTCGTTCACGCCCTGCCACCAGGCCTTCGAGCCGACCTCGGCGTCAGCGGCGGCCAAGATCCCGTCCCTGATGTCGTTGTGGTCGCCGATGGCGTCCTCGGTCTCGGCCTTCTCGGTGTCGTCGTGCCGGGCCTGACCCAGCTCGAGCAGGCGGGGATAGAACAGCTCCTCCTCGGCCTCGGCGTGCACCTCCAGCATTGCCGACAGCCGGGTCCAGAGGGTGCCCAGCGTCTTCGTGTCGTCCTTCGGCACCTCGTCGAGGATGGCGAACATCCGCCGCTGCTCGTGGTGGTCGGACAGGATCAGCTCGCAGATATCCATGACTGGATAGTAGGAGGGACCGGACGGTGCCGCGGCCGGTCAGCGCGTTCGCCGGCCTTCCCGGAGCGCCTCGACGGTCCTTTGCACCCGGGTTCGCCGGGTATCGGGCCGCTTGGCCTCCTCGATCCAGCGGACCCACTCCTTGCCCTGGGTGTAGGCGAGACCGTCGAAAAAGGCACCCGCCGCCGGATCGGCGGCTAGCCCGGCGGCCAGGTCGGGCGGGACCACGACCGTACGCGGGCTGTCGTCGACCTCGATGTCGACCTCGACCTCGTCACCGGCCGCCACCCGGGCGGCGGCCCGGTTCTCCGCGCTCAGCGGGACCAGGAAGCGCCCACCCCTGGTGGCCACCGTCGTCGGGTAGCGATGCCCGTTCACGGTCACTCGAACGGCCGGTCGCCGACCGGCTCCGAGCGCGGTCAACACGTCGTCGGGGACGGCGAGTCCGGTGGCGGTCTTTCCCCCCAACTCGACCACAGTGCGAAACTTCACGGTTCCAGACTCGCACGACCGGCTCAGCAACTCGGCTCGAGTGCGGGCGAAAGCATGCGCCAGCGGGCTTTCGGCAGGCCTTACGCCCAGGCGCGCGCCGGTTCCGCTTCCCCTCACGGCCCCAGGATCACCAGGGCGTCGCGGTGGACCACCGTACGGTCGTAGCCGGCCCCCCGCTCGGCGGTCAGGTCATGGGTGGTCCGGCCGAGCAGGGCCGGCAGTTCATCGGAGTCGTAGTTGACCAGCCCCCGGGCGACCAGCGCACCGTCGGAGCCGACCAGGTCGACCGGTTCCCCCGAGGAGAAGCGCCCCTGCACCCCGGTGATCCCGGCCGGCAGCAGGGATGCGTTGCGTTGGGTCACCGCCCGAACCGCGCCGGCGTCCAACACCAGTCGTCCCTGGGCGTCGCTGGCGTGCCGCAGCCACAGCAACCGGGTCGGGCGACGCTTTCCGGTGGGAGCGAACAGCGTTCCAACACGCTCGCCGGCGAAGGCGGCGGCGGCGTGCTCGGCGTCGGTCAGCACCACCGGAATGGCGGCGGAGGTGGCGATGGCGGCCGCCTCGATCTTGGTCTGCATGCCACCGGTCCCCACACTCGATCCCCGTCGGCTGACGTCGACTTTGCTGAGGTCCGCCGGTCCGCCGACGACGTCGATCCGACGCGCGCCGGGCTGGTCGGGGTGCGCGGTGAACAACGCCTCGACGTCAGTGAGCAGAATCAAGGCGTCGGCGTGCACCAGGTGCGCGACCAGGGCCGCCAGCCGGTCGTTGTCGCCGAACCGGATCTCCTGGGTGGCCACGGTGTCGTTCTCGTTCACCACCGGGACCACCCCCAGCTCCAGCAACCGCCCAAAGGTGCGGAAGGCGTTGCGGTAGTGCCCGCGCCGGGTGACGTCGTCGACGGTGAGCAGCACCTGTCCCACCCCCAGGCCGGCCCGGGCGAACAGCTCGGTGTAACGCCCCATCAGCAGACCCTGCCCCACCGACGCAGCCGCCTGCTGGGTGGCCAGGTCACGCGGCCGGGTGCGCAGCCCGAGCGGAGCCAGGCCGGCTGCGATCGCCCCCGAGGAGATCAGCACCAGTTCGCGCCCGGAGGTGCGGACGCCGATGAGGTCGGCGACCAGCCCCTCGATCCGGGCCGGGTCGATCCCGCCGGTGGTCGTGGTCAGGCAGGACGATCCGATCTTCACCACCACCCGGTGAGCACCGCCGATCTCGGTCCGGAGTTCCCGTGCCGCTGCGGGTCCGGCCGGCCGAGGGGGTGCATCCTCAGTCATCGGTGACCTCACCCATCGACGACCTCTCCCATCAACGACTCCACCCTCGACGACTTCCGGGGGGCAAGCTCACTGCTCGGGGTCACCGCCCGCTTGATGGTAGAGCCGGTCCTTGACCCGGCGCCGCTGCGCCGCGGGCCGCTCGACCTCCAGCCGCTGGTCCTCCCCGCGTCGGCTGAGGATCTCCGCCCCCGCCGCCAGCTGCGGGGCGAAGTCGAAGATCACCGCGTCGGCGCCGCCGATCGCCACTCCGTCGCCCGCGCGGGCACCGAGTTCGAGCAACCGGTCCTCGATCCCGATCCGGTGCAGGCGGTCGGCGAGATAGCCGACCGCCTCGTCGTTGCCGAAGTCGGTCTGCGCCACCCAGCGCTCGGGTTTGGACCCCCGGACCCGCCACAGGTCGCCCTCGCGAACGATCTGGAACTCGGCGCCGCCCGACCCCCGTACCGGTCGGGGATGCAGCACGATCCGCGGCGCACTCGGCGCCGGTTCCGCCGCCCGCCGGGCCGTCACGAGGTCGGCCATCGCGTAGCTCAGCGCGGCTAGGCCGGCTCCGCTCATGGTCGAGATCTCGAACACCCGCAGGCCCCGGTCCCGTAGCTGATCGGCGGCCATCTGCGCCAGTTCGGCGGCGTCGGGGACGTCGATCTTGTTCAACGCCACCAACCGTGGGCGGTCGGCCAGCCCACCGTGGGCGCTCAGCTCGGCCTCGATCACGTCGAGGTCGGTGACCGGATCTCGGCCTGGCAGGTAGGTCGCGCAGTCGATCACGTGCACCAGCGCCGCGCAACGTTCGACGTGGCGGAGGAAGTCGTGTCCAAGACCGCGGCCCTCACTGGCGCCCTCGATCAGCCCGGGCACGTCGGCCACCGTGTAGGTGACCTCCCCGGCCACCACGACGCCGAGGTTGGGCACCAAGGTGGTGAACGGGTAGTCCGCGATCGCCGGCCGGGCCCGCGACAGGGCCGCCACCAACGACGACTTGCCCGCGCTGGGGAAGCCGACCAGGCCGACGTCGGCCACCACCTTCAGTTCGAGGGCGACCGTCCGCGCCTCGCCGTCCTCGCCGAGCAGGGCGAAGCCGGGCGCCTTCCGGCTGGCCGAAGCCAAGGCGGCGTTTCCGAGTCCACCGCTGCCCCCGCGGGCCACGACAAACTCGCCGGCGGCACCGGTGAGGTCGGCCAACCGTTGCCCGGTCTCGGCGTCGGTGACCACGGTGCCCGTAGGTACCGGCAGGACTACGTCCTCCCCGGCGGCCCCGTTTTGATGATCCCCACGGCCCGGGATTCCGTTACGGGCGTGCCGCCTCGACTGCCGGTGGTAGTCCACCAGGGTCGTCAGCCCGGGGTCGACCCGGAGCACCACCGAACCGCCGCGGCCCCCGTTACCGCCGTCCGGGCCGCCGAGGGGCTTGAACTTTTCCCGGTGAACCGAGGCGCAACCATGGCCGCCGTTGCCGCCCGCAACGTGCAGGGTGACCTGATCGACGAAGCTGGGTATCGCCATCGCCGCTCCTTCTTCTGGCCGGGATCAACTCTCAACGGAGAAGAAGGGCGGCCCGACGGGCCGCCCTTCTCAGTGATCGTACGGCGCACTCAGGCCGAGACAGCGGCCTCGAGTACCGGGGCGATGTTGACGACCCGGCGACCGCGGCGGGTGCCGAACTCGACCTGGCCGGGCCGGAGCGCGAACAAGGTGTCGTCCTTGCCCCGGCCGACGCCTTCGCCGGGGTGGAAGTGCGTGCCGCGCTGGCGGACGATGATCTCACCGGCGTTGACCACCTGGCCGCCGAACCGCTTGACGCCGAGCCGCTGAGAGTTGGAGTCGCGCCCGTTGCGGGTCGACGACGCGCCCTTCTTGTGTGCCATCTGTGCTCCCTCAGCTTTCGATACCGGTGACGCGCACCTGGGTGTAATGCTGGCGGTGACCCTGCCGCCGGCGGTAACCGGTCTTGTTCTTGAACTTCAAGATCTTGATCTTGGGGCCTTTGGTCTGGCCCAGCACCTCGGCGGTCACCGAAACCCCGCGCAGCGCCTCCGCGTCGGAGGTGACGGCATCGCCGTCGACGACCAGGAGCGGCTGCAGAGTGAGCGACACTCCGGGCGCGTGGTCGGTCCGGTCGATCTCGAGGACGTCGCCGACGGCGACCTTGTGCTGGCGGCCGCCGTTGCGCACGATCGCGTACACGCCTGACCTACTCTCGTTCGTGTCGTGGATGTCTGGCTGACCGGCAATCTACGAGCGGCTCCGGACAGGACGGCCGCGCCTTTCCCGGCGCACACCGAAGAACAAGGTTACGCGGGCCTCCGGAGAGGGTCAAACGACGAGCGCCCGGCTCCGGCGGACCGTTAGCCTGGGCCCCGTGTCCAGCCCTCCCGCGCTGCTGCCGTCGGTGGCGGCGACGGCCTACCTGACGCCGCTGCGCGAGGGCGGTTCGCTGCCCGGTCTGGTCGAGGCCGACGATCTCGGCACCTACGTGGTCAAGTTCACCGGCGCCGGGCAGGGCCCCAAGGCACTGGTGGCCGAGATCGTGGTCGGCGAGCTCGGACGGGCGTTGGCGATCCATATCCCGGCCCTGGCCCTGATCGACGTCGACGCCGAACTGGGGCGGCGCGAGCCCGATCAGGAGGTCCAGGAGCTGGTGGCCGGAAGTGCCGGAGTCAACCTGGCCGTGGACTTCCTGCCCGGGGCCGTCGGTTACGACCGGGGTTTCGCCGTCGCCAGGGATCAGGCGGCCCGGATCGTCTGGCTGGACGCCCTGGTCGCGAACGTGGACCGCAGCGTCCGTAACACCAACCTGCTCGTTTGGCACCAGACACTGTGGGCGATCGACCACGGAGCATGTCTGCGCTTCCACCACGCCTGGGGCCGGCCCGAGTCCTTCGCCGCAGCGGCGTACCGCTACGACGACCACGTGCTGGCCGGAATCGCCAACATCCGTACGGTGCACGACGAGCTGGCCGCGCAGGTCACCCCACAATTGCTGGCCGGGATCTTGGCGCTGGTGCCGGATGCGTGGCTGCTGCCCGACCCCGACCGCCCGGATCCCCGCGCCCCTGTCGATGCCGACGCCGCCCGAGGCGCCTACGTGGACTACTTGCTCGCCCGTCTCGACGCCGCGCCGACGTGGCTGGCGTGACGTGACTGGCGTGACGTGACGTGACTGGCGTGACGTGACTGGCGTGACGTGACTGGCGCGAGCGGCATGTATCCCTACACCTACGCCGTGCTCCGAGCAGTGCCGCGGGTCGACCGAGGCGAGTTCGTCAACGTGGGCGTCATCCTCTACTGCCAGCCGCTGGACTTCCTCCGAGCCGCAGTGGCCCTGGACGAGGTACGTCTGCGGGCCCTGTCCCGGGAGGTGGATGTCGACGCCGTCGAAACGGCGGTGCGGACGGTCCAGGACGCCTGCCGCGCTCCGGTCGGCTCGGCCCGGGCCAACGACGGCCTGGCGGTTCGATTCGGGCGGCTGACTGCACCCCGGAGCACCGTCGTCCAACCCTCTCCTGTGCACGCCGGGATGACCAGCGACCCGCCGGCGACTTTGTCGGCCCTGCTCGCCCGCCTGGTGGTGGCGCCGGCCTGAACGGCGCAGGCGGGCGGTCGAGCCGCACGCCTCAGGAGCGACGAACCACGCCGAGGGCGACGCGCAGATTGGTCAGGCCGTCCCGGATCCGAGTCTTCACCGTGCCCAGCGGGGCGTTCAGCACCGCAGCGGTCTGAGCCGCGGTCCGCCCCTCGGTGTAGACCATGGTCAACGCCTCTTGCTGCACGAGTGAAAGCCCCGACACAGCACGGCGGACGTCCTCGGCGTCGGCCCGGGCCAAGACGGTCTCGACCACGACGTCACCGGCCGGGGCCGGGTCCGGAGTCTGTTCCTGACCGCGTCGTCGGACCGCAAGCCGGCGGACCCGGTCCACGGCCCGCCGATGGGTCAGCGTCAGCAACCACGGCAGGACGGCCCCGCGCGTGGGATCGTAGCGGGCTGCCTGCTGCCAAACCTGCAGGTACACCTCTTGGGTGACGTCGGCGGCGTGCTCGGGACAGCGCAGCACCCGCAGCGCCAACCCGTACACGTGCCGACTGGTTCGGGTGTAGAGCCGGGCGAAGGCTTGGGGTTCGTCGGCCGCAACCGCGATCAGCAGCGCGGTGAGCTCGTCGCCGGCGGGGGCGGCCTTCGCCGAGGTTGCTGCGACCGGACCGCTTGGGTGCGGCTGCCCGACCTGGCGACGGTCGACGGGCTGCGGTAGATCAGTCTGGCGGGCGAAGAGGGTCATCGGACCGAAAGGCTCCATCGGGATCGGTCGAGCAAGATCAACGTGGCGGGTTCGGCGGGCGACCTCAGGGCAGCCGTCGGCCGATCCGTAGAACTGCTGCCCCGGTCAGCTCCCTCTACTATCCGTGGGTACCGACCGCCACCTACACAGGTCAGCGATAACGATCACGCAACACTTCGACCCTCGGCTCAATCGCGCTGGCCGGCTCAGTCCGACGCTTCGGCCGCCGCTCGCAGTTCGGACCGCCGGGCCAAGGTGGTGCGGAGCCGACCCTGACGCTGCCCGCGCTCGATCTCGGCGGCGTCGATCCGGTGCCACGCCGCCATATCCAGCGGATGTACGCCGCGGCCGGCGAGCAAGGCGTCGAGCGTCTGCTCGGGTCTACCTCCACCGATCCGACCGCCACCGATCCGCCCACCATCGAGCCGGCGGGCGTCGACGTCGGCCAACAGAGCGGCCACGGTCTCGGCGGCGTCGGACTTGTTGGTCCCGATCACCCCGGTCGGTCCGCGTTTGATCCAGCCGGTCACGTACTCACCGGGGCTGATCGCGCCGTCGCGGATCACCCGCCCCTCCGCGTGCGGGATCCGGCCGGTGGAGTCGTCGAACGGTACGCCGGCCAGCGGCAGCCCCCGATAGCCCGCAGCCCGGACCACCAGTTGCGCCGGTAGCACCCAGGGCTCGCCCACCGGAGTGAGCAGGCCCCGCCCGTCCACCGCCGAACCGACCACCTCGATCCCCCGTACCCGTTGCTCGCCGAGGATCGCTCGGGGACTGGTCCAAAAGTGCAGTCGGACCCGGTGCGCAGCGCCGGTAGGTGAACGGGCCGCCCAGTCGGTGAATACCGCGAGGTTGCGGGCGGCCACCTTGTCCTGCGCCACCACCAGCCGGCTGGTCTCGTCCAGTTCCAGGGCCGCGGGGTCGACCAGGACGTCGACATCGGCCAACTCACCCAGTTCGCGCAGCTCCTTGGTAGTGAAGGCGGCGTACGCCGGACCCCGTCGGGCGAGCAGGTGCACCTCGCGGACGCCACGGTGGGTCAGCGCGTCGAGTACCGGCTCGGCCATATCGGTCTCGGCCAGCTCCTCGTCCCGGCGGATCAAGACCCGAACGACGTCGAGGGCCACGTTGCCGGCGCCGACCACCACCGCTTCGGTGGCCTGGGCCATCAGTTGAGCCACCGCCGGCCGCTGAGGATCGTGTTCGCCCCGGTCGGGATGGGCGGGATGGGCGTCGGGATGCCCGGTGTACCAGGTGACCAGTTCCGGGGCGGCGATACTGCCCTGAAGGTCCTCACCGGGAATACCCAACCGGCGGCCGGTTCCCGCACCGTAGGCGTAGATCACGGCGTCGACGCAGCCCCGCAGCTGCTCGACGCTCAGGTCCCGGCCGAGCTGGACGTCACCGTAGAAGCCGACGCCGGCAGCGTCCAGGACCCGTTCCAGGGTGTGCCGGATGGAGCGGATCGAGGGGTGATCGGGAGCGACGCCGTAGCGGACCAGGCCGAACGGCACCGGCAGCCGGTCCAGGACCGCCACCCGAACCCGGCCGTCGGTCTGGCGCCGCAGGGCGTCAGCGGCGTAGATACCGCTCGGCCCGGCCCCGACTACGGCGACGCTGAGCCCGTCTCGGTTCGAAACGCCCTGCCCCGGCCGTCCGCTCACGGCGTCAGTATGCCGCCCGGGTCAGGACCCGGCATTTCCGCCGGCGTCAGGCACCCCGACGGCGGTGCCACGTGCTTCGGGGAGGGGTGCGTCGGGGGCGGGTGCTTCGGAGGCGGGTGCGTCGGGGGCGGGTGCGTCGGGGGCGACCTGGGCCGCACTGCCCTCTCGGCCCCGACCGCTCCGCTCACCCCGGCCCTGCCCGTTGCTGTGCCCGGCGTCGGCCGATCGACCGGACCCGGGCTGAGGAGCGGAGCCGCGGCGGTGATCACGTGGACGCGAATCCCGACTGCCGCCGTCGGCCTGCCGCTGACTGTCGACCGGCACGTCGTGCAGTTCCACTCCCCGTCCGTGGCAGTGCGGGCACTCGGTGGCAAAAGCCTCCAGGAGTCCGGTGCCGATCTTTTTGCGGGTCATCTGGACCAGCCCGAGGCTGGTTACCTCCGCCACCTGGTGCCGGGTCCGATCACGGCCCAGGGACTCCACCAGACGCCGCAGCAGGAGTTCGCGGTTGTTCGGCAGCACCATGTCGATGAAGTCGATCACGATGATCCCGCCGATGTCGCGCAGCCGGAGCTGACGCACGATCTCCTCCGCCGCCTCCAGGTTGTTGCTGGTGACGGTGGCCTCCAGGTTGCCCCCGCTGCCGGTGAACTTGCCGGTGTTCACGTCGATCACCGTCATCGCTTCGGTCCGGTCGATCACCAGCGACCCGCCCGAGGGCAGGAACACTTTGCGTTCCAGCGCCTTGGCGATCTGCTCGTCGATCCGATAGCGGGTGAACACGTCGGCGGCGTCATCGGCGGCGTCGGCCGATGCCGGTGAATAGCGGGTGAGCCGGTCGGCCAGGTGCGGGGCCACATGGCCGACGTAGGCCTCGACCGCGTCGTGGGCGTCATTGGCCTGGCCGTTGCCGTCGACGATCAACTCCGAGAAATCCTCGGTGAACAGGTCCCGCACGATCCGTACCGTGAGGTCGGGCTCGCCGTAGAGCAACTGCGGCGACTTGCCCGCCGACACCTTCTTCTCGATGTCGGCCCACTGGGCTTTCAACCGGTTGACGTCGCGGACCAGCTCGTCCTCGCTTGCCCCCTCGGCGGCGGTCCGTACGATCACGCTGGCCTCGCCGACCAACTCGGCCAAGATGGCCTTCAACCGACGGCGTTCCTTGTCCGACAGTTTGCGCGAGATGCCGGACAGGTGGCCGCTCGGCGCGTAGACGATGTAGCGGCCCGGAATCGACACGTGATTGGTCAGCCGGGCCCCTTTCGCCCCGACCGGGTCCTTGGTGACCTGGACGAGCACGGTCTGCCCGGACTTGAGCACCTTCTCGACCTTCCGGTTCTGCCCCTGCGCGCCGAAGGAGTCCCAATCGACCTCGCCGGCGTAGAGCACGGCGTTGCGTCCGCGACCGATATCAATGAACGCGGCCTCCATCGACGGCAGCACGTTCTGCACCCGGCCGAGGTAGACGTTGCCGATCAGCGAAGCCGCGGACTCACGGTCCACGTAGTGCTCGACCAGGATGCCGTCCTCGAGCACGGCAATCTGAGAGAGATCGGCACGTTGGCGCACGATCATCTTCCGGTCGACCGACTCGCGCCGGGCCAAGAACTCGGCCTCACTCAGGATCGGGGCGCGGCGACGACCGGCCTCCCGGCCTTCTCGTCGACGCTGACGCTTGGCCTCCATCCGGGTCGAACCGGAGATGCCGGTGACCTCGTTGCTGTCCTTGTCCTTGTCTCTCCCGCCGCCCTTGCTGCTGCGGCGAGGCTCGCGAACCCGTTCGACAACCTCGGTTCCGTCATCGGGGGTGTCTCCGGACTCCTCGCCGCGGCGACGACGCCGGCGCCGACGCCGGCGTTGGCCTTCACTCTCACCCTGGCCTTCACTCTCACCCTGGCCTTCACTCTCACCCTGGGCCTCACTCTCACCCTGGGTCTCACCTGAGCGCTGGGGGTCCGGCGACGAAGGGCGACCGTCGGAGTCAGACCGGTCCTGACCGCGCGTGGTCGGTTCCGAACCGGTGCGGTCGGAGCCGGTGCCGTCGTCGGATCCGGACTCGGCGCTCCCGGACTCAGCGCTGCCGGAGTCGGTGTCGTCACCGCTCGATCCGCGCCGCCGCCGGCGTCCCCCGCGCCGACGGCGCCGCCGACGACCACCATCGTCATCGTCGTCCGCGGCCTCCTGATCGTGGTGCACCGCGTCGTCGGTGTCGGCCTCGGCCGCACGGGTCTCAGGTTGATCCGTTCCCGGACCGGCCTCAGGCTGATCCGTACCGGCCGGACCCGGATCAGACTGCTCGGGGTCAGGTCGGTCCACGACCGGCGGCGTGATCGCGTCCGTCGAAGACTCGTCCACGGGAGCGACCACGACGCCGGTAGATCCGTCGTCGTCGGGGTGCTCGACCGTAGGTTCAGGACTCGTCGTGGCAGCCGGTGCAGCCGGTGCAGACGGGGCAGACGGGGCAGCCGGGGCGTCCTCGCGGGTTCCGGTGTCGCCGGGCATCACGGCTGAGCTGCCCTCGGCCAGCAGGTCATCGGCTGAGGTCTCCGCGGCCGGGGCCGCCGCGGTCTTGCGGGCGGCCCGCTTACGCGGCGCCTTCGGCGGAGCAGCAAGGACCGGCTCCTCGTCCGGCAGCGGCGCCACCGCCTTCCGACTACTTCGTTTGGCCGCCGGTCGCTTGGTGGTCTTCTTCGCGGGCCCAGGGTCGCGATCGGGGTCCGAAACCGGATCGGGCTCGCTGCTCAGGGCTGGCGTCAAACCACCAGGGTCGGACTCCGGCCCCGGCTCCGGCTCCCGCTCCGGCTCCGGCTCCGGCTCCGGCTCCGGCTCCAGAGCCTGAACGGAACCGGGGTCGACCGCTGGTGCCGCACTTGGCGGACCAGCCGGACGACTGGCGGCACGACGACGCGGCCGCGCGGGTGGCGGATCGGCGGCGACCGTCGGAGTGGTCTGGTCGGTGTCGGGCTCGTGGTCGAGCACTCGAACTCCTCTGTGGCGCGGTGACACGCGCGTTCTCGGTCGTCCTCCGGCGTGGCCAGGAGGACAAAAGCCTGCGGAACCGGTGCCACTCACCCGTCTCCCGCGGTCAAGCTCGGTCCGATTCGGGTAACCGACTCGTCGCGGTGGAGCACTCGAGATGTCGTGGAGCCACGAGCTGTCACCCCGCGGATCTCACCGAGATCGACCACCAGGACGGCAGGCCGATCCCTACTAGTATTCCACAGCTTGCCACCCGGGCTGCACTCATCGCCAAGAGCGTGAGCGCGTCCATCGCCCGCATCGGCGGCGAGCGACTCACCGATGGTCGGCGCTGTCGGCCCGCGGGTCTATGACGATCGCTCAGGGCCCCGAGGTAGGGGATCCGGAACCGGCATCGGTCGGGTTCAGGTCCCGGGTTGCGGGCTCGTCGGTGTAGGGGTCGTCCTCGATGTCCAGCGGAGAGGCATCCTGCGCCAACCCGGCCGGTCCGAGGCTGAAGCCGGCGGCCTCGAGGTCGTCGGCCAAATCGTCCCGCGCGAGTACGTCTCGCCGGACCTGATTGCTGCGATAGACCGTCCGACTGACCAGGTGGGCGGCCACCGGTGCGGTGGTGAGTTGAAACAGGGTCACCAGCGCGAGCGTGGCGAACGCAGGCCAGCTCCGCAGCGACACCCAGACCCCGGTCGTGACCAGCACCAGACCCAGCGTCTGAGGTTTGGTCGCGGCGTGCATCCGGGACAGCACGTCGGGCAGCCGGACCAGCCCGACCGCCGCCGTGAAGCTGACGAAGGCCCCCGCGGCGACCAGGACCGCCCCGATCAGGTCGAACACCGGATCCATCATCAGCGTTCCTCCTCTGCGTCGCGAACTCCGTCTCGAAGGACTTTGCCGGCATCGGCTGCGGCGCCCGGTCCGCCCGGGTCGACGGGCTGTTGCGCGGCCGAGCGTCGACTGGCGAGGGCGTCCCAGCGAACCGCCTTGTCGCGGTCTGCAACCAGCCGGGCAATACTGACCGAGCCGGCGAAGCCGAGGACCGAGAGCACCAGCATCACCGGCAGCAAGGTGGCGTCGTCGTCGACCACGGCCTGCAGACCGAGCCCGGCGATCAACGCCGCGACCAGTACGTCCGCGGCCACCACCCGATCCAGGCTCGTCGGCCCTCGGGCGATCCGCACCACCGTCAACGCCGCAGCGGCGCCGAGCAGCACGACCCCGGCTCCGACCAGGACGAGGACGACCTCGTGCGGGCTCATCCCGACCGCCCGCCGCCGCCTCGACCCGGGCGATCCGGGTTCGACGCCTGCCGTGCCGGCCACGAGATTTCGGCGTCGAGCGCGGCGACCTCGGCGTCGGAGCCGAAGGCCCGCAGCACCCGCTCCTCAGCCCCGAGGACTTCGCGGGCGGTCACCGCCAGTTCCTCGGGGTCGCTCTGGTCCAGCACGTGCACGTACAGGGTGCTGGTCGAACGGCGGACCTCCAGCACCATGGTGCCCGGAACCAGCGAGACCAGTTCGGCGGTCTGCGCCAGGTAGAGCTCGGAGGAACTGCGCAGCGGCACCGCGATGATCGAGCTCACCGGCGTGTGCCCGAAGCGGAACACGATCGAGATCACGCTCAGGCTGGCCCGGGCCAGGTCGGCGAGTTGGCGCAGGAAGAGCCGAAGTGCCCCCGTCGGCCGGAACCGACCGTGCAGGTCGAGTCGCGGCAACGGGAACACCGCGCCGACCGCCAGCGCGAGCAGCACCCCGGTGAGCACGATGAACAGGTTCGATCGACCCCACAGCAGCACCCAGACCACGCTCAGCACGATCAGGGCGCTCGGGCGGAAGCGGCGGTTCCGCCGGCCCAGGGCCGGCCGCGGAGTCGACATCAGGGCTTCCCACCATCGCTGCGCCGCAGCATCAAGGCACCCCTGCGCCGAGGACGGCGCCGACGTAGCCGCGGCCGCCCACGATGTCGGCGGCGCAACGCTGCGCCAAGCCGTACAGTGGGCCGGCGATGACGCTCAGACCGATCCCGAGAGCGACCAGGACCGCCGCGGTCACCAGCAGCGGACGCGGCATCCGGCGCGGTTTCGTGTCGTCTTCCGAACCGGAATCTTCGCCGATCACCATCTCCAGCTCGTCGGTCTCCTCACTTCGTGGGCGCCAGAACGCGCGGTTCCATACTTTGGCCATCGCGTAGAGCGTGAGCAGACTGGTAGTCACGCCGCCCCCGATCAGCAGGTAGCCCAGGAAGCCGCCGCGCTGGGCCGCCGCCTCCAAGAGTCCCACCTTGCCCACGAAGCCGGACAGCGGCGGGATCCCGGCCAGGTTCATGGCGGGAACGAAGAACAGCACCCCCAGCACCGGCGAGAGGGCGGCCAATCCACCGAGCTTGTTCAACGAAGTGCTGCCACCCCGCACCCCGACCAGCCCGGTGACCAGGAACAGCGTGGTCTGGATGGTGATGTGGTGCACGGTGTAGAAGATGGCACCGGCATAGCCGCCGACGCTGGCCAGTCCGATCCCGAAGATCATGTAGCCGACATGGCTGGTCAACGTGAACGAGAGCAGCCGCTTGATCTCGCTCTGCGCGATGGCTCCGAGGATGCCGACGATCATGGTGGCCAGCGCCGCCCACAGCAGTAACCGGCTGAGGGGACTGCCGGGGAAGAGCACCGTCTGGGTCCGGATGATCGCGTAGACGCCGACCTTGGTCAACAGCCCGGCGAAGACCGCGGTGACCGGCGCCGGTGCGGTCGGGTAGGAGTCGGGCAGCCAGGCCGACATCGGGAAGACCGCGGCCTTGATCGCGAACACAGTCAGCAGCAGCAGCTGCAGGATGTGCGCCACGTCTGGAGGTAAGGCGGCCAGCCGACCGGCCAGCTGCGCCAGATTGACCGTACCGGTGGCCGCGTAGACCGCGGCGATCGTGATCAGGAACAGGGTGGAGGACAACAGGCTGACCACCACGTACGTGCTGCCGGCCCGCACCCGCTGGCCCGTGCCGCCGAGGGTGATCAGCACGTAGGAGGCGAACAGCAGCATCTCGAAGCCGACGAACAGGTTGAACAGGTCCCCGGCCAAGAAAGCGTTGGAAACCCCCGCGGACAGGATCAGCAGGGTCGGGTGGTAGATCGAGACCGGCGTCTCGCGTTTGCGCTCGGCCTGATCGGCGGCCATCGAGAACAGCAGCACGATCAGCGTGACGACCGAGCTGACCACCAGCAGCAACGTCGACAACCGGTCCGCGACCAGCGCGATCCCCAGCGGGGCCGGCCAGGCCGCCACCCACAACACCAGCGGTCCGGACCGGTCGGCGATACTCAACAGCAGCGCCGACACCACGACTACTCCGACCATCACGGTGGTGGAGACGACCCGCTGGGCGCCGGCGCGACGGTTCAGGGTCAGGGTGAGAGCAGCACCGATCAGCGGCAACAACACGGGTAGCGCCACCAGATTGACCACGGGCATACCGGTCACCGTTCCCGCGCCGAGGCGATCTGGGAGTCGGGGCTGGTCTGGGAGTCGGGACTGGTCTCGGGGTCGGGGCTGATCTCGGGATCGGGCCGGTCGAGTTCGGCCGGCCGCTCTCCTTCCTCGTCCGCGGTCCCCGCACCGACCTCGTCGGGGGGACCCGACACCTCCTCCTCGTACGACCCGGCGGCCCGGTCGACCTCGGCCAGCTCACGGATGGCGGCATCCTCGACGTCGTCGGGAACCTCGTCGTGGCCGTTGATCTGGAAGCTGCGGTAGGCCAGGGTCAGCAGGAACGCGGTAACGCCCAGGGTGATCACGATCGCGGTGAGTACCATCGCCTGCGGCAACGGGTCGCTCATTTTCTCGGGCGCTGTGACCCCAAGAATGGGCGCACCGGCCCCGGGCCCGCTGGCGATCAGGAACAACACGTTCGCCCCGTTGGCCAGCAGCATCACCCCGATCAGGATCCGGGTGAGCGACCGCTCGAGCAGCAGGTACACCCCCGCGGAGACCAGCACCCCGGCGACCAGGACCAGGCTGAGGTTGGGACTCATTGCGTGACTCCCTCGGCGCGGGCCACGGCCCGGTCGCGCAAGGTGGGCTGCGCGGCCGGCGCCTGGTCCTCCAGCTCGTGCTGGTCCAGCCCGGAGCCCAGGCTGCGGGCCAGGTCGAGCATCACTCCGAGCACGATCAGGTAGACCCCGATGTCGAAGAACACCGACGTAACCAGGTGCGGCGAGCCGAGCAGCGGCACGGTGCCGAACGGGGTGTTGAGGGTGGCCAGGGGTCCGAAGGGCACGGTGAGTTCGTAGCTTTGGAAGACCGAGCCGCCGAAGGCGACCGGCGCCAGCGCGCTCAGGCCGGCGATCAACAGACCAACCCCCAAGACGACACCGGCGTCCAGCGGTGCCGCCTGGTCCAGACCCCGGGCACCGGCGGCGAGGTAACGGATGATCAGGGCTGTACCGGCCACCAGGCCGCCGGCGAAGCCCCCGCCGGGCGCGTTGTGCCCGGCGATCAGCAGATAGACCGAGACGACGATCATCACCGGGAACAACACCCGGGCGACCACCTCGAAGATGATCGAGCGGTGGACCGGGGACAACGACACCTGCCCCCGCAACCAGATCAGCCGGCCCGCCGGGAAGTGGTCGACGCCACGACCTTCGTCGGGGTCGTGGGTCTCCTCGGTGCCGGTGGCGGGCCGAGTCGGCAGCTCGGAGTACCTGCTACGCAGGAAGACCAGACTGGCCACCCCGGTGGCCGCCACCACCAAGACCGCGATCTCGCCGACGGTGTCCCAGGCGCGGATGTCGACCAGGGTGACGTTGACGACGTTCTTGCCGAAGCCCAAGGCGTACGCCGCGGCCGGGAAGTCCACCGACACCGGCGTCGCGGTCCGCGCGCCGGCTGCGGCCACGGCGACCAGGCAGATCACCGTGCCGACGGCCAGGGCTACCACCAGCCGCCACCAGCGGCTGGAGTGTAACGGCCGGTGGGTGAAGTATTTGGGCAGTTTGCGCAGGACCAGGCCGAACAGCACCAGGGTGACGGTTTCGACCAGCGCCTGGGTGAGGGCCAGGTCGGGCGCCCCGTGGATGAGGAACAGCGCGGCCAGGCCGTAACCGGTGACCCCGACCATCATCACCGCTCGCAGCCGTCCACGTGAGGTCGCCGCCCCGGCGGCACCGATCACGATCAGCACCCCGACCAGCACCTGCGCCGGTGTGTCGGCCACCACGAACGTGCTCGGCCACGCCCGCAGGACCAGCAGGCCGGCACCGGGAAAGATCACCACCACCAGCAGGATCGCTCCCAGATACAAAGAGAGCGAGCCCCGCTGGGTCCGGGCGGTGACCTCGACGGCGAGCCGATCCAGACCGCGCATCAGCTGGCGGTAGAGCGCCTCGGCGTCGACCGTCCGGGGGAACGTCGACTGGGCCGAGGCGATGAAGCGCCGACGGGCAAACAGCAGCGCGCCGAGGCCGACTGCGGCGCCCGACATCAGCAGCGGCAGGCCGAGTCCGTGCCACAAGGCGATTCCGTGGCTGGGTTCACCGGCGCTCAGGGTCTCGGCGTACCCGTTCAGGGCAGGGTCGAGCCACCGACCGGTGAATCCACCGGCCAGGCATAAGAAGCCGAGCAGGGCCGGGGCGACCACAAAACCCCGCGGGACCCGGTGACAGGGGGTGATCGTCTCCTCCGCGCCGGTGGGATCGATCGGGGCCACCTTGACCGTCTTGTCGGCGAACGCACCCCACCAAAAGCGCAGGGTGTAGGCCACGGTGAGAGCCGAGCCGGCGACCAGCGCAAGGGCGAGCAGGGCAGCCGGCAACGCCGGGACGCGGGTGCCGTCACCGCCGTCGGCGAGGAATACCAGCGACTCGAACGCCGCCTCCTTGGCCACGAAACCGAGTGTGGGGGGCAGCGCCGCCATCGACGCACCGGCCAGCAGCGCGGCCCCGGCCACCACCGGCATGGCTCGGCCGACGCCGGACAGCTTGCGCAGGTCGCGGGTGCCGGTGCTGTGGTCGACGATGCCGACGCACAAGAACAGCGTCGATTTGAACAGGGCGTGCGCAATCACCAGGGCCAGTCCGCCTAGCGCAGCCGCCCGGGTCCCCAGGCCGAGCAGCGCGATCAGGAAGCCGAGTTGGCTGACGGTGCCGTAGGCCAAGATCAACTTGATGTCGTACTGACGCAGTGCCCGCCAGCCGCCGACGATCATGGTCAGCGCTCCCAGGGTCAAGGTGACCGGTCGCCAAGCGGGAGTGGACGCGAAGACCGGGGCCAAGACGGCCACCAGGTAGACGCCCGCCTTGACCATGGCGGCGGCGTGCAGGTACGCACTGACCGGAGTCGGGGCGGCCATCGCCCCGGGCAGCCAGAAGTGGAACGGCACCAGGGCTGACTTGGTCAAGGCACCGACCAGCACCAGCAAGACCGCGACGACGACCACGGGTCGGCCGACCCCCGCCACCGCGGCGCCGTTCAGCACGCCGGCCAGGCTGTAGGTGTGCAACGCCGACCCCAACAGCACGATCCCGACCAGCATCGCGAGGCCGCCGAAGGTGGTCACGATCAGGGCGGTCAAAGCGGCCCGCCGGTTGGCCGCGTACTGCGGAGCGTGTCCGACCAGCAGGTAGGAGAAGACGGTGGTCAGCTCCCAGAAGACGTAGAGCACGATCAGGTTGTCCGCGGTGACCAGACCGGCCATGGCCCCGGCGAAGGCCACCAGGACTCCGCCCGTACGGGCCGGTGGGGCTTCGTCGGCGAAGTACCAGCGGCAGTAGAACAACACCAGCGCGCCGACCCCGCTGACGATGCAGAGCAGGACCCACTGCAGGACGCCGATTCGGAAGGAGACGTCCAGGTCCAGCGCCGGGATCCAGGTGAAGCTCTCGACCAGCAGCCGTCCGTGCAACACCGCGGAGGCTTGACCCAGCGCCCAGCCGAGGGTGGCCAGTGGGGCCAGGGCGAGCACGAAGAAGGCCCGGCACCGCAGCCGGATCAGCAGCGCAGGCGCCAGCAGGCCGAGTCCGAAGTGCACGGCGATCAGGACGCTCACGTAGCCCTCTCGTCGTCGGCTCGGTGGGCTTGGAGCCTAGTCGGACTCGGCGAGGATCGCCCACTCCGCGCACCTCCACCGGCTTGTCTGCCCGGCGCGATGGACAGCACGGCCGGACGCCCGGAGCAGCGCCGATCGGCTCTTCAGTCGAGGCCGGGAAACCAGAACGCGATCTCTCGGGCGGCGGAGTCGGCGGAGTCCGAGCCGTGGACCAGATTCTCCCGGTTGGACAGCGAGTAATCGCCACGGATGGTCCCCGGGGCGGCCGCGCGACCGTCGGTGGCCCCGTTCAGCGCGCGAACGACCTCGATCGCCTCGTCCCCCTGCACCACCATGGCCACGCTCGGACCGGAGGTGATGAAGGTCCGCAGCGGCGGATAGAACGCCTTGTCGACATGCTCGGCGTAGTGCTGGTCGGCTTCCTCCCCGCTGACCTGGCGCAGTTCCAGGGCTACGACCTGCAAACCTTTGGCCTCGAAGCGGCCGAGCACCGCCCCGACCAGCCCACGCCGGACCGCGTCCGGCTTGATCAGGACGAAAGAGCGCTGGACGGGCGGGGCGGACGGCGCCGGCGACGGCGCGGGGTCGGTCATGTGTTCGACCCTATCGAAAGGCCCGGAGACCGGGCGCCTCGTCCTGCTGACTTACCGCCGCTGGGTGAGGCCTCGATCGCCTGGTGGTGGTCCCGTTGTCGGCGGCGTGTGCCGTCGCTTCTCGGATCCCCGACGAGCCCTGAGTTTTGGCGTGACGCCAACCGAGTGGCGGCGAGGGGACTCAGTTTGCCGTCTCCGGACGGCCGGGATCGTGCGTCGACTTGAACGGGCCGTGGTTCACCGCCTGCACGGAGTGCGCTCGTCGTGAGTCGATGAAGCCGAGGTACGGGCGTTCGGCGCGCGCAGTGACGCCGACGTGCCGGCCGGGTGGCTGCCCGCAACCAACGATGATCGTCACGAGCGGAACGGCTGGTGGTCACGACCGGGAGTTCTTCGGACGTCGCCCCGCCCGGGCGGCGCCTCGCCTGTCCGCCGGAGGCGGCGCTCCGCGCCAACACGTTCTCCCCAATCGAGATACGACCCGGTATGCCTCCCTCGTCCGCCCGGCGATCCGTCCACTTGGACGACGCGAACCCTCGAAGAACTTCCGGTCACAACCACTGAGGGCCCGCTCGGCGACCGCGTCCGAGGACTCGCAGCAGCGAGGAACCGGCTCAGGTGGCCGGGGCCGCGGCGTCCAGCCGCTTGCCGAGCACGAAGGAGACCACCCAGAGCGCGGTGAATCCGGTGCCGACCAGGTACATCGCCGGCGTGAGCAGCCCCAGCGCGATCCCGGCCAGCTGGGTCAGCCAACCCAGCGGGTAGCCGACCGGGCGTCGGAGCACCCCGACACTCAGCAGAGCCAGCACGGCGGCGGCGGCACCGAAACCGCCCGCCGCGCCGGCGTCCACGCCGGACACCAGAATCATCACCGGAACCGCCAGGGCGAACAACAACGCTTCGAAAACCAGGATCGAGATCAGCACCACCCGCATCGGGTTGCGCGCCGACAGCGAGATCAGCGGGAGCACGCGGTCACGTCCACTGTTCCCGGTCGGCCTCGGTGGGCTCGGTGTCGTCGAACTCGCGCGCCAGCGGATCCCAGTCGTCGTCGACCTCAGCCGTGGCGGGACTCGGAGTTCCTACCTCCCCGGCGTGCACGAGCAAGCCGCGCGCCTCTCCGACCAGCACCACCGACCCGGAGACCAGGACACCGGGGGTGCCGACCCCCTGATCCTCGGCCAGGCTCACCGCCCGCTCCAGGGCATCGTCTAGTCGGGGGGCCACGGTCACCCGCTCCGGCCCGAACACCTCCGCGGCTAGCTCTCCGAGGTCCGCCGCCGGCAGCGCCCGGGAGCTGGACGAGACCTGGGTCACCACCACCTGCTGCAACGCCGGTTCGAAGGTCTCCAACAGCCCGCGCGCGTCCTTATCGGCCATCACCCCCAGCACGCCGACCAGGGGGTTCAGCTCGAAGGCCTCGGCCAGACCGGCGACCGCGGCGGCGGCACCGTGCGGGTTGTGGGCGGCGTCGAGCAACACGGTGGGCGAGCGCCGTACGACCTCCAGTCGCGCCGGTACCTCAACCCGGGCGAAACCCTCGCGGACGATGTCGGGATGCAGCGCCTTGAGTCCGAGGAAAGCCTCCACCGCCGCCAGGGCCTGGCCGGCGTTGCCGGCTTGGTGGGCGCCGTGCAGCGGCAGGTAGACCTCGTCCACCGGTCCTTCGGCACCGTTGAGCCGAAGCAGTTGTCCGTCGACCGCGAGCTGACGGCTCAACACACCGAAGTCCAGCCCCTCACGCTGCGGCAGCGCGCCCACCTCCGCGCAGCGTTGCAGCAGCACCTGCGCGGCCTCGCGCTCCTGGCCGGCCAGGATCGCGTGCGCTCCCGGCTTGATGATCCCGGCCTTCTCGGTGGCGATCTCGCTCAGGGTCGACCCCAGCAGATGGGTATGGTCCAGGCCGATCGGAGTGATCACGGCGACGTCGCCGTCGGCCACGTTGGTGGCGTCCCAGGTCCCCCCGAGGCCGACCTCGACCACGGCCACGTCGACCGGGGCGTCGGCGAAGGCGGCGAAGGCCATCGCGGTGACGATCTCGAAGAATGTGCAGACCACCCCGTCGATCCGCCGGGCGTCGACCACGTCCACGTACGGCTCGAGTTCGGCGTAGACCTCGTCGAAGCGCTCGGGGCTGATCGGTTCGCCGTCAACGCTGATCCGTTCGGTGATCGAGGTCAGGTGGGGGCTGGTGAATCGCCCGGTCCGTAGCCCCGACGCTCGCAGCAACGATTCGATCATCGTCGCCACACTGCCCTTGCCGTTGGTCCCGGTGACGTGAATGACGCGGTAGGCCCGCTGCGGATCGCCCAGCAGTTCGGTCAAGGCGGTGATCCGACCCAGGCTCGGCGCCACCCGGTGCTCGGGCCAGCGACTCGTCAAGGCGGTGACGGTCTCGGCGTGGTCGCGGTGCTGGAGCGGATCGGAGGCCTCGGTCCGGTCGGAAGTGTCGGTCCGACCGGAGATCTGAGGGGGGCGGGGAGTCTGGGACATCGCGGCTCGAGTCTAGGTGCCTGGTGTGAAACGCTCCGGCCGCCGGTGCTGACGTCAGCGCGGCGAACGGGGTCACCGCACCCGGAAACTCACTCCGAGCCCTTGACGTCACTTTGAGCCCGTCGCACCGGGCTCAAAGTGACCGGCGGGGCTCAAAGTGCGGCAGAAGGACGGGTCACCCCCATTGCGCTGCTTCGCCGCCACCAGCCCGCGTCGCGCTCACTAGAATCGGGCCCGTGAGCCCAACCGAAACCGAGCACGCCCGTCCCGACGCACTCGTCCCGGGCACGTCGTCGGTACCGGAGCGTCCCGTGTTGGAGGGGTTGGAGCAGCGCTGGCTGGAACGCTGGCGCGACGAGGCGACCTACGCCTTTCCCCAGGGAGCGGACCGGGCGCGGCTGACGCGGGACGACGTGTTCAGTATCGACACCCCGCCGCCGACGGTGTCGGGCTCGCTGCACGTGGGCCACGTGTTCTCCTACACCCACACCGACCTGATCGCGCGCTACCGGCGGATGAGCGGCAAGCAGGTGTTCTACCCCATCGGTTGGGACGACAACGGCCTGCCCACCGAGCGTCGGGTGCAGAACTACTTCGGCGTGCGCTGCGACCCGTCGCTGCCCTACGACCAGGACTACCGGCCTCCGCTGAAGCCCGACCCCAAGCGGCAGGTGCCGATCAGCCGGCGTAACTTCGTCCAACTGTGCCGGGAACTGACGCACGTCGACGAGCGGGCCTTCGAGGACATGTTCCGCCGGATCGGGCTCAGCGTCGACTGGTCCAGCCTCTACACCACGATCTCCGAGCACGCCATCGCGGTGGCTCAGCGCGGGTTCCTGCGTAACGTGGCTCGGGGCGAGGCTTACCTGTCGGAGGCCCCCACGCTGTGGGACGTCACCTTCCAGACCGCGGTCGCCCAGGCCGAAGTGGAGGCCCGGGACTACCCCGGCGCTTACCACCGGGTCGCGTTCACCCGGACCGACGACGGCGAGCCGGTGTGGATCGAGACCACCCGGCCCGAGCTGATCGCGGCGTGCGTGGCGCTGATCGCCCACCCGGACGACCCGCGTTACCAGCCGCTGTTCGGGCAGCGGGTGACCTCTCCGCTGTACGGAGTCGAACTGCCGGTGCTGGCCCACGAGAGCGCCGAACCGGACAAGGGGTCCGGCCTGGTGATGTGCTGCACGTTCGGCGATTTGACCGACGTCACCTGGTGGCGGGAACTGGTGCTGCCCACTCGGGTGATCATCGGCCGCGACGGCCGGCTGCTGCGGGAGCGCCCGGACTGGATCCGCGCCGACGCCCCCTGGGACGAGGTGGCCGGGAAAACCACGTTCTCGGCCCGTGAGGCCGTGGTCGCCGGCCTCCGCACCGCCGGCGCCCTGACCGGTGAGCCGACTCCGACCCAGCGCCGCGCGAACTTCTACGAACGAGGCGAAAAGCCGCTGGAGATCGTGTCCACCCGGCAGTGGTACATCCGCAACGGGGGCCGCGACTCCGAGTTGAAGGCGGCGATGCTGGCCCGCGGCGAGGAGCTGGGATGGGTGCCGCCACACATGAAGTACCGCTACGACAACTGGGTCGGCGGCCTGAACGGGGACTGGCTGGTGTCGCGGCAGCGCTTCTTCGGCGTCCCGTTCCCGATCTGGTACGCCCTCGACGCCGACGGCGAACCGGACTACGCCACCCCGCTGACCGCGGCGGAGGACCGGCTGCCCGTCGATCCCAGCAGCGACGTACCCGACGGCTACACCGAGGACCAGCGGGGCGTGCCCAGCGGATTCGTCGCCGACCCGGACGTGATGGACACCTGGGCCACGTCCTCGCTCAGTCCCCAGCTCGTCTGCGGCTGGGAGGCCGATCCGGAGCTGTTCGGGCTGACGTTCCCGATGGACCTGAACACCCAGGCCCACGAGATCATCCGAACGTGGCTGTTCTCCCGGGTCGTCCGGGCCCACTTCGAGAACCACTCGGTGCCCTGGCGGACGTCGATGATCAGCGGCTTCGTGATGGACCCCGACCGCAAGAAGATGAGCAAGTCCCACGGGAACGTGGTGGTGCCGACCGACATTCTCGACCGCTACGGGGCGGACGCGGTTCGGTGGCGCGCGGCCAAGGCTCGGCCTGGGCTGGACTCCCCCTTCGACGAGCGGGAGATGAAGGTCGGGCGGCGGTTGGCGCTGAAGGTGTTGAACGCCAGCAGATTCGTCCTCGGCCTGGGCGTGGACGAGCGAACCCTGAACCGTTCGGCAGTCACCGAGCCCGCCGACCAGGCCCTGCTGGCCGGTCTCGCCCTGGTGGTGCGCCAGGCCAGTGCCGCCTTCGAAGCCTACGACTACACCGGAGCGCTGGAGGTGACCGAGCAATTCTTCTGGCAGTTCTGCGACGACTACCTCGAGCTGGTCAAGGAACGGGCGTACGGCGCCCAGGGTGAGCAGAAAGCGGCCTCGGCCCGGGCTGCCCTGGGGCTGGCCCTGGACGTGCTGCTCCGGCTGCTGGCCCCGATCATGCCCTTCGCCACCGAGGAAGTGTGGTCTTGGTGGCGATCCGGGTCCATCCATACCTCCGCGTGGCCCGACGCCACCGAGCTGGCCGGGACCGGTGAGCCGGCCCTGCTCGACGATCTCGCCCAAACTCTGATCGCGATTCGCGGCTCGAAGTCCCAGGCCAAGGTGTCGATGAAGACCGAGGTGGTCCGCGCCGACGTCTCCGGCCCGGCGGCCGTCCTACGCCGGCTCTCCATGATCGAGGCCGACCTCCGTGCGGTCGGCCGGCTCACCGGGGAGCTCGGCTGGACCGAGACCGACGAGCCGCTGCAGGTCGACGTCACCCTGGCCGCCGTCCGCTGCTGACCCTGTGCCGGGGTTTGGCTAGGGGTTGCGCTCTCACGAAAGTGGTCAGAGACGACTGGCGATCGGCCGCACACCGCGTCGTTTTCGACCACTTTGGCCGCGGGGACGAGGGCGCGCGACACTGGAGGTATGACCGACACCAAGACCGAGACCGTCAGCCGTTCGATCAACGCTTCCGCTGGCGACATCTTCGACCTGTTGAGTAATCCTGACCGGCACGCCGACTTCGACGGATCGGGTTTCGTTCGTTCCGCGGACAAGCCACAACGGATCCAGGCCGCCGGCGACGTGTTCCGGATGAACATGGTCGGGGAGCACATGGGCGGGGAGTATCAGACCGACAACCTGGTCACCGGGTTCCAGCCGAACACCCTGATCGCTTGGAAGACCGCGCCGGCCGGAACCGAACCGCCCGGTTGGGAGTGGCTGTACGAGCTCAAGCCCGAGGGCTCCGACGCGACCACAGTGACGCTGACCTACGACTGGTCCGGGGTCACCGACAAGGCCCTGTTGAAGAAGGTGCACTTCCCCCTGGTCAGCACCGGCCAACTCGAGGACTCCCTGGCCGCCCTGGCCAACGCCGTCAACGGCTGACGCGTCTCAGGGGTCCTTCTCACGAAAGTGGTCGGAGATGACGGGCCGCCGGTAGAAATCCAGGTCTTCTTTGACCACTTTCGTTCCACAGCGGGGGGACGGGGAGGGTGAGTTGTCCACCGAAGACTCAGGACCTCGGCAACTCGGCCCGCGCGTCCGCAGGCTCTGGGCATGGCCGCACCGCTGCGAGGTCGAGTTCGCACTCGGGACTGGGAGCGGCTTTCGCACGGTCTCTATCTGCCCCACGTCCCCACTCCTACGCTGCGCGAGGAACTGGCGGGATGGAGCCTGGTGCTGCCACCCACCGCAGCGTTCACCCATCTGACGGCGGCCGAGCTTCGCGGCTGGTGGTTGCCTGCGGCGCCGCCGCACCCGGTGTTTGCCGCGATGGGGGCGCAGTACCCGCGGCCACGGCGGGCCGGGCTGTTGGTCTGCCGGCATCCGCAACCGGTGGCCCTTAATTCCCACGACGGACTCCGCGTGACCACCGCGGCCGAAACGTTATTGGCCGCAGCCCGCGACCTCGGGCTGCTGGACCTGGTGTTGATGGCCGACTCAGCCCTGCGCGCGGGGCACGTCAGCATCGGCGAGTTGAAGATCGCCGCCGGTCGGCGGCGGCGTGGTGCTCCGCTGCTGCGTCGGGTGCTCCCGTTGGTCGACGCCCGCAGCGAATCGCCCTGGGAGTCAATCATGCGGACCTTGCACCGAGCGGCGGAGATCCCGGTCGAGCCGCAGCGCGAGATCCGGGACGCGTCCGGCCGCTTTCTCGCTCGCGCCGACTTGTGGATCGTCGGAACCCGCCGCCTGCACGAGTACGACGGAGCGCTCCACCGTGATCCGGACACGCACGAGTACGACCTGGCGCGCGATCGAGCGCTGCTCGGGGACGGGTGGATTCGGTACGGCTACACCTCGACGCACCTCCTTCGAGAAGGCGCGTCGATCATTCGCGACGCCGACGCCCTGCTCGACCGGACCTGGGACCCGGGGCGGTTGATCGAGTGGGAGCGGCGCCTCGACGAGTCGATGCTGCGCCGTCCCGGTCGGACCCGCGCTCTCCAGCACTGGCGTACGGCCCTGGTCCGTCAAGAAAGTGGTCGGTAAAGCTAGGTCACCGGCTTCGAACCAGGTCGTCTTCGACCACTTTTGCGAGGAGGTGGCTGGGAGGAGGGGAGGAAAGGGAGGTGGGGAGGAGGGGAGGTGGGAGGAGCTAGGCCGACTTCTCGCGGCGCTCGCGCTTGAGCTTCTCGCGGGGCACCAGGGTCGGCAGCACGGCATCCCGGACGACCTCGGCGGTGATGATGACCTGGGCCACATCCTCACGGCTGGGAACGTCGTACATCACGTTCAACAGCACCTCCTCCAAGATTGCCCGGAGCCCACGGGCCCCGGTCCCCCGGAGCAACGCAAGATCCGCAATCGCGTCGACCGCGTCGTCACTGAACTCCAACTCCACGCCGTCCAGCTCGAAGAGCTTGTGGAACTGCTTGACCAGCGCGTTACGCGGCTCTACGAGAATCCGGATCAGCGCCTCCCGGTCCAGCGGGGAGACGCTGGAGATCATCGGCAGCCGGCCGATGAATTCGGGGATCAGACCGAACTTCACCAGGTCTTCGGGCCGGACGTCGGCGAAGGGGTCCTCGTTCTCGGGCCGGCGCGAGGCCAGATCATTGTTGAAGCCGAGCGGACGTTTGCCCACCCGGGAGGCGATGATGTGGTCCAAGCCGGCGAAGGCCCCGCCGACGATGAACAAGACGTTGGTGGTGTCAATCTGGATGAAGTCTTGGTGCGGGTGTTTCCGACCTCCCTGCGGCGGTACCGAGGCCGAGGTCCCTTCCAGGATTTTCAGCAGGGCCTGCTGGACTCCCTCGCCGGAGACGTCGCGGGTGATCGACGGGTTTTCACTCTTCCGGGCGATCTTGTCGACCTCGTCGATGTAGATGATGCCGGTCTCGGCCTTCTTCACGTCGAAATCGGCGGCCTGGATCAGCTTGAGCAAAATGTTCTCGACGTCCTCGCCGACGTAGCCGGCTTCGGTCAAGGCGGTGGCGTCGGCGATCGCGAACGGAACGTTCAACATCTTGGCCAGGGTCTGGGCCAGGTAGGTTTTGCCGCAGCCGGTAGGCCCGATGAGCAAAATGTTGGACTTGCCGAGTTCGACCCCGTCGTCCTCAGCCCGCCGGGCCGGACTGGCCGCCTGCGCCTGCACCCGCTTGTAATGGTTGTACACCGCCACGGCCAGGGCCTTCTTGGCGTTGCCCTGGCCGATGACGTAGCCGTCGAGGAAGGCCCGGATCTGGTGCGGTTTGGGCAACTCGTCGAGTAGGCCGGCCTCGCCGCCCTCGGAGAACTCCTCCTCGATGATCTCGTTGCACAAGTCGATGCACTCGTCGCAGATGTAGACCCCCGGGCCCGCGATGAGCTTCTTGACCTGCTTTTGACTCTTGCCGCAGAACGAGCACTTGAGCAGATCGCCGCTCTCGCCGATACGTGCCATCTCTCCCTCTCCTGGTACCGAGCCCGCGCCACCCCGCGGGCACCGGGACGAGGCCCCGTGTCCTCACCCTAACCCCGGCTGCCGCCCATGCTCAGGAGGTCGCCGGGCCCTGAGCCCGCGGTGTCCGAGTCAGACCGGGACGGCCTTCAGTGACGTCAGGACCTCATCGATGATCCCGTACTCCAGCGCCTGCTCGGCGGTCAGGTACTTGTCGCGCTCGATGTCGCGGCTGACGTCGTCGATGTTCTTGCCGGTGTCGGTGGCCAGCATCTCCTCCATCAACGAGCGAATCCGCAAGATCTCTCGCGCCTGGATTTCGATGTCGGAGGACTGGCCGTAGCCGCCCTCGGTGGCCGGCTGGTGGATCAGGATCCGGCTGTTCGGCAGCGCCAGCCGCTTTCCCGGCGTGCCCGCGGCGAGAATCACCGCTGCGGCCGAAGCCGCTTGACCCAAGCAGACCGTGCGGACGTCGGGCTTGATGTAGCGCATCGTGTCGTAGATGGCGGTGAGGGCGGTGAAGGAGCCACCCGGAGAGTTGATGTAGATCTCGATGTCGCGGTCGGCGTCCATCTGCTGCAGACACAGCAGTTGGGCCATCACCGCATTGGCGATTTCGTCGCTGATCGGGGTGCCGAGGAAGATGATCCGGTCTTCGAACAGCTTGGTGTAGGGGTCGATCCGCCGCATCCCGTAGGAGGTGCGCTCCTCCCACTGCGGGATGTAGTAGTCCATGGCCGGCGAGAACTGTTGCCCCTCGCCGACGGGCGCTGCGAACTTACTCATGGTGGTGGGCTCTCTCACTGGTTGGGGGCTTCGTCGGAGGGAATCTGCGCCGCGGAGGTGTAGACGCGATCGATCAGGCCGTAGTGCTGTGCGTCGTCGGCGGTGAACCACCGGTCACGGTCGGAGTCGGCCTCGATCTGCTCCAGGGTCTGACCGGTGTGCTCGGCGATCAGCTTCTGCATCACCGTCTTGATGTGCAACGACTGCTCGGCCTGAATCTTGATATCGCTGGCCGTTCCGCCCAGACCGCCGGACGGCTGGTGCATCATGATCCGGCTGTGCGGCAGGGCGTACCGCTTGCCCTTGGTACCCGCGCAGAGCAGAAACTGGCCCATCGACGCCGCCAGTCCCATGGCGACGGTGGCCACGTCGTTGGAAATCCAGTTCATGGTGTCGTAGATGGCCATGCCGGAGTCGACCGAGCCACCGGGTGAATTGATGTAAAGGTAGATGTCCTTGTGCGGGTCCTCGGCGTTCAACAGCAGCATCTGAGCGCAGATCGCGTTCGCGTTCTCGTCGCGGACCTCCGAGCCCAAGAAGATGATGCGGTTGGCCAGCAGGGCTTGATAGACGTTGTCGTCCAGACCGATGTTGTTGCGCGCGGCGGCACGCGGGGATTCGACGGCGGCCGGAATTCGGTTCATCGTTGCTGAGGCGTTCACGGCCCCGAACTTACCCCGCTGATGCCGGTCGACGAGCCTTCGGAGCGGCTGTTCGCTGTGGGCGCAGATCGCTTCAACCGCGGTCAGACCCGACCCGGAACAGGAGGGAGGGTCTGGTCCGACGACGTCATCGTCGAACCAGACCCTCCTCAGCGGTCCCGACCCCCGGTGAAGCTCCCCCGAGCTGCTCTCCGCGCGATCGAACCGGGTCGGCGATTGTCTAACTCAGCCGTACCCTTCAGACAGTGTGCCCGACAAGTGATTGAGGGGTCTACAGTCCGGGTCGGGTTTTGCCCGGGTCCTTTGGGCACTGCCCGCACCGGTATGGTTCGAACCTCAGCCCAGAACGAGGATGTAAAGCAAGTTTGCCCATTCGGCCGAAAATTTGCACTTCGTAGAAGCCAACTTAGCGAATTTCTCTCGCGTCTTGTCCCGATCAGGTCATGGGTGTCCACGAGCACGACCCCTGGCCAATACCGGACAGGGGTCATGAAGGTCGGCCGGGTGGCCTTCTTAGCGGGGCGTGTCGATCCCCTCCGTGGACGCCGAGACGGACTCCTCCGGATCGGCGACGGTGTCCTCGGGGTCGGTGTTGTCGGCCGGCGTAGCAACCAGGTCCCCGCCCGGCGCGACGCCCTCGGCGTCGTTGAGCGAACCGTCCTCCTGCAGTCGTTCCAATTCGACCGGGTTCCCCTCGGAGTCGGTCACGGTAGCGGCCTCGACGATCCCCGCCAGCGCCTTCCCTCGCCGAATCTCCACCATGTACTCCTGGATGTGCTGGGGGTGCTCCTGGAGGTGTTCGGCGATCTGTTGCGGAGGCGTCCCCTCCGCCTGTGCCTTGCGCAGGATGTGCTGGGTGAGATCGTTTTGGTCCACGTCCACCTGTGAAGCCTCGGCCACCTTGTCCAACACCATCTGCGCCTTGAGGGCCTGGGTGGCGCGAACTTCCGCGTCGGCCCAGAACTCCTGCTCGCTCTGGCCTTCCTCAGCCTCGGCCAGATACTGCTCCAAGCTCAGCGCGGCCTGACCCAGCTGGGCGGTGATCTGCTCGCGGCGGTTCTCCATCTCGCTCGCGAGGAGGTTCTCCGGTACGGCGATGTCGAGAGAATCGACCAGCGACTCCAGCACCGCATCGCGGGCCTGCGCCGCCTGCTCCAGCCGGGCCACGTTGCTCAACCGGGTGGCAATACTGTCGCGTAGCTCGGCGACGGTGTCGAATTCGGACGCCTCGGCAGCGAAGTCGTCGTCGGCCTCGGGCAGCTCCTGGCTCTGTACCCGGCTCACCGTCACCGTGATGTCGGCCGACTCGTCCTTGCGGGGTCCGCCGACCAGGGTGGAGGCGAAGGTGGTTGACTCCCCCGCCGACAGGCCGGTCACGGCTTCGTCGAGCCCGTCGAGCATCTGACCGGACCCGACTGTGTACTCCAGGTCTTCCGCGATCGCGTCGGGCAGTGGCTCGCCGTCCTGGGTGGCGGCCAGGTTAAGGGTGAGCACGTCCCCGTCCGCGGCGGGCCGTTCGACCGCCGTCCGGGACCCGAACCGGTTACGCAGGATGTCGATCTGCTCCTCGACCATGCTCTCGGGCACGTCGAGCGCGTCCACCTGTACGGCGATTCCGCTGACGTCGGGCACGTCGAAGTCGGGCCGGACGTCGACCTCGGCGGTGAACTCGATCCGGTCACCGTCCTCGAGCTTGGTCACCTCGACGTCCGGCGGGGCCATCGGCGTCAGCTCGTTCTCCTGCACCGCCGCCCCGTAGAAGCGGGACCACGAGTCGTTGAAGGCCTCTTGGATCACCACTCCCCGGCCGAAACGCTGATCGATCACCATCGGCGGGACCTTGCCCCGCCGGAAGCCGGGAATGTTCACCGAACGCGCGATCTCGGCGTACGCCTTGTCCATGCTGGGCTTGAGGTCGGCGAAGGGGACCTCGACGGTGAGCTTGACCCGGGTCGGGCTCAACTGCTCGATGGTGCTGGGCACGGTGTTCGGCTCCTGGTACTGGGCTGGGTGGTGCTGGGATGGGCGACCTGGGTGGAACGGACTCGGACGCGCACCACAAGACATTGCCGATGCCAATGGTCGAGCCGACGGTCCACGCCAGGGCCGTCGGTGTCGACGGACCGCATCCAGGGTACGGGCGCGTCCGGGTTACGGGCCAATCGTGAGCGGTGCGCTCACCCGGTCGTCGTCGGGCGGGTCAGCGGGCGGCACCTCGATCGGGCGAGCCATGATCGGCGCCCTGGGCCGCCCGTTGGGCCGAACGGGCGATCAGCGACTCCAGGTCCAGCCCGGTGCTCGACTTCAGCATCTGCAGGGTCTGGGTGACGTTGTCGGTGACCTGGCGCGGCAGGGCGCCGGCTCCGTCGGTGGAGATCACGGTCAGCTGGTCGATGGCGCTGATCGGGGCGGCGACCTCTCGCGCAATCTCGGGCAGGACTTCGATCAGCATCTGCAAGACCGCGGCCTCGTTGTAGTGCGCGAACGCGTCCGCGCGCTTGTTCATCGCCTCCGCCTCGGCCTGCCCGATGGCCAGGGTCGATGCCGCGGTGGCCTCGCCCTCGGCGCGGGTGGCCTCGGCTTCGGCCACCCGCCGGGACCGCTCGGCCTCGCCGCGCTTGGCCCCCTCGATGGCGTCGGCCTCGGCCAGCGCCGAACGGCGGGCGCGCTCGGCCTCGCCGGTAACCCGGTCCTCCTCCGCTTTGGCCTGAGCGGCCGCGATCGTCGAAGCCTTCCGGGTCTCGGCGGCGGCGATACCGGCCGTCCGGTTGGCTTCGGCCTCCTGCTCCACCCGATAGCGGGCCGCGTCGGCTGGCTTGCGCACTTCGGTCTCCAACTGCCGCTCGGTCAGCGCGGCCTGCCGGACGGCGACCTTCTCCTGCTCGGTCAAGATGGCCTGGTCGCGGTCGGCCTGAGCCAGCGGTCCGGCCGAGGCGGCCCGGGCCGAGGCGGCGTCGGTCTCGGCCTTGATCTCGGCCTGCCGCAGGGCCAGGGCCCGCTGGGAGACCGCAATCTCCTCCTCAGCCTTGATCCGAGCCTGTTCGGCGGCCTGCCGGGCGTTGGCCTCGGCGATCGCCGCGGTCTGGCCGATTCGCGCCGCCTCGGGCCGCCCGAGGTCGGCCAGGTAGCTGCCGTCGTCGGTGACGTCCTGGATCTGGAAGGTGTCCAAGATCAATCCCTGGCCGGTCAGGGAATTCTCCGACTCGTCGGCGACCCGCTGGGCGAAGGCGGCCCGATCGCGGATGATCTGCTCCACGGTGAGCCCGCCGACGATGGAGCGCAACGCACCGGCCAGGACCTCCTGGGTGAAGGGTTCGATGTCGGCCTGCTGGCTGAGGAAGCGTTGGGCGGACAGCCGGATCTGGTCGGCGTTGCCCCCGACCTTGACGATGGCCACGCCCTCGACGTTCAACTTGATCCCCTGACCGGAGACCGCGCCGCGGATCTGCACCGAGATCCGTCGGCTGGACAGGTCCATGGTGGCTAGCTTCTGCACGAACGGGACCACGAAGGAGCCACCGCCCAGGACGACCTTTTGCCCGGACAGGTCGGTGGTCAGCTGGCCGGTCTCGGGATTGAGCACGGCTTTGCCCTTGCGGCCGGTGACGATGAACGCCTGGTTCGGTCCGGCCACCTTGTAACGGCTGGTGACCAGCAGCACGAGCAGGACGACCAGGGCAATCAGACCGACGATCGGAATCAACAACGGCGAGTTCAGCATCGGGCACCTTTCCGAAGGTGAGGGAACGAAGAGCCGACGATCACGACAGCTCACCGCGAACTGGGGCGACCGCCACAGCGGTGGGAGATAAGACGCCGGTAACGAAAACCTCGGTGCCCGGTTCGATCGGCAGCTCGGCCCGGGCATTGAGCTGCAAGGCGTGGCCGCCGACCCGGACCCGGACGACGCCGTAGCCCTGGGCGGGAATGCCGGTCACCACCTGTGCCTCCCGGCCCAAAGTGTCGGCGGTGGACACCGCGGCATCGCTGCCACCGCCCCGGATCAGCCGAGTCAGCCAGGAGGCGAACCAGGCCGCGGCCAACCCAGCCACCGCGCCGACGACCAAGGTGAGGGGCAGCGGTCCGTTCAAGCCGTCGACCAACGCGGCGCCGAAGCCGAACGCAGCCAGGAACCCTCCGATCACGGCGCTGGAGAACACGTCGCCGGCCAGGGCGTCCAGTACGCCGTCGAACACGTCACCGACCACCAAGGAGACGGTCAGCAAAGCCAGACCTGCGAGGCCAACGATCAAGAAAATGGTCACGCACTCCGCTCCTGGGCGACCGGTTCGAGGTGATTCGGACGTGCTGGATCGTAGCGCTCTGCGGCGTCGTTCGAGTCACCTCGGCATTAAACTCCGCCGAGATCGGCTGGTTCCGCCGCCGTTGCGGCTCTACAATCGACGAGCCGGCGACGCGGATCGAGCTGGAGCTGGCACCACGGGGCGTAGCGTAGTGGCTAGCGCGTCTGCTTTGGGAGCAGAAGATCGCAGGTTCGAGTCCTGTCGCCCCGACCGCCGAGTGGTCTGTCGTCGCCCCGATGATCTAAGGTGATCGTCGGCCGGTTCGGTCCCGGCCCTGCGGGTGTAGCTCAATGGTAGAGCCCCAGTCTTCCAAACTGGCTACGCGAGTTCGATTCTCGTCACCCGCTCCATTAGCTCTCCTTCGCGTGACAGTCGCGCATTCCGACCGGTCGTACGCCGTCGACCGCGTCGGGTTCCGAGGTGGCCGGAGCTGGTCCACGGCGATCTGATCCCGGGCAACCTTCTGGTGGCCGGCGGCCGCCTGACGGCCGTGCTCGACTGGGGCGGCTTGGGAGCTGCGGACGCTGCGCAGGATCTCGATCCGGCCTGGTCGGTGCTCGACGAGGCCGGTGCCGCGACCCTACGGACGATCCTCGAGGTTGACGAGGCGAGCTGGTTACGAGTTCGCGGCTTCGCCTTGGAGCAGGCGATCGGAGGCGTCGTTCACTATGTCCCGCGTCGACATCCGCTTGGGACCCTCATGCAACGAACGCTGAGCCGAATTCTGGCTGGACGCTGAGCGCACGCTACATCGGCAGCTTCACCTCGTCCACCATGGTGATTGACGCTTTCCCGGCGGCCATTGACGTCGGGCGAGCGTGAGGACTGAGCGATTCGTCAGTTCGGCAGCGACATCACTGATCTCCTTGCTTTCGAACACATGTTCGAGTAGGATGTCTTCATGGTCGGGGATGAGCAGGTCGAAGAGCCGGTGACCCCGACCGGGCTGGCGTTGGGACGGCTGCGGGAGGCGGTCGACGGGATCATCGCCGCGGTCGAGACCGGCGGGTTGGATCATCTGGACGCGCCGGGGAAGCTGGCGTTGCTGTCGGGGTTGGAGGAGCAGCGGCGGAGGCTGCCGGTGGCTGAGCACGCATTAATCGCCGACGCCCAGGTTCATGATCTGGCCGGGCGGTATGCGTTTGCGTCGCTGTCGATGATGCTGGTCAAAACGCTGCGGCTGTCGCCGGGTGAGGCGGCGGCCCGGGTCGGCGCCGCGGAGGCGGTCGGCCGGCGGTCGAGCATGCTGGGGCAGCCGTTGGCGCCGCTGCGGCCGGTGGTCGCCGCCGCGCAGCGCGCCGGGGAGGTGTCGACCGAGCAGGTCGGGATCATCACCCGCGCGTTGACCGAGCTGCCCTCAAATTCAGACCCGGCCGACGTGGCCGAGGCCGAGCAGACGTTGACCGGGCACGCGCGGGTGTTCGGGCCCAAGGAGTTGCGGCTGATCGCCCGCCGGCTGGTCGACGCGGCCGATCCCGACGGGCCGGCACCCGACGACACCGTCCCGCGGGAGCGCCGGCACTTGGAACTGCGGCCGCTGCGCGACGGGACCTGGCGAGTCGAGGGCCGGCTGACCGCCGAAACCGGCGCCGCCTTGTCGGCGCTGCTGAGCCCGCTGGCCAAACCCCTCCCACCGACCCCCGGGCCCACCACCAAGACGGGGAAGTCCCGGCCCGAGCCGGACCTGCGCCACTACGGCCAACGACTCCACGACGCCCTCGACGAAGTCGCCGCCCGGCTGCTACGTTCAACCGACCTGCCGATGGCCGGTGGCACGCCTGCCACGGTGATCGTCACCATCGACTTGGCCGACCTGCTCCGCCGGGCCGGGATCGCCGAAACCGCCGACGGCACCCTCCTCAGTCCCGAACAGTTGCTCCGGATCGCCGGTGAGGCCGACATCTGGACCGCGATCACCGACGCCCACGGCGTCCCCCTCGCCTTAGGCCGGACCCGACGGATCGCCAGCCGCGGCCAAACCATCGCCCTCGCCGCCCGCGACGGCGGCTGCTCATTTCCCGGCTGCACCCGCCCGCCGAGTTGGTGCGACCGGCACCACATCCTCGACTGGATCTTCGGCGGCCGGACCGACCTGAACAATCTGACCCTGCTGTGCCGCCACCACCACACCCACTTCGCCCAACGAGGCTGGACCTGCCGGCTCAACCCGGCCGGACTCCCCGAATGGATACCCCCACGCTGGATCGACCGCCACCAACGACCCCTCCTGCACGAACGGATCCAACGCCGTCACGCCGAACACACCCTCATCGCCTGACCGATCAAAGCACAGCCAACGCCCATCTCGTCACACAGATGAGCATGCCGCCGGGCGAGCGGGAAAGAGCTTGAGTTGAATCACAGCAATAACCGAACGCGCAATTTCTGCCTCTAAACGCGGTGTCCAGGACCAGCCGGCTCAATTCCGAGTTAGGCAAAGACGGGCCGTTGAACGTCGATCGATCCGCTCGATCACAGCGGAGTGACGTAAGCCGCGGAGATGCCGCCGTCGACCAAGAATGTGCTGGCGGTGATGAAACTCGACTCGTCGGAGGCCAGGAACAACACGGCGTTGGCGATCTCGACCGGATCGGCGAAGCGGCCCATCGGAACATGCACCAGCCGGCGGGCAGCCTGTTCGGGATCGGTGGCGAACAGCTCGGCCAGCAGCGGGGTGTTGACCGGTCCCGGACACAGGGCGTTCACCCGGATCCCCTGCCGGGCGAACTGCACCCCCAGCTCGCGACTCATGCTCAACACCCCGCCCTTGGAGGCGGAGTAGGAGATTTGGGACGTCGCCGCCCCCATCACGGCGACAAAAGAGGCGGTGTTGACGATCGAGCCCCGGCCCTGCTCGATCATGTACGGCAGCGCGGCCTGACAGCACAGGTAGACGCTGGTCAGGTTCACCTCCTGCACCCGCCGCCAGGCCTCCAGCCCGGTGTCCAGGATGGAGGCGTCGTCGGGGGGCGAAATGCCGGCGTTGTTGAAGGCGATGTCGACCGCGCCACCCTCGCGTTGCGCCGCGGCGAACAGCGCACCGACCTGGTCGGGGTCGGTGACGTCGGTCGCGGCGAACAACCCGTCGACCTCGGCGGCCAGCTCGGGCCCCCGGTCCACGTCGGTGTCGCCGATCACCACCGTGGCCCCCTCGCCGGCCAGCCGCCGCACCGTAGCCAGACCGATACCCGAGCAGCCCCCGGTCACCACCGCGACCTTGCCGGCGACCCGCCCTGTTCGGGCCTCGACGCCCTGCGCTGCGGACTCACTCATCTGCTCTCCTCGTCGGATCGTGGGGGACACGCAGGCCGACCGGAGTCGGGCTGCTCGGGTCAGGGCGAACACGTCGCGCCTCACAGCCGTTCAAACCCCCGGCGCAGCTCCCAGTCGGTGACGGCGGCGTCGAACGCGGCGAGCTCGACGTCGGCCATGGTGGTGTAGTGCTGCACCACCTCGTCCCCGAGGAGGTCGCGGGCTGCCGCGGACCCGGCGAAGGCGTCCCGGGCCTCCCGCAGGTTCCGAGGCACCCTCGGCCGGCCCGAGGTGTAGGCGTTACCCGTCTGCGGCGGCTCCAAGGCCAACTCCTGCTCGATGCCGGACAACCCGCCGGCCAGCATGGCGGCCAAAGCCAGGTAAGGGTTGACGTCTCCACCGGGGACCCGGTTCTCCAGCCGGGCGCTGGCCCCGTGCCCGACCAACCGGATCGCGCAGGTGCGGTTGTCCTCACCCCAGGCGATCGCGGTCGGGGCGAACGAGGCGTCGGCGAAGCGCTTGTAGGAGTTGACGTTGGGCGCATACAGCAAGGTGAAGTCGCGCAGGGTGGCCAGCACCCCGGCGATGAAGTGGTCGTAGAGCGGGCTGCGACGGCCCGATCCGCCAGCGCCGTCCCAGAAGACGGTTTCACCACCCGATCCGCGCAAGGAGAGGTGGATGTGGCAGGAGTTGCCCTCGCGGTGGTCGAACTTGGCCATGAAGGTGAGCGACCGGCCGTGCTGGGCGGCGATCTCCTTGGCCGCGGTCTTGTAGACGGCGTGGTTGTCGGCGGTGACGAGGGCCTCGGCGTAGAGAAAGCCGATCTCGTGTTGGCCCAGGTTGCACTCCCCCTTGGCCGACTCCACGTCCATCCCGGCGGTGAACATGGCGTTGCGGATGTCGCGCACCAGCGGTTCGACCCTGGTGGTGCCGAGGATGGAGTAGTCGACGTTGTACTGGTTGGCCGGGCGCAGGCCGCGGTAGCCGGCGTCCCAGGCCTGCTCGTAGGTGTCGTCGAAGAGCTGGAACTCCAGTTCGGTCCCGGCCAGCACCGTGAAGCCGCGTTCGCGGGCGCGGGCGAGCTGGGTCTTCAGCACCGTCCGTGGTGAGACCGGGATCAGACTGTGGTCGACCCGGGCCAGATCGCACTGCACCATCGCCGTTCCGGGCAGGTGTGGCAGTCGGCGGAGCGTGGCCAGGTCCGGGACGAACGCCAGGTCGCCGTACCCCTGCTCCCAGGAGGAGATGGCGTAACCACCGACGGTGTTCATCTCCACATCAACCGCCAGCAGGTAACTGCATCCCTCCGCACCGTCGCGCAGGACATGCTCGAGGAAGTAGGCCGCGTGCATCCGTTTGCCCTGCAGGCGTCCCTGCATGTCGGTGCCCGCCACCGCGACGGTATCGATTTCACCCGCGGTCACCAGGGAGCTCAGCTGCTCGACGCTGAGGTAGCGCTGATTGGGAAACTCAACCGTCATCGGCTGGCCCTTTCGTCGTCGGGTCCGGATCCACGTTGGGGATCGGGGGTGTGAGCAGGATTGAGGCTACGGTCACGGTCGGGCAGATGGGCAGGATCAGGGGTGTCCGACTCGTTGCTCGGTCGGGCGTCTCGCCCCGGCCCGAGGAGTCCGCGCAGCAGGGCCGCGGTGTCGTCGCAGTGACTCTCCATCAGCCGCCTGGCCCGAATCCCGTCACCACCGAGGACCGCGTCGACCAGACCGGCGTGCTGGGCGTGGGAGTGGTCGATGTTGGTCCCCAGAACGGGGATCGACAACAACATCTCGTGCAGGTCGGCCTGGACCCCGGTCACGGCGTCGACCAGTCTCGCCGACCCACTGAGCGCCGCCACAGCCAGGTGCAGACGGGAGTCGGCCTGGCGGTGCTCGCCCGGGTCTTCGGCCTGCGCCACCGCACGCTCGGCTGACCGCAGCATGATCCGGGACGCCGGCGACAGCGCCCGGCTGGCGGCCAGCTGGGCGGCTCCGGGTTCGACCACCCGGCGGAAGGCCAGCGCGTCCAGCCAGCCGGCCCAGGTTTCCGGGTGCGACGCCGACCGCATCGGGTCCACCCCAGCACCTCGACCGGGGAGGTCAGGTCGGTGATGGACCACGGTGCCCCCGGTCCGGCCACGGGTGGTACGGACCAGTCCGGCCGCCCGCAGGGCGGCGATCGCCTCGCGCAGAGTCGCCCGGGACACCCCCATGGTGATCGCCAGTTCGCGCTCGGGCGGGAGGGTCGTCTGGTCGGGATAGATGCCCAGTTTGATCGCCGTCGCCAGGCGCTCGACGCAGTTCTCGAAGGCGTGCCGCCCACGTTGAGCACCCAGCACGGTCTCGGCCAACTCCGGATAGCCATCAGCATTCGGGTCTCGGGCCCACGCCTCCATCACCGCGAAAAACCTCCCCTCGCCCGTCGCGCGGCCCTGCCGACGCACTCCGACAACGTCTAGTCCAGCGCCTCCTCCTGTGGCGGGGCCGCGCCGATCTCCTCCCGGGCCGCCGGCATGAAGGTGTGCTTACCACCGAGTTGCCAGCTGAGGGTGGAGAAGATCAGCACGACCAGAACGGCCACCGGGGCGTAGTTGAAGGTGGACACCGTCACCGGCGAGGCCGGCGGCAAGACGAACAGCACGCAAATGATGACGACCCAGACCACCGCTACCCAGCCGATGATCGCGCTCCACCGGCCCAGGTGCCACGGCCCCGGAGTGAAATCTTTGTTCAGCCGACGGAGCAGCACCGGAACGACGTAGGCGATGTAAAGCCCGATCACCGCGATCGAGGTGACGGCGAAGTAGGCCGTGGAGCTGAACAGCGCCGGTGAGGCCAGCACGATCGACAACACCACGCACAGCCAGACCGAGTTGGTGGGGGTTCCGGTCCGCTGGTTCACCTTGGCCCAGATCCGGGAGCCCGGCAAAGCGTGGTCGCGGGAAAAGGCGTACGACATCCGCGAATTTGCCGTGACCGAGGCCATTCCGCAGAAGTACTGCGCGACGCAGACGATGAACAACAAGAACTTGGCCGTCGTGGGGCTGCCGAGCGCGTCCAGGAAGACCTGGGCCGGTGGCAGTCCGGTGTCGGTCGCCGCCAGGGCGGTCAGGCCGGCCTCGGAGCGGTCGGTGATGGAGGCGGTGATGGAGTAGAGCAGGATGAAGCCACCGACCACCGAGACCCCGACACTGGTGACGATGCCCCGGGGTGCCGCCCGGGCTGCGTTCCGGGTCTCCTCGGCCACGTGCGCCGAGGCGTCGTACCCGGTGTAGGTGTACTGGGCCATCAGCAGGCCCATCAAGAACACGTAGGGCAAGAACGTCCAGCCGGTCTCGTTGTGGAAGCCGGTCAGGGTCCACTGCACCGACTGATGCTTCTCCGGCAGGATCCAGAGTGCGCCGACGATGATTAACACCCCGACGACGTGCCACCACGCTGAGACGCTGGACAGCAGGCTGACCAGGTTGACGCCGAAAGTGTTCAGCAGCGCGTGCGTGACGATGATGACCAGGAAGACGGCGAACACGGTCACCGGGGTGGCCTCGATCCCCCAGACCAAGTTGGCGAAGGCCACCCAGGTCGAGGCGCAGCCGAAGTCGATGGCGGCGGTCACCGCCACCTCGCCGAGGAAGTTGAACCAGCCGACGTACCAGGCCCACTGCCGCTGGTTGCGCTTGGCCAGCCGGCCGGCCCAGAAGTAGAGACCACCGGCGGTGGGATAGCGCGAACAGACCTCAGCCATCGCGAACGCCACCGCCAGCACGAAGACCCCGACGACCAGCCAGCCCAGAGTCAGCGCCGACGGACCGCCGGAGACCAACGCGATCCCGTAGGAGGTGATACAGCCGGCCAGGATCGAGATGATCGAGAACGAGACGGCGAAGTTGGAGAAGCCGGACATCCCCCGGTGCAGCTCCTGGACGTAGCCGAGTTCGGCCAGCCCGCGGGCGTCGTCGTCGAGTTCAGCGTCGCTGCCGACCTGGTGGGTACTCATCGAGCCTCCTGGGGCCGCGGACGTCCGCTCCGTCCCCGACGGAGCCGCGGCTCAGTCTGGCTCTCCCCCACCCTGGTGTCAATGGTTTGGCCATAGGCCTTTAGACACCACGCGCTCTGCCTGAATCACGCTCTAAGCGCCGTGCGTGAGATTGGCCTGGATCAGGTGCGGCACCCGGTCCCGAATGTTTGCTTGGATGTCGCCATGTCTGACGATTTTCAACGTGTGATGGCGGGTCTCGCGTCGCGGATGCTGCGGACCCGATGGCTGGTCCGGGCGCCGATCACGGTGTACCGGATCGGTCTGGGTTTCGTCTTCGGATCGCGGCTGCTGCTGCTCGAACACGTGGGTCGTCGCTCGGGCGCGCGCCGGTTCGTGGTGCTGGAAGTCCTCGAGCACGCAACAGCGACCGAGTACGTCGTGGTGTCCGGCTTCGGCCTTCGAGCCCAGTGGTACCGCAACGTGCTCGCCGAACCCGCCGTACGGGTGTCGTCAGGTTTCCGGCGGGGGGTGGCTGCGACTGCTGTACCGCTCGAACCGGCCGAAGCGGCCGCGGTCCTGCGGCGCTACGCCGAAGCGCGCCCGAGAACCTGGGCCAATCTCAAGTCGACGCTGGAGGCGACGCTCGGGCACACGGTGCACGAGTTGCCGATGGTGCTGCTCCGGTTGACCGGCGGCTGAGAGCAGAACGGATTTTGCGCAGCCAACCTCTTCGAGGCCCTTCGACAGGCTCAGGGGGCGTTTCGACCCTCCGACCGGCCACCAGCCAACCTCTTCGAGGCCCTTCGACAGGCTCAGGGGGCGTTTCGACCCTCCGACCGGCCACCAGCCAACCTCTTCGAGGCCCTTCGACAGGCTCAGGGGGCGTTTCGGACCTTCGACAGGCTCAGGGGGCGGGACCCTTCGACGGGCTCAGGGGTTTAGGGGTTTCAGGACGCGATTGCGTCGTCGGTCCACCGTTCTCTCGGGCGGCGGGGCTGCGCCGTCCCGGGGCCGCACAGCACCTCGACCCAGGACTCCACGTCGGGGTAGCGGCGCAGGATGGCTCGACGCTGACGCTCGGTCCGGCCACCCCAAATACCCCACTCCAACTGGTGGTCCAGCGCTTCGGCCAGGCACCGCGCCCGGATCGGGCAGTCGAAGCAGAAACTCTGCATCCGCCGCTGCTCCTTCGGCTCGGGGAACAACGCGTCCCCGGTCCCCTGGCACTTGGCTTGGCTCATCCAGCTCCGGGCCTCGGTCTGGTCCTTGACGCTCACACTGATGAGCGTGCCCCGCTCCGCCGAAGACCAGATCGGTTTCTTCCCTACGGCGCATCAAGAAAGCCTCAAGATCGTGCCACCGGATCTCGGCCGGCCGCGGCCCGCTCAGTCCGGAATCATGTCCATGGTGTCCGGGTCGGGCCCGGTACGCCCGTCCGCGCCTCGGTCGAGAGCGCTGATCATGCTCAGGTCCTCGTCGGTGAGCTCGAAGTCGAAGATGTCGAAGTTCTGCTCGACCCGCTCCGGGGTGACCGACTTGGGGAACACGATGTGGCCCAACTGCACGTGCCAGCGCAGCGTCACCTGGGCGGTGGACTTGCCCACCCGCTCGGCGATGGTGGCGATCGTCGGATCCTTCAGCACCGCCCCCTGGGCGATCGGAGACCAGGCTTCGGTGGCGATCCGGTGCTCGGCGCCGTACGCGCGCACCTCGTCGTTGGTGAAGTAGGGATGCACCTCGATCTGGTTCACCGCCGGAACGACATCGGCCTCCTGGGCCAGCCGGCGCAGGTGGTGCACCTGGAAGTTCGAGACACCGATCGAGCGGGCACGGCCGTCGCGGTAGAACTCCTCCAACGCCTTCCAGGTCGAGACGAAGTCGCCACCGTAACGGGTCGGCAACGGCCAGTGGATCAAGAACAGGTCGACGTAGTCGGTGTCCAGCGCCGAGAGGGTGTTGTCGAACGCCCGGCGGGCGTCGTCGGGGGCATGAAACCCGTTGTTCAGCTTGCTGGTCACGAATACGTCGGCTCGCTCGACCCCCGCCGCGCGGATGCCCTCGCCCACTTCCTTTTCGTTGCCGTACATCTGCGCGGTGTCGATGTGCCGGTAGCCGACCTTCAAGGCCTCCTGAACCGCCGCGGAGGTCTCCTCCGGGTCGATCTGGAAGACTCCGAAGCCGAGCTGCGGAATCGACCGGCCGTCGTTGAGGTCGATGCTGGGAACGTCTGTCATCGGTACTACTGCTCCTTGGAGGCGGGGTTCGGTTTCACCGAGGGTAACCGCTGCACTCGTCAACGGGATGGGCCGGGCCGGTCCGGCGCTGTCGCGGGACCGAAGGGCCTGAACCGGGGCGGGTCCCTGGTCAGCGCGGCCCGCTGTTGCCGGAGTAGGTCAGGGCGGGCTCGGTCTTGTCCCGGACTTCGACCTCGGTGACCCCGGGGGCGAGCTCGATCAGTTCCAGCCGTCGTTCACCGCGGGTCCCGGGTGGGGCAGGTTGCCCGGTAGCCGGGTCGATCACGTCGATCACCGCGAGGTCGGTGATGATCCGTTGCACCACACCTCGCCCGGTGTAGGGCAGTGTGCATTCGGTCAGGATCTTCAGCGAGCCGTCCTTGGCGACGTGTTCCATCAGCACGATCACTCGCTTGGCGCCGTGCACCAGATCCATCGCACCGCCCATGCCCTTGACCATCTTGCCGGGGATCATCCAGTTGGCGATGTCGCCGTGCACGCTGACCTGCATCGCACCGAGGATGGCGGCGTCGATCTTGCCGCCGCGGATCATCGCGAAGCTGGTGGCGGAATCGAAGAACGACGCCCCCGCCCGAACCGTCACCGTCTCCTTGCCCGCGTTGATCAGGTCGGCGTCGACGTCGACGTCGAGCGGGTAGGCCCCCACGCCGAGAATGCCGTTCTCGGACTGCAGGACCAGCTCCACGTCGTCGGCGACGTAGTTGGGCACCAGCGTCGGCAGGCCGATGCCCAAGTTGACGTACGACCCGTCGGTCAGCTCGGCGGCGGCTCGGGCCGCCATCTGATCACGATTCCAGGCCATGACCTGAGCCCTCGTCGAGCCGACGCACCGTACGTTTCTCGATCCTCTTATCGGTCCGCTCGGGCGGCTCCAACGCCAGAACGCGGGAAACGAAGACCCCGGGGGTGTGCACCTGAGCCGGATCGAGCTCGCCCGGCTCGACGAGTTCTTCGACTTCGGCGACCGTGACCCGGGCGCACATCGCGGCCAGCGGGTTGAAGTTCTGCGCGGACAGCCGATAGACAAGATTGCCGTGTCGATCGCCCTTCCAGGCCCGCACCAGCCCGTAGTCGGCCACGATCGCTCGTTCGAGCACGAACTCCTTCTCGCCCTCGACGGTCGCGAACATGCGTACCTCCTTGGCCGGAGAGGACACCACCACCTGACCCTGGTCGTTGTAGCGCCACGGGAGACCGCCTTCGGCGACCTGAGTACCCACTCCGGTTGCGGTGTAGAAGGCCGGAACGCCGCTGCCGCCGGCGCGCATCCGCTCGGCCAGGGTGCCCTGAGGGGTCAACTCAACTTCCAGCTCGCCCTGCAGATACTGACGCGCGAACTCCTTGTTCTCCCCGACGTAGGAGGAGACCATCCGGCGGATCCGGCCCGCGGCCAGCAGCAGTCCCAGTCCCCAGTCGTCGACGCCACAGTTGTTCGAGACCACCTCCAGCTCGTCGGCTCCCTGGTCGAGCAGCGCCTGGATCAGGACCGCCGGGATGCCGCAGAGACCGAAGCCACCCACAGCCACGGTCGAACCGGCGGATACGTCGGCCACCGCGGCTGCGGCGTTTGTCACGACCTTGTCCACGACCACCTCTCATCTCGACCGGCTCGTCGCCGGATCTCCAGACAAAGGACTCCGGTCGGTAGAGCAGGATTCACCCCCGTCGCCGCTACCTCCCGACGACGTCGCCCGACGTTATCCCTGACCCGAGATGCGCGCGATACTGGGGCGGATCTCGTCGGCTCGGGTCTCCGCGGCCCGCCGGTGCTCGGTGGGTACCACGGCGGTGGAAAGCACCACCATCGAGTGCGCCGGCACGGCGTGAGCAGAGCGTGAGCCCCAGGGTTCGACGTCGGGATCCACGTCTCCGTTGGCCGTGTTCAGCCGAACCGACCACTCCTCGCCGTAGGCCTGCACCGGAGTGGTGAAGGTGATCGTCTCGCTGCCGGCGTTGAACATCAGCAGAAAGTGGTCGTCGGTGATCCGCCGGCCCAGCCGGTCGGTCTCGGGAATGGCGTCGCCGTTGAGGAAGACCATCAGTGACTTGGCGTAGCCGGAGTTCCAGTCGCTGTCGTCCATCGCCGTGCCGTCGGGTTTGAGCCATTCGATATCACCGAGCGGACTCTGACCGCCGTGCAGGGCATCCCCGGCGAAGAAGCGCCGCCGCCGGAGCACCGGGTGTGCCTGCCGCAGGGCGATCGCCGCCGAGGCGAAGTCCAGCAGGCCCTTCTGGTCGGCGTCGAGGTCCCAGTCGACCCAGGCCGTCTCGTTGTCTTGGGCGTAGACGTTGTTGTTACCCCCCTGGGTCCGGCTCAGTTCGTCGCCGTGGGCCAGCATCGGCACGCCCTGGCTGACCATCAAGGTCGTGAGGAAGTTGCGCTGCTGCTGCAGCCGGAGCGCGTTCACGTCCGGGTCATCGGTGGGACCCTCGACGCCGCAGTTCCAGGACCGGTTGTGGCTCTCGCCGTCTCGACCGTGCTCGCCGTTGGCCTCGTTGTGCTTGTCGTTGTAGGAAACCAGGTCGGCCAGAGTGAAGCCGTCGTGGGCAACCACGAAGTTGATCGAGGCGATCGGTCGCCGGTCGGAGTGGTTGTAGAGGTCGCTGGAGCCGGTGAGCCGGGAGGCGAACTCCCCCAGGGCGGCCGGTTCGCCGCGCCAGAAGTCCCGTACGGTGTCGCGGTACTTGCCGTTCCACTCCGTCCACAACGGCGGGAAGTTGCCGACCTGGTAGCCACCGTCGCCGAGGTCCCAGGGTTCGGCGATCAGTTTGACCTGGCTGATCACCGGGTCCTGCTGAATGATGTCGAAGAACGCCGACAGCTTGTCCACCTCGTGGAACTGCCGGGCCAAGGTGGCGGCGAGGTCGAAGCGGAAGCCGTCGACATGCATCTCCAACACCCAGTAGCGCAGCGAGTCCATGATCAGCTGCAGCACGTGCGGACTGCGCATCAGCAGACTGTTCCCCGTGCCGGTGGTGTCGTAGTAGAACTGCTTCTGCTCGTCGACCAGCCGGTAGTAGGCGGCGTTGTCCAAACCCCGGAAGGCGATCGTCGGGCCCATCGAGTTGCCCTCGGCGGTGTGGTTGTAGACCACGTCGAGGATGACCTCGATCCCCGCGGCGTGCAGCGCCTTGACCATCGCCTTGAACTCGGTCGTCTGCTGGCCCTGGTCGCCACCGTTGGCGTAGGCGTTGTGCGGGGCAAGGAAGCCGATGGTGTTGTAGCCCCAATAGTTCGACAACCCCTGCTGCGCCAGGTGGGCGTCGTTGACGAACTGGTGGACCGGCAGCAACTCCACCGCGGTGACGCCGAGGGAGATCAGATGCTCGACGATCGCGGGGTGGGCCACGGCGGCATAGGTGCCTCGGATGTCCTCGGGGATGCCCGGATGGGTCATGGTCAGACCCTTCACGTGCATTTCGTAAATCACCGTCTCGTGGTATTCGCGCTGAGGTGGCCGGTCGTGTCCCCAGTCGAAGAAGGGATTGGTCACCACCGACAACATGGTGTGACCGGCCGAGTCGTCGTCGTTGAAGGCGTCGTGGTCGGCGAAGCGGTAGCTGAACAGCGCCTCGTCGCCGTCGATCATGCCCTCCACCGCCTTCGCGTACGGGTCCAGCAGTAGCTTGGCCGGGTTGCACCGCAGCCCCTGCGCCGGATCAAAGGGTCCGTGCACCCGGAAGCCGTAGCGCTGACCGGGTTGGAGGCCGGGCACGTAGCCGTGCCAGACCGATCCGTCCACCTCGATCAGCTCGATCCGGGTCTCGGTCCCCTGCTGGTCGATCAGGCAGAGGTCGACACAGTCGGCGACCTCGGAGAAGACCGCGAAGTTGACCCCGCTGCCGTCGTAGGCCGCACCCAGTGGGTAGGGCTTACCGGGCCAGATGTCCATCGTGAACTCCAGAGCGTGATCGTGACCTCCGCGAACGGAGGTGTCGTGGTGGTCGGATGACCGTACTCGTCGTGCGCCGCCGTCGACCCGGTCAGGCGCGGTGTCGGCCGGCACCAGGGGCGCGGCACCGGCGGCCCCGAAGCCGAAATGTGCCTGTCGATCCTGCCACACCCGACGCCCGCGGCCGTTGCGAGCGAATCCGAACCCCCGACCGCCGCCGTGGCCTCGGGCACCCGACCGGCGGTCCGGCGGCCGGGGACGACCTGCTCGCGAGGCTGGTGGGAGCGCCCGTGGACATCGCCCCCACCCGCCTCGTGACCAGGCCGTCGCGCCCGAGAAGGCACGGTCTTTAGGTTGACGGATCAACCATATGCGGTTCTTCGGAATGGCCCGGGGCCGGATCAGGAGTCGCTCAGGACCTGCGCAGGCGGGGTCCGGCGTGACGGCGTTGAGAAGGGGACGGCACGAGGGAGGATGGCACCATGCGACGTGAGGCATCGGTGCTCCACCTCGACCTCGACGCCTTCTTCGCTTCGGTCGAGCAGCGCGACAAGCCGTCGTTACGCGGGAAGCCGGTGGTGGTGGGTGGAATCGGGGCACGCGGGGTGGTGGCGACGGCGTCGTACGAGGCTCGCGTGTTCGGGGTGCACTCCGCGATGCCGGCGCACGAGGCCCGTCGGCGCTGCCCGCACGCGGCCTTCCTCGGCGGCCGGTTCGAGGCCTACCGCGAGGCCAGCGCGACGGTGATGGGTTTGCTTCGGTCGTGCTCGCCACTAGTGGAACCGCTGTCTTTGGACGAGGCGTTCGTGGACCTGCGGGCGGCCACGCCTCCGGTCGGCTTCACCGTCACCGAGCTCACCCGGCTGGCCGCGCAGTTGAAGTCCGACCTGAGCCGGGCCACCGGCGGCCTGCAGGCCTCGATCGGGGTCGCCTCGTCGAAGTTCCTGGCCAAGATCGCCAGTGAGTTGGACAAGCCCGACGGGTTGTGCGTGATCGAACCGGGCACCGAACTGGACGCGATCGCGTCGTTGCCGGTCGGCGCGCTCCCCGGGGTCGGACCGGTGACCGGCGAACGGCTCCGGCGGATCGGGGTGCACACGGTCGCCGACCTGCGCGGGGTGTCCCGATCCGAGCTGACCCAGGTGCTCGGGTCGACCCACGCCCAGAGTCTGATCGAGTTCGCCCATGCCCGCGACGACCGTCCCATTACCGGGGAGCGGGAGGCGAAGTCGATCTCGGTCGAGGACACTTTCGAACGCGACCTGACCGACCGCGCGGCCCTGAGCGCGGTTGTGCGCCGGGATTCCGAACAGGTGGCGCAACGCCTGAGCAGCGCCGGGCTGTTCGCCCGGACGGTCTCGATCAAGGTCCGCCGGCACGACTTCAGCACGCTCACCCGTGCCCGCACCCTGACCGAGGCGACCGACCGGGCGCAGACGATCACCGAGGTCGCCGACGGGCTGTTGCGCACCGTCGACGTGACCGACGGCGTTCGTCTGCTGGGGGTGGGCGTGGCGGGACTGACCGGTCTGTTGCAGGAAGAATTGTTCGCCGCGGCCCTGGGCGACAGCACCGGGACCCCCCCGACGGGGACCGGTGACGTCGGCGACTCCGCCGATGAGGACGCCGGGACAGCGCGAACGGAGTCCCACCGGATCGAGCCGGTGTTGTTCACGACCGGTCAAGACGTTGTGCACGAGCGCTACGGGACGGGCTGGGTGTGGGGCTCGGGTCTGGGCCGGGTGACGGTGCGTTTCGAGACCCGCGACTCCGGACCGGGACCGGTGCGGACCTTCAGCAGCGACGACCCCGCCCTGCGTCGCTGTCCCCCGTCCTGAGCGCCCGTCCTGAGCCCCCGTCCTGAGCCTGGGCTGGAGCGGATGCGCCGGAATCAGCCGGTCGACCCGGGGATGCGGGTCTGAGCCGCAGCGACCAGACCCGCGAACAGGCCGTGGTCCTCGCCGCTTTCGGGGTGCCACTGGACCCCGACCCGGAAATCCTGCTCGCGGTCCTCGATGGCCTCCACCGTGCCGTCGGCAGCCCGGGCCGCGACGGCGAACCCCGGGGCAGTGGCGACGGCCTGGTGGTGGTGGCAGCTGACCTGCATCGACCCCCCGACCAAACGCGCAACCAGGGAATCGGGCTCGGTCCGCACCGAAGTCCAGCCGAAGGCGTCACCCTCAGGCCCGTGTTCGGAGTGGCCGACCACCTCGGGCAGGTGCTGGTCCAAGGTGCCACCGGCCCAGACCGCCATCGCCTGCATGCCCCGGCAGACCCCGAGCGTGGGCAAACCTCGGGCGGCCGCGGCGTCCAGCAACGCGAACTCCCACTCGTCGCGGTCTGGCCGCGACACCGTTCGCGGGTGGGCCGCCCGGCGGTAGCGGGCGGGGTCCACGTCCGCGCCCCCGGTCACGACCAGCGCATCGAGTCTGGCCACCAGGTCGTACGCCCCGCCGCCTTGAACCGGCAGCAGCACCACTGCGGCGCCGGCAGCCTCCACCGACCGGGCGTATCCGGCCGGCAGCAGGTCGGCCGCGGTGTGCCACACCCCCCAGCACGCGTGCTCGCGATAGCTGGTGAGTCCGATCAGCGGCCGATTCCCCACGTTTCGATGCTCCTGTCCCCGCGTTTGTCCCCGCATGCCGGGCGACCTTCGACCGCCCCATGATCACAGGTGCCGGCCGAGGCAGAACGGCGGTCTCGCTCGGCCGCAGCTCTTTCCGCTGGTCTCCTACCCTGATCGGATGTGGACTGCGACGTTGGAGCTGGACCTGCTGTTGGGTGACGTGCACTCGTTGAAGCAGAAGCGCTCACTGGTCCGCCCACTGCTGGCCGAGATCCGCCGGCGGTTCGCCGTCAGCGTCGCCGAGGTCGACCACCTTGATCTGCACCGCCGGGCCGGCGTCGGCGTGGCGGTGGTGGCCGGTGACCGGGGACACGTGGTCGACGTGCTGGACGAGGTCGAACGGTTCGCGGCCTATCGCCCCGAGATGGAGTTGCTGTCGGTCCGCCGCCGCTTCACTCACAGCTCCGACGAGCCGGCCGCGTCAGCCTGAGCGACACACCTGGAGGATCGGAGTCAGCGGGCTCGGCGACCGGCCGCGTACGGGTCCCCCGGGTCGACGTCGAGAACCGTCCGGGCCGGCCCGACCAGAGCAACCTCGTGTCGGCACGGCCAGTGCTCATCTCCCCGCGGACCGGAGATCGTTTCGCCGTCGGCGATGACGTCTCCGGCCTCCAGCACGTAGGTCGCCGCGGAGAACAACACCGCCGCCAGCGCGGCTGGTTCGAGATCGCGGAAGTGACACTGCAGGTCGGGCAGTCCGAACGGCGCCAAGCCGAGAGTATCCATGACGAGTTCGTCCTCGTCGTCGCTGACGGTGAACAGTCGCACGTTCAGCAGTCCGCCGACGCCGGGTTCCAGCGTCGCGGCCGGATCGCTCACCCGTTGGCTCGTCGGCCAGCTGATCGCGACCGGTGACGTTGCGCCGGCCACTGCTGCCACCACCGAAGTCAAGGCGGCGACGCGATCCCGCACGGGATACCCGGCGGCGAAGACCTCGGTCACCAACACACTGGCCCGGGCCTCGGTCAGCGCCTGCTCGGCTCCGGGCCAGTCCCAGGTCTGACTGACCTCGGGCAACGCCTTGCCGCCCTCGCCCAGGGGCGAGCCGGGCAGCACCGCACTCGACAGCGGCGCCCGCCCGGCACCGTCGGGGGCTCGGTGGTCCACCTCGCCGCCCAGGTACGGCACCGCGAGAGCGTCGGGTCCGACCTCGAGTTCGGGGGCGATGGCGCGTAGGCCGGCGAGCAGGGCCGGGTCGGACAGGTCGGGCGCGGCGGCGTACCACAGCTCGGCGACCAGGGCGGGCGGGTCAGCCATTCAGACCGTCCTCATCGATCGAGCTGTCCCGATCGATCAGGTCGGCCGGCGCGTCGCGCGACAGTGCGGTCGCGGCCTCGGCGACCAGGTCCGGTCGGTCGATCATCACCAGATGCTTGGAGTTCTCGATCACGACCTGTCGGGCGCCGAGCAGCCGGGACAGCCGGGCCTGCAGCGCCACCCAGGACGAGCCGCCGTCCCCGGCCGCGGTGAGCACCAGGGTCGGGGTCTTAGGCCAGGGCTCGGCGCGACGCTGCCGGTCCAGGTCCCACAGCTGCGCGGCGTACGCGGCCTGCTCGGCCACCACCATGGCCAAGGTGTCGGGACGGTGGAACAGCTCGCCCACGAGTTTCGGCGAAGCGTCGGTGAGCCGGCGTCGCGCACTCTGCACGCTGAACAGCACCCGGGCGCCGACCGCGCCCGCCGCTGCCAACGGAGCCAGTCCGGCCGCGCGCTGGACCGCACGCGCCACCGCCAGCCAGACCCCGCCCGAGCCGGGACGGCGCGGCTCGAATTCGACGCTGGCGTCCAGCAGCACGAGCCCGGCCACGAGGTCCGGGCGGTGACGAGCCAGGGCCTCGGCGTGCGGTCCGGCCATCGAGTGGGCGACCACGATCGCCGGCTCGCCGAGGGCCACGCCCAGTTCGACCAGGGTGTCGACCTCCTGCGCGAGCGTGGGTAGAACGCCCGGCCACGACGTCTGTACCAGGCCGGGCCGGTCCAACGACACCACCCGGCGGCCGGCCAGCAGAGCGACCACGTCGGCGAAGGCGGAGGCCGGGACCGCACACCCGCCGAGCAGCACGACCGGGGGCCCCTGACCGGCCTGGACCTGCAGGTACACGGCGCGGCCGCCGAGCTGGACTACGCGCGAACCGGCGGCCACCGGGTCAGCGAACATAAGTGTCCTCAGACGACACCGCGGGCCCGAGCGGAACCGGTGGCGCCGAAGATTCCGCGTCCTCGCCGATCAGCCGGAAGCCGATCGCCGCGAACCAGACCGAGGCCACCGCCACCATCACGACCTGAGGGTAACCCAGCCCCGGCGTACCGGTGATCAGCATTCCGAGCAGCACCGCCAGCGACACCACCTCCAGCACCGAGACCACCACGACGAAGCGCCACCGAGCCCGGGAGGGCCGGCCGGAGCGGTAGCTGGCGATGACGGTCGAGACCATGGAGGCGACGATGCCGGTCTGGGCCCCGACGCTGGTGAAGGAGTGGGCGTAGTGCACCAGGGAGAGCTGGCCGGTCTCCTCGGCCAGCCGGCACTGCGCACTCAGGCTCGGCGAGCAGTCCATGGCGAAGAACGCGTCGAAGAAGGTGGCCACGCCGAACACGAGCAGGAAGACCGCGGCCACCGCCCACCAGCGACCCGGCTGCCGCGGGCCCGTCCCGCCGTCCGGGACGACCGCGCCCTCGGCCCGGCCGCCGCCGGCCCGGCTGCCCCCGGCCCGGGTGCCGGCGGCCACCGGGTGCCGGCCGGCGACGGCGACGCCACAGGGTCAACGCCCGCACCCCCAGACCGAGCACGATCACGGCCGTGATCAGGTCACCCCCGCGGAAAAAGAAGCTGTGCGGTTGATCGGAGGCGGAGAACTCCGAGAGGTACCCGTCGAAGATGGCGCGGTGACCGTTGACCGGGCGCCACAGCACCCAGGTGTTGTAGGTGAACAGGGTCAACACGCTCAGCCCGGGCCAGAGGTGACCGGCCCGGAGGTCGCCCATCCATCGGCGCAGCAGCGAACGCCAGCGGCTCATCTGAGCACCGGCGGCGTCGAGCCGTGCTGGCGGGGCCGGACCAGCGGGAAGGCGATGGTCTCCCGGATCGACGCTCCGGTCAGCATCATCACCAACCGGTCCATGCCCATCCCCAACCCGCCGCTGGGCGGCATCGCGTGCTCCAGGGCGAGCAGGAAGTCCTCGTCCAGCTCCATCGCCTCCGGATCGCCACCGGCGGCCTGCAGCGACTGCTCGCTGAGCCGGGCCCGCTGCTCCACCGGGTCGACCAGCTCGGAGTAGGCGGTACCGATCTCCGCCCCGAACGCCACCAGATCCCAGCGCTCGGCCAGCCGCGGGTCGACCCGGTGCGGCCGGGTCAGCGGCGACACCTCGGCGGGGAAGTCGGTGTAGAAGGTGGGGCGAACGGTGACGTGCTCGACCAGGTGCTCGTACAGCTCCAGCAACACCGCTCCCCGGCTCCAGCCGGCTTCGGTGCCGATCCCGGCCGAGCGGGCCAACTCGACCAACCGGTCCCGGTCGGTGTCGGCGCTCACCGGCATGCCCAGCGCGGCGGCGATGGCGTCGTTGACGCTCACCACCGGCCACGGCTCGGCCAGCTCGATCTCGTGCGCGACGCCGGCCGCGTCGGTGCCGCGAACCACCGTCGTGCCGCAGGCTTCCCGGGCCGCCGTCCGGATCAGCTCCTGGGCCACGGTCTGCATGGTGTGGTAGTCGCCGTAGGCCTCGTAGGCCTCCAACATCGTGAACTCGGGATTATGGGTGGCGTCGGCACCCTCGTTGCGGAAGTTCCGGCCGATCTCGAAGACCTTGTCCACTCCGCCGACCAGGAGGCGTTTCAGGTACAGCTCGGGGGCGATCCGCAGATAGAGGTCGAGGTCGTAGGCGTTGATGTGGGTCCGGAAGGGCCGCGCGTTCGCCCCGCCGTGGATGGTTTGCAGGATCGGCGTCTCGACCTCGGTGAAGCCGCGCCGGTCCAAGGTGTTGCGAACCGATCTGAGCACCGCCGAACGCGCGGCCAGCCGGCAGCGGGCGTCGACGTTCATGGTCAGGTCGAGGTAGCGCTGCCGGACCCGGGCCTCCGGATCGGCCAGGCCACCGCGCTTGTCGGGCAGCGGCCGGAGCGCCTTGGCGGTCAGCTGCCACCGGGTCACCAGCACCGACAACTCCCCGCTGCGCGAGCGCCCCACCGGCCCCGCCGCACCCAGCTGGTCGCCCAGGTCGATGTCGTGGCGGAGTCGGTGAAGGTCTGCTGCACCGAGCGTCGCCGCACTGAGCAGGAGCTGGCAGTCCCCGCTCCAGTCGCGGAGCACGACGAAGATCACCCCGCCGAGGTCGCGGACCGCCAGCACCCGGCCGGCGACCTGGGCGTCGGTCCCTTCGCGGAGCTCGGCGGCCGTGGTCTTTCGGCGATAAGACGGCGGGTACGGGTCGACCCCGGTCCGCAGCAGCCGTTCCCGGGTGGCCATCCGCAACCGGACCTGCTCAGGTAGCCGCCGAGCTGGGTCCGGTGCCGCCGCAGCGGGTGACGCCACCTCGGGTGGCGCCCCCTCGGCCGACCCGGAGTCGAGGTCGGTGGGCCCCGCGACCGCGGAGGCCGACCGGCCCAGTTCGGGCCGGCGGTGCAGGAAGCCGGGCAGGTCGATGAACCCCTCGGCGACGCCGAGCGCGGCGCCGACCACGGCGATGTCGCGGGTCTCGGCGAAGCAGAGGAAACGCGGTGACCAGGCCGGGCGGTACTTGACGTTCGAGCGGTACAGCGACTCGAACTGCCACCACCGGGACGCGACCAGCAGCAGCCGCCGCCACAACCGCAGCACCGGTCCGGCCCCGATCCGGGCCCCCTCCTCGAAGGCGGAGCGGAAGACCGCAAAATTGAGCGAGACCCGGGCGATGCCGCGGTCCCGGCCGGCGGCCATCAGGCCGCTCACCATCAGCTCGGTCACCCCGTTGTCGGCGTCCGGGTGGCGGCGCATCACGTCCAAGGAGATGCCGTCGCGACCCCAGGGGACGAAGGACAGCAGGCCGGCGACGTCGCCGATCTCGTTCCCGGGTCCGGGCGGGAACCGGGCCTCCACCAGCACACAGTCGGCGTCGGCGGGATCGCCGAGCCGGCCCAGCGCCATCGAGAAGCCGCGCTCGGTCCCGGTGTCGCGCCAGGCGTCGATCAGCCCGATCAGAGTGGCCAGTTCCTGCGGGTCGATGTCGCCGTGCCGCCGGATCCGGATTCGGTAGCCCAGTCGTTCCAACCGCTGCACGGCCTGCCGGACCGGGCGCATCTCGCGGCCCTCGAGGCTGAAGTCCTGGGTGTGCAGCACCGCCTCGTCGCCGATCCGGATCACCCGCAGCCCGGTGCGTGCGTACGCCGTTGCCCCGGCTTCGCTGGCCCCGATCACCGCCGGGATCCAGCCGTAGGTCTGGTGCAGCTGCTGCCAGGCCGCAATCGCGCCCGGCCAGTGGTCCGCAGGGCCGATCGGGTCGCTGCTGGCCAGGCAGACACCGAGGTCGACGCGGTAGGTGACGGCCGCGGTGCCGTGGGGAGCGAAGACCACCGCCTTGTCTCGGCGGGTGGCGAAGTAGGCCAGCGAATCGTCGCCGGACTGCTCGACCAGCGCCCGAACGCGTGGTTCGTCCTGCGCGCTCAGCAGGGCGGCGCGGCGTTGGGAGCGCATCAGCACCAGCACCGCCGACAGCAGGGTCAGCCCGAGGAGCAGGCCCACCGTGGAACCGATCCATCCCGGCGGACTGCTGATCGGCTCCAAAAAGAAGTCCCCGTCGGAGTTCAGCACGACCCGCGCCAGTCGTTGACCGATCCAGGCCAGCCGGCCGCGCGGCCCGACCAGCTCGTTGGGAAAGATGGTGACCAGAGCCAGCCCGACGCTGACGGTCACCGCCAAACCCAGCAACAGGGTCAACAGGGCCAGTCGGGCGCTTCCCGGTGGGCGACGGGCGCTGAACTCCCCGCGGTAGTGGACCAGGCACGCGGTCAGCGACCCGAGGACGGCGAAGTTGAACGCGAAGCGGGCGTAGACGCTCAACGCCCCGTAGTCCGGAGTCACTCCGAACAGGGAGGCCACCAGCCCGGCCACCACGGCCAGGTCACCCAGCAGCGAGAACGTGAAGACGATCAGGGTGAGAACCCAGCCGATACGCTTACGCCGGGCCAGCGCCGCGCTCAGCAGGAGCAGGAAGATCCCGAACCCCACCGTGCCCCCATCGATCGGGAACAAGACGGTCGAATAAAAGTCGATCAGCGCGTCGATCCAGGTCACCCCGGGAAGGACGGCCTGAGCGACCAGCAGGACCCCGGCCGCGAAGAACAGCCGGGAGACCACGACCGGGAGCGTCCGCCAGCGAGGCTGCGGCGCGGCGGCCTGGACCGGGCGGGCTTCGCCTGCTGGTGCCTTGGTCCTCGACGCCGGCGCCGTGGTACTGCTCACGTCCCTACTCTCCCAGACCGGGCAACAGTGAGGCGATCTCCCACGACGGCGGCCCGGTGACCGGAACCGCTCGGTGAGAGCCCACCAACAGGCGTCGCCCTCGGCAGGTACCAGACGGCTAACGACACCTCGCCTGTACGCGCCGACGTCGTCGAGGGAGCCGTAACGCTCCCAGGCTTTGGACCGTGCGTCGTCTTTCAGCCATTCGTATCCGATTGCACCACGGCCGGTGTGGATGTGAAACGTCAGGGCGCTTTCAGCCCGGCGAGCAGCAGCTCCACTGCCGCGCGCGACTCCGACGCCCAGAGCGGTCGGTCGGTTGCGGACCCGATGCCATGAAGCACGATCATCACCGCCCCCGCGGCCACGTCACTCCGGACGTCGCCGTCGACGGCCGCGGCGGTCAGAAGGTCGGCGACCGTGCGCTCGAGTCCGCTTCCACCGGCGAGCTGCGCGGCCGCGTCAACGAAGGCAGCGAGCGTGCGTGCGAGGCCTGGGTGTGCTACCACGTGCTCCACGAAATCGCGCAGAAAGGCGACGAGGTTCTCGCCGGCCGTTCGCGTCGGGTTGCGGGCTTGATCACAGAGCGCGGCCACCTCTCCCTCGTACACCGCTACGGCCAGCGCCTCTCGCGTGGGGAAGTGTCGGTAGAGCGTCCCCACTCCCACGCCCGCCCGCGCCGCGAAGTCGTCGAAACGCAACTGTTCGTCCTGATCGAACGCCATCCGCGCGGCGGCCACGATCGCATCTCGGTTACGGCGCGCGTCGGCCCGCAGCGCCCTTGCTTCGACCATCGCGCGACCTCTCGTTGACATTCGGGATTACCTCTATATTCTCATAAGTGGAGGCAATCTCCGTCTGAGGAGAGGGGTTCATGTTGCGGATTCTAATGTTCGGCCGCGGAGTCATCGCGACCATCTACGGGCGGATATTTCACGCCGCCGGCCACGACGTCGAGTTCTATGTGCGTCCAGGTCGCGCCGCGGAGTACGGCGACGAGGTGCAGATGGACTGGATCGACGGGCGACGCAGGCCGTTCGGCCGGCAGGTTCGAGAGTCGTTCCGAACTCCGTTGCGAGAATCCATCGCACCGGACGACGGGATCGACCTGATCGTGCTGAGCGTCGGGCACCATCATCTCGCTGAGGCGGCCGCGTTCTTGGCTCCCCGAATCGGCGAGGCCACAGTGTTGGTGTTCGGCAACCTCTGGGCGGAACCGCTCGCCGCAGTCGCGCCGCTTCCTGCCGATCGACTCGTGTTCGGGTTCCCGCAGGCCGGCGGCGGCTTCGGGGACCACGGTGCGCTGCACGGCGCGTTGTTCCCATCCGTCATCATCGGCACGACAGGCGCGTCGCCGACTCGACGGGAGCAGGATGTGCTCAGCGCCTTTCGGCATGTAGGTCTCGCCGTTCGGCAGGAGAAGGACATGCGGGGATGGCTGTGGCTGCACTTCATCGCCGACGCCGGCATGTTCACCCAGGCGGTGCGGAGCGGGTCACTGGCCAACATGATCGGAGACCGTCGAGCCTTCCGCGACGCGTTCTTGACGACACGCGAGCTGCTGCCGATTGTCGAGGCTCGGGGTATCGATCTCCGTCAGCACCGCAGCGCCACGCTGCCGTACCGGTTTCCCCGCCTGGTCGCTACGACGTCAGCATGGGCAACCGCGCTGCTCCCTATTGCTCGAGGGAGCCTCGCAGCGCACACCGATCCCCACGCCGCAGAGTTGCGCGCCGTGCGCGAGGACACGCGGCGCGAAGCTCACCGGCTCAACATCTCCACCCCGCGCCTTGAGCCTTGAATCGAAGCAATAGTGATCAGGGGCTCCGTCGGAGGCTCCTGCCCGGATGACCGTGGTTGAGCGTCACATGGGAGACACCAGCACCGCGCCAGCGGCTGTGCGTAAGACGGTCCCCTTGTGGCAACGCCGAGAGGCGAAGACCTGGCGCACGACATCGAACGCTTCGTGCCCGCCGGCCTTGAGGAAGCCGACAAGCAAGAATCAGCAGATCTCGATCGAGCTGCTGTGCGTCTGGCCGGCCACACCTTGCCAACGATAAGTTCGGCGAGTCCCCCCACGGTCAGCTGATCGCGGTCCGCAGAACCAGCCAGGCCAGGGCCCGAAGTCGGGTCGCCTCGTCGTCGGCGGGATTCGGCTGGGCGATCCGAGCCCGGGCCTGCGCGGTGCTCCGAGTGGCCAGCTCCGAGCCGCTGAAGCCCCACCAGGAGGCGAGCACGGCCTCGTCGGCGTCGTCGAGCAGGCTCAAGACACTTCCGAGATAGGCCAGGGTGTCCACGGCGACCGGCGGAACCACGTCCCCGGGCAGCCCCGACCCGAGGGTCGCACCGAGGTGACGCAGCCCGGCGAGCAACTGTTGGTCCGGTGGCCCGGCCGCTCGCCGACGAAGGAGCAGAGCCAACTCCACCTGCCCGCTGGTGGCTGGGTCGGCGCCCGGTCGGGATGCCAGTTGCTGCAGCCGCTCGGTCAAGGCGTGGGTGGATCGACCGGCCCGGATGGCCGACACGACGATCGATGCGGCGGCCAGCCCCAGGCCCGGCGCCGGCTCGGTCGTGCCCAGCAAGACCGCCCACGCGCCGTCGGCCAGGCTGCGGTCCGCGGTTCGGTCGGCCTGCCGGACGAGAAAGGCCAAACTCAAGGGATCGGGCCCTATCCACGGATCGGACCTGGTCTGCTCGCTCACCTGCCCGGCCAACAGATCCAGGGCGTCGGCAACGTCGTCGGGGTTCTCGACCGCGGCCAGATCCTGAGCGTGCTGCAGCACGATCCCGGCGGCGGGACCGACGAGCCGGACGGCTCCGGAACGAGCACGGCCGGCTCCCATCGCCGTCGCAGCGGCCTCGGTCACCAGCGCGGGCAGGTCGGGAGCCCATCGCAGCGACCACGTCGTGGTCCCCCGGGCCGACCGCAGCTGCACCGGATAGCACCCTGGGCGCGGCGCCTGCAGTTCGACCCCGCCGGCTACCGCAATCTGCGCCAGCCCCGGCGAGACGACGGCCACGTCCGCGGTGGTGTCGAAGGTGGCGCTTTGGCCGGCGTCCAGCCACGTCGACCGCGGACCCGGACGCGTTCCGCCGACCGTTCCGGGCGTGACCTCCCAGCGCCATTGCAACACCTGACGCTCCCCGGGTGCCCACTGCCTGGGCCCCAGTCCGAGCCCCGAGCCGCTCACGCTCAGCTGCGTCCCCGACACCAGCCGACCGCGGAGCACCGGACCGTCACCGCCGGCCGGTTGTACGGCGTAGCTCGCCTCGGCGCCGGCGGCGTAGCCGCACGCGACCGTCCCCGGTGCCGGTCGCCAGGTCAGCGTTACCTCAGCCAGGCTCAGCAGGGCGGGCCCCGAATTGACCAGCAGCAGGCGTACGCCCCAGCCGGTGTCGTCGAAGCTGTGCCGCAACGAAGCTTCGAGCCCGAGTTCGCTGACCGTGTGCACCTGTAGTTCGTCGACGTCGGCGAGCACCCGCGCCGGCGCCCAGGCCACCGGTCGGTCGCCGACGTGAGCGGTGAGCGCTCCACTGGGGCTCAGCAGCGAGGTCGACCCGGCCGAGCAGGAGAGGAGTGTGCCGGCTGCATCGTGTCCGGGACCGGCGAACCGCAACGCAAGCCCGGCCGCGTGAAAGACCCGTCCGACCTGGTCGGGCGGGCAGAACCTGTCCTCTACAGTGGCGTTCGTGAGTGGCATGTCGTCCGACCACGGGGGTGGTCGTGATGTCGGCGAGGAGTCGGCCTCGGTACCCCTCCCCCAGCCCGAGTCTTCCCCGCCTCCCGCGCTCGGCGGTGAGTCGTCGGCGGAACCGGTCATGGCGGATCTGACGTCGTGGGCGGTGGAGCGCCTGCTGGCCCGGATCGACGGCCGCCGGCTGCGTACATCTGCCCGCTGACGCTCAGCCTGCCCGGACCCCCGGCACCCGATTCGCGAGCCACCTCACTGGTCGGCCACGATCGGGCGGCGCTGTTCGTAGGCCTGCAGCAACGCGATCCGCCGCGCGTGCCGTTCCTCTCCGCTGAACGCGGTGCCGAGGAAGACTCGGGCCAGCGCGATCGCCTCGTCGCCCGAATGCATCCGGGCGCCGATTCCCATCACGTTCGCGTCGTTGTGTAACCGGCCCAGCCGCGCGGTCTCCTCGTCGTAGACCAGGGCCGCCCGCACCCCGTCGACCTTGTTCGCCGCGATCTGCTCGCCGTTGCCCGAGCCACCGATGACGATGCCGAGTGAGCCGGGATCGGCCACCGCCGCCGCCGCCGCCGGGATACAGAAGATCGGGTAGTCGTCGTCGGCGTCAAACTCTGAGGGCCCGTGGTCGATCACCTCGTGCCCGTCGGCGCTGAGCGCGGACGCCAGGCGCATCTTCAGCTCGAAGCCGGCGTGATCACTGCCGAGATGTACGCGCATGCCAGCACTATGTCAGACCACACCTGACCGGCCCGGACCAGGAGTCAACCCGTGTTGGCCGGGCCGGCGCCGGGCTCGGGCAGCCGCTCCACCGACCAGTTCGAGACCAGGTGAGTCACGCCGAGCTCACGCAGGGCCTGGTCTCCGGGTGCCGCGGGATCGAAACGCGTCCCGCCCTTCCAGGCCGCGATCCGCGGTGCCCGGCCGGCCAGTCGGTGGATCCGCTCGTACGGCTGCCGGACTTCCCGCTCAACGTCGGCCGGTCCGATCTCGGCGGTGGCGGCGTGACTATGGGTGTGCAGACCGATCTCGTGCACCGTGGCAATGTCGGCGAGTTCGTCGTCGCTCAGCGGCTTCCGGCCGTGCGGCGGAGCGAAGATCGGGAAGAAGTAGGCCCGCAGACCCAGTCGGTGGCACAACTGGGCCCCCCAGGCGCCGGTGGTGGCGAATCCGTCGTAGAAGCCGACGAGGACCCGCGGCACCCCGGGCTCGGCGTCGTCGTCGTCGAGGTCGAAAGGCACTCCGAGGGCGAGTGCGGCCCGGATCTGCCGCTCGGCGAGGGGCCGGTTCGCCCGCGACAGCTTGTGGAAGTTCAGACCCACCACGGGGAAGCGCGCGAGGGCCGCGCTGTGCGCCGGTGTCCACCGGGTCCGCGCGCTCTCGTTCGACGGGGCGGTCACGACTTCCGCGGCAGCAGCCGGCCGCCGAGGGCGACCTGGAGCAGATACGCCTCCGGGCCGAACAGGTCGAGGTCGTTCGGGTCCACGTCGACCTCCGCGGCCACCCTCGCGGTGTGCGTCACGGCGTTGCCCTGGCTCTGGGCGTCGGCCCGGTCGGCGAAACGGAATCGCCGTCGGCGATCCGGCGCCAAGGTCTCGGAGGTGAACAGCAGCACCGGGATACCCACCTGTTCACGAGCCTGAGCCCATACGATCGAGCGCATCGACGGGCCCCCCGCCGGCTCCGGTGCTGCCACCTTGTCCCCTCTCGTCGCGTTCGCGGCCTGCGCCTGTGCCCAGCAAGCCGGAGTCCATCCAAGCGCACCCGGGCCCGTCCGGCGTACCGCCCGTGGACGAGCGGGGTCACCAGCGACCCACGGGAGCGCCGGGATAGCGTCGCGTTCGCCGAGGTACGCCACTCCCGGCGGCCGGAAACAGGAGGAGCTTCGAGGATGTCGTACGCCGCGATCCAGGCCTACACCGAGGTCTTGAGCTCGTTCGGGGAAGTGATCGACTTCGACATCTCGGCGTTGGACCGTCTCGACGTTCCGGTGACGAGCTGCTCACTGCAGGTCGCGGGCCGGCTGCGTCACCACGGCAACGGCTACGGCGAGACGCCGGCCGCGGCCCGGCTGAGCGGGCTGGGTGAGTTGGCCGAGGGGGTGCTGTCCGCACGGCATCTCGACCGGCTCCGGCAGCAGGCGCAGCGAGGCAGCTACCGGGACCTGGTCGCGGCGCAGGGTCGGGACCGGGTGTCCGATCCGGCCACCCTGTGCCTGCCGGCCGGCTCGCCGTACTCGCCGACCATGCCGCTGTCGTGGGTTCCGCTGGAGCGGTGCCGCACCGGGGAGACGGTCTGGGTGCCGCTGGACCTGGTGGCCAGCGATCCCGCCGAGATCGACGGGCCGGGACTGGTCGTGCCGGTGACCAACGGTCTGGGCGCCGGCCTGGATCCGGACCGCCCCGTCGCGCACGGGATCGGGGAGATCCTGCAGCGGCACACCAACGGACTGCGCTTCCGGGCCCTGGACTCCCGCTCCCCCGAGATCGAACCCGGCGAGCTGCCGCCGGCGGTGCAGGAGCTACAGCAGCGGTTCCTGGCCCGCGGCGTAGCCCCGGTGTTCAAGCACGCCGGCACCGCCTACGGCGTCTGCTCGACCTACGTGATGGGCCTCGACGCCGACGACACCGCGCCGATCCGGCTGACCGCCTGCGGCGAGGCCGCCGACCCGTCCGCGGAGCGGAGTCTGACCAAGGCGCTGCTGGAGTACGCCAACTCGCGGGCCCGGAAGGCGTTCTGCTTCGGCGACCGGACCGCGGCGCGGGCGGTGGCCCCGCTGGCGTACTGGGACGGCCTGGTCCACTCCGAAGGGGAACCGCGCGCGGTGACGGCCCTGCAGGCGTGGGCCGACCTGCCGGTACAGGCTCTGCGGGAACTGACCGCGCCGGACCGGAGCCGCACGGTCGGCTACGACGAGATCGGCACTCCGACCCCGACCCAGGGTCTGGACGCACCGGCCGACCAGCTCGCCGCCCTGCTCGCCGGACTCGACGGTTTCGACGTCCTGACCGCCCGCAGCGAGGTCGGCGGCGTGGTGGCAGCGAAGACGATCGTGGTCGGGCTGGAGGTGGAGACGCTGTCCTACGGCCGGATCGGCGAGCTGAACACGAAAGCACTGCTCGAGGCCGATCTCGGGCTGGTGCGGATCGGTGACCATCCGACGCCGTCCCATCCGGACCGGATCGTGCTGAGCCCGGAGGCCGAGGATCGCCTGGGCGGTCCCGCGTGGTATTCCTACGCCGCCGCCTCCGTCCTGGTCGGACCGCTCTACCCGCTCTACCGCGAGCCGCCGCGACACTCCGTGGCGGTCACCGCGTCGACTTGAGAACGACCGACCCGGCCTCAGCTGAAGTCGGGCTCGGCGGTCCGGGTCCGCTTGAGTTCGAAGAATCCCGGATAGCTCGCCAGGGCCCGGACGCCGTCGAAGACCCGACCGGCTTCTTCGCCCTTGGGCCGCGGAGTCAGCACCGGTCCGAAGAAGGCCACCCCCTCGACGTGGATGACCGGGGTGCCGACGTCGAAGCCCACCGGGTCCATCCCGGCGTGGTGCGAAGCCCGCAGCGCGTCGTCGTTCCCGCCGTGGTCGCCGGCGTCGGCGAGCTCGGCTGGGAGTCCGCACTCGGCCAGGGCGGCCGTGAGCACGTCACGGCCGAAGCCTCCGCCGTCGACGTGGATGCGGGTCCCGACCGCGGTGTAGAACTCGGCCAACCGATCCGGGCCGTGCGCTTGCTCGACGGCCAACGCGACCCGGGCCGGCGCCCAGGCCCGGTCCAGCATGTCGCGGTAATCGGCAGGGAGGTCGCGGCCGTCGTTGAGCACCGACAGGCTCATCACGTGGAACACGGTGTTCACCGGACGGACCTGCTCCACCTCGAGCATCCACCGTGACGTCATCCACGCCCACGGGCAGACCGGGTCAAACCAGAAGTCCACCGTCGTCGTCTCCGCCGCCGCGCCGGCGGGGCCGTCGGCGGCCGCCGTGGGTTCGTCCCGGGCCGCGGCGACGACGTTGCGGGTCCGCGCCGCCAACTGGGCCCGCAGCTCGCGGATCTCCGCCCGCGCCGCGCGCAGCGCTCGCTCACCCCGACTGCTCAGCTCGTCCAACGATGCGGTCCGGTTCTTCTTCGTCTCAACCATCACCCCAGCCTATGCAGTGCACGGTCCTCACCCGCGCGGGTCTCGGCGCCGGTCAGGTCTGGACGGCGGCGGAGGGCGGCACGGTATCCGGTCGGCCGACGCGGTCTCGGACGTCCGCGCGTGGAAGGATCGAAGCCATGTTCCCCAACAATCTGACCCGCGACGAGGCCCGGTCCCGGGCGGCCACTATCGCGACCGACGCGTACGTGGTCCACCTCGATCTCTCCGGCGCCGGGGTGGAGGATCCTGGCGGTCAATTCAGCTCCACCTCCCGGGTCCAGTTCCGCGGCCTTCAGTCCGCTCGGACGCATCTGGACCTGATCGCCGACCGCGTCCTGTCCGCCGAGCTGGACGGCCATCCGCTGGACCCCGCCGCCTTTGCCGGATCCCGGCTGAGCTTCGACGTGGAACCGGGCGAACACGAGCTGGCGGTGACGGCGGTCTTCCGCTACAGCCGTAGCGGGGACGGGCTGCACCGCTTCGTCGATCCGGCCGACCAGCGGACCTACCTTTACACCCAGTTCGAGTCCGCCGACGCCCGCCGGGTGTACGCCTGCTTCGAGCAGCCCGACCTCAAGGCCCGCTTCGCCGTCTCGGTGGTCGCGCCGAGCGAGTGGACGGTGGTCTCCGGCGGCGCCGTGATCGATCAACAGCCCGGCCCGGACGGCTGCACGGTGACCACCTTCGACCAGACGCCCCCGATCTCCACCTACCTGACCTGCCTGGTCGCCGGCGAGTACGCCAGCGTCTCCTCGGCCGTCGACGCAGCCGCCGGGACCGTGCCGCTGCGGGTGCTGTGCCGCCAAAGCCTGGCCGGCTACCTGGACGCCGACGACGTCTTCGCCACCACCCGGAGCGGTTTCGCGGTCTTCGAGGAGCACTTCGGCCTGCCCTACCCGTTCGGGAAGTACGACCAGGTCTTCGTACCCGAATACAACGCCGGCGCGATGGAGAACGTTGGCTGCGTCACCCTGCGCGACGAGTACGTGTTCCGCAGCAAGGTGACCCAGGCCGCCCGCAACTACCGCCGCGACACCATCCTGCACGAGCTGGCGCACATGTGGTTCGGCGATCTGGTCACGATGCGGTGGTGGGATGACTTGTGGCTGAAGGAGTCCTTCGCCACCTGGTCGTCCAATTTCGCGGTCAGCAGCACCGCCGACGACCCGGGCCTCAATTGGGCCGCCTTTCACGCCGGTCCCAAGACGATGGCGTTGCGGGCCGACCAGCTCCCTTCGACGCACCCGATCGCCGCCGACATCGTCGACCTGGAGGCGGTGGAGTTCAACTTCGACCAGATCACCTACGGCAAGGGCGCCGCGGTCCTGGTCCAACTGGTCGCCTTCGTCGGCCGGGACGCGTTCTTGGCGGGGGTACGGGCCTACTTCGCCGAGCACGCCTACGGCAATACCACCCTGGCCGACCTGCTGGCGGCGTTGGAGCCGCCGTCGGGACGCGACCTGACGACCTGGTCGAAGCGGTGGCTGCAGACCGCGGGTATCAACACGTTGCGGATGGAGATCGAGACCGGTGCCGACGGGGTGATCACCGCCGCCCGGGTCCGCCAAAGCGCCCCGCCGGAACACTCCACCCTGCGCCCGCACCGGCTCGCGATCGGCGGGTACGACCGATGCGAGGACGGCCTGGTCCGTGGGCTCCGGATCGAGCAGGACGTCGACGGCGTCAGTACCGAGGTACCCGAACTGGTCGGGGTGCCGCGGCCGGAGCTGGTGCTGCTCAACGACGACGACCTGACCTTCGCCAAGATCCGGCTCGACCCCGCCTCGGCCCGGACGGCGCTCGCCCAGCTCCCCCGACTGGGCGACGCGCTGAGCCGGGCCGTGGTCTGGGGCTCGCTGTGGGACTGCTGCCGCGACGCCGAACTGCCGGCCCGCGACTACGCCGACGTCGTGCTGCGCGGTGTGGACGTCGAAACCGTGCCGGCCATGCTGGGCAACATCTTGGCCCAGGCGGGGTTGGCGGTGAACAGCTACACCGGGCCGGCCGAACGCGATTCGGTACAGCAGCACTGGGAGCAGGGGTTGTACGACCGGCTCGGGCAGACCGAGCCCGGTTCGGATGCCCAGCTGACCCTGGCGCGGGCCTTCGCCACGGCCGCCAACCCCGGCTGGGGAGCGGACCTGCTGGCGAACTGGCTGGGCGAGGAAGGCCTGCCGCCGGGGCTCTCCCTCGACCTCGACCTGCGCTGGCTGGTGGTCGGGCAGCTGGCCCGGCTCGGCCGGATCGACGAGGCCGGCATCGACGCCGAGCAGCGCCGGGACACCTCCAGCGCCGGCGCCGAACGAGCGGCGGGTGCGCGCGCCGCGCGACCGGACGCCACGGCCAAGCGGGAGGCGTGGCGCCTGGCGGTCGAAGCCGACACCGTCACCAACAAGGTCCAAGAAGCGATCTGCGGGTCCTTCTGGCAGCGCGGCCAGAGCGAACTGCTGGCCCCGTACGCCGAGCGCTACCTGCAGCTGGCGGCGGACGCGTCGGCGTTACGCGGAGCGTGGGCCACCAAGGGCATCGCACTACGCATCGACGCCGTCCGCCTCCTGTTCCCCGTCCCGGTCGATCGGGCCGCATTCCTCGCCGACCTGGACACCTGGCGAGACGCCACCGAACTGTCCAGCTCGGTCGCCCGGATCATCGCCGAGCGGCGCGACGACGCGATCCGGGCCCTGCGCTGCGAGGAGGCGGTGACGTCGTCGACGTCTTGAGATTCGGCCCGGCCCGGGTGCTGCCGGTCGGTGAACCTTTCGACGCGGAAACGCTGTTCACCTTTCTTCGGCGCTTCGCCGTCCACTCGGTGGAGCGGCACGACCTGGCCGGGGAGCAGCCCCGGCTCACCCGGACGGTGCGGCTGGCCCACGGGCCGGGCCTGATCCGACTGGGCTGGACCGGCACCACGTTGACGCTGGCGTACGCCGGCGCGCCGAGCGACCACGCCGAGGCGGTCGGTCGCGCCCGCGCCCTGTGCGACACCGACGCCGACACCGTCGCCGTGGCGCAGCGCTTCGCCGCCGACCCGCACCTGGGACCGCTGGCCGCCAGCAGCCCCGGACTCCGGATTCCCGGCGGTACCGACCCGGCCGAGGTCGCCCTGCAGGCCCTGATCAGCCAGCAGGTGTCGATGGCGGCGGCCGCGCGCTGCGCGGACAAGCTCACCCGGCGCTACGGGGACAAGATCGCGGTCCCCGACGGTGCGCCGGACCGACTATTTCCCACCGCGCAGGCGCTGGCCGGCGCCGACCCCACCGAGCTGCCGATGCCGCGGGCCCGGGGCCGAGCGCTGGTCGCCTTGGCCGACGCACTGGCCACCGGCACCATGACGCTGGACCCGGCGCGGCCCTGGGGCGACCAGCGCGCCGAGCTGCTCGCCCGCCCCGGCGTCGGACCGTGGACGGCCGACGTGATCGGCCTGCGCGGGCTGGGGCAGCCAGACATCCTGCTCGACACCGATCTGGTGATCCGGCGGGAGTTGGCCGAGCGCGGCGTCAGCGATACCGGTGCCTGGGCGCCGTGGCGCTCCTACGCCACCGTGCACCTGTGGCGCGCCTACGTCTGAACCGGGGACTCCCGGCCGCGAATCTGCCCGCGGTGGTGATCTACGCGGGGCCTCTACTCGTTGCCGACCCGGGCGTGCAGGCTGACCGGGCGGCGCGCGGCGCTGCCGAGCTGGTCGATCCCGTGCACCAATCCACCGACGATGTCACCGGCGGCGAACGAGGTCTGCATCGTCGCCGCCGCCAGCCGGCACTCCAGGTCCGGCAGCACCCGTTGGGCGTACGCACCGGTGACGATCTGCAGGACGCGGGAGTCCGGGTCGCACAGCACCGACACCGACGAGCTGGGCTCGGCCAGGGCGGCGTGCAACGCGAGCGCGTGCGCCCGGACGTCTGGTTCGGCGGTGCCGACGTGGACGACGAACGTCAACCCGCAGGCCTGCTCGGCCTGCTGCTGGGCTCGGCTCAGCCGGCGACGTTGCGCGGGAAGAAGAGCGTCACCAGCGGGCACCTGCACCCCCGGTGGACGCGCCGGTGGAAGCACCCGCGGAAGCACCCGTCCGGGTCGCGTCAGCGGAGCCAGAATCGGAGCCGAAGTCGTGCGCTGAGGTCGTCTCGCCCTCGTCGCCGCCGTCGCCGCCGACGATCTGCGGGTGGTCGCTTCGGGCCTCGGAACGCTCCGCCTTCTCCTGCTGTGTCGGCGCAGCCTCCAACTGCTCGCGTTGGACATCGGCGATCTGGGTCAGCTCGTTGTCGGGACCTCCCATCACCGACTTGGCCTGGCCGCCCATCCAGATCGGGTCACTGGGCAGGATGCCCCCGCCCGTGCGGCGGTCCTTGGCCGCGTTGCCGATCTTCGCCACTGCGAAGGCGATCACGATCACCGCGACCGGCAACCCGATCAGCAGCCCGAGTTCGGCCAGCGGGCTGGGGTTCGGCGCCGCCGGCCAGCCGAAGAGCGTCTGTAGAGGCACTAACATGCTCACGGTCATGCTCACGGGTTCGGTCACTCCTCTACGGTATCGGCAAAGCTCGATTCCGGCGTGAGGGGCGAGGAGGAGGTAGGCGATGTCGGACACGCCGGCCGGACCCGACGGCCGGGCCGCGGTGACCGCGGCCGCCCGTCCCCAAGGAGCCCGGCTCGTCCTCGACGCCGCGCAGATCTCCCGGATCTGTCGCCGGATGGCTCATCAGGTGTTGGAGGCCAACCGGGGGGCGGCCGGATTGGTGCTGCTAGGCATCCCGACCCGGGGGGTCGCGCTGGCCGCCCGACTGGCGCAGGTCATCAGCGACGTGGAGCACACCAACATCCCGATCGGGTCGCTGGACGTGACGATGTACCGCGACGACCTGAGGCGCCAGCCGACCCGGGCCGTCGGCAAAACCGAGGTTCCGGTCCCGATCGACGGTGCCGTGGTCGTCCTGGTCGACGACGTGCTCTATTCGGGCCGGACCGTACGGGCGGCGTTGGACGCGCTCAGCGACCTGGGCCGGCCCCGAGCCGTCTCGCTGGCCGTGCTGGTCGACCGGGGTCACCGCGAACTGCCGATCCGCGCGGACCACGTCGGCCAAAACCTCTCCGTCGGCGACGACGAGCGCGTTCAGGTCCGGCTGAGTGAGATCGACGGCACCAGCGAGGTCACCGTCTCGGGACCGGATTCCCTCGCGCCCGCCATCCGGCCCGGCGGAATCTGATGCGGCATCTGCTGTCCGCGGCCGACCTGAACGCCGACGAGGTCGGCGCAATCCTCGACCTGGCCGAGCAGATGGCCCAGGTCCAGAGCCGACCGGTGAAGAAGCTGCCGGCGTTGCGCGGGCGGACCGTGGTCAACCTGTTCTTCGAGGACTCGACCCGAACGCGGTCCTCCTTCGAGCTGGCCGGCAAGTGGTTGTCGGCCGACGTGATCAACATCAGTGCGAAGGGGTCCTCGGTCTCCAAGGGCGAATCGCTGCGGGACACCCTGTTGACCGTCGCCGCGATGGGGGTGGACGCCCTGGTCATCCGGCACATGGCCTCGGGGGCTCCGGTGCAGGCGGCGCGTTGGTTCGCCTTGCAGGGGATGAACGTGTCGGTCCTCAACGCCGGCGACGGCACCCACGAGCATCCGACCCAGGCGTTGTTGGACGCCTACACCCTGCGCCGGCACTTCCGCGCCGCCGGCCGCGAATTCGCCGGCCGCACGATCGCGGTCGTCGGCGACGTCACCCACTCCCGGGTGGCCCGCAGCAACGTCGCCCTGCTCCGCACCCTCGGCGTCGAGGTCGTCCTGGTGGCCCCGCCGACCCTGCTGCCGGCCGGGGTCGGAACCTGGCCGGTGCGGGTGAGCACCGATCTGGACGCGGTCCTGCCGCAGGTGGATGCGGTGATGATGTTGCGAGTGCAACGCGAACGGATGGCCGGCGGCTACTTTCCCACCCCGCGCGAATACACCGTGGGTTACGGTCTGACCCGGGCCCGGCTGGAGCGGCTGGCCCCGGGGGCCGCAATCTGCCACCCCGGCCCGATGAACCGCGGGCTGGAGATCTCCGCCGACGCCGCCGACGCGGCCAACTCGCTCGTGCTGGACCAGGTCGCCGCGGGGGTGGCGGTGCGGATGAGCGTGCTGTACCAATTGCTCGGGGGGGCCGACGAGGCCCACTCCGAGCCCGAGGCCCACCCCCTCGCCGCCGGAGCGTACCGATGACCCCAACCGGAACGCCGGAGCCGCCGGAGCTGCTGATCGTCGGCGCGGATCTCGCCGGCGCGGGGGCCGGTGACCTGTTGATCCGCGGCCGGCATTTTGCCGACCCCGCGTCGGCCGGACCCCACGTCCGCCGGGTCGACGCGGACGGGTTGGTCGCGCTGCCCGGTCTGGTCGATCTGCACACCCACCTGCGCGAACCCGGCCGGGAAGACGCCGAGACGGTGGCCACGGGGACCGCGGCCGCCGCCCGCGGGGGATTCAGCGCGGTACTGGCGATGGCGAACACGACCCCGGTCACCGACACCGCCGAGGCCGCGGAGCACCTGATCGGCGTCGGGGCGGCGACCGGCCGGGCCGCGGTGGTGCCGGTCGGCGCGGTCAGCAAGGGCCTGGCCGGCCGCGAACTCGCCGAGCTGGGATTGATGGCCCGTTCCGCGGCCCGGACCCGGGTGTTCTCCGACGACGGGCATTGCGTCGCCGACGCCGCGCTGATGCGGCGGGCGCTGGAATACGTCCGGGCCTTCGACGGGGTGATCGCCCAGCACGCTCAAGACCCGACCCTCGCCGGACCGGACGCCTGCTGCCACGAGGGCGAGGTGTCGGGGCGGCTGGGACTGCCCGGCTGGCCGGCCGCCGCCGAGGCCGGGATCGTGGCCCGCGACGTCGGCCTGGCCCGGCTGACCGGGTCGCGGCTGCATGTATGCCACGTCTCCACCGCCGAGACCGTCGACGTGCTGCGGTGGGCCAAGCAGCGCGGGGCCGACGTCACCGCGGAGGTCGCCCCGCACCACCTGCTCCTGACCGTGGCCGAGGTCGCCGGCTACGACCCGACGTTCAAGGTCAACCCGCCGCTGCGGACCAGCGAGGACGTGGCGGCGGTCCGGGCGGCGCTGGTCGACGGCACCATCGACGCGGTGGCCACCGACCACGCTCCACACGCCCGGCACGACAAGGAGCACGCCTTCGCCGACGCGGCCTTCGGGATGCTCGGCCTCGAAACCGCCCTCGGCGTCGTGCTGGAGACCTTGCTGCATCCGGGCCAGCTGGACTGGGCGGGGGTGGCCGAGACGATGTCGGCCAACCCGGCCCGGATCGCCCGGTTGAGCGACCAGGGCCGCCCACTCGCGGTCGGCGAGCCGGCCAACTTGACCCTGGTCGATCCGTCCGCCCGGGCGGTGGTCGACGGCGACGATTCGGCCTCGCTGTCGCGCAACAACCCGTGGCACGGCCGCAACCTGCCCGATCCGGTGCTGGCCACCTTCTGGGCGGGCCGGGTGACGTGGAGCCGGCTCAGCGACGTCGCGACCTCCAGCGACGTCTAGACAGGGCCACCCCGATCAGGCTGAGGGTCCCACCGACCAGGGCGAGCGGGACCGGCGCCTCACCCAGCAGCAGCCAGCCGAGGCCGATGGCCAGAGGTGGCACGACGTAGGTGGTGATCGCGAGCCGGCCGGCGCTGCTGCGGCTGAGGGCGTACGCCCAGGTCGAGAAGGCGATCGCGGTCGGGACCACGCCGAGGTAGAGCACCGACCACCACACCGACGCCGGAGCCACCGCCAGCTCTTCGATCAATTGGCCGGCGAAGGGCAGGCAGGCCAGCATCCCCACACCGCAGGCGAACCAGGTCACCACCAGGCCAGACAGCGAGGCCAACAGCACCTTCTGCATCACCATCGCCACCGCGTAGGCCAGGGCACTGACCGCGACCAGGGCCACGCCGAGCACCGGCTCCGCCCCGGCGCGGGGACCGGCTCCGGTGCTGGTCGCAACGGCGATCAGCACCGCGCCGGCGAAGGCTACCGTCGTGCCCGCGACCAGCGGCCAGGGGAACCCCTCGTGCAGCAGCACCCCGGCCAGGACCGCGATCAAGATCGGCCCGATTTGGATGATCATCGAGGCCGTCCCGGCGTCGACGTACCGCTCGCCGGCGTTCAGGGCCACGTTGTAAACCCCGAACCAGGCCAATCCCACCCCGACCAGCAGCCCCCACTGCCCGCGGGTCAGCCGGCGCAGCCGGGCGAGCCGGCGTCCGCCACCGAGCCGGGTAAAGGAGCTCAGCACGGACAGCGCCGCCGTGCCCACGACCAGCCGGCCCAGGGACAGCGCACCGGGGCTGAGGTGGTCGCCGACGAAACGGATGACCACGAACGCCGACGCCCAGGCCAGCACCGTGACCACGACGGCACAGACCAGGAGGAAGCGGCCACCGACCTCCGGAGCGGGAGCAGACGGGCCTGGGTCGACACCGCCGGACCCGGTGACGGCTACCGAGGCGGCCGGCGGCCACGAGCCGGCCTCGCCGGCCGCGGGTTCGACGCCAGCGTCGGGGTCGTCGGGAGTGGAGGTCAGGCGCGGCACAGCGTCGAGGATGCCACCCGGCCAGCAGGCGCGGAATCCGGCTTCGGCAGCACCGCCCTCCTAGGCGCAGCTGGTCAAGGGGCACAGCTGATCAAGGGGCACAGCTGGCCAAGGGGCACAATAGGGTCCGATGTCTGAAGTCTCTGCGGTCCCCACCTTCTACGAGGCCGTCGGCGGCCACCCGACGTTCGCCGCGCTGGTCGCCCGCTTCTACGCCGGCGTGGCCGACGACCCGCCGCTGCGCGCGCTCTACCCCGAGGACGACCTGGGCCCGGCGCAGCAGCGCCTGCTCGGGTTCTTGGAGCAGTACTGGGGCGGTCCCACCACCTACAGCGAGCAGCGGGGGCACCCGCGGCTACGGATGCGGCACGCCCCGTTCGCGGTCACCCCGGACATGCGCGACCGCTGGCTGGTCCATATGCGGGACGCCGTGACCTCCCTCGACCTCCCCGACGGGCAGGCCCAGGAGTTATGGACCTACCTGGAGCGGGCCGCGTACTTCATGGTCAACGCCGACGACGATCCCGGACCCCGGGTCGGCGGCCCGCCGCTGCTGACTCCGCCGCGGGCGGGGGAGGGCGGGACGGCTCCGCGAACGTAGTGACCCGAACGGTCGCCGCCTGACCGTTGTCGCTGGATTCACCCCAGATCTCGAAACGGGGGCCGTAAGCCTCCTCCAGGCCGATCTGGGGTGAAGTTGGCGACACCGAGGCGTTGGCGTTAGTCCGCCGGAACGATCCCGCTCGTGCCCGGGTCGGCCCAGCGGGACAGGGCGCGTCGTTGCGCCACGCTCAGGGCGTCGCGTGCCACCGCGACGGTCCGGGCGCGCGCGTACACGGTGCCGGTGCGCGGGTCGCTGAGCTCCGCGGCCAGCGTGAAGGACCGGCGCCCCAGGGCAACCACGCTGGTGGCCACCTCGTAGGGGGCCAACGCGAAATCCAACGGGGCCAGGTAGTCGATGTCTTGGCGGCCCACGAACCACACGGTCTCCGGCTCCCACTCCGGGCACGACACCAACACCGCGACCCGCGCCTCTTGGACGTAGTCGTAGAAGGTGACGTTGTTGACGTGGCCGTAGCTGTCCAGATCCGACCAGCGCACGTTGACGGGATGCCGGTGCGGAGCGGACCCGATCCGGTGCCGCGGCAGCGCGGCCAGCGGCGGGGCCGGGTCGAGCCGCGAAACCAGGGCCTGCCGCTCCACCGGGGTCAGCCGACGCAGCCGCTGCCCGGCCAGGTCGTACGGGGTGGCCGTCGTCCGGGCCCGGGCGCATAGCCTGTCCGCGTCGAACATCTCGTAGCCGAGCACGAACCGACTGGCGCCGACCTGGTCGACCCACAGTTCCACCCGCAGCGACTGCCCGCGAAACTGCACCGGTGCCAGGTATTCGACCTGGTGCGCGGCGACCAGCACGCCGGTGTCCAGCAGCTGCCCGACCGGCTCCGGCGCGGTGAGCAGGAACGCCACCCGGGCGTCTTGCAGGTGGTCCAGGTAGCGCCCGTTGTTGACGTGGCCCTGCGCGTCCAGGTCACTCCAGCGCAGGGGCGACCGATAGCTGAACGGGGTCACCGGGGAGCGCGCGGGAGTGGTCAGCAGACTCAGTCCTTGTCGTAAAGGCCGTCGAGGACGTCGGCGTACTTGCGTTCCACCGCCGCGCGCCGAATCTTCATGCTCGGCGTGACCTCACCCGCCTCGACCTTGAGTTCCTCGGGAAGGAAGGTCCACCGTTTGACGGTCTCCCAGCGTTCGAGCTTGGAGTTGGCGTCGCGGACGCAGGCCTCGATCAGTTCCCGCACCTGCGGGAGCTTCTGCAACTCACTCACCGAGGTCTGCGGCAGGTTGTGGTCGCGCGCCCACTCGGAGATGGCTTCCGGGTCGAGAGCGATCAGCGCGGTCACGTATTTGCGCCCCTCGCCGTGCGCGACGACCTGACTCAGGTAAGGACAGGCGGCCTTGATCGTGCCCTCCACCTCCTGTGGGGCGACGTATTTGCCGCCGGAGGTTTTGATCAGGTCCTTCTTGCGGTCGGTGATCCGCAGGTAGCCGGCCTCGTCCAGCTCACCGATATCACCGGTGGCGAACCAGCCGTCTTGCAGGACTTCTGCTGTGGCCTCGTCGAGATGGTGGTAGCCCCGCATCACCGCCGGACCCTTGACCCAGATTTCGCCGTCGTCGGCGATCCTGACCGCCGAGCCGGGGACCGGCGGCCCGACCGTACCGAACCGGGTGGCGCGCGGATTGTTCACGAACGTCGCGGCGCTGGTCTCGGTCAGCCCGTAGCCTTCCAGCACCAGCAGGCCGGCGGCGTAGAACCACTCCTGCACCTCACGGTTCAGCGCCGCCGAGCCGGAGACGAAGAACCGGATCCGGCCGCCCATCCGCTGCTTGATCTTGCTGAACACGAGGCGGTCGGCCAGGGCGTACTGGACGCCCAGTCGCCCGCGGGGGGTCTCGCCGGCCAGCCGGACCGGCACGCTGGCCCGACCGACCCGGAAGGCCCAGTCGAAGATCTTCTTCTTCGGACCCGACCCCGCCGACGTCAGCACCTTGGCCCGGACCTTCTCGAAGATCCGCGGGGCGCCGGCCATGAAGGTGGGCCGGACGGTCCCCAGGTTCTCCACGATGGCGGCGATGTCGCCCTCGATCGCGGTCGCGAAGCCGATCTTCAGCTGGATGGCGATCAGGGCTTTGCCGAACACGTGACTCAGCGGCAGCCACAGGTACTGCACGTCGTCGCGGGCAATGATGTCGAACTCCTCGATCGCCGCGCCCAGGTAGGTCCAGGCGTCATGCACCAGCCGGACCCCCTTGGGCCGGCCGGTGGTGCCCGAGGTGTAGATCAACGTCGCCAGGTGCTCGGGCCCGGTGCGGGCGATGACGTCGTCGACCGCCGCCGGGTCGATGGCCAGGTGCGCGCGACCGCGCTCGCGGAGCTCATTGAGTCCGAGCACGCCTTCGGCCCGGGGTCCGTCGTCGAACTGCACGATGGTGGTCAGGTCGGGCAGATCCTCGGCGTGGTCGGTGATCTTGGTGACCTGGTCGGCGTCCTCGGCAAAGACGATCTTCGTGCCGGAGTCGGCCAGGATGAACGCCACGTCCTCGTGCTGGGTGGTCGGGTACACCGTGGTGGTGGCGCCGCCGGCGCACATGATCCCCAGGTCGGCCAGGACCCACTCCATCCGGGTGCCGGAAGCGATCGCGACCCGGTCCTCCAGTTCCACCCCGAGCGACAGCAGACCGGCGCTCAACTCGAAGGTCTGTTCCTTCAACTCCGACCAGGTCACACTGACCCAACGACCCTCCCGCAGGTAGCGGAACGACTCCCGCTCCCCGGAAGCCTTGACCTGATCCACCAGCATGGCCCCGACCGACGATGGCCGCTGGGCGACGACGTCACCCCCGTCGGTGCCGGTCGGCAACGGCGTCATACCGATTCCACCCGCCCGCGGATCCCGGGCTGAGGTTCGTCGGGCCTGTCATCACGCATCTCGGGCTCCAGCTCGGCTCGTGGCGGCCGCAGCAACCGGACGCCGGTCGCAGCGAGGGCTTACCCGGATGAGGATATCGGACAGAACTTGGGCGTCTGGCCTGCGACCCGACCTCCGTCTCGATAGCCTCCGTGAACTGTGGGGCTCTTGGTCGTTGAGCTGGGCGGTGTCGCGGCGTATCCAGGGACTCCTTATCCCCGGATGAGTGCTGCCTTCATCCGAGCCGGTCGCGGCGGCATCGTGGATGCATGACCACACCAACTCCATCCACGAAGACAGCGCTCGTCACCGGCGGCAACCGCGGCCTCGGACGCAGCACTGCGCTGCACCTCGCTGAAAACGGCGTCGACGTCGTCCTCACCTTCCGAGCCAACACCGACGAGGCGCAGGCGGTCGTGGCTGAGATCGAGAAGCTGGGGCGACGCGCAGTCGCCCTGCAGCTCGACACCACCCGCGTGGACACCTTCGTCGACTTCGCGGAGACGCTGCGTGCGACGCTGCGCGACACGTTCGGCCGCAACGACTTCGACATTTTGATCAACAACGCCGGCGCCGCCGCGTGGACACCGCTCGGCGAGATCGAAGTCAACGACATCGCTGACATGGTCGGCCTCCACTTCACCGGTGTCGTCATGCTGACCCAGGAGCTCGTTGGCTCGATCGTCGACGGCGGGCGCATCGTCAACACCAGCACCGGGCTGGCGCGGTTCGTCGGGCAGGGAGGCTACTGCGTCTACGCCTCGGTCAAGGGCGCCATCGAGGTCTGGACCAGGTATCTCGCCAAGGATCTCGGCCCGCGGCGGATCACCGTCAACGCGATCGCACCCGGCGCGACCGGCACCGCCTTCGGTGGCGGCTCGATGCGTGATGACGAGCAGGTTCGCAGCGGGCTGTCCTCGGTGATTGCGATGGGCCGCGTCGGCGAGCCAGACGACATCGGTGCTGCCGTGGCGGCGATCGCCTCCGACGCCATGGGCTGGGTGACAGGGCAGCGGATCGAGGCCTCCGGCGGGATGCTGCTCTGAGTCCGTCGGAACCCGGCACAATCATCATCATGGACCGCCCGCAGCTGGCCGACTTCTTGCGCACCCGGCGCGAGGCGCTGCAGCCCGAAGACATCGGTCTGTCGCGAGGGCCGCGACGTCGTACCGGCGGCCTGCGTCGCGAGGAGGTGGCGATGCTGTGCGGCATGTCCACCGACTACTACGCCCGCCTTGAGCAGCAACGTGGCCCGCAGCCCAGCGAGCCGATGCTGGCCGCGATCGCCCGCGGACTGCGGCTCTCGCTCGAGGAGCGCGACCATCTCTTCCGGCTCGGCGGGCACCTGGCGCCGCGGCACACCAGCCGAGGCGATCACATCGACGCCGGGCTGATGCGGATCCTCGACCGTCTGAGCGACACCCCCGCCATGGTGGTCAGCGGCACCGGTGAGACCCTGCTGCAGACGCCGCCGGCGGTCGCGCTCTTCGGCGATGAGGCGTCGCGCACGGGCTTCGACCGCGCGTTCGTGTGGCGCTGGTTCACCGACGTCTCCTCGCGGGCGATCTATCCCGGCGACGATCACGAACTGCGAGGGCGGCAGTTCGTTGCCGACCTGCGTACGGCCTACGCCCGCGACGGCGCGAACTCACGCGCCGCCGAGATGGTCGAAGCGCTGCTCGAAGGCAGTGAGGAGTTTTCGGCCGTATGGGCCGAGCACGAGGTGCGTCTCAAACACACCCAAGTCAAGCGGTTCACCCATGAAGAGGTCGGTGAGATGGAGCTGTACTGCCAAACGCTCTTCGACCCCGAGCAGCACCAGGCACTGCTCGTCTTCACCGCCGAGCCGGGCAGCCCGAGTGACGAGCGGCTGCGACTGCTCGCCGTAATCGGCAGTCAACAAGGCTCGGCCCACGCGTACGTTCCCCGACCACGGCCGGGTCCCACGCATTAGGACCCGCCCACGCGTACGTTTCCCGACCACGATCGGGTTCCACGCAGCAGGGCCCGGCCCACGCGTACGTTTCCCGACCACGGTCGGGTTCCACGCAGCAGGGCCCGGCCCACCGGGATCCGCCACGCCGACCCGACGCCAGCACCCTCAACGCGGCCACCTCGTGCTCAGCTGCCACCTCCGCGCTGCCGCCGCTCAGCTGAGGCGCTGCACCACCATGGCCATGCCCTGGCCGCCGCCCACGCACATTGTCTCCAGCCCGAACTCCACGTCGTGTCGGGTCATCGCGTTCAGCAGTGTGCCCATGATCCTGGCCCCGGTCGCCCCGAAGGGGTGACCGAGGGCGATGGCGCCGCCGTGGACGTTCAGCCGGTCGAAGTCGATCCCTAGTTCGCGGGCGGAGGCGATGACCTGGACCGCGAACGCCTCGTTGATCTCGACCAGGCCCAGATCGGCCACACCCAACCCGGCCCGAGCCAGCGCCCGCCGGCTCGCTTCGACCGGACCGAGCCCCATGATCTCCGGGCTCAACGCGCTGGTCCCGGTAGCGACGATCCGGGCCAACGGCGTCAACCCGAGTTCGGCGGCCCGGGCGTCGCTGGTGATCACCACCGCCGCCGCCCCGTCGTTCAGCGGACAGCAGTTGCCGGCGGTGACCACCCCGTCGGGCCGGAACACCGGCGGCAGTCCGCTCAGCACTTCGGCCGTGGTGCCCGGCCGCGGCCCGTCGTCGCGCCGTACGACGAAGCCGTCCGGCAGCGTCACCGGCGCGATCTCGGCGTCGAAGACGCCGTCGGTCTGAGCGCGGACGGCCCGCTGCTGGGAGGCCAGGCCGAAGGCGTCGGCCTCGGACCGGGTCACCCCGCAGCGTTGGGCCACGTTCTCCGCGGTCTGCCCCATCGCGATGTAGACGTCGGGCAACTCGCCGTCGATCCGAGGGTCGTGCCACGGCTCACCACTGTGGACCCGGTCCCGGGTGCGCCGCTGGGCGGTGGCGAACGCGGGATGGTGGGTTTCGGGCGGGTCGACGCCGGCCGAGCCGAAGCCGGCGTACCGGGAGACGCACTCCACTCCGGCGCTGACGAACGCGTCGCCCTCCCCGGCCGCGATGGCGTGGAAGGCCATCGCCGCAGTCTGCAGACTGGAGGCGCAGAACCGGTTCACCGTGGCCGCGGGGACGTCGTCCAGACCGAGCAGGACCGCGACCCGTCGAGCCAGGTTCCCGCCCTGCTCGTCCCGGGGCTCCGCACAGCCGACGAAGATGTCGTCCAGCCGATGCGGGTCCAGCGTCGGTACCTGAGCCAGGGCGGCCGTAATCGCGCCGGTGACCAACGTGTCGGGTCGCACCGAAGCCAGCGAGCCCTTGACAGCACGTCCGATCGGGGTCCGCGCCGCCGCCACAATGACCGCTTCCATCCTGCTTCCCTCCGCTGTCGCGACCGTGATCACCCTACCGAGCGGGCGAGACCCAGGGCACCGTTGCCGCCGCCCCCCCGACTTGCTCCCCGCCCGGTCAAAACAGCAGAGATCACCTAAACTGTGAGCCATTATGACTCCGGAGCGCGTGGCGTCGGTCGGCCTGGAAGCCCCGGCTGCCGCGCCGCTGGACGGCTCCCCGGCCGAAGTCGGCGCCGGCTTGACGGCGAACGGGACTTCGCCGCGCTGGCTGGACCCGGAGGAGCAGCGGATCTGGCGGACGTACCTGCTGGGCAGCGCCCGGTTGACCGAGCGGATGGACGCCGGTCTGCGTCCGTTCGGCCTCGACCTACCCGAGTACGAGATCTTGGTGGCGTTGTCGGAACACCCGGAGCGACGGCTGCGGATGGCCGAGCTGGCCGACGCCGTGCACCAGAGCCGGTCCCGGCTGACGCACACCATCACCCGGATGGAGAAGGCCGCCCTGATCGAGCGCACCACCTGCCCCAATGATCGGCGCGGCGTTTGGGCCAACCTCACCGACGAGGGCTTGGCCCTGCTCGAACGGGCTGCGCCCGGCCACGTCGAGACCGTGCGCCGCAACTTCGTGGAGGCCATCTCGGCGAGTGATTACCGAGCGCTCGGGCGGGCCTTCGAGGTGGTGCTCGGCGTCGACCAAGGCTGAGGCTGCTGGCCGTACCGAAGCCGGAGTCAGGATCTCGCGGAGGCCGCTGACGACCGTCGCCCCGCCCTCCGGCCGCTTGGGCGGCTCGGACTCCGGCTGCCGACTAGGGTCGAGGACGATCATGTCTGCACCGACTCGGTACGCCCCTACCTCCCCGGCTGCTGTCCGCGGGGCAGCGCCCGCCGTCGCCGCGCTGCGCCGTGAGCTGGAACACCGAGGCGCCGATCGCGCCCTGGACACCGATTCGCTCACCCGGGCGCTGTACTCCTCCGACGCGTCGCTGTACCGGGTGGTGCCCGAAGCGGTGGCCCGGCCTCGCGACGTACCCGAGCTGCTGGCGGTGCTGGACGCCGCCCGCGCCGCTGGGATGCCGGTGACGACCCGGGGAGCGGGGACCTCGTGTGCCGGCAACGCCGTCGGTCCCGGGCTGGTGATCGACACTGCCCGGCACCTGACCGAGATCGAACATATCGACCCCGACGCCCGGACCGCCCGGGTGCAACCGGGTGTGGTGCAGTCCGCCCTGCAGGCCGCGGTCGCCCCGTCCGGGCTGCGCTTCGGCCCCGACCCGTCCACGCACAACCGCTGCACCATCGGCGGGATGATCGGCAACAACGCCTGCGGACCCCGGGCCCAGGGCTACGGCCGGGCCGCGGACAACGTCGTCACCTTGGACGTGGTCACCGGCAACGGGGAACAACTCACTTTCGGACCGGAGGTCGACGGATCCGGTTCGCCGACCGTCTCAGCCCTGCGGCAGGTTGTCGCCGCCGGTCTCGGAACGGTGCGGACCGAGTTCGGCACCTTCTCCCGTCAGGTGTCGGGCTACAGCCTGGAGCACCTGTTGCCCGAACGGGGCTTCGACGTGGCCAAGTTCCTGGCCGGCACCGAGGGCACGCTGGCCGTGATCACCGGCGCCACCGTGCGTCTGGTCGCCGACGCCCCGCACAAGCAACTGATCGCCCTGGGCTTCGCCTCGATGCCCGACGCCGCCGACGCCACCACCGCGTTGCTGCCGTACCGGCCGACCGCGGTGGAAGGGCTGGACCGGCGCATCGTCGACCTGGTCGTCGCCCGGCGGGGGCCGTCGGCGGTGCCGCCGCTGCCCCGTGGGGAGGGCTGGCTGTTCGTCGAAGTGGTCGGCGAGGACGCGGGCGAGGTCGACCGGCGGGCCCGACAGGTGCTGGCCGCCGCCGACGCGCTGGACGGCTTCGTGGTCTCCGACCCGGTGCAGGCGCTGGCCCTGTGGCGGATCCGGGAGGACGGCGCCGGACTGGCCGCGGTGGGTCTGGCCGAGCCGGCCTACCCCGGCTGGGAGGACGCCGCGGTCCCCCCGGCCCGGCTGGGGGCCTACCTGCGCGACTTCGACGCCCTGCTGGTCGAGCACCATCTGCACGCGCTGCCGTACGGCCACTTCGGCGACGGCTGCGTGCACGCCCGGATCGACTTCCCGCTGACCAGCCCGGGCGGAGCGAGCCGCTACCGCACCTTCGTCGAGGCCGCTGCCGTCCTGGTCGGGAGTCACGGCGGTTCGATGTCGGGTGAGCACGGCGACGGACGGGCCCGGTCGGCCCTGCTGCCGGCGATGTACTCCCCCGCCGGGCTGGATCTATTCGGGCAGGTCAAGGCCGTTTTCGACCCGGACAACCGGCTCAATCCGGGCGTGCTGGTCGACCCGCGCCCGGTCGACGCCGACCTGCGCACCCAGGGCCTGGTCGAGCGCCCGCTGCCCGTGAGCGGCTCGTTCTCCGCCGACGTACACCGCTGCACCGGAGTCGGCAAGTGCCTGGCCAACACCACCGGCGCGCTCGGGGTGATGTGCCCGTCCTACCAGGCGACCCGGGAGGAGAAGGACTCCACCCGCGGTCGCGCCCGGGTGCTGCAGGAGATGATTCAAGGCGACGTCGTGCACGGCTGGCGGGCCCCGGAAGTGCACGAAGCCCTCGACCTGTGCCTGTCCTGCAAGGGCTGCGCCCGGGACTGCCCGACCGGGGTGGACATGGCCTCCTACAAGTCGGAGGTGCTCGACCACAGCTACGCCGGCCGGCTCCGCCCCCGCAGCCACTACGCGCTGGGCTGGCTCCCCCGCTGGGGCCGGCTGATCACCCGGCTGTCACCGCTGGCCGCCCTGGTCAACCTGACCACCGCCTCCCCCGGCCTGCGCTCGGTGGTGCGCTGGAGCGCCGGGGTCGATCAGCGCCGCTCACTGCCTCGCTTCGCCGACCGCGCGGCCCGGAACCGGGTGGCCACACCCGCCTCGACCGGCAAACCCGTGGTGGTGTGGGTCGACTCGTTCTCCGACTGCTTCACCGGCGACGGGGCCGCGGCCGCGGTCGCGGTGCTGACCGAGGCCGGTTACGCCCCCCGCTTCGTCGAACGGAACGCCTGCTGCGGACTGACCTGGATCAGCACCGGCCAACGCGACGGCGCCCGGCGACAGCTGCGGCGGGCGTTGGACGTCCTGCATCCCTACGTCGCGGCCGGCACCCCCGTCGTCGGATTGGAACCGTCGTGCCTGGCGGTGTGGCGCAGCGACGCCGGTGAGTTGCTGGACGACCCGCGGGTGGCCGAGGTCGCGGCCGGCGTGTTCACCTTGGCCGAGTTGTTGGAACAGACGCACGACTGGCGCGCGCCGGACCTGACCGGGCGGGAGGTGGTGGCGCAGCCGCACTGCCACCACGCGTCGGTGATCGGCTGGCGGGCCGACGCGGCGCTGCTCCGGGCCACCGGGGCCGAGGTGACGACGGTCGGCGGCTGCTGCGGACTGGCCGGCAACTTCGGGGTCGAACGGGGCCACTACGAGGTGTCGGTGAAGGTCGCCGAGCACGACCTGCTGCCCGCGGTCACCGCCCACCCGGACGCGGTGGTGCTGGCCGACGGGTTCTCCTGCCGCACCCAGCTCGCCGAACTCGCCGGCCGACCCGCCGTCACCTTGGCCGAGCTGTTGTCGCCGAAGTTCCGGCCCGCCGCCCCGCCCCGTCGGACCCGGCTGGACCTGAGAGCCACCCCCTCGGCCGACCCCGCCGGAGACCTGGACGCTTCCCGGCCGTCGGGCCCCGCCGTCGCGCGCAACGATTCCCCGGGCGACGGCTCTCCGGGCGCCGCCCCATCCGCCCCGCAGCAACAGCCGACCCTGGGCCAGCGCGGTGCCGACGTCGGCTGACCCGCACCGACCGGCGCCGGCCGGCTGGTCGCCGGAACTCAGCGACTCGTCGCCGGAGCCCACCGGCGACGGTCCGGAGACGCTCGCCGTGGCCCCGCGGGTCTCGAACCGACGGGTGCTGCTGGTCGCAGTCAGCCTGCTGGCGGTGGCAGCCCTGGTGCTCAGCACCCTGGGCGTCGTCGACCTGGTCCGCGGCGGCACCCGCTCGCCGCAGACCCTCGCGTCCGCCCTGGGGACGGCGCTGGACCGGGGACGGCTGCCCCGACTGCTGGCCCTGGTCCAACCCGAGGAGCGGCCCGCCCTGCAGCGACTGAGCGAAGGGCTGAGCCGGGACGCGCAGCGGTTCGGCCTGCGCGGCGACGCCGGACCGGACGCACTCAGCCTCGACGGCCTGCGGCTCGACCTCACCGGAGTCTCGGCCCGGGCCGAGCTGGTCTCGGCCGACCTCGCGGTGCTCACCTTCGACCGCGGACAGGTCCGGGTGCGGACCGAACCGGCCAAGACCACCGGAGTCGTGGCCGGGTATCTGGGTCTGCGCCGGATCACCGGACCCGGCGACGCCCGGGTCGATCTCGGCTCGTCCGGACCAGCACACTCCGGGTGGCGGGTGCTGGCCGTCCGTCGCGAGGGCCGGTGGTACGTCAGCCTGCTGATGACGTTGCTCGAGCGCCAGCTCGACGCAGCTTCCGACCCCACGACCGGGACCGGTGGCCGGCTAGCCGTACCGGCGGCCCCGGCCGGGGAGCGGGGCGGCTTCGAGGATCCCGAGGAGGCGGCGGTCGCCCTGACCCGCGCGCTGGTCGCCGTGCCCACCGCCGCCGACGTCTCGGCCCTGGCGGCGACCCTGGATTCGACCGGCGCGCTGGCGGTCAACCGGTACGCTCCCCTCTTCTTCTCCGACGACCAGCCGGTGACGTGGGGGGTGCAGACTGCGGTTTTCGACAGCACCCGGCAAGGCCCGGACCGGGCCGTGGTCCGGATCCGGTCGCTGATCCTCACCTCGGCCGATGGGCGACAGGTCGACCTCGGGCCGCGCTGCGTCGCCGGCGGGACCCGCCCGCGTTGCCTGCACGACAACACCTACCGCTACGACGGTCACCCCTCCGTCGGCTGGTTCGACCTCCTCGGGCCGGACGGGACGTTCGCCTTGACCGCGGTCCGCCAGGACGGCCGGTGGCGGATCGGGCTGGCCGACTCCCTGGCCGACCGGATCGTCGCCGGCGTCGGCGCCCTGAGCCGCGAACAAGCCCTCGCTCTGCTGCATCGAGTTCCACTGACCGAACCCACCGCTCAGCTCGTCCCCGGCCGGCCCCGGCAGATCGCTTTCACCTCCGCCGGCTACGCCACGGCGGCCCTGCACGTCGACCGGGCCGGGCTCTACCGGATCATGCCGAGCCCCACCGGCTACCAGCGCGGCACGGTCTACGCCGCCGACGGGCAGCCGGCCCCGCAGAAGTATTTCCCCAACGACGACTCCTACGACCTCGTAGGCGGGGACTACACCGTGCTGGTTTGGGCTGACGAGGCGTTCACCCGGGTCCTGGACGGACGGGTCGCCGGTCCGTACCGGCAGCGGGTCGAGGTCCGGCGGGTCCTCGGCAGCTGAACCGTTCCGACCGGTCCGGACGCCGGCCTCCGCCGGTTCGCGGGCAATCGGACGCTGAACGTGCCGAGGCGGGCGCGGCCCTGGCGGACTACCTGGCGCGGATGCAGGCGGCCGTCGAGACCGGCCACCGGCGACTGGCTAGGCCTGAGTACCCGGGACCCCGCCGACTTTGAGCCCCCACGGTCACCTTGAGCCCGGTGCAACGGGCTCAACGTGACGGGCGGGGCTCAAAGTGGCGGGGTGGGCTCAAAGTGCGGGGGCTCAGCGGAGGGCCTGGGCCGCGCTCAGCTACGCGTCAACCGCCGGTGGGTGGCCCGGTGCGGTCGGGCCGCCTCGGCCCCCAGCCGGGCGATCTTGTGGGCCTCGTAGTCGGCGTAGTTGCCCTCGAACCAGAACCACTTCGCCTGGTTCTCCTCGTCGCCCTCCCAGGCCAGGATGTGGGTGGCGACCCGGTCCAGGAACCAGCGGTCGTGGGAGATCACCACCGCGCAGCCGGGGAAGTCCAGCAGCGCGTCCTCCAGTGACTGCAGGGTCTCCACGTCCAGGTCGTTGGTGGGCTCGTCCAGCAGCAGCAGGTTGCCGCCCATCTTCAAGGTCAGGGCGAGGTTGAGCCGGTTCCGCTCGCCGCCGGAGAGCACTCCGGACGGCTTCTGCTGATCGGGTCCCTTGAAACCGAACGAGGCGACGTAGGCCCGCGACGGCATCTCGAAGTTGGCGACCTTGATGAAGTCCAGGCCGTCGGAGACCAGTTCCCAGACGTTCTTGCTCGGGTCCAGACCCGACCGGCCCTGGTCGACGTAGGAGACCCGTACGGTCTCGCCCAGCCGGAGCGCACCGGCGTCGGGTTCCTCCTCCCCCACGAGCATCCGGAACAGGGTCGACTTGCCGACTCCGTTCGGCCCGATCACCCCGACGATCCCGGCCCGCGGCAGGGAGAAGTCCAACCCGTCGAACAACAGCCGGTCGCCGAAGCCCTTGACCAGCCCGTCCGCGTCCAGCACCTGACTACCCAACCGGGGACCGGCGGGAATGTTGATCTCCTCGAAGTCGAGCTTGCGGTTCCGGTCGGCCTCGGCCGCCATCTCCTCGTAGCGGGCCAGCCGCGCCTTGTTCTTGGCCTGCCGGGCCTTGGGGTTGGAACGCGCCCACTCCAGCTCGCGGTCGAGGATCTTGGCCCGCTTGGCGTCCCGTTTGCCCTCCACCTGCAACCGGGAGCGCTTGGTGTCGAGATAGGTGGAGTAGTTGCCCTCGTACGGATGGGTCCGGCCGCGGTCGATCTCCAAGATCCACTGCGCGACGTTGTCCAGGAAGTACCGGTCGTGGGTGACGGCCAGCACGGCCCCCGGGTAGGCCCGCAGATGCCCCTCCAGCCAATTCACGCTCTCCGCGTCCAGGTGGTTGGTCGGCTCGTCCAGCAGCAGCAGATCCGGTTGCTGCAGCAACAGCTTGCACAGCGCCACCCGGCGCCGCTCCCCGCCCGACAGCACATCCACCTCGGCGTCCGGCGGCGGGCAGCGGAGCGCGTCCATCGCCTGCTCCAGCTGGGAGTCGATGTCCCAGGCGTTGCGGGCGTCCAACTCGGTCTGGACGTCGCCCATCTCCGCCATCAGGGCGTCGAAGTCGGCGTCGGGTTCCCCCATCGCCACCCCCAGCTCGTCCATTCGGGTCTGCAGTGCCTTGACGTCGGCCACCGCCTCCTCGACGTTCTCCAGCACCGTCTTACCTTCGGTCAGCGGCGGCTCCTGCAACAAGATGCCGACACTGGCCTGCTTGGCCAGCATCACGTCGCCGTTGTTGGGCTGTTCCATCCCGGCCATCAGCTTGAGCAGGGTCGATTTCCCGGTGCCGTTGGGGCCGACCACGCCGATCTTGGCTCCCGGATAGAACGACAGGGTGATGTTGTCCAACACCACCTTGTCGCCCAGGGCCTTGCGGACGTTGTGCATCGAGTAGATGAACTCAGGCATGAAGCGGTGACCTTCGCAGCAGAGGGTGGCGGGCAGAACTGATCGATGAGAGCGTCGTACGGGACGGGCTGGGCGACCCGCGACGGCGCGAGACGACCTCCCAGTATGCCAGCGCCCGGCCTCGGGCCCACAGCGGGAAATCACCGCCACCGACCGACGGTGCCGTCACCTGGTCGTCGACGGAGCCGTGCCGAGACCCTACCGGCAGTGCGGCGAGGTCCGCCGAGTCGGCGAGAGCTGAGCCAGTGCCAACCCCTGCGCCGCTGCCCAGCAGCCACTTTGAGCCCCTACCGTCACCTTGAGCTCGGTGCAACGGGCTCAAAGTGACCGCCGGGGCTCAAAGTGACCGGAAGTGCGCTCAGGCACGGTTGGGAGGCGACGATAGGCCGGCAGGCGTCAGAACCGTGCTCGGCGCAGTGCGGTCCGGGTCGCCTCGTAGCGATCCAGTTCATCGCGGACCGGTGCCAGTACCTGCTGCTCACTGACCGCGCCGATCGCGCTCAGCAGTCGCTGCCGGGCCAGCGCCGCCCGCCGCCGAGCGCCGAGGTTCACCCCGATCCGGGCCAGTGCGGCGAGCAGCACCCCGGCCAGAACCCCGACGACCACCAGCACGGTCGGCGCCGGGAACCCGCCCCAGGTCAGCTTGGGCAGCGGTGGCAGTTGCAGATAGGCCAGCACGAACGCCGCCCCGAGCCAGCCGAGCCCGACCAGGACGGCCGCGACCAGGACCCACTGCAGCACCCGGATCAGACCCCACCACCGTCGGTGCCGGTCCAGGTCCAGGTCGGTGCTGCCCACCGCCCGGTCCAAACCGTCGGCCAGCCCGGCGCCGGCGGAACGGGTCGCTGCCTTGACGGCGTCGGCCCAGCCTCGGTTCAGCCCGGTCGAGGCCGCGTCGGCCAGGCTCCGCAGCGCGCTATCGACCCGGGCCCGTTGCACCCCCGTACCGCCGGGCAGGGAGGTCCGCGAGACCCGGCCCGGCGTGGCGATCTCGCCGCGGCGACCGCCACCCAGCCGCAACCGCCGAAGCGGGTCGGGCTTGAACTTCGCCAGCCACGACAGCACCGGCCAGCCCGTGGCCAGGCCGCCGCGCAGCCGCCAGGCCGCAGAGACGGCGTCGGTGACCACCGGCACGCCGGCCGCCTGCGCCAGCTCGGCGTTGAGGTTCGCCACCACCCTGCGGTCCAGGCCGGCCGGCGCCTCGTCTCCGGATGCGGAGGCGAGCCGGTCCGCGACCGCGCCGACGTCGGCGGCCAGCCGCCGAGCCGCCGCCCGCTTGTCCGCGGCCTGCCGGGCCAAGCGGGAGGTCAGCGCGGCCAGGCCCTCGCCGGTGGCCGCGGAGACCCCCAGGACCTCGACGCCGCTCAGGCCCTCGCCGTCGAGCAGCCGGCGCAGGTCGGCCAAGCAGGCGGCGCGTTGGGATGAAGTGAGGGTGTCGATCTGGTTCAGTACGACCAGCATCACCTCCGCGTGGCCGGCCAGCGGACGCAGATAACGCTGGTGCAGGGCGGCGTCGGCGTACTTTTGCGGATCCACGATCCAGACCAGGACGTCGACCAGCGCGACCAGCCGGTCGACCTCGGTTCGGTGGGCCGTCGCCGTCGAGTCGTGGTCGGGCAGATCGAGCAGGACCAGCCCGTCCAGCTCGCCGGTTCCCGGCCCGCGGGTACTCGGGCCGGTCTCCAGCACGTGCCGGCGGGACACCTGCAACCAGTCCAACAGCTCCTCGGCGCTGTCGGGACCCCAACTCACCGCCATTGCCGCCGAGGTAGTCGGTCGGCGGACCCCGACGCCGGCAAGGTCGGTTCCGGCCAGCGCGTTGAAGGTGCTCGACTTCCCCGATCCGGTGGCCCCGGCGAGGGCGACCACGGTGGCGCCACCGGAGATGGCGAGCCGCCGGTCGGCCTGGTCGACGGTGCGCCGGGCCGCGGCGACGAGTTCGGGCGACACCCGCCCTTCGCAGCGCTCCGCCGCCTCTTTGAGGGCGCGTACGCGTCCGACCAGGTCGGCCGAGGACTCTCGCCGGCCCAGCAGGGAACGGCCGCGCTCGACCAGGGAACCGGCCATCAGGACCGCTCCCCGACCGCACCGCCTGTGTCGTCGGCGCCGCCCGGCCACCTCGGCGTCGCCAGCTCGGCGTCTCGCCGCCCGCCACCTCCTCGCCCGCCACCTCGGCGTCGACCACCCTCGGCCTCGACCACCCCGCCTCGACCAACCCGCGTCCAGGATGTCCGCTCCCGTCCCGCTCAGCGCCGGCCGACCGGCGGCCTCCAGGGCCGGCGGATCCGCGGTGGGTGACAGCGCGGGCTGTGCCGGAGTACCCAGAGCCGACGGAGAGCCTCCGGCGAGGCCGGCGGCCCGGGCGGCGGCCACCGCCTCGGCGGCGTTCCGCAGTGATTCGGCCTGCTCGGGGTCGATGGCCAAGGTGTCCAGCAGGGTGTGGTAACGCAACAGTTCCTGGGACAGCAGCGTCTCGACCCGGGCGTCGAGCTCCTCCTTGGCCGACTCGGCCAGCCGGCGTACGGCCTGGTCCCCGAACACCGCTTCCAGCACCCGTTGGGCCAAGATCGCCGTTCCGCCGGCCACGCCGACCTCGGCGCCGACCAGCCCGCCGGTGTGGGCGAAAACCACGATCATCAGCGCCACCCCGATCCCGTTGACCCCGAAGGCCAGGAAACGGGCGCGGGACCGCTTGGTCATGCCCTCGTCGGCGACGAGGTCGAGCACCGCCCCCTGCCAGTCGCGGATTACCCGCTCCGCGCGGTCGAGGTAGGCCGGCGAACTGTGAGCCAGGTCCTCGGTGGTCCGGCCCAGCAGGTCACGACCGGCGGCGTGCGCCTGCCAGCCGGCTTCCGCGCGTTCGGCGGCGGCGTCCCCTTCTTGGCGCAGCAGCGATTCCAGTCCGGACTCGACGGCGACCTGAAGGTCTTGGGCGCCGGGTGGCTCGCCCCTGATCGCGGCGACGACCCGGTCCCGGAGCCAACCGATCCGCTGCTCCAGGGCCCGGAAGAACTCCCCGGTGCCGACGAAGTCGTGCCAGCGGGCGAGCACCTCGCCCCGGAGCAGGGTGCCGTCGGCGGTCTGCACGCCGACCGAGCGAACCGCCTCGGCGTAGGAGTGGTCGGCCTCGGCGCGGAGTCGGCGCAGTGTCTCGACCTGTTCGTCACTGGCCCGGGCCAGCGACGGAGCCCGCACCAGCAGCGAGCGGATCGCCCCGTCCAGGGTCTGCTGCACCACCGACGCCCGCCGGGACTTGTCCCGGGCCAGACCGGCCAGCCACCCCCGGATCGGAGCCACGGCGGCGTCGGGCAGCAGACCCTCGTCATCGACGGTGGTTTCGGGGACCGCGAACAGCGGCGAGTCCGCCAGTCCCCGTTCGCTCATCATCTGACCGAGGTGGGCCGGGACGTCGCGGCTGGCTCGCGGCGGGACGCGGTCGAGCACGACAGCCACCGCGGCGCTGCGCCGGGCGGCCGACAGCAGGAAGTCCCACGGGACCGCGTCGGCGTAACGAGCCGCCGAGGTGACGAACAGCCACAAGTCCGCCGCGGCCAGCAGCTGCCCGGCGAGCTCCCGGTTCTCCTGCACCACCGAGTCGATGTCGGGCGCGTCGAGGACGGCCAGCCCGGCGGGGATCGACGACTCGCTCACCAGCTGCAGGGCCCGCGCGTGCTGGGCCGAGCCGCTGGAGCGGGCCAGCCCGGGCAACACCCGGTCGTCGGCGAACCAGCGGGCGTCGTCTGGGTGGTGCACCAGAACCGGCGCCCGGGTGGTCGGCCGGATCACCCCGGGCTCGGTGACGCGTCGACCCATCAAGGAGTTGACCAGGGTGGACTTCCCGGCGCCGGTGGATCCGCCGACGACGGCCAGCAGCGGCGCATCCAGGCTGGCCAGCCGGGGCAGGACGTAATCGTCGAGCTGGAAGCAGATCTCGGCCGCCGTCGCGCGCTGAGCCTGGGCGTCGGCCAGCGGCAGCGGCAACCGGATCCCTTCCACGGCGTCACGTAGCCGCCGTAGGGCCGCGTCCAGCGGCGCCGCCTGCTGTGCCGCCATCACCGCTCCTACTCCCCAGGAGGTTTCCAGCGGGGGTCGACCTCGGAATACTGGGTAGCAGTCTGCCCCAACGGGGCCGCTCCGCCCGCAGGCGCACTGGGGGCGGGGAAGTTTCCGCCCAGGCCGGCGGGGCCCGGGTAGCGGGGTGGCCCGTACGCGGCCGGTTGAGTCCGGCTACGGCGACGCAACGCCGGGTAGGGCGCCCGGCCCTGCGGAATGATCACCGCTTGCGCTCGAAGTCGGCCGACGCTCTCCAACAGCAGCCGCTCCCGTCGGTGACCGGCCTCGTCGACCAGGCCGCGGTTGATCGAGTCCCGCAGGTAGGCCAGTTCGGTGACCGCGCGCTGGAGCCCGACGGTAGCCACGAAGCTCGGCATCCCGGTGAACATTGCGTGCCAGAGCGCCCGAGCACGGGTCCGCAGCCGGGACAGCGGCAGCGGCTCGTCGGCCTCCAGCCAGCCGCTGCGGACGTAGTCACCCAGCCGGGTCCGTACCAGTCGCCCCTCGCGCAGCAGTTGCCGGACCACGAACGCGGCCAGACCGATCACCAGCGGCACCGCCACGAGCAGGTAGACGAGCAACAAGCTGCGGCCCGACAACAGACTGGCCGTAGTGTTGAAGGCCATGTGCAAGAAGGCGGCCGCGCAGAAGCCGGCCAGTGGCGCCACCACCCGGACCGTCTTGCTCTTGGCCCGGACGGCGACCGCCAGCCCGATCCCGGTCATTGCGGTGAACAGCGGATGGCCGAAGAAGGTCATCAGGCCGCGGAGCACGAAGAGCTGGTGCAGCGCATCCATCGGTGGGACCTGGCCGAAGGTCCGGGCGGCGTAGCGGTAGGCCCGGCCGTAGTACAAGATGTTCTCCACGAAGGCGAACGCCGCTCCCGACAGTCCGGCCAGCACCACCCCGCTGACCCGGCTGACCCAGCGGTAGCGCATCAGGATCACCAGCCAGAACAACACCGTGCCCTTGGCCGCTTCCTCTACGAACGGCGCCACGAAGATCGCCGCCCGTGGACCGGTCGCGGGATCACCGTCGCCGGCGATGCTGAGCTGAGCGGCGGCCCAGCTGTTGACCTGGGCCGAGACGAAGGTGGCGACGCAGGCGCCCCAGCCGAAGGTGATCAGCCAGACCCAGAACCGCTGGGGACGGTAGCGGTCGGCCCACAAGAACAGCGCCGTCAACGGAATCACGGTGATCAGGGCGTACCGAGTGGCGATCGGCACCGCCTCGGTCCCGAGGCCGACCAGAGTGCCGCCGGGCACCTCGCGGTCGGGCACCACCTGCTGATAGAGCAGCACCAGCAACACCGCGTACAGCACCAGCACGGCCGCCGTAAGCCACGCGAACCGGTTGTGGATCAGCCGCTTCGGTAGCGGCCGGGCCCGGTCGGGTTCGCGGGGCAGTCCGTTACGCCGCTGCTCGTCGACGACGCGCCGACGGCCCTCCCGACGACGCAGAGACCGGCGCTGGACCGGCGCGGCGGAGACGGACATGCCCCATAGGATAGGTGGCGCACCTACGTTGCGCGCCGGGCCGAGGACTATCAAGGCGGTGCTCCCCGGCCGGGCTCGGGGGGTCTACTTGGCGAAACGGGCCAGGAACGGCTCCACCTCGCGCAGGAAGACGCTCGGCTTCTCGGTGTGGATGCTGTGCCCCTGGTCGGTGCCGACGAACCGCGCGTTCGGCATGGCCGCACCGAACTCGCGCATCCGGACCTGGTCGAGGTGACTACTCCGGCCGCCGAGCAGCAGGGTGGTCGCCTCGGTGGTCTTCGCCATCTCCCACCAGCCGGGGTGGTCCTCATTACGCCACCGGTGCATCGCAATCACCGCCCGCCAGTCGGTCTGCTGTTCCGGGTCGGGGGCCAGCGGCATCGGCCGGGGCGGGTCGGCCGCGTCCGGCGGCGGCATTTCCTCCAGCACCAGCAGCCGGACCAACTCCGGCCGGCTGGCCGCGAGCAGGAACGCCACCGCCGCGCCCATGGAGTGACCGACGACGAAAGCTCCGAGGACGCCCAACGCCTCCAGCAGCCCGGCGGCATCGTCGCGCATCAGCGCCAGCGAGTAGTCCTGCGGCCACTCGCTGTCGCTGTGGCCGCGGGCGTCGGGGGCGATCACCCGGAAGTGCTCACCCAACACCGGCGCCACGTTGTCCCACGTCGCCCCGTTCGAGCCCAGACCGTGCAGCAGCAACACCACGCCCCCGTCAGGCCGACCCCACTCCCGATAGCGCAGCGTCGGGCCCCCGGGGAGTTGGACTGTCGGCATGGCCCGAAGGCTAGCGGACCACCGCTCACGGCTCCCGGGGCGCGCCACCGCTGCACGCCTGGAGGGACTCGAACCCCCAACCGGCCGGGTAGAAACCGGCTGCTCTATCCAATTGAGCTACAGGCGCTGGTGATGGAGATAGTAGCCGTGAACCCCGCCAGGCCACCGGTTGCCGATCGTGTTGGCCAGACGTCAGTACGGCCGGAACTACTACAGTGGCTCGCGTGACAAGGGTGCCCCGGTGAAGGACCTGCTGGTCTGGATCGACTGCGAGATGACCGGGCTCGACCTCGAGCAGGACGAGCTGGTCGAGGTGGCCGCGCTGGTCACCGACGCCGACCTGAACGTCCTCGACGACGGCATCGACGTGGTGGTGCGGCCCAGCTCGGCGGCCCTGGAACAGATGGGCGACTTTGTCCGCGCCATGCACGAGAAGTCCGGGCTGATGACCGCTCTGTCACATGGTCTGAATCGCGACGAGGCGGAGCAGCGGGTGCTGGAGCATCTCCGGCAGTTCGTCACCGAGCCGCGACGGGCTCCGCTGGCGGGCAACAGCATCGGTACCGACCGGGCCTTTCTGGCCGCGCAAATGCCCACCTTGGAGGCGTACGTCCACTATCGCAACGTCGACGTCTCCAGCGTCAAGGAGCTCGCTCGCCGCTGGTACCCCCGGACGTACTACAACGCGCCGGCCAAGGCCGGTCACCACCGCGCGCTGGTCGACATCCAGGAGTCGATCGAGGAACTGCGCTACTACCGGGAGGCGCTGTTCGTGCCCCGGCCGGGGCCGGACAGCGCCACCGCCAAACAGATCGCAGCCCGGCACCAGGGCGCCCTGACCGGGGCAGGTGCCCCGAGCATGGATCCGGATCGTCCCGCGCCGGAGGAATGATTTTCCCGGCCGGCGCCCGGACGGCTACACTCGACGCTGCGCAAGACTGCGCAGGATAAGGGCGGGCGCCGTCGACCTGCCGCGGTGGGTGTAGCTCAGTTGGTAGAGCACCTGGTTGTGGTCCAGGTGGCCGCGGGTTCGAGTCCCGTCACTCACCCCACTCGTCCCGGTCCGGCGACCCGGCGCTCTCGTCGGGCACACTCAGGTATTCGCGATCAAGGTCAGGAAGTTCGTTGAGCCACCGCCAGCCGCACGCTCCCCACGGGTCGACGGCCAACGGACCGGAGTTCGGCCATCGACGCTGACCCGGGGACCAGGCCATTCGGCCCGCCCACGCACCGGGTCGGTGCCGCGCGACTCGGTCCCCTGTCCCGGGCCCGGCTGGGCACCGCCGTCGGCCTGGGCCGGGTAGCCGCCCTCGGCTCCCGGCTGGCCGGCCGCGGCTCTGGGGCCTCGATCCGCGGGCAGGTGATGCTGCGGGCCGACCCGGGCGCGCTGGGTCAACTCCTCGCCGGTCGGCGGGTGGCGATGGTGTCGGGCACCAACGGCAAGACCACCACGACCCACTTCCTGGCTGCCGCCGTCCGGCAGGCACTCGCCGGCCAGGCTGACCGACTCGTGCACAACGCCGACGGTGCAAACCTGCACGGCGGCATCGCTTCTGCGCTCAGCGAGCACCCGCGAGCCGACATCGCCATCTTGGAGACCGACGAGCGGGTCGTATCCGACCTGATCCGGCTGGGCCGGCCCGAGGTGCTGGTCCTGCTCAACTTCAGCCGGGACCAACTCGACCGACACCACGAGATCAAGGGGCTGGGCCGGAGCTGGCGCGACGCCCTCGCCGCTGCGGGGGCCGACGGGCCGGTGGTCGTCGCCAACGCCGGCGAACCGTTGATCGTGTGGGCGGCGCAGACCGCCCGCGAGGTGATCTGGGTCGACACCGCCACCAGCTGGACCCAGGACGCGTCGCTGTGTCCCCAGTGCGGTGCGCCGCTGGTCCGGGAGCAGCCGCACCCCAGCACGGACGCGGCGGATCAGCAGGGCTGGGAGTATCGGGACGGGGGGAGCTGGCGCTGCTCCGGGTGCACACTGGCCCAGCCGGACGCGGATTACCGGGTGGCCGGGACCACGGTCGTCGGGCCCGGCGACACCGCGTACGAGACCGACCTCAACGTGCCGGGTGGCTTCAACGTCTCCAACGCCGCCTGTGCCCTGGCGGCGTCCGTTCAACTGGGAGTCGACGGTGCGGACGCGCTGACCGGGATGCGTACGGTGACCTCGCCCGCGGGCCGCTTCGGCACCGTCACCGTGGCCGGCGTACCTGCCCGGTTACTGCTGGCCAAGAACCCGGCCGGCTGGGCCGAGGCGTTGCCCTTGGCCCGGCAGGACACCGTGGTGTTGGCGATCGACTCCGCCGCCGCCGACGGCCGCGATGTTTCCTGGCTGTGGGACGTGAACTACGAACAACTGGCCGGCCGCCGGGTGATCGCCACCGGCCCGCGCGCGCAGGATCTCGCGGTCCGACTCAGCTACGCCGGCGTGGAGCACGACACGGTCCCCGACCTGGCCGACGCCATCCGCCAGGCCGGCGCAGCTGCGGCTGCGACTGCCGCCGACGGCGAGTCCGACCTGGGGCCGGTCGACGTGATCGCGACCTACACCCCGTTTCAGCGATTGCGGAAGCTCGGCCGGCGATGACCACGGTGGACGTGGCCGGACACTACGCGCCGGACCCGGCCGGCACCGCCGATCCTCGCCAGGGCGGCGGTGAGCGGGTCGAGGTGGTGCTGGTCTATCAGTCGCTGCTCGGGATTTACGGCGACCGCGGCAACGCGACCGTGCTAGCCCGGCGGCTGGCCTGGCGGGGTTACGACGCGGTGCTGAGCGTCGTCGAGCCCGGCCAGCCGCTGCCTGACACCGGGCAGGTGTATCTGCTGGGGGGCGGCGAGGACGCCGCGCAGGTGAGTGCGGTGGAGGCTCTGCGCGCCGACGGTGGCCTGCACCGGGCGGTGGACCGCGGGGCGGTCGTGCTGGCCGTCTGCGCCGGCTACCAGATTGTGGGCCGCTCCTTCACCGTGGCCGACCGGCCCGAGCGCAACGGACCCGACCAGGTGGTCGAAGGACTCGGGTTGCTCGACGTCACCACCACCCGCGGACCGGTCCGCGCGGTCGGGGAGATCCTCACCCGCTGGCGGGGCAGAACCGGTGAGGACGCGTGGCTGACCGGGTTCGAGAACCACGGCGGCTACACCCGCCTGGGTCCGGGCGCGGAGCCGCTGGCCGACGTGCAGGTCGGGGTCGGCAACGCCGGGGACGGCACCGAGGGGGCGGTCTGCGGCACGGTGATCGGTACCTATCCGCACGGCCCGGTGCTGGCCCGCAACCCGGCCCTGGCCGACCATGTGCTGAACCTGGCCCTCGGGGTGGAGCTGGACCCCCTGCCCAGTTCGGAGATCGACGAGCTCCGGGCCCAGCGGCTGAACGCCGTCCGCCGCGGCCGCTGATCCCGGCGCTCCGGCCGGTTAGGGTGAACTGCGTGCCGACCCGACCGCTCAGCCCGTCGAAGGGCCTCGAAGAAGTCGGCGCCACCTCACGCCCCCTGAGCTTGGCCTGCCCTGAGCCTGTCGAAGGGTCGAAGGGCCTCGAAGAGGTCGGCGCCACCACGAGTCGTACGGGAGTGCTCTCCCCTCGTCGACATCGCAAGCGAGCATGGCGTCAGTCCGAGCAGGCTGTGCTGGCCTGGGAGTTAGCGCTGAGTGAGGCAATGAATCCGCTCCCTGGCGCTCGACGACCGGCGTCGCTCACCGACTCCGCCGCAGCCGCATCCCTGACTCCGAGCGATGACGAGACGGGTCACCGCTCCGCCACCGGCCGGCCTTACTCAGCAGGACTGACCGAAGAGTCTCCCCGCGGCCCGGATCAAGCATGTTGAGGCCACCGACGGACGCGGACGTCCTCATCGTCGGTGGTGGGCACAACGCGCTGGTTGCCGCAGCCTACCTCGGCCAGGCCGGTCGGCGGGTCACGGTGTTGGAGGCTCGGCACGTGCTGGGTGGCGCGGTGGCCAGCACGCAGCTGTTCACCGGTCTGGACGCCCGGGTGTCCCGGTTCTCCTATCTGGTCTCGGTCCTGCCGGACGAGATCGTCGACGACCTCGGACTGCGGCTCGAGCTGCGGTCGCGCCGGGTTGCGTCTTACACCCCGGTCGGCGGCGGCGGACTGCTGGTCGAGCGACCCGAGGGCCGCCGTACGCAGGATTCCTTCGCCGCGCTGACCGGCGACCCGGACGCCTACGCGGCGTGGACGCAGTTCCACGCCGGGCTGGCCGACGTCGCCAGGGTGGTTGCACCGACCCTGACCGCTCCGCTCCCCCGTGCGGCCGACGTCCGCGCCCGGTTGCCCGCCGGAGTGTGGCGTGACCTGTTCGAGCGCCCGATCGGCGCCGTCGTGGAACGGACCTTCACCGACGACACCATTCGGGGGGTCGTCCTCACCGACGCCTTGATCGGCACCTTCGCCGACGCCCACGATCCGAGTCTGGTGCAGAACCGGTGCCTGCTCTACCACGTGATCGGCAACGGTAGCGGTGAGTGGCGGGTGCCCGTCGGCGGGATGGGCCGCGTAGCCGACGAACTGGTCGCGGCGGCGACCGCCGCGGGAGCCGAGGTGCGGACCGGTGCCCGGGTAATCGCGTTGGATCCCGAGCCGGGCAGGGGTGGCGGGACGGTGACCCTGACCGACGGTTGCCGGTTGCGGGCACCGTACGTCTTGTTGGGGTGCGCTCCTGCCGTCGCCGACCGCCTGCTGGGTGAGCCGTCCCCAACGCCCGAACCCGAGGGCAGCCAGCTAAAGGTCAACCTGCTGCTGCGGCGGCTGCCTCGGCTGGCGTCCGGCCTGGACCCCGAGACCGCCTTCGCCGGCACGCTGCACCTGGGCCAGGGATACGCCGCGTTGCAGCAGGCGTACGTCAGCGCAGCGGCCGGGGTCATCCCCGACCCGCTGCCGAGCGAGGTCTACTGCCACACGTTGACCGATCCCAGCATCTTGGCTCCCGACCTGGCCGACGCCGGCTTCCACACCCTGACCCTGTTCGGGGTGCACACGCCCGCCCGACTCTTCCGCGACGACCCCGACGGCGCCCGGACCCGGGCCGGGGCCGCCGCGCTCGCCTCCCTGCAGCAGGTGCTGGCTGAACCGCTCGAGCCATGCCTGGCCCGAGACGCCGCGGACCAACCCTGTGTGGAGGTGGTGACGCCGCTAGACCTGGAGACCGAGCTGACCATGCCCGGCGGGCACATCTTTCACGGGGACCTGGCCTGGCCCTGGCTGGCCGACGATGACGACGTGTCGACACCGGCGCAGGCCTGGGGGGTAGCCACCGCTTACGCCGGCGTCCTGCACTGTGGGTCCGGGGCCGTTCGCGGGGGTGCGGTCAGCGGATTGGGTGGCCACAATGCCGCGATGGCGGTGCTCGAGCTGACCCCTTGCTCGCCCGGAGGCTGAACTTTCCCGCCCCGGCCTCGGTTTGCTAGTGTGGCTCCTCGCGCGCCGCTAGCTCAATTGGCAGAGCAGCTGACTCTTAATCAGCGGGTTGGGGGTTCGATTCCCTCGCGGCGCACAGATGCCCTAGTCAGGGTCGTGTTCACGCTCGCCTGGGCTTGAAATTTGAAGTCAGGGGACGCATGAAGAGGGCTCGACTGACTTATGCAAAGTTGGAGTCGGTTGCGTTGGGCCAGCATCGGAGCAAGCTGACGACGCTGAGGGCCGTCTTGCCGACACTCCACGGGCGGCCGCTGAACGACCCTGCGGTCCGATCAAGCAACAGCTGCTGTGAGCTCCGCTCAACCGTCGGCTTGTCTGGTTCGCCCCAGCGTTGTTGCGTTGCCGGGGCAGCTGAGCCGGTCAGGCTGACGGCGGAACGCTAGTCACCGTGCTGATCTCGGTCCGCACGGTCTTCGGCAGCTCTGCCGGGAGGAGTTCGCTGTCGTCAGGGTGGTGAAAGATCCACTCGCGGGTGTTGCGGATTGTTGCCGCGTTGAAGTCTCGGGCGTGCGCGGTCGAGGGCGGCAAGTCGAAGTCGGCACGGGACTCGCGGACCTGGTCGACGGTCAGGCGGTCGATCAGCGGCTTGGGGTCGGCCAGCATGAGCCCGACTCTCCTGCTCATCGGGAACACGATGCCCGACGAATTGAGCAATCCCACCGGCTGCCCCGGGATCGGCGGTTGGGTAGCAGGGAGACTGGGGTGTCGCAGGTGAGTAGTGCGCGTCGCTCGAACCTGAGCAGGACCCAGGGACGGCCGGTGAAGTAGAGCAGGAGCTCGGGGACGAGGTTACCGATCTGCTCGATGTGCCCCGCTGCACTGAGGGTGATCGGTGGCCCGCCAGGCTGGCTGACGTCTCGCCAGATCCGGTCAACTTCCCCCGCGGTTGGTGTGAACCCGTAGTTGCGCTCGACCCATGCCGCGACGGACTCGCGTCCGCCCGTGACGATCTCGAGCTGGGTCACCAGCGCGGCGGTCTGCTCCATATGCCGCCGCTGATCGGGTCCGCGGAGGAACTGAACGGCCAGGAAGATGGCGAGCTTGACCCGGTCTTCGAGGTCCAGCGGCCAGACTCCGCCGGTGATGATCTTCCTCATGATCGTCGCGGCCTCGGATTACATCGCCGAGAGCCCCTTCTCGAAGGCGTCGGGTTCCTCCAGCTCTGGGACCGTATAGAACTGCGTGCGCAACGACGCGTTGTTGGTGGACTGCAGGAAGCGCCGGTCGCCGGGTAGCCGGACCGTCATGAGTTGGCCCTCACGGGCGAAGCCGTCGAGGTAGAACTTCGGACCGTGTGGTGGCGGCGGGCCTGGTTTGCCATCTCAGCTCTTCGACTCCGGGGGCGCAGGCGTTGTTGGAGTTGTCTCGGCGGGTTCGTCGAGCCGTCGGAGGATGTTGGCGAGCAAGATCACGGAGTCGGCGGCGATTCCGGCGTCGCGACGGCTGCCGTCGGGGGTGTGCTTGACCCGTTGCGCGAAATCGATGGCGGCTCGGGCGAGGCTGCGCAAGGCGGTGTTGTCCGACCCGGCCGCGGTGTCCTCGATGAAGCGGTTGATCCGCTGCTTGGTCTTGTCGACGGGCGGCTCAGTCTCGCCGTCCCGCAGGTGGACGGCTGGGTCGTAGACCTGCCGGCTCAAGGCCTCGAGGACGGCGATGCAGTCGTTGCCGATGTTGCGGTGGTCCTGGGCTGTTCGGGCGAGCTTGAAGTGTCGCCGCAGCTCCATGATCTCGGTGTCGACCCCAGGCCAGCCGGTCAGCGGCCTCGGACTGACGGGGTCTGCCGCCTCGGCGGCGTAGGCCTTCACCTCGAGGTTGAGGATCTGGTCGTGCAGCGGGTCGAAGATTTCTTTCAGCAGGTCGCGGCGGCACTGCCAGCTGCCTGAGCAGTCGCGGCGGAGCCAGTAGCTGCGGAACGTGCCGAAGTCCCGGAACGGCAAGGTGAACCCGGTGATGCCGAGCCGGCCGACGGTCGCCTGCAGGGCGAGCAGCGCGGTCCGGATGTCGTCCTCGGAGAGCTCTTGACCACCGTCGGTGCCGTAGCGTTCCAGCTGGTCGTGCGCGAGCCGGGCGAGCCCGGCGATGACGTCGAGGTCGTCGTGAGCCGGCGCCGGGCCACGACGCAGCTGGGCGACCCAGGAAGCGTTGAATGCGCGGGTGACCGGCATGTTCCAGGGATCCATCCCGTCCACCCAGGTCACTTCGGCGTCGGTGAAGAAGTCGTCAGGTCTCATACGCGCTGCTACTCCTCGGGGTCGATGAACGGGAGCCTGGCGGCGGCCAGCTTGGTTTGCAGGTTCAAGTCTCCGGTCGCGACGACGGTGGTGGCGCGGGGGTGGCGGCTGACCAGCAGCAGAGTCGAGGCGACGAGCCGGTCGTCGGGGACCGTGAGGTCGAGCCAGGAGGGCAGCCCGTCGGCGTGCGGCTCAAGGTGTTCGAAGACGGCCCAGACCTCGCCCGCGACCTTGACCCCGGCGGCGACGTCGCCGTTGTCGCGGAGGCCTTTCAGCCGGCGGTCAGCGCGGCGAGCGGCGTCGCGGAGGTCCTGGTTGCGGCCGGCCCGCTTGTGCTCGTCGAGCTCGCGCAGCACTACGGGCAACAGGTGCGCGAGGTAGCGCTGCCCGGCCTGCCGTGTGAAGCGGGCCAGGTCTGGGTCGTCGAGCAGGACGTTCGTGTCCACCACGACGTGGGTGGCGAAAGGCTCCTGCGGCAGCAGGTCCCTCACCTTCCGGAGGGTGGCGACGGCCTCCTGGATGTGGGCGACCGCGTTCGGCACCGACGCCGGGACCGTCTTATCGCCCCGCTTCTGGCTGAGCCGCCGCTCGAACAGGTCGAGCGCCTTCGCGTGCCGTTTCTCGATCTCGGGGGTGGGGTGCGGGAAGAGCAGCAGGAACCGGGGACGGAAGGATCGGACCCGGGCGAGCAGCGCCATCCGGCGGGCCTGTAGGTCCTCGCTGCTGGTCGCCAGCCCCAGTGGGCGAAGCCGATGAACGTCATGCCCTGGCTCCCGCCCCGGTTGGGGTCGACGTTGACGATCGCTGAGTCCTGCAGGACCGCGGTGTAGTCGGTGGCGATCGCGTCGAGCTCGGCCAGCAGCTGGTCGACGTAGGGGACGAGGGGCCGCTCAGCCATGCCTGTGCTCTTGGTCGGCGAAATGGGCGACGGCCAGGAACTCGATGTCGCCGCCCTGGACGACCAGCTGCCGCCAGACGCCGAGAGACTGCCACCGCTGTTTCGGGTAGCGGACCTCGATGGGATAGCCGAGGACCAGCTCGCGTTCGTCGACGTCGATGTCGTGGCCGAACCCGAGAACCTTGCCGCGGAACTCGGTCCCGCTTCCCAATCGCAGCCAGACATGCGTCGATGCCCCAGCTGGGTGGGCCCCAGAAGCGGGTCCCACGCCGACTCGGACCGTAGTCGGGGCGGTGGTTGCCCGGTTCGGCTCGCCGCCCGGCGCCGCTGCAGCCCGTCAGCCGCCCAGGCCAGCAGGCATGCGACGACGATCTGGGAGGCAAGGAACAGGCCCGCCGAGCCGGCGTGCCGGCCCAGGTAGGCCCGGCCGTCCAGGATGAGGCCGCGGAGACTTAGCCGTGCCGGCGAGACTGTGACCACCAGGGCGGCCAGGGCCGCGCCGAGCCCGGAGAACACCACGGAGGCGACGACGACCTGCGCGGTCTCGTAGAACGCTGAGACCGAGGCGGTTGCGCGGCGACGACCGGCGAGAACGCCGAACAAAAAGCCCGGCGTGACCAGCCAGAGGAACAGCAGAACTCCGACGAAGGTGCTCGGCAGCATCTACTCGTCGAGCTCTGGAGTGGCGGAGTCCACCGGGGTGGAATCGGGGTCTCCTCAGTTGTGGCGTGCAAGGGTCCGCTGCCGCGCCGCAACCGACGGCCTTTGTGATAGAGGTAGTACAGGTGCGCTAAGCGGTCCGGCGGAGCTGGCGTTGTCCGTTTGTATATAGAGTAACCCGACACGTTACCTCGTGCACTAACATGACAACATGACCAGTGGTCCGAGCGGCTCTCCTCCAGGATTCGAGGCGTCAGCCCGTACCCTGCCGGCCGGTCTGGCGCCGCTGGTCGAGGCGCTCGAACTCAACCGCGCCGAACTGGTGACCACAGCGGACTTGGAGCAACTTCGGCAAGAGACCGGAGTTTCCACCCCCGCTAAGGTGCTGGCCGACCGGCTCCGCAAACGGGGCTGGCTGCTGCCGACCGGGCGCCGTGGAGTCTACGAGTTCGCCCCGGGCGCGAACGCCGGCGCCGTCTCGGCCGGAAGGGTCAGCCAGACGCTGCAGGTTCTCATCCGGGCCCGGCCCGACGTCACCGCTGCCCTCACCTTCCAGTCCGCAGCTTGGGCCCTCGGCGCCGCCGACCGCACTCCGGCTCGGCTGGAAATCGCCGTAGGGGACGCCCTGACCGCCCGCCAGCTCGCCTCGACACTGGCCACCCAGGCCCGGATCACCTGGTTTGCGCCCGCGCTACCGCCGGTCCGTGCCCGGTCCGTCCCGGTGCTGAGGGCAGAGTCGGTGATCGTGCACCTGGCTGCCAGGCCCGGTGACGTCCGCTCCTGGTCCTCGGTGCCTGAATGGCTGCCAGACCTGGCCGAGACCATAGAGGCCGAGACGCTAGCTGCCGAGCTCGCCCACCGGCCCAGATCCGTCACCGCCCGCACCGCCTACCTCCTGTCGGGCCTGCGCCCCGACATCTCCACCCGGCTGCCGGCCGGCAATGGCGTCGTCTACTTCGGTAGTCGTGGGCCCAGCCGTCGCCGCGACGCCGCCACCGATGTCGTCGACACTGTCCTGCCCTTCGACCCGCGAGATCTCTCGCCCGTCACGCCCACAGACGCGACTCCCCAGACAGCAACGGCGACGACGACAACGGCGATGGCGGAACGCCGGTGAGCGTCCCGGCAAGGCCGGGCTCGACCGGTGACCAGGTGCGGCTGACCACGGGATACCTGGCTCGCCATATGCCAAGAGGTGCTGCTGGGCCGGGGCGGGAGGCTGCGCTGGTCGACATCGCCCAGGACTTACTGCTGCGTGAGCTCGCCGCCATCGGGCTTCTGGACGAGATGGCATTCAAGGGCGGAACCTCCCTGCGGAAGCTCTACGCCGGCACCCAAGGGCGGTTCTCCCTCGACCTCGACTTCTCGGTCGCCGAGGTCGGCTCGTCCGCCGAGGACCTACTCGAGCTGCTCGTCGAGTACGTCGACGGGCTACAGCTGGGACCGTTCGACTACGGCATCCGCGTGCACCGTGGCAAGCGCCACCTGCTCATGTCGAGCGCTGAGTTCGGCCAGAGCGAGCAGCTGGACAGCAAGATCGACGTCTCGGCGCCGCCCTGGCTGCCGCCGATCCGTCGGGCTTGGGTGCCGATGATGGTCCACCGGACCTACGGCGACCCGCCGCTGCCGCACCTGCTGACCGTGCGGCTGGAGGAGAACCTGGCGGAGAAGATCTCCCGGCTGAACCGCGCGACTCCAGCCCGCGACATGTACGACCTTGCTTGGGTCGCGAACACCCTGCTGCGCACCGATTTGGATTTGGACCTGCTTCGACGGCTCGCCGTGCTCAAGATCTGGACCGACGCCTGCGGAGTCTCCGCTGACGGTGCGCAGTGGCGACCAGGGTTCTCAGCGGTCCCGTTCGAGCCGGATCGATGGCTGGCTCCGCGACAACCTGCCGACTACGACGAGGAAGACATCGGCGCTCTGGCTGTACCGCCACCCAAACTCCAGGAGTTATCGGCCGAGGTGTCGACCGCCTACAGCTTCCTCGCCGACCTCGACGACGAAGAGCGCACCGCCGCCCGGGCGAACGAAGCGGACCGATCATTGGTGCTCAGCATGCTGCAAGCCCTTCCCGGCGGACGAATGGCCGGCATCGGCCTCCGCTGAGCCTGCCGCTATCTCTACCCGAAGATCAGCAGCGTAGGGACGAATGAGGGGACGAATCGCCCCGCGAGGCAGACGGCTGACGAACACCAACCACGCCCAACCAGCACGGTGTCCGAGCGTGAGCCGACCGCGCGAGCCTAGGAGTCAGATTTCAGCGGGTTGGGGGTTCGATTCCCTCGCGGCGCACAAGACGCCTGGTCACTCTGTGTTCGAGCGTTCTGCAGTTCTGGACTCCCGACTCAAGGGACGTAGGTGTGACGAACGCAAGGTTGGAGTCACATCTAAGACTCTGAACTACCGCGATGGCATGCGTCAGATCCGAGTCGAGGAGCCGCTGCCGTGGCGGCGGATCAAACCTGAGCGCGAAGGCTCAGCAGTTGATCACGCTCGCCAAGGAGCGTCGCTCAGCGCTGATCACCGGCGCGGTGATCGGTCAGATTTGCGTCTGACTACCGCTTCCGGCTCAAACAGGCAGGCGAGCTGCCTCGAACTCGTCCGCGGTCACGCGCACCTCGGCGAAGAGCGTGTCCGGATCCTGCTTGAGCCGCCCGGCCGCTACGTCGAGGAACCTTCGCGCGTCCTGTGACTGGCGCTTACGGTAGGAGAGGAAGAACACGTTCGATCGGCGCGGGGCGACCCGTTCGGGCAGACCGGGCAATTCGAGCAACAGCGCACCAACGGCCCGCAGCGGGTCGTTCCCGAGGCCCTCGACCGCGATCACGGTAGCTTGTGTCCGGAAAATCGCCGCGAGTTCGACTGGAACGTCGAGCATCTTGTGGTTGTTGGTGATCAGTCCGTCCCACCCGAGATGGTGCAGCGCCAGAAAGAGTGTCCGGTCGTCGGCTGCTCAACCGCTTGTCGATCCGGTGCACATGATCCAAGGTCAACTCGGTCGGCAAGTAGTCTCGCACCGCACTAATCAGTGGAGTCGGAAAGTTTTGGTCCAGCGCGAGCCGCAGCGCGCCGGTCGGCACGATCAGGCAGCGATCCGGGTCGACTGTTCGAGCTGCGCCTCGAGCTCAATGGCCTCACCGACTTGCAGCTCCGGCACCTCGTACAGGTTGGCGATCTGTTTCACGCCGAAGCCGCGGTCGGCCAGGGCGGCAAGTGTGACCGTGGTAATCCGAGAACCTTCGAGGTGCGGTTCCCCGGACACCTTGGCCGGCACGATCCGCAGGTGGGCACGGGGGGCGATCAGATCCGGCCCGAGCAGACCGGCCGTGCTGAACGGAGCGGTCAGGTCGAGACTCTCCTCGGGTAACAGGGTCGGGTGCCCGGCGCTGTCGAACACGCGGTCACCGTCGCGGACGAAGACTTCCCCACTCGCGTCGACCGCGAACGGGCTGACGGCGCTAGCGGTGTCCCAGACAGACAGGTCGAGTTCAGCCAAAACGCGGAGAGCGCGCCGCACCTTCGGCATCGGCGAAGCAGGCATTGCGTCCGGCTTGCGATGCCGGAGCCAGGCGACCACCCTCAGGGCCATCAGGTCGGCGTAGGACCAGAGCTTTTCGCGCACCGGCGACACCGACGGCACCACGATCTCCTGCCGCGCCCACCAGTGCAGCGTGCTCAACGGCACTCCGGCGAGGGCAGAAGCCCTGACCGCCTCGTAGCAGCCGTCGCTGGCCGCGCGCACACGCGCCTGCAGCCCCTGATCGATCACGGTTCGAGTATTACCCATGGCTCCGACATCCGTCAGGCAGTTGACCGGAAGACACACAGGCAAGGATGGCGTCACGGTATTCATCAGTTGAGCGGTGAACCAGCATCTTTTCTGGTCGCGCATGAGACTCTCGCGTCCGTTGGCAGGATTTCAGCGGGTTGGGGGTTCGATTCCCTCGCGGCGCACAGGTTGCGCATGCACTCCAGCTCGCCCGCCGCCCGTCCGTCGGAGACTGATCGCGGCTCCTTCACATCGACCGGTGGGAGTCCATCGGCGGCGGCATACCGTGGGGGTCGTGGGTTTACTGAAGAGTCATCTGCTGTTGGCTTTGGCCGTTCTCCTCGGCTCGGCGATTCCGTTCGTCCCCACCGGCGAGATGGTCAGCGGAGCGGCGGCGTTCGCCTCGCACTCCCGGTTGAACGTGGTGCTGATCTTCGTGATCACCTGGACCTGCTCGGTGCTGGGCGACACCGCGATGCTCGCCGAGGCCCGCCTGGGCGCCCGGAAGCTCCGGCCGTGGATCGCCCGTCGCAAGTTCGCCGACCGAGTGACGGCAGCCGAGGTCGGACTGACCCGGAACGCGTTCAACGCCATCGTGACCGGTCGGCTGATTCCCGGGGGCCGAACCCCGATCATCGTGGCGCTTGGGCTGTCGCGCTTCTCGCTGCGTCGGTTCATGCTCTTCGACACTGTGGCCTGCGCCCTCTGGGCGGGCATTTACTCCACTATCGGCTCTATCGGCGGCCGGATCGCTCGGCACCCGGTTTGGGCCATGGTGGTCGCCATCGCCTTCGCAGTCTCGATGGGCGCACTTGTGCAGCAGATCGCTCGATTGGTCGCCTGGCGGCGGAGCCGTCGAGCTCCAGAACCCGGGCCGAGTTCGAATCCGCCCAGGCCGGTTGAGGATCTGACGCCGCAGGACTAGAGCGCGAAGCGCCGATCTCTTCGGGGCCCTTCGAGGCCCTTCGACCCTTCGACAGGCTCAGGACAGGCCAAGCTCAGGGGGCGTGGGGGCCGGTGGTGGCGCCGACCTCTTCGAGGCCCTTCGACAGGCTCAGGGGGCGTATGGACGGACGGGCTCAGGGGCGTATGGGAAGGCTCGGGGGGGCGTAGCCCTGCGATGGCCGCCGACCTCTTCAAGCTCAGGGGGCGTGGGGGCCGGTGGTGGCGCCGAGGCCCTTCGACAGGCTCAGGGGGCGTATGGACGGACGGGCTCAGGGGCGTATGGGAAGGCTCAGGGAGGCGTAGCCCTGCGACCGCCGACCTCTTCGAGGCCCTTCGACGCTCAGGGGGCGTATGGGCTCAGGGGGCGTATGGACAAGCTCAGGGGGCGTATGGACAAGCTCAGGGGGCGTATGGACAGGCTCAGGGCGTAGAGAGTTCTGGCCCGGTCACGGGTGTGACCGGGCCAGACTCAGAGTGATTCAGCGGGGGCGACGCGCTACTTCACGCCGCCGGCGGTCAAACCGGAGACGATCCGGCGCTGGAACAGGAGCACCGCGATCAGCAGCGGCACGGTGACGATGACGCCGGCCGCCATGATGGTGCCGTACGGCGTGTCGAAGCCGGTCGCACCGGTGAACTTGCTGATCGCCACCGTGGCGGTTTGCCGGTCCGCGGCCTGCAGGAACGTCAACGCCAGCAGGAACTCGTTCCAGGAGCCGATGAACACGATGATCGCGGTGGTGAACACCCCAGGCGCTGCCAGCGGCAAGATGACCTTCCGGAAGGCCACCCCTGGAGTGCACCCGTCCACCATGGCCGCCTGCTCCAACTCCACCGGGAGCTGCTTGAAGAAGGCGGTCAGATTCCACACGGCCAGTGGCAACCCGAAGCTCAGCTGCGGGATAATGACGGACTGGTAGGTGTCCACCCAACGCGGGAACCACTGGAACGGCTCGGTGGAGGAGAACATCTTCAGCAACGGCGGGATCAAGATGATCAGGGGGAACATCGAACAGGACATGATGATCCACAGCACCGCGCCCTTGCCCTTGAACTTCAGCCGGGCCAGCGCGTAGGCCGCCACGATGCCGAAGAGCAGGGTGAGGATCGTGGTGGTCCCCGAGACGATGACCGAGTTGATCAGCGACCGGCCGAAGTTGTTGCCGCCGGCAAAGACCCCCTTGAAGTTCTCGATCGAGGCAGGGTTGGGGATGAACTCGGTGCTACGCCCCTCGGTCGGCAACCGCAACGAGGAGACAATCATCCAGTAGAACGGGATGATGCAGTAGAGGACGATCAGGCCCATCCCCACGTAGGCGGCGATCCGCCCGATGCGGGCCTTGGGGCTGGGTTTGGGATGGGCCAGGTTCTCCAGCTCGGCGTCGCTGAGCCGGGCCTCGGTCTGCGGAGCGGCAGTCGCGGTCATCAGTGGGCCCCTCCCATCATCTCCAGGCCGGCAGTGGCCTGCCCCCCGTCATTGTTCTTGTCACGCCGCTTTTGCTTCCTCGTCTTCTTCGGCATTCCGGTATCACCGATTACGTCCGCACCCAGCACCTTGACGAACAAGAAGGCGACGAGCAGGACGTAGACGAACAACACGATGGCGTAGGCCGCAGCCGGCCCGTAGCGGGTCTGGGAGGCCTCCTGGAAGGCGAAGACCGACATGGTCTCGACGTGGTATTTAGCCGGCCCGATCATCCCGTACGGCAGATCGAACATGCGCATGGTGTCGAGGGTGCGGAACAGCACCGCCACCACCAGGGTCGGCTTGACCAGCGGCAGGGTGATCCGGACGAACTGCTGCCAGACGGTGGCACCGTCGACCTTGGCCGCCTCGTACACCTCGGCCGGGATGGTCTGCAGACCGGCCAGGGTGAGCAATCCGATGAACGGCGCAGTCTTCCAGACGTCGGCGACGATGATGGCCCAGAACGAGGCTCCGGTGTCGGCCAACCACAGGGTTTCCCGGCCGGTGATCCGGTTCATCACGCCCGAGGAATCGAAGATCAGCTTCCACATCAAGGCCGAGACGATGGTCGGAATGGCCCACGGGACGAGGATGCCGGCCCGGACGATGCCGCGACCGCGGAACGCCTTGGACATGATCAGCGCCATGGCCACGCCGAGAACGGTCTCGATCAGGACGCAAATGATGGTGAAGAACGTCGTGTTCCAGAAGGCGTTCCAGAAACGGTTGAGGGTGCCGAAGTTGCCGGCAACCTGGTCGGCGCCGGCAAAGATGTCGGTGAAGTTCTGCAGCCCGACAAACTGGTCACCACCGAGCAGCAGTCCGGTGTTGGGATCGATTCCGGTGTTGGTCAGGAAGAAAGACTCCCGGATGGACATGATCACCGGGATGCCGGCGACCACAACGATCACCAACAGAGTCGGCGCTAGCAGGATCCAGGCCAGTCGGCCCTGCCCGTCGCTGAGCGCATTCTTCTTGGGCTTGTGTTGGCCCGACTTCGCGGGAGCCACCTGCGGCTGCGCCGTGGCAGTGGCCATACGGCTACCTCCTGTGTGAGTGAACTCGTGCTCCCGGCCCGGTCGTGCGCGATCGGGCCGGGAGCGAACGAAGTTTGACTACTTTTTGATGAGGCCCTGCAGCTTGGTCTGCAGGCCCTGCAGCGCAGTACCGGCGTCGGCACTCTGACCCTGAGCAGCCGACTGGAGCGGACCGTAGGCGGCGTCCTGAATGGCCAGGCTGACGTCACCGTACTGGACAGCCTTCGGTCGCGGCACCGCGGTCTGGATCGACTTCAGCTGGGTCGGCATGAAGGGGAACTTCTTCACCAGGTCCGGGTCGGTGTAGAGCGCTTCCAGAGTCGGGGAGGCTGAGGTGGCCAGCGTATTGGACTTCTGCACGTCCTTAGACGCCATAAACTTCGCGAAGTCCATAGCCGTGCCCTTGTTCTCGGCATTCTTGGCGATGGCGTAGTTGTGCCCGCCGAGGCTGGACACACCCGGGCCGGAGATCCCGGGCAACGGTGCCACGTCGAACTTGCCGGCGACCTTGGACGACCCGTCGGTCTTGTTGGCCAGGTTGTAGACGTAGCCCCAGTTGCGGTGGAAGATGAGCGTCCCGTCCTGGAACGCCTGCCGACCGTTCTCCTCCTGCCAGGTGATGGCTTCCTTGGGGATGTCGCCGTCCTTGAACCAGTCGACCAGGGTCTGCAGGCCCTTGGTCGCCTCCGGGCTAGCGACGTCGGGCGTACCATCTGGACCGACAATGGAACCGCCGGCGCCATGGACTGCCTCGTCGAAGTTCACGGTCAGGCCCTCGTACTTGGAGTACTGGCCGGCGAAGCAGTCCAGTTTCTTACCCTTCTCACCCGCCTTGATGGTGTCGCAGGCCGACTTCATCTCATCGAAGGTGGTCGGTGGCTGCAACTTGTACTTGTCCAGCAGGTCCTTGCGGTAGTACAACAACCCGCCGTCGGAGGTGGTGGGGTAGCCGTACAGCTTGTTGAAGTAGGTAGCACTCTCCACCGTGGCGGGGAGGAATCCTTCGGTCGGGAACTTGTCCGGCGGCAGCGCCTCCACGTAGCCCTTCGCGGCGAACTCGGCGGTCCAGACCACGTCCATATTGAGGATCGCCATCCGGGGGTTCTTGTTCTCGCTGTTCAGGATCATCTGCTGCCGCTGGTCGTCGGCCTTATCGGTCAGCTCGTGGAATACGACCTTACCCTGCGGGTGGGACTCGTTGAACTGCTTGATCAGCTTTGGCAGGTTGCCGGAGACGTCCTTGCCGCCCCAGTACTCGATGTCACCCTGCTTGGAGAAGTCGGCGGTGGGAGCGGACGACCCGCTGCCGGCAGGTTGGCCACCGCTACTGCTGCTGCCGCACGCCGCAGCCGCGAGCAGGGCGCTGAGGGAGGCGGCTGCGATGACCACGCGCCGCCCGTTGCGAATGAAACTCATCCAGGCCTCACTTCGTTGTCGAGGGGGCACCGGTTCGTGGTGCCACTTCGTCACACTAGGGGCAAGTTCCCCGGAACGGCAGCGCCGGGGCCTGCTGCGGGGTGATTCGTTACCAACGGGTTATGGGCCCAGGCGTACTAACGACGAGTGCAATGGGTCACCGCGAACGCCGACCGCGCCGGATCACGCCGATGACCACCAACAGCGTCAGCACACCGGCCGCCCCGCCGGCCAGGGGCAGCACCCGGTCGGTCCGCAGCTCGCCGCGGACGTTGAACACGTACGCCCGGGCGTCCTCGACCCGGGCTTGGACCGCAGCCTTGATTCGACCGATCGTGCGCTGCTTGATCCGAATCGGGTGCACCGTGTCCACCAGCTGGGCAAGCGAGTCCGCCAGCCGATCCCGGGTGGCGCCCAGGTCGGCTTCGATCTGCGACTCGGTCCGCCCGGACAGGGAGATCGACTGGGCCACGTTCGCTCCTCGAATACCGATGATGGTTCGATCCCCGTCCGGGAATCAGCGACAGCTTAGGGCAGAGGGGCTGGGCCGGAACGCACCGGCCGGTCGCGCGGGTGACCTCGGTAGGGTTCAGGTCATGACCACCCGACTGTCGGCCGGCGATCCCGCGCCCGGATTCGCCCTGCCGGACGCCGACGGCCACCCGGTCTCGCTGTCCGACTTCGCCGGGCAGCGAGTCATTGTCTACTTCTATCCCGCGGCCCTGACGCCGGGCTGTACCACCCAGGCCGTGGACTTCACCGCGGCGATGGACGAGCTGAGCGCGGCGGGTCTGCGCGTGCTCGGCGTCTCTCCGGACGAGCAGACGCGGCTCAAACAGTTCCGCAGCACCGAGTCGGTGGCCTTCCCGCTGCTGTCGGACCCGGATCGAGACGTCCTGGAGGCGTACGGCGCGTTCGGGGAGAAGTTGCTGTACGGGAAGTTGATCGAGGGCGTGATCCGCTCCACCTTCGTCATCGACGTCGACCGCGACGGCGCGGGGACGATCCGGATGGCCCAGTACAACGTGCGGGCCTCCGGGCACGTGGCCAAGCTACGGCGCGACCTCGGCGTCTGACCGCTGAGCCCGGTGCAGTCCCGCGGCGAAAGTGGTCACCAACGACGTCTGATCGGCCGAATTCACCGTCGCCTGTGACCACTTGCGTACGGAGGGGCCCAGTACGCTCAGGGAGGCGCCGGAGTGGTGGAATTGGCAGACACGCAGGATTTAGGTTCCTGTGCCTTCGGGTGTGAGGGTTCGAGTCCCTCCTTCGGCACCCAGTTGAGGAGCGCGGCCACAGCAGGCGGGCGCCAAGCGCTCGTGCCGCCATTGGTCGGCTCAGACGCGGACGCCATCGGGATGCCAGGCTGCCGGTCGTCGACGCTGCGGAAGATGGCGATTCAGCGTGGCCGGCGACGGTAGCCGACGAAGCTGTAGCCCTCGTGCGGCTCCCGCGTCACCTCCTCCCAATCGGTCGCCGCGATTGTGGGGAAGCGCACCTCACCGACGGGCTCCTGGTCGACCTCGGTGATCTCCAGCCGGCCCAGTTGCGGCCAGAGGGCCCGGTACACCTCCCCGCCGCCGGCGACGAACACCGATTCGCAACCGTGGTCGCGGGCCAGGTTCACCGCCGCCTCGGGGGTGGCGCCGACCAGGACGCCGGGTTGAGCCCAGCCCGGGTCGCGGGTCACCACCACCGTGGTCCGGCCCGGCAGCGGCCGGCCGATCGAGTCGAAGGTCCGCCGGCCCATCACCAGCGCGTGCCCCAGGGTCAGCGTCTTGAACCTCCGCCAGTCCCCCGGGATCCGCCACGGGATGTCCCCGTCGGCACCGATCACGCCGTTCCGGGCCACCGCAGCAATCCCGATCAGAGCACACTCCCCATCGTCGGTGGTACAGCGGCGATCGGTCAGACCGCGACCGGTCATACCGCGATCGGGGCCTTGATCCCCGGGTGCGGGTCGTAGCCCTCCACGGCGATGTCGTCGAGGGTGAAACCGTCGATCGACGTGACGGCCGGGCTGAGCACCAGCCGAGGCAGCGGCCGCGGTTCCCGAGTCAGTTGCAGTCGGGCTTGGTCGAGGTGGTTGCGGTAGAGGTGGGTGTCGCCGAGGGTGTGTACGAAGTCGCCGACGTCGAGGTCGCAGACCTGCGCGACCAGGTGGGTCAACAGCGCGTACGAAGCGATGTTGAACGGGACCCCCAGGAACACGTCCGCCGAGCGCTGGTAGAGCTGGCACGACAGCCGGCCCCGGTTCTGGCCCCCGGCGGGCGGGGCGACGTAGAACTGGAACATGGTGTGGCACGGCGGCAGGGCCATGGTGTCCAGGTCGCCGACGTTCCAGGCGCTGACCAGGTGCCGACGCGAATCCGGATCGGTTCTGATCGTTCGGATCACCTCGGCCAGCTGGTCGACGTGCCGGCCGTCCGGGGTCGGCCAGGACCGCCACTGGTGACCGTAGACCGGGCCGAGTTCGCCCTGCTCGTCGGCCCACTCGTCCCAGATACTCACCCCGTGCTCGTGCAGCCAGCCCACGTTGGTCTCGCCGCGGATGAACCACAACAACTCCGCGATCACCGAACGGGTGTGCACCTTCTTGGTGGTCAGCAGGGGGAAACCGGCGCTCAGGTCGAACCGCAGCTGGTAACCGAACGTACTCAGCGTGCCCGTCCCGGTGCGATCGCTCTTCGGCACGCCGTGGTCCAGCACGTGCTGCAGCAAGTCCAGGTAGGCCCTCACGATGCGCCCTCCTCGTCGGTGTTCGCCCCGCCGTGGCGCGCCAGCTCGCGCAGCAGGACCGGCAGGATCGCCCGCACAGCCCGGCCACGGTGGCTGATGGAGTCCTTGACCTCCGGCTCGAGCTGGCCGTTGCTGAGCTGCTGACCGGCGGCCACGAACAACGGGTCGTAGCCGAAGCCGTGGTCCCCGACGGCGTGGGCCAGCAACACCCCGTCCATGGTTGCCGTCGTCGTCTGTTCGGTACCGTCGGGCAGGACCAGGGCCACCGCGCAGGCGAAGTAGGCGCCGCGCTGATCGGGCGGGACGTCGTCGAGTTGGCGCAGCAGCAACGCGTTGTTGTCGGCGTCGGTGGCCTCGGGGCCGGCCCACCGGGCCGAGCGGACACCGGGCATCCCGTTCAGGATCTCCACCGCCAGCCCGGAGTCGTCGGCCAGGGCCGGGAGCCCGGTCGCGGCCACGCAGGCGCGGGCCTTGAGCAGGGCGTTGCCCTCGAACGAGCGTTCGGTCTCGGCCGGCTCGGGATAATCGTCGACCTGGTTCAACCCGAGCACAGCGACTCGCGTCCCGGTCGCGGCCAGCAGCCGGCGCAACTCGTCGAGTTTGTGCGGGTTCCGGGTGGCCAGCACCACCGCCGCATCGTCGAACGTGGCTGCGTCGGCGCTCGGGTTCGCCGCCGTCATCCGGCGAGCGCGCGGCGCTGCAGTTCGCTCAGCTGCGCGCAGCCGGCGGCGCCGAGGTCGAGCAGCGCGTTCAGCCGGTCGCGGTGAAACGGTGCCCCCTCGGCGGTGCCCTGGACCTCGACGAAGCGACCGTCCTGGTCGGTGACGATGTTCATGTCGACTTCGGCGGCGGAGTCCTCGGTGTAGCACAGGTCGAGCATCGGGGTCTCCCCCACCACCCCGACCGATACGGCGGCGACCGAGCCGGTCAGCGGCTCGCCGGCCAAGGCGTTGCGCTGGCGCAACCAGCCGACGGCGTCGGCCAGGGCCACGTACGCGCCGGTGATCGAGGCCGTCCGGGTGCCACCGTCGGCCTGGAGCACGTCGCAGTCGAGCACGATGGTGTTCTCGCCCAGCGCGGCGTAGTCGATCACCGCCCGCAAGCTGCGCCCGATCAGCCGGCTGATCTCGTGGGTGCGGCCGCCGATCTTGCCCCGGACCGATTCGCGGTCGGAACGGGTGTTGGTGGCCCGCGGCAACATCGCGTATTCGCTGGTCACCCAGCCCAGACCGGTGCCCTTACGCCAGCGCGGTACGCCCTGGGTGACGCTGGCCGCGACCAGGACCCGGGTCTGGCCGTACTCCACCAGCACCGAGCCCTCCGCAGAAGCGAGCCAACCGCGCTGGAACCGCACCTCCCGCAGCTGGTCGGGGGCCCTGCCGTCGGCTCGTCGGTTCACGGTCCCTCACCCTAGGGCATTCGCCGGCCGGGCCCGTCGGACCAGCCGACCCTCGTTGAGGTCGCGCTGACGGAGGGGCCCGCCGGGGTGATACTGACCAGGTGGCGGACGACCCGGACGCTCAGGAGTGGCTGGACACCGGTCCGCGGACGCCCACACCGGGGTGGCGTCGTCGGCAGGCGTGGGTCGGCATCGGAGCCGTCGCGGTGACCGCGCTCACGACCGTGCTGGTCGTGACCAGCGTGCGTAGCATCAGCCGGGAGGATCTGGGTCCCACGCCCCTACCCGTCGTCTCCTCGCCCGCCTCCTCGACCGTCTCCAGGTCGGTCCGGTCCACCACGCCTCCGGCCCGGCCGAGCGCCGCACGGGTCCGGCAGCGAGCTCCAGGCCTGTTCGGCGACCGCGCTCTGACGGTGCTCGGGTGGGATCAGCAGCGCATCTACGCGTTGAACAACCGATCGGGCCGGGTCAGCGTCACCCCCGCAACGAGGGCTAGCGCCGATTCCGCACGTGGTTCTTTGGTGCCGGTTCGCGGCGGCGTCATCCTGCGGCCGTCGGATGAGCCGGGTGGGTGGTTCGTCGCCGACGGCGGGAAGCCGCGCCGGCTGGCCGGTGTCCTGGCCACCAGCAACACGATCCTGCCCGGGCCGAACGGTCAGGTCTGGTCGATCGACTACGGCCGGGGCGTGTCGCAGGAGATGACGCTCACCTTGGCCCACGGGGACGGGACGCCGAGCCGACCGCCGCTGGTCTTGAGGGTTCCGGGCGAGGTTGCCGGCAACGGCGACGGCGGGCTGGTGTTCAGCGACGCCACCGGGGTCTACGAGGTCGTCGCTTCGGGTCTGCGCCGGGTCAGTCGCGGTTGGCTGATCGCCGCCGGACCCCGGCACTACCTGGTCGGCGACTGCGACCACGGGCACACCTGCCGCAGTTACCGGATCGAGCGCCGGTCCGGGGCCCGGAAGGCGTTGAAGGCCCGCTATGACACTGCCGGCGGACTGATCTCCCCCGACGGGAAGTACGCCGCGCTGGACACCTGGCCGCAAGAAGACGGACCGGCGGAGATGGTCGTCGAGGTGCTCACGGGCAAGGTTCTGCTCCGGCACAATCACACGTACGACGGCTCCTCGCTCGCAAACCGCTTCAGTTGGCTCCCCGACGGCCGGCTGCTCGGGATCCGGGACGGCCGCCCGTTCCTCTTCACGCCCCGAACCCGAGTGTCCTCCACGCCGGACACCGGAATGACCGGGCTGACCCAGGTCGCGGTGCGTCGGAAGTAAGGTTCGTCGTCGGCGTCAACCGATGGTCCAGGTCGCCCCCGCCGCGGCCAGCACAACCGGCCCGTCGAAGTGCGGGACAGCCTCGGCCAGGACGACCGAACGGTCGTGCCACGGCGGGATATGGGTCAGTAGCACGGCGTGCACTCTGGCCCGAGCGCCCGTCTGCGCCGCCTGGGCACCGCTCAGGTGTAGCCCGGGCGGCAGGTCCGGGCCGTCCAGGAAGGCGGATTCGATCAACAGCAGATCGGCGCCGGCGGCCAGGTCCACCAGCGCGTCGCAGGGCCCGGTGTCGCCGGAGTAGACCAGCGACCCACCGTCCGGCACCCGTTCGACCACCCGCAGCGCGTACGCCGGCACCGGGTGCTCGACCGGTGCGGTGCTGATCTCGAAGGGCCCCACAGTCTGGGTCGGGCGCCAATCGCGGTAGTCGAACCAGTCGGCGATCGTGGGTTCCTCGGCGGTGGTCCCGGGCACGTCGTAGGCCCGCCGGATCCGCTCCGCGGCACCGCTCGGGGCGTACACCGGCGCTGCCGGCCAGGGTGCGGTCGGGGAGTAGCGGGCGGCGACGTAGGCCGCGCAGAGGTCGAGACAATGGTCGGGGTGCAGGTGGGTCAGGGCGTACGCCCCGATCGTGCGGGGGTCGACGTAGCGGTGCAGCGCGCCGAAGGCCCCGGGCCCGAGGTCGAGGACAAGGCTGAACGTCCGCCCCCGGTGCGGAGCCTGGATCAGGTAGCAGGAGGCGGGCGAGTCCGGACCCGAAGTCGATCCGCTGCAGCCCACGACGGTCAGCTGCACAGTGACCCTCGGCGGCGCAGGGGCCAACCTCTTCGAGGCCCTTCGACAAGCTCAGGGGGCGTACTCCTAGGCTCAGGGGGGGTATTCCCAAGATCATAGGGCGAAGCAAGAGGCTGAGCGGCCCGAAACGCCCCCTGAGCTTGTCGAAGGGCCTCGAAGAGGTTGGCTTCCGACGCCACCAGCGCTCCTCGACGGACCCAAAGAAGCCAGCTCGACCCACCTCCTGAATAGGGTGCTGTTCTACGGACAGATCGGTGTGACCCTGCCGGGGCAGCGATTTCGCCGAGGCGGGTCGGATCTTCTTCCCGCTGAGAGAGACCAGGCGGAGTGGGCGTGTGGAGTCGACCTCTTCGAGGCCCTTCGACAAGCTCAGGGGGCGTTGTGATGCGGGCGGGACTCATGCGAACTGCTCGACGTCGGTGACCAGACCGCCGAGCAGGCGGGCTCCGATGCCCTCGAAAAGCTCGGGGCTACCGGTGGTCAGGAAGCGGTGGCTGGTCGGGCGTGGACGGTCATGGGTGAGTCCGTGCCGGGTCAGCACGGCGTACACCTCCCGGGCGCACTCGTCGGCGCTGGAGACCAGGGTGACGTCCTCGCCGAGGACGTAGGAGATCACCCCGGTCAGCAGCGGATAGTGGGTGCAGCCGAGGATCAGGGTGTCGATCTTGTCGTCGCGGAGCCGGCTCAGGTAGTCCTCGGCACAGGCCAGCAGTTCCGGTCCTCCGGTCACGCCCGCCTCCACGAACGGCACGAACCGCGGGCAGGCCACCGTCCGCAGTTCCACCGACGGCGCGGCCGCGAAGGCATCGTCGTAGGCCTGCGAGGTGGCGGTGGCTTCGGTGCAAATCACTCCGACCCGGCCGCTGCGGGTGGCGGACACGGCCCGCCGGGCCGCGGGCAGGATGACCTCGATGACGGGGACGGCATAGCGCTCCCGGGCGTCGCGCAGCACCGCGGCACTGGCGGAGTTACAGGCGATCACCAACGCCTTGACCCCCTGCGCGACCAGGTGGTCCAAGCACTCCAGGGCGAACTCGCGGACGTCGGCGATCGGCTGCTCCCCGTACGGGGCGCGGGCGGTGTCGCCGAGATAGATCACGTCTTCGTACGGCAGTTGGTCGATCACCGCCCGGGCCACGGTCAACCCGCCGAAGCCGGAGTCGAAGACCCCGATCGGGGCCTCGACGACATCGGTGGTCGGGGGAGCCGGAACTGATCGCACGATCCCTTACCCTAGGCGCCTGCGCCGCGGCGGGGGCGGTGGACTGAGCACGAGCCGTCGGGAGGTCCAATTGCGCCGGTACGCGCCGGTAAGGGCTGCCGCGCCGTCGCGGAGCCGAGTTGCCCGGCTGCTCGACCGCAGGTGGTGGCCACTGCTGGGCGTCGTGCTCGTCCTCGTCCTCGTGGCGGCGGCGGGCGGCTTCCGGTCCGCCCCCGCCGCGGGGGTGCGGGGCTTCCCGGTGGGCACAGAGATCGTCCTGCAGCGCTGGGTTCTGGTGGTGCGGGCCGCCGAACTGATCGACACCTCCCGCTACGACACGGCGCAGCCCCCGACCATCGAGGTTCAGCTCAGCGCCACCTGGACCGGGGAGCAGAGTACGTACGGTCTGGCCTCCAGTCTGGTCGGGGTGGTCGTGCCCGGCGGTCCACCGACCAGCACCGACCCGACGACACCGCGAGTGGAGGGCTACACCAGCGGCTTCGATCCCGACGTGCCCCGGCCGCTGCTGATGGAGTTCGTCTGGCCCGCGGACGCCACCAAGGACACGCCGCGACGGCGTGCACCGGCCACCATCGACGTGGTGATCAAAGACGAGCGGCCGGCCCAGAACTTCTTGTTCGCGAACGAGTGGACAACCACTGCGCCCCTCGGTCACGTCCGGCTCCCGCTGCTCGATCGGCGGACGCGGTGACCGCTGCTCGTCCGGGTCGGTGGCGCGGTCCGCTCGGACTGCTGACCTGCTTGGCGCTGGCTCTGGTCCTGGCCGCGCTGACCCCCGATCCGGCGCAGGATCTCCGCCGGCACTGGGTCACTGCCGATCCGGGAACCTGGGCGAGCACCCCGGCCTTTGCGGCCCGCGTCGTCTCGGTGCGGGCGAGTGGAGCGGTCGCCGGCGAGTACGGCGATCCGTTCGTCAGCCGGCAGGCCCTGGTCGTGGTGGGAGTGCAGGCGCAGGTCCGCGAGCAGGTGGTCCAGTTCAGCCAGGTCAGCCTGCACACCCGCGACGGCCACGACTACGAGCCGCGCGGTGAGTTCAGCACGGCCGGACTCGGCGAAACCCAGCCCGGCTTCACCCGGAACGCCACTGTCGTCTTCGAGGTCCCCCCGGACCGACTGGCGGGCGCGACCCTGGTCATCGACTCCGACGCTGCGGCCGTCGACCGTTACGCCGACGCGATCCGCATCGACCTCGGCCTGGCCGACCCGGTTGCGATCGGCGCCGAGACGCTCAAGGTGCCCCCCTCGACCGTCGAGACGACATGAGCAGGGTCGACCAGCATGGCCGTCCAACTCGGCTCGGCACCCGGTGGGCGAGTCGGCGGCGGGCGATTGCCGTCGCGGCCCTCGCGGCCGCGCTGCTCTGCGCGATCGGCACGGGCTACTACCCCTACGCCCGGCTTAGGCCAGGAGCGGTCGAGGCACATCTGCACGTAGGGCAGAACGCGGAGCTGGCCGGGGTCCGCTACCGGCTCGACGCCTTCGACGTGGCGCCGGCCCTCCCGGCTGAAGACCCGGCCGACCCCCCGGTGAGTGGGCCGGCGGGCTCGGTTCTGGTCCTGGTCGTGGTCAGCCAAACGGTGCTGTCGCAGCAGGTAGGACTCGACACCCACACCTGCGAGGTCACGGTGGAGGCCGAGCCCGGCTCCGCGTCGGCCACCCGCTGGCGAACCGAGTCCGACGTCACCGCCTTGATCCGGCGCCCACCTGCGTACGGCTGCGGCGACACCCCGTCCAATCCGCTGGCCTACGGTGTCCCCCGCGCGATGGGTTTCAGCTTCGTCATCCCGGCCGACCGGGCCGGCGCGGTGCTGGCTCGGCTTCAGGTCGGCGACCACGGGCCGGCGCTGGCGTTGCGGCCCTGAGCACCGCATCCGGGGTGGATGCGCGCAGCACGACGTCGCTGACGGCCCGCTCGAACGCTGCCGCGTACAGCCCGACCGAGATCACGGTGACCGGCAACGCGACCAGCAGGTCCTGCGCCGGGTCCAGCAGCAAGGCCACGGGTTGGCTGCGCGCGCCGACCAACAGACTCAGCCCGATCGCGAGCAGGTTCTGCAGCGCGGTCACCACGGTGGCCAGCAGCAGATAGGCGCCCACGAATCGAGGTCCGGCCCGAGCGACCAACCGCAGGGCCTGCGCCACCGGCAGGTACTTGGTGCGTAGGTCACCGGTGACGAACAGCAGCACGCGACCGGTCGGGGTGCGCTGGAACCGACTGAGCCGGTCGAGCCGGCCGGCCACCCGAGTGCCGGCCACGACGTCCGCGGCCCGATAATCCCGCCAGCCGTAGACGATGGCGGCTAGCGCGAGCCACATCAGCGGCAGGCCCAGCACGGTGGCGATCGCCCCGGGCGCCACCGTGACCAGCTCCCGGGCGAGCTGGCGCAGCGGGGCCCCCAACGGCAACGTGAAGTCGGGCAACGCCGCGATCGCGGCGTGCCCGAGGGCAGTGAGGTCGGCCCATACGAGGCGCCCGCGCACCCAGTCACGGACCGCGCGGGCCACGATCAGCAAGACGACGAAGGTGCTCAGCGCCCAGACACCTTCGGCCACCACGCCGAGGACCCCCACCACCGGCGAAGCCCGGCGGCGCTGGATCAGCCGGACGAGGCCGCGGAGCAGCCAGCCGGCCGCGGCGAGTCCGAGGTAGAACGGCAGTCGCTCGTTGCTGAGGCTGATCGACCAGCGCTGAACGTCGCCCAGGCCGAGCAGCACATAGTTGCTGCGGAACAGGGCGCTGACCTCGTCGTCGATGAACCCCCAGACGGCGTAGACGGCCAGAAAGGGCCCGACCGCCAGCAGGAGCACGTCGATGGTCCGCTCGGGTGCGAACAGGGCCGCCGGAACCGGAGAGTAAGCCGCCGTCGTCGCGGGGTCGGCCGAAGCCCGTCCGGGCAGCCGGAGGCGCGGCGAGACGGCCTGCACCATCAAGACCAGGGAGACCAGCTTGGCCACGATGGCTACGACGAAGAGTGTGTTGGCGGCGACGGCGTGTTCGACCCCGAGCAGCGCGGAGCCGAACAGTCCCAGCTGATGCACCGCCCAACCCAGGCAGAACCAAGTGACCAGCAGCCAACCGCGCTCCCGCACGAGGCGCCAGGCAGCGCCGCTAAGCACCGCCACCTCGGTGACGGTTCCGGTGCCGAGAGCAGCCACCCCGGCAGGGTACGGGCAGACGAGGCCACTTCGGTTCCCGACCGAGCGACTATGAACCTTTCCGGTCAGCAACCGCGCCCGCTCCGGCTCGGTCCGGGTGCGGCGCCGCCGTCAGGCCCAGACCTGGGTGTCCAGGAAGTCCTCGGTGGTGTCCAGGTCGGTGTCGTACGCGCCGGTGGACAGGTATTTCCAGCCGGCGTCGCAGATGATCAGGGCAATGTCGGCGTTCTGGCCGGCCTTGACCGCCCGCGCGGCCAGGGCCAGCGCGGTGTGCACGATCGCCCCGGAGGAGAGCCCGGCAAAGATGCCTTCGCGCTCCAGTAGCTCCCGGACCCGGCGGACCGCGTCCCGGGCCCCGACCGAGAACCGCGAGCTGACCAGCGACGCGTCGTACAACTCGGGCACGAAGCCCTCGTCCAGATTGCGCAGGCCGTAGACCAGTTCCCCGTAGCGCGGTTCGGCGGCGACGATCTTCACCTCGGGCCGGTGCTCGCGAAAGAAGCGACCGACCCCCATCAAGGTGCCGGTGGTGCCCAGCCCGGCCACCACGTGGGTGACGCCGGGCAGATCAGCCAAAATCTCGGGGCCGGTGGTGTCGTAGTGCACCTGTGCGTTGGCCGGGTTGCCGTACTGGTAGAGCATCACCCAATCCGGGTGCTCGGCGGCCAGTTCCTTGGCCACCCGAACCGCCTCGTTGGAGCCACCGGCGGCGGGGGAGGACACGATCTCCGCCCCCCACATGGCCAGCACCTGCCGACGCTCGACCGAGGTGTTCTCCGGCATCACGCAGATCAGCCGGTAGCCGCCGACCTTGGCGGCCATGGCCAAGGAAATACCGGTGTTGCCGCTGGTGGGCTCCAGGATCGTCGCGCCGGGACGCAGCCGGCCGTCGGCCTCGGCGGCGGCGATCATGGCCAGGGCGGCCCGGTCCTTGATCGAGCCGGTCGGGTTGCGGTCCTCCAGCTTGGCCCAGAGCCGAACGTTCTCACTGGGTGAGAGCTCGGGCAGGCCGACCAGCGGAGTGTGCCCGACCGAGTCCGCCAGGCTGGCGTAACGCACCATCGGCCGGGCTCAGCCGCCGGCGACGGCCGGCAGCACCACGACTACGTCGCCGTCGGCCACCGGGGCGCTCAGCCCGCCACTGAAGCGGACGTCCTCGTCGTTGACGTAGACGTTGACGAAGCGGCGCAGGGCGGTCGCGTCGACGATCCGGTCCTTGAGGCCGGGATGGCGTCCGTTGACGTCGTCGATCAGCGCGGCCAGGGTGTCACCGTCGCCGGACACCGTCTTGGCGCCGTCGGTGTAGGTCCGCAGGATCGTGGGGATCCGCATCTCAACCGCCATCAGACATTCTCCTGTTCACCACGGACCTCGGGTCGAGCGCGATCGCCCGGCTACTCACCGCCGCTACGTCTGCCCGAAACGTCACCGCCGACACCGCTATTCCGGGTCGTCCAGTCCGGGTCGCCTATTCGGTGTCATCGGACGCGGCGATCTCTTCCTCGGTGACCTCCCCGTCGACGATCCGGAAGGAACGCAGCGAGACCGGGCCGTCCGCGCGACCCGACTCCGCGGTCGAGACCAGGACATAGTGGGCCTGCGGCTCGGCCGCGTAGGCGATGTCGGTCCGCGACGGGTAGGCCTCGGTGGCGGTGTGGGAGTGGTACACCACCACGATCTCCTCCTCCGCCGCCCACATCTGCTTGGCGATCTCGAGCTGCTCGGCCGGGTCGAACCGGAAGAACGTCGGCGACCGGTCGGCGTTCAGCATCCGGATCAGCCGCGTCGGGACGTCGGAACCCTCCGGGCCGGCAATCACCCCGCACGCCTCGTCCGGATGGTCCTCGCGGGCGTGCGCAACCATGGCGTCCAGGTGCGCGGCGGAGATCGTCAGCACCGGCCCAGGGTAGGAGCAGCCAGCGATGCGCCACCGTCCTTCCGCCGACTGAGACCGAGAAAATCGGGCCGCCAACCACCGTGACGGTGGACAGCGGCCCGGGATTTTGGGCGCGTCCAGTGAAGACCCCCAGACTTGTCCCCGCAGCGCTGCCGTCACCGAGGAGTCCACCGATGATCGAAACCGATCACTACATCCGTTTCTCCCGCGTCGATGAGGTGAACCGAACCGAAACCGGGTTGAGCGCTCGGCTGCACGGCGAGGAGCTACGGATCGAGGTGGTGCGTCTCGATCTGATCCGGATTTCGATGAGCCGGGCGGGCCGATTCGAGGAGCAGCCCACGTACGCGGTCTGTATCGATCCGCTGGCCGACTCCCGGGCCGACCCGCCCGACTTCGAGGTTGAGATACACGCAGGCCAGGCGACTCTGACCACCTCGGCCCTGCGGGTCACCCTCGGGCGGGAGCCGTTCCGGCTGGACGTGCACCGCAGCGACGGTTCGCCGGTGATCGAGACCGCCGTGGACGGCGGCGGGCAGCCGTGGGCGTACGCGACGCTGAACGACGCCTTCACCTTCCGCCGCCGCTGCCGGGCCGAGGACGCCATCTACGGCCTGGGCGAGAAGGGCGGCCGGCACAACCGCAAGGGCCGCGACTTCACGCTGTGGAACACCGACGTCCTCGACCCGACCGCGGCGAGTGCGTTCACCGACCACTACCCCGACGGCGACCCGCGGGCCGACCGCACCTCGACCGAGTTCGATCCCTACTACGCCAACATCCCGTTCTTCTACCACCTGCGCTACCCCACCGGAGAGACCGCCGGTTCGTTCCTGGACAACGGTTACCGCTCGGTCTTCGATTTCACCGCCCCCCAGGAGTACCGGGTGCACGTGGAGGGCGGGCAGTGGACCGAATATGTTTTCGCCGGCCCGGCCATTCCCGACATCCTCACCGCCTACACCGGGCTGACCGGGCGGATGGCCCCGCCGCCGCTGTGGTCGCTGGGTTACCACCAGTGCCGCTGGGCGATCTACACCGCCGACCAGGTGGAGGCCATCGCCGTGCAGCACCGCGACCTCGCCGTGCCCTGCGACGCGCTGTGGCTAGACATCGAGTACATGGACGGCTATCGGGTCTTCACCTGGAACAAGGAGTTGTTCCCCGACCCGGCGCGGATGCTGTCCCGGCTCCGCGAGCAGGGCTTTCAGGTCATCACCATCATCGACCCGGGGGTGAAGTACGACCCGGGCTACCCGGTTTTCGACGCCGGGGTCGAGGCCGACGTGTTCTGCCGTACCCAGGCCGGGGACCTGTACGTCGGCCAAGTCTGGCCGGGCAACACCGTCTTCCCCGACTTCGCGACGGCCGAGGGCCGACAGTGGTGGGGAGACCTCAACGCCGCGCACGTGGACTCCGGCCTGGCCGGGATCTGGAACGACATGAACGAGCCTGCGACGGGCACGATTCTTCCCGACCGGATGCGCTTCGACCGCGGGGCGGTGCCGCACGAGCGGCTGCACAACCAGTACGCGCTGTTGATGGCGATGGCCACCACGGCTGGGCTGCGGGAGGCCAAGCCCGAGCTCCGAACGTTCGTGCTGTCGCGTTCCGGCTTCGCCGGGATCCAGCGTTACGCCGCGAACTGGATGGGCGACAACCAGGCCCGCTGGGACCACCTGGCCCTGAGCATCGCCATGGGTGCGGGGTTCGGCCTGTCCGGGCAACCGTTCGTCGGCGCCGACATCGGCGGCTTCCAGGGCAACACCGACCCCGAATTGTTCCTGCGTTGGATGCAGTACGGCACCCTCACCCCGTTCTGCCGCAACCACTCCGAGATCGGCAACATCGATCAGTACGCGTGGAGTTTCGGGGAGACGGTGCAAGACGCAGTGCGGACGGCGATCGAGCTCCGTTACCGGCTACTGCCCTACCTGTACGCCTGCTTCCTGATCGCCACGCAGACCGGAGCGCCGATCCAACGACCGCTGGTCTTCGACCACCAAGACGACGGCGCGGTCCGCGACCTTGACGATCAGTACCTGCTCGGTCCTCACCTGCTGGTCGCCCCGGTAACCGGGCCGGGCATGACGTCTCGCCAGGTCTATCTGCCCGCCGGGCAGTGGTACGACTGGCACACCGACACCCCGCTCGGCGGCCGTCGCTTCCACCTGGCGGCGACCCCGATGCACGCCATTCCGATCTACGCCCGCGCCGGTGCGGTGATCGCCATGTGGCCCGAGGCCCCGCCCTCGACCATGGGCTACCACCCGACGGAGATCGAGTTGCACCTGTTCGTCCCCCGGGTGCAGGGAACGTGGACCTCGACCCTGCAGGAGGACGACGGCCTGACCTTCGCCGCGGTGGACGGCGGGTGCTACCGCACCACGTTCACCTGTTCCCGGACCGAGGACCGGGTCGAGGTGCGCGGCGACGTCGTCGGCGACGGCTACCCCGAGTTCGCCCGGAATCGCTTCGTCCTGGTCCTGCACGGTGCGCGGCGCTCGGAGATCGAGGTCGACGGGATCGCGGTCCGTAGTGAGCGGGGTCGTTTCACCTTCGAAAACGCCGGTGTGGGCTTCGCCCTCGCCTTCCGCGTCGACTGATCGCCGGGTGCTGCGGAGATTCTGCGGATTCTGCGCCCTTATGGTGCCGCTCCGGTCTGGCTGGAGCCCTCAGGTTCGCAGCCGCCGGGCTGCGTGGGCGGCGGTGATCCGATTGTTGCGAAGGGGCCGCTGGACCCGGTCGACCCAACGCGGCGGTACCCAGCTGGGGAGCCGGTCGGCGCCGATCAGGCAGGTCCAGCCGCGCTGGGCGAAGTTGTGGTGGTGATAGGCGCAGAGCAGCGTCAGGTTGTCCAGGTCGGTCATTCCGCCGTCAATCCAAGCCAGAATATGATGCCTCTCGCACCATTCGGGCGGGCGGTCACAACCGGGAAAACTGCAACCGCCGTCGCGGGCGGCCAGCGCCATAGTCTGGGTGCCGTTGGCCACCCGACGACTACGACCGAGGCTGAGCACGGCACCGGAGGCGTCCAGCACGGTGGGGATGATCTCAGCCTCGGCGGCGGCATGCAGGACCTCCGACACCGGGATCAGGGTGCCGTCGCTGCTGACGCCGTAGCCCGCCCGCTTCAGCAGGGCGTCCCAGTCGATGATGATGATCAGACTGGTCGGGGTGCCGCCGCTGGCCGGTAGGTCACCGGCGTGCAGGATCCGGTCGCAAACCTCTTCGAGCGCGTCGTGCATCCGCTGCCCGTGGTGTCGCTCGTCGGGCTGCTCGATCCGACGCCCCTCGGGCGTGGTCGTGCTGTTGACCCGCGGCTTGGCCAGCGGGGACAAGATCGCGGCCAGCTTGGCGCCCAGGCTTCCGGTGAGCCGGAACTCTCCGACGTACGTGCCGTCGGCGTTTCTTCGCAGATTCAGGTGACGACGGTCCCGGGCGAGTTCCTCCTTCGGCCGGGTGCCGTCGGGGTCCACGTGGGCCACGACCTGGTCGGCCAACCGGCCCAGATCCGCCGGCCCGAACGTCCCGGCAAACCCGGTCAACAGTTGCTCAGCGGCCTCGGCGTCGTCGGGGTGGAATCCGGGCCGGTCAATCTGCGCGAGGGCCCGTTCGACCACGTTCACCTGCTCGGCACTGACCTGACCGTCTCGCTGCGCCGCGGCCAGGGCCGGTCGCAGCGGAGCCAGCGGCGCGCCCAGCATCGACACCCGCTCACCGACCGCGCCCGCGGCCCGGACCCGGCGGGTCGCCTCTGCCCGCGAGAGCCGAAGAGTCGAGGTGAGGACACCGTTCACGTTCGACTGGCACAACGCCTCCGGCAGACTCCGCTCGTCGGCGTCCCGAATGATGCGGTGGTCGATCAGCGACAGCTGGTTACGGACCCGCTCGAAGCCCTGCATGAACCCGACGAACCCGGCCCGATCGTAGTGGTCCAGGCCGCCGTCCTCGACCACCTTCACCAGATGTGACAGTCCCGTGGCGAACGCATCCAGAGCCAGATCCACCGGCGTCGGCTCCTGCTCCGGGCTGTTCATCCGCCCACTATAATCGAACGTGTGCTCGATTACAAGCCAAAGCTCGAGCTGCTTCGTCACCTCTTGATCAGGGCGTCCGTGCTGGCGTCGGCTACGTCTGATTGTGCTCTAAGAGGATCTGACCGCTGCGCCGAGAGTCATTCGGTCTCGGCCAAAGGCGGGACCGCCCGAGCTGAGCGCGATGCGGCTCGTGCCGAGGCCCGACCTGGAGGCGACCCTCACCCGCAGCTCAGTCGTGTCCGCAGCCCGGGCCAGCTGGCGGCAAAGCCCGGATGCAGCGGCAACTCCTCGACCCGCGGCAACGGCACCCAGGCCAGCTCGGCCGATTCCGCCTCGGCCACCAATTCGACGTCGGCGATCAGGTCGGCCAGGACGGTGGTGTAGCTCCACCCGCCGCCGTGATCGTCGACGGCCTCCTCCCGAACCTGGACCGCGCCGGAGCGCACGCCGGTCTCCTCGTACGCCTCCCGCAGGGCCGCCTGGACCGCTGTCTCGTGGCTGTCCCGCGCGCCGCCCGGAACGCCCCAAGTGTTGCCGTGGGCCGTCCAGACCGCGCGGTGCTGCAGCAGCACCCGAGGGTCGTCGGCCGTACGGAAGTCGAGCAGCAACAACCCGGCGGCCCCGAAACGACCCCAGTGCGGATGCCCCGCTCCGCACCTGACCCAGCCGTTGCCGTCGTGTTCCACGTCGCCGAGTGTGGCCAGTCCCTCCAACCCGCCCGGCGCCGCCGGGCATGATCGGCGGGTGCGCTTCAACCCGGACTATCTCCTCGACGACGTGACCGAGCAGCGACGGCTCGTCGAGGCGTACCCGTGGGCCACGCTGGTCAGCACCACCTCGACCGGCCTCGTGGCCAGCCATCTGCCGATCCTGCTCGAACCCGACTCCGGTGACGCCACGATCACCATCACCAGCCACGTCGGCCGCCCGGACGAGTGCCGGCACGAGCTGGGCGAGCACCCTGTCCTGGTCATCGTGGCTGGACCCTCGGCCTACGTCTCACCCAACTGGTACGGCGACGTCGGTCCCGCGGTGCCCACCTGGAACTTTGTGACCGTGCACCTGCACGGGACACCGCAGCCACTCTCCCCGGAGCAGACGTACGCGGTGCTGCGTCGTACCGTCGACCGGCTGGAACGCGACCAGCCGAACCCGTTCGCCATGTCGGCGGTGGAGGACTACGCGCGCCGGATCGCGAGCGGGACGTTCGGCTTCAGGTTGCGCGCCGACCGGGTCGAGGCCAAGGCCAAGCTCAGTCAGGACAAGCCTCGCGCCGCACGGACCCGGGTGATCAGGGAGTTGGAGCGGTCCAGTCCCGCTCTGGCCCGGGAAATGCGCCGCCTCAACGACGGCCGTCCCAGGGGGTAGACCCCTCGCGAACGACCCCCCGGTGACAACCCTCCGGTTTCGGGTTATGGTGTCTGCGCTACTTCCACCTAGCCCGCTGGGGAAGCGAGCCGGGCCGCGATCTGCCGCCCCTCGCTGGTCCTATGGCCCCAGCCCTATCCGGTCGGCACGACGCTGCTCCGCTGACGGTCTCGGGCTACTTCGGGGGAAGTTCCGAGATCCACGCGGATCGGAATCCGCTGCTCTTCGCCGCGTCACCGCTGCAGGAGTCCTCCTGCGACGCGAACTCCGGACCGGCTTCCTTGGGTATACTGCCGGATGAGCGAGGGCTGATGGACCACGAAGCTGTGGCCCGCGGGCACCGGATCGGCCACGCGAAAGGCAGGTGCAGCGGGTGACGACTGACCCCGAGAACGTCGCCGCCGAGGATTCGTCGGCCGGACCGGCACATCGCGCGCGGTTCGAGGAGACCTCAGACCTGCAGGCCAGCATGGACGCTCTGGCCACGCTGGCGACCGGACAGCTCGGGTTGGAGGAGTTTCTCCGGCAGGTCGCGACCTACGCGGTACGGGCCATCCCGCGCGCCGACGGTGCCGGCCTGACCCTGCTGGAGGAGAACCGGGCCAACACCGTGGTGACCACGGCAGCATTCGTGCATACCGTCGACGAAATCCAGTACCGGATCGGGCAGGGCCCTTGTGTCAGCGCGGCCGCCGACGGGTTGACCATGCGCTCGGGCTCGCTGGGCGGGGATCGTCGTTGGCCTCAGTTCGGCTCCCAGGTGGCCAGGCTCGGGGTGCACAGCGCGGTCTCGTTCCCGCTGGTCACTCCCACCGGTGTGGTCGGCGCCCTCAACGTGTACGCCCACGCCAAGCACGCCTTCGACCAGCGAGCGGCGCAGCTGGGCGAGCTGTTCGCCCCGCCGGCCGCCATCGCGGTCCAGAACGCGCAGATCCTGGCTCAGGCCCAGCGCCTGGCCTCGCAACTCCAGCACGCCCTGGACACCCGGGGAACGATCGACCGCGCGGTCGGCATCCTGATGAGCCGCGGCGGGGGCAGCGAGCAACAGGCGTTGGCCCGGCTCCGGACGCTGAGTCAGCACGAACACGCAAAGCTTCCCGTCCTCGCCCAGGCCATCGTGGACGAGGCCGTCCGGCGGGCGCACTCGCGGCACACCTCCGACGACTGAGCGCAGCGGACCGGTCGCCGCCGTTTCGCCGTGGCCGCGCCCGAGCTGAGCGAATGGCGTCACAGCGGCGAGTATTCGGCGGGGCGTACTGTGGACCCATTCGCGTGCGGCCGTTTCGACTCTTCTGAGGCTGCGGCGAGACTTGAGCCGGCCTTTTGCCGGCTTGATCCGGGCAGCTGATCGCGGGTGGAGCCGCTGTGGGGAATCGGTCGTGGAGTTCTCCGCCGCCACGACGCTTGACCTGGCCGAGCTGAGCACCGCCCTCGACCTGAACGTGGACGAGCTGACCGCCGCCCTGGCCTCACTCACCCACGACCTCAGCACGGCGGTCTCCTCCTATCTGGGGCTTCAGCTGGTCCTGCTGCGATCGGGATGTCCGCTCGTGCTGAGCGTCTTCGCCACCCCATCCGCCGTCGCGGGCATCGAGAGTTCCCTGCAGGTTCCGCTGGCCGCTCTGCTGCGCTCGTCGACCCCTCGGCCCGGCGGCGGTGAGGCTACCGGCCACCTCACCGTGTTCGCCGGCCGACCCGGCGCGTTCGTCGATCTCGCAGCCGACCTGAGCTTCGCCCTCCGGCCGCCGGCCACGGCCCCAGCCCCGCGCCGACTGACCGGGGCCACGGATCTGGCCGGTTTGTCCGGCGGCCTCCGGCTGGACGAGGACCGCATCCCGATACGTGCCGGTCCGCTGGTCGAAGCGGCGGCGGCCAGGTCCACCGTGGACCGGGCCCTCGGCTTTCTGATCGGTCAGGGTCATCGACCCGACGACGCCCACGCCGAACTCGTCCAGCGATCCGCCCTCAGCGGGGTCACCGTCGTGGTGTTCGCCGCCCAACTCCTGCGCCCGGCCGGCCTCTGACCCAAGGGTCCGCGGCCGAACTGCACTCTTCGGCCGTTACAGGGCTCGACGCTGGGCGACGAGGGGGCAAAGGAACGGATCGTTTCCCCGCAGCCCCACGGTGTTGAGGTAGCGCACCACGATCGCGTACGACTGCCACAGGGTGGTTTGGGTGTAGGGCACGCCCATCGCGGCACAGTGCGCCTCGACCAACGGTTGCACCCGCCGCAGCTGCGGGCGCGCCATGGACGGGAACAGGTGGTGCTCGATCTGGTAGTTCAAACCGCCCATCAGGATCGACACCGCCCGTCCGCCGCGAACGTTGCGGCTCATCAAGACCTGGCGACGGAGGAAGTCAAGCTTGAGCCGAGCCGAAACCAGCGGCATCCCGATGTGATTGGGCGCGAAGGCCGCACCCATGTAGAACCCGAACACCGCAAGCTGGACGGCGATAAAGACCGCGGCCTTGCCGGGGGGCAGCACGAGCAGCACCAGGGTGAGCAGGCCGCCGAAACGGACGCCGAGAAAGGTGAGTTCGACCCAGCGCCGTCTGAGCTTGTCCCGGCTCAACACCCGGGTGACCGCGTCCTTGTGCAGCGACAGGCCTTCCAGGGCCAGCAGCGGGAAGAAGTACCAGCCCTGCCGAGCCACCAGCCACGCCAGCCAGCGGGGTCGGTCTCGACGGGCCCGCTGCGGGGTGAGGGCGAGCGCGGTCGAGGCGATGTCGGGGTCGGCACCTTCCTGGTTGGGGCTGGCGTGATGGCGGGTGTGCTTGCTCTGCCACCAGCCGTAACTGATGCCGACGAAGAGATTGGCCACGATCAGACTGGTCCAGTCGTTCCAGCGGCCGGAGACAAAGATCTGCCGGTGAGCGGCGTCGTGGCCCAAGAACGCGGTCTGGGTGAACAGCACCGAAAGCACCGCAGCGCCGACCAGCTGCCACCAGCTGTCCCCGACCGCGATGAAGGCCAGCACCCAGGCGCCGATCGAGACGACGGCACCGACGAGCTTGGCCCAGTAGTAGCCGTAACGCCGACGCATCAAGCCGGCCTCGTGCACCCGGCGGGTCAGTGCGGTGAAGTCGCTGGCCACCCGCTTTCCGGCGGCTCGGGACGCGCCCGCGGCTGTCGTCGAACCACCGCCGACGGTCTCGACCGGCCTGAGACCTGAAGAAACGGAGAGACCTGAAGAAACGGAGATGGCTGAACGTCCGTTCTGACCATGATCGCCTGAGGCTTCTGGACGGTGCCTCGTCAAGGTGTCCCACGATCGGTGAGACCTCAACGAGGCTACGGAGAGTCGACCCGGCTCGGCGGACTTTCCGGCCCCAGGCCGGCTGCACGGACGCAACGCGACCAGCCTAGTGCAGTCAGCGACCTCTGGGGCCGCAGGCCCGAGTCGCCCGCCGGCCGCCCGATTCGTTCAGCGGCGGAGGCTGCTCACAGGGCGGAGACCAGCGTCTCCTGGGCGAAGCCGAGCCAGTCGTAGACGCTGATCATGAAGCTGCGAGGATCGTCCTCGCTCAACCCGTTGAGCTCGTCGGCACTCTCGGCGTCGGTGATCCCCAGCCGGGTGGCGACGGCAAGCCGGACGCCGGCGAGGCTTCGCAGCCAGGCCCCGGCCTCGCTCACCGGGATCTGCAGGTCCTGCGCACCCTCGTCGGTGGCGGCGAGGTGGCCCAGCACGACCTCGGCGTCGGTGACCTTCTTCGACTTCAACTCCCGCTCGGTGAAGCGGCGAAAGTCCGACGCCGCCGCCGCGTCGTGCGGGTAGGCGGTGGGAAACAGCCGGCGCAGGACGGGATCCTCGGGCACCTCGGGCTCGTCGGGGTCGATCTGCAGGTCCTGGGTCAGCCGCTCGAACGGATCGGTCGGTTCGGCGCCGGCGCCCAGACCCCCCGGTGTCCCCTCCGACACCAACTCGACCAGTTGCCGCAACAAAGACGTCAACAGCTCCACCTCGTAACCGCTGAAACGGGTGCTGATCACGCCCCGACGCCGGCTGAACCGCTTCACTGCTCGGCCTTGTCCAAGGTGGCCCACAGTCCGTATTCGTGCATGGCGGTGACGTCTTGCTCCATCGCTTCCCGAGTGCCGTTGGAGACCACGGCCTTGCCCTCGTTGTGCACCTGCAGCATCAACTTGTGAGCTTTCGCCTTCGAGTAGTGAAAGTACGTCGTGAACACGTGGGCGACGTAGGACATCAGGTTCACCGGATCGTCCCAGACGATCGTCACCCAGGGGGTGTTGGTAGCGATCTGCTCCAGCGGACGCTCGGCGACCGCCGTCCCCCCGGCGGGCACCACCCCGGGCACTGCGGTCTCGGACATGGCTGCCATTGTGGCAAACGGTGCCATATCCGCGCCGCGGCTGCTGACCACCCCACCCGTCCAGCTGACCGCGAGCGGCACACCGGTCGACACCTCACTAGGGTGGCCCGGGTGGAATCGTCGACGTACGCGTCCCCCGAGGGTGAGCACTGGAGCCAGCGCTGGGGGCCGCGGGAAGCACCCAGCACTGCGCTGCTGACCGACCACTACGAGCTGACGATGCTGCGGGCCGCCCTCCAGGCAGGTACCGCGGAGCGGCGTTGCGTGTTCGAACTGTTCGCCCGGCGGCTGCCCGAGGGCCGACGCTACGGCGTCGTCGCCGGCGTCGGTCGCGCGCTCCGGGCACTCCGGCAGTTCCGCTTCGACGACGACGCGCTCGCGTTCCTGCTCGACAACGCCGTCGTGGACTCCGCCACCGCCGACTGGTTGGCGCAGTTCCGGTTCCGCGGCGACGTCTGGGGCTATCCCGAGGGCGAGGTCTACTTCCCGGGCAGCCCGGTGGCCGTCGTGGCCGGCACCTTCGCCGAGTGCGTGGTGTTGGAGACCCTGCTGCTCAGCATCTACAACCACGACTCCGCCATCGCCTCCGCGGCGTCGCGGATGACCTGGGCGGCGCAGGGACGCCCCTGCATCGAGATGGGCTCGCGCCGGACCCAGGAGCTGGCCGCCGTCGCCGCGGCCCGGGCGGCCTACGTCGCCGGCTTCGAGGCGACCTCCAACCTGGAGGCCGGCCGGCGCTACGGCGTACCCACCCGGGGCACGTCGGCGCACTCCTTCACCTTGTTGCACGGCAGCGAGCGGGCCGCCTTCGCCGCCCAGATCGCCGCGCTGGGTGAGCACACTACCTTGTTGGTCGACACCTACGACGTCGCCGCCGCCGTTCGTACCGGGGTCGAACTGACCCGGGGCCGGCTCGGGGCGGTCCGGCTCGACTCCGGCGACCTCGGCGTGCTCGCCAGCCAGGTCCGCGCGCAGCTGGACGACCTCGGCGCCACCGAGACCAAGATCGTCGTCACCAGCGATCTGGACGAATTCACCATCGCCGGCTTGTCCGGCGCACCGGTGGACAGCTACGGCGTCGGGACGGCGCTGGTCACCGGCAGTGGCCGGCCGACCTGCGGCTTCGTCTACAAGCTGGTGGCACGCGCGGCTTCGAACGACCCGGACGCGGCCCTGGAGCCGGTGGCCAAGAAGAGCGTGGACAAGGCGTCGGTGGGCGGCCGCAAGTACGCGTTGCGACGCCGCGGACCTGACGGCGTGGCGGTGGCCGAGGTGATCGGCGTCGGCCACCCCGCCCGCGGCGACGACGACGACCGTGAGGTCCTGATTCCTCTGGTCCGGGGCGGCGAGCCGGTCGCGGAAGAGCCGTTGTCGCAGGCCCGTGAGCGGCATCAACGAGCGCGGGGAGAGCTACCGTTGGAGGCAATGAAGATGTCGCGCGGTGAACCGGTCATCCCCACCGTCTACGAGGGGACCGAGGACCAAGGGCAGGCCTCAAGCGCGTCCTCGAGGAACTCGGAGGAGACGACGTGAGCGCGGATTCGCGTACCGGCCGACGCGCGCTGATCGTGGTCGACGTTCAACGCGACTTCTGCGAGGGCGGGTCGCTGGCCGTCGAGGGCGGGTTGGCGGTGGCCGCCGCGGTGAAGGCCCTGCTGCACAGCGACCACGGCTACACCGCGCTGCTCGCCACCCGGGACCACCACGTCGACCCGGGCGACCACTTTTCCGACGAACCCGACTTCGTCGACTCCTGGCCCAGGCACTGCGTGGTCGGGACGGCCGGAGTCGAGTTGACCGACCCGCTGGGGTTGGGAGACTTCACCGCGGTCTTCGACAAGGGCGAGTTCAGCGCGGCCTACTCCGGCTTCGAAGGAACCGACGACCTCGGCTCGGGGTTGGAGCAGTGGTTGTCGGCGCATGCCATCGACGCGGTCGACGTCTGCGGGATCGCCACTGACTTCTGCGTCCGGGCCACCGCGCTGGACGCGGTCCGCGCCGGCTTGGCGACCACCGTGCTGACCGACGTCACCGCAGCGGTGGCCCCGGCGCGGCTGTCGAACACCCTCGAGGAGTTCCAGGCCGCCGGTGTTCGGCTGCGCAGCCGGGCCTCCTGACCGATGCGGATCGGGCACGACGAGGGCCGCGACGCCTTCGTGGCCACCACCACCGGCTTCCTCACCGCGGTCGACGGGCTGGACGACGAAACGCTGCTGAACGCCAGCTACTGCCGCGGCTGGTGTCTGGTCGACGTCGTCGTGCACGTCCAGCAAGGCTTGGCCGAGGTGGCTCGGGGCCTGTTGAGTCTGCGCGCCGGCGACGACCGGGAACCCGACTGCGACGCCTTGACCTACTGGCGCAGCCAATTCGCGGAGCCGGGCGCCGACCCGGTCGCAGCGATGCTTCAAGGCCGGCGTCTGGGCTCAGCCTTCCGACGTCCGCGGCTGGCCGTCCGGCAACTTCGCGACACCGCCGAACCGGTGGTCGCGGCCGCTCACGCCCTGCCGACGGGTCGTCTCAACTTCCAGGGTCAGGTCCTGGCCACCGGCGACTTCTGGGCCAGCTGGGCGGTCGAGCTGGCCGTCCACCAGCTGGATCTGACCCGGGAGACCCCGGTGGCCTCACCGCACCGGAGCGGTCTGACCCTGGCCCGGCGGACCGTTGAGGCGCTGCTCGGTGCCGAGCTACCCGGCGATGACCGGGCCGCAGTGCTGCTCGGTGCCGGCCGGCGGCCGTCGACCGCTGAAGAGGCGGCCGTGATCGGGCCCGACACCGACCGCCCGCCGGTCCAGGGCTAGGAAGAAGTTGAAGTCAACCACCTTCGGGGGATAATTCTCGGACTCCGGGAGGGAAAGTGGATGAAGGTCTTTACCGGCCTGCTGCATGACGCATCCGGCGATCGGCAGGGTCATCGCACCTGGCGACAGCATCCCGACGGCTACGCGGTAGGTCCGCTGGTGCTGCCCGAGGATCACCTCGCCGCCGCCGGTGCGGGCGGTGCTGCTGACGGCGACGCCGACGGCACGGTGGCGGTCAGTGTGCCGTCCGACCTGGGTGCGGGCGGACTGCTCGCCCTGACCCGACGGCGGACCGGGGTCTCGGTGGTGGCGGTCGAGACGGTATTGCGCGATCTGGCCGACCTGGCCCAGAACGCGGCTCGCGTCGTGGTCGCAGCGCAGACCCTGCCCGACGCGATCGAGGTCTACGTCGAGGTTCCGGGAACGTCGGGCTTCGTCGATGCGGTGGCCACGATCGAGGCGGGTGGCCTGCTGGGCCGGGTCGACCTCTGCACCGCTGCAGACCGGTGGAGCCTGTCCGCCGCCGAGCGACTGTCGGCGCTGGTCGAAGCCGACCTGCCCTTCAAGGTGACCGGTCTTTCTGCGGCGACCTTCGAGCGCCGCGGTGTCGCAGCGGTCCTGACGGCCGTGGAAGCCCTGATCGACGGTGCTGACGTCGACGAGGCGGCGACGCTGCTGGAGGCGGCCGACCGGTCGCGGACACAGGCCGGGCTGGCCCGGTGGGACGACGCCACGCAGGTGCGCGTCCGGCGGCGGCTTCGTGGTCTGGACTGTGGTGACCTGACCCGCACGTTGGACGAGCTCCGCCGTTCCGGTCTGCTGACGCAGAGTGCGACTGAGCCGGCGTGATCGCGGCTGGCGCCGCCACAACCACCGTTTGCCGTCCCAAGATGACCCACGGGCTACCTCGGCCGGACCACACCGACCGTTTGCCGTCTTTAAGCCTGGGTGCGCCGCTGGCGCGTCGTGGGTGCCGAAGATGCGCGAATCTTCGTACCAGATCACCCGTAGGCATTTCAGGCCGGCCACCGCTCACCGATGCTGACGTCAGCGTTGACGGCCGACAGCGTTTCGGACCGCGCAGCCGAAGTTCGAAAAGCAAAGAAGCACTGCGAGGACGGATCTCAGCGGAGCCGGCGGACCACCTGCGTCCGGGCGGCCAGGTCGTGCAGAGCCTGCCGTTTCGGGTGCCCCAGGGGGACCAGGACGTCGGCGATGGTGATCAGGAACAGCCCGCTGTACACGCCGGGCACGACCCAGATTGCCGCCCGGATGACGACCGCGGACCACGACAGCGGACCCGGGTCGTGCCCTCGGTCGACCGGCACCACCCGCAGGCCGCAGACGATCTTGCCCGGCGTAGCGCTGCGTCGGCGGAGGAAGCCGACCTGGTACGCCATCCCGACCCCCAGCCCGACCAGGGCGATCAGCACCTGGTCGGACGTGCTGACCAGCGCCGACAGGTCGGGCAGCGTCGGCGGCGCGACGGCACCGGCCCGTGCCGACTGCAGCAGCTGAGCGTAGAAATCGGAGAATCCGGCGATCAACTTGCGGTACAGCGGCAGCGACAACAAGAGCGAGGCGATCCCCACGAACAACCAGTCCAGCACCGCCGCCAGGGCGCGCCACCACCAGGAGGCGACGGGGACGCCGTCGGCGGTGAGCAGGGCGGGACGAGCTGGCACCGTCGGCTGAGCAGCTCCGCCGCCGTAGTAGTTGGCCGGCGATCCCGGCGGGGGCGCAGAAGAGCCGTAGGGCGGGTATCCCGAACCTGCCGGGGTGGTCGGTCCACTACCCCACCCCGTTATCGGCCGTCCCGGGCGCGGCGGCGCTCCCTCCCGTAGCCGCGTGTTCCGCGACCACTGCCAGCCGTCCCAATAGCGCTCCTGGGCCGCGTCGAGGGGGTCGGCGTACCACCCGCCCGGCGCGGCGTGCCGCCCAGGCGGAACGGGGGGCGACCCCATCGGGATGTCGGACACGCCAGCCATCCTAGTGATCCTTGGTTCCCCAGGGTTACGAGCAGAGTGGCCGGCACGCGGCACGCCCGGTACGAAGATTCGCGCATCTTCAGTACCCACGACGCGCGACGCCCGCGCAAGGGCGGGAGCCGACGCCTCGCCAACGAACCTGACGCGCACGGGCGGGGGCCGGTCGAGGGACGACAGGTTCCGGCCGAACTCGTGGTCCACTGTCGGCAGAAGATCCGATCCTCGTGCTGACCACCCAAGCGGGTGCCCATGGCCAACGAATCGGACTGGCTACGGTTCGATAACAATCAACCGGGCGAAGTTGGCGAAAGACTGGTCACATTCGGGCATCTGAGTTATACATAAGGCAGTGACGGCAGTCGGCTCGGCAGCGAGCGGATCGCGACTACTGATCAGCGTGAGATCGGGCCGGGGACGGGAGCGGGTCGGCGGCAGTTCGTCGACGGGGCTTCGGAACAGGCTGCACGCCGAGCAGGCGTGGCGGACGTAGCTGGAGCCAAACGCTCTTCGTCGAAGGTCCGCCAGGACTCCGGCGGTCGCAACCTGAACCCCAAGAAGAGAGGACCCCAGATGCGCTGGACTTCGAAGTTGGTGGCGGCCGTCGGCCTGTCCACCGCGCTGGTGGCGACCGCCGCCTGTAGTGGCGCCGGCGGTGCCGGCGGCGTCGGCGGCGGTGGTGGGAGCGACAACTCCATCAACGTCTTGATGGTGAACAACCCGCAGATGCTCGCGCTGCAGAAGCATATCGGCGAGTTCGAGAAGCAGTCCGGGGTGAAGGTCAACTTCACCGTCAAGCCCGAGAACGACATGCGTAACCAGGCGGCTCAGGAGTTCGCCAACCAATCCGGCCAGTTCGACGTGGCCACCCTGAGCAACTTCGAGATCCCGTTCTACTCCAAGAACGGCTGGCTGACCTCGATGGACGACATCCCGGCCTACAAGGCCGACAGCGCGCTTCGACCAGGCCGACGTCTTCCCCTCGATGACCAACTCGCTGAAGGGTCCCGACGGGAAGCTCTACGGCGAGCCGTTCTACGGCGAGTCGTCGTTCTTGATGTACCGCAAGGACATCATGAAGAAGGTCGGGGTGAAGATCTCCGACAATCCGACCTGGGACGAAGTCGCCTCGGCGGCGGCCAAGGCCGACGGGGCCCAGTCGGGGATGAAGGGCATCTGCCTGCGCGGCCTGCCGGGGTGGGGCGAGGTGTTCGCGCCGCTGACCACGGTCGTCAACACCTTCGGCGGCACCTGGTTCGACAAGGACTGGAACGCCAAGGTGAACGCGCCGCCGTTCAAAGAGGCGGTCACCTTCTACACCGACCTGGTCAAGGCGCACGGCGAAGCGGGAGCGGCTCAGGCCGGTTTCGCGGAGTGCCTGACCGCCACCACCCAGTCCAAGGTCGCCATGTGGTACGACGCCACCTCCGCCGCGGGCAGCCTGGAGGCCCCCGACTCCCCGGTCAAGGGCAAGATGGGCTACGCCCAAGCTCCGGTCAAGATGACCAAGTCCTCCGGCTGGCTCTACGCCTGGTCCTGGGCGATCGAGAAGAAGAGCCAGAAGACCGAGAACGCCTGGAAGTTCATCTCCTGGGCCTCCGGTAAGGACTACGAAAACCTGGTCGGTCAGCAGGACGGCTGGGCCACCGTGCCGGCGGGCAAGCGGGAGTCGACCTATCAGAACGCCGAGTACGTCAAAGCGGCCAAGGCATTCGCCGAGCCGACCAAGAAGGCGATCGAGGCCGCCGATCCGACCAACCCGGGCGTTCAGCCGCGGCCGACCATCGGCATTCAGTTCGTCGACATCCCCGAGTTCACCAGCCTGGGGACTCAGGTGTCGCAGGACATCTCGGGCATCATCGCCGGCAAGACCACCGTTGATGACGCCTTGAACCGGGGTCAGCAGGCGGCCGAGCAGGTCGGCCAGAAGTACAAGGGCAAATAGCGCCGGGGAGCCGGCCGGCTCCTCCGCACGGTGGTGGTCCGGGGCGAACACTCCTCCGGGCCACCACCCCTCCCCGTTCGGACTCGGGCGTACACCGGGTCCAGATCGGAGACGAACGCTCCACGGTCGCCGACGGCGGCCTCAGATGAGGAGATAGAGGTCGATGGCCACTGCTACCACTGCTCCGAAGCCCGCCGCTGAGCCGGCTTCGAGGGCCAAGAACGGCAAGAACGGCAAACCAGACCGGCCCAGCTTCGGGGCCCGCTGGTCCGACAAGCAGGGCTGGGCTCGGCGAGCGCCGCTGCTGCCCGCGCTGATCTTCGTGATCGTCGTCACCCAGTTGCCGTTCCTGGCCACGCTGATCATCTCGTTCATGAACTGGAACGCGAACTACCCCGACGACATCGCCTTCGGCACGCTGTCCAACTTCGCCCGGGTCTTCACCGACCCGAACCTGCGTTCCAGTGTGTTCTTCACCATCATCCTCACCGTCACCGTGGTGTTGGTCTCGCTGGCCTTCGGACTGGGCATCTCGCTGCTGCTGAACCGGAACTTCTTCGGCCGCGGCGCGGTCCGGACGATGATGATCACCCCCTTCCTGATCGTCCCCGTGGCGGCCGCTCTGCTGTGGAAGCACGGCCTGTACAACCCGGTTTACGGGCTGTTCAACGGTCTGCTCCGCTTGATCGGGATCAGCGCCCAGCCCGACTGGATCACCGACTTTCCGCGGCTGGCGGTGGAGGCGCAGCTGATCTGGCAGTGGACGCCGTTCATGACCTTGATCCTGCTGGCCGGCCTGCAGTCACGGCCCGGGGACATTTTGGAGGCGGCCTCGGTCGACGGCGCCAACGGCTGGCAGACGTTCCGCTACATCACCATGCCGCACATGCGGCGCTACCTGGAGTTGGGCGGCCTGCTCGGCTCGATCTACATCGTGCAGCAGTTCGACACCGTCTTCACCATGACCGCCGGCTCGCTGGGCACCGCGAACCTGCCCTACACCGTCTACGAGACCCTGTTCAGCTCGCAGGACTACGGGCTGGCCTCGGCCCAGGGCGTGATCGTGGTGATCGGGTCCATCATCATCGCCACCTTCGCGCTTCGTACGGTGTCGACCCTGTTCGAGGAAGGCAACTGATGATCACGCTCGACGGAGGAGAGAAATGACCACGCTCGACGGAGGAGAGGAATGACCACCGCACTCGCCCCGGCTCCCGACAAGACGGCGGCCGCCCGGCGCAGCTCCAACGCCCGGGCCCGCCACCTGGGGTCTCGCCGAGTAAATATCGTCCTCGGCATCGCCGCCTGGATCATCGGGATCATCTTCGTGATTCCTGTGTTATGGATGATCTTGACCAGTCTGCACAGCGAGGTGAACGCGGCGACCAATCCGCCGAGTTTCTTCGCTCCGCTGACCCTGGAGGGCTACCGGGAGTTCTTCGGTGCCTCCTCCGGCGCCAGTCCGTGGCCGCCGCTGATCAACTCCGCCACCGCGTCCATCGTCTCCACCATCATCGTCATTCTGCTCGCCATCCCGGCCGCGTACGCCCTGGCCGTGCGTCGGATCGAGAAGTGGACCGACGCGATGTTCTTCTTCCTGTCCACCAAGATGCTGCCCATCGTGGCCGGCCTGATGCCGCTCTACCTGATCGCCAGCAAACTCGGGCTGTTGGACAACATCAACTTCATCGTCATCCTCTACACCGCGATGAACCTGCCGATCGCCATCTGGATGATGCGCTCGTTCCTGGCCGACATCCCGGTCGAGCTGTTCGAAGCGGCGGCGCTGGACGGGGCCGGGCTGATCCGGACGCTCCGCAGCGTGATCGTGCCGATCATCTCCCCCGGGATCGCGGCGACCGCCCTGATCTGCTTCATCTTCTCCTGGAACGAACTGCTGCTGGCCAATACCTTGACCAGCGTGGTGGCCCAGACCGCGCCGGTGTTCTTGACCAGCTTCGTCACCTCCCAGGGGCTGTTCTTGGCCAAGGTCTGCGCCGCGGCCACCGCGGTGTCACTGCCGGTCCTGATCGCCGGGTTCGCCGCCCAGGACAAGCTGGTGCAGGGGCTCTCGCTGGGCGCGGTGAAGTAGGTGGAAGTCTGAGGCCTCTCCAGGGCGGCGGATGGCCGGCCCGCCGACGACCACCTCTCTTCGTCAAGGAGCATCGACACCGTGACCCGACTCAACACTGAAACCGTAGGCTCCCTCGACGTGCCCGGACCGGGTTACGACCGCGACCAGGTCAGCGTGGGGATCGTGCACTTCGGGGTGGGCGGTTTCCACCGGGCTCACCAGGCCATGTATCTGGACCAGCTGATGGGGCAGGGGCTGGCCATGGACTGGGGTATCTGCGGGGTGGGCGTGATGCCGGCCGATCTGAAGATGCGCGACGCGCTGGTCTCCCAGGACTGCCTCTACACCCTGGTTCTGAAGGACCCTGATGGTCACTGGACCCCCAAGGTCGTCGGGTCGATCGTGGACTACCTCTACGCTCCCGACGATCCCGAGGTGGTGATCGAACGGCTCGCCGACCCGGCCACCCGAATCGTGTCGCTCACCGTGACCGAGGGCGGCTACAACTTCTCCGACGTCACCGGCGAGTTCGATCAGGCCAATCCGGTCGTGCAGGCCGACCTCCGACCCGGCGCACTCCCGCAGACCACGTTCGGCCTGGTCACCGCGGCCCTGCTCCGCCGGCGGGAGCGGGGCGTGGAGCCCTTCACCGTGATGTCGTGCGACAACATCCCCGGCAACGGGCACCAGGCGGCGGAAGTGTTCACCGCCTTCGCCCGGCTCCTCGGTGAGGCCACCGGCGATCCGGGCCTGGGTGAATGGGTCAGCGAGCACGTGCACTTCCCCAACTCGATGGTGGACCGGATCACCCCGGCCACCACCGACGAGGACCGGACCGAAATCACCGAGCGGTTCGGGGTGGAGGACGCCTGGCCGGTGGTCTGCGAGCCGTTCACCCAATGGGTGCTGGAGGACGACTTCTCCCTGCGCCGGCCCCCGCTGGAGGAGGTCGGGGTGGAGGTGGTGCCCGACGTCACACCGTACGAGCTGATGAAGTTACGGCTGCTCAACTCCAGCCACCAGGCGCTGTGCTACTTCGGGTACCTGGCGGGCTACCGGCTGGTGCACGAGGTCGCCCAGGACCCGCTGTTCGCGCGCTTCCTGCTCGGCTACATGAACGACGAGGCCACGCCCACGCTGTCCCCCGTGCCCGGGGTCGATCTGGAGGCGTACAAGCCGCAGCTGATCGAACGCTTCTCCAACGCCGCCGTCCGCGACACCGTGGCGCGGCTGTGCGCGGAGAGTTCGGACCGGATTCCGAAGTGGCTGGTCCCGGTGATCCGGGAGAACGTCCGGGCCGGCCGGCCGGTAACGCTCTCGGCGGCCGTGGTGGCCAGCTGGGCCCGCTACGCCGAGGGCACCGACGAACAGGGCGAGCCGATCGAGATCGTCGACCGGTTGGCTGAGAGTTTGCAAGCCCGAGCGGCTCAGCAGGGTGAAGATCCGCTGGCGTTCGTCCGGAACACCGACCTGTTCGGCAATCTGGCGGACGAGCCCGGCTTCACCGAGCCCTACCTCGCCGCGCTGGACTCCCTCCACCGACGCGGCGCTCGCGCCACCCTGGAGGGTCTGGTCGGCGCTCCCACGCCCTGACCCTGCCGCCGTTACGCCCCGTGCGCCTGTCGCCGTTCCACCACCCGTCACGCTCTCTGGGCTTGTCGCCACGCCCGGGATCCGTTACGCCCCCTCCTGTCGAAGGGCCTCGTCAGAGGTCGGCTCCCACACCCAGGCCTCACCCGCCCTCCACAGCCCGTCACGCTCTTGTCTTGTCGGTCGACCCTGGACGAGCCGGACGTCCGGTCCGGGCAGATCCGGATCACCGTTCGCGCCGCCGGGGTGGCCCTGACGGCACGCTGCTGAACGCCGGGCGGCTACTGCCGACCCTGCCCTGGCCGCACGTGCCAGGCGTCGACGCCGCCGGGGTCGTGAACGAGATCGGTGCGGGGGTGACCGACGTCCGGGAAGGGGACGGGGTCCTCGGGGTCGTGGATCTGGCGGCTCGGCGGGGCGGGCCGCGGAGCACGCCGTGCTCCGGCTCTTGGCGCGGCGACCAACTGCGCAGACCTGGGAGAGGCGTCCGCCCTCGGCACGAACGCCGACAGCGCAACCCGCGCCTCGACCTGCTTAGCGTCCATGCCACCTGCAGGTCCCGATCCGGGCCTCACGCTGGACCACGCGCCCGAGGCCCACGCACTCGCCGCGACGGCCAACGGACGCGGCAACGTCGTCCTGCGGCCCGAAGAGATCGGCCCGCGCGAGCGAGCGGTGCAGCTCGATGGCCCACGCCGCTGCGGCCAAGGCAGCCCGCCTGGACGACCTGGACTGGCTAGTGGTCGTCGCTGCGGTCGGCGGCAGACCACGAGCCGACGTTCCGGCGGACGTACTCCTCGAAGGTGCGCGGAGCATGACCGGTGAGGTCGAGCACCGACGTACTGATCCGTGCGTCGTCACCGGCCTTCGTGCCCAGCTCTACGGCGGCCAGGCTAGCGGCGAACGAGGGGGGCAGACCCGCTGCCCGGTAGCCGGCGGCCAGCTCGTCGACGTCGAGGTGGTGCACGCGGACCGCCCAGCCCGACTCGGCGGTGATGATCGCGGCCGCCTCGGAATAGCTCAGCGCTCTCGGACCGGTGAGCAGGTAGTCCTCGTCGGCGTCGAGGTCTGAGTCATCGAGCAGTGCGGCGGCGGTCCCGGCGACGTCGTCCACGTCGATCCAGCCCACGCCGCCGTCGCCCGCCGCCGTACGGATCTCGCCGCGCAGCCGAATGCCTGCGCCGAGGGGATGGGGCGGCAGGAAGTTTTGCATGAAGCCCGACGGGCGCAGCACGACCCACCCCGATTGCTGCCGGACACGGGCCGCCAGCTCGAGCCCGCCCGGAGCACCCGGGAACACGATCGCGGAACCGAGCAGGACCAACCGCCGCACCCCGGCATGCCGTGCCTGTGCCAGCAAGGGTTCGACGACCGGCAGCGGATCGACAGCTGAAGGCGGCGGGACCAGCCAAACCCGGTCGACCCCACGCAGCGCAGCGGCGTGAGTCCCGGAATCCTCCCAGTCGAACCGCACCGCGTCGGGGTCCTGCGGGGAGGGGGTGCGGCTACCGGCCCGGACCGCAACCCCTCGGGCCCGGAGAGTCTTCAGCAGCGCGGTCCCGGTCTCACCGGTGGCTCCGGTGACCAGCACCCCCGTCATCGATAGACCCTGTGTCTGGACGAGCCGCGTGATGGTTGGACTGTCATCTTATAGTCAGCCTATTACCGGGTTGAACTATCCCCAACTGCTGATGAGTGAAGCGCCGGCGTGGTCGAATTCATACGCCGCGGAATACCTGGTGTCGTGTTGCCGCTTAACGTGTCCGGAGTTGGTGTAGATCGGTCCCCAGCATTGTTCCCCCCGTTGAGAGGGATGTCTGCCGGGTGGTCGCGGAGCGGTTCGTGGCTCTGGCGGTGATGTCGAGACCACGATCGTGCCCGAGTTCGTCGCCCGGACGGAACACGTCCACGCCTCTACGACCCTGACACCGGCGAGGTGAACAGAACTACAGATCGAGGATGAACCGTAGCGCTTGGTCGATGGCGCTGATCTCACCAGGTTGAACTATTCCGCGGTGACGTACGAGCCGATCGATCGAGATCACTCGCAGCTGATCGCAGCGTGCGTAGGAGACGTGGTCCAGCCCGCTGCGGTCGGGTTCCAACTCGACGTGGCTGCGTAGCCCGTAGAACGCAGACGCAATGGGGACCATCACGACCAAGCCACCGGGACCGTTGTTCACGATGTCCACCGACACCACAACAGCGGGACGACGGAATCCGGGTTCGTGACCGATCGGCTGGCCCAGGTCGACGTCATAGACGTCTCCCGCCAGATCACGCGAGGTTGTCCCAGGACCGTCGTTCTGCCTCGTACTTCTCCCACCGCTCAGGATCACCGCGAAGAGCCTGGTAGTCCTCGTTGAGGCCCCGCAGGAACTCCTGGCGTTCGAGAGCATCAATTGCAGCGTGCAGGACGTCGATGACCGGAGTACTCCGGGCCTTGGCGAGCGATTGCAAACGTTCAGAGTCTGGTCGGCGGACTCGAACGGTGGTGGTGTCAGCGGTCGTCACCGACCCAGTGTAGACGAATTGTAGACTGTGAAGGAGATGACGCTGAACCCCTGAGCCTGTCGAAGGGCCGCGCCACAGGTCGGCTCCCCACCGGTTACGCCCCCTGAGCCTGTCGAAGAGCCGCGCCACAGGTCGGCTCCCCACCGGTTACGCCCCCTCAGCCTGTCGAAGGGCCTCGCCAGAGGTCGGCTCCCCACCGGTTACGCCCCCTCAGCCTGTCGAAGGGCCTCGCCAGAGGTCGGCTCCCCACCGGTTACGCCCCCTGAGCTGGTCGAAGGGCCTCGCCAGAGGTCGGCTCCCGGCTCACAACCGTCCCCAGGCGCACAATGCTCATGCGCGGCTACCGCCAACGGCCCAGCGGCGCAGGGTGTCGATGCGCTGCTGCAACTCTGTGGCCGAGGCGACCGCGCTGGGCGGTCCCCCACAGGTCGAGCGCAGGTCGGCATGGATCACCCCGTGCGGGGTGTCGGTGCGGTGGTGCCATGCCGCAACCAGTCCGTTCAGCTCCCGGCGCAATGTACGCAGACGCTCGTGGGTGCTTGGGGTGGGAGCGGCGCCCGTCCCGGCACCGCGGGCGGAGTGAGTGGCCTGATGCCGGCGAAGCAGGTCCTTGACCTGGTCGGGCTCGAGCAGTCCGGGCAGCCCGAGATAGTCCTGCTCCTCCGCGCTGCCCGCCTGAGCGGTCAGCCCGAACTCGCCGCCGTCGAAGACCACGCGGTCGAAGTCGGCCTCGCTCGCCAGCGCCGTGAAGTTCCCCTCCGGCAGGTCCGGTGTGGTCTCCAGCCGCTCCGCCGCGGCCAGTAGGTCGTTCTCGTCCTCGTCCTCGGCCGCTCCGCGCATGCGCAGGACGTGGTCGCGTTCGCGTTCCATCTCGGCCGCGTACAGCAGCAGGTTCGGCACGCTGGGGACGAAGACCGAGGCGGTCTCGCCGCGGTGCCGGGCCCGGACGAACCGTCCGACCGCCTGGGCGAAGAACAACGGGGTGGCCGTCGAGGTGGCGTAAACCCCGACGGCGAGGCGAGGTACGTCTACGCCTTCGGACACCATCCGGACCGCGACCATCCAGCGCGCGTCGGAGTCGGCGAAGGATCGGATTCGCTTGCTGGCCCCCGCCTCGTCGCTGAGCACGAGCACGGGTTTGGTGCCGGTGAGGGCGTGCAACAGCTCGGCGTAGGCCCGAGCGGCGCTCTGGTCGGTGGCGATCACCAGCCCGGCGGCGTCGGGCACGTGGGCGCGGACCTCGCTCAACCGGGTGTCGGCGGCCCGGAGAACCGCCGGCACCCAGGAGCCGTTGGGGTCCAGGGCCGTCCGCAGCGCCTGCCCGGCCAGGTCTTTGGTCAATGGCGCACCGAGCCGGGCGGCCACTTCCTCGCCGGCACTGGTCCGCCAGTGCAGGTCACCGGAGTAGGCCATGAACAGCACCGGACGGACGATCCCGTCAGCCAACGCAGGAGCATAGCCGTAGCTGTAGTCGGCGACCGAGCGCAACGCCCCGCTGCCGTCAGGCTCGTAGCGGACGAACGGAATCGGATTGGCGTCGCTCCGAAACGGCGTCCCGGTCAGCATCAACCGCCGCGTCGCCGGCTCGAACGCCTCCCGGACCCCATCCCCCCAGCTCAATGCGTCACCGGCGTGGTGGATCTCGTCGAGGATGACCAGGGTCTTAAAACCCTCGGTCCGCACCCGCAGTGCGAGCGGATTGACCCCGACCGCGGCGTAGGTCAGCGCGATTCCCACGAAATCCCGGGACGCCCGACCCTGCCGAACGCCGAAGTCGGGATCGATGGCCAGGCCGATGCGGCTCGCCGCCTCCGCCCACTGGGCCTTCAGATGCTCCGTCGGGGCCACCACAATCACCCGGTCGATCCGCCGCTGGGCGATCAGATTGGCCGCCACCGTCAGCGCGAACGACGTCTTGCCGGCGCCGGGGGTGGCCACGGTCAAGAAGTCTCGGGAGTCGCTCGCGAAGTAGCGCTCCAGTGCCGCCGTCTGCCAGGCCCGCAGCGACTTTGCGGTCCCCCAAGCCGCCCGGTCCGGAAAGGCCGGGGGCAGCCCGGTGGGGCTGAGTTCTGGTGGAGCGGACATCCGCAACAGTCTAGGCAGCACGACTCGGTCGACCGATCTTCGCCACACCGCCAGACCCTGACCTGCCGCGCGAGCAGGTGAAGCACCGCTCAGCGGGCGAATTCGCTGCCGACCTTGCCGATCCGGAGCGAGACGGCGGCCGCGAGCACGGCGACCAACGCCATGGTGAGCAGCACCACTGCGAAGGTGAGTTGAAGGTTCCCGCCCGGATGCAGAGCAGCGAAGATCGAGCCGGCGACGCCGACGAACACGCTGGAACCCAACGCGTCGAACAGGTTCAGCGACGATCCGTTGCGGCCTTGCACGTCGACCGGGGACAACGTCATCGTCGCCAGCGACGTGCTGGCGGTGGCGAAGCCCATGCCGAGTCCGGAGAACACCCAAGCCACCGCGACCAGACCGAACGGCAGCCCCGGGGAGGACGCGATCGCCCCGGCCAGGCCCAGCCCCAGTGCCACACACAGGCAGCCCAGGGTGATCAATCGGTCCCGGCGCAGCCGCAGCCAACGTTGCGACTGCAGGAACGAGGCGGCGGTCCAACCGACCGAACCGACGGTCAGGACGGCTCCGGCCAAGACCAGCGGAACGTGGCGTTGCTCTACCAACATCAAGGGTATGAAGGCCTCACCGCCGAAGAAGGCACCCGGGAGCAGGCCGCGAACCAGGATGACCGCGCTCAGCCCACGACGCAGGCGGAGGAAGCCCGGCGGCATCAACCGGGGCAGGCCCAGCAGCAGCGCAGCCAAACCGAGCACCAACAGTCCCAGCCCGGCGAGGTCGAGCCGTTGCCCGGCCACCTGCAGGATGGCGGCAGCCAACGAAACCACCGCCGCCGCCCAGAGTGGGGCCGGTGGCGGTCCGGCCGGCCGGGAGCCGATGCCGGTAGTTGTGCCGGTGGGCAGCGGTATCCGCATCAGCACCCGCAACGTCGGGAGCACCATCAGCCCGCCCACGGCGACCAGCGGGAGCACCGCGAAGAACACCCAGTGCCAGCTGAGCTGTGCCGTCAGCCACGCCGCAACGGGCGGACCGACGAAGGCCGGCACCACCCAGGCGGTCGAGATGTAGGTGAAGATCCGCGGCCGCTGCCCCGGCGCGTACGCCTTGGCCACCAAGACGAACGACGCGGTGTTCAACACGCCGGCGCCCAGGCCCTGGACGAAGCGCCCGGACACCAGCTGAGTCATGGTGCCGGCGGTTCCGGCGACCACGATTCCGATCGCGAACACCCCGATCCCGACCAGCAGGGGACGCGACGGCCCGACCCGGTCGCTGAACCGGCCGGTCACCACGGTGGCGAACAGCATCCCGATCAGAAACAGCGAGAACGCCCAGGCGTAGTAGCCGAGCCCGTTCAGGGCCCGCGCAGCGACCGGCATCGCGGTGGCGACCGCAATCGACTCGAACGCGATGGCCACCACGTTCATGCAGATGCCGACGGTGAGGGCCCGCTGCGACACCGGCAAACGCTCGAACGCCTCGGCTGGAAGCGCGCGCTGGTCGGTCACCGGAGCAGTCCATCACCTCGGGCCCGCCCGAGGCGAACTTGGCCGCCGGCATCGCGGGGAGCCGTCCGACTCCGTTGCGTCGCCGGGCCCGGACCGTCAGCCAGGCCACCGCGACGCCCAAGAATGCCGTCGGCGGGGCATCGCTCTTCGCGACGGTCCTCACTACACTGACGCTTGTGAGTCAGCAACCAGCTCCCGGGTCACAAACGATCGTGGACGAGCGGACGGAGGTCCGCGAAGAGTTCCGCGTCGAAGAAGGCGACCACGAACGCTTCTCGCACTACGTGCCCAAGGAGAAGCTCACCGAGGCGATGGTGATGGGCACCCCGGTCGTCGCCCTGTGCGGCAAAGTGTGGGTCCCCAGTCGTGACCCGGAGCGGTTCCCGGTGTGCCCCGAGTGCAAGGAAATCTGGCAGAGCCTCCGCCCCGGAGACGATCAGTAGCTCCGCCCGCCCCGTTGACCCGCTCTCCCCCATCCGTACGCCCGCTCCGCCTCCAAACCCCTGCACTCGGCCCTGTCGGTTTCCCACGTTAACGTGGGAAACCGGCACTTCCCGTAGGAAGTTTCCTGCGGTAAGTGCCAGGATCCCACGTTAACGTGGGAAACCGACGACCACCCTGGAACCGAAACCGGGGGACCGCAGGGCGGGGGGCGGGCAGAGTGGGGGCCGAGGGCAGGGGCGAGTCGGCGCACCGGTTGGTGCTGTTGCGGCACGCCAAATCGTCGTGGGGTCAACACAGGCAAGACGTGGAACGACCGCTGGCCGCCCGGGGTCGGCGAGACGCCGCTGCGGCGGGGCGCTGGCTGGTCGAGCAGGGCGTCGTCCCGGACGGCGTGTGGTGTTCGATCGCGGTCCGGACCCGCGAGACCTGGAAAGCAGCCGTGGCCGCTGGTGGCGCCCGGCTGGCGAGGGCGACGCCGCAGTACGTGGATGCGATCTACCAGGCCGAAACGGGAGCCCTGCTCCGCCTGGTCCAGACGTTTCCGGACACCACGACGACCGCGCTGCTGATCGGCCACGCCCCGGGGCTACCTGGCCTGAGCGCGGCCTTGGCGCCGGCCCACGCCGAAGAGCTGATCGACCATTTCCCGACCAGCACGATCGCGGTCTTCGCGCTCGACACCCGCTGGGCCGACATCGGACCCGGATCCGCACGCCTGGTGGCATCGGCCGTCCCCCGCGGCTGAGCCCGGGTCTGGGCGAGGCCGACCGGTCCCACCGCCGGCCCGACTCCTGGCCGCAGCGTCCGTCCTGACCGGGAGCGCGTGTTAACTTTCGCCGCATGGCTGAACCTGTCCGCTTCGGACTTCTCGGTACGGGTCCCTGGGCCCGCCTGGCCCACGCACCCGGCCTGGTCGCCCACGAGCAGGTGGACCTGGTCGGGGTCTGGGGCCGCGACCCGGCCAAGGCCGAGGACCTGGCGACCCGCTTCGAGACCACGGCGTACGCCGACGTCGACACCCTGATCGCCGACGTGGACGCGATCGCGATCGCCCTGCCACCCGACGTTCAGGCTCCGCTGGCGTTGCGGGCCGCGCACGCCGGCCGGCATCTGCTGCTGGACAAGCCGGTGGCCTTCGGCATCGAGGCCGCCGCCGAGATCGCCGCGGTCGTGGCCGAGCGCGGGCTGGCTTCGATGGTGTTCTTCACCCGCCGGTTCGCCCCCGAGGTGGCGGCGTTCTTGACCGGCGCTCGGGAAACCGGCGGTTGGCTGGAGGCCAGGGTGGATCATGTCGGCACGATCTACGACGAGGGGAATCCTTTCGGCGCGTCGCCTTGGCGGCGAGAGAGCGGCGGTCTGTGGGACGTCGGTCCGCACGCCGTCGCGCTGGTGCTGCCGGTCCTCGGCCCGGTCACCGAGGTCACCGCGATGGCCGGAGCGCGCGACCTGTCGCACGTCCTGCTCCGGCACACCGGTGGCGCGATCAGCGCGTTGACCCTGTCGGTCGACGTCCCACCGGCCGCGGCCCGGCAGGAGGCTGTGTTCGCCGGTGAAGCCGGACTCGCCAGCGTGCCGGAGGGGGACTGGGAGCCGGTGGCCGCGTACGGTGCCGCCCTCGACCAGCTGATCGCCGCCGCACTCGGCGGGCCCCGGCCGACGACCGACGTCGCCTTCGGCGCAGAAGTCACCGCCGTACTGGCCGCGGCCGCGGAGTCGATCCGGACGGGGCAAGTCGTTACCGTGCCTCACGGATAACCGCAGCCCGTCCCCAGCACCATCACCCCCCAGCACCGTCACCCCCCAGCACCTCACCCACCAGCACCGTCACCCCCAGCACCATGACCCGCCCGCACCTGCCCCGAGCGAATACCCCGGCCGCCTCGGAACCTTAAGACACGGCCGCGAGATCCTTGCCAAATTCAGGTCGTAGGCGCGAGTATGCAACCAGGCCACGTCGCTATCCCGACTCATCGCCCATGCAGAACCGCGCTGGCACGCCGCACCTGGCACCGCTGACCCGACCCCTGCCCGCTGACTGCATTGTCGATCCTCGAGGACGCTGATGACCCAGACCACCGAACCCACGCCCGCCTCGGCGCCGGCCAACTCACTTGACGCCGAGCAGGTCGGCTACAAGCAGACCCTCGGTCGCCGCCACGTGCAGATGATCGCCATCGGCGGCGCGATCGGTACCGGGCTGTTCCTCGGCTCAGCCTCCCGGCTGCACAGCACCGGGCCGGCCCTGCTGCTCAGCTACGCCTTCGTCGGCGTGATCGCCTACTTCTTGATGCGCGCCCTCGGCGAACTGGTCCTGCACCGGGCCACCTCGGGGGCGTTCGTGTCCTACATGCGGGAGTTCTTCGGCGAGCGGGCGGCCTTCGTCACCGGTTGGATGTACTGGCTGAACTGGGCCCTGACCGGCATCGCCGAACTTTCCGCGGTCGGGCTCTACGTCCAGTACTGGGCGCCGAACATGCCGACCTGGGCTACGGTCCTGATCGCCCTGGCGGCGGTGCTGGTGATCAATCTGCTCTCCGCCCGCGCCTTCGGCGAGTTCGAGTTCTGGGCCGCCATCCTCAAGGTCGGCGCGATCGTGGTGTTCTTGATCGTCGGCCTGGTGGTGGTGATCGGCGGCTTCACCATCGGCGGGCACAAGGCCGGCTTCTCCAACCTGTGGAGCAACCCCGGCGGATTCTGGCCCTCCAGCGGCGACTTCGTCTGGTACGGCCCGATTTTGGTGATGTCGGGCGTGGTCTTCGCCTACGCCGCGATCGAGATGGTCGGCGTCGCAGCCGGGGAGATGGAGGATTCCAAGACCGAGGTGCCGAAAGCGGTCAACGCCGTGATCTTCCGGATCGCGGTGTTCTACTGCGGGTCCATCCTGCTGCTGGTCTCAATGTTACCGACGACCGACTACACCTCCGGCACCAGCCCGTTCGTCACCGTCTTCGAGCGGCTCGGGCTGACCTGGATGAGCACGGTGATCCAGGGCATCCTGATCATTGCGGCGATGTCCAGCCTCAACTCCGGGCTGTACTCCACCGGCCGGGTGCTGCGCAGCCTGGGGATGTCGAAGCAGGCGCCGGCCTTCACCTTGAAGATGAGCAGTTCCGGGGTTCCCTGGGCGGGCATCGTGATGACCTCGGTGGTCTACGTGTTCGGTGCCGTGCTGAACGCGCTGGCTCCCGACGCCTTCGAGATCGCCCTTGAAGCCGCCGCGATCGGGGTCGTGTTCACCTGGGGCACGATCTTCCTCTGTCAGATCCGACTGCGTCAGCTGACCGACCGCGGGGTGATCCCCGTGAGCAGCTTTCGCGCGCCGGGATCGCCGTACACCAGCATCATCGGGCTGGTCTTCTTGGCCCTGGTGATCGTCGGGCTGGCCGTCTCCGGCTGGCAGAGTTCGCCGTACTTCTGGCACAAGACCACGTTCTTGGTGGTGATCATCGGAATTCCGGTGATCGCGGTCATCCTCAGCATCGGCTGGATGGTGGCCAAGCCCAAGGTGGTGGCCAACACCGGCAACAAGATCGAATCGATCTGGACCAACGACGGTGCCCGCTACGGCGACAACGTCAGCCCCGACGACTTGGACACCACCAATGTCTGAGCCCCGGTCGTCCACACCTCAACGCCGATCGCGCAGCACTTGCGGGCTGCAGACCACCGGTCGCCGGGTGGCCGGCGCCCTGCTCACGGTCCTGCTGCCCGTCGCCACGGTGGCCTGCGGCGGTGGGTCCAGCGAACCGAACGCCTCGCCGTCACCGGTGGCCGGCGCGACCAGCGGCGGCACCCTCACCATCGGCATCTCCTTCGACCAGCCCGGACTGGGGCTCAAGGACGGCGACCGCTATTCCGGCTTCGACGTCGACACCGCCACCTACGTGGCCCGGGCCCTCGGCGTCCCGGCCGACGGCATCACTTGGGCCGAGGCCGACCCCGGTGACCGGGAAAAGCTCCTGACCAGCGGTCAGGTGGACCTGGTGTTCTCCACCTATTCGATCACCGCCGACCGCAAGCAGGCCGTCGACTTCGCCGGGCCCTACTTCCAGGCCCACCAGGACCTCTTGGTCCGGCGCAACGAAACCGAGATCAGCAGCCCGGAGACCCTCAACGGGCGGGTTTTGTGCTCGGTCACCGGAACCACGTCCTCGGCGTACATCAAGCAGACCTACAAGGGCAAGATCGAGCTCAAGGAGTTCCCCAAGTATTCCGACTGCGTGGCGGCCCTGGCCGACAGCAAGGTCGACGCGGTGACCACCGACGACGTGATCCTGGCCGGTTTCGCCGCCGAGCCGAAGTACCGAGGCCAACTCAAGCTGCTGGGTAAGGGCTTCACCGACGAGAACTACGGCGTCGGGATCAAGAAGGGCGACACGGCCATGGTGGACAAGGTCAACGCTGCCCTCAAGCAGTACATCGACGACGGTTCATGGCAGGCGTCGTTGAAGCAGACGGTCGGTCCGTCGGGCTACGACATCCCCGACCCGCCGACACCGGGCCGCTGAGTTCGCCAGCGCCGTTGGGGCCGTCCACGACACCCGCGACCCCCGCCGGGCCCGGCGCGGCGGTGGACCTCGAGGCGCTCCTGGCCGCGCACGCCCCGTTCGACGCCTTGGCCGCTCGAGCCCTGGCCGAGGTCGCCCAGGCGGCCGAGCTTCGCCCGGTAGACGTCGGGGACGTGGTGCTGGACGCGTTCGCCGAACCGTCGGCCGAAGTCTTCGTGGTCGTCGACGGGCAAATCGGGCTGTGGCACCGCACCGAGGGCGACGACGACCGGGAGGGTGGCGAGCCCGACGAACGGCTGGGCCCGGGACGGCTGTTCGGCTTCTCCACGATGCTCACCCAGCGGGCGATCGGTCCCCGTGCGGTCGCGTTAACCCCGGGCACAGTCGCTCGGATCCCGGGCACCGCGGTGCTGCCCGCCTTCGCCTCGGCGCGCGGGGCCCGCTTCCTCGCCGAACAGGTGAGCACCGCCATCCGGCGGCTCGGCACCACCCCCGGCTACACCCTGGTGGACGACCTGATTCCTTCCACCCCGGTCCTCGTCGGGCCGACGGCGACGGCGGCCGAGGTCGCGCAGACGATGACTCGGCGCGACCAGGGCTACGCCGTGGTTCCCCTCGACGAGGGGCGTTTCGGACTGATCACCGATGCGTCGCTGCGCACCCGGATCCTGGTGCAGGGCCGCAGCGAGCAGACCCCGGCGCACGAGCTGGCCGACCCCGATCCGCCGGTCGTGTCGCTGGGCGACACCGCCGCCGAGGCGCTGATCGCGATGTTCGACGCCGACAGCGACTACCTCCTCGTCCTCGACCGGACCGGCCACCTCCGCGGCGTGGTCACCATCCGCGACGTCGCCGCCTCGCCCACCACCGCCGGCGTCTCGATCCACGAGCAGCTCCGCCGAGCCCGGTCGACCGACGCCCTGGAGCAACGGGCCCGGGGGCTCCCGGACACGTTGGCCGACCTGCTGGTGCGGGGGCTGGCCCCAAGCCGGGTGCTCAAGGTCTATTCCTCGATGCTCGACTCGACGCTGCGGCGGGCCCTGGAGCTGGCCTTCGCGAGCCGGCCGGAACTCTCCCTGAACGCCTTCACCTGGCTGTCGCTGGGCAGCAACGGCCGCGGCGAGGCCGTTCTCAGCTCCGACCTGGACTCCGCGGCGGCGTTTCGCGACGACGTCGACCCCGAGCAGCTCCCGGCCTACCGAGAAGCATTCGCCGCGGTAGAGGCCTCGCTCGCCCGGGCCGGGATCGGCGGCGACGCCCACGGCGCCACCGCCTCCCGGGCTCCGTTCGCGCGGACCAACGCCGACTGGTGGGCCGCGGCTCGCGGCTGGCTCGCGGCCCCCCAGGACAACCAGGGGGCGGTGATGACCTCACTGCTGGTCGACGGCCGCCCCATCCACGGCGATCCGGGCCTCCCGGCAGCCACCCGGGTCTTCGCCGATCTGCGGTCACACGAGTTGACCATGCGGCTGCTGCTGCAGGAGTCTCTGGTCCACCGGGCGAAGCTGCGCTCGGTCAAGGACCTGCTCCGACGCCGGCACGACACGTTCGACATCAAGACCAACGCCCTGCTGCCGATCGTCAACATCGCCCGCTGGGCGGCCCTCAGTGTCGGCTCCGCGGTGCTGCCCACGACCCAGCGCCTGCAGGCCGCGGCGGGTTCGGCGATGCTGCCCAGCAAGCAGGCCGACACCCTGGTCGAGGTTTTCGAGGTCCTGCAGCAGATCCGGTTGGAGAGCCAGCTCGAGCAGCGCCGGCGCGGCCAGCCGGCCGCCGACGTGATCGAGCTGAACCGGCGGTCGCCGTTGGACCGCAGCGTGATCGCCTCCGCCGTCCACGAGATCGGGGCCGTTCAGCGGCGGATGGACAATGTCGCGGTCTACCTGCCACCGGCCGGTTGGGTCACGCCGGAGCCGGCGTGACCACTTCGGACCAGGAGCGGTCCCCGGCCGCCGCGAGAACGCCCGGGACGCGACCGACGCGGGTCGCGGTGATCGGTGACGTCGCCGGGCACATCGCCCCGCTACGCGCCGAACTGCGTCGACTCGGCGCGCACGCCCAGACCGAGCGGCTGCCGCCGGATCTACTCGTGGTCCAGGTGGGCGACCTGGTCCACCGCGGACCCGGGTCCGCGGCCGTGGTGGCGCTGGTCGATCGCTACCTGAACGAACAGCCCGGTCAGTGGGTCCAGCTGGTCGGCAACCACGAGGCGCACTACCTGGCCGAGCCGAGATTCCGCTGGTCCGAACAGCTGGACCCGGCCGCGGTGGAAACCATCCGCGGCTGGTGGGCGGGTGGGAAGATGCTGGCCGCGGTGGCCCTGCGGACCTCGCAGGAGGACCTGCTGGTCACCCACGCCGGGCTGACGGTCGGGTTCTGGCGCGAGATCTTGGACCGGCGTACCAGCGCGGCCGTGGTCGCGGACGCGCTGAATTCGCTGATCGGCACCCACGAGGACGTCTTGTTCACTGCTGGCCAGCTGCTCGGCGGCGGACGACCCGCCCGGCTGGCCGGGCCGCTGTGGGCGGCCACCGCCACCGAACTGATCCCACCGTGGGTGAGCACCCGGCTGCCGTTCAGCCAGCTCCACGGCCATAGTTCGCTGGTGAACTGGTCGGACCGCTCACCCCAGCTGTTTGGACCGCTCGCTGCCGCGACCACCCTGAACGTCGCCGCCAAGCACGAGACCACCGTGCTGCCCGGCGGCCGGATCGTCGGCGTCGACCCCGGGCACGGCGTACGTCCCCGCCGGACGTGGCGGGCGTGGGAGGCTCCCCTGGCCTCACCTGTCAGAAGCTGAGGTGGCCAGAGCCGCCGGAGGTTCTGACACGTCGGGCGAAGGGGTCAGTAGCGGTACTGGTCGGACTTGTACGGCCCGGCGACGTCGACCCCGAGATAGCCGGCCTGGCGCGACGTCAACTCCGTCAGTTTCACGCCGAGAGCACCGAGGTGCAGCCGCGCCACCTCCTCGTCCAGGTGCTTGGGCAGCGTACTGACCCCCAGCGGGTAGTCCTGGGTCTCCTCGCCGGTGTCCCACGGGGGCCGCCCGCCCGAGGTCCGGGTGAACAGCTCGATTTGGGCCAAGACCTGATTGGTGAAGGAGTTGCTCATCACGAAGCTCGGGTGGCCGGTGGCGTTGCCGAGATTCATCAGCCGGCCCTCGCTGAGCAGGATGATCGAACGCTCGGCCGGCGTCCCGGCGTCGAAGACCCACTGGTCGACCTGCGGCTTGATCCGGACCCGGGTGGTGTCGGCCCGCTTGACCAGGCCGGCGACGTCGATCTCGTTGTCGAAGTGTCCGATGTTGCTCACGATCGCCTGCGGCCGCATCCGGCTCATCTGTTCGGCGGTGATCACGTCCAGGCAGCCGGTCGCGGTGACGTAGATGTCGACGCTGTCGAGCGCGTCCTCCAGCGTGGTCACCTGATAGCCGTCCATCGCGGCCTGCAGGGCACAGATCGGGTCGATCTCGGCGATCAGCACTCGCGCGCCTTGGCCCCGCAGCGCCTCCGCGCAGCCCTTGCCGACGTCGCCGTAGCCGCAGACGAGGGCGACCTTGCCGCCGATCAGGACGTCGGTGGCCCGGTTCAGGCCGTCGATCAACGAATGCCGGGTGCCGTAGCGGTTGTCGAACTTGGATTTGGTCACCGAGTCGTTGACGTTGATCGCGGGGAACAGCAAGGTGCCGGTCCGGGCCATCTCGTAGAGCCGGTGAACCCCGGTCGTGGTCTCTTCGGTCACCCCGGCGATCGCGTTGGCGATGGCCACCCAGTCGACCCCTTGGGCCAACGACCGTCGGATCAGCGCGTAGACGACGTGCAGTTCCTCCGGGTCGTCTTCGCCGGCCTCCGGCACCTGCCCGGTCTTTTGGGCCTCGACCGCCTGGTGCACCAGCAAGGTGGCGTCGCCGCCGTCGTCGAGGATCATGTTGGCCAGCTCCCCGTCCGGCCAGTTCAAGATCTCGTGGGTGCAGTCCCAGTACTCCGCCAGGGTCTCGCCCTTCCAGGCGAAGACCGGCACGCCGCGGGGATCGTCGGCCGAGCCGTCGGGTCCGACCACGATCGCCGCTGCGGCCTGATCTTGGGTGGAGAAGATGTTGCAGCTGGCCCAGCGCACGTCTGCGCCGAGGGCGGTCAAGGTTTCGATCAGCACCGCAGTCTGCACGGTCATGTGCAGCGAGCCGGCGATCCGGGCCCCGGCCAACGGCTTGGACTCCCCGTAACGTTCCCGCATCGCCATCAGGCCCGGCATCTCCCGTTCGGCCAAACCGATCTCCAGCCGTCCGAACGGGGCGGTACTCAAGTCGGCGACGCGATAGTCCATGCCGTCCAGCGTAGGGGATCGTGCGGGCCCGTTCGTCTGGTTGACCCGACCCCGGCGACCGGGCGCGGCCACCCGAGCGGCAGAGTAGGGCCTATGGATTACACCCACCTCGGCCGGACCGGTCTGTCGGTGTCGCGGCTCTGCCTCGGCACCATGAACTTCGGCCCGCTGACCGACGAGCCGACCAGCCACCAGATCATGGACGCCGCCCACGACGCGGGCGTCAACTTCTTCGACAGTGCAAACGTGTACGGCTTCGACGCCGGCAAGGGGCGGACCGAGGAGATCGTCGGCAGTTGGTTCGCCACCGGCGGCGGCCGCCGGGAACGGACGGTGATCGCCACCAAGCTCTACGGCGACATGCCGATCGACGGCGGGTCGAAGTGGCCCAACGACGACCTGCTCTCTGCGGCGAACATCCGCCGCTCACTGGACGAGAGTCTGCGGCGGCTGCAGACCGACCACATCGACCTCTACCAGATGCACCACGTGGACCGGGGCACGCCGTGGGAGGAGATCTGGCAGGCGATGGAGGTCGCGGTCGCCCAGGGCAAGATCCTCTACGTCGGCAGCAGTAACTTCGCCGGCTGGCACCTCGCCCAGGCGCAGGCCGCCGCGGCGGCGCGGCACTTCACCGGGCTGGTCAGCGAGCAGTCGATCTACAACCTGCTGGTCCGCGACGTCGAGCGCGAAGTGCTGCCTGCCGCGCAGTTCTACGGACTCGGCGTGATCCCGTGGTCGCCGCTGCAGGGCGGGCTGCTGGGCGGGGTGATCAAGAAGGAGAACGAGGGCCGGCGTCGGCTGGACGGCCGGGCCAAGGCGTCGCTGGAGCAGCACCGCCCGGCGCTGGAGGCGTACGAGGACCTGGCACTGCAACTCGGCGTCGAACCCGCCGAACTCGGTCTGGCCTGGCTGCTGCACCAGCCCGCGGTGACCGCGCCGATCATCGGTCCGCGGTTGCCCGAGCAGTTGGACAGTTCGCTGAAGGCCGTCGACCTCACCCTGGACCAGCCCACCCTGGATCGGTTGGACGAGCTGTTCCCCGGCTACCGGACCGCACCGGAGGACTACGCCTGGTAGCGGGCGTCACCCACTCAGCGCCGCGGGCCGCTTCCGGGGCAGCGCAGCTGGCCAGCCGAGGGCCGGCTGACGGTGTGGTGAGCGGTGGGTCTCAGTGAGCCGGGGTCTCGGCGGCATCGGTTTGCTCGGCCGGTTCGTGGTCGGGGTCGTAGATGTCGGGTTCGAGGTAGAGCGCACTGACCATCGGTTCGGCGGCGCGGATCGCCGCCTCCGCCCCGTTGATGGCCTCAGCCACCTCGGCGCCCGACGTGGCGGGATGGATCGCGATCTTGGCTGCCACCAAGACCTCCTCCGGGCCCAGGTGCAGGGTCTTCATGTGGATCACCCGCCGGACACCGGCTGCGCCGGCCAGGGCCTGCTCGATCCGGCGCCGGGCGTCCGGGGCGGCTGCCTCCCCGAGCAACAGGCTCTTGGTCTCCACCGCGAGGACGACCGCGACCGTGATCAGCAGCAACCCGATCAGGGCCGTCCCGGCCACGTCGAACACCCCGTTGCCGGTGAGCAGGGTCAAGCCGACCCCGAGCAGGGCGAACGTCAACCCGAGCAGGGCGGCGAAGTCCTCCAACAGAATCACCGGTAGCTCCGGAGCCTTGGCCGAGCGGATGAAGCGGATCCACGACTGTCCTCCGCGGACCGGGGTGGCTTCGCGGACCGCGGTCCGCAGCGACAGGCCCTCGGCCACGATGGCGGCGACGAGGACAACCAGCGGCACCCACCACCAGCGGCCCTCGATCAGCTCGTTCGGCACCCCGGTCGCGATCTCGTGACCCTTGTGGTAGGCCTCGTACAAGGCGAACAGACCGCCCACGCTGAACAACACCACCGCAACCACGAAGCCGAAGAAGTAGCGTTCCCGGCCGAAACCGAACGGGTGCTGCGCGGTGGCGTGCTGCTTGGCCCGCCGCCCGCCGACGAGCAGCAGGATCTGGTTGCCCGAGTCGGCCACCGAGTGAATCGCCTCGGCCAGCATCGAAGACGCGCCGGTCAGCAGCCAGGCCGCGAACTTCACCACCGCGATGGCCAGATTGGCGGTCAGTGCGGCCACCACCGCCTTGTTCCCGCCCGATGCACTCACGCCGACGATCCTGCCAGACCGCGGCCGGCGCCGCTGGGACCGCGGCCCCCACCGATCAGGAGCCGCCGGCGCGCCCCAGCCCCACCGACAGGTAAACCGCAGCGAACATCCCGGTCTGCAGCAGGGCCGCGTACCGCTCGACGTCGGTCCCTTCCCGGTGCTGGACCGGGGACACCCGGACGTCGTTGCGTTCGGCGGTGGCCAGCAGCCGGGCCCGGTCGGCCGCGACCACGGGGTCGGCGTTGCCGTCCTCCAGCAACATCAGGCAGGGCCGGCGGTCGGCCGGCTCGGCGTCCTCGAAGGGGTCGGCGAACGGATCCCGGGCGGCGGCGGAGGCCACGATCGGCAGCAGCGCGTCGGCGTCGGCCGCCAGCGCGGCCCGACCGCTCGCGGCCCGCAACGCCTCGGCCACCCGACGGCTGGCCCGGGCCGCCAGCACCGATCCGCCCCAGACCAGCGGCTGCGCGTCGGCGAGGCAGATGGCCAAGACCTTGGCCGGGTTGACCGCGACGTCGGCGTAGGGCGAGCAATCGTCCGCCGCCGCGTCCATCGCCGCAGCGACCGCTTCGGGATTGACCGCCGGTCCGAGTTCCATCTGGTGCAGGGCGGACAGGACCACCACCGCCGCGGCCAGCGGATCCCCGGTCGCCGTCGGCAGCACGATGGTGGAACGACCGGCGGCGTGCTCGGCGACCGTCGAGACCGGCGGGCAGGCGATCAGCAGAACAGCACCGCGGCGTACCGCCTCGCGCACGGTCGCCACCACCGCGGCGGGGGCGGCGTCGCTGGCCATCACCACCACCAGGTCCAAGGCGCCGACCCACCCCGGCAAGCCGTAGGAGGACCAGGCCACGAAAGGCACCGGACAGGCCGGCTCCAACATCGCCCGGACGAAACGGGCCTCGCGGCCGGCCGCGATCACGGCTCGGGGCCGCGGCAGCCCCGGCAGCCGACGGACCGGGTCGACCGCGTCGGCCGTCTCTCGCCGGACCCGGGCCCCGGCGGCGGCCAACCGTCGCAGCAGTTCATCGGCCCCGGCCAGCGCCTCCGGGTCGTCCAGGGTGGAGTCGTCGAACACCGTCACCCACGGTCCCTGACATGAGCGCCGGCTCCCGGCCGGAGCCCGTCGACCCGTTCGGGTCGCCGGCTCATCGCGGGGGTTCGGGTTGCCGGGGTTCGGGCTGCCGAGGTTCGGGTTGCCGGGATTCGGGCTGCCGCGATCCTGATGGCCGCGGTTCTGGCCGCCGGGCCTCGTCGATCAACAGCACGGGGATGCCGTCGCGAACGGGGTAGGCCAATCCGCAGTCGGGCGCCTGGCAGACGAGTTCGTCCCGGTCGTGATCGACGGCCAAGGTGCCGTGACAGTTAGGACAGGCCAAGATCTCCAGCAGCTCCGGGGCCAGCTCGACCGCCATCGCCCACCTCCTTCGTCGGCCTCATCCTAGTGGCGACTTGTCAGCGCGGGTGGTCGCCAGGGCGACCACCGACGCTGACAAGTCCGGAGTCAGGCGCGGATCGAGGCGAGGGCCTCGTCGCGCAGGGCGGCCATCGCCGAGTCGGTCCGGGCCTCGACGTTGAGCCGGAGCAGTGGCTCGGTGTTGGACGGGCGGACGTTGACCCACCAGTCGGATCCGCTGACGGTCAGGCCGTCGCTGTGGTCGGAGTCGCCGCGACCGGCGAACGCGGCGGCGACCCGCTGGATGGCCGCGTCGGCGTCGGCGACGGCGGAGTTGATCTCGCCGGAGGCGACGTAACGCTGGAAGTCGGCCACCAGTTCCGACAGCGGGCGCTCGTTCGTCCCGGCCAGCGCGATCACGTGCAGCGCGGCGAGCATCCCGGTGTCGGCGCCCCAGAAGTCGCGGAAGTAGTAGTGCGCAGAGTGCTCCCCGCCGAAGATGGCGTCGTGGGCGGCCATCGCCGCCTTGACGAAGGTGTGCCCGACCCGGGACCGGACCAGTCGGCCGCCGTGTTCGGCCACGACCTCACCGACCGAGCGGGAGGTGATCTGGTTGACCACGACGCTTCCGCCCGGTTCACGCTCCAATTCGTGGGCGGCGATCAGGGCGGTCACGGTGGAGGGACTGACCACCTCGCCCCGCTCGTCGATGATGAAGCACCGGTCGGCGTCACCGTCGAAGGCCAACCCCAGGTCGGCTCCGTGCTCGAGCACCGCCCGCTGAGCGTCGACCAGATTCTCCGGCACCAACGGATTGGCCGGATGGTTCGGGAAGGCGCCGTCGGGATCGGTGTAGAGGCCGATGATCCGTACCGGCGGGGTGTCCGGCCCACCGGGGAACACCGCGGGCAGCGTGTGCCCGGCCATCCCGTTGCCGGCGTCGGCGACCACGCTGACCGGCGAGATCGCGGCGAGGTCGACCAGCCGGTGCAGATGGGCGGCGTAGCTCGGCAGCAGGTCACGCTCGGTCCGACCACCGCGGCGCACCGGCGCCGGGTCGAGGCCCGCTCGCTCAGCCGCCCGGTCGTCCGCGCCCGGAGCGGCCAGGGCGCGACGGGCCAGCTCGGCGAGTTCGGCGGGTTGGATCGGGCGAGCGCCGGGGTGGCAGAACTTGACGCCGTTGTCGTGGCCGGGGTTGTGACTGGCGGTGAACATCACCGCCGGCAGGTCGAGATGGCCGGAGGCGAACCACACCTCGTCGGTGCTGGCCAGGCCGATGTCGATCACGTCGGTCCCGCCGTCCCGAACGCCCTCGGTGAACGCCGCCGCCAGTCGCGGACTGCTCAGCCGCATGTCACGGCCCGACACCAACGACCGCCCGACCAGGTCGAACACCGTGACCAGCGCGCCGCCCAGCACGTACGCCCCGGCTTCGTCCCACTCCGGGGTGTCCCCCTCGACCAGTCCACGGATGTCGTTGGCCTTGAAGATGGCGGGCGAGAGCACCCGGCGATCCTAATGCCGCCGACACGAGGGGTGTCGACCCGCGGAACGGTCGGGGGTGAACCGGTCCGCGGTGAACCGGTCGGGGACGATCAGGCTTCGGGGTCGGCCAGGACCGTCAGGTGACCGCGCCGACCCAGTTCGACGATGCCGGCCGGGCGCAGCGGCGACTCCGCCGGGGAGGGGGCGTCGTAGGACAGGCCCACCTCGCGGACGGCGTCAGCGAGCGCCAGCAGATCGTCACCCGAGGGCGGAGCGGGCTCGCCGAGACTGAGCCGGATGACTTCCCAACCCCGGGGGGCCGATAACGCCTGGGCGTGGGCCTCGCACAGGTCGTAGCCGTGGGGTTCGGCCCGGGTGGCGAGCGGCCCCAGCACCGCGGTCGAGTCGCGGTAGACGTAGGTCAGCGTGGCCACCGCGGACCGCGGACACCCTGCGCGGGAGCAACGCCGAATTGCCACGGCGTGACGCTACCCCCGTCGGCTCCCCGGACCACGGCGCCCCGCCGGGAGGAGGGGCCACGACTCGTAAGGTGGCGCTCGTAGGGTGGCAGCTATGTCCAGCCGCCGCCGAGACCGCCACGACCGGGGGCTGCGGGGTCCGCTCGCGCTCGGGCATCAGCTGGGTCCGCGATCGGCTTCACCGCCGCGGCCGGCCGGCCGGACGGCGTTCTTCGACGAAGCGGTACGGGCCGCGGTGGAGCGAGTGGCCCGGCGTTCCCCCGAGGTGCTCACCGGCATCCGCGTCGGCGTGGAGGACGTGCCCTCGTTCGACCCGTCCTGGTCCGGCGACCGGGTACCGCTGGCGGCCGCGCTCGACCCAACTTCGTCCCGGGAGGCGCAGGTGGTGCTCTACCGCCGGCCACTGGAGCATCGGGCCGCCACCCGTCGGGGTCTGCGAATTCTGGTCTACCGCACGCTGGTGGAGCAGCTGTCGGCGCTGACCGGCCGTAGCCTGGACGAGATCGACCCTGACGGGCTGGCCGACGACGACTGAGCGATCAGCGTCCGGCCCCGGGGTCAGGCTCGACCCGGCGCGCGCGGGAGGCCAGGTCGGGCGAGGTCAGGGCGATCGTGCTCAACCCGGCCACCGGCCCTTCCTCCTGAGTCAGCACCACGCCGCCGACGACCGAAGAACCCTCAGGCACCCGGACCACCACGTAGCTGGGGGCCGGTGAGGTGAGTCTGCGGGTCGCCGACCCGTGGGCGGCGAGCAGGATCTCCTCCCGCCGCAACACGATCCCGGCCAGGCTCAGCACGTCGAAGGACACGGTGGCGTCTTGATCGGCGCCGTTGCTCAAGACCAAGGTCGAGTCGGCCTTGTCGGTAGTGGCCACGGCACTGACACCGGTCCGGATCAGCGGCGGAGCGGCCGACGCGACCGCCAGATCGGGGCCGGCCCCACCGCGACTGCTGGTGGCGACCACCGCCGCGGTCACCGGTTGGTCGCTGGTCAGTTCAACCCCGGCAGCGAACCCAGCCAGCCCCTCCCGCAGGGTCACCGCCGCCGAGCTCTCCGGTGGGACCGTGAGGGCCTCCGCCCCCACCGGCGCGTACGAACCCTGGGTGCCGAGGACGGCCACGGTGACCATGGCCCGGGCGGTGCCCGGGTTAGTCACCACCAACTCACGAGCTCCTGCACCACCGGGGACGGCGGGGATCACCGAGTGCAGCGCCGGGCTGCTGGCGGGCACGGTCCAGTCCGCACCGGCCGGCTGGCCGGCCGTGCTGCGAATTCGCCGGGCCACCGCGCTGACCCGGCCGACCGTGGCGTCGACGGAAACACTCAACGGGCCCTGCGCGTCGACCAGCCCGGTCAGTGAGACGGTTCGGCTTGACCGCGCGGCCACCGTCACGCCCGGACTACCGGGCACCACCACCCGCCCACGACGGCCGTAGAACTTCAGGTCCAGCTCGGCCTGCGCGTCGTCAGGGTTGCTCAGCACCAGTTCGGTGGTGTCATCGTTTCCGGACGCGACGGCGGGGAACCAGGCCGAGGTGGTCGGCGGCAGGCAGGGCGCCGCTTCCAGCCCCGCCTCCGGACCATCGGCGTTCACGCTGAGGACCGCACCGGAGGCCGTGGTGGCGATCGAGCCCTCCGCAGCCAGCAGGACCGGCGTAGCGGCGCGGTCGAGGGTGGCTCCATGACCCTGCTGGTCCACGATCAGCTCGGTCTTGTCCGTGCCGAGGCCCGACACCTCCAACCGCCCGTCCGGCGGTTCGGCGACCGACGGCCTGGGGCCCGATGCGACGGCGGTGATGCTGCCGGGTGCGGCCGGCGGCCCCGCGCTCGCTGCCCCGGACGGGCTCGGAGCGGCCGATCCGCTTGGGGTGACCGACCCGCTTGGGGTGACCGACGCACTCGGCGTGGTCGACTCACTCGGGGTCGGAGACCCACTCGGGGTCGGAGACCCACCCGGGGTCGGTGACCCACTCGGACTCGGAGACCCACCCGGAGTCGGGGACCCACTGGGAGTCGGAGACCCACTCGGCGCGGGCGGACTACTCGGGTTGGGCGGACTACTCGGCGTCGGCGAACCATCCGGGGGTACGGAGGCGCTCGGCGGGGCCGACGCACTGGGGTCGCCCGGACTGGTCGAGTTTCCGGTGGCGCAGACCTGCACCGTCCGACCGGCCGAGGTGGTTATGGCCGCCACCGGGGCCTGCTGCGGGGTCAGCGCCAGCCCGCCGGCGACGATCAGCCCGAGCAGCACCACGGCGACCAGGAGCGTCAGTCCCCGCCGGACCGGTCCGGCACCGTCTGAATCGCGGTGCGTTGAATTGCGGCGCGGCATCAGCCCACCTCCGACAACGTAGCGGCTCGGCGAGCCGCCTTCACCGGGTCGCGGACCTCCGGTCGGCGGATGCCCGGGGTGGCCAGGACACCGGCCACGAGTAGTACCAGCCCCTGCAGCGGAAGAAACCAGTGCGCCAGCGTCGGCAGCCGCCAACTCACGAGTCCGCCTTCGGGCGGCAGCAGGAAGCCCTGTTGCCACCCCTGAGTCGTCGGGGTCAACCGGCGGCCGTCGATCTCGGCCCGCCAGCGGGGGTCGGTGGCCTCTCCGATCAGCAGGACCCGTTCGGCCGGACCCGAGGCAACCACTGTTTGCCCCCCGGCGCCACGGCCGGCTCCGGCGGCGTCGGTTCCCGGCAACGCCGTCGTGCCGTCGTCGGTCAGGATCGCCGCCCGGGAACCTGGCGGGTCGAGCTGCCAGACCACCCCGCGTTCGTTTCCGCTCGCCGGACCGAGGCCGGGGGTGTTGGCGATCCGGCTGCGCTCTTGCTCGTCTGCGCCGCGAACGAAGACGTAGCCCACGCCCAGATCGCGCAGTTCCGGGGAGATCTGGGTGTCGGCCGACCCGGAGATCAGGCGGGTGACGACGTCGGCCACCTCGGCCCGGGCCTGGGTGGAGGCGCCGAAGGCGAACCCAGTGTCCGCGTCGCCTTGGCGGACGTCGCCGTCGGACAAGACGAAGTAGCGGGTGGAACCGGGAGCGAGTTCCACCGCCAGCACCCGTGGACGCGACGGACCGGTCAGGGCCAGCGCGACGTAGGGCGGCAAAGCTTCGATCCGAGTTCGTTCGATCGGGCCGCGGGCTCCGTCCCAGACCCACCAGGCGGCACCGCCGAGAGTGACGACGGCCAAGGCGACCCCGGCCAGGACGGCGCTCGGCTGAACCCAGCCGAAGCTCCGCCCCGACATCTGGGCCAGCCAGCCGTCGACGCCGACCCCACCGGCCAGCAGTAAGGAGCCGAAGGCGATCAGGACCAGAGCACCGACCCACGGCCGGACCGGAGTTCCGGCGGGCGGCACACTGACGACCAGCCGAGAGACCAGGACCGCAGCCGCCAGGCTGAGCAGCGCGGTCGCCCAGGCGGCGAGCACAGTCGCGTTGCGCGGACGGCGCAGCAGCCCGAACGCCGCGAGGAGCCAGACCGCGCCCAGCACGATGGCCTGGACCCACCCCGGCGGCAGGCCGGGCCCGAGGCCGCGGCCGAGCAACAGGTCCGCGACAGCCGGCGCGCCCGGCACCCCGTCCAGGGCGGCGTCGGGCCCGACCAAGAGGCGCCCCGGAGCGAGGATCAAGCTCGGCCACCAGGGCAACAAGACGACCAGCGGCAGGCCCACGGCCACCCCGATCCGGCCGACCTTGCGGACCGAGCGGCGAAGCACCAGCGCACCGATCAGACCCAGCACCACGGCCAGGCCGATCATCACCGGCTGGAAGGCTCCGAGGATCACCAGCAGCAGACCGGCACCCCAGCCGCCGCGCCACGCTTCCGGTGTCCGCACCCGCTGCAGCACCAGGGTGCGGACCGCGAGCACTAGCAGCGGCAGGGCGAGCGCCACCACGCTGAGCACGATCCGGCCCTGATTGGTGCCTCCCAGCAGGACCGGCAACAGCGCGTAGGTGGCGCCGACCCACACCCGGAGCCGGGAACCGACCACGAGCCGGCGGAGGACGGGGTAGGCCACCAGCCACGACAGGGGCACGACCCCGCAGACCAGGAGCGTGCTGAACCACTCCGGTTGCCCGAGGGTCACCGTCGAGCCGATCGCGGTCAGAGCCAGCCAGGGCGGCGGGATCTGTCCGGGTGCGCCCGGCACCGGCGCCCAGACCGAGGACCACAGCCCGGTCAGCGAATCGTAGGCCGGGAGCAGGCTGGGGGCACTCAGCGAGCCCACTCCGAGCAACCCCCGGGCGGCGACCAGGCTGGCGACCAGCAGCAGCGCCCCGATCACCACCCCGGGCCGGAGCCACCGGTACCGCGGCGGGTCGGCGGCCACCGAGCTGAACTCGTCGGTGGTCAACTCGTCCAGCGAGACGGCGTCCACCTCGCCGGCGGTTCCGCCGTAACGCCCGGACAGGGCACCGGCGAAGACCTCGCCGGCCACCCGCAAACTCGACCACCACGGCGGGCGGAGGCGGCGGACCACCTCCGCCATTCCCGGCACCGGATCAATGGCGCGGGCCCGACGGCGAAGCTGCCGCAACTGGACGGGATGAGCCAGGAACGATCCCAGGGCCGCTAGCTCCTCACCGGCTCGGCGCGGCGCCTTGCCTAGGAGATAGCCGACCGACCGGAGCACGCAACTCGCCACCAGCCGCAACCAGACCAGAGGGAGTGCGGCCGCCGACGCATGTCCGGCCACCACCCGCATACCGAGGACCCGGTCGAGCGCTCCGGGCCGGCGGCCGGTTAATCCCCGAGGACGCAACCCGGCCCGGCCGACTTGTCGGTGGGTCATCCGCGCCGCCGGAGTGGTGGCCACCCGGTAGCCGTTCAGGTGGGCCCGCCAGCCGAACTCGACTCCGTCGCGGAACACCGGCAGTGCCGGGTCGAGCCCGTCCAGGTCGACCCAGACGGCGGTCTTGACCAGCATGCCGCAGGTGGAGACCCCTAGCCGGTCCTCGGCGTGATCGCGCTGGCCCTGGTCGATCTCGCCGAGATCGAGCTGGAGTTCACGCCGCCCGGTACCGGAGATGGTGACGCCGACCTCGCTCAACTGATGGCTGCTCTGTCGGCGGCGGGGCAGCAGCAACTTGGGTCCGGTGACGTCGAGGTCGCGCTGGGTGCTCACGTGGGCGAGCAACTGGTAGAGCGCATCCGGAGCCGGTACGGCGTCGTCGTGCAACAGCCACAACCAGCGCTCGCCCTGCGCCAGGCCCCCTCGCAGCAGCGTGGTCTCGGTGCTGTCGTTCAGGGCCCGCCGATCCTGGCGCAGCGCGACCTTGACCGCGGTGCCGAAGCCGAACCCGCGTTCGCCCCGGTACACCGCGTCGAGCAGACCTTCGGCGCGCGCCTGCTCCAGCAGCTCCGCGGTCGCGTCGGTACTGCCGTTGTCGATGGCGATCAGGCGCTGCGGAGCCGGCTTCAGCGCGGCCAGTCCGGCCAGCGTGGCCGGTAGCCAGCGAGCCGCGTCGAGACAGACCAGCACGGCGTGTACGTGAGCCCGGGAAACGTCTACCGGGCTCCCTGCAGGCTCGTCCCGCTCGTCCCGCTCCACCCAGGCCCACGGGTTCTCCGTACCCGCCTCGGGTCGCCAGGGCAGGAGGTCCGGCCACTCCGGTTCGCGGAACCGTCGTGTCCCGGAGGGAGCGGGCCGCCGGTGAGCGTGCACCATCAGACCGGTCGCCGCCGACTTGTCGAGCTGGTGCGGCTCGGCTGAATCGCCAAGACGTAACTGCGCACTGGCACCGTTGAGACTCCCGCTGCTGCCGAAGGGACGTGGACCCGAGGCAGGGGCCGGCCACCGTCGTCAAGGCACGCAGCGCCCGGGCCGCCCGTACGGGCAGCCCCTCACTCTACGCGAAGGATCGTAGGACCAGCAGATTCGCGGGTCGGGCCGGGTCAAGCGGGTCGGGTGGCTCTCCCGCAGGAACCGGTTCGATCAGACGGCACGCTTCTTGAGCTTGCGGCGTTCGCGCTCGCTCATCCCACCCCAGATGCCGAAGCGCTCGTCGTGCTCCAGGGCGTACTCCAAGCACTCACCCCGTACGTCGCAGGACAAACACACCTTCTTGGCTTCCCGGGTGGAACCGCCCTTTTCGGGGAAGAACGCTTCCGGGTCGGTCTGAGCGCACAGCGCGCGCTCCTGCCACCCCAGCGCTCCTTCGTCCTCGGGTTCGGTCATGATCACGAGTTCCTGCATTGCCTACCTCCTCGACCCTGCCCCCGCCGCCGGCCTGCCGTTGCCACCACGACTTCGCGGGTCGTGGTACCTGTTCCCTGTCTCGAGTTCCCTGTCTCGAGTTGCCTGTTTCGAGTTGCCTGTTCGAGCCACCTCGATCTGCTCACCGTCGGTCGCGCTTCCCCCCGTCGAACCGTCGAACCCACATGCGCAGCTCCTGCGGAATAACATACGTGAAATTACGCGGCTGTCAATCCCTCTGAGCGGCCCTTTGGCGTGCTACAGGCGGTCGGGCCGGGCCTGCGCGCACGGCAGCTAACCCGCCTGACGTGGGCGGTCTCGTTCCGGTCCGTCGTCGGTCAGTCCTGCTGGTCCTGCGAACCTTGCGCCTCACCTCTCGCCGCTGCCTCGGGATCTGCGGCGCTGCCCCAATCCGAAGCGCTCCATTGCGCCGCCGGGGCCCCCCGGGCGGCGTCACCGGCCGTCCGCCAGACCGCACCGGCGGCGGCGTCCCGCGACCAGATGGGCTCCTGCTCCGGTACCGGCTCCGGTTCCGCCGCAGCCACCCGATCAACCGCGCGATCGGTGATCTCGGTCGACGTCTGCGGCAGCGGCGACGGACCCGACGGCACCCGGGTCACAACCAGCAACCCCCAGCCCACCAGTCCCGGGACGGCCAGACCGAAGATCGGCTCCAGAACCAGGTAACCGAACGCCCCCGGGATCAACCTGGCCAGGCCGACGGCGACGCCGGCGAGTTCGATCAGGACCGACACCGCAGCGAGAGCGATTCCCCACCGAGCCAGCCCCCGTCCGCCGGCGACGAGCGGCGCCCGGCAGCAGGAACCGGCCAGCAGCCCGACCAGCACGGTCAACACCAGGGCCACCGAGCTCGAGGGGAGCACGAGCAACGGACCTTCAGTCTCGGCCGACCGCCCGGCCAGGTCGATCCCGAACAGCACGCTGCGCCAGACCACCTCCAGCGTCAGCGCGGTCAACGCGACCGTCGCCGCCGGTCGACGCCAAGCCAGGATCGGCTCCATCGGGGCAGCGTAGCGGGACCACCCCGCGGTCTCGGTCTGGAACACTGCACAGGTGCAGATCGTGGTGCTGGCCGGCGGTGTCGGCGGGTCGAAGTTCGTCGCCGGCGTCCGCGCGGCCTATCCCGACGCCGCGGTGACCGTAATCGGCAACACCGCCGACGACATCACCCTGCACGGGCTGCGAATCTGCCCCGATCTGGACACGATCATGTACGCGCTCGGCGGCGGCGGCGACGCCGAGCGCGGCTGGGGGCGGCGCGACGAGAGCTGGCGGGTGCTGGAGGAGCTGCGGGCCTACGAGCTGGAGCCGACCTGGTTCTCCCTGGGCGACCGCGACCTGGGCACGCACCTGGTTCGGACCCAGCTGCTGAACGCGGGCTATTCGTTGTCGGCGGTGACGCTGGCGCTGACCCGGCGCTGGTTTGCCGGGCAGCCCGGGCTCACGCTGGTGCCGATGAGCGACGACCGGGTGGAAACCCATATCGGCATTGCCGACCCCGACAGTCCGTCCGGCCAGCGGGTGCTGCACTTCCAGGAGTACTGGGTGCGACGCCACGCCGAACCCGACGCCGTGTCGGTCGTCCGGGTCGGGATCGAGCAGGCCCGGCCCGCACCGGGGGTGCTGGAGGCCCTGGCCGTCGCCGACCTGGTCCTGCTGGCCCCCAGCAATCCGGTGGTCTCGATCGGTCCGATCCTGGCCGTGCCCGGACTGCGGGAGGCGCTGCGGACCACAGCCGCGCCGGTGATCGGCTTCGCCGGCATCCTCGGCGGCGCTCCGGTGCTGGGGATGGCGCACCGGTTGCTTCCGGCCATCGGGGTCGAGGTCTCGGCCGCCGCCGTCGGGGTGCACTACGGCAGCCGGAGCACCGACGGTGTGCTGGACGCGTGGGTGGTCGATCACGCCGACGCCGACACCCTTGAACCCGTCCGCGCGGCCGGGCTGATCGCCTCCAGCGGTGACCTGGTGATGGCCGACGACCGGGCCACGGCAACCTTTGTCGCTGACGCCGTCGAGGCCGTCGGCGGCTTGAAGTCGACAGGACCGAGTCGGTGAGCGTGCCCGAGACCAACCGTCTGCCTGCTCGTCCGCCGGGCCGAGCGTCCACACGGCCGCCGGACCGGGCCCCGGCCGCGCCGGCTCGATTGAGCGTGCTCGGACTCGGTGGGATCGGCGAGGTCCGGGCCGGGGACGATGTTTCCGGGCTGATCCTGGCCGCCCTGGCCGCCTCGCCGGAGGAGGCGCTGCGCGACGGCGACATCGTCGTGGTGACTTCGAAGATCCTCAGCAAGAGCGAGGGCCGAGCCGTACCGGCGGAGCAGCGGGATGACCGGATCCGGGCCGCGACGCAGCACACGCTGGCCCGACGGGGCGCCACCCGGATCGTCCGGACGGCCAGCGGGCTGACTCTGGCCGGCGCCGGCGTCGACAACTCAAACGTCGATCCCGCTCAGGTGTTGCTGTTGCCGCTCGACCCGGACGCCAGCGCGGTCCGGCTGCGGAGCGAACTGCAGCAACGCAGCGGGACCCGGATCGGAGTCGTGGTCTCCGACACCCTTGGCCGGGCCTGGCGGATGGGGCAGACCGACACCGCCATCGGCAGCGCCGGGATCCGGGTCGTCCAGGCCTACGCCGGGCAACGCGACGGCTACGGCAACGATCTGCAGGTGACCGCGGTCGCGCTGGCCGACGAGATCGCCGGCGCGGCCGATCTGGTCAAAGCCAAGCTGGTGGGCCGGCCGGTGGCGATCCTGCGAGGGCTGGACCACCTGCTGACCGACGACAACGACCGGGCTCGGGATCTGGTCCGGGACCGGTCGGCCGACCTGTTCGGCTACGGCACCCGAGAAGCAGTACTGGCGAGCGTCCTGGCCGCCACCGGGCAGGCCGACCGCTACGAGGAGGTCATCGACGTGGAGCCCGACCGGCGGGCCGACGCCGTCTTGTCCGGGGCCGGCGACCTGGCACCGGAGGTCGCGGCGTTCATCGGCACTCTGCTCGGGATCGACCTGGCCGCGGCGGATCCGACAGCTCAGGGGAGTCGTCGATGAGGGCCGGCCGCTCGGCTGGCCCGGTGGACCGCCGGCCCGGCGGACGTGGACCGGCATCGCTGAGGTGCCCGTCCGTGGCCGCGTCACCGCGCGGGATCGGCCAGCTCACAGCCAATCCATCGCCGCCCCGTGCTGGTGGGTCCAGGCCAGCGCGCGGCCGTCCAGGCCGAGCACGAAGTCCAGTCCGGCCGGGGCGGGCCGGGTGGCGGTCGCGGTGACCTCAGGCAGGACCCGACGGCCCTCGTTGCTGACCCAGCGGCACCGTCGCCTCGCCACCAGATCCGCCATCAGGGCGTGAAAGCCGGCCCGGGCGCTGTGGTCGAGGTAGGAGATGACCGCGCTGTGAAAGACCACCACCTCCCCGTGCGCAGCGGCCTCCTCCACCAGTTCCGGCAGCCGTTCCCGTAGATCTCCGGCGATGATCCGGGGCGGGTCACGCCGCGCCACCGCGATGGCTTGCCATAGCCGCTCACGGCGTTGCTGCTGTTCGGGCCAGACCAGGGTCTCCAGCCAGGCCATTGCGTCGGCGTCGGCGACGTCGAGCGGGTGCCGGTCGATCCCGGCCCGCCAGCCGACCGGCACCGGCGCCGTGGGCACGGGCATCGGGCCGGTGACGTCGCAGGTCAAGACCGGACCACCGCTGCCCGTGAGCCGGCCGGCCCCTGGCCAGTGGTAGTCGTAACGGTCCGGATAAAGGCCTAGCCCGGCGCTGGTGCCGACCTCCAGCAGGGCTAGTGGCGCGCCGGCGCGCGCGCTGAGCGCGGCGAACACCGGAGCCAGGGTGGCGACCCGGCCGACCTCGTTGGTCTGGGTCGAGCGTTCGCTGACGGTGGCCCGGATGGGCCCGTCGTCGGTCAGCAGCGCGGCCCGAAGATCGGCGTACGGGCCGGGCGCAGGCACCCCGTGCCAGCGGGCGGCGGCAAAGATCAGATTCGGCTGTTGCTTGGCCTGCGGGAAGGTCTCGAGCCAGCCCAGTACGGCTCGGTCGGCCCGGACACCGTTCGCCCAGGCCTCGAAACACGCCGACTGCCCGCGGGTCGCGGCAGCGAAGTCGGCGTAGCGCTCGACCAACTTCGCCCGATTGCTCACCGTCCGAGGATGCCGCACGACGTCTTGGCCGAAGCCGGCCCATCATGGGGCCCGAGACGCTAGCCCGTAGGACCGGGTTCTACTCCGGCTGCGGGCGGGCGACCACCGCTGTCGGCGGCACCCCCTGTTGGTGGACCTGAGCCATCGCCAGCAGCACCGCGGTCCACAGGTCGTTTGCCTCGACCGCGAGGGTCAACTCCGCCGCTCCGTCGGCCGATCCACTCAGAGTGGTCGGACACCCGTAGGGCGTCCCCGTCGGCCTGTCCAACGAGCCGGCCAGCTCTTGCGCCGCGCGGTGGTCGGCGAACTGCAGACGGACCTGAAACTGCTTCAAGTCAGGTGTCGTCGTGGTCACGCGACTCTCCCTTCCCTGGTGGCGGCAACGGTGCCGGGTCTCGCCAGGCGGCAAAACGTCCACCTCCAAGCACGCTAGGCGTGCCGATGGCTCGCTGCTAGCGCCTTCGACGGCGCTTGGTGGTACTTTCTTGACCGATCAACCGGTGATTAATGGTCGGGAGCAGGAAGGAAGAACCAGGTGACTTCTGAGCGGGTCTCGTACGCGCCGGACGGGCTCGAGCTCGTCGGCCGCCCGGCGGTCCGCGAACTGGTGCCCACGACCCCAAGTAGCACCGGTCGTTGGCACGTCCACGACTATCCCGGGCCTTGGTGCCGTTGGAACTACCACCCCGAATACGAAGTGCACCTGATCCGGTCCGGCAGCGGGCGTTTCGTAGTCGGGGACCACGTCGGGACGTTCCGCGCCGGCCAGGTGGTGCTGGTCGGATCCAACCTCCCGCACAACTGGATCAGCGACCTCGACCCGGGCGAGCGGCTGGAGGGTCGAGACGTCGTCTTCCAGTTCCACCCGCAGTGGTTCGAGGACTGCCTGGCCCTGCTGCCGGAACTGAGTGCCGTGGCGCCGCTGCTGCGCCGGGCCCGCCGGGGAATCGAGTTCTTCGGGTCGGCGGCCGAGCGGGCGGCCGAGCAGCTGTGCGCGATCGGTACGTCCACCGGCGTGGCCAGGATCGAGCGGATCATCGGCCTGCTCGACGTGCTGGCGACGGCACCGGCTGAGCAGACTCGGTCGCTCGCGACTCCGTGGGTGCCGCCGGGAGCCGATTCGGCCGGGACCGAATGGATCGACCAGGTCCTGACGGTGCTGGCCCAGAACACCGATCCCGATCTGCGGATGGCCACGGTAGCCGCGCAGGTGGGACTGTCGGAGTCGGCGTTCTCCCGCGCCTTCGTCCGCGCCACCGGTCAGACCTATACCGAGACCTTGGCCAAGCTCCGGATCGCCCGCGCCTGCCAGCTGCTCGAACAGACCGACCGTCCGGTGTCCCAGATCGCCGAGCAGACCGGCTACCACAACCTGTCCAACTTCAACCGCCGGTTCCTCGCCCGGCAGGGCCTGACGCCGACCCAGTACCGCCGCCAAGCCCGAGCCGCCTAGCCGACGCCGGCCACCCTTACGCCCCCTGACCTGAGCTTGTCGTACGCCCCCTGAGCCTGTCGAAGGGCCTCGAAGAGGTCGGCCCCACCCCAACCGCGTACGCCCCCTGAGCCTGTCGAAGGGCCTCGAAGAGGTCGGCACCACCCCAACCGCGTACGCCCCCTGAGCCTGTCGAAGGGCCTCGAAGAGGTCGGCCCCACCGCGAACGCCCCCTGAGCCTGTCGAAGGGCCTCGAAGAGGTCGGCACCAACCCCCCTAACCACCGAGCTCGCAGCGCCCGGCCCTCAGGCGTACCCCGGCCCCAGTCGTTCGGTGACCTGAGCGAGCAGTTCCTTGATCCGCTCGGCTTCGCCGACCGGGCAGACCAGGGTGATCTGCTCGGTCTGCACGATCACGGTGTCGCTCAGCCCGACCACGGCCACCAGCCGGCCGTCCTCGGAGCGGTTGATCACCAGGTTGTCGCGGGCGTCGACCAGCACGCTGGTGCCCTGGGTGGCGTTGCCGCTCTCGTCGCGCGGCAGGTGTTCGCTGAGCGCGGCGAACCCGCCGACGTCGTGCCAGGTGATCGGCAGCCGGACGGCGACCACCCTGGCGCTCCCCCGACCCTGGGAGACCGGCTCCATCACCGCGTAGTCGACGCTGATCTTGGGCAACGCCGGATAGATCTCACCCAGCCGATCCGGATGCCTGACCAGCTCACCGAGCGCGGCGTACGTGTCCGGGTGCAGCGCTTCGAGTTGGGCGAGCAGGGTGGCGGCTCGCCAGACGAACATGCCCGAGTTCCACCAGTACTCCCCCGAGTCCAGGTACGCCTGCGCCGTCGCCCGGTCCGGCTTCTCCCGGAAAGCTCGTACCGCACAGACCTCGGGATGGCCGGGCAAGAGTTCGCCGCGGTGCAGATAGCCGTAGCCGGTGTGCGGCTGGGCGGGAACCACGCCGAAGGTGACCAGCACGTTGGGCACGGTCTCGGCGACGGCGAAGCCTTCCTCCAGCGCAGTACGAAAAGCGTCCACCGGGTGCATGATGTGGTCCGCGGTCAGCACCGCGATCACCGCGTCGGGGTCGCGCGCCCGCAGCACCGCGGCGGGCCAGGCAACGGCGTTCAGCGAGTCCCGCCCCTCCGGCTCGCCGAGGATGTTGGCGGTCGGCAGTTCGGGGAGTTCCGCGGCCACGGTGGCGGCGTAGTCGGCACCGGTGCAGACCAGAACCTGCTCGGCGGGGACGATGCCCGCGATCCGCTCGTAGGCGAGTCGCAGCAGACTCTGCCCGCCGAGCACCTTGAGCAGCTGCTTAGGCATGTCGTGCCGCGAGAGCGGCCACAGCCGCTTGCCCGAGCCGCCGGCCACGATCAGCACGTAACGCATGGCGGACAGGCTAGGGGATGAGGATCGACGAAGCCGTCGATCAGCAAGGACGCCGTACGATCGCTCGCGTGCCGCTAGTCGCCGAACTGCTGGCCCGCCGCGTCGACCGCGACGGCGCTGCCCCCCTGATCACTTACTACGACCCCGAGCACGGGGAGCGCACAGAGCTGTCAGCGACCACGTTCGCCAACTGGGTGGCCAAGACCGCCAACCTGATCGCCGGCGAGTTGCTTCTCGATCCGGGCGACGTCGTCGAACTGGACCTGGCCCGAACCCATCCGGGGCACTGGATGACCCTGGTCTGGGAGCTGGCCTGTTGGCGAAGCGGCGCGGTGGTCAGTGTGGGCAGCAGCGCCGCGGCGCGGGTCATGGTCTGCGGGCCCGACTGGGCCGAGGTCGGCCGCGGCTCGGCCGACCTGGTGGCGTGCGCGCTGCATCCGTTGGGACTGGGCTTCACCGAGGCCGTTCCCGGGTCGGTCGTCGACTACGCACTCGAGGTACGAGGGCAGGCCGACACCTTCGCGGCCCCGCCGCTGTCGGGTGAGTCCTCGGCCTGGCTGGATGCCGAGCAGACCTTGAGCCAGGCCGAACTGACTGCGGCGGGCTCCAACCTCCCGCGACGCCGATTGATCCGGCCGTCCGCACCCTGGCCAACGGCGTACGGGGCTCTGATCCAGCCGCTCCTTCATGGCGGGTCAACGGTTGTGGTCGCCGGGCCAATTCACGACGAACGACTGGAACGTATTCGAATCGACGAGCGAGCAGATCAGGACGACTGAACCCCTCAGGTACGACGGCCGGCGGCGGCTCCTCCGCGCGTGCCGCAGCTACTCCGGAACCGTGGTGTCCCCGACCAGGCCGCGCTCGGCGAGGTCGACGGCCTCAGAGGTGCCTTCCGGCGGCGGGTCGGTGGCCGGGGGCACGTCGTCCGGGGCGTAGTCGGCCACTCCGGCCGCTACCCGGTCCTCCTCCACCGCCCGCTCCAAGGCGTCGTCGTCGAGCCGGTCCGGCATTCCCCCGTGCATCCGGCGGTCATGGTGCAGGCCCGGATCGTCCTCGGGCTCCATCACGTCATCGAACGGTTCCGGCATCGGATCGTTCCTCCTGCCTCGTCGGTCTCTTCACGTCGAACCTACCGAACCGCGCCGGCTGGCTGCGGCCGGGATCAGCCGAGTAGATCGTCCACGGCCAACGCAGTGTCGGTGTAAGGCAGCGGTACCTGCTCGCCGCGCCGGTACTCCGTCCGTCGGACGTAGCCGCCGGGAATCGGTTCGGTGTGGACGCAGATCTGGTCCGGGGACACGACCCAGAACACCGGGTATCCCGCCGAGCCGTACACCCGGGCCTTGACCGCCAGATCGGCGAACAGTGAGTCGTCGCTGACCTCGACCACGAGCAGGACGTCGTCGGCACGCCACAGGCTGAGCCGTTGGCCGAGGTCACCACGTGGTTCGGCATCGGTCGGCCGCACCCAACAGTCCGGATCGGGCAGCGACTCCCCACTGGGCAAGGTAGCCGCGGTGATCGTGACCCCCTCGACAGGCAACGCTCTGGCGACACGAAACACCGTGGCTCCGTGCCAATCGCCGATCACCACCGGCCAGACCTCTCCCTCGACCAGTTCGACGTGTCCGGCGAACGCACCGGCGTCCCAGGCACGCAAAAACTCGGTGGCACTCCACCGGTACGTGCTACCGAGCTGAGCCATGGTGGGAACTGTAGACCTTGGCACGGAGAAGATTTTCGTTCACCTGACGCCCTGTTCGTCGACCAACGTGGACTTATCCCCAGGGCTGGCGTTCTCGTGTTCGATTGTCAGTGGCGTGTGTCAGGGTCGGGGTATGTCCAGTCGTCAGCGGGGTTCGGCCGTGGGTGGGTCGGTCGCGGTGGCGGCGGCGCGCCGGGAGTTGGCGGTGGCGGCGGCGCGGCTGGCGGAGGTTTCGCTGGCGTACGCCGATGACCGGATCGCCGATGCGCGCGTGGAGGTGGCGTCGACCTCGGCTGCTGGGAGTGGGCGGGGGGTGCGCCGGCCGCGGCCGGGGGAGTTCGTTGCTGATGAGTTGTCGGTGGTGTTGCGGGAGCAGCCGTGGACGGTGCGCTGCCTGCTGGCCCGGTCGCGGCGGCTGGAGTCGGGTCTGCCGGCGGTGTGGGCGGCCTTTGGCTGCGGGGACGTGGACGCGGAGCAGGTGCAGGTGATCGACCGGGTCGCCCGCCGGGTGGTGGAGCCGGCAACGCTGGTCGCGATCGACGAGGCGGTGGTGGGTGCGGCGCAGACCCGGTGTCCTAAGCAGCTGAAGGTGTGGTTGTTGCGGCTGGTGGTGGCGTCGGAGCCGGAGGCGTTCGCGCAGCGCCACCAGCGGGCGTTGGCGGAGCGGCGGGTCAACGTGGTGCAGGGCGCCGACGGGATGGGCTATGTGACCGGGGAGGTGTCAGCCCAGGACGCGGCCGCGATCGACGCGACCTTGGCGGCGGTGGCCCGAGACTTGGGCGCGGACGATCCGCGGAGTGAGCAGCAGCGCCGGGCGGACGTGTTCGCCGACTTGCTGTTGGGCCGGCTCCGCTTGATCGACCCCGACGAGCCTGACGAATCCGACGAGAACAACGACCCCGACGGGCCTACCGAGCGCGAGGTGCCTGTCGGTGTCGTTCCGGCCGTCGACGGCCCCGTCGATCCTGCTGACGAGGCGAACTCTGGTCCGGGCGTCGTCGAGCCGCATCCCGGCGGGCCGGGCACCACCGGATCGACCGGGGTGGGTCGGCGGCCGGCCGGGACGTGGCTGGAGGTCGAAGACATCGACCCCGACACGGGCGAACTGCTCGGCACCCACAACGAATGGGTCGACGCCGACGGCGACGACTTCGACGGTGAGGACTTCGACGATGATCCGCCGCCCCGCCCCACCCCGCCGGGCTCCGGTCCGGCGGGCCGGTGGTGGTCGGGGGTGCAGCCCGTCCGGCGCCGCCGGATTGTGCGGATCGGTCTGGTCGTACCGTTGTCCAGCGTCCTCGGCCTCAACGAGGCTCCCGGGGAGTTGGCCGACCGGTCCGCGCCCGTCCCCGCCCCCGCGATCCGCGAGCTGATCGCCGCCGCCGGTCTCGACGACGGCGGCCACGGCGATGAGGTGCTGTTCACACGGTTGTTGACCGACGACCAGGGCCGACTCCTCGACACCACCGAACTCGGCCGCTACCCCTCCGCCCGGCTCGCCGAGGCCGTCCGGCTCCGAGCCGGGAGCTGTAAATTCCCGACCTGCACCGTGCCCGCCGACCGCTGCGACCTCGACCACCACGACCCCCAACCCCGCGGGCCCACCGCCGGCCGGAACCTCGACCCCGGCTGCCGGCGGCATCACCTCGGCAAAACCTTCGCCTGGCTCGCCAGCGTCCGCGACCACGACGCCGTCGACTGGACCATGCCCGACGCCACCCACTACTCCTGCATCGACGACCCCCTCCTCACCGGAGCATCGGGGCCGTCACCGTGAGCTTCAGGTGTTCTGCGGGAAACCGAGGTTCAGACCACCGTGGCTGGGGTCGAGCCAGCGGGTCGTGACGACCTTGCCGCGGGTGAAGAAGTGCACGCCCTCGGTCCCGTGCGCGTGGGTGTCGCCGAACAGCGAGTTCTTCCAGCCCCCGAAGGAGTAGTAGGCCATCGGCACCGGGACCGGCACGTTCACCCCGACCATGCCGACGTTGACCTCGTGGGCGAAGTCGCGCGCGGCCCCGCCGTCGTTGGTGAAGATCGCCACCCCGTTGCCGTAGGGGTTGGCGTTGATCAGCGCCAGGCCGTCGGCGTAGCTGTTCACCCGGAGGACCGCCAGCACCGGCCCGAAGATCTCGTCGGTGTAGATGCTCATCTCCGGCGTGACCTGATCGAACAGGGTCGGCCCGATGAAGAAGCCCGCACCGTCGGCGTCGACCTCCGGCGACCGGCCGTCCACCACCACCCGCGCACCGTCGGCTTCGCCGGCGTCGATGTAGCCCGCCACCCGGTCGCGGGCGGCGGCGGTGACCAGCGGACCCATGTCGCACCCGCGGCTGCCGTCCCCGGTCCGTAGCCCGCTCGCGCGTTCGCGGATCTTGTCGACCAGCACGTCGCCGACGTCACCCACCGCGACCACCGCCGAAATCGCCATACAGCGCTCCCCCGCCGAGCCGAAGCCGGCGTTGACCGCTTGGTCGGCGGCCAGGTCGAGGTCGGCGTCGGGCAGCACGAGCATGTGGTTCTTCGCCCCACCCAGAGCCTGCACCCGCTTGCCATGGCGGGTACCGGTCTCGTACACGTGCCGGGCGATCGGGGTCGACCCGACGAAGGAGATCGAGGCGACGTCGGGGTGGGTCAGCAGACCGTCTACCGCGACCTTGTCCCCGTTCAGCACGTTGAACACGCCGTCGGGCAGCCCCGCCTCCCGCCACAACTGCGCCATCCACAGTGCTGCGCTCGGTACCTTCTCACTCGGCTTGAGCACCACCGTATTGCCGGCGGCGATGGCGATCGGGAAGAACCACATCGGCACCATGGCCGGGAAGTTGAAGGGCGAGATGATCCCGACCACCCCAAGCGGCTGTCGGATCGCGTGCACGTCGACCTTGGTCGAGGCGTTCTCGGTGAACCCACCTTTGAGCAGCTGCGGGATTCCGCAGGCGAACTCGACCACTTCCTGGCCGCGGCTGACCTCGCCGAGCGCGTCGGCGAGAACCTTTCCGTGCTCGGCGGTAATGATCGCGGCCAACTCGTCCTTGCGGGCGTTCAGCAGCTCGCGGAACGCGAACAGCACCTGCGTTCGCCTGGCCAACGAGGTGCCCCGCCAGGTCCGGAATGCCGCCGTCGCGGCCGCTACGACGGTGTCCACGTCCTGCTCCGACGCCAGCGCAAGCTGCGCGCTGACTTCCCCGGTGGCCGGATTGGTCACGTCGGAGAAACGGCCGCTGCTTCCGTCGAAGGGCGCACCGTTACTCCAGTGGTAGATCGTGTTCGCCATCCGGCCCGTCCCCTACTCGTCGTGGTCGAAACTCGGTCATCTTGCGGTTGCTCAGTTCACCCGCGGACGGTACTGAGGTCTCGGTCTCAGCTGCACCGCCACCGGATCTCCGCTCCGAACGGCCCGGACACCGGCCTCACATACCGCGGCCGCCGCGTAGCCGTCCCAGACGCCCGGCCCGTCGATCGTGCCGGCCCGGGCGGCGGCCACCCAGCGGGTCAGTTCGAGATCGTAGGCCAGGCCGAATCGCTCGATGAAGCCCGGGGGGATCGTTCCACCCCAGCGTCCGTTGACGGTCGTGGTGATCAGGTTCTGACCGCGTCCGATGCGGGCGCTGCCGCGTTCGCCGACCACTTCGGTCCGCACCTCGTAGCCGATCCCGCTGCGGACGAAGATCTCGTCGGTGACAATCCGTCCCGACGCAGTCCGGAAGATCACCAGCATCGGATCCTGAACGCCGTCCGGGGCGCCGGCGGTGGCGACACCGGACACGACCTGCACGCCGATGATCTCCTCGCCGAGCAGGAAGCGGGCGACGTCGACCTCGTGCACCACGGAGTCGCGGATCATGAAGTCCGAATCGAAGGTCTCCGGCGAGCTCAGGTTGCGGTGGACGCAGTGCACCATCAGCGGGTTGCCCAGGTCGCCGGAGACGATCAGCTCGCGTAGCTGGACGTACTCGGGGTCGAAGCGGCGCATGAAGCCGACCTGGACCAGCGGCCTGGGTAGCGCCGCCTCTGCGACGGCAATTCGGTACGCGGCGTCGGCGTCGGTGGCCAGCGGCTTCTCGCAGAGCACCGGTCGACCGACCTCAAGGCAGGCCAACACCTGGTCTGCGTGGGCGGGCCCGGGAGTGGCGATCAGGACGGCGTCGACGTCGGCGTCGCGAATTGCTTCGAGCGGGTCGTCGACCGTCCGGGCGCCGACCGTGTCCGCTACGACGCGGGCCCTGCCGGAGTCGACGTCGCTGACCACGACCACCTCGGCGCCGCGCACTCGGGTGCTGAGCGCGTCGACGTGGAAGCTGCCCATCCGGCCGACGCCGAGCACCGCGACCCGGAGGTCGTGGCTTAGGCGGGCCGCCGATCCGCTGGTCACGGCCGGTTCCCCAGCCGGACCTCGGCGCTCTCGGCCAGGAACACGTCAGCGCTGACCTGGTCGGGGTCGTCGGGGAACCAGACCCCCCGGGAGTCGGGGGCGGTACCCGGGGTGATGCTCGACACGACGTTCACTCTTCCTGATCGGGGTCGGCGGGGGGTTGCACCGGATCGACGGCGGGCGGGGTGAGGTAGGGCCGCTGGGCGGCCTTGTGGACCTCGTAGACCTTCCGGGCGGCCCGGGTGGAAGGGAGTGTCGACGTCGCGCTGACGGGCACATCCCACCACGACTCCGAACTCGGCGCGCCGGCCGACGGGTCGGTCTGGACGTAGATGACGCTGGTGCTGTTGGCCGCCTTGGCGGTCTCGATGGCGTCGGCGAGCTCAGCAGCAGTATCCGCCCGGATGACTGGCAGCCCGAAGCTGGCGGCGTTGGCGGCCAGATCGATCGGCAGCGGGTCACCGTCGAGCCGGCCGGTCTCGGGGTTGCGGTAGCGGTAGCGGGTCCCGAAGCGCTGCGAGCCCAGCGACTCCGACAGCGCCCCGATCGAGGCGAAGCCTTGGTTGTCGACCAGCACCACGATCAGCTTGACGCCCTCCTGGACCGCAGTCGCCAGCTCGGTGGCCAGCATCAGGTACGACCCGTCGCCGACCAGCACGAACACGTCCCGGTCCGGGCAGGCCAGCGCCACCCCGAGACCGCCGGCGATCTCGTAGCCCATGCAGGAGTAGCCGTACTCGACGTGGTAGCCCTTCGGGTCGCGGGTGCGCCACAGCTTGTGCAGATCGCCGGGCATCGAACCCGCGGCGCAGACCACCACGTCCCGTGGGTCGGAAACCTCGTTCACCGTGCCGATGACGGCGTTCTGGCTCAGGCGTCCCGGCTCCGGCTCTGGTTCGGCGTACGCGCGGGCGACGGTGCCCTCCCAGGCAGCGTTCAACGCGGTGTAACGCTCGACGTAGCCGGGATCAACCCGGTGTCGGGCCAGCAGCCCGGTCAGCGCCGCCAGGGTTTCTCGGGCATCGGCGACCACGCACAGCCCGGAGAGTTTGACTGCGTCCAGCGGAGCCACGTTGACGTTGACGAACGCCACGTCCGGGTCGGTGAACGCGGTCCGGCTGGCGGTGGTGAAGTCGGAGTAGCGGGTGCCGATCCCGATCACCAGGTCTGCCTCCGCGGCGACCGCGTTGGCCGCGGCGGTACCGGTCGAGCCGATCGCGCCCAGACACTGTGGGTGGTCGTGCAGCAATGTCCCCTTGCCGGCCTGAGTCTGCCCGACCGGGATGCCGGTCGCCGCGCAGAAGCTCGCCAAGGCGTCGGTGGCCCCGGCGTAGTGCACGCCGCCGCCGGCCACGATCAGCGGCCGCTTCGCCCGCCGGATCAGGCCGGCCGCCGCCTCCACGACGTCTGGTTCGGGCTGCGGCCGGGCGATCCGCCAGAGCCTTCGGGCAAACAATTCGACCGGCCAGTCGTATGCGGCCGCCTGCACGTCTTGGGGGAAGCAGAGGGTGACCGCGCCGGTCTGAGCGGGATCGGTCAGCACCCGCATCGCGGACAGCAGAGCGGGGGCGAGCTGCTCCGGCCGGCCGATCCGGTCGAAGTAGGCCGACACCGGTCGGAAGCAGTCGTTGACGCTCAAGTCACCGGCCTCGACACGCTCCAGTTCCTGGAGCAGCGGCGAAGCCGAGCGGTCGGCGAAGGTGTCGGCGGGCAGCAGCAGCACCGGCAGCCGGTTGATGGTGGCCAGCGCGGCACCGGTGACCATATTGGTGGCTCCCGGGCCGACGCTGGTCGACACCGCCCAGGTCTGGCGCCGGTTCTTCATCCGCGCGTACGCCACGGCCGTGTGCACCATCGCCTGCTCGTTGCGGCCGAGCACGTAGGGCAGCAGCTCCGGATCTTCGAGTTCGGCCTGCAGCAGCGCCTGGCCGAGACCGGCGACGTTGCCGTGGCCGAAGATCCCCAGGCAGCCGGCGAACAGTTTGTGCTGGACTCCGTCGGCCTGGCTGTACTGGGCGCCGAGGAAGCGCACGGTGGCCTGGGCCACGGTGAGGGTGATCGTGTCGCTCACCTGCGCCCCCGCAGTCTCGGATCGACGTCCTGGCCGGCCCAGCTGTCGGGGACCCAGGCCTGGTCGGGATGGTCGGAGGTCAGCCAGCTGGGCCCGCCCGGCCGGTGCGGGTTAGCCGGGCCCGCCATCACGTTGAGGTAGTACATGCCATCACGTTCAAGTAGTACATGGGGTGGCCCGGCGCGGCGACCGCCGGACCGTGCCAGCCGTAGGGCACCAGCACCGCATCTTGGTCACCCACCTCGACGCAGAGTTCGATCGGGTGGCCCGGGGAGGAGGAGATCCGCATCAGGCCGAGGCCCGGTTCGCTCCGCGGACCGGGGGCGATCTCAAAGTAGTAGATCTCCTCCAACTCACTCTCGTGCTCGGTGGCGACGTCGTGCTTGTGCGCGGGATAAGACGACCAGTTCCCTTCGGGAGTGATCACCTCACAGGCGATCAGGGCGCCGGTACGGAGATGGTGCGGGGTGCCGAATTTGCGGGCCTGCCGGCTGGCCGAACCGGCCGGCAGGCAGCACCGGCGGTCATGGGCCGGACCGGCGACGCTCATCGCTCGCTCGTCTGCACGAGCGTCCTCGCCCGGTCGCCCGGCCGGCCCGCATTCGGGTCACCACCGGCCAGCAGGGTCTCGATCTCGACCGCGGTGGGCATCGCGGTCGAACATTCCAACCGCGAGGCGACGATGGCCCCGCCGGCGTTCGCCCGGTGCAACACGTCCGCCAGCGGCCAGCCGGCCAGCAACCCGTGACACAGCGACCCGCCGAACGAGTCGCCGGCACCGAGACCGTTCAGGGGCGTGATCGGGATCGGCGGGGACTCCACCCGCTCCCCGGAACGGGTCTTGGCCAGCACACCATCCGCCCCGCGCTTCACCACCGCCAGTTCCACGCCGGCGTCGAGCAGGGCGTCCGCGGCCGCGTCCGGGTCGGTCTCCCCCACCGCCACCGCACACTCCTCCTGATTGCCGACCGCCACGTTCACCTGACGCAGCACCGGCTGAACCTGCCGGGTGGCGTGCGCCGCGCTCTCCCAGAACATCGGACGGTAGTCCAGGTCGAGGACGGTGAACCGGGCTCCCACCCGCGACGTCGAATCGGCGGTGCCGGCCGCGCGGACGCGGAGGACCTCGGCGTGCGCGGAGCGGCTCGGCTCTTCGCTCAGCCCGCTCACCGACAGCCAGACCAAACCGGCGGCGCGGACAGCGTCGGCGTCGAGGTCGGCGGGGCGGATCTGCAGGTCCGGGGCGCTCGGCTTGCGGTAGAACCACAAGGGGAAGTGGTCGGGCGGGAAGATCTCGCAGAAGGTGACCGGGGTGGGGTACGTCGGGTCGGTGATCACGTACCGGTCGTCGACCCCCAGGTCACGGAGGGCGCGCCGGACAAAACGACCGAATGGGTCGGCTCCGACGCCGGTGATGATCGCCGTCCGGCGGCCGAGCCGCGCGGCGGCCACTGCGACGTTGGCGGTGGTGCCGCCGAGGTACTTGCCGAAGGTCTGGACGTCCTCCAGCCCCACCCCGATCTGCTGCGGGTAGACGTCTACGCCGCTGCGGCCGAAGGTGATCACCTCGTACGGCTCCTGCGGGTCCGGCGAGGCGCCGACCTCTTCCAGGCCTTTCGACCCTTCGACCGGCTCAGGGCAGGCCACGCTCAGGGGGCGTCCCGACCTGGTCATCGGCGGTTCCACCCGCTCAAGAAGCCGACCTCTTCGAGGCCCTTCGACAAGCTCAGGGGGCATTCCGGGCCGACCTCTTCGAGGCCCTTCGACAAGCTCAGGGGGCATTCCGGGCCGACCTCTTCGAGGCCCTTCGACAAGCTCAGGGGGCATTCCGGGCCGACCTCTTCGAGGCCCTTCGACAAGCTCAGGGGGCATTCCGGGCCGACCTCTTCGAGGCCCTTCGACAAGCTCAGGGGGCATTCCGGGCCGACCTCTTCGAGGCCCTTCGACAAGCTCAGGGGCATTCCGGGCCAACCTCTTCGAGGCCCTTCGACAAGCTCAGGGGCATTCCGGACCAACCTCTTCGAGGTCCTTCGACCCTTTGACAGGCTCAGGGCAAGCCAAGCTCAGGGGGCGGTTCGGCCTGGTTGGACCTGACGAATTACGGCTCACTGTCCTCCTTTGCGGGCACCGGAACGCTGACGGCGTCTGTTGGCTCACCCTCTCATTGACGCTGCTGATCGCGGCTTCGCCTGCTCGGTGGACGGCGCGCCGTGCGGTGAGGGGTGCCCCCGTGGCCGCCTCGTGCCAAGATGTCGCTGGTATCTCAGCATCCGACGGGTCCCCGGCCGGTTGCGCAGCACCCCATGTCGGCGGGCCCACTTCGTCGGCGGGAGACCAACCAGACGAGTGAGTCGCTCGGGCGTGGACCCGGACGAGACGAGAGGAAGCGCCGATGGTTCGCAAGCCCAGGTCGACTCGCAGATCAAGGATCGGAGCGATGACTGCGGTCGCGGTGGCCGCTTCGCTCGCGCTCAGTGCGTGCAGCGGCGGTGGTGCTCCCTCCACCACGCAGGCACCGGGCGGCGGAAGTGGTGGCGGCGGAAACTCCGGCTACACCTTCGCCATGATCACCCACGAGACACCCGGCGACACGTTCTGGGACCGGGTGCGCTCCGGTGCCGAGCAGGCGGCCAAGAACACCGGATCAAAGCTGAACTATTCCAACGACCCGGATCCGGCGAAGCAATCGACTCTGATCCAGACCGCGGTCCAGTCCAAGGTCGACGGGCTCGCAACCACGCTGACCGCGCCGCCGGCGCTGAAGGGTGCGGTGCAGAGTGCGCGGTCGGCGAACATCCCGGTGGTGGCGTTCAACGCCGGGCTGGACCAGTACAAGGATGTGGGCGCGCTGATGTACTTCGGCTCCGACGAGAGCCTGGCCGGTCAGAGTGCCGGCCAACGGATGGCGTCGACGGGGATCAAGCACCCGCTGTGCGTGATCCACGAGGCCGGCTCGGTGTCGCTGGAGGCCCGCTGCGCCGGTGTCAAGAAGGCCATCGGGAACACCGAGAACATCCAGGTCAACGGGGCCGACGACTCCGCGGTCACCTCCAGCCTGCAGGCCAAGCTCCGGCAAGATTCCAGCCTGGACGGTGTGATCACCCTTGGCGCCCCGTACGCGCTGGACGCGATCAAGGCCCTGGATGCCTCGAGCAGCAAGGCCAAACTGGCCACGTTCGACCTGAACATCGACACCGCGAAGGCCGTCCAGGACGGCAAGGTCGTTTTCGCCGTCGACCAGCAGCCGTACCTGCAGGGATACCTGGCGATCGAGTCGCTCTACTTGTACAAGCTCAACGGCAACGACATCGGCGGCGGCAAACCGGTACTGACCGGTCCGTCATTCGTGGACAGCAGCAATATTGCGACCATCTTGCCCTTCGTGCAGAACAACACCCGTTAGCCGTCGATCATCGGAGGTTGACAATGAGCCGCACCGTCCAGGCCGAACCGGCGACGAAATCCAGGACCGGGACCGACCGACGCCCGGACCGCCCCGGCGGTCTCAGCCGGCTGTTGGCCCGGCCCGAAGTGGGCGCAGCGGTCGCCGCCGCCGTGATCGTGATCTTCTTCCTGATCATGGCCCCGCCATTCCGTTCCGGCGGAGCGTTCTTCACCGTGCTCTACCAGAGCTCGACGATCGGCATCGTCGCGGTCGGGGTCGGGATGTTGATGATCGGGGGCGAATTCGACCTCTCCGCGGGGGTGCTGGTGACCTCGGCAGGACTGCTGAACGGGATGTTTTCCTATCAGCTCGGCATCAACTTATGGGTCGGGGCGCTGCTCGGGCTCGTGCTGGCTCTAGCCGTTGGTTTCCTCAACGGCTTTTTGGTGATGCGCACCGGCATCCCCAGCTTCCTGATCACGCTGGGGACGTTCTTCACCCTGCAGGGGGTCAACCTGGGGGTCACCAAATTGGTCACCGGCTCGGTCTCCACTCGCAACATCAATCAGATGGACGGGTACGCCAGCCTGCACGCCGTCTTCGCCTCCAGTTTCACCGTCGGTCCGGTGACGGTATGGGGCACGGTGATCTGGTGGTTCATCTTCGTGGCCATCTCGGCCTACATCTTGACCCGGACCAAGCTCGGCAACTGGATCTACGCGGTCGGGGGCAACGCCGACAGCGCCCGGGCGGTCGGGGTCCCGGTGTTCAAGGTCAAGGTGGGCCTGTTCATGGGAGTGTCGTTCCTCGGCTGGTTCATGGGCATGCATCTGCTGTACAACTTCAACACCCTGCAAGCAGGCAACGGTGTCGGTAATGAGTTCATCTACATCATCGCCGCCGTGGTCGGGGGCACGTTGCTGACCGGCGGTTTCGGCAACGCGATCGGAGTGGCGATCGGAGCCTTCATCTTCGGCGTGACCAGCCTCTGCATCGTCTACGCGGGCTGGGACCCCAACTGGTTCAAGGCGTTCCTCGGGGTGATGCTGCTGCTGGCGGTGATGGTCAACCTCTACGTCAAGAGGCTTGCCTCCGTACGGCGGGCGGACTAGCCGTGGCCGACGACCTGGACATCGAGACCGACAAGGATCTTCACCGAGGCCAGACCCTGGTGGAGTTGCGCGGCGTCGGAAAGAGCTATGGCGCCATCCGAGCGTTGCGCGGTGTCGACCTGAGCGTGAACGCCGGCGAGGTGAGCTGCGTCCTCGGCGACAACGGCGCCGGCAAGTCGACCCTGATCAAAATCATCTCCGGTCTGCACCCGCACAACGAGGGTGAGCTGCGGGTGGACGGGAGTCTGGTCACCTTCTCCTCGCCGCGCGAGGCCCTGACCCACGGGATCGCCACGGTCTATCAGGACCTGGCCGTGGTCAGTCTGATGGAGGTCTGGCGCAACTTCTTCCTCGGCTCCGAGCTGACCACCGGGAACTTCCCGCTGGCGGCGTTAAGGACCCGGGAGATGAAGCGGATCGCCGATGAGGAACTCCGCAAGATGGGGATCGTAGTCAAAGACATCGACCAGCCGATCGGGACTTTGTCAGGTGGGCAACGCCAATGCGTCGCCATCGCCCGCGCGGTCTACTTCGGCGCCCGGGTGCTGATCCTGGACGAACCCACCGCCGCCCTGGGGGTCAAGCAATCCGGGGTGGTCTTGAAGTACACTGCCGCGGCCCGCGACGCCGGCCTCGGGGTAGTTTTCATCACCCACAACCCGCACCACGCCTATCTGGTCGGGGACCACTTCGTCATCCTGAAACTCGGCGAGGCGGTGCTGGACAAGCGCCGCAGCGAGGTGAGCCTGGACGAATTGACCCGGCAGATGGCCGGCGGTGACGAACTCACCGAACTCAGCCACGAGTTGCAGCGTTGAGGACGACCAAAGGCTAAGAGACGCAGTTACGCCGCCCGGCTCACCCGTCGAGAAGTTCCCCGAGATCGAGGTCCAGCGAACCTCCGCCCGGTAAGGTCACCGTTCCTTGCGGATGGCGGTCGTCCAGGCTCACCACCGGCTCCCACCCACTGGACCGTCGAGCGAAAATGTCCATAGCTCGGTCTCGGGGGTCGACGATCCAGTATTGATCAAGACCAGCCTCAAGGTACGCGGTGGACTTACGGACAAGGTCGTCGCGTCGGTTGCTGGACAAGACCTCAATGACCAGCAGCGGCGGCTGAGTGACCAGGGGGCCGTCCACCCGGTCCCGGACCACCATCACGTCCGGTATTCGCAGGCTCCGACCGTGGGGAAGGTGCCATCCGGCAGCAAGGATCACCTCAGCGGGCGCTTCGACCACGTCATCGAGGACACGGGCCAGTCGCAGGCAGATCCGCTGGTGATCAACACTTGGCGGCGGACTCACCAGGGCCCGTCCATCGACGTATTCGGCCCGCAGCTCATCGGGTAGATCGAGGTAATCCTCGTAGGGCATCGGCTCACCGAACGCTGCCGCCACCTGCGCCATCGTCCCATCTCCTTGCCTCGCGACTCTGCTCGTAACGCTCCCTGAGCTTGGCCTGCCCTGAGACTGTCGCAGGGCCTCGAAGAAGTTGAAGCTCTGGGCCGGTGGAAACTCTGCTCCTGCCTATCATCCTCCGCGCTTACGGTCCGCGCCAGGCCGCCGCAGACCAACGAGGAAGCCGGCCCCCCAGGACAGGTGGGTGGTAGCCAGCACCAGCGGCAGCCGGATACGGGCGGCCCGGGACATGCTGCGCGCGGTGACCACCGAACCGCCGACCACGACGACGGCGTAGCCCAGCGGTGCCGCCCAGCCGAGCCGGAGCACTCGCGAACCCCGCAAGGACCCCACGAGTCCAGCGGCCGTGCCCACGGCCAGGGCGGCCACCGCGGCCGGCGGGGCCAGGTAGCGCACGCTGGCGGTGCCGGGATAGCGCCGGACCACCTCCCGGCGCCACTTGCCGGTCTCGTACATCTGCCGGGCCAAGGCCACGAAGCCGGACCGCGGCCGGTAGGTGACCCGGAGATCCGGGGAGAACCACACGGTCTCTCCACGGGCCCGCAGCCGGTGGTTCAGTTCCCAGTCCTGAGCGCGGTGCATGGTCTCGTCGAAGCCGCCGACCGCGGTCAGCGCGTCCCGGCGAAAGACGCCCAAGAACACGGTCTCCGCCGGCCCTGCCGCTGACTCGGCCAGGTGAAACGCCGAACCCCCCAGCCCGAGCTTGGTGGTGTAGGTGACCGCAACGGCCTCCTCGAACGGGGTCTCGCCCTGGGCGTCCATCACCCCGCCGACGTTGGCCGCGCCGGTCTGCTGCAGCACCTCGACCGCCCGCCGGACGTAACCCTTGATCAGTTCCCCGTGCCCGTCAACACGGACGATGATGTCGTAGCGGGCGGCGGCGATGCCGAGGTTGAGGGCGTGCGGTGTCCGGCCGGCCGGATTGTCGATCAGGCGGACCCGGGCGTCGGCGTCGGCCAGCCGGCGGGCGATGGCGTGGGTGGCGTCCCGACTGGGACCGACCGCGAGCAGCACCTCCAACTCACCGGGGTAGTCCTGGTCCACGACCATCGCGACGGCGGCCCGGAGATGTCGCTCCTCGTTCCGGACCGGCATCACCACGCTCACCCCGGGCCAGTCCTCCGCCACGCCCCGCACCCCTTCCCTGCCCGACTTGTCAGCGTCTGTGGTCGCCAGAGCGACCACACACGCTGACAACTCGGGTCACGCGGCGCACACCTTGCTGAGGTTGCCGGTGTCGGTGCCTTGCTGGGCGGGATCGGCACTGGGCTTGGCCTTCGGTGTGGGCTGAGCCGTGGCCGGGCTCGCCGGCGCACCGGCCTCAGGCGTCGCTCCGGCTCCCGGGGGGGTGGAGTCTCTGGCCGCCGGCTTGGGTTGGTCGGCGGCCTCGGCAGCGGCGATCTTCGCGGCAATGCTCCGCTGGATCGTGGCGAAGTCGGGGTTCCCGGGCTGAATCAGTGGCGGCACGATCGCCAGGCTCGCCACCGGCTTGGACTTGGCCTTGGTGGCCAGGCTCAGCATGGTCGAGATCTGGGATTTGGGGATGTCGGTGGCCACGATCTCCTGGCTGGCGCTGGCGATTCCGTTGAACTTGGTCAGCACCGTCACCGGGTCGAGTTGCTTCAGCATGGCGTTCATCACGCACTTCTGCCGGACCATCCGGTCGTAGTCACTGGAGTCGGATCGGGACCGGCCGAACCACAGCGCCTCGCGGCCGTTGAGGTGCCGGTTCCGGCCGGCCTCGACGTAGCCGTACAGCTTGGCGTGCCCGCCGCCGATCGGCACTCGCCGGTAGACGTCCATGGTGATTCCGCCGACGGCGTCGACCAGGTCCTCGAAGCCCTTGAGGTCGATCAGCGCCCAATAGTTGATGGTCAGCCCGGTCGTGGCCTCGATCGCCTCCTTGGTGGCCTGCGCGCCGGGATTCGGCACGTGCGGATACAGGTTCTTGTGCGCGCTGGCGTAGGTGTAGACCGCGTTCAGCATGCAGGAGTGGTCGGTGCAGGCGTAACCCCCGGGGAACTTCTGGTGCAGCGGCGACGAGTCTGGGAACGGCACTTTCTCCAGGTTCCGGGGCAGGCCGATCAACACCGTACGGCCGGTCTCGGCGTCCACGCTGGCCACCGTCATACTGTCTGGTCGCAGGCCCGTCCGGTCCGGCCCGGCGTCTCCGCCCATCAACAAGATGTTGATCCGGCCGGCCTTGGCCACGTGGTCGCCGCCGCCGGCGAAGACGGCGCTGACCAGCTGTCGTTGGGCCGAGACGACGCTGGCCGAGGCGATCAGGGCCGCCGTCACCGCGAAGACGAGCCCTCCGCTGAGGGCCGCGAAGCCGAGCCGGTGCCGCCGGGCCAGTTCCGGCGGCCGACTGAGTCTCCAGGCGTCGAGGAACAGCAGCGCCCAGCCGATCCCGAGCGCGATCAGCACCACCTGGAGCACCCGCAGGGTGCCGGAGTTGGTGAGCACGCTGATCGCGGCCGAACGCCAAACCAGCACAAAGACGGCGGTAGTGACCGCGACCAGCCAGATCGCGGCCCAGATCCGTAGGGCCACCCGGCCTAGCGCCTGATTGCCGGCGCTGACCTGGGCCGAACCGGGCAGCACCAGGGTCATCCCCAGAAAGGTCAGACCCCGGCGCAGCTTGACCCGCTCGCTGCGCTGCTGGGAGGTCTGAAGGGAGTCCGGAACCAGTCGCGACCCGGTCTGGCCGTGCTCGTGCTGGTTCGGCGTCGGGGTGGCGTGGGACACCGGGAAAGCCTTTCGGGCGGGCAGTTGGGGAAAGTCCTGCGGGCAGGCTGGGAGTCAGTATGTCCGCGTCCGATCCCGACCGCGTCGAGGCACGCCGGGGCGGCCCGGGGATTAGTTCCGACGGCGGTGACCGGTCGCGGGGTAGCCTCGGCGGATGCCCGGGCGCCGAGACGAGGACCTCGACTGGCTCTACGGCCACGCCCCGGACCAGCGCGCGCCGGAGCCGACCCGGGTGCTGCCGCCGCTGGGTCCCGACGGGTCCCCGGTGCAGGATTCCGGTCCCGCCGGTGGGCCGCGCGGTGCCGAGCCGCCGCCCGAGACGCGTCCTCCCGACGCACCGCCGCCGGGCCCACCCGGTCCACCTCCCAACCGACCTCGGGCGCCGCGGCCGCGCCGAGTGCGTCGACGACACCCCGTCCGCAACACCTTCTTGGCCCTGTTGGCCGTGCTGCTGGCCGCGGTGATCTGGCTGGTAGGGGTCCCGGCGTACGCCTGGAGCCACGTCAGCCGGGTCGACGACACCCCCGCCGGGAAGCGGCTCGGTGACCAACCGGGGCAGACGTTCCTGCTGGTCGGCTCCGATTCGCGGGCCGGCCTGAGCAAAGCCCAGGAGAAGAAGCTCGGGACCGGGGATGTCGGCGGGCAACGGACCGACACCATCTTGCTGGTCTACGTCCCGCCGAGCGGGAAACCCGCCTTGATCTCGTTGCCCCGCGATTCCTACGTGCCGATTCCCGGCCACGGTTCGAACAAGATCAACGCGGCGTACGCGTTCGGTGGCCCGAAGCTGTTGGAGCAGACGGTGGAGCAGAGCACCGGACTGCGAGTCGACGGGTACGTCGAGATCGGCTTCGCCGGGTTCGTGAACGTGATCGACGCCCTCGACGGCATCCGGATGTGCCTGCCTGACGCCATCTCCGACCGAGACAGCCACCTCGACCTGAAGAAGGGCTGCCAGACCCTGAACGGACCGAACGCGCTGGGTTATGTCCGGATGCGCAAGGCCGACCCGCGGGGCGACCTCGGCCGGGTCGAGCGACAGCGGCAGATGGTGGCCGCCGTGGTCAAGAAGGCCGCCTCCCCGGCCTCGATCGTGAACCCGGTGCGTTACTGGCGGCTGTGTAACGCCGGTGCCGACTCGGTCCACGTCGGTCGGGACACCTCGCTGCTGCAGGTGGGTTCGATGGGTCTGGCGATGCGTCGGATCGCCAACTCCGACGGACTCACCCTGACCGTCCCGATCGCCAACCCGGCCGCCTTCACCCCGGCCGGCTCGGCGGTGTTGTGGGATCAGCGCCGGGCCCAGGACATGTTCTCCGAGATTGCTCGCGGCGACACCGCCAAGCTCGCCAAGTACGCCCAGTAACGGGTCCGGTTCGCTCGGTGTCGGGTAGCGGTCCGTTCGGCCCCTCGGCCTCGGAGCATGCCTGCGTCAGACCTCGACCGTAGAGTGCGGCACGCGCCGCGCAGAGGGTTTGAGAGCGCGAGGGTTTGAGCGCCGAGGGTTTGAGCGCGCAGGGTTTGAGCGAGCAGGGTTCGCCTGAGGACTCGGGGAGGTATCGATGGTCAAAGCGATCGCCAAGACGCTGGCCGCCGTCCTCGCGGCCGCGGCCGGCGCGGTCTTGGCGTTGAACGGAGCGGACGTGATCGTCGCGCCGGTCGAGCTGGTGATCGGCTGCGTGGTGACGTCGGCGGCCCTGGCGGCGTTGGCCACCATCGGTGCCGCGTGGGGAGAGTGGCGCCGGCGGCGGCTCGGCGCGCGCCGCGACCTGGTCGAGTTGCAACTCACCGCGACCTTGTGGGCCATCGTCGACCAGGTCGGCGGCGCGGTCGACTACCGCGACCTCGGACTGGCCGTCTATGGGGTCCGGCGACGGTGGTGGTGGCCCTTCGCCGCGCAACTGCAACGGCGTTACCGCGTGCAGGCCTCACGACGACCCACCGCGTCGCACGTCCGGTGGCGGCCCGGCAAGGGGGTGATCGGTACCTGCGTGAGCAAGGGCGAGGTCGTGGCGGTCGACCTGGCCCGAATGTACGCGGCCCTCGGTCAGCCGACCGCGGAGGAGTGGGCGGCCGTGCCCGAGGACGTCCGGCTCGGCCTGGACTACACGGAGTACCTCGACGTCCGCGACAAGTACGCGGTCGTGGTCGCCTCACCACTGATCGACGACTCCGGTCCGCGGGCCACCGTTGTCGGCTGTCTGGCCCTGGACGGACCGGATGGTAGTTACGCCACGCTGACCACCGCCGAGGTGCTGGGCCTGCTCAACTCACGGGCGCAAGCACTGCCGTACCGAGAGCAGTAAGGCGTACCATCGAAGCAGCACGGCGAGTGATCGCCACGCATTCACGGGAGGAGGGCTGTCATGGCCCCCGAAAACGTCAAGAACGCCCGCAAGTTTATGCTGGTCACTCCGGTGGTCTACTCCGCCTCGGCCGACCGCAAACTCGCTGCATCGCTACGCCGACTTGGAGCCGACGAAGCCACCGTAACCAAGCTGACCAGATCAACCGCCACCGCCACCTCCTCCTGAGCCGCGCCGATAGATCAGTTGAGCCCCCGCGATCAGCTTCGACCCGCCGACGACGGCCCTGCGGCTGACCCCGGTCGAGCAGGCCATGCTGTCCGGTGCGGACGGCCCGGCGAATGCCCTCTGTTTGCGGATCGTCGTCGGTGTTGCGCGCGCCCTCGGTGCGCCCCGACTGCAGGAAATCGAGTCTGCTCACGCCGACGGCTGCCTGTACCACGGCCTGGCCGGCCTGGAGTTCACTGAGCGGCTGGTCGAGCTCGGCGCCCGGGTCAGGGTCCGGACCACGCTGAACGTCGGCTCTCTGGATCTGCTGCATCCACGGCTGGTGCGGGCCGACGCGACGCTACGCGACCACGGCCGGCGCCTGATGGCGGCCCACGTCGGGCTGGGCTGCGAACCGACCTGGTCTTGCGCGCCCTACCAGAGCGGACACCGGCCGGCCCCCGGTAGCCACGTCGCCTGGGCCGAGTCGAACGCGATCGCGTTCGTCAATTCAGTATTGGGCGCCCGGACCGACCGGTACGGCGACTTCCTCGACATCGCCGCCGCGGTCACCGGCCGGGTTCCCTACACCGGTCTGCACACCGAGCACGCCCGCCGAGCCACCGTGGTCTTCGACTTCTTTGCGGTCTCCCGACACCTGCTCGACCACGACGTGGCCTGGCCGGCTATCGGTGCGCTGCTGGGCGCGCGGGCGCAGAGCCGGGTGGCCGCGCTGACGGGTTTGCCGGGGGATCTGGCCGACGACGGTGTCACCGAGGACCGGCTCAAGGCGCTGGGGGCGACCGCCGCCTCCTCGGGTGGCGTCGCGCTGTTCCACGTGGTCGGAGTGACCCCGGAAGCACCGACGCTGGCGGCGGTGCTCGCGCCGGGCGCACCGACCGTGACCGTACGCACCGCAGACCTCCGGGCCGCCCGGGACCTGCTCAGCACCGCCACCGCCGGCCGACTGGACGCGGTCAGCCTCGGCACCCCGCACTTCTCGGTGGCCGAGTTCCGGGCCCTCGCCGCCGAGCTGGCCGGCGGTCCGGCCTTTCGGCCCGACGTCGACGTCTACGTGTCGACCAGTCGCGCCGTGTTGGCGCAGGCCGACGCATCGGGTTACCTCGCCTCGGTTCGAGCGGCGGGAGCCCAGATCGTGACCGACACCTGCACCTACGTCACGCCGGTGCTGCGGGACGGCGTCCAGGCGGTGATGACGAACTCGGGCAAGTGGGCCTGGTACGCGCCGGCCAACCTCGGCGTCGACGTCGCCTTGGGCAGTCTGGGTGAGTGCGTGGCCTCGGCCCGGGCGGGAAGGGTGGTCCGCGATGACCGACTCTGGTCGGGCTGAGCTGATCGGCCGGTCGCTGCACCCCGGCCGGGCCCGGGCCCGACTGGTCCGGCTGGAGCAGCCGCTGTCGCTGTGGGGCGGGGTCGATCTGACCGGATCGGTCGTCGAGGCCCGACACCCGCAGTACGGGGTCAGTCTGGCCGGGCGGGTGGTGCTGCTCACCGTCGGGCGTGGGTCGAGTTCCTCCACGGCGATGCTCGCCGAGCTGATCCGCGTCGGGTTCGCGCCGGCCGCCCTACTGCTGGCGGAGTGCGACACCATCTTGGTGACCGGCGCCCTGGTCGCGGCGGAGATGTACGGCCGGTCGATGCCGATCGCTCAACTCGGGGCCACCGACCTGTCCGGTCTGGTCACCGAAACGGAGATCGAGGTGACCGCCGGGACCGCCCCTTCGCCGGCCCGAGTGCGGATCATCAGGTGAACTCCGGGCTGCCCTACCTCGACGCGCCCGCGATATTTGACCTGATCGACTGGGCGGAGGCGTTGGCCGCGGTGGAGCAGACGTTGCGCGACGGGTTCGACCCGGCGGCGACTCCCCCGCGGTCGATCGTGGAGCTCGAGCACGGTCAGTTGCTGCTGATGCCGGCCGAAACTGGCTCCGCGGTCGGGGTGAAGCTGAGCACCGTCGCGCCGGGCAACGCGGCCGCCGGCCGCCCGCGCGTCCAGGGGCTGTACGTGCTCTACGACGCCGAGACCCTCGCCCCGACGCTGCTGCTGGACGGCGCGGCGCTGACCACGATCCGTACGCCTGCGGTCTCGGCGCTGGCAGTCAAGCACCTGGCCCGGCCCGACGCGAGCCGGCTGGTGGTCTTCGGTTCCGGACCACAGGCCTGGGGACACGTGGCCGCCCTGCGGACGGTGCTGCCGCTGACCGACGTAGTGCTGGTCGGTCGGGACCGGAACCGGGCCGCCCGGCTGGCGCAACAACTTGGCGCCAGCGGTGTCCACACCATCGTCGGCGGACCGGATGCGGTCCGTGACGCCGACGTCGTAGTCTGCGCCACCACCGCGCGCGAGCCCCTCTTCGACGGCGCTGCCCTGCGCGCGGACGCCTGCGTGGTGGCCATCGGCTCGCATGAACCTTCGGCACGCGAGCTGGACACGGAGACACTGCGGCGGGCCGAGCGGATCGTGGTCGAAACCGCCGACGCGGCCCTGCGGGAGGCCGGTGACGTCGTCGCCGCGGTGGAGGCGGCTTCGATCGGGGCGAACGATTTGGTGGACCTGGCGGCGGCGATCACGCGGCCCCGCCCCTTGGGACTGTCGGTGTTCAAGGGCGTCGGCATGGGGTGGGAGGACCTGGCCGTGGCCGCCGCGATCGCGGACCGGTGGGCGGCTCAGCCGGTCTGACGACCCAGCTGCTATGGGGATCGACGATCCGAGGTGTCTGCGCCGCAGACGAAAAATCGGAGTGCGGGGTGCAAGCCCGTCGATCGTTCGCCCGCCGGCAGCCCGTTGACCGCCTTGGCCAGCAGCTGTGTAATTGAACGTGTGCACGAGGTGCCATCGGGCCGATCCAGCCTGCGTATGCAGGCCCACCCTGGGAGGATGACGTGAGCAAGAAATCGGAATCGACGGGCGACAAGGTCAAGAAGTCGCTCGGGCTGGACAGTGAGCTGTCGGGCGCTCAAGCAGCCGGCTTGAAGTCTCGGACCCCGCGTGACCAGCTCACTGCCGAGGAGCGTAAGAAGCGCGACGACGAGGACAACGCAGCCACCGCTGCTGCCGCCGGCGCGGCTGCCACCGCTGCCGCCGCTAGCAGCATCGTCACCTGAGCGGCGTCCAGCCGCGCCGGCCGACTCGCAAGGATCGCGGTCAGACGACGTCGAAGTTCGCTCGCGCCGTCGTGGTCACCACGGGGTCTGGGGTTCGGCCCTCGGCCGGCCTCAGCGGTTCGCGCGTCGGGCCGAGCGCCCTGGCCGTCTGGTTCTGGTCACGACAATTGCCGCCGGGGGCATGTTCGCGCGGGATGCCGACTCCCTGACGAATACTTGGGTCTGCATCGAGCCGTTGAGCGGTAGATGCAACGCCGGCTAAGGAAGGACGCGATGATGATCCGAGCGAGGTGGCGGCCGCGACGATCGGCGCGGCGGACAGCAGCTTACTTCCCGTCCGGTTGGTCGGTGAAGCGTGGTGGCGAGAAAGACCGCTTACCCTGCGCCGAGCAGCCTCGAGTACACCAACGTCGCTGGCTGGCTCACCGGGGCCGGCTCCTGACTGCCTCAGCCTCGGCTCCCGAACAACCGCTTGAGATCCTTCATCGGAGCCATCAGATGCAGCGGCTCAACCGGCGACGCAAGCCAGTCCCCGTTGTTGAGATAGAACTGACGCGCTTGGGCATCGCGGGCATGGACGAGGACCGCTGCAGCTCCCACCGACTCGCTGATCATCACCGACCGCTCCAAAGCGTCAGCGAGTAGCCCGGCGCCCAACTTGCGTCCGTGCATCCGGCGGTCCACCGCCAGCCGTGCCAGGAGCAGACACGGCATTGGGTCTGGACGGGTCCCCCTCAACAGTCTCCCCGGAACTTCTCGCAGCGCCACCCCCGCGACCGCCACCGAGTAGTAGCCGACGACGGCTACGGAAGCACTCTCAACCCCGGGCACGGGTGCTGTCGTGACGTAGGTCACCGCGTTGTTCGCACGTTGATTCTCCCAGGCAAACCGTTCCAGCCAGGTGTCCAACTCAGCGACTCCACTGTCGAAACCAGCGACCACGTCGCCACGTTCCAGCCGACGGGGAACCGAGGCCGACGACAAGGTTGCGGCTACGCCGAGAAAGGCCGAGGACGGGCGGCCAAACGCTCGAACTTCACCGTCGACGGCAGCGGCTCATCCAAAAGTCGCTGGAACTCATCCCACTGCGTTTGGTCAGCCACAAACCAGCGCCGGTCAGCCACGACCCTCTCAGCCCGCTCCACAGCACTGTCCAAGATGAAGTCGGTCATCGTCGTCTCGGTCAACGATGCCGCCTGCCGCAGCACCGACGCCTGACCTTCACTTGCCCGAACTTCGATCCGCTGGTTCTTGGTCGTGGTACGTACCGACATGACGTGATCCCTTTGCTGGAAAACTGTGCGGCCTACTGAGAATCGTACGGCAAGGCTACGTACAGCACTCGACGAGCGCAAGCATAGCCATTAGACAGTTGACCCACACTTCGGCTTCGCCTGGGCAGATGGGCAGCCTGCAGGCACCCGCGTCCAGGTTCAGCGACGCCGTAGTGCGGTGACGATCCGCCGTGCCGCTTCCCCGATAGCGGCGTCCGCGCGGTGGTCGGGGATGCCGGTCCGGCTTTCGGTCATGATCGCCACGGCGTACTGAGCACCATCGGGGTAGGAGATGACGCCGATCTCGTGCCTCAGGGTCAAGAAGGTGCCCGTCTTTCCGGCTACCTGGATGTCGACGGCGGGGAAGCCGGTAGCGAGTCTTTGGTGCCAGATCTGTCTGGCCAGGTACTCGCGAATCTGCGCACAGGCCGGCGCAGAAGCCGCGCGGTCGGTCCACAGCAGTTCGAGCAGACCGGTCAGCGCGTAGGGCGTGGCACTGCTGGCCCGGTTCGGATCGAGGCAGGCCCAGTCGGTTCGGGTCAACCCGGCCTCGGAGTCGGCTCCCTGCGCCAGGGCGGCGTCGTAGAGGTCACGCATGGGCTGTCGCAGCTTGATGGCGGCCAGACCGAGTGTGTTCAATTCGGTCGTGATGGCGGTCGAGCCGGCCGCGTCCCAGAGCGCGTCGGCGGCCGCGTTGTCGCTAATGGTGAGAGCGAGGTAGGCGCTGTCGCGCAAAGAGATACTGACCCGGTCCTGCATGGCCGAGACGCCGGTCGTCCCGACCGACCTGCCGTCGGGATGCAGGTCGATGACGCGGCTGAGGTCGAGTCGGCCCTGGTCAGCCAACCGGTAGACGGCGGTGGTCAGCGCGACCTTGCTGACTGAGGCCAGCGTGACCGGTTCGTGCTCGCGATACCCCGCCCCGTGCCCCGTTCCGATCTCCCGCGCGTGCCACGTTGCTCGTACACCGACCCGGTCGAAGAGCTCGATCATGACCTCGACCGGGCGCCGTCGGCCCGCTGCTGGTTGAGGGTCGCTGCGACGGCGTCACGCACGTGCCGACGCAGCGGCTCGGGCAGCCGACAAGACACGCTCCACGTCCGCCGGAACGGACCGGGGAGAAACGCGATCCAGCAGTTCGCGGGATCGTCGGTGGCGGCAGCCCGGTCGGTGACACACACCGCATCGCCGGTCATGGTCCGGGCCAGTCCCGAAGCGAGGTCGCAGCCCCACTCGAGCCGATGGCCGGGCAGGCCGAACCGGTCGAGGGCGACCTCCAATTCGTCGCGGTAACCAGCCTCCTCATCGGGCAGGAGTACGTCGAAATCAGCCAAGTCGCTGGGATGAACCGCCGCAAGCATGGCCAGTGGGTGGCCGGGCGCCAACGCGACCCCGAGTTCGACGGTGGTCTCATCGGGGCGGTTCAACGCGGGGAGGACCACCACGTCCAACTCTTGGTCACAGTAGCTCTGCCGCCGCCGTCGAACAGGACTCGCTACCGGTATCGCGACTCGACCCGTCGCGCCGGCGACAGCGGCCGCCACCGCGGCCAGCCGCGTCGCGCCCAGGCTTGGGGGTAGACCGACCTGGATCGGCGGCTCCGCATCCGCGTCCGGCTTGGCGCGGAGCAGATGGGGCAGAGCCGTCACGTCGTCAAGAATCCGGCGGGCCTCCGGAAGGAGGATGCGTCCGGCGGCGGTCAAGGTGGTCTGGCGTCGCGACCGGTCGAACAGCTCGACCCCGAGATGGCGCTCCAGGGTTTTAATTCGCTGGGACAGGGCGGGCTGCGCCATCCTCAACCGGTCGGCTCCGTGACCGAAGTGCTGCTCCACGGCAACCGCCAGGAAGCATTCCAGGTGGCGTACGAGATCCATCTATCATCACCAACTTGTTATGACTGCTCAGTGATAGGAATATTAGACAGATTAGTCACATGTCCTGTCCGATAGCGACATGGATGAGTCTCCTGGACCGGCCGTGAGCGCCTTCTTATCGCGACGTTCGACGAGGAAGAGGGTCCGACTTGGTCACGGTGTGCTCGTGCTGGCCATCATGGTGCTCACTGCCTGCAGCGCCCTCGGCGGTGGCGGCGGAGCGCCGAAACAAGCGAGCGGACCCGCCAGCGGCGTCAACCACAACAGCCCCCTCACCGGCCGCGACGTCACTGCGGTGGCCGACGCGGTCGCCACCGCAGTGTCCGACGGTGAGGTCGGGCAGGCGCTGGGTGCCGATGCCCAACGCGACCTGACCGACATCACCACCGGAATGGACGGCTTCCTCCCTCGGATGCATGTGGTCGACGTCACCCAGGACGGTGACGCTGCCACCGCCGCTCTTGAGGTTTCGTGGCCGTTCCCCAGCGGTAGGTGGGCCTACCGCACTCGCCTTCGGCTGGATCGATCCGGCCGGGTCTGGTCGCCGGTGTGGTCGGCCACCGTCGTCCACCCTGATCTCACCGCGAACACCCGGTTGGTCCGCCAGCGGGAGGCGGCCGTCCGTGGCGACATCCTCGGTACGCGCAGAACGCGATTGATGACCGCGCGCCCGGTCCTGCGGTTGGGGCTGAACAAGCCCGACGTGCCCGCCAAGCAGCAGTCCAAGTCGGCCCGCGCTCTGGCCAAGATTGTCGGCGTGAAGGCTGGTCCCTTCGCCGCACGCGTAGCCGCCGCCGGGCCGAAGGCGTTCGTCGAAGCGCTCGTGGTCCGCGACGAGATGGGACGGGTGCCCCGTCGCTTCCACGACATCAAGGGAGCAACGGTGGTCGAGGACAAGGCCGTGATCGGCCCGTCCTCCGGATTCGCCCAGGCCCTGCTCGGCCAGGTCGGGCCGGCCGGCGCAGCCCAGGCCGCCGACTCCCACGGGACCGTGCTCCCGGGTGATCCGATCGGCCAGTCTGGACTCCAAGCCCGCTACGACGCTCAACTGCGCGGACGGCCGGGTAGCACCGTGCGGATCGTGGCCCGCACGACGACCGCGGGCTCCGGCGCTCAAAGGTCGAAGACGGTGTACGAAGTCAAGCCCGTCCGCGGGAAGGATCTGTCCACCACGCTGAGCCGATCGCGGCAGAGCCGGGCGGAGAAGCTCCTGCGTGATCTGAAACCGGCCGCGTCCATCGTGGCCCTCGACCTGAGCAGCGGCGCTATCCTGGCCGCCGCCAACAGTCCCGGTAGTCGCGGCTACCCCACGGCCACTCTCGGACGCTATCCGCCGGGCTCCACCTTCAAGGTGGTGACCAGCCTTGCGCTGCTCCGGGCCGGACTCACCCCAAAGAGTGAGGTCAGCTGTCCCCGCTTCGTCACCGTCGACGGCCGCCGCTTCAAGAACTACAACGACTTCCCGGCCGACCGAGTCGGGCCGATGACGCTGAAGGATGCGGTGGCCTTGTCGTGTAACACCGCGCTGATCGGTCAGCACCGCAAGCTGTCCGGAGCGGCCGTCCGGGAAGCCGCCACCAGCCTGGGTCTCGGGCAGGACTACGAGTCCGGCTTCCCCAGCTTCTACGGCTCGGTCCCCGACCCCGCCAGCGTCGTCGGGCTGGCTGAGTCGACAATCGGGCAAGGCACCGTCGAGTCCTCGCCGATGGCGATGGCCGCCGTCGCCGCCTCAGTCACCCGCGGGCGCACAACTGTCCCCTATCTGATCAAGGACCGCCAGCCTTCGTCGACCGCAGTGCCCCTCACCTCAGGCGAGGCTGAACAGCTCCGCGCCATGATGGGTGCGGTCGTCACCGAGGGCAGCGGTCGTTTCCTTCAAGGCGTCGCTGCGGGCGCCAAGACCGGCACCGCCGAGTACGGCCACGCCACACCACTGCGGACCCACGCCTGGATGATCGCCTACGACGACGAGGTCGCCGTCGCGGTGATGGTGGCCGACGGCGTCTCCGGCTCGCGGACGGCGGGTCCGCTGATCGAAAAGATGCTGCGATGACCGACGTGAATAGGTCTGGCTCGAACAGGTCTGGCCATCCTCCTTCGGCGGGCACAGCCCGCACCGCTGGCACGCTGCGGGTGATGGCTATCGCCATAATCGGGCTGACCCTGATCGGCGCTGCGCCCTTCGTGCTCGACCGAGTCCACCGGCACCAGCGCACGCAGCAGCTGCAAATCGAAGTCGATGCTGCCTACGCTGCCGTCCGCCGCACTGCCGACCGGCGCCACCGAACCGGCGATGCGACGCTGACGCAGTTGCTCGGGTCACGCAGGCTGCAGGCGTCGTCAGTCCGCTGTGCGGTGACCGGCGAAGACGCCGGACTGATCAGACAGAGATGGCGGGTCGACTGTGCGATCCGGAGCGTCGACGTCTACCGCACCAGTTCGTCGTACGCCCGGCTGGCTCGTCAGCTTCAGCAGCGGGGGGTGTCACGCCGAGCCGATCCGCTCATTCTCGGCCGTGCCCTGACCACGGCAGTACCGCCCTACGGTTGCGGGACGCTCCGGGCGCATTCCGGAGAGTCCGCAGCTGACGCATCGCTGAGCATCACTCGACTTCAGGCCGGCCGTTTTGTCCCCACCGAACACACCGGCGACCCCGACTACGGTTGTTCGTCGCCGATACCGGTGTACGACCTCCCCACGACTCGCGTCGAGGTCGCCTATCCCGACACGGCGGTCGAACCCGAGTACTCCTGGGTCACCGTGGAACGCGAAACCCCGTTCCTGAGCCGAACCCTCGGCTGTGGCGCCGCACCCCTGTGGTGCGGCCTACCCCTGGCTGATCACGTGCTACCGCGATCGTGAGCGTCTCCTCCGCGCCGCTACCGCCGGTGGTGATTGCGCTGCTGAGCACGCTGGGCCTCTTGGTGACCGGTTGCTCGGGCTCGTACGCGCAACCTCCGGGTCCCGCCGACCCCTACGCCCAACCGTCGATCGCTGAACACTCAGCAGCTATCCCGGTCGCTACCGGAGGGGAGGCGGACACGTTGGTAGGTGGGCTGGAATCGACGGGGTTCTTCTGCGCGCAGGTACGGGCCAACACCGAGGCCCGGCAGATCTGGTGCCGGATTGCGGAAGAACAGTCGACCCATTGGGGCGAGGCCGAGGTGAGCACCGTCGATATCGTCACCACAACGACCGGGCAGGTCGGATACTTCCGAGTCAACTTGCCGGTCTCCGTCCCGACGCTCAGCGAGGGCCGGACCCCCGACAGCCGGCTGGAGGACATTCTGCGCGCGTCGGTGTTCCGCATCTGGCCCGGCGACACCGACGACGTCAGCGCGGCCATCACCGACGTTCGCGACTACGGCTTCTGGCCCGGCCAGAGCGGCCACGATCCTCGCACACCCCGCCGGGCGACCGTGACCACCGAGCAAGCGGACTACTTCGTCGGCGAAGGCACCTTCTTCGGTGAAGGTGCGCGGGTCAGCGAAGACCCACCCCTGAGCTTCGTGGCCGCCACCGACCGAGTCGGCGACTCGTGGCCCTCCAGTTCTGCACACAGCCTCACCCCTCCCGTCGCCGCCGCACCGGGCTTGGAAGCCGGCGGGTTCGACTGCTACGGAGACACAAAGATGCCGTGCGTTCGCGGTAACCACGCGGTCGACTACGCCACCGTGCGAGGCTTTGACCACCCCGTCACGGTCAGCGCCACTATCGGCGGAGGGTACAACGAAGACGGTGGTTTCAGCCGCTTGGCCGACTGGGGCTTCCCGCACGGATTGACCTTCCTCACCGTCGCCGTGAGGCCGGCCGTCGAAGCCCGATTGGACCGGGCTCGACACGATGGCCTTTCCTTCGTCGGCATCGTCTCCGGTGCCGTAGTCGTCATCGACGCTGCACCATCGCCTGGGCGGCGAGGCCCGACCGAAGCGGTGCCGGTCAGACTCACCGTCGGGGCGCCCCTGGTGACCGGCTCCTTCGCCGGTTGAGGGGTGCGGAGGCGAAGCTGAAGCCGCCCAGTCAGTAGGTTCATGCCGAAGGCAGGGTTGACCGAGGCATGGCGATTGATTCAGCCATGCCGATTGATGGAACGCGGGAGCAGGGGGTGGTGAGGCCCGGACGCAGAGCGCGTGGGGTGCTGTTGGCGAGCGCCGAGGCCGCCGGGTTCGTGCTGACCTTCATCGGTGCGTTCCGGATCGGAGTGGGCGGCGCCGACCTCGCCCGGGTGGTTGGGGTCAGGAGACATCCAGCTTCAGGGGTTGGCGGCGAGGACGGTGAGGACGTCGATCAGGTCGTAGGCGGCGGCAAAGGTGTCGGCGCGGACCCCGAGGGTGAGCGGACCGCGCACTTCAACGGCAGGAATCAGCCGGGCCAGTTCGGTCATCACGGGTTTGTGCAGGTCGACCTCGATGTCGACCGGCCCGTCGAAGACCGGCGCCAGGTCGGGTGGGTTGGCCAGCGCGTCCTGAACGGCGGCTTCGATCCGGACGCAGGCCTCGTCGGGGTGCAGGCTTTCCGCGGCCCGGTTGCCGTAGGCGCGTTTCACTTCCACCGTCGTGATGCCGGGCACGGTGCGCTGGGCCTCGGCGGCCAGAGTGTTGTCGCCGCTGGCCAGGACCGTCGGGACACCGAAGCTGGCGGCAAGGGCCGCGTTCAGCCCGAGTTCACCCAGTTCTTCGCCGTTGCAGCGGACGGCGGCGATCGTGGCGCCGCTGATGGTGTGAGCCAGAGTCGAGTCGGCCGTGCCGGCCTGGCCGTGGTAGCCGATCAGGCAGGCCGCAGTCACGTCGTTGTCGATGCCGGTCATCATCGAGTGCCGCCGGGGCCGCCCACGCAGGAGGGTGCAGCGCCGGTCGAGGCGATCCGGGATCAGGTTGCGGAACTCGGCGTGCGCGTCGCAGACGACAACCGAGGCGTCGGGGCGGAAGGCCAGGACGCCGCGGACGGCGGCGCTGGCCTCATCGCTCATGTATGCGCGGCTGCGCTCGTACTCAGGGTGGCCGGGTCGGATGTCATCGGGCGCGACGACACCCGCGACCCCCTCCAAGTCGACCGAGACCAACACCCGCACAACCACTCCTCACTCCTCGGCCGGCCCGGGGCCGGCTGTTGATCACTCAACCCGGCACAGTCCCACCTTGCCAGAAGGGCTGACGGCGGAGACATCGGCTGAAGGCCGCAACTCAGTGTCCATCGTTTCGAACGAGCAGCGTGGTCCTGAACACGCCTGCTTGAATTTCGACGCGAGAACGATGAGGTCGAGGACGTAATTCACGTGGCTCGGGTCCCAAGGCGACGACTCACCTGCTGGGCAGTCCACGATGTCAGCTCCGGGAGTCGCCCGCACCGCCTGCCCGAGAATGGTTTGCGCGAGAATCGGGTGTTGACGTGGGCGGGCGGTTTGAGCACCGCAGTCGAGAACTGCGTAGCGGTAACCTCGGGCCGGTGGTTCGATGAGGCGGTGAGGACTCGCGTACGCCCGGCCGGTGACTTCGACTACGAGCAGCACGGGACGGGCTACGCCTCGGTTCGGCGCCCAGATCCCCGGATCCAGGCTTTGGTGGATGCTGCGCTGGGCGACAGCCGCACCGTACTCAACGTCGGCGCCGGGACCGGGTCCTACGAACCCACGGGTCGGTACGTGCTGGCAGTCGAACCATCAGCAACGATGCGTGCTCAGCGCCCGATCGCGGCAGCGCCGGCTGTGGACGCGGCGGCAGAGCACCTGCCCTTCGACGACGACAGCTTCGACGCCGCGATGGCCATCATGACGATCCACCAGTGGAGTGACGTCGATCGGGGCCTGCGGGAGATGCGGCGCGTGAGCCGCGGGACCGTCGTCGTTCTCACCCTGGACGCTCCCGCCCTTCAACACTTCTGGCTGACCGACTACATCCCAGAAGTCCTCGCAGTCGAGAAGGCTCGCTTCCCACGGCTTGACCAGGTCATCGACGGCCTCACCGCCGGCGGCGCCGAGGTCAGCGTTGATGTGGTCCCGGTCCCCAAGGATTGCAGCGACGGTTTCGGCGAGGCTTTCTACGCGCGCCCCGAGGTCTTCCTTGACGCTTCGGTCCGTGCCTTCACTTCCGGTCTGGTCCTCACTGACCCGACGGCGGTACGACGTGGGCTGGATCGTCTTGAGCAGGACCTGGCCAGCGGGATGTGGGACCGAAAGTATGGACACCTGCGTACCCAGGACGAGCGCCGCGGGGCTCTCCGCCTCGTCTGCGCTCACCTCTAAGCGTCCCGAGCTACCGCCGAACACCACCGACGACCTCAGAATCCCCGCTCAGCAGCGCTCGGGCCATCACGATCCGCTGGACCTGATTGGTGCCTTCGTAGATCTGGGTGATCTTGGCGTCGCGCATCATCCGCTCGACCGGATAGTCGCGGGTGTAGCCGTAGCCGCCGAGCAGTTGCACCGCGTCGGTGGTGATCTCCATTGCCACGTCGGAGGCGAAACACTTGGCTGCGGCGCCGAAGTAGGTCAGGTCGGCGTCGCCGCGCTCGGACTTAGCCGCGGCGGTGTAGGTGAGCTGACGGGCCGCCTCCAGCTTCATCCCCATGTCGGCGAGCATGAACTGCAGCCCCTGGAACTGGGCCACGGCTCGGCCGAACTGCTGACGCTCCTTGACGTAGCCGAGCGCGAAGTCCAGCGCGCCCTGGGCGATCCCGACTGCCTGGGCGGCGATGGTCACCCGGGTGTGGTCCAGCGTGCGCATGGCGGTAGGGAATCCGGTGCCCGGCTCGCCGATCAACCGTTCAGCCGGGACCCGGACGTGGTCGAGATAGACCTCGCAGGTCGGCGAGCCCTTGATCCCCAGCTTTTTCTCCGGGGCGCCGAAGCTGACCCCGTCGTCGCCGCGTTCGACCACGAACGCGCTGATCCCCTTGCCCCGAGGAGCGTCGGGATCGGTGACGGCGAAGACGGTGTAGAGCTCGGAAACGCCGGCGTTGGTGATCCAGCGCTTCCCGCCGTCCAGCACCCAGTTCGTGCCGTCGCGCACCGCGCGGGTCCGCATACTCACCGCATCGGACCCGGCCTCGGGCTCGGACAGGCAGTAAGACGCCATCGCCTCCCCACTAGCCACCCGCGGTAGATAGGTCCGGCGCAGTTCCTCGCTGCCGGCCAGCAGCCACGGCAGGGTGGCTAGCTTGTTCACCGCCGGGATCAGCGAGGTCGAGGCGCAGGCTCGGGCGACCTCCTCGATCACGATCACCGTAGCCAGCGCGTCGGCACCGACCCCGCCGTACGCCTCGGGCACGTGCGGGGCGTGGAAATCGCCCGCTCGCAGTGCCTCGAAGCTGGCCTGCGGAAACTCGGCCCGCTCGTCGACCTCCATCGCGTAGGGCGCCACCTTGTTGTCGCACACCTCGCGCACCGCGGCCCGGAACGCCTCGTGCTCCTCGGTCGGCCGGTACAGGTCCTCGCTCATCGTTGCCCGCCCCTCGTTTCGGATCGGCGTGACCGCCGTCCCCGGGAAGCGTAGCGCCGATTCCTACTGGTCAGTAACAAGCACCTGGACCGCTTACGGCGCCCAGCAGACCCTCCCCAGGGCGACACGACCCGGTGGGGCAGACTCCGATCCGGTCATACCTCACGGTTCGCCATCATGGGTGGTCGGGACGCACCCCGCGGTGCGGACGCGATCCGCCGACCGAAGCCAAAGACATCATCAGGAGTGATCATGACCAGCAAAGTGCTCGTGTTCGACGTCAACGAGACCCTCCTCGATCTTGGCGTGCTGGACGCGCACTTCGAGGAGACGTTCGGCGACGGGGCCCTGCGGGCGCAGTGGTTCGCCTTGGTCCTGCAGGTCTCGTTCGTGGGCGGTATGACCGGTTTCTATACCGACTTCACCAGCGCTCAGCACGCTGCCTTGCAGATGCTGGCCGAGCGCGAGAAGGTGTCGATGTCCGAGTCCGCGGCGGACCGGGTCATCGACACCATGCGTCGCTTGCCGCCGCATCCGGAGGTGCCGGCGGCGCTACATCGGCTGCGCTCCGCCGGTTTTCCCCTGGTCGCGCTCACCAACTCCGTGCCCGACGTCGCCGAAGCGCAGCTGACCTACGCCGAGCTCCGGCACCTCTTCGACCATCTGGTGTCCGCCGACGCCGTCGGCCACCTCAAGCCCGCGCCCGAGCCGTACCGGAGGGTGGCCGAGGTGACCGGGGCGGATGTGGCGCAGCTTCGGCTGGTGGCCGCGCACCACTGGGACGTCACCGGGGCGCTGCGGGCCGGCTGCGCGGCCGCTTTCGTCGCTCGTCCCGGCGCGGTGCTCAACCCGCTTGGGCCGCAGCCCGACATCACCGGTGTTGATCTCGGGAGCGTGGCCGAGCAGATTCTCGGTACCGACAGCAATGAGTTCAGCCGGGCCCGGTGACCACGGCCAGACCCGGCCCGGGCAGTGCCGGACCCTGCTGTACCACCGGGTTGGGCAACGCGCCGGGCACGGCCGCGCCGAGTTGCTCGGCCGACAACGCGTAGACCACCCGGCCCAGGCCGGAGCGGTCGATCGCACCGCTGCACATCGAACAGGCCTGACAGCTGGTGTACATCGTGGTGCCGGCCGCCGTTGCCGGGTCCAGGTGCTGCGCCGCCCAGCGGGCCAACTTGAGCTCGGGATGAGCGGTGATGTCGTTGTCGGTGACCACGGTGTTGCCGGACTCGGCCAGCACGGTGCCGTCCGGCCCGACCAGCAGGGAACCGTACGGGTCGTCGCCGTTCGCCCGGGCCGCTCGGGCCAGCTCGATGGCCCGGAGCAGAAACCTCTCCTGGTCGGCTTCGGGCGTGGGACGGACGCTCACGGCTGGGGCTCCTCGGCGTCGGGGTCCTCGGTCAGCTGTCGGGCCAGCAGCGTACCGGCGGCGGTGGCCGCGGGGAACACCAGCACGCTGACGAAGGGGATGGATAACAGCAAGAACGTGGGCACGCCGAGGCCGAGAGCGCGGGCCCGGCGGCGGCGCAGGGCCGCCCGCCGGCCGGACAGGGTCAGCACCCCGCGACGTTCCAGCGGTGACCCGACCAGCTCGAGGACCAACGTCCACCCGCCGAACAGGGCGCCGCCCACCACCGCGCCCACCTGGCCCACCAAAGGCACCAGGCCGATCAGCCCGAACGCGGCCGCGCCCAGGACCGAGACCACCAGCAGGACCACCGTCTGCCGGACCGCCGTTCGCGCCCCGGCCAGCGCCGAGCCGGCCACCGCGGATTCGGCCGGAACCGATCCGTCTCCGCCCAGCTCGCGATCGACAGACTCACTGATCTTGTCGTAGATCGGCGAACCGATCGCCAGGGTGAGGGTGCTGAAGATCAACACCATCCCCAGGACGGTGCCGCCGACCAATACCACCCCGACCACGACCCGGACCACGCCGGCCAGCGCCGGCGACCAATCGTTCGCGAAGGCGGTCAGGCCGCGGGTGATCGGGTCGAGCAGGGCGACCAAAGTCACCAGCACGCCGACGAAGAGCACCGAGGTGAGGACCGGGGGCAGCGCACCGGCCCAGAACAGCCGCGGCCGACGGGCCAGCAACCGCGCCCCGCGCAGCAGCAGCCCCGCCCCGGCGATCAGCTCAGCGGGAGCGGCGGGCATCGAGTGAGCCTGGGCCCGATCGGGCGATCGAGGAGCCGGGACCGGCGTACGGGCCGACGGACTCACGGCTCACGACCGGGTCCGGGCAGTCCGGCGGACCGCTGCGCCCTTGGCCTGGGCGGCGTCGCGCAGACTCTCCTGAAAGGACACGACGGCGGCGGTCAGGGCCGGGTCGCCCACGGCGAGGATGCGGACGGCGAGCAGTCCGGCGTTGCGGGCGTTCCCGATCGACACCGTCGCCACCGGCACTCCGGCGGGCATCTGCACGATGGAGAGCAGGGAGTCCATCCCGTCGAGATACTTCAAGGCCACCGGCACGCCGATCACCGGCAGCGGGGTGACCGCGGCCAGCATCCCGGGTAGGTGCGCCGCTCCGCCCGCCCCGGCGACGATCACCTCCAGCCCACGGCCGTGGGCGTCGCGCCCGTAGGCCAGCATGGCCTCCGGCATCCGGTGAGCCGAGACCACGTCGGCCTCGTACGCCACCTCGAACTCGGCCAGCGCCTGCGCCGCGGCCTGCATCACCGGCCAGTCCGAGTCCGACCCCATCACGATCCCGACCCGGGCCGGCGAGCCCGACTGACCCGGAGCCTGTCGACCGGTCGGGAGCTCAGGCATCGGGGTCACCCATCAGGTACCGCGCGGCGTGCCGGGCCCGGCGCCGGACCTCGATCAGGTCGTCGCCGTAGGTGGTGACGTGGCCGACCTTGCGACCGGGGCGGACCTGCTTGCCGTAGAGCTGGACCCGGAGCCGGCGGTCGCGGGCGAAGCAGTGCAGCAGTGTGGACGGCAGATCCTCCTCCGCGCCGCCCAAGACGTTGGTCATCACCGTCCACGGGGCGCGGACGGCCGGGTCGCCCAACGGCAGATCGAGCACCGCGCGCAGGTGGTTGTCGAACTGCGAGGTGTGGGCGCCGTCGATGCTCCAGTGACCGGTGTTGTGCGGACGCATGGCGAGTTCGTTGACCACCACGGTGCCGTCGCGACGCTCCATCAGCTCCACCGCGAGGACGCCGACCACACCGAGGTCGGCGGCCACACCGAGGGCGAGTTGTTGCGCGGCCACCGCCTGATCCTCGCTCAGTCCCGGCGCCGGTGTGGTGGTCTCGACACAGATGCCGTCCTGCTGGACCGACTCCGAGACCGGGTAGGCCACCGCCTGACCCGACGGGGAGCGGACCACCAGCGCGCTCAGCTCGCGGGCGAAGTCGACGTACTCCTCGGCCAGGATCTGCACACCGTCGCCCAGGCCGGCGAACGGGTCGCCGGCCTGGTCGGGGCCGTCGAGCTTCCACACGCCGTGCCCGTCGTAGCCGCCGCGAGAGGTCTTGGCGATCACCGGCCAGCCCTGCTCGTCACCGAAGGCGCGGAGCGCGTTGGCGTCGGCCACCACCCGGAAGGCCGGGCACGGCACGCCGAGCGCACTCAGCCGGTCCCGCATCACCGCCTTGTCCTGGGCGTGCACCAACGCGGCCGGGCCGGGCCGGACGGCGACGCCGGCGGCCTCCAGGTCGCGCAGCAGGCCGGTCGGGACATGCTCGTGGTCGAACGTGAGCACGTCGCAGCCCTGCGCGAACGCGCGCAGCGTCGGCGCGTCGGTGTAGTCCCCGACCGTGACGTCGTGCACCACCCCGGCGGCCGACACGTCCGGGCCCTCGGCCAGGAGTTTCACCCGGATGCCCAGCCCGATTGACGCCTCGTACATCATCCGGGCCAGCTGCCCGCCGCCGACGATGCCGACGACGAACGGGCGCACAGCGGGGGTGGTCACAACGCACCACCCTAGTGACCCCCGACTGGTCAGAACTGAGTTGGGTCTAAGGCCCACTCACCTCTGACAAGTCAGCGCAGGCGGAAGATGACGGCGCGCTGGACGACGAAGTTGACCGTGGTGGCCACCCCCTGGGCGATCACGAACGCGGCGAGCTGGACCGCGGTCAAGCTCAGCCCGTACGCGCTCAGCCCGACGAACAACACCGAGAACAGCCCGACCTGCAACGCGAAGGTGACCGCGTAGAGTGCCACCACGGCCAGGAACCGGCGTCGCGACGGGTCGGCCCGGAAAGTCCAGCGGCGGTTGATCAGGTACGCGGTGGTGGTGCCGGCCACGAAGGAGATCGCCTTGGCCGGGGTGTGTCCCAGACCTGGCCACCCGAGCAGACCGTGCATCAACCCGACCAGCAGCCCGAAGTCCACCAGGGCCGACAGGCCACCGGTGAGCACGAACCGAACCAGCTGAGTGCGCAACGGCAACGCCGAGACTCGTTCGGCGACGGGCAGTTCCACCGGCTGGGGCAGCGGCGCAGGACCGTCGCTCACCCGCCCTCCCGGCTCGGCCAGTGGGGCTCGCGGCGGGCGCCGAACGCGTCGACCCCTTCGATCCGGTCGGCGGAGGACATGGCCTCGTCCCAGCACTCGCCCTCCAGGCTGAGCCCGACGTTCAGCACCAGGTCGAAGCCGACGGTGAGCGCGTTCTTGGCCGCCCGGACCGCCACCGGGGAGCGGGCGGCGATGCTCTGGGCCAGGGCGAGCGCTTCGTCCCGGGCCGAACCGGCCGGGACCAGACGTTCGACCATCCCCAGCCGGTAGGCCTCCTCGGCGCCGACGTGCCGGCCGGTGAAGATCAGGTCAGCGGCTCGGCCGATTCCGACCCGGCGACCCAGCAGCTGGGTGCCGCCACCTCCGGGGATCAGCCCCAGACCGACCTCGGGCAGCCCGAACGTGGCCTCACCGCCGGCGACGATCAGGTCGCAGCTCAGGGCCAACTCGCATCCCCCGCCGAGCGCGTAGCCGTCGACGGCGGCGATCGTGGGCACGGAGAGCTCGCGGACCGCGGCGAACATCTCCACCAGTACCGGGCGCTGCCGGCGGAAGTCGCCGACGTCGAAACCGCGCCGCTCCTTCAGGTCGGCCCCGGCGCAGAACGCCCGGCCGGTCCCGTCGGCCAGGACGACCGCGGCCACCTGAGGGTCCGCGGCCACCTCCTCGCAGGCCGCGGTCAGAGCCTGCGCCTGGGCGGTGGACAAGGCGTTACGCGCCTGCGGTCGGTCCATTACGATCTCGGCGACGTAGCGGTCCGGCCGTTCGATCCGGACGTTCACCCCCACGCCCCCCGGTCGTCTGGGCCGCCCGAGCCGTCCGGGGCGAGGCCGGGACGAAAGACCAGCTCCGAGACCGTCCGTCGGACGTAGCCGACGTCCGGGACGTCGCGCAGCACCACCTGATTGCCGTCGCCGACGGTATGGACGACCAGGGTGCCGCAGCCCAGCAGCCGGTCGCCCAGATCGCGCTCGCAGGACAAGTCGTTGACCCGCCACAGCGGGAGGTCGACGCTGACCCGGGTCAGCAGGCCTTTTCGCATGATCAGCCGGCGGTTGGTCAGCGAATAGGTTGCGGACCGCCAGCGCAGGAACGGCAGCAGCGTCCACCACCCGGCCAGGACGACGCCGAACGCCCCGACCAGCAGCTGTCCGACCGGCCGGTAGGCCGACGGAACGATGGCCGCACCGGCGCCGACGACCGCACCGACGCCGATCAGGGCCAGGGCCGGCAGGACCAGCACCTTGGCGTGGGTCCGGGTCGCCAGCACCTCGTACTCGCTCGCACCGAGCGATCGCGACGGAAGTCCCACGGCGTCCATGGTTCCACAGCACCCTGCCATTGCCCGGAGGCGCGGAGGTCCAGCGCTACTCGCCCGGCGGCTTCGCCGCGTCTGGCCTCGCGGCGGGGGATGCCGACCGGAGCGTGTCGTCAGTGATCGACGCGGTCGAGCTGGCGCGGGGCAGGGAGTCGCCGCCGTAATACCCGGGCGGCCACTCGGTCGGGCAGCGGGTTGTGTTTGCGGGCCAGCGATCGCCGCTCGACGCCGTACCAGGAACACCAGGCCGCCGGGACGACCACGAGCAGGCCGACGGCCACGAAGACGGCTACCGGAGCCCGGACCAGGGCCGTCATGGCCAGGATCTGCAACAGCGGCCAGTGGTAGATGTAGACGCCGTAGGAAAGGTCGTTCGGGAGTCTGACGGTGCGCGGCAGGCAGGTACTGAGCCAGAGCAACGCGTAGGCGAACGGCACAGCGCCCACCAGTCGGTAGTTCGGCAGCACCAGCGTGCTCGCCACCACCAGGACACCCGCTCCGACGGCCAGGGCGAGATGCGTCGGCACCCGGTCGGCGTACAGATAGGCCGACGCACCGATCAGGAACATCAGGGTCAGCCGGAGCGTCTGATCACCCAGCGGCAGCGGCACCTTCAGCTCCTGCAGCAGCATCAACGCCCACACCAACGCGGCCAGGACCGGTAGGGACCACCGACGGCGGAGCAGGCCGATCAGCCCCAGCGCACCGACGACGGCGTAGCACAACGCCTCCAGCGCCAGCGTCCAGAGCGAGCCGTTGACCACGTACGGCGTCGGGTTGGCCGCGAAGACGTCCCCGATCCGGTAGTGGGTGATCAGCAGACCGGCGTTGCCGAGCAGGTAGCTGCCCACCGACGGTGGTTGGACGAAGGGTTGCCACCAGGGGCGGCCGCCGATCACGCTGGCCAGTGGCGCCACGATCAGCGCGACGACGAGCAGGCATACCCAGAATCCGGGCATGATCCGCAGCACCCGATGCCAGACGAACCGGGGGAACGACGACAGGCTCAGATAGCTTCGGGTGATCAGGAAACCGCTGAGCACGAAGAACCCGTCGACGCCGAGGTCACCCAGGGTGGTGTCGCCGAGGTACGGCTGGTCACCGGTCCGCATCACGATGCCGTGCACGACGGCCACGAGTCCGGCCAGCAGCAGGCGGATCACATCGAAGTTGTTGTGGCGTGGATCGAACTGGTCGCGGAGCGAACGCATGACTCCCCCCGGGTCGCGGCGCGGCTGAGCCGCCACTCTACCGTCACCGGAGAGTTGCCGCTGGTCGTCGGCGAACTTACGTATTCGGGCGCGCGCTGGCGATCCGTTGCGCCATAAGGGAGGAGAATTCAAGGGCGTAGCCGAGATGGCGACGCAGCCGTTCGCACGCCTGCTCGGCGCGGCGCTGGTACCGCTGGACGAATGCGGCGGCGGCGTCCCGCTCGGCCCCGGCGGCATCCTCGTCGTCGAGGACGTCGAACGCCGCGAGCAGCTGGGTCATCTCCTCCAAGGTGAACTCCAACGGCTTCATCCGACCGATGATGAGCAACCGGTCGATGTCCCGTTCGGAGTACAGGCGGAACCCGCCCTCACTCCGAGCCGAGGGGGTCACCAGACCGACGTCGTCGTAGTGCCGCAGTGTCCGGATCGAGAGTCCGGTGCGCTCAGCGACGACTCCGATGTGAAGCTGGGGGCTCATCTGCGCATTCTCTCCCCGTCGCTACCGCAGATGGACGATATCTCCGGCGGCGAAGGCGCGCCGCTCCCGTGCCGTGTGCAGCACCAGTCGACCGGCCCCGTCGACGGTCTCGGCCGTGCCGTGGACCGAGCTGCCGTCGGCCAGATCGATCCGGACCTGACGACCCAGGGTCCCGCAGCGCTCACGGTAAGCCACGGCCAACGCCTGATCGTCAGCACCCGTCCACTGCTGCAAGATCCGGCCGAGGGAAACCAGGACGGTGGCGATGATCGCGGTCCGGCTGACCGCGATCCCGGCCGCACCGAGGTCGGCCCGAGCCAGCGCCACCGAGGTGGCCGTCGGCACCGGCAGTTCCTCGGCGCTCAGAGACACGTTGATGCCCATCCCCAGCACCACCGTCGGACCGTGCTCGGTATCGACCCGCTCGGCCAGCACCCCGCAGATTTTGCGCTCGGCGACCAGGACGTCGTTGGGCCACTTGAGGTCGGCCGGCAGGTCACAGGCCTGCCGGAGCCCGTCGGAGACGGCCAGCCCGGTCAGCAGCGGGAGCCAGCTCCAACGCTGCGGGGTGAGTTGGGGCCGCAGCAGTACCGACATGGCGATGCTGCTGCCCGGCGGGGCCATCCAGGTGCGGCCGAGCCGGCCGCGGCCGGCGGACTGGTGGTCGGCGACCAGCACCGTACCGGCCGGCGCACCCGCCCGCGCGGCGGCGGCCAGGTCGGCATTGGTGGACCCGGTCTGGTCCACCAGATCGATCCGGGACCACGAGCTGCCGGGGCGGATCAGCTTCGCCCGGAGGGCCGACCCGTCGATCGGGTCACGCCGGTCGGAGGCCACGTCTCGACCCTAACCGCCGTGCCCAGACCGGTCTGGCGGCACGCTCGAACGTCCGCTGCGGCGCCGTGATCCGGGCCCGGGGCGCCACAGTGGCTAGGGTGCTGCGCTATGAGCCTCGATGCGCGCCCCGCGGACTCGGACCAGCACGAGCCGAGCGACCGGCCGGCACCCGGGCAGGCCCCGCACACCACCGCCGGCAAGCTCGCCGACCTCGAGGACCGGATGGAGCAGGCGGTGCACGCCGGGTCGGCGGCGGCGGTGGAAAAGCAGCACGCCCGGGGCAAGCTGACCGCCCGCGAGCGGATCGAGCTGCTCCTGGACCCCGGCTCGTTCACCGAGCTGGACGAGTTTGCCCGGCACCGCTCGACCGCCTTCGGGATGGAGCGGCGGCGCCCGTACGGCGACGGCGTGGTGACCGGCTTCGGCACCGTCGACGACCGCCCGGTGTGTGTGTTCAGCCAGGACGTGACCGTATTCGGCGGCAGCCTCGGCCAGGTGTACGGAGAGAAAATCGTCAAGATCATCGACTTCGCGATGAAGACCGGGTGCCCGCTGATCGGGTTCAACGAGGGTGGCGGTGCCCGGATTCAGGAGGGCGTGGTCAGCCTCGGCCTGTACGGGGAGATCTTCCGCCGCAACACTCACGCCAGCGGGGTGATCCCCCAGATCTCGCTGATCATGGGCGCGGCCGCCGGCGGACACGTCTACTCCCCCGCGCTGACCGACTTCACCGTGATGGTCGACCAGACCTCCCAGATGTTCATCACCGGGCCGGACGTGATCAAGACCGTCACCGGCGAGGACGTGTCTATGGAGGACCTCGGCGGCGGCCGGACGCACAACACCAAGTCGGGCAACGCGCACTACCTGGCCGACGACGAGGAAGACGCGATCGGCTACGTCAAGGCGCTGTTGTCGTTCCTGCCGCAGAACAACCTGGAGGACGCGCCGACCTTCGACGTCCGCAACGAGTTGGACGTACACGACGGCGACCGGGAACTGGACGCCCTGATCCCCGACTCGCCCAACCAGCCCTACGACATGCACGAGGTGATCACCCACGTGCTCGACGACGGCGACTTCTGCGAAGTCCAGGAGTTGTTTGCGCCCAACATCGTCGTCGGGTTCGGCCGGGTGGACGGCCGCTCGGTGGGGGTGGTGGCCAACCAGCCGCTGCACTTCGCCGGCTGCCTGGATATCGACGCCTCGGAGAAGGCCGCCCGCTTCGTGCGTACCTGCGACGCCTTCAACGTCCCGGTGCTGACCTTCGTCGACGTGCCCGGCTTCCTGCCCGGCACCGACCAGGAGTGGAACGGGATCATCCGCCGCGGGGCCAAACTGATCTACGCCTACGCCGAGGCCACCGTGCCCTTGGTCACCGTGATCACCCGGAAGGCGTACGGCGGGGCGTACGACGTGATGGGCTCCAAGCACCTGGGCGCGGACTTCAACCTGGCTTGGCCGACGGCGCAGATCGCGGTGATGGGCGCGCAGGGGGCGGTCAACATCCTCTACCGCAAAGACCTGCGCGAGCATCCCGACGCCGATGCCCGGCGGGCCGAGCTGATCACCGCCTACGACGACGAACTGGCCAACCCCTACGTCGCGGCCGAGCGCGGCTACGTCGACGCGGTGATCGCCCCGCACGAAACCCGGGCCGAAATCACCCGGGTGCTGCGGCTGCTACGCAGCAAACGCGAAACCCTGCCGCCCAAGAAGCACGGGAACATCCCGCTATGAGCGGCACCGAGGACGCAAACCCGGTGGGCGACGCGAATGATGCCGACGCACCGAGCGACGCCGAGCCCCGCTTCCGGGTCGTCAGCGGTCATCCTTCCGACGCCGAGCTGGCCGCCTTGACGGTCGTGCTCCTGATGCGGGCGGGCGCCGAAGCTCCCGCTCCGGCGACTGCTCACTCGGGCTGGTCGGCGTACGCTCGGGCGATTCGCGCCCCAATTCCCCGCGGACCGGACACCTGGCGGAGATCTTCGCACCGATGAGCCTGCGCCCCGCCGAGCCCACCGGCGCGGGTCGAGGGCGTCACCGGTTCCAGGCGTAGTCGATCTCGGGCCGGCCGGCGGCTCCGTGACGGCTGGCACGGCGAACCAGGCCGAGGGCGACGAGGTGTTCCAGGTAGCGGCGAGCGGTGACCCGCGACACTCCCGTCCGCTCAGCCAACTCAGCGGCGCTGGCTCTTTCCGCGGTCTGCAGTGATGACCGAACCAGGTCTAGCGTGGCCGTGCTGAGGCCTTTCGGCAGGTCCACGTCGAGGGCGGCCGGCCGCAAAGTGGCCAGCGCGTGGTCTAGTTCGCCCTGCGTGAGGTGCTGTTGCTGGGCGTCGAGTTGGCGACGGTAGTCGGCGTAGTGGTCGAGCTTGGCGCGGAAGCCGGCGAACGTGAACGGCTTGAGCAGGTACGCCAGTACCCCCTGGGTGACCGCGCGCTTGACTACCGCGACGTCGCGGGCCGACGTCACGGCAATCACGTCGCTCGCGCAGCCCGCTGCCCGGAGCCGGCGCAGCACCTCCAGTCCATGGCCGTCGGGCAGGTGCATATCCAGCAGGATGAGGTCGACCCGGCCGGCCGCGACCAGCATCGCCGCCTCCCGCCCCGACCGGGCGATGCCCGCCAACTCGAAGTCGGTCAACCGGCCGAGGTAGTGAGCGTGCGCCTCAGCCGCCAACGCCTCGTCCTCCACCACCAGCACCCGGTACGTCACGAGCTCACCCGTTCAGCGGCCGGTCGGCCGGCAGGCAAGGCAATTTCGCGGATAAGGCAATGACGACCACGATGCGCGCGCCCCCGAGTTCCGATCTCGAAACCTCGAGCTCGCCGCCGTAGCGGCGGACAGTCTGCGCGACCAGGGCCAGGCCCAACCCGCGGCCCCACCCGTCCGGGCTGGTCTTGGTCGACCAACCGCGGCGGAGCACCAAATCCCGCTCCTGCGGTGCGATCCCGGGGCCGCTGTCGCTGACCTCGACCTGCACCCGGTCGGCGTCGACGCGCAACAACACCTCCACCAGCGACGGCTCGACCCGGTCCGCGCCGGACACCGCGTCGACGGCATTGTCGATGAGGTTGCCGATGACGGTCACCGCGTCGTCGGCGCTGATCGCCAGCTCACGGAGATAGGACCCGTCGGCAATCCGCAAGCTCACCCCACGCTCCGCAGCCTGCGCGGTCTTACCGAGCAGAAGCGCGGCCACCACCGGATGCTCGACCGCGTCCACCACCCGGTCGGTCAGCCGCTGCGCGATCTCCAGTTCAGCGGTCGCGAATTCGACCGCGTCCGCCGACCGGCCCATCTCGATCAGCGACACCACCGTGTGCAACCGGTTCGACGACTCGTGGGCCTGTGAGCGCAGCGACTCCGCCATCCCACGGACCGAGTCGAGCTCACCGGCCAACGCCTGCAACTCGGTCCGGTCCCGGAACGTCACCACCGAGCCCAGGGAACCACGCGGCGTACCCGCCGAGCGGTGGTTGAAGATCAGCACCCGCTCCCCGACCAGATAGACCTCATCGCTGACCCGCTCGGTGCCGAGCAGCGAGGCGACGAGATTCTCCGACAAGCCCACCTCAGTGATGGACCGACCCGTCACCCTCTCGGACAAGCCGAGCAGCCGCGCCCCCTCGGGATTGACCAAGGTGATCCGGCGGTCGTGGTCGAGCAGCAGCAGCCCCTCGCGCAGAGAGCGCAGCCCCGCGTCGTAGAACTCGTACATCCGAGCGAGTTCGGCCTCCCCCAAGCCGTGCGTCTGCCGCCGCACCCGGCGGTTGATCAGTAACGCGCCGAGGACGCCGAGGCTGAGCACGGCGATCCCGGCCGCACCCAGCACCGGGACGGCGGCCAGGGCGGAGGCGTCGATTCGTGCCGTGGTGATCCCCACTCCGACCAGGGCGACAACCTGACCGTCCCGCCGTACCGGCACGACGGCACGGACCGACGGGCCGAGGGTGCCGCTGTAGCGCTCGGTGACGATCCGGCCCTGCTGCGCCGGCTCGATCGTGCCCAGGAAGCGCTGCCCGATGCGGGCCGGATCCGGATGGGTGTACCGGATCCCGGCGGTGGTCATGATCACCACGAAGTCCATCCCGGAGTCGACGCGGACCGACTCCGCGTACGGCTGCAGCCGCGCCGTCGGGTCACCGCTGGTCAGGGCCTGGTCGACGACGGGGCTGTCGGCGACCGTAACCGCGACGGCGACGGCCCGATCGGTGGCCAACACCACCGAATCGCGGCGGGCGTCGGTGTAGGCCAGCACCACACTGGTAACGATCACGGTCAGCAACAACAGCACGTGCAACACCAGGATCTGCCGGGCCAGGGATGCCGTGGCCCTGCGTCGCCGCCCCATGGGGGCATTCTCCATCGCCTCGCGTGGGCACCGGGCCGAGCCCGGCCGGCCAGACCGCGACCGGCGCCTGGCCTGTGAACTCAACGACCGCAACGCGACAGCGCGCCGGGGTTGCCTCCATGCTTCTGACCACCACACCGTCTGCTCAAAGGAGATCTCATGGCTCAGGTGCCTCCCGCTGCCTCCACCGCGGCCCCGGCCAAGCGCAAGGACCGGACTCACTACCTCTATATCGCCGTCATCGTGGCCGTGGCCCTCGGCATCGGCGTCGGTTTCGCGTTCCCCGATTTCGCCGTCGCCCTCAAGCCGCTCGGGACGGGTTTCGTGGCCCTGATCCGGATGATGATCGCGCCGGTCATCTTCTGCACCATCGTGCTCGGCATCGGCTCGCTGCGCAGCGCCGCCCAGGTGGGCAAGGTGGGCAGCCTCGCGCTCGGCTACTTCCTGGTGATGTCTACCGTGGCGCTCGCCATCGGACTCGTCGTCGGCAACATCATCCATCCCGGGCAAGGTCTGCGGCTGACCGAGGAGCTCGGCAAGAAGGGGGCCGCTCAGGCTTCCACGGAGGCCGGCACCACCACCGACTTCCTGCTCAACATCATCCCGAAGACGCTCTTCTCCGCCCTCACCTCCGAAGTGGTTCTGCAGACCCTGCTGGTGGCCCTGCTCACCGGCTTCGCTCTGCAAGCGATGGGGCGGCAAGGTCAGCCGATCTTGGTCGGGATCGGGCACCTGCAGCGGCTCGTCTTCCGGATCTTGTCCATGATCATGTGGGTGGCCCCGATCGGCGCGTTCGGCGCCATCGCCGCTGTTGTCGGTGCGACCGGGCTCGACGCCCTCAAGGCACTCGCGGTGATCATGATCGGGTTCTACACCACCTGCGCGGTCTTCGTGTTCGGTGTCCTCGGCCTCCTGCTCAAACTCTTCACCGGTGTCAACATCTTCTCGCTGCTGCGCTACCTTGGCCGCGAATTCTTACTGATCGTGTCCACCTCGTCCTCGGAGACGGCGCTGCCCCGGCTAATCGCGAAGATGGAGCACGCCGGGGTCGCCAAGTCGACCGTCGGCGTCGTGGTCCCGACCGGTTACTCGTTCAACCTCGACGGAACCGCGATCTACCTGACGATGTCCTCGCTGTTTATCGCCAGCGCGCTGGGCAAGCCGTTGTCGATTCCCGAGCAGATCTCCCTCCTGGTCTTCATGATGATCGCCTCCAAGGGGGCTGCCGGCGTCACCGGAGCGGGTCTGGCCACCCTGGCCGGCGGCCTGTCCTCCCACCGGCCCGACCTCGTGGACGGCGTCGGTCTGATCGTGGGTATCGACCGGTTCATGTCCGAGGCCCGCGCGCTCACCAACTTCGCGGGCAACGCCGTCGCGACCGTACTTGTCGGCTCCTGGACCCGCTCGATCGACCGGCCCCAACTGGACGCCGTACTGGCGGGCCACCGGCCGTTCGACGAGACGACGATGCTCGACCAGCACGAGGGCGGTCACGGGTCCGACGGGCACGACCAGTCCACCCGCGGTCACGACGTCGAAACCGCTTCGAGCTAAGTCGGGGTTGGGGTGGCGGCTGTCGTTCGTCCGACCGCGCCCACTTAAGGTCGGGGCCGTGTCCGATTCCTTCGCCGGCCCTGGCCCTCGACTGATCCTGGCGTCGGCTTCACCGGCTCGGCTCGCCACCCTGCGGCGGGCCGGACTGGCTCCGGAGGTGATCGTCTCTGGGGTCGAGGAGGCTGGGGTCGAGGCCTCGACCCCAGCCAACCTGGCGGCCGAGCTGGCCCGACGCAAGGGCGAGGCGGTCGCCGCCACCGTGTCCGAGCCGGGCGAGACCTTGATCGTGGCCTGTGACTCGGTCTTCGAACTGGACGGCGTCGCCTACGGCAAGCCCGGCGACGCCGACACCGCAGTCACCCGGATCCGGTCGATGCGCGGCCGCACTGGGGTCTTGCACACCGGTCATCAGGTGATCCTGCTCCGAGCAGGTGTGGCGTCCGCCCGGGCCGCGGTCGGCTCGACCACCGTCCACTTCGGCCCGATCAGCGACACCGAGGTCGAGGCCTACGTGGCCACCGGTGAGCCGCTGGCCGTGGCCGGATCATTCACCGTGGACGGCCTCGGCGGTCCGTTCATCGACCGGATCGAGGGCGACTACCACAACGTGGTCGGGGTCAGCCTGCCGCTGCTGCGCCGCCTGCTGGCCGAGCTGGGCGTGGCCTGGCCGTCGTTGTGGTCGACGCGTCAGTTCGGTCCGGACGAGCGGTCGCTGAAGGGTTCCTGAAGCACTCGGCCGATGCGCCGGCCTATCCGGGTGCGGGCGCCAGACTGGGGAGCAGGCCCGGTCCCCGGGTCGAATCTCGAGCACAAGCCGAACCCGAGTACTAAGGAGTCCCATGACCAAGCCCGCCACCCTGGTCGCCGCCGGCGTCTGCACCCTGGCTCTCGCTGGCGGAGTCGGCGTCGGTATCGCCGCCGCCGACCCCAGCCCCACCCCCACTGCCCCCAGCGCGTCGTCCCCCAGCACCTCGGCCAAGCCCAGTGCCGGGCCTAACGCTTCGGCGAAGGGGCAGCGGGGACACCACCGCGGACTGCAGGCCCGCGCGCTGCACGGCGAGGCCACCGTCGGCGGGAAGAAGAAGACCCGGGTGATCGATTTCCAGCGCGGGGCTGTGACCAAGGCAGATTCCACCTCGGTGACGGTGAAGAGTGTCGACGGTTTCAGCGCGACCTACGTGGTCGACACCCAGACGAAGGTTCGCAAGGAAAAGAAGGAGGCGGCGATCGCCGACGTCAAGGCCGGCGACCGAGTGCGGGTGGTCGCCGTCAAAGACGGCTCGACGGTGACGGCCAAGCGCATCGGTGACCGCGGCCCCCGCTGACCTCACGCTGCCCTGGGCGTCGGTGTCACGGCGCCCAGGGCAGTGTGCCGTTCAGCCGATGATGTTGTGTTCGGGGCCGTAGGGGAATCCGGTGATGTTGTGTGCCCCGTCTTCGGTGACGACGAGGATGTCGTGTTCGCGGTAGCCGCCGGCTCCGGGTTGGCCGTCGGCGACGGTGATCATCGGTTCCATGGAGACGACCATGCCGGGCTGGAGGACGGTGTCGATGTCTTCGCGGAGTTCGAGGCCGGCTTCGCGGCCGTAGTAGTGGGAGAGTACGCCGAAGGAGTGGCCGTAGCCGAAGGTTCGGTTGGCGAGCAGGTCGTGGCTGACGTAGATCTCGTTGAGTTCGGCGGCGATGTCCTTACAGACCGCGCCGGGTTTGATCAGGTCCAGGCCGCGGCGGTGGACGTCGACGTTGATGTTCCACAGCTCGAGCGAACGGGCGTCGGGTTGGCCCAGGAACAAGGTCCGCTCCAGCGCGGTGTAGTAGCCCGAGGTCATCGGGAAGCAGTTGAGGGAGAGGATGTCGCCGGGTTGGAGTTTGCGGGTGGTGGCCCAGTTGTGCGCGCCGTCGGTGTTGATCCCGGACTGGAACCAGACCCAGGTGTCGCGGATTTCGGAGTCGGGGAATGTCTTGGCGATTTCGTGGACCATGGCTTCGGTGCCGATGAGCGCGACTTCGTATTCGGTGATGCCTTCGCGGATCGCGGCGCGGATGGCTTCGCCGCCGAGGTCGCCGATGCGTGCGCCGTGGGTGATGACTTCGATTTCTTCGGCCGATTTGATCATTCGTTGCCGCATGGAGTCGGCGGCGATGTCGACCAGCTCGGCCCCGGGCAGCGCGGCTTGGAGTTTGGTGTGCGCGTCCAGGGAGAGGGTGTCGAACTCGACCCCGGCTCGGCGGGGCGTGATGCCGCGCTGACGCAGGGCCTCACTGACCCCGAACCAGAAGTTGTCGCGCCGCCAGTCGGTGTAGACGATGTTTTCGCCGTAGCTGCGCCGCCACGGCATTCCGGCGTCGATGTTGGCGGTGACGCTGACCTGGTCTTCGGGGGTGACGACCAAGGCGTAGGGGCGGCCGAAGTAGGTGAACAGAAAGTCGGAGTAGTACTTGATGCCCTGGTAGGAGGTCAAGACGACCGCGTCGAGTTCCTTCTCCGCCATCACCGCGCGGAGCCCGTCGAGGCGGCGTTCGAACTCGGCGTCCGAAAACGTCAGGGGAACCTTGGACCCGTTGTGCAAAACCTTGAGCCGTTCGAGGTCGGCGACGGTAGCAGCTGAAGCGGTCACGATAATGATGCCTTTCTGGAAAGGGGCGGCGAACGGGGTGGATATTGAGCTCAGGCGCCAGCGGTGACGCCGTCGGTGATGCAGGCGGTGAGGGGAAGGCTCGCCTGGTCGAGGCGGACGTGGGTACGGGTCTTAGGGGAAACGGCGGCTACGTGGCGAGCGATCTGTTCCAACGTTGTCACCCACATTCCGTCGAGCGCCTGCACGCCTTCGATCAACTGCTCGAGCGCTCGGGCCCGGGAGGGCCGACCCGAGATGAAGGGGTGATTGGTCAACACCCAGCAGCCGCCCTGCGCATGCTGCGCATCAGCCTCGAGCTGCCACATCTCGCGCACCTTGGCCGGGCTCTCGATCACGCCGCTTCCGGTCCAGCCGGGATAGAACGCGTACTGCTCCCAGTCGTCCAAAGCCCAGTCCACGGGAATCTCGACCAACGTCTGCGACGACTCCGAATCGACGGCGAACCGGTACGGGGCATCCCCGTCGAGCAGGCTCGAGTCGTAGACGAACCCACGTTCGGCCAGGAGTGCCGGCGACTGCCAATTCAGCTCCCACCAGGGGGCTCGGTAACCCACCGGCGTCACGCCGGCCACTTGCTGCAGGGCTTCGATGCCTCGGTCGAGGTAGCGAGCTTCGGTTTCGCGGTCGATGCCCCGCATCTGCTCGTGCAGATAGCCGTGGTGGCCGAGCTCGTGACCGCCGTCGACGATGGCCCGCACCGTGTCCGGATAGCACTCCGCGGTGAACCCGGGGACGAAGAAGGTGGCCCGGACGTCGTGACGCTCGAGGATCCGCAGCAGCTTCGGTACGCCGACCAGCGGGCCGTAAGACTGGTGCGACATGAGAGACATCCGGTTCACCGACGCCGGGTCGTGGGCGAGCACGCAGGACTCGGCGTCGACGTCGAAGGTGAGCGCGGCCGCTGCTCGGAACCCGTCGGGCCAGGGGAAGAGGCCCGCTTCGTCGGTGGCGGCGCTCACGGTTTGACCCCGGCCTGCCCCGCGGGGCCGGTCAGGACCGTATTCGGCGGGGCTTCGAGTTCCGATGATCTGGTTTGCTCGCTTGCGCGCCTCAGATAGCGCTGGTGCGTCCGGCCGCCGAGGAGGGCGTACGTCCCGGCGGAGGCCAGGCCGCCGGCCAGCCACGACAGGTCGAGCCCTCCCAGTGCGCGAGCGGCGAACCCCTGGAGGGCTGGAGTCAGCCCGTAGAGGAACATCCAGGTGGCGAACACCCCGACGACGAAGGACACCATCGTGGCCCAGTTGACGTCCGGTAGTTTCTTGGTGCCGACGGGCTCGAAGAGGGCGTCGGTGTCAATCTCGCCGTGAGCGAACTTGTAGTAGTGGACGAGCATGATCCCGCCCCAGGCAGCGATCCAAGCGACAATCCCGATCAACCAGGTGTCGAGCAGACTTCCGAGGTCGGCCTTGAAGACGAAGAACACGACTGCGGCCATGGCAAAACCCCCGACCAGCAGGCTCAGGGTCCGCCGCTTGATCTTGATGTCCAGGGCCTGGGCTGCGACTGAGAACGTGTAGATGTTGATGATGTTCGTGGCGATCGGCCCGTGCACGACGAGCAGCAGGACCGGAATGGCCAGTGCGCCGTAGTTGTCTACGATCAGCGCCCCCGGGTCAACACTGCCGTTCTTCGTGGCCAAAGTTGCGCCGAGCACACCGAGCCAGACGACCGGAAGAAACTGCCCGAGGACGCTGGCAGCGTAGAGCTTGCCTCGGGACATGGACCGGCTGACGAAACGCGAATAGTCGGCGGCGTAGGTGAACCAGGTGATTCCCCAGCCGATCCCGATCGCCGTCATCACACCGGACATGACGACCCAGCGCTCACTCCCGGTCAGCACGGCACCTGCCGGCCCGGCGTAACTCCAGTCGATGTCGAGGTAGAACCAGGCCACCACCGACATCGCCACCAGCACGAGGATCGTGGGCGGAACAGTCCAGCGTTCGAACGCGGCGATGGCCCGGTATCCGGCCCAGGAGATCGCGACCTGGATGCCCATGATCACAGCGGCTACGGCGATCTTCCAGGCGTAGTTGTCGGCGGCCGGATCGACCAGTCCGATCTTGCCGAACAAGGCCATCACCAGGTCGAGGATGATCCAGGTGTTGACTGCGCACCAGCCGACGGCCAGGCAGGCCTGGATCGTCGCCGGTAAGTAGGCTCCTCGGCGGCCGAACGCGGCGCGCGACAACACCATGCCGGTGACGCCGGTCCGCTGGCCCATCAAGACGAAGAGGCCGAACAGAGCCATTCCGATCAGGTTGCCCAGGACGAGGACGATCAGGGTGTCGCGCAGGCCGAGACCCAAGCTGACGCCGAGCGCGCCGAGTACCCAGTTGATCGGCGCAATGTTGGCGCCGCACCAGATCCAGAACTGCCCGGAGACCTTGGTGGTCCGGGCAGCGTCGCAGACCGGTTGCAGTACCTGTTCAACTTCGAAGATTGATGGTGCTTGGCCCGCAGAACTCATCTGCGCCTCCTATTCGTCGGTGGTCGTCCCTCAGCCTGATGCCCGGACCAGGCCAGCAGCAAGGTACATTCTGTAAGTAGTTGTCGCCTTTGAATGGACGAAACGTCATGCCTATGCCCTTACAGGACGTGCTGAACGACCCCACGGTCGTTGCGGCCGAACCTGTCGTTCTCGCGGGCGCCGAGCGTCTCAACCGATCCGTGACCTGGGTGCACACCAGCGAGGTGCTTGACGTCGCTTCGCTTCTGGGCGGAGGGGAGCTGCTCCTGGTCGGCGGCGTCAGTCTCGCCGTGGCCGGCCCAGACGAACGGGTCGTCTACATCCGAGAGCTCGCCGAACGCGGCGCCGCGGGTATCGCGATCGAGACCGGCAGCCGGCTGGCCTCCGTTCCGCCGGAAATGGTCGACGAGGCCGACCGCGTCGGCCTTCCCCTGATTCAGCTGCGCCGCGTCGTCCGCTTCGTGGAGGTGACTCAGGCCATCAACAGCCTGCTGGTCAACGAATCGGTGCGCCGGCTGCAGCTCGTGGACCAAATTTCCCACGCGCTCGCCCTGGGCCTGGCCGACGGCGCGTCACTGCCTCAGATCATGGAGATCCTCGCCACGCAAGCTCAGGCCGATACGAAGCTGACCGCCCCCGACGGGGAAGTGTTGGCGCAGGTGCAGGCCCTTCCCGGGCAGGTAGCGCCGTTCCCGGCCGGGCAGTCCGTCGTCGCCCCCGTCAGCAGCGCCGGCGTGACCGTCGCCCTGCTTACGCTGACGCCGCGGCCCGGCGCGAACCTGCTCCTCCTCGATGCCGCCCTCGACCGAGCTCCTGAGTCCTTGAGTGTGGCCATGCTGCGGTTTCGCCCTCCCTCCCGAGTCGAGCGGGACACTCACGAACTCCTCGACCTGGTCAGGGCAGGAACCTCCCGCCTACCCCGGCGCTTCGTCGAGCTGGCCGACCGCCTGGGCATCAGCCGCTACGACGCCTGGGTTACGACCGTGGCTCGACTCGGGCCTGGGCAGTCGTTGACCACGGGAATCGAGGCGGCCGTGGGACAGAGCGGCCGGACCATCGTCAGCCAGATCGACCAGGGACTGCACACCTGCATCATCGCGTTGCGGTTGTCCCGGACGACCCTTGCGGCGGCCCGGCAGAGCATCCTTGCTGACCTTCGCGCCGTCGCCCTCGCTCCCCAGGCGACAGTGGCGGTCGGACCCGGAACCCGCAGCATCCACGGCATCAGTCGCTGCCTCGTCCAGGCGAAGGCAACCCTCGACCTGACCGACGAAGCGCACCCGGTGGTCGCCGACTCAATCGCTCTCGGCGTCACCAGGCTGGTGGCCGACCTCGACCGAGATGAACTCGTCGCGGCCTTCATCGACGAGCAGATTGGCGACGTGATCGCGAGTGACCAGGAGCGGCGAACATGCCTGTTCGACACCCTCGCGCTGTACCTCAGGCATTCCGCGAACAAGACCGAGACCGCCGCGGCCCTGCACCTTCAACGCCAAACCCTGTACCAGCGGCTGAACCGCATTTCGTCGCTTCTGGGCCAGCCGCCACCGGGCGGGAGCCGGTGGGCCGCGATCATGCTCGCTGTAGAACTCGAGACTGCCCGCCGACAGCTCGCCGGCCAATTCCTTGGCCTGAAGCGTTGATGGCGCTCCGACCGCAAGCCGGGCTGAGGCCCGTTCGCGATCATCGGGCTCTGGAGTCTGCAGAGCCGTCTGATCGGGTCAGGGCAGGTAGTAGGTCGGATTGGGCAGCTTGACGGTCCGCTCGGCGTAACGGCCGATCAGGTCGGAGTACTGGTCGCCGTAGTTGGCGACCACGGTGTAGCCGAGGTCGCGCTGAATATGTCGGCGCGTCTGCGACTTGTACTCGATCGTGGTGCACTTGGCCGCGGCGCAGCTGACGTAGGCCGGCTGCTGAGAGTCGTCCTGGCCGGTCCACTTGGTGAAGAAGCGGCCCTTGACGAAGGCCCGCGGGTCGTAGCCCACCTTGGCCAGGTTCTTGATCGTCGCCGCCTGCTGGTCGTCGTTGCGGCCGGTCAGGCCGAAAATGGTGTAGCCGAGCCGGTAGGCGTAGTTGACGTAGTCGACCATCTCCGGAGTGGCGGGGAAACGCTGGTCCTGGACGTACACGTCCTGCAGTTTCGGGTCGAAGTTGAAGTGCATCCCCGCCACCTCCATGTCGTAGGTGAACAGCGTGGTGTCGTCGGTGTCGAAGACCAGCGCCGGCTTCTCCCCGCGGGCGACGGACTGCCGGTAGCGGGCCTTGAGATCGAGCCGCTGCTTCCGGGTGATCTGACGCAGCTCGTTGATGTAGGGCGAATGCCGCTTGTCCGCGATGCCCGTTCCCGGGTCGCCGTAGTAGGTGTAGATCGTCTTTTTCACCGAGTCGATGTTCGGGATGCCCTCGCCGCTGACGTACGCGCCGCTGGAACCGTCGGGCGCCATCGTGAACCGGGTCCGCGGGCTGAGCTTGGGCTCACGCACTCCGGGCAGATTCGGCGAGGGCAGGTAGTAGGTTGGGTTCGGCAGCTTGACCGTATGCTGGGCGTAGCCGCCCATCAGGTCCGACCACTGGTCGCCGTAGTTGGTGACGATGGTGTAGCCGCGCTGGCGCTCGAGGTATCGTCGGGTGCCGGCCTTGTACTCCACCGTGGTGCACTTGACCGCCGCGCAACGGATGTAGGACGGCTGCTGAGAGTCACCCTTGCCGGTCCATTTGGTGTAGAACTTCCCGGCGGTGAACGCGTTGCCGTAGCCGACCTTCTTCAGGTTGGCCAGGGTCGCGGTCTTCTGGTCGTCGTTCCGCCCGGTCAGCCCGACGATGGTGTAGCCGATCTTCTTGGCCTTGGTCACGTAATCGACCATCGCCGGCGTGGCCGGGAAGCGCTGATCCTGGACGTAGACGTCCTGCAGCTTCGGGTCGAAATTGAAATGCATCCCCGCCACCTCCATGTCGTAGGTGAACAAGGTGGTGTCGTCGGTGTCGAAGACCAGTGCCGGGTGCTGACCCTTGCGCTTGGCCCGGTCGTAGCGGCTCTGCAACGTACGGGTCTGCCGCTGAACGATCTGATCCAACTCGGCGATGTAGGGCGAGCTGGACTTGTCGGCGATGCCGGTGCCCGGGTCGCCGTAGTAGGTGTAGATCGTCCGCTTGTCCGAGTCGATATTGGGGATGCCTTCCCCGCCCACCCGGAGGCCGCTCGTTCCGTCCGGCTTCATGGTGAAGTGCCGCCGAGGGGTCAGCCGGGAGGTGTCCGAACCGGGGCCGCGGGCGCGGTCGGACGCCGTACGCTGTCCGGCCGCATCCCGGCTCACGGCCGCAGGCGAGGACAGTCGATGCTCGGTCGGTGCCGCCCCGGCGCCGACCGGAACGGCCAGCATCAAACCGGCAAGCAACGACGTGGCAAGCAGAGTCCGGGCGGTGCGCATGGGATCTCCCGAGGATCGAGCGTGACGTGGCAGCCGCGACGCTACACCTGAGAGGCGGATGTGAATAGTCCGTCAAGAGATTCTGGCGGTGACGGGCCCTGCCGGATCTTTAGGACGAGCACCGACCCGCTCGCCACGCACCAATGTCGCCAGCTTCACCCTAGATGGCCGAAAGCACCTCGATCCGGCCCTCGCGGACGATCTAGGGTGAAGCTGGCGACAACGAGCCCGACCTCAGCCTCGAGGACGGCGCCCGACGTCTGCGGCGAAGCGCTGAAGCAACTCACCCAGCCGGTCGACGTCGGCCACCGGCCACTCGGCCACGACATCGGCCAACCAGCCCCGGCGAGCCGACTCGGCCCGACGTTGCAGGGACTGGCCGGGGCTCGTCAGCACCAGCGCGGTTTGGCGGGCCGACTCCGAGGAGGGGCGACGCCGCAGCAGGCCGGCGCGTTCGGCAGCGTCGACAAGCCGGCTGGCGGTGGACGGCGCCACGTCGGCCAGCGCGGCCACGTCCCGGACGTGCGTCTCCTGCCCGAGCACGGCCCGTCGGGCGCACGCCTCCACCACCAACAGGCTGGACAGCTCGACTGCGGTCACGCCGTCGTCGTGCACGATCCGGTGTCGCGAGGCCGACCAGAGCCGACGGAGCCGAAGCAGGGCGTCATCGATGTCTGCTAGCCCTGCTCTCATATATGTATAGTACACACGTGACTTCGACAATCCTGGTGACCGGCGCAACCGGGAACGTCGGCGCTCCTCTGGTCGACGCCCTCGCTCGGCAGGGGGTGAGCGTTCGGGCCGGATCGCGCCACCCGGGTCAGGCCGACGATCCGCTGATCGACCCGGTCCGGCTCGACTTCACCGACCCGAGCAACTGGGACGACGCGTTCACCGGCGTGGAAGCGTTGTTCCTGGTCCGGCCGCCGACTCTGACCAAACCCAAGCGGGATCTGTTCCCTGCTCTCGCGCGGGCCGTCGAACTCGGCCTCCGGCACGTCGTGTTCCTGTCCGTCCAGGGGGTGGAGAAGCTCAAGGTGGTGCCGCACGCCACAATCGAGACCTGGCTGCGCGAATCCGGCCTGAGTTGGACGTTCCTGCGCGCCTCGTTCTTCGACCAGAACCTGATCGCCGTCCACGGGCCGGCGGTCCGGGAGCGCAACGAACTGATAATGCCGGCTGGGCGCGGGCGCACGGCGTTCATCGACACCTACGACATTGCCGCCGTCGCCGCCCTGGCCCTGACCGAGCCGCAGCGCCACCGTAATCGGGCCTACACCCTGACCGGCTCGGAAGCCCTCACCTACGGCGAGGTCGCCGGCATCATGACCGCGGTGCTGGGCCGCCCGATCCGCTACACCCAGCCCGGTCTGGTGCGCTACGCCCTGACCGCCCACGCCCGAGTCGGACTACCGATCGACCTGGTAGCGATGACGTCGGTGATCTACACCACCGCCCGACTCGGCCTGGCCGCCGGACTGACCGACGACGTCAGCACGATCCTCGGCCGCTCGCCCATCAGCATGACCGAGTTCGTGGACCGTGAACGGGCGGCCTTCGCGCCGGAGTCCCAGTCGTGAACGTCGTCGTGTTGGGGGCGACTGGGCGGACCGGCCGACTGCTCGTGCCGCACCTGCAAGGCCGCGGCCACACAGTGCGCGTCGTGGTTCGCGACGCCGACCGCGCTCCCGCCGACACCGACGTGGTCGACGGTGACGTCCGCGACGCGGCGGTCCTGCGGCGGGCCGTGACCACCGGCGCCGACGCAGTGCTGAGCGCGCTGGGACCGCGTCGTGGTGATCACGACCTGCACGCCGCCCTGGTGGCGGTCCTGGTCCCGGGGATGCGGACGGCCGGGGTCGGTCGCTATTTGGGGATCAGCGGGGCCGGGGTCACCCTGCCCACCGACCGCAAGCGCCGGCGAGACGCCGTGATCTCCGCGGCGATGCGGGTGGTCACGCCGTCGATGGTCACAGACAAACTGGCCGAGATCCGCGCCTGGCAGAGCAGTGGACTGGCCTGGACCCTAGTGCGGCCGCCGCGGCTGACCGACGGCCCGCCGACGGGTCGGCTCGAGCACGACACTCACCGCTCGACCCGCGGCACCACGTTGTCCAGGGCCGACCTCGCCGGCTTCCTCGTTGACTGTCTGGAGCAGCAGCGGTACGTGGGTGCAGCACCGTTCGTCGCCACCGGACGCTGAGCGGGTTCGGACTCGGTGCCTGAGAGTGTCAGCTCAGCCCGGTCGGGGTATCAACCACATTCACACCGGGTACGAACAGAAGTACCCGGCACCAACGCGGCGCTTCGGCCGGAGTAGCTGCCGGACACCTTGAGGAGGCAGGTCATGTCGCCGACGACCGGGAGCGTGTCGTGGTCGCGTTGACCCTGCCGGGACCCATCGCGCCCCGGGTGCATCACGACGTCGCGCCCGGGGTACACGCGATCGAGCACGCTCACACGAACTGCTATCTGGTGGTCGAGGGCGACGAGGTCACCGTGGTCGACGCGTGTTTCCCGTCCACGTGGAGCGCGGTCCGGCGCGCCCTGGACAGACTCGGGCTGGGACCGGAGGTGGTGCGGGCGGTGCTGCTGACCCACGGCCACTTCGACCACGTCGGTTTTGCCGCTCGGATACGCCGCGAGCTGGGCGTACCGGTGTGGGTGCACGACGCGGACGTACGCCTGGCCGCGCATCCCTACCGCTATCGGCCGCAGCGCAACCGGGCCCTCTATCCGCTGACCCATCCCGGCGGCGTACCGGTGCTGGCCGCCATGGTGGCCGCCGGCGCACTGCGGGTGCGCGGGGTGACCGCCGACCGGCCCCTCATCGACGGCGAGACCGTCCCGGTGCCCGGGTCGCCACGGGTGCTGCACACGCCCGGCCACACCGACGGCGAATGCGTGCTGCACCTGCCCGAGCGGTCGGTGCTGCTCAGCGGCGACGCGCTGGTCACCCTTGACCCGTATACCGGCCGCCGCGGACCGCGGCTCGTCGCCCCAGCGGCAACTGCCGACGTGGCCATGGCCCGCCGCTCGCTGGAGAACCTGCGTGGCCTGTCGGCCGACGTCGTCCTGCCCGGCCACGGCAATCCCTGGCGAGACGGGGTCGACGCCGCGGTGGAACAGGCCCTCTCGGGCTGAGATTGCCAGCGGTTCGAGACACCGCGACCGACGATCCTGACGACTAGTGGTTGCGCTTGCCGGACCATGGATCACGTGATCCCGCCACCCGATGAAGCAGGTCGGCAACCGCTGCTGCACGACGCCGTCCTCGCCCTGGCCGCGCCGACCCAGGTGTGGTCGGACCGGAGCGGCCGGCTGGGGACCCAGGCCGTCGACGGCGTCTACCAGGGCGATATCCGCGTCGTGTCGCAGCTGAGCGTCCGGGTGGGCGGCGTCGAACCGGAGACGATCGCCCACGGCCGTACCGGGGCCGGCACGGTGTGGTTCGACGCGGTTCTGCGCCGCCTGGACGACGACGCCCCCGACCCGAAGATGCGGGTTCGCTGGGAGCGTCGCGTCACGCCCGCTCGGGTGCGGGAGACCCTGACCTTCAGCTCGGCCCTACCCGTCCCTGCCGAGAGCGACGTCAGCGTCGAGTTCGTCCCCGCCGCAGCCTCGATGCCCGCGGTCAAGGAGGGGGCGCTCGATTCGACTACGCCGGCGGTGACGTTCGGCCCGGCCGCCGGTCAGCTGAATTGGCAGGCGGGACCGGTGCAGGTGCAACTGTCCGCCCCCGGCGCGGACGCCGACGCAGCGTCGATGACCCTGAACTGGACGATCAAGGTGCCCGCCTTCGGCACCGTACGGGTCGGCTGGGATGTGGAGCTGCACGACGCCCACGCGGTCGTCGCCGCCGCCGACACCGAGCCGGAGTGGGCCGGGGTCGAGATGTCTTCAGGCGACACCCGGCTGGCCCGCTGGGTCGAGACCGCGCTGGAAGATCTGACCGCGCTGCGGTTACGCACGCCGGAACAGCCCGACGGGGTCTTCGTCGGCGCCGGTGCGCCGTGGTTCTTGACCCTGTTCGGGCGGGACGCCCTCTGGGCGGCGCGGTTCCTGCTGCCCCTGGGCACGGAGCTGGCCGGCAGCACGCTGCGTACGCTGGCGGGCTTGCAGGGCCGGCGGGAGGTGATCGAGACCGCCGAACAGCCCGGCAAGATCCTGCACGAGCTGCGGGCCGCGCCCCAGGAACACCGTCGGGTCGGGCTGAGCCTGCCGCCGCGCTACTACGGCACGGTCGACGCCACTCCGCTGTGGATCATCACGCTGCACGAAGCCTGGACCTGGGGCCTACCCGAGGCTGAGGTGGCCGACCTGCTCGACCCGCTGGAAGCCGCGTTGGCCTGGCTGCGGGACTTCGGCGACAGCGACGGCGACGGCTTCGTGGAGTACGTCGACGCCACCGGGCGGGGCCTGACCAACCAGGGCTGGAAGGACTCCGCCGACGGCGTCCAGTTCCGCGACGGCCGGCTGGCCCGAGGACCGATCGCCCTGTGCGAGGTGCAGGGCTACGCCTACCAGGCCGCCCGGGTCGGGGCTGAGTTGCTGGCCGCGTTCGACCGCCCGGTCGGCGGTTGGCCCGAGTGGGCGGCGACGCTGCGGGAGCGGTTCGCCGAGCGGTTCTGGGTGGCCGACGACCAGGGTCGCTACCCGGCCGTGGCGCTGGACGCGGACAAGGCCCCGGTGGACTCGCTGACCAGCAACATCGGTCACCTGCTGGGCACCGGCCTGCTCAGCGAGGCGGAGTCGGCCCTGGTGGCGCAACGTCTGGTCTCCCCCGAACTCAGCTCCGGCTACGGATTGCGCACCCTGGCCACCACGTCGGCGGGCTACTGGCCGCTGAGCTACCACGGCGGTTCGGTGTGGACTCACGACACCGCGATCGCCATCGCCGGGCTGCGCCGCGCCGGCTTCCCCGACCAGGCCGCGGTGCTGATCGAGGGGCTGCTGGCCGCCGCGGAGGGCTTCGGCTACCGAATGCCGGAACTGCACAGCGGCGACCCGGCCGGGGCCGGGTCGCCGGTCCCCTATCCGGCCGCCTGCCGCCCGCAGGCGTGGTCCGCGGCCGCCGCGGTCTCCGTGCTGGCCGACGTCCTCGGCCTGCGACCGGACCGGAAGGCTGGCCGAGTTGTCAGCGTGAGTGGTCGCCCTGGCGACCACTCACGCTGACAACTCGGGGCGGGTTAGGGCTGACGGGCGTCGGCGGTGGCGCGGTCGTTGGCCTTCTGCAGCGCGTCGACCAGCTCGTCCTTGGTCATCTTCGACCGGCCGGAGATGTCGGCCCGCTGGGCCAACTCGTACAGGTGGGCCTTGGAGGCGTTCGCGTCGACGCCGCCCTTGGTCTCCCGGTTCGTGTTCGCGCCGCCCTCGGCCTGCGCGTCGGAAGGGCCGTACTCGTCCTTGGGTTCCCAGTGGTCGCCGACCTTCTCCTGGGTGTGTTTGACCGCCGCCCACGCGGTCTGGTGGGCGCGGGCCCCGTCCCCGTACTGTTCCTCCGCCGAATCGAGCGTCCTCGCGTACGTCGCCTGGGCGTGCTCGTTGGACCGCTGCAGGGTGCTGGGCAGTTCCTCGGTCTTGACCTTGCCCGACTTCGTCGTCTTGGCCATGGTTCCTCCTCGCTGTGGGCCTCGTACCCATCATCGACCCCCGCTCACTGAGCGCCCCGGCGACCTTCTTTGCGCCCCGTCCAGGGGGCGCAACGATGGTCGGCGGGGCTCAGAGTGCTTTACGTGACCGCAGCCGTAGGACCAGCAGGCCGCTGCTGACCACCACGACCAGCAGCGTGACCGCACCCACCGCGGAGCGTTCCCACAGCCTCGACCAGGCCTCAAACCCGACGAAGCCGGCGGTGGCGTACAAGAAGGCCCAGGCCACGCCGCCGACCACCATGGCCGGCAGGTAGCGCCGCAGCGGCATCCGGGCCGCGCCCGCGGCCAGGTTCACCAGGGTCTGGAAGCCGACGGTCAGGAACGACAGCGCGATCACCGGCGCGCCCCAGCGTTCGATCACCGCCTCGGCGCGGGCGAAGCCGGGCGAGTCGAGCCGGCGCCGTACCCGGGTCCGGGCCGCCCCGCCCCGAGCGGCGCGACCGAGCCAGTAGGTGGCGTTAGCGCGGACCAGGACCACGACGAACAGCCCCACGACGGTCGCCGGGTAGGGCCAGCCCGCCATCACCTCCGTCACCTCACCAGTGTAAGGCCGCCGGTAAGGGTGACCTAAGTTGAAGGTCTAGCCGGTGCCGAGCTGGTGCACGTCGACCACGCGGACGACCGCCTCGCCCTGCTCGTCGCTGGCGGCCAGATCGACGTCGGCGTCGATCACCCAGTCGTGGTCGCCGGCCGGGTCGTCCAGGGTCTGCCGGACCCGCCACCGGGCGGGGTCCCGGTCGATCTGCAGCAGCGCCGGCCCGCGGGCGTTCGCACCGGTCAGGACCGTGTCATGCTCGGCGAAGTACGGAGCCAATGCCTCCGCCCAGCCTTGCCCGTCCCACCCGGTGGAGCCGTCGAGCTCACCGAGGTCCCACCAGCGGCGGCGGGCCACCAGTTCGACCCGGCGGAACATCGCGTTGCGGGCCAGCACGGTGAAGGCCCGTACGTTGGCCGTCACCGGGGGCGGCGGCTCGTCCAGCGCAGCGGCCGCCGGCGCGGCGTCGGGGTGGGCCAGTCGCTCCCACTCCTCCAGCAGGCTGGAGTCGACCTGGCGGACCAACTCGCCGAGCCAGACGATCAGGTCGGTCAGCTCCTCGGTCCGGCGGTCCTCGGGCACGGTCTGCCGCAGCGCCTTGTAGGCGTCGGCGAGGTAACGCAGCACCAGTCCTTCGGCCCGGGCCAGACGATAGCGGGAGACGTACTCGGTGAAGGTCATCGCCTGCTCGAACAGTTCCCGGGCCACCGACTTGGGCGACAGCGTCGCGTCGGCGACCCACGGATGCGCCCGGGCGTACGCGGTAAAGGCGACCTCGAGCAGTTCGGCGAGCGGACGCGGATGGGTGACGTCCTCCAGCAGCTCCATCCGCTCCTCGTACTCGATTCCCTCGGCCTTCATCGCCTCCACCGCCGCACCGCGGGCGGCGAACTGCTGGGCCTGCAGGATCGGGCGGGGGTCCTCCAGGGTGGCCTCGATGACCGACAGTGCGTCCAGGGCGTAGGTCTCCGCGGCCGGGTCGAGCAGGTCCAATGCGGCCAGCGCGAACGGCGACAGCGGCTGGTTGAGAGCGAAGTCGGCCTGCAGATCCACGGTCAGTCGGGCGGTCCGGCCCTCGGCGTCCGGCTCGGGCAGTTGTTCGACCACGCCCGACTCCAGCAGTCCGCGGTAGATGGCGATCGCTCGGGAGACGTGGGCGCGCCGCCGTTCGGGGGGTTCGTCGTTGGTGGTCAGCAGGTGCCGCATCGCGGCGTAGCAGTCGCCGGGGCGGCTGATCACGTTCAACACCATGGCGTGGCTGACCCGGAAGTGGGAGGTCAGCGGCTCCGGTGGCGCCTGCACGAGGCGCTCGTAGGTGGGCCGGCCGTAGCCGACGGTGCCCGGCGGAGGCTTCTTCCGAACGATCCGGCGGCGGGCCTTGGGATCGTCGCCGGCCTTGGCCAGGGCCTTCTCGTTGGCGACTACGTGGTCGGGGGCCTGGACCACGACCTGCCCGGCCACGTCGAAGCCGGCCCGGCCCGCCCGGCCGGCGACCTGGTGGAATTCTCGGGCACTGAGCAATCGGGTGCGGGTGCCGTCGTACTTGCTCAGCGAGGTGAGCAGCACGGTCCGGATGGGCACGTTGATCCCGACCCCGAGGGTGTCGGTGCCGCAGATGATCTTGAGTAGCCCGGCCTGGGCCAGCAGCTCGACCAGCCGCCGGTACTTGGGCAGCATCCCGGCGTGGTGTACGCCGATCCCCTGCCGGACCAGCCGGGACACGACCTTCCCGAAGCCGGCGCTGAAGCGGAAGTCGCCGATCAGCTCGGCGATGGCGTCCTTTTCCGCCCGGGAGGCGACCTTGAGGCTGGTCAGGGCCTGGGCCTGTTCGATCGCCGCGGCACGACTGAAGTGGACCACGTACACCGGCGCCTGATGGGTGTCGAGCAACTCGGCGATGGTCTCGTGCATCGGGGTGGTGACGTAGGCGTAGTGCAGCGGGACGGGTCGCTCGACCGAGGTGACGGTGGCGCTCGGCCGGCCGGTCCGCCGGCTCAGGTCGGTCCGGAAGCGGCTGACGTCGCCGAGCGTGGCCGACATCAGCAGGAACTGGGCGCGGGGCAGTTCGATCAGCGGCACCTGCCAGGCCCAGCCCCGGTCGGGGTCGCCGTAGTAGTGGAACTCGTCCATCACCACGCAGCCGATGTCGGCGGCGCCGCCTTGGCGCAGGGCCAGGTTGGCCAGGATCTCCGCGGTGCAGCAGATGATGTCGGCACGCGAGTTGACGCTGGCGTCGCCGGTGAGCATGCCGACCCGGTCGTGGCCGAAGACCTCGACCGCGGCGAAGAACTTCTCGCTGACCAGAGCCTTGATCGGCGCGGTATAGAACGTGCGACCGCCCTGGGCCAGGGTGGCGAACTGCGCCCCGGTCGCCACCAGCGACTTGCCCGACCCGGTCGGGGTGGACAAGATCACGTTCGCGCCGGAGACCAGTTCGATCAGCGCCTCGGTCTGCGCCGGGTAGGGCGTCAGGCCCTGTTCGGTGGCCCAGCCGGTGAAGGCGTCGAAAACCGCGTCCGGATGGGGGTCGGCGGGGATCCGTTCGGTCAGCGTGTTCACGGGTGCCGGCCCAGGTCGTACGGGCTCCGGCCGCCCACGACGTTTCGACCGTGGCCGACAGCGGCGTACGGACGGCCACTCCGCCTAGTTTTCTGACACTTCCCGCAGGTTATAACATGCGGGAAGTGACGGTTCCCCACGTTAACGTGGGGAACCGACCAGCCGGTCAGGACGTGCTCGGGGAGGGGTCGGGGGTAGTCAGCGGCCGCTCCGGGGCGCCCGGGTCGCCCGGGTCGCCCGGGTCGACATGGGTGTCGACATAGGTGTCGACGTAGGTGGCCAGGAACGAGCGGAACAGGTCGATCCCGCTGGCGGTGGTGATGCTCTCGGGGTGGAACTGGACCGACTCGATCGGGAGTTCGCGGTGTCGGAAGCCCATCACGTAGCCGTCGTCGCGGGAGCGGGCACTGACTTCTAGCTGCACCGGCACGGTGTCGTCGCGCACCACCAGCGAGTGGTAGCGGGTGACCACCTGGTCGGCCGGGGCGGTGGCGAACATCCCGCGGCCGTCGTGGTCGAGGGTGCTGGTCTTGCCGTGCATGATGTGCTGCGCCGGGGCGACGGTCGCCCCGTACGCGCAGCCGATGGCCTGGTGGCCCAGGCAAACGCCGAGGATCGGCAGCTTGCCGGCGAACGCGCGGACCAGTTCGACGTGTCCTGATGCCTGCGGGTGGCCGGGGCCGGGGCCGAGCACCAGCACGTCGGGGGCCAGGTCGGTGACGATGTCGGCGTTGCCGGGGTCGCTGCGGATCACCGTCGGCTCGGCGCCGAGTTGGGCCAGGTATTGCTCGATGATGTAGACGAAACTGTCGTAGGCGTCGATCAGCACGGCTCTCACGAGACCAGCTCCGTACCGGTGACGGCCCAGTAGGCCGCACTCATCTTGGTCAGCGTCTCCGCCCACTCCCCCGCCGGGGTCGAGTCGGCCACGATCCCGGCCGAGGCGCGGATGACGTAGCGGTCCCCGGTACGCACCGTCATCCGGATGGCCAGACCGAGGATGGTCCAACCGCCGAAGCCCACCAGCCCGAACGAGCCGGCGTACAGCCCCCGCCGGCTGGTCTCCAGGTCCTCGATGATCTCCATCGCCCGGACCTTCGGCGCGCCGGTCATCGTGCCGGCCGGGAAGGAGGCCCGAATCAGGTCGTACACGTCGCGCTCGTCACCGACCGTGGAGGTGACGCTGCTGACGATGTGGAACAGGTGCGAGTACGACTCGATGATCATGAAGTCGTCGACGCTGACCGTGCCCGGGACCGACACCCGGCCCAGGTCGTTTCGGCACAGGTCGACCAGCATCACGTGCTCGGCCCGCTCCTTGGGGTCGGTCAGCAGTCGTTGCACCGCGGCCGCGTCGGCCTCGGGGTCGCCGGTGCGCCGAGCGGTACCGGCGATCGGCCGCATGGTCGCGGTCCGACCCTCCAGCCGCAGGAACAACTCGGGGCTGGCACCGACCACCACCCGGCCGGCGATCGGCAGCAGGCTCATGTACGGACTGGGGTTGCGCTCACGCATCCGGCGATAGACCGCCACGTCGGAGACGTCACTGGTAACGGTGATCGCGTGCCCGACCTGCACCTGGTAGATGTCGCCGACCCGGATGTGCTCGAGGGCGCGCTCCGCACTACTCACGTACGCCGGCTCCGTGGTGTCATCGTGCACCACACCGGGCTGGGGAACGGCGCCGGCCGAGCCCGGCTCGGCCGGCGCCGCCAACGCGGCGACCAGGTCGGCGGTGGCCAAGTCCGGCCAGCCGGGGGCCGACGCCGTAGTCAGGGTGGCTGTCCCCTGCTCCAGGTCGACCGACACCAGGGCCCGGACCAGCGCGAACACGGCGTCCGGTGCCGGATCGGCCGGGTCGGGGATGGCCCGGGGCAGCGCCTCGATGTAGCGGACGGCGTCGTAGCCGTGGAACACCAGCAGCCCGAAGCCGAAGCGCCCAGGATCGCGCTCGACGTCGAACATCGCGTCCAGCACCCGCGGCAACTCGAACAGACCCTCGTCGGTGGTGAGCCGCCAGCCGTCGTCGGCCGATTCGATCACCCGCGCACGCTGGAGGGCGGCCGTGGCGGCGCTGATCAGACCGGGCACCCCGGTCAGCGTGACGCATGCGCGGTAGACCTGGACCTCCAGCAGGCCGGTCACCCCCACCAGCGAGGCGCGGGTATCGGCGACCGGTCCGGCCAGCGACTCCAGAAGGAAGACCTGCTCCTGTCCGACAAGCTCTCGCAGGGCGACCAGGGCGTCCAGCGGCTCCCCTACGTCGACCTTCACTGTCTCCAGGTCGACGCGGATGCCGGTGGGGCGATCCTGCTCGCTGCGGATAGGAGACACGGACCATGAGGCTACCGGAGTGACCCGAGGCCAGCGATACAGCAGCACCTCAGTCTCGGCGTCGCTCAGAAGCGTCGTCGTACCCACCCCCCTCCCACCCCCCCCCCGTGGGGATCAGGTGATGAGGTTGAGGCTCTGCAGAGCCTCGACCAATTCTGTCGACAAGTTCTGGAAACTCGGCACCTGCTCCAGCAGCGTCAAGCTGATCTCTCCGCCCAGACTCTGGTAGAGCCTTTCGTGCCGCACAGACGTGCGCCTCGCCCGACGCGCCCTTCGCACACGTTCGTCGAGAGGCGCGAGGACGCCATCCAGCTCGCGCTTTGGGTCAAGCACGGTCGACACCTGCTTGGGTGCGACAGGCATCGTCACACCGCGCTCGCGAAGACCTAGAACCCGCTCGATCGCCGCCCCATCAGCGAGCATCCAGGCTTCGGTCTCGCGATCCGGGACCACCCCGACCACCAGCGGGCCGTTGATGGCAGCTAGCTCAGCCCTCAAGGGGGAAATGCGTTGCGCTCTCGCCTGATCGGGGTCAGCACCAGCGTCGGTGTGCACGAACAGCAGGTGCGCGTGCAACCTACCTTGCTCGAACTCGGCGACCACCGCATCGATCTGGTTCGACGGTCGATACGAGGGTCCAGTAAGCACCGGCTGCACCGCCGCGATGCCGACGCTGGTTCGAGCTCGCTGGAGGACGAGAGCCTCTACGTGCCGCTCGAGGAGGGGCGGAAGGAACTGGTAGTCAGTCTGTCCCTCACCCGCGAAAGCAATCGCGAGGTGACGCACTATGCGCCGAGCAACGCCGCAGCACGAAATCGGTCCACTTCGGCCGAGTCCGCGACTCCGCCGAACTCCTCCCCCGGAAGGTTCGGCTGGGGTTCCCGGTGGATCCTGCGCACGCGGCTCACTCGGCTCTTCACCCGACCTTTCTCGACCGGTTCGATAAGGACTTCGGAATCGAGCACGACAGCTTCCTGGTCGCCCACGGCGGAAAGCACGACCGGCGAGTGACTGTTCACGATCATCTGGGTCAGCGGTTCTGGCACCGTCGCCCGCACGTCGGTCACGAGCTCACGCAGATACTTCATCAGCGAGGTTAGCCGGAGCGGATGGACCCCGTTTTCCGGTTCTTCAAAACACACTAATCCGCGAAAGTTCGGGTCGTACAGGGCAGCAAGCAGAGCCAAAACCCTCAGTGTCCCGTCACTAGCGACACTTGCGGAGTATTCACCTTCATCAGCGGTGAGCAGTCGTATCTCCCACTTGCCCGTCTGCTCGTTCTCGAGGACCCTGACCGCCCGTACGCCCTCGATGATGGTCCCGAGGTCCGCCGAGATGTCAGCCAGGCTGCCGGCAGGGCTGTCCTGGTCGGCGGTCTCGACCCGGATCCGGTGCAGGACGCGTGCCAGATTCGACCCGGACGGCTCTAACCGGTCCTCCCCGTACCGCTCCCCGGGCAGTCGCAGTGACATCGGGTCAAGCTGCAGGAAACGCCAGCTCAGTATCTCCTCACGCAGGGCATACAAGTGCTTGAACTCAGCCGAGTTCATGCTCGACAGGACTGTCGCCTCGGCGGCCTCCGCAGGTCGCGCACGACCCTGCACACCATCTTGGCGGGTACGAAATGCCCGCCTGCCGTCCTCATCGACCGTCTCCAGGAAAGGGCTGGAGCGCTTCCCGTCCTTGACGTGCGTGGTGAGGAAGCCAGCACTGGGCGCAAACCGCTTGACCCAATGGTCGGAGGATCTTCTGATCGGTGCCGCGTTTTCACGCGCGACGTAGAGACGAACATTCCCCTCCCGATCGGTACGTCGCTCGAGGCACAGCTCGTAGCGGATGCGGGTCTGCGTCAACGTGACTTCGGTGCCCCACGAGTCCTTGACCTCAGGGTTGAGCAGCACCTCCACGGCCAAGTTGATCTTCTCGACCGCACTTCCATCACCTCGACGACGAAAGAGCTCAGTTAACTCCCCACGTGCTTCCCGAGCCGCGACCGTGAGGTTAAACTCGGTGAGGCGACGCAGGAACTGGACTGCGTCGAAGAAGTTGGACTTGCCGCTCGCGTTCGGGCCGATCACCGCTAAGAACGGCGGGATATCGACCGCAAAGTCCGCGAAGGTCTTGAAGCCATCGATTTCAAGTCGCGTCAGCATGCTCCTCCTCTTTGCAAGCTTAACCGCCTGACACCACGCCGCCGCGGACCCGACCGAGTGAGCAAACCTCGTCAGGCTACTCAAGCCGGGTCGACGTCGGCTCGGCGGACAGGGCCTGACCGCCGAACCGTGTCAAGAGCCCAACGTGATCGTCACGGTCGGCCCCACCTGCCTCATCCGCCGGGCGGCGTGGCGCACCACCCTGAACTGGTGGGCCTCCACCGCTTGTCCTCGCCGGATTCGCGGGTACAAAGCCCGCCCTCGTCCCGGGTCAAGGAACGGAGTGGGCTCCACCCGACCTGACCCCATGTGTCCGACGCGGATCAGCCTAGCCTGACCACACCATGGCGGCCACGAAGACTCCCCGCCGGCGCCGGCGACGACACAGCGAATCACGCAAGCTGTTTTCGCTCGAGTTCTCCGCCGCTGCCTCCTCCGCCTCCGCCCACCGCTCCTGCGGACCGGTCGGGCGATCCGGTCTTTTCACCGGCCCATCACGGCAGTGGCGCAAAGAGCAAAGGTGGCCAGGGCGTCCCCATCGCGAAGTCAACGTTTGCCGGTCATGATCACGGGTTACAGTGCCGTTGTCGGCGTCGAGTCGTGAAGGGGCGGGGATGGGCGTACGTAAGGCGTTCCTGGGCTGGCCAGTGGTGCGCCAGCTCACCGGTTCCGATCCACTCGGGCGCGGTGCGGCCGTCCAGGCCCGCCCGTCCAGCCCGACCGCCGCCCGAACCGTGACCGCCGACCGGGTGGTCAAGAGTGTGTGTCCCTACTGCGCGGTGGGCTGCGGTCAGAACGTCTACGTGGCCGACGATCACGTGATCCAGATCGAGGGCGATCCGGACTCCCCGGTCTCCCGCGGTCGCCTGTGTCCCAAGGGCTCGGCCAGCGAACAGCTGATCAACTCTCCAGGCCGGGCCACGACCATGCTCTACCGGCGCCCCCGCAGCGACCGCTGGGAGCGGATCGGGGTCGAGCAGGCTACCGACATGATCGCGGACCGGATGGTGGAGTCCCGCCGCAAGCACTGGCAAGACACCGACGAGCACGGGCGGCCGCTGCGGCGCACGATGGGGATGGCGGCCCTGGGCGGCGCCACGCTGGACAACGAAGAGAACTACCTGATCAAGAAGTTGTTCACCGCCCTCGGCGCGATCCAGATCGAGAACCAGGCGCGTATTTGACACAGTGCCACGGTTCCCAGTTTGGGAGCCTCGTTCGGCCGGGGCGGCGCCACCAGCTTTCTGCAGGACCTGCAGCAGTCCGACTGCATCGTCATTCAGGGCTCGAACATGGCCGAGTGCCACCCGGTCGGGTTCCAGTGGGTGATGGAGGCCAAGGCCCGGGGCGCACGGGTGATCCACGTCGACCCGCGGTTCACCCGGACCTCGGCGGTCGCCGACACCCACGTCCCCATCCGGGCCGGCAGCGACATCGCCTTCCTCGGCGGCATCGTCAACTACATCCTCAGCACCGAGAGCTACTTCCCCGAGTACGTCCGGGCCTACACCAACGCCTCCCATCTGGTCGGTGAGGACTTCGTCGACGTCGACGACCTGGACGGGGTGTTCTCCGGCTACGACCCCGAGACCGGTACCTACGACACCGACAGCTGGGCCTACCAGGGGCAGACCGAGCACGCCGCCAGCACCGGTCCCACCTCGCACGCCCAGACCGACGAGTCCGATGGCGACGAATCGGACGACGAAGTTTCCGGGCGGAGCGCCTCGGGCGGCGGGAACGAGAGCGAGGGCTCCGCCTCCAGCCGGGGGGCCGGCCACGAGCTGGGTGGCCACGGCGCCGCGGTCAGCCAGTCGGGGATCGAACGCGACGAGACCCTGCAACATCCCCGCTGCGTCCTGCAGGTGATGCGCCGGCACTTCGCCCGCTACACCCCCGAACTGGTCCAGGAGGTCTGCGGGATCACCCCCGAGCAGTTCCTCGACGTCTGCCAAGCGGTGAGCGCCAACAGCGGCCGGGAACGCACCACCGCCTGGGTCTATTCGGTGGGCTGGACCCACCACACCGTGGCCATCCAGTACATCCGGACCGCGGCGATCATCCAGCTGCTGCTCGGCAACGCCGGCCGCCCGGGCGGCGGGGTGCTGGCTCTGCGCGGCCACGCCAGTATTCAGGGCTCCACCGACATTCCGACTCTGTTCAATCTGCTGCCGGGCTACCTGCCGATGCCCAAGGCCGGTGAACACGACAGCTTCGACGACTATCTGGGCGAGATCGCCAGCCCGGACCAGAAGGGCTTTTGGGCCGGGGCCCGGTCGTACGCGGTCAGTTTGCTCAAGGCCTGGTGGGGCGACGCCGCGACCGCCGAGAACGACTGGGCCTTCGAGTATCTGCCGAAGCTGACCGGGGCCCACGGCACCTATCAGACGGTGATGGACATGCTGGCCGACCGGATCGACGGCTATTTCCTGGTCGGACAGAATCCCGCGGTCGGCTCGGCGCACGCCAAGATGCAGCGGCTCGGCCTGTCGCACCTGAAGTGGCTGGCGGTCCGCGACCTGAACCTGATCGAGTCGGCAACCTTTTGGAAAGACGCGCCCGAGATCGAGACTGGCGAGCTGACCACCGCCGGCATCGAGACCGAGGTGTTCTTCTTCCCCGCCGCCGCGCACGTGGAGAAGGAGGGTTCGTTCACCCAGACCCAGCGGATGCTGCAGTGGCACCACAAGGCCGTGGACCCGCCCGGCGACGCGCAAAGCGAACTCGACTTCTTCTTCCGCCTCGGGGTGAAGCTGCGGGAGCGGCTAGCCGGATCCACCGACGAGCGGGACGCGCCGCTGCTGAACCTGACCTGGGACTATCCGACCAACGCGTCCGGCGAGGTCGACGCCGACGCGGTGCTGCGCGAGATCAACGGAACCTACCTGAGCGGGGAGCACGCGGGTCAGGCGCTGCCGAGTTACACCGCGATGGCCGAGGACGGTTCGACCGCCGGCGGCTGCTGGATCTACACCGGTGTGTACGCCGACGAGGTCAACCAGGCGGCCCGGCGCAAGCCCGGCAGCGAGCAGTCGTGGGTGGCGCCGGAGTGGGGCTGGGCCTGGCCGGCGAACCGGCGGACCCTGTACAACCGGGCCTCCGCCGACCCGGACGGCAAGCCGTGGAGTGAGCGCAAGGCGTACGTGTGGTGGGACGAGGAGCAGCAGCGCTGGACCGGCCACGACGTGCCCGACTTCGAGGTGACCAAGCCGCCGTCGTACCGGCCGGCCGACGGCGCGACCGGCCCGGACGCGCTCCGCGGGGACGACCCGTTCATCATGCAGGCCGACGGGAAGGGCTGGCTGTATGCGCCGTCGGGGCTGCTGGACGGGCCGCTGCCCAGCCACTACGAGCCGCAGGAGAGCCCGGTCAGCAACGCCCTCTACAGCCAGCAGGCCAACCCGACCCGGCAGGTGTTCCCCCGCCCGGACAACCTGCAGAATCCCTCCGGCGACGAGCCGGGGGCGCAGGTCTACCCGTACGTGTTCACCACCTACCGGCTGACCGAGCACCACACCGCCGGCGGGATGAGCCGCTTCCAGCCGTACCTGTCGGAGCTGCAGCCGGAGTTTTTCTGCGAGGTGTCGCCGGAGCTGGCCCGCGAGCGCGACCTGGAGCACCTGGGCTGGGCCACCCTGGTCAGTGCCCGGTCCGCGATCGAGGCCCGGGTGATGGTGACCCGGCGGGTGGCGCCGCTGCGGATCGCCGGTCGGGTGGTGCACCAGATCGGGTTGCCCTACCACTGGGGCGTCGGTCAGCAGGCCCTGGTCAGCGGCGACTCCGCCAACGACCTGTTCGGGGTGACTCTGGACGTGAACGTGCACATTCAAGAATCCAAGGTCGCCTCCTGCGACATCCGCCCGGGCCGACGGCCGCGGGGACCGGCGCTGCTGGCGCTGGTACGCGACTACCAGCGCCGAGCCGGGATCACGCTGCAGACCGGGCAGGAGCACCGCGACCTGCCCGACAGTCCGAACGGTGGTAGTCGGATCGAGGCCTACGCGGCCGGTCGAGCAGGCGAAGGTACCGTCCCGACTGTGGAGGAGACACGCGGGCACGAGGTGGACCAGTGAGTCCGCTGCCGTTCCGGGCCGCGGGGCCGGCGGGACCGGCCGTCGACGCCGGCTGGACCGAGGCACCGGCGCGGAAGGGGTTCTTCACCGACACCTCGATCTGTATCGGCTGCAAGGCCTGCGAGGTGGCCTGCAAGGAGTGGAACGGCGTCCCCCAAGACGGCATCTTCCAGCTCCTGGGCAGCTCTTACGACAACACCGGCGCGCTGGGCGCGAGCACCTGGCGCCACGTCGCCTTCATCGAGCAGGCCAAACCGCTGGGCGGGGTCGACAGCGGGATCACTGTTCCCGTGCCCAGCCCGGTCGACCTGGGAATGCCCGGTTTCGAGCGTCCCGGTGAGTCCCAGCCGTCGGCCGAGCGGACCGACTTCCGGTGGCTGATGTCGTCGGACGTGTGCAAACACTGCACCAACGCGGCCTGCCTGGACGTGTGCCCGACCGGGTCGCTGTTCCGAACCGAGTTCGGCACGGTGGTGGTACAAGAAGACATCTGTAACGGCTGCGGCTACTGCGTGCCCGCCTGCCCGTACGGGGTGATCGACCGCCGGGTCGGCGACCGGGGCACCAAGAACGTCGACGTGGCTCAGAAGTGCACGCTGTGCTACGACCGGTTGCAGGCCGACCAGACCCCGGCCTGCGCGCAGGCCTGCCCGACGCAGTCGATCCAGTTCGGGGACGTGGACGAGCTGCGGGAGCGGGCGCAGCGGCGGGTCGAGGGCCTGCACGAGGCCGGGATCATGGACGCCCGGCTCTACGGCGCCGACCCCGACGACGGGGTCGGCGGCGCCGGCGCGTTCTTCCTGCTGCTGGACGAGCCCGAGGTGTACGGCTTCCCGCCGGACCCGGTGACGACCACGACTTACCTGCCGCAGATGTGGCGGACCGCCGGGTTGGCGGCGGCCGGTCTGCTGGCCGGGGTGGCGGCGGCGTTCCTTGGCGGGCGGCGGTGAGTCCCGACCGTGGCCGGCCGAAGCCGGCCAGCACCTACCAGGGACCGGGCAACTCCACCGTCGGGCACCGGGCTGTGCCCGGTGAGCAGGGCACCGGAGCGGCCGCCCGCGCGGCGGACCGGCTGGGCTCTGACCTGGACACCGGGAGGCCCGACGCGACGAAGCCAGATCTGGACCAAGACCGGCCAGGGCAGCGCCGTCGGCGCCGCGGTCGTGGTCGCGGCGAGCAGGCGGTGGTGCCGGAGGCGACGTTCACCTCCTACTACGGCCGGCCGGTGGTCAAGGCCTCGCCGTGGGAGGCCGACATTCCGGCGTACCTGTTCTTCGGTGGCCTGGCCGCCGGGTCATCGCTGCTCGCCGCCGGCGCCGACCTGACCGGCCGGCCAGCGCTGCGCCGGGCCGGCCGGATTGCCGGGCTGGGTGGGATAGCGGTGAGTTTCGCGGCCTTGGTGCACGACCTCGGCCGGCCCTCGCGGTTCGTGAACATGCTGCGAGTGCTCAAACCGACGTCGCCGATGTCGGTCGGCACCTGGATCCTGATGGCGTACGGGCCGATGGCCGGCGCCGCCGGTGCCGCCGAGGTCGCAGCGGTGTTGCCGATCGACCTGGGTTGGGCCGGCCGGCTCCTGAGTGCCGTCGCCCGCCCCGCCGGACTGGTCGCGGCCGCGGTGGCTCCCGCTGTCGCCTCCTACACCGCGGTGTTGCTGACCGACACCGCCACGCCGGCCTGGCACGACGCTCGGCGGGAGCTGCCGTACGTGTTCGTCGGCTCTGCTGCGGCAGCCGCGGGGGGTCTGGCTGTCGCCGTGGTCGGTGCAGATCAGGCCGGACCTGCGCGCCGGCTGGCGTTGGCGGGGGCGGTGACCGACTTGGTCGTCGAGCACCGGATGGGGGCGTCGATGGGCTTGTCGGCGCAGGCGCTGCGCACCGGTCGCGCCGGTCGGCTGATGCGGGCCGCCCGAGTGCTGACCGCAGTGGGTGCCGCCGGCACCCTGCTCGCCCGCCGCAGCCGGTGGACCGCACTGGTCTCAGGGTCGGCCCTGGTGGCGGGCTCGGTCTGCACCCGCTTCGGGGTCTTCGAGGCCGGTCAGGCTTCGGCCCGCGACCCCCGGTACACGGTGGTGCCCCAGCGCGAACGGGTCAACGCCACCCGTTCCGCTCAAGCTGCATCCTAGCCGTCCGGAGCCAGTTTCTGAGACGGACCTGAACCCGTCCGGAGATTCACCACACTTTGCCGCATCCGAAGCCCACCCGGGCGACGCAGTACGGGACACCAGACCTCACCCCAGGAGACCCCATGCGCCGTTTCGGGAAGTTCGCGGCCACCGTGGCCGCCGCCACCGCCTTGACCATCGGCTTCGCCGTGCCCGCCGCCGCGGACACCGGCACAGCCCCGAGCAAGACCAGGGCCACGAAGGCCGACCTCGGCACCTCCAGCCTGGCCACGCTGCTGGCCAAGGACGGCGCCGGCTTCGACCGCAACTGGTTCGACTTCGACATCACCGACAACGCTGTGGCCGCGGTGCTGAAAGCCAAGCCGAACAGTCCGGTCGCCGTGCTCGCGGACGGGAAGACCCCGCTGACCGCGTTCTTGCCCACCGATCTCGCCTTTCGCAATCTGGCCCAGTCGCTGACCGGCCACCGCTACCGCAGCGAGCGCAAGGTGTTCACCGTCCTGGCCGGCAAGCTCGGGATCGACACCATCGAATCGGTGTTGCTCTATCACGTCGTGCCCGGCGCGACCATCGACTACCGCCCGGCGCTCAAGGCCAACGGCGCGGTGCTGAAGACCGCACTGCCCGGTGCCACCATCAAGGTCAAGGTCTACTACAGCCTGTTCGTGTCCCTCAAGGACGCCGACACCGACGACCGCAACCCCTTCGTGCTGCTGCCGAACCTGAACCGCGGCAACCGGCAGATCGCCCACGGCATCACCCAGGTGCTGCGCCCGGTCGATCTGCCCTGACCTGATCGTGGGCGACCCTGACCTGAGCAGACCCCCAGCTCTGCCGACTTGTCAGAATCTGAGGTGGTCCTGGCCACCCGAGGTTCTGACAAGTCGGCGCTCACGGGCCGGGTCAGCCCAGCAGCTCGTCGGAGAGCTGTTCGAGCACCCCACGGGCGTAACCCAGCCAGAGCCGAGCGACGACCGGCACGAACAGGCCGCCGAGCGCAGAACGCGGGTACAGCGTCCACGACCAGGCCGCCTCGGTGCCGGTCCCGAGTTCGCGAAAGGTCCACGACTCCTCGATGCTCGACACCAGCGGGAGGAACGGGCCGCCGAGCACGGTCAACCGGTTGCTGAACTGGCGCGGCGGGTCGATCGACAGCATCTCCTCGCGCATCCGGCCGCGGTCGGCGGTGACGAAGACCCGGGTCTGACCGGGAGTGTCCCAGGTGCCCTGCTGGTCGTGGACGGCCACGATCGGCGGCAGCGGACCGTACCGGCGGCGGTACAGCTGCGGCAGCGGCAGCGAGAGTGCCGCTTCGAAGGCGGTGGCGACCGGTACCGGGATGGCCCGGGCCTGGCGCACGGTGGTCGGAGTGGTCATCGGCCGATCTTAGGATCCGGTCCCGCGCTGGACCTCCGCGCCCGGGTCCGGCGGAGGAGGATCAGAGTAAGGATAAGAAGGGCCGCCATCACGGCGACGATCGGGCCGAACCGTTCCAGCCCCGAGGCCAGCCAGCGCTGGACGGTTGCGCCGGCGGCGATCACCGGGTCGTCGGTGGTCGACCCGCGCAGCACTCGCAACTCGTACCAGCCGTAGTAACCGACGTAGAGCCCGGAGAGGGCGAGCAACACGCCACCGATCCGCCCGATCAGCGACCCATGGCGACGCAGCGCGGACCACGCGGTGTCGCGAGCGAGAACGACCGAGACCGAGACGCCGGCCACCACCAGGCCCATCCCCAGAGCGTAGGCCGCGAAGACGGCGACCCCGCCGAGGATCGATCCCGTCCGGAAGGTGGCGACCACGCTGACCAGGAAGGGGCCGATCGTGCAGCCCAGCGACGCCAGCGCGTAGGAGCCGCCGAACAGCATCATCGAGCCGAACGCCCGGGTCGGAGTGAGTTGGCCGGTGGGTAGGGCCGGGCCGGGCAGGGTCCGCCCCAGCGCCAGCCAGAGACCGACGGCCGCGAGGGCCAAGCCGAGGACGACGGTGAACCACGGCAGCCGGCTGAGGATCGGCCCGGAGACGGAGCTGAGCAGCAGCCCGAACACGCCGAAGACCGCTGCGAAACCGAGGGTCATCGCGGCGGTGAAGCCCAAGCCCCGGGCGACCGTTCCCCGGCGGGCCCTCCCGTCGTCCAGAATGAGCATCGAGGCGTACGCGGGGAGCAGGGCAAAACCGCAAGGGTTCACCACGGCCAGCGCGCCGGCGGCCAGGGCGAGAGTGATCGGGATGGCGTCGATGTTGTGGGTCCTTCAGAGGGCTCGGCGCGGTCAGGCGGTCAGCCCGGCGACCCGCCGCTGCAGGTCGGGGCCACTCAGTGCGCCGGAGAAGGCGACCTCGCCCTGGTCGTCGAGCAGGACGTAGGTGCTCTGCTGGCTGACCTTGAACCGCCGCCAGATCTGGCCCGTGGGATCGGAGAGGTGAGTCAGGGTGCCGGTTTTGGTGCGGTCGACGAAGGGCTGCATGTTTTTCGCCTCGTCCAACCCGGCGACGCCGACAACGCTGACCTGATCGCCTCGTTGTTCCTGTACGGCCAGCACGTCCGGCGCCTCGGCCGCGCAGGTCGGGCACCACGGGGCCCAGAACCACAACACCACCGGGCGGCCGGCCAGCGTGCGGGCGTCGAACGCGCGGCCGTCGAGGGTGGTGCCGGTGAAGGTCAGTTCACCCACGCTCGCCGCCGACGGCTGGGGGGCCGAGGGCTGGGCGGCGGAGGGCTGGGCGGCGGAGGGCTGCGCTTCTCCGCAACCGCCGAGCAGGAGCAGGGCCAGCAGTCCGGCCGTGGCGGCGGCGTACCTGAGTCTCGGCATGCCCCCAGACTCCCACGGGCTTCCGCATCAACACGATCAACCAGCAGTTACCGCACACGGACGGTGGCTGGCCGGCGGTCCAGCTGCCGGTAGGCGGGTACGACCAGGGCCGGCCCGACGGTGACCAGGAGGTAGGCCACGCCGACCACCAGCAGGGCCGGGTCGAGACCGAAGCCCGCGACCAAGGCTCCGGCCAACAGACCGCCGAACGGCATCAGCGCGAACGCCATCGCCGTTGACAGCGACCGGACCCGGCCGACGAGCCCCGCTGGAATGCGTTCGAAGGACACCGCGCCGAGGATCGGGTTGAGGAAGCCCGACGAGAAGCCCCCGACGGTCATCACCACCAACAAGGCCCACACCGGGGCCTCGAGGGCGAAGGCTCCGAAGCGCGGCAATCCGGCGAGCGCGAAGGCGATGACGTACACCCGGTAGCGCGGCAACCGCTCACCCCAACCCGCGGCCAGCAGCGATCCGAGAATGGAGGCGCCAGCGAACGTGGCCAGCACCAGGCCGATCGCGGCCGTTCCCCGGCCGGCGTCTTCAGCCCATACCGGCAGGAGCACCGCCGTCCAGCCCAGATCGAGCAGATTGGTCACCGCGACCATCAGCGACAGACCCAGCAGCAGTGGATCGTGGCGCAGGAACCGCCACCCCTGAGCCAGCTGCTCCCGGTACGAGGTCAAGTCCTCACGTTCGGGCTCGGACTCGCCTCTCGCTCGAGCGAGCCCGGCGGTCGACCACGCCAAGACGGTCGCGGACACCAGGAAAGAGGCTGCATCGACGACGAGGGCGTTAGCCGGGCCGATCGCCGCGATCAACAATCCGCCGGCCGCCGCGCCGAGCGCCCCTGCGGTCCGTTCGACGCTCCCCTGCAGGCCGGTCACCCGCTCGGTCGAGACGACGGCGCTTGCGGTGATCGAGGGGACCAGCGCGTCCTTGGCAGAATCTCCGGGTCCGCGCAGCGCCCCGGCCAGCGCGACGAGAACGAGCAGGGCGGCGAAGCTGAGTAGTCCGGTCAGGTGCAGTACGGGGATCAGCCCGACCGCGACCGTGCTGCCAAGATCGCAGGTCACCGCGACCCGGCGCGGCCCCAGCCGGTCGATCAGCGGACCGCCAAGCACCTTCAGCACCACCATCGGTGTCAGCTCGGCGAACGCGACCAGTCCGGTCTGGGTGGCCGATCCGGTCGTGGTCAGCACGAACCACGGGATGGCGATCATCGACACCCGGGTGCCGGTCAGCGAGATCGCCTCCGCACTGAGCCAACCGACCAACGGACGCCTCACGAGGGATCCTGCGTGGCCCGGCCCGGGCGCGGATAGGCGTTGATCTGGACCACGAAATCGACCGCGTCGTCACCCTCGTCGTCGCCGACCTCGTCCATCTCCGCGATCATCGCCTCCACCAGGGCCCGCGCCCGGGCCGGGGTCAGCCGATGGCGCCAGTCGCTGAACGTCGACGCGTGCCGCCACTCCGGCGGCAGCAGGGGTCGCTCCTCCATCGCCCGCTGGAGCTGTTCGGTGTAGACGGTCACCACGGTTTGCAGGTAGGCGTCCAGCTGTTGCTCGGCGTCGGCGGCGCCGACCGGCGGGAGCTCGGTCCGGGTCGAGGTGTGTGCCGCCCGCCACCAGCGCTCACGGCCCGTGCCGCGCTCGGCATCGTCGACGATGAAGCCGTGTTGGGCGAGCTGGCGAAGGTGGTAGGAGGTGGCGCCGGTGTTCAGTCCTAGCCGGGTGGCCAACGTCGTCGACGTGGCGGGCCCCTCGGCGCGCAGGAGGCCGAGCATCCGCAGCCGTACGGGATGGGTCAGGGCCCGCAGCTGTTGCGGCTCGGGCGTGATCGAGGTGATGTCGTCCACGGCGTGAGCTTAAGACTGCAAAGATATCTATGCAAGTATTCGTTTGTACCCTCTAGTCGCCACGACGACGGGCGGAGGCAAAGCCGAGCCAGGTGTGCCGGTTGCCCGCCCAGCACCAGCCGAGCTTGGGAGCGCCCCGGCGGGCCGCGCCATCACGACCGGTGCCGCCACTGATCCAGACCGCGGGTGTTCGGGCGTCCAGCCGGGAGCCGACGACCTTGCGGGAGCCCACGGTCATGAAGCAGAAGTTCGGTTCGAGCACCTTCGGTTCCTGCAGCAGCCAGCTGATGCCCTCGTGGATGGTCAGGGGCGTCCGGTCCCGGTCGACGAGTGCCGGTAGCGCCTCGTCGGGGCTGGCGTTGCGGAGGTCGTCGCCACGGTCGACGTCGTGGAGCAGATAGAGCGGGCGGTTAGGGATGCTCAGGCCGGGAATGGGTCCGAACTGGTCGAGATCGGTCAGGTCCTCCACCACGAAGCCCGGCCGCCCGCCGTGGCGGAGCAGCGGGACGAGCCGGCGGGCCGAGGTGAGGCCGGGGTGGACGGCCAAGATCGTGCCGGGCTCGTCGGACAAACCGTCGGCGTAGTCCCGTATCTCCTTCTCCTGCACGTCCGCGGCCTGGGCGAGACCAGCGGTGAGCAGGTGGTTCAGTTGGTCGGACACGCTCACGGAGAACTCCTTCGTTTTGACCCCCTGAAACCGACGGCGGTTCACTCGGTATCCTGTACCGTACGACGTACGGGAGGATAGCGAGGTGCCGACAGGGAATGCGGTGAGCGATCCGGTTCGCTTATTGCGCCTGCTGTGGTCACCGCCGGAATCGACCGGGCGATCCGGGTTGTCCCTGCAGGCCATCGTCTCAGCGGCCGTCCGGGTGGCGGCCGAGGAAGGCGTGCACGCACTCACCATCCGCCGCGTCGCCCAGGCGGTCGGCGCGGCCCCGATGACGCTGTACTCCTACGTCCCGGGTAAGGCCGAACTCCTCGAATTGATGCTCGACGCCCACGCCGGCCAGGTCTACGCCGACCGGAGCCGACCGACCGACCGGCCGGACCGGCGCGAGGCCCTGAGCTTCGTGGCGCTCGCGAACTTCAAGGCCGCCGTGGCCCACCCCTGGACCCTCGACGTGCCGGCCGGTCGGCCCGTCCCCGGACCGGGTCTCACCGGCAAGTACGAGATCGAGCTGGCGGCCCTGGACGGTAGCGGACTCTCCGACATCGAGATGGATCACACCCTGACCGGGCTGCTCGGCCTTGCCCACGCCGCCGCCCGCGCGCAGGTCGGACTCGACCGGGTCCGCCGGGCCAGCGGACGCAGCGACAACGAATGGTGGCAGCAGGTGGGGCCGGCCCTGGCCGCCGCTGTTGGCGGCCGCCGCTTCCCCCTCGCCGACCGGGTCGGCACCGCCGCGGCCCAAGCCGCGGACGCGGCCGCCGACCCCGCCGGCGCCCTGCGCTACAGCGTCGGGCTACTCCTCGACGGGCTCGCGCGGGCACAGTCGTGAACAAGGCACATGCGTGAAGCAGGCCAGACTCGTGCCTCAGGACGGAGGGGCCCACGGCTATCCCACGCGAGCGGTTCCCGCCAGGCGACCCTGCAACCAGGTGCGCGCGGCTTGATGATCGCGCCGAGGTCATGGTCGCGTCGACCAGCAGATTGACGTCGACCAGGATTATCGCGCGCGCCGAGTGGCACGCTCGACGTCCTCGTCGTCGAGCATGTCCTTGATCGCTCGCTGATCCTCAACCAAGACCCGACCGGGGTCGAACTTCGGCAACTCATCGACCTCGTCGTCGGCAGCCTGGGGCGGAGAGGCGGCCAAGCCCGCGCGCAGCAGTTCGTGGTCTTCTGCACGCAGCCTGGTGCCGGGTGCACTCCGGCGGTGGGCTAGAGCGTCGTCGTCGTTAGGCGTGAGTGCGCTGCGCACAATAGGAGGTTAACCCGACAGTTATTATGACGTCGGGCGTCTGATGTTGCATCAGCTGGGCCCACTTGCCGGGGGCGAGCCGAGCGGTCAGCCCACGTCTCGTCGGCGGGCGGTCCGCAGCTCGTAGAGGTAGCGCTTGGTGACGCTGCCCTGGTACCGGTCCTGGATCAGCCGGGAGAGGCACGCAAACAGGCCCGCCTGCCGGTCCGGAGCCAGGGCGCGGTGACCCGAATAGGTCATCAGCAGGTCGAGGTAGCTCTCGGTGGAGTAGGTAACCTCCCGGCGGTAGCGGAACCGCCGCGCGGGTTCGAACCGGTCAGAATCGTCGATCTCGTCCCGAGCGGGCGGGATTTCGGCGGCGTCCAGCAACCGCTCGTCGGCCGGGGTCACCGGATCCCAGCGCCGGTAACAGCCCTGCGCTTCGGCGAAAAACGGCACCGTGCCACCCCGGACATGGGTGGTGGTCACCGTGGCCAGGGTGCCGCCGGGCCGCAGCGCGTCCAAGACTCGATCCAGCCGTACGCCCGGATCGAGCCAGTGCCAGGCCGTGAACGCGGTGACGGCGTCGAACGCCCGGGGTGGCGCCGGTTGCTCCTCGAACGCCCCGACCACGACCTCGACGGGCAGGCCGGTCGTCCGGCGACGCAGCACACCGGCCAGGGACGCGCCGAACTCGACCGCGACGGCGTCCAGGCCGCGGGCAGCGAGGGCCACGGTGGCCTGGCCGGTGCCGGGGCCGATCTCCAGCACCCGGGACCCGGGACCGAGCCCGGCCTGCCGAGCCAGGTCGTCGAGCAGGGACTCGGGATAGCCGGGCCGGGCCCGGTCGTAGCGTTCGGCGTCCTGGTCGAAGGTCGCCCGCAGACTCTGCTCGGACATGGACCATCATCGCGCTTGAGCACCCGCCCACCCCGAGCCGGTATTCGCCGGAGGATCCCCGAGTTGGGCCGCGGTCCGGGCGTCCGGCCGACCTCAGCGGGGTTGTTGCTGCCCGCCCAGGTACAGGTCGAGCTTTTCCTCGTAGAAGGCGACCAGACCGGCGATGGGCAACAACTGCCGGGTCGGGAACGCGTACGACCAGGCCAGGTCGGCGTGCACCTGGTCACCGATCCGGACCGACCAGTACTGACTGGTGGTGCCCTTGTACGGGCACGAACTCACCGTGTCGGAGGGGACCAGATGCTCCAGCCGCAGCGCCGTCCGGTCCAGGTAGTAGCGCGGCGCCAGCCCGGTCTCGAACACGATCACCGCCGAGGGTGCCTCCGCCAAGACGGTGCCGTCGAGCTCGACTCGCACGGCCCGGTTCGAGCGCAGCGCATCGACCCGGGCGTAGGGGTTGCGCGCGTGCACGTGAACCAGTTCGTCTTCCTCGAACCACTGGTCCAGTGCCGCCCAGTCGAAGCGCGCGGTCTGCCGGATCGGTTCCGGTGCGTCGTCGCGGTAGACCTGGACGGCGCCGGGCCGGGTTACCTCACCGACGCGGAGGCCGAAGACGGCCGCGTTTCCGCGAGGAGTCGACTCGCTCCGCTGCTCGTCGACCAGCAGGCTCGGGTCGACGTCGGCCAGCGGCACGTAGTACTGCGGGTAGTAGGCGAACTCCCACACGTACTGCGCGTCCTCGGTGTCGAAGACTTCGGCGCCGGCCAGCACGGCCCGGAGCCGTCGGGGGACCGGCGCGATGCCGTGCGGAGGGACGACCGGTTCGGGATAGCGGGGCATGGGCCCAGTCTCGCCTCACCGCATCGGCGCGAATCCCCGGGCCCCGGTCGGTGGGCCCACGGCTAGACGGGACTGCGTCTGAGTGGTGGTCGTCAGTGGACTACGAGGGCGGCGTCGCCGGCCACCACGGTCTCGCCGATCACCGGGGCGCCCGGGATCTCGCCCACGACCAGTAGACCGCCGCTGGTTTGCGCGTCGGCCAGCAGCAGTAGCTCGTCCTCGCCGACGGCTGCGTCCAGGTGGGGCCGGACCCAGTCCAGGTTGCGCCGGGTGCCACCGCTGACGTAGCCGTCGCGCAGCGCCTCCCGGGCGCCGTCCAGGTAGGGCACAGCGGCCGCGTCGACCACCAGCGAGACCCCGGACGCCCGGGCCAGCTTGTAGGCGTGGCCCAACAGTCCGAAGCCGGTCACGTCGGTGGCCGCGACGATCCCGGCGGCCAGCGCCGCCTGGGCGGCGTCGGCGTTCAGTTGCGTCATGGTGTCGATGGCGTGGCCGAAGACCTCCCCGGTCGCCTTGTGCCGGTTGTTCAGCACCCCCACCCCCAGCGGTTTGGTCAGGCTGACCGGCAGGCCCGGCCGGGCGGCGTCGTTGCGGAGCAGCCGGGCCGGGTCGGCCATACCGGTCACCGCCATTCCGTACTTCGGCTCGGGGTCGTCGATGCTCTGCCCGCCGGCGACGTGCACCTGCGCCAGCCGAGCGATATCCAGGCCGCCGCGCAGCACCTCGCGGAGTAGTTCCAGCGGCAGCACTCCGCGTGGCCAACCGACCAAATTGAGCGCGACCACCGGTGTCGCGCCCATCGCGTACACGTCCGACAGGGCGTTCGCCGCGGCGATCCGGCCGAAGTCATAGGCGTCGTCGACCACGGCGGTGAAGAAGTCGGTGGTGGCGACGATCGCCCGATCGCCGTCGATCCGGACCACCGCCGCGTCGTCCCCGGTCTCCAGACCCACCAGCAGGTCGGGCGACGTCCATGGGGCGAGCCCGGCGACCACCTCCTCCAGTTCCCCGGGCGGGATCTTGCAGGCGCAGCCCCCGCCGTGGGCGTACTGGGTGAGCCGAAACGCCTGCGGGGTTGGGGCAGGTTCGCGGGCACTCATACCGCCCACTCAACCATGCGGATCGACCCCCTCCTCGGCTCGGCTGGGCGAGGGCGAAACGGTCGCCCCGGGCTCGACGACCGGGGGACGGGCGCCGCTGCGTTCGGCCCCGATCCCGGCGGCGACGACCAGGCCCAGGCCGAGGAGCGGCAGCAATCCGGGCACCTGACCCAGCAGGAACAGGCCGGCGAGCAGCGCGATCGCCGGCTCCAGGGCCATCAGGGTGCCGAACGCGGCCACGGTCAGCCGCCGCAACGCCAACAGTTCCAGACTGAACGGCACCACCGGGACCAGGACCGCCAACCCGAGCCCGGCCAGGACCAGTTCGCCGTTCAGCCGCGGCACCGTGGCCCAACCGAAAACGGCCGCCGCAGCGAGCCCGGCCACCGGCATCGACACCGCCAGTCCCTGCAGCCCGCTGAGCGCGTCCCCGACCCGCTGGGTGAACACGATGTAGCCGGCCCAGCAGACCGCGGCGGACAGGGCGAACGTCACCCCGAGCGCGTCCACCCGACCGGTCCAGGGCCGGGTCAACAGCAGCACGCCGAGTGCGGCCAGCACCGGCCAGAGCAGTGTCCGGCCGCCGCGCCCGCGAGCCACGGCCACGCCGAGCGGGCCGAGGAACTCCAGAGCGCTGGCCGTACCGAGCGGGAGCCGGGAGACCGCGGCCATGAACAAGGTGGTCAGCCCGGCCGTCGTCAGTCCCAACGCCACCGCACTCAGCAGCGCCCGGCGACCGAACCGCCACAGCCGCGGCCGGACCAGGACCAGCAGGATCAGCCCGCCCCAGGCGAGCCGCAGGAAGGCCACCCCCTCCGGTCCGACCTGCCGAAACAGACCGACCGACAACGCCAGGCCCAGCTGTACCGACGTCATCGAGCCCAAAGCCATCAACGCCCCGACGCGGGTGTCCGGCAGTCGACCCGCAGCAACACGCACCGGACCAGTAGACCCGGTCGATCCCACTCCCGACCCGGTGGGCTGCGACAGTTCAGTCAGACCGGGCCGGCAGCAGGCAGAACTCGTTACCGGACGGGTCGGCCAGCACCCGCCAGGGCAGCTCACCCCAGCCCGGATCCAGCTCCACACCGCCGAGGCCCGCGATCCAAGCCACGACGGCGTCCGAGTCGTCTCCGGACTCGAGCCGCAGGTCGAGGTGGATCGGGTTCTTGCCCGGACCCTTGGCGGCGGGTTCGGGACACCATTCGATCAGCGGGCCGGCGCCGGACCGGTGTCGCATCGCCGGGAGCGGCCCGTCGACGGCGATCCAGCCGGACAGCTCGGTCCAAAACTGCCGGTCCCGGGCCGGACGGGAACTGTCGATCGGGATGGCCGCGAGCCGGCCCGACCGCTCGTAGGCCGGCCGGGACTCCATGACACAGAACGGGTGTCCCTCCGGGTCGGCCAACACCACCCAGGGCACATCTCCCTGGCCGATGTTCAGCGGCCTCGCCCCCAGTTCGAGGGCCCGCTCGACCACCGCCTGCTGAGCCGTCCCTCCGGCGACGTCGAGGTGCAGCCGTGGCGCCGCCGGGGCGGGCTCTGGAACCCGGGGAAAGCAGAGGTCGAGGACCGGGCCGTCGGCGACGCTCAGCCGGGTTTCGAAGCCGTCCTCGGTATCGGTCAGGGTGGTCGTTCCGAGCAGGGCCTCCCAGAAACGACCCAGGACGGCCGAGTCGTGGGCGTCAATGACCACATTCTCCAGAAACATCGCGGCCCGCCTCAGTCGCGTTCCTGCCAGGTGCACAGGCAGACCCGGTTGCCCTCGGGGTCGGCCAGCACCCAGAACGACGGCGCCTCCGCGTCGCTGACCAGGGTGCCGCCGGCGGCCAGGGCTGCGTCGATCCGCGGCTGCACCTGGTCGGGATCCACCCACAGGTCGGGGTGCCACCGCTGCCGCGGCTCCCCGCTGCCCGACTTCTGGAACCACACGGTCGGGAGCACGCCGGCCGGGTCGGTCAGCTCGTCGCCGATATCCGGGCCGCTTCGGTGAGTCAGACCCAGCACCGCCCCCCAGAACGGCAGGACCGCCTGCTGCGCCGGGGTGTCCAGGGCCAGCTCGAGCCGGGAGACGGTGCCGGCGTCGAGGGCCAGACCGGCCTCGGCGGCCAGCGCGGCGATCTTTCGAGCCAGCCGGACATCGCGCCCGGTGACGCCGCCGCTGTCGTGGCTGGTCAGTCGGACATTGACGTGGGTGTAGCGCAGGTCTAGGTCAGGATGGTGATCCATCTGTTCGGCGGCGGCGCCGACGGCGTCGACCAGGGCGAGCCCGGCCGTGAAGTCTTTGGTGACGATCCTTGTCTGCAGGCCGCCGAGGAGGAAGGCCCATCCCTCCAGGTCGGCCTCGGCGATCTGGACTCCGGTCAGAGTGCTCATGGCTCCATGCTCGCCTACGGTCTCGGGCCCGGACCGGCCGGCACACCCACTCTGAGCCCTTGGCGTCACCTTGAGCCCGTAGCACCGGGCTCGAGGTGACCGCCGGGGCTCGAAGTGGTGCGGCCACCCCGACGCGGCTCGGCGGCGAATTGGCCCGGGGTCAGTCCCGTCACCGCGCGGAAGTCCCGGCCGAAGTGCGCCTGGTCGGCGTACCCCAGTTCCGCCGCCACCCGGGCCAGGTCCGGTCCCCGCACCCCGGAGAGCCGTTCCGCGGCCTCGTGCAGTCGGCGGCGTTGCACCAGCCACTTAGGGCTCAGCCCGAGCCGCCGGGCGGTGATGCGTTGCAGCGTCCGTTCGGTCAGGGCGAACTTCTCGCATATCTGGGCGACGCGCTGCACGCTCGAATTCTGATCGACGTAGTCGACCACCGCGTTGATCAGGTGACTTTCGGCGTCCAGCGGAAGCAGCGGCAGCAGCGCCCGTTCGACCGCCTCGACCGCCGCCCGCTGCCGGCCTGGCTCGTCCGGACGCGCGCCGATGGAGGTCCGGATTTCGGTGGTCAGCGCCGCCCCCGCAATCCCGGGAACCCGGTCGAGGTCGACCCAGCCGTCGGTGAGGTCACCCACCGGTCCGGGCCGCAGCAGGGCGCCGGCGGCGGGTTGCAACATGGTGCCGACCGCCCAGCCGGAGCCGCTGAGCCGCCTGGTCGACAACCCCGTACTGGGTCCCACCAGCCACGAGTAGTCGTCACTGACCACGATCAGGCAGACCGGATACTGCAGCACCCGCTGGACCGACACCGCACCCGGCGGCAGATTCCAGATCGGTAGCCAGAAGCGGCGGACCACCTCGGCCAGCTCGGCGCGAGGTGCGAACCGGACGATCGGTGGGGTCGCGCCGGTGGGGTCCTTGAGATGGGCCCGTTCGGTCGGGTCGATCTGTCGTGGACCTTCGACAGCGGACATGTGTCGGATTGTTTCAAGAACCTCCGACGGCCGGGCCGCCACCATAGGGCCCGTGACATCGACGAACCCTTCCTCCGACCAACTCACCGCCACCTTCTTGGCCCGGGTCGACCGCTTCAGCGCCGTGGTCGACCTCGGGCCCGCGTCCGGTCGGACGTGGGACTCCCCCAGTCCCTGCGCGGACTGGACCGCGGCGGCCGTGCTGCACCACGTGATCAGCACCCAACGGGACTTCCTCGCGCAACGCGGCGCCGACCTGGGGCCGGCGACGGGCGTCCTAGTGCAGGCCTGGGCCAACCATCGACACGACCTGCGCCGGCTCCTGGCCGACGGCACCTTCGGCGCGGCCGAGTACGACGGTCACTTCGGCGCGACCACCGTCGGGGACTCCTTGGTGCGGTTCTACGGCTTCGACCTGCTGGTGCACGGCTGGGACCTCGCCCAGGCCCTCGGCCGCGACTTCACCCTTTCCGACGCCGAGGTGGCCGCGCTCAACACCGAGGCGGACGGCTTCGGCCCCGCGTTGCACGCCGACGGGATCTGCGCGGCCGCTGTGGAGCCGCCCGCGGGGGCCGATCCGCAGCAGCGGCTGCTCGCCCGGCTGGGGCGCCCCGCGTAGGCGTCCGGCGGACCTTCTCCTGCCCGGCCCAGCTGAAGCCTTCCGCCGCCCCAGACCGGTAGCTCGGCTCGACGACTTTGTAAACGCGGCTGGACGCTATGGTCGACGCATCAGCGCCGAAAGTGCCGAAACGCGCTTAACCGCTTCCGTCAGCTGTAGTCTTGGAGCCAGATCTCCTTACTACCGACTTCTTGAAAATATTCCGCAATTGTAGTTTTCGGTTTGTCCTCGTTCCCGCGCCCGCCATCCGAGCCGGAACGTCCGGCCAGATCACACCGTTAGAGCGTCCCGTGTCGGCCTCGACTGATGACCAGCCCGATGAAGGTGCAGCCTACCTCGAGGCGATGGCCTACAGCTCCGGGTTCAAGCGGTAAATGAGCGCGTGCGTAAACGTCTCGGCCGGCTTCACCCACCTGTCCTCTGCGCCAGCGTATACACGACCTCCGCATACTCGAGTTGACGGTGGCCGGCCGCTAATGACGCGGACCCTTGTCATCGCCAGGGTTGGTCAATTCTCGTGGCCCTCGTTTTGAACGAGATAGTCGCACAGTATCCCGTAGCGGGTAAAATTATCCTCGGGTCTGCCGTCCTTGGGGCGAGTCTTGACCTGAATGACCGGCTGGATCTACCTTTGCGCGCTGCTCGCCACGATACCCACGGTTGCTGACGGTGGACCCTACGTCTCGGCGGCCTTGGGCCGTGGAGCCATCGATCAACAACGTGATCGTGTGCGCGCTGACTCTGCTCGCGCTTGCGACGATTCTCGACTTCCTCGGCACCAAGGTGCTCGCAACGGCCGCCATACCCGGCGTCACTGCAGAGTGATCGGTGCCCCTCGTCGTCGGCGGCTGGCTGCTCCCGCGTTTCTAAGTCAACCGAGCGTGTGAGACTGTGATCGGCCGCAGACGCAACCCACGAGGAGAACAGTATGAGCACCTACGCCGTCGTCAACCCCACCACGGGCGAGACGGTCCGTACCTACGCCTCGCACAGCGACGCGGATCTGGAGCACGCGCTGGCGGCAGCCGATGTGGCCCATCGGCAATGGACTGCGAGCACTACGGTCGAGGAGCGAGCAGCACTCGTCCGAAGCGTGGGCGGACTCCACAGCGAACGACGGGAAGAACTCGCCGCGATCATTGTGCGCGAGATGGGCAAGGCATTGCCCGAGGCACTCGACGAGGTGGACTTCTGCGCTGACATCTACGCCTATTACGCCGACAACGCCCTGGGCTTTCTCGCCGATGAGCCGCTCGCTCTCAGTCACGGGAGCGGGACAGCGGTGGTGCGGAAGACGTCGCTCGGAGTGCTGATCGGAATCATGCCGTGGAACTTCCCCTACTACCAGGTGGCCCGGTTTGCCGCGCCCAACCTGGTTATCGGCAACCCGATCCTGCTCAAGCACGCGCCCCAGTGCCCAGAATCGGGCGCGGCCCTGCAGCAGATGTTCGAGGACGCCGGCTTCCCAGCCGGGGTGTACACGAACATTTATGCCAGTAACGAGCAGATTGAGCGACTGATCGGGGAGCCGCGGGTCCAAGGTGTTTCGCTGACAGGTTCGGAGCGGGCCGGGGCCGCGGTGGCGTCGATCGCCGGCCGGCACCTCAAGAAGGTGGTGCTCGAGCTCGGGGGATCCGATCCGTTCATCCTTTTCTCGACCGACGACCTCGACGCCACAGTCAGTGCCGCCGTCGATGCTCGCATGAACAACGCCGGTCAGGCGTGTAACGCGGCCAAGCGCTTCATTGTGGCCGACGACCTCTACCAGCCGTTCCTGGACAAGTTCTCGGCGGCGATGACCTCGCTGGTGGTCGGCGACCCGGCCGACCCCGATACCCAGGTGGGGCCACTCGCCTCGGAGCTGGCGGCCGAGCGACTCAGCGAGCAGGTGAAGGCTGCCCTCGCTGAGGGCGCACACCTGGTGGCTGGGGGTGAACGCCGGGGAAACTTCATCTCCCCCGGGGTGATCACCGACGTGACGCCGGAGATGCAGGTGCACCATGAGGAGCTGTTCGGTCCGGTCGCGGTCGTTTACAAGGCCGGATCCGAACAGGAGGCCGTCGAGCTGGCCAACGACACGCCATTCGGTCTCGGCTCCTACGTCTTCACCACCGATGAAGAGCAAGCCGAGCGCGTCGCGGACGCAATCCACGCCGGCATGGTGTACGTCAACGTGGTCAATGCAGACGCGCCGGAGCTGCCTTTCGGTGGCGTAAAGCGGTCGGGGTCGGGTCGCGAGCTGGGCCGCCTGGGCGCCGACGAGTTCGTCAACAAGAAGCTGATCCGCATCGCCTGAACGAAACACCTCAAGGCTGCGGCCCTTCGGGATCTCCGTGGGGACCGCAGCCTCGTCGGTGCTGAGCGAGAGGAGGACCGCCTGGGCCAGACCATGTTGGCCCAAGTCCGGTCAGCGGGCTTCCACGATCACACTCTTGTCGATGTTGGAAACGGACGCACACCCCAGTAGCGCCATCGAGCGATCGGTCTCGACGCGCAGGATTTCTAGCGCTCGCACTACGCCTTCCGTTCCGCCGGCCGCGAAGCCGTACAGGTACGGACGCCCGATGAAACATGCTCTTGCCCCCAGAGCCAGGGCCTTCACCACATCGGTTCCACGGCGAATGCCGCCGTCGAGATAGATCTCGATCCGTCCCGTGCACGCCTGCACGACGGAGTCAAGAGCCTCGATGGTCGGGCTGACACCGTCGAGTTGTCGTCCGCCGTGATTTGAGACGACTATCCCGTCGACGCCGCGACTGATCAGTTCGTCGCATTGGTCATCACGCACAAGGCCCTTGACCAGCAGCGGACCTTGCCAGACGCCGCGGACGAATTCAACGTCATCCCAGGTAACCGGCCACGCAGGCGACGCCGATCCGATGCCTGCTGGGTACCCATGATGGGGCTTGTGGTTGTCGGCTTCACGATCCGCCCTACTTCGGCGTGCGTTGTGTTGAAGGTACTGCGCGCTCCAAAGCGGGCGCGACAAAAACTGAGCAACTAATCGTGGAGACATCCGGTATGGCACCGAGAAATGATTGCGTAGATCGCGTTCTCGATTACCCCGGATGGGCATGTCGAGAGTCAGCACAAGGGCCGCATATCCGGCCGCTTGAACCCGTCGGACCAGCTGCCGCGCCACCTCCCGATCAGGGGGAAGGTAGAGTTGGAACCACGGCGCTATTTGTGCGGCAGCAGCAACTTTTTCTGGGGAGTAGCTTGCCACCGTACTTTGCGTGTAAATGACGCGTTCGGCGCCGGCCGCCTGGACAATCTCCAACTCGGCTTGGGGGCGGATCAGGCGGGCCGAACCCACCGGTGCGAGCATCACGGGCATTGATATCGCTTGACCGAATACTGTCGTCGACAAATCTCGAACGGAGATGTCCGATAAAGGGCGTGGACGCAAAGTCAGTCTCTCAAAAGCGACTTCATTTGCTCTGATAGTTCTTTCGTCATCCGCTCCGCCGTCCAAAGCGTCGAAGACCATCGACGGAAGCCGTCTCTTCGCGAGAGTCCGTAAATCGTGAATATTGACCGCAGCTGCGATCGTTCTCATCTGATTCATCCTTCCTTGATCCAAGATGGGCCTCTACAGGCTGGCAGGTGTCCGGTGAGCTGATCGTCCGGCATCGGTCTGGAACGTGTTGTCCGCAAGCGGAACTTCCCGCTACCGGTCTGGTCCGGCCTTCGCCTGGCCTGGTCCGTCGAGGTGACTCACCTGAAGGTGGCGCCGAGTAGCAGTCGGTGCCTCATGCATGGTGAGCGAGTGTGCTGCTTGCTACTTCGCCTTGACCAGGGCGGTCAGCATCCCCAGCCCCTTCGAGCGACCCCCTCTCGGTCGCTTCCACGCCCCGGTTCACCACTTGGCTCCTCCGCCGCCTGCCGTCTCGCGGCCGTGCTGATCGCGCTCCCCACCGGGCGAGCCTTCCGGGCCACGCGTTCAGGTAGCGGAGACAGCGCCTCCGGCCGTTCGCTCATCAGCCACTGACACACGCCGCCCGCTTCCGGTCTGGCCCGTTGTCACGTAGGCTGACTATAGCGCTTGCGAGGTTTGGGAGGAGGGTCTAATGCGACGGTATGTGATCTCAGCGATTCCGGGCGACGGCATCGGGCAGGAGACGACGACGGCCGCGCGCCAGGTGCTCGATCAAGTGGCCACCGACTGGGGCTTCGAACTGGCATGGCGCGATCACCCCTGGGGGTGCGAGTACTACCGCAGCACCGGGGAAATGATGCCGGCCGACGGGCTGAGTCAACTTGCTGACGCGGACGCAATCTTGCTGGGCTCGGTTGGCGCCCCCGACGTGCCCGATCATGTGTCCCTGTGGGGGTTATTGATCCCCATTCGTCGACAGTTCGAGCAGTACGTGTCGCTCCGGCCGGCACGTTTGCTTCCCGGGACGCCGGCCCCGATCCAGGCTTCACGGGGTGGCATCGATGTAGTCGTCGTCCGAGAGAACACTGAGGGGGAGTACAGCGATATCGGTGGGCGGATGTTTACCGGCGCTCCGGAGGAATTGGCTGTGCAGGAGTCGGTCTTCACCCGCGCGGGGATTACCCGTATCGCGCGCTACGCCTTCGAGACTGCTCGCCGTCGTCGCGGCGTCGTCGCATCGGCCACCAAGTCGAATGGCATCAAGCACACCATGCCGTTCTGGGACCAGGTGGTAGAAGAAACCGCGCGCGATTACCCGGACGTTGAGCTGACGAAGGTCCATGTCGACGCTCTCGCCGGCCTGCTGGTGCTGGAACCGAAGCGCTTCGACGTGATCGTTGCCTCGAACCTGTTCGGTGACATCCTCAGCGACCTTGCGGCCGCGCTCGCCGGAAGTATCGGTATCGCGCCCTGTGGCAACATCAACCCGCCGCGCGCCCACCCATCCATGTTCGAGCCGGTCCACGGTTCCGCATTTGATCTCGTCGGCACCGGCCGAGCCAATCCGATCGGGCAACTGTGGTCGGCCAGTATGATGCTGGAGCACCTGGGCGAGCAAGGGGCGGCGCAGCAACTGCTGGCCGCCATCGAAAAGACCGTCGCCACCGGCCGGGTGACGCCAGACCTCGGTGGTTCCCTCACAACCGCCGAGGTTGTGTCAGCGGTTTGCTCCGCCCGGACGGATGTCCAGGAATGACCAAGGTCGACCTCCTGCCCGACTTCGATGAACGCCGCGTCAATATCAACGGCGTCGACATTCGTGTCCGGACAGCCGGAGCAGGTCCGGCAGTCGTGTTGTTACATGGTTATCCCCAAACACTGACGATGTGGCACCGAGTCGCGCCGGCGCTGAGCAAAGACTCTTCCGTCGTGCTGGCCGACCTGCGTGGCTACGGACAAAGCGACAAGCCAGAGAGCGACCCCGGCCACCTGACGTACAGCAAGCGGAGCATGGCCCAAGACGTGGTCGGCGTGATGGATCAGCTGGGCTACGAGTCGTTCAGCGTCGTGGGTCACGATCGGGGTGGACGCGTCGGGCATCGACTCGCGCTCGACCACCCGGACCGCGTGCGGTCGCTCGCTGTGCTAGACATCGTTCCGACGCTGCACATGTTCGATCACGTCGATCGGGCGATGGCGAGTACCTATTTCCACTGGTTTTTCTTGGCGGCACAGAACCGGTTGCCCGAACAGTTGATCTCGGCGAATCCGGAGGCATGGATCAGCAGCCGGTTCCTGGGACGAAATAGCGGCGGCCTGCCACTTCACGATGAGGCTTACGCAGAATATCTGCAAGCATTTCACGATCCGCGCACCGTCCATGCCTCCTGTGAAGACTACCGTGCCGCCGCGACGATCGATCTCGAGCATGACCGCGCCGATGTCGTTAGTGGACGTCAGATCGAACAACCCTTCTGCGTGTTGTGGGGAACGCAAAGCTACGTGGGCCGGAACTTCGACGTCTTGTCGATTTGGGCACAGTTCGCGGGCTCGGTCGAAGGTGTCGGCATCTACGCCGATCACTACCTAGCCGAGGAGGCGCCAGAGCAGACCCAGGCAGTTCTTGCGAAGTTCCTTGGAGAGGCGCAGCGATGATGGCAGCGACCGGCGACCTCGACGGCCTGGTGGAACGACTCGGTCAGCTGGTGTCGATCGAGACGCCCAGTGGTGATGAGGCCGGCCTATCCCGCGCGATGGAACTGCTGCGGTCGTGGTTCGACCCGATCTTGGGCCGTGGCACGGACGTGACCAGAGACGGAGTGCCACACATGATGTGGCGCCCTGCCGGGCGGCCGGCTGTCTTATTGCTCGGCCACGTCGATACGGTGTGGCCGCTGGGAACGATCCGCGAGCGTCCTTTCGCCGTGCGGGGCGAACGCGCCGTCGGGCCGGGCGTCTTCGACATGAAGGCTGGTCTCGTCATCGCCCTCGAAGCTCTTCGGATGGTTCAGGACAGCTCGCGCGTCGCGCTGCTGGTCACCGGTGACGAAGAGGTGGGTTCTGTGTCCTCACGGCCGCTCATCGAGGAGGTTGCGGCTGATTGCGCCGTGGTGCTCGTGCTGGAACCAAGCCTGGACGGCGCTGTGAAGACGGCTCGCAAAGGTGCTGCTCTGTACCAAGTAGACGTACGCGGACGTGCGGCCCATGCCGGGCTGGAGCCGGAGCTTGGTGCCAATGCGCTAATTGAGTTGGCGCACTTGGTGCTCGAGATCGCGGGTTGGGGCGACGCGGATCGAGGCACCACCGTCACTCCGACGGTCGCGCAAGCCGGTGCGGCGGTGAACGCGGTTCCGGCCCACGCCGATTTGCGGGTGGACGTTCGGGCCTGGGACGCTGACGAACTTGATCGTATTCACACCGCGATGAGGTCCCTGCGGTCGCATGACGAAGACGTCGAGGTTCACGTCGGTGGCGCCATCAATCGCTACCCGATGGAGCTTGCCACGTCACGAAGCCTGCTCGATCTGGCCCGTACGGCATCCGCGGAGTGTGGCCTTGGGCCGGTTTCTGAGGCCCGCGCGGGTGGCGCCTCGGATGGCAACTTCACGGCCGCCCTGGGCGTCCCGACTCTGGACGGCCTCGGTGCGGTGGGTGGTGGCGCACACGCCGACCACGAGTGGGTGGAGGTGTCGTCGCTTGGCGGACGCGCCGCGCTCGTGGCGCGGATGATCGAGGGCTTGACCAGGTGAGCGGCGTAGTCCGAGGCATGTCGGCACTCAGGAGGTATCACCGTCGGCCTTGCCGCCGATCGCACTGAGCATCATCTCCAGAGCGGTATCGAAAGCAAGGGGATCGCCGATGCTGTGCAGCTGGTCAGCCACGCGGGTGATGTTGGGGTAGCGCTCCGGATCCAGGTGCCGATACTCGAGCTGCCAGGCAAGTTCATCCTTGACCCGGACCGTGTCCTCAAGCGACGAGAAGGCCGCCTCCAGGCTCGCCATGGCACGGACGAGGTTGCCGAATGCCCGGAGGAGGACTACCGCTTGAGCGTCGCTTATGCCGCCGCGGTGAACCGCATCGAGGAAGAACTCGACGTTGGCGAACTCAGTTGGTCGCCGAGTCGTTCGCATGGCCATCTGCTGAGCGAACTGAGGGTATCGGAGGTAGTGCTCCCTGATCAGCTGGGACAACCTTCGAATGTCGTCGAGCCAGTCGTCGCTCGGCACTAGTTGGTCGGCGTAGGAGCGCGCTCGAAGGCTGTCCACCAGCTCGAGGATCAGCTCGTCCTTGTCACGAAAGTGTCGGTAGATAGACGTCGGGTGCGCTTGCAACTTGTCGCCGATCGCTTGAAACGTCAGCGCGTCGAGCCCCCCCTCCATAGCGAGCTCCTCGGTGGCAGCCAGGATCTTCGCACGGTTCAGACTGTCCCGGGGCCGACGAGCGCGAACACGGCCGTCCGATGGCGCTGGCTTACTGTGACGCTTACTTGTCATACCAATCCTCCCTGGTCGCTCCGAGCGGGTGCACCGCATTCTGGCATGTACGCCTGCCTGGCCACTGGGCACGCAGCCTGACTAGGAGTATGCCTAGACCCCTTGCCAACGGTTCGAAGCTGCGTCAGACTGTCGTGAACGCACCGCCCTACGCGGCAGTGACGGCAACCCCTCAGGCAGAGGAAGGCGCGCGAATGCAGACACCGACGACGTCAAGAAGCAGGACGCGCCGACTAGGCCTCAAATCAGGCGCCTTGGCCGGCGTCTTGGCCACGGCACTAGTAGCGGGTGCGTGCTCGGGCACGACGGCCCCGCAGTCGTCATCTTCGGCCCCCCAGTCGCAGGCTGTGAGGCAGGGCGGCAGCCTGGTCATCGGCTCTGAACAAGAACCGGGATGTGCTGACTGGATCGGAACCTGCGCGGGGTCTATCTTCGGAACCTACGTCATGCAGGTCCAAACTCTCCCCGAAGTCTTCCAGCACCGTCCTCAAGGGAACACGTGGTCGCCGGTGCCGTCCGTCCTCATGGCGTCCGAGCCGACAACCGAAGTCGTGGCGGGAAAACAGGTGGTCACTTACAAGATCAATCCAGCGGCTGTGTGGTCAGACGGCCAGCCGATCACCTCCGAAGATATCAAGTACACCGCGTTTCAGGTCCGCGACGGCAATGACATCGCCGACAAGACGGGCTATTCGCTGATCACATCGGTGGCCACGCCCGACCCGCAGACCGCCGTCGTTACGCTCAAGACGCCGTACGTCAACTGGAAAGACCTCTTCAGCGGCTTCGTCTCTGTTCTGCCTTCGCACATCCTCGCCGGGAAGAACCGCGGCACTGTGATGAAGAGTGGTTACAGTTTCAGCGGCGGGCCATGGAAGATTGAGTCCTGGCAGCAAGGCGCCTCGGTCACGCTTGTGCCCAACGACAAGTACTGGGGGCCAAAACCCAAACTTGACAAGGTGACATTCCAGTTCACGACCAACACGTCCGCGGCGTTCCTCGCCTATAAGAGTGGCCAGTTGGACTCCATCTACCCCTCGCCCCAGCTCGACGCGATCAACCAAGTAAAGAACGGGATTCCGGGTAGTCGGGTAACCCTGGGCTTGGATACCGCGAACAAGGAAGCGTTGTGGGTAAACAACGGCGCTTTCCCATTTGACGACGTCACTTTTCGGCAGGCCTTCTCCTACGCGATAGACCGAACGGCTCTGGTCAACAGGCTCTACGGTTCTCTGGGTGTGAAGTCGCCCGCCCAGACGTTCTGGCCCGGCACTCGGGCCGAGTTCGGGGGCACGTCGTTCAGCACCTACTCGCTGGATCTCGAAAAGGTCAAGTCATTGATGAGTAGCGCCGGGTGGACGCCAGGTAGCGACGGGATCTGGGAGAAGAACGGCCAGCGCGCCAATTTCACGTTGACTTCGCTCTCCGGTGATACGCGACGTCTGCTGGCTGGACAGATCATTCAAGAGCAATTGAAGGCCGCAGGCTTCCAGATGGAGATCAACAACATCACACCTACGCAGATGTTCACCGACGTCATGCCGCGCGGCAAGTTCCAAGCAAGCTTGTGGACATTGATTGCAACCGATCCGACGTCGGCGTTTGCGGAGAGTTCCATCCCGACGAAGGCGAATGACTACGCGGGAATCAACTTCATGCGGGTCGATGTTCCAGCACTCAGCTCGTTGTTCGCGAAAGTCGACAGCACGATCGATCCGGGACAGCGAGCCGTCTACTCCAAGCAGGCCGACGACGTCATGGCGGAGAACGCGGTCTCACTGCCTCTGGACAACGTTCCGTCCATTTTGCTCACCAAGGACAAGATCGGTGGCCCGATCAGCACCAACCCGGTAGAGGGACCCTGGTGGAACCTCAACGAGTGGGGTCTGGTGAACTAGTCGTGGCGCGACGCACCCGTGGGCGTGAAAACCTGCTTCGCTTCGCCGCAAAAAGGCTGGGGTACTCGGTAATCGTCATTGGCGTCGCCTCGTTCCTGTTATTCTGGGCGGTACGCGCCACCTTCGATCCGCTGGCGAAGTTGCGGTTGAACCAAGATCCCACTGCGGTCGCGCGAGAAACCCAACGCCTCGGATTGGACCGCTCCATCTTCGAGCAGTACCGGATATGGTTGCTGAACGCCCTCCGCGGCGACTTGGGCACGAGTTCGGCCACGAGCCAGCCGGTGGCGACCGTGATCGGCAGTGCGCTCGGAGTGACTCTTCAGCTAGTCTTATGGGCACTGCTCCTGGCGACTATTGTCGCCGGTCTGGTCGGGGTGTACTCCGCCACCAAGCAGTATTCGGTGGGTGATCTCCTGCTGACGGGCCTGTCCTACATCGGTTTGGCAATACCGGCATTCTGGTTAGGTTTGGTCCTCATCCAGCTCTTGGCGTTCACTCCGCAACAGCAATTCGGCTTAGCTGAACCGCCACTGTTCTTCGTCGGTTTGCACTCAGTGGGGTCCAGCGGTATCAATCTTGACTACGTCCGCCACCTCATACTGCCGGTTCTCACGGTGACCGCCGCCCTGATCGGGAGTTGGAGCCGGTTTCTTCGCACCACGATGCTCGACACTTTGAGCAGCGACTACGTCCGCACCGCACGCGCCAAGGGAGTACCTCGACGGCAAGTCATCAGGCGGCACGCGCTGCGCAACAGTCTGGGTCCGTTCGTCACCGTGATCGCGCTCGACGCCGGAGCCCTGTTCGGCGGCCTGGTCGTCACCGAACAGGTCTTCTCCGTCGACGGCATGGGCAAGCTCTTCATCAGTTCGATTCAGGCCGGGGACGCTTTTGTCCTGGTCCCCTGGATGGTTGTCGTCGCCATTGCGGTAGTGGTCTTCAACCTTCTCGCCGACCTCAGTTACGCCTGGCTCGATCCTCGTGTGAGATTGGGGTGACGCGAATGACCGCGATACCGCCCGAGGGTGCCTCGACACCCACAGCCGCCACCGAAGAGGCCGGTGCGCCGGTAAGGCCCATAGGCGTCCGTTCCCCGGCGGCCGTATTTCGACGGAACTTCCTACGCCACAAGCTCGCCATGCCGGGTCTCATCACGCTGGTCGTACTCGCGTTCTGCTGCTACTTCGCCAATATCGTTGCTCCCTATGCGCAGAACCAGCAAGACCTCCTCCTCGGGCCAGTAGCGCCCTCCAGGGGGCATCTGTTGGGCACCGACCAGCTTGGCCGTGACTACCTGTCAGAACTTCTGTACGCGGGCCGCCTCTCGCTGTCCATAGGCCTTGCGGTCGCCGTGCTCTCCACCTTGCTCGGCACAGCATTGGGTGTGCTCGCCGGTTACGGCAGCCGGTGGGCCGGCGAAGTCATCATGCGCATCACCGACCTCTTCCTTGTGGTTCCCGGTCTGGTCATCTTGGCCGTTGTCCTGCAGTACTTCGGACAGTCTGCTTGGACCATCATCGTCGTTCTCGCCGGTCTGAGCTGGACCTACATCGCGCGCGTCGTGCGCGGGCAGGTTCTCTCGCTACGCGAGAACGCCTACGTCGACGCGGCCCGCGTGCTTGGAGCGACGCGCCTGCGAATAGTCGTTCGGCATCTTCTCCCCAATCTTGCCGGAATCATCGCCGTAAACGTTTCCCTGGCCGTCGCGCTCGCGATCATCCTCGAGTCGACGCTCAGTTTCCTTGGTTTCGGTGTCCGTCCCCCGCAAAGCAGTTGGGGGAACATGCTCAGCCAGGCGTCGGGCTATGTCGCCACGTCGCAGGTATATCTGTTGTACTTCCCCGGGCTGGCGATCCTCATTACGGTGATAAGCATCAGCTTTGTCGGCGACGGGCTTCGTGACGCCCTAGACCCGCAGAAGATCCGTTGACCATCATGGAGCCGCTACTCGAAGTCAGTAACCTGACGGTGACGTTCCGAAGCGACGACGGGCCGGTGCTGGCCGTCGAAGATTTCTCCCTCAGCCTCGTCCAGGGTCAGACCGCGGGGCTGGTCGGTGAGTCCGGATCGGGCAAGAGCACAGTCGCCATGGCGATCATGGGCCTGCTGCCCGCAAGCGCCCAGCTCCACGGTTCCATCCGTTTCGCGGGCAAAGAGCTGCTGGGGCGCTCGGAATCAGAGCTGCGCACCATCCGCGGGAAGGACATTGCCATGGTCTTCCAGGACGCCCTGAGCGCGCTCAACCCGGTGCTGCGCGTCGGCGCCCAGCTGATGGAAGCGATAAGTGTCCATGACCGAGCCGCCACAGCGTCCCAACTGCGCCGGCGTGCGGTCGAGCTACTGGAGATGGTGGGTATTCCTTCTCCGGCAGAGCGTGCGGAGTTGTACCCGCACGAGTTGTCTGGCGGCATGCGACAGCGCGTGCTGATAGCCATGAGTGTCGCCAACGAACCGCGGATTCTGATCGCAGACGAGCCCACCACCGCGTTGGATGTGACCGTGCAAGCCCAGATTCTCGAGGTGCTTGGTCGGGTCCGAGAGCGGTTGGACTCATCGATGCTGCTGGTCACTCATGATCTCGGTGTCGTGGCCGGCACGGCCGATAGCGTCGTCGTGATGTACGCCGGCGTCAAAGTCGAGGAGGGTCCCGTCGATCAGCTGTTTTATGGCAACGCTCACCCCTACACGCGTGGACTGCTTGCCTCGTTACCGCGAGCCGACCGCCGGGCCAGCCGATCCGAGAGGCTCTACCGCATACCCGGTCAATTACCTGGGACACGCGATCGTCCAACCGGCTGCGTTTTCCATCCTCGCTGCCCCGAAGCCCGGCCTGGGGAGTGCTTCCCGGCCCGCCCCCCGTTGGTGGATCTCGGCGACGACCATCGAGCGGCATGCGCGCGGATTCACGAAATCGGGTCGAACCGGTGACGACCGCACTCGACCTCGTCGGATTGGTGAAGGAGTTCCCCGTTCGCGGCGCGGGGAGTGGTGCGCAAGTTGTGCACGCGGTGTCGGACGTCAGCTTGCGCGTCGAGCAGCACGAAACGGTGGGACTTGTCGGCGAGTCCGGATGCGGGAAAAGCAGTTTGGCCCGGTGCTCGGTGCGACTGACCGACCCCACCGCAGGCTCCGTGCAGGTCCTCGGGACCGACCTCCTCGCACTCAAGGGTCGCGAGTTGCGCCACGCGCGGAAGCAGATCCAGATGGTCTTCCAAGACCCATTCACTACTCTCGACCCACGGATGTCTGTGGCCGCTATTCTGCGCGAACCGATGGAGATCCACGGACTGCATCGGCGGCGGCGCGCGGACGCCGTGCGCGAACTGATGGCGCGCGTCGACCTGAACCCGGACCATGTGAATCGGTATCCGCACCAGTTCTCCGGGGGCCAGCGGCAGCGGATCGGGCTGGCACGGGCCCTGGCCGTTGATCCGCGGATAGTTGTGCTCGACGAACCGCTCAGTGCCTTGGACGTCAGTGTCCAGTCAGGCGTGCTGAACCTGCTGGAAGACCTGCAACGCGATTTAGGCCTTAGTTACCTCCTCATCGCCCACGACCTATCGGTCGTCCGTCACATCAGCACCGTCGTCGCGGTTATGTACCTCGGCCGCGTGGTCGAGCAGGGCCCCGTCGATGCGGTCTACGACTCAGCCCAGCACCCCTACACCCAAGCGCTGCTTTCTGCTGCCCCGGTTCCCGACCCCAACACGGAGCGAAGTCGCAAGCGCATCGTCCTCGCAGGAGACGTCCCCAGCCCTATCAATCCGCCCTCAGGCTGCCGCTTCCGGACCCGCTGCTGGCGGGCTACGCAAATTTGTGTGGATATCACCCCCCAACTCGTCGATGCCGGCGGTGGTCACCAGGTGGCTTGCCACCATCCTGGGCCAGTCGGTGGTACTGCTGACCGATCACGGCAGAAGACATCACCAGAAGACGTGTGAGGACAGCAATGCCCGACGAAACCCCTGTCTGGAGCGTCCGATTCGACGTGCCCTACCTGATGACAGCGCGCCCCGTGCGCGGTTCACAAGGCCTTGCGCTTCTCGTCTTCAACACGGCCGAGACCGCACGTGGGGTCGTGGCCGATCTCCTCACGGAGGACCGCTCGCCCCAACTCGGCTTCCCGGTGGACGTCTGGTCTGCGGCACTGACCCCCAACGGACGCTGGGTCCTGCAAATCGCTGACGACGGTGGTTCCGAGATCGGTCACGTGTTGGCGTACCCGGTGGATGGCGGAAGTGCGGTTGACCTCACGCCGGGCCGGCCCCCGTATGTGCTGCGCGGCCTCGACGTCAGCGTCGACGGAAGCACCGTTGTGCTGAGCACGGTCGACGACGAGGGTTTCCACCTCCTCGTCGTTCCCCTGAGCCCGTTCGGGGTTCCGCGTGTCGTGCATTCCACGCCGCACGAGGCATGGTGGGGACGCATCTCGGCTGACGGACGGTTCGCGTCCTACGACACCACGACCCACCGGCCAGGGATGCGGCGTACCGCCGTCACCGTGGTCGACGTCGAAAACGCCCGCATCGTCGCGGTACTCAACGACCTGCCCGATGGCCCGGCGCGGGCTTGCTGCTTCTCCGAGACGCCCGGCGACAACCGGTTGTTGGTCGGAACCGAACGAACAGGCTTCGTCCGCCCCTGCGTGTGGGACCCGAACACAGGGCGTCGTCGCGACTACAGTCTTCCAGAACTGCCGGGGGAGGTGATCCCACTCGACTGGTGCTCCCGTCAGGAAAAAATTCTCGCCGCCCATGCGGCCGACGGCATTCAGACGATCATCGAGATCGACGAGCGAACGGGCGAACATGAGGTCGTCAGCGCGTCGAACGGGAGCTATTTCGAGCCGGACGTGGGCAGTACGTATCCCCACCAGTATCAACCCTGGTACCTGACCGACGGGTCGATAGTTCTGACCCGGTCACGCTGGGACGTACCCCTTCACCTCATCCGAGTGCGCCCCGACGAGACCAAGACCGTCGTGGAACCCGCCCCGGTCCCGACCGGACACTCCTTCGACTCGACACTCATCACCAGTCGGGACGGCACCCGGGTGCAACTATGGCTCGCCCATCCGGACCGCCCCGACCCGATCGGGACAGTCCTTGAAGTGCACGGTGGGCCGAACCTCGCTACCGTTGACCGCTACTCACCTTCAGCCCAAGGCTGGTTGGACGAGGGGTTTGCCTACGCCTCCCTCAACTACCGCGGGTCGGTCACTTTCGGTCAGCGGTTCAGGGAAGGGTTCTGGCAGGCACTCGGACAGCGCGAACTCGACGACATCGATGCCGCGGTTCACAGTCTGCGGGGCCGCGGCCTGGCCCGGCCCGGAACCACCTTCATCACCGGTCCCTCCTACGGGGGCTTCCTCACCCTGTTTGCCGCGGGACGCCTCCCAGACCACTTCGCCGGCGGCTTTGCTCATGTCGCCGTGGGTGACTGGCAGACCGCGCTCGCCGGCCAGAACGCCGCCCAGCGGGATGTCTGGAAGCAGTGGATCGGCGGGTCGCCTGAAGAGTTCATGGAGCGCGCAGCCCGGTATTCTCCCCTGTCCTACGTGGAACACGTCCGGGCGTCGGTGTGGCTGAACCAAGGCACCCACGACACCCGCACCCCGCTTGCTCAAGCCCAGACCTACGCTGACGCGCTTGCCGCCGCTGGTGGCGACGTCGTCATAGAACGGTTCGAGGGCGGTCATGAGCCAACTGGTTTGAAGGGTATGCGGAGAGATCAATTGCGTATGACCGAGCTTGCCCACCGCACCCTTCGGGGGGAGTCCTGGGGTTCGCCAGGGCGGCACGAAACGACCGTCGAGCCCGTGCCTCACGGCTGACCGGCTAAGGGGTGGACAATCGCGAACGACTCATGCGGGACGTCGCGAACGGCTCATGCGGGACGTAACGAGCAGCACAGCCACGACGGTCACAAGAAAGTAGCTGAGATGGCGGGGCAGAAACAGTGCTTACCCGGGGCCCACTCGCACACATCCAGGAGGAAAGACGTGACCCAAGAAGATACTCATGACTATGGGGAAAGCCCTGTTGTCGTGGACGTCGCCGTTGTCGGCGCTGGAATAGCCGGCCTCGCAGCAGCGAAGACCATTGCCGCGGCCGGCCTGACTGTCGCGGTGCTTGAGGCTCGCGATCGGGTCGGTGGCCGCACGTGGACCACCCAGGTAGACGGCGTGGAGTTGGAGCTGGGGGGTCAGTGGATTTCGTCTGACCAGGACGCCCTGTTGGGCTTGGCCGAGGAACTAGGAGTGAAAACGTATCCCCGCTATCGGGACGGCGCGAGTATTTACCTGAATAGCTCAGGGGAACGTCGCCGTTTCGTAGGCGACTTCCCCGTCCCCGAGGCCACACAGAAAGAGATTCAAAAGATTCTTACACTGTTCACGCAGAAGTGTGAAGAGATCGGGACGCCGACGCCGTGGTTGCACGACCAGGCCCAGTCGCTCGACGCGATCAGTTGGGGTGAATGGCTGGACGCAGCAACCACCGACGTCGAGGCGAAGAGCATTGTCTCGATCTTCATCGCGGACGGCATGTTCGCTAAGCCCGCCCACTCCATCTCAATGCTCGAGGCCATTCACATGGCAAACTCCGCAGGTGGTTTCGGTAACCTTGTCGACGAAGGTGTGCTGCTGGATCATCGGGTCGTCGGAGGCCTCCAGGAGATTTCTAAGCGAATCGCAGAATCGCTGGGAAAGAGCGTGAACCTGGAGTGCCCCGTCGACCGTATTTCGTGGTCTCCGACCGAGGTTTTGGTGCGTTCGAGAGATGTGCTCGTCCGCGCACGCCGTGTCGTCATTGCGGTGCCGACGAACCTGTACAGCACCATTCACTTCGAGCCACCCTTGCCCACTCTGAAACAACAGCTGCACCAGCACATGTCGTTTGGGCACATCGTGAAGGTCCAGACCTTCTACGACGTACCCTTCTGGCGGTCCGAGGGTCTGAGTGGAACGGCATTCGCCCCTCACCTGCCCATTCATGAAACTTACGACAACACTTATTTTGGCAGTGATCTCGGCTGCCTCGTGGGATTTATCAGCGATAAGAAGGCTGATGACTTCGTCTGCCTTCCTGAAGGCGAACGCAAAGTCGTGGCCTTAGATTGCTTCAGCCAGTACTTCGGTGTGCGTGCCGCCAAGCCGGTAGCATATTCTGAGAGCTCGTGGGGTGCTGAGGAATGGACGCGTGGCTCTTACGGGATGAGTTTCGACTTGGGCGGTCTGAGCCGGTACGGATCTTTGATGACCACTCCGGTAGGTCCTCTCCATTGGGCAACCAGCGATCTTGCCGGCGTGGGGTACATGCACGTCGAAGGCGGTTACCGAGTGGGCCAAGCTGCCGGGGAAGCGATAGTTGATGAACTGAAGGCTCCGCCCACCTGATTCTTGACGCGTAGCCGGCTCGTATCACGACCAGGGTCGCCAAATCATCCCGTGGTGCCGACCGGTGCGGCGGTCCGGTGCCGCGGCCGCTGGGAGGTCAGTTCGCCACGCCCACTGGCTGACGGCGGCGACGCGACCGGCGCAGCCACACCGTGTTCACCAGCACCAACACCACGCCGAAGCCGAACACCAAGGTGCCCATAACGTTGACCTGGGGGGGCGTGCCGACCCGGGAGCTGCCGTACACCCACAGCGGAAAGGTCTGCATCGTGCCGGCATTGAACTGAGTGATGATGAAGTCGTCGATCGAGAGCGCAAAGGCCAGCAGCGCGCCGGCGACGATGCCTGGCATCAGCACGGGCAGGGTGACCAGCCTGAACGTGGCCCACGGCCCGGCTCCCAGATCGCGGGCCGCCTCTTCCAGCGACCGGTCGTACGCCGACATCCGAGCCTGAACGGTAATCGCGACGTAGACGATGTCGAACATGATGTGCGCGATCACCACCGTCCAATACCCGCGCGGGATCCCTAGGGTCAAGAACAGCGAGAGCAAGCCGGTGCCCATGGCGATCTCGGGGGCCGCGACGTTGGCGAACAGGACCAGGTTCAACACGCCCTGCCCGCGGAACCGATAGCGGCCCATGGCGTAGCCGATCAGGGTGCCGAGGGCAGTCGCCACCAGGGTGACGATCACCGCGATCGTGATCGAGTTCCACAAGGCGGTGGTCAGGTCGTCGATCTGAAACAGTTCCCGGTACCACCGCAGCGTCCAGCCCTGCCAGACGAAGTTGTAGCGGCCGGTGGTGTTGTTGAAGCCGAACACGATCATCACCAGGATCGGCAGGGCCAGCCAGGCGATCACCGCCCAGGTGTAGAGCCGCAGGACCCAGCCGCTCCCCCTCCGGGTGGACGAGCGGTGCGGACCGGGGATTGACTGGGTCATCCGCCGCTCGCCTCCAGCACGTCACTGGTGCCCAGCGCCCGGGCGTAAATGAAGACACCGACCAACAGACCGGCCAGCAGGATCGAGCTCAGCGCGGCGGCGTCGGGATATTGGGAGTTGGTGATGTAAAGCGTTTCGATGATATTGCCGATCATCACCTGACCGGATCCGCCGAGGATCGAGGCGTTGACGTAGTCCGCGGCGGCCGGGACGAAGGTCAAGATCACTCCCGCGAAGACTCCGGGAACCGAGAGCGGCAGCACCACCCGGGCAAAGGTTGCGGTTCTGGTGGCGTAGAGGTCGGCGGCCGCCTCGAGCAGCGACCGGTCGATGCGTTCGAGCGCGACGTAAATCGGCAACACCATGAACGGCAAGAAGTTGTAGACCAGCCCACCGATGACGGCGTACGGCGTGGCCAGCACGTGGAAGTTCTCGGGCAACAGATGCCAGGCCTTCAAATTTCCCAGGACCACCCCGTTGTCGGCCAGCAGGAACTGCCAGGAGATGGTACGAATGACGAAGGTGACGAAGAACGGCAGCAGGATCAAGAACAGATAGGTCGTCTTGTGCCGTCCACCCCGGAAGGCGATCCACCACGCCATTGGGTAGGCGAGCAGGATCGTGATCAGGGTGGTCACCAACCCGTACGTCAGCGATCGGAGCAGTTGAACGTGATACCGGCTGATCATGTCGACGTAGTTGCGCCAGTCGAACGTCTGCTGAAAGCCGAGTTCCAGCGATCCGCTCTGCAGCGACACGTTGACCATGGCGATCATCGGCACGACGAAAAACAGCGCCAGCCATGCACCCCCGGGCAACACCAGCAGATAGGGGGTCAGCCGAGTCCGCAGCCTCGAGGTCCTGACCGTGGCCACCTCGACGTCCTGACCGCCGGTCAAGACTGAAAGATCGGCTCGAAGATCCCGTTCCAGGTGTCCAGCGCCTCGCCCGCCTGGGGCGCCAGTTGGTCACGGGCCTTGTCGTAGACGGACTGGTCGGGAAAGGTGGCGAAGCTGCTCGCGACCTTCTTGAGGTACGTCTTGTCCTCGCCCTTGGCTTTGACCGCGTCCTGCTCGACGACCTGTTGCGCACCCGGCACCGGCGAAACGTAGTTGACCCACTCGGTCACCTCGGCGGCGATCTTGGGTTGATAGTAGAAGTCCATCAATTGCATCGCGCTGACCGGGTTCTTCGCGCCCTTGAGGATCAAGAAATTGTCGGTCCAGATCAGGCCACCCTCGTCGGGCATCACGAACTTCAGCTGCTCGCCGGACTTCTTACCCGAGAGGTTCTGCTGGAAGATGTCACCCGACCACGCCATAGTGATCCAAATGTCTCCGGTGGCCAACTTACTGATGTAGTCCTGGGAGTAGTAGCCGCGCACCAACGGCTTCATCTTCTGCAACCAGGCGGCGGCGGCTTTCCAGTCTTCCTCGGTGGACTTGAGCGGGTCGACGCCGATCGCGGCCAGCGCGGCGTTCGGCAGGTCCTCGTTGTTGCCGAACATCCCGACATGGCCTTTGAACTTCGGGTCCTGCAGGTCGTTCCAGCTGGTGATCGGACGTCCGGTGGCTTGCGGGTTGTAGCCGATCCCGGTGAAGCCGGCCTGCCACGGGATCGAATAGGTGTTACCCGGATCGAAGGGCGGATTTTGATAATTCTTCCCGGCGTTCTTGGTAAAATTGGGCAGCCGGGTGTGGTCGAGCGGCACCAAGAATCCGAGGTCGCGAAATTTGTTCAGGTAAATTCCGCTACTGATGACGGTGAGGTCGAAATTGCAGTACTGTCCGCTGGACAGGGCCGGCTGGACCTTGGCGAAGAACGGACCGTTGTCTTGGACCGCCTCGAGGTACTTCACCTTGACCCCCGACTGCTTCTCGAACGCGTCGAGCGAAGGATGGTCGGACTTGCCCTCGGTGTCGAGATAGAGGGGCCAATTGGCCCAGGTCAGCTCCCCGGTCGGCTGCTGGGCGTCCCAGTACGCCTTCACCGCGTCTTCGCTGGTGTCGACCTTCTGGCCCTGCGGCTTGATCCCGCCACAACCGGCGAGCGCCCCCGCCGCAGCAGCCCCGCCGACCAGGCGCAGCAGGTCACGGCGTCCGAAGCGGGTATGGGTCAGGCCTCGGATCAGGGCCGGGTCGAGGGGTCCGCGGGCGTCATTCATCAGTCGGCCTCCGAGTATTGGTTGACGAGGTAGGAGTGAGCACAGGCCCAGGACAACCACACGGTGTCACCGATGGCGGCGATCTCGCTGGAGTCGGCGATGTTTTGCCGATGGGCGACCATCTGGTCACCGCGAGCCGTGCTCACCACGTAGGCGGTGAAGGTTCCCTGATAGACGACATTGAGGACCGTGCCGCGGATCCGACACTCCGCGTCAGGAACCTCAGCGCTCACCCGGAGCTTCTCGGGCCGCACGGTGATGCAGAGCTCGTCGTCGGGTCGAGAACCGTGCAGCGCGACCACGATCCGTCCGTCCGTGCCCGCGTCGACTTCAGCTTCGTCATGGCTCATCCGCGTGGGCTTGGCGGTGATGATGTTGGAGGTGCCGATGAAGTCGGCCACGAACCGGGTGCGCGGCCGCTCGTACACCTCCTGCGGGGTGCCCAGCTGCTCGACTCGGCCGCTGTTCATCACCGCGATCCGGTCGGACATGGTCAACGCCTCCCCTTGGTCGTGGGTGACGTAGACGAAGGTGATCCCGACTTCGCGCTGGATACGTTTGAGCTCCAGCTGCATCGTCTGCCGGAGCTTGAGGTCCAGGGCCCCGAGCGGCTCGTCCAGCAGGAGGGCCCGAGGATGATTGACCAGGGCGCGCGCCAGCGCCACCCGCTGTTGTTGGCCGCCGGACATCTCGCTCGGCCGCCGCTCGTCCCGGCCGCCCAGCCCGACCAGTTCGAGCATCTGACCGACCCGTTCGCGGATCGTGGCCTTGTCCACGCCCTTGCGCCGCAGCCCGAACGCCACGTTCTCGAAGACGCTCAGGTGGGGAAAAAGGGCGTAGTTCTGAAACACCATGTTCATGTCCCGCTTGTTCGGCGGAACCCCGACCATGTTCTCGTCGTACAGTCGGACCTGCCCGGCCGTGGGCTCCTCGAAGCCGGCGATCATCCGCAGGGTGGTCGTCTTACCGCACCCCGACGGGCCGAGCAGCGAGAAGAATTCCCCGCTGTGGATGGCCAGGTCCACCCGCTCGACCGCTTGGACGTCCTCGTGGGCCGCGGTGAACTGCTTGGCCACCCCGATCAATTCGATCGCCGTGGCGCCCGGGCGTCGGACGGCGCGCGGCGCCGCCTCCGACGCCGGCGCGGTACTCACCCGTCGGTCCCGATGTAGGACATCACGTGCTTGATCCGGGTGTAGTCCTCCAACCCGTACATCGACAAGTCCTTGCCGTGACCGGAGTGCTTGAAGCCGCCGTGCGGCATCTCCGCCACAATCGGAATGTGGGTGTTGATCCAGACCGCACCAAAGTCCAGGTGTTTGGCCATCCGCATCGCCCGGCCGTGGTCGCGGGTCCAGACCGAGGACGCCAGCCCGTACTGCACCCCGTTGGCCCAACGCAACGCCTCCGCCTCATCGCGGAAGCGCTGCACGGTGATCACCGGACCGAAGATCTCGTCTTGGATCTGCTCGTCGTCTTGGCGCAGGCCCGACAACACCGTCGGTCGGTAGAAGTAGCCGCGATCCCCCTGCCGCCCGCCCCCCGCCTCGATCTGCGCATGCTCGGGCAAACGGTCTACCATCGCCGCGACGCGTTCCAATTGGTCGACGTTGTTGAGGGGCCCGTAGCCGACGTCCGGGTCGTTGGGCGGACCGGTCCGGGTCTGGCGGGCCTGTTCGACCAGGGCGGACAAAAAGTCGTCGTGCACCCGTGGACCCGCCAGCACGCGGGTGGCGGAGGTGCAGTCCTGGCCGGCGTTGAAGTAGCCGGCCCCGGCAATTCCTTCGGCCGCCGCCGCCACGTCGGCATCGTCGAAGACGATCACCGGCGCCTTGCCGCCCAGCTCGAGGTGCGTGCGTTTGAGCTGGGCCGCCGCGGACGCGGCCACTTCCTTCCCGGCCCGGACCGAACCGGTGATGGCCACCAACGCAGGGACTTCGTGCTCCACGAGCGCGCGGCCGGTGTTCCGGTCGCCGGTGATCACGTTGAGCACACCGGGCGGGAGGAACTCCTGGCCCAACTCGGCAAGCAGCGTCGACGTGGCCGGGGTGGTGTCACTGGGCTTCAGCACCACCGTGTTACCCGCCGCCAACGCGGGGGCGATCTTCCACACCATCATCATCAGCGGGTAGTTCCAAGGCGTGACCTGACCTACCACACCGATCGGCTCGCGGCGGACGAAGGAAGTGTGGTCGGCCAGATACTCTCCGGCCGAGCGGCCCTCGAGGACCCGGGCCGCGCCGGCGAAGAATCGGAGCTGGTCGACCGCCGGCGGCAGCTCCTCCTCGGTGGTCAATCCGACCGGCTTGCCGGTGTCACGCGACTCGACCTCGACGAATTCCCCCGAGCGGTTCTCGAGCGCGTCGGCGATCCGCAGCAGCGCAAGTTGCCGTTGCGCGGGCGTGGTCTGGCCCCAGCGCTCGAAGGCCCGAGCCGCCGCGCGGGCCGCGCGGTCGACGTCTTCGGCGGCACTCATCGCCGCCGTCCCGTAGGCCTCGCCGGTGGTCGGATCGATTACCTCGTACGTCGCACCCGAGGCAGCGTCGACCACCCGCCCGTCGATGACATTGCGGAAGGTGCTCGCGGCCATACGGTCTCCGAACTGCTCGAGGGCGGTCTACGGCAGCCTAACCAGGAAACGACGAGTCCGATAGCCCCTACGGCCTTTGGCGAGCGATTCGCTCGTTCGACGTGCCCATTTGTTCCGATCCCGTCGACTTCGTGTCGTCAGGCCGGCCCGACTACACCCGGACGAGCCCGCGGCGGGCGCCGCCGCCACCTCATGTGCGAGTGGCGGAATCCGCAGCAAACTGCGAGCTTCGCGACTAGTTGCGCAGTTGGCGACCGCTGCCTAGCATGAATTCGTTGCCGAGATGCTCATCGGCGACGGAATCGCTTGCCCTCCTCGACCCAGCGACGGGACCCCACCATGACCGGCCAACCCGACCACCTCCAGCAGGCCGCTCGCGACCACCTGTGGATGCACTTCACCCGACACTCCACCTACGACCCGGCCCAGGGGGCCGGCGAGGTGCCGGTGATGGTGCGGGGCGAAGGCGCTTACCTGTTCGACGCGCACGGTAAGCGTTACCTCGACGGGCTGGCCGGCCTGTTCGTCAGCCAGCTCGGGCACGGCCGGACCGACTTGGCCGACGCAGCCGCCCGGCAGGCTCGTGAGTTGGCGTTCATGCCGCTGTGGTCCTACGCCCACCCGATGGCGATCGAACTCGCTCAACGGTTGGCGTCGCTCGCTCCGGGAGATCTCAACCGAGTGTTCTTCACCAGCGGAGGTGGCGAGTCGGTCGAGAGCGCGTGGAAACTCGCCAAGAACTACTTCCGGCTGACCGGACGGCATGGCAAGCACAAGGTGATCAGCCGGTCGATCGCCTATCACGGCACCACCCAGGGTGCGTTGTCGATCACCGGACTGCCGGAGATGAAGGCGCCGTTCGAGCCATTGGTTCCCTCGACTTTCCGGGTTCCGAACACCAATTTCTACCGGGCTCCCCTGCACGGTGACGACCCGGAGGCGTTCGGCCGCTGGGCCGCCGATCAGATCGCGGTCGCGATCGAAAACGAGGGCGCAGAGACCGTGGCCGCGGTCTTTTTGGAGCCGGTGCAGAACTCCGGCGGCTGTTTCCCGCCCCCACCGGGATACTTCCAGCGGGTGCGGGAGATCTGCGACGCATACGACGTGCTACTGGTCTCCGACGAGGTGATCTGTGCCTTCGGGCGACTCGGTCACACGTTCGGCTCGAAGCGCTACGGTTACCAGCCCGACATCATCACCTGCGCCAAGGGCCTCACCTCCGGTTACGCACCGTTGGGCGCGATGATCGCCACCGACGCGCTGATGGAGCCGTTCCTGCACGGGGACACGACGTTCCTGCACGGCTACACCTTCGGCGGACATCCGGTCTCGTGTGCCGTCGCGATGGCCAACCTGGACGCGTTCGAGCGTGAGGGGATCAACGAACACGTCCGAGCCACCGAAGGCGCCTTCCGCGGTACGCTGGAGAAGTTGCGCGACCTGCCGATCGTCGGGGATGTCCGGGGCGACGGCTTCTTCTACGGGATCGAGTTGGTCAAGGATCAAACGACCAAACAGAGCTTCGACGACGACGAGTGTGAGCGGCTGTTGCGCGGGTTCTTGTCCAAGGCGCTGTACGACAACGGGTTGTACTGCCGGGCCGATGACCGGGGCGACCCGGTGGTGCAGTTGGCGCCGCCGCTGATCTGCGACCAGCAGCACTTCGACGAGATGGAGCAGATTCTGCGGCTGGTGCTCGACAAGGCGTGGGCCCAGCTCTAGCCGGGCGGATGTATCGGCTCGGCGAGGAATGCGGTGACCTCTTCGAGGCCCTTCGGGCCAACCCGAAGAGGAACGACAAGCTCAGGGACCGTAACGGGATCATCGGGCCAACCCGAAGAGGAACGCGGTGACCTCTTCGAGGCCCTTCGACAAGCTCGTAACGGGATCATCGGGTAGAGGAACGCGGTGACCTCTTCGAGGCCCTTCGACAAGCTCAGGGACCGTCGGGATCATCAACCCGAAGAGGAACGCGGTGACCTCTTCGAGGCCCTTCGACAAGCTCAGGGACCGTAGCGGGATCATCGGGCCAACCCGAAGAGGAACGCGGTGACCTCTTCGAGGCCCTTCGACAAGCTCAGGGACCGTGGGAGGCCCTTCGACAAGCTCGGGGACCGTAGGCGTGGCGCCGTCAGGAGTCGAAGCCGAGACCGACTCGGTCGAGGGTTCGCAGCCACAGGTTGCGCCGTCCCCCGTGAGCGTCGGCTCGCATCAGCGCCCGCCGGGTCAGATTGATGCCGATCGCCCGGATCGGTTCGGGGGGAAAAGGCAGCGGCTTTTTCCGCACCATCTGCAGCGCCGTCCGTTCGGTCTTCGCGCCGGCCAACTGGTCGAGCATCACGTCGGCGCCGAAGCGGGTCGCGGCGACCCCGAGCCCGGTGTAGCCCAGCGCGAAGGCCACCCGGCCCTGGTGAGCGGTGCCGAAGAACGGGGTGAACCGGGTCGAGGTGTCGATCACCCCGGCCCAGCGGTGGCTGAAATGCAGTCCCTCGAGCTGCGGGAACGTCTCGAAGAACTGCCGGGCCAGCAGGGCGTGCGTCGATCCGTGCTGCTCCAACCGGGGTTCGATCCGGCTGCCGTAGTGATAGACCGCGTCGTATCCGCCCCACAGGATTCGATCGTCGCGGGTGAGTCGGTAGTAGTGGAAGCAGTTCGACGCATCCCCGACGCCTTGTCGACGCCGCCAGCCGATCGAGTCCTGCTGCGCCGCCGAGAGGGGCTCGGTCATCAAGACGTAGTCGTAGACGGGGACGCTCATCAGCCGCAGCCGTCGCAGCAGCGAGACGAAGGCGTTGGTGGCCAGTGCGACCCGCGGAGCGCGTACGGTGCCGCGCTCAGCCCGCACCGCCATCAGGGTTCCGTCTCGCTCGAGCCCGATCGCGGGAGTGTCCTCGCAGATGACGACGCCGGCGTCGAGGCAGGCCCGACGCAACCCCCAGGCCAATCGAGCCGGCTCGACGAGAGCGGTCTGGTCGGGTTCGAAGACTCCGGCCAGATAGGTCGGGCTGTTGACCTCGGCCCGGACGCCCGGCTGGTCCAAGAACTCTGCCCGGTGGCCGCCGGCGCGGAGTTCGTCGGCGTAGGCCGCCAAGTCGTCGGCCTCGTGCGGGCGGGTGGCCACGGTCAACTCACCACTGGCCCGCCAGTCGCAGTCGATCCCGTACCGCTCGATCGTCTCGCCGATGGCGAGCAGGTTCTCGGTGCCGAGGCGATCGAGTTCGGCGAGCTCGTCTCGCCACCGCGCCTGACCGTTGGCGAAGCCGTGGGTCAGGCTGGCCGCGGCGAACCCCCCGTTGCGACCACTGGCCTGATCGCCGCAGCGACCTGCTTCGAGGATCACGACCCGGGTCCCGGGAGCCCGCTCGACCGCACGCAGCGCGGTCCACAGTCCGCCGAAGCCGCCCCCCACCACGACGAGGTCGGCGGTCGCGTCAGCAGTCAGGGCCGGGAGCGGGTCAGGGCGGTCGGGATCGTCCAGCCAGAACACGCCGGGGCGGGCCGCCGCGAGCGCGGCCGAGGAGTCAGGGAGTTCTTGCTGTCGTACGTCGGTCACACGCCACCAGATCCTTGGACACAGACAAGACAGAGCACGTCTCGTCTTCTTCGGATTCTGGCAAACTCGTCCAAATTTGACCAGCGTTCCGCGGTTAGAACCCCTGCTCACGACGAAATCCGTCGTGAGAAACGCGATTTCGTTGACGAGACGAAAGGCGAACTGAAAGGATCGAACGGTGGCCATCCCCAAGCACGACAGCTCCGGAACGGTCGACGACGTCTCCAAGGCCATCATCGAACAGCTCCAGCAGGACGGTCGCCGGTCCTACGCCGCGATCGGCAAGGTCGTCGGTCTGTCGGAGGCCGCCGTCCGCCAGCGGGCGCAGCGGCTCGTCGAAACCGGCGTGATGCAGGTCGTCGCCGTGACCAATCCCCTCGAGTTGGGGTTCGGCCGCCAAGCCATGATCGGGTTACGGGTCGAAGGTGAGCTCGAGCCGGTGGCCGACGCCTTGGCGAGCATGCCCGAGGTCGACTACGTCGTGATCACAGCCGGATCGTTCGACATCCTCGCCGAGGTCGTGGTGGAGGACGACGCCGAACTGCTCGAGGTGCTCTCGACCCGGATCCGCAACATCCCGAGGGTGCTCTCGACGGAGAGCTTCACCTATCTCAGTCTGCGCAAGCAGACCTACTCCTGGGGGGTCCGCTGACCGAGCTGGGCGCGCTCTCGTGGTGGCAGCAGACCGACGACGACGACTGGACTCCGCGCCCTTGCCTGCCCGGGGACGCCTCCTTCGACGTGGCGGTCGTCGGGGCCGGGCTGACCGGCTTGTGGGCCGCCTACTACCTGATCCGGGCCGATCCGACGCTGCGGATCGCGGTCTGTGAAGCCGAGGTCGCCGGCTTCGGGGCGTCCGGACGCAACGGCGGCTGGTGCTCGGCGAAGTCCCGGCCCTCTTTGGACACGCTGGCCGGCCTGCCGGGTTCGTCCCGAACCGCTGCCCTGGCCCAGGCCGCCGAGCTGCGGGCCACCGTCGACGAGGTCGGTCGGGTGCTGGTCTGCGAAGGCGTCGACGCGCACTTCCACAAGGGCGGAACGGTGGTGGTCGCCCGGACGGCCGGCCAGGAGGCTCGCGCCCGGGCCGCCGTGGCGAAGAACGCCGACTGGGGATTGGCCGAACACCTGCGTTGGTTGGGCCCAGACGAAGCCCAACGACGGCTCGGGGCGACCGACGTCTTGGGTGCGACCTACACCCCGGACTGCGCAAGCCTGCATCCCACCCGACTCGTCCGCGGCCTGGCCAGGGTCGTCGAGCAGGCCGGAGTCACGATCTATGAGCGCACTCCGGTTACGGCCATTGAGGACAGGTCAGTCCGGACGATCTTCGGTACCGTCACCGCCGACGTCATCCTGCGCGCAACCGAGGGCTACACCGCAACGTTGCCAAGACACCACCGAGACCTGGTGCCGATCTACTCACTGGTGGTGGCCACCGAGCCGCTGCCGGCCGCGACCTGGGAGGTGATCGGGCTGCCTGAGCGCGAGACCTTCAGCGATCACCGGCACCTGATCGTCTACGGTCAGCGGACCGCCGACGACCGTCTGGTCTTCGGCGGCCGGGGTGCGCCGTACCACTTCGGCTCCCGGGTGGCTCCGGCTTACGACCGGGTGCCTGCGGTGTTCAACCGGCTGGCCGCCACCTTGCGAACGCTGTTCCCGGTTCTCGGCGACGCCGGCATCGACCACGCCTGGGGCGGACCGCTGGGGGTACCTCGCGACTGGTGCGCCTCGGTCGGGTTCGACCGGCGTACCGGACACGGTTGGGCCGGCGGGTACGTCGGTCACGGTGTCGCCGCCGCCAATCTCGCCGGCCGTACGCTCCGGGACCTCGTCCGCGGCGAACAGACCCCGCTCACGAAGCTGCCCTGGGTCGGCCATCGGTCCCCGCCGTGGGAGATCGAACCCTTGCGCTGGCTGGGCGCCAACGCCGGCCTGCGAGCGGCGATCCTGGCCGACGTCGAGGAACGGCTCACCGGACGGTCTTCCGTCGTGGCCCGGTTGAGCGCGCCGTTACTGGGCGCCCATTGACGGTGCGGGGATGGCGTGGTGACGGGCGTCGTCGCAATAATTCGGTGGCTCGAGCGGGATCGAGTGCGGCGTTCGTGCTGACGAGCATCCTCAACGGTTGGAGATCTGGCCCTGAAAGCGGTAGCGGTCGCCGCGGTAGGCCTGCACCGTGAGCTCCAGCGGCCGACCGTGCTGGTTGGCGGTCAGTTGCGTCGCCACCAGCAGCGGAACCGACCCGACGATCTGCAGCAGATCCCGCTCCCGGTCATCGGCGGCCCGGGCCTCGACGGCGTAGTCGGCCCGTCCCGGGAGCTGCGCCGGGTCAGCTGCGCGCAGGGTCGCGTACAGCGAAGCGGTGGCGAAGTCGGTCTCGGCCAGCGCCGGGCAGAGGTTCAAGGGAACCCGATTGTGTTCCAAGGCGGTCACCCGGCCGTCGAGGTAACGCAGCCGAAGGAGTTCGAACAGCTCCGACCCGGGGGCGATCCGCAGCTCCGCGGCCTCGGTGTGGGTCGCCGCCCGAACCCGGTTCGACAACACCCGAGCGTGCACCACGAGACCGTGCTCGGCGGCAAAATCGGCGAAACCCTGCACTCTCCCGCTCGGCGCCGTCGGCAGCGAGCCGGTGCCCGTTCCCGCCGCGGCTGCCTCAGCCACGACGCTCCAGCCCTGACCCTGAACGGGGGCGACCAGACCCCGCTGCGCCAGCACGCCCAAAGCAGCCCGCACCGTCACCCGCGAGACTCCGTAGCGCTGGGCGAGTGCGCGTTCGCCGGGCAGTCGATCACCGCGCCGGGCCCCCTCGGCGCGCACTTCGTCCCACAGGCGCTCAGCGGTCCGGGCGTAACGCGGCAGCGCGGCTTGGTCGAGTAATCCGCGAGGAAACGCCTCGGTCACGTTCGGTAGACTACCAGTATCAGACCAATAAAGACCATCAAGCTAAACAGTGGTAGACCGGTGGAATCAGCAATAGGTGATTCTGAAGTGGAGGCGCAGGTGCGAGCAGTACTTGACGAGTTGGTCCACCGACAGAAGACGGGACGCGGAGGTGGCCTGACGTCGGTTTGTTCGGCCCATCCGCTGGTGCTGGAGGCCGCGCTGATCCAGGCTCGAGAGGACGGAGTCCCGGCCCTGATCGAGGCGACCTCGAACCAGGTCGACCAGTTCGGCGGCTACACCGGACAGACCCCGGCCGACTTCGCCGCGATGGTATTCGGCCTCGCCGACCGGGTCGGGCTGGCCCGGGAGCAGCTTGTGCTGGGCGGTGATCATCTCGGTCCCAACCGGTGGAGTGCCAGCTCCCCGGACGAGGCGATGGCCCACGCCGACGACCTGGTCGCGGCCTACGTCGAGGCGGGCTTCACCAAGATCCACCTCGACTGCAGCTTCGTCCTGGCCGGCGACCCGACCCCGCTGACCGACGACCTGGTGGCCCAACGCGCCGTACGGCTGATCGCGGTGGCCGAACAGACGGCGCAGCGGACCGGCCGGTCAGATGCCCTGCGGTACGTGATCGGGACCGAGGTGCCGGTTCCCGGCGGCGCCGCGGAGGACCTGCACGACCTCGTGCCGACCCCGGCCGACGCCGCCCGGCACACCATCAGCCGGCACCGGCAGGCGCTGCAGGAGCACGGGCTGAGCGCGGTCTGGCCCCGGGTCAGCGCCCTGGTGGTCCAGCCGGGAGTCGAGTTCGACCACACCCGGGTGATCGACTACGACCCGGCCGCAACCCGTGACCTGCAGCACGTCCTCGACGACGAGCCCGGCATGGTCTTCGAGGCCCACTCCACCGACTACCAGACCGACGCCGGCCTGGGCGCCCTGGTCGCCGACCACTGGGCCGTGCTCAAGGTCGGACCGTGGCTGACCTTCGCCCTGCGGGAGGCGCTGTTCGCCCTGGCCGCGATCGAGACCGAACTCGTCCCCGATCCCGATCAGCCTTCCCGGCTGCCGGAGGTGGTCGAGCAGGTGATGCTCGCCCGTCCGAGCTACTGGGAGAAGTACTACACGGGCGACGAGGACACCCGGCGGATCGCCCGCCGCTACAGCTTCAGCGACCGGATCCGCTACTACTGGCCCGACCCGGAGATCGCGGCGGCGCAGGAGCGGCTGTTCGCCAACCTGGAACGCACCGGGCTCCCCCTGCCCTTGCTGAGCCAGTTCCTGCCCGAGCAGTACGACCGGGTCCGTCGCGGCGCGCTCGATCCCACCGCGCCGGCCTGCGCGATCGACCGGGTCCGCGACGTGCTTCGTCGTTACGCCGCCGCCTGCGCACCTCAGCTCACCCCGGAGGAAACTCGATGACCCGCGCCGAGCGCACCCACCTCGCCCGCGAGATCGAGCAGCAGCCGCGACTGTGGCGGGAGGTGGCCGAGCTGGTGGCGGCTCGACGCGACGACCTGGACGCGTTCCTGGCTCCGTTCCTGGGGCGCGCCGACGCCCGGATCGTGCTGACCGGGGCGGGTACGAGCGCGTTCGCCGGTGAGGTCGTCGCCCCCGAGTTGTCGCGGACGCTGCGTCGCCGGGTGGAGGCGATCGCCACGACCGATCTGGTGTCCAACCCGTACGACTACCTCAGCCCCGACGTACCCACGTTGCTGGTGTCCTTCGCCCGGTCGGGCAACAGCCCGGAGAGTGTGGCCGCGACCGAACTCGCCGACCGGGTGCTCAGCGACGCCGGACACCTGATCATCACCTGCGCCGGCGACGGCCGACTCGCCCGGTCGCACGGCGAGCGGGACGACTCGCTGGTGCTGCTGATGCCCAGCCAGGCCAACGACCAGAGCTTCGCCATGACCTCCAGCCTCACCGGCATGAGCCTGGCGGCGCTGCTCGCCCTCGGCGGTTCGGGTACGGACCCGCACGAGTCCGCCGACCGGGTGCGCCGGGTGGCCGACGCGGCGGAGCAGCTGCTCGCCGACCGGGCACCCGTCGACGCGCTGGCCGAACTCCGCCCCGAGCGGGTGGTGTACCTCGGCAGCGGACCGCTGCGGGGCCTGGCGAACGAGTCGGCGTTGAAGCTGCTGGAGCTGACCGCGGGCCGGGTGATCGCCCTCTCCGAATCCTGCCTGGGCTTCCGGCACGGCCCCAAGTCCGTCCTCACGCCCCGGACCCTGGCCGTGGTCTATCTGTCCAACGACCCCTACACCCGGGCGTACGACCTCGACCTCGTCTCCGAGTTGGCCGTTCAGCTCGGCGACCGGGTGGTGGCGGTCGACGCCGCGGCCGACCCGGCGCCGGATCTGCCCGCTCGGGTCCGATCGATCCACCTGTCCGGACTCGGGACGACGCCGGACGCGTACTGGGCCCTGGCTGCGGCCTTGGTGCCGCAGCTGCTCGGCCTGGCCACCTCACTCCGCCTGGGGCTCACCCCGGACAATCCCTTCCCCAGTGGAGAGGTCAACCGGGTGGTCCAGGGCGTCACCGTGCACCCCCTCCCCGGCGGCACGCCGACCAACCCGGGTCGCTGAGGTGGCGCCGGTCTTCCTCGGCGTCGACGGCGGCGGCACCAAGACCGCACTGTGCCTGGTTCGCGCCGACGGGGAGGTGCTGGCGCAGGGGCAGGACCGCAGCGTCTACTACCTGACCGGCACGGCGGCCGGCGTCGAACTGGTCGCCGAGGTGCTGACTCCAGCGGTCGCCTCGCTGTGCACCGACGCGGGGATTTCGCCGGACCAGATCAGCTACGCCTTCTTCGGGCTGCCCGGCTACGGGGAGACCAGCGGCGACGTGCCCGCTCTCGACGCCGCCCCCCGGCGCGCCCTGGGACACGACCGGTACCGCTGCGACAACGACATGGTCTGCGGCTGGGCCGGCTCGCTCGGAGCGAGTGACGGGATCAACGTGATCAGCGGGACCGGCTCGATGGCGTACGGCGAACGAGGCGGGGTCGGCGTCCGCGTCGGCGGCTGGGGTGAGCTGTTCGGCGACGAGGGGTCGGCGTACTGGATCGCGATCCGCGGATTGAACGCGGCCACCAAGATGAGCGACGGCCGGCTGCCTCCGGGTCCACTGCTGCAAGGGCTGCGCAGTCGCCTCGACCTGCGGAGCGATCTCGACCTGCTCGAGGTGGTGCTGAACCGTTGGGGGGCGGCCCGGAACGCGATCGCGGGTCTGTGCCCGGTGGTAGTCGAGACCGCCGAGCTCGGCGACGAAGCCGCGGTGCGGGTGTGTGACGCCGCGGTCGGCGAACTCGTGGACCTGGTCGGCGTGACCCGCCAACGCCTCGGGTTCGCCGAGGACGAGACGGTGCCGGTGTCCTGGTCCGGAGGGACGTTCAACGCGAGCCGGATCCGCGACGGCTTCCGCGCCGAACTGCTCCGTCGGCAACCGCGCACCGAGCTACGGGCGCCACTGTTGGCCCCGGTGTTCGGAGCCGCCCTGTACGCCGCCCGACTCTCCGGGCACCCACTCGAGCCGACGGCGCTCGAGCGGCTCGCTCGCGAGGCGGAAACGCTTCGGGTGCAGCGGTGAACGACATCGGGACCGCGGCACCCGGGCAGCCGACCTCTTCGAGGCCCTTCGACAAGCTCAGGGGGCGTACGCCAGCGCGGAAGCGCGGCCGCGACGTCGGTCTGTGCGAAGTTATCGCCTGTGAAGAGCAGGGTGTCGCCTCGGGCGCGGGTCAAGGCGTAGGCGAATACATCGCCCAAATTCAGACTCGCGGGGTGGTGGCCCTTGCCGTAGCGGCGCCAGGCGGCCCGGGCCAACTGTGACTGGTGCTCGTCCACCGGCACGGCCTGGACGCGTGCACGGTGCAGGAACAGGTCGAGTTCCCGTCCGGCGACTTCACCGCGGCTGGCCTCGACCACGATGGAGGTCTTGATCATCGAGGCGCACGAGATCACCCGGGTCGGTGCGGTGGCGATTGCGCGCACGAACCCGGGACGCTCGGGCTCGTCGAAGAGCACAGCGACCAGCGCCGACGTGTCGATGACCATCAGACTGGCAGGCCGTGGCCGTCGTAGCCCAGAATCTCTGCCTCCGGTCGAAGATCGAGCACCGGCAAAGCTGCACAGCGCAGGGCGATGGCGTCTGATTCGGCGGTGAGGTCAGCTCCGCGTACCTGACCCCGGAGGCGTTCGAGGCGTTCGCGGAGGGCGGTGGCCACCGCCGCGGTGATGCTTTCTCCCGTCCGGGACGCCAGCTCATGCGCCAGTCGGTCAATCTCAGAGTCCCCGATGTTGAGCGGCATGGGCCAAGGATGCCTGGTCAGGAACGCTCTTGATCGGCGACGTCAGCTCCGGGTCCGCAAAATGCGCCCGTCGGCGGTTCGGCAGCGATACGTCGGCTGGCCGGACTGGGTGAGGAAAGGGTTGGGCGCGCCGACCGGAAGGACGTCGACGGTTCCGCCGTCGCGCTGACACTCCGCTGCCCAGCGCCGCTGCTCGGCCTGCGCGGCCAACCGCAGCAGCGGCGTCAGCGCGAGCAACACCACCACGACAACGAGCACCGTCAGCACGGCTCGGTTTCGTCGGTCCTGAGCGCTCAGCACGCTCACTCACCTCCTCCGGCCCAGTCTGACCCGGCGGCGTGGGCGGCGCCACCCCCGCAGCTCACCGCACCCTGAGCCCCGGGCGCGTCTTTGCGCCCGTTGCTCCGGGCTCAAAGACGCCTACGGGGCTCAAAGTCGCACTGGACTCGGCGCCGGTAGGGTCGCTGCTGGAGGCGTACAGGCGCCTGGTGGCCCTCCCGGTCTTCAAAACCGGTGAAGCCGAGCAGCTCGGCTTGGCGGGTTCGATTCCCGTCCGCCTCCGCCACCCACTCCGCTAGCCCGCGCCCTCCGCCATGCCGCGCTCTCTGCGCCCCGGGCACCTTCGTTGATCCCCTTCCTCGGGGGTCAAGGAACACCGGCGGGGCTCAGAGTCGGACCTAGGATCGAGGTCGTGACCGATCCGCGCCGGCTCGTACCGCGAACCGACGCGTTGCTGGCCGACCCGAGGCTGCGGGCAGCAACCCAGCGGCTCGGTCCGGCGCTGGTGAAGAGCGCGGTGACGTACGCACAGAGTCGAGCGCGAGCCGGAGAACTGACTCCTGATCAGGTCGCCGACGCCGCCGTCGCGTCCCTCCCGGGGTCGGCCGGCAGCACCCGTCGGGTGCTGAACGCCACCGGCGTCGTGCTGCACACCAATCTCGGCCGGGCCAGCCTCTCCGCGGCGGCCGTGGACGCCCTGGGGCAGGCGGCCGGCTACACCGATGTCGAGTACGACCTGGCCACCGGCACCCGGACCCGCCGCGGCCGGGGCGCAGTGGCCGCGCTGGCCGAGGCGGTCCCTGCCGCCGAGGAGGTCCTGGTGGTCAACAACGGCGCGGCCGCCCTGGTGCTGGCCACCACCGCGCTGGCCGCCGGTCGGGAGGTGGTCATCAGTCGCGGCGAACTGGTCGAGATCGGCGACGGCTTCCGGCTGCCGGACCTGATCGCCAGTACCGGCGCCCGGCTGCGCGAGGTCGGCACCACCAACCGGACGAGTCTGGCCGACTACGCCGACGCAGTCGGCCCGGAGACCGGCTGCATCCTCAAGGTCCACCCCAGCAACTTCCGGATCGAGGGCTTCACTTCCGCGGTCGGCGTAGCTGAGTTGGCCGGCCTCGGCCCACCGGTGGTCGCCGACCTCGGCAGCGGACTGCTCGCCCCCGAGCCGCTGCTGCCCGACGAGCCGGACGCCGACACCGCGCTCCGGGCCGGGGCGGACCTGGTCACCGGCAGCGGCGACAAACTGCTCGGCGGTCCGCAGGCCGGGCTGCTGCTCGGCACCGCCGCCGTGCTCGAACGGCTGCGCCGGCACCCGCTGGCCCGGGCGCTGCGGACCGACAAACTGACCCTGGCCGCGTTGGAGGCGACCCTGCGCGGACCGCGGACGCCGACCGTAAGCGCCCTGCACGCCGACCCCGACCAGCTCCGGCGACGGGCCTGGGTGCTGGCCGACGCCCTGCCGGTGGAGTGGAACGCCGATGTCGTCGCTTCCGACGGCATGGTCGGCGGCGGCGGCGCCCCGGGGCTGACCCTGCCCGGCTGGGCGGTGTCCCTACCGGCTCGGCTGGCCGAGCCGCTGCGGACCGGCGACCCGGCGGTGGTCGGCCGGGTCGAACGGGGCCGGCTGCTGCTCGACCTGCGGTGCGTGCCGCCGGAGCAGGACCAGACTCTGGCCGACGCCGTACGCGGGGCCGCCAAAGCTCAGCCGCCGTCGGTGTAGATGTACGTCGTCGCCACCGCCGGCCACGTCGATCACGGCAAGTCCACCCTGGTCCGGGCCCTGACCGGGATGGAACCGGACCGGTTCGCCGAGGAGCGGCGCCGGGGCTTGACCATTGACCTCGGCTACGCCTGGACCCGGCTCGGGGACAACGACCTTGCCTTCGTCGACGTTCCCGGTCACGAGCGGTTCATCGCCTCCATGCTGGCCGGCCTGGGCCCGGCCCCGGCCGTGCTGTTCGTGGTCGCCGCCGACGAAGGGTGGCGGCGACAGTCCAGTGAACACCTGGCCGCGGTCGACGCCCTCGGACTACGGCACGGGCTGCTGGTCGTCACCCGCAGCGACCTGGCTGATCCGCGTCCCACCCTGGACGGGGCGCGCGACCGGCTGGCCGACTCCAGCCTCGGTCCAATCGAGGCGGTTGCGGTCTCCGGTCGAACCAGGGCCGGACTGGACGAGCTGAGAGCGGCGCTGAGCCGTCTGGTCGGCACGCTGCCTCCGCCGGCAGAGCAGGGACGGGTCCGGCTGTGGGTGGACCGGGCCTTCACCGTCCGCGGGGCGGGCACCGTGGTCACCGGCACCCTGGGCCACGACCGGCTCGAAGTCGGCGACACGCTTGCGCTCCGCGACGCCCAGGTCAGCGTCCGCGGACTGCAAAGTCTTGGCCGCGAGCAGCCGATGGTGGGGGCGGTGGCCCGGGTGGCGGTGAACCTTCGTGGTGTCGGCCTCGACGCGGTCACCCGCGGCGACGCGCTGCTGACCCCGGACGCCTGGCCGCTCAGCCAGGTTTTCGACGTCTCCTGCCGACCGGCCGCCGACGCGGTGGCCGACCTGCCGGCCGAACTGGTCTGCCACCTCGGCACCGCAGCGGTACCGGTACGGCTCCGAATCTTGGGTCAGGATCTGGTCCGGCTCACCCTGGCCCGGCCGCTCCCAGCCCAACCCGGCGACCGACTGGTGCTGCGCGACCCGGGGCGGCACGCGGTAGCTGCAGGCGCGGTCGTCCTGGACGTCGACCCGCCGCCGCTGCGTCGCCGGGGAGCGACCGCCGCTCGAGCGGCCGACCTGGCCCGGGAACGGACCGCCAACCCTGCCGACCGGCTGGCCGAGCAGGTTCGCCGCCGGGGAGCGGTCAAGGTCGGCACGCTTGCGGTCCTCGGCGTCGACGTCACCGCCGACCGGCTGGTGCGGCGGGTCGGGGAGTGGCTGGTCGACCCCGGCCGGTGGGCCCAGTGGCAAAGCGCCCTCAAACAGGCGGTGGAGACGCAGGCGAAGCAGACACCGCTGGAGCCGCGGATCAGCGCCGAAGCGGCCCGGCGGCAGCTGGATCTGCCCGACCGGAACCTGCTGCCCGAACTGGCCCACGACACCGGCCTGCGCTACGCCGACGGCCGGGTGGCCCACCCCGAGGCCGAAGGCCTGGGCGCCGCCGAACCCGCAATCGCATGGCTGGAGAACCGGCTCACTGATGACCCGTTCGCCGCACCGGAACGGCCCGACCTGGAGAACCGGGGCCTGGGATCGGCCGAGCTGGCCGCCGCAGAACGAGTGGGCCGGTTGATCCGGCTCACCCCCGACGTCGTCCTGCTGCCGAGCGACCCGGCTCGGGCGATGCGGGTGCTGGTGGGTCTGCCGCAGCCGTTCACCACCAGCGACGCCCGCCGAGCCCTAGGCACCACCCGCCGGGTCGCCGTGCCGTTGCTGGAATACCTGGACCGGCGAGGCTGGACCGTACGCGTCGACTCGGCTCATCGCCGGGTCCGGTCGTGACCGCTGCCACCGGTCCGGTTAGATTCAGCACGTGCGACCCCTGGTGCTGCCCTACGGCGAACACACACCCGCGGTGGACGAGCACGCCTGGCTGGCCCCGAACGCCACGGTGGTCGGACAGGTGCGGATCCACGCCCACGCCAGCGTCTTCTACGGCGCGGTGCTGCGCGCCGACATGGCCGAGATCGTGCTGGGCCGCGGCAGCAACCTGCAAGACAACGTCGTCGTCCACACCGACTACGGCTTCCCGACCCTGATCGGCACCGGCGTCAGCGTCGGCCATTCGGCGGTCGTGCACGGCTGCACCGTCGAGGACGACTGCCTGATCGGGATGAACGCCACCGTCCTCAACGGCGCGGTGGTCGGCGCCGGCTCGCTGGTCGCCGGGGGCGCGGTCGTGTTGGAGGGAACGAAGATCCCGCCGCGTTCACTGGTCGCCGGGGTTCCGGGCAAGGTCCGGCGCACCCTGACCGAGGACGAGTTCGCCCGAGTCGTGCAGAACGCCAAGACCTACGTCGAGCTGGCTGCCGGGCATCGCCGTGCGCCGTGAGCGGGTCCACGACACCTTGTGATCAAAGCTGTGCCGGCGAGCAGCAGCGGCGAGACCGGCTAGGCACGATCAGCTTGGACGCGGAGCTGACGATCGGGCCCTCCGCACAACCGGAAGGCGGTCGTGGATCCATGAGCTTCACGGTCGGTCGTGTCACCGATCGAACCGGCTTGTTGATAAGTTCAATTCGCCTTTGGTTCGGGTTATCAAGCTCGCCTCGTTGGTCGATTGACCTGAGCGATGCCGCGGTGGACCAGCGACGCCACCCGGTCGGTAGACCGTAGTCGACGTCGACGAGCGCTCGAGGACTCAGTCCGCTCCGATGTCCTCGTTCCATACCTCCGGTTCGGCGGCGATGAAGTCGCTCATCATGGCCACACATTCGGCGTCGTCGAGGACGACGACGTCGACGCCGTGCTCGGCCAGCCAGTCATGCCCGCCGACGAAGGTCCGGGCCTCGCCGATCACCACCCGGCTGATCCCGAACTGCCGGACCAGGCCGCTGCAGAACCAGCACGGCGAGAGGGTGGTGACCATGGTGGTGCCTCGGTAGCTCCGTTGCCGCCCGGCCGCCCGGAACGCGTCGGTCTCGGCGTGCATGGTCGGGTCGCCGTCCTGAACGCGACGGTTGTGTCCTGCGCCCAGCATCGCTCCGTCCTCGGCGAACAGCGCGGCACCGATCGGGATGCCGCCCTCGGCCCGACCGGTCCGAGCTTGGTCCAGGGCTACCGCCAGCCGGGCGCGGTCGTTCACATCGCCCCCGGTGCGCGAGTCTCGGCTTCAGCGGCCGGCTCCGGCAAACGCCGGGCCGTTCGGAAGCCGATGGCGTAGACCGCGGCGGCCAGCACGAAGCCCACGACCGGGGTCAGGTCACCGACCTGCGGCACGGCGGCGGGTACCGGGCCGAGGTACTTGGCCTGGTTGGAGAACAACACCACCGAGACGACCAGGCCGACGAACATCGCGAGCGGGCCGGCCCAGTGTCGGTGCCGGGGGTCCTGGGCCAGAGCGCCGATCTCGGTCCCCCGTCGCCGGAACCGGTCGACGAAGATCACCCCGAGCCACGGCGCGATCCAGTAGGCGATGATCAGCAAAAAGGCCTCGTAGTCCTCGCCGGCGTTGGCCAGGCCGAACGAGGCCACGACCAGCCCGACCAAGCCGAAGACCACCGCGACGATCGCCCGGGCCCGAGCCAACCGCACCCGGAAGCCGAGGGCCATGAACGACATTGCACCCGAGTAGACGTTGAGCACGTTCGCCGCCACCGCACCAAGGCAGATGGCCAGCAGGGTGGCCTTGCCGACCACGTTCGGCAGCAGGTCGGTGAACGCCGCCGGTGCGACCTCGCTCTGACCGGCGGTGACGACCGCGGCCCCGGCGATCTCGAGCAGGCAGCACGATGCGAACACCCCGAGCCCGGAGAACACCGCGATCGGCAGCCGCCGGGTCTGCCGGGGGAGGTAGCGGGTGTAGTCGGAGGAGTAGGGGTTCCAGCCGGCGGCGTAGCCGAACGCTGCCCCGGCGGTGATCAGGAAGCCGCCGAGCGGCGGCGGGGCGTTCTGGCTCAGCGCCGGCAGCGACGGGTTCGCCTGGGTCAGCACGATCACCGACGCGACCACGAAGATCACCGCGAGCACCGGGAAGGCGTAGCGCTCGAAGGCGTGGACCAGGTTGTGGCCGAAGAACGCCACCACCAGCTGCGCGGCGACCACGATGATCAGGCACACCTCCCCCGGCAGCCCGGTCAGGCTGGCCAGGGCCAGGGCGCCGCTGATGCTGTTGACCGCGAACCAGCCGATGCCCGCGGTGAGCGCGTTCAAACCGGCCGGCATCAGGTTGCCGCGGTAGCCGAACGCGGTCCGGCTGAGCACCATCTGGGCCAGCCCGTCGCGAGGTCCCCAGGTCGACAGCACTCCCAGCGAGATCGACCCGAGCGCCGTGCCGAGAACGATCGCCGCCACGGCCTGCCAGAACGTGAGCCCGAAGGCCAGCACGCTGAGGATGCCGACCGCGATGGTGGCAAACTCCATATTCGGGGAGGCCCACGTCCACAGCAGCTGCCGAGGCCGGCCGTGACGTTCACCGGGCGGGATCGGTTCGACCCCGCCAGGCTCGACGGCGACCACCTTGGCGCCGTACGCCAGTTGCGCCTGGGTGATGTCAGGTGGGGTCACCGTGGCCACTGCTGCTCCTTGCTTGTCGACGTCTTGCAACGTCGACGATTGTGCGCACCCTTGGCAACGGCCGGGTTACGGCGTGTGACGACGAGAAACCTACTGCCGGGGCCTGACGACCCGGTCTTCACCCTTCCTCTGGGTCAATAGGGTGGGTACGTGACCGATCAGCCACCACCCCGCCGCCGCCTCGCCGAATGGGCCGAACCGCTAGCTGACGCGGAGGTCGAACGCGCTTTGGTGATCGCCGCGCACCCCGACGATGCCGACTTCGGCGCCGCCGGCACGGTGGCCGGCTGGACCAAGGCGGGGATCGAGGTGACCTTGCTGGTCTGTACGCACGGCGAACAGGGAGGTTTTGACGACACCCCGCGCGAGCAGATGCCGGTCATCCGCGAGCGGGAGCAGCGAGCCGCCTCGGCCGAGGTCGGCGTCACCGACGTCCGCTTCCTGGACGGCTGGAGCGACGGCTGGCTGGAACCGACGTGGGATCTCCAGCGCGCCATCGTGGCGGTGATCCGCGACGTCCGGCCGCGCCGGGTGCTGTGCCAGTCGCCGCAGCGGATGCTGCAGCGGCTGCAGGCCAGCCATCCCGACCATCTCGCCGCCGGTGAGGCGAGCGTACGCGCGGTGTACCCGGCTGCGGAGAATCGTTTCGCCTGGCCGGAGTTGATCACCGAGCAGGACCTCCAGCCGTGGAAGGTGACCGAGCTGTGGCTGATGGCCCACGCCGACTCGCCGCACGTGGTCGACATCACCGACCACTTCGGCGCCAAGGTCGCTGCGCTGCGGGCCCATATCTCCCAGACCGCGCATCTGGGTGACGGGTTGGAACAGATGCTGCGCGGGTGGAACGGAGCCAACGCCGAAGCGGCGGGTCTGCCCGAGGGCCGGCTGGCCGAGTCGTTCGCGGTGTCTCGGATCAACTGAGTCCGTGGGTCCATCGGGCGGTCCTCTTAGCGCTCGCCCCGGCCGCCTAGCGCAGGACGCTCACCCACCGCAGATATCGGCGCTTGACGCCTTCCAGTTGCTCGGCGGTCACACCGTAGGGGCGCACGTCGGGCAGGGTGAGCCGGCGGACGCCGGCGAGCTGCTCGGCGAACATGCCAACCTCGAAACCGGGGTTACGTTCGGCGGCCTCCGTCAGGAGTTGCTCGTCGCTGAAGCGACCGGACGCCCGGATTGCGTCGACGTCGAGGTAGTCGCGAGGCTCAGCCCGGCTGTAGAGCGCGGAAACCTTGTTACCGACCGCGTCGGCCAGGCTCAACACCGGACCGACGTCGAGCAGGACCGGATCGTCCTGGCGCCAGTCCACGCCCAGATCGACGTCGAGCCGGAAGCCGTCGCCGGTGGCCACGTACAGCCGGGCGAACTGCGGCGCGCGGCGGGTCTGGTCGACCACGAACCCATTCACCCGCAGTTGCGCCGTCACCTCGTCGACCGCGGTGCTGAATGCGGCGACACCCTGATCGGTCGTGAACAGATCGACGTCCTCGGTCCGCCGCTCGATCAACCCGTGCTCACGGATCGCACCGGAACCGGCCAGCGCAAAGCCCTCGACGGCGGCCAGAGCGACCCGGGCGACTCGGCGCTGGACGGCGACCTCGCGGTCCAGAGCTGGCCTCTTGCCGGTCATGGTGGGCGGTCTACGCGGCGGGCGCGGGTTGGAGCTCGGGGAATCGGGACTCCCACAGCTGCCGGACTCTGCGGGGGAGCATCAACTCCGGCCAGACAGCGACCAGCTGCTCACGGTTGAGGACCTGCTCCAGGTCCTCAACGGTCCCCTCGCTCAAGACGGCGCGGTACGCCAAACCACGTCCGCCCGGCTCGTCGAGGTCCACGAGGGGGCCGCCCGGGGCCCAGAACACCGAGTGTGACAACTCCACGACACCGCCGACCGGTCCGTGCAGCTGGTCCAGGTCGTCGACGATCGCGTACGGCTTGACGTCGCGGAAGTAGACCCGGGTCTCGGTCGGGGTACTGCTCGGGTCGGTCGACGGGCCGGCCATCACGGACCTCCTCTCGGCACTCTCGGAAACGGTACCGGCCCAGTTCCAGGATCGGCAGGAACGATGTCGACACGGGGCTTCACCGCCTGCACTCTGCCGTACCGGCGGCAAGCAGACTCGGCGGGCGAGCCCAGGGACGAGCGGTGACCCGGTCTCTCGGGTCGGCTCAGAAGAGGACGTCGGCGCGGGCGTCCAGGATGGCCTGCAGCCGGGCTTCCACCTCCGCGGTCGCGTCAGCGTCGGTGAACACGTATGCCCGCCGTCGCCGGATCCCGTCCACGACGTTAGCGGCGACCTGCTCCGCGGTCACGGTGCCGACGGGATTGAGGCCGGTTCTGATGTTTCCCGGCATGATGACGCTGACCCCGATCGGCGCTTCCAGAGCGTCCAGGTCGGCGCGCAGGACGTCGGACAGTCCGAGGACGCCGTGCTTGGCCACCGTATACGAACTGAGCATCCGCAGCCCCAGCACCGACGCCAGCGACCCGGTGTTGACGATGTGGCCTTCCTCACCGGAGGCCAGGATGCGAGGGACGAAGGCGCGGATGCCGTGCACGACGCCCCACAGGTTGACGTCGAGGACTCGGCGCCACCGCTCCAAGGAGAGCTCCCAGCTCTGACCGGTGTCGGCGATCCCGGCGTTGTTCACCGCGACGTGCAGCTGGCCGAAGTGGTCCACGGTGGCCTGGGCGAGACGCTCGACGGCATCGGAATCGCTGACGTCGGTGGGTACCGCGAGCACCTGGGCGCCCTCGGCTGAGAGTCGGGCCGCCTGCTCGTGCAGCATGTCCTCGGTCCTGTCGGCCATCACGACGCTCATCCCGGCGCCGACGAACGCCTCGGTGATAGCCAAGCCGATGCCGCTGGCGGCCCCGGTGACGACCGCGGTACGGCCCTTGAGTTGCTCCATGCCTTGTCTCCAGTTGGTCTGGTTCTGCTGGTGTGCGGTGCGCTGGATCAGATCGACGTTCTTGGTCGTTCCCTCCTCGGTGAGGTGTTCAGGCCGGCGGCGGATCTGCGCGTACTGGCCGGCTGATCCGCCACAGGACGAGCGCAAGTTGGGTGCGGAGTTTCCCGGGCTGATCGGTGACGTCCCAGCCGAGCAACGTCGAGGCCCGGATGCTGCGTTCTTGAACCGTCGAATGATGCAGCCCAAGCTTGGCTGCGGCGTCGCGGATGCTCTCGGTGGTGCTGAGGACGTGCAGGCTTTCCAACAGCCAGGGAACCGATGCCGCGTAGGTGATGATCGCGGTCACGTCGTCGGGAACCTCCCCGGACAACGACAGGTGCTCGGCCAGCCACACCAGCGAACCGGCGTCGGCTACGCTCACCACCCGGTCGCCGGGGTCGGTCCGGGTGCCTTCGGCGGTGAGGGTGAGTGCCGACCAGGCGCCCTTCCAGGACCGGGGCGCCTGATCGGCCGGCACGACGGGCCCGATCCCGGCCCGGCCGGCCGCCACCTTGGCACGAGCCTCGGTGAGCGTTTTGGCGATCATCGGCGCTGCGCCGCGGACCGCGATCACACACACCCTCGTCTGCGGTGTGAGACCGAGTCGGCTCAGCGCCTGGTGCCTCAAGGGCTGAGTCGCCTTCGGGTCGACCGCGACCCGGAGGGCAACAGATTCCGCTCGCGGCCCGGCGCTGGTGCCGCGCCCGATTGCGGTCGCGGCGGCGAGCAGCGCCCGCTCGGCCACCAGGGCATCCAGCTGCCCTTCCTTCGGCGACGACCGTTCGAGCAGGACCTCCAAGGCGCCGCCGTCGGCCACGGCCCGGGGCCACGACGGGTCTACGTCCTCCGCGACCGTGGTGGACCTGCCGTCGGCGGTCACCCGCACCGACGCACCCCCCGTCCGATCGATCAGATCCGCGGGAACTCCCGACAGCGCGGCCGCGGCGCGGATGACGGACCGGACGCCGGCACCGTGCTGGCTCAACTCGTCGAAGTACGCGATGGCCTTCAGCGCCTCGGCAGCCTCCGGCAGCAGCGCGGTGATCTTGGCGGTGAGATCCTTCATCCGCTCATGCTGCACCCTGCGCGAGGATCGCTCACCCGCGCAGAGCAAAGGCATTCTCCGGCGCAGACGTCGTCCGCCTCAGCCGTCCGCGACGCCGGCCTCGGTGAGCGAGCCGCCGGCTCGCTCGAAGAATCGGTTGAGCCAGGCCATCCGCGCAGCCAGGGTGTCTTTCGACACCGCGGCGTGCGGAGCGAGTCCGTCGTAACCGTGGAAGCCGCCGGCGAAGACGTGCAGCTCCGCATCGACACCCGCCCGCCACAGCCGGCTGGCGTAGGTGACCGCCTCGTCCCGGAACGTTTCGGCCGCGCCGACGTCGATCAGGGTCGGTGGCAGATCGGACAGGTCGGTGGCGCGGGCCGGCGCCGCGTACGGCGACACGTCGGGTCCTCCGCGGGCGTCACCCAACAGGGCCGTCCACCCGGTCTGGTTGGCCTGACGATCCCAGATGCCCCGCCCCTCCCCCTGGATCGCGGAGACGGTGTCGTTGCGGTCATCGAGCATCGGGCACATCAGCACCTGCGCAGCCACCGGCGGGCCCTGCCGGTCCCGGGCCATCAGCGTTGTCGCCGCCGCCAGACCACCCCCGGCGCTGCTGCCGAAGACGACGATCCGCGCGGGGTCGATGTTGAGTTCGCCGGCGTGCTCTGCGGTCCATAAGAGCCCGGCGTAGCAGTCCTCCACCGGACCGGGGTGCTGAGTTTCAGGGGCGAGGCGATACTCCACCGACACGATGGTGGCGCCGAAGCGTTCCACCCATTCCAGGTACTCCTCGGAGATGCCCGACGCGTTCCCGAGGATCATCCCCCCGCCGTGGGTGTAGTACAACGCCGGAGTCGGTCCCGTGGTGGCCGTGGGCGCCAGGATGAACAGCTCGATGTCCGGTTCCCCTGCGGGTCCGGGCACGGTCCGCGTCGACGTGGTGATGATGCCTGCGTTCACGCGCTGGTCGAGCCCGGACGTGTCCATCCCGGCCATCACCAGCTCCCGGCCGGCCGGAATCGACTCCAGACTGTCGAACTTCGGGACGAAGTCACGGACCACCGCGAGGGCGGCGGCGAGCTCGGGGTCGAACGGCACCGGCGGACCGATCTCCTCGAGTGCGGTTGGGTCGCTCATCCGGAATCCTCCTGCATCGTCGCTGCGAGTACGCGGTTGTAGTACCTCACGTTCACCGGTCCGGCGATACCGACAAGTGGCGGACCTGACCCGCCAGTTGGCGGGTGCGACGCGCCCGCACGCCCGCTGATCCTGCTGATCCTGCTGAGGGGGCCGCCTCGTTGATGCTGAGCGAACTGAAAGCCGGCCTTGGCCACCTCCGCCCTCAGCAGAACCGTTCTGCCTGCGGCGGCGAACCCTGGCCGATCGAGGTGGCGGCGGGAACGGTGGGGTCCGGATCGCCCGACCCGCAACGACCAGGAGACTCACCGTGACCACACCCACCCTGCCCGGCAGCTTCGACGACCAATTGGCGTCGCGACTGCTCTACCAGCGCATCGTCGTCCTCGGCCAGGAGGTCGACGACGCCATTGCCAACCGGATCTGCGCCCAACTGCTGCTGTTGTCGGCGGAGGACTCGCGGCGCGACATCAGCCTCTACATCAACTCCCCCGGCGGCTCGGTCAGTGCCGGATTGGCGATCATGGACACGATGCGGCTGATCCCGAACGACGTCAGCACCCTGGCCATGGGGCTGGCCGCCAGCATGGGCCAGTTCCTGCTCTCGGCCGGCACCCGGGGCAAGCGACACGCCCTCACGCACGCCCGGGTCCTGATGCACCAGGGTTCGGCCGGGATCGGCGGCACGGCGGTGGACATCGAGATCCAGGCCGCGAACCTGGAATACGTCCGCGACACCGTGCTCGGGCTGATCGCCGAACACACCGGGCAGCCGCTGGCCACCATCGAGGCCGACTCGCTCCGGGACCGGTGGTTCACCGCCCAGGAGGCGCGGGAGTACGGGCTGATCGACACCGTGGTCACCACCTTGGACGACGTCGCCGCCACCGGTACGGCCGTGCTCGGGTTGGGAGCGCGGGCATGAGTAGCTACACCATCCCCAACGTGGTGGAGAAGCGGCCGACCGGGGAGCGGGCGGTGGACATCTACAGCCGGTTGCTGTCGGACCGGATCGTCTACCTCGGCACCGAGATCGACGACGGCGTCGCCAACGTCATCGTCGCGCAGCTGCTGCACCTGGAGTCCGACCAGAACGAACTCGAGATCAACCTCTACCTGAACTCTCCGGGCGGCTCGATGAGCGCCATGCTCGCCATCTACGACACCATCCAGTTCATCCAGGCTCCGGTGGCCACCACCTGCGTCGGCCAGGCGGCGTCGGCCGCGGCGGTGCTGCTCGCCGCCGGCGCGCCGGGGCGGCGCTCGATCCTGCCGCACGGCCGGGTGATCCTGCATCAACCCAGCACGCAGGGTCAGGGGACGTTGCCCGATCTGGTGCTGCACGCCCGGGAGATCGTCCGGGTCCGGGCTCAGATGGAGGAGGTACTCGCCCGGCACACGGGGCAGTCCACCGACCGACTCCGCGCCGACACCGACCGGGACAAGGTGTTCACCGCCGAGGACGCGGTGGCGTACGGACTGGTGGACGCCATCGTCGCCGAGCGATGACGAACACCGAAGCCGCCGACACTCGCGCGGCTCTCAGACGGCCAGCGCCACCGGGCCGCGAGGGGTTCCCGGCGGGATGCGGTGCGAGGTGTCGGTGCGGATCGAGACCAGGGAGCGGGTGACCGCGCCGGTGACCTGGGCCAAGGTGAGATCCAGCGCGCCGGCGACGGCGGCCAGCACCTCCGAGGACGGCTCCTTGCGGCCGCGCTCGATCTCGGACAGATACTGCACCGAGATCCCGGCCCGCGCCGCCACCTGAACCAGCGTCTGCTCGCGGCGGTGCCGGGCGGCCCGGAGGACGTCACCGGCCGCGGTCCGCCAGAGCGGTTCGACCGGTTCCGGCCGCGTAGTCGGACGTGCGGGCACCGGCCGGGCTGCTTGCGGCGGAACCGCTTCCGAACGGGGTGCCTCCGGTCGCCGGAACGGAATCAGCTCACCCATGGGCTCACCTTAAGTCGGCCTCGCGCCTCGCTCCGTTCGGTTCTGCTCAGGGCAGATCCTTGAGTGGTCCTGGGGCGCCACCACCGAAGAGGCATCGCCCGGCTCGCCGGAGTTCCCGACTCCGGTGCCGGCGTCGGCCAGCGCGCTTCGAGCGTCCGCGTGGGAGGGCCCGGGTTCTAGTTTGGAGCAAGGAACTCCTCCACGAGCGCCGCGCCCAGCGCTAGCCATGTCCGCTGGGGTGGGCCGTCGGGGCGGAGGGCGCAGCCATGGGCGGAGACGGCCAGGTCACGCGATCTTCCGCAAGACGGCGTAGCTCGGGGCGCCGGTGCGGAGGTCTGGCGCGTTCAACACTCGTGGCGGTCAGCGCTCCCGCGACTCCAGCGTCGGTGCCGGCCGTTCGGTGAGGTGAGAGAGCGCGCGGCCCAGTTGGTCCACGCAGTCGGCGAGATCGGTCCACATCGCCAGCCGCAGCGGGAGGGACATCGCCTTGTTCGCGCCGGACGGCCCCGGCAACACGAAGGTGGAGGCGCCCGCGGCCGTCCAGTCGAGTTCGCTGAAGCGTCGGAGGAGCCGCACGCCGGCTCCTCGGAGCGGCGGTCTTGCTGACGAACGCGACCACCTGTTGGGCCACCCGCCTGGATGACTCGAGCGAAAGAGCCGGAAATGGTTGATCACCTCCGGCTCGTGACCGGGCCGGTGGACGCGTTCGAGCACTACGTCGGTCAGTCCCAGCCCGAGATCCGGCAGCCGCGAAGGATTCGTAGGTTGCGGACGGTTCGCCCAGCGCAAAGACCGCCTCCCCTTCTCCGGCGAGCGGCGTTAGGCAGCATGGTGCGGACGCCGAGCCTCAGCCAGGGCGTCCGCCTCGTGCGAGCGCGACGAACGGAGGGGTGCGGCGGCGGTGTCACCGAGCACGGGCGGCACCACGGGGCAACACTTTGGGATTGCGTTTCAGGCGGACGGCGATTCGGCCTTGATCCTGACGCGGCGTCAGGACTTAGCGTCGGTAGCGCCGGCGCACAGGGTGCCGGTGGGAGTGAGGACAGATGCAGGTGAGCACGCCGGGGCGGGTGTGGAAGGTGGGCCAGCTGGCCGCCGCTACGGGGCTGACCGTACGGACGCTGCACCACTACGACCAGATCGGTCTGGTGTCTCCGTCCGGGCGGACGGCCGCCGAGCACCGGCTGTACGACGAGGCCGATGTCCAGCGGCTCTACCGGGTGCTGGCGCTGCGTCAGCTCGGGCTGCCGCTGGACGCGGTGGGCTCAGTGATGGGCGGTTCGACCTCGATGGTTGAGGTACTGACCGCGCACCAGGAGTACCTGGAGCAGCAGCTGGCGGCAATCCGGAGGCTGCGGGCCCAGGTGGCCACCGTGGCCACCAGCATGCGAGATTCACCACTTGCCTCTGTCGAGGACTTCCTGGATCTGATCCGAAAGGTGATCATCGTGGACGAGACGGTGAAGCAGTACTTCAGCGAGGCCCAACTGGCTGATCTGGCCGAGCGACGGGAGCGGCTGGGCGACCAGGCGTTGCGCGACGTCGAGGAAGGGTGGCACGACCTGCTGCCGCGCGTCGCGGCGGCGGTCGAGTCGGGCATGAACCCGACGGCGCCCGAGGCACAGGCGATGGCGCAGCAGTGGATGGCGTTGCTGGAGCGGTTCCACGGCGGCGACGCGGGGCTGCGCGACAGCCTGTACACGATGCAGGCCGAGAACGCGGAGCAGATCGAGCGGGATTACGGTGGGCCGTCGTCGGCTCAGCTGGAGTTCATCCGGCGGGCCGACGCCGCTCGGGGGTAAGTACGGTCGGGGGCGGCGGAGGAACCGTCGCCCCCGCACCAGGTCGCACTCCCGAATGGCACATCACACCACCCTCGCCTGCAGGTCGCGAACTCGCTCACGGTCGTCCTCCCGACGGTGATGATCGACGAACGGCTGCCCTGGTGATCCGGTTACGAGGCCGCCTCGAGAGGCCCGGCGGCAGCCCGCGGCCAGGACGGGCTGTAGCCCAGGCTGGACCGTCAGTCAGTCGACCCGCGCATCGAGCCAGGGCCGCACTCCGCCCGTGGCCGGCTCGACCCGGCGCGCGGCCTGTCCGAGCTTTTCCGACGCAGCGCTGTCGAGAAATCCTCCAGCAGCTCGGAGGGCTCGGCTTTGACAAGGGTGGGCGTGTCGTCGGGACGTCAGTACGACCCGTGCGGCTTGGTCGCGACGCCTCGGCAGCACCGCGCGTGACGCACCGGCATCCCAGCGACGCATCGGACACGATCTTGACTGCGCGTCAGGATTTGGCGTCGACGACTGCGGCGCAGCAGGTGCCGTCAGAATGGGAAGCAGAGACCCCTACGCGCGGAACGGCAGGCGTGGGTGGATCAGCTGGCGGTCGCAAAGACGCGACGGTGCCGACGTCTCGCCATGGGCGGGGGGATCCCGACCGGTGCGGAAATCACGTTGGTCAGGATCGTCGCCGGCAACATAAACGGCTCTATGGGTGGTGGCGATGACCTATCGGGGGTGACGCACCTCCCCTCCGACGAACCAGCTCGTCGTCAAGCTCCTGGTCCGCCGGCAACCCGGGGCCAGCGGTGATGCTCCTTTCCTGGCTACGTTTATCTGATCCGGTAACGGTATGGTGGGAACGTGCAAGAACTCCTCGACCGAGACACTGCTCAGGTCGTTGCCGTCCTCCGCGAGGCCGTAGGCACGAGCGGCCTGTCCCAAGCCGCCTTCGCCCGTGCGCTGGGCACGTCGGGGTCACGCCTATCGACCTATCTCGCCGGGGAGACTAACCCCTCCGCCCAGTTCGTTATCCGTGCCGGTCGACTTGGTCGAGCGCTGGGCGCCGCGGCGGCACGCGGATTCATGTCCGCGCCATCGACGGCGAGCGCGATGCGGACCTACGTCCGCGCCGCCAGGATCGAGTGGGTCTGGCGGATGCTGTTGCAGGGCCGCGACCACCTTGCCGCAGTGCTTGCCAAGGGGGACCAGTCGCTCATCGACTCCTGGGAGGCCGAGCCAGGCTCGACCGGGTCGGCGGGTTGGGATGCTCTCCTCGCCGCAGTCGTCGCCCACGAGGTCGACGCCGCCGGCGCTACGGCGCCCGCCTGGTCACACCGTGCGCCGCTGGCCGATCCCTGGTTCCCGGAGCACCCGTTCCTCAGCCCCGACCGCGTACGCGTCCTGACGCCGCACTGGCTCAGCCGGCAGAACATCTACGTTCCCGCTCGCGACCTGGTGACCGCATGATGCGTCGCCACGAGTTCACGCGTCATGAGATCGCCGAGCTTCTCGGGGCGCTTGACGCTCGGCTGCGCCATCGCGGTGTCGCCGCGTCCATCTTCGTGGTCGGCGGCGCAGCGATCGCCGCGAACCGGATACGTCAGGACCGCGTCACTGAGGACGTTGACGCGCTCACTCGGGACGCCTCAGTGATCGAGGAGGCTATCGCCCTCGCCCGAGAACGAGGGCTGCCGGAGAACTGGTTGAACTCGAACGCGGGCTCGTGGATGCCTCCCCTGCCCCAGGGCGTGCTGAATCGTCCGGGTGAACCGGGCCTACGGGTCACCTACGCCGACGAGGACTTCCTGCTTGCCACCAAGCTCGTCGCCCAGCGCGCCAAGGACGCCGACGACGTCCGCGCCTTAGCCGATCGCCTCGGACTGGGCACGGCATCACCCGAACAGCTCGAAGCGCACATCCGCCACTACTACACCGAGCCGGATGTGCTCGCATTCATCGTCGATGGCCACGACGTCGACGCGGAGATCAGCTACCTGGCCCAGGACGCCTCCCGCATGTTGCGCCGGGCACGCGGCGCGGCTGATACCGACGGCGGCACGTTCGACGGCAACGCGTTCGACGGCAGCGGCGCCCCTTCGACACCGTACTAACCGACCCCTTTCGACGCGGCACAGGCTTCCGGCCCTCCGCCCCCGACCGTGAGGCTGGTGCCTCTCGTGCTCTGCAAACAATCTCGTCGACTCGCGCAGAAACCTGCGCCTGACCGTCGTCTTCTTACTCGAGCGCGTGTGGCAGGACGCCGGCCGGACGCGGGCTCGGCTCGCATCGCTGACCGGCACAACCGTCGAGGCATGATTTGGGCGGGACCCACGCCGCTCGAGGTGAGTACGGTCGGGGGCGGCGGAGGAACCGTCGCCCCGGAGCGCCGGATAGCAGGGCCGCATCGACTTCGTCGGCGCCGTGAGCAGGTGGTGGTGACCCCTGCACTTGGCGAGCACGCTCGCGATTCCGGTCCGACCTCACCGCCATCGCCTACGACCGCTGTCGCTACGGTGCCCACTCGGCCGGACTGACGGTGTGCTCCAGCCCGGCGCCGGCCGACACGGAGCCATCCGCCGCGCCGCCCGCCTGATCACCGATCTGCACACGATGCTGACCGACTGACCCAGAGGCACAGTGGACAGCCGTCGGCGCCAATGTGCCCGGGAACGGCACCAGAGCAGCGCCAGGCTGTTACTGTCCCGGGTCTACCGATCGCGCTTGGGGGCGCGAGGTCCGTGATCGGCGTACCGAACCGATCTCAGGAGTAGCCCCGTGCCCAAGCGCTTCAATCCGCCTCCGAACTGGCCGCCGGCTCCAGACGGCTGGACTCCCGCACCGGGCTGGCAGCCGAACCCCGAACCCCGAGTGGCGCGACGACCGGGGGCCGGCACCGGCGGGCTGGCAACTGTGACACCGGGCGCGACGGCCAGCTCGCCACCGGCCGCTGACTCGGCCGCGACCAAGGCGGCGCGCTCGCCCAAAGCGAAGACCCCCCGAGCGGCCGCTCCGCCTGCGCGCGAGTATGGCTCGCAGCCGGGTCGATGAGGCAGGCGTTCATCAAGGCGGTCATCGGTGCGCGAGCGGCGGCGGCCGACGCTGACAACGATATGAAGCGAGGCGCGGAGCTGGCCAAGAGGAACAAGCGCCTGTGCACGATCGTGAAAGACGGCGGCAAGGTCAAGGGCTGGACCGGAAAGATCTCCTCGCTCGACGCCAACAGTGACGGCCTGGGCGTGGTCGAGATCGAGATCGCCGACGACGTGCACGTCTCCACGTGGAACAACGCCCTATCCGACTACGCCGACCACACGTTGATCCAGCCCGGGCGGCTCCTCAACCGGTTCCTGAAGATGAAGGAGGGCCAACTGGTCGCCTTCGACGGTCGCTTCGTCAGCAGTGAGAGCTGCGTGAACGACAGCAGATTGACCCTGTCCGGGAAGCTGGAGGACCCCGACTTCATCTTCCGCTTCACCACAGCGAGCCCGGCCTAGTCGGGCAGTCGGCAGCACGGAGCACCAGCACGACGGCACCCGGCCGCAGCGGCACCCAGCAGGCGCGTATAGGCCATTCGCGCCTGCTGCGGATCGGCTGACCGACGGCGGGGCGACCGGGGCCGGTCGCACTCACCCCTCCAGCGAACGCTCCAGACTGCGCTCCATCGTGACGTAGGTGAGGGCAAAGTGGGACTGCGCGATCCGCTGCGCCGCCTCGGCTTCACCGGCCACCACCGCACCCACCAGTTCCTCGTGCTCGTGCCGGGCCTGGACGAAGAAGTCCTCCTCGTACGGCTCCGCCCCGAACCCCAGGGTGGCGGCGGTGGTGAGGTGCGCGCTCAGCTCCACCAGGTACCGGTTCTGCGCCGCCGCGCCGACCAACCCGTGCAGCCGCCGGTCGACCGCCCGCGCCCGGGCCATGTCCTGCCCGGTCAACCGGAACTCCGCCAGCGCGGCCTGCAACGCGTCGACCTGCTCGGGCGTCCGGCGCTGGGCGGCGGCCCGGGCGATCATCCCCTCCACCAGACAGCGGTAGTCGAACAGCTCCCGCAGCCGCGGCAGTTCCACCTCCAAGGTCCGCCGGGCCTCCTGCGAGGCGACGTTCCGCCAGGAGACCGAGGTGACGAAAGTGCCACCACCACGACCCCGCCGGGACTCGATCAGACCCAGCTCGGCGACCCGGCTCAGCGCCTGCCGGACGGTGACCCGGCTGACCGCCAGCCGGCTGGCCAGCTCCCGCTCCGGCGGCAGCCGCTCCCCCGGGGAGTAGGTGCCGACGGCGATCGCGGTAATCAACCGGCTGGCCACGTCACCGGCCATGGTGGCCCGGGTCAACCCGGCCAGCGCAGGGTCGAACGCCGCGGCGTCGGTCGAACCACCGAGACTCTCCCGAACGTCATTATCCAAAGGTATTGCCACCGGACCTTAAGTCGTGTTTGACTGCGGCCGATCCGTTTTCGACCGCTCACCGGGAGGCTAGCGTGACCGACCAGTCTGATTCGCCCATCACCTCCGATCCGCCCGTCACGTCCGGCACGCTGGACTTCGAGGGCCACCAGACCTGGTACCGAATCACCGGCACCATCGACCCCGACTCCGACCGGGCGCCACTGGTGATCCTGCACGGCGGCCCCGGTGCCGCGCACAACTACACCCTGGCCATGACTAGTCTGGCCGCCGACGGGCGGGCCGTCGTGCACTACGACCAGCTCGGCTGCGGACTCAGCACCCACCTGCCCGACGTCGACCCCGACTTCTGGACCGTCGACCTGTTCGTCCGCGAACTACGCAACCTGGTCGATCAGCTGGGCATCGCTCGCCGGTTCCACCTGCTGGGCCAGTCCTGGGGCGGGATGCTCGGCCCGGAGGTCGTCCTCGCCGAGGACGCCGGAATCGCGTCGCTGACCATCTGCGACAGTCCGGCCTCGATGCCGCTGTGGCTGGAGGCGGCCAACCAGCTCCGAGCCGAGCTGCCAGAGGAGGTGCAGCAGACGCTGACCCGGCACGAGCAGGCCGGCACCACCGACAGTGCGGAATATGTGGCGGCGATGGACGTCTTCTACGCCCGGCACGTCTGCCGGGTGCAGCCGATGCCCGCCGACGTCGCCGCCAGTTTCGCCCAGATCGACGCCGAGCCGACGGTCTACCACACCATGAACGGGCCGAGTGAGTTCCACGTGATCGGCACGTTGAAGCAGTGGAGCGTGGTCGATCGGCTGGGTGGCATCGATGTGCCGACCCTGGTGCTGGCCGGCGCGTACGACGAGGCCCGGCCGAGCACCTGGCGCCCGTTCGTGGAGCGCATTCCCGAGGTCGAGAGCCACGTATTCGCCGAATCCAGCCACATGCCGCACGTCGAGGAACCCGAGGCGTTCACCGCCGTCGTCGGCGCCTTCCTCGCCCGGCACGACCGCGTCTGATTACCCACTCCCGTCCACTCCCCGGCCTCCAATACCCGGCATCCATGCCTCCACGAAGGACCACAATGACTGCAGAACCCAGCCTCGGCCAGGGCCGCTCCGAACTAGCCGAATTCGGCTACAAACAGGAACTCAACCGGACCCTGTCCACCACCGACCTGATCGTCTACGGCCTGGTCTTCATGGTGCCGATCGCGCCGTGGGCCATCTTCGGGGTCGTTTTCAACGCCGCCTCCGGGATGGTGCCGCTGGTCTACCTGATCGGGCTGGTGGCGATGATCTTCACCGCCCTGTCCTACGCGCAGATGTCCAAGGCGTTCCCGATCGCCGGCTCGGTCTACTCCTACGTCGGCCGCGCCCTGCACCCGGTGCTCGGCTTCTTCGCCGGCTGGACGATCCTGCTGGACTACCTGCTGGTCCCCACGCTGCTGTACGTGTTCGCCGCCGAGTCGATGTCGGGCATCTTCCCGGGCGTGCCCAAGCCGCTGTGGATCATCGTCTTCCTGGTGATCAACACCGGCGTCAACTACGTCGGGATCTCCTTCACCGCCATCGTGAACCGGCTGTTCCTGGCGGCGGAGTTGATCTTCGTGACGATCTTCGTGGTGATGGCGATCGTGGCGATCAGCCGGGGCGTGAACGGTGCCCAGTTCAGCACGACGCCGCTGTTCAACGCCGACCTGTTCACCCCGCAGCTCGCCGCCGCCGCGCTGTCGATCGCGGTGCTGAGCTTCCTCGGCTTCGACGGCATCGCCACCTTGAGCGAGGAGGCGAAGGGCGGTCGCCGTTCGGCCGGGATCGCGATGATCTCCGGGCTGGTGCTGGTGGCGCTGTTCTTCGTCAGCCAGACCTGGCTGGCCGCGATGCTGGTACCGGGCCGGACCGAGTTCGGCGAGGATGAGGCCAACAACGCCTTCTTCTCCATCGTCGGCTCGATCAGCAGCAGCGGCTGGATGGTGGCGTTCTTGGCCATGAACGCTCTCGCCGTCGGCATCGCCAACGCGGTCGCCGCCCAGAGCGCCACCTCCCGGCTGCTGTTCTCGATGAGCCGGGACGGCCGGCTGCCGCGCTTCCTGGCCCACATCGATTCCAGGACCAAGGCGCCGGGACGGGCCATCCTGGTCGTGGCCGGCCTGACCCTGGTGCTCGGGCTGGTCTTCGTCGGCCAGATCGACATCATCTCCACCCTGGTCAACTTCGGGGCGTTGACCAGCTTCTTGCTGCTGCACGTGTCGGTGGTCGGCTACTACGCAATCAAGCAGCGCAGCCGCAACGTGTTCCTGCACTGGATCAGCCCGGTGCTGGGCTTCGGGATCATCGGCTTCGTACTGATCAACGCCGACGCCTCGGCCAAGATCGGCGGCCTGATCTGGCTGGTGATCGGAGTCGGGGTCCTGCTCTACTACCAGCGCAAGGGCACCGGTGTCCTGGCCGAGCACGCCGCCGACCCGTTCGGGGAGGTGTCGTGATGGCCGAGCACTTCTTGGACAAGAGCCACGCCGCCGACGCGTTCCGAAGCACTCAGGAGCCGGTGCTGAGCGTGCCCGCGGGCGGCGGTGACCGGGTCACGTTCGAGACCGACGATCTCGCGTACGCCCAGATGGAGGAGTTCGGCGACCTCGGCCGGGTGACCGCCACGATCAATCCGATCACCGGACCGGTGTATGTCGAGGGCGCCGAACCCGGCGACGTGCTCGCGGTCACCGTGCACGACATCGCCCTGGCGCCGCAGGGCTGGTCGGTGTCGATTCCCGGCGCCGGCGCCCTGGCCGCGGTGATGGGACCCGAGTTCATGGTCCGCCGGATCCCGATCGCGGACGGCCGGGTCCGGCTGACGGCCGACCTGGACTGCGCCATCGCCCCGATGATCGGCTGCATCGGGGTCGCGCCGGCCGACCGCGACGGGTCGACGGTGATGCCGACCCTGCCTACCGGCGGCAATATGGACCTGACCGACGCTGCGCCGGGAACGACGGTCTATCTGCCCGTTCAGGTGCCGGGGGCGTTGCTGTCCATCGGCGACCTGCATGCGGTGATGGCCCGCGGCGAGTCCTCGTTCGTGGCCATCGAGGCCGCCGGCCGGGCCACCGTGAGCGTCGACGTGATCCGCGGCCGCTCGATCCGCGGCCCGCAGCTCGACACCGGGACCGAGTACGTCTGCGTCGGCCTCGGCGATCCCGTGCAGGACTCGATCGTGATGGCGTACGAATCGTTGTTCGCGGTGATGACGAAGCAGTACGGCTGGAGCCGCGACGACGCGTACGTGGTGATGAGTGCGCTGGCCCACACCGAACTCGGCGGCCCGACCGGGTCGGTCGACCCAGACCCGCTGCACCCGTTCCGCGCCGTCGGCGCGGTCACCCTGGCCCGGGTCGCCACCGACGTCCTGCGCCGGGGAGGTCCCCCCGCCTGAACACGGCCACGGTGGTTCCGCTGCGACGAGCGGGCCCCGACGAGGCGTAGAGGCGGCTACGCTGACGCGGTGACCGGGCCGCTGCTCGACGACCCTCGACGCGATCGCCCCCCATTCGATCGCCTCGGACTGGACCGCGACGCGACGTCCGCACGCGCCGGTCGCCCCGATGGATCGAGCCCGATCGGTTCGCGGCTGGTCGCCGCCCTCGGCATCGTTGCCCTCCTCTTCGGGCTGCGGGCGACCGCGCCGTCGGAGCTTGCGCTAGGCGACACCCTGCAGGACACCCTGACGCTGGGCATCAGCGTCGTGGTGGAGTCCCTGCCGTTCGTGGTGTTGGGGATCTGCCTGTCGATTGTCGTGCAGCTGTGGGTGCCGCAGTGGCTGCTGCTGCGGCTGCTGCCCCATAATCCCATCCTGCGCCGGGCGATGCTGTCCACCCTGGGCGTGCTGCTGCCGGTGTGCGAGTGCGGCAACGTTCCGCTGGCCCGGGGGCTGGTCAGTCGCGGCGTACCCGTGGCCGACGCGATGACCTTTCTGCTGGCTGCACCGATCCTCAACCCGATCACCGTCGTCACCACTTATCAGGCGTTCGGTTTCGCCGACGGCATCCTGGCCTATCGCGTGGTCGGCGGCTTCGTCATCGCCAACTTGATCGGCTGGCTGTTCAGTCGCCACCCCCGGCCCGAGGCCCTGCTCACCGACCGGTTCCACGACTTCTGCCGCCGGCACGGCGAGGGCCCGCGGCAGGGTCGACCGGCGCAGGCGCTGCGGCTGTTCGTGGCCGAAGCTCAGACCATGGTGCCGGCCCTGTTCGTCGGGGCCGGCGTGGCCGGGGCAATCCAGGCCCTCGCGGGCCGCAACTTGTTGCTGACCCTCGGCCGGAACCCGTTGTGGTCGGTCCTGGCCTTGATGGCCCTGGCCTTTGTGATCGCGATCTGTTCGACCGTGGACGCCTTCTTCATCTTGTCCTTCGCCTCGGTCTTCACCCCGGGTGCGATCGTGGCCTTTCTGGTCCTCGGACCCATGGTCGACGTCAAGATGCTGGTGCTGCTGCGGACCACCTTCACGGCGCGAACCTTGCTCCTGCTGACCGGTCTGGTCGCGCTCGGCACCGCCGTGCTGGGCCTGGGGGTGAACCTTGCCCGCTGAGGCCTGGCTGCGCCGTTGGCTCGGCGCGGCCCTGACCCTGCTCGGGGCGGTCGCCACGATCTGGCTGGCCCTGGTCGGCAAGCTCGGGTTCTACATCCATCCGCGCTACACCGCGTTCACCGTGACGATGGCCGCGCTCGGCGCCGGCCTGGTGGTCGCCGCCGTGGTCACCGCCGCCCTCCGTCCCACCAGCCCCGACCAGCACCACGACGACCACGACCACGACGCTGCCGACCCGGGGCCCGACGCCTCGCCTCGGCGGGCGCGGCTCATCAGCGGCCTGCGGGCCGCCCTGCTGGTGACCGCGGCTTTGGTGCTGTTGGTGATCCCGCCGTCGACCCTGACCGAGCGGGCCCGGCTCGACCGGGACCTGGCCACGTCGGACCAGGGGCTGGGGGCGAACGAAACCACCGTCCTGGCCGGCGGCGATCCGGCAACGTTCTCGGTCAAGGACTGGGCGTCGCAGTTGCGGACCGGCGGGCAGGCCGCTGTTCTCGGGCAGCACGTCGAGCTGTCGGGCTACGTCTTGGACCGGGGCGAGGACGACGTGTTCTTCCTCGTCCGGATGCTGATCACCTGCTGCGCGGTGGACGCCCACCCGGTCGGCGTACCGGTCTCTCGGCCAGACTGGCGCCGCGACTTCAAGCCGGGTCAGTGGGTGGAGGTGGACGGGACGTTCGGGGAGAACCCGGACCGGGACAGCCGCTCGGCCACGGTGATCCGGCCCCAACGGGTGACCCGAATTCAAGAACCGGCCAAGCCGTATGTCTTCTGAGGCTGAACCAGCCGGATCTCCGGCTGCGAGGACGCGGCCGGACCGTCGCTTCCGCCGGCTCAGCACGCTCACCTTGGCCGTCCTGGTGCTGGCCGTGGCCGGGCTGAGCTACGCCAACGTGGCGCGCGGGCCGCGGCTGCTGGGCACCGACGTCGACCCCCGGCTCGCCGTCGAACGAACCGGGCAGCGACTGGTGCTCACCCTCGACCAGAGCGTCGAGCCGGTCACCGAGGCCGCCGTGGACCTGCAGCCCCGAGTCGACGTCGACGTCTTGTCCGAGTCCAGCCGGATCAGTGTGAGTTTCGCCGACACCCTGCCCTACGCCACCACCTTTCGCCTGCGCGTGCCCGTCCGCAGCGTCACCACCGGAGCCACCTCGACGCTGACCGCCGGGTTCCGCACACCTGACCCGGTCGCGTACCTGCTACGTCGGGGCCAAAACGGTGCCGAGGCCGGCACCGGCGACCAGATCGTGGCCACGGCGGCGGGGGGAGCCGAGCGGGTAGTGTTCACCGCTCCCCGGATTCAGGAGTTCGCGGTCACCGGCGGCACGCTGGCCGTCGTCGGCCTGAACGCCGATGGCGGCGCAGACCTCGTTCTGGCACCGCTGAGCGGCAATGGACCAGTCAGGTTTATGGCGCGTGACGCCGAGGTGGCCCAGCTGCAGGCGGTCAGCCCCGGCGGGTTGTTCGGCTTCGTCCTGACGCCGAAGAACCGGCCGGGGGCGACGCAACTGCAGATCTACGACCCCGCAACTCCCCACACACTGACCCCGGTCGTCGGCTTCGACAACAAGCCCCTGATCCCGCAGCAGTGGGCCTTCGTCCCCGGTACCAGCTCGATCATCGCGCAGACCGACGACGCGTCGTTCTATCTGATCGACCCGTTCCGGCACCGGCCCACCCGCCCGCTGGGTGCTCATCTGGTCTTGCACGGATTCATCCGCAACTCCGCGGTCGCCCTGTTCGAAGATCCAGGCCACCTCACCACAATCGACCTGGCCAGCGGGAAGACCGCGGAGCTGCCGCCGCCGAAACTCCCCCGCAACGCCAGTATGAGCCAGCTCTTCCCGGTGCCGGGACAGGACCGTTACGTCGGTCTGGAGAGCGTGCTGGTCGCCGACCGGCTGCGTTACCGCATCGTCAGCCTCGAGGCCGGCACCGTCAGATTGCTGTACGCCCCCGCCGACCCCGAGGCGGTCATCTCCCAGACCTGCCTGTCGCCGAACGGGCAGTATCTCGCGGTCCAGGCCGCCCGGCAGACCTCGGCCAGCGACGACTACGCCAGCCTGCCGAGTTACGTCGACGCGACCACCACCTTCGTCGACACCGCCAGCGGCGCGGCCACCACGGTGACCGGGATCTTCGCCAGCTGGTGCGACTGAACGATGCCTCCGCGGGGCCCGCGGTCGCATTGGCCGATACCGTCGAGTTTCGCTAGGGTACGGGCTCAATCGCGAACGATTCGCAACAACGGTTGGCCACAACGGTTTGTCACAACGGGCCGCGCGGGATCTGACCGCCATCTCGAAGGCCCTCAAGGAGGACTGTGCGTACGTTCACGGAATCCGCGTCAGCCGTTCCGCGGATCCGAAATTTCTTGGACCGGTTAGACCGGTCGGACCGTCGATCGCTGGCCGGCATGGTCGGGTTCATTGTCCTCCTGCACGCGGTCGGGTTCGCGGTCCTGCTCGGGCTGGTGGTGCCCGAGCACTACCGCCTCGGCGGAGCTACGCCGGTCTTCGGAGTGGGGGTCGGTGTCCTCGCCTACACCTTCGGGCTGCGGCACGCCTTCGACGCCGACCACATCGCGGCGGTGGACAACACCACTCGCAAGCTCCTGGCCGACCGGGCCGCATCTGGGGTCGGGCGGCGGCCGCTGTCGGTCGGGTTCTGGTTCTCGCTCGGCCACTCGACCGTTGTGTTCGCGCTGGCGTTGCTGCTCTCGGTCGGCGTGAAGGTTCTCGCCGGACAGCTCGCGGAAGACTCCTCCACCCTGCACTCGATCACCGGCGTGGTCGGTGCGTCGGTCTCGGGGGTGTTTCTGTGGATTCTCGGGGTGGCGAACCTGGTCGTCCTGGTCGGCATCGTCCGGGTCTTCTTGGCCATGCGGCACGGCGACTACGACGAGCAGGAGCTGGAGAGCCAACTCAACCAGCGCGGCTTGATGAACCGCTTCCTCGGCGGCCTGACCCGGTCGGTGACCAAGCCGTGGCACATCTATCCGGTCGGGGTCTTGTTCGGGCTCGGCTTCGACACCGCCACCGAGGTCGGGTTACTCGTGCTCGCCGGCGGGGCGGCCGCGTTCAACCTCCCGTTCTACGCCATCCTCGTGCTGCCCGTCCTGTTTGCCGCCGGTATGTGCCTGATGGATACCGTTGACGGGGTGGTGATGAACGGGGCCTACGGCTGGGCATTCCTCAAACCGGTCCGGAAGGTGTACTACAACCTCACCATCACCGCCATCTCGGTCGCGGTCGCCCTGATCATCGGCACCGTCGAACTGGTCAGCGTCCTCACCGACCAGGCCGGGATCGACCGCGGCCCGCTCGCCGCGATCGCCGAGGTCCCCCTCGATTACGCCGGCTACGGCATCGTCGGGCTGTTCTGCCTGGCCTGGGTCGCGGCTCTGCTGATCTGGCGGTTCGGCCGGGTCGAAGAGAAGTGGTCGGCCGCCCTAAGGACCGGCTCGCAGACGCCGCCGACCTGAACCCGACGCCCGCCGGACTGCACCTGATGCCCACCGCCGACCGCACCGCCAGGTCCGCACCCGTACCGGCCGAGCCGGACGAGATCCGAGATCTCCGAGCCGTCCTCCGACAGCACGGGTTGCGCTGCACCAGCCAGCGACTCGCGGTCGTCGCGTTGCTGACCGGCCGCCCGGACTCCCACCATCTCACCGCCACCCAGCTCCACCGTCGGTTGTCCGCCGACGGGCATCAGGTGGACGTGTCCACCGTGTATCGCACCCTGGAGCTTTTGGTCGAGCTCGGCACGGTGCACGCGACCGCACGCGCCGACGGGGCGACCTCGTACGGCAGCGCCGCCGTTCCCCATCACCACGCCGTCTGCCGCCGTTGCGGGCGGATCGGCGAAGTTCCCGCCGAAGCGCTTCGCCTCGCCCTGGGCCGGGCTGCCCGGGCCAGCGACTACCAGCTGAGCGACGACAGCTTGCTGCTGCCCGGACTCTGCGCGGCCTGCGTGGCCGACGAGGAGTGACCCCAACCGGAAACAGGAGTAGACAGCGGCGTCCGGCACCCTCCTTCAGCAACCTGAGAGACGGCAAAATCGTCGTGCTCGCGCGCGGCACCCCGGTCACCAACCTGGTCGCGCCCGCACCGTTCCCCACGGGAACGGCGGTGAAGAGTTCACCGCCCGGCCACGTCTGCACCGCCGCCGGTTCATCTTCGCCCGTGAGGGTCGTCACAGTCGATCGCCGACGACCTCCCCCGGCGACGATGACCCCGTAGGCCCTTCTGACCCAGGAGACACGATGACCCAGCTGCTACCGATGCTCGGCCGGACCCACGGCAACCGCAGTGCCACCACCTGTGCGCTGAAGTGCGACAGCGCGTGCGCCCGCCCGATCCCCAACCTGAGCACGGAGCCGTCGTTTGCCGACGTCGCCTCCCAGGCCCTGCTGAGCCGGCGTTCGGTCCTGCTCGGCGGGAGCGCGCTCGCCGTCGCGACGGTGGCCGGACCGAGCCTGCTAGCCGAACCCGCCGCCGCGGTCGAGGGCATCGCGGTCAAGGGCGAACGGGCCACCAAAGGCCCGCTGTCGTTTCGCCCGATCACCGCCGTCGACGCCGACGTGGACGCGCTGACCGTGCCCCAGGGCTACTCCTGGCGCTCAATCATCCGCTGGGGCGACCCGCTGTTCGCCGACTCCCCCGCCTTCGACCCGCGTTATCCCGACGCCGACGCCCAGGAACGCCAGTTCGGCTACAACAACGACTACACCGACATCATCGTCACCGACGGCCGCGGCCGGCGGGCGCTGCTGTGCTGCAACCACGAGTACACCAACCGCGACATCATGTTCCCGCCCACCGACACCGAGGCCGCCGAGCTGAACGTGCTGCGTACCCTGATGGCCGCGCACGGCTTCACCGTGGTCGAGCTGGAACGCCGGGGCACCCACCGGCCGTGGCGTTACGTCCGGGGGGCGCGCCGCAACCGCCGGATCACCGCGACCACCCGCTTTGCCCTGACCGGTCCCGCCGCCGGCTCGGAGCTGGTCAAGACCGCGGCCGACCCGACCGGTCGGCGGGTGCACGGCACGTTCGGCAACTGTTCGGGCGGGACCACGCCCTGGGGCACGGTGTTGTCGGGGGAGGAAAACTTCAACGGCTACTTCGTCGCCGACCCCAACGCTCCGGGCAGCCAGCGCTACGGGCTGACCGACTCCCCGAGCCGCTACGGCTGGGAAAAGGTCGACCCGCGCTTCGACGCCACCCAGCCGGCGTACGCGAACGAGCCCAACCGCTTCGGCTACATCGTGGAGATCGATCCCACCGACCCCGACTCCACCCCGCGCAAGCACACCGCGATGGGCCGGTTCAAGCACGAGGGCGCCAACGTCCGGGTCGACCGCAACGGCACCGTGGTGGCCTACATGGGCGACGACGAGCGCTTCGACTACCTCTACAAGTTCGTCGCCCGCCGCAAGTTCCGGCGCGGCAACTCCGCCGCCGCGCGCCGGCACAACCTGTCGCTGCTGACCGAGGGCGACCTGTACGTGGCCAAGTTCTCCGGTCAGCAGCGCCCCGACAACGCGAATCTCGGCAGCGGGCAGTGGCTGCCGCTGGTCAAGGACAACCGCTCGCAAGTGCCCGGGATGAGCGTGGACGAGGTCCTGGTCTACACCCGGCTGGCCGCGGACAAGGTCGGGCCGACGCCGATGGACCGCTGTGAGGACGTCCAGCCCAGCCTGGCCACCGGGAAGCTGTACGTGGTCTGCACCAACAACACCGACCGCGGTGTCAAGGCGGGCAAGCCGTCCGCCGATGCGGCCAACCCGCGCAACAACAACAAGAACGGCCACATCATCGAGATCTCCGAGCGCCGCGACGCCGCCGACGCCGAGACCTTCGACTGGAACCTGTTCATGGTCTGCGGCGACACCGACCAGGCCGGGACCTATTTCGCCGGCTGGGACGGTCCGGTGGCCCCGATCTCCTGCCCCGACAACATCGCCTTCGACTCCGAGAACAACCTGTGGATCGCCACCGACGGCCAGCCCAGCACGATCGCCAAGAACGACGGGCTGTTCCGGGTGCCGCTGGCCGGCCGCGAACGGGGTCACCTGGTCCAGTTCCTTGCCGTCCCGGTCGACGCCGAGACCTGCGGGCCGGTCATCCACGACCGCGACGACTCGGTCTTCGTCGCCGTTCAGCACCCCGGGGAGGACGGGAGCTGGGACGAGCAGACCTCGTACTTCCCCGACTACGTCAGCGCCGGTCAGCGGCCCCGGCACGGGGAGTGGCGTGGTCCTCGGCCCTCGGTCGTCCAGGTGGTCCGCAACCGGAACTGACCTCACGGTGCGCATGGCTGCGGTGTAAACGATGGATTGACATCAGCCGAGGTGTAAACCTATCGTTGACGGGTGGGGTCGTCACGGGATCGGGTCGAGCTGGCCGAGCAGATCGTCAAGACCGCCGACGTGCTCCGGGTCGAGCTGCTGACCCCCGGCGGCGACCCCGAGCACGCGCTGGCCGTAGCCCGCGCCCTCCGGCCGCTGGCCGACGAGGCGCTGTCCACCCTGGTGACGGCGGCTCGCGAGCAGGGCGCGTCCTGGCAGCGGGTCGGGGACGCGCTCGGCATCACCCGGCAGGCCGCGTTTCAGCGGTTCGGGTCCCCACTCGATCCGCGGACCGGAGTGGTGATGCAACGAACCGTTCTCCCCGGCGCCGCCGAACGCGCGCTCGACCTGCTGGACGCCGTGGCCGGCCACCGCTGGGAGCAGGCCGCGACCGGCTTCGGACCGGTGCTGGCCGCTCAGCTGCGCCCCGACGGCCTGGCCGACGCGTACGCCACGGTGATCGCCACCGCCGGCGAACTGGAATCGCGCGGCGATCCGGTCGTGCTGCCGATGGCGGGGGTCACCGTGGTCGACGTCCCCCTCCAGCACGAGGCCGCCGACCTCATCGGCCGGGTCAGTTTCTCCCCCGCCGGCGAAGTGGTCGGGCTATGGTTCCTGCCGGCGACTTCACCGGCGGCTCCAGCCGAGGACGGCCTCCAATGACCCAGACCGCCGCCGACCAGACCCGTACCGGACAGCCGGTGCGCTGGCGCGGCGTGGCCGTCTTCGTGCTCGTGGCCTACGCCTCGATGTGGCTGGTCACGCTGCCGCTGTGGCTGTCGGGTCGGGGACTGGCCACCCCCGGCGCGCCGCTGCTGACGGTGGCGGGCATGTTCACCCCCGCCCTCGCCTCGTTCGTGGTATGCCGGTGGGTCGAGCGTCAATCGTGGACCCGTACCGTCGGCCTTCGCGTTGCCGAGCCGGGGCCCCACCGGGTCCGGCGGACCGTGACCGCATTGGTTCTGCCGGCTCTGGTCGTGCCCTCCGTGCTCATCGTGGCCACCGTCCTCGGCGGGCTGACCGGGATCGTCGATCTGGACCTGACCGGACTGTCCGGAGTTCGGGCCTTCCTGGCCACCCTGCCGATCCCGGTCGGGGTACTGCCCCCGCAGCTGTTTCTGCTGATTCAGCTGGTCCAGGCGCTGATCGCCTCGGTCACGATCAACGCAGGCGTCGCGCTGGGCGAGGAGGCCGGCTGGCGCGGCTATCTGCTTGCGGCCCTGCTCCCCCTCGGACGGCTGCCCGCCTTGCTCTTGGTCGGCGCCGTCTGGGCGGTCTGGCATCTGCCGCTGATCCTGCTGGGCTACGAGTATCCGGGTGCTTCCCGAGGCCTCGCCCTGCTCGCCTTCGTCGTCTTCTGCGTCGCCGCCGGCGCCCTGCTGAGCTGGTTCCGGCTGCGGAGCGGTTCGGTCCTGCCCGCGGCCGTCGGACACGGCGCAATCAACGCCTGGGCCGGCCTGCCCGTGCTCCTCCTCGCCGCCGGCGCACCCGACCGTCCACTGCTGACGGCACCGGCCGGGCTGCTGGCCAGCGCCTGCCTCGCCCTGCTCGCCGGCCTGCTCTGGCTACGTAAGCCACCAGCCCTTACGAAACTGGTCGAAGACGACTCGGATTTCTCCCGCTGAACTGTCGTCTCCGACCACTTTCGCTCCGAGGGCGGGCTGACCGGCCCGGCCCGCCGCCTGCTCAGCTAACCCACCGTTAGTTCACCTTGACGATGGTGCCGCTGCCGTCCCGGTACTCGATCCACCCGAGGTAGGGGGCGTTGGCCTCGACCCCGGACCAGGACGCCTTGACCGTGATCGGTCGTCCGATCACCGCGACCGGATTGGTCGGGGTGACGGTGAAGTTCCCCTCCGCTGAGGTCGTGGTGACCGTGGCGGCCCGGTAGGTGAACGGGGTGGAGGTGGTCCCCGGCGCGTTGGCGAACCCAGAGACCTGGGCGATATAGGTCCCGGCCGCCGGTGCCGGCAAGGTCACCGTCTCGTTCGCCGCAGCGCTGGCCGACTGCCCGACCAGCACCGGGGCCCCGTCGACGACCTGGTAGACGGCCAGGTCGAGATCGGAGGTGGTGTTGGGGGTCCGGACGCTGAACTGGGCGACCTTTGCCCCGGCCGGGACGGTGGTGGTGTATTGCTTCTGCGCCCCGGCCGCCACGTCACCGTTCTCCGCTGTGCCCGAGGCCAGCCCGAACTTGGTGATCGGGAACGGACCGGCAACGCCCGGGGTGACCTGGTAGCTGATGGTGCCGGCCGTCCCGGTGCCGGTGACGGTGTCGGGTGCGGAGACGACCTTCGGGGTGACCGCGATCGGACTGCGGACCGTGACCCCCTGGCCCTTCCAACGCAGGAAGCCGGTGGCCGCCTTCCCGAAGGACGCGCTGGTGCGGGTGAAGGTGACCTTGAACGTCTTGGTCTCGCCCTTGGCGCTGAAGTTCAAGATCGAGGGGCTGACCCGCGCCTGGACCCCGGGGACCGAAACCAGGGCCCGGTACAGCCCCGGCTTCACTGCGGTGACCCGGCGGGTCACGGTCTGCCGACCGAGCAGTTCACCGACCGCGATGGACGGAGTGTTGTAGTCGCTGGGGTCCTTGGCCTTGACGCCGGTGCCGGTGTCGATCCCCAGTCCTTCCAGGTAGGCCAACCAGTCCCGGTCTGCCGACGGGTAGACCAGGCCCGGGTTGAACGCCTTGGTAGGCCGGACCTCGCCGGCTCCCTGGGCGTACGGGTCGGTCAGCTTCTTGCCGGTGCTGGTCTTGGTGTTCCGGGCGGTGGTCATCATCGCCGACTTCACCTTCATCGGCGACCAGCGCGGATGCACGCCGAAGTACAGGGCCGCCACGCCGGCGATGTGCGGGGCCGCCATCGAGGTGCCGGAGTAGAAGTCGAAGTTACGGCCCTTGTTCGACGGCGGCGCCACCGCGGCCAAGATCGCTACCCCAGGAGCCGCGATGTCGGGCTTGAGCAGGTCCCCGTTGCTGGCGGCCGAGGGTCCCCGGGAGGAGAAGCCGGCGATCTGCGGGTACGGGATGGTCGTCGCGGTCAGGTTGCCCCTGCGCAGGGTGGCGGTCGCCCCGGCGGTGGCGGCGTAGGCCTTGATCGCCGGCGAGGCCGGCGGGTTCACGATCACGGTCGGAACCATGTGACTGTCGGCGTCCAGGGAGTTCTCGGTCAGGTTGGTGAGCACCATGCCCACGCCCCCGGCGCGTTTGACCTCGTCGGACTTGGCCACCCGGTCCACGCCGCCGCGGTCGCAGACCACGATGGTCCCGGCGACCTTCGCCGGATCGAGGGTGTCCGGCGTGCAGATAGCAGCGGCGGCGTCGGCCGCAGCGGTCGTCTTCACCGCCACGGCCAGGACCAGCGGGCGCGGCCCGACCGGGCTGGTCACGGTGGTGCTGACCCCAAGGTAGGAGGCGCCGTTGCCCAGCTGCACGGTGCCTTCGTAGGGCGCAATCGTGCTGGCGGCCACGGTGGTGACCCAGGGGCCGGTGTTGTCCAGCGTGCCGGCGCCAGGTCCGCTGTTGCCGGCGGAGGCGGAGACGAAGATGCCGGCGGAGGCCGCGGACAGGAACGCCAGGCTGACCGGATCGTCGGCCGGGGACTCCGAGGACGACCCGATCGAGTAATTGATCACGTCCACCCCGTCGCTGACGGCGGCGTCGATCCCGGAGACGATGTCGGAGTTGTAGCCGCCGGAGGTGTTCTTGCCCTCCCACAACACCTTGTAGGCCGCGATCTTGGCCGCCGGGGCAACCCCGGAGATCTTGCCGAAGTCGCGGTTGTCGACGGTGGCCGACACCCCCGCGTTCCCGGCCGCGGTGGAGGCGGTGTGCGAGCCGTGACCGCCACCGTCGCGCGGGGAGATGAAGTCGGTCTCGTCGGTGTCGGGGTTCTGACTGAGGAACGTCTTACCGAAGTAGCGGGCGCCGATCAGCTTGGTGTTGCACGAGCTGGCGGTCCACTGCTCGCCGGTCTGGCAGGTGCCGGTGAAGGTGCTGCCGTCGGACTTCTGCATCGTAATCTTGCCGCCGGAGCGGTACGGCACGTACTTGTCCTTGGCGTCGGGCTTGCTCCCCAGCCGTGCCCCGGCGAACGATTTGCTCTCCGGCCAGATGCCGGTGTCCAGGACCCCGACCACAACGCCCCGGCCGGCCTTGCTCGTGCCCCCCAGTTGGGACCACAAGCCGTTGGCGCCGCTGAGCTTGAGGTAGTCGGTGGAATTCTTGTCGTCGGTCGCGACCCGGAACGCATCCTTGGTCACCGACACCACGTCGGAGCTGCGCTCCAGCGCCCGTACCTGTCCCGTGGTCAAGGAGGCGGTGAAGGCGTTCAGGGCCACGGCGTAGCGCCGGGCCGGCTTGGCCCCGACTCGGGCGGCAACCTGAGTCTGCTCCTTGACCAAATAGCTCTCGTACTCGCGGGCCGCAGTACTGGTGGTGGACACCTTGCGTCCGTCGTCGGGCTTGGTCGCGGCCAGACCCGGCACCGAACCGTCGTAGGTGGCGATCGGCTTCTGGGCCAAGGTGACGATGTAGCGACCCGGCGTCGCCGTCGGCTCGGGCAGCGGAGGCACCGGCGCCGCAGCCGCCGGTGTGCCCCCCGCCAGGACCAGCCCGGCGGTCAGACCGAACACCAGCACACCCACCCGTGACCGAACCGGCCGGGAACGGGTTGAGCGGGACGCGGGCGGACAAGGTGCAAAACGAGCGGGCACGAGAGCCTCCGGGGGACGAGACGGCAGTAGAATAGATATTTCTTAGTGGCCGTTCAGGCAGGGTGACCTTAACACTGCTCTGGGATGCCGTCGAGAGGTGAAGCCGTGCTGACCCTGAACACCTGGACTCGGAGTAGGAAGGCCCGGCATAGGACGACGATGCGGACCCCGCTCCTGGCGCTCCTGGTCCTGGTCGTCGCGGCCTGCGCCGACGGCGGCGGGGAGCCCGGCGCCCCGGCTAGCCCGGGCTCGGCTAGTCCCTCGATCACCGAACGGCCGTCGGACGAGCCGTCTCCCAGCGCTTCCAGTGCCTCCGGTAATCCGGAGTCGACGCTCACCGTGGTCGTCGACGACGGGTCAGGAGCGTTGACGACCTGGCACCTGACCTGCGACCCCGCCGGCGGCGACCATCCCGATCCGGCCGCGGCCTGCGAGGCGTTGGCCCGCCACGGCGCGCAGGCCCTGCCGCCGGTGGCTCCGGACCGCGTCTGCACTCAGCTCTACGGCGGCCCGCAGCGCGCCACCGTCTCCGGAACCTGGCGCGGCGCACCGGTGCTGAGTCGGCTGTCGTTGACCAACGGCTGCGAAATCAGTCGCTGGAAGGCTCTGGTCGGGCTCCTCCCGCCGGCCGGCAGCTAACCCGCCGCCACTCCTTGCTCGGTTGCGCCGACTTTGACAATCATGTTCAATAGAGTCCTCGTCGCCTACCTCAGGAGGACACGTGCAGACCGGGACCCATCCCCCATACCAGGCCGTCGTGTTCCGCGACCGCTCGGCCGGGTTCGCCTTCTCCACCCGTTCGACCATGCCACCGCCCCGTGACCCCTCAACGCCCCCCGAACCGACAACGCCCCCTGGCCCCTCAACGCCCCCTGAGCCTGTCGAAGGGCCTCGAAGAGGTCGGCCACCCCTCAACACCCTCAGCCCCTCAACGCCCCACAGCCACCCAACGCCCCCTGAGCCCGTCGAAGGGCCTCGAAGAGGTCGGCCACCCCTGAACACCCTGAGCCCCTCAACGCCCCCTGAGCCTGTCGAAGGGCCTCGAAGAGGTCGGCCACCCCTGAACACCCTGAGCCCCTGAACGCCCCCTGAGCCTGTCGAAGGGCCTCGAAGAGGTCGGCCACTCCTACGCACCGGCCGGTCCCGATGACGGCGCCGGTCCCGGTCCTGCTGCTCACCGCGTTGGACCCGGTGGCTCGGCAGGCGGCCGCGCTCGGGCTGCTGCTGGACCTGCCCGACGCCGTTGTGGTCACCCATGACCTGGTCAGCACCGCCGCGGGGGGCGCGGTCCGGCGGGTCATCACCGACCGTTCCGGTGTCTTGGCCGACGAGACCAGTGCGCTGGACCACGCCTGCCTGTCCTGCACCGTACGCGAGGACGTGCTGCCGGCCCTCCAGCTGCTGCTCACCCTGGGGCGCTGGTCCGCCATCGCCCTCTCCCTTCCGCTGACCGCCTCCCCCGAGCCGGTCAGCCACCAGATTCAATTGGCTATCGACGAGGGTCACCTCGACGGGGCCCGGCTTGCCTCGGCCGTGAGCCTGGTCGACCTCAGCACGCTCGCTGAAGATCTGCTCGGGAACGACCTGTTGAGCGAGCGAGACCTGGCTCTCGGCGCGGCGGACCGGCGCTCGGTCGGCGAAGCCCTGACCGCGCAGATCGAGTTCGCCGACGATGTCGTCACCGTCGACACCGGCTCTGCTCCCGCCCGGACCCTGCTGAGTCACCTGGTGGACCCGACCAGCCGGCTGCACCTGGGTTGGGACGAAGTTGCCGCCGACGACCTCGCGGCCTTCCGGCACGACCCCGATATCGCTCGGCGGCGGGTGGACCCCTTACAGGCCCGGCCCAGCGGAGCCGGTGACGACCACGGGGTGTGGACGGTCGAGCTGTGCGCCGATCAGCCCCTACACCCCGATCGGCTGCTCAAGCACGTCGAGGCTCTCGGATCGGGCCGGGTCCGGACCCGGGGGCACTTCTGGTTGGCCTCTCGCCGGGAGGTCGCCTGCGTCTGGGACGGCAGCGGGGGCCAGCTGTCGATCGGGCACGTCGGCCACTGGGGGAACCGCCCGGCCGGCACCAGGATCGTCGTCACCGGGGAGAACCCGGCCGACCGGCGGCGGATCGTCAACACCTTCCCGCAGGTCGTCACCACCCCGCGCGACCTCCGAGTTCGTCGTCCTAACTATCTCCTCGACGACGGCTTCACCCCCTGGCTCGGTCCTGTCGACCAGCAGCTGCCCAGCCCCACCTGAGGCGTCCCGAGCCCACCGACATTCCTCGGTGGGCTCGGCATCGCCTCAGCGTCGTCGCCTCGAGTCCCGGATGTCGACCCTGATTGTCAGGTGCATTACATAGTATGATTGCAATTTGTGCATAGGTGTGGTTCAGTAGGTACTCCAACCACGAGAGGAACCTTCTGATGAGCACCGACTTACACGCCGACCACACCGTCGCCGAGCACCAACACGGCCCGGACTGCGGCCACGAGACCGTCCAGCACGGCGACCACCTGGATTACGTTCACGATCAGCACCGCCACGCCGCGCACGGCGACCACTACGACGAGCATGAGAGCCTCGCCGAGCACACCGCCGCCGAGCACCAGCACGGGGTGGACTGCGGCCACGAAACCGTCGAACACGGCGACCACGTCGACTACGTACACGACGGGCACCAGCACGCCCAGCACGACGACCACTACGACGAGCACTGACCAAGCGGTCAGATGTGACCCCGACGGGCTCAGCCAGCGCGTCGGGGGCGGTCGCGAGAAGACCGCACGCAACCCTCAGCCGTCACCGGCTGGGGGTTACGTCATTGCCGAGTGCGCCTCAGCTGCACTCAGCTCGGTCCCGGACCGTACGAGGGTTGCCAGCCACGCAGGCCCAGGAGCCCAGCGACCAGGTCAGCGTCGCCGCGCTCAGCTCCGGCCCTCTTCCATGGCCGCTTCGTAGATGCTCGACCTCCGCCGGACCCAGTGCTCTCTCGCCTGATCGGGCCCACAGCTCCTCCTTCCCGAGGTTAGCCCAGCTTGGCGACTATGATTGTCACTTCATGTAGGAGGCAGCCTTGGCACCGATCCGACCCGACCCGGCTCGACAGGACCCAGATCGGCAAGACCCAGATCGGCAAGACCCAGACCGGCGAGACCCAGGCCATCAGGACCTGTGGGGGATGGCGGACTACGGCCCGCTGAGTCGACGCCTCGAACCGGCGGCGGCCGAATTGGTCGAACGGCTCGACCCCACGCCGATCGAACACGTACTCGATCTTGCCGCGGGCGACGGCACCGTCTCCGCTTTGGCGGCCCGGCGCGGCTCCCGAGTCAGCGCTATCGACTCGTCCCCGGCCATGGTCGCCGCCGGAAGCGCCCGGACCGTACGCGACGGGCTCGCCGTGGACTGGTACGAGGCGAACCTCGAAGACCTGCCACTGCCGGATCAGTCGATCGATGTCGTGGCCTCGTCGTTTGGGCTGATCTTTGCGCCGCGACCGCCGGTCGCGCTGCGCGAGCTGTGCCGGGTCACCGTACCGGGGGCACGGTTGGGCTTCTCGGCCTGGACCGCGGCCGGATTCATGGGCCAGATGACGAACGTCATGGTGCCGTACCTGCCCGCGCCCGCGCCGGGGTCACGGCGACCGACCGACCCAACCGACTGGGCCGACCCCGACACCGTGACCGGCTGGCTCCACCACGCCGGCTTCAACCGTGTCACCGTTCAATCCGCCTCGTTGCCGTGGCGCTTCGACTCGCCCGCCGCGATGACCCGCTTCTTCCAAGCCCACTCCCCCGCGCACGTCGCGGCGAGCGTACTGGCCGGGGCCCGAGCGGCGGACATGTTCAGCGCCGTCGAAGCGCTGGCAAGCCCCCAGGGCGGACGCGTCGACGCCGACGCCGGTTACGTTCTCGTCACCGCCGCGAAACCGAGTTGATCAGGGAAGGCTCTTCTTACTTTCTCTTGATGTTGGTTTCGCCGCTGACGCGGTTGGTGAAAACGCGCGGGTCGAGTGAGTAAGGCCTTACTTGCTTGTGCCGAAGACGCGGAGAACAAATACTCAGAGAGTGCAATCGATTCCGCTCGCCCTCCCGCGCTCACGCGAGGAAATCGAGCGTGACCTGCTTCTGCGTTACGTCCAACCTGGTCTGCTCGGACTCATCGACGGGACCTTGTCCACGTTGGCGCCCGTCTTTGCCGCCGCCTTCTTGATCGGCTCGCACGCGGCCCTGCTGGTGGGATTAGCCACGGCACTCGGCGCCGGGATCAGCATGGCCCTCTCCGAAGCCCTGTCTGACAATGGAGAGGACACCAACCGCGGCCGGGCGAGCGTGCGGGGACTGGTGACGGGCGTCATGACCGCCGTCGGTGGCACCCTGCACGCCCTGCCGTTTCTCATCCATGACCAGCGCACCGCCATTATCGTGGCGGGACTCGTGGTCGCCGTCGAACTGGCTGCCATCTCGTTTCTGCGTCGCCGCTTCCTGAAGATGTCGCTGCGCAGTTCGATGCTGCAGGTTGTTCTGGGCGGAATGGTCATCGTCGCGGTTGGCGTGTTACTCGGAGTTTCATGACAGTTGTCGGGTGAGGTCAGCCAGGGGTTGAATCAATAACGGGGGAATAAAGGACGCCCGAGAACAGGCTCCTCGCAAACAAGGCCGCGTAGGGTATCGCCGATGATCAGGTCAGCCGGCGGTGATGACGCACACTGATCTACTGATCTGATCTGTGGAAAACCCGGCGCCCAAGCCCCGGCAGGCGACTCGATGACCGATCGTATGGGCGTGACCGCGCCCGCCCTGCCCGACGTCGCCGCGGCCTCGACCGCGCGCACCGTCGTGCTCGTATCGCTGCCCCTGCTCGTGGTGCTCCTCGTCGGGCTGGTCCGGCCGGCGACCGCCACCCTGCCGGACGCGGTCAACGCCTGGCTGACCGTGTGGGTGGCGATCTGCGTCCAGGCCCTACCGTTCCTGGTCCTGGGCGTCGTGGTGTCCGGGTCGATCGCGGCCTTCGTCCCGCCGGACGCGATCTGTAGCATCCTGCCCGCCAGTCCCGCCGGCGCGGTGTTCGCCGCCGGCCTGGGCGGTGCGGTGCTGCCCGGCTGCGAGTGTGCGTCGGTGCCGGTCAGCCGGTCGCTGCTGCGCACCGGCGTACCGCCGGCCGCGGCGTTCACCTTTCTGCTGGCCGCACCGGCGATCAACCCGGTGGTGCTGATCGCCACCGCGGTGGCCTTCCCCGGGCACCCGATGATGACGATCGCCCGGTTCCTGGCCTCCCTGGCCACAGCGTGGACGGTGGGCTGGCTGTGGGTCCGGTTCGGCCGGAACTCCTGGGTCCGTCCCGCTCCCGACCGACTGTCCAGGTCAGGGCCCCGCTGGGAGAGGTTCCGGGCCACCGCGACCCACGACCTGCTGCACGCCGGCGGCTTCCTGGTGGTCGGAGCCGGCCTGGCCGGGGCGGTGAACGTCGCCCTCCCGCAGCGCTCGCTCCAGGCCCTCGCCGCCCAACCGGTGCTTGCCGTGCTCACGCTGGGACTGCTGGCGGTGGTGATGTCGATCTGCTCCGAAGCCGACGCCTTCGTCGCCGCCTCGCTGACCGCGTTCTCGCCCACCGCCCAACTGGTGTTCATGACCGTGGGTCCGATGGTCGACCTGAAGCTGATCTCGATGCAGTCGGGCACCTTCGGCGTCGGCTTCGCCGCCCGCTTCGCCCCGGTGACGTTCGCGGTGGCGGTCTTCGTGGCCGCCGGAGTCGGATCGATCACATTGTGAGCCGGAGCGCCGCCAGCACCGCGACGGCCACGATCCTGCTCGCGGTGGCCGCGGCCACCGCACGGTTGCTGATCACCAGGGAGTACCTGAGCTACGTCCGTCCGGTGATGGCCCCGTTCCTCACCGCCAGCGTGGCCGTGTTGACCCTGCTGGCCGGTTGGACCCTGCGGGACGTGTTCGCCGGCGGAATTCACGGAGCCGCCCACCTCCCCCGGGTGGCCTGGCTGATGCTCTGGCCGGTGGTCCTGATCACCGCCGTCGGACCGCAGAGTCTCGGCGCGTACACCGCCGCCCGCTCCGCGGTCACCGCCACCCCGCCTCCGCTGAACACCGGCGGCTACCTTCCGCTGCCCGCCGGTGACCCGCTGGGCGTCTCGTTGGACGTGTACGCCGAGCGCTCCGCGTACGGCGGCGAGGCCACCCTCGCCGGCCGGCGGTTCTCGATCCTCGGTTTTGTCAGCCTCGGGCCGCGCCCGGACACCTGGTATCTCACCCGGCTGCAGATCCGATGCTGCGCGGCCGACGCCGTCGCGCTGCGGGTGCTGGCCGTCGGCGCCCCATCGCAGCGACCCGGGGTCTGGCTGCAGGCCACCGGCCGCTACCTCCCGGTGGGCCCGGGCCGGGTCGCCCGGCTCCAGGTCGAGACTGTGGCTCCGGGCCGGCCGCCGGACAAGCCGTACGTCTACGGCTGAGGGTCACGCCGGGCGTAGATGACGTAGTCGTCCAGGTACTGCCAGATCGTCGCGGCCTCAGCGAAACCGGCGCAGCGCAGCGCGGCGAGATGAAACTCCAGGGTGACCGGCTCCGGTGCGGACTTGTCGGCCCAGACCCGTTGTCGGGCCGGCACCAGGTCGGCGTACGCCGGTACGGATTCCGCGTCGGCCCACCAGGCGTCCCAGGTCGGCGTCCCGGTCGCGAAGGCCTGCTGCTGGGTGGCCTCGTCGTCGCGGCGGGCGGTGTCCACCAGACCGGGCTGGGTGCGCGGATCGAAGCGCAGGTGGTCGGCGTTGAGGACCAGCGCCCCCGGGGGGAGCAACCGCCCGAGCTGACCGTAGACCCGGACCAGGGCAGCGGGGTCGAGCCAATGCAGTGCGGTCGAGCTGAGCACGGCATCGAAACGCCAGGGGGCCAGCTGCTCGGTCCAGTCCGAGGAGGCGATGTCCGCGTCGAGCACGGTCACCCGGCCGGTCCGACCCACGGTGTCCCGCGCCAGCTGGAGCAGCAGCGGATCCTGGTCGACGGCGACCACTTCGGCGGCGGGGAAGCACTGAAGGACGCGGGCCGAGATCGACCCTGGTCCGCAGGCCAGGTCGAGCACCACCGGCTGCCGGTGACCGAGCAGTTCCAACGTCCGCAGCATCACCTCGAAACGTTGCTCGCGGTGGGCGACGTACGCGCCCTGCTGGGCGTCCCAGCGCCGGAGGAGTTCGGCCGCCCCAGGGTCCGGGCCGGCAGCGGGGTTCGGACTGGCCGTTGGATTCGGGCTAGACGTGGTCACGGTCGGCTCCTGACGCAGTGGGCACGCGGTCGTGCGGATGGGTGAAGATCAGGTGGACACGGTCGTTCCGGTCGATCCGCTCGACCCGGATGCCGTAGACCGGTTCGATCACCTCGGGGACCAGGACCTCACCGACGCCGCCGCTGGCCACCACCCGGCCCTGGTCGAGCAGCACCAGGGTGTCGCAGTAGGCCGCGGCCAGGTTGAGGTCGTGCAGGACGACCACGGTGGTCCGGCCCAGTTCGCGGACCAGGCGCAGGGTTTCGTGCTGGTAGCGGATGTCGAGGTGGTTGGTCGGTTCGTCCAGCAGCAGCTGAGCGGCGTCCTGGGCCAGGGCCCGGGCGATCAGTACGCGCTGCCGTTCACCACCCGACAGTGACGTCACCGCCCGTTGCGCCAGTTGCTCGGCCCCGACCCGCTGTAGGCACGCGGTCACCACCGCCCGGTCCTGACGGCTCGGCCGCGCCAGCGCGCTGCGGTGCGGCAGCCGGCCCAGCAGCACCGACTCGGCCACGCTGATCGGCAGCTCCGGGTCCGGCTCCTGGGTGACCACCGCGATCCGGCGGGCCACCTCCCGGCGACCGAGCCGGGCCAGTTCGTCCCTGTCGATCAGCACCTCACCCTCGAGCGGGGCCAAGGCGGCGTACAGCAGCCGCAACAGGGTGGTCTTGCCGCTTCCGTTGGGGCCGACGATCCCGACCACGCGGCCGGGCTCCGCGACCAGGTCGACGGCGTCGACGACGACCCGGTCGCCGCGGGCGAAGCGGAGCCCGCGGGCGTCGATCACGAACTCAGCTTCCGCGCCAGGACGCGCGCTCCCTCCACCGACGCCGGGGTGGGCGGGTCGGTGAACGCGAACGGCAGCACGACAAGCCGGTCGTCCCGGACGGCCTTGAGACTGCTCAGCCCTTTGATGCCGCGGAAGTTCTGCCGCACCGACGCCTCGGTGCCGGCGGAGTACAGCAGCACGATCACGTCGGGGTTGCGGGCGAGCAGGCCCTCCCGGTTCACCTCGAAGACCCGCTGCGGGTTGTCGGCGTAGACGTTGGCGTAGCCGGCCGCGGCGAGCAGCGGCGTCATCATGCTCGGGGCCCCGTACGGATACAGCGTGCCGCCGCCCTCGGGGACGTAAAGTGCCACCGCGGTCCGGGATCCGCCCGGCGCGGCGGTGCTCAGCGCCGCCACCTGCTGGCGGAGCCGGTCGTTCTCGGCCGCCGCGGCGTCGGGCGCTCCGAACAGCTGCCCGTACGCGCGGACCTGGTCGTAGACCCAGTCGAACGAGGCGGTGCCCTGCAGCGTGCCGGGTGAGCCGTCGGGGCAGTAAGCCGGTGGGGTGTACAGCGCGATGCCGGCGCCGGCCAGTGCCGACGGATCGACGGCATTATCGGGGCCGATGACCAGGTCGGGCCGCTGGGCCAGGATCGCCTCGGTGGAGATCACTACTCCCCCGGTCGCGCCCTTCTTGGCGTCCAGCTTGGGGATGGCGTCGAGTTGCTGCTGGACCGCGGGTGCGTAGACGCCGTCGGGAAAGTCGCCGGCCCTGGCCACCACCGTGCCGAGCGCGCCGACCGCGTCGACCAGGGGGACGGCGTCCGCGCCGATCAGGAAGACCCGTTCCGGCTTGGACGTCAGCGTCACCTGCTGACCGCAGTTCGACACCGTGACGGGGAAGTCGGTCGCCGCCGACCGGGTGGGGGCGGGGTTGGTTGCGGTGGCCGCCGAGCCGCAGCCCACCAGGACCAGCAGGGACGTGGCCACGAACAGGGCACGCGTGAGTGGATGCACAGCAGAACTCATTTCGGAGTGGATCGGAGTGGAGGGGACAGGTCAGGAACGCCGGGCGTCGAGCCGGCGCAGGAGGAGCAGCAGGAAGGGACCGCCGACCAGCCCGGTGACGATGCCGATCGGCAGTTCTTGCGGGGCGAACGCCGTGCGGGCCAAGACGTCGGCCCACAGCAGCAGCACCGCACCCAGCAGGGCCGCGGCGGGGACGAGGACGTGGTGGGTTGCGCCGACGAGGCCGCGGGCCAGGTGCGGGACGACCAGGCCGACGAACCCGATGCCGCCGGAGACCGCAACCATCACGCCGACGGCCAGGGCGACGACGCCGACCACCAGCAGTCGGAGCCGGTCCGGGTTCACCCCGAGGGTGAGGGCGGTCTCGTCGCCGGCGGCGAGGGCGTCGAGCAGTCCGCCCAGCACGGTCAGCGCCGCTACCGTCGCCAGGGCGACGACGCCGGCGATCTGCAGCGTCGCCCAGCGCGCCTGGGCCAGGGAGCCCAGCAACCAGAACAGGACCGACCGGCCCGCCTCGGGGGAGTCGGAGGCGAAGATCAAGAAGCTGGTGGCCGAGTTCAGCACATAGCCCGTGGCCATTCCGGCCAGGATCAGCCGGACCGGCGTGACCAGACCACCCCAGCGAGCGAAGAAGAGGACGACGGCCGTCGCCGCCAGCGCCCCGGCGAACGCGAACGCGGGCAGCAGCCACGCCCCCAGACCGGTCCCGACCGACAACACGATCGCTGCCGCGGCCCCGGTGGAGGCACCCGAGGTCACCCCGAGTACGTAGGGGTCGGCCAGCGCGTTGCGCACCACCGCCTGCAACGCGACCCCGGCCGCGGCCAGCGTGGCTCCCACCACCATGGCCAGCAGCACCCGAGGGGCCCGGACCGTCCATACGATGGCGTCCGCGGCCGGAATCGAGTCGGTGACGCCGGCGGTCCCCAGGACGTGGTGGGCCAGCACCCGGACGACGGTGCTGGGAGGCACCGGCACTGCCCCCGCGCCTACGGCGAGCACAGCCGAGATGATCACCGCGGCGACCAGCACCCACAACGTCGCGGTCCGGCGGGCCAGCGGCGAACGGTGCCGGCGGCGACCCGGCCCGGCCGGAGCCGCCGTCGCCGCTAGCTCAACCATGACGCCCCTTGGGGTGGCGTCGAAAGGAGCCGACTCGGCCTCCATACGATCCTGCTCAATACGACACTGCCCAATACGATACTGCCCAACACGATACTGATTGTCACGTTCATCAACCTAGCAGGAGATCGGTGTGCTAGTCATGGACGTCCGACCCGTAGGCGAACCCTGCTCCAAAGGAGAGATTGATGAATCGAAGCGAACTGGCCTCAGCCGTCGCCGAATCGACCGGCCTGACTCAGTCGGTGGTCAATCAGGTGCTGGACGGCGTTGACGCCGAACTGGTCCGTCAGGTGTCAGCCGGCACCAGCGTCAACTGGTCGGGGTTGTTCACCCTCGACGTGGTCCAGCGCAGTGAACGCTCCGGCCGCAACCCGCAGACCGGCAAGCCCCTCACCATCCCGGCGCGTCCGCAGACCCGGCTCCGGGTCGGTTCCCGGCTCAAGAAGGCCAGCCAGTCCTCGTCTTGAGCTGACCGCCCATCCTGCGTGGCGGCCGGCGACTCAGGGCGTTTCGGCGGCGTGCGCCACCGCGTCTTCGACCACGTGCTGGATGTGCTGGTCGGCGACCGCGTACCGGGCTTCCCGGCCGCTGCGGGTGACCGTCACCAGCTTGGCTTGCCGCAGCACGCGGAGGTGCTGCGACACCAGCGGCTGCGTGCTGCCGGTGAGTTCGACCAGTCGGCTCACTCCCGTCGGCTGGTCGAGACTGCGCAGCAGTTGGATCCGCAGCGGGCTGGCCAGGGCCCGAAACAATTCGGCCGCCGCCAGCACGTTCGCCGCGATCGGCGGAGCGGCACCGGCCGCGGACTCGGTGGACGGGTCGGACATTCGGGGCTACCTCCGGGAGACCTGACGGTCATTGTGCTTCCGGAGGCTAGCTCACGTATTAGCGCATCGCGATATGAGCATGGCGGTTGGGCGAGTCGACTCAACCGGCCCTGGCTCGCCACCCGCCGATCAACCGAGCGAGCAAATAGAACCCGAACGAGATCGTGGTGACGTAGGGGCTGATCGGGACCGAACCGCCCAGGGCCAACATGATCCCGCCGACCATCGACATCACGGCGAAGCCGATGGCCAGCAGTGGCATCGCCACCGGGGACGCGGTCAGCCGACGGGCCGCGACAGCGGGGGTGACCAGCACCGACAGCACGAGCAGCGCGCCGACGATCTGGATGGACACCGCGGTGGCCAGGCCGAGCAGCACCATGAAGTAGAGGGAGAGGAACCGGGTGGGGACTCCGCGAGCGGCGGCGACCACCGGGTCGACGCTGGCGAACATCAGGGGCCGCCAGACCATCAGCAGGCCGACGATGACGATGGCGCTGATGATGGTCAACGAGCGCAGTTGCGGGTTGTCCACCGCGACGATCTGGCCGGTGAGCAGGCCGAACTTGTTCGCCGCGCGACCGTCGTAGAGCGCCAGAGCCAAGATGCCGAGGCCAAGGCCGAACGGCATCAGCACGGCGATGATGGAGTTCCGGTCCCGAGCCCGGCTGCCCAGGAGCCCGATCAGCAAAGCGGCGAGCAGCGACCCGACCAGGCCCCCCTGAACGACATTCACCCCCAGCAGCAGTGCGCCGGACGCGCCGGCGAAGGACAGCTCGCTCACCCCGTGAACGGCGAAGGGCAGGTCGCGGGCCACCACGAACACCCCGACCAGACCGCCGACCACGCCGAGGATGGCCCCGGCGATGATCGAATTGTGGACCAGGACAAGGAGCTCGGCGTAGTTGTCGAAGTTGAACAACTTGTCGGTCAAGCTCTCGAGCGCGCCCACCGCGCCTCAGCCCGAGTGCGTGCCGGCGCCGGCGCCGACGAGGTGACCGGGATGGGTCTCCTCGGGCGCGCCGACCACGACGATCCGGCCCCGTGCGCGGACGACCTCGACCGGCGTGTCGTACATCGCGCTCAGGGCTTCGCTAGTGAACACCTCGTCAACCGTCCCGAGACGGGCCTGACCGTTGGCCAGGTAGAGCACCCGGTCCACGTCGGCGAGTACCGGATTGATGTCGTGGGTGATCACCATCACCCCGCAGCCGGTCCGGCGGCGGCCGGCGTCGATCAACTCGCTGACCATCCGCTGCCGGGACAGGTCGAGGGCAGCGAACGGCTCGTCGCACAGCAGCAGCTGGGGGGTGTCGATCAGCGCCTCCGCCATCCGCAGCCGCTGCCGTTCCCCGCCGGAGAGCTGGTTGACCGGCTGCCGGGCCAGGGAGAGGCCGCCCACCTGTTCCAGAGCCGCCCGAACCCGGGCCGAACGGCGCCGACTGGGCCAGGGCGGTCCGAAGCGGTGCCCGGATAGACCCATGGCCACCAGGTCCCGGCCCCGCACCGGGGTGCCGTCGGCCAGGTCGAGACCTTGCGGCAGGTAGCCGATCCGACGGTCGCCCCGCCGGATCTTCTCGCCGAGGAACTCGATCCGGCCCGAGGTCAGGGGCTGCTGCCCCAGCACGGCCCGGAACAGGCTGGTCTTACCCGTCCCGTTGGCGCCGATCACGGCGACGAACTCGCCCGGGCTCAGCCGAAAGCTCAGCCCCGACCACAAGGCGTGGTCCCCGAAGCGGAGGGCGGCGTCGGCGAACTCCAGTACCGCCGCCCCAGAATCCGCCGTGGTTGAACCGCTCACGAACCCAAGGCCTGCTCGACGTTGGTCAGGTTGTCGGTCATCCAGGCGATGTAGTCCTTGCCCGTCGGCAACGTCTCGGTGACGGGAACGACGCCGACGTCGTTCGCCTTGGCCGCGGCCAGCACCTTCTCGGTGGTCGGTCCGGTGGTCTGTTCGTTGTAGGCCAGCAGCTTCACCTGCTTGTTGGCGAACAGGTCCAGGGTCTGCTTCAGCACCGCCGGCGGAACGTCGCTGTCCTCCTCGACAGCCTCACTGAACTCCGCCGGTGTCTTGTTGTCCAGACCGGCGGCCTGCAGCAGGTACAGCGGCACCGGCTCGGTGATGGCGACGCCGGCGCCCGCGTGGGCCTTCTTGATCGTGGCTTCCCGCTCGATCAACGTCTGCACCTTCTGCTTGAACGCGTCGCCGTTGGCGCTGAACGTGTTGGCTTGATCGGGATCGGCCTTGGACAAATCGACGACCAGGGTGTCGGTCAGCTTGAGCACGGTCGGGAAGTCGTACCAGACATGCTCGTTGAACTCGCCGGTCGCCGGCTTCTGATCGCGGCCGGAGACGTCGGCCACGTTGACCACGGTCCGGCCGTCGGCGGGCGCGGCCTTGAGCATGGTGTCGACGAAGTCGTCGTAGCCGCCTCCGTTCTCGACCACGATCTTGGCCTTACTGAGGGCGAGCTGGTTTTGGGCGCTGGCCTCGTACTCGTGCGGGTCGCGGTCCGGGTCGTCGATGATCGAGGTGACGTTCACCTGATCCCCGCCGATGGTGGAAACGATGTTTCCGTAGACGTTGGTCGAAGCCACCACATCGACCGGAGTCGAGGAGCTGGCGGCGGCCGACGCCGGGCCGGAAGACGGACTCGACGCGGAACCGCTGGACTGGCCGCAGGCGGCGGTCAGGGCCAGCACCGCTCCGGCGACGGCGAGGCGGGTCAGGACAGGCGAACGCGAGGTAGTGGTCATGAGTACTTTCCGAGGCAAAAAGACCGAGGCAAAGGAGTAGTGCGGTGCAGTCGACACTGACTGTCAGAAGCGACGGTAGCATAGGTGCAAATGATTTCCACTAGCGTGAGCGACCGAACCCGGGTGGCCGAGAGCCGGCGGCCGGGAAAGCTCGGCGGTCCCGGCCGGCCACTAGAATCAGGGCAGATGAATCCCCGCAGGTATTCCCCGAGAGGTGTTCGATGACCAGCCGTGCTTTCCAGCGAGCCGACGCCGGACGCGTCGACTCCGGCCCGGCGAACGCCGAGGCCGACGGCCCCAAGTTCGGGCAGCGCCGCACCCGGCAGCGCGAGGCGGTCGACGACGTACTGGCCGGGGAACCGGCGTTCAAGACCGCCAGCCAGTTGTACGACCTGCTCCGCGCCCGGGGCGAGTCGGTCGGGCTGACCACGGTCTATCGCACCCTGCAGCTGATGTCCGACGCCGGAGACCTGGACGCCATTCGCACCGACGACGGTGAGACGGCGTACCGGCGGTGCTCGACCACCCACCATCACCACCTGGTCTGCCGATCGTGTGGCCGCACGGTGGAGGTCAGCGGCTCCGCCGTTGAAGCCTGGACGAACCGGATCGCCGCGGAGAACGGCTTCCTCGACGTCCGTCACGACCTGGAAATCTTCGGCGTCTGCGCCGACTGCGCTCCCTGACTCCCCACGAAAGTGGTCAGAAACGACCCGAATTCCGAGTGCTAACTTGTCGTATCCGACCACTTTCGTGAAGAGTCGGGCGGGCAGGAGCGGGTCGGCAACGTTCCCGCGGGAACGCTTTCAGTGTCTCGCGGCGTCGGCCTCGTGCAGCAGCGTCTTGTCGTCGGCCATCAGTTCGACCGCCAAGCTCTGCAGCCGATCGGCCAGCTCCGGGTGGTGTTCGGGAGTGTGGCCGCCCAGCAGTTCGCTCAAGCCCTGACGTCGGGCCTCGGTCAGTTTGGCGACAACCGTTTCGCCGGCCGCCGTCAGCCGGGCGGCGACGAGGCGGTTGTCGGCGGTGACGTCGGCGTTGATCAACCCGCGTGCGCTCAGGTTCTCGACGACCCGCGTGATCCTCAATGCCGCCCGGGCGACCGCGTCAGTGAGCTGCTCGGGGCAGCGTTCGTACTGGTCGATCCGGTAGAGCAGCCAGCACTCCTGCGGCGACAGGTCGACCCCGGCTCGCCCGGCCAGTCGGCGGTAGACCTCGGTCCGGTTCTCCCGCTGAGCCAGTACCTCCAGCGCCCGTTCGACTTCCTGCAGTGACGTCCGGTGCGCCGGCATCGCGTAGCGGTCGCCAGGGTCGACGGCCCGGGTCGTGCCTCGCAACGGCACCTCCGGCAACAGCCAGCTCAAGGCAAAGGCGACCACCGCGAACGGGACGGCGACCAGAAACACCGTCCGCAACGACGCCGCGTACGCCCCGATGTAGTCGGCGTAGATCGCCGGCGGCAGTCGGGTCAGCTCGGCCGGACTGGCGCCGCCGGTCGCGGAGAAGCCGGGCGGCAGCGGTGCTCCGGCCAACCGTTCGGCGAGGTTGGCGGCCAGCCGATTGGCGAAGATTGCGCCGAACACCGCTACCCCGAAGCTGCCGCCGATGGAGCGGAAGAAGGTCGCCGAGGAGGTGGCGGTGCCGAGGTCTTCGTAGTCGACCGCGTTCTGGACCGCGATCACCAGCACCTGCATGACCCCGCCCAGGCCGAGGCCGAGGACGAACATGCCCACCGAGCTGTACAGGGTGCCAGTGTCCACGGTGAGCCGCGACAACAAGAACAGCCCGACGCTCATCACCGCCGTGCCGGCCACCGGGAACACTTTGTAGCGCCCGAACCGGGTGATCAACTGGCCGGACCCGATGCTGGTCAGCAGTAGCCCCGCCATCATCGGCAGCAGCGCCAGCCCGGACTCGGTCGGCGCGATGCCCCGGACGATTTGTAGGTACTGCGGCAGGTAGGTGATGGCGCCGAACATGGCGAACCCGACCACGAAACCCACGGCCGCCGCGGTCAGGAACACCTTGTTGGCGAACAGCTTCGGCGGCAGCACCGGCTCGGCCGCGCGGCGCTCCACGACCACGAAGACGGCCAGCAGGACCACCGCCGCGGCCCCGAGCCCGATGATCGGCGCCGAAACCCAGGGGTAGGTGTTGCCGCCGAGCGAGGTGACCAGGATCAGGGCGGTCACCCCCGCGGCCAGCAGCGCGGTGCCGAGGTAGTCGATGGTCCGCTTCGCGCCATGTAGGCCCCCGGGCAGGACGATTGCGGTGACGATCAGCGCGAGGGCGCCCAGCGGCAGGTTGACGTAGAACACCCATCGCCACGACAACTGGTCGACGAAGAAGCCGCCGAGCAGCGGGCCGAGGATGCTGGTCACGCCGAACACCGCCCCGAACAGGCCCTGGTAGCGCCCGCGGTCGCGCGGGGAGACCACGTCGCCGACGATGGCCTGGGCGCTGACGATCAGCCCGCCGCCGCCGAGGCCCTGGATCGCCCGGAAGCCGATCAGCTCGCCCATCGACGTACTGATCCCGGCCAGCGCCGAGCCGGCCAGGAAGATGCCGATCGCGGCCAGGAAGAAGCGCTTACGCCCGTACAGATCACCGAGCTTGCCCCATAGCGGCGTCGAGGTGGTCGAGGCCAGCAGGTACGCCGTCACCACCCACGACAGGTGCGACAGCCCACCGAGGTCACCGACGATGGTGGGCAGGGCCGTGGCCACGATGGTCTGGTCCAGCGAGGCCAGCAGCATGCCGAGCAGCAGGGCAGCGATGATCAGCCGGACCCGCCGCTGGTCAAGGCCAGGCGCGGCCGGCGCGGGCGCGGTGCTACTCATGTGGCCCACCGGCTCGGGCCGTCGAGGGCGCGGAGTCCGGAGCGGGGATCGACCACGACGCGACTCTACGCACTGACCTCCGGACAAGCTGTGACCGGTATCACTCGGCGCCCTATCGGCTCTTGTTCGCCAAAGACCTCGGCGAAGGGAGTAAGGCGATGAATCCGGTCACGCTGGCCGATCTGCGCAAGGAACAGGACATCTTCGAGCGGGCGGCGTTGATGCCGCGTCCGACCCGGAAACGTCCCCACGGGCCACGGCGAGAGTTGGAACTGGAGCAACGTGCAGCGACGGTGTCGCTGCATCCCGAACTCCCCGACACCGCGGTCTGGACCTACGACGGTCTGCTGCCGGGCCCGGTGGTCGTGACCCGCGCCGGTGACCGCGTCCAGGTCACCCACGACCACGACATCGCCGGCACCATGCCCTATCGGCACGTGGTGGTCGACGACGACGCGGGCGGGACGATGAACGACGCCGGTTCGAGCGCCGCCTCCGGCGATAACGGGGATCTGGCGGAGGCCGCCCGCGTCGCCGGGCTGCACGCGTCCACGGTCTGCCATCTGCACGGCGCGCCCACCGGTCCCGACGGCGACGGCTGGGCCGAGAACGTGATCGGGTTCGGGCAGGAGCGACACGTCGACTACGAGTTCCCGCGAGAGACCTGGCCGTTGACCGACCACGCGGGCACCACCACGACCGCCTTCCGCTCCGGCGCCGCGCCGATGTACTGGTATCACGACCACGCGATGGCGGTCACCCGGTTCAACGTCTACGCGGGGCTGGCCGGCGCATGGCTGGTCCGAGACCCGATCGAGCGCCAACTCGGACTGCCGATCGGGCAGGAGCGGGAGATCCCGCTGGTGATCGCCGACCGTAACTTCGACACCGCCGACGGAACCGCCGACGGTCCGCTGACCGGCGCCATGCTGCACAAGGTGCAGCGCGGGGTCCGGGAGGCGTTCGCCCCGGTCAACGTAGTGAACGGGCTGATCTGGCCTCGGTGCCGGGTGTCCCGCCGCGTCCACCGGCTGCGGATCCTGAACGGTTCCAACGCCCGCACCTACCGACTGCACTTCCACGCTCAGCTCGACCCGTACGACCGTCCCGGCACACCGCTGCCGAGTGCCGCGGTGCAGCAGATCGGGACCGACGGGGGCCTGCTCGGCGCCGCGGTGGACCTGCCGGACGGCGCACTGATCCTGTCCCCCGGCGAGCGGGCCGACGTGCTGATCGACTTCGGGCTGCTCGGCCCGGAGGTCCGGCATGTGGTGGTGTGGAACAGCGCCCCCGCACCCTGGGGCGGGACCCCGCTGACCGGGCCGGTCGACACGTGCGACCCCGACGGGTTCCTGCTCACCCCGCACGTGCTGCGCTTCGACCTGGACTGCGAGCACGCCCACCCCGGCCTGGCCGGGCAGCCCATCGCCGGCCTGACGTTGGACCCGGAGTTCCGACGGGTGCCGACCGAGCACCATGCGCTCCCGGCCGACCACGGGCACACCGTGATCGCGTTGCTGGAGGAGGAGATGATCCTGCGCGACGACGCTGATGTCGTCCAACGCGACGCCGACGGCAACGTGATCATTCATCCGATGCTGCTCATGCACGAGATGGTGCCGGTGGGCCTGGCGCAGCGGCACGGTGGCAACCTCTACGAGCAGTTCGTGGACTGCGTCGACCCCGCCGATCCGACCCAGGTGCTGGTCCACGGTGCCCGCGCCGGGATCCGGCTACGGCTCCCCGGCGATCCCACCGTCTACGTGACGGTCGGCAAGCGCTTCAACGACGCCACGATGGCGATGGCGACGCAGGGATCGTGGCACCTGTGGAAGGTGGTGAATCTCAGCCCGGACACGCATCCGTTCCACATCCACCTCAGCCAGTTCCAGGCGCTGTCGCGGGTCCTGCTGACCCCGGCCGTAGCTCCGTTCGATCCCAATCAGACCCGGGACATCGAGCTGACCGGCTCGGTTGCCGGCGTGCTCGGGGCCAACGAACTGGGCTGGAAGGACACGTTCCGGGTCAATCCCGGCGAGCGGGACATCGAGGACCGGGTGGTGAGCGCGGAAATGGTCACCGTCCTCGGCTGCTTCGCCGCCCACGCCGGCCGCTACATGTATCACTGCCACATCCTCGAGCACGAAGACATGGAGATGATGCGGCAATTCATCGTCACCCCGCCGGACCTGATGGCGTTCATGGGTGGCCACCACCACTGATCTGATCGAGGCGTCTCCTCGTAGACCGGGCGTCTCCACGCCGGCGGGGTCGACCGGGGGCCTACGGTTGGACCATGACGTCGGCTGACCTGCGCTTCTACTTCGACCCGGTGTGCCCGTTCTGCTGGCTGACCAGCAAGTGGATCCGGATGGTGCAGGCCGAGCGGAATCTCACCGTGGACTGGCGGTTCATCTCGTTGCGGCTGATCAACGCCCACATCGACTATGACGCGCACTTCCCGCCGGAGTACGAAGCCGGGCACACGGCCGGGCTTCGGCTCCTGCGGGTAGCCGCTCGCACCCGCGCCGAGCACGGTCCGCAGGCCGTCGACCGGCTGCAGGCCGTCTTCGGAGCGCACATCTTCGACACGCCCCCACCTGCTGACGCCGACGACGAACGGGCGCACCGTGAGCGGCGGGGCACCCGGGCGTTCGTGCTGCCGATCCTGCGCGAAGCCGACCTCCCCATCGACCTGGCCGATGCGATAGACGATGAGGTCTGGGACGCCGAGATCCGCGCCGACGGCGAGGAGGCGCTGGCCTTGACCGGGAAGGACGTGGGCACACCGATCATCCACTTCGAACCCCCGACCGGCGTCGCCTTCTTCGGCCCGGTAATCAGCCGGGTGCCCGAGCCGGAGACGGCCGGCGAGCTGTGGGACCACGTGGTCGGGCTGGCCCGGTTCCCCGGGTTCGCCGAGCTGAAGCGCAGCCTACGAGAGCAGCCGCAATTGGTAGGGTTCGGCGTAGCCCCGGGCACCACCGGTGAGCAAGAGGACTGGCACAGCGGCAGTCGCCGACAGCAGAAGTGAGCCGTCGAATGACCGAGACTCCAGCCCGCACCTGTCAGCAGTCGATCATCGTCGAGGCGACGCCGGAGGCGGTCTACGACCTGGTCACTGACATCACCCGTACCGGCGAGTGGAGCCCGGTCTGTAAGGCGTGCTGGTGGGACGACCCGAGCGAGGCAGGCCAGGTCGGCATGTGGTTCACCGGCCGCAACGAGCTGGCCGGCCGGACCTGGGAGACCCGGTCCCAGATCGTTGCGGCCGTCCGGGCCCGAGAGTTCTCCTGGATCGTCGGCGGCAGTTTCGTGCGCTGGAGCTTCACCTTCGACCCCGAACCGGCGGCGACGAAGCTGACCGAGAGCTGGGCGTTCCTGCCCGGCGGGATCGCCATGTTCGAGGAGAAGTACGGCGACCGGGCGGCGGCCCAGATCGACGAGCGCACCCGGCAGGCACACGACGGAATCCCCCGGACGCTGGCGGCGATCAAGCGGATCGCCGAGACACCCTGAGATGACGTCCGCTGGCGGCCGATGGTGGTACGGCGCCATCTTGATCTTGTCCAGCACCCCGGTCCGCACGTCGAGCCTCTGGCCGGGGCGGCGGACCGGGCCCGGAATGCTTGACCGGTCAACGGACTTCCTCGCTCGGATCACGGTCGATCTGGCCTTGACAGGTGGCCTGCGCAGGATCATGGTCGGGTCAAGGCGCACTCGATCCAGGTGAGATCGACGCGGCGATACCAAGTGGGGGGGACGGATGGATCCCGTCGAGGGCGCTCGGTCCTTCCAGACCTCGGGCGAGGCGTACGACGCGTTCATGGGCCGCTACTCCCGACCGCTGGCGGTCCTGTTCGCCGATGCCGGCGACGTCACCGAGGGTCTGCGCGCCCTCGACGTGGGGTGCGGTCCGGGAGCATTGACGGGCGTCCTGGTCGATCGGCTCGGCCCGGGTGCGGTGGCGGCGTGCGACCCGTCGCCGACCTTCGTGAGCGAGTGCGCCGTCCGCCACCCGGGTGCCGACGTCCGCCCTGGACGAGCCGAAGCCATCCCCTTCGACGACGCGACCTTCGACCGTGTCCTCGCTCAGCTGGTGCTGCATTTCGTCAGCGATCCCGAGCTGGTCGCCCACGAGTTCCGCCGGGTCCTGCGCCCTGGCGGCCTGGTCTCGGCGTGTGTCTGGGACGCCGCCGAGGAAATGGCGATGCTGCGGTGCTTCTGGGACGCCGCACTGGCCGTCGATCCCCGGGCTCCCAGGGAGGGCCGGGCCTTGCCGTTCGGTCGTGCAGGCGAGATCACCGACCTGCTCGAGGCGGCCGGTTTCGAGCACCTCACCGAGGTGACCCTGGGCGTGAGCTCGTCGTACATGCACTTCGACGAGTTGTGGTCTGGGTTCTTGGCGGGCATCGGACCCGCCGGCTCGTACTGCCTCAGCCTGCCCGAAAGGGCCCGGGCGGACGTACGTTCGGAGATGTTCGAGCGTCTCGGCTCCCCGTCCGGTTCCTTCTCGCTCGCCGCCGTAGCCCGATCCGCTTTCGGACGCGCACCGGCTTAGCCACTCCATTCAGCGCGCATCAAGCGGTTGGTCACTCGACTTCACCATGCTCGTCCGGTACGGCATGGCCGAGATCAGCCGCAGCCGGACCCGCAGCTTACCGGGGTGACGGGCCGACGCCGGTACCCCAGACCAGGGGGTAGAGCCATTCGCCACCTCATCGATCGGGTATTGCCGTCGTCCTCCTGAAAGTCTAAACTTACGAAAGTGAGTACTGACCATAACGGTCCGCTGGCGTTGCTCGGCGACCCGAGCCGGCGGGCGATCTTCGAACTGCTGGCCCGTGAGCCGCGCTCGGTCGGGGACCTCGCCGAACAACTGCCGATCACTCGACAGGCCGTATCCCAGCACCTCACCGCCCTCAAGGATGGCGGCCTGGTGACCGCCACTGCGGAGGGCACCCGACGCATCTACCGGCTCAACCCGGACGCGGTAGACGCCTTGCGCGGCTACTTCCAACACATCTGGGACACCGTCCTCGCCGACTTCCAGAAGGCGGCCGACGCGCCGCACCCTTAACACAGGAGAAGCTATGACCACCGCCTCCACCGTTCCCGACCTGAACGGAACGGTCACCGTCCAACTGCCCCTGCCGCAGGCCTTCGCGTTCTTCACCGGCTCGATGGGTCGATGGTGGCCGACCGAGTACCACATCGGGCAGGCCGACCTGGCTGACACGATCCTGGAGCCGGAGGTGGGCGGACGGTGGTACGAACGCGGCATCGACGGCAGCGAGTGCGACTGGGGTCGCGTCTTGGCCTGGGAACCGCCGCACCGGCTCGTCGTCACCTGGCAGATCAACGGCCACTGGCAATTCGACGACGACGCGCAGCACGCCAGTGCAATCGAGGTCCGCTTCACCGCCGACGGACCCGAGCAGACCACCGTCGACCTTGAGCACCGACACCTCGAACGGCTCATCGAAGGCCAGACCATGCACGACCAGATCGTCGAAGCCGGTGGCGGTTGGAACGCCGTCCTCGAACGGTTCGCCACCGCGGCACGACCCCCGCGGTGAGCTGGGATCTACCTCGCCGGATCGCTTCAAGCTCCGCCCGGTAGCTCAGACCGGCGCCGACCTCTCCGAGGCCCTTCGACAAGCTCAGGGGGCGTACGGCCCTTCGACAAGCTCAGGGGGCGTACGGCCCTTCGACAAGCTCAGGGGGCGTTGCGCTCCCGACCGGCGCCGACCTCTTCGAGGCCCTTCGACAAGCTCAGGGGGCGTACGGCCCTTCGACAAGCTCAGGGGGCGTGAGGCCCTTCGACAAGCTCAGGGGGCGTTCGGCCCTTCGACAAGCTCAGGGGGCGTACGGCCACTCGACCAGCTCAGGGGGCGATCGGAGGCTCACACCACCGAGCGCCGGTGGTAGAGGTACGTCGACCAGATCCAGCCGCTGAGAGCGATCGCAAGGCACCAGCCGACCGCGAGCACCGCCTGGTGGCCGATCGGGGTGCCGATCAGCAGGCCCCGGATGGTCTCGATGAAGGAGGTGAAGGGCTGGTACTGGGCGAAGATCCGTAGCGCCGCGGGCATGGTGTCGGTGGGAACGAACCCGCTGCCCAGGAAGGGCAGCAGGAGCAGCACGGTGGGTAGGTTGCTGGCCGACTCCACCGACGTGGCCGCCATCCCCATGCCCACCGACAGCCAGGTGATCGCGAACAGGATGAGCACGACGATGCCGAGCAGGGCGAGCCACTGCAAGGGTCCGGCGGTGGGCCGGAAGCCGATCAGCAGGGCCGCGCCCAGCACGAGGGCGACGGCGATCAGACCCTGCAAGACGTTCCCGATGACGTGACCGGCGAGGACCGCGGTGCGCGAAATCGCCATGGTGCGAAACCGGGCGACGATGCCCTGGGTCATGTCCATGGCCACGGTGGTGGCCGTACCCGCCGCGCCGCCCGCGACGGCGACCAGCAGAATCCCGGGGACCACGTAGGCCAGGTACGTCCCGCGGTCCGAGGCACCGCCGGCCCCCTGAGGGAGGCCGGCGCCCAGGGTTCCGCCGAACACGAAGACGAACAGCAGCAAGAACACGACGGGTATGGCGATGACGAACACGCTGAGGGCGGGATAGCGGATGACGTGCAGCAGGTTGCGGCGCACCATCGCCGAGGAGTCGGCACCGACGAAGGTCAGGGAGGTCATTGGGGGCTCCGTTCGGTGTCGGTGCGGTTGGTCAGGGCGAAGAAGACGTCGTCCAGGTCGGGGGTGTAAATACTGAGGTCGGTGACCTCGAGGTCCTCGGCGTCGAGTCGGTCGAACAAGGTCCGCAACGACGCGACGCCGCCGGCACTGGGCACTTCGAGGGTGTGGGCGTCGTCGTCCCGGGTCGCGTCGGTCAGCACGGCCGCCGCCGAGTCGAGCGCAGCCCGGTCAGCGAACCCGACCCGGATCCGGCCACCGGGGACGAGCTGCTTGAGTTGTTGGGCGGTGCCCTGCGCGACGATCACGCCGCGGTCAAGGACGGCGATCCGGTCGGCCAGCCGGTCCGCCTCCTCCAGGTACTGCGTGGTCAGGAAGATCGTCACCCCGTCGGCGACCAGGCCGCGGATGATGTCCCACATGGTGTGGCGGCTGCGGGGGTCGAGCCCGGTGGTGGGTTCGTCCAGGAAGATGATCTGCGGATCCCCGATCAGGGTCATGGCGAGGTCGATCCGGCGCTTCATCCCGCCCGAATAGGTCGACACCGGCTTCCGGGCCGCCTCGCTCAGGTCGAACTGCTCGAGCAGCTCGGTCACGCGGCGATCTGCCGCCCGGACGGGAAGGTGGCGGAGCCGGGCCATCAGCATCAAGTTCTCCCGGCCGGTCAGCAGACTGTCGACGGCGGCGAACTGGCCGGTCAGCCCGATCATCGAGCGCACCCCGTCGGTGTCGGCCACCACATCGTGACCGCCGACGCTCGCCTGCCCCCCGTCGGGCTCGATCAGGGTGCAGAGGATATGGACGAGGGTGGTCTTACCGGCCCCGTTGGGTCCCAGGAGGGCAAACACCGTCCCGGTCGAGACGTCAAGGCTGACGCCGTCGAGAACGCGCGTGTTTCGGTAGGACTTGCGCAGCGCGGTGGCGTGGATCGCGGTCGCGGTCATGAATCGCTCCTGGCGGGATGGACGGTGACGGTGCCGTAGTTGGTGTGGGCCCGGATCCGGACCGACGTGCTCTGCGGATCGGGTGCCGAGGACTCGGCGAGTTCGTTGCGGACCTGCCCGTACTTCGAGGTGAGGTCGAGCCAGGCCGGCACACCCGGTTGCACGCCGATCTCGATCGATCCACCACCGGTGACCGTGGTCTCCCCCGCTGAAACCGCGGCGACGTGAACCGCACCGTTGGCCGACGTGGCCGTCAGATCGGCGTGGGCCCGGTCGACGAAGACGTCGCCGTTGGCGGCCCGGATGCGAAGATGCCCGGTAACCTCGCCGACGAACGTGGCGCCGTTGGAGTTCTTGATCTCCGCCGGCCCGGCGACCTCGCCGACGCGAACGGTGCCGGAGCCGGTGACCAGGTCGGCGTGGCCGGCCGCGCGGGCGACGGTGACGTCGCCCATGCCCGTCTTGAGCCGGACGTTTGCGCAGACGTCGACCGCGATCTCACCCATCCCGGTGACGAGCGCGAGATCGCCGAACTCGCCGTCGGAACGGAGGTCGCCCATTCCGGTGGCGATCTCCACCGCCGAGCCCACCGGCAGCCCGATCGAGACCAGCACCGCGCCCCCGTCGCTGAACCAGCTGTAGCGGCGCCACGGCTTGATCCGGACGGCGAGCCGATCTTCGGAGCAGTCGACGACCGCCTGCTCGGCCGCGCTCCGGTCCAGCACGCGGGAAGCGTTCCGCGGCCGGATCTCGACGGTCACGACCGGGTCGCCGGTCGCCGTCATCACCACATCCCCGCGACCACCCACATCGATCCTGCCCGCGACCGGCCCGGACACCGGAAAAACGTCCATCAGCGCACCCATCCTCGAAAGGTCTGCTCTCCTGGTCGGAACCGGGAATCGGGTCGATCCCCGGACTTCACGGCGGTGGCGACGGCCCGCACCAGCCAGGTGTTCAGGGACAGGCCTTCGCGAGCCGCCGCCGCTTCCACCCCGGTCTTCAGGTGTTCCGGCAACCGCAACGTCATCCGTGAGGTTCCGCCCTCTTCGCCCTGAGACTCCGCCGTCGGTTCCGGCTCGGAAGGGCCTTCGAAGGGAGCCGACTCAGCCGCGGGGCTGACGACGAATTCCGGGTCGACTCCGCGGAGCCGGACGGTGACCGACCCGGGTGCCAGTTCTTCGGTGATCTCGTCCGCCGCCCGCGACAAGACTTCGAGCAGCATTAACCGCGCCGTCGCCGCCAGCGGGCCGGTGAGCCGCTCCGCTAGCTCTCGGGCGTCCTCACCGCCGGCTTCGGCGGCCACGAGCAGTTGCTGGTGCAATCGCTCAAGGTGAGGCAGAAGATCCATGACATCAGTCTGACACCAAAATGACGCCATAACAAGCAGAGGTGACACCAGTGGCGATGCAAGCTCAGCCCCCCGCCTCCTCGGCGACGAGGAGCTGATGGCGGGCCAGTTCGCGGTAGAGCTCGCTGGCCTGCAGGAGTTCGACGTGGGTGCCGGTGGCCACGACCCGGCCGGCGTCGAGGACGACGATCTGATCGGCGTCGGCCACGGTCGCGAGCCGGTGCGCCACGATCAGCACCGTCCGGTCCGTGGCCGCGGAGCGGATCGCCTGCCGCAGGGCGCGCTCGTTGCGTCCGTCCAGGCTGGCGGTCGGTTCGTCCAGAAGCAGCAACGGGGCGTCGGCCAAGAGAGCGCGGGCGATGGCCAGGCGTTGACGCTCCCCGCCGGACAGGCCGACACCCTTGTCGCCGACCACGGCGTCCAGCCCCTCCGGCTGCTGGTCGATTCGACCCGCGAGATTAACCGCGTCGAGAACGTCTCGGCAGGCTGCGTCGTCGGTGTCGGGCGCGGCCAACCGCAGGTTCTCCCGGATGGTGCCGGCCAGCACCGGGGCATCCTGCTCGACGTAGCCGATCCGTTCCCGCAACGTCGCCCGGTCCAGCTCGCCGATGTCGATGCCGTCGAGCCGGACGGTGCCGACATCGGGGGCGTAGAAGCGCTCGATCAGGGCCAAGATGGTGGACTTGCCCGCTCCGGACGGGCCGACGATCGCGGTGGTGGAGCCGCGCGCGACGGTGAAGCTGACGTCGCTCAGCACGGTCTCCGAACCGGGATAGCCAAAGCCGACGCCGTCGAAACTCAGCTCCGACGCTCCGCGCGCCCCTGGTATCCGCTCAGCGTGGCGCCGACGGAGCGGCGGCGACCCCGGCTCGTCGTCCTCGGCCGGGAGGTTCAGGACTTCCTGAATGCGCGCGAGGGCGCCCAGGGCGCTTCGTACCGTGACCACGGCGTTGAACGCGTTGGCCAGCGGCATCAGCATCATGAACAAGAACAAGATGAAGGTGACCAGGTCCGCCACCGACAAGGTGCCGACGGCCACCCGGTAACCGCCGACGCCAAGCACGGCTAGGAACGCCCCCTGCACCGCAAGGCCGCTGACCGGCCATAAGACGGCCGCGACCCGCGCGATCTGCACTCCGAGGTCGTAGGCCGATTCCGCGTCGGCTTCCAGTCGTCTGCCTTCCCGCTGGGTCGCTCCGGCCGCCCGGATGGTCCGGATTCCCGACAGGGCCCGCTCGACCCCGGCCGCGACCCGTCCGACGGCCTCTTGGGACGCCTTGGTCAGGGTCTGGATCCGTCCACTGACGATCACCACCACGGTGACGGCGACGGCCACCACGAACAGGGTGATCCCGAGTAGCACCAGGTCCAGCAGCGCCATCGCGATCAGTGCCCCGACGAAGACCAGGGCGCCGCCGAGGGCGTCGACCAGACCACCGGTCAGGACGGCCCGCACCATCGTGGTGTCCGAGCCCACCCGGGAGACCAGATCGCCGGTGCGGCGGCGGTCGTAGGTGGCGATCGGCAATCGCAGCAGATGATGCAACAGGCGGCGACGGGCGGTCAGCACCACCCCTTCCGCGGTGCGTTCGAGCAGATACTGCTGCACCGCACCGACTCCGCCGGCGCCCACGACCAGCCCGACCAGGAGGACGACCGAGGCGCCGAAGTCGCGCCCGGCGCCGACCGCGGTGATCACCCGGTTGACCAGCACCGGCTGGGCCAGGCTCAACATGGCTCCGACCAGCGAGATGATCACTACGACGGTCAGGACGCGACGGTGTTCACTCAAGTAACGCAGCAGGTCGCGCAACCGTACCGACGGTGGCTCGTCGGCGGCGCCGTCAGTCACGGCTGAACCGGCCGCCGTACTTCTGATGGACGGCTTGGCGGCTAACCCCCAGAACGCGGGCGATCTCGGCCCACGACGCGCCGCTCACCCTGGCCCGGCGGACCACCGCCGCGGTGGTCCGGTTCACCTCGCGGGACAGCTCGGCCACCGCAGCCAGCGCTTGCAGCGGATCGTCGTCGCCCGACCGGGCCACCAGTGCAGTCATCTCTTGCTCCCCCATCTCCGCCACCTCCTCGAGTCCGTACGTCAATACTGCTTGACAGACGAGGCCAGGTCAAACGGCGGTGACGCCGCAGGTCGTCGAAGCAGAGCAGTTGGGTGCTTCGCCGGATGATGACGGACTCACACTCGCGTCCAAGGGCGGATCGCCCCCGTCCGTCCGCGCCGTCAGTGCCGCGCCGCCACCGACGCCGGATCCGAGGCATCCGCGGTAGGCGACGGGTTTCCACGAGCACCAGAGGGTTTGCCGACGCGCTGCTGCGCGGGCTCTCCTGGTCGATGTCGGCGGCCAATGCGACACTGACGCGGTGAACGACTTCGAAGGGATGGCGCTGACATTGGGGTTGGCCGCTGGTCGCGTCCAGACCCTGACGGAGGCGATCGCGACCTTGCGGGAGTCCGGAGCACTCTTCGCCTTCCTCCACGGCAGCGCGGCGCGGGCTGAGGCTCGGCCCGGCTCAGACCTGGACGTCGCCGCCTGGTGGCCGGCTGCTTACCCGCGAGCGTTCGAGGTGCTCCTTCCCGCCGAGATCGACCTGATGGTGCTCAACGATGCGCCGCTGGAACTCGCGGGTCGAGTGGCCGTTGACGGTGTGGTGCTCTTCGAGGATGACCGAGCCGCCCGCGTGCACTGGGTCGCGCAGACCCGCAAGATCTACTTCGATGAGCGCCCACGAATTGAACGCAGTCATCGTGAGTTCGCCGAGAGCCTGCTCCGTGGTCGATAACACTCGCGTCCTGCGTCTGTTGAGATCGGTGAGCGACGACCTTTCGGTCTTGCGGGGGGCCGACGGCGCCGATCCGGAGCGCCGTGCCGATCCGCTGTGGCTACGTGGGGTCAAGTACACCTTCATTACGGCGATCGAAGCCTGCGTCGACGTAGCGCAGCACATCTGCGCTACTCAGGGCTGGGGCCCGCCGCGCGACAATGGCGACGCGTTCGCCGTTCTGGGTCGCCATCGTGTGCTGGAACCAGAGCTGGCCAGTCGAATGCGCCAAGCGGCAGGCTTTCGCAACGTGCTTGTCCACGAGTACGTTGAGGTCGACGACGAGGTTGTGCTCGACCGCTTGAGCGATCCCTCGGATCTCGAGCGCTTCGGCCGCGTGATCGTCCGCTGGCTGGGCTAGGAGACCGGGAACTACGCGAGCGCGCTGACCTCGGCCAACAGCTCGACCACATGTCGGTAAGGACGACCGGTAGCCCGGGTCAGGCCCAGCTCGCAGGTGCGGTTGACCGAGGCGTACGCGGTCGCTTCCGTGCCCTCGACCTCGGCGGCCTCCCGCCCGGTGGCCGACGCGGTCAGCTCCGGGTGCAACAAGCCGCGGTCACCGGCGAAGGCGCAGCACATCCACTCCGCCGGAGTGTGCACCCGGTGCGCCACCGCCTCGGCGATCTGAGTCAGGGCTTCGTTCAGGCCGAGCTGGGTGGAGGAGCAGGTCGGGTGCAGCCAGACCGAATCCAGCCGGTGGCGCTCGCCCAGCCGGGGCAGCACCCGGTCGGCCACGAAGGTCACGACGTCGACCACCGGGACGCCGGATCCGTTTTCGTCGTCGGCGAGCAGGGCACCAAACCCCTGGGTGCAGGAGCTGGCGTCGGTCACCACCGGTAGCACTCCACCGCGGGACGCGGCAACGACCACGGGTCGTACCCGATCGGCCATCGCCTGCCGTCCGTTCGGCAGTCCCTTGGACGACCACGGCGTACCGCAGCACAGCGCGTCGATCCCGTCCGGGACGAACAGGGTGATCCCGACCTGCGCGCAGAGGCGTTCGAAGGCGACCTGGACGCCGGCGACGCTTTCCGGGGACTCATCCTGGGCGGGGCCGAACAGGGCTCCCACGCACGACGGCAGGTAGACCGCATCGGGCTCGACCGCCGGTGCCGGGCGGCACCGACGCGCACCACCGGCGGGCAGCTCGGGCGACCACCGCGGCACCCGGTCCGCACCCACGGCCCGGCGCGCCAGCTCGTTGAGCGCGACGGCAACCGGCCGGGCCGGTCCGGGTAGCCGGTCCGCCACGGTCAGCGCCGTCGAGCCGGCCCGGGTGAAGCCGGACCAGTGCCGCGCAGCCTGGGTCCAAGCCACCGCCAGCGGCCGCGGCTGGTCGTCGCGGCGTAACCGTTTGACCAGGTCGCCGGTGTTGATCAGCACCGGGCAGGCGGTCTGGCACATCCCGTCCACCGCGCAGGTCTGGACGCCGTCGTAGTCGTAGTCGGCCGACAGCCGGTCGACCAGTCCGGTGTCCCCAGCCGCGTAAGCCGCGACCAGGTCCCGGCGGACGGCGATCCGCTGCCGCGGGGTCATGGTCAGGTCCTTGCTCGGGCAGACCGGTTCGCAGTAGCCACATTCGGTGCAGCGGTCGACCTCCGGCTCTACGCTCGGGGCCAGCTTGATGTGCTTGAGGTGGACCTCCGGGTCGTCGCTGAGGACCACGCCCGGGTTCAGCAGTCCGGCCGGGTCGCAGAGCCGCTTCACCTCCCCCATCACCGCGTACAACTCGTCGCCGAACTGGCGCCGGACGTAGGGCGCCATCACCCGCCCGGTGCCGTGCTCGGCCTTGAGGGTGCCGCCGCGGCCCAGCACCAGCTCGACCAGATCTTCGGTGAACGCGGCGTAGCGGCCCAGCTGGTCGGCACTCTCGAACCGGTCGGTCAGCATGAAGTGCACATTGCCGTCCTTGGCGTGGCCGAAGATGACGCCGTCGGGGTAGCCGTGCCGTTCGAACAGGCCGGTCAGCTCCGCACACGTCGGCGCCAGCGCGTCCACCGGGACTGCGATGTCCTCCAGCAGGGCGGTGCTGCCGCTCGGTCGCGCTCCGGCGACGGCGGTGTAGAGGCCCTTGCGCAGCTTCCACGCCCTGGCGGCCGGCGCCGGGTCGCGGCTCAGGGCCGCCGGATCTAGGGTCGGCAGCCGGGCCAGCTCCGGCGCGGCGGCCTCGACCAGGGCGCCCAGGTCGTCGGCGGCGGTGGCCTGGTATTCCACCAGCAGGGCGGCCTGCTGGTCGACCCGCAGGGCCCGGATCGGCTCGGGGCAGTCGGCGAAGCCCTGACCCACCCGCAGCGAGGTGGCGTCCATCAGTTCCAGGGTGGCGGCGCGGGTCTCGACCAGGGCGGGCAGGGCGTGGTTGGCCGCGTACAGGTCGGTGAACAGCAGCAGTGCGGTGGCCCGGTGCGGACGCGTCGGTACGGTGGCGAAGGTGGCTTGGGCGACGAAGCCGAGGGTGCCCTCGCTGCCGACCAGCAGGTGGGTCAGGATCGCCGCCGGCGCGTCGTGGTCGAGCAGGGTGTTCACGCCGTAGCCCATGGTGTTCTTCATCGCGTACTGCGCTCCGATGGTGGCGACCGAGGCCGGGTTCGACCGGACCCGGTCCCGGAGCGCGAGTAGGCCGGCGTACAGGTCGGGTTCGAGGTGGCGCAGCCGCTCGTCGGCGTCGCGGGCGCCGGTGTCGAGCACGGTGCCCGAGGGCAGCACCGCGACCACCGACTCCAGGGTGCGGTAGCTGTTCTCGGTGGTGCCGCAGGCCATCCCGCTGGAGTTGTTGGCCAGCGCCCCACCGATCGTGCACGCGGTCTCGCTGGCCGGGTCGGGGCCGAACCGGGTTCCGTACGGCGCCAGCCGCGCGTTCAACTGAGCGACGGTGACGCCGGGCTGGACCCGCACCCGGGCACCGTCGTCGAGCACCTCCACCTCTCGGAAGTGCCGCCGGACGTCCACCAGCACCCCGTCGGTGAGCGCCTGGCCGGACAGGCTGGTCCCGCCGGAGCGGAACGTCAACGGCACGCCTTGCCGGGCGCTGGCGGCCAGTAAGGCTCCGACCTCCCGCGCGTCCCGGGCCACCACCACCGCAGCCGGCCGGAGCAGGAAGTGCGAGGCGTCGTGGGAGCGGGCGTACCGGTCGAGCTCGCGGTCCGACACCTGGTCGGGCCCGGCGACGCAGGTCCGCAGGTCGGCGACGAGTCCGTGGGGTTCAACGGTGGACGGCCGAGGGCGCAGCGACCCCAGCCCCCGGCGGCGAGCAGTGTTGGTCATGGCCCCCCAGTATCGCCGTCCCCCACTTCAGTCTTCCGGCGCGGGTCGGTTCCCCACGTTAACGTGGGGAACCGGCACTTCCCGTACGAAGTTTCATGGGGGAAGTGCCAGTTTCTTGCGGTGAGTGGCCCGTTCTTGCGATGACTGGCCCGTTCTTGCGATGAGTGGGCCCGTTCGTATGGTGCATGGCCCGGCGGCCGTCATTCCAGACCCAGGATCTGGGCGGCGTTGTCGTGGTACAGCGCGGGCAGCACCGAAGCGGGCAGGTCGAGGGCGCTGACGTCCCAGCGGCCCATTCCCGGGGGCTCGTCGTCGGGGCCGTAGCCGAAGCACTCGTCGGCGGTCTCCAGGAACCGGAACCAGCGCCGGTACTCCTCCTCGACCACCGGATACTGATCGGTGCCGAACAGCACCTGGCTCGGATGGTCGACCACCAGCGCCCGGGCGGCCCGCGGCACCCGGCCGAGCTCGGCCATCCGTCCGGCCAGGTCCACATGCAGATTCGGGTAACGGGTCAGCATGGCGTTCACCCGGCCCAGGTCCTCCGCGGCACAACCGACGTGCGCGGCGACGAACGTGGTACCGGGGTGCCCCGCTACCACCGCCTCCAACGCGTCGATCAGCGCGTCGAAGCTCGGCCATCCCGGCCGCCCGAACCACCAGTCCGGGTTGGCGGTGAGATCCTCCAGCCGCTCGTTTCGGGCGTCGACGGGTTGGAAAAAGGCGACCGGGTCGGCGACGTGAATCAGCACCGGCAGGTCCAGCTCCCCGGCCGCAGCAAACACCGGGCCCACCCGGTCGTCGTCGGGCATGATCAGCGCGCCGTTACGGTCTCGCCAGCGCAGTCCGAGTTCCTTCCAGACCTTCAACCCGCGCGCGCCGGCTGCGGCGGAGCGGCCAAGACTGTGCACCAGAGCGGGGGTGGCCCGCCCGTCGGCCGCCCGCTCCAACACGCTGAAGTCGAGCTGGCAGAACGTGCTGAACGCCTCCGGATATACCCGGTCGTAGCGGTCGAGGTTCTCCTCCAACTCGGTGCCCCACCGGCCGTCGAGATTGACCACGTGCCGCACGCCGACGCGCGCCATGATCTCCCGCAGGGCGCCGACGTCGGAGATCATCCATGATTGGTCGGGGCTCAGCCAGCGGCCCAAGTGGTTGTGCACGTCGATGCAGGTCACGGCGCCGCGCTCTCGCGGCGTGACCGGCCGACGGACGGCTCGTCGAGGCCGATAGTCGGTCAGCGGCAGCACCCGTGGGTCCACCAGGGTCGGTTCGGGCAACGTCACCAGAAGTCTCCGCTCAGGGCGTCGGGGTCAGTGACCCGCGCAGCCAGTCCGGCATCAGCTCGCCGTGGGCGGCGACTAGGTCGTCGCACAGCGCCCAGATCCGGTCCACCTCCAGCACCGCGGCGGTATGCGGGTCCAACATCGCCGCCTGCCGCACCAGCCGCGGCTCCTGCTCCAGCGCGGCCCGTACGGTCAGCTCGACGACGTTGAGGAAGTTACGGTTCAGCGCCGCGCACTGCGGCGGCAGGTCCCCCACATAATTCGGGTGCAACCCCAGGTCATCGACCTCGCACGGCACCTCGACCGCCGCGCCGGCGGGCAGGTTGGTGATCAACCCGGTGTTGGGCAGGTTGGCCTGGATCCGGCGGCGCTGCCCGGTGAGCACGCTGTGGATGACCTGCGGGGCGTACTCGGTGGCCCCGCTGTCGATCTCGACCTGCCCGCCACCGTCCAGGGTGTCCCGGGTCTGCTCGAACTGCGCCACGTTGTCGGCGCTGATCTGCAGATAGGTGTCCACCGGGATCCGCAGCCGCTCGATCTCCGCGGGGTGCCCGAGGAACCAGGGCACGTACTCCGCCGAGTGCTCGCTGGTCTCGGTCGGGTAGTAGCCGAGCCGGCGGTACAGGTCGACCCGGACCCGGCGTCGCAACTCCGGATCGGTGCGGATTCGCTCGTCCAGCAGCGGATAAAGGTCCTGACCGTCACGTTCCCACCGCAACAGCCAGGCTTGGTGATTGACGCCGGCAGAGTGGAAAGACGTCTCCGCTGCCGGAACGCCGATCACCTCGCTCAGCCCGTCCACCGTCCAGTACACGGAGTGGCAGAGGCCGACCGTACGCAGCTGGGGCGCGACCGCCGACAGGTACCACACGTTCATCGCCATCGGGTTGGTGTAGTTCAGCAACAGCGCCCGCGGGCACAGCTCGGCCATGTCGGCGGCGATCCCGGCCAGCACCGGAAAGGTGCGCAGGCCCCGGAAGATGGCGCCGATGCCGAGGGTGTCACCGATGGTCTGGCGCAGACCGTAGCGGCTCGGCACCTCGAAGTCGGTCCGGGTGGCGGCCAGTCCCCCGACCTGAATGATGTTGATCACGAAGTCGGCGCCGTCGAGTGCGCTGCGGCGCTCAGGGTGCACGGTCACGGTGGGCCTGACGCCGAGCTGACCGGCCACCGAGCCGGCGACGGCCTGCGCGACCCGCAACCGTTCGGGGTCGATGTCGTGCAATCGGAGCTCGACGTCGCCGAGTTCGGGGAAGCGCAGCAGGTCCGCGATCAGGTCGCGGGTGAACTCGACGCTGCCGGCGCCGACGAAGCTGATTACGGTCATCGGGTTTCTCCTGGCGTAGGGGGGATCGGCGGTGCCGGCTCGGCGGTGCTGCTGGGTCCGGTCAGGGCGTACGACTCGACCAGCTTCAGCAGCCTCCGGCCGACGGCAGGCAGACCGAGATTGCGCATCGGGTCGGCAAGACCGGTGACGCTGACCGCGGTCGCCGGTGTCGGCAAGGGAGACCGAAGAGCGGCGATCACCGCTACGCAGACCAGGTTCGGCTCGCTCTCCTCCTCGTCCAGGGCGTAGCCGTCGGCGCGGACCTGATCCAGCCGCGCGGTTAGCTGCTCGGCGGTGGTGGCGGTGGTCGGGGTGCGTGGGGCCAGCGGCCCGTGCCGCTCGACCCACGCCCGGGTGGCTTCGGCGTCCGGCAGTTGGGCCGCCAGCAGCGCCTTGCCGACCCCGGTCGCGTGCGCCGGGTTGCGGCCGCCGATGAAGGAGGTGATCCGGATGCCCAGGTCGGCTTCGACCTTGTCGAGGTAGGTGATGTGGTCACCGTCGAGCACCGCGACGTGGCAGGTCTGGCCGAACTCGTCGCGGATCGACACCGCCAGAGGATGCAGCAACTGGCGGACATCCAGCCCGGCGTGGAACCGGAACGCGGCCTCCAACGCGGCCGGGCCCAAGAAGTACGGTCCGCCGGGCTCGAGCTGGGTGGCGAAATTCTGCGGCCGCATGGCGGCCAACGTGCGGTGCAGCGACGGTTTAGGGATCCCGGTAGCGCGGGCGAGGTCGTCGAGGGTGCAGCCACGGGGATGGGCACCGAGGGTCTCGATCACCCGCAGTGCGCGGTCGACCGCCTGATGAGCGGGGGGAGCGGCCATGCCTCACATCCTGGCATTCCGTTGACAGAAACGCTAGTCCGCTGAACGGATCGCTGTTACGGTGTCCTCATTAGGTCCAGGAGTTCTGGGGAGGCTGTATGCAGGCGTTGGTCTTCACTGCACCCGGGGTGGTGGAGGTGCAGGACGTGCCGCCGCCCGACCCCGGTCCCGACGAGATCGTCGTCGAGGTCGCCGCCAGCGGAATCTGCGGGAGTGAGCTGCACGGGTTTCGCAGCGTGGGGATGCGGGTGCCGCCACTGATCCTCGGTCACGAGTTCACCGGCACCACCACCGCCGACGGCCGCCGGGTGGTGGTGAACCCGCTGCTGGCCTGCGGGCACTGCGACAGCTGCCGACGGGCCGAGCCGCAGGTGTGCCGATCCCGGAAACTGCTCGGCGCCCATCGCCCCGGCGGCCTCGCCGAACGGATCGCGGTGCCGAAATCGGCGTTGTACGGCCTACCGGACGGCCTCGACTTCGCCGCCGGCAGCCTGATCGAACCGTTGGCCAACGCCGTTCACGCGTGGTCGCTGGTCGGTGAGGTGCCGGCCCGCGTCGGCGTCATCGGCGCCGGCCCGATCGGACTCGTAGCCATGCTGGTGGCCCGCCGGCACGGCGCCGAGGTAACCGTCGCCGACACCTCGGCGACGCGCCGCGGCGTTGCGGCCGACCTTGGTGCGACCCCGGTGCGCGCGTTGACCGGCGAGTACGACGTGGTCATCGATGCGGTCGGCGCGTCGGCCACCCGGACCGCGTCGATCGCGGCCCTTCGGCCCGGCGGAACCACGGTCTGGCTCGGTCTGGCCCACGACGAGAGCCCGGTCAGCGGTCACACCCTGATCCGTGGTGAGCACAGCATCATCGGGTCCTTCGCCTACACCGACGCCGATTTCGCCGAGGCGGTCGAGCTGGCCCCGACCCTCGACCTGAGCTGGACCAGTCCGGTAGCGCTCTCGAAGGCGGCGGCAGCGTTCCTCGAACTGGCCGACGGCGCCACCGAGCAGGTGAAGGTTGTGGTCGTCCCCGACGGCCGGCTGGCGGAAGTGACCGCGGGGTGAAGGCGGGGTGAAGGGGTTGCGGGGACGCGGGGCGTTGATCAGCGGCGGCACCAGCGGAATCGGCCTGGCCACCGCCGACCGGTTGCTGGAGGAAGGCTGCCGGGTCTTCCTCACCGGGCCCGAGCCGGGCGACGTGGACGCGGTCCTGACCGCCCGGGCCGGCGCGGATCGGCTCGGCGGTGCGGTCTGCGACGTCCGCGACCCGGCCCAGGTGAACGCCGCGGTCGAAGCGGCCGAAGAGTTCACCGGCGGCCTCACCCTGCTGGCCAACAACGCCGGCGTGTCTTGGCGGGAGGCCTTCCTGGACGTGTCGTTGACGAGTTGGGACGCGATCATGGCGGTGAACCTGCGCGGCATGTTCGTGGTGGCTCAGGCCGTCACCCGGGCCATGGTGGCCGCCGGCCGGGCGGGTGCGGTGGTCAACATGGCCTCCACCAACGCGCTCGGCGGCGAGGAGGACTACGCCGCCTACAACGCCTCCAAGGGTGGTGTGCTGCAACTGACCCGCACCATGGCCGTCGAGCTCGGTCCCCGCCGGATTCGGGTCAACGCCTTGTGCCCGGGCTACATCGAGACCCCGCTGAACGCCGGGATCGCGGCGTCGCTGGACCCCGACTTCGCCGCTCGGTACGCGCGGGAGCGGATCCCGCTGCAGCGCTCCGGCACCGCGGCGGAGGTCGCTGCGGCGTACGCGTTCCTGCTGTCGGAGGATGCCGCCTTCGTGCACGGAGCCGCCCTGGTGATCGACGGCGGCCAGCTGGCGGTGATGTGACGTGGTTCGTACGCTGCGGGCGAGAGTCGTGCGGGCGCCGGCCTGCGAGCTCGGCGAGGGCCCGGTCTGGGATCGCCGCCGCGGCGAACTGGTTTGGGTGGACCTGCACGCCGGCGTGGTGCACCGGTTCCGTCCCGGAATCGACGGCGTCGCCGGGGCGGTCGAGACGACCGCCCTCGGCATCCCGGTCGGCTGCTTGGCCCCCCGTCGGGCCGGAGGGTGGGTGCTGGCGACCGGGCGGGGGTTTGCGGTGGCCGACGCCGCACTGGTGCTGCTCGATCGACCCTGGACACCGGTGCTCAGCCCGGACGATCGACTGCGGTTCAACGACGGCGGGTGTGACGCCGCCGGCCGGTTCTTCGCCGGCACAATGTTCGACGGCGACGGCGACGGTTGCGGACGCGGGTCGCTGCTGCGGCTCGACCCGGACGGCCGGGTCGAGACCGTGCTGGCCGGACTCACCATTCCCAACGGGATCGGCTGGTCCCCCGACCACCGGACCGTTTATCACGTCGACTCCGGTACCGCCACGGTGTACGCCGCCGCTTATGACCTGGCCGCCGGCACGGTCGGCGAACGGCGTTCGCTGTACCGACGACACGACGGCACCGGAGTGCCGGACGGGCTGGCGGTCGACGCCGAGGGCGGCATCTGGGTAGCGGTCTGGGACGGGGGCGAGATCGTCCGGCTCACCCCGCAGGGGCAGGTCGAGGCGCGGGTCGACGTCGACGTCCCTCGGCCGACCAGCGTGGCCTTCGGCGGCCCCGGTCTGGACCGGATCTACGTCACCTCGGCCCGCCAGGGACTGACGGGGGAACAGCTGCGCGCCCACCCCGACAGCGGCCGGCTCTTCGTGGCCGAGCCCGGCGTGGCGGGAATGCCGACCTCCGGGTGGGCCGGATGAATTCCGCCTCGCTTCCTCGCTCAGAAGGTGGTGTGCACCCCGCCGGTCACGTCGTAGCGCCCGTCCACCAGCAGCAGCACCCGCCAGCGGTCCAAGGTGGTGCAGGGGTGCGAGATGCCCAGCGCGACCAGGTCACCCACGGCCAATTCGTCGCCCCCGGGCAGCCGCAGGAACGTGTGCTGGTCGCTGAGCGCCTCGACCGCGGTCGGCCCGGCGAAGCCGCGGATCTGACCGCTCGAACCCAGGCGGGACCAGCGGAGCGCGACCGGCAGCCCGGCGTCGAAGGAGAGGTCACGCCGGCCGGCGTCCAGCAGTGCCAGCTCCGGCTCGGGCCTAGAAACCACCCGACTCCAGACCTCCAGCGCCGGGGCGAAGCGCGGCAGGGCCCAGTCGGCGTCGCGGGCCGGGGTAGCGGCGGCGTACAGGCCGTGGTCGTGGATCAGGTAGCAGCCGCTGCGCAGCACCACGGCGCCGCCACTGCGCCGCGACCAATCCGTCAGGCCGGTGGCCACCCGGTCGAAGAAGATGCTGCCACCGGCGGTGATCAGCGGCGGCTCGGTCAGGTCCAGCAGCCGACGCTGCGCCAACGTGTCGGCCAGCCCGGCCAACTCGGCGACGAACGCGTCCACCCGGTCCAGGGTCGCGGTGTCCCGGCTGACCCCGATGGTGCCCTCGTAACCCGCGACGCCCGCCAGTCGCAGTCCGGCCGTGGCGGCGGCCGCCGCCGCGACCTCCAGCGCAGCCGCCCGGCCGCGACACCCCGTCCGGCCGTCCTGGTGCCCGAGCTCCACCAGCACCGAGAGCGGCCGAGCGCTCGCGCCACGGCGGTTCTCCAGGGCCGACTCCAGCAGGGTCACCCCGGCCACGGAGTCGACGTAGCACCACAGCGCCTTGGCCGGGTCCCGGTCGAGCTCGGTCACCAGCCAGCGGGCGGCGGCCGGGTCGGTCAGCTCGTTGGCCATCAGCACCCGGGGTACGCCCGCCGCCCAGAGGGCGGCGACCTGGCGGGGCAGGGCGGCGGTCATCGCCCATGCGCCGCACTCGGTCTGCAACGCCACCAGCTCCGGCGACAACGTCGTCTTGGCGTGCGGAGCCAGTTCGACGCCGTGGTCGGTGCAGAAGCGACGCATCGTCTCCGCGTTGACCCGCAGCGCGTCGGCAAGCAGGACCGCGACCGGCGTGGCGGTGTCCCCGGCCGCGACGTTCCAGCCCGTCCGTCCCAACGCCTCGAAGGCCACCGGGGGACCCAGCGGCAGGCCCTTGAACTCCCACGGCTCCAACCGTCCGACCGCCACCACGTTCCTACCTCCAGGAGTCGATCATGAACCGGATCGCCGGTCGCAGCGACCAGGTTCCCCCGCCCGCGGGACCCTACTCCCCCAGCGTCGCGCTCGGCCCGATGGTGATGTCCTCCGGTCAGGCCGGCGCCCACCCCGACGGCACCCTCGACGCCGGCGTCGGCGAGCAGACCGCGCAGACCCTGCGCAACGTCCTGGCCGCGCTGGCCGCCGCCGGTGCGGCGGAGGCCGACGTCGTGTCCGTCCGGGTCTACCTGACCGACGTGGCCGACTTCGCCGCCATGAACCAGGCGTACGCCGACTTCTTCAGCGAGCCGTATCCCGCCCGGACCACGGTCTACGTCGGGTTGCCGCCGGGTCTGCTGGTCGAGATCGACGCCCTGGCCGTCCGCGAACCGGCCGGCCGGCCGTGAAACTGCTGCGGCTGGGCCCGCCGGGGCGGGAACGTCCCGCGGTGCTGCTCGACCCGGGTCGGGCCGTCGACGTCTCCGACCTGGTCGACGACGTCGACGCCCGGTTCTGGACCGGCGACGCCTTCCCGGCGCTGCGGGAGCGGGTCCGGCACGAGCCCCCGGACCGGCTCATGCACGTTCCCGACCACCGCGTCGGGGCGCCGATCGCCCGGCCGGGCAAGGTCGTGTGCATCGGCCTCAACTACGCCGACCACGCCGCCGAGTCCGGCCAGCCCGTCCCGGCCGAGCCGATCGTTTTCATGAAGGATCCGGGCACCGTCGTCGGACCGTACGACGACGTGCACGTCCCCCCGGGCAGCGCGAAGACCGACTGGGAGGTCGAACTGGGCGTGGTGATCGGGCGGCGGGCCCGCTACCTGGACGACCACAACCAGGCCCGGGCCTGTGTCGGGGGTTACGTGGTCTCCCACGACGTGTCCGAACGCGAGTACCAGCTCGAGCGGGGCGGACAGTGGGACAAGGGCAAGTCGTGCGAGACGTTCAACCCCCTCGGGCCATGGCTGGTCACCCCCGACGAGATCGCAGACCCGCAGACGCTGGCGTTGCGGACCCGGGTCAACGGCGAGCTGTGCCAGGACGGCAATACGGCCACGATGATTTTCGGCGTGCTCGAACTGGTCGCCTACCTGAGCCGCTTCATGGTGCTCGAGCCCGGTGATCTGATCAACACCGGCACCCCGCCCGGCGTCGGGATGGGTCAGCATCCGCCGCGCTACCTGGCCCCCGGCGACCGGACCGAGCTCAGCATCGACGGCCTGGGGGTCCAACGCCAACGGCTGGTGCCGGCTCCACCGGCGGACCCTCGGCCTTTTTCTCACCCGCTCACCCATTCCGAGCCAAGCCAACCGCGAGGAGAACTTCGATGAACCCACGCACCCCGAAACGCCGGGCCCTGGGGCTGGTCGCGGCGGCCGCCGCCGCCCTGAGCCTGATGACCGCCTGCAGTTCCGGGTCGACCACCCAGCAGAGTGCGGTCGACCCGGCCGCTCCGGTGACGCTGACCTGGTGGACCGGGCAGGCCGACGAGGCGGAGCAGATCCTGGAGGGTCTGGCCGCGGACTTCCACACCCAACACCCCAACGTCACCATCAACGTGTCGGCGGGTGCCCCAACCACCGACGACCTGTTGCAGAAGGTCTCCGCCGGGTTCGCCGCCGATCAGTACCCCGACATCACCTACGCCTACGGCAGTTGGGCCGGCGAACTCGCCTCCTCCGGCCGGACCCTCGACATCACCCAGCAGGTGTCGGACCCAGCGGTGAGGTGGGAGGAGTTGCCGGAGGCCGGACGCAAGACCGCCACCGTGGACGACAAGGTGATCGGCTTCCCGGCCCTGGTGGACAACCTGGCCCTGATGTATAACAAGAAGCTGTTCGACCAGGCCGGCCTGGCCTATCCGACCAACGACTGGACCTGGGACCAGTTCCGCGCGGCCGCCCAGAAGCTGAACAACCCGGCCAAGAAGGTGTACGGCTTCGGCTATCCGGTCTCCGGCGGGGAGGACACCACCTGGCACCTGTGGCCGCTGCTGTGGCAGCGCGGCGGGGCCATCCTGACCCCCGACGGGCAGCAGACGGCGTTCGCCTCCGATGCCGGGGTCGGCGCCCTAGATTTCCTGCGCACGATGGCCGTGGACGACAAGACGGTCTACCTCGATCAGACCGACGAGAAGTACGGACCGCTGTTCGTTTCCGGTCAGATCGGCATGATCATCTCCGGGCCGTGGCAGCTGTACGACCTGGTCCAGGCGAAGACGAAGTACGGCGTGGCCTTTCTGCCCGCGTTCAACGGTGAACACACCACCGTGGCCGGGCCGGACCTGTGGGCGCTGCTGGACCACCGCGACGCCAACCGCGCCCACTGGGCCTACGAGTTCACCAAGTGGGTGACCGACCCCGAGCAGGACGCGAAGTTCAACCTGGACCAGGGCAACTTGCCGCTGCGGGCCTCGGAGAAGGCCCTGCCGGCGTACCGGAAGTTTCAGAAGGAGTACCCGGGGGTCGACGTGTTCGTCGACAACTTCGCCAACACCACCCAGGTGCGGCCCACCGTTGAGGGCTACGTCGGTTTGTCCCAGTCGGTCGGCGACGCGATCTCCGCCACCCTGCAGGGCGCCAAGCAGTCCCGCCCGGCCCTGGAGGCCGCGGCCAAGTCCGCCGACGCCGCGTTGGCCGGGAGATGACTTCGGTCCGGACTGCGGTGCGGGGCCCGTCGTCGCGAGGGCGGACGGCCGTGGAATCCCGCCCGCGCGCGGTCCGCCGCCGCCGGGCCCGGAGGGCGGCCCTGACCGGCTGGGGGTTCGTCAGCCCGGCGGTACTGCTGATCGTCGGCTTGTCGATCTTTCCCGCCGGCTGGGCGTTCTTGATGTCGCGGAGCAAGTGGAACGGGTTCAGCGAGCCGAAGGCGATCGGCTGGGCCAACTACACCCGGATGGTCAGTGACCCCAACCTCGCCGACGCCGTGAAACACACGTTGCTGTTCACCGCGCTGTTCGTGCCCGCCTCGATCCTGCTCGGCATCGTGTTGGCGGTGGCGCTGAACCGGCCGATCCGCTTCGTCTGGTTCTACCGAACGTGCATCTTCGTGCCGTTCGTCGCTTCCGCCGCGGCCACCGGCATCCTGGGGACGTTCATCTTCAACCCGCAGTTCGGTCTGGCCAACAACCTGCTGCGGGTGATCGGCGTGCCGGGTCAGGGCTGGCTGGAGGACCGCCACCAGGCGATGGTGGTGATCGCGCTGATGGCGTTGTGGCAGCAGCTCGGCTTCACCGTCGTGGTCTACCTGGCCGCGCTGCAGGACGTGCCGCCCGAGCTGGTCGAGGCCGCGCGGGTGGACGGCGCCAGCGGCTGGCGCACGTTCCGGCACATCATCGTGCCCGAGCTGGCCCCGGTGACCACGTTCGCCACCATCTGGCAGACCATCACCGCCCTGCAGCTGTTCGACCTGGTCTTCGTGGCCACCAAAGGGGGGCCGTTGCGCTCCACCGAGACCGTCGTCTACTTCTTGTGGGACCAGGCCTTCAAGGGCCTGAAGTTCGGCTACGGCTCGGCGGTGGCGTACGGACTGTTCGCGGTGACTTTGTTGATCACGCTCGGCATGGTGCTCTACTCCCGCCGGGCGAAGTTCGAGGCGTTCTGATGAGCGCCGACCCGCTCGCCACGACCTCCGCCGCTCACCCGTCGACCGAGGCCGGCCGCGGCGCTACTCCCCGTCGCCGGCGTCGGCGACGCTTCAGCCCCTGGCACCTGCTGCTGGCCCCGGTCGCGGTGGTCTTCCTCACCCCGTTGGTCCAGCTGGTGATGACCTCGTTCATGGCCAACGCCGAGATCAACCGCTTCCCGCCGCGGTTCTTCCCCTCCCACCCCACGTTGGAGGGCTATCGCCAACTGCTGGCCGGTTCGGAAATCCTGCGCTGGTTCGTCAACACCGTGATCGTCTCCACCGTGGCCGTGCTGGCGCATCTGGTCTTGTGCTCGCTGGCCGGTTACGGTTTCGCCCGGCTCCGTTTCGCGGGTCGGACGCTCGGCTTCTTCGCGGTGGTCGGCACGATCATGATTCCGACCCAGCTACTAATGATCCCCACCTACGTAATGTTCGCGCGGCTGGGCGTGATCAATACCCTGGCTGCGGCGGCGGTGCCGTGGCTGGCCAGCGCGTTCGGCGTGTTCTTGATGCGACAGTTCTTCTTGTCCCTGCCCAAGGAACTGGAGGAGTCCGGCCAGCTCGACGGCTGCTCCCCGCTGCAGGTGTTTACCCGGATCGTGCTGCCGTTGGCCAAGCCGGCGTTGGCCACGCTGGCCATCTTCACCCTGCTCGGCTCCTGGAACGACCTGATCTGGCCGCTGATCGCGATCAACAACGAGCAGAACTACACCCTGCAGCTGGGGTTGACCAGTTTCCTCGGCGCGCGCCGGACCGAGTGGTCGTCGCTGATGGCCGGCAACGTGATCGCCACCATGCCGCTGATCCTGTTCTTTCTCGCCGCGCAGAAGCAGTTTGTGGCCACCATGACCTTCTCGGGAATGAAGGGCTGAGCCTCCGAGCCCCTATCGGTCAGCCTCACCTGATCGCAAGAGCGAGGCCGGAACACAGTTCGGGTTCGAGGGGTCGAGCCGTACGCCTCCCACCAAGACGTCACGATTGCCGGGTCGCTTCGTGCCTGCCGATGTGGTCGGCGAAGCTTCCCTAAGCATCCAGGCCCTGCCGGTTCGCTCTGTCGAAGGGGCAGCGGGGTTGACGGCAGTCTCACCATCAGTTCATACTTGTGCAACCTGGTTGCAATGAGTGCAACCCTCCGGCTCTGGGAGCTTCAATGCCGAAGAATCCGACCACCCCGACGCCCGCAGGCTCTTCGACGCTCGGTGCGCAGAGTCCCGATGAGATCAAGGTGGGCCGCCAGACCCTCCGCAAGGTCGTCACCGCCAGCTTCATCGGCAACTTCGTCGAGTGGTTCGACTACGCCGTCTACGGCTATCTCGCGATCACCATCGCCTCGGTCTTCTTCCCCAGCACCGACCGCCAGGCCGCTCTGCTGGCGACGTTCGCCCTGTTTGCCGTCTCGTTCCTGGTCCGACCGATCGGCGGGTTCGTCTGGGGCAGCATCGGCGACCGCGTCGGCCGGCGTACCGCTTTGAGCTGGTCGATCCTGATCATGTCGGGAGCCACGTTCTGCATCGCGCTACTGCCCTCCTACAACGCGGTCGGCCTCTGGGCGCCGGGTCTGTTGCTCCTGGTCCGGATCGTCCAGGGCTTCTCGGCCTCCGGTGAGTACGCCGGCGCGTCGTCGTTCCTGGTCGAGTACGCCCCACCGAACCGTCGCGGTCTGTACGCCGCCGTCGTGCCGGCGTCCACCGCCACCGGCCTGCTGCTCGGCTCCCTGATCGCGGCGCTGCTGTCGGCCGTGCTGAGCACGCCCCAGATGGAGAGCTGGGGTTGGCGACTGCCGTTCCTGCTCGCCGCCCCGATGGGTCTGATCGGTCGCTACATCCGCACCAGGCTGGAGGACACCCCGGCGTTCCGGGAACTCGCGCTGGAGGAGCACGTCGAAGCGACCCCGATCCGCGGCCTGTTCGTCAACTACTGGAAGGTGCTGCTGATCGCGACCGGGGCCGTGCTGCTGAACGCGGTCGGCTTCTACGTGATCCTCAGCTACATGCCGACCTACCTCAGCGAGGAAGTCGGAATTGCCCCCACGCAGGCCTATCTGGCCACGACGATCGCCCTGCTTACCTACATCGGGTTCATCCTGCTCACCGGTCTGGCCTCGGACCGCTTCGGCCGCCGGCGGATGCTGATCTTGGCCTCGGTGGTCTTCGTCCCCTTCACCGTGCCGCTGTTCATGCTTCTCGACACCGGGCTTTTCGTGGTGATCTTGCTGGTGCAGGTCGTCCTCGGCGCGATGCTCACCCTCAACGACGGCACCCTGCCGAGCTTCCTGGCCGAACTGTTCCCGACCCGGGTCCGTTACTGCGGTTTCGCGGTCAGCTTCAACCTCTCGAACGCGATCTTCGGCGGCACGGCACCCTTCGTGGCCACCTTGTTGATCAAGCTGACCGGCACTCCCCTCGCCCCCGGGTTCTACCTGATGGCCGCGGCCTTCGTCACCCTGGTCGCCGTGGCGGTGGCCAAGGAGACCGGCCACGCGCCCCTGCGCCGCGACTGACCCCTTCTGTTCTCCCGACGGCGCACCCAGCGGGATGCGCCCCATCCAAGAAAGGCATCATTATCGTGACCGCTTCAGCTGCTACCGTCGCCGACCTCGAACGGCTCAAGGTTTTGCACAACGGGTCCAAGGTTCCCCTGACGTTTTCTGACGCCGAGTTCGAACGCCGCCTCGACGGGCTCCGCGCGGTGATGGCGGAGAAGGAACTCGACGCGGTCGTCTTGACCTCCTACCAGGGCATCAAGTACTACTCCGACTTTCTGTTCACCTACTTCGGCCGCCCCTACGCCTTGGTCGTCACCCCCGAAGACCAGGTCAGCGTGACCGCCAACATCGACGCCGGAATGCCGTGGCGGCGCAGCTACGGCGAAAACATCGTCTACACCGATTGGCGGCGCGACAACTTCTGGTTCGGGGCCAGTGAGGCCCTGCGTCAGCGCGGCATCACCCCCCGCCGAGTCGGGGTCGAGTTCGACACCCTCTCCCTGGACGCGCACACCAAACTCCAAGCCGCGCTGCCCGGGGCCGAGCTGGTCGACGTCGCCGCCGACTCCATGCGGCAACGAATGATCAAATCGGCCGAAGAAATCGAAGTCATCACCCACGGCGCGCGCATCGGCGACCTCGGCGGCGAAGCCATCCGCGCCGCGATCGGCGAAGGCATCACCGAATACGAAGTCGCGCTCATCGGCACCGAAGTCATGGTCCACGAAATCGCCAAGACGTTCCCCGACTCCGAGATCCGCGACACCTGGGTCTGGTTCCAGTCCGGCATCAACACCGACGGCGCCCACAACTGGGCCACCACCCGCAAACTCCAACCAGGCGACATCCTCTCCCTCAACTGCTTCCCGATGACCTCGGGCTACTACACCGCGCTGGAGCGGACCTTGTTCCTGGGCCAACCCGACGCCCGTTCGCTCGAGCTGTGGAACATCAACGTCGACGTCCACCGCCGCGGCCTGGACCTGATCAAACCCGGCGCGGTCTGTAAGGACATCGCCGCCGAACTCAACGAGATCTACGTCAGCCACGGGCTGCTCGCCAACCGGACCTTCGGCTACGGCCACTCCTTCGGCGTACTCTCCCACTACTACGGCCGCGAAGCCGGCCTCGAACTCCGCGAAGACATCGACACCGTCCTCCAGCCCGGCATGGTCGTCTCCATGGAACCGATGATCACCGTCGCCGACGGCCAACCCGGAGCCGGCGGCTATCGCGAACACGACATCCTCGTCGTCACCGAAGACGGTGCGGAGAACATCACCAAGTTCCCCTACGGCCCCGAACACAACATCATCGGCTGAGCCGGGCCTGCTGGCGTTCGCGGTGCGCCGGGTACGGTTCCTGCCAGCCCGGCGTACCGCGGCCGCCGTGACCAGGAGGAGCAGATGACCTCGACGACCTCGCCCCTACCAGGTACGAGCCGAGGCGGGTCGGAGACCCGCGGGAGTTCGGTGATCGTCACGGTGGTCAACGTGCTCCGCTGCTTCACCGTGGAACAGCCCCTGCAAGGGGTCACCGAGATCGCCGTCCAGGTCGGACTGCACAAATCCAGCGTCTCGCGCATCCTCGCCACCTTGGAGAAGGAACACATCGTCGAGCGTGATCAGGCGAGCCGGAAGTTCCGACTGGGGCTCGGCCTGCTGGCGGTGGCCGGACCCCTGCTCGCCGACCTCGACGTCCGCCGGCTGGGGCTGCCGGCCCTGCGCGACCTCACCGACCGTACGGGTGAGTCTTCTGCACTCCTGCTCTGGAACGCCGGCGAGGCGGTGACCGTGGAACAGGTTGTCAGCCCGCACCAGATCAAACACACCGTTCCCCTCGGCACCCGCTTCGCCGAGGCCGAGAGCGCCTCGGTGCAGATCTTCCTCGCCGGGATGCCGACCGAGCACGTACGCGGGCTGCTGCACGCCGGGCATCCGACCTTGCGGGGCGCTACCGACGCCACGATCGAGCAGTACCTCAGCGAACTCCCCCTCACGACCGGGCGCGGGTACGCGATCAACCACGGGCGCACCCTGCCCGATGAAGTCGGGATCGCCGCCGCGGTGCACGATCACCGCGGGGACCTGGTGGCCGCGGTCCTGCTCGCGGCCCCGGCCTACCGGGTCAGCTCCGACCAGGTGGCCGACCTCGGGGCGGCCACCTTGGCCGCAGCCACCGAGATCTCGCGGCGAATGGGCGGCCCCGCCGACCCGCGCTGAGTCCGACCCCCAACCGTGCCCAGTCGCGCACCCTCGTCACGCACCCTTTCCCTCGTCACGCACCCTTTGCCTCGTCGCGCACCCTTTCCCCCGTCAGGCACCCGGTGCAGCGGGTGCGTCGGCCAGTAAAGGGTGCGCCGTGGTCAGTTCGACGTGGGACAGGAGCTCCTGCGCCCGGCGTGGACCTCAGCGGTGGCCGGCGCGGGTCAGCTCGGTCAGGAACCGCGGGCGGTTGCGGTGTTGTTGCCGCAGCGCCGCTACGTAGGCCCCGGCCTGCTCCCGCTGGCCGGCCTTCGTACTGATCCGACGCAGCTGGGTCAGCCGCCGCGCGGCGCTGCGGTAGTTGCGGACGTCGGCCACCGTCAGGTCGGCCTCGATCAGCTCCCGCAGAATTGGAAGCACCGCAGCCGGGTCGACCTGCTGGTAGGCGTCCACCAGCCGGGTCCACAGATCGGGACGGCCCAGCTTCAACCGGTGCGCCTCGGCCCACGCGAGCGATGCGTCGCCCAGCGGGTTCAGCAGGAACGACACGTAGTCCTCGGGCCGGTGTTGAAGCTCGGCGAGGACATGCTCGGCGTACTCGGGCCATTGGTCCCCGGCCGCGCGGTACAGCTGGGTGGCGTTGCTCTGCGAGGGCCACCGGTCGAAGACTTGTTGCCGGGCGGCGAGGGCTTGACTCGGGTGATGCTGGGCCAGCAGCTCGCACCAGTAGTGCCCGGCCTGTTCGGCCTGCCAGCCGTCCTCGTGGGCGCAGGCACGCCGGGCGAACTCGATCCCCCGTTCGACCTCGCCGATCTCGACCAGGGCCTTGGCCACGTCGTGCACCCGGTACGCCCGGGTCTGGTCGCCGCCGTATGTGGCGATGATCGCGGGCACGTCCCGCTCGGCGACGGCGAGCCGCTGCTCGTTGTGCTCAAGGGTGAACCGAATCGTCCGCTGCTGAATGAGCAGGTCGTAGCGTTCCGGATCAGCCAGCCGTTCCTGCCAGGTCGCCCGCTCCGCCACCTCGTCGGGCTCAGGCGGCAGCTCGGCGGCAATCCGGTCCAGCTCGGCGCCGAACCGGCGTAGTCCAGCCGGCCCGAGGGCGTCGGCGTACGCGGCGACGTCGGGGTTGAAGAAGTCCTGAACCCCGTCGAACTGGAAACGGATCAGCCAGCGCACCAGCGTCGCCGGTGGCGGCGGCGTGGCCACACAAAGCTCGGCGTGTAGATCCAGCAGCTCGCGAACCAGATCCCCGATTACGCCGCTGGAGTCGTCGGCCCGCAAGATAACCCGGACGGTAGACCGGATCGCCTTCTGCACGAACGGGATCACCGGCCCAGCGCCGAGGTCGCCGGCCGCCTCACGAAGTTGCGCCACGCCCTCCTGCGCGGCCGCCGCGTACTCGCGCACCGCCCGCCAGCGGATCAGTTCGGCGCGGGTACGGAACAAGGGCAGCACCTCCTCGCGCAGCTCCGCCTTCAGCACAGCGATATCGGTGGCCACTGCCCCATCGTGCCCAAGACGCTTCATCGAGCCAAAAGTCCTGACCGCGCGGAGGACGCCCGAGGAAAGGGCTCGGCGGGCAGGCCCGACGGGCTCAGGCCTGGAAGGTCCCCGGCCGTGGCTGCACCGACGCGGGCACGGAGTAGCCCGGATCCCACGGGAACCGGCCGAACCGGTCGTCCCAGGTGAGCTGCAGCAGCGGGATCGGATCGAACGGCGGCTTGCCGTAGTGCCGGTGGGCGATCAGCGCGATCTCCTCCGGGTTAGGAACCACCTCGACGCTCAGCCGGTGCGGCCAGCCCGGAAACGAGACGACCTCGCCCGGCACCAGGTCCTGACCGCCTCGGACGCGGGCGAACAGGTCATTGATCACTCCGGCTGCGGTGCCTTGGTCGACGTTGAAGATGAGCAGCTCAGGATGGCCGAGGCCGAAGAGCCCGGTGGAATAGGCGAACGTGGCCTGGTCTGAGCAGGTCGGGTCGGTGCATCCGCAGCCGGCGACGTAACCGATGTAGCAGCCATGCTCTCGGATGGTCATGCTCACATGACGGTCTTCTTGGTCCAGCCAAGCTTGCGTAGAAACAGAGGTCATAGAGCTGACCGTACGAAGCGGGTCTGACACTCATCCTGATCACTGCTGCGGCCAGACGTCCCGGCAAGAAGTTGTCTCCGCGTGAGCGACCCGACTTGTCAGAACGGAGTTGGGTTATCAGCCAACTGAGTTCTCACAAGTCGGCACGGGACGGCACACCGACCAGCTGTGCGACCCTGACCGGGTGCCAACCGCGGTCCCGAGAATGTGACGATGAGACGGTCCCACGGGCTGAGTGACCGCGCACTGATCTGGGCCGAGTCGGTCACGGCGCAGGCGGTTGTCGACGTCGCCCCGATCGGCGGCGGGATCACCAAGACGAAGTGGTTGTTGCAGCTGGCCCAGGGCGGACCGCTGGTGCTGCGGTGGGCCGACCCGGCGGTGTGGGGCGCGATCGGCCGGGCGCACGTCCAACGGGAAGCTCTCGCGTGCCAGCTGCTGGCCGAGTCCGCACTCCCGGTGCCGGAGCTGGTGGCCAGCGACCCGGAGGGTGCGACGGCAGGCGGCCCCGCCAACCTGCTGACCTGGTGTCCCGGCCGCACCCGGCTGGATCGCTTGGGACCGGACGCCGTCGCCTCCCTGGCCGAGGTGGCGGTGGCGGTCCACCAGCAGTCGGTGTCGGCGCCGGCTCGGCCTGCGGCGTTCACCTCCCGCGGACCGGCCCACCCGCAGGTTCCGCAGTGGGCTCGGCGGCCCCACCTGTGGCGGCAGGCGATTGAGCTGTCCCAGACGGTGCCGCCGGGAACGCCGTACGGCTTGTTGCACCGGGACTTCCACTTCGGCAACACCGTGTGGCGCGGTGACACGGTCAGCGGGCTGGTCGATTGGGCGGAGACGTCGTGGGGACCACCAGACCTCGATGTGGCCCACCTCTGCTCCGACTTCGCGATGATGCACTCCCCCGGTGACGCAGCGACCTTCCGCGCGGCCTACCAAAGTGCGGGCGGCCACCTCGACCCGAACCCCGATGCCGCCGCCTTCTGGCAGGTCAGCGACATCCTCGGCTTCCTGCCCGATCCCGCCCACATCCTGCCCGCGGTGAAGAGGGGCCGCCCGGATCTGTCCCCGGCGTCGGTCCGGCAGGGTCTGGAGGAGCTGCTCGAGTTGAGCCTTGAGTGATGGCCCATCCGGACTGCCGCCGAATCTCCCGCCCTGGGCGGCGGAGGTTCCGCGCGCGAGAAAAGGCTGTGCCGAAACCCCAATCGGGGGCCATAGTGCTGCGTGGACCAATCGAGCGGAAAGGAGCAGAGAGATCGTGTTCGAAGAACCGGAGCTGCACGTGATCAGGTTCGCCCCCGACCCCGAGTGGCGGGCCGAGCGCGATCGGCAGCAGGCCGAGAGCCGTCGCCGCTATCACGGGGAGCTGGCTTTGACGCTGATCGAGCTGGGGCTGAACGCCGGTGACGTCGCCGCCTGGACCGACGCCGTTCTCGACCGCCTGTTCGTCGTCGGCCACGAGGGCGGAGACCCGTGCGCCTGCTCCTGTCATCCACGGCTGCCGACGTCTGACCTGCACGACTACGGCTTCTCCTGTTCTTGCCGGCTGACCGCTGCGGAGCGGCGTCAACGCGCCGACGAGTGGCTGGCCGAGCTCGCCGCTTCCCGGAACTCTCCGGAGGCAGCCGCGCAACGCGCACGGCGACAGGTCGAGGAGAACGAGCTGGCAAGCTGGTTGGCCGGTCAACCCGACGTCGTGGTCAGCAGTTACGGCGGGTGGGCACCGGAGCAGTGGACCGGTAGCGTCGCCGGTCACCGCTTCTACTTCCGCGAGCGGCACGACTGCTGGCGGATCGAACTGGACCTACAACCGTCCGGGCGGTTCACGCAGGTGTGGACCGGCGGCGACGCCGACGACGACGACCGAGTGCGGGAGATCGAGGAGGGCGAGGTGATCGCGGAGGGTGTGGTCGACGTGCCGGGCTACGGGAGCTCGCCCGTGGAACGGGCGGAGTTCATCACCCAGGCGATCCGGGACCACCTGACCCGGACGGTGTGCACGCTGCACCTCACCGGCCTGGCTGATCTCGAACGTCACCTCGGCTGGCGACCGGACTGGTGCCCCAGGTGCGGCGTCCGGCTGCGGTGAGAGGTCAGGGTCGGCCTGTCAGGATCGAGTCATGACGACACTGCACATCTCAGCCGGACGCACTCTGGACGTCGAGGTGAGCGGACCGGCCGACGGCCTACCGCTGATCTTCCACCACGGCACTCCCGGCTCGGTGACGCAGTTGCGGATGATGCAGCGCGCCACGACCGAGCGGGGTCTGCGGCTGGTCACCTTCTCCCGCCCCGGCTACGGCAGCTCCACCCGCCAGCCGGGTCGTCGGGTGATCGACGCCGTCGGCGACGTCACCGCCGTCCTGGATCACCTCGGGGCGAGGCGCTGCCTGGTCGCGGGCTGGTCGGGCGGCGGGCCGCACGCCCTGGCCACAGCCGTCGGACTGCCCGACCGGGTGGCCGGGGTGTTGCTGATCGCCGGCGTCGCACCGTACGCGGCCGAGGGTCTGGACTTCCTGGCCGGGATGGGCGAGCAGAACCTGGAGGAGTTCGGTCTGGCCGCGCAGGGCGAGACCGCACTGCGCCCGTACCTCGAACGGGAGTCGACGCAGCTGCGCGACGCGACCGCGGATGAGCTGATCGAGGGCATGGCTACCCTGCTGCCCGAGGTCGACCGGGCCATGCTCAGCGACGAGTACGGCCAGGACATGGCCGCGAACTTCCGGGAGGCACTGCGGCCCGGGCCGAATGGCTGGGTCGACGACGACCTGGCGTTCACCGCGCCCTGGGGCTTCGCCCTGGCCGATCTGGCCGTACCGAGCTTCGTCTGGCAGGGCAGCGCGGACTTGATGGTCCCGTTCGCCCACGGGCAGTGGCTCGCCGGCCACTTGCCCGGCGTGACCGCTCATCTGGTCGAAGGCGAAGGGCACCTCTCGATCAGCGTCGGTTCCCTGCCCACCATGCTGGACGAGCTGGTCGGCACGCGGTAACGCTGCCCCGCCGACCTGACCCAAGGCCAGCCTGCGGTTCGGGCCGGGCGCGGGCTTGGCTCGGCCACTCTCCACCAGCACTGGGACTCAGTCCAGCTCGACCGAATAATTGTAGGAAATTGCGTTTTCCTTATTACAAGCTATTGTTCCGTAGATGCTGGTGACCCGGAACCCGTTCAACCCTGGCTCGGGCCTTCGGCCACCTGCCCTGGTAGGTAGAGAGGCTGAACTCGACGTTCTTGACACCACCGTCGTTCGAACGGCCCGCGGGCTCTCCAGCCGAGGGATCATCCTCAGCGGGCTACGCGGAGTGGGTAAAACCGTCCTCCTCAACGAGATGCGCGGCCGCGCCGAGTCGGCAGGCTGGTTCATCACCGGGCTCGAAGCACGGGGAGACCACGCTGGGGCTACCGGCGTGCGCCGCACCCTTGCCCGCGAGATTAGTGCAGCGGCACGCCGCCTGAGTCGACGCCGCGCGGTTACGGCCCGGATGCGGCAGGCTCTTGAATCGATAGCCGCGTTCAGCATCAAGCTCGGGGCCGGCGGTATCGATCTGGGGGTAGAGGTCCAGCCCGGTCGAGCAGACTCCGGCGACATCGAGGTCGACCTTCACGAACTCGTCCAGGACCTCAGTCTCGCGCTCCTGGAAGAAGGTGGCGCCTTCGGAATCTTCGTCGACGAGATGCAGGATCTGGACGAAGAGCTTCTTCGTGCCCTGCTGGTCACTCAGCACCAGGCCGGGCAACGGGGCTGGCCCTTCTTCATTATCGGCGCCGGACTACCTCATCTGCCGAGCGTCCTCGCTGAGGCTCGGTCCTACGCCGAGCGGCTCTTCGACTTCCGCAGCATCTCACGACTGCCCGAATCCGACGCCGCTAAGGCGCTCGTCGAGCCCGTTCGCAATCATGACGCCGACCTTGCCGATGGCGCACTCGCGATCCTTTTGAAGGCCTCCGGCGGCTACCCCTATTTTCTTCAGGAGTACGGGCGGGCCGCCTGGGAAGTAGCCCCAGGACCGCTCATCACGACTGCCGATGCCGAGGCGAGCGTGGCTGTCGGTCTTCAACGTCTCGACGCCGGCTTCTTTCACTCCCGTTGGAACCGCGCCACCCGATCCGAACAGGGCATGCTGGTCGCGATGGCGGAGGACGGCGAAGGGCCCTCCTCCTCCAGCGACGTCGCTCGTCGGATGGGCATCAAACCCACCAGCCTCGGTCCCTACCGCGCCAACTTGATCAGCAAGGGTCTTGTGTACGCACCCGAGCACGGACAAGTTGCCTACACCGTGCCGAACATGGCCGGCTACGTCCACCGGCACCGCGAGAACCTCGACTGAACAGCTCAGCGAGCAATACGGCCAAAACATGGCCGTAAACTTTCGTGAAACGCTACGGCCCGGACCCGACGGCTGGGTCTGGCTCGGCCACGCTCCACCCGCGCCGGGACTCAGTCCAGCTCGACGGTGAAGGTCCACACAGCCAGGACGTGTCCGTGGCGGCGCCAGGTGACCTGGGCTGAACCGCTGGTGAACACGCCGACGACCCGGAGCGTCGAGGTCTGACCGGCGCGGGTGGTGATCCGCCGCGGTCCACGGCTGCGCAGGGTGATCGGCTGGCCCGTTTCGTCGCGCGAGGTCAGTTCGTCGGCGTCTATGGTCGCGGTGCCGCGCCGCTGAGCCACCTGGAGGCTCAGCACGGCCCGCGTCCGCTTCTCCCGGTGTTTCCCTGTCGTCGCAGGCGAGGCGGCGCCCTGCTGCTCCGGGCCGAGCACGGTCACCAGGGCCTGGCCTTCAGCGCCGAGCGAGACGGCGATCTGTCCGCCGACCGCGGACAGCGCGGGATGCCCGGCCGCGGCCCGCGCGGTCGGCTCAGGCACGGTCGTGGGCGGCACCGGAACCGCACCGAGCGAGGAGACGACCGCCGACGGGTCCGGCTCGGCCGGGGCCGCCGCAGCGGGCGGCGCCCCCGTCGAGACCCCGGTCGGTGCCGTGCCGCTCATCGTGGGGCCGCTCATCGGGGTACTGCCGCTGATCGCCGGACCACCCGCGCCGGGGGCCGGCGTCGCCGAGGTGCAGCCGGCGGTGCCGGCCAGGATGCTCACCGAGAGCGCACCTGCGGTGAGCGCCGCCCGGACGAGCCCGCCGCCACCAATCCCCCACGGGCTGGACTGACGGCGGGTCCGCGACGTCGGAGCTGCGCCCGTCACCTGACCGGGGTCGGCCGCTGGTACACCTTGGGCGCGGCGGCCTTGGCCACCTGGGCACTGGCCGGGTAGACGACGCTGCCGGACTTCATCGGCTTCATCGCCTGACCGGAGGCGTTGTTGTACACATCGGGTCCGAACGGGCGCAGACCGTCGGCGCCGGCGTAACCGAGGTGACCCTTGTCGTCGGTCCCACCGGTACGGATGCCGTACAGGTCCTCCATGCTGCGCAGCCAGCTGTAGTGGTTGTACGGCTGGTCGCTCACTGACCCGGGGGTGATGAAGCGGCTGATGAACACCGCGCCGGTGACCCCGCCGCCGGGCGTGGTGTCCTGGTTGAACGCCTGGAACCCGGGCTGGGTGGTGTTCGGGCCGGGCAGCTCGTTGCAGCAGGCCACCACCGACTGGGCAGTGTTGGCGATCGCCTGGGTCGAGTTGCCGGTGGCGGAGTCGGTGCCGTACTTGGCGTCGCCGCCGTAGTTGAAGTCGGCGATCGAGTTGCCGTACATCTTGTACGGCGGGAACGCTTCGTCGAAGATGACCTGGATCTCACCGTCGGCCTGGAAGGCGGGTGAGGCCATGATCTGCGGGATCCACTTCTCCAAGAACTTGTCCGCGGCGTAAAGCCCGCCCTGATGGTTGTCCGGGTCGCCGGAGAGGTTGTCGCCCTTGCAGGTGGCGTCGTGGGCGTCGGAGCAGTTGTTCGGGGTGATCCAGGAATAGCGCGGGGTCGTCTTGACCGACTTCAGGTCATCGGCCAGCGAACGGATCCGCTGGTGCCCCTTGGTGGCGGGATACCCGTTCAGCGGGACCACGTGCCGGCAGAGCTTCTTGGAGTCGATCACGGAGTGGAACCAGGCCGTCGGGTTGTGCTTAGGCACGTACTGGTCGGTCGCCGTCGCCCCGCCCGGATCGGGAACGCCACCGCCGTCGGGGCTGCCGGGAATCCCGCAGCGGTAGACGTCCTCGCGCCCGGGATCGTTGCCCATGTCCTGCATGTAAGCCTTCCAGCTCACGTGGTGCTCGCTGAGCTGGTTGAACAGGGTCTGAGTGTGCTTGGGGTAGACGCAGCCGGTGCTGGCGTAGGTCTGGCCGTCCGGCGCGGGGAAGCCCGGCGCGACGTTCTTGAACTGCGGGCAGTCGGCCTGATTGTTTGGCGCGGGCGACTGGCCCCCGACCAGGCTGATGTAGTTGTCCAGCGAGTAGTGCCCGGTGCCGTAGTACTGGCGCAGCAGCTCGCCGTAACTCGGCAGCGTCTTCCACAGATAGCTGTTCTGGTTCAGTCCGGTGAACGTCGACTCGTAGGACTTGTTCTCCAAGATGATCGTCCACACATGGCCGATTTTCGGCGGCTGATAGGCCGGTGCAGCTGGAGTGGTGGGAGCCGCCGACACCGGCGCAGTGGTGCCGACCAGCCCGGCGACGGCCAGCGCGCCGGCGGCGGCCAGCGTGGCGACTCGAACACGAAGTCGATGGGCAGCGCGCACGACGTCCTCCTCAAGGAATCGCGGGCACCGCGCCCGCTGATGTCGTCCGGTCTACCGGCCGAAGGCATCGATAGGGTAACGATACGGGGAACGTTGGAGGAAGCGTGGGCCGGGACTTGGGCGCCGGCCTCGCCGGGTAGCGGCAGGGTCTAACCGAACGTGCCCGCCCGAGTAACCACGTCGGTCGGCGGCTCGACGGTGCTGAACTGGTCGGGCTCGAGCGGCCCGGCCACCGTACGCAGCGGCAACACCCCTCCCCACATCCCGGATTCGAGGTCGGCCGGGTCGTCGTTCGGCGGTCCGCCGCGCTGCTTCATCGATGCCTCGGCCAACGGCACGGCGAGCACGCAGGTCGCGGCCAGCTCCTTACGGGTGGGCGGACGCAGGGTCGCGGCCCGGCCGGGGACGACCTGGTCCACGATCAGGTCCAGCGCGTGCCCCCGTTCGCGTCGTCGGTGACCAGACGGGCGGCGCCGATCACCACCGCCGAGCGGTAGTTCATCGAGTGGTGGAAGCCGGAGCGGGCGATCACCAGGCCGTCGAGTTCACTCACGGTGACGCAGACCTGGCTACCCGGGGCCCGGCGCAGCCAGCCCGCGCCGACCGAGCCGTGCAGATAGAGCGTGCCGCCCTCGTCCGGCCCGGCCGGGTCGAGGGCTAGGGTCGAGGGAATCACCGCCGGGTGGTCGTCCACGATCAGCCCGACGTGGGCGAGGAGTGCCTGGCCGAGGAACGCATGCAGCTCCTCCCGGTCGGTCACCGACCGTTCGCGGGAGCGGGTGATCCGGGTCCGGGCGGTGGGTTCGAGGGTAAGGCTCACCCGGCTAGCCTGAGGCGTCAGTGGCTAGTTGACCCGGGCCAATTGCGGCCTAATTGGACAGGACACTTTGATGCCGAGCCGCCTCCCGCTCCACCTCGACCGGGACGTCACCGAGCCGCTCGGGGTTCAGCTGTCGCGCCAGGTTCGCGCCCTGGTCCTCGGCGGCACGCTGAGTCGCGGGGACCGGCTGCCGAGCAGTCGGGCGCTGGCCGCCGAGCTGGGCGTGTCCCGGTTCGTCGCCGAGGGCGCGTACGACCAACTGCTGGCCGAGGGCTGGGTGGAGACCCGGCGCGGATCGGGCACCTACGTCGCCTCGGGCGGTCTGGAACCCACGCCGCCGTCGGGGGCCCGTCCGGTGGCGGTCGATCGGTCGCTGATCCGGCTCGACGCCGGCACGCCCTGGATCGATCCCCGGCACGCCGACGGTTGGCGCCGGGCCTGGCGGGAGGTGTCGGCGGCCCGCCCGCCGCGCGGATACGACGACGCGCGCGGGCTGCCCGAACTGCGTGCGGCGCTGGCCGAGCGACTGGCCCGCACCCGCGGGCTCGCGGTCGATCCCGACGAGGTCGTGGTGACCTCGGGCACCACCGACGGCCTGCGCCAACTCCTGTCGGTGCTCCCGCCGGGCGCGGTGGGGGTGGAGGATCCGGGGTATCGTGCGGCGGTGGAGACCGTCCGCGGCCAGGGACGCCGGGTCCGCGACCTGCCCGCCGGCCGCCCGGTGCTTTCACTGACGGGCCTCGTCGCCGCCTACGTCACCCCGGCCCACCAGCACCCGCTCGGCCGGGTGCTACCGGCCCGCGACCGGCTGCTCCTGCTGGCCGCGGCCCAGGAGTCCGGCGCGGTGGTGGTGGAGGACGACTACGACTCCGAGTTCCGCTACGACGTGGCCCCGATTCCCGCTCTGGCCAGCCTGGACCGGACCTGCGTTGCCTATCTGGGGACGGCGGCCAAGTCGGTGGCGCCCAGCCTCCGCCTGGGCTGGCTGGTCGCTCCGCGGGCGCTGACCGAGCAGATCAACGCCCGCCGCGAGGCCACCCACGACGCCGCGCCGTGGCCCACTCAGCGCGCCCTGTTCGTACTGCTGCGCGACGGCTACGTCGACCGGGTGATCCGGACCGCGCGCCGGGTCTACGCCGAACGCGCACCCCGAGTCGCGGCCGCGCTCGCCCCGTACGCCGAGCCGGCCGGCCCGGCGGCCGGGATGTACTCCACCTGGCTGCTCCGGCACGACCGGGCCGTCCGGGCCCGCGACGCCGCAGCCGCGGCCGGCTTCGCGGTCAACCTGCTGGCCGATTACTGCCGGACCAGCCCGCTGACCGGACTGGTGGTCGGCTTCGGCGGCGTCACCGACGACGAACTGGCCCGCGCCCTGGCCGCCATCGTGGCTGGGCTGGCCGGGTGACCGACGTGCCAGCCGGCGTCGCTGCCGTCGATGCGGAAAGCGACGGCGTCCGTCGCCGGGTGACGCCTGCTGGGAAGCCCCACCGCCGAAGAAGTCGAGGTGAGGGGTGTCCAAGGCCGAAATCGTCCGTTCGGCTATCCGATTCGCCGGGGACGCCGCCGACGCCGCGGAGTCGCCACGATTCCCGCAAAACCTGACACTCGTCGCGCCATCCCCCCTCCGTTCACGCCTGACTCAGGGTCCCGGCTCGCGACGAGTGTCGGTTTTTGCGGGTTTCCCTACGCAGTCTTGACCCAGCACCCCGACCGAATCGCCCCAGCTGCTGCGTACGCTGGAGCGTCCCGTGCGCTAGCCGGCCGACCAGCCACCGGGGATTTCCGCGCCGGATGGTGCCAATACGCCCTGGAGGGGGTGCACGTCGTGATCCTCTCGAAGGTCCGGGACCCTCGCCTGGTGACCATCCGCCGCGGCGGGACACTCACTGACCCCGATCACCATCTCCTCGCGCTCTGGGCCGCTTCCTGCGCCGAACACGTGCTCAACCTCTTCGAGTCCGCCCGGTCCGGCGACCGGCGACCGCGGCAGGCGATCGAGCAGGCTCGGGCCTGGGTACGCGGCGAGGTCTCGATGATGCAGGCCCGCGCCGCCGGTGGGCACGCGATGGGAGCCGCCCGAGACCTGCGTGGGGCAGCGCGGCACGCCGCGTACGCCGCCGGCCAGGCCGGGGCCGTCGCCCACGTGGCCGCGCACGAACTCGGCGCCGCCGCCTACGCAATCAAGGCCGTCCGGGCCTCGGCCCCCGAGGGCCTGGGGGACGCCGCGGGCCGACGCGAATGCCGGTGGCAACGCGAACAGCTCCCGGCGTCGATCCGGGAACTCGTCCTGGACGACCAGCGGTTGCGCAACAACCTCTGCTGGTCGGTCTTCGACGGCTGAGCCCGTTTTGCCTTGCCAGCCTGGCTTAAGCCGATGGCAGGGTTCGCCACCGCTGCCGCTGTCCGGCCAGCACCACCACGGCAATGACGCCGAGGAGGGCGCCGCCGGTCAGGAAGGTCGCTTGGGCTGAATACCGCTCGACCATGACCCCGGCGGCGAAGGCGCCGGCCGCCCCGCCGAGGTTGTGCAGGCTGGTCAACCACGTCGAGGCCTCCACCCGGAGGTTCGGCGACACCAGGTCGTCAGCCATCAGATAGGTCACGACGAAAACTGGGGATACGGCGAGTCCGGTGAGCGCCAACGTCACCGCCGTCGCGGCGAGTGGTTGGACCACGGCGGCGCAGACGCTGCCTGCGGCGAGGACGGCCAGCAGGAGAACCAGTTGAAGCGTCGGGGAGCGGCGGTGGTGCATCCGGCCCCAAACCAGCCCACCGACCGCACTGCCCACCGACAGCGCCGCAAGCAGGAGCCCGGCGGCGGCCGGCGTGCCGGCTTCGGTAGCCCGAGCAGCAACGGCTACCTCTAATGGCGTCAGACCCAGACCGACGGCCACCATCACCAGAACCACCCAGCAGAAGCCCGGTGACGTGAACGGGCCCCGCCAGCCTGCTCCCCCCGCTCGACGGTCGGCCCCGGTGTTGGTGGCGGTAGGGGCCAGCGGGAGTCGGACAACGGCCAGGGCCACCGCTCCGACCAAGGCCAGGACGGCCGTTGCGGCCACCGCAGCCGCTGGCCCGGCGAGGCCGACCAGTCCGCCGACGGCGAGGGGGCCGATGGCGAAGACGACCTCCTCGCTGACCGTGTCCAGGCTGTTCGCGCGCTGCCGATCAGCCTGGGTCGCGGTGACGCCCGCCCAGATCTGGCGCATCACCGGCCCGACGGGCGGTGCGGTCAGCCCGGCGAGACCGGCAAGCCCCACGTAGGTCGGCAGGAAGGTCAGCCCGGCCGCCGCGCAGCCGGCCATGGCCAGCAGGGTGCTGCCGTAGCCCAGACCCAGCGGAATCAGCACCCGCGGACGGCCGTAGCGGTCGATCAATCGGGCCACGAGTGGGCTCGCGAGTACCGAGACGCCGTACGCGCCGAGCACCGTGCCGGCTGCGGCGAAACTCCCGGTGGCGCCTTGCACGGCCAGCAGCAACGCCAGCGAGAGGATGGCGTACGACAGCCGGGTCAAGGTGGCGGCACCGAAGGCGTACCCGGCGCCGGGTGTGCGCAGCAAGCGCGCATAGCTCGATGGGGTGGGGTGGTTGATGTGAGTGACTCCGCACGGAAAGAACCGCATCGCGTCGAGGCGGCACGGTCGCAGACGGGACGAGAACAACAATCGTTCGCGTCGGTCTAGTGCTGGGTCACGCCGGCGAACCTAGCACCCGGCGAAGCCGGTCACCGGTTGTTGCGTGCAGATACCCGGCGACGTCGTCAGTGGTTCCGGTCACGACGGCACGGCCGCGGAGCACTATCCGGGCGTGCGGGAGCCGGTAGCAACGCCGAAGGGGTCAGAACCTCTCGACTGGCCGTTGAGCCCGCGGGCCGCGTGCGTTCCCGCTGTGAACCCGACGCCGATATACCGCTGGCCGACCGCTTCAGTCCTTGACCGGGATCAGATCAACACGTCGATTGAGGTCCAGGTCGACCATCGCACCGTCGAGGCTTGCCAGCCGACCGCGTCGACGGTCGACCAGGGTCAGTAGGTGCGCGTCGGTCACCTGACGATGACCTCGCAGCCGGGCAACTCGTTCGCCGTCTGCCCCGGTGACGAAGCGGACGTCGTCGGGCCAGAACTCGTGCTCCCCCTGTCCAGTCATGGACTTGAGGAGGTCAATCGCAATCTGAGGTGTCGTGGACGTCGCCGCCACTACCCGGTTACTGGAGAGGCGGACGAATCCGGCTTCGGTGATGGGTGTGGTCGCCCAGCCCTGGTCGGCGTACTCGTCGAACCAATTCCGGGCCGCCGCGTGGTGAACATGGTTCGGCCACCCGAGAGCGACCAGGACGTTGACGTCAAGCAACCGGCTCATTCGTCGTCGAGGGCACGGGCAACGTCCTCGGAGGTGATCGGCGGAGCATCATCGCCGACGTCGAAGACGGGGAAGCCGCGCTCTGAGGTGATGCCGACTGGACGTAGGGATCGCCGTGCGAGTTCGGAGATCACTGTCCCCAGCGACCGACCTTCTCGTCGGGCAATGACTCGTGCATCGTCGTACACGTCGTCATCAATCTGCAGAGTGGTGCGCACCGCATCACTTTAGCTGACGCGCGTCTCGTGTCGAACCTACGAGCCGTCCCGTCACCCAGCTCAGTCCTCCCGGTCGAAAGCGCCGTGGAAGGCACGCTCCAGGGCACGCTCTTGCCCTCCCCCAGCGCTCCGACCGGATCAGCACATCGCTGGGCGTTCAGGACCGCTCGAGCAGGCGTTGCCGGGTGTACCGGTCGTACAGCTCAAGCAGCTCGTTAGTACCGGCCAGGTCGAACGCCTCGGGGTCGAAGCTGCCGCCGACCCACTCCAGCATCGTCTCGTGCTCCTCGTCGGCGGGGTCGGCGAGGACCTCCAGCAGGTGCTGATAGCCGCCCGGTCCGCCGCAGTCCTCCGGCGGGCAGGCCCGGGCCCCGTCGATCAGGTGCGGGGTGTCGGCGCCGACTCCGCTCATCGTCTGCTCGACCGCGATGGTGTGTCGCCAGCTATCGCCGAAGTCGTACTCGTAGCCGAATTTCCGCACCCGTTCGGCGGCCTGCCCGACGGTAAACGTGTCGCTGTCACCGGCCTCGTCGCCGTCGACCTCCTCCACGTCGCCGGACAAAACCCCGTCGACGTCGAACAGGTGCAGGTGGTAGTCCTGCCAGCCCATTGCGGTCTGGATCACCGCGTGCAACTGCCGCAGGGTCAACGAAGCCGGCACCACCAGCCGACGCCAAATCATCGGTTCGACGTAGTCCAGGCTGACCCGCAGCTGCACCATCGGCTGCCCGGTGCGAACTCGTGTCGCCGGTGACTGCTCCGGTTCGGCGGACGAGGCCGTTGAGGTGGACTGAGCCGTTGAAGTGGGCTCTGTCGGCCCGACCAGGGCCGCCCGAGCCAGCCGGACACCCGCCTCGGTGGGAGGTCCCGGCGGATCGTCCCACCGGGCCGGCTCCGGGAGCAGACCGAGGCGGCGAAACGCCGACCACGTGCCCCCCGCGACACTGAACGCTCCGCGCGGACTGATCGGCTGACGCGTCCGGCTGTCGGCCCAGCCGAGAATCGTCATCCCCTCCGCCAGCAGCGCGTCGTCGCGGGGGTGTCTGGCCGCGACGGTGAGCAGGTACAGCACCCCGGCCTGCCGCTCGGCCCGCTCGCGTACGGTCGGCAGCCGCTGGGCCAGGTGCCACCACAACTGCTGCGGATGCTCGCGCAGCCGTTCGCCGAGCTTGGTCACCAGCAGCTGGCCCCGGTTCTTGCGCAGCAGGCCGAGGACCTGGGCGGTCTCCCGCAGCTGGAGGATCGGCAGGGTCTGGTCCTCGCGGTTGTGCTTGCCGATCCAGTCGTCCTCCCAACCCAGCGCCGTCATCGCCTCACTGACGATCGCCGGCGGCAGGTAGCCGGCCTGGGTCAGCCGTACGCCGTTCCCGACTCGTCGCAGCAGCCACCGGTACGGGCCGACCACCGCATCCGGGTCGGGTTCGTCATTGACGGGCTCGTCGAGACGGGCCGCGTCGAGCACCCGCAGCCAAGGCACCGAGCGCGACCGACGCAGCTCCTCGACGACATCGACGATCTCGGAATTCACGGTGCAGGGCCTCGCTGTCGTCGGTCGTGATAAGAGCGCTCGACACTATCGCCACCATGTCGGTGGCCCAACAGGAGCGGGCGGAGACCGGGGTGACACTCGACGGCGTGTCGACCCAGGAGCGGGATTGACATTCACCGGAGGGTGCTGTCCGCTTGCCGAAGGACACCATGGCCGCGCTTCGCGCATGGGCGGATCTGGACCGCTTCGCGTTGGTTGACGTTCCCCTCAGCCCAGACGACGGTTGGACGGCCGTCGGCGTGGCTCGACCGCGACTCAGAACCGGTGCTCTGGCCGCCCCGACCAGAGCGGTCACCTCAACGTCAGCACAAGATCCTCGATACCCGGGTGATGTTCGGCTGCTGGTCGGTGGCGGAATTGGAGGGTCTCCTGGATCGTCTGTTCTCCGACGATCTGCGCTTCGTCCAAACCGGCGTACGACCGGGCAAGCCCGCTCAGGTGCGCACCAAGGCTGAGACCTGTCGAGGCTCGTTCCGGGTGGATCAGGAGGGACAGGACCGCTCCATCCCCCGAAGCAGGAGTTGTGCAGGTTCGAGATACTGCTGGCTTCGACCAACAACGCGGCCGTCGAAACGTCACCCAGGAACTGCCGGCTGGAAAGGAGGTGAGCGACCGGGGCGAGCCGGGTCTGACGTACTTCCGCACCGCCACGGACGCCTGGCCGCCGGGTGCTACCGATCCGGAGGTCAAGGGCTTCCGTCCGGGCCTGTTGCCCGGGGCCGGCCGCGTCTGGGGGTTTGCGGCCGCGGTGCTAGGCAGCCGGGACCGGGTCGGCCAGTTTGAGAAGGTGGTCGGCCGTTATCTGAGCACCGGCGCCGACGGTGGGCACCTGCTGCAGGCGCTGCGGGAACCTCCACCCGCCGGAGCGTGGGAGGCCGCCTGGGCCCGGTTCCGCCGGGCCGATCAGGCTGTGCAGCAGGCACTCGACACCCTGGAGCGGGCTCGGTCGGATCTGGCGGAACTCGCCCGGTTGAGGCGCGGAGTAGCCGACCGCGCCCGTCGTCGTCAGGCGGCGGAAGCGGCGCTTGCGGCGGCGATCGCCGATCAGGGCGTAGCGCGGGACGCCGTCACCCGGTTCGAAGGCGCCGCCGCTGCGGCCATGCTTCGAGTCGATGTCCACGATCGGGGACGCTCGCCCTGGTGGGCCCGGTGGTTGCGAACGCGGGCGAGCCGGGACTGGCACGCCGAGCGCAGGCGACTCGAGCAGCTGACCCGCGACACAGGCACAGACCTGGCCGCCCGTCAGGAGGCGCTGTGGACAGCCTGGAGTGGCTGATCGTCGACGAGGCCGGGCAGGCGGTGCCAACGGCGGCCGTCGGTGGACTGGCGCGCTGTCCGCGCGGCGTGGGCGTCGGTGATCCGCTGCAGCTCGAGCCAGTGATCACCTTGCCCCGCGCCCTGATCGATCAGCTGATGAGCCACCACAGGGCGCCCGCCGAGCTGGCCCCGACCCGGGCGTCGGTGCAGACGTTGGCCGACGCGGTCAGCCGCTACGGCACCGAACGGGGCGGCCGGTGGATCTCGCTCCCCCTCCTGGCGCACAACCGCTGCCTCGAGCCCATGTTCACCATCGCCAACCAGATGGCGTACGAGGACAAGATGGTCCACGGGCGAAAGCACCCGGCCCGGCTGGAGGTTCTAGGACTCAGCCGGTGGATCGACGTCCCGCGCGCCACCGCCGACCAGGACCACTTCGCCGCCGACGACTGGACCGAGTTGCGTCGGCTGCTGGCCGAGTTGGACTGGACCAAGGGACCGTCTGTGGCCGTGATCAGCCCCTTCAAACGGGTGACGAGAGCCCTGACCGGCCGGGTGCGCGACGCGGTCGAGGGTTGGCTGCCGGAAGCCCGACGGACCCCGATCGAGGTGACCCAAGCGATGGCGGCGGCCAAGGTCGGCACGGTTCATACGTTCCAAGGTCGCCAGTCCGACGCGGTGATCCTGGTGTTGGGCGGCGGAACGGCGGGCGCCCGGCAGTGGGCCGCCCGTACCCCCAACCTGCTCAACGTCGCCTTCACCCGGGCCTGTGACCGGCTGTACGTCATCGCCGACCGAAAAGCGTGACAATCCGTCGGCTACGCCCGGTACCTGGCCGAGCGCCTGCCCGCCGGGCCGGCGGGCCGATCCCCACATTGCGTCGGTTGAGCAGAAGGGTTCGACCTCCACCGACGTTGGCGGACGTGCGTTGGCCGGACCGGCCGCCGATCCGAACCGTGAAGCGAAGCCAGGTTGACCACGGCCCGATCTTCCGCATCCGGGTCAACGTCGACCCGTGATCACCGTTCGCGGAGTGGCCGCGTCGCTGAGTCGGCCCACACCCTAGACACCAGCTCAGTCCTCCAGGTCGAAGGCGTCGTGGAAGGCCCGCGCCAGTTCACGCTCTTGCCCCTCCCTCAGCGCTCCGATCGGTCGGATCAGCAGATCCCTGGGGATAGTCGTGACGAGGTCCAGGTTGACCACCGACTCGTGGTCGAGCCCGTTGCCTGAACCGACGGCGACCTCGCTGCTGAGACCGCGGACCGTGCTGGTGATCGGCGCCACGGTCACCAGCTGTCGAACGGCCCGCACCTCCTCCCGCGTGAGGAGCAGGACGGGCCGGGTCTTATCGAGTCGAGCGAGCCAGATCGGGTGCATCAGTCCAGTTCGGCCCCAACGCGGACCGCGCGGCGTCTCATCTCCTCGACGTAGGCGTCGGACTCCAGGTCGGGGTCTGCCGTCGCCGCGTAAATCTCGGCGTCGCGGACGGCCGCGCGCCGGCGGACCTCATGCCGGAGGGCCCGACCGATGACATCAGCGCGGCTCTGTCCTTCGGTACGTGCTGCTCGGTCCACAAAAGCCGCCAGGTCGTCGTCGACTCGAATCGTCATCTGCACGCTCATACCCCAACCATACCCAACTGGTATGAAACTCGGCCATGCCGCTCCGGGTAGCGATACCTGGGCGGGCGACAGCATGGCTGGAAAACCATGCCGGAGCTGGACAAGGGACTCCTACGATGACTCGGTGAGCGCAAACCTGGTGGCCAAGGACCTGGCCGGTGGGCACGCGCACCAGCCGCTGTTTGAACACCTCGACCTGACCGTCGCGCCCGGTGATGTGGTCGGCGTCGTTGGGGCCAACGGCGCGGGGAAGTCCACCCTGCTGCGGATCCTGTACGGCGACCTCCCGCCGCTGGCCGGGACAGTGAGCACCGCTCCGAGCGACGCCTTCCTCGGCTGGCTGCCGCAGGAGCACGAGCGGGTGCCCGGGGAGACGATCGCCGGCTACCTGGGCCGCCGGACCGGGGCCGCAGCGGCGACGCAGGACATGGAGGCCGCGGCGGCCGCCCTGGGTTCGCCGGCGCCCGGGGCCGACGATACGTACGCCGCCGCGCTCGAGCGGTGGCTGGCCAGCGGCGCGGCGGACCTGGAGGACCGGATCCCGGCGACACTCGCCGACCTCGGCCTGGACAGCCGGCCCGACGCGTTGATGACCAGCCTGTCCGGCGGGCAGGCGGCCCGGGCAGGGCTGGCGGCGCTGCTGCTCAGCCGGTTCGACGTCGTCCTGCTCGACGAACCGACCAACGACCTCGACCTAGCCGGGCTGGCGATGCTGGAGGACTTCGTCCGCGGCCTGCGCAGCGGAGTCGCGCTTGTCAGCCACGACCGCGAGTTCTTGGCTCGCAGCGTCACCCGGCTGGTCGAGCTGGACCTGGCCCAACACCAGGTGGCAGTCTACGACGGCGGCTACGACGCATTCCTGGCCGAACGCGAGGTGGCCCGCCGACACACGCGGGAAGCGTACGAGGAGTTCGCCGACCAGAAGGCCGACCTGGTCTCCCGGGCCCGCAAGCAGCGCGAATGGAGCTCCCAAGGGATCCGGAACGCCATCAAAAAGAGCCCCGACAACGACAAGATCCGCCGCAAGGCCAATGTCGAGTCCGCGGAGAAGCAGGCGCAGAAGGTCCGCCAGATGGAGTCGCGGATCGCCCGGCTGGACGAGGTCGACGAGCCGCGCAAGGAGTGGACACTGCAGTTCAGCATCGGTGCCGCTCCGCGCTCCAGCTCGGTGGTGGCCGTTCTCGACGCCGCCACCCTGCGGCGGGGCGACTTCACCCTGGGCCCGGTTTCGGTCCAGGTGAACGCCCGGGAGCGGATCGGGATCACCGGACCCAACGGGGCCGGCAAGACCACCCTGCTGCAGCTGCTGCTCGGCCGGGTGACTCCCGACAGCGGACGCGCCGGCCTGGGTGCCTCGGTGGCGGTGGGTGAGGTCGACCAGGCCCGGACCGGCCTGGCCGACGACCTACCCCTCGGCGACGCCTTCGAGGCCGTGATGCCGAGCATGGACGCCGGTTCGGTCCGGACCCTGCTGGCCAAGTTCGGGCTCAAAGCCGGCCAGGTCACCCGCGTGGTCGGGCAGCTGTCCCCCGGCGAACGAACCCGGGCCGCGCTGGCCCTGCTGCAGGCCCGCGGGGTCAACCTGCTGGTCCTCGACGAACCCACCAACCACCTCGACCTACCCGCCATCGAGCAGCTCGAGCAGGCGCTGAGCAGCTACGACGGCGCTCTGCTGCTGGTCTCCCACGACCGCCGGCTACTGGCGGGAGTCGCCCTCGACCAGACCTGGTCGGTCGACGCCGGGCGGGTCGCGACCAACTGAGGCGGTGACTCATGGGGGAAGCTCGCGTCCCCGGTCACCCGAATCTTCGCCGCAACGGTGAACGTGTGATCGACGTCGGCTGACCCGCAGGCGTGGCGGCGGCGCAAGCTCAACGCTTACCGTGCGTCGCGGGCTCTCTATCGCTCAGCCGGGCCCGCGCAGGCGGATGAGCGGCGCGCCACTCGCGCGGTGAGGTTGCAAATGCCTCGCGGAACCGGCGGCTGAAGTGGCTGATGTTGGTGAATCCGCAGGCACGGGCGACGGCTTCGATCGTGGCCGGGGCGAAGGCGGGAGTGGCCAGACGGTCGCGGGCACGCCGCAGCCGCCGGTCGGTGATCCATTGGCTCAAGCTCAGCTCGTGACCAGCCCGCGTCCAGGTCGTGTAGAGGTGGCGCAGCGAGATGTGGTGCGCAGCAGCGATGGATTCGGGCGTCAACGTGTGCTCGGTCAGGTGCGCGTCGATGTAGAGGGTGATACGCAGGTCGAGCGCGTCTTCCATGGCGTCGTCGCGGTCGCGTCCCTGTGCTGCCGTGATGAGCAGCGCCCGGGCGAGGGTGAGGGTGGCATGGCCGGTCAGCAGCCGAGGCTGCGTAGAGAGTTCGCGGCTCGCGGAAAAAAGGCCGGCGAGGTGTCGGCGGACGAGGTCGTATACGGGGCTGCCGGCCAGGGCCGGGGCGGCGGCGCGAACGGTGTCGACCGAGACGCCGGCTTGCTGGTTGGCGAGCACGAGTACGTCGTGATCGTTCTCGTCGCGATGAGTGAGCCGATAGGGGCGGGTGAGGTCGACGCAGTTGAGGTGTCCGACGGGCACGTCGACATCGACGCCACCGCTGGACAACAGGGTGTGACCGCGGCGGTGAAAGCCCAAGGCGACGTACTCGACAGGGTCGGAGCGCACCTGTCGGTCGGTTCTGCTGATCTGCAGGGACGTCCCGCGGGCGCGCAGCAGACTCACCTCGGGTCCGAGTTCGACACGCTCGACCCGGTGCCGGATCACCGTTGGGTCGACGACGACCATCCGAGGCGGAGTCTCGTGTTCGTAGGCGGCCTGCAGCGCATCCAGCCGTTGGCGTTCGCAAACGGCGCTGGTGTCGAGCAGCACAACCATGACGGCACCTCTCGGCGAGGAACGTGCACATGCTAGCCGTCCTGCGGCCACGGCGACTACCGCTCATCCGTTCCGGGTTGGACGACGTCACGAGCGCGTCCCGACGCACGCGTCGCCACCGGTTCTGCGCGTCGGCGGTCGGCCCTGCCGCGGCCGCTGACGTCGCCGCTGAAGCATCAGAAGCTGATGGCCATCGAAGTGTTCTGTGTTCGCCGTGCACAGCTTCCTCCTGCGCGTGCCTGACCGGAGCAACGGACTCCTGCGGGGGGCTGGCTGCGTCCAGGGTGGCAAGGGTCGGCGCTCAATTCGGTTCCCACCACGTGGCCTTCCGGACCGCTCCGATCCCATCAATCAGACCTAAGGAGGTCACCATGGCTGACGTCAAGCCCGTACTCGAACCGGCCGCACAGGAATTCGCCGACTCGACCGCAACACCGCCGTTTCTGTTCGACCTGCCGATCGAGGACGGCCGCAAGATCGTCGACTCCGTTCAAGACGGTGACGTCGCGGCGCCGGAAGTCGACATCGCAGATTTGACCGTGGCCGGTGGTCCGGGCGGAGAGGTGTCGATCAGCGTCTACCGACCGGCGGGGGCGGTCGGCGTGCTGCCGGTCGTGCTCTACACCCACGGCGCCGGCTGGGTGTTCGGCAACGCTCACACCCACGACCGGCTGGTCCGGGAGCTCACGGTCCGCGCCGACGTCGCCGTCGTATTCACCAACTACTCGCGCTCACCGGAGGTGAAGTACCCGACCGCGATCGAGGAGATCTACGCGGTCCTGGAGTGGATCGGCGAGCACGGCGAGGAGCACGACCTCGACACCCTGCGGATCGCGGTGGCCGGTGACTCCGTGGGCGGCAATATGACGGCCGCGATCACGCTGATGGCCAAGCAGCGAGGCGGACCGAGGCTCGCCGCCCAGCTGCTCTACTACCCCGTCACCGATGCCAGCTTCGACACCGACTCCTACCACCAGTTCACGACCGGCTACTGGCTGCGCCGCGACGCCATGTTCTGGTTCTGGGACCAGTACACAACCGACCAGCACCAGCGCGCGGAGAGCACCGCCTCGCCACTTCGGGCGAGTATTGACGAGCTCAGTGGGCTTCCCCCGGCCCTGGTCGTCGTCGGAGAGGCCGACGTCCTCCGGGACGAGGGCGAGGCGTACGCGGCCAAACTGCGCTCCGCCGGCGTCGCCGTAACCGCGGTGCGGTTCCAGGGGATCATCCACGACTTCGTGATGGTCAACGCAATGCGGGACACCCATGCGGCCCGTGCCGCGACGGCGATGGGTGGCGACTTCCTCCGCGACGCCCTGCACGACGCCGACTGAGGACGAGCTCACCATCCACAACCGACATCCACCGCGAGCGTGAGCTCAGGAACCCGAGGATCACCATGACCGAATCTGTAACCCCGTCCGACCCCACCGTCGTCCTCGTGCACGGCGCGTTCGCGGATGCCTCCTGCTTCGCTCGCGTCATCGCACTGCTGCTCGACGACGGCGTCAAAGTGCTCGCACCGGCCGTCCCCAACCGCAGTCTGCTGGGCGACTCCGCCTACGTCGCTTCGGTCGTCCGCCAGATCCCCGGACCGGTCGTGCTCGTCGGTCACTCCTACGGCGGCGCGGTGATCACGGTGGCGGGCGTGCAGGACAACGTCAAGGCCCTGGTCTACCTGGCCGGGTACGCCCTGGAGGAGGGGGAGAGTCTTGCTGAGCTGCAGGGCCGATTCCCCGACTCCGACCTCGCCTCCGGACTGATCTACAGCAGCTATCCGACCGGCGGCCCGGAGCCCGGCACCGACGTCGGTGTCGATCCCACGAGGTTTCACGCCATCTTCGCCGCCGACGTCGAAGAGGAGCTGACCCGGGTGCTTGCGGTCTCGCAGCGCCCACTGGCCGGCGCAGCGTTCGCCGAGAAGGCACCAGCGGCGGCGTGGAGGACCACCCCGGCATGGGGAATCGTGTCGTCGGCCGACCACACCATCAACCCCGACGTCGAACGGTTCGGCTACCAGCGGGCCGGTATGTCCACGACCGAGGTCGACTCCTCACACCTGGTCATGCTGTCCCACCCCAAAGAGGTGGTGGAAATCATCCGTGAAGCGGTCGACATCGCGACCGGCCGCTGATTACGCGAGACGCCCAGCTGTCCGCCCGAGCGTTGGATCCGTTCAGCAACAGGAGCAACCCGTGAGCATCTCTCGCCCGGGCACGCCGCCACCGGCGCAGGCAGCGGCGGCCGCGCTGCCTGATCGGGCCCAGGCGTTTCTCAGTGCCCTATCGACCGAGCACTTCGTTCTGGCCTCGACCCGAAGCGCGACGATCAGCGAGTCCAGCAGCAGGGCGTCGCTGTACCTGATGACCTTGTCCAGTTCCCTGGTCGCCTTCGGCTTCCTGGCTCGCACCCGCTTCGCCGGCGGCTACCTCGGGACTGTCATCCCGGTCGTCGTCCTGCTCGGGGTGTTCAGTTACGAGCGCCTGGTCGAGACCTCCCTGGAAGATGTGGCCGCGCTCGGGGCCATCCAACGCATCCGGCGCTTCTACGGGACCCTGCTGCCGGGAGCAGAAGCCTACTTCCCCGTTCCTGCGGGCGTCCGGGCTCCGAACGAGCTGCTCGACATCGGGCGTCGTGCGTCGTGGCGGGGTGTCTTGTTCACCATGTCGTCCGCGATCGCCGTGGTCAACTCGATCGTCGCCGGTGCCGGGGCCGCCCTGCTGACGACCGCCGCCGGCGGCGGCCAAGCGGTGACCGTGCTCACCGGATCCCTAGTCGCCGCCGTCCTCGTCTTGGCCCACGGGCTCTACCAGGAGCGCCGGTACCGCACGGTCACGCGCATCCTGGCCGAGACGGTGGAGGTCCCGTGACCCGTCTCTCAACACTTGGGAAAGGAGTAGGCAGATGATCAACCGTGGTTTCACTGGTCGGCCGCGTCGGACAGTCCGGACGGGTCTGCCGCCCGGCCAGTACGACATCGGGTCCGACTGGCCCGTACTGACCGCCGAGGTGACCCCGCGGATCGACCCCGAACACTGGACCATGTCCCTCGACGGGCTGGTCGCCAAGCCGGTGACGTGGACGTGGGAGGAACTGCACCGACTTCCCCCCTCCGGCTACGCGGGTGCCATTCACTGCGTCACGAGCTGGTCGAAATTCGACCTCAGGTTCAGTGGGGTGAGCCTGGACACGCTGCTGGAGGCTGCCTCGCCGCTGCCGGAGGCGACACACGCACTGGCTTCCTCAACCACCGGTTACACCACCAACCTGCCGCTGGAGCACATCCGCGGGGGTCGGGCGTGGGTGGTGTGGAACGTCGAGGGCAAGCCGCTGCCGCGAGAGCACGGCGGACCGGTCCGGCTGCTCGTTCCGCACCTGTACTTCTGGAAAAGTGCGAAGTGGATCACCAAGCTGACCCTCCTGGATCACGACCAGCAGGGGTTCTGGGAGCGCAACGGCTACCACGATCTGGGCGACCCCTGGCTCGAAAAGCGATTCCAAGGGGATTGACGCGATGCTCGCTCCGGTCGGCGGCTGGCGGCGCGCTGTGGTTCGCGAGGTCAGCCACCCGCATCCGCGGGCGGTGGTGCTGCGGTTGGCGGTGCCGGATCGGATCGACCATCTGGCGGGGCAGCATTACGTGGTTCGGTTGACCGCGGAGAACGGCTACAGCGCGTCGCGGTCCTATTCCTTGTCCTCGCCCCCTTCGGATCCGCTGATCGAGATGTGCGTCGAGCGCCTCGAGGGCGGCGAGGTCTCGGGCTACCTCGCCGAGGTTGTGCGTCCAGGAGACGAACTCGAGGTGCGCGGGCCGATCGGCGGCTGGTTCGTCTGGGACGGCCGATCGCCGGCCCAGGGCATCGGTGGCGGAACCGGCGCGGCGCCGCTGGTGGCAATGCTGCGACACGCCCGCGGCCTCGGCACGACTCACCTGCTTTCCCTCACCGTCGCGGCTCGGACGTTGGCCGAGCTGCCGTACGCCGACGAGCTTGTCACCGCCGGTGCCACGCTCGCCCTCAGTCGCGAAACCTCTCCGGCCGGCCGGAGGGCGGGGCGGCTGGCCCGCGAGGACCTGCGGTCGGTCGTGGCGGGGCCTGCGACCCGCTACCTGTGTGGATCGGCCGCGTTCGCCGAGGCGACGAGCATGCTGCTGATGGAGCTCGAGGTGCCGCCGGAGTCAGTACGGGTCGAACGCTTCGGACCCAGCGGCTGACGCTTCGGACGGGACGCGGCGGAGAGTTGTGCAGGCCGTGCGTGACTCCATTCCCTCCGTGTGGAGCTGATCCATACGGGCTTCGGAAACTCCTGAGCCGCTGCCACGGTCGTCTGGTCGGCACTTCGATAACACGGAAGGGGAAGGGGTCATGACGGCGAAGCCGTACGTGGTGCTCGGGGCCACCGGAGGTCAGGGCGGGGCGGTGCTCGCCGCGCTGCTCGACGCGGGCCGGCCGGTCCGGGCGGTGGTCCGCAGCCCGGACTCGGTCGCCGCCCAACGCCTGGTCGACCGCGGTGTCGAGCTCGCGCCGGCGGACCTGTTCGACTCGGATGGGTTGGCGGCGGCCATGTCCTCAGCGGCGGCAGTCTTCGCCCTGACCACGCCGTTCGAGGACGGTCCGCAGGCGGAGATCGCCCAAGGCCGGGCGATCCTCCAGGCGGCGAAAGCCGCTCACGTCCCGCACCTGGTGTTCTCATCGGTGGCCAGTGCCGACCGTGCCACCGGCATCCCGCACTTCGAGAGCAAACGGCTGGTCGAACTCGACCTGATGGCCTCCGGCCTGCCTTACACCATCGTCGGGCCCACCTACTTCTTCGACAACCTGCTGGGCGGGGATGACGTCGCCCGCGGTCGGATCGCGCTGGCGGTGCCACCACAGACACCGCTGCAGCAACTTTCCCGGCGCGACCTCGGCCGCTTCGTGGTGAGAGTGTTCGCCGACCCCGACCCGCACCTGGGCCGGCGGATCGATCTGGCATCGGACGAACCCACGCCGCAGGCCATGGCGGCCGCGCTGAGCGCGGTGCTGGGAAGGACGGTCGGCGCCGAGTGGTACCCCGCCTCATCCATCCCCTCACCGGACCTACGGGCCATGTTCGGCTTCCTCGCCGAGACCGGGTACGCGGTCGACCTGTGCGGGCTGCGGCGCGACTATCCCGAGGTGCAATGGCAGAGCTTTCGCGCCTGGGCGGAGCAGACGTGGTGATCGGCACCCACCGGCACGCCCGGGAGTCCCAGTCGGCGCCAGCCCCCCGGGGCGAGCGGGCCGACCAGGTTAACCAGGCCAACCAGGCGAAGGGTTCGGCCTGGGCCCCGCTGCGGAACACCGTGTTCCGCAGCCTCTTCTTTGCCCAGCTCGGGTCGAACGTCGGGTTGTGGATGCAGACCGTCGGCGCGCAGTGGTTCCTGATCGAACGACAGAGCAGCCCCACCGTGATCGCCCTGGTTCAAACGGCCAGCCTGGCGCCCTCACTGGCGCTGTCCCTGCTGGCGGGGGCGTTGGCCGACCAGTTGGACCGCCGCCGGCTGCTGATCGTGGTGTCGGCCTGCTCCGGCGTCGCCGCGCTTGTGCTGACCTTGCTGGCGTGGTCCCACACATTGGAGCCCTGGTCGCTGCTGATGGTGTCGTTTGTGCTCGGCTGCGGAGCGGCCCTGTCCGCTCCGGCCTGGCAGGCGGTTCAGCCCGAACTGGTACCCCGCGAGCAGATTCCGGCCGCGTCGTCGCTGGGCAGCGTCACGATCAATGTCGCCCGCGCGGTCGGTCCCGCGCTCGCCGGCTTCGTCATCGCCGTAGCAGGTCCGGTCGTGGTGTTCGCCCTCAACGCGGTCTCGTTCATTGGCATTCTGGCGGCCCTGGTCGGCTGGCGGCGTCCGCGGCCGCTCCACACCACCGATCGCGAGCACCTCGGCGAGTCGCTGCTCAGTGGTCTCCGCTACGTCCGATCGGGTCCGATTGTTCGGCGGATCATGGTTCGATCGGCCTTGTTCGCCATCCCCGCCAGCGCCTTCTGGGCGCTGCTTCCGGTCGCCTCGGCCGCGCACCTGCGCCTCGGTGCCTCGGGCTACGGCGTGGTGCTGGCCATGCTGGGGGTCGGGGCGCTGGTCGGCGTGGTTGTGCTACCCAGCCTGCGCAGCAAGACCTCGGCGAACACGTTATTGGTCCTGTCGGCGGTGGCCTACGCCGTCGGCGTGGTCGGCGTCGCCGTGCTGTCGCTGTGGCCCGCGCTGGCCTTGCTGGTGTTGGCCGGTACGGCCTGGATCGCCACCCTGACGACGCTGAACGCCTCGATTCAGCTCTCGCTGGCGCCGTGGGTCCGCGCCCGAGGCATGGCGATCTACCTGCTGGCCTTCATGGGCGGACAGGCCGTCGGCTCCTTCGGCTGGGGCGCATTGGCCACCCGGGTCGGCTACCGACCGGCGCTGCTGGCGGCGGCAGGCTGCCTAGGTCTGGTCGCGGTGAGCGTTCGCTGGTGGCCGCTCCGGAGCGACACGGGGGTGCTGGACCGCAGCCGCTCGCTGTGCTGGCCGACGCCGACCCTGATCTTCGAACCCGTCGCCGAGGACGGCCCCGTGCTGGTCGCGGTGTCCTACCGGGTGGTCGCCACCGAACTCGACGAGTTCGTCGCGGCCATGCGCGCGGTCGAGAAGTCACGCCGGCGCACCGGGGCGATCGCCTGGCGGATCTACCGCAGCGGCGAGGACGCCGAGCTGGTGCTGGAGCAGTTCGTCGTGCGATCGTGGGCGGAGTTCCGTCGGCAACGCGAGGAACGTTGGACCGGCTCCGACGATCGGGTGCTGAGCCGCACAGTCGAGCGCGCCGGCGGCCTTCCCGCGCGTGAGCACCACTACGTGACGCTGCCGACGCGATGATCTCGTCCTCGTCCAGCCAGGCTCACGCGAGAAGCAGCGGACAATCCCGCCGCCTTGTCGGGACCGCCCCACCCCAGGAGGAAAGACGCATGAGCCAGATGCAGTTCGGGATCTTCACCGTCGGTGACGTCACCGAAGACCCTACGACCGGGCGCACGCCGACCGAGGCGGAGCGGATCGCCTCGACGGTCGCCATCGCCCAGAAGGCCGAGGAGGTCGGCCTGGACGTGTTCGCCACCGGCGAGCACCACAACCCGCCGTTCACCCCGTCCTCGCCGACGACCCTGCTGGGCTATCTCGCGGCCCGGACCGAACGGATGATCCTGTCGACGTCCACCACCTTGATCACTACCAACGACCCGGTCAAGATCGCCGAGGACTTCAGCGTTCTGCAGCACCTGTCGGGTGGCCGGGTCGACGTCATGCTGGGCCGGGGCAACACGGGACCGGTCTACCCCTGGTTCGGGCAGGACATCCGGATGGCGGTGCCGCTCACGGTGGAGCACTACGGTCTGCTGCGCCAGCTTCTGCGAGACGACGTGGTGAACTGGTCGGGCCGGTTTCGGTCGCCATTACAAGGGTTCACCCTCGCGCCCCGGCCGCTGGACGGCGTACCGCCGTTCGTGTGGCACGGGTCGATCCGCACTCCGGAGATCGCCGAACTCGCCGCGTACCACGGCGACGGGTTCTTCGCCAACCACATCTTCTGGCCCGCCTCGCACACCCAGCAGATGGTCCGGTTTTACCGGCAGCGCTTCGAGCACCACGGCCATGGCGGCGCCGACCAGGCCATCGTGGGTTTGGGCGGACAGGTGTTTATGCGTCCTAACAGCCAGGACGCGGTCGAGGAGTTCCGCCCGTATTTCGACCACGCCCCGGTGTACGGGCACGGACCTTCGCTGGAGGAGTTCAGCGCCCAGACTCCGCTGACGGTCGGCTCTCCCCAGCAGGTGATCGAGCGGACCCTCGGATTTCGCGACTATGTCGGCGACTATCAGCGCCAACTGTTCCTGATCGACCACGCCGGGCTGCCGCTGAAGACGGTGCTGGAGCAACTGGACCTGCTCGGTGAGGAGGTGGTGCCGGTACTGCGCCGCGAATTCGCCTCCGGTCGGCCTGAGCGCGTACCGGACGCGCCCACCCACGCGTCGTTGGTCGCCGCTGCGACTGCCACCGGTCCACTCGGCGGCGAAGAGGACACCAACCGGGCCCTCGCGGCACCGGACAACGAGCAGCGGGAAGGACGGTCATGACAGCCGTGACGATTGTCAGCGGAGGACTGCGGGAGCCGTCCTCCACCCGGCTCCTGGCCGACCGGCTGAGTCAAGCCGTCCAGGCCGAGCTGTCGGAGGCCGGGCAGGAGGTGACCAGCTCGGTGGTGGAGCTGCGCCGGATCGGCCGGCCGATCATGGACGCGATGTTGACCGGCTTCGCGAACCCCGAGCTGGAGCAAGTGTTCGAGCAGGTGGCCGCGGCGGACGGGTTGATCGCGGTCACCCCGGCGTTCAACGCCTCCTTCAGCGGGTTGTTCAAGTGCTTCTTCGACGTCTTGCCCGAGCTGACCCTGTCGGACATGCCGGTGCTGATCGGCGCCTCCGGGGGCACTGAGCGGCACTCGCTGGTGTTGGAGCACGCGCTGCGGCCGATGTTCTCCTATCTGCACGCGGTGGTGTCGCCGACCGGGGTCTACGCCGCCACCGACGACTTCGGCGCCGCCGGCAACCCGGCCAGGCTCAGCGAGCGCATCGCCAAGGCGGCTGCCGACTTCGCCCGACTACTGCGCTCGTGCGGTCCGCGCAGCCGCCAGGACCCGTTCGCGGACAACGTACGGGAGATGCAACGCCTGCTCGGTAGTGCCGACGCTTCATCGTGATCCGGGCATCGGCAGGCCCGACCCGTGCGCCCGGAGTTGGGCGTGTGACGCCGGCAGTAATCGGTCAGCGAATGAGGAGCCGTTCCGGTGGCGCAGGTGAGGACGAGGGGAGCTCGGGATGAGGACCAGTCGGTTGGAGGCGTTCAGCGACGGGGTGCTGGCGATCGTCATCACCGTGATGGTGCTCGAACTCAAGATTCCCGAGGGCCATGACCTGGCGGCGTTGCGGGACGCCACCGGCACCGGACTGTTGAGCTATGTGTTGAGCTTCTGCTACGTCGGGCTGTACTGGAACAACCATCACCACATGTTCCAGCTCACGGCCCGGATCAGCGGCACGGTGTTGTGGGCGAACCTGCACCTGTTGTTCTGGCTGTCTCTGCTGCCGTTCACCACGGCTTGGATGGACGAGTCGGGTTTCGCGCGGGTGCCGGTGATGGCGTACGGAGTGGACCTGCTGGCCGCGGCCCTGGCCTACACACTGCTGCAGTCGGTGATCATGGCCGGCCAGCGGCAGGACTCGCCGCTGCGGCGTGCGGTCGGCAGGGACACCAAGGGCAAGGCGTCGGCGGTGTTGTACGTGACCGGGATCGGCTGCGGCTGGTTCATCGGGTCGGCGTCGCTGCTCCCGACATTCTTGGCGTTGGGATGCTTCGTGGCGGTGGCGGTGATGTGGCTGGTGCCCGACCGCCGCATCGAACGCGTCATCCTCGACCGAGTGGAAGAGTAATCGCCTCAGCAGGAGGCGCATCGGGGAGCGGGAACCCGCGCGTGCCCCGGACGCGACAGCTCGAAGCTGCTCCCGTCCTGCTCGTCAGCAATCACGCTTGGTCTGACGATCTCGAGCCGGGAGAAACGTCTACGTCGTCGGCCAGATTGCCCTGAGGTGTCCCGAACAAAGGAGCGTCCAGGGTCTGGGTAGATCGTGCTCAAGTCGTCGAGATTGATCACGGCGTGGGGCGACCCGCCGTTCGTATGCGTTCGGGGATGGTCTCCGCCAACGTCGCCTTACCCGAGCCGACGTTGGCGGTCCGACGGTGCCCCGAGCGCCAGCCCGCCGAGGTGTGCCGCAGAACCGGAGCTGGGCGATACTCGACGGATGTCGAGCCAGGTGCGGTACCGGCGTTCACCGCTGAGTGCGGTCCGGTTACCGCAGGACACGGTGGCCGCGCTGCGGGCGTGGGCGGACCTTGACCGGTTCGCCTTGGTCGATGTCCCCTCGGCCAAGACGACGGCTGGACGGCGGTCGGCGTCCTCGACCGCGACTCAGAACCGGTGCCCGGGCCGCCACGACCGGAGAGGTCACCGCAACGTCAGCGCAAGGTCCTCGACACCCGGGTGATGTTCGGCTGCTGGTCGGTGGAGGAACTGGAGGTTCTCCTGGACCGGCTGTTCTCCGACGATCTGCGCTTCACCCAGACCGGCGTACGACCGGTTGCACCCCAAGCCCGAACCAAAGCGGAGACCTGTCGCGGCTCGTTCCGGGTAGATCAGGAGGGGCAGTTGGTTCCGGACTCGTTCAGCTACGCGCCGCTGATCGACTTCGCCACGCACGTCGAGCACCACCGGCAGACCGGGGCCTCCACAGTGTTGGCCGTCCAACGGGCGCTGGCGGCCATCGACCACCGGGAGACCACGCTGCGAGAGTCCTTCGACGCCGTCGCCCAGGGCGGAGCCGAAGCGTCACCCGGGTGGTGGAGCTGGACCTGGCCCAACACCAGGTGGCGGTTTACGACGGCGGCTACGACGCGTTCCTGGCCGAACGCGAGGTGGCCCGCCGGCACGCGCGGGAGGCGTACGAGGAGTTCGCCGGCCAGAAGGCCGACCTGGTCTTCCGGGCCCGCAAGCAGCGGGAATGGAGCTCCCAAGGGGTCCGGAACGCGATCAAAAAGAGCCCCGACAATGACAAGATCCGGCGCAAGGCCAGCGTGGAGTCCGCGGAGAAGCAGGCGCAGAAGGTTCGCCAGATGGAGTCGCGGATCGCCCGGCTGGACGAGGTCGACGAGCCGCGCAAGGAGTGGACACTGCAGTTCAGTATCGGTGCCGCTCCGCGTTCGAGCTCGGTGGTGGCGCTTCTGGACGCGGCGACCGTGCGGCGGGGCGACTTCACCTTGGGCCCGGTTTCGGTGCAGGTGAACGCGCGAGAGCGGATCGGGATCACCGGACCCATCGGAGCCGGCAAGACCACCCTGCTGCAGTTGCTGCTCGGCCGGGTGACTCCCGACAGCGGACGCGCCGGCCTGGGTGCCTCGGTGGCCGTCGGCGAGGTCGACCAGGCCCGGACCGGCCTGGCCGACGACCTGCCCCTCGGCGACGCCTTCGAAGCCCTCATGCCGAGGATGGACGCCGGTTCAATCCGGACGCTGCTGGCCAAGTTCGGGCTCAAAGCCGGCCAGGTCACCCGCGCCGTCGGGCAGCTGTCCCCCGGCGAACGAACCCGGGCGGCGCTGGCCCTGCTGCAGGCCCGCGGGGTCAACCTGTTGGTCCTCGACGAACCCACCAACCACCTCGACCTGCCCGCCATCGAGCAGCTGGAGCAGGCGCTGAGCAGCTACGACGGGGCGTTGCTGCTGGTCTCCCACGACCGGCGACTGCTGGCAGGAGTCGCCCTCGACCAGACCTGGGCGGTCGCGGCCGGGCAGGTCACCGTGTGCTGAATCTGTCGCCTGCGGTGAGGGAACGGATGGGACGCTGGCCTTGGCCGGCTGGCTACGTCGGCGAGTTCGAACATCACGTGTCGAGGCATTCTGACGTCATTCTCGGAGACCCAGCAGCCGGTCGCCCTCGCTCTTCAAGGCGGAACTGGCGCTCGAAGCGCTTCCGTCCCCCGTCCGTTGCCGGGACCAAGTGCAAGCCGATCTGCCTGCGGGACTGGACCGCGTAAGTCAGGTGCCGTCGAGCTCACCGTTGATGACCCGGAGGATTTCTGGCAGGTCGATCTCAATGGTCCGGCGCACGATGCCGGAGTCCACCAGCAGGTAGCCGTGGGCGATGCGGTTGCGCATCGCCGACATGTACTGCCAATCGGCCCCGAACAGGCGTGTCCGCACGTCCAGATCGAGTCGAGCCAGCACCTCGATCCCGGCCGAGAGCCTCATGCAGATGGCGTCGATCGCCAACTGGTGGTCCAGGTCTTCACGACCGGCTTATTCAACGACCAATTTCAGGTGGACGAGCGCCTCGCGCAACAGCTCGTGCGTCGACCGACTCACAACACCGCCGCTTCGGACATGACCTGCTGACGAAGGTCAGGCCGAAGCGCCGACTCGGGCACGAGGTCGACCGGCACGCCCAGCAGAACCGAGAGTCGATGCTCCAACCGGCCCAGCTGCATCAAACTCAATGGCTCCTTCATCAAGAACAGCAGGTCCACGTCGGAGTCGGCTTGATCCTCGCCCCTTGCGACTGAACCGAAGACCCTTACCCGAGTGCCCCCGGCTTCGGCCACGAGTCGTCGAATCTGGTCGGCGTTCCTGCGAACCTCGCGCGCCAACGGAGACGTACCGTGAAAACGCAGCAGTCGCGACACCTCAGGCTGGCTACGACCGATCTGGCGGGCGATTTCACTCTGGGTTACGCCTTGCGCTGCTGCCTTCCTCACCGCGCGAACGAGTTCGGCACGCGCCTGAGCCGCGACCTCGTCGGAGCGACGAGCCAACTCCGCCAAACTCGTTGCCATGAATTTACTATAGTAACTGCTATAAATAGTGGTCATCTAGTGGTCGACGCTCCTCGCTCACTGAGGTGCAGGCGGACGCCTTGGAGGCATACCCAGCTTGACCGGCGGACTCGGTCTCCGAGGGTCTGCCGCGTCGACGGGCTTTCAGTCATCACTGGGAGTCGAGCCCTACCTCAAGCGGCCCAGGGTCCGTCCGTTTCGCCGTCGACGCGAGGATGCCGGCCGGAATCGAGGTCGCGTCCGCAACCGCAGCGTGACCGCCCTCAGTAGTCACCCTGGCGTCGGTTGGCTCCGCCGCGGTCGCTGAGCCGGTCGAAGGGGACAAAGGCTGCCCGCCGTCGCGCTTCCCGCTCGATCCGTTGCAGCAGGGCCGCCGAGGGAGTGACGGCACCGGTGGCGTAAGTCGACAGCCGGGAGCCGGAGGTACCGATCGCCGTCGCGAAGTCGGTGGCGGTCAGGTTCGAGCGGCGGATCGCGGAGCGAATCCGCTGGGCTACGTCGTACTCCTCGCCACTGCGGACCCGCTCGACCACCCGCTGCAGTGCGGCGGTCACCCCAGGAGACTCAGCGGTCTCCAGAGCCTCCATCAGGTCGGCCAGCACGGGCCCCTCCCGGTCGCGGCGAATGGTGGCGGCGATCCGCCGCCAGTGCTGTAATCCGCCCCGATCGATGGCAGTGATCATGCCCTCCACGCCCCACTGCTCGACCGGTTCACCCGGGCTGACGTCGCGGTTCCGGAAGCGCAGGGACGGCGCGTCGCTCACCTACAACCGCCTTCCGTATGGAGCATCCGCACGGCAATCTCGCCCAGCAAAGCCCTTCGATGACGGCCCAAGACCGGCTAGACCGTTGAGATTTGGCACCAATTGTGCCCTTTCACCTGAATGGACCGTCACTCAGCATTATGGTTCTAATCCGCTCAAGCTACGCGACGGACCCGAAGGAGTGCCGATGACCCCCCTCGCTCTGCCCCCACCCGGTCGCGTTCTGGCCGAGGCCGATCCGCACTGCTTCTGATGCAAAACCTCGATGAGGACGTCCTCGAGGACCTACTCGCGGCTGCTGTCCCCGAAGAGACTGTCGACTTGATACTGGCCGCACTCGAGGGACCTGGCAGTCTCGACGCCGTGGTGGCGGGCGAGCGCAACGCTCCCCGTCCAGACCCCACGGCCGAGCGCACCTCACCCCAAGGCACATTCCTCACCGAACTGCGCGTAAGAGGCTTCCGCGGCGTCGGTCCCGAGACGCGGGTCGTCCTGCCACCCGGCTCGGGTCTCACGGTGATCGCCGGTCGCAACGGGTCCGGAAAGTCCAGCCTGGCCGAAGCGGTCGAATGTGCTCTTACCGGAACCAGTAGCCGATGGAACCGGAAGATCGGTCATAACGAATTTGGGGCAGCCTGGCGCAACCTGCACCACCCCGAATCGACGCAGATTGAGGTGCGGGTGGACCAGGCCGGCGTCGGCCCGGCCGCCATCCGCGTGAACTGGCCGCGTGACGCGATCGACGCGTCGACCGCGAAGCCGACGTACCAAGTTCAGGGGAAACCGCGGGAAGATGCGGCAACAGCGCTCGGCTGGGCGTCTGCGCTCCAGAGTTACCGCCCGTTGTTGTCGTACGACGACCTCGGACAGCTGCTCACAGCCAGGCCCAGCGAGTTGCACGATTCCATCGCCCGCGCGCTGGCGCTGGACGACCTGCACCAGGCCATCGAACTACTGCGCGAGCGGGTGCGGCCGCTGAAACAACCCACGACAGCCTCCGCGAAAGACCGACGGGTTTTGAAAGGCCGCCTGGAGAACGTCGACGACAACCGCGCCCGTGCCGCCGCAAAGCTGCTCGGCAAGTCGGCCCCCGATGTCGGCCGGCTGACAGCTCTCGCGGCCGGGCGCGACGGAGGCGATACCCAGCATCTATTGGCCGCGATCCTTGCCGTCAAGCTTCCCGGGCCGGACGACATCGAGACTGTCACCGCCGCACTTGAGACCGCCGAAACCGAAGTCGAGGCAACCAAGACCAAGCGGTCCCGTCTTGACGCGCTCCGAGACGGCCTGTTGAGTGACGCCCTCGATTTTCATCAGGAGTCGGGCGACGCGCCGTGCCCGGTGTGCGAGACCGGCCACCTGGACGCGACGTGGCGACAGCAGGCGACAGACATGCTCGGTCAGACCAACCTCATCCGTCAGTCGGCCGCTGATGCGCAGCAAAGGCAGCGTGACGCGGAGCGGCGGGCTCGTGACCTCCTCCACCACACCCCAGCCGTGCTGACCCAGTCGACGGTCCCGCTAGCCGAGCAGTCGGAGGTGCTGAAGCGTTGGGAACGGTGGTGCAGCCCGGAGGGACCACTGCCCGACCACTTGCGTCAGTTCTATCCGCCGCTCCGAGAGGCCGTCGAACGCTGGCAGGCGGAGGCGGCCCGGCAGGCCGACGAGTCCGCTGCTCGGTGGGAGCCGCTGGCTCGCGAGGTCGCGGCTTGGGTTGAGGGACACATCCTGGCCCAAGGCCAGGCCCAGCAGGGTGAATCGCTCGGCGCCGCGTGCAAGGCCGCGGTGGAGTGTGAGAAGCGGCTTCGGGCCCAACGGCTGAGCCCGATCGTCGAGCGCTCCAAGGCGATCTGGCAGCAGCTACGCCAAGAGAGCAACGTCGAGCTTGAGGACATCGTCCTCACCGGCGTCGCCAACCGCCGAGGGCTCGACATCACGGCCCGCGTCGACGACACCGGCGGCAACGCGCTGGCCGTGATGAGCCAGGGTGAACTCAACTCCCTGGCCCTGGCGCTGTTCATCCCACGGGTGACGTCGGAGCAGAGCCCCTTCCGGTTCTTGATTCTGGACGACCCGGTGCAGGCCATGGACCCGACGAAGGTGGAGGGTCTCGCCGCCGTCCTGGCCGAGATTGCTCTCAGCCGCCAGGTGATCGTCTTCTCTCACGACGACCGGCTGGCCCAGGCCGTGCGTCGGCTCGCCAGAACGCCGACAGTCCTGACGGTACACCGGGGCCAGAGGTCTGAGGTGATCGTGCAGCAGGAACTCGGCCCGGCGATTCGGTATCTGGAGGATGCGAAGGCCCTCGCCGCCGACCGTGCGCTCGACGACGACATCAAGCGACGCGTACTGCCCGGCGTGCTTCGACAGGCGATGGAAGAGGCCGCCTGGCAGAGCTACTCCCAAAGCCAACTGCACGCCGGCGTGGCGCTCACCGACGTGGAGAATGCCTGGCGCCACGCCGACCGCCTACGGGCCCGCCTCCAGCTCGTCCACGGCGACGGACTGGCGGACTGGTTGTCCCGCGCAGATGGTCGTCGGCGCGCGGTGGACGCGTGCAAGCACGGCGGACCTCTGCCGGCGACTGCCGATCTCCACGATCTGGTTCGCGACGGGAGTTCCACCGTACGCGCGCTGTTGTCGGGGGCCCGATGATCGACCACACGAGTTCCGGCACCGTTCTGGAGATCGCCGCGCGGCTGGCGGACGGCACGACCCAGATTGCTGGTTTGAGCAGCCCCCGGGCCGCCTGCCTGGTGGGCCGGCAGGCCTTCGAGATGGTGCTTGTAGATCTACTGGCGGCTCGTAATATGCACCCGACCGGCGGTACCACCCGCAGTCACCTGATCTGTCTGGCCGTCGCCTACCGCGATCAGGCCGAGTTGAGTGTTCGCGCCAGCGGCGTGTGGGCCCAGCTGTCTGCGGCCTGCCACCACCATGCCTACGAGCTGGCGCCCACTCATGGTGAGGCGCGACGCCTGGTGCAGGAGGTGAAAGGGCTCCGCTCGCTGACGTGATGGGATGGGCCGCAGCCGCTGACCGACGAGGAACGGAGAAAGAGTGAGCAACCTGGGCAGCTTTGTCTGGTCGATCGCCGACCAGCTGCGCGGGGTCTACAAGCCCCACCAGTACGGCAACGTCATCTTGCCGATGACGATCCTTCGCCGCCTCGACTGCATCCTGGAACCGACTCGCGACGAGGTGGCGGCGATGGCCCGGAAGAGCGCGAAGCTGGAGCTGCTGGCCTCCCAGATCCGCCGGAAGCACGGCCTGAACTTCTTCAACCTCTCCCCGTGGACCCTGCAGAAGCTCAAGGCCGATCCCGACGACCTGGCCGCTAACCTGATCGACTACATCAACGGCTTCTCCGACACCATCGACGTGTTCAGCCGGTTCAAGTTCGACGCCGAGATCGCCACCATGGCCGAGAAGAACCGGCTCTACCTGGTGGTCTCCCAGTTCGCCGACATCGACCTGCACCCCTCCCGGGTGTCCAACGCGGCGATGGGTGACCTGTTCGAGGAGCTGATCCGCAAGTTCGCGGAGGCCTCCAACGAGACGGCCGGAGAGCACTTCACCCCGCGCGACGCCATCCGGCTGATGGTCGACCTGCTGTTCGCCGAGGACAACGACGGCCTGCACGAGCCGGGCATCGTCCGCACGGTCTACGACCCGACCGCCGGGACCGGCGGCATGCTGTCGGTCGCCGAGGAACACCTGCTGGCGCAGAACCCGAACGCGAAGCTCCGACTCTACGGTCAGGAGATCAACGACCAGTCCTACGCCATTTGCAAGTCCGACATGATCGCCAAGGGCCAGGACGCCAGCAACATCAAGCTCGGCGACACCCTCGCCAACGACCTCTTCGCCGGGCGTACGTTCGACTACGGTCTCTCCAATCCCCCTTACGGCGTGGACTGGAAGGCCTCCGCCGACATGATCGCCGCCGAACGTCAAGCGACCGGGCGGAGCGGCCGGTTCGGCGCCGGCGTGCCGAGCATCCGCGACGGGCAGATGCTGTTCCTTTCCCACCTGGTGTCGAAGCTCCGGCCGGTCAAGGACGGCGGTGGCCGGGCCGGGATCGTGCTCAACGGCTCGCCGCTGTTCAACGGGGGCGCCGGGTCGGGCGAATCGGAGATCCGGCGCTGGCTGCTGGAGAACGACCGGGTCGACGCGATCATCGCGCTGCCCACGAACATGTTCTACAACACCGGGATCGCCACCTACGTCTGGATCCTCGACAACCACAAGGAGGGCGAACGGGTCGGCCAGGTCCAGCTGATCGACGGCACCTCCTTCTTCACCAAGATGCGGAAGAACCTGGGCAACAAGTCCCGGGAGATCGGCCCGGCCGATCGTGACGCCATCGTCAAGCTGTACGGCGCGTTCGAGGACCGAGAGCACTCCAAGATCTTCCGCAACGGTGACTTCGGCTACTGGACGATCACCGTCGAGCGGCCGCTCCGCCTCAACTTCGTCTGTACGCCCGCACGGATCGACCTCGCCCTCGCCGCCAACCCGCTGGCCAAGGTTGACCCCGACCAACTGCGCCGGGCGCTGGCACCCCTCGCGGGTCGGACCTGGTCCAACCGGGAGGGGTTCCTGCGGGAACTCCGACCCGCGTTGAAGGCAGCCGGCCTGACGCTCCCGGCGCCCGCGCTCAAGACACTCTGGCTAGGGCTGTCCGAGCGGGACGAGAGCGCCGACGTCTGCGTGGACAGCAAGGGCAACCTCGAGCCGGATGTCAGCCTCCGCGACACCGAGAACATCCCCTTCGGCGACGCCGGCCAGCAGGCCCGCGACGTGACCATCGCGAAGTATTTTGCCCGCAAGGTCACACCCCACGTCCCCGACGCCTGGATCGACCACACCAAGACGAAGGTCGGCTACGAGATCCCCTTCACCCGCCACTTCTATGAGTACGTCCCGCCTCGGCCGCTGGAGGAGATCGACCACGACCTGAACGTGCTGGCGACGGAGATCATCGGGCTGCTGCGGGAGATCGAGAAGTGACTGCCCAGTGGCCATTGGTACCGATTCGGAGAATCGGGCGGATCATCAGCGGTGGCACGCCGGGCGGGGCCAAGGATAATTGGTCGGGTGATGTGCCGTTCGTTACTCCGCCCGACATGCGCCCCGTGCACGGGCATCAGATCGTCGAGACGTCACGAACTATCTCGAAAACGGCAGCACTCACTGGCTCATCGATCTTTTCCTCCCGGGAGTGTACTTGTGTCGATTCGCGCCCCTATCGGCTACGTTGTGACGTTAAAGAAAGAGTCTGCTTCAACCAAGGTTGCCGGGCGATTTCGCCGTTCGAGTCAGTCTGCGCGCGTTACCTGAGCTACGCCCTCCAGTGCGCTGGCTCGGAATTTGCGGCCATTGGGCCGAGGCACAACGTTGCATGGAGATTTCGGCCTCGCAATTCGGGGCGTTTGAACTACCGATGCCCCGCGAGTCGCTCAAGCGCCATCGCCGACTACCTCGACCGCGAGACGGCCCAGATCGACGCGCTCATCGAGAAGCAGGAGCAGCTCGTCGCGACCCTCCGCGAGCGACGGGCCGCGACCATAGCAGAGGGATTCAACCGCTGGCCAGCCCTGCAAGACCACACGCTGAAACGCGTAGCCGCGGTTCAAACTGGGGTCACAATAGGTGGAGAATCATCGCGTGGCGACCTATTCGAGGTTCCCTACCTTCGAGTCGCCAACGTGCAATCGGTCGCGTCGATTTGAAAGAGGTCAAGCGGTTGTCACTGCCGCTTGCTGATCTGGTGGCATATCGGCTGAGGCCAGGTGACGTACTTATGACAGAAGGCGGCGACGTCGACAAGCTTGGGTCGAGGCTGTCTCTGGCGTGGCGATATTGAGGTGTGCGTACATCAGAATCACGTATTCGCTGTTCCGACTGGTCCGCACCTTGACTCGCGGTTCCAATGGCAACTATCTAGATTCACTGGGTTTGGGGCGGACCGGTTGTACTTTCTGGCAAGACAGCAAAGAAGACAACTGAAATCGGGTCAACCCACAAGACAATCTATCAGCCCGTGGACGCTCGGGAATGCCAATCCACTGCTCCGCCATCGCTGACCAACGCGCCTAGCACACGACCTAGACCTGCAAGCGGCCCAAGAGATCGACGATCTCATCGAAAAGTCGAACACTTCATCGACCTGTCAAAAGAACGCCGGGCCGCCCTCATCACCGCCGCGGTCACCGGGCAGATCGACGTACGGTCAGCCGCATGAGCCAGCAGCACAACGAGAGCGCGTTCGAGAGCGAGATCTGTGCTCACCTGGCGGCGAACGGGTGGCTCTACTCCCCCGACGCGACCGGCTACGACAAGGAGCGGGCGCTCTACCCCGAGGACCTGTTCGGCTGGCTGCAGGACACCCAGCCGGCGGAGCTGGCCAAGCTCGTCAAGCCCGACGCGAGCGAGACCGCGCAGGCCAAGAGCCGCGATCAGCTCCTCGACCGGGTCGTCAAGGTGCTCGACGCGCCGCTGGAGTCGGGTGGCGGCACGCTCAACGTGCTGCGCAGGTCCGTCAGCATGCTCAACGCGAAGCTGACCCTCTGCCAGTTCCGGCCCCCGACCACGCTCAACCCGACCACCATCGAGCGCTATCAGCAGGTCCGGGTCCGGGTGATGCGGCAGGTCTACTACTCCACCTCCAATAAGAACAGCATCGACCTGGTGCTGTTCGTCAACGGCCTCCCGGTCGCCACGCTGGAGCTCAAGACCGACTTCACCCAGGGCATCCAGGACGCCGTCGCCCAATATAAGAAGGCTCGGCTGCCGAAGGACCCGGTGACCAGGAAGGTGGAGCCGCTGCTGTCGTTCGGCCGGCGGGCCCTGGTTCACTTCGCCGTGTCCAACGACGAGGTCCAGATGACCACGCGGCTCGACGGCGACCAGACGCTCTTCCTGCCGTTCAACCGGGGTGACGATGGTCGGGCCGGGAACCCGCTCAACCCCAGGGCTCGCCCACGGCGTACCTGTGGGAGGAGGTGCTGCAGCGCGACACCTGGCTGGACATCATCGGCAAGTTCCTGCACGTCGAGGTCCGCAAGGCCCACGATCCGATTACCGGGCAGCAGCAGATCTGCCACCAGCCTGCTGTTCCCGCGCTACCACCAGTGGCAGGTGGTGACCGAACTGGCCAGCGCCGCCCGCGAGGAAGGCCCGGGGCAGAAGTACCTGGTGCAGCACTCCGCCGGGTCCGGCAAGACGAATTCCATCGCCTGGACCGCGCACCGGCTGTTCACTCTGCACGACGCCGATAACGCGAAGGTGTTCGACTCGGTCATCGTCATCACCGACCGGACGGTGCTGGACACCCAGCTGCAGGAGGCTATCCGGCAGATCGAGTCGACCAGCGGTTTCGTGGTCTCGGTCACCGGCGACGAGGCCGGTCACGTCGGCCTGTCCAGCAAGTCCGCGCTGCTGGCCAAGGCCTTGGCCGATGGCGGCAAGATCATCGTGGTCACCATCCAGACCTTCCCGTACGCGCTGAAGATCATCAAGGAGTCCGAAGGTCTCGCTCACCGCCGGTTTGCGGTGATCGCCGACGAGGCTCACTCCTCCCAGACCGGGGCGACCGCCAACCAGCTCAAGGAGACCTTGACCAGCGAGGAGCTGGCCGAGCTCGCCGACGGCGGCGAGATCGACACCGAGACCATGCTGGCCGCCCAGATGACCGCCCGCGCCGACAGAGGCTCGATCTCCTGGTTCGCCTTCACCGCCACCCCTAAGGCCCGCACCCTGGAACTCTTCGGCCGCGCGGGTGTCAGCGGCCTGCCGGAGCCGTTCCACGTCTACACCATGCAGCAGGCGATCGAGGAAGGGTTCATCCTCGACGTCCTCCGCAACTACACCGCCTACGAGACTGCCTTCCAGATCGCCAGCCAGGCCACCCACGGTCAGCTGCAGCCGGCGTTGCCCGGTGAGCCGGTGCAGCCGGACGGCACGCTGGTCGACGAGACGCAGGCCACCAAGGGCTTGATGCGCTGGGTCAAGCTGCACCCCACCAACATCGCCCAGAAGGTTCAGATCATCGTCGAGCACTTCCGGGCCAACGCCGAGCACCTGCTCGGCGGGAACGCCAAGGCCATGGTGGTCACCGACTCCCGCAAGGCCGCCGTCCGCTACAAGATCGCCATCGACCGCTACCTCGCCCGACAGGGCTACAGCGAGCTCGGCACCCTGGTCGCGTTCTCCGGCTCGGTCACCGACGACGAGTCGCTGCCGAGCCTTTATACCGACGGCCCGTTCACCGAGACCAATATGAACCCGACGCTGCACGGTCGCGACCTGGCCAAGGCATTCGCCGGTCCCGACTTTCGGGTGATGCTGGTCGCGAACAAGTTCCAGACCGGCTTCGACGAGGCATTGCTGGTGGCCATGTACGTCGACAAGAAGCTGGCGGGAGTCAATGCCGTGCAAACGTTGTCCCGGTTGAACCGGATCGCCCCGAAGTGGGGCAAGGACACCACCTTCGTGCTCGACTTCGTCAACTCCCCCGACGACATCCTGGCGGCGTTCCTGCCCTACTACCGCGACGCGCACCTGGACACCGCAACCGATCCGAACGTCGTCCACGATTTGCGGTCCAAGCTCGACGCCGCCGGCATCTACACCTGGGGCGAGGTCGACGCCTGTGCCCGGGACTGGGTCGGCCAAGCCGGCAACAACGCCGCCGTCGCCCACATCGGTCCGGCCCGGGAACGGTTCAGGAACGCCTACCACGGCGCACTGACGACCCAGGACAGGGCCGAACAGGACGGGCTCGACCTGTTCCGCAAGGACGTCGGCACCTACGTCCGGGTGTATGACTTCCTGTCCCAGATTCTCGATTACGGCGACAGCGATCTGGAGAAGCTGGCCATCTATCTGCGGTTACTCGCCCGGCTCATTCGCGCCGAGAACCTGACCCAGCCCCTTGACCTTTCCGAGGTCGAGCTGACGGCGATTAAGCAAAAGGACAAGGGCGCCGCCACGCTCGACCTCGCGTCCGGGCAGGCGATCGGGCTGAAGGGGATGACCGCGGCCGGGTCGGGCCAGAAGAAGGACCCCACCATGGTCTTGCTGGAGGAGGTGCTAGCCAAGCTCAACGACCTCTTCGGCGCCGAGGACTTCTCCGAAGGGCAGCAGCGCTCCTTCGTCGAGGCAAGCGTCCGGACCCTGCTGGAGGACGACAACCTCGTCACCCAGGCCAAAGCGAACGCCCGGCCACAGTTCCTGGAGAGCCCCGACCTGCGCGACGCGGTCGAGTACGCCGTGCTCTACAACCAGAACACTCAACACAAGATGGCCGACACCTTCACCGACAACGTCGATGTCCAGACCAAGCTCGTCGATCTGCTCGGACAGTTGGTGCACGCCTTCGCGCGGCAGCCGGCCGCGTGAGCACTCTCGCGCAAGCCGTGGCCGGATCGACGAGATCAAGACAAGATGGAGATGGGTAGTGGCAAAATACACTGTGCACCAGTCGGCGGTCACCCAGTTGTTGGCCGACGTCAAGGGTGACAAGATCGCCATTCCCGAACTCCAGCGACCCTTCGTCTGGGACAGCATCAAAGTGCGCGATCTGCTGGACTCCCTCTATAAGGGGTATCCCGTCGGTTACCTGATCACCTGGCAGTCGATCGGCGCCGCGCTGAAGGGAGGGAAGGTCGCATCGCACCAGCAGATTCTCATCGACGGTCAGCAACGCATTACCGCTCTTCGAGCTGCGGTGGCCGGCCTCCCCGTGGTGAACAAGCGGTACGCCAAGACGAAGATCGCCATTTCCTTCAATCCCGTCACCGAGGAGTTCGCGACCGCCACGCCGGTGATTCGCAAGGACCGGGCGTGGATCGCCGACGTCAGTACGTACTTCAACGCGCCATCCCCCTTCGGCTTCATCAGGGACTACTTCGATCGGAACCCCGCTGCGGACCACGAGAAGGTCGAGGCCAACCTGGGCCAACTCGAGGGCATCAAGACCGCTCAGATCGGCATCATTGCCCTCGCCGACGATCTCGAGGTGGATACAGTCTCAGAGATCTTCATCCGGATTAACTCCAAAGGGGTTCCGCTGAGCAGCGCCGACTTCGCGATGAGCAAGATCGCCACCTACGGGGAGCGCGGTCGAAACATCCGCAAGCTCATCGACTACTTCTGCCACCTGGCCGTGGCTCCGCACGTACTCGACGACATCGCAGAGAATGATCCGGAGTTTGCCGCGTCGCCGTACTTCGCAGCGGTCAAGTGGCTGCATCACGACTCTGAGGACCTCTACGACCCCTCCTACAGCGACGTCATCCGGGTCGCGGGACTGCTGGGGTTCCGTCGAGGTAAGGCAGCCGCCATCGTCAGCGAGCTCTCCGGTCGAGATCCTGACACGCGAAGGGTGGACGAAAGCCGAATACCCGTCGCCTACGATCGGCTGGAAGCAGCGCTTCTGCAAATCGTCAAGAAGTTCCACTTCGAAAACTTTCTGATGACCGTCAAGTCCGCCGGGTTCATTGACATCAAGCTGGTCGGCTCCAAGAACGCGCTCAACTTCGCCTACGCACTGTATCTCCGGCTGCGGCAGGACACCACGATGGCCGAGGGTGAGCGTAAGCGCATCGTCCGGCGGTGGTTCGTGCTGTCGACCTTGACGGGTCGCCACTCAGGGAGCTTCGAGTCGACGTGGGAACAGGACATCAGGCGCATCACCGTACAAGGCGCGGCGGGCTATCTCAAACAGCTGGAGGAGGCCGAGCTGTCCGACGCGTTCTGGTCCGTCACGCTCCCCGCGGCGCTGGAAACCACAAGCACCTCCAGCCCGTTCTTCCAGACGTTTCTGGCCGCGCAGGTGGCTGGTGGCTCCCGAGGCTTTCTCTCGAAGAGCATCAGCATAGGGGCGATGTTGCAGCAGTCAGGCGATATTCACCACATCGTGCCGAAGGACTACCTGCAGAAGCACGGGTTCCCCGATCGTGCCGACTATAACCAGGTCGCGAACTACGCACTGACCGAGACGTCGATCAACATCAGCATCAGCAACCTCGCTCCGGTCGACTACATGGCTCAAGTCAACAAGCAGATTGCGCGCGGCTCGCTCGCTCTCGGCGAGATCACTGACGCAGCCGACCTGAACGACAACCTCGCAGAGAACGCGATCCCCACCTCCCTCGCCGAGGCGTCGGCCGCCACGTACCCAGGCTTCCTCACCGAACGGCGCCAACTGATGGCTGCCTCCATCCGTCGCTACTACGAGAAGCTCTGACGCGAAGAGTTTCATGTGGAGTTCGGGACATCCTCGATGGCAACGTGAAGGGCACGCGCTGTTAGTGAACAACCCAGAAGCAGAATCGAACCTACTGACCATCACGGCAAACGACACCGGCGTACTGCTTCCAGGGCCCTGCCTCGACGTGCACGGTCCACCTCCCTCTCTCGGCTAGCCTTGGCGCCGTGAGCGGGCAGCTATGCGCAAGGTGAGGCGGCGGAGGCCGCTCAATCGGACGCGTGTCTCTCCACCGCCCGGCATGAACCTGCTGGCGCTCGCCGGGGGCGCCTCGTACGTCATCAGCCGCGAGCACAAGGATTACCTGACCGAGCAGGGGCCAGGAGCTCTGCGCTCCGACGCCAGCCCCTGCCCGCGCGACATCGACCGCGAGCAAGCCCAGCAGTGGTTGCGTGAGGCGATCGCCGCGGGCAACGTCGGCGCTCCATGGAGCAACCAGCCTTACCCTCAGTACGCCTGGTACCGCCGCGGCAACGCAGTGTTCGAGGCTCGCGTGACCAACGTCGAGCAGGGTGCCTATAAGGGCTATCCGCTCGATCCCAGCGAGTTTCCGGACTGGCTGCAGTGACCCAACGCGCTCTTCGACTGCGCCTGACCTGGGAACGCGCCGACGGCGTGATGGCCCCTGAGCTAGCCGCGACCTGGTGCGACCTGGGCGTTGACGTCGGCGAGGACTCCGTCACATTGGTACGTGACCGCCGCAACGACGCCATCCGCCAGGAGGTCCGCACCGCGGCGTACCCGTTGGCGTTGTGGGTCGCCGAGCACTGGTGGGCGCTCACCGAGCACGTCCGTGCCTCGGTCGCGGAGACCGACGCATTGCGGTGGACCGCTCGACTCCGCCCGTCGTGGCTGTCCTGGCACAACGTGCGAGGTGCCGGAGACGGCATGCCGTGGCCCGACCTGAGCATCCTTCCCGAGGGCGGCGTCGCTCGACTGGTGTGGTGCCACGGTCCCGGGCTCGCTGGGCAGCCCGTCAACTTCCTCACCTCGGGGAACGAATTTGTGTCCATGGGCGATCTCCGGGCTGAGCTGACCGAGTTCGTAGAATCGGTACTGACACGGCTGGACAACAGCGGCATCCGCGAGACGCCCCTGCGCCGGGAGTGGAACAGCCTGGCCGGCCTGGACGCTGACGAGCGGGAATTTGCACGCACCTGCGCCCGGTTGGGGCTGGACCCCTTCGACATCCCCGAGACGCTGGCTGATCAGGTTGAGCAACTTGACCGCGTCGTCGCTCCCGAACTCCTCGAGGACTTTCTCGATACCGCTAGTCCCGAGCATCTTGGCCAGGCCGCGGGGTGGGTAGGAGAAGCTGAGGATCACCTACACAGTGCAAAGCCCGTGAGACTCGACCTCGGGGAGCATCCGGTCGACGAGCGCCGTCCTTGGTCTTCCGGCTACAAGGTTGCGGGCGAGGTCCGCCGGCAGCTCGGGGTCGATCACACCGAGCGCATCGAGCTCGATGACTTAGTCGGTCTCACTCGCCTCGAGCGGCCGGCCCAGGGCCTACGCGGCCTCGCCGGCCGGATGGGCGACGGAATCGGCCTGGTGCTCCCCCCGCGCAACGGCGGGTCGCTCGCCGTCCGGTTCTCCCAGGCCTGGGCTCTCGGCCTCACCACCGTAGCCGGACGCCGTCGTGCGCTGCTCGACCCGAGCCACCGGACGGCCCCTCGGGCCGCGCGGGCCTTCGCCGCTGAACTCCTAGCGCCGGCCGCCGGGATCGAGCACTACCTGAAGGAGGCGCCCGAGCCCGGGGAACGGGCGTTCGAGCTGATCGCCGACCACTTCGGAACAAGCGCGACGCTGATCGCCCACCAGTACCGAAACCAGGTCGCCGCGACGCGGATCTGAGCCTGGGCGTCAGCCACCCAAGCGTCACTATCGGGTCGAAAGGGTTCGGGAACCGCGTGGCACCGCTGACGGAAACGAGCCCGTACGGTGACTACCGGCTTGATGGGGCTCGTCGCACGCTCCGGCCGGACATCACGATGCGGTCACAACAATGCGGTCATAGCGATAACGGTGCGGCTACTACGCATACCGTAGCGGATCCGCTCGGGGGCACTCTGATTAGCTCGATCCCCACCGAAGGACGGCTCGTGGCCAATTCCACCACTCCTCCCAACCCTGATGATCATGTCTCCACGGACGGCACCTCGGAGGAGCAGGAGGCCGTCGAGCGGCAACGCAACGAGCTTCGCGAGTTCGTTACGGGTTTGAGCGGTGACGACATCAAGTCCGGGAATTGGTTCAGCAAGCTGCTGTCCCAGGCGCTCGGAAGCTACACGACCAAGGTCGACGCCGCGTACTTCCAGCGGAAGTACCCCGGAGTTCCGGCCGATGCTGTCGTCGACGCCGAGATCAAGATGGCCGCTAACTACGCCGCCCTGGAAGGCGGGTTGAGCGCCAGTGCCTACACCGGCGCCATTGCGGCGACGATCGGCACCCGCGGTGGAGCCTCCCCACTCACTCTGCCCGCGGCCGGGGTGACCCTGCTGGTCGACGTGGCCTTCGTAACCCAACTGCAGCTGCGGCTGGCGTACGACGTCGCGGTGCTCTACCGCGTCCCGATCGACCTGAACGACCCCGATGACGTCTGGAAGCTGATCCGGGTGGCGTTCACGATCAAGAGCGGTGAGGTGGCCAGAGAAGGGGTGCTCAAGGTTGTGCCGGTGGTCATGCGTCCGCTCATCAAGCGGTTCTACAGCCGTTCCGTGCTCACCGCTGCCCGAGGGCTACCGGTGGTCGGTCGGTACCTGCTCCAGCGCAACGTGATCAAGATCGGGATCCCGGTGATCGGGGTGCCGCTGTCGGTGGTGCTGAACCGCTACACGACGCTGCTGGCCGGGCGTCATGCACGGGCGGTCTTCCGCAACGAGGCGCGGATCATCGAGCTCGCGCAGCGACTTTCGACCAAGTCCCGCCATCCGCAGACCCTGCTGTGGGTGGCGTGGCTGACGATTATGTCCGACCAGAAGATCTCTCACGACGAGACCCTGCTGCTTCGCTACCTCATCCCCGCCGTTCGCGACGAACACGGGGTCCAAGACAACCAACTGCGCGACCTGGTCGACATCGACCACGACGAGGTGTGGACGAGGGTCGACGGCGCAGGTGACGACGTTACCGACCTCGCGGAAGCAGCGGTGCAGATCGCCGGCGTGGACGCGGACGTGAACAAGGAGGAGCAGAAGATTATCGACGAGCTCAATCGACGGTCCGGCAAGACGTCGGCCTCCCGCTGATGGAGCGCTAGGGCGGCCGTCGAAGTTGCGGTAGCGCGCTCCGGTCTGCGGGGGCCTCCTGACATCAGCGGACGGGCAGCGCTTAGCCAAACTCGGTCGGGATACTCCAACATCATCTCCAGGCGTTCGGTCCGGGTCCTCCGTCCGGAAGGACTGAACTGCTTCGCTGAGTGAGTGGGGCACGTGGACCACAACATTGATCGAGTACCCCCGGTCTGATGAGATGACCGTGATGACGAACAGTCCGGACTCGGCGGTCGGTCGCCCCGACCGCACCCTGCTGCAACCAGAGCTGCGGGCGGTGATCTGCGGAACCGTTGCCCGCGGCCGGCAACCGCCGCAGTATTACGCGGGGCCGGGCAATCGGTTCTGGGAACTCTTGCACGGCAGCGGGTTAGTGCCGCAACGGCTAGGGCCGGACCACGCGGAGCAACTCCTGGGCTTCGGAGTAGGCCTGACCGATCTGGTGACCGAACGGATCCGGCCGCCCGGTCAGGAACTGGAGATCATCATCTACCGCCGTCCGTTCGACCAGGCGATTCGGGCGGTGGCACCGCGGGTCGTCGCCTTCGTCAGCAAGACGGCCGCCACCTGGTACGCCCGGGGCGCGGGTCAACGACAACCGCGAGGCTACGGTGAACTCGACTGGACGGTCGCCGGTACGCCGGCGTTCGTGCTGCCTGGACCCTCCGGCGCCAACAACGGGATGCCCCTCTCGCTGCGGATGGCCCTGTGGACCGACCTCGCCGACTATCTGGACCAACCGCAGACCACGCTCTGACACCCGATGCGCTCGTCGCGATCGCGGGCCAGCACGAGCACGACCTCGTCTTCGCGCGCATCGGGACGGTGGCATGGCGTACGGCGCAATACGAACTTCCGCCCTCGGTTCTTCGGCCCGGCGGCCAAGGCGGCCGGGCTCGGAGGTCTGGCGCCACCCGAGCGTCGAGGTGGGACCGCTGGCTCACCGGCTGGAGTTAATGGCTGTAGTACGAATCTTTAAAGCCTACAATGGTGTTTCACTTAACCGTCTAGAAGGGATTTCAGGCGAGTGGCGACCCGACCGTTGCCGGTACGCACCCGGCACGCCGCTGTCCAGCTCGGCGAGCAACTCCTCACCTGGCGGAAGCTGCAGCGGTTGACGGCCCAGCAGCTGTCCGAGCGAGCGGGCATCAACCGCGGAACCCTGCGTCGCCTCGAGCACGGGGACCCGTCGGTGGGTCTGGAAACGTTTTTGAACGTGGTGCGCGCACTCGGCCAGCTGGACCGGCTCGTCACCGCGCTCGACCCCTACGAGACCGACATCGGCCGGGCCCGGGCCGACGAGGCCTTGCCGACCCGCGTCCGGGGGTGAACGGTTCCGCACCGCCGGTGCAGGTGCATCTCGACCGGGACGGGCGCAGTGACTTCGTCGGTAACGTCTACATCAGCGAGCGCCGGCGAACGGTGTCGACGACGTTCACCTACGACAGCAGCTTCGCCGCTCGCGCCAACAGCTACAGCATCAGTCCCGACCTCGACCTGCAGTGGGCGCTGAGCCACCACTTGAGCGGACTCCCGGGTGCCTTCGCCGACGCCGCTCCGGACCGGTGGGGACGCCACCTGATTGTGCGTCAGCTGCGGGGGCAGGCGGCGCTCGACCATCGACCAGGGCAGACGATCGTCGAACTGGACTACCTGCTCGGGGTGAGTGACCTGACCCGGCAGGGAGCGCTGCGCTTCCGCCGCGAACCGGAGCCGGAGTTCCTGGCCACCGGCACCGACGTGCCACCGCTGGTCGAGCTGCCGCGACTGCTCCGGGCCGCTGACGCGGTCAGCGCGGGCGACGACACGCTGGCTCCGGTGAAGGCACTCCTCGACGCCGGCACGGGATCCCTGGGCGGCGCTCGGCCGAAGGCGTCGGTGCGCGACGGTCCCCGGCTGCTGATCGCCAAGTTCCCTCACCGAGAAGACCACTGGAACGTGATGGCGTGGGAGATGACGGTTCTCGACCTGGCCGAACGAGCCGGTATCGCTACCCCGACCCGACGACTCGTTCGGGTCGGTGAGCGTCCGGCGTTGCTGGTCGAGCGGTTCGACCGTTCCGGATCGGTCCGGAGGGCATACATCAGTGCGATGACGCTGGTGAGCGGTACCGACGGCGAGGCCTACGACTATCTGGAGGTGGCAGAGAAGCTGGCCGAGCACGGAGCCGCGGTGACCGCCGACCTGCACCGTCTGTGGCGCCGGATCGCGTTCTTCCTGGCCGTCAACAACACCGACGATCACCTCCGCAACCACGGCTTCCTCCGCGCGCCGGGAGGCTGGACGTTGTCCCCGGCGTTCGACGTCAACCCGAATCCGGACCCGTCAGCCCCGCACGCGACCTCGATCGGTTATCGAGCGGGGCGCAGCGCCGGCCTCGACGCCCTGATGGGTCTGGTCGCGGACTTCGGTCTCGACTCGTCCGCTGCGCGACGGATTCTCGCCGAGATCGCCGACGCGGTCTCCCAATGGCGTCAGGTGGCGGCCGGTCACGGCATCTCCCACGCCGAACAAGCCCTGTTCGCCGACGTGTTCGACGAGTGGTCTGCGCCATAACCGTCGCCGCAACGCAGGTAATCGCAACGCCGACGGCGTCGTACCCAGGGTCAGTGCGCCGCGGTCACCAGACCCGCCAACGTGAGGGATGGGACACGCCTACCGGCTCTGTCTTCATTCGGGTCCAGAACGGCTCCTTCACCACCCGGCAAGTCGCGCGCGAGCTCGACGCCTAGCGGGCGACGACGGCGCGCTCCGGAGTCACCAGCGGCAACCGCACCTGAAAGCGCGTGTCACCGGGCCGGGACTCCACCCGCAGGTCACCGCCGTGTCGCTGGGCGATCACGCGGTAGGAAATGTCGAGCCCGAGCCCGGTCCCCTCCCCCACCGGCTTCGTGGTGAAGAACGGCTCGAAGATGCGCTGCTGCAGCTCGGTCGGAATACCCGGCCCGGTGTCGCCGATCTCGATCAGCACGTGGTCGGGTTCCCGCCGCGTCCGGACGGTCAGCCTGCCACCGTCGGGCATGGCCTGAAGCGCGTTGTCGATCAGGTTGGTCCACACCTGGTTGAGTTCGGCGGGAAAGGCCGGCACCGTGGGCAGGTCCTCGGCGAGGTCCTTGACCAGCTCGATGTTGCCCGCCGTCGTGATCTTGTGCTTGAACATGGCCAGGGTGCTCTTCAGCCCGTCACGCACGTCGACGTCGGCGTGCGCGGCACGGTCCAGCTGGGAATACTGCTTCGCCGCGCCGACCAGCGCCGAGATGCGGTGGGTGGCGTCCTCGATCTCGCTCATCAGCTGCTCGGTGTCCAGGGCGTAGCCGACCCAGTGCACGGCGTCGTCGAGCGTCTCCGCTGACATGCTCGCGGCGACCTCGTCGAGCCAGCCGGTGTCCACGCCGGCGCTGACCAGGGCCGGCGCCAAATCCCAGCCCGCGTCGACGCCGTGGTCCTCCAGCCAGTCGCCGAGCGCGTCCTCGGCCTCGCTGGTCTCGTACGCGGTCAGCTCACGGTCGTTCTTGGCCATCCGCTCGACCGCCGCCTCCTGCAGATCGAGCAACGTGGCCAGAGCCTTGGCGTCGATGTCGGCGCGGGCCAGGTGGCCGAGCTTGCCGCGCATCGTGCTGACCCGCTCCCGTAACCCGGCGGTGGCGCGGACGGCGGCCGAGGCCGGGTTGTTGAGCTCGTGGGTCAGGCCGGCCGAGAGGCGGCCCAGCGACAGCAGCCGCTCACGTTGCCCGACGATGGCCTGGCTGGAGCGCATGCCCACCGCCATCCCCTCCAGCATGTGCATCGCCATCGGGAACCAGCTGCGGATCCGCTCCCCGAACGCGACCGCCTCGATGACCCAGATCCGGCAGTCAGTGATCGCTACCGCGCTCATCCCGTAACGCTGACCGGCCTCGCTCGGCACGAACGCGGTGGTGGCGCCGGTGTAGACCCCGACCTGGTCGGTGCGGTTGATCTCCACGTCCGCCCCCTCCACCAGCCGGCGGGTGGCCAGACAGCCCTCGAGCAGGACGAAGAAGCAGGTGGCCGGCTCGCCCTCGGCAAAGACGGTCGACCCCCCGGCCCAGGCCTCGGTCCTTCCCTGCTCACTCAGCCAGGTGAGCTGGTCGTCGTCGAGCTCTTCGAACAAGAACAGCTTCCTCAGCTCATTCGGCCCAAGGCGCGGGGTTTCCCCAGTCGTCGTTCCAGTCGTCGTTCCAGTCGTCGTTTCTGCCGTCGTCTCGCTCATGTCGGTCCTCCTCTCGCTCCACCGGTCAGCTCAGTGCTCAGTGAGGTATCGGTGCACCAGGGTCACGGCCAGCGCACCCTCGCCCACGGCCGAGGCGACCCGCTTGACCGATCGCGCGCGTGCGTCGCCGGCCACGAACACGCCGGGCACGCTCGACTCCAGCAGGTAGGGGTCGCGGTCGAGGTCCCAGCCCTCGGGCCGCCGGCTGTCGGTCAGCAGCTCCGGCCCGGTCACCACGAACCCTGCGTCGTCGCGGACGAGCGTGCCGTCGAGCCAGTCGGTCAGCGGAGCGGCGCCGATGAAGACGAACAGGTGCCCGGCGTCGATGTCCTCCCGGCGGCCGGTGCGCCGGTCGAACAGTGTCACGCTCCGCAGCCGGTCGTCGCCGGTGCAGCGCTCCACGGTGGTGCAGGTGCGCACCTCGACGTTGTCCAAGGCAAAGACCTGCTCGACCAGGTAGCTCGACATCGACCGCTCCACCGAGTCGCCGCGCACGACGAGGGTCACCGTGGCCGCGGTCCGGGCGAAGAACACTACGGCCTGCCCGGCCGAGTTCGCGCCGCCGACGACCAGCACGTGCTCGCCCGCGCAGGCGCTGGCCTCGGTGGCCGCCGACCCGTAGTAGACGCCCCGCCCGACCAGGTCGTTCGTACCCTCAGCCTGCAGCTCGCGATAGCTGACCCCGGTCGCGAGCACGACGGTGTGGGCGAGCAGGGTCTGCCCGTCGTCGAAGGTCACCTGCCGCGCGGGCCCGCGCGGCTCCAGCCCGGTGACCGCCCGGGTGGTGAGGAGTTCGGCCCCGAACCGGAGAGCCTGCCGGCGGGCCCGGTCGGTCAGCTGCCCGCCGGCGACACCGTCGGGGAAGCCCAGGTAGTTCTCGATCCGCGAACTCTGCCCGGCCTGACCACCGGCGGCGGAGCGTTCGACCACGACGGTCTTCAGACCCTCCGAGGCGGCGTAGACGGCTGCCCCCAGTCCGGCGGGACCAGCACCGATCACGACAACGTCGTAGAAGTCGCCGCGCGGTGCCGTGTCGAGGCCGACTGCGTCCGCGAGTTCGGTCAGGCCCGGTCTCGACAGCGGCGCCCCATCGGTCGTCACCACCACCGGGACGTCGGCGGGACCCGCGCCGGCCGCGGCCAGCAACCGGGCACCGTCCGGCTCCTCGACGTTGTACCACCGGTAGGGCACCAGACTGCGGGCCAGGAAGTCGCGCACCGCGTAGGACTCCGGCGACCACGGGTGGCCGAGGATTTTCGTCTTGCGCACCAGCGCCGTGCCCTCCCGGTGCCAGACCGCGAGCATCTCGTCGACCACCGGGTAGAGCTTCTCCTCCGGCGGCTCCCACGGCTTGAGTAGGTAATGGTCGACATCGACGACGTTGATGGCCGCGATGGCGGCGTTGGTGTCGGCGTACGCGGTCAGCAGCGCCCGGCGCGCCTGCGGCACCAGGTCCATCGCGGCCTCGAGGAACTCGATGCCGTTCATCTGCGGCATCCGGTAGTCGGCCAGGATCACCGCCACCAGCTCCCCGCGCAGTACGACCTCGCGGATCACCTCCAGCGCGGTCGCGCCCGATTCGGCCCGCACGATGCGGTAGCCCGTGGCGTACCTGCGGCGCAGGTCCCTCGCCACGGCTCGGCAGACGTTGGGGTCGTCGTCGACAGTGAGCAGGACCGGCGGCCTGGTGCGCGGCTCGGGCTGCTCCGCCCTCACGCCGCCACCCCCTCCGCAAAGCATCGGTGCCGGTCTTGGCCCGGCTCGACGGAGATGAGCATTGGGGTCACCGGCTCAGCCTTGAAGTAAGCACACGTCGACACAGGTCGTCCTTTCGCCGCCTCCATCTTGCTCCCCGACCAGGTAGGACGAGCTGGGCGCATCCCCGACCGGTATCTCAGGTGTGCTGAATCACTTAGCTCCGGATCACTTCGCTCCGGCCAGCCCTTCCTGCAACCGGTCGGACACGAGCCGGACGAACCGGGCCGGATCGCCCAGGTCGCCGCCCTCGGCCAGCAGAGCCAGGTCGTACAACACCTCGGCGGTCTCGGCCAGCGAGCCTCGCTGCCCCTCCTCACTGCCCGCGTACGCGTCGTGCAGGGCCACGACCAGCGGATGGGTGGGGTTGAGTTCGAGGATCCGCTTGACCGGCGGCAGTTCTTGGCCCATCGCCTTGTACATCTTCTCCAGCGTCGGCGTCACGTCGTTCGCATCGCCGACCACGCAGGCCGGGGACGTGGTCAGCCGGGTGGACAGCCGGACCTGCTTCACGTCCTCGCCCAAGGCGGTCCCCAGCCAGCCCAGCAGGTCGGCGAAGTCGGCCTCGCGCTCCTGCGCGGCGGTCTTCTCCTCTTCGCTTTGCAGATCCACCTGGCCCTTGGCCACCGACTGCAGCGGCGTCCCGTCGAACTCCCCCACCGCGTCGACCCAGATCTCGTCGATCGGGTCGGTCAGCACCAGCACCTCGAAGCCCTTGGCCTGCAGTCCCTCAAGGTGCGGGGAGCTCTCGATCGCGGTCCGCGACTCCCCGGTCAGGTAGTAGATCGCCTCCTGCCCCTCGACCATCCGCTCCTTGTACGCGGCCAGGGTCGTCGGTGCCGGTTTGGCGTCCTGCTCGGCCCCGTCAGCCTCGATGGTGTCTGCCGTCTCGGCCCGGTAGGTGGTGTCGAAGGAGCAGATCGCCAAGATCTCGTCGCGGTTGTCCGGGTCGTTGAGTAGGCCCTCCTTCACCGCGCGCCCGAATTCGGTCCAGAAGGTGGCGTACGCCTCCGGCTTCTCGGTCATCAGGTCCTGCACGCTGGACAGCACCTTGCGCACCAACCGGCGCCGCATCCGGGCGATGTGCCGGTCGGCCTGCAAAATCTCCCGGGACACGTTCAGCGAGAGGTCGGCCGCGTCGACCACGCCCTTGACGAAGCGCAAGTATTCCGGCATCAGTGCTTCGCAGTCGTCCATGATGAAGACGCGCTTGACGTAGAGCTGGACGCCCCGCTTGGCGTCGCGCATGAACAGGTCCATCGGCGCCCGGGACGGGATGAACAGCAGCGCCTGGTATTCGAAGGTGCCTTCGGCCCGGAGCGTGATCGTCTCCAGCGGGTCGGTCCAGTCGTGGGCCAAGTGCCGGTAGAACTCGCCGTACTCCTCGGTGCTCACCTCGCTCTGTGGCCGCGCCCACAGGGCGGTCCGGGAGTTGAGGACGGTCGGCTCGGTGTCCTTGCCTGCCTCGGACTTACCTGCGTCGGCCTCGTCCTGGTCGCCCTCGTCCTGGTCGTTTTCGCCGGGCGGCACGATCAGCCGGACGGGCCAGGAGATGAAGTCGGAATAGCGGGTGACGATCTGGCGCAATACCGGCTCGGCGGTGTAGTCGTGCAGCTGCTCGTCGGCGTCGGCCGGCTTCAGGTGCAGGGTCACCGAGGTGCCGACGGGGGCGTCGTCGATCGTCTCCAGGGTGTAGGTGCTGTCGCCGCTGGACTCCCAGCGCACGGCCTCATCGGTCCCGGCCCGCCGAGTGACGAGGGTGACGGTGTCGGCGACCATGAAGCTGGAGTAGAACCCGATCCCGAACTGCCCGATCAGCTCGCTGGAGGTACTCGAGTCCGCCCGCCGCAGCTCGGCCAGGAACTCCGCGGTGCCGGACTTGGCGATCGTCCCGATCAGCGCGACGACCTCGTCCCGGGTCATCCCGATGCCGTTGTCGCGCACGGTCAGCGTGCGCGGATCGGTGCTCACCTCGAGATCCACGTGCAGGTCGTCGACGTCCACCCCGGGAATCTCCGCCCGCAGGGCCTCCAGCCGGAGCTTGTCCAGCGCGTCGGAGGCGTTGGAGATCAGCTCGCGCAGGAAGGTGTCCTTGTTGGAGTAGATCGAGTGGATCATCAGCTGCAGCAGCTGACGTGCCTCGGACTGGAACTCCAGCGTCTCGACCTGGGTGGTCACGGTTCTCCTCTTGATTCGGCCGGCGGCTTGACTCGGGTGGGCGCCCACGTGGGCACGGCGAAGAATCTTAGTACCGGCAGCGGCAGACTTCGGTGCGTGACTCCTCCCACGGACCCGGGCTCTGCACTGCCATCGCTGCGCTGCGCCGTCGTACTGCGCGTAGACGAACAGGCCTGCGAGGTGCGGGCGAACGGTCAACCGTTCTCGGTGGGCTACGTCGCGTCGTTCCCGGCGCCGCGGACCGAGCGCGTCTGCCCCGGTCACCTGGTTGCCCTGGCCGGTTCACCGGGCGAGACCGAGGCAGTGATCTGGCGTTGGTACGACGCGGTCGTGTTGGCGCAGGAGGCTGGCCTGGTCCGGCTGTGGGAGCCGGTGCACGGTGAGGTGCTGGCGCAGCAGCGGGTGCCGCAACCCCGACCCCCGGGGACGCGGGCCTATCTGTCGGCCGGTCTTCCCGGCGCCGACTGGTGGGTCGCCGGACCGGTGACGGCTCAGCCGGCGGACCCGGAGGTCGAACTCGACGAGGTCGAGCGCTTCGCCACCGAACACCACCTTTGGCCGGACCTGACACGCAGGCGGAGCTGAAGACAGCCGATCAAACCGGCGGGGTGCTGACCGACGGCCCCGCCCGGCCGGTGACCGGTCGACGTCACCGCCACTGCCGAGCGGCTGCAGGAGGCGAGCACCCCGTGAGGGTCATCGCCGCTGGCGACGATGATCACGCGCTTATCGAGGAGGATCAGGTACCGGTGAGCGGACCGATCCACCGCTCGCTCGAGGTCAGCCCGTCCGGACGCTCGCGGAGTACGGCTTCGATGCGGTCGGCGAGAACACCGATGGCCGCTCGCGTTCGCGTCCGCGACGACGGCAACAGAATCAGACCGGGATGGGTGAGGCCGCGCGCAAGCCGCTCGGCCGCAAGCGGCCGAAAGTCCTTGATGTTATTGGTGACCACGGCCCGATCTTCGCTGCTCGCGGCCTCCAAAATGGCGCGGTCGCTGCGCCCGACGAGGTCCCGGCGAGCAGCCACGGCGACGACGTCGAACCCGCGCTCGCCCAGCAGGTCGGCGATCAGCGGCGAAAGCTGCTCATCGAGGAGCGCCTTCACGTGCGCGTGGCGTGCTCGCCGGCCGCGGCGGCCGTGCGACCACGCTCGTACTCGTCCTCGTTGAGCGCGATCTCTTCGTCGATCTCCGCCCGATTTTCGCCGTAGTAGGCCACCGCTGCCTCGACGAACCCGCCGGGAACCTGAAGATACGCCGCGGCTGCGGTGACCGATCCGTCGTGGTCGCGCACCGTGGCAATGACCTCCCACACGTCCAGCCCTCGGCCGATCAGACTCGCGCGTCGCCCGCTGGGTCCGTCGAGGAACTGGATTAACGGATGGGCGTCATGTCGCAGACCTTCCTCGAGGTATCGCTGGGCAAGCGTCCGTTCAGCGAGCCCGGCGCGGCGAGCGCGTTGACTCAGCCGCTCTCGTGTTCCCGAGGCAAGCCTCAGTGTGTAATGGTCGGCCATAACCAGTCATGTTAACTCCACGTGGCACAACGTGACACTGCTATCGCTGAGGCTGGGGCACCTCTGACTCTCTCGACTACACCGTGAGCCTGCCGTGATGGGCAAGCGACGCTACTCACCTCTCCCGGCGGGGCCAAGTACGGCGGCGTTACTACGTCGACCTGCGCAGCGACGCAGCGGTGAGATCCAGGATCCGGCGCGCCTGACGCAGTACGGCGGCGTCGACGAAACGTCCGTCGGGCAGCGCACTGGCACCCAGCAGCGGGTCAGCTTCCGACTGGGCCACGATCTCGCGGGCGCGGCGAACCTCCTCATCGCTCGGGCGGAACGCGGCGGCAATGATGTCGAGTTGCCTCGGATGGATGGCTGCGCGGCCCCGGAAACCCAGGCGTCGTCCCTCGGTGCAGCTGCCCCGCAGACCGTCGAGGTCGGCTACGTCGGTGAACACCGACATCGCCGGCGGCGGGAGCCCCGCGGCCGCGACTGCGTTCACCAGCCGACCGCGGGCCCAGGCCAGACCGCTGGCGTCGGTGACCCCTAGGTCGGCGAGCAGGTCGGCCTCCCCCAGCCCGAGGGTCGCGACGCCCGGGCAGCACGCCAGCTCGTAGGCCGCTTCGACGCCGCGGGCCGATTCGATCAGAGCGTGCACGGCCCGCCCGGGCAGTCGGCTGACCAAGGCGGCAACCGCGACCGGGTCCTCGCACTTGGGCACCCGGATCCCCACCGATCTCGGCAGCCCGGCGACAGCGTCGAGGTCGGCGTCCCACCACGGCGAGCCGAGCCCGTTCACCCGGATCTGGAGGGCACCGTCGCGCACACGCGCCACCGCGGCCGGGTTACCCAAGCTGATCGCCAAGCCTTCTCGGGCGCGATCCTTGGCCGTCGGAGCCACGGCATCCTCGAGGTCGACGATCACTGTGTCGGCGGTCGAGGCGAGCGCCTTGCCCACCCGTTCGGGCCGGTCGCCGGGTACGTACAGCAAGGTCAACGCTGCCCTCATCCGATCACCCCGTCGGTCCTCAGCTCGGCGATGCGCTCGGGACTGACCCCCAGCGAGTCCAGGATCTGATCGGTGTCGGCGCCCGGCGCCCGGCCGGTGTGCCGGATCTGCGGTGGATCGGCGGACAGCCGGAACAGCGGACCCTGGATGGACATCTCGCCGAGGTCAGGGTCCTCGATCCGGTGCACCGTGCCGAGGGCGCGGAACTGGGGATCCTCAGCAATGTCAGCGGCGGTGTACACCGGCGCCACCGCCGCCTGCGCCTGCTCGAAGGCCGCCATCACCTCCGCTCGCGTCCGCGCCCCGATCCAGGAGCCCACAGCGTCGTCGAGTTCGTCGGTGTGTTCGGCCCGGGTCCGACCACTGCGGAACCACGGCTGCCCGGTCAGGTCGGGGCGTCCGACCAAGGCCAGCACCCGCTCGGCGATGCTCTGGGAGCTGGTGGACACCGCGACCCAGTGCCCGTCACCGGTGCGGTAGGTGTTGCGCGGCGCATTATTGGACGAGCGGTTGCCGGTCCGCGGTTGCACGGTCTGAAGCTGATCCCATCGGGTGAGCTGGGGTCCCAGCATCGCCATCATCGGTTCGACGATGGCCAGGTCGATCACCTGGCCCCGCCCGCTCTGCGACCGGGCGTGCAGCGCCGCCGTCACCGCGAAGGCGGTGGCGAGGGAAGCGATACCGTCGGCCAGCCCGAACGGCGGCAGGGTGGGCGGCCCGTCGGGTTCGCCGGTGCTGGCCGCGAATCCGCTCATCGCCTCGGCTAGGGTGCCGAAGCCGGGTCGGCGGCGGTAAGGCCCGAGCTGGCCGAAGCCGGTGACCCGGGCCAGGATCAGTCCCGGATGGTCAGCGCTGAGGACGTCGTAGCCCAGATTCCAGCGTTCCAGCGTGTCCGGCCGGAAGTTCTCGATCACCACGTCCGCGCTGTCGACGAGGCGCCGGAACAGGTCTTGACCGGCCGGGGAGGACAAGTCGAGCCCGACCGTCTGCTTGTTGCGACCCAGGGTCTTCCACCACAGGTTGTGGCCGTCCTTCTCCGGCCCGTGGCCGCGGGCCGGGTCAGGCCGGCGCGGATGTTCGACCTTGATCACCTCCGCGCCGAGGTCGCCGAGGTGCATGGCGGCCAGCGGCCCCGCGAACAGCGTCGACACGTCGAGCACGCGGACGTCGGCCAGCGCTCCGGTCCGCCGGGGCAGCCCGGACGGTTGCTCAGAGCTGGTCATCGTGCTGCTTCGTCGGGATCGGCACAGTCCATGCGCAGCGAAAGCCGATCGCGGTCGAGCGGGCCAGACCGCTACCCGGGACCAGGTAGGTCAGGCTGTAGTCGGCCGGCTGCTCGCCGGCGTCGACGTACCACTCGGAGCCGGTGGCACCGGCGTCGCTGCCGCCCTTGAGGACACAGAAGCGGGTGCGCCCGTCGGAGTGCTCGCTCTCGGTGAGATTCCACACCGCCGGACGCCGGCGGTCGAAGCCGGCCCGGTCGGCGGCGAGCTGCCACTCGTCCTCGGTCGGCAGTCGGCCTCCGATCCAGACCGCGTAGGCGCGCGCGTCGGCGAAATCGACCTCGGTGACCGGCTCCGCCGCGTCGGCATTGGTGAGCCGGCCGGTCTCGGACCACGGCGGCGCCACCTGGAACGGGCCGGCCGGCCGGTACCCGGTGGCGGTGACGAACGCGGCGAACTCAGCCCGGCTGACCTCGTGGCGACTCACGGCTACCGGGGCGTCGAGCACCGCCACCCGTTCGAGGGTGCGCACATCATGCAGCCGCGGCGGCAGCGGCTTCCACTCGTCCACGAAGGGGGCGACACCGTACATCCCGGTCTCGCGGCAGCGGTAGCGCACGGTCAGCGGGTACCGCCCGGCCGGTACGGTCACCACAGCACCGGGGTCGGGGAGCCGCTGATCGTGGATCAACGGTCTGATCTGCTGCACCGTTCGATACGGGAAGGACCTCGCCAGCGGATCCGGCGCCGCCCAGTGCGTCAACCAAGACGGCCGGTCGCCGTCGGTGATCAGCACTCCGCCGATGCCGTCGCCCGGGATCTCGACCTCCACCACGCCTCGTCCCGATTCAGCCTCTTCCCTGATCAACCGTTCTCCGGTCCACACGTCGAACGCGACCCGTTCCGGCGCCACCGGCCGGCGGATCGTCGCCGACCCTGCGCCGCGGTTGCTCAACGTCAACAGCTCCTGGTCGGGACCGGTGAAGCTCGACCCGGCCACACCCGCCGTCGCCGCGTCCGGGCCGAGATCGACCAGCGGAGTCCAGCAGCCGGTAGCCAGCAGGTCGGCGCAGCCGCGCTGGGCGGCGGCCATCCGCCGCAGCACGGCGGCGTCGCGATCGCACCAGCCGACCCAGATCCCGAACACGACCTCCCACACCATGACGCCGATCCCGTTCAGCCACGCCGACTGCAACTCGGGCAGGTGACTGCGATGCCAGCGCCGTACGTGGTGCAGCAGATGCCGCTGCTCGTAGAACTTCGACCGCACCACCCCGGGCACGGCCGAGTCGGCGAACCACTGCGCCCAGCTCAGCGGATGGTCGGCGAGCCGATGCAGGGGCAACGTCGACTCCCCTTCCACCGCCACTCCCGGCCGAGCCGTCGCGAGCCGGTCGAGGAGTTCGGGCCCGCCCGCTTTGAGGGTGTCCAGGAACACCCCGTCGGCGTCGAGTGCGGTCACCGCGCCGACCAGCTCCTCGGCGTCCGGCCGGCCGCGCCGAGTCCCGGTGTCCCAGGGGTTGTAGTCGAGGAAGACCCGGACTCCGTCCGCATGCAGCCGATCCACCAGCGCCGCCAGTCCGGGGACCAGCCGGTAGTAGTCCCACTGGTTGCGCCGGTCGATGCCGATCACCGGGTAGGCGTGCCACAACACGACGGCATCAAAGCCGCCGAAACGCTCCCGGGCGTCGGCCAGCAGTCGCTCCGGGGTGAACTTCCCGGTAGCGAAGTCGTAGAGCAACTCGTCCCACAGCCAGACCTGGGAGATCACGAAGCAGCCTCGGGCCCAGGCCAAATCGGGCCGGCGGTAGAGGGCGTCGTCCGGGCCGATCCGGGTGCGAGCCTCGCGCTTCCAGGTGCGGAGTTGGTCGCGCCACCGTGGCCAATCATTTGGGTCGGTCGACGCGGCGAAAATCTTGGCCGCGTCCAGCCCGGTCAATTCGGAGCCCTCGCCCAGCGGCACGGTGGTCGGCCGGTCCCGCTCCCGCGGCACCAGCGGGTCGAATCGGCTCATCGCGTCGCCGAGCCGGCCCGGTTCGAGGACCGCGGCATGGTCGAGGCTCGGACGACCAACTCCGGCTCCACGGTGACGGTCCGCAGCCGCGACGAGGGGTCGGCAATCCGGTCGGTGAGCAGCTGGGCGGCGAGTCGGCCCCGCTCGAACGCGCCGAGTGACACGCTGGTCAGGCTGGGACTGAAGATCCGGGCGAACGCGATGTCGTCGATTCCGGCCACGGCCACGTCTTCGGGAATGGACACCCCGGCGGTGAGCGCGGCCCGCATCACCCCCAGCGCGATCAGGTCGTTGGCCGCCAGCACCGCGTCGAAGCCGCCGATCGTGCGCTGCAGGTCGAACCATGCCTCCTCCCCGGCGGCCACGGTGAAGTCGGCCGCCTCGACCACCGGGCCGCTCGCTCCGCCGGAGGCCGCCGCGAAACCCTCGCTGCGAGCCCGCCCGGGTGCGGTGTCGATCGGGCCGTTGACGAAGGCAATCCGACTCCGACCGACCGCGCTCAGGTGGTGGTGGGCAAGGACCACGCCGCGACGGGAGTCGGTCCGGACGGTGTCGAGAGGCGCGTCGCCGAGATCACCGACGACCACGACCGGAACCGGCGCGCCGACCAGCGCGGCGGTCAGTTCCGGAGTCCGCCGCAGCGGGCTGATGATCAGCCCGTCCGCGTACCCACGCGACAGGCTCTCCACCAAGGCCAGTAGGTCGACCGGATCGCGGCCGGTGGAGGAGACCAGCAGTCGCGCACCGGACCCGTACAACCCACCCTCGACCCCGCGCATCATCTCGGTGTAGACGGGGTTGTCGAGCGCGTCGACCGCGAACGCCACATGCAGGCTCCGGCCCCGCTTCAAGGTGCGGCCCGCCGCGTCGGGAACGTAGCCCAGCTCAGCCACCGCCGCCCGCACCCGTTGCTCGGTGTCCGGTCGGGCCGGAATCCCGTTCAGCACCCGGGACACCGACGCAATCGACACCTGGGCCCGCTCCGCCACCTGGACCACGGTCGGTCGTCTCGGTGCCGTGGGCGGTATTGGCGGCGGGGGCGATGGGAAGTTCACCGCGTCCGGGACCAGACGCCCAAGGTGCGTTGGGCCAGCACATCGAAGCCGAGCCCGTCGAAGCCGGGAATCGAGGTGGCCAGGCGATTCTGCAGCGGCGCCGACCACTGGCTGGCGATGGCGTCCACCCCGCCGAGGGCCCCGGCGACCGCGCCGGCGGTCGCTCCGTTGGAGTCGGTATCCCAGCCGCCCATCACCACCAAGCAGATCGACCGGTCGAAGTCGCCTCCGGCTGCGGCCAGCGCGTACGTCAGCAGCGCGGTGTTGTTGACTGCGTGCACCCAGTGCAGGTCGGCGTACTCCGCCTCCAGTCGGGCGTAGGCCGCCTCGGGCGCGACCCGCTCCTCGGCCAGGCCACGGCCCAACCGGATGGCGGCCGCCAACCGGCTCCGCGGCGGAACCACCGACTCGCCGGCGTCGAGCACCTGCTCGACACTGTCCGCGACGACGGCGGCGGCGGCCAGGCCGGCGACGTACAAGGCGCCGTACACGCCGTTGCGGGTGTGACTCACCGCGGCGTCGCGCCAGGCCCACTCGGCGGCGCGGAGCACGTCGCCCGGGTTGACCCAGCCGTACAGGTCGGTCCGGATCTGCGCTCCGATCCACTCCCGGAACGGGTTCCGCACCCGCGCCGTACGTGGCGGGCTGATTCCGTCGAGCAGATTGCGGTAGGCGACCCGCTCGGCGGTGAACGTCCGCCCCGCCGGCAGGTCCAGCAGCCAGGTCTGCGCCACGTCGTCGGAGCCGAAGCCGGCCCCGTACTGCTCAAGGATCTTCAACGCGACCAGGGTGTAGTTCAGGTCGTCGTCCTCGGGCGCGCCCGCGATGTTCTCCTCCAGGCTGGTCGGCCGGCTCGCTTTGTTCCACGGCCAGCGCGCCGACACCGTGGGATCGAGGCCGACCGCGGTGAACCAGTTGTCCAGCGGCCACCGGCCGGTCGAGCGCAGGATCGCCTCGATCCCGGCCCGTGGAATCTTCTCCACCGGCTTACCGAGAACGCAGCCGACCGCCCGGCCGAGCCAGCCCCCATGGACCCGCGGGGCCAGAGCAGACGCCTCCGGCACTGCGACGGCGGGGGCGACCCGCGGCGAGATCAGCGCAGCGATGGCGGGCCAGTCGCTGGGTTCGACCTCCGCTCCCACCTCGGGCAGCCCGTCGAGCTCTTCGAGCAGAACCCGGGCCAACCGAACTTGATCGGGATTACCGACCTCGGCCGAGGCTCCCGCTCGCGGCGGGCCCTGCGCTCCCCCCACCGCGGCCCAGCGCCGCGCCTGGTCGGTGACGTCGCGACCCTCGGCCGCCGACTGCCACAACTCGTGCCGGATCAGGTCCTCCGGCTGGGCCCAGGTGACCCGCATCAGCGCTCCTCCGTCCGATGCAGCTCGGAGAACGCGGTCTCCCGGACGCGGAACCGCGCAACGTCGTGGGCAAAGATTTCTTCCGCCACCTCCGCCATCGCCAGCCCACCGGCGCGCAGATCGAGCCGCGACGCCGACGCCACCTGCTCGACCCAGGGAGCCGGAACCCCGGCCGTGCCCCCGAGGGCACCGGCGATGGCGCCGCCCATGGTGGCGATGGAGTCGGAGTCCCGGCCGTAGTTGGTGGCCCCGAGGATGGTGTCGGCGACGTTCCCGCCGGTCGTGACCAGCAGCCCGAGGGCGACGGGCAGTTCCTCGATGGACCGCAGCCGGCTCGGACGCCGCGCATCCTGATCGGGAACGCGATAGGTCTCGCCGACCGAGTCGAAGGGCCGCACGGCCTCCCGCAGGACCGGCAGGCAGGAACGCCAGTCCGCGCCGGGGCGAGCCGCCGAGACCACCGCGCCGATAGCCGCACGAGTGCCGTCGCGGGCCAGCTCCATACAGGCGGTGATCACGTCGGCCACCGTTGCTTGTGGCCGCATCGCCGCCGCAACCGCCGCGGCGAAGACGGCCGCCGCCTCCCGCCCGTAGCTGGACTGGTGCGCACCGGCCAGATCGGCGGCCTCGGCGTAGGCCCCGGCCGGGTCGCCGGCGTTGGCGATCCCCACCGGCGCCATGTACATCGCCGCCCCGCAATTGACGACGTTGCCGACGCCGGCCTCACGGGGGTCGACGTGGCCGTAGTACAGCCGCGTCACCAACCACTTCTCGGCCAGGAAAACGCGCAGCAGCGGCACCGTCTCACGTTCCAGCTCGGGGATCCAGGTGAGCTCGTGCATCATCTTCGGCACCAAGTGCTCGGCCAGGTCGAATGCGGTCAGGTGCCGGCGCTGCTCGGCGTAGACCGCGATCAGCAGGTTGGTCATCAACGTGTCGTCGGTGACGTGACCGTCACCCTTGTGATAGGGCGACATCGGCTTGGCCGTGCGCCAGTCGGTCATGAAATAGTCGACGATGCCCTCGACGTAGCCGCCGTAGCGCTGCCGGATCTCCTCGGTGCTTCGTCCCTCGGTCGCACCACCGATCGCGTCTCCCACCGCGGCGGCGCTGAGGGCACCGACCGCCTTGTCCTGAAGCAGGATTTGGGCGGCGGTGGAGTTCGTTGAACTGTCGATGCTCAAGCGTTGGCCTTCTTCCAGCCGTCGGTCAGCCGGCTGGCCAGCGCGGACGCGTCGATCCGGCCGGCGAGAAACTCCTGGTACGCCGGATTGGCGACCTCACTCTTCCACTGCGGGAATTTGTCGGCGTGCAGCCACGGCCCGTTGACCAGATCGCTCGCCGAGTCCAGGATCGCATCCCAGCCGTGCTCGGCACCAAGGTCGGCCTTGACGATGGTGGCGGCGGGCGCCGACACCGGGATCAAGGCGTCGCCCTCGGCGACCTTACTTAGGTTCTCTCCCTGCATGTAGTAGTCGATGAACGCCATCGCTTCCTTGGGGTGCTGACTTTGCCGGGCCACGCTGAGGGTCTGCGGGTTGGACAGCTGATGCTGGCTGGTTCCCTTCAGCAGCGGCAGCATGGTCCACTCGAATCCCTTGGGCGCCTTGTCATCGATCTGGGTCGCCACATAGTTGCCCGCCATCACCATCTTGTACTTGCCGGCGAAGAAACCGGGTAGGACGTCGGATCCGGACAACGAGACCGAACTCGCGGCCATCGACTTGTCGTCCAGCATCGCCCGCAGCCGGTTCGGCACCTGCAGCTCGTTGGCGCCGACGTTGATGGTCGGGCTGGCACCGTCGCCGGAGAAGAAGGTGCCGTCGAAGGCCAGGCCGGTCGACATCACGCCAGCAGCCGGCGCCTTCAGTCCCCAAGCAAAACCGGAGTCGCCGCCGGTGGTCAGCTTCTTGGCCGCGGCGGCCAGGTCGTCCCAGGTCCAGGGTTGCGCCGAGGTCGGTAGCGCGATCCCGGCTTTTTTCAGTGCTTTGGTGTCGGCGAACACCGTGTACACCTGGGAGATGGTCGGCACCCCAGCCACTTTGCCGTCGACGGTCACCGACTTCCACACCGGCTCGGCCACGTCGGACTTCAGATCGGCCGGGAGCAGCGGGCCGAGGTCGGCAAGGTAGCCCTGACGACTGAAGCCGGCGATGTCGGCCGCCTCGTCATGAATGATGTCGGGCGCGGAGTTCCCGGCGAACTGGGTGACCAGCTTGTCGTGGACCGAGTTGGGGTCGACCTTCTGGTATTCGACCTGGACGTCGGGATGAGCGGCGTTCCAGGAGTCGACGATCTTCTGGGTCGCCTCGATCGTCGGCACCTGCAGCGCGTAGCTGGAGAAGCTGAGCTTGACCGGACCCGACTGTGGGCCCTGCTCCTTGGCCGGTGGGCTGCCGCCCCCGCTGATGCATCCGGTGGTGAGCGTCAAGGCGGTGAGACAACTGAGCCCGAGGGCGGCGATGCGACGGTTCACGGACGTTCCTTTCTGAGGGTCAGACATGGGCGAAAATGGGACACAGGAGAACTCAGCCCTTGACGGCGCCGGTCAGCATCCCGGAGATGAGCTTGCGTTGGACGATGGCGAACACGATCAGGCTGGGCAGGGTGGTCAACAATGCGGTGGCCGCGAGCGGGCCGAGGTTGACCGATCCCTCCGCTCCGACGTACCGGGCCAGCAGGAGCGGCGCGGTCTGCCGGGACGGGGTCTGAATCAGCACCAGGGCGAAGAAGAACTCGTTCCAGGCCGAGATGAAGGCAAACATCGACGTCGCCACCAGGCCTGGCGCCAGCAAGGGGAAGATGATCCGCGACAACGTGGCCAGCTGAGAGGCGCCATCGGTGGCTGCCGCCTCCTCCAGGTCGTTGGGGATGGCACTGACGTAGCCCTGCAACATCCACAGCGTGAACGGCAGCGACCAGACCACATAGATCAGCACCAGTCCGGGAAGGGTGTCGATCAGGCCGAGGTTGCGCAGCACGATGAATACCGGAATCACGATCAAGATGAATGGGAAAACCTGGCTGACCAGAATCCAGGCCACCGACACCGTCCGCACGCGGCTGCGGTACCGAGCCAGCGCGTACGCCGCCGGCAACGCGATGACCGTGGTGACGACGGCGGTCGACACCGCCACCACCAGCGAGTTCCGCAGGGCGGGAAGGAGCTGATTCTGGCGCAAGGCGGTAGCAAAGTTTTCCAGGGTCCAGGCGGTCGGAAACACCGTCGGGTTCAGCCGCGTCAACTCGAACGGGGACTTGAACGCAGTTGAAAGCAACCACAGCAGGGGAAAGCCGAGAAAGACGACAAAGCCAAGAAGTGCGGCGTACTGGCCTATCCGGACCGGGACCGAGGTGCGCATCAACTGGCCTCTCGCAGCTGGCGCCATAGGTAGACGCCCATGATGGCCATGATCACGACCACCATCGCGTTACCGAGTGCGGCGGCGTAGCCGAACTCGCCGTTGCCGAACGCCCGCTGGTAGGCGAACAACATCGGCAGCAGCGTCCGCCCGCCCGGGCCGCCGTCGGTGAGCACGTAGACCAGGCCGAACGAATTGAAGTTCCACACGAAATCCAGTGAGCTGATCGCCACGGCCACCGGTTTAATCGCCGGCCAACTGACGTTCTTGAACCGCTCCCAAGTGCCCGCCCCGTCGAGGGCGGCCGCCTCGTGCAACTCGTACGGCGCGTTCTGCAGACCCGCCAACAACGCCACGGTGGTCTGCGGCATCCCGGCCCAGATACCGACCACGATCACCGCCGGCAGGGCCAGAGTAAAGCTGCCCAGCCAGTCGATGTTTGCGTCGATCAGGTGCAAGTCGCGCAGAAACGCGTTCAGGATGCCGGCGTCGGGCTGATAAATCAGCTTCCACAACACCGCGACGATCACCGACGGCATCGCCCACGGGACCAGGGCCAACGGCCGGACCAGCCACTGAAACCGCAGACCGGCGTTCAGCAGCAGGGCCAGGCTGAGGGAGAGGACGAACTGCAGCACGGTGACCGAGAAGGCCCAGATCAGGCCGATCTTGAACGAGTTCCAGAACAGACCATCACCTAATAGGCGGGCGTAGTTGGCGAAGCCATTGAACGCGAAGGTGACGTCATAACCCGCCCGGGCGTCGGTGAAACCGAGCCAGATGCCGTTGAGCAGCGGATAGACGCTGAAGATCAGTACCGGAACGAGGCTGGGCAGCAGCAGAATCCACATCTGCCGCTGCCGGCGACGCGCGACCGTGCTCGGCCTGACCGCAGTCCGAACCGTGGCAACCGACACGCGAACTCCATCCGTAAACGTTTACAGTATCCTGGCGTGCCTTCGGCCTCCTGTCAACGCCTTCCGGTATCAGCCCCTGCCCGACACCGTGTGTCCCAGCCGGTCTCCCCGGTACTCACCTCGTCCGGGCTCCGAGCCAGCGGGACAATGGCCACTCGACGCGGCCCGTTGCGCGACAGTTGGCACGGCTTCCGCACCCTCGATCGGAGGTCACGATGTCCGAAAATTCTCAGCGCTGTTCCACCGGCCACGTGTCGATCGCCGATGAGGAGGCAGTCGCCGCCCTCGAGTACTGCTCCAATGCGGGTCGCTGGGGTGTCGACGACGTCCTGGGAACGCTGAACCACATCACGGCCGAGGTCCGGATCGCCGCAGCCCAACTGGTGCGTACCGGACGGGTGGTGTCGTTGGCCAAACCGATCGACGTCACCCCCAGTGCGGTCAACGTCCGCCCGGCCTGGCATCAGATGCAGCTGGAGACCGAGCGGCCGTACGCCACCGCCGACAGCCTGCACCTCCAGGTGCACGGGCTGGCCAACACCCACCTCGACGCCCTCGGTCATATGTTCCTCGACGGCGTCGGCTACAACGGCCACCGGCAGACCGACGTCGCCCAGGCAAGCGGCGTGTCGCCGCTCGACATCGCCGCAATGGCGGACGGAATCTTCACCCGAGGCGTGGTCCTGGATGTCGCGGGTGCCCGCGGTCGAACCTGGCTACCACCGGACGCGGTGATCGGTGTCGCCGACCTCGACGCGGCCGAGCGGCAGCAACACACCGAGATCCGCAGTGGCGACGCGGTGTTCGTGCACGTCGGTCTGGAACGCCGGGAAGCCGCCGAGGGCCCGGAAAATCCCGCGCAACGAGCCGGTATCGACGTGTCGGCGGTGCGGTGGTTGCAGGATCGTGAGGTCGCGGTCTATTCCGGCGACTGTATCGAGTCCTTGCCCGAGCAGGGCGAGGCAGTGGAAATGCCGCTGCACCAGATCGGCATCGCGCGGATGGGCTTGGCGTTACTGGACTGCCCGTCGCTGACCCGGCTGCTCCACAGTTGCGCCGAGCTCAACCGCTGGGACTTCCTGCTGAGCGTTGCGCCACTGGTCGTCCGCGGGGGGACGGGGTCGCCGGTCAATCCCCTTGCGGTGTTCTGACCGGGTTCACCCCGGCTGGCCGCCCAGCGAAGCCCGGAAGCGGAACCGGTCCCCGCGGTAGCTGGTCCGGCCGAGTTCACAGGGCCTCCCGTGCTGGTCCCGGGTCTGCTGCCGGGCCACCAACAGCGGCACACCGGCGGGTAGGTCGAGCAGCTGCGCCTCCTCCTCGCTCGCGGCCACCGCCTCGACGGCGTAGTCGGCGACGGTCGGCAGGACCGGGTCCGGAGCCGAGCGCAGCACTTCGTACAAGGACGCGGTCGAGAAGTCGTGCGAGGGGAGGTCGGGGCACAGGGACAGCGGGAGACAGCTCCGGTCGACCGCGATGATGATCCCCTCGAGGCAGCGCAGGCGACGCAGCACGAAGACCGGCGACCCCGGCACGATGACGAGCTGCTCCGATTCGTCGATGGTCGAGGGCCGGGTAGTGGCTTCCAGCACGGTCGCCGACGTCACTTGGCCGAGCGTCCGGGCCAGGTCGCTGAACCCCATCAGCCGGCTGCGGTCCGGACCACCAGCTCGTGATCGGGCCGGCGACGTGGTTACGAACCAGCCCCGGGCCGCCGCGGAGGACAAGATGCCGTCCTGCGCCAGCACGTTCAAGGCCGATCGGAGGGTGACCCGGCTGACGTCGAACCGCTCGCACAGCACCCGTTCCGACGGCAGGCGTGTCCCTGCGGTCAGGCTCGGTCCCAGCTCGTTCAGGATACGGTCGGCCACCTGCTGGTAGAGCGGCGCATCCCGCACGACTGACATGGCCGGAGCATATCGCTTCACGCTCAGCCGATTGCTGAACTGGTCCGGACCACTATTGACCAGATCGCCGATATTCGTCGGCGGCCTGCGTCAGCAATGTCACGATCTGGTCGCTGCTCTTGACAGGAACCACCGCGAGCCACCCATGATTGGTTATGACCAGACAGACCAGTTGGGGAACCGGTTATCGACCCATCCTGACCCTCCTTGTGCTCTTGACGTTCGCGGTCACCGGCTGCACGACCGACGCACCAGGAGGGGCCGCGCCCGCCGATCCGTCCGGGGCGGCCGGCGTCGGCAGCCGGCTCGCCGGGCAGACCGGGACCGTCGCCGATCTGACCTTGACCCCCGATCAGACGGCGGCCGCCCGGACCGCCGGGAAGGGCCAGACGATCGGTATCTTGGCCCCGCTGTCGGCGGAGTACCTGGCCAACGTCGTCGACGGCGCCAAGCAGGCGGCGGACTCGCTCGGGCTGAAAACCCAGGTGGTGGACTACCAGTTCGACGCGGCCAAGGGCGTCAGCGGGATCGAAAGTCTGGTCTCCCAAGGCGTGAAGTACATGGTCGTCGTTCTCACCGACCCTCCGGCGATGATCGGCGCGGTCCAGGCTGCGGAAGCGTCCGGGGTGACTGTCGTCCAGTTCGCCGGGGCGCAGGTGGCCGACCAGGGCAAAGGCTTCTCGGTCGCCATCGACGACAAGGATCTGGGCACCGTGGCCGGCGAGGCGGCCGCCCAAATCGCCCAAGCGCAGAAGGCGACCCAGATCGCGCTGCTCGACTTTCCCAGTCAGCCCAACGTGGTGATCCGCGCGGACGCGATGGCCGCGGCGATCAAGGCGGGTGCCCCGAAGGCCCAGATCGTGGCCCGGGTGACCGGCGGCACCCAGGCGGCGGGGCAGAGCGCCAGCGAGACCCTGCTGCAGAAGTATCCCAAGCTCGACGGCATCGTCTCGATCAACGACGCCGGCGCGTACGGCGCCGTGCAGGCGTTCAAGGGTGCGGGGCGCACCGGTAAGGACGCCTTCGTCGTCGGTTGTGACGCCGAGTCGAAGGCCCGGCAACAGATCGCTTCCGGCGGAATCTTCAAGGCCACGGTCGACACCCAGCCCACCCTGACCGGTCAAGCCTCGGTTGACCTCATCGGCAAGCTGCTGGCCGGACAAGACGTCGCGCAGTACACCAACGTCCCGGTGAAGGTCGTCACCAGCTGATGGCCAGCCCGACCGCGCTCCGGCCCGAGGATGCGGAGGACACCGCACCGCGGCAGTGGCGCAGCACCCTCGCTCGGGCGGCCACCACCAACGGGCTGCTGGTGGTGTTGCTGATCTGGGTGGTCATCTTGGCGCTCGCCACCGACGGCTTCGCCACCAGGACCAACATCTTGCTGGTCCTGCGTCAGTCCTCCACCATCGGGGTCGTCGCCATCGGCGCCACCCTGGTCATTCTGCTCGGCGAGATCGACCTCTCCCTCGGCGCCATTGTCTCGGTTTCCGGGGTGATCGCCGCCAAGCTCCTGCTGGACGCCGGCCTACCGACCGCGGTGGCGGCCGCGGCAGCCGTGGCGGTCGGCGCCGGCTGCGGACTGGTCAACGGCCTGCTCGTCACCGTGCTGCGGATCAATTCCTTCATGGCCACCCTGGCCACGATGACCGTGCTCGGCGGTGCCGCGTTCTTGCTGACCGCCGGGCGAACCCTGTTCGGCGATCCGCTCACCGGTCTGGTTTTCTTGTCCAACGGCTATATCGCCGGCGTCCCCTTCCCGGTCATCGTGTTGTTCCTGGGTTACCTCGCGGCCTGGGTGATGCTGACTCGCACCGGCTACGGCGCTCGGCTCTACGCGGTCGGCAACAACGCCCGCGCCAGTTTCCTGGCCGGTATCCGCGTCGACCTGGTCAAGACCGCGACCTTCGGACTGGCCGGCGCTTTGGCCGGTTTCGGCGGGCTGATGCAGGTCTCTCGGCTGAACGCGGCGTCCGGCGGGCTGGGAACCGACCTGCTGTTCCCGGTGATCACCGCCGTCGTCCTGGGCGGGGTAAGCCTCACCGGTGGTCGCGGGCGGATCGGCGATGTGCTGGTCGCCTCGATCTTTCTCGCCACCATCAACAACGGCCTGATTCTCCTCGGCGTGTCCGGCTACACCCAACAGGTCGTGTCCGGGGCCATCTTGGTGGTGGCGCTGGCCTTGGACCGGTGGCGTCGCCGATGAGTTCGCCCCTGCTGCAGATCCGCGATCTCACCCGCAGCTACCCGGGCGTACAGGCCCTGCGCGGCGTCGGTTTCGACGTCGGCCAGGGGCAACTGCATGCCCTGCTCGGAGAGAACGGGGCCGGCAAGTCGACCCTCATCCGCATCCTCTCCGGCGTCGAGTCCGCCGACCGCGGCACGATGACGTTGAGCGGGCAGGACTATCGCCCCTCGTCCCCGCTGGCGGCGCTGACTCGGGGGGTCTCCACCCTCTACCAGGAGCAGAACCTGCTGCCAGACCGGACCGTCGCCGACAACGTGCTGCTCGGCGCCGGGTCGACCCGGCTCGTGGTGTTCACCGACCGGTCGGCCGACCAAGCCCGGACGCGGGCGGCTCTGGCCAGGGTGGGGGCCACCCACATCGCGCCCACGGCGCTGGTCGGCACCCTGTCGGTCGCCGACCGGCAGATGGTCGATATCGCCCGGGCGTTGCTCCGGGAGAGCAGGCTCCTCATTCTGGACGAACCGACCGCGGCCCTGTCCACCCGGGAGGTCGATGCCCTGTTCGCCGTGCTGGCCGCACTGCCCGATCACGGCGTGTCGGTCGTGCTGGTCTCCCACCGGCTCGACGAGATCTTCCGGCTCTGCGACACCGTGACCGTACTCCGGGACGGTCAGCACGTTCGCACCGCCGCGCTGGCCGGTCTGAGCACCGACGCGCTGATCGGTGACATGGTCGGCGCCGACGCCCGGACCGAGCTGTCGAGCCGAAGTCGCTCGCGGGGCACGGAGCCGATCATGCGCCTTGAGCAGGTGACAGGCCCGACGTACCGCGAGGTCAGCCTGGAGATTCGCGGTGGCGAGGTGCTGGCGCTGGCGGGCGTGACCGGGTCCGGTAAGGAAGAGCTCGGGCTCACCCTGCTCGGAGTGGTCCGACCCGACCACGGGGACGTCGAGGTCGACGGCCGGCCCGTCCGCCTCACACCCCGCCGGGCCGCGGCGCTGGGAATCGCCGGGGTTCCCTCAGACCGGCAGCGCGACGGGGTCATCGCCGAACTCTCGGTCGCCCGCAACCTCGCCCTGCCGTCGCTTCCCGCGCTATCCAAATTCGGCTTCCTGCGCCGATCCGCCGAGCGCGGACTCGCGCGGCGTCAGATCGCCGACCTCTCGATCAAGGTGAGCCATCCCGGAGTGTTGGTCGGGCAACTGTCGGGCGGGAACCAGCAGAAGGTCTCCCTCGGCAAGTGGCTGGAGCGCTCACCGCGCGTCCTCGTCCTGATCGAGCCGACCCAGGGCATCGACGTGCGGGTGCGCTACGAGTTCTACCGGCTCCTGAACGCCCTGGCCGAGGCGGGCGCAGCCGTTGTCCTGGTCTCTTCCGACCTGCCCGAGGTGCAGACGCTGGCTGACCGGGTGGTCGTCCTGCGGGCCGGGGTGGTAGCGGGCACCCTCACCCGTCCCGAGATCAACGCCGACGCCCTGGTCCGGCTGTCTTTTGGTCAGGCGGCCGATCCGGAACCAACCCCGGTCGGAGCGCCCTCCGCCGCATCCCGGGCCGCCGTGCTCGACCACACCGCGCCCGCCACCTCCACGAGCCCCGCCATTTCGACCAACAAGGAGCCAGTGCCCCATGACGACCGCTAGCTACCACGACATCGTCGGCCAGGCCGCCACCTTGGACGCCACGGTGGCCGCGGCCGCCGCCGCCGATCTGGGTGCCGTCGGCGCCGATCGCCCCTGGATCTTCACCGGGTGCGGCGCCTCCTACCACGCGGGCACCGCCGCAGCCGGCCTGTTCAGTGCCCTCTCCGGGCACTGCGCCCTCTCCCTGCCCGCGTCGGATCTGTGGATGAACCCGGACGTGTGGCTCCGACCGGGCAGCGTCGTCGTCGGCCTGTCGCGGACGGGAACCACGACCGAAACCGTCGCCGCCCTCGCCGCCAGCCGGGCCCTCGGCGCCACCACGATCGGCGTCAGCCTGAGCCCGGGCACCCCCCTGGTCGAACAGGCCGACCATGCCGTTGTTCTCGACCATGTCGGCGAGCGCGGCCGGGTGATGACCAGGTCGTTCACCAACCTCCTGCTGGCCAGCCAGACGCTGGTCGTACAGGCAACCCAGCAGGCCGGCGCTCGCGACCCGAGTCTGACCGACGCCTACCGCAAGGGCCTGGCCGAGGTTCCCGGCGCCGTCGCGGAGGGCCTGCCCGACTACGACGACGCCGCCCGGGTGCTGGCCAAGGCGGGCAACGGCCATCTGGTGTTCCTGGGCAGCGGACCCGATCTCGGACTGTGCCGGCAGGCGGCGCTGCAGACCCAGGAGACCGCCCGCGCCGGCGTCGAGGCCCACGGCGTCCTGGACTATCGGCACGGGCCGCTGGCCACCCTGACCCCGGACAGCTTGTTGGTCCTGCTCACCGGCGAACGCTCCCTGCCCGCGGATCTGGTGCTGGCCGACGACGTGGCCGTCCTCGGCGGGTCGCTGATCGCGGTCGGGCCGGCGCCGGTGCTGGAGCACTTCCCCGACCACGTCGAAAAAGTGAGCACCCCCAAGGTCACGGCACGATGGCTCCAAGGCGACGCGGGACTGCCGTTCCTGCAGCTGCTCGCCTACCACCTGACGCTCGCTCGGGACGCGGACCCGGAATCGGTGGCGAACCTGGACCGGACGAAGACCCCGCACGTGAATCCGCACGTTTTGGCCGGCGACCTCTTCGCCTCAGCCCGGTCGTGAGCGACGTCCCCGGCCTGGTCGCCGCCGTCGACGTGGGCGGGACGACGATCAAGGGCGCGCTGGCCCGAGCCGACGGCACCCTGTTCCGGCGTCACCGCGTGGCCGTCGCCGCCGTCGATCCGTCGCAGCTGGTGTCGACGGTCGTCGAGCTGGTGGCCGACCTGCTCGCCGACGCCGACGAGATCGCCGACGGAGCAGCGGGAATCGGGCTCGCCGTGCCCGGCGTGGTCGACGAGGCCGCCGGGGTCGGGCGGTACTCGATGATCCTCGGCTGGCGGAACGTCGCCTTCGCTGACTTGCTCAGCCCCCTGGGCAAGCCGATCGCGTTCGGGCACGACGTGTCCGCGGGGGCGTACGCCGAAGCGCGGCGCGGGGCGGCGGTCGGGCACCGGGACTGGCTGTTCCTCGCCCTGGGCACCGGACTCGGTTCAACGTTCGTGCTGGGCGGCCAGCCCTACCGCGGCAGCAACGGAACCGGCGGCGAACTGGCCCACGTGGTGGTCCGGCCGGACGGGCCGGCGTGCCGATGCGGCAAGCGCGGCTGCCTGGAGATGATCGCGACCGGACCGGCGATCGCCGCGGCCTACGCGGCCGCGACCGGCGAACGCACCGGGGTCTTCACCGCGGCCGACGTGGCGCAGCGAGCGCGGGACGGTGACCGGCGAGCCGCTGCGGTTTGGGGTGAGGCCGTCTCCGCCTTGGCGGAAGTCGTGGCCGGCTACGTCGAGGCGATGAATCCCTCGCTCGTCGTGGTCGGCGGTGGGCTCGCGGGAGCCGGCCCTCTGCTGACCGAGCCGCTGGGTGCCGCGCTCGGGACTCGGGTCGCCTTCGCCGACCCTGCACCGCCCACCGTTCCCGCCCAGTTCGGGGCCGACGCCGCCCTGGTCGGCGTGGCCGTCGCCGCCCACGAGCTGACCGCAAGCGGGTCGGCCTTCGGCTCTCCTTTCCGCACCACGTCGGCGTCGGCGTCGAGTCCCAGTGAGCAACCCCATTCACCTTCTCCCACCCCTTCCACCCAAGGAGCCCTACCGTGACCGATCCGTCCACCCCGCCGCACCCGCGCACCTATTCGCGGCGGACCACACTCGTCGCCGCCGCATCCGCACTCGCGCTGAGCGCGGCGCTGGTCACCGGCTGCACTACCACGCCGCAGAATTCCTCGACCTCCTCCTCGGGCGAGAACACCCTCACCTACTGGTCGATGTGGAAGCAGGGCGAGCCGCAGCAGAAGGTGCTGGCCGACGCGATCGCGAACTTCACCACCGAGACCGGGATCAAGGTCGACGTCCAGTGGCAAGGCCGTGACGTGTTGAAGAAGTTGCTGCCCACGCTGACCGGCAACAACGTCCCCGACCTCGTCGATCAGGAGGCCGGTCCGGTCCAGTCGGCGCTCGTCAGTCTGGACCAGGCCAAGGATCTCACCGACGCCTACGCGCAGCCCATCCCCGGCGAGCCCGGCGCCACGATCGGCTCGGTGATCCCGGAGCGCTACCGGCCGCTGACGACGTCGGGGAACACCCAGTTCATGGTCCCCTACGAGCTGATCTCGTCCGCGTTCTGGTTCGACGCCCACCGTTTGCCCCAGGTGGCCAAGAACCCCCCAACGGACTGGAACGCGTTCACCTCGCTGCTGGCCAAGCGCAAAGCCGCAGGCGAAGCTCCGCTTGCCGTCGACGGCGACATCGGCTTCTACAACAGCTACTACACCGTCTACGGCCTGATGCGCGAACTCGGCGCCGACAACGTGAACAAGCTGGTCGCCGACAAGACCGGCGCCAGCTGGGACGACCCGCGAGTGCTCGACGTCGGGAACAAGATCGCCGGCCTGGTCAAGAACGGCTACTTCATCAAAGGCTATGACGGCTCGAAGTACCCGGCGGTGGAGCAGCGCTGGGCCAGCGGAGACGCCGACCTCTACTACGCCGGCACCTGGACTCCCAGCGAAACCTCGTCCTACCAGGGCAAGAATTTCGTGATGGACAGCTTCCAGTTCCCCAGCATGGGCGGACCGGGCGACGGGTCGGTCGAGACGGGCATGCTCGGCTTCGCCGTCCCGACCAAGGCCAAGCACTACGACCAGGCCAAGCAGTTCATGGCCTACGTACTGGCCAAGGAGAACCTGTCGGGGATCGCCACCGTGGCGGAGAACCTCACCCCCCGTGACGACATCCCCGCCCCGAAGTCGTTGACCAGCGTGCAGGAGGCCTTGAAGAACGCGCCGTCGGTCCACCGCCCCTACTGCGGCATCGACGCCGACTTCCCCAACTACACCCCGTCGGTGTTCCAGCCGATCAACGACAAGCTGCTGTTCGGCCAGATCAACGGACAGCAGTGGCGCGATCAGCTTAAGACGGCCACGATCCGCTACTGGAAGCAGAACGGGTGAGCACCGCCACCACCGCCCGGCCCACTCCCACCTCTGCGCGCACCGGAGTGGGTCGGGGGGGCCGGGCGACCGATCCGGTATCAGCCCGTCGCCGGCGGTTGTTCTGGCCGTTCGTCGCGCCCACCTTGGTGCTGTACACCGCCATCCTGCTCGGCCCGCTGCTCTACACCGCCTACCTCAGCCTGTACCGCTGGCGCGGTCTCGGCCCGCGGACCTTCCGCGGGCTGGGCAACTACCGCCAGCTGCTGGGCGACCCGGCGTTCTTGTCCTCCTTCGTCAACACGTTCGTGATCACGATCGGGGTCGGCGTGGTCGTATTCGTGCTCAGTTTCGCCCTCACCCTCGTACTCCGTGACATGAGGGGGCGCCGGTTCACCCGTTCGATCTTGTTCCTGCCCAACATCGTGGCGCCGATCGTGCTGTCGATCCTGTGGGGTTTCATCTTCCGCTCCGACGGGCTGGTGAACAGCGCGCTGGCCCGGATCGGGGTGTCCGGGCCGAACTGGCTGGGCTCGACCAGCCAGTTCTGGATGATCTGCGTCGCCCTGGTGTGGATCTACACCGGCTTCTACGTCACCATCTTGATGGCCGCGGTGGACAACATCCCGGCCTACTACTACGAGGACGCGCTGCTCGCCGGCGCCAACGCCTTCCAACGGTTGTGGCACGTCACTCTCCCGCTGAGCTGGGACGTGATCTCGGCGGCGGCGCTGCTGTGGACGATCTCCTCGATCAAGATCTTCGAGTTCATCTACGCCTTCGCCGGCGCGTCGGGCTACCTCCCGCCGGTGAACACATGGAACAGCGCGCTGTTCGTCTACGGCCAGACCTTCGGCGGCCGGACCGCGGTCTACCAGTTCGGCTATGCCTCCGCCGCCGCCCTGGCCATGCTGATTCCGGTCGGGCTGCTGGTCGTGATCCTGCTCCGCGTCGGCCGCCGGGAGTCGGTGCAGACGTGAACCGCCCCAGTGTTTCGCGATCCCGCCGGAGGTACCGCCCGTGACGACGGCCACCGAAACCGTCCCTGAGGTACGACCAGAGTCACCCCGGCGCCGGCCGCGCCGGATCAGGACCAGCGCCGGACAGCGCGTCGGCGCCGCCCTGGTGTGGATACTGGTCGGGCTCAACCTGCTGGTCATCGCCTGGCTGGTGATGAGCTCACTCAAGAGCACCCGGGAGATCTTCGACAACCCCTGGGCGGTGCCCTCGACGCTGGACTGGGGCAACTACGCCCGGGCCTGGAGCCAGAGCCGTTTCGGTGCCGCCGCGCTGAACACCCTGCTGGTCGTGGCCGCGGCCTCGGTGCTGATCGTGGCCCTGGCCGCACCCGCCGCGTACGCCCTGGCTCGGGGCGCCAGCCGGGCCAGTGGCGCCGTGACGATCGTCCTGGCCGTCGGGATGGGGATTCCGTTCCAGGTGATTTTGATTCCGCTGTTCGTGTTCTTGCAACGGATCGGGCTGACCAACAGCTTCGGCGGGCTGATCCTGGTCTACGTCGGCACCTCGCTGCCCTTCACGGTGATCCTGCTGTCGGGCTTCTTCCGCAGCCTGGCCGCGGAGATGGAGGAGGCCGCCGCGCTGGACGGGGCGGGCGTGGTCCGCACCTTCTTCTCGATCATGCTGCCGTTGGTGCGGTCGGGGCTGATCACCGCGTTGATGCTGAACCTCATCGGCTTGTGGAACGAGACCTTCATCGCGTTGGTGTTGCTGCAGAACGCCGACAAACAGACCCTGTCGCTGGCCCTGCTCGGCTTCATGCAGCGCCAGCAGTACAACGGCGCCGACTGGGGCGGGCTGTTCGCCGGCGTCTGCATTCTCATCCTGCCCACCCTGCTCGTGTACGTGTGGTTGAGCCGGCGGATCATCGAGGGACTGACCCTCGGCTCGGGCAAGTGACGCCCCAGCCGCCGGTCGACCCCGTTCTTCCGGTCGACACCGTTCTCCCGGTCGACCCCGTTCTCCCGGTCGACCCCGTTCTCCCGGTCGACACCGTTCTCCGCGCCGGCCGGCTGCTCCGGCCGGCCACCCTCCCCGGTCCCGGCTGGGTCCACGTGGCGGCCGGTCGGGTCGTCGCGCTCGGCTCCGGCGAACCGCCCTCGGCCAGCCGCTGCGTCGACCTCGGACCGCGCGCGACCATCATCCCCGGACTCGTCGACATGCACGTCCACGGCGGTGGTGGGCACACCATGACCACCGCCGACCCGGCCGAGATCGCCGCCGCGGCCACGTACCACCTCCACCGGGGCACCACCGCCACCGCGGTCAGCCTGATCACCGCCTCACCGCAGGCCCTGCAGACCCAGCTCGCCGCCGTGTCGGGCCTGACCCGCCGGCCCCGGTGCGGTGACGCCCACGTACTCGGCGCCCACCTGGAGGGGCCGTTCCTCTCGCCCCGGCGCCGCGGAATCCACCCGCTCGACCAGCTCAGGCACCCGAGCACACGGGAGACCGACGCGCTGCTGTCGGCCGCCGAGGGAACCCTGCGGATGCTCACCCTGGCCCCCGAACTGCCCGGCAGCCTCGGCCCGGGCGGGTGCGTCAGCCGACTGCGGGACGCCGGGATCACCGTGGCCGTCGGCCACACCGACGCCGACTACGACACGTGCCTGGCCGCGTTCGACGCCGGCGCCACGGTGGCCACCCACCTGTTCAACGGGATGCGGCCGTTGGGGCACCGCGACCCCGGCCCGGTCGCGGCCGCCCTGGACCATCCTGGCGTCACGGTCGAACTCATCGCCGACGGGCAGCACGTCCACCCGCCGGTGGCCCGGATGGCGGCCCGCTTATCGGGGCCGCGCCGACTCGCCCTGATCACCGACGCGGTCGCCGCCACCGGCGCGCAGGACGGAGACTACGACCTTGGAGGGGTGCCGATTCGGCGCTCGCACGGGCGGATCACGCTTCTCGACGGCTCGTCCCTGGGGGGCAGCGACCTGACGATGGCCGAGGCGGTACGCCAGGCGGTCACCGTCTTGGGACTGTCCCTGACCGAAGCGGTTACCGCGGCCACCTCGACGCCGGCCGCGGCCCTCGGCGCCCTCGACGAGGCCGGCACCCTGGCGCCAGGTCGGGTCGCCGACCTGGTCGTCCTCGACGCCGACCTGGTCGTCACCGGGGTGATGGCGGCCGGACGGTGGGTGCGCGAACCCGGCGCGACCCAGACCGCCGAAGCCGTCCGGACCGAAGGCACAGGGGAGCAGTGGTCGCCTGCGACGTGACGGTGCTCGGCCTCGGCGGCGTGGGTAGCGCGACCGCGGCCAGTCGGCCGGCCTCGGGCTGCGGGTCCTCGGACTGGAACAGTCCGCCGGTTGACGACCGCGGATCCAGCCACGGCAAGTCCCGGGTGATCCGCCAGGCCTACTTCGAGCACCCCTCCTCTGCGCCGCTGCTGCGGCGGCGTACGAACCACGGGCCGAACGGGTGCGAGTTGGTCGGCGCGGCCCCAGTGAGGAGGGAGTCAGCGTCTCAACTGAGACGGCCACCTGCACCGGCTTCCTGATGCGTCCGCGGGGAGTGCCTGGGCCTGCGGCCTGGTGCTGCGATCACTGATCCGCGACCGCGCCGCCGCACAGCCCGGCCGTCCTTTACTGCGGGGCGACCAGCCCGGCCCGGGCCGGTCCGAGGTCGCCTTCGAGCTGGTTGGTCTCCGCCCAGAGCAGGTCGAGGGAGAGGTCGAGGACCTCGGCAATCGCGGCGATCGTGGGAAAGGACGGGGTTGCCACCCGTCCTGTCTCGATCTTTCGCAAAGTCTCGGGGGAGACACCTGCCTCCAGGGCCGTCCCGAACAGGGACCGCTCTCCGCGGGCGCGACGCAGCAGGACCCCCAGGCGTCGCCCCCGCTCGATGTCTGCCGTTGTGAGTGGCAACCTGACCATGGGCGGATACTAGTCCCGGTATACTATTACCGGTATTCCTGTTGGAAGCCTGGAGAGCAGACGATGATCGAGATCTTGAGCCCGCCCGAGCTGACCCGAGCGCGTGCCACCGGTGCCCTGGTCGCCCACATCCTGCAGACCTTGAAGAGCCGCACCGCGGTCGGCACGAACCTCCTGGAGATCGACCGGTGGGCCGCGGCGATGATCCGCCAGGCCGGAGCGACATCGTGTTACGTCGACTATGCACCGTCCTTCGGGCGTGGACCGTTCGGCCACTACATCTGCACGGCCGTGAACGACGCCGTGCTCCACGGGATGCCGCACGACCGCACGCTCGCCGAGGGAGACCTCTTGACCCTCGACCTCGCCGTCATCCGGGAGAGGGTCGCCGCCGACTCCGCCATCAGCTTCGTCGTCGGCGGCTCGTCACCACCGGAGAGCGTCCGGATGATCCGCGCGACCGAGCGCGCGCTGGCGGCCGGGATCGCCGCCGCCAGGCCCGGGGCCCGCATCGGCGACATCTCCTACGCCATCGGCTCGGCCCTCACCCAGGCGGGCTACAAGATCAACACGGAGTTCGGCGGTCACGGCATCGGATCGACGATGCACCAAGACCCCCACGTCTCGAACACCGGCAACCCCGGACGGGGGTACAAGCTGCGGCCCGGGCTGCTGCTGGCACTAGAGCCGTGGATCATGGCCGACACTGCGGAACTGGTCGTCGGCGCCGACGGCTGGACGCTGAAGAGTGCGACCGGATGCAGGACCGCGCACAGCGAGCACACCATCGCCATCACCGACGCGGGCGCCGAGATCCTCACACTGCGCCCAGTATCACATTCCTGAGGTCACCCGGCCCGGTCTTCCGGGCCCCGGGGGATGCGGGCTCGTCGCGTTGGGGAATCGCGGTGGCCAGCAACGCTTGGGTTGGGCGGAGCAACGAATACGGAGCTGCCCACGATTACTGCGGCGCAACGATCGACGAAGTGCCGACAGTCTCCGCCGAAGCGGCGCGGCGCGGCACCGTGGTCACCAGCGTCCTTGGCGGTCACGTTCCGCGCGTGCCTCACAATCGTGGGTGCAGCAACGCGGAACCGACCGCGTCCTCGACCGCCGTTCGGGCCTCGTCGAACGGTCTGAGGTCGCCCGCGGCGCGACAGAGGACTTGGGTGCCCTCGAGAAAGGTGACGAGCAGGACAGCTACGACCCGAGCCGAACCGGCCAGCGCCCCAGCTTTGAGCAAGCGCGCTTCCAGCGCCGCGGTCCAAGACTGCAACGCCGCGTGGGTGGTCGCCGTCAGTTCCTCGTCCCGCTGACCTGCCTCGACCACCACGGCTGCTACCGCGCAGGAGACTCCCTCCGCGGCTCTGGCGACAACCGGACGGATCTCGTCGAGGAACGCTGTCACCACGTCGTCCGGGCTGGTCCCGGGCAGGGCGACCAAGTTTTGCCGGACCCGCTCCCCCGTCCAGGTCACGGCCTCGCGGATCAGATCGGACTTTCCGTTCGGGAAGTGGTGGTAGATGCCTCCTCGCGCAGCTCCACTGCGGGCCAGGACCTCGGTGAACGACGCCGTCTCCTGGCCGCCACGACGAAGCAGACCGGCGGCGGCCTCCACCATCCGCTGACGGGTTTCGGCAGGCATCGAACTCCTCTGCTCATCCGCGGTGCGCGTCGATCGACGTCTGCAGCAATTTCACCACGAAAGACAGCGTCGTCTCGGGTCTGATCAGGCTCTGCGTCCCGCACCGTGAACCGTCAGGGCAGAAGACGGCATGGATACGTCCGGCGGTGCAGCGTTCTCCGGTGCACCGTCGGACGCCGGCATCTCGCTACTGAACCAGACCGAGGAACCCTTTGGGCTCGGACCCGCCGCCCAGCTCCGTGGCGCGCTCGATCTTCGCGTCGTGGCGGTAAGCGGCGAGGACGGCCTCACCCTGGGCCTGCTCGTTCCAGAACGTGATTACCGCGACGTGACCCGCGTCCGCGATATCACGAACGACCTCGTGGCGGAGATAGCCCTCGGTCGGCTCCATGTCCTTACCGACGGCGCTGGCCAGGTCGAAGCCCTCCGCCGTGTTCGCCGAGTCGAACCGGAATTCAAAGATTGATGCTGCGCTCACAGCACACTCCGTCCCCTTCGACTAGGACGGTCGTCCTAGTCGAAGGACCGTAACACGCCCATCCGGATGTCCTACCGACGAGGCCCGTATCGGCGAGGACCGCACCCCGGCGCCGTCGGGGCGAGCACCGCTCTGTGAGATCAGGAAGGCGCGCTGCAGATCCGGCACCGGAGGGCGGAGGCGTCAGTGGACGACAGTCGGCGCTGCCGTCAGGCGACGCCAGCGCGGTTGCTCGGTCACACACACCACCAGGCACACCACCGTCACCGAAGCGGCGACCCACCAGGGCCAGAGAAACCACGCTGCCACGGACGCCGCCACGAGCTGGAGCAGCACCAGCAGGATCGTCCCCCAGCCGGGCACGGCGACGAAGCCGCCACCGCCCGGCCTGTCTCCAGGGGTGCTGAACACCGCGGGCAGCCCGATCAGCACCACCACCGCGGCGATCGCCAGACCGGGCGAGTGGGGCCACAACGCCCAGGGCACGGCCACCCAGGCGATCAGCTCGGTGAGGAACCGCAGAGCCCCGCGAGCGTCGTTGTGCCCAGGTCGACTGCTGCTGCTCACTGCCGCGGACCCAGTAGGTTGTCGGCGGCCGCAGGGCCTGACGACGCGGTATCCGTGATCACACGCAGGCTCTGGTCGACGAAGCCGATGATCCACTCGAAGCTGGCGTCGACGTCGGTATCGATCTGGAACGCGTCGGCGGCTTCCAAGCTCACGATCCCGTGTAGCACGCTGCGCACCATCCGAAGGGCGTGGATCTCCTGGTCCCGGCTCAACCGGTAGCCCCGGAGGGCGGCCGCGAAGGCTTCGAGGAGCCGTCCCCTCGCGCGAACGAGGGGGTCGTCGTACCCCGTCAGCCGGGCACTGTTGAGCGCCGCGTACCGGCCGGGGTGCTGCTTGGCGTACGTCCGCAGCGCGTGCGCCGCGGCGCGCAGGGCCTCGCCGTCGGACCGGCCCTGCGTCGCCCGGCCAACGGCATCCCCGAGCTCGGTGGCGGCCAGAACGGCGATCCGATGGCCGAGGTCGGCCAGGCTGTCCACATGCTTGTACAGCGATGGGGTCTTGACCCCGAGCCGTTCGGCGACCAGACCCATGCCGAGCTGATCGAAGCCGACCTCGTCGGCCAGCGTGGCGCCGGCCGCGGTCACCGACGCCGGGGCCAGCCCGGCCCTAGGCACGAGCCAGTGTCTTGGCCAAGAACGGCAGGGTCAGCGCAAGGACCTCGTCCGGGGTTTGGGCGTGCAGGTAGTGGCCGGCACCGTCGATCACCTCCAGCTCACCGAGGCCCGCAGGCAGGTCCGCGACGATCCGCTCACCTTCGGCCCGCGGATCGGCCCAGTCGGGGTCCAGCGTGCCCTCGACGACCAGGACCGGGCAGGTGACCCGGCCTAGCTGCGCGTTGGCGTCAGCCGGGCTGGACTTGGCCATCGCCTGCAGCACCTTCATCCGGTCCGGCTCCCGCAGCTTGGCGTCGATCCGGGCCAGCTCGGCGTCCCAGTCCGCCGGCTTGACCGGCACCGCCAGGTCGAGGTACTTCTTCCAGCTCGGCAAGCTTCCCCGGAGGATGACCTGCGCCATGTGGGCGTACCCGGCCCGGTAGCGCCGTACTCGTACCAGCCCGCCGACATCAATCGACTGCTTACGGGTGAACGGCGCGAGTTCGACGACCCCGCTGACCAGGTCGGGCGCCGTGGCGGCTGCGATGGTGGCCGCCCCGCCGCTGATCGACTGCCCGATGATGACGGCCGGACCGCCGCGCTCACGCACCACCGCAAGTAGGTCGCCCGCGACGTCGGTGCGGGTGTAGCCGTCCCAGCCGAGGCTGGAGTCTCCACAACCGCGGATGTCGACGTTGGCCACTCGGTAGCCCGCGGTCGCCAGGGCCGGGGCCAGGAAGCGGTAGGAGTGCCTGCTGTCACCGATGCCATGAGCGAGGACGACGAGCGGTCCCTGTCCGCTCAGGTCGTAGGCGATCGAGTTGCTGCCGATAGTGAGGTGCTCGGTCATGGTGTCCTTGGGCTAATTGTGTGAGTTTTCTGGTTAGTAGCATAAGCCGATCGGGTCGGCGTGGCTATCGAAGCCGCATTCTCCCTTCGTCACGTCGATCACTGACCGAGCCCGATCGCATGTGAAAAGCTCGACGAGCCGCGTCGGCGCTGCGGCGGCAACGTAGCCATGAAGCGCTTCTTTCACCCGGCCGCACGCGCGAGTGAACCTTCAATTCACGGGGAACGTTTGGATGAGGCCGTCGTCCGGGACTTGCGGCGCTCGGGCTGAACGGGTAGCGGTTCGAGGACGGGCCGGCGCAAGTGCTGGTAGACGATCGAGGTCCGGACGTCCGCGACCTCCGGGCGTTCGGTGAGCCGGTCGATGACGAAGGCGTACAGAGCGTCGGTGTCGGGCACGGCGACGTGGATCAGGAAGTCCTCGCCACCGGAGACGACGAACACCGCGGCCGTCTCGGGCAGACGGCTGGCGAAGTCGCGAAAAGCCTCGATGCGCTCACGAGCGGGCGGACGGATTCGCACGGCGATCAGGGCCTGCACCGACCGACCGAGGGCGGACAGATCCACGTCGGCGTGGTATCCACGCAGGACCCCACGCGTACGCAGCGCCCGGACCCGTTCCAGGGCGGTAGAAGGAGCGACACCGACCCGGTCGGCAAGCTCGCGGTTCGTCAGCCGAGCATCTGCCTGCAGATAGCCCGTCAACGCCGCATCTAGTTCGTCCATAGATCGGCATTCCGGACTCTGGCCGAACGATCTTCGGTTAACTTGTGTTTCGTCAGCACGATCCGCAGTCTAAGCAGCCTCATGCCAATCACTGTGTGTCGCTTCGCCACCACCTCCGGCACCGGGCGTCGGAGTGGCTCAGGCCGCTCGGACGCGGCGCTCGTGCTGGCCGCGGCCGCCCTATGGGGGACGACGGGCACCGCCCAGACGTTCGGCCGTGTCCACGAGCCGGTCGTCGTCGGTGCGGCCCGGTTGGTTGTCGGTGGCTTCGCCCTGGTGCTGGTCGCACTGATCCGCCACAACGCCGCGACACTCGCCGCGTGCCTGAAGCGGCCGCTCGTCGGGTGGACCGCACTGGCGGCCGTGTCCACCGCCCTCTACCAGAGCACGTTCTTCTCCGCCGTCGCGAGCACTGGTGTCGCGACCGGCACCGTCGTGGCGCTGGGTACCGCACCGGTGGCCACAGGCCTGTGCGGGGCACTGCTGTTGCGGCGGCCTGGTGCTGGTCGGTGTCCGGGCCCAGTTGATGGTCGGTTGGCTCGGGCTGGCCACGACTGCCGCCGCCTACCTGCTGTTCGCCCGCGGTCTGCGCCGGCTGCCGACCGGCACGGTCGGCACTCTGAGCCTCGCCGAGCCGCTCACAGCGGCGCTGCTCGGCCTGATCCTGCTCAACGAGCGCCTCGCTCCGCCAGCCGGGGCCGGCGCCTCATCCTGGTCGCCGGCCTCCTGCTGGCCACGCTGCGCCCGGTCCAGTCCTCCTCGCCAACCAGCCCAGATCTGCCCACCGCAACCGTCCACCACACCGGTCCCGGACTGCCACTCACAGCCGGCACACCCAGGGCCGTGACACCGACGCCGCTACCGCCACGAACAACGCCATCACAACCAACGCCGGCACTCACGCTGCCGGAGAACCGAAGGAGATTCGATGACCGAGCCCGTCCGACCCGAACGCTGCGTCATCGTCGTCGACGAGTCGCTGCCGCCCGGTTTGGCCGCGAACGCGGCGGCCGTGCTGGCCCTCTCGGTGGGCGCTCAGTTCCCGCAGCTGCCCGGACGGGACTTCGTCGACGCCGACGGAGCCGCTCACTCCGGACTGATCCCGATGGGGCTGCCCGTGCTGTCAGCTCCCGCCGGACGGCTCAGCGCGTTGAGGGCGGCGGCGCTCGACATGGGCCTCGATGTCGTGGACTTCCCGACCTCGGGGCAGCAGACCACCGACTACGAGGCCTTTGCCGCAGCGGTCGCGCAGACCTCGACCGCCGCACTCATTTTCCTCGGCGTTGCCCTGTGCGGCCCGAGCAAGCCCGTCCGCAAGCTCACCGGCGGCTTCCCGCTCCTTCGCTGACCTCTGAGTGATGCTGACTTCTGGGTGATGCTGACTTCTGGGTGATGCACTTCTGGTGATGCGGCCGCAAGATCTGCGTTTCCTCGCCGGCATTGACCGGCCTACGACCGCGCGGAGCAAGTGAAGGTGGGCCCTTCTCGCCCACCTCGCCCAGCGCCACACCCTGAAAGGCCAATTCGACCTCGAAGTCAGCGGCGGGTTCGCCGTCATCGGCGTCTAGACTCGCGTCGCCCGACGCATGCTCGCCCCGTTCGCCGCCATCTGGCACAACGACACCTCCGGGCCCACCGGCACCGCACACCCAACGAGGCGACACCACCGGCAGGCCTAGGACGCGCCAGCTCCCTCGGGCCGCGTCGTGCTCAAGTCACGCGATCCGGGGCTCTTGCGCCGCTGCGGCGGAACTCGGAAGGGCTGGCGCCGCGGACCCGTTTGAAGACCGCGCTGACACCGAAAGCGTCGGAATAACCGACGGCGCGGGCGACCGCGCCGATCGTGACCTCCTCCCGCTCGAGGAGCAAATCCGCCGCCAGAGACATCCGCCGACGGGTCAAGTACGTCAACGACGGCTCACCCACCAACTCCGTCAACCGCTTCGCCAGCGTGGCCCGCGACACCCCGACCCGGTCGGCCAAAGCCGAAACGGTCCACGGCGCGGCCGGCTCAGCGTGCAGCCACCTCAAAGCACGACCGACCAGCGGGTCCCGGTCCGCGACCTACCACGCCGGCGGCGCACTACCGGGCCGCTCGAACCACTCCCGCATCGCGCAGACCAACATCCAGTCCAGTAGACGATCGAGGACGATTCGCTGCCCAGGAGCGTCCACGGCGACCTCGACGGCCAAAAGTTCCAGCACCGCATTGGCCGCACCACCCGCGTCCACCCCGAACACCACCGGAAGCGACTCCAGCAGCCGTCGCCCGATCTCACCCTCCATCGGATAGGCGCCGACAACCAGCGTGGTCGCCCCGCCCGAAACGCCCCGCTCGCCGTCGTTCCAACCCAGCCGGTAAGAAGTGCCGCCCTGCCCTGGCCTCGCGCAATGCTCACCACACTCGACCGGATCCGCTTCGGTCCCGACCTCGTCGACGAAACTGAACGTCGCCGGACCCCGCACGACAACCATGGCACCCGCAGCCATACCGGACATACCGGACATACCGGACATACCGGACATACAACGGTGTGGCCCAGCCGCTCGAGCACGCTTCCTTGCCACCCGCTTCGCCACCAGGCAGAGCCCGTCGGCTGGGCACGTCACGAAAGCACAATCCTCACGGCGTGACCTCCCCGACCCTGGGGTGCGCGCGGTTCGGCGCGTACGCGCGCAGGTTTACGCCGCCGCGCAGCGCCGCACGCAGATCCTCTAAGTCGCCCTTGAGCGCGCCGAGCGCCCTGGCCTGCACGACGACGTTGCCCAGAGCGGTGGACTCGACCGGGCCAGAGAGCACCGGAATGCCCGACAGGTCGGCGGTCAGCTGGCACAGCAAGGCGTTGCGCGAACCGCCCCCCACGAGGTGGATCACGTCGACCTCGGCGCCCGACAGTGCGGCCGCCTGCTCGACGGTCCGGGCGTACGCGACGGCGAGCGAGTCGAGCACGCAGCGGACTAGAGCGGCGGGTTCCTGCGGGACTTGCCGGCCCGATCGAGCGCAGGCGGCGCGGACCCGGCCGGGCAGGTCGCCCGGCGCGATGAACCGCTCGTCATCGACGTCGACCACGGGCCCGTCCGGGGGCAGCGCCGCCGCTTCCTTGAGGAGCGCGTCGGCGTCTAGGTCGTGCCCCTGCTCGCGCCAGGTCCGCAGCGACTCCTGCAGCAGCCACAGCCCGCCGACGTTGCGCAGGTAGCGTATCCGGCCGTCGACACCGCCCTCATTGGTGAAATTCGCGGCCCGGCTCTGCGGAGTGAGCACCGGTTCCTCGAGCTCGACGCCGACCAGTGACCAGGTACCCGAGGAGACGTACGCGAAGCGCCGGTCCTGGGCCGGCACCCCGACCACCGCGGAGGCCGTGTCGTGCGAGCCGACCGCGACCAGGCGGGTTGCGGGGTCGAGCCCAGTGCGCTCCGCCACCTCCGGGGTGACATGGCCGAGCATGTCGCCGGGCTGGATCAGCGGTGGGAACAAGTCGGCCGACAGGCCGAGCTCCTCGAGCAGGCCGGGGTCGAACTTGCGGCTGCGGGCGTCGAGCAGGCCGGTCGTGGACGCGTTCGTCACCTCGGTCCGCAGTTCGCCGCTCAGCCAGTACGCGATCAGGTCGGGCAGCAGGACCGCGTGCCGCACCCGCGACCACAGCTCACCCTCTTGCTCGGCAGCGAGCTGGTAGAGCGTGGTGAAGGGCAACTGCTGCAGCCCGTTGACCGCATACAGCCGGGCCGCGTCCACCCGCTGGTGAACCTGTGCCGCGACCCCGTCGGTGCGGTGGTCCCGGTACGCCACGGGCTCGGCCAGCAGCCGCCCGTCCTCGCCCAGCAGCCCGTAGTCAACGGCCCAGGTGTCGACGCCGATGCTGGCTGCCCCGCCGAACCGCTCCACCAACGCGCGCAGGCCGACGAGCACCTGCTCGAACAGGCCGGTGAGGTTCCAGCGCAGATGCCCGTCGCGAAGCACCGCGCCGTTGTCGAAGCGGTGCACCGGCTCGAGCCGGACGCGCCCGTCCTCCACCCGCCCGGCCATCACTCGTCCACTGGATGCGCCGATGTCGACGGCGGCCAGCACCGGGCCTGAGCGGCTCATCTCAGGAACGCCGCAGCCACCCCGGCGTCGACCGGGACATGCAGGCCGGTGGTGTGGCTAAGGTCGGCCGAGCACAGCACGAAAACGGCGTTGGCAACGTGCTCGGGCCGCACCTCGCGCTTGAGCAGCGTGCGCTGCGCGTAGTAGGCGCCGAGCTCGGACTCCTCCACCCCGTACACCGCGGCCCGCTTGGCGCCCCAGCCACCGGCGAAGATCCCGGAACCGCGCACCACCCCGTCGGGGTTGATTCCGTTGACCTTGACCCCGTGCTCCCCCAGCTCGGCAGCCAGCAGCCGCACCTGGTGCGCCTGGTCGGCCTTGGTCGCGGAGTAGGCGATGTTGTTCGGCCCGGCGAAGACGGAATTTTTGGACGAGATGTAGACGATGTCGCCGCCCAGGCCTTGCTCAATGAGGACCCTCGCCGCGGCCCTCGACACGAGGAACGAGCCGCGGGCCATCACGTCGTGCTGCAGGTCCCAGTCCTTCGCCGTGGTTTCGAGCAGCGACTTCGACAGCGACAACCCGGCGTTGTTGACCACCAGGTCGAGCCCGCCGAAGGCGAGCACCGCCGCGTCGACCGCGGCCTGTACGGCGGCCTCGTCGGTCACGTCGGCCCGGACGCCGACCGCGACGTCGCTGCTGCCGACCTCGGCCGCCGCCGCGGACGCCTTGTCCGCATCGAGGTCGGCGATGACCACGCAGGCACCTTCGGCGGCGAGCCGGTGGGCGATCGCCTTGCCGATCCCGGAGGCAGCGCCGGTGACCAGCGCGACCCGGGTGGCCAGCGGCTTCGGCGGCGGCATCCGCGTGAGCTTGGCCTCCTCCAGCGCCCAGTACTCGATCCGGAACTTCTCGCCCTCGTCGATCGGGGCGTAGGTCGACACACCCTCTGCGCCGCGCATGACGTTGATGGCGTTGACGTAGAACTCACCGGCCACCCGCGCGGTCTGCTTGTTCGCGCCGTAGGAGAACATGCCCACGCCCGGGACCAGGACGATCAGCGGGTCCGCCCCGCGCATCGGCGGTGAGTCCGGACCGGCGTGGCGCTCGTAGTAGGCCGAGTAGTCGGCCCGATAGGCCGCGTGCAGCTCGTGCACCCGAGCCTTCGCGGCCTCGACGTCCGCGTCGGCCGGCAGGTCGAGCACCAGCGGCTTGACCTTCGTGCGCAGGAAGTGGTCGGGGCAGCTCGTCCCAAGCGCGGCCAGCCTCGGGTGCTCGGCGCGCGCGAGGAAGTCGAGGACGACATCGTCGTCGGTGAAGTGCCCGACCACCGGCTGGTCGTGCGAGGCGATGGCCCGCAGGATCGGCGCGAGGGCCACCGCCTTCGACCGGCGCTCGGTTTCGGGCAGCGCGCCGTAGCCGGGCAGCTCGGGCCCGAACGGCTCCGCCTTGCTGTGCTCGGCCAGGTAGGCGGCCGCGGTGTCGATGATCCAGCGCGAGTGCTCCTCGGCCTCCGCGGACGTGGCCCCCCAGGCGGTGATGCCGTGCCCGCCGAGGACGCAGCCGACCGCCTCGGGGTGCGCCCGCTTGACCGCGGCGATGTCGAGGCCGAGTTGGAAGCCGGGCCGGCGCCAGGGCACCCAGACGACCAAGCCGTCGAAGACCTCCGTGGTCAGCGACTCCCCGTCGGCCGCCGTGGCGATGGCGATGCCGGAGTCGGGGTGCAGGTGGTCGACGTGCGCTGCGTCGACCAGCCCGTGCATGGCCGTGTCGATCGACGGCGCCGCCCCACCCCGGCCGTGTAGGCAGTAGTCGAACGCGGCCACCATCTCGTCCTCGCGCTCGACGCCCGGGTAGACGTCCACCAGCGCGCGGAGGCGGTCGAGCCGCAGCACGGCCAGCCCCCGTTCGGTGAGCGTCCCGAGGTCGCCGCCGGAGCCCTTGACCCAGAGCAGCTCGACCTTCTCCCCGGTGACCGGGTCGACGTCGTCGCCCTTGGCTGACGTGTTTCCGCCGGCGTAGTTGGTGTTCTTCTTCTCAGCGCCCAGGCTGTTGCTCCGGGCGATCAGCTGGGTCACGTCGGGGTTGGTCATCTCATGCCTCTCGAAAGTCGATGCCGAGCAGAGACGCCGCCGCCCGGTAGTCGGCGGCGTGCGCACCGACGGAGAGCGACCAGTGGTGGCCGACCCCGGTCGCGCTCCACTCGTCCACCCATTCGCCGGGGTCGCGGCCGAAGTCGACCCTCGACGTCGTGTTGCCGATGGCGAGCAGCGGCCCGGGCACCACGGTGCCCTCGGACGCGACGAAGGACAGCGACCCGTCCCGGTCCTGGCCCAACCCGAGGAGGGTCACGGGTCCGGGCTGGACGTCGAACTCGACCGACACCCCCCAGCCCCGCTTGCCGTGGAAGACACCGAGTCCGCGCAGCAGCGGGTCCCGTGAGCTGACGGCGAGGTGGGCGGGGCCGTCGTGACCCATCTCGACCACACCGTCGTCGAAGTTGAGCGCCTGGATCTCGCAGAACGAGCCGCCCGCCCCGATCACGTGGGTCGCGAGCTGGGCGACGGTGGTGCGCAGCTCATACTCGCCCGTGGCAGGGACCCCGCGGGCGGTGAGCAGCGAGGCACCCAGGATCAGGCCGGCGCCCAGCCGTTCGTGCTGCTCTCCGTCCAGGCCCCGGTGGTAGTAGGCGAGCGTGTCCAGCGCGAAGTCGTCGACGAGCCGGTCGAGCCCGACCGACACCTTCGCGCCCCACGTGAAGTCGTCCTCGACGACCGAGTCGTCAAGGGTGAACAGCTGCCGCGCCAGAGCCTTCCGCTCCTCGACCTCCGGGTCACTCACCTGGTCCACCCGGACCCGGAGGTCGTCGAGCTCCAACACCTCGACGTGCGAGCCGAACGTCGTCGGCAGCAGCGTCACGTCGGTCGAGACGTCGAGCATTCCCGGGTACAGGTGGCCCATCAGTCCATGACGGGCGCTGCGCAGGGCGGCCCGGACGTGCGCCGCCCGGATCCAGCGTTCGATCCGCGTCCACGCCGCGTCCTGCCGCAGATGTCCCGAGACCGACCGGAACTCGATCCCGGCACGACGGAACACGTTGCCCACCTCCGGCACCGGGCACTGGCCGCAGTAGGCGAGCCAGGCCCCCGTGTCGAAGGACGCGTGATCCATCTTCTCCGTCGGCTGAAGGTCGATCACCAGGACGGGCGCACCCGAGCGCTGCGCGGCGGGGAGCACCATCGAGGCCGTCAGGTAGGTCGTCAGGAACAACACGATGAGGTCGCAGTCGGCCCGGCGCAGCTGCTCCGCGGCGACCGCGCCCTCCTGCGCGTCGGAGATGAACCCGACGTCGACCACCTCGGCGTCCATCGCCTCGAACCGGGACGAGACGTAGCGCGACGAATCCTGCAGCTGGGGCAGCAACGCCGGGAACTGCGGCCAGTACGCCCCCAGCCCCCCGGCGACCAGGCCGATCCGCGGCCGCCGGCGTTCCTTCAACGGCAGCAGGGCCGCCGGGCCGCTCAGCTGGCTCATGCTCCCCACCCGGCCTGCTGCCCGCCGGTCCGCGCCGCCTCGATCCGCTCCTGGTAGCCGCTCTCGGCGTACGCCCGCATCGGGTCGGCCGGGAGGCCGCGCGCTGCGCGCCAGGCTGCGAGGTCGGGCCGGACGTCGGTGGAGAACGCGTCCATGAACACCTCGTTCGCGCCGAGCACGTCACCCGCCATCTGGGCCTGGTCCAGGGCACCGCGGTCGAGCAGCAGCGCCCGCGCCGTCATCTCCTGCACGTTCAACACGCTGCGGATCTGGCCCGGGATCTTGCGCTCCACGTTGTGGCACTGGTCGAGCATGAAGGCCACCCCGCTGTCTCGACCGTAGCCGCCACCCCGGATGACCTCGACGAGGATGCGGAACAGCTGGAACGGGTCGGCCGCCCCCACGATCAGGTCGTCGTCGGCGTAGAAGCGGGAGTTGAAGTCGAACGAACCGAGCCGGCCCAGCCGCAGCAGCTGCATCACGATGAACTCGATGTTCGTGCTCGGCGCATGGTGCCCGGTGTCCAGGCACACGCTCGCCCGATCGCCGAGCGACGTGACCTGGGCGTACGAGGTGCCCCAGTCCGGCACGTCCATGTGGTAGAAGGCGGGCTCGAAGATCTTGTACTCCAGCACCAGCCGCTGACCATCGCCGACGGCGGCGTAGATCTCCCGCAGCGACTCGGCGAGCCGGTCCTGCCGCGAGCGCAGGTCGTCCTGGCCGGGGTAGTTGGTCCCGTCCGCCAGCCAGATCTTGAGGTCGCGGGACCCGGTCTCTCCCATAATTTCGAGGCAGCGCAGGTGGTGCTCGATCGCCTTGCGTCGCACGCCGCCCTCACGGTGGCACAGGCTTCCGAACTTGTACGCCTCGTCCTGGAATGTGTTGGAGTTGACCGTCCCCAGCGCGACGCCCAGGTCCTCGGCGTGCTTGCGCAGGGTCGCGAAGTCCTCGACCTCGTCCCACGGGATGTGCAACGCCACCTGCGGCGCCAGACCCGTGAGCTCGTGCACCTTGGCGGCGTCTGCAACCTTCTCGAACGGGTCGCGCGGCACACCGGCCTGCGGGAACACCCGGAAGCGGGTCCCCGAGTTCCCAAACGCCCAGGAGGGCAGCTCGATCTCCTGCTGCTCAAGCAGCGGCGCGATGTCGGCGAAAGACGTCATCTTCTCCTCGTTCGGTTGCGGCCGGGTCGTCGGCCTGCGGGGGCTGCTGGTCAGGGCTGGGTCAGCAGGCGGGGCGGGGCGGATCAGGTCGGGTCGGCCACGGGCCGGGCAAGCTGGTCGTCGAGGTTGAAGATCTCGACGAGGCGGGTGAAGCCCTGGTCGGAGGGGCCCGGCAGGTCCTCGAAGAACTCGGCCATCTCGGCCTGCCACCGTGCGTTCACCTCGGCGGCCTCCATCCTCGCCAGCGCGGCGGACAGGGAGTCCGTCTCGAAGTAGCCGATCAGCAGCCCGAGGTCCGGGCGGAGAAACAGCGAGTAGTTCGACCATCCTGCCGCGGCCAGCGCGGTGAGCATGTCGGGCCAGACCGCCGCGTGCCGCCGGGCGTACTCCTCGACCCGGTCGGGTCTCAGCGGGAGCTGGAAGCAGACTCGTTCCATGGCGTCGTCCTCGCGGGTCGGTCCGAGACGGACGGTGAGATGGCCGTGACGACCACCCCACCGGTCCGACCTCAGAAGTCGTACTGGTCGATGTTGTCGGCCGAGAACTCGGTCGGAGGACCGACGATGACCGTGTTGTCCTCCTCGACCTTCAGCGTGCCCAGGTCGCCGGCCTCGAAGCTCTCTCCCGGCGCACCGGTGATCTTCCCGTCCACCAGGGCTCGGCCGGCGTAGACCGCGGCCTCACCGATCTTGGCCGGGTCCCACAGCGCGAACTCCTTGACGGTCCCGTTCTTGACGTAGGTACGCATCTGGTTCGGCAGGCCCAGACCGACCAGGACGACCTTGCCCTTGTAGGTCGAGTTCGACAGGTAGCGGGCCGTGGCGGCGATCCCGACCGTCGTCGGGGAGATGATCCCCTTCAGGTTCGGGTTCGACGAGAGCAGACCCTGCGCAACCTGGAAGGAGGTGGTGTCGTCGTCGTTGCCGTACACGGTCGAGACGAGCTTCATCTTCGCGTACTTCGGGTTGGAGGCGAGCTCCTCCTTCATGAACTTGATCCAGGTGTTCTGATTGGTCGCGTTCGCGGTCGCGGACAAGATCGCGAACTCACCGGTGTAGTTGATCTGCTCCCCCAGCTGCTTCAGCTCGACGAGGGCGACGTCCTTGGAATTCACCTGGTTGATGAAGATACTGCGACACGAGGGGTCGGTGTCGGAGTCGAAGGTGATGATCTTCGCGCCCGCGGCCTTGGCCTGGTTGAGCGACGCGCAGACCGCGTTCGGATCGTTCGCGGCGATCGCGATCACGTCGGTGCGCTTTTGGGTGAGCGTGTTGATGAAGCTCACTTGCGACGAAGCGCTGGCGGTGTTGGGACCGACGACGGAGTAGGTCGCGCCGACCTTGGGCGCGGTGGCCGAGCCGCCGCCGAGCTCGACGTCGGTGTAGGGGTTGTTCAGCTGCTTGGGGACGAAGGCGATGGTGAACGGCTTCGACTCCCCGCCCGAAGCCGAGGACGAGGACGAGCCGGCCGGAGCGGTCGTGGTGCCCCCTCCGCAGGCGCTCAGGGAGAGCAGGGCGGTCGCGCCGGCGACCGCGCCGACCATGAGACGGCGCCGGGCTCGGCGAGGTCGTGACGTCGGGTTCGACATGGTGTCTTTCCTTTCGGTTGGCGAGGACGACGAGGGCTGGGGCCGCGTCGGGTCAGGTGGTGGGGGCGCCCTGCAGGGAGAGCGCGACGTTGCGGCGTCGCGAGCGGGCAGCGCGGACCCGGGCCAGCACGCTGGGCGCGGTGACCGAGGCGATCAGCAGCCCGCCGGTGACGATGGTGAGGACGGTGTCGGGCAGCCCGGCGAGCTGGAGCGCGTAGGTGACCGTGCGGATGAGCAGCACCCCGGCGACCACCCCGACGATGCCACCCGAGCCGCCGAAGATCGACACCCCGCCGAGCAGCACGGCGGCCACCACGCCCAGCTCCAGGCCCTGGACCGAGTCGCTCTGCGCCGTGGAGTACCGCAGGACCCAGAACACACCGACGACGGACGAGACGATGCCGCTCACGACGTAGAGCGAGAACTTCGAGCGGTTCACCCGGATCCCCACGAAGCTCGCCGCCTCGACGCTGTACCCGAGTGCGAACAATGAGCGTCCGTACGGGGTCAGGTGCAGCACGACACCGAACACGACCACGACAACGAGCGCCAACACCATCACCGTCGGGACCCCGACCCCCGGGATGGTCGAGGTGGCGAAGGTGGTCAGGCCGGGGGGGAAGTCCGCGACCGCCTGGTCGCCGATCACGACCAGCGCCAGCCCCCGGAACAGGGCCAGGGTGCCGATCGTCACGGCGAGCGACGGGAGTCCCACGACGGTGACGAGGAAGCCGTTCAGCGCACCGCAGAGGACACCGATGAGGACGCACAACACGACGACCAGACCGATGGGCAGGTGCTGGTGACTGAAGAGCACGCCCATCGACGCGGCGGACAACCCCGCGGTGCTCGCGACCGACAGGTCGATCTCGCCGGTGATGATGATCAGCGCCATCGGCATGGCCATCAGCAGGACCGGCACGGCATCGATCAGCAGGAAGTTGATCGTGATGACCGAGGCGAAGTACGGGACCGTGAGGCAGGCCACGACGACGACCAGGACCAGTGCGTAGACGACACCCGCGTCGCGCCCCACGACGGCGTTGCGCAGCGTCGACGACCCCTGCTGCGCCGTGCCGGTCGTCACGTCGGGCGCGGGCACACGCCGGGCCGGCGGCGTCGTCGTCTCAGGCAACGCGGTCCTCCTGGGTCAGGCGCCGCTTCGCGGCGCGCAGGGCGATCAGGCGGTCGATCAGGATGGCCCCGATGATGAGGACGCCGACGATCGCCTGCTGCCAGAACTTGCTCACGTCCAGGGCCGCCAGCGACCCGGTCATGGTCGTGAGCAGCACGGCCCCGATCGCTGCACCGATGGCGCTGCCACTGCCGCCGAAAATGGCGACGCCGCCGACCACCACCGCCGCGACGACCTGCAGCTCGAACCCGCTGCCGGTGTCGGCGCCCACCGAGTTGAACCGCGACGCGTAGAGGACGCCGGCGAAGCCCGTGAGGGCGCCGCTGGCGAGGAACGCGGCCACCACCCGCGCGTCGACCCTCAGACCGAACAGGCGCGCGGCGTCCGGGTCGGACCCGATGGCGTAGAGGTCGCGCCCGGGTCGGGTGGCGTACAGCACGACGCCGACGAGCACGGCGACGATGAGCGCGGCGAGCGCGATGACGGGCAGACCGAGGAAAGACTTGACGGCGAGCGTGGCGAACGACGTCGGGGCGTCGCCGATGAAGTACTGGGTGGAGCCGGCCCAGGCGTTCAAGATGCCGCGGTAGACGTAGAGGGTGCCCAGGGTGATGACCAGGGCCGGCACCTTGACGGCGGTCACGATCAAACCGTTCACCGCGCCGAGAAGGGCGCCCAGGGCGATGCCGACGACGAAGACGACGACCGTCGGGGCGCCGGGGAAGGCGGAGAAGACCGCGCCCGTGGAGAACGCGGACATACCCAGGATCGAACCCACCGACAGGTCGACGTTGCGGGTGATCACCACGAGGGCCTGGCCGACGGCCATCACCACGAAGATCGTCGAGTTGAGCAGCAAGTCCCGCACACCCTGCGGGTCGAGGAACCGAGGGTTCACCGACGCGGTGACGACGACCAGCACGACCAGCACGGCGAGCACCGACAGCTCGCGCGTCGGGAGGCCGGCCAGTCCACGGCGTGCCCGGGCCGGAGCGGGTCTCGGGTCGATCACCGGGTCGACGGTGGTCCTCTGCTGGGTCATCAGGCCACCTCCCGAGACCCGCTGGCCGCGTGCATCACGGTCTCGGGTGTCGCCTCGCCGCGCGCCAACCGGGCGGTGATCGCTCCCTCATGCATGACCAGGACCGTATCGGCCATACCGAGCACCTCGGGGAGCTCGGAAGAGATCATCAGCACGGCGATCCCCCGCGCGGCGAGGTCGGAGATCAGCCGGTGCACCTCCGACTTCGTGCCGATGTCAATGCCTCGCGTCGGCTCGTCGACGATCAGCAGCTTGGGGTCGGTCGCCAGCCACTTCGCCAGGACGACCTTCTGCTGGTTGCCGCCCGACAACGTCGCCACGGGCTGGTCCTGCGAGCCGGTCTTCACCTGCAGTCGGGCCGTCCACTCCGCGGCCACCTGACGCTCCTGGGTAGCGTTGATCAGCCCGAACCGGGCGAGCTGGCGACGCAGCGTCAAGGTGGCGTTCCGCGCGACCGACAGATCCATCACCAAGCCCTGCTTGCGGCGGTCCTCGGGGACGAAGGCCATCCCGGCGTCGATCGCGGCCTGGGGCGAGCGGGCCCGCAGCGCGACACCGAGCACGCGCACCGTACCGGCGTCGTAACGGTCGACCCCGAAGACGGCTCGGGCGACCTCGGTGCGTCCGGCTCCGACGAGGCCCGCGAGGGCGACGATCTCGCCGGCGTGCACCTCGAAGGAGATGTCGGCGAACACCCCCGCGCGCGTCAGCCCGCGCACCTCGAGAACCGCTCGACCGATCTCGGTGTGCTGCTTGGGGAAGAGGGTGGCGATGTCGCGCCCGACCATCTCCTTGACCAGCCCGTCGGTGGTGATGCCGGCGACCTGGTGGGTCGCGATGTAGCGCCCGTCACGCAGCACTGTGACCTGGTCGCAGAGCTCGAACACCTCGTCGAACCGGTGCGAGATGAAAACGATGCCCGCGCCCGAGTCGCGCAGGCCGCGAGCGACGGCGAAGAGCCGGTCGACCTCGACGCCGCTCAACGCTGCCGTCGGCTCGTCCATCACCAGGATGCGGGCGTCGAGAGAGATGGCCTTCGCGATTTCGATGATCTGCTGGTCCGCGATCGACAAGCCCTCCGCGAGCCGGTCCGGGTCAATCGGAACACCCAGCCGTTCGAACAGCGCCCGCGCCTCGTCGCGCATCGCCGCCCGGTCGACCAGCCCGAAGCGACCGCGGGGCTGGCGGCCGACAAAGATGTTCTCCGCGACCGTCAGGTCCGGGAACAGGGTCGGCTCCTGGTAGATGACCGAGATGCCGCGCGACTTGCTGTCCGCCGGGGACCGGAACACCACGTGCTCACCGGCCACGACCACCGTGCCGGAGTCCGGCTGGTGCACCCCGGCCAAAACCTTGACCAGCGTCGACTTCCCCGCCCCGTTCTCCCCCATCAGCGCGTGGATCGACCCGGCCTGCACGCTCAGGGAGCCGTCGGACAGTGCCACCACGGCTCCGAACGTCTTCACCATGTGCTCGAGCGCCAGCACCGGGCGGTTCGGCTTCAGGTCCGTCGGCATCGGGTCCTCTTGATCCGTTGAAACGTGCTAAAGAACTTGAGCCATCTAAGCCCACGACGCTCCCCGGCGTCAAGAATTGTGATCGTAACGTTTCATAACGGCTTGAGCCGTTCCGCCCGCTTTACCCCGTACCCGGCTCGGCTCTGCCCCGACGAACCCGGGGCGACATCCCTGCGCCCCGAGCCCGTCGAGGGGCCGGTCAAGGTGGAGTGACGGCGTCACTGGGCCGCGCCGCAACGACTTCGGTGCGCGGTCAGGGTCACCCGGTCGGGAGAGTCCGGAACCGAGGTCCGGACACCCGAAAGGCCGCCGCCGCACCCACTGCGGCTTGACGCGCCGATCTTCGTCGGCTCCGTCAGGCGTACCTTCCTGGGCCTTGGGCACCCTGCAGGGTGCGCGTCGCGGAGAACGGGACGCCTCATGGGTACAAGCGCGGGGTCGATGAGACCAGGAACGCTCGGAGGAGTGTGCGACCCTCACCTCGGTCGTCACGGCCACCCACGTCGGGCGACCTGCGCGGCAGTTGGCGCCGCCGGAACATCCGAGCTCGAGGACGACACCCGGTCGAAAGGGTGGCCACCGGGCCGATGGAGCCCGTGCGAGTGTCACGTACTCGCCTGCCCGCCGGTGCCCGGGTCAGCTCAGCGCAGAGGCCCTGAGACAGACCAGCTTCGATCATGAGATCTCGATCGATTGCACCGCTCGCCGCTCCGACCAAAGTCTCGTCGCCGCCCCCTGGGCCCGCGTACGCTCATGGAACACTTCAGCGTTGCTGTTGCACGTCAACGCTGCTGTCGACGCCGCCCCGTGCTTTTGAGCGCGGACGACATGACGTGAGGGAGGACTTCGGTGGCCCGTAGGTCCTCGACGAGCATGAAGGACGTCGCGACGCTGGCGGGCGTCTCCCTGGGCACCGTTTCAAACGTCGTCAACTCTCCCGGCCTCGTCAGCGCCGCCACCCGAGATCGGGTCGAGCTGGCGATCAAGAAGCTGGGCTGGGTCCCCAACGAGTCCGCTCGCCAGCTGCGCGCTGGCCGGAGCCGGGTGATCAGCGTGGTGCTGATGGACATCAGCAACCCCTTCTTCACCGACGTGCTGCGCGGGGTCGAGGACTGGTTCCAGGGTCGGGGCTACTACGTGCAGGCCAGTAACAGTGCGTCGCTCGCCGAGCGCGAGAGCGATCAGCTCCGGGTCTTGGAGCAGCAACGGGTGGGTGGTGTCCTCTGGGCGCCGGTGAGCGGGCCGAGCGAGCCTGCGGAGTCGCTGCGGCGACGCGGCATTCCTGTGGTGATCGTCGACCGCGCGCGTGACGAGGCCGGCTACTGCTCGGTGTCGGTCGACGACGTGGAGGGTGGCCGGCTGGCCACGGAACACCTGCTGGCGCTCGGCCACACCTCCATCGCCGTGGTCGGCGGCCCGGGCTTGCTGCACCAGGTTCGCGACCGCAGGTTGGGCGCTGAAATTGCTCGTGGTCGGCACGGTGGCGCCGCGTCGCTGCTGATCGTGACGACGCCGTCGATGGAGGCAGCCTCCGGGGTTGCCGCCGCTGACCAGCTGGTCGCGCTGCCCCACGCGGAGCGACCAACGGCGGTGTTTGCAATGAACGACCTCCTGGCCATCGGGCTGCTGCAAGGGTTCGTCACCCACGGGCTGCGGGTGCCGGCCGACGTCGCACTGATTGGCTACGACGACATTTCCTTCGCCGCCTCCGCTGCGGTCCCGCTGTCATCGGTTCGCCAGCCGCGGGCGGACCTCGGCCAGCGAGCTGCCCAGCTGTTATCCGAGGAGATGACGGCGGCAGACCACGACCTCCCGCACGAGCACCAGAACGTCAGGTTCACCCCGGAGCTCGTGGTGCGCCGGAGCACCTTTGTCGCGCCGGACAGGGCCTCGGCGACAGCCTGAGACAGAGAGCCTGGCCCCGGGGAGCTGGCGCAGTGCGAGCCCGGGATAACCGGTTCGTCGCCCACGCCCCGGGTGCATCGAGGTGACGCCGTGTTCGCGGGACATGGTCGGCCGATCAGAACCGGCTGGCCGGGGGTGACGCTCCCCGCGATCTCCTCACGCAGCAGCGGTGCACTTCGGTCCTCGACCGTGCTGACCGTCGGCGAGCTGCGAGACGACGGCACCAGGATCAGATAGAACCTGTGGACTGGGTCGATTGACGAAGGAAGGAAGACTGCGATCGGACCTTCAGACCGGCAGTCGCACCGCAGCGACCGGTCTGAGCCCGGTCTAACCGATCCGCGCAACGGTCCCGGACGGATGAGCAGGTGTCCGGCTGACCTTGCGGTCTCGGCGGTCCGGCGGTCCGGCGCACTTCCGGGTGCCCGCCGACCCGCCGACCCGCCGGACCCGCGGTTCCGCTTCCGATCTCGATCAGGTCCAACGGATCGGGCCGGATGCAAATTTTCGTGGTCGGTCCTGGCGTTGCGACTTCGGGCCTCGACACGAAGCTGGTCGTCATGCCGATCCGCTTCGCCGCACTGGCCACTCGGCGCAGCCCGACTCCTTTGCCTCAGCGAGGGCGGGAGCGCCCTTTCCTGGTCCGGGCGCTTAAGGCTGGTCGGGCCCTTCCGGCAGATGACCCTCAGCGTCGGGTGACGCGGACGTGGCGTGCCGCTGAGGTCGATCCGGCGACGGCCGTCGAGCCGAGGTAGTGCGCGGTCACGCGGTGCCGACCGACCTCGTCCAGGCGCACCCGCGCCACGGCCCGGGCGCCGGTCAGGTCGATCCGCCGGACGACCTTGCCGTCGACCAGGACGGCGACCTCCCCGGTCGCGCGGGGCTTCGACCTGACCGTGGCGACTACGGTCAGCTTCTGACCCTGGGCGAGCCGGTTCTTGTCGAGGGTGACCCTGGACCGAGACTTCGCCCGCGCGACCCGGACCGGTGCGGTCGTCGCGGACGCGGGCTTCACGCCGGGCGCGGATGCGCCGACCCGGACCGAGATCCGGCGACCGGCGTCGGCCGCACGGAGCCGGTACGAGGTCGTCGTCGCTCCGGCGATGGGCGAGCCGTCACGGAGCCACTGGTAGGTGTAGGTCAGCCCGGGCCTGTTCCAGGTCCCGGGGGTGACTCTCAGCGTGGAGCCGACCTTGGCCTTGCCCGAGACCTCGGGAGCGTGAACGGGCGCAAGCCCGTGCGGGGTCACGTCGGCCTCGACGTGGAGCGCCCGGCCCTTCTCGACGGTCCAGGTGGTCCCGCCGTCGTGGCTGATCGAGGCGACGCCGCCCTCGTAGGGCGCGGTGTCGCTGTAGGCGATGCCGTAGGCCCCGCGGGTCGCTGCGCTACGGGCGACGACCGCGAACCGCTCCCCGGCCTTGACCGCCAGCGGCGAGTCGAGCTTCAGATCGACCCAGCGGGCCGCCCAGCTCACCTGGCTGGTGGGCACGGTGGCGCTGGCGACGGTCTCGCCGGGCACACCCTCGTCGGAGGCTCGCCGCAGGTCCAGGACCAGCGGTGCGTCGGGGTGCCCGGACTGGAAGCTGGTGAACCGCACCTTGGTCAGGTCGCCTGCCTCCGGCACCGTGAAGCTCTGCGACCGAGCGAGGCCGCCGGCGATGTCCCAGTGCGTGCGGTAGCCCTGGTCGCCGGTCGACACCGCGGGCGCCGGTGGCAGCGCCGGGCCGTCACCGACCGGGATGGTCACGTCGTACGACGCACCGCACGCGATCTGCTTGATCGCTCCGGAGTCGTCGAACTCGAGGGGCTGCCAGTAGTGCTTAGCGAGCGCCTCGTTGGCCTTGGCGTCCATCCACACGTCCGACTGGTACAGGTAGACGGTGCCCGAGCTCGTGGCGATCGGGAGCACGTCGGTGGGCTGACCTCCGCAGGAGGTGGTGGTGATGTTGGTACCGGTGATGAGGGATGCGGGCCGCTCCCACGCAGACAGGTCGTCCGAGAAGTCGTCGCTCAGCAGCGTGCTGCCGTCGGCGGCCGTGACGGACACCGAGTCGACGCTGACCCGCTCGCCGTCCTGGTTGCCCTCGCGGAACCCGACCCGGCCGCTGGTGCTCGTCGTGTCGGTGGTGGTGTCGACCAGCTGGCCGTCGATGCGGGTCTCGATCGACGATCCCGAGACCGTGATCGCGATGTCGTAGGACTGGCCCGTCACGATCGGCATCGGCAGGCGCACGATCTCGGCCGGCTTGCCGGGGATGAGCTTGGTGAGGTTGCCGCCCTCGGCGCCGGCGTGCGGGTAGTTGCCGACGAGCCACTGGTAGCTGCCTGCGTCCGAGGCTCGCACCACCATGCCCACCTGGCCGTAGTCGCTCGACGCGGCACGCTCCGGTGTGACGGTCGCCGCGAACGTGTAGTCCGACCAGTCGGTCCCGCTGCGGCTCAGGCCTACGTCGCCCCCGACGATGTGGAGCTTCCCGTCGGAGACCGACCACGCGTCCGGGGTGGAGCCGGCGCCCTTCCACGGGCCGAGCGGGCTCGACGCTGTGACGTAACCGGTCCCGGTGGTGGCGTAGCCGCGGTTCGGGTCGGAGTAGGTGAGATAGTAGGTGCCGTCCCGCTTGAACATGGTCGGCGCCTCGGTGGCGCGGATGTTGACGCGGATCCAGTCTCCGGTGCCGCTCGTGTACGTGCGGTTGAGGCGCTCGACGACGAGGTCGCCGCCGGACGTCCAGTCGGTGAACGACAGGTAGGCCTGGCCGTCGTCGTCGACGAAGACCTGCTGGTCGCCGTAGTTGACGCCCCGGGCCGGTCCCTCCGGCACCCCGAGGTCGGGCACGGCCACCTCCGTGAAGCCGTTTGTGGGGCTGGCCGAGGTGAAGACGCGGTAGCCGACGCCGACGTCGTAGGTGTTGATCCACAGCACGTAGCGGGACGTGCTCTTGTTGAAGACCACGTGCGGGCGGTAGCAGCCGTAGGTGCCACCGTCGCAGCGCTGCTGCCAGGTCGCCGTGGTGGCGTCGAAGAGCGGTCCCCGTGGCGTCCAGTGCACGAGGTCCGGCGAGCTGTACGACACGAAACCGCAGAACGGAGCACCCGGGGTGTTCCACTCGTAGCCACAGTCGTACGCGGTGCCGTAGAGGTAGTAGGTGTCGCCGAAACGCTGGATCTGCCCATCGTGGGCGTCGATCGCCTCACCGTTCACGTCGAAGCGGATGGTGGCGTTGCCCGCCCCATCGGTGTTGACCAGCGTCACCGTCTGCTCGGACCGGTGCGGAGGCGCAGCGGCCGCAGGTCTCGGCGTACTCAGGCCGACGAGGCACAGCAGCACCGTCAAGGTCGTCATCGTCAGGGACCAACCGCGGGTGTGTGGCGTCGGCATGACACGGTCCTCTCCTAGGGGAACGGACTGATCGGCGCACAGCCCGCGATGAAAGGTTTCAGAAATAGACGCTAACCGACAGCGGGAGGCGAGCGCAAGGGGTGACGACCGTCCGACGGCGAACGTGGCTGACCCGGACCTGGTGCGACGGCGACCGTCTCGTCGTGCTGTCGGCGTCAACGGCACGCGACGAGGCCGGTCGGACGCTGCAGCGTTGGTACAGGAGATCCGACCCAATGCGGTCCTGCGGCAGCGCGAACTCGGAAGGGCTGGCGCCGCGGACCCGTTTGAAGACCGCGCTGACACTGAAGGCGTCGGAGTAGCCGACCCAGTCCAGTAGACGATCGAGGACGATTCGCTGCCCAGGAGCGTCCACGGCGACCTCGACGGCCAAAAGTTCCAGCACCGCGTTAGCCGCACCACCCACATCCACCCCGAACACCACCGGAAGCGACGCCAGCAGCCGTCACCCGATCTCACCCTCCATCGGATAAGCGCCCACGACCAACGTGGTCGCCCCGCCCGAAACGCCCCGCTCGCCGTCGTTCCAACCCAACCGGTAAGAAGTGCCGCCCTGCCCTGGCGTCGCGCAGGCCTCACCACACTCGACCGGATCCGCTTCGGTCCCGACCTCGTCGACGAAACTGAACGGCGCCGGACCCCGCACCACAACCATGGCACGCGCAGCCAGCGGCTCGGGCCTACTGCCGTCCGAAACGATCCACCCGAACCCGTCGAGCACGGCGCAGAGTCAGTGGGGCACCATCGACAAAACGAAGCGACCACGGCGCCGACAGGGTCGAACGACCGAACAATGAGCCCCGGGCATGAACACCCCGGAACAGGTCACCGAAGGCGTCCACCGAGCCACGATAGACGACAGCGTAGGTGCGGCGAAGTTCTACCCATGGCAGCGTCTGTCCGCGCGGCTTTACTGGGGTTATGAGCAACGATACGGTCTTGGTCCTCGGCGCCACCGGCAAAACTGGCCGCCGTCTCGTCCCCCGGCTCCGGCTTCGCGGGCTGTCGGTTCGAGCGGCCTCCCGCTCCAGCGCGACCGCCTTCGACTGGTCCGACCCCACCGGGTGGGACGCGGCCCTGCGCGACGTCGACGCCGTCTACGTCGTCCCACCCACCGTGCCTGGACCGGTGCACGACTTCGTCGCACGAGCAGAATCCGCCGGCGTACCACGCTTGGTGCTGCTGTCCGGGCACGGGGCCGACACCTGGCGCGACTCGGACTTCGGGCGGGACATGCGTTCGGCCGAGGAAGCTGTGCGCGCTTCGAAGCTCGGGTGGACCGTGCTCAGATCGGCCAACTTCGCCCAGAACTTCGACGAGGAGAACTTCCACGCGCCGCTGCTCGCCGGCGAACTGGCCCTTCCTGCCGGCGCCGTCCCAGAACCGTTCATCGACGTCGATGACGTGGCTGACGTGGCGAGTGAAGTCCTGGCTGAGCCCGACGGGCACGACAGGCACGTCTACGAGCTCACCGGACCTCGCGCGTTGACCTTCGCCGAGGCTGTAGAGCTCATCTCAAGAGCCTCCGGACGAGTCATCACCTACCGGCAAGTCTCTCCCGACGACTACGCCGCGTCACTCGTCGACCAAGGCCTAAGCCGAGCGGCGGCACAAAGTGTCGCCGCAATGTTCGTCATGATGGACCGCGGTCAGATCGCCGGAACCACCGACGACGTCACCGCCGTGCTCGGCCGCCCAGCCCGAACCTTCGAGAACTACGTCGTACAGACCGCCGCACGGGGAGCTTGGGAACGGTGATTACGTACGGGCTCTCGCAGTAGAGGGTGTAGTCGAGGTCGCGCGCGTCGGAGCCTGGAAGAGTAGAAGGCCTTAATCTCGGCGCCCGGGCGTCCGCAGGCGGCGAAGCGCGTCTAGCCCGGGGCTGCTGGTACGTGCAGACACGGCTGAACTCTCGAGCCTGGGGTTGTCATGAGCAGTGAGGGGCGACGGGTTGCTCGGCGTCGGCGAAGGTGCGGGCGAGGGCAAGGTCGGGACCGGGTCCGACACCGACGGTGATGGCAGTTCCTTGGGTCAGGGTGGGCTCTCATTCAGCCCTCAAGGGGCGTCAGGAATCGGCGGCGGCGGTCAGGGTTCGCCAGTTGATGGTCCAGACGATCAGGGCGAGGGTGAGAGCGGCGATGCCGCCGAGCAGGACCGCGGTCCAACCGCCGGTGTGCCAGAGGACGCCGGCCAGCGCGGAGCCGATGGCCCCGCCGATGAAGTTGCCGGTGACGAAGGCGGTGTTCATCCGGCTGCGTGCCGCCGGGTCGATGCTGAGCAGCCGGGTCTGGTTGAGGACCAGGCTGGCCTGGGTGGCGATGTCGAATGCCACGATGGCCACCAGCAAGAGAACGATCGAGGTCTGCCCGACCGCGGCGAGGGCGAGCGAGACGATGCCGAGGGCGAGCGCGGCACCGGTGATCGGGACCGACAGTCCACGGTCGTGGAGTCGGCCGGCCTGTCGCGCGATCAGTGCACCGGCCAGACCGGCGAGGCCGACCAGCCCGATGGTAGAGAGGGAGTAGGAGAACGGCGCGGCAGTCAGCAGGAACGTCAGGGCCGTCCAGAACAGGGTGAAGGTGCCGAAAGTGGCGGCAGCGAGCATCAGGGTGACCGGTACCGCCCGCTGGCTGCCGACCGCGGTGAAGACCGACCGCAGCAGTGAGGCGTAGGACATCGCGGGCCGCGCGGGAAGGCTGGGGATGACTCGGGCCATCACGACGGCCAAGGCCCAGGCGGCGACGGCGGCCAGGACGTAGATGGCCCGCCAGCCGAGCAGGTCGGCGACGATGCCGCTGATCGTGCGGGACAGCAGGATGCCGATCAGCGCCCCTGAAGCGATGGTGCCGACCACGCGGCCGCGTTGGGCCGGGTCGGCCAACTCGCTGGCCAGCGGGATGAGGAGCTGCGCGCCGACGGCGGTCAGACCGACCAGGAGCAGCGAGGCGAACAGCACCACCCAGGTGGGCGCGAGTGCCGCTGCGGCGAGGGCGAGGCCGGAGGCGCCGAGCACGGTGGGGATCAGCCGTCGGCGGTCGAGCAGGTCCCCGAGCGGGACGAGGAGGAAGATCCCCAGGGCGTAGCCGACCTGCGTGACGGTGACCAGCAACCCCGCCACCGAGGCAGGCACACCAAGGGAGGCGGCGATCTCCTCGAGCAGCGGCTGCGCCCAGTACAGGTTGCCCACCGCGGCACCGCCGGCCACGGCAAACAGCAGCGTCCTGCCCCTGGTCATGGTCGGCGACGCTGCGGCCTCACCTGCACCGGGCTCGGGAGTGATTGCCGATGATGAGGACATGAGACCTTCCTGCGCTCGCGGGTTTCCTCGTGCGAGGTGCCTGCGGTCCACTTCACCGCGGATAGGCCCTAGGTGGGAGACCAGGCTCGTCCCAGGTACCACTCGAACCAGGTCCCGGCAGGGCACCCCAGCGAGGTCTGGGCGAGCCTAGGCTCGGTGCTATGGACCGGGCCTCGGAGATCCGCGACTTCCTCACCTCGCGCCGCGCCCGGATCACCCCCGAGCAGGCTGGGGTTCCGACCTTCGCCGGGATCCGCCGGGTACCCGGGCTTCGACGAGAAGAAGTGGCCCACGCCGCCGGGATCAGCGTCGACTACTACAACCGGCTCGAACGCGGGCGGACCACCACCGCATCACCGGAGATCCTCGACGCCATCGCCCGCACGCTCCAGCTCGACCAGACCGAGCACGACCACCTGTTCGACCTGTTCACCACGAGCCGGCGGACGCGTTCAACCAAGCGCTCTCGCCAGCTCGTCATCCGACCCACCTTGCAACGGGTGATCGACGGACTCGACATGCCCGCCTTCGTCGAGAGCCCTCGCCTGGACATTCTCGTAGCCAACCATCTGGGCCGGGCTCTCTACACCCGGCCTGGCGAGCAGCTGACCCTCCCGTTCAACGTCGCCCGCTTCCTCTTCCTCGACCCGCGCGCCGCCGACTTCTACCTGGACTGGGACCTGATGGCGCGCAACCAGGTCGCCGTGCTCCGCACCGAGACCGGCCGCGACCCCGACCAGCCCGAGCTCATGCAGCTGATCGGCGAGCTCTCCACCCACTCTGAGAAGTTTCGCACCCTCTGGGCCGCCCACGACGTCCGCAAGTACCGCGAGGGACCCAAACAGTTCCGCCACCCCGTCGTCGGCGACCTCGAGTTCATCGGCGAGTCACTCGACGTCTCCAACACCCCCGGTCTGTTCGTCCTCGCCTACACCGTCGAACCCGGCTCGGCCACCGCCGAGGCCATGAACCTGCTGGGCAGCTGGGCAGCGCCTGATGTCGACCGCGCCGATGCTCGGGACCTCGACAGCACGAGCGACCCCGGCTGACGCGGTGACGACTTTCCTTACTGGTTCAAGCACCTCGCTGGGCTCGGCGGAGCCCTCCGGCTCCAGGTATCCTCGCTGCGCCGCGGGCCGCTCCACCTGCGGGGCTCGACCCGATCAACCCTGATCCACCGATGATCATGGTGCTGGTGGGCGTGGCGCAGAACGAGAATGTCCCCCTGACCAGGGAGGATGGTGAGTGCGACGTCATCGTGTCGATCAGGAGGGAACACCTCGTACTTGAGAGCATCTCATGGGTTCCAGCCGGTTTTCGATGATCCGAATCTAGTGGTTTCGCCGGTGCCCTACCGGCTTTGCTGCTGGGCGCGTCTGCACGAGGTACTCGCCGAGCATCTGAGCGTGGATTCACGAACCCGGTGGCGAAGTCGTCCGGGGTCGTCGCGGGGATGCTGACCGGGGCCGACAGCGTCGGTGATCTTGGGGTGCTGCGGCCCGGCGGGATGAACCGGTACAGGTTCTCCGCCGCTTCCGTTCGAGTCCGAGCCGATGGCGTCATGCCGAATAAGATCGATCCCGAGGTCAGGCAGCGGGCTGTGCGGCTGGTGCCCGAGCACCGGCAGCGCGTCGCGCAGTGAGGAGCAAGTCGCGGCCCGGCGTCCGAAGGCGGTGAAACTGACGTCCAACCCGGGGCTGCCGAAGTGCGTGCAGACGCGCCTGAACCGTCAGCTGCAGCGTCTCGACGGGAGCTCCGCCGCCCAGAATCCCTACCAGGGGACCACACCGTCATCGTCGAAAAAGCCACCGCGTGGCCCGTCATCGGGCAGGGTCGCCAGCCGCACGGCGATCGCGGCGCCTTGGTCAGGTGTGCGAGGCGCGGCGAAACCGGTGAAGTCGGTCGCGACGTAGCCGGGACAGGCGGCATTGACGACCACCTTGGTGTCGGCGAGCCGGCGGGCGTACTGCGCCGTGATGCTGTTGAGCATCGTCTTCGACGGCGCGTAGGCAGCCATTTGCGGACCGGTCTGCAAGGCGAGGGAGCCCATGTTGCTGGACATGTTGACGATCCGGGGGGAGGGAGCGCGCAGCAGCAGTGGCAGCACCGCGTTGGTCACCCGCACGACGCCGAGCACGTTCGTGTCCAAGACGGTTCGCACGACGTCGAGGTCCAGCGTCGTAGGGTCCTGCGCCCCATCGTCGGTCCACCCACTGATGCCGGCATTGTTGACCAGGACGTCCAGTCGTCCGGTCCTGTCCTCCAGCGCTGCCGCTGCAGCGGCAGCGCTGTCTGCGGAGGTGACGTCCAGGGCAACGCCGAACGCGTCCACCCCCTCAGTGCGCAATTGTTTGACCGCCTGCTCCCGCCGGTCGTCGTCGCGCGCACCTACCGCGACCGTCATTCCGACGGCCCCGAGGCCCTTGGCGATGGCGTAGCCAATGCCCTTGTTGGCGCCGGTAACCAGCGCAATCTTCGTGTCACTCATACCTTCATGCTGCACCGGAGCAGCCGGTCGTCCAAGACCGACCATGCGACTTGTGGCAACTGCCTTCTACCACGGAGCGAGAGTGAGCCGGTGGCTGAGGACGGGACCCGTGAGCTGAGCAACTTCGTCGCCGTCGCTGAGGAGTTTCCCGCTGTCGCGCGCGATCCGTCAGCTGGAGCACCGGTTCGGTGCCCGCCTGCGCCCACGCGGCGATTATGCACCGGCAGCACGCAGCACTTCCCAGGCGTTGGCCTTCCTCGTACGCACCGCCGCTGGGCTCGCCGCCGCTGAAACGGGCCGCCCTCACCCGTAAGCGTACGAAGGCGGCGACGGCCAGCTTGTGGGTTACGCAGGCTCAGCACATTCATCTCAGTCACCACGCTCAAAGTGCAACACCCCGCGAATCGGTGGGTGGCGGGGGCTACAGGACAACGGCCGGGCCGGTTCCGGCTCACCCCAGGGTGAGGCCGTCGGATCAGCGGACATAGTCGGTGCTGCCGGCGAGGTCTCGACCGGTCGCGATATCGGCGGCGAGCGCTTCGACTTTGGTCGCCGCGAAAGCGGAGGAGTCCGAACCGAGCTGTTGACGCAACGGGCCGTCGCCACGCTCGGCGATCGTGGTGATCGCGGCCGCCGCTTTGTGTGGGTCCCCGGGCTGCGAGCCGGGCATGGCCCGGTGAGCCTGGGTCATCTCGCGGATGGCCGGGTAGGCGTCGGTGGTGATCTCGGGCAGCGCGAGGGAGCTGCTGGTCAAGAAGTCGGTATTGAAGTATCCCGGTTCGACGATGGTCACCCGGATGCCGTGGTCGGCGACTTCGCCGGCGAGTGCTTCGCTCAGTCCTTCGATCGCGTATTTGCCGGCGCAGTAGAGCGCCCAGCCGGGGAAGGACAGCACGCCCAGGATCGAGGAGATGTTGATGATGTGGCCGGAGCGTGCTTCGCGCAGCGTCGGCAAGACGGCGCGGATGACGTTCCAGGTGCCGTTGACCTGCACCTCGAGCATGCGGCGGACGTCGGCGTCCGTGGTTTCCTCGACAGCTCCGAGGTAGCCGTAACCGGCGTTGTTGACGACGACGTCGATGCCGCCGAAGCGTTGGCTGGTCTCATTGACGGCGAGGCCGACCGAGGGCTCGTCGGTGAGTTGGACCTCGAGGGCGAGCAGGTTCTCGGTGCTGACGCCCCCGAGTGCGTCGAGCAGCCGTCCGCGGGAGCGAGTGGTCGCGGCGACACGATCGCCGCGGTTCAGTAGGTGGGTGACCAGGGCAAGGCCCAGGCCCCGGGAGGCGCCGGTGACGAACCAGGTCGCGGGCCGGTCATTCGGGTAACTCATGAAGGTTCCTTTCTCGGTGTGTGCATCCAGCTTCGGTCGCCGAGCGGGGCTGCCGGGCCTGATAACTGGCCCTGCGGAGCCGGGGACATGCTGCCTAGGACGCTGAGGGCCAGGCGGCACCGGACCGGCCGCGTAAGGGCCGCGCAAGGATTGAGCGATGAGCGGACCTCATCGAGAACTCGCGGACTTTCTCAGGCGTGCCCGCAGCCAGCTCGACCCCGATCGTGTCGGGCTTCCCAGCGACGGTCGCGTCCGCCGGGTCCCGGGTCTGCGCCGCGAAGAAGTGGCCCGGCTCGCGCAGGTCTCCACCGACTACTACACGCGGTTGGAGCAGGGCCGCCGGATCACTCCCTCGCTCGCCGTGGTGGAGGCCATCGCCAGGGCGCTGGAGCTCGACGAGGCCGGGCGCCAGCACCTCATCCACCTCTTCGGGCCGACCGCACCCCGAACCGGTCGTCCGGCCCCCAACCAGCGGCCCCGTCAGGGCCTGCACCAGCTCCTCGATGCCCTGCACGCCACCCCAGCCCTGCTGCTCGGCCGCCGCACAGTCGTGCTGGCCGCCAACCGGCTGGCCCGAGCCCTGCTCACCGACTTCGAGGCCATGCCCGCGAAGGAACGCAACTACGCCCGCTGGCTGTTCCTGGACGCGGACGCTCACGAGCGACTGGTCGACTGGGATACTCAAGCGCGGGCCGTGGTCGAGAACCTCCGCCTCGACGCCGGCCGCAACCCCGACGACCCGGCCACCCAGGCCCTGGTCGGTCAGCTGAGCATCGCCAGCCCTCAGTTCGCTCGCTGGTGGGAGGAACACCACGTCCACCAGCGCACCTTCGGCGACAAACGGTTCCGGCACCCGATCGTGGGTGAGCTCACCTTGCAGTACGAGACGCTGGTGACGCCGGGCGATCCCGAGCAGGCCCTGTTCCTCTTCACCGCCGAGCCGCGGAGCCAGGCCGCCGAAGCGCTCGGCCTGCTCACCAGCTGGACGATGAGCGAAGACGCACCGCGGCAGCACCCGGCCCGGCATTGACTCACCCGCCCATCGGTCTCGGGCGGGGACGGCACGGCGGCGCTGCGGATCAGGCGCTCCGCCGGGCGTGGCGGCGGGCTTTGAGTCGGTTGCCGCACGTGGCCATCGAGCACCAGCGGGCGCTGCCGGCCCGGCTGCGGTCGAGCAGGAAGAGATGGCAGTCCTCGTTCGCGCACGGCCGGAGCCGACCGGACGCGGTGCGGGCAAGTTCGGCCAGCGCCAGCACGGCCCGCACGGCCAGCTCCGGGTGCGCGCCAGAATCCAAGCGCCACGACAGCCCGCTCTCGTTCAGCTCTGGCACCTGCACGACACCATCCAGCTGAGGGGTCAAGTCACCCAGCGGTGCCCTGCCTCGCACCACGTCCTGCAAGCGGGTGCGCACCGCCCGCACCGCCGCCAGCTCCGCGTCGCTGCCCGCACCTCCCCACGCGATCAGCAGCGAGCGACCGTCCGCCTCCTCCAGCTCGTCGATCTCGCGCCCGCCCACCACGGGGGTGGTGTTCAGCAGGCGCAGGAGGTCGTGGTGCAACACGTACGGCAGTCTACTCCGTGTAACCCCCAAAGCTAGCTTGACAGGTTAGCAGGATCCTGGTCGACTACCTTCACAACCACATCAGCTCTTCAGAGGGGTTAGTCATGGTCCAGGTCCACCACCGCACCGCCGCCGTCGACGGGCATACGATCTTCTACCGCGAGGCCGGGCCGGCCGACGCGCCGGTGCTCGTGCTGCTGCACGGCTATCCGACCAGCTCGTTCATGTACCGCGAGCTCATCCCACAGCTGGCCGGGCGCTACCGCGTCATCGCCCCGGACCATCTGGGGTTTGGCTTCTCCGACGCCCCACCGGCGGAGGAGTTTCCGTACACCTTCGACGCCATTGCCGAGATCACCGCGCACCTGCTGGCGCAGCTGGGGCTGGCCCGCTTCGCGATCCTCGTGCAGGACTACGGCGCCCCGGTCGGCTGGCGCCTGGCGCTGCGCGAGGACCTGGAGGTCACCGCTGTCGTCTCCCAGAACGGCAACGCCTACGAGGAGGGGTTCGCACCGGGCTTTTGGGACCCGCTGTGGGCCTACGCGGCGCAGCCGGGGCCGGACACCGAGACGCCGGTACGCGCAGCACTGGGGTACGAAGCGATCCGCTGGCAGTACACCCACGGCCTGGCCGAGCCCGACCTGGTCGCCCCCGAAACCTGGACCCAAGACCTGGCGATGGTGTCGCGCCCGGGCAACGACCAGGTGCAGCTCGCCCTCTTTCGCGACTACGCGAACAACCGCACCCTGTACCCGCGCATCCAGCGGTGGTTCCGCACCACCGGGGTCCCCCTGCTTGCGGTCTGGGGCGCGAACGACGAGATCTTCTTGCCCGAGGGGGCCCGCGCCTTCAGCCGCGACCTGCCTGAGGCGAAGGTGCACCTGCTGGACGCCGGACACTTTGCCCTGGCGAGCCACCTGGACGAGATCGTCCCGCTCGTCCTGGACTTCCTCGACCGCACCCTCATCCGCTCCTGACGATGATGCTCGGGCCGGCATCAGGGCAATCGGTGTCGGTGGACCAGCCCGGCACCGGCTGGGTGACAGCGTCTGGGCGGCCGCGAGGCCGTGCCCGAAGCGGCACGGCTGCGCGCCCCGGCCACCAGATCGGCCGCACGGTGAGCACGGGCGGGCGGCGAGGTCCACCGCCGCGGTGCTCTGGGCCAGGGCCGGCACCAGCACCTGAGTGGGGTACTCGTCGGGCACGACGGGCCGGTTCGGACTCGGATCGACTTTGACCCTAAACCTGCCTCCGCACTGCTGCGGTAGCCGACGGACCGAGCACCAGTCCATGATGTGCGACGAAGACGAAGGTGGCCCCCGCACGGCTACGACAACTACCTCCCCTTGACCTAACTTCCCAAGCATGACTCACCACGTCTTGGAAGCGACCCCTTCGACGGTCTCGACCGTCTTCTCCACTTCAACGTCCCCTGTGGTGCACCTGCGCAGCGGCGACCGGATCGAGGTTCGTGCGCTCGACGTGCTCGGACACCTCGAACCGTTCACCGGGGCAGACGTGCCGACGCTGCTGCCACACAGCCCCGGCCCCTCAGCGGTAGGACCTATCGCTGTCCGCGGCGCACGGGCCGGATCCATGCTTGCGGTGGACGTCCTGTCTCTCGCACCCACCAGCGACGGCTGGACGATGTCCGGCTGGCAGCACTCCCAACTCGAGTCCGACCTCGGCGTCCAAGCCGGCGAGACGACCTGGTTGCATTGGGAGCTCGACCCATCCGGCAACACGGCCTCCACCCCTGACGGTCTCACCATCGACGTCCGGCCGTTCCTTGGCATCATCGGTCTCGTACCACCGGGCGAGGACGTGCCGATGGTCCAGCCGCACACCGGTGGGGGAAACGTCGACTGCTCCGCCCTCGGGCCCGGCTCGACGATTTTCCTGCCGATCGGGGTGCCCGAGGCGATGCTGTACGTCGGCGACGGACATCTGCGGCAGGGCGACGGAGAAGTGTCAGGCACCGCCGTCGAATGCGCCATGACGTGTCAGCTCGAGGTGCGCCTGGTCGAAGATGCACCGCTGACGACCATGCACGCCGTGACGCCGACAGGACTGGTGACGTTCGGCCTGTCGACGAACCTCAACGAGGCGATGACGCTTGCGCTGAACGACATGGTCAGCTGGATCCAGGTCCTGCACGGAGGTCCGCGAGCGCGGGCTCTCGCGCTCGCGAGCGCAACGGTCGACCTGCGGATCACTCAAGTAGCAAGCCCGGTGTGGGGAGTTCACGCCGTCTTGCCGTCGGGCGTGCTGCGCTCCAACCAGACCCCAGCCCGACCGAGCCAGTCACTCGATGATCCAGAAAAAAGCTACCGGCAATGAAGCAGAGGCACCCGTGAACGTCAGCACCAGCTACCCGGCCGCCACGCAGCAGCCCGACGACCGGACTACCGGCGTGGTGTGGAGCGAGACGCTTGCCGAGTACGGTGATCCTGTCACCGTGGTCAACCGCTCGCACTTCGCCCCTGGCGCTCGGACCTGCTGGCACCTGCACCGATTCGGCCAGGTGCTTCTCGTGGAGAGCGGGACCGCGGTCATCCAAGAGGAGGGCGGCGCACCGCAAGTGGTCGGCCCCGGAGCGACGGTGGTCTGTGCAGCAGGGGTTCGGCACTGGCATGGCGCCGCTCCGGAGACGACGATGACTCAGCTCGCGATCACACCCGCCGACGAGCAGGGCAGCTACGCCGCTTGGGGCCGCCACGTCACCGACGAGGAGTACCTCACCCGATGACGGGGCGCGAGCAGCGCGGGCGGCTCGCGGCCTACCTCCGCACCAGACGCGAGCTGACGAGCGCGCCGGAGAACAGCTTGACGGCGGACTTGCGCCGACGCGTGCGCTGGCTACGACGAGAAGAGGTAGCGCACATTGCCGGCGTCAGCCGCGACTACTACGTCAGGCTCGAGCAGGGCAGGGACCAACATCCTTCCGATGCCGTCCTCAAAGCCCTCGTGCAGGCGTTGAACCTCGATGCCGACTCCCTCACCTACATGCTCGAGCTCGTTCGAGCGCCGGTTGCACCACGGCCCACCTCCTTTCACGACCAGCCCAGTCCAGCCCTGCTCGCCCTGCTGCGATCGTGGTCGGATGTGCCCGCCTTCCTCCAGACGCGCTTCCACGACACGATCGCCTGCACTCCGCTCGCGGCCGCGTTACATCCGGCACTACGTCAAGACGGCAACCTGCTCCGCCTTCTCTTCCTCGACCCCGACGAACGCGCGATGACCCCCGACTGGCCGGAGGCCGCGACCACAGCAGTGGCCGATCTCCGAGCGAGAGCGGCCACCTCGGCCGAGCACCCCAGGCTGACTGGTCTGGTCGGAGAGCTCGCGATGCAGAGCTCGGAATTCGCCGGGTTGTGGGCACGCCAAGACGTGCAGGTCAAGCGCAGCGGGCTCAAGCGATTACACCACCCTCGTGCCGGCTCGCTGTCGCTCGGATACGAGACGTTCGACGTGAACTCGGAGCCATCGCAGATGCTGGTGTTTTACGTCAGCCTCCCCGGCAGCTTTGAGGAACGGGCACTGCACGACCTGCGGGCGACGCTTACCGACCCGGTCACGCCCGTTCAGCTACCGATCACGTCGTGATGTGCCCGGTCCGCGGCGGTGAGAACAACAAGAAGAAGCGGTCTGTCCGTCGTCGGCCACGCCAGCCGCCGGCCCGGGGGGCTGAGGATCGACCCGCGTGGGTGCAGCTCACCCATGTGCATTGGTCGTTCTCAGGCTTAGGTTCGAGCCGTTAGGGGTTTGGCAGTGGCGCGCTCCGCGTCGCGACGCGAATGACGGAGGTTGAGATGGCGACAGATCCGGACTACTTCAGTCGGTACGAGACGCTGGCGCTGAGCCGGACAGACACCGGCGTGTTGACCGTTCGATTCCACACCCAAGGGGGCCCGGCGACGTTCAGCGGTCCGATGCAGAGGGAGTTCCCACGCGCGTTGGCGGAGATCGGCGAAGATGACGACAACCGTGTGCTGGTCTTGACCGGCACCGGGGACTCGTTCATGACCAGGATCGACCCGCCGAGCTTGGGGGATTTGACTAAGCCGGCAACCTGGGACGGCATAATTCACCGTGGCCGGGTGACGATGCAGCGGCTGGTCGACCTGGAAATGCCGATCGTCGCGGCGGCGAACGGGTCCGCCAGCATCCACAGCGAGTGGGTGCTCTTGGCCGACATTGCTGTTGCGGAGGAGTCGACGGTGTTCAGCGACTTCTCGCACCCGGACTTCGGCACCGTCCCGGGCGACGGGGTCGCACTGATCTGGGAGCAGGTGCTCGGACTCAACCGGGCCCGAGCATTGTCCCTGGTCGGCGGCTCGTTCACAGCGCAGGAGGCCCTCGCATGGGGTGCTGTTCACGAGGTGGTGCCTGACGGGCTGGGACAAGTTCGGGCGGCGGAGCTTGCCGAGCAGCAGGCGTCGAAGGCGCGGACTCTCACGCGCGCGATGAGCGTCGTGCTGCGGCAGCGGCTCAGCCGCCGTGTCGCGGAAGGCGTCCAGCTGGGGATGGCCTTCGAAGGACTCGCTGCGTCGGACAAGGCGTATCAGGGCAAGTGACCTTCACCGTGAGGCCCTTCGCCGCCGCGCTGACCCTTCCGGCGCACGCAAGACGTCACTGTCGCTGCGCAACGCCTACCGCCGCCCGCGAGGCGGGCGCTCACGGAGGCAGATTCACAGTGTGTCCAGGATGAGTCACTCGAACCCAGCAGTGTCAAAATAGCGCCGTGGGCGACGGGAACGCGTTGGGTGACTTCCTGCGCATCCGACGCGATCGACTCGCTCCTGATGAGGTCGGGCTGCCGGCCGGCGAGCAGCGGCGGGTGCCTGGCTTGCGTCGCGGCGAGGTAGCAGCCCTCGCCGGGCTCAGCACTGACTACTACATGCGGCTGGAGCAGGGCCGCGAGCGGCGTCCTTCCGACCAGGTCGTCACCGCCCTCGCACGGGCTATGCGGCTGGAGCCGGCGGCGGTGAACTACCTGCGGCGGCTCGCGCAGCCGCCGCCCACTCCGGTGCCGGTGGCCGAGACCGTGCATCCGGCCACGCTGTTGATGTTGCGGCGGCTGTCGGACGTGCCCGCGTGCGTGGTGGGCGTCGCACTGGACGTACTGGCCATCAACTCGCTGGGCCGAGCCTTCTACGGCGGGTTTGGGAGAACTGACAACCTCGTCGAGATGGTGTTCCTCGACCCGGTGGCTCGCACCTTCTACAGGGACTGGCCAGAGATCGCCACCGGCTGCGTCAGGTCACTGCGAGCGTCAGCGGCGGAGCATCCACACAGCGCGCGGGTGCGAGAACTCGTGGCAGATCTCGGGGCCGCCAGCGAGGAGTTTGCGGCTCGGTGGGCCGAGCACCGGCTCGTCGCGCGGACGACGGAGAAGAAGCGCTACGTCTATCCCGAAGTCGGTGACCTTGAGCTGCAGTTCGAGGCGTACTCGGTGGCCAGCAGCGCGGGGCAGCATCTCTACGTCTACCTCCCCGAGACCGGCAGCGCCAGCGACGAGCGGCTCGCCCTCCTGCGCTGAGGACGCACCTCAGGATGGGTGCGATGCACCCATTTCCAGACGCGGTCGCAGGGCCGGGACAGGCATACCGTTCAACTGTGTGTTGAGTACCGGTCCCGTCGTCGCGGTGGAGGACGGCGGCCCGGGAGACGGCGAGCGCCCTGCCCGCACGTCGAACCATTTTGTCGAGAGGAGTCGACCCATGCGCCACATCCGACTGAACGACCTTGAGGTGGCCCGAATCGGCTTGGGCACGATGGGCATGTCCGCCTTCTACACCGGTCACAGCGGCGACGATCGTGAGTCGATCCGTACGATCCAGCGGGCTCTGGACCTCGGCGTAGACCTGCTCGACACCGCCGAGATCTACGGCCCGTTCACCAACGAGGAACTCGTCGGCCGTGCGATCCGCGACCGGCGCGAACAGGTCGTGCTCGCCACCAAATTCGGTCAGTGGTCCCATCGCAGCGGGAGGCGCGGCATCGACTCGAGCCCGGACAGCATCCGAACAGCCCTCGACGGGTCGCTGCAGCGGCTGCAAACCGACTACATCGACCTCTACTACCAGCATCGGGTGGACCCTGACACGCCCATCGAAGATGTGATGGGCATGCTGGCGGAGTTCGTCCAGCAGGGCAAGGTCCGTCACATCGGGCTGTCGGAGGCATCCGCCGACACCGTCCGGAGGGCTCACGCCGTTCACCCGGTGACGGCCCTGCAGACCGAATACTCCCTGTGGACGCGAGACGCCGAAGAGGAAATCCTGCCGACCGTACGCGAGCTCGGCATCGGCTTCGTGTGCTACTCCCCGCTCGGTCGCGGGTTCCTGACCGGACAGATCACCTCGCCGGACGACTTCGACGACGACGACTTCCGCAAGGACAACCCCCGCTTCCAAGGCGAGAACTTTTACAAGAACCTGCACCTGGTCGACGAGGTCAGGTCCATTGCCGACGACGCTCACGCGACCCCGGCGCAGGTCGCACTGGCCTGGCTCCTCAGCCGCGGCGAAGAGATCGCCGTCATCCCGGGCACCAAGCGCGTCGAACGGCTTGAGGAGAACCTCGGCGCCGACGAGCTGGCCCTCGACGACGCCACCCTGCGCCGTCTCGATGAGCTCGCCCCAGCTGCCGGTGACCGGTACGACCCCGAGTCGGCCGCCCTCACCAGCAGGTGACCGCGCACGCCTTCGCCCGCCTCCTCGTCGAGGGACGAGGAGGCGATGCGGCGAGACGAAGACCAGGTCCGTCCGCTCGTCGCGGCCACGAAGGCCATGTCGTCGCTAAAGGCGACATCGACGGGCAGCGCGGGCGGGTCATGAAGCCGGACGTGCCGGGCCGCGGCTGTTCCCCGGCGAGGGCCGACCCCCGCTACCCGGTCGACTCCGCTTTCGGACGGCTTCGGCCGGAGGCCGGCTGAACCCGACGTACGCCGCGTCGACCCTCACCGCGCGCCTGGACGTCACCAGCCAGAACAGGGCGTCCGCAGCGCCTAAGGCCCGCTTGAGGACCTCGGAGGCACCCTGGGACCGCGCCACGGCGTCGACCTACTCCCACCAGGATGAGTAGTTGAGTCGCTGCCCGGCGGGCATCGACGAGACGGCCCCAGGTCGATGCACCAGTCGGTCTGGGTAGTCAGGGTGCTCGGCTGCGGTATCCGGCTTTTCGCACGGACCCTCGCTTAGCGGACTTCCTGTGGGCCGGACGAGCCGCCGTCTCAAGGTCTCGGGTGCCGCTCACGCAGCAGCCGCCGGCCGCACACCTTCTTGAGACCGGCCGTGACGTCGACCCTCTCGGTTGGGCTCGTGCCGCTACTGCGCGGGTGCGCTCAGGGCTCGAGCTCCACGGGTTGTCGCGGGAGCGTCGCGAGCGCAGCGTCGACTTCGGTCAGCGGGATGGGCGCGACCATGGTTTGGTCGCGCACGATCCGCCACCGCCGGTCGTCGTCTTGGCGCTAGACCTGAGAGGTGGTGCACCGGTTGGCGAGCACGCTGCCGTCCGGCGTGGTGAGTCGGGCGATGAAGACGAAGCGGCTTGCCGCCAGGACGCCGTGCGTGATCACCTGCGGCGCTTCCTCGATGGCGTGCTCGGCGGCCTGCGTGGCAAGAAAGCGGGAGGTCTCGGTGCCTGCCTCGGCCGATCGGGGAGCAGCAGGCGTGCAGCAGCCCCACTGCCACTGTGGACCGAGCCGGTCGGGCGTGGAAGGCCGAGCTGCTCAGGGGGCAGCGCACCCAGGCAGGAGCACCGCCCGAGGACCCCCTTCGACGGATGGCCACCAGTGGGCTCGGCGCGTTCCTCCGTACTCGACAGTCGAACTCCGACCGAGGGTGGACCGGCCAGCAGGTCGTCAAGGTCCGCCGGGCGAGATCGCCCCAACAACGCGGCCGGGCAGCAGCGCCTCGAAGCGCCTCGGCGGTTCACCGTGCAGGCCAAACCTGCCGGGCGACGATGTCGGGCGCATCCTGACCCCGTGGCGCTCAGGCGTGGAAGGCGTCGAGCATCAGGGTGGCGAGGCGCCGGGACGCGGCCAACCGGACCGCGGGATCCTGGTGGCGGAGCCCGCCGTTCGCCACCAGGAGCAGATCGAGGTCGCTTCGGTCGAAGTCGAGTCGCAGCCGGCCTGCTGTCTTGGCCCGTTGCACCAGGTCGGCGAAGGCACTTTCGGCCTGCGCCCGTTCCCGGCCGAAGTCGACCCGGCCCGGGTAGGCGGCGAGGAAGGCGCGGGCGAGGCCGCGGCTGTCAGCGTCCATCGTGCACAGCGTCTGAACCACGGTACCGAAGCCACGCCAGGGGTCGGGGTCCTGCGCGGCGTTCAGCACGGTGGCGACGCAGCTGCGTACTCGTTCGCTGAAGACCTCGACGATCAAGTTTTCCCGGGTCGGGAATCGGCGATAGACCGTGGCTGCTCCGAGGCCCGAGCGGCGGACGACCTCCGACAGCGGCGCGTCCAGCCCGAGCTCGGCAAACGTCAGTCGGGCGGAGTCGAGGATCCGGACGCGATTTTCGGCGGCGTCGGCCCGCAGCGGTCGGCCCTCGTGCCTGGAGGTGGCGTTCTGAGACGACGGGATGGGCATAGCCCTCACTTTACCCAGATGTGGATGACCCTGTCCGGAACGGCCGTACGGTGAACGGATGGAGGACGAGCTATCTCCCCGGGGACCGGGAACGGGGCAGGACCGCCCGACCGACGAGCGAAGGCAGAGGACAGCGCCGACCATGCACGTGCTGGTGGACCTCAACCGCTGCCAGAGCTACGGACAGTGCGTCTACGCGGCACCTGAAGTGTTCTCGCTCCGGCACGAAGAGGTGCTCGAGTGGACCTACACCGTCGCGGGGGACCAGCACGTCGCGGTGGAGCAGGCTGTACACGCCTGCCCGGTGCAGGCCGTCACGGTGAGCGTGCCGGGGACCGACGCGTGAGCCGGGCGGGGTTGGTGCGCCGAGTCGTGGTGGTCGGCGCGTCGCTCGCCGGTTGGTCCGCCGCACAAGAACTGCGTCGGCTGGGCTTCGACGGCTCGCTCACTGTCGTCGGCGACGAGCCGTACCTGCCCTACGATCGAACCCCGCTGACGAAGGGCGTGCTGACCGGCCGACTTTCGCCGGACGCGACTCCGCTTCCCCGAGACGCCGCCAACCTCGACGCCGAGTGGGTGCTCGGGATGGCAGCGGGCGCCCTGAACCGCTCGACGCAGGAGGTCGTGCTGACCGACGGGCGCCGGCTGTCCTACGACCGGGTACTGATCAGCACCGGTATGCGGGCCCGGCCCTGGCCGAGGTCGGACGAAGCGCGGCTTCGGGGCGTGGTGACGGTCCGGGGCCGAGACGACGCCACCGCGCTCGCGGCCCGGCTTGCTGGCCGACCGCGGCGGGTCCTTGTCGTCGGTGCCGGGTTCATCGGCTCGGAGGTGGCGTCGTCGTGCCGCGAACTCGGGCTCGACGTCACGGTGGTCGACCGCGCCGAAGCGCCCCTGCAAGCGGCGCTGGGTCAGGTGTTCGGCGTGGCCGCGGCGAAACTCCAGCGGGAGCACGGCGTCGATCTGCGCCTCCGCACCTCGGTCGCGCGGATCCACGACGACGGCAGCGGTCAGGTGTGCGCGGCCACCCTCGACGACGGCAGCACCGTAGCCGTCGGCCTGGTCGTGGTCGCGGTGGGCTCGGTCCCCGCCACCGAGTGGCTCAGCGGATCGGGTCTGCTGCTCGCCCCCGGGCGCACCGTGACCTGCGACAGCAGCCTGCGCGCCCTGACCGTCGCCTCCGGCGGGGGCGGGCCTGAGCCCGACGACACCTGCTACGCCGCCGGCGACGTCGCGGCAGTCCCGCACCCGAACTACGGCGACGAGCTGCTGTCCGTCGAGCACTGGGGAACCGCGATCGACCACGGCAACACCGCCGCGCACAACCTGCTTCGTCCGCCCGCCGAACACCGACCGGTCAGCAAACTGCCGCGCTTTTGGTCCAACCAGTTCGGGGTGAACCTCAAGTCGGTCGGGGTCGTCTCCGTGGCCGAGGAGATGATCGTGGCCCAGGGCTCGGTGCGTGAGCGGCGCGGTGTCGCCCTCTACGGTCGCGCGGGCGTCACCGCGGCCGCCGTCGCGATCAACGCGCCGCGCGAGCTCGAGCCGTACGCCGGCCTCGTCGCCGCCGGTGCACCCTTCCCCGCCGTGATGGAGGTGGCCGACCGCGGCAACCCGCCCCAACCCGTCGGTGTCCGCTTCGCCGCCGCCCTCACCGGCACGAGTCACGAGTCCGAGACCGAGGCCGTCGGCCCGGTTCCACGGTCCGAAGCCCGGCCCGATCCCGATCCCGATCCCGATCCCGATCCCCGACGAGAGGTATTCCCTGATGTCCCCACAGCGCCAATCGGCTCCAGTTCGGACAGCGCTGTTCGCCGAGGTCTTAAGACCTGAACACCGAGCTGCACCGCAGCAGGTCTGGGCGCAGCTCCGTGAAACCCCGGTGTCACGCCAAGACGACGGCACGTGGGTCGTCACCGGTTACGACGCCGTCCGCGCGCTGATCGGAGACCCCCGGATCAGCAGTGACCGGACGAAGGCCGGCCCGGCCGCCACCGTCCACGCACCGGCCGCGGTCGAAGGTCAGTTCACCGGCTTCATCGACCTCGACCCGCCCGACCACACGCGCGCCCGCCGGGCGGTGATGCGGCACTTCGGTCCGCCGACCCAGCCAGCCAAGGTACTGGCGCTCGAGCCCGAGGTCAGGCGGCTGACCGGCGAGCTGCTGGACGGGGCCGCGGACCGCACCGAGATGGACGTCGTCGAGGACTTCGCCTACCCGCTACCGGTCGCGGTGATCACGAACCTGTTGGGCATCCCGACGAGCGACGTGGCCGCGGTCCGGCACTGGTTCGAGATCATCGTCAACGAGGACCTGCAGCGTCCGGACGCGAAACCCGAAGAGCTCCAGGAGTTCGGCCAGGCCGTCGGCCAGTCGCTGCAGTACATGGCCGATCTCGCCCGGCGGCGACGCTCCGAGCCCGGCCCGGACCTCCTCTCCGGGATGGCGAACGACGCCACCGACGGCGGCCCGATGCCCGACCGCGACATCGCCAGCACCGGGCTGCTGCTTCTGGGTGCCGGCCACGAGACGACGGTGAACTCAGTTTCCAGCGCGATCCTGACCTTCCTGCGCAACCCCGATCAGCTGGGACTGCTGCGTGCCCGGCCGGAGCTGATGCCGGCGGCGTTCGAGGAAGTGCTGCGGCTGGAGCCACCGATCGCCTTCCGGGACCGCCTCACGCTGGACGCGATCACCGTCGCCGGCGTCACCATCCCGAAGGGCGTGACTGTGCAGCTGTCGCTGGCCGCGGCTAACCGTGACCCGAAGCGCTTCCCCGACCCCGACCGCTTTGATCCGCAGCGGCCCGACAACCAGCACCTGAGCTTCCTGGGCGGGCCCCACTACTGCTTCGGCGCTCCGCTGGCCCGGCTCGAGGGCCGCGTCATGCTCACCGAGTGGCTGCGGCGAGTTGAGGGACCGCGGCTGCTCGCCGACCCTCCGCCGTACCGCGCGGCCGCCGCCCTGCGCGGCCCACGACACCTGCCCGTCGCCTACGACCGCATCCTGCCCGGGCGCCGGCCGCAGCCCGGCGAGGCGAAGGAGCCGGAGGCGACTCCGTCATGACGCGGCTTGGACCGTCCGACGGGCGGCGCAGCGTGAGCTCCGTCCACGGGGCGGGTGTCCGCCGTGTGCTGGTCTCCGGCGCCGGGGTCGCCGGGCCCGTCCTCGCCTACTGGCTGAGCCGGTTCGGGTTCGCGCCCACCCTGGTGGAGCGGCGACCCACCCTGGCGTCGGGATCAGCCGGTCACGCGGTCGACCTGTTCGGGTCCGCGCTGACGGTGCTGGCCTGGATGGGCATCCGGGACGCCGTCGAGTCGGCCCGGACCCGGACCGACACCATCTCGTTCATCCGGCCCGGCCGAGCGCCGGTCGACGCCCCTGAAAAGTTGCTGAGCGAGGGTGTCGCCGCCGACCACGTTGAGCTCATGCGCAGCGATCTGGTCCAGATCGCGTTCGACGCCGGCCGCACGGGTGTCGAACACGTCTTCGGCGACAGCCTCACCGGGCTGTCCGAGGACGGCGGCGAGGTCGAGGCAACGTTCGAGCACGGTCCGCCGAGAAGCTTTGATCTCGCGGTCGGGGCCGACGGCCTGCACTCGACCACCCGCGCGCTGACCTTCGGCGAGGAGTCCGGGTTTCTCCGCTTCCTGGGCGCGTACCTCGCGGTCTTCAGTGTGCCGAACCACCTCGGCCTTCAGCGGCGTAGCGTCGTGTTCGCCGACGTCGATCGGGTGGTCGAGCTGTACCCGGCACCCGGCACCGACCAGCTCCGGGTGCTGCTGCTCTTCCGCAGCACGATCCCAGCAGTCGCCGGCCACCCGAACCGAACCGAGCAGCAGCGCGTCGTGCGTCGCGCGTACGCGGGCGCCGGGTGGGAGGTGCCTCGGCTGCTGGACGAGATGGCGAACGCCGACGACTTCTACCTCGACTCCGTCAGCCAGGTGCAGATGTCGAGCTGGACCTCGGGCCGGGTGGCCCTGGTCGGTGACGCGGGCTACTCGACCGGGCCCGCTGTGGGCGGGGGCACTAGCCTGGCCGTGCTGGGCGCGTACTCCCTGGCGGCCGCGCTGGCCTCGACCAAGGACGTCACCGACGCGCTCGCGGCCTACCAGGCGTCGCTCGCCCCGGCGGTCCAGGCCGGGATGTCCATCGCCCCCCGCGCCCTCGCCACCCTGGTCCCGCGCTCGACCGAGCAGGGCTGGCTGATGGCACAGGCAGTTCGGATGCTGCCCCGCCTGCCCCGGGCCGTGAGACGCCGGCTGACCTCTTTCGGCGGCGGCCCGGCGGCCATGCTTGCACGAGTTGCGCTGCCCGACCCGGCAGCACCCACCCAGCGACGGCCCGAATGAGGACCGCCACCACCACATCCCGAGGAGAGCTTTCAGCATGAGGCTGATGACACGCGCCCAGTTCCACCGGTACGGACCGCCCGAGGTGCTCCAGCTGGGCCAGGTGCCGGTCCCCGTCCCGGAGCCAGGGGAGGTCCTGGTCCGGGTTCACGGCGCGAGCGTGAACGGCGGCGAGCTGATGGGACGCGCCGGCGGGCTGCGCCTGCTGATGCTTGGCAGCCCGTTCCCGCGCGGTACGGGCCTCGACTTCGCCGGTAAGATCGAGGCGGTCGAGACAGACGCCGACGGGTTCGTCGTCGGGGACCGGGTCTGGGGGTTGCTGCCCCGGAAGCAGTACGCGGCCGGACGCGGAGGCAGCGCCGCGGAGTACGTCTCGGTCCCCCTCGACCACGTGTCCCGGAGCCCGACGAACCTCGACCTGGTCTCGGCCGCTGCACTGCCGGCGGTCGGCACCACGGCCATCACCGCACTCCGGGACGTCGCGCGCGTCCGTGCAGGCGAACGGCTTCTCGTCCGCGGTGCCAGCGGCGGCGTCGGCAGCATCGCCGTCCAGCTCGGCCGTGCCCTCGGCGCCCGGGTGACCGGCCTCGCGAGCGCGTCCAACCTCGACCTGGTCACTGAGCTCGGCGCGGACGAGGCTGTGGACCGCGCGACGGTACGACCGGCCGACCTCGGCCTCTTCGACGTCATCCTCGACACCGCCGGGAGCGAGCTTGCCGCCTATCGCCGGCTCCTTGGATCCGGCGGCCGGATGGTGACCATCACCCCCGACCCTTCTCACCCGTTCCGCTCGGTCGCCTTCGTGGCCGCCTCCACGGTCTACCGGAGCCGGCGGGTACGGATCTTCTTCGGGGCGCCACGGCGGCAGCTGTTCGCCGACCTGACCGCGTACGTGGAGAGTGGCGCCGTCCGACCGGTGATCGACACCGTGCACCCGCTGGCTGACGTCGCCGCCGCTCATCGGGCACTCGAGGCGCGCGGCACTCGCGGCAAACACGTCATCCGGGTGCGCTGACTCTCTCACCACGAGACGGGCCGCCGAACAAGGGAGGCGCGGCTGAGGTGACACCGGCGAATATCAGTGGCGGCAACAAACAATAGTCAGGTCCGGTCGAGGTCATTCGTCCTCTTCGCCGCGGCCGTCGGCCACTTGACGCCCAAGTCGGTGACGAGAACACCACGCCGGCTAGCTCGCCGAGGCGAACCGGCGCCGCTCGACCCTCATCTCGTCATTCTCACTTGTCCTCGACCCGCGGCTGGCCGACCCGGACCGCGCCAGCCGCGACGGTCACCTCACGCGGCTCGGGGAAGTCGTCGCGGACCAACAGCCGGCGCCCGTCGGAGTCAACCCCGTCTCCGGTGCGCCTCGACGTAGGCCGCGATCTCGGTCCACAACCTCGCGGCGAGCTGCATCGACTTCGTCAGCACCGTTTCGCGCTACAGCAAACGGGTAGCAACGGCGGAGTACGCCTCATTATCACAACCCGGAAGTACGTTACTTATTCTCCGGCCCTCAGGTCTATTCCTCGTGTCGACAGTCCAAAAACTCGACCCGGATGGCGTGGTAATCGTAGCTGTCAACGTTCTCTACTGCGTGCGGCCCCTCGGGCGCCATCAACTCGGCTTTGATCGATGACCCGGGTGTTGTCGCTGGTATGTCGCTGACTTGACCACCACTTCGGTAATAACGTATGTGAGCTGGCCGGTCCACGATGAGCACGCTGGGGTGACGGTGCGTGTGCTCAGGTTCTCGCTCCCCCGCTCTGACGGTGACCTCAAGCACTCGAAGCCTCGGCGATTCAAGGATCACTCGATGCGAGCGGGGCGCAGCGACGAGCCCTTCGAGAGCGTCAGGCCATGTCCACTCGTGGTTGTCCGCTTCCGATGAAGAAGTCATGTTTGCACTCCGCTTCTTGAGATAACCATCGATTACTGGGCGCGCCAAGCGGAACCTTCTCAGGAACGGCGTGCGAGCGGTCTCCGATCAGACCCGCACACTAGCAGGCGTCTATTCGCCAGTCTTTCCACGACGCCACGTGCGCCGCGCAAACACGCAATTTGCTCAGTAAGACTCTACGGATTGATCCTGGGCAGGATGCTCTCGCAGGGTCCTTGTGCAGCCGAAGCGGATTCTCAGAGATTCGAGGCGTTGATGCAAGGCCCAGATCGGTTCTTTGTACGTGCGATGGGGAAGGCTTACCTGCCGGTGAAGCGGTTGTGGTGAGGTGCGAGTTGGGGTCCTCAAGATCAGCGGTGACCAAGCTTCCGTTCCACGAGGACCCCGGCTGATGAGCGAGCCTACGGTCGGTATTGGCGACGCTGCATCTCACCGGTTCGTCGCCGACCACCAGCCGGTGAACGATCCACGGTCGGAAGCGTCTCGTCACGGGTGGCGACAACGGTTGATCACAACCCGCGCTTCATGGGCGATCACATCACGCTCATGGCTACCGCCGGCCTCGTGAAAGACCGCGGAAGGACCTCTGATCAACGGGCCGCAGCGCCCGCACCCGCGGGCGTCGGTCCGACCAGCGCTCAGCCGTCCCGGGCGCTGGTCGCCGCCGTGGCGGTCAGGGAGCCGAGCAGATCCAGTCCTTGGGCGGAGGTGGACGCGGGCTCGGCGTGGTAGACCACCAGCTGCTGGCCCGGGGAGGACCTGACGTCGAAGGATTGCATCCGCAAGGTCAGCGCTCCGACCTCGGGGTGGACGAAGCGCTTGACCTCCATGGTCTTGCCGCGCGCGTCGTGGCGGGCCCACAGGGCGCTGAACTGCACGCTGTCGCGCAGCAGCTGGTCGAGTATCTCCCGCACCCGAGGGTTGTCGCCCCAGGCGCCCCGAGCCAGCCGGAAGCCGGCGACGGTGTTGGCCGCGGCGGCCGCCCAGTCGGCGTAGAAGGTCGCGGACGCCGGGTCGAGGAAAACCTTGACGATCAGATTGCGGGAGTACGGGAAACCGCTGAACAGGGCCTCGCCCAGCCGGTTGGCGGCCAGCACGTCGTAGGCCCGGCCGAGCACGAGCGCGGGGGTGTCGGGCCAGCGGTCCATCAGCTGCAGCAGCGCCGGATCGACGCGTTCGACCGCCGGTGCCCACTGCTGGCGCGGGCTGAGCCCGGCGAGGCGGTACAGGTGCAGCCGGGCGTCGTCGGACAGGTTCAGCGCCCGGCCGAGGGCGTCGAGGACCTGCGGCGAGGGGTGGAGCTCGCGACCCTGCTCCAGGCGCACGTAGTAGTCAACACTGACCTCGGCCAGTCCTGCCACCTCCTCACGGCGCAGACCCGAAACTCGGCGGGTGCCGTGCACCACCAGGCCGAGCTCAGCTGGGCCCACCTGCCCTCGCCGAGCACGCAGGAACTCCCCCAACTCCGACGGCACGCGATCACGTTAGACCAGCCGCGGCCCCACGATGACAGCTGAAGGTGGGTGCGTCGCTCCCGGGGGCGCTGCGGCCTGGTCCAGCAACCGGGCCGCCGCGAGGATGAGCTCATGACCAGTCAAGCCCCGCCCGCACCCGGCGACAGCAGCGCCCCGAGCGGCCAGGACACCCCGAGCGGCCAGGACACCCCGAGCGGCCGGGCCGGCGGCACCGAGGGCAACAAGGTCGTCGTGGTGACCGGCGCGAGCAGCGGCATCGGCAAGGCAACGGCGGTGCGCCTGGCCGCCGAGGGACACCACCTGGTCCTGGCGGCCCGGCGCGAGGATCGGCTCCGCGAGCTGACCGAGCGGATCGTCGAGAGCGGCGGCACGGCGCAGCACCGGCCACTGGACGTCACCGACGGCGAAGCGGTCACCACGTTGGTCGACGCGGTCGTCGCCGAGCACGGCCGGATCGACGTGATCGTCAACAACGCCGGCGTCATGCCGCTGTCGCGGCTGGACGCGCTGCTGGTGGACCAGTGGCGCCGGATGGTCGACGTGAACGTCCACGGGCTGCTCCACGGCATCGCCGCGGCCCTGCCGCACTTCCAGCGCCAGGGCGCCGGCCACTTCGTCACCGTCGCCTCGGTCGGGGCGCACCAGGTCACCCCGACGGCGGCCGTGTACTGCGCCACCAAGTACGCCGCCTGGGCGATCACCGAGGGGCTGCGCCTCGAACTCGACCCCGCTATCCGGGTCACTACCGTCTCGCCGGGTGTGGTGGAGAGCGAGCTCGCCGATTCGATCACCGACCCCTTTGCGCAGGATCTGATGCGCACCTACCGTCGCACCGCGCTGTCGGCCGATGCCGTCGCCTCCGCAATCTCCTACGCCCTGGCGCAACCGGCCGGCGTCGACGTGAACGAGATCATCGTGCAGCCCACCGCGCAGCGATGACCGCTGTACGCGACGACCGGCGCACTGTGCTTGCGCTGGTCGGGTCCGTCAGTGCCGGGGCCCGGCAACCGCCCTGAGGCGGGCACTGGAGCAGCTCGTCGACCGAGCACGGCCCGCCGGAAGTGCTGGTCGTCAGCCCGCTGCCGGACGTTGCCCTGATCAAGCCGGTGCTGGAGGCCGGTGTGCGCTCGCCATCCCGGCCGCAAGCGAGCCCTCGCGGTCCTGCGCGGAACACCACCTCGCATCCGCGCCTCCACTTCCAACCGTCTGCTACACGGAGGAGTACATCCGTGACCACCTTGCCCTCCACCTGGGACCTCACCGGAAAGGTCGCCGTCGTGACCGGCGCAGCCCGGGGAATCGGACTATCCGCCGCCACCCTGCTGCGCCAGCGCGGCGCCCAGGTCGTCGCCACCGACCGCTTGCCCACCGTCCAGGACCTAGCCACCGACGGCCTGATGACCCTGGTCGGCGACGTTGCCGACGAGCACGTCGCCCGCCAGACGATGGGCACTGCCGTCGACCGCTTCGGACGCCTGGACATCCTGGTCAACAACGCCGGGCGCACCCTCAACGCCGCGCTGGTGGACACCTCGGTGCAGGAGTGGGACGCGGTGCTGGCAACCAACGCGCGTGGCAACTTCGTCCAGGCCCGCGAGGCCGTTCGGGTCATGGCCGCCAACGGCGGCGGCGCGATCGTCTCAGTGGCGTCGGTGTCCTCCGTCGTGGCCTTCGCCACCCAAGCCGCCTACGCCGCCTCCAAGGGAGCGATCGCCCAGCTCACCCGGGTGATCGCCGTGGAGTACGGCCAGCAGGGGATCCGCGCCAACGCCGTGCTCCCCGGGGTCGTGAACACCGACATCATGGAAGGCGTCGTCGACAACGGTCGGGAGATGCTCGCCAGCTTTGCCGACCAGCACCCGATCGGGCGCATCGGCCAGCCCGAGGAGATCGCCGAGGTGATCGCGTTCCTGGCCTCTCCCGCCTCCAGTTTCATGACGGGTGCGCTCGTCCTGGTCGACGGAGGCTGGACCGCCCAGTAGCGCCCGGCGGAACAGGTCGTATCAGGGTGGGCCCGTGGCGCGGCCGACGGGCTGAGGCCGAGACCCGCTGCTTCCCGAGCAAGGTCCGCAGCGCGACCCGCCCGTTCAGCGGCGTCCAGCTCGTCATCCACCGCGAGACCCTGCGCGCGGCGTTCCGGGCTGAGGTCGACGCCAGCCGCCGTCGCGGGGATCGCCAGTGCGGGCGCGAGACGGATTGCGAAGCTGGGTCGAAGAATTACGGAGCGCCGCCGGGCGGACGCGATCTTGACGTCGGCGCTTCTTGCGGCGAGCCAGGCCGCCCGCCGAAGAAAGCGTGGCGCGACCCGTCCCGTCCACTGCACAATATTTGCTAAGTGCTCCCTTGTACACATTTGTGTTCGTGCGTACACTTGTGCTCAGAGCCGGTCGGAGCATCTGCCAAACCGCAGACGACAACCCAGGAGCGCAAATTGGTCACCCAGCAGCACGAGACAGACCCGAGCACCAGCGGCTACGACACTGACGTAGCCATCGTGGGGGCCGGTCCGATCGGACTGACCCTGGCCTGTGCGCTAGCGCACCACGGGGTGCGGTTCCGGTTGTTCGAGCGACGGACCGAGGCACCGAAGTATTCGAAGGCGAACAACCTGTGGGCCCGCCCGCAGGAGCTACTCGCCGCGATCGGGGTCCGCGACGCGCTCGCGGAGTAGTCCTACGCGGTCACCGACGCCAACGTGGTCATCAACGGCGCTACGTTGCAGCAGCAGGACAGCGGCGCGGTGAGCCCCTACGCTGACGTGCGCTACAGCGGGCAGGACGTGATCCAGACGACGTTGGCGGAGCTGCTCGAGCAGCAGGGCCACCAGGTCGAACGCGGCCGAACGGTGCTGTCGGTCAGCCAGGACGACGACGGCGTGACGCTCGTGGTGGGCGACGACCGCGACGCGGCCGACCAGGACGGCCAGGGCGAACAGGTCCGCGCCCGCTACGTGGTCGGCGCCGACGGCATCACCGGCCTCCTGCGCGACGAGCTCGGCCTGACCGTGCAGACCGCGACGTTCCAGGGTCGCGCCACCCGGATGGTCGACGCCCGTCTGGCCTGGCGCCGGCCCACCGACCCCGACCAGATGTGGTTCTTCACCTACCAAGACGGCTTCGCCGGCGTGATGCCGGTGTGGGGCGGCTACCACCGTCTCTTCCTGCTCGAGGACGACGACATCGTGCCCGATCGGGACCCCACCTTGGAGGAGATGCAGCAGCGGCTGCGTGAGGTCACCGGCGACGTCACCGCGACGCTGGCCGACCCGATCTGGTTCAGCCACGGCACCTTTCGTCACGGCACCGCGGCCTCCTACGGGCAGGGGCGGATGTTCCTCGTCGGCGATGCCGGGCACAACACTTTGCCGATCGGCGGGCAGGGGATGAACGCCGGCATCCACGACGCCGTCGGACTGGCCTGGCGCCTGGCCATGACGCTCGCCGGTGCGGCTGGTGAGCAGATCCTGTCCAGCTACTCGACCGAGCGGCAGCGGGCGCACGCCGAGCTCGACGACCAGCAGGCTCGCGGGTTCCGCCAGTTGATGTATCGCAACCGGGCCGAGGACCTGCTGCTGAAGGGCGCCGTCGCCGCCGTGCCTGACCTCGCCTCGAGGATTTTCGGCGGCAGCGACTTAGACCAGCTCGGCGTCGCCTACCCCGACAGCCCGCTCAGCTCCGACCAGCTCAGCCACCTCCGTACGGGCCGGCGGCTCGCGCCGGCGGGTCATCGTGCCCCGGACGCCCCGGTGGTGGACGAGGACGGGCGCCGCGTGCACCTGTTCGACCAGATCTACAATCCTGACGGGTTTTCGTGGGGCTGGACCCTGCTCGCTTTCGACGGCGGACAGGCAGACACCCACCCCTCGCTCGTCGCCGTGCTCGCGGACGGTTGTCCGGAGTGGATCCGTCCCCGGCTCGTGGTTGCCGACCCGGCCACTCCCACGGCCTCGACCGCGCAGGTGCCCCGGCTCTACGACCTCGACCTACACGCGCACGCCGCGTACGGCCTTCAAGACACCCCGGCGCTGGTCCTTGTCCGACCCGACGGCCACATCGCCTTTCGCGGTGCAACCGCTGACGCGGTCGTTCTGCAGCGCTACCTGCACAACCTCACCGGCACGACCGCTACGGCCGCTTGACCCGCGTCTACCCCGACACCCCACCACCCTCCCGAGCACAGGAAGCGACACCTCATGGCCACCACCACCACCATCACCACCGACGCCGACGTGATGACGTTGATCAACGTTTTCACGGTGGCGCCCGAGCACCAGCAGGAGCTGATCGACGTCCTCGCCGATGCCACGACCGTGATGACCGCCCAGCCCGGTTTCGTCTCGGCCAATCTGCACCGCTCCGACGACGGCCGACGGGTCGTCAACTACGTGCAGTGGCGCAGCCGGGACGACTACGCCGCCATGCTGGCCAACCCACAAGCCCGCGTGCACATGGGACGCGCGGCCGAGCTCGGCACCTTCGACCCGATCGTCTGCAACGTCGCCTACATCGGCCACGGGTGAGACCGCAGCCACCAGTTCGTACGCTCCCCCAAGATAAGGATCTTCATGTCTGACCGCAGCAGCACCTCACTCACCGCCGAAGCCCATGCAGCAGGCGTCCCGCAGCAACCGTTGCACGGGCAGCGGGCCCTGGTCACCGGCGGCGGTCGGGGACTCGGAACCGCCATCAGCACCCACCTGGCCCGAGCCGGCGCGCGCGTGGCCATCACCGGCCGAGACACCGACTCGCTACGCCGGCAGGCGGCGCAGCTGCCCGAAGGCACCGTGACCGTCGCCGCCGACCTCACCGACCCGGCCGGACCCCAGCAGATGCTGACCGAAGTCATCGACGAGCTGGGCGGGATCGACATCCTGGTCAACAACGCCGGCGTCTTCCACCACGGCCCCAGCGACCGGCTCGACGCCGCCGACATCGACGCGATCGTCGCGGTCAACACCCGTGGACCGCTGCTGCTCGCCGCCGCCGCCGCCGCGCAGATGGCCGACCACGGCGGCGGCAGCATCGTCAACATCTCCTCCGGACTGAGCCACATCGGCAACGCCGGCGGCAGCCTCTACGCCGCGAGCAAGGGAGCCCTCGACGCCTTCACCCGGACCCTGGCCGCCGAGTGGGGACCTCGAGGCGTCCGGGTCAACGCCGTCCGCGCAGGGCTCCTGCGCTCCGACGCCACCCGCTTCCTGACCGAGAACGACGAGCTCCGGCAGCGCTACGAGGCCACCGTGCCGCTGCGCCGCATGGGCGAGAACGACGACGTCGCCGAAGCGGTCTTGTTCCTCGCCTCGCCGGCTGCGGCCTACATCACCGCCCAGGTCCTCGACGTCGACGGCGGCACCTCCACCACCGCGCCCGCACCCACCGATCAGTCGTGAACCGGCACACGCCGACACTTGTGCCGCCTCCTCTGCGTACGGTCGGTGATATGAGCGACGACGGTCCGGCACCGCGGAGCAGGAACGCGGCTCGGACCCGCGAGCAGATCGTGACGGCAGCGCGCAAGGTCTTCAGCGAGCAGGGCTTCGACAACGCGACCGTGCGCCAGATCGCCGTCCAGGCCGGCGTCGCACCGAACCTCATCACCCGGTACTTCGGCGGCAAGGCTGGGCTCTTCCAGGCCGCGAGCAACATCGACCTCGGTGTGGTGGCTGCGGTCGACGGCCCGTTCGAGTCGCTGGGCGCCAGGATCGCGCGGACCGTGCTCGCCCGCTACGAGTCCGGACCGACAGCAGGCCGGCTGCAGCTGCTCGCCCGGTCTGCGGGCACCTCCAGCGGGGCCGGGCTGGGCGGCTACTTCGCCGAGCAGGCCGCCCGACCCCTCGTCGAGGCGCTCTCGGCACGTGGCGACGGCGACCGGCAGCGTGCTGCCGACCGGACCGCCGCCGCCGGGGCCTTGATCCTCGGCGTCATCATGTCGCGCTACGTCCTGCACGAAGGCCCGCTCGCCCACGCCGACGAGGAGAGCCTCGAGCAGTGGCTCACCCGCGGGCTGCAGCGGATCTTCGACGACCTGGAGACCCCCTCGCTGCATCACGACGGCGGCTGGACCGCGCCCGGTTCCTCCGCCCACGACTGACGTCCGTCCCGACACAGAGCCCATCGAGACCGAGCAGCATGCGCACGCACAGCACCAAGGTCGCCGTACGAGGACCGTGGTCCCTCGCCACCAGCCGGCGGTTCTGGGAGGGCTTCTCCCCCAACGCGCTGGCTCGGCAGGACCAGGACGGGGTGCTGCACGCCGTGTTCCGCGTCGAGCACGACTGGACCCGCGCCGAGGCCGACGTCGAGCAGCACGGGTCCGAAGCGCACGTCACCGTCCGCGGCGACGGCGACCTCGACGCCGTGGTCACGCAGGTCGGCCGCTTCCTCGCGCTGGACGTCGACGGCCGCGGCTGGCCAGGGGTGGCAGAGCGCGACCCGGTCATCGCCGACGCGCAGGCCCGCCTTCCTGGGCTGCGCCCGTGCGGCTTCTACTCCCCCTACGAGGCCGCGGCCTGGTCCGTGCTGTCCCAACGGATCCGGATCGTGCAGGCCGCTAAGCTCCGGGACGATCTGGTCCTGGCCTACGGCGAGGCCGATGCGTTCCCGGCGCCCGAGCGGCTGCGCTCGGCCGACCTGGACCTGCCCGGCCGCAAGGCGGAGTATCTGCAGGCGGTCGCGGACGCCGCGCTCGAGGGCCGGCTGGACGGCGCTGCCCTGCGCGCGCTGTCGGCCGAGGAAGCGATGGCCCAGGTGCAGCAGGTCAGAGGTCTCGGGCCGTTCGCCGCCGAGCTCGTCGTTCTCCGTGGGGCGAATGCCCCAGATGTCGCCCCGCGCGAGGAGCGCCGTCTCGAGGCCGAGGTGACCGAACGGTACGGTCCCGGCACCACCCTCAGCGACGTCGCCGACGGCTGGCGGCCCTACCGCACCTGGGCCTCGGTCCACCTTCGTGCGCTGCGCGAGGAGCGCACCGGCGAGATCGCCGGCTGAGCGGACAAGAGCGTGCCGTACCGGCCCCGTCGACGAGATCGGCAGGAGACGGCTCCGGGCGTGCGTGCTGGCGGCACTCCTCGTCGGTCACCGTTCTTCACGCGGTGGACGGCCTGCTCGTGGAGGGTCACGTTGCGGTGCTGGTCCGGGCGGCTCGGATGCTCCGGAGCCGACTGCTGAGCAGCGGTGGTGCTGGCGCTTGCCTCGCACGAAGCGCTCCGGGAACGTGGGACGGACGACCGAAACGGCAAGGTCGATCTCGACCTCGCCAACGCCGCTGGGGACAGCAGGGCTGTGCCTGGCAGCACCCGTTCCTGCTGGCTCCGGCGCCGCCGGTGCAGCTGAGGTGCCGGTCGCCAACGATCGGGAGCGCAGCATCTCCGCGTCACCTTGTCGATCCCGGCTGGCCAGGCGCCCGGATCCCGCCGGGTGAAGAGCTGGCGCTCACCGACCTCGGCCTGAGGGCCGCCCTCGCCAGTGACGAAGAGTTCCCCGGCCTCACCAGGACCGACCAGTTGAAGCTGTAGGCGGCGTGCACGCGGGCCTCGCGCTCGACGAGAACGGGTCGAGGGGCCGCCGCGACCGTGATCGCGAGGCCGTCAGCGGCTCCGTCGGATCCGATCACGAGCTGATCGTCGACCGGCCGTTCCTCTTCGTGCTGCCGAACAACACCCTGCCGGTCGCGCTCGGTCGAGCCCCGGACCCACCAGGGTCAACCGCGGTCCGGGTGCGCCGTCACGGTTGATCCGAGAGGGACCGTCATCTGCTCGGGAGGATCCAGTGCTTGGACATGGTCAGCGGGACGCCGTGCCTGCCTGGTGGGCGGTCCACCCGCTGAGCGAGTCTGCGAGGGCTGCGATCAGGCGGTCGAAGCTACGGTCGATGTCCACGGGCAGGCCGAACCCGCCCGCTTGCTCCAGGCTGATGAAGCCGTGCATGGTCGCCCGCAGGGCTCGGACGGCGTCTACGGCGTCGTCGTCGGACAATCCGTAGCTGGCCAGCGAAGCCAGGATGATGTGCAGGACGTCATCGCTCGCCGAGGCGTGCTCGGCATCGCCCTGATCGGGTGCGCGGACGGTCGCCGCGTACCGTCCTGGATGCTTCTTCGCCCAGGCCCTCCAGGTGTTCGCGATCGCCGTCAGAGCATCGGCTCCCGTCTTGCCGGCGGCCTTACGAGCGAACAGGGTGCCCATCTCCTGGGTGGCGCGGATGGCGACGAGCCGCTGGAGGGCATCCATGCCGGCGACGTGCTTGTACAGGCTCGGCATCCGCACACCCAGGCGTGGGGCGATCGCCGTGAGCGTCAGGTTCGCCAGTCCCACTTCGTCGGCGACATCCTCAGCTTCTCGGACCACCCGGAGAGTGGTCAGGCCGGCTCTAGGCATCTCGGCGCACCTCGTTCGCCGAGGTGTGGCAGGCGGGAGCGGCGAGGACGAGGCCGACGAGCCGACCTGCTCCGTACATCTCGTCTGCGACCGATCCACCCGGTCGCGCGAGCGTCTCGGCCAAGGGCGCCCCGTTGTCGGCGTTGCTCATGAGCTCCTCCTTTCGATCGCGATCCGGTGTAGCCAGATTGCTAGTAACCATTTTCGCCGACGCCACACACAACAGGTCGTGGCGAGTCAAGGCGCCGTCTCCTCTCGATGATCATCAAGGCCGTCTCGCCGTTGGTCCACCGCCTTCAACCTGTTCCAGGCCGCGGCCCAGCCGAACGGTCCTCCTCTCACGGACCCCGTCCAAGTCGCGCCCAACGTCGGGTGGGAATTGCTTCGGAACCGCCAACCTCGATCCACCGTGGTCCGCAGGCGAGTGGGTCAGCTGCGTCTCCAATCCCAGTAGAAATCACCCCTTGACAGAGCCTGGCTACGGTCCCTAGCCTCTGAGTTAGAGAAGTTATCCAGAATTTTCGTTGTCGTCGACAGAAGGGGGAGTCGTCGTGTCAGAGCTGGACGGCAGAGCAGCATTCGTCACCGGTGGAGGAAGCGGGATCGGCCGAGCGACGAGCATCGGCCTCGCGGGCCGGGGTGCCCACGTCTGGGTCGCCGACTTCGACGAGGCCCGAGCGGCCGAGACCGTCGATCTCGTCACCGAGGAGGGGGGTCGAGCGACCGCCGTCCGTCTCGACGTCCGAGTCGAGGCGGACTGGGTGGACGGCTTGGCCCAGACGGAGCAGAGCGACGCAGCACTGACGACCCTGGTGAACTGTGCCGGCAAGTCCGTCATCGCGGACACGTTCACGATGCCGCTCGACGAGTTCAAGACCGTGATGGCCATCAACGTGGACGGCACCTTCCTCGGGATGAAGCACGCCATCCCGAGGATCGCGGCAGCCGGCGGGGGTGCGGTCGTCAACATCTCGTCGATCGCGGGACTTCGCGGTGGGTCCCGGTCCACGGCGTACTGCGGCTCGAAGGCGGCGATCCGCATGATGACCAAAGCGGTGGCGCTCGAGTGCGCCGAGCTCGGTCAGAACGTCCGCGTGAACTCCGTCCACCCCGGCGTGGTCGACACGCCCGCGTGGCGCAAGCACAGCCCTGACGAGATGCGTCTCCTGGGTGACGTCGGTGTTGGAGCGGAGAGCCTCGACCCGCACACCGTGGCCAAGACGATGGTGCCCCTCGGCGTTGCGGCAGCGCCGTCCGAGATCGCTGACCTCATCGCGTTCCTGGCCTCCGACAGCGCGCGCCACATCACCGGCGCTGAGTTCGTCATCGACGGCGGCATGACCGCCGGCTAGACGACCACCAACCGCCACGACGACCGCGATCAGGAGACCCGCACATGAATGAGCTCGACATCGAGGGGGACGTCCATGGCGCCTCGTTCGACTTCACGGTCCGGCGAGACCAGCACGTCGTCCCGGGTACCTTCTGGACCGGTGATCGCCAGGGTGACTCGCCTCCTGCACTGACCTTGCTCCAGCACGGCGGCCCCTTGTCCGCGCGGCACCCGCTGACCGAGCAGCTCGTCCGCTCGGTCAGCGATGCCACGCGCAGCGCCGTGCTGCTCATCGACGGACCGATCCACGGCCGGAGACGCTCGGAGCACCCCGAGATCATGGAGATGCTGGCGATCTTCAAGCAGTTCTGGCAGGACGACGCAGGGATCGACGGGTACGTGCGCGACTGGCGGCTGGCCCTCGATGTCGTCCTCGAGAACGGGTGGGCAGACCCGGACCGCGTGGCCTGGTTCGGCGTGTCGATGGGCACGGCGTACGGGATCCCGGTGCTCGCGGCCGACGAACGCATCAAGGTTGCCGTCCTCGGCATGTGGGGCACGGACTGGGGTCAGGAGGATCGCCTGCTCGATGCGTGCCGCCAGGTGCGCGCACCGGTGCTCTTCCAGATCAAGTCCGAGGACGAGCTCTTTCCCATCCCCGGCCAACGACGGTTGTTCGACGCGCTCGGAAGTTCCGACAAGTGCCTGCGGACCTATCCCGGTGGACATTCGCTCGACGCACCCGGCCAGTTCGACGAGGCCGTGGGGTTCGTGAACCGGGCCCACGTGAACCGGCCCACGTGAACCGGGCCCTCGCGTAGCGACGGCGAACACCGAACGCCTCGTACGCAGCAGCGTGCGAGAGGTCGACACCCACAACGATGCGGAGCCAGCGAATGACAGAATCAGAGTGGCCCTCTCAGGACACCCTCCGTGGTCCGATGCGCGCCTATCAGCGGATGCAGATGCGCGCCACCGGGCTGGACGACGACGCACTCAATCGGCCCTTCGTCGGGCTGGTGCACACGCAGAGCGACGCCATCCCGTGCGCCATGGCGCTGGGACCCCAAGCCGTTGCCGCCCGGGTCGGGATCGAGGTCGCCGGTGCGACGCCCCGCGAGTTCGGCCTGCCCTCGATCTCGGACATGTGGACGATCGTTCACGAACGTGGCCCCCAGTACAGCCTGATCTCCCGTGAAGTGGTCGCCGACGGCGCGGAGCTCGTGCTGCGTGGACAGCGGCTGGACGCAGCCGTGGCCCTCGGGTCCTGTGACAAGACCGTCCCCGGCCTGATGATGGCCCTGACTCGCGTCAACGTCCCGAGCGTGTACGTGCACGGCGGCGCTGCGCTCGCCGGGACACGCGACGGCAAGCCGATCAACCTCTACGAGCTGGGCATCGACATGGAGCGGGCGGCCGCCGGCGAGATCGACGAGGCAGAGCTCGACCGGTTGAGCCGGGACCTCATCGTGACCGGCGGTACCTGCCCCGGCATGAACACGGCGAGCACGGGCGCCACGTGCGCAGAGATCATGGGCTTCACCGCCCTGGGCACCGTCACGCTGCCCGCGGTCTACACCGAACGCCTCGTCCACGCACGCAGAGCGGGCGCGCACGCCGTCGACCTCCTGCTGAAGGGCGGCCCGCGGCCACGGGACTGGGTCACGCGCGAGAGCCTGGAGAACGCGGTCACCGCAGTCGCCGCCACCCGCGGCTCCTCGAACATGCTGCTCCATCTGCCGGCCATCGCCAACGAGGCGGGTGTTGCCTTCGAGCTGAAGGACATGGCGGACATCCTGCGCCGCACCCCGCGCATCACCAGCCTCATCCCCAACGGGTCGAACGTCCTGCTCGACCTGAACCGCGTCGGAGGGATGCCCACCGTGTTCCGGTCGCTGCTCCAGGGCGGCCTCCTGCACCCGGACACCCCCACCAACGACGGACGCAGCCTGGCGCAGGCCCTCGCGGACGCACCGGAACCAGACGGAGTCATCGTGCGGACGTGCGACGACCCCTTCCAGCCGGACAGCGGGATCGTCGTCCTACAGGGGAACCTGGCTCCGGACGGCTGCATCGTCAAGACCGTCGGGCTGCCAGCCCTGGTGTTCGAGGGTCCCGCGAAGGTGTTCGACGGCGACGCCGCCGCCCGGAAAGGAATGACCGCCGGAGAGTTCGAGGCCGGAGACGTCATCATCGTGCGCGGTGAGGGACCGCGCGGGACGCCAGGGATGCGGGAGATGCTCGACTGCACGGTGCCGATCCGCCGGCGAGGTCTCGGCGATCAGGTCGCGCTCGTCACGGACGGTCGCTGGCCCGCGGGCACGGGGGGCCTCTGTGTCAGCCACGTCTCCCCCGAGGCGCACTCCGGCGGTCCCCTCGCGCTCGTCCGCGATGGCGACACGGTGCGTATCGACGCCGTCAACGGCACCATCGACGTCCACGTCAGCGACGAGGAGCTCTCGCTCCGACGTTCCCGGTGGACCCAGCCCGCCGACTGGGTCGGTGGCCTGGGCGAGAAGTACGCGCGTCTGGTCGGGCCGTCCCACCTCGGGGCACCGACCCACTCATTCCGATAGCTCCGACGACCACGCCCACCGCGCGCGCGACGTCGCGCCGACGGCCAGGAGGAACAGCATGGATCTGCCCGGGAACTACGAGCTGCGCATCATGCCGACGGTGTTCGGCGCGGCCGGTGGCCCACGCCAAGCACCGGGAGAGGCCGGCTTCGTGCACGGCCCCACCAGGATCACCCGCTACCTGGTGGCGTTCCTCGGACGCGAGGAACAGGTGCGTCAGCTGATCCCGACCGGGTTGGAGCTCCGGGGAGACCCCGTGGTCCAGGTCCATTACAGCTGCTTGCGGGACATCCCCTGGCTCGCCGGCCGCGGCTACAACATCCTGGCCGTCCTGTTCCCCGTGCGGTTCACGTCACAGGACGGCACCACCGTCGACGGCCTGTTCCAGGCGGTGCTGTGGGAGAACCTCGGTGACTCGATCATCACCGGGCGGGAGCAGCTGGGGCACGCGAAGCTCTATGCGCAGCTGCCCGACCCGCGGGAGGTCGGAGGTTCGACGTCGATCTCCGCGAGCTGGGACGGGTTCACCTTCGCCGAGCTCGAGCTGTCGTGCCACGACGTCCCGGACGCGGACTTCCTCGAGGGGATGACCGCAATGGCGGGTGCCGGGCTGATCGGGCACAAGTACATCCCAAGAACCGGCGCGTGGGACGTGCCGGACGCGGACTACCTGACGCTGACCCCGCTTCCCGGCGCATCCAACCTCCGTGATCCACAACCCGCCCCGGTCGTACGCGGCGGGGAAGGGTCGGTCCAGTTCCATGCGCCGGGCTGGCAGGACATGCCGACCCAGTACCACATCGTGCAGAAGCTCGCCGGCCTCGACCAGGTGAGCCCGCTCGGCGCGATGGTCGTCGAGGGTCTCACCTACGCCGACGCACACGACCAGCGCATCCTCCGCTGACGTAGAGATGAGGAAGCCGGCCCGCAGAGAGCGGGCAGCCCACGAGCACCGCCAAGCAGACCTGCGAGGGCCGTCCCGACCCTTCCAGCCCCTTGTCCACGCTGAGAGAAGGAACGTGTCCATGTCAACGATGACCGCCGGGCAGACCGAAGCAGAACCGACGCAGCGGGTCGGACGGGGGTTCATCGCCGTCTACGCCGCTGCCTACGCAGGCATCTTCACCGGTCTGCTGGCTCCGATCCTCATCACGATGTTCGCCAAGCTCAGCGACATGGGTCTGCAGGGCAGCAGCATCACCAGCGCGCTCGGCCTCATCGTGGGCATCGGTGGGGTCTTCGGCATCATCGGCAACCCGTTGTTCGGCAAGATCAGTGACCGCACCACGAGCCGTTACGGTCGCCGCCGGCCGTGGATGCTGATCGGTGTCGTCGGCGCACTCGTTGGCCTCGTCATCGTCGCGGTCGCCTCGAGCCTGTGGGTGGTGGCAGCGGGCTGGTGGCTCGTGTCGCTGTCGTACAACATCGCACTGGCGGGGACCGTGGCGGTGATGGCCGACCAGGTACCGGTGAACCAGCGCGGGCTCGTCGGTGCGGCTCTCGGCATCGGCGTCGCCGTGGCGGCCACGGGTGGCACCTTCCTGGTGTCGAGCATGCCGACCATCTTCTTGAAGTTGGTCGTGCCGGGCCTCGTCGCGCTCGTCCTCGTGGCGGTCCTCGCTGCGGTGCTCAAGGACAAGACGATCCGCAAGGACTCCCTGCCGCAGTTCACGTTCGTGGAGTTCCTGCAGAGCTTCTACGTCAACCCGGTGAAAGCACCTGACTTCGCGTGGGCCTGGATCGGCCGGTTGTTGTTATTCATGGGCATCGCGATCCTCCTCACGATGCAGGGGCCGTACCTGTCCGAGCACCTGCGCATCCCGGCCGACCAGATCCAGCGGCGCATCTTCGTCGCGACCCTCGTCCAGACCCTGGCGATCATCGTCATCGGCTTCATCGGCGGCCCGATCTCCGACCGGCTGGGCAGACGGAAGATCTTCGTCGTCGGGTCGACCATCATCTACGCGCTCGGGCTCGGGATCATCGCTTTCGCCCCGAGCTACGAGACCTTCCTGGTGGGCATGGCCGTCACCGGCGCTGCGCAGGGCGTCTACCTGGCGGTCGACCTCGCACTGGTGGTGGACGTGCTGCCGAGCAAGGCGACCGCCGCGCGCGACCTGGGCGTGTTCAACATCGCGTCCACGCTGGCGCAGTCGCTCGCGCCCGCCATCGCCCCGGTGTTCCTGATCATCGGCGGCGGCGGCAACTTCGTGGCGCTGTTCGCCGCGGCCGCAGCCTTCTCCGTCCTCGGGGCGATCGCGATCCTCCCCGTCCGGGGAGTCAGGTAGCGCAGCCTCGCCTGCCGGCCTGCGCCCGCACCACCCGAGAAACCAACTGCGACCTCAAGGAGAATCATGGCCCGCCAGCTGAAGTCCCCCGTGCCCCACGACGAGGACGTCGCTCGCCTCGCCAGCGTGCGGGCGACCGTCACCCAGGTGATCGCCGACGTGCGCGAGCGTGGCGACGCCGCCGTCCGCGAGTACTCTGCCACCTTCGACAGGTGGGAGCCCGACAGCTTCCGGTTGTCCGGGGCGGAGATCGAGCGGATCGTGGCCACCGTGCCGGAGCAGGCGATCGCCGACATCGCCACGGTGCAGGGTCGGGTCCGCACCTTCGCCCAGCACCAGCGTGACTCCCTGCGGGACTTCGAGGTGGAGATGTCACCCGGGGTGCACCTGGGCCAGAAGAACCTGCCCGTCGCCGCGGTCGGCGCCTACGTCCCCGGCGGCCGCTACCCGTTGGTCGCCTCGGCACACATGACGGTGGTGACGGCGAAGGTCGCCGGGGTCGAGCGGGTGACGGCCTGCACCCCGCCGATCCGGGGCGAGATCCCGGCCGCCACCATCGCCGCTCTGGCCATGGCCGGCGCCGACGAGATCCTCGTGCTCGGCGGCACCCAGGCCGTCGCGGCATTGGCCCTCGGCACCGAGACGATCGGCAAGGTCAACATGCTCGCCGGCCCCGGCAACGCGTACGTCGCCGAGGCGAAACGGCAGCTGTTCGGCGAGGTGGGCATCGACCTCTTCGCCGGTCCCACCGAGACCTTGATCGTCGCTGACGAATTCGCCGACCCGTTCGTCGTCGCGGTGGACCTGCTCAGCCAGGCCGAGCACGGCCCGGACTCCCCGGCGGTGTTGATCACCACGAGCGAGACCGTGGCCCGGCGCACCATGGAGCTGGTCGAGGAGCTGCTGGTCGACATGCCCACCGCCGACCTCGCCGGGCCGGCGTGGCGCGACCATGGCGAGGTGATTGTCGTCGACGACCTCGACGAGGCCTTCCGGGTGGCCGACGGCTACGCCTCCGAACACGTCCAGATCCTGACGGTGGAGCCGCGCGAGGCGCTGGAGAAGATGCGCTGCTACGGGGCGTTGTTCCTGGGTGAGGGCACCTGCGTCTCGTACGGCGACAAGGTCATCGGCACCAACCACACGCTTCCGACCCGACACTCGGCCGAGTACACCGGTGGCCTCTGGGTCGGGAAGTACCTCAGGACCGTCACCTACCAGGAGGTCACCGACCAGGCGGCCAGCGCCGAGCTCGGTCGGCTCTGCGGTCGCGCCGCCCGGGTCGAGTCGTTCGAGGGCCACGCGCGCTCCGGTGACATCCGCGCCTGGAAGTACGCCGGTTCCGAGCTGCCCTGGGCCCCGGCCAGCCTGTGAGCTTCCCGGCGGGCGGTCCGGCCGCCGACACCATCCCCGGCCGGACCGCGCTCGTCACCGGTGCCGGGAACGGGCTCGGGCGGGCCATCGTCACCGAGCTGGCCGCGAGGGGGGCTCGCACGGTCCTGGTCGGGCGCAGCCAAGCCAAGCTCGACCAGGTGGCCGAGGACATCGGGCCGACCGCCCGCGTCGAGACGTGCGACACCGCCGACGAGACCTCGGTCGCCGACCTGGCGGAGGCGGTGAGGGACGAGCAGATCTCGATCCTGGTCAACAACGCCGGGGTGGCCGGACCGGTCGCGTCGCTGGTGGACGTCACCCTCTCCGAGTGGGAGGACGTGTTCGCGGTCAACGTCCGCGGCGTCTTCTTGATGTGCCGGGCCTTCCTCCCGGCGATGATCGAGCGCGGGATGGGTGACGTGATCAACGTCGCCTCGGTCAGCGGGAAACGGCCGCTCGCTCGCCGAACTCCCTACACCGCCTCCAAGATGGCGGTGCTCGGGCTGACCGCGACCCTCGCCCACGAGGTCGGTCCGCTCGGGGTCGTGGTGAACACGGTCTCCCCTGGACCGGTCTTCGGGCCACGGATGGCCCACAACTTCGCTCGGGAGGCCGAACGCACGGCGACCACCGTCGCCGAGGCCGAGCGTGAGTTCGTCTCGCGCGCCGCCCTGGGCCGGATGGTCACCGAGGACGAGGTTGCTCGAGCCGTCGCCGCGGTGCTCAACATGCCCGGCCTCTGTGGTGCCGACATCGACCTCTCAGCAGGCATGATCGCCCGCTGAACCGAGATGCTCCGAACCCAGACCCTTGCCGTAGATCCGCGCGCACGCCACGAGGGGCTGGAGTCCCACGAATGAGGGCAGCGGACCACGACACCCGTCGAAACGCATCGTGTCCAGCTCGTCGCCGTCCTCGAACTCCTGTACGGCTGCCTCTGGTGAGGTGGGCTCGGCGGCGCGGAACTGCTGCGGTCACGGCACAGGCACAATGCTCATCTTTCCAGCGAGGACCAAGGCCGCACAGCAAGGAGTCGACCGGCTCGCGCGTAGACCGCGCTCCGGCTCGGCGTCGACCAGAGCTGCCCGAAGGACGGGCCGACGGCCCACGGTGGCCGAGGAGCCGGCGATCACGCTGACTGGGGGGTGTGACGCCCTTCGGCAGGTGGGGTGAACAGGTTGACGAGGCCACCGTCGGCGTCACGGAGCAGGGCCGAGCGGTTGCCCCAGGGCATCGTCGTGGGCGGTTGCGCCACGGTCACCGACGGCTCGGCCTCGCACACCCGTCGATACTCCACGTCGACGTCGTCGACCTGGAACTCGACGATCGCGGTGCGGTTGGCGGCGGCCTGTGCGATGTCGTCACCGCCGAAGGGGACCAGCGTCGCGGTGCTCCCGATCGCCAGCGTGAAGGCCGGCCACCGCAGCTCGGCGAACTCCTCGGTGGCCCATTGCGGTTCGCCCCGGTGATCAGGGCGTAGAAGTCGACGAGGCGGCGGACATCGGCGGTGATGATGCGGATCGATGCCAGCCGGTTCGTGCTGTCCATGCGTGCTCCTAGGAAGGGTGGTTCACGGTTGTGATAGGAGGTTAGGCGCGCTACCGGACAGTTTCGGTCCGGTATCGGTCCGGTATCGCTGCGAGACTCGTCCTCGTGGCTAGGCCGACCGCGCGTGTGCTGGCACTGCTCGAGATCCTGCAGGCGGGCAGGACCCGCACCGTCGGCGAACTGTCGCGCCGCCTCGGTGTCGACGAGCGCACCGTGCGCCGCTACGTCGCCCACCTCATCGACCTCGAGATCCCCGTGCGTTCGGTGCGGGGACGCCACGGCGGGTACCGGCTCGCGCCCGGGTTCCGGCTACCACCGCTGATGTTCGACGACGACGAGGCCGTCGCCGTGCTGCTCGGGCTCCTTGCTGCCCGTCGGATCGTGCCGTCGGTCACGCTCCCCGAGCCCACCGAGAGCGCGGCGGCGAAGGTGCGTCGGGTGTTGCCCGAGTCCCTCGTCCGCCGGGTCGACGCGCTGCTCGACGCGACCAGCTTCACCGCACCGATGGTTGGGGCAGACAACGCCGCCCAAGCACCCGTCCGACTCTGCTGCCGCTCGCCGAGGCCGTCGGACGACCGGGTGCGTCGCTTCCGGCTCGACCGGGTCGCAGCGCCCGCCCTGCGAACGGGCACCTTCGAGGTGCCGGCGGACTTCGACGTCGGGGCACACCTCGTCACAGGTCTCGCCGAGACTCCCTGGCACCACGACATCAGGGTGCGGGTGCAGGCGTCGGCCGACCAGGTCCGACGACGACTGCCGACCGGCCTGGCCGTGGTGGCACCGTCGGACGAGACCGGCTGGGTGGACGTGCGACTGCGGGCGGAGCGTCTTGACTGGGTGCCGGCTCTGCTGGCCGGGCTCGGACACCCGTTCGTCGTGGAGCAGCCGGCCGCTCTGCGCGAGGAGGTGCGAGCCCTGGCCCAGCGACTCGACCGGTACGCCGAGGATCCCCCGTCACCGACGGAAGACTGACCGAGCACGACCTGGCCGAGACGAGGTCCGATCAGGTCAGCTCGGCGCCATCCAAGGAAGGGGTGGCGGCCTGAGGTTCGGTCTCCTCGCGACCCACAGCGGCGGCAAGGGCGACACCGACGAGGCAGAAGAGCAGCGGGAGGATGAAGGCGTCGCTGAGGCCGATCTTGCCGGCGACGAAGCCGATGAGGGCGGGACCGGCGAGCATGCCGACGTAGCCGGCGCCGACGACGCGGGCCAGGACCACGCTGCCGCGGGCGGACGGCAGGTTCCCGGCCGCGGTGAACAGCTGCGGCACGGTTCCCGCGAGGCCAAGCCCGTAGACCGCCCACCCGAGCAGGGTCAGGGGGTAAGCGGGCGACACGACCACCACGCCCATACCGGCGGCGGCGGCGAGCGAGCCGTAGCGGACGACGGCTGACGGACCGAAGCGATGGGCGACGCGGTCCATGCCCAGCCGACCCAAGGTCATGGCCACGGCGAAGGTGCCGTACGCCAGGGAGGCATGCGCGTAGGGCTGGTGGAGCCGTTCCACAGCGTGCAGGGCGGCCCAGTCGTTGGCGACGCCCTCGGAGAGCATCAGCAAGAAGGCGAGCACGCCGTAGGCGACCATGCGCAGACGTACCGACCCTGACGCGGTGGTCGTGGCCGACGTGTCCGACGTCGCCGCCGCCTCGGCCTCGGGCGCGCTGCTGAGCAGCAGGCGCAGGAAGTAGGCCGCGAGCAAGGCTGCCATCGCCGCGGCGGCCAGGACCGAGCCCTGCACGCTGACCCCGAGGGCCTGGCCGGCCGCCCCCCACACTGCACCGGCCGCACCCCCGATGGACCACAGCGCGTGGAACGCCGACATGATGGGCCGGCCGTAGCGCTGTTCGACGATGACGGCCTGGTCGTTCATCGCGACATCAGATGCGCCGTTGCCCAGACCGAAGACGAACAGGGCGACCCCCAGCGCGACCGGGCTGCTGGTCAACGCCGGCAGGTTGATCGCGACGACGACGACGACGAAGGCGACGGCGGCGCCTGCGACGGTCTTGCTGCCGAGGCGGCCGATCAGGAAGCCGCAGACCTGCATCGCGATGACGCCACCGCCGCCGAGGACGACGAGCAAGATGCCGAGGGTGCCGTGCGAGACGTCGGCGCGGGCCTGGATGGCGGGGATGTTGACGAGCCAGGCCGCCATCACGAACCCCACCACGAAGAACACGCCGAACACGCCGAGCCGTGCTCGGCGGATCTCGCGAGCCAGGCCGTTGGCGTTGCCCTGACTGCTTCGGAGGTCGGTCATGGCAGATCTCCACCGGGAACGGTGGTCGCCGTGGTGAGCCGGTCGATGGCGGCGCGGACGGGCTCGGCGCCGTACGGGTCGGGGCGTGTCTCGAGGTCGAGGGCGCGGTGCAGGGTCAGACCTTCGACGAGGGCGTCGACGAGGCGGGCGGTGACCGGGTCGAAGTACGCGCCGAGCACCTCGCGGCTGTTCCGCATCCAGGTGTCGGTGATGCCGCGGTACGAGGGGTCGCGGGCCGCGAGGGTGTAGAGCTCCTGGGTGAGCACGAGGGTGCGCGGCGCCCGGATGGGATGGTGCAGGATCGCCTCGACCAGGGCCTGTCGGGCCGAGGCCGGGTCGGTCGCCGCGCTCATCTGCTCGGCGAACCTCGCGGCAGCCTGGCCGGCGAACCGGGTGAACGCTTCGTGCAACAGCTCGTGCATGCCGGTGAAGTGGTAGGTCATGGACCCGAGCGGGACGTCGGCGGCTTCGGCGACCTTGCGGTGCGACACCCCGGCCACGCCCACGGTGGCGACGACATCGAGGCAGGCGTCGATGATCCGGTCACGACGGTCGGGATCGTAGCGGCGCGCCTCGGAGGCGATGGCTGCCACGTCAGCCGACCTCGATCCACACGGCGGTGTCCCTGGCCAGCAGCTGGCCGCCACCCTGGTCCTCGTCACCGAGGGCCGTGCTGGCGACGAGGACGTGGGCGTCGGCGGGCAGCCGGTAGGGCGCCTCGCCGAGGTTGACCACGACCCGGGTGGCGCCCACGCCGTCGGTCGTGGTGTCGAACGCGACGAGCTCGGGGCCGAGGTCGACCGGCTCGAGCCGGCCGCTGCCCAGGCCTCGGCTACGGCGCTGGGCCAGCAGGCGGCGGTACAGCTCGAGGGTCGAGCCCTCGACGCCTTGCTGCTGGTCCACCGCGAGGGGGCCGAACTCCTCGGGCTGCGGAAGCCATGCCTCCCCCGTGGGGCTGAACCCGAACGCCGGCGCGGCCTGCTGCCACGGGATCGGCACGCGGCAACCGTCGCGGCCGAGCAGCTCACCGCCGGTACGCCGGAACGTCGGATCCTGCCGAGCTGCAGCCGGCAGGTCGATCACCTCGGGCAGGCCCAGCTCCTCACCCTGGTAGAGATAGGCGGCGCCGGGCAGGGCCAGCATCAGCACCGTCGCCGCCCGCGCCCGACGGAGCCCCAGGGCCAGGTCGAGCGCCGGCCCACCAGCCGGTAGCCACAACGAGACCATCGCCGCAGCGAACCCGAGCCGCGTGGTCGTCCGCACCACGTCGTGGTTCGACAGCACCCAGGTCGTCGGCGCGCCGACCGATCCGTTGGTGCGCAGCGACTCCGCGATCGCCCGCCGCAACCCGGCCGCCTCCCACGGCTGCTGCAGGAACGCGAAGTTGAACGCCTGGTGGAACTCGTCCGGCCGCACGTACTCGGCCAGCCGCTCCATCGGCGTCACCCACGCCTCGGCGACCATCGCCCGCTCCCCGGGGTAGCGGTCCAGCACCGCTCGCCACTCCCGCCAGATCTCGTGCACGCCGTCCTGGTCGTAGAACGGAGCCGTGTTCGTGGGCACCAGGCCGCCGACGAGCTCCTCGAAGTCGCCGTCAAAGTCGGGCAGACCCTCGGCCTTGACCAAGGCGTGCGCGACGTCGACGCGGAACCCGTCGATCCCCCGGTCGAGCCAGAACCTCAGCACCTCGACGAACATCGCCCGGACCTCGGGATTGGTCCAGTTCAGGTCCGGCTGCCGGCTGTCGAACAGGTGCAGGTACCACTGGCCGTCGGGCAGCCGGGTCCACGCGGGCCCGCCGAAGTCGGAGGGCCAGTTGTTCGGCAGGCCGTCGGAGTCGACGAACCAGTACCGCGCCCGTGCGGGTGAGCCGGGCGGAGCGGCCAACGCCTGCTGGAACCAGGGGTGCTGGTCGCTGGTGTGGTTGGGCACGAGGTCGACGAACAACCGGAGGCCCAGCTCGTGGGCCCGGGCCACCAGCGCGTCGGCGTCGGCCAGCGACCCGAACCGTGGGTCGACGTCGTGGTAGTCGGCCACGTCGTAACCGCCGTCGGCCTGGGGCGAGGGGTAGAACGGCGAGATCCACACCGCGTCCACACCCAGGTCGCGCAGATGGTCCAGCCGGGCGGTGATCCCCACCAGATCACCTGTCCCGTCGCCGTCGGCGTCGGCGAAGGAGCGCGGGTAGACCTGGTAGATCACCGCCGTTCGCCACCACTCGCTGCCGTCCCGGGCCAGCCCACCATCGACGCTCGGAGCGGTGGCGGGAGCCTGGACGTCGTGGTCGACCATGGGGCTTCTCCAGCCTGCGAGAGGACGGACGGGGACGAGGGCGCCATGAGGTCAGCAGCACTCCGTGCCCTTGGACGTACGAACGTACACCCGATGTACGTTCGTACGCGAGCGGTCACCGCGCCGCCCGCCGGCAGAGTTCGGGACGCTCGTCACCTGAGCCGCGGACCCAGACCGGAATAGCCCGCCCGCCCTCCCTGGTTGTCAGTCCCGACGTGGACCGTCCCTGGTCCCGGAGGACAACCAGGAGCAGACGTGGCCGTGACGATGGTGAACCCCGAGGGTCTTCCCCAGATCGACCTCTACCGCCACGTCTCGGTGGCCACCGGCTCGAAGCTGGTGTCGATCGCCGGTCAGGTCGCCTACGACGCGCAGGGCGTCCACGGTCGGTGCCGGTGACTACGCAGCTCAGGTCGAGCAGGTCTACCTGAACGTGGCCACGGCCCTGGCTGCGGTCGATGGCACCTTCGGCGACGTCGTCCGCGTGACGATGTTCATCGTCGACTGGACTCCGGACAAGACTCCCCTCCTGCTCGACGGCGTCGCTCGGGCCGCAGCAAAGCTCGGGTCGACACCGGTCCCGCCGTTCACGGGGATCGGCGTGTCCGCACTGGCGGGCGCCGACCTGCTCGTCGAGGTCGAAGCGACCGCCGTACTGGACTGATCGGGCTGGGCGGCAACACACTCGGCGGCGCTGAGGTCGCTCACGATCAGCCGTCGGGCGAAGCGACCGCGACCAGTCGCCACGAAGGCAAGGCGGCCCGCGGGAGACCCCGTTCGTGGTCTCGTCGGCCTCCTCAGCGCTGCCGGAGGATCTTGGCTCGAAGACGGTCGAATCCTAGCCGGGCGTGCGCTCACGCCGTCTCGGGTGAGCGCTACCTCTCCCCGGTGCGGTCCTGGTCGAGCACGGGGCCGCTGCTCAGTGTCTCGATGGTGACGACGACCCGGTCGGTCAGTCGCGCCGGGGCCGCAACCGGGGCACGAGCCGGACGCCGTCCGCGGTCCTGAGCCACCGGATCGTCGAACCGGCCACGACGCGGATCTCCCAGACCGGTGCGCGTCCGATTGGCCCCCGTACCGTCCGCAGGTCCATCGAGACGTCGGTGTCGAAGGCGGTGCTCACCAGCTCGTAGAACCCCTCCCCGTCCTGGGCCCACCGAAGACCCAGCCGGCCGCTGCCCTCCACCTGGGAGGCGCTCCCGCCGACCTCATCGACCCGGAACCGCTCCATCCCGAAAAGCCGCTCTGCCTCACGACGGGCGCTGAGCAGGATCAACCGTGCCCGAGCCGGGCTCCGCCGTTCGCGCAGGACCAACCAAAAGCCGTGGTCGAGCCGGAGCTGCTTCGTCGTCGAGCCGCGACCGCCGCTGACCAACCACTCGATCGCCTCCGTCGGGGTCTGCCGCGGGCCCGAGCCGAACAGCTCCAAGCGCGGTGGCGGTGGCGGGGGGTAGACGACGACCTCGAAGTCGGTGATCAGCAGCTTTCTCTGCCCGGTATGCACCCGACCGGTCGAGACGTCGGTGAGCTCTCACTTCACGAACCCGCACGGCCCCTCCAGAAACTGACTCATCGTCCGTTGTCACCTCCTTCCGCCGTCACCGGACACCAGTCCGCCGCGGGTTCGCGATCGGGAGGGCGGTTCGACGCGGCTGCGCCGGAGACGGACTGGTTGCCGCCAGGTCGCGATCCGCCACAGCCACTCCAGCGGGCCGTAGCGGAAGTGGGTGAGCCAGAGCCGGCTGGCCAGGCTCTGCCCCACCAGCACCGCAGCTGCCGCGGCCATCGTGGCGGCCGTGACCTCTGCGGTGGTGGGCCGCAGGACGAAGATACCGAGCACGACGATCACCGAAGCGCCGACGTAGTTCGTCAGCGACATCCGGCCGAGCGGCTCGAAAGCGGCCACCAGGACACCCCGGGCCCGGGTCCGCCAGGCGAGGACGAACCCGGTCGCGTACCACAGGGCCATCACACCGCCCGCGATGCCGCCGACCAGGGTGAACCGCGGGTCGCCGGGCTCTGTGGTCTGCCACCACAGAGCGGGCAGCAGGAGCAGGGTCGTGCCGGCGAAAATCGCCGGCGTCAGTCTCGAGCCGCGCTCCAGCACCGCCGGAACACCGTAGGCCGCGGCCGCGGCGCCGAGCAGCATCAGCCCGGGTTCGCTGAACAGCCCACCGCCGGTGACCGCGTACGTGCCTGCGGTCCAGACCGCGCCGATCGCCAGTTGCGCCCAGCGAGGCAGGTACAGCACGGCCGGCAAGATCAGCAGGCCGACGGCGGCATATTCGGCGAGGACCTCCCCCGGGTAGATCAACCAGTGCAGCACGCCGATCACGAACAATGCGCCCAGCCGGCTGAGCACCGCCGCGGCGGCGCTGCGTCCGCGCTCCCGGGCTCCGCGGACGACGAAGATCAGACTCGCGCCGAAGAGCGCGGTGAAGATCGGGACGAACCTGCTCTGCACGAGGTACTGCAGCACGGTGGTGACCGGCGAGTCGCTGGTTCCCGCCCCCTTCGCGTGCAGGACCAACTGATCAGGGAGGTTGACGAAGAGGATCCCGCAGAGGGCGAAACCGCGGAGGGCATCGAGGACGCGCCAGCGTTCGGTTGTGGTGTCGGGGGCAACTGAAGGGGAGGCAAACACGTCGAACATCCTGCAAGGTGACCCGGTCGGGTCCTATCCGGAGTGCCCCCTAAGCTGCCCGGAACGCCGGCGAGGTGCACGCCCGGGTTCGCCGAGGTGGACCTCGCCTCGGTCCTGAACCACCGCGGCAGCACCATCACCGACGCCGACGTGAGCCACCGGACAGGAACGGGTCCTTGGCCACAAGACAGCTCCGGTTGGGCCGCTCACGGTACCCCTGGGTGAGCTGAGCAACGTCGACGGGCGCGCAGTCGACCCGGCAAGGCCGACGTGGACACCTGGCGAGGCCGAGTAGACCACGAGCGTTTCGTAGGTTGTCCGACGACTGACCCAGCTGCCGACACCACCGCACCCGCCGACCTCACGCTGACCAGGTCGCAGCCCTGCTCCCGCTGAGCGCCGCGTTGAGCGCTGACACCGATGGTCGGCGGCCACGACTACAGGGGAAGTTCGGTCTAATCTTCCAACCTCTGCACCGACTGCGAGACGGTGGGTTGGTTCGTACCGAGCGCGCGCGGCTACTGACCAGAACGTCCTCAGGGGGTCAGCATCGACCGTATCTGAGCGCTCGAACACACTCTCTTGTCCTCGGGCATGCATCATTCCTAGCATCGAGGCCATGATCTTCACCCGCCGGGCAGGACCCGCGCGCTCGCCCGCGAGCAGTGCTGCCGACTCGCTGACTTCCCCGTGGAGCACCAGCTCCTCCGACACGGGCATGGCCGCCCACGGCGTGATCGCGACCACAGGGCTTGACCCGGCTGCCCGCGGATGAGTGAACAGCAGTCCCGACCTGGCGCCGATCGGTCCCTACGCCTGCGGTGTGACGAGCTCGCGCCACGTATCGGAGATCTCGACTACAACTGTCAACTCATCGAAATCGCCGTCCACGACGCGATGAGGGCAAAGATTCAGCTGCTGGTGCTGCCCGAGCTGGCGACCAGCGGCTATCACCTCACCACCGAGGAGGGACAACTGTGCGGCCTGAAACCCGAAGCAGAGGTATTTCGACGGTGGGCGAGGATGCTCAACGACGACGCCGCCCTGGTCGTGGGCTTCTGCGAACCCGAGGGAGAAACCCTCTACAACAGTGCCGTGGTCATCGACCGGTCGGGAGTCCTCCAGACCTACCGCAAGACCCACCTGTGGGACACGGAGAAGACCATTTTCACTCCCGGCTCGGACCGCCCACCCGTCGTCGACACCCCGGCCGGCCGGCTCGGAGTACTCATCTGTTACGACCTGGAGTTCCCCGAGATGCCCCGCCAGCTCGCCCTAGCCGGAGCCGACCTCATCGCCGTGCCGACCAATTGGCCCCTCGGCGAGCATCCCGAAGGCGAACACCCCGCCGAGGTCATCCAGGCGATGGCTGCGGCGCGTGCTTCCAGCGTCGTCGTTGCCTGCTGCGACCGGCGCGGCGACGAGCGCGGCACTGCCTGGACCCAGGGAACCAGCATCGCGGGCACCGACGGCTGGCTCCTCGGCACCAAGAACCAGCGGGGGCAACTGGACGTCACCGTGGACCTCACCGTCGCCCGACACACCATCAGCCCGCGCAACCAGGTACACGACGACCGCAGACCCGAACTGTATCCATGACCTGACCCTTACCGACGAGCCTCGGCAATCAGAGGGACCGACTACGTGCTGCGTGTCCGAGCGGGTGGCCCGCGGCCGGCGGTCCGGGCCTTGAGCCATCGCCGATCCTGACTACGCGTAAACTCCGCTCCGGCGATGGTGTCCGCCGGAGGGAAGTCCCTCGAACCGCCCAGACGGGGCTGATGACTCCTAAGACGACTATCGGTGTCTGTCTAAGGAGCTGCACGATGAACTTGAGCCGACGGCCCCGTCCGTCCTTCAGCGGCCGCAGCGTAGTCCGGATCTGCCCGGCCTCGGACGAGGTGACCAGGGGCCCCCATCGGCAGCCGCGGTCGGTGGTAGTCGTGCCGATCTCGCCCGTTGCGAGCGGGCCGTCGCTGCCGTGGGAGCAACGGCAGCCGTGAGCGACTCAGACGCGGACCTGCCGCTGGACAGTGACGTCGAGGCGGACACCGCTGCTGACCGCCGGCCCAAGCCCGTCCACCTGTCCTGGCCGAACATCGGCCTCGTCGCCGCCGGCGGGGCGTTCGGCACCGGAGTGCGTTACCTGACGGCCCTGCTCGTCCCGTCCTGGGCGAAGGTCCCGATCGCCACGTTCGCGGTCAACGTCGTCGGATCGTTCTTGCTCGGCGTACTGCTGGAGCTGCTGGCCGACCGCGGCATCGACGCGAATCGGAGCCGCCGCCTCCGGCTGGCCCTGGGCACCGGCGCCCTCGGCGGGTTCACCACCTACAGCGCCCTCGCCGTCGACACCGCGACCTTGGCCTTGACCCAGCCGGGGCGGGCGGTGGCGTACGCACTCGGCACCGTGACCCTGGGCGCCGCCGCGTCCGCGGTCGGCATCGGGCTGTCCCGCCGCTACCTGCGCCCAGCCTCGACCGAGGGGTCAAACCGGTGAACGGCCTGGTCACTGCCCTGCTGGTGTGCGCCGCTGGTGGCGTCGGCGCCGCCCTGCGGCTGGTCCTGGACGGACTGATCCGGGCTCGGGTCCGGTCGAACTATCCGGTGGGCACCACCGTGATCAACCTGACCGGCTCGCTCCTGCTGGGACTTATCGCGGGCCTGGCCGGACATCAGCTGCTGCCGCCCGCGGCCCAGCTGATCGCGGGTACCGGCCTCCTCGGCGGCTACACCACGTTCAGCACCGCCAGCTTCGAGACCGTCCGGCTGGTTGAGGACCGTCGCTACCTCGCCGCGGCCCTGAACGGGTTCGGGATGCTGATCACGGGAACCGGGGCGGCAGCCGTCGGCCTGATCATCGCCTGGGCTATCAGCGGCTGATCGACGGGCCCAACGGTCCCAAGCGTGCGTGCCCCTGAGTACGTGACGTACTTCTTCCGTCTTGTGCTGGCGCGCACCGAGGCGATTGCCGAGGGCGGCGGATGCTCGGTGCCCCCCTCCCTGGCTGGCCGGAGCACGACGACGCCGAGACCTTCGACGCGTTGATCAACATCACGGCCGTGACGCTGAAACGAGGCGGCAGTTGGCAGCGGCCTACTGGCCCCGACGCAATAGCCGGTCGTAGCGTGTCAGGTCAAGTTCCCGCCGTTTTATGATTTGCGGCGATGTACACCGATCGCCTCCGCCCCTGACAGTGTCAACGCAGGAGGAGGCAGAGCCGCTTATTTGGGTTCGGTGGTCGGGCCCGCCGAGCGCGGCCATCTCGGTCGGATGGCCAACTCCGAACCACTGATCAAGGGAGGTTCTGGCCGCCCTCCGAAGACCCCCTGATGGCCGGGCGAATGGCTTCGATCAGCATCGTCACGAGTTGGTCGCCGTCGACGTGCCACTTCTGCTTCGCGAGGTGACCGCTGAGCTCGAGTCCCGCGATCCCGTGTGCGCTGGACATCAGCAGTGCGCCGTAGCGGCGAGCTTCAGGCTCGCCGACCAGGTCGGCGACGGTGGCGAGGAACTGGCTCTCCAGCCGGTCCGCGGCTTCCGCGGCTTCGGGGTCGCCGGCCGGGGTGCTGAACATCAGCGCATAGAGATGGGGTTGTCGGCGGCCGATCTCGATCAGCGCAAGCAGGGCCTGCTCGAGCCGCGCACCCGGGTCGGTGTCCGGGGATGCCCGCAGCTCTCCGACCGTGCCGGCAAGCGCGTTCCACGCGTCGATGGCGAGCGCGGTAAGCAGGTGAGCCTTATCCCTGAAGTGACCGTACGGTGCGCCGCGCGAAACCCCAGCACGCGCCCCCACCTCGCGGAGGGTGACCGCGCCGGGTCCGCCCTCGTCGAGCAGGTCCGACGCGGCCCGGACCAGGGCACGTCGGGTCGCCGCCGCAGTTGCGTTTCTGGTGCCCACGAAAACCGATCCTAGTTGACAGTGTCATACGAATGCTTCAGGCTCGGTCATATGACATTGTCACAGCAATCTGAGCTGATGGTCGTCTCCGGCGCCTCGACGGGCCTGGGTGCGGCCACGGCTCGTGAGCTCGCCGGCCGCGGCTACCACGTCCTGGCCGGCGTCCGTCGCACCGTTGACGCCGACGCGATCCGCGCCGACGGCATCGAGCCGGTGATCCTCGACGTCACCAGAGCGGAGGACCTTCAGGGCCTGGTCGACCGCATCGGCGCCGACCCGGGCCACCGGCACCTCCGCGCACTCGTCAACAACGCGGGCATCTCGATGAACGCCCCGGTCGAAACCCTCCCCCTCGACCAGTGGCGGTGGCTGTTCGAGGTCAACTTGTTCGGGCACGTGGCGATGATCCAGGCTCTACTTCCCTTCCTCCACCAGAGCCGGGGCAGGATCGTGAACGTCAGTTCGGTCGGCGGAAGGATCGCCATGGCCACCTACGGTGCCTACGCCGGTACGAAATACGCCCTCGAGGCCATCAGCGATTCCCTCCGCCGCGAGCTCGCCCCGCACGGGGTGCAGGTCGTCGTCGTCGAGCCCGGCGCCGTGCACACCGAGATGGGCGAGCGGGGCGCGGTGACCGCCAACACGCTCGCCGAGAAGATGAACACCGAACAGCGCGCACGGTACGGTCCCCTGATCAAGGCCGTCGTGGCCCAGTCGTTGGCCTCCACCCGGAGCGGCCTGTCGGCCGAAAGAGCGGGATCCGTCGTGGCCGACGCCGCGACGCTGCGACGGCCCCGCCTGCGCTATCCCGTCGGCCGGGACGCGGCCCTGCTGACCCGGCTGGCGCGCCTGCTTCCCGACCGCGTCCTCGACGGGATCTTCGGGGCGGGCCTTCGACCGTACCGCCGGTGACGAGGCGGCGAAATGACAGTCGGGTCTTGCGCCGATTTCCGCCGCGGTGCCCAGTGGGAGCCACCGAGTCGGCTGGTGTGCCGTGTGCCGGCGTGCCGAACGGGGACCAGCCCGCGCGAGCCGGGTCCGGGCTCGAAGCGGACGCGGCCCCCTACGCCTGGTAGCTGGCTGCCACCGTCACGTCGGTACGCCCGAAGTCATCGCCCTTGAACAACAGCGGCCGATCCCACGCCTTCGCCAACGCGTAGTAAAAGCAGTCGCCGTAGTTCAACCGGGCAGGAGACCCGGACCCCCTCCCGTACCGAAGGTGGGCCTGCCGCGCTATCGCAAGCTGCGCCTGGTCCACCGGCACCGCGACCGCTCGAGCCTCGCCCAAAAAGGCATCGAGCACCTGCTGGCGGGCGGCCCCCAGCACCAGCGACGCATCCAGAACCGTAGCCGTGGAGATGTGGAGGTGATCGGTCGACTCGATCAGACCTGCGAACCTCTCTGCCTCCGGCTCTCCCTGCAGAACGGCCACCACGGCCGAGGTGGCCAAGATCACCGGGGCAGCCCCTGCTCGTCGTACAGGTCGTCGTCGGTGAGCACGGGCTCAGCGAGCGCGCGGCTGACCTTCCCCAGCGCCAGCAACCGCTCGGCGATCCCGGTTCGGGACTCCTCGTGCCGGGCCAGGGCCTCTCGCAGCGCCTCCCGCACGGCCCCCGTGGCGGTGGTGTTCCGCTGAGCGGCCAGCCTCATGGCCAGCTGCCGGACCTCAGGATCCTTGATGTTCATGGTGGGCACGCATAAATTCTCCCTTCGTGGGTATATTCGGCCGACTGAGGGTCCCGTCGACGAACCAAAACGTCACCCCGTTGGTCGCTGTCGCTTGAGTTCACGGACGCCGTCTCCACCGTGATGGCCGGCCTCGCTCATGACCTGCTGCACGCGGCAAGCCCGCTCCTGCCCTCGACGGCGCAGGCCCTCGTTGACGTAGTCGCGCAGCAGCCCGCTGCGGGAGGTGTTCCGGCGAGCGGCTTCGGCGTCAAGCGAGCCGAGCAGGTCGTCCGGGAGCGACACCATCACCTTGGCCATGGCCATAGCCTGAAGTTATACCCGGTCCTGCTACCCGAACCCCTACGCCGCCCCCAACGCCTCCCGGACCAGCCGGAACCGGATCCGCTCCTGCTCCAGCCGGACGTGATGACCCCAGCGGTCCTCGACCAGGTCCCGGTAGAGCAGCGCCTCGGCCTCGCTCAGGTGCGGCAGGTCCAGGTCGGTGGGCCGCTCCTCGGTGACCCACTGCCGGGGATGGGCCAGCAGCGTCGGGGTGTCCATCAGCATCGAGGTGACGTGGCCGAACCGGGCCCGCAGCCGGTTCAGAATCAGCAGGCCCCAGGTGTCGACGTCGCCCCAGTAGGTGATCGTCGCCTCCTCCAGCCACGACAGTCCGGCCACCGAACCGAGGGCGAAGCCGGAGCCGAAGATGGCCAGCGTGTCCGGCCGATCGGGGAGGGCCAGATAGCTGACCTCGTTCTCCACGATGAACACCTGGCGCAGGCCGAAGTCCAGCCGGGCCAGCTCCGCAGTTCGCAGCGTCACCTCGCTCAGCGCCGACGGCAGCACGGTCTGCGGGGCCAGGAACCGCAGCCGGGTGTAGTCGGGCCGGCGGCGGAAGCCGTAGCGGGCGGCGAAGTCGCCGCGGCCGTACGCCGCTCGCACCCGATCGGGCGGCAGCACCTGGTCGAGCAGGTCGGCCAGCACCAGCCGATGGGCCTCGATGAATTTGGTGTCGACGTCGGCCACGTCGACCTGACGGACGTACAGCGCGTCGACCGGCCGGGCGGCGATCCAGCCGACCACGGCCAGCAGCCGCGGCCACTCCCCCGCCAGTTCGATCAGCTGGTGCGGATGCTGCTCGGCCCACGGCCGCAGCGCCGGGAGCGTCGTCTCGGTCAACGCCAGCAGCCGGTCCAGCTCGCGCACCTCACCCGCAACCCCGAGCACGCCGAACAGCTGCGCCCAGTCGTCCACCCAGACCCGGGCCGGCAGCTCGTTCCGGCCGAGCCGGCGCCCGCGTACGGTCCGGGTCTCCAGCCGCAGCCCCGGTCGACCCCGGACCGGCGCGCAGTCGCGCCGGAACGCCTGCTCCCAGGTCAGCACCTCCGCCAGTCGGTCCAGCAGTTCCGCCGCGCGCGGTCCCCGGACCGGCACTGCGACCGGTTCGAACGCCTCGCCGGCGGCGTAACGGCGCGGATACTGCCCCGAGCGCCAACGCCGCCGCAGCACGGCCAGCACGTCGGCCACCGTGGTCCAAGCGGTCGGCTCGGCCGGGCTCACGAGGAGCGTTCGGCGTGCGCCGCACCGGCCTTCAGCCGCCGGTACTCCGCAATGGTCAGGCCCTGCAGGACCGAGGCGTCCCCGCGGCGGTTCTCCACGAAGCCGACCGCAGACACGTGCGGTTCGATCACGTGGATCTTCTGCAGCGGGGTGACCACCAGCAGCTGCAACCCCAACGTGGTGAACAGCTTCAGAGCGAACCGGCTCGACTCCTCCGAGCCGCGGCCGAACGCCTCGTCGATCACCACGAACCGGAACGAGCGGGACTGTGCGGCCCCCCAGTCGAAGCGGAACTGGTAGGCGATGGAGGCGGCCAGGATGGTGTAGGCGAGCTTTTCCTTCTGCCCGCCGGACTTGCCGCCGGAGTCGGCGTAGTGCTCGTACTCGGCGTCGTGGTCGCGCCAGCGTTCGGAGGCAGAGAACACGAACCAGTTCCGGACGTCGGTGACCCGGCGGGTCCAGGCCCGGTCGGTCTCGGCGAAGCCCTCCCGGCCGCGGAACCGGTCCACGATCCGCTTCACCTGCAAGAAGCGCTGCTCGGAGTACTGGTCCTCGACGCCGCCGACCACGTCGGCGGTGCAGGCCCGCAGGTCGGCGATGAAGTCGCGCACCTCGACGTTGGGCGTCCGGTCGGGCAGCAGCCGGATGTAGCGGCCGGGGTTGTAGTCGATGGTCACCAGCGACTCGTTGATCGTCTCCACCCGCTCGGTGATCAACTTTTCCTGCTTGGTCAGCTGGGCGAAGAAGCCGGCGACGTCGCGGATGGTGTTCTGGTTCAGGTAGTCCTTGAACTCCTGCTCGAAGCGCGGCAGGTCGTCGCCGGCGACCTGGGCGTGCAGCGCGCGGTACTCCGGGCCGGAGGCGAGGGTGTCGTCGAGTTCGCTGGTCTCGGCCCGATAGCTGGTTCGGAACTCCCCCATCCGCCGGATCGCCCGCTGCGCGCTGGTGTGCCGCCGGGCCGTCCGGGTCTCGATCCGGGCGGTCCAGTCGGCGTTCAGTTGCACCCCCAGCCGGTCCAGGGCCGGCGCGTCGACCGCCTCGCCCAGCGCGGTCGCGGCCCGGTCGGCGATGGCGCCGAAGCTGGCCCGATGCGGCTGGACCTGGGCCGGGTCGCTCAGCAGTGCTTCGACCTCGGCCAACGCGGCCAGCGCCTGGTCGCGGACGACCTCGGCCCGACCGCGGGCACTGTCCAGCCCGGTCAGCCGCTGCTGGATCGTCTCCAGCGTCCGGGCGGTCTCCTCCAGTCGCTCGGTGAGCGCGGTCAGCAGGTCCGACGAACCGCGGATGGCGACCAGCTCGGCCGTCGAACCGGCTCGCTGCCGGGCGGCGTCGGCCCAATCCAGCTCCGCTCCGCTGGCGTACTCGGCCAGCCCGGCCAGCGCACCGATCCGGGCGTTGACGTCGCGCCGCCGCTCCCCCAACGCGCCGATGGCGTCGGTCAGGTCTCGGACCCGCGCGGCGAGCAGGGCCGCTTCTGCTTCCAGCGCGGCCACCTTGGCCGCGTTGGACCAGCCCAGCACGTACCCGGTGCGGTCGTCGATCCGGCGCCGGTCGTCTTTTTCGTGCCGGTCCCGGTCCTTGACCTGCCCGGCCCGGGTCACCCCCCGGGCCACCGCCTTGAAGTCGGCCACGTCGGCCACGCAGACCTGGCCGGCGCGGTGGGCCAGTTCGACGCCCAGCCAGCCGGCGAACGCACTTTCGGGCCGGACCTCCAGGCAGTCGACCAGCAGCCGCTCGGCCGGATTCCGCGGTGCGGGCGGGCGGGAACCGAGCCGCTCCGGGACCCGGTAGTAGACCAGCCGGCCGTGCAGGTGGTGGCTGTCGATCCAGGCGCTGACCGCCTTGTACCGGTCGTTCGGCACCAGCAGGGACAAGGCGAAGCCGCGCAGCACCCGTTCCGCGGCGCCCTCCCACTCGGCGTCGTCGTCGCGGACCTGGATCAGCTCGCCGGCGAACGGCAGCCGTTCGGGGTCCAGCTTGAGCTCGCTGCACAGCCGGGCCCGCAGGGCCAGCGACTCCCGGGGCAGGTTGGTCACCCGGCTCCGGAGGCTGGTCAACTCCTCGGTCACCCCGCGCTGGTCGGTCTGGACGTCACGCAGCCCGACCCGGGCCTCGGTGTAGGCGTTGTCCAGGTCGGCCTGCTCATTCGCCGCGGCGTCGCGGACCGCCTCGGCGCGGGCCCGGGCCGCGTTGTAGCCGGCCGGGTCGTCGACAACGGCCACCCCGGCGGTCCGGAGCAACTCGTTGAAGCGGTCGAAGCGGCGCCGACGGTCGGTTTCCAGCGCGCCGAGTCGGGCGATCTCGGCCTCCAGCACCGCGATCCGGTCCCCGCCCTGCCGGGCGATCTCACTGCCCAGTTCACGCTCGGTCGCCCGCAGTGCCGCGGCCCGGTCGACCTGCTCGGCCCGTTCCCGGCGCAGGCTCACCAGCCGGGCGTCCAGCCCGGCCAGTTCCTGCGCCAGCAGCGTCTGCTTGCGTTCGGCCAGGAACACTCCGAGGGCGGCGCGCTGGGCGCTGAGCTCGGCGACCTGAGCGTCCAGCGCGTCGTGAACGTCGAGTTCGGCGACCAGCGGGGTCAGCACTTCCAGCTGGTGCCGGGCCCGGAGCACGGCGTCGTGGGCCCGGGTCAGATTGTCGAAATGGTCCAGCAGTTGCTGCAGGTGCGCGGCGACGTCGAACGGTTCCAGCATGTGCCGGCGGACGAAGTCGTTGAGGTTGTCCACCGCCTTCATCGACACCGTCTGCCCGAACAGCTCCAGCGCCTGCTCGGAGGGGATGTTGAGCCGTCGCCGCAGCTCCCGGCCGTACTCGGGGAAGTGTTCGATCGGCTTGAGCCCGGCGTGCTTGAGCCGCCGCCGCAGGGTGGCCAGGTCGGAGCCGAAGCCGGCAAAGTCGGCCGCCACCGAGAGTTCCCGGTCGGCGACGACGTAGAAGCGGTCGGGCTGGCCGCGGGCGGCGTCCCGGCTCCAGAACACCTGGGCCAAGGTGACGGTGCTGTCCAGGTCGGCGTTGCCGAACACGGCCAACAGCACCGAATAGTCCCCGGGCCGGCGCAGCGCGACCGGCTTGGAGGTGCCGGTGGTCTCGTTGCGTTCGGACTTGTAGTGCCCGAGGACGTAGGAGCGCAGATCACGTTCGCGGCTGTCGGCGCCGGCGGCCTTGTTGTAGGAGATCCGCTGCGCGGGCAGCAGCAAGGTGGTGACGGCGTCGACCAGAGTTGACTTGCCGGAGCCGATGTCACCGGTCAGCAGCGCGTTCCGGCCGGCCAGGTCGAAGCTCCACACCCGGTCGGTGAAGGTGCCCCAGTTGTAGACCTCCAGCCGGCGCAGCCGGGTGCCGGGCAGCCGGTCGGATCGGTCGACCTCGCCGAGCTCGACCCGGCTGAACAGTCCCTCGCTCACCTGCTCCCCCTCCTCACGACGCGCCGTCCAGCTGCTCGGCGTACGCCCGCAGCCGGGCGTCGAACTCGGCCAGCCACTGCCCGTCGACGAAGGCCTTCAGGATCCGGCGGACCTCGTACTGCTCGTCGTCGGTGCGCAGCCGGCGCAGGAACCCCAGCTCGACCACCTTGGCCAGGTGGGCGTCGACGTTCGTGATCAGCCGGGCCTCGTTGGTGGTGTCGGGCAGGAAGACCCGCAGCATCTCCAGGATCTGCTCGCGGCTGAGGATCAGCCGGGTGTCGGCGCTGATCGCGTCGAACTCGGCCAGCTTCTTGCGCAGCAGGGCCAGCAGCAGGCTGACGTGGAACGACAGCGAACGCCGCGCGACCAGCTTGGGCAGTTCGGCGTCGGGCTCGACCTCCTCCTCGGGCCGGGTACGCAGGAACGCGTACCCCTCGGCCTCGTCGACCTCGATGATCAGCCCGAGGACGCCGACGTAGTCGGTGACGGCCGAACGCAGCCGCAGCAGGTCGTGCCACAACCGCTCGGCGGTGTCGCGGTAGACCACGCCCTTGAGCAGCGCGATCACCACCGGGCTCAGCTCGGACCGCTCGGTCCGGGTCCGTTCGGCCGCGGGTCTGCTCATCGCCCTCCCCCGGTCTGGCTGAAGGTGACGGTGGGCAGGTCGGCCACCCGGTCGGCGTCGTCGGCCCGCCAGCCCACGTACTCCCGCTGGGAGGCGTCGAAGTCGACGTCCAGGTCCTCCCCGGCCAACGACAGGTAGCCGATCAGTTCCGCCAGTCCGTGCCGCAGCGGGTGTCCGGCCACCACTTCACCCAGACCGACCTCGTCCCGGCCGGCCAGCGAGCGGCGTACGGTCGCCCCCAGCTCCTCGGCGTCGACGTAGAACTGGGTCAGCAGGACGGTCGGGTCGAGGTCGGCCTCACCGGCCCGGACGTCGTCGGAGTCCAGCAGCACCGGTCGCTGCGGGGTGTACAGCGGTCGCTCGAACGGCAGGGTGAGGCCGACTCCGGTGTCGTCGAGCTGCGTCGTCACGCCCACTCGCCGCTCGTCGCGCAGGGCCAGGGCGCGGGACTCGACGTCGCGGAGCAGGTCGAAGACCCGACGGTTCTCCAACCACACCTGGTCGTCGAGGAAACGCCGCAGCTGCTCCGACAGCAGCCGCACGGTGCCCTGAGTACGCTCGCCGGCGTCGATCCAGTCGAAGTGCACGTGCCGCAGCCGGGTCTCGGGCGCCTCGATCGCCTCGATCCGGGCCAGCCGGTCGAGCAGATCGGACAGTTCGCTCTGCCGCTGGTGGGACAGCAGGAAGTCGTACAGGGCCCGGAAACTCCGGCCCTGGTCGGACTCGGCGATGGAGTTCCGGCTGCTCAGCACCTCGTCCAGCAGCTCGCCCTTGGCGCCGTGCCAGCCGGCGATCTGGGCCCGGAGCCGCCGGTCCAGGGCGCGGAAGTTGTCCTCGACCTCGCGAAAGTCGGCCAGCAGCTCGCGGGCGTTGCGGGCGAACTGCTGGTAACGGTCGCGTTGGCCGACGTCGTCCAACAGCGCCACCTCGCCCCGCTCGGCCCGGGCGATCTCGTCGTCCAGGTCGGCCCGACGACGGCGTAGCTCGACCAGCCGGCTCTGCGGGTCGGCGTCGGCGCCGTAGACCATCTGCCGCAGCAGCTCGAACAAGGTGTTCAGCCGGGACTCCGTGCCGACGAACTCCCGAGCGCGGAGGTCGCGCACCCACAGCAGCGCCTTCTCCACGCTCGGGGTGATGTCGTAGTGCGCCTCGTCGCTGCCGACCGGGTAGAACTTGCGCAGCCACCCCTTCTCCGGCGCCGCCCACTCGTCCAGGTAGGCCGCCGCCGAGCGTGGGTAGGCCGGCGGATCGTGCCGCTCGTTGAGCACGTACAGCTCGTCGTCGAGGTCGTCGATCAGCGCCGAGGCCGACCGGGCGCCGCCGTTGCCGTCGACGAACACTTGGCCCAGAAAGGACAGGATCAGCGGCGCGTGCTCGGCCCGCAGCAGCGTCCACGCCCCGTGCTGAGCCTGCAGGGCGGCGATCTCGTCGTACTGCATGAGCTCCCCGGACGGACGGCATCGGTCGCCCGCCATGCTAGGCGCCTCCACCCCCCGACGTCACCCGCGCCGCTCCCTGAGCTTGGCCTGCCCTGAGCTGTCGAAGGGTCGAAGGAACGCCCCCTGAGCCCGTCGAAGGGCCTCGAAGAGGTCGGCAAACGCCCCCTGAGCTCGTCGAAGGGCCTCGAAGAGGTCGGCAGGCAAACGCCCCCTGAGCTTGGGCAAAACGCCCCCTGAGCTTGTCGAAGGGCCTCGAAGAGGTTGGCTCCTTCGGAGCAGGCGAGCAGTCGAGAGCAATCAGCGTGGCAAGCCATCGGCGTCTCGATGAGAACCCGCCCTCGACAGGTCCGGCAAATCGTCGAGGCGGCCGTCGATCAAGGCGATCTTCTTCGCCCGTCGCCAACCCTTGATCATCATCTCGAGGACGTACGCGTCATCGACCCGTTCGCTCTCCTGGGCCCACACCAGCTCCACAGGACGACGCCGTGCGGTGTACGCGCCGGCCGTACCAACGCTGTGCTGAGTCATCCGCTCGTCAATGTCTCGGGCGCTGCCGACGTAGAACGCCCCGTCGGCGCAGCGCAGGATGTACGTCCAGGGCATGGGTCGATCTTGGCGGTTGTGCAGGGTGGCGAGGCTACGGTCAGCTCGATCTGTGGATAAGTCTGGGATGCCGACCTCTTCGAGGCCCTTCGACAGGCTCAGGGGGCGTAGGGCCGTTCGACCTCTTCGAGGCCCTTCGACCGAGCTCAGGGGGCGTAAGCCGTTCGCGCCGACCTCTTCGAGGCCCTTCGACAAGCTCAGGGGGCGTAAGCCGTTCGCGCCGACCTCTTCGAGGCCCTTCGACAAGCTCAGGGGGCGTAAGCCGTTCGCGCCGACCTCTTCGAGGCCCTTCGACAGGCTCAGGGGGCGTAAGCCGTTCGCGCCGACCTCTTCGAGGCCCTTCGACAAGCTCAGGGGGCGTAAATCGTCAGCCCATCGACAGGCTTAGGAGACACAGCGAAGATCACAGGATGATTACGACTGTTGCGTGACCGTTGACACTTAAGGGTTTAAGTAGTCAGGTGAGTAGCAGAGGTCGACGACGACATAGAGGGGGTTCTCGACGTGGAGGATCAGACAGCCGTGACTCGCCCGGGGAGGGCGACGCGCCGGACCGTTCTGCTGGGCGGGGCCGCCACCGCAGGACTGGCCGGCCTGCCGGCCGGACGGGCCGAGGCGGCGCCCAGCCGCCGGCCACACCAGCCGCCGGCGAGCTTCGTCAGCACCCGTAACCGGGACTTCCGGGTCGGGCGCGAACGATTCCGATTCGGCGGCACGAACACCTACTACCTGCACCAACAGTCGCACTACATGATCGACGCCGCCCTCGACGACGCCGCGGCGATGGGGCTGAAGGTCGTCCGGGCGTGGACGTTCGCCGACGGCAAGGACCAGGCCAAGCCGATCCAGACCGAGCCGTACCGCTACGACGACGACGTGCTGGACTCCTTGGACTACACCGTCTTCAAGGCTGGGCAGCTCGGCATCCGGCTGGTCCTGGGATTGACCAACAACTGGCCCGACTACGGCGGGATGCCGCAGTACGTGAGCTGGTTCCTCGACCTGCCCAACGACGTCTACGGCGAGGCGGTCAACCACGATCGCTTCTACACCGACAAGTCGATCAGGAAGTGCTACCAGGCGTGGGCCAAGCACATCATCACTCGACGTAACCCCTACACCGGTCGCCGTTACCGCGAAGACCCCGCGATCATGACCTTCGAGCTCGCCAACGAACCCCGCAACCGCAGCGACAAGACCGGCAAGACGCTGCTGGCCTGGGCCGACGAGATGAGCCGTTACGTCAAGTCGCTGGCCCCCGACCAACTCGTCGCGGTCGGCGACGAGGGCTTCTACGGCGAGCCCGGCAACACCGACTACCCCTACTCGGACTACGAGGGCAATCACTGGAAGGAACTCGTCGCCCTGCCCGCCGTCGACTACGGGACCCTGCACCTATATCCCCAGCACTGGGGCGACGCCGCCGGCGCCGACCCCGTCGGCTGGGGAAGCCAGTGGATCACCGACCACCTGCGCGACGGTGCCCGACTGCGCAAGCCTGTCGTGGTCGAGGAGTACGGCCTAGAGGTCAAGGCCGGCACCAAGATCCCCGATCACGCCACCCGGACCGAGGGCTACCAGACCTGGACCAAAGTGGTCGAACGCAACGGGGTCGGTGACCAGTTCTGGCTGCTGACCTCCCGGGTCGACGACGGCTCGTTCTACCCCGACTACGACGGCTACCGGATCGTGTGGCGCAACGACGACACCAACCCCACCCGGGAGACCGCCATCATGCTCGCCGCCCACGCCAAGCTCATGAGCGACTCCTAACCTCGGCTCTTGGCCATCCGCATTCCCCCCGGGTGCACGTCCTGCCTAGGCCGGCTTTACTTAACCGATTAAGAGGTACGCGGGTAGCGTACCGGAACGGAGACTCAGATGAACCGACGAACCCTAGGAGCCCTGGCCGGGCTCTGCACCGCCGCACTCGCCCTCACCGGCTGCGGCGGCGGCGGGGCTAGCAGCGACAGCAGCGGAGCACCCAAGCCGACCGCCAACCCCGCCGACATCGCCGGCGACATCACCGTGCTGACCAACCGCACCGATCTCAATCAGGACGGCACGCTCAAGAAGTACGCCGCCGCGTTCAACCAGACCTACCCCAAGGTGAACGTCAAGTTCCAAGCAATCACCGACTACGAGGGCGAGGTGAAGACGCGGATGAACACATCCAACTACGGCGACGTCCTGCTCATCCCGCCCTCGATCTCCAAAACCGACTACCCCAAGTTCTTCGAGTCCCTGGGTGACGCGACCGAGATGTCGAAGAAGTACCAGTGGACCGACTTCGGCACCACCGACGGCAAGACCGAGGGCAAGGTGTACGGGGTGGCCACATTCGGTAACGCCAACGGCTTCGTCTATAACAAAAAGGTCTGGCAAGCCGCCGGCGTCACCGCTCCCCCCACCACTCCGCAGGAGCTGATCAGTGACCTCCAGGCGGTCAAGGCCCAAACCAAGGCCATCCCGTACTACACCAACTACAAGGACGGTTGGCCGCTGCAGGGCTGGTCCGGTGCGCTGGGGTCAGCTACCTGTGATCCAATGGCGAACGCCGATCTCGCCACCGACGAGGCGCCGTTCACGATGGGCAAGGGCCCGGGTGAGATCTACAACACGGTCTTCACCCTCGCCAACGACAAGCTGATCGAGCCGGACCCCACGACTACCAACTGGGAGAATTCCAAGGCGCTGCTGGGCAAGGGCAAGGTGAGCGCCATGTGGCTGGGATCGTGGGCGATGGTGCAGATGCAGGACGCGGCCAAGAAGGCGGGCGGCGACCCCGCCGACATCGGCTTCGCGCCCTACCCGTTCCAAAAGGACGGAAAATTCTGCCCGGTGACCGGTCCGGACTACCTGCAGGCGATCAGCATCCACTCTGAGCACAAGGACGCCGCCCGGGTTTGGTTGGACTGGTTCACCGACAAGTCCGGCTTCGCGTCCGACCAGGGCTCGATCCCGACCGAGAAAGATCAGCCGATGCCCAGCACCCTGGCCGACTACGAGAAGCTGCCGATCAACTACATCACGCTCAATCAAGAGCAGGCCGGCACCGTCAGCAAGATCGACAACGAGTCCGAGGTCGGTTTCTACTCCTCGCCCAACTCGGCGCGGAAGCTGGTCGACGTGGCCCGCGGTGCCGCACCGGGTTCGGAGCAGAGCGTGTTCTCGGACCTGAACAAGAAGTGGGCCGACGGTATCGCCAACGTCGGTTGACCCCTTCCCGGAGGCACGGATGCGGGGCTCACCTTGATCCGCCCCGCGTCCGTGCATCACCGGGAGCACATCCGCAGCAGCGTCACTGACCAAGAAGGCGTTCCCCATGACTCAGGCATCCGTCGGCGCCGCCGAGGCCGAGCAAGCCGTCACCAACAGCGACCCGCAGCACGCTGGCGTCACCCACCCACGACCGCGACGTAAGCGACTCCTCAAAACGGCCACCCCGTGGCTGTTCCTCGCTGTCCCGCTGGGCTTCCTGGTCGTCTTTACCTACGTTCCGGTGGTCAACCTATTGTATTACAGCCTGACGTCGTGGGATGGTGTCAGCCCGGACAAGGAGTTCGTCGGAACCAAGAACTTCGTCCGGTTGTTCACCACCCCATCTTTGTACCGGGTGTTCTTTGTCAGCCTCTACTACCTCGTCGCCTCGGTGATTCAGCTCGGACTGGCGCTGTACTTCGCTACGATCCTCAGCTTCAAGACCAAGTTCAAGAACCTGTTCAAAGGAATTCTGTTCTTCCCCTACCTGGTCAACGGAGTGGCTATCGGCTTCATCTTCTTATACTTCTTCAAACCGGGCGGAACCCTTGATTCAACCCTGGCCCTGTTCGGCCTCGGCGGTCACTACTGGTTGGGCGATCAGAGCCTGGTCAATTACTCGCTGGCCGGAACCTCGGTTTGGCGCTACCTCGGGCTGAACTTCGTCTTGTTTCTGGGGGCTATCTCCTCCATTCCTGGTGAACTTTACGAGGCCGCTGATATCGACGGTGCCAACCGCTGGCAGCAGTTTCGCCACATTATCTTGCCCGGTATTAAACCGATCATCAGTCTCAGCGTAATCTTAGCCCTGTCCGGATCGCTGTCGGTGTTCGAAATCCCCTACATCATGACCGAGGGCGCGAACGGCAGTAAAACCTTTGTCATCCAAACCGTGCAGCAGGCCTTCCAGTTCAACAAGGTGGGCTTTGCCTCGGCCGCGGCCATCGTGCTCTTGATCATCGTGCTTTTGGTGACCTGGCTGCAACGAACGCTGGTACCCGACGAGAAAGTAGACCTGTCATGACCACCGTTCAGGCTCGCACCGGGACGGACCCCTCCGCAACCACCGGGCGCCCGGCAATCCGCGACTCCGGGCGCACCGCCAAGGCCCGGATAGGGGCCGTACTCAAGTACGGGAGCTTGATCGTGGCCAGTATCGCCATCCTGCTCCCGGTGGTGGCCATCGTGCTGACCTCGCTGAAAACCGAGACCGAGGCGGACGGGTCGGCCGGAGCCTTCACCGCACCCGGAAACTGGTTGAACTTTGCTAACTACAAAACGGCGTTCGTCGACGGGCAATTGCTTCAAGCCCTCTTCAACACCGCCATCATCTTGCTCGTCTCCATCGTCGGTACCGTCATCATCGGGTCGATGACCGCATACGCGATCGACCGCTTCGACTTTCGCTTCAAAAAGCTGGTGCTGGCGTTGTTCTTGTTGGCCACCCTGGTGCCGGCCATCACCACTCAGGTCGCCACCTTCCAGGTGGTCAACTTCTTCGGCCTGTTCGACACCCGTTGGTCGGCCATTCTGCTCTACATGGGCACCGACATTGTCGCCATCTATATCTTCATCCAGTTCATCCGCGGCATCCCGATCGCCCTGGACGAGGCGGCGCGGATCGACGGTGCCAGCACGTTCACCATCTACCGTACGATCATTCTGCCCAACCTGAAGCCGGCGATCGCCACCGTGATCATCATCAAGGGCATCACCACCTACAACGACTTCTACATCCCCTTCTTGTACATGCCGTCGGATAACCTCGGCACCATGTCCACCGCACTGTTCCGGTTCAAGGGGCCGTTCGGGGCGCATTGGGAGGACATCGCTGCCGGGACGATGCTGGTGATGCTACCGACCTTGGTCATCTTCTTGGTGCTCCAGCGGTTCATCTACAACGGCTTCACTTCGGGTGCGGTGAAATAGGCATCCGCGATTGTGCCCGTCGATCCTCTGCTTCCATTCTGATCTGAAGGACACGTCTGTTATGAAGCGCACGCTGCACCGGGGGTGGACCGTCCGTGCCGTCGGCGGCGACCATCCCGTCGAACTCGAGGGGCGCGATATTCCGGCGACCGTGCCGGGATGCGTGCACACTGACCTGCTGGCCGCCGGGCTCATCCCCGATCCCTACCTGGATCTGAACGAGGCCGCCGTGGCCTGGGTCGGTCGGGTGGACTGGCGCTACGAGAGCGTCGTCGAGATCGACCCCAAGACTTCTGGCGCCGACCGGGTCGACCTGGTCGCGCTTGGTCTGGACACGGTCGCCGCCGTCGAGCTGAACGGTGAGATCGTGGCGCAGACCGCCAATATGCACCGCGGCTACCGGATCCCGGTGGCCGACCGGCTCCGGCCGGGAGCGAACCGGCTCGCGGTCACCTTCGCCGCCGGTGAGCCAGCGGCGCGCGAGGCCAGTGAGCAGATCGGGCCCCGCCCCTACATCAGCGCCCATCCGTTCAACGCGATCCGAAAGATGGCCTGCAACTACGGCTGGGATTGGGGTCCGGTGCTGATCACCGCCGGGCTGTGGCGGCCGTTGCTGCTGCACGCCTGGAACATCGCCCGGATCGACACCGTGCGCCCGCTGGTCGAGGTCGACGGCGGCACCGGAGTGCTGCACGCCCACGTCGGGCTGGAACGGCTGGCCGGGCGTGCCGTGACACTGCGGGTGTCGGTGGGCGACCAGGTCCGGCAGGTCGAGGTCGCGGCCGGTGTCACCGACGTGGTGGTGGACGTGCACGTTCGCGACGCGGCGCTGTGGTGGCCGCTTGGTTACGGCGACCAGCCGCTCTACCCGGTGACGGTCGAACTACTCGACCCCGCCGACGACGAGGCGAGCCCGCTGGACGACTGGCACGGCCGGGTCGGGTTCCGCACCGTCTCTCTGGACACCACGCCCGACGCCGACGGCACGCCCTTCACCCTCTCCGTCAACGGCACGCCCGTCTTCGCTCGCGGGGTCAACTGGATCCCCGAAGACTGTTTTCCCTCCCGGATCACCGCCGATCGCTACGCGGAGCGCCTCGAGCAGGCCGTGGCCGCCAACGTCAACCTGGTCCGGATCTGGGGCGGCGGGATCTATGAGAGCGAGGACTTCTACGACCGCTGCGACGAGCTGGGTCTGCTGGTCTGGCAGGACTTCCTGTTCGCCTGCGCGGCGTACGCGGAGGAGGAGCCGCTCCGCGCCGAGGTAATTGCCGAGGCCCGGGAGGCGGTCACCCGGCTGTGCCCGCATCCCAGCCTGGCGATCTGGAACGGCAACAACGAGAACATTTGGGGGTTCGACGACTGGGGCTGGCGCGACGAACTGGACGGCCGGACCTGGGGCTGGGGCTACTACACCGACGTATTGCCGGGCATCGTGGCCGAACTCGACCCGACCCGGCCGTACAGTCCGGGCTGCCCCTACTCCTTCTCCCCCGATCTGCATCCCAACGACGACCGGCACGGCACTTCCCATCTGTGGGACGTGTGGAACGAGCGCGACTACACCGTCTACCGCGAGCACCACTCCCGGTTCGCCTCCGAGTTCGGCTGGCAGGGACCGCCGACCTGGCCGACGCTGACCCGGGCCGTGCACGACCAGCCCCTGACGCCCGAGTCCCCCGGCATCCTGGCCCACCAGAAGGCCGCCGACGGCCAGGGCAAACTCCGCCGTGGCCTGGCGCCCCACCTGCCCGAACCGGAGAACTTCGACGCCTGGCACTGGGCGATGAGCCTGAACCAGGCCCGGGCCGTCCGGGTCGGAGTGGAACACCTGCGCTCGCTCCACCCGTACTGCCAAGGTGCGGTGGTCTGGCAGCTGAACGACTGCTGGCCGGTGACGTCGTGGGCCGTGGTCGACGGCGACGGCCGGCGCAAACCGGCGTGGTACGCCCTGCGGGACGCCTTCGCCGACCGGCTGCTGACCATCCAGCCCCGCGAGGACGGCCTGGCCCTGGTCGCGGTGAACGACGCGCCGAGTCCGTGGGCCGGGACCGTCACCGTCACCCGGCACGCCTTCGACGGCACCCGGCTGGCCACCGTCGACGTCGACGTCGAGCTCGAACCGCGGGCCAGCGTCACGGTCCCGGTCCCGGACGACGTGGCCCGAGCCGGTGATCCGACCCGCGAACTGCTGGTGGCCAGACAGGGTGAGCAGCAGACCTGGTGGCCCTTCGTGGCGGACCGGGACGCCGCGCTGCCGCCGGCCGAACTGGACGTCGAGGTGACCGCCGTCGACGACGGCTACCGGCTGGACCTTGAGGCCCGCACCCTGGTCGTCGACCTGGCCGTGCTGGCCGACCGGGTCGCGGCCGACGCGGAGGTGGACACGATGCTGATCACCCTGCTGCCCGGTCAGCGCACCCGCGTGCACGTGCGAACCGTCGCCGAGCTTTCCCCGGGGCAGCTGCGTGACGCCCGGGTGCTGCGCAGCGCGAACCAGCTGGTGGTCCACGGGCCGGCCGTCGACGGGCACACCAACGGCCACCGCTCGGCGGGGCCGGTCCAGGCCGGGCAGGAGGCCGAGCCCGCGACGCTGGCACCACGGTGAAGTTCACCGACGGGTTTTGGCTGACCCGGCCCGGCGTCACGCTGGAGTGGGCCGTCCGGGCTCAGCACGTACGCACCGAGCACTTACCGACCGGCGAGCAGGTCCTGCGGCTGGACGCGCCGGTCCACGGCGGCCGGCATCGAGGGGACACCCTCAACCACGCGGTGCTGGAGGTTGAGGTGTTCTCCCCCGCCGAGGGGGTGATCGGCGTCCGCTCCACCCACCACGCCGGCGCCGGCCCGACCCGGCCGGCGTTCGCGCTGAGCCCCGCCGACGTCGACATTGCCGTGACCGAGCACCCCGAGCGAACCCGCCTGACCAGCGGCGACCTGACCGTCTCGGCGTCCACCGGCGACCAGTGGCGGCTGGAGTTCACCGGTCCCGACGGACGGGTGCTCACCGTCAGCGACGGCCACGGCCTCGGGCGGGCCGTCGTGCCCAGGCAAGCAGGTGTGCCCGAGCAAGCAGGTGAGCCCGGGCGGGAGTATCAGGTCGGACGGCTCAGCCTGGGCATCGGGACCCTGGTCTACGGAATGGGCGAGCGGTTCACCCCGCTGGTCCGCAACGGGCAGGTGGTCGACGTCTGGCAGGCCGACGGTGGCACCAGCAGCGAGCAGGCGTACAAGAACGTCCCGTTCTATCTCACCAACTCCGGCTACGGCGTGTTCGTGAACGACCCCGGCCTGGTCTCGTTCGAGGTCGGCTCGGAGTCGGTGGCCCAGGTGCAGTTCTCCGTGCCCGGGCAGCACCTGGAATACCTGGTGATCTACGGCCCGACGCCCAAGGAGATCCTGCGCCGCTACACCGCGCTGACCGGACGGCCGGCGAGACCGCCGGCGTGGTCGTTCGGGCTGTGGCTGTCCACCTCGTTCCTGACCGACTACGACGAGGCCACCGTCACCGGATTCGTGCAGCAGATGGCGGCCGAGCAGATCCCGCTGTCGGTGTTCCACTTCGACTGCTACTGGATGCGGGAGTACCGGTGGTGCGACTTCACCTGGGACCCGGAAGTCTTCGGTGACCCGTCGGCGATGCTGGCCCGGCTGCACGAGCGTGGGCTGCACGTGTGCGTGTGGATCAACCCCTACATCGGCCGGGCCTCGCCGCTGTTCGCCGAGGGGATGGCCGCCGGCTACCTGCTGCACCGGCCCGACGGCACGGTGTGGCAGTCCGACCACTGGCAGCCCGGCATGGCGATCGTGGACTTCACCCACCCCGGCGCGCGCGCGTGGTTCGCGAGTTACCTGGAGCGGCTGCTGGATCAGGGCGTAGACGCGTTCAAGACCGACTTCGGGGAACGGATCCCCACCGACGTGGCCTGGCACGACGGCTCCGACCCGGAGCGGATGCACAACTACTACGCCCAGCTCTACAACGCCTGCGTCTTCGACGTGCTGCAGCGCCGCCGCGGGACCGGGGAGGCGGTGGTCTTCGCCCGCGCCGCCACGGCCGGTGGGCAGCAGTTCGGAGTGCACTGGGGCGGGGACAACACGTCCTCGCTGCCGTCGATGGCAGAGACCCTGCGCGGCGGGCTGTCGTTGGGGCTGTCGGGGTTCGGCTTCTGGAGCCACGACATCGGCGGCTTCGAGGGCACCCCCGATCCGACAGTGTTCACCCGCTGGCTGGCGTTCGGGCTGCTGTCCAGCCACAGCCGGCTGCACGGCAGCGGCTCCTACCGGGTGCCATGGGCCTTCGGCGCGGAGGCCGTCCGCGTTGCGCGGGAGTACGCCGCGCTGAAGCTGGCGCTGATGCCCTACCTGTACGCGGCCGCCGTCACCGCCCACGAACACGGCATCCCGGTGCTCCGGGCGATGCTGCTGGAGTTCCCCGACGACCCGGCTACCCACTACCTGGACCGGCAGTACCTGCTCGGTCCTGACCTGCTGGTCGCGCCGGTGTTCGGCGACGACGGGTCGGTGGAGTTCTACGTCCCGGCCGGCGCGTGGGTCGATCTGCGGACGGGCGCGGTCCGGACGGGCCCGGGCTGGCACCGGGAGAGGCACGCGGTGGATTCACTGCCCCTGCTGTTGCGGCCCGGGTCGGTGCTGGCCCTGGGCGCCCGGGACGACCGGCCGGACTACGACTACGCCGACGGCGTGACGCTGCTGATCACCGGACCGGTCGACGGCGCGCCCGTGGAGACGGTGATCCCGGGCACCGACGGCCGGGTGGCCGCGCGGTTCCGCAGCGTGCGTTCCGGCCGGACGCTGACGGTGACCCGAGTGATCGGCGAGCCGCACCCGTGGTCGGTGGTGCTGACGGGGGGCCGGACCGTGGCCTCGGTCCGGGGCGGCACCCAGGCCGAGCACCGGCTCGGGATCCAGGTCGAAGCCGACGGCGACGAGATCGAGCTGACGGTGGCGCCATGAGCGACACCCGAGAACTGGCGCAGGGCTGGCGGCTGCAGCTGGTGCAGCCGGGCGACGGCGCGCCGGCCGGGCTGGTCGGGCTCGAGTTGCCCGCCCGCGTACCCGGCTGCGTGCACCTCGACCTGCTGGCCGCGGGACGATTGGCCGACCCCGACGTCGGACTGAACGCGCAGAACCAGGAATGGGTGGGCCGCTCGGTCTGGCGTTACGCGACCGATGTCGCCTGGGCACCCGAGCCGACCGGTGCCGAACCGGGTCAGGTCGACCTCGTCTTCGACGGCTTGGACACCGTCGCCGAGGTCCGCTTGAACGGCGAACTCCTGGGCCGGACGCAGAACATGCACCGCTGCCACCGCTTCGACGTGACCACTCAGCTACAACCCGGGTCGAACACGCTCGACGTGGTGTTCAGCTCCGTGTTCGACCTGGTCGACGTCGTCCGGGCCGAGGTCGGCGAGCTGCCCTCCCCCGCGCCCGGCCCGCAGGGCTACGTCCGCAAGATGGGCGCCAACTTCGGCACCGACTGGGTACCGCCGCTGACCACGGCCGGGATCTGGCGGCCGGTGCGGCTGGAACGCTGGTCCGGGGCCCGGATCGCCGGGGTGCGACCACACGTCCACCTGTCCGACGACGGGCACGCCCGGGTCGAGGTCGACGTCGACGTGCAGGCGCGGGACCACTGGGCCGGCCAGATCCGAGTCGGCCTGGCCGGCCACCGCGCCGTCGCCCCGGTTCGGGACGGGCGCGGCCGGGCCGTGCTCAGCCTGGAACGACCGCGGTTGTGGTGGCCGGTCGGCCACGGTGAGCCCTACCGGTATCAGCTGGAGGTGGAACTGCTGTGTGACGGGAAGACCCTGGACCGGCAGACCCGCCGGGTCGGGCTGCGCGAGGTCGAGGTGGTGGAGGAACCCGACCCGGTCGGCCGCCGCTGGGCCCTGCACGTCAACAAGCGCCCGATCCGGGTCCGCGGTTTCGACTGGATCTGCGACGACCCGTTCCCCGCCCGGGTCGGGCCGCAGCGCTACCGCCGCCGGATCGGGCAGGCCCTGGCCGCCCACGCCAACCTGCTCCGGGTGTGGGGCGGCGCGACGTACGAGGCCGAGGCCTTCTACGACGTCTGCGACGAGCTGGGCGTGCTGGTCTGGCAGGACTTCATGTTCAGCGCCGCCACCTACCCCGAGACGCCCGCGTTCGCCGCCGAAGTCGAGGCCGAGGCTCGCGAGGTGGTCACCCGACTCGCGCCCCACCCCAGCGTGGTGGTCTGGAACGGGAACAACGAATGCGTCTGGGGCTTCCACGACTGGGGTTGGCAGCCGGTGCTGAACGGGCGGCCTTGGGGTGCGCTGTACTACCTGGAGCTGCTGCCGGGGGTGCTGGCCGACCTCGACCCCGGCACGCCGTACGTGCCGGGCAGCCCCTGGTCGGGCTCGCTGGAGCATCCGGCCAACGACCCGGCGTTCGGGGTCAGCCACCTGTGGCAGGTCTGGAACGCGGTCGACTACGAGCACTACCGCGATGACGCTCCCGGTTTCGTTCCCGAGCTGGGCTGGTGCGGGCCGCCGGCGTGGGCCACGCTCCGCCGGGCGGTGCCGGACGGGCCCCTGCACCCGGACAACCCGGTGGTGGCCTATCACCTGCGGGCCGAGGACGGGCTGACCAAGCTGGCCCGGGGCCTGGATGAGCACTTCGGGCCGGTCACCGATCCGGCGGACTGGCACTATCTGGCTCAGGTCGTTCAGGCTCGGGCGATGACGGTGGCAATCGACCACCTGCGCGGGCTGGAACGCTGCGCGGGCGTGGTGCTGTGGCAGCTGCAGGACTGTTGGCCGGTGATCTCCTGGTCGATGATCGACGCCGACGAGCGCCGCAAACCGGTCTGGTACGCCGCCCGGGCCGCCTTCGCCCCGCGCCGGGTCACCGCCCAACCCACCGCAGGCGGATTGGACCTGGTCGTCGTCAACGACGATCTCGACCCGTGGTCGGCGCCGGTCGAGGTACGCCGGGTCGACTTCGACGGCACCGTCCGGGCGGCCCGAACCCTGGAACTCACCTGCCCGTCCGGGACCGTCCGCCGCCAAGCTCTCCCCGCCGTGCTGGCCCGGCCCGACGACCCGGCCCGCGAGCTGCTCGTGCTGGACTGTGCCGGCGCGCGGAGCACCTGGTTCTGGGCTGAGGACCGGGACCTGGCCTACCCGCCGGCCCGCTACGCCGTCGGCACCGCGGAGGTCCCCGGCGGAATGAGCGTGACCGTCCGGACCGAGACGCTCCTGCGGGACCTGGCCCTGTTCCCCGACCGGCTGCTCGCCGCCAACGGATCACCGCTCGGCCCTGAGGCGATCGTCGACGACCTGCTGGTCACCCTGCTGCCCGGCGAGGAGCACACCTTCGGTGTCACCGAGGCCCAGCCACGACACGCTGCCGCCCTCAGCAGTCCGCCGGTCCTGCGCTGCGTCAACGACACCGTGCCGGAAGGGGACGGCGATGACGGTGTATGACGTGCGCACCTACGGTGCGGTCGGAGACGGGACCACACCCGACACGGGGGCGGTGCAGGCGGCGATCGACGCAGCCCACGCGGCCGGCGGCGGCACCGTGCTGGTCCCGCCCGGCACCTTCCTGGTCGGGTCGATCGAGCTCCGCTCGTACGTGGAACTCCACCTGCAGCGGGGTGCGGTGCTGCAGGGCAGCCCGGACTGGGCCGACTACACGGCACGGTTCAGCGTCGGGGCGCTGTCGGCCGGGATGGTCGGCGACCTGACCGAAGCCAGCGCCGCGCTGATCACCGCCCGCGGCGCCACCGACGTGGCCATCACCGGCGGCGGGGTGATCGACGGCGCCAGCGCGGCCTTCGTCCCGGCTCAGCCTCACGTACAGGGGCAGGACCCCGAGGCCGACATCTGGACCATGCCCAACGAGCGGCCCTTCCTGGCCTTTCTGCTCGGCTGTCGCAACGTCACCGTCCGCGACGTCACCCTGCGCAACAGTGCCCTGTGGACGCTCCGGCTGACCGGCTGTGAGGACGTCGCGGTGCACGCCCTGCGGATCCGTTCCGATCCCCGGGTGCCGAACAGCGACGGGATCGACCTGGACCGCTGCGCCCGGGTGCGGATCAGTGACTGCGACATCGACTGCGGCGACGACGCCATCTCGGTGAAGACCTGCGACGAGTATCCGGAGTACGGACCCTGCGAGGACATCACCGTGACCGGCTGCACCCTGGCCACCCGCTCCAGCGCCCTGGTGGTCGGGGTCGACGTCTCCGCCCCGATTCGTAACGTCGTGTTCTCCTCCTGCATCGTGCGGCGCGCCCACCGCGGACTGTCGGTCACCATCGGCACCGGTGCGCACGGCCACGTCGAAAACGTTCTCTTCAGCGACATCGTGATCGCCACCCAGTACTACTCCGCCGCTGGTGGGGCGCCGGCGAGCCGATGGTCGTCCGGGCGGCACCCTGGCACGACGACGTCGGACGGATCTCCCACGTCCGCTTCCGCAACGTGGTGGCCCGGGCCGAGAACGGGGTGATGATCTTCGGGGCTGCGGCGGGCTTGATCGACGACGTCGTTCTCGACGGGGTCCGGCTGGAACTTCGACGCCACACCGACTGGCCGGCGCGGCGAGACCTGCGGCCCTGGGGTGAGCGCGAACCGACCCCGGCGGGAGCGGTCCCCGGATTCCACGTCGAACGGGCCGCCGGGGTGGTGCTACGGGACTGCGAAGTGGTCTTCGCCGGCGGTACTCGCGGCGACTTCAGTGGTGCGGTGACCGCCGTCGACGCCTCCGGCCTGCGGATCGAGGGATTGCGCGGTCCCACCATCACCGCCGACCCACGGCCCGAGCACGGCGTCGGACCAGGACCGCTGTGAGCCGCAACCCAGACGTTGACTGCGCCGGCCGACGGAGGCCGGTCGAGCAGGGGACGGGCCGACCGAGACGCGCGGGCCGCGATAGATTGCCACCGTTGCCCCGGAAGGACCGATGACCCCCAAGCGCCCCACCATCGCCGACATCGCCCGCCGGGCCGGCGTGTCCACCGGTGCGGTGTCGTACGCCCTGAACGGCCGGGCCGGCGTCTCGGTCAGCACCCGCGACCGGATCGTCCAGATCGCCGACGAAATCGGCTGGCGGCCCAACATCTCCGCTCGCGCCCTAATGGGTTCCCGGGCGCACACGGTCGCGCTGATCCTGGCCCGCTCGGCCAAGACGCTCGGCGTGGAGCCGTTCTTCATGCGGTTCATCGCCGGGCTGGAGGGTGAGCTGTCAGTACGCGGCACCGCCTTGCTGCTGCAGTTGGTGGAGGACCACGCCGAGGCGACCGTCGCGTTGCGGCAATGGTGGGCCGAGCGCCGGATCGACGGGGTCATCGTCACCGACCTCTGGGACGACGACGCCCGGCTCCCGGTCCTGACGGAGCTGGGGGTGCCGGCGGTCCTGGTCGGACATCCCCGGGCCGACGTCGCCGCTCCCGCGGTGTGGAGCGACGACGCGGCCGCGGTGACGACGGTGGTGGACTATCTGGTCACCCTCGGCCACCGTCGAATCGCCCGGATCGCCGGCCTGCCCGCGCTGGAGCACACCAACGCCCGGATCACGGCGTTTCGTACGGCCATGAGTGAGCGGGGTCTGAGCGAGGCCGACGTACTGATCACCGACTACAGCTGGGAGGAAGGGGCCCGGGCCACTCGGACCCTGCTCGCCCGCCGGGAGCCGCCCACCGCCATCACCTTCGACAACGACCTGATGGCCGTGGCCGCCCTCGGCGTGGCCCGTGAACTCGGCGTATCGGTCCCCGGCCGGCTCTCGATCGTCGCCGGCGACGACTCAGCGCTGTGCATGCTCGTCCATCCGGCGCTGACCGCGCTGTCGCGCGACATCGCGGCCTTCGGCGCGCACACCGCCAAAACCCTGCTGGCCGAGATCGACGGCCACCCGCGGCGGGACTACCAAGACCTTACGCCGCACCTGGTCCCCCGGGGCAGTACGGGCCCGCCTCAGCCCTGAGCGGGTCATCACGGGTTAGCGTGCGGAAATGGGCACAGGGGTCTCACGTCGTCGGCGGTTGGCTCGGGGCTTGAACGCCTCGGTCCGCGGTAACGCCCAGGCCTTCGGCTTCTCGATCACCGTCACCGTCAGCTTCGGGGTGCTGTCGATCCTCCAGCCCGCTCCGGGCGTGGGGGACCTGTTCTTGTTCGCCATCTCCGGCGTGCTGGCCTTTTCGTTGCTGAACGTGGTGGTCGTGCTCGCGTTGCGGCACGCCGACCGGCGCGAGCCCGGGAGTCGGGCCACGCTGATCGGCACCGCCACCGACTTCGTGGGTGTCGGTGCCGCCGTGGGTACGGCCATCGGGATCGGGCACCTGGTCAATGGGGTCCTGGCCTGGATCTTGACCCCGTTTCTGGCCGGGTGCGTCTACGTCTTGGTGCAGAGCGTAGAACTGGCGGTGGGTACTGAGGAGACCGGGGACGGCTGACGCTCTCCGGGTTCACCGGTCGGGCGCAGTGGTCGTTCTTCGGAGATGTTGTCAGAGCTGGTCTGAGTAACGCAGGGCGTAGACCAGGGCCCAGTCCTGGTCGTTGGCCAGGGGATCGGGTACGTGGGCGGGTCGGCCGTCGACACAGCTCGGGTAGACGAACGCGCAGGTGGCGGAGCCGTCGGCACCGAACGCGACCAGGTTGCCTCGCAGGATCGCGCGGGCCTGCTCCCGAAGTTGCGCCGTCTCCGGCTCAGGCAGCAGCCCGTCGGGCCAGTTCAGGTAGACCTCTGCACTCAGCACCGACCAGTAGTGCGGGAACACGTCACCCCATTGCCGCCGGGCGCCGAACCAGTAGCCGTCCCAGTGCCGAATCGGCATCTGATTAAGCCGTACGTCGGGCTGGTCGGCGGCGAAGGCCCGCAGCCAACGCAGCCGGCGGCGTAGCTCGGTCGCCGGCACCAGGTCGGGATCGATCCGCCGGGCGGCGAGCAGCAGGTCCAGCAGCGGCGCCACCATCGACTGCTCGTAGTTGACCTCATGCGCAGGCAGGTCGTCACCGTAGTCGAGGAAAGTCCGGGCCTGCTGGAGAAGTTTGCTGGTCAGCGGCGCGGCCCGTCCGGACTGGTCCGCTCTGGCCAGCGCGGCGGCCAGGTCGGCGACCACGGCGCCGAGCTCGAAGGCCAGGAACCGGGCGCCGCCCAACGCGTAAAAACGCTCGACCACGGCGGCGGCGAGGTTGAGGTCGCCCTCGTCGAACAGGAACCGGGCGAACCAAGGGAAGTTGTACAGCCGCGGCGGTCGCCGAAGGACATGGCCGTCGAGGCTGCCGTCGAACACCGTGCCGTCGGGAGCCACGAGGTGCTCGACGACGAAGCGGTGGTAGCCCGACAACGCCTCCGCCAACCGATTGCGGTCTCCCCAGCCCAGACGCCGCAGCTGCTGCAGCAGCAGCGCGCTCCCCACCCGTTCCCGGCCGTCGGACCAGTCGGGCCAGCCACCCTCCAGCACGGTCAGTCCGCTGACGTTGTCGTAGGGCACGAACGCGAACCGGCGGCTGCCCGACCGTTCGGTCGAGCGCTGACGGTCGAGCAGGAAGTCGGCTCGTCGTTCGGCGAGTTCACGCAGCGGCGGATGGTGCAGGAGCGCGATCCGGGATCGGCGCGCGCCCTGGCGGGCGTCGACGTACGCGACACCGGGCTGGTCGCTGCGGAGCGGCAACACAGTCTCGCTGACGGCACCCTCGCCGAGGTCGACGGCCAGGGGTTGACCGGTGGTGGCGGCCAGCCGGGTCGCGCCGATCATGGTGTCGTGGCCGGCGTGCAGGTGAGCCAGCGTCGGCTGCCAGTCCAACCGCCACGTCAGCCGGTAGCTGCCACCCGCCGGCAGGAGCGGCCGGGGCTGACCACCGAAGGTGTGAGCCGACCGCTCGGCATCGGTGACGTGCAGATAGAGGTGGCCGCGGACGTTGCTGCTGGTGCCCTCGTCGCGGGACTCCACCGAGTAGGCCCACAGCTCGCCCTCCTGGACCGTGAGCCCGAGACCCGGTCCGCTGCCGTCCATCGGTACCGCCCACACCCACGCGTCGGCTCCCCCGGTCCACACGTGAGCGTGCACCGCGCGCCGCAGGCTGTCCCGGCTGGAGCCGTACACGTCGCGCCACGGAGTACTGATCGCCCACGACCCGATCGGCACCGGCGCGTCGGTGGGGTTGTACAGGACGTAGGACTCGACCCAGCTATCACCGATCCGGCGGCTGACCGACAGGTCGAGCGCGCCGAGACGATAGGTCAGATCGACTCCGTCGGGCCGCCATTGGAGCCGGTCCGGCTGGTCGAAGCGGTGACCCTGACCGCCGGAGATGACGAACCCCTTGCCCCACCGCTGCTGCGCGCTGTGGAACGTCGCCTCGACCGACGAGCCCGTCTCCGCCAGCAGCATCGAGTGGCTTCGCTTGAAATGGCTTACGGCGGTCACCGAGCCGTCGTCGGCGATCTCGACGACACCCTCACCGAAACCGAACCTCCGTACGCTGACCGACGGCGCGTTCGTCTCGGTATCGGTCGCCTCGTCCGGGTCGTCGCTCAGCTCGGCCATTCACCCATCCTGGTGCACCCGGACGGCCGCGGCAGGCGAGGATGGGTGGATGCCTGAACAGCGCCAGCCCGACGAGCGGGCCGACCCTCGGCCGGAGAGGCCCGAGCAGGAGGGGCACCAGCAAGACGGGGGCCAGCAGGAGAGATCCGAGCAGGAGAGGCCACAGCAAGACGGGCCGCCATCAAAGAAGGCTCGGCACGACGTTCGGAGGCAGGACCTTCGGAGGCAGGACCTTCGGAAGCAGGGTAACCGCGAGCGGGACGAGCAGGGCCGGGCCCGCAACGCCCGGCCCCGCGACGCGCTCGGCCGGCCGCTTCCTCGCGGCATGGTCGGCGTGGAGCGAGTGCCCGAGGACCTGGTCCTGCCCCCGCGGGAGTCACTGGAACAGGCCCAACGCCTGCTCGACACCGGCCGCCCGTTCCACGCCCACGAGGTCTTGGAGGCGACCTGGAAGGCGGCGCCGGAGTCCGAACGCGACCTCTGGCAGGGTTTGGCCCAGCTGGCCGTCGGCCTGACTCACGTACTGCGCGGCAACCCGACCGGTGCGGCGACCCTGCTGCAACGGGCCGACCGCCGGCTGGCGCGCTACGCCGGCGATCCGCCGTACGGGGTTGACGTGGCCGGCCTGCATGCCTGGACGGATGCCCTGCTCGCCGACCTCGCCCGCGACGGCCCGGTCCCCACCCCCGCCTCCCCGAAAGTGGTCAGAGAAGACCGGTTTCGGTCTGAATCTTCGGCGTCTCCGACCACTTTCGTGCGGGCAGGGCCAGCAACCGACCCGCCGCTCAGGTTCGTGTCGGGTCGGGGTACTCGATTGCGAGCACCCCGATCCGTACGCGACCGGGTTCCCGATCGTGATCGGCCAAGACCGCACCGACGGCCTGCTCCACCGCCTCGGCACTGGCCAGGGCCTGGCCACTCCCGCGAACCGCGACGTCGAGGCTGACGTCGGTGATCGAGCCGAAGGTCTTGATCTGAACGGCTTCGGGATCGGCCGGGTCGTTCCGGTCCCGGCGAAGGTGTCCCGGGACCCGCCGGAGCAGACCGTTGAGGGTCGGTTCGAGCGGGCGTCGGTTCGGCTCATCGCAGTGCCTCCCGCGCCGGTCCGGGATGGTGTAACGCGGTCACGGTGATATCGACCCGGGACACCTCCACCCCGCTGAGCGCGGCGACCCGCTCGATCACCTGAGCGCGGATGCGCTCGGCCGAGCTTCGCAGGGAGGTGGGGTAGGCCAGCGCGACCTCCATCGAGACGTGCGCGGTCTGGCCGGAGAGATCGACGTCGACCTTCGGCCGGGCGGAGAGGTCGGTATGGCTCCCGATGCCCAAGAAGCCCCCGGACTGACCGCCGGCGGCGGCTACCTCCCGGGCGGCCTGACCGGCGATCTTCTGCACGACAGAGCGATCCAGGACGAGTCGGCCTCGGGAGCGCCGCTCGGCTTCGCCGGAGTCGGCCGCAGCCGTTCCGGGAGGACCCGACCCCGCCATCGTCGTACTCATTCGGTCAGCTCCGATCCGACGAACGACCGGTCAGGGTTCCTAGATCGAGCTTGCCCTCAAGCACCCGACCCACCAGCAGCCCGACGGCGCCGAAAACCAAGACGACCAGAAACGGGCCGAAGCCACCGAAGGTGGCCACGATCCCGAGAGCCAGCCCGACGAACAGAGCCGCTTGCGTTGTAGACATCACGTCTTCCTTAGACTTTGGTTGAACCGAGATAAGCGAAACGGGCACCGGTCGTCGCGACCGAGGTCAGCTCCGGGCCGGTAGGTCGTTTTGGACCGACCGGGACGGATCGTGCCCGGACCGATCAGCACCCGGACGGGTCAGCGGAGTCGATCCGAACCCTGCCGGTCCGGGTCGCCGCCCTGCTCGTCGTCGTCTTCGTCGGGCAGGTGGATGTCGCTGACCTCGACGTTGACCTCAACGACCTGCAAGCCGGTGGCGTACTCGATGGCGGAAATGACGTTCTCCCGGATGTTGTCGGCGACGTCGACAATCGAGGTGCCGTACTCGACCACGATCGACACGTCGACCGCGGTCTCGCGCTCACCCTTGGCGATGCTGACCCCGCCGGACACCGACTGCTTCTGGCCGGGGATGCGCTGAGTCAGGCCGCTGATGGCCCGCCCGGCCGCCGAGCCCATGGCGTACACGCCGGGCACCTCGCGGGTGGCGATACCGGCCACCTTCTCCACCACCTGGTCGGCAATAGTGGTGTCACCGTGCTCGGTATGCAACGCGTCCAATTCCTTGGGCTCCGGCGGCGCCTCCGCCTCGCGGCGCGCGTCGCGGGCCTTGCTCTCCTCAGCGGTGGTGGGTAGTTTCGCGGCCTCAGCCATGGGACTCCTGCAAACAGGTCGTGGACGACCCCAGCATCGAGCGGGCGTCGTATCGGTACATAGGCAAGGACCCCGTCCGCCGGTCAACCGTCATGCGCACCGGATGTGACCTCAGTCATAGCTACCGGCTCCCGTTCTGCCCTGTCCGCAGGTCCGCACGCAAGTGGTCGGAGACGACCGGCTTCCGGGACGACGCCACGTCGTCTTCGACCACTTGTGTGCGGACCGAGCCGGGCAATCAGGGCACGGTACGGTCAGCGGAGGAGTTTGCCGGTCTGCTTGGCCGCCCGGCGGATGCCGCCGCGTTCGTCCAGCCAGCCGCCGACGATCCCGACCACCGGCAGCAGTCCGAGGCCGCGGGCCAGCACGCTGCCGCGCGGCCGCTCGTCCAGCAGCGACGAGACCCCGAGGAACGTCCGGGCCAGCCGCCACAGGGTCCGGGCGGCGGCCTTGGCCCCCCGTCCCAAGGCGTCGAGCCGACTGGTATCACCGTCGTCGGCCTCCTCGGAGTCGGTCGCGGTCAGCACCGCCTCGGACTCGGTGGTGTCGGGCACCTGCTCCGGCGCCGGTGAGAGCTTTCGGTCGAACAAGACCTTGGCCAGCAGCGGCACCCAGTCGGCGGGATCGGCCTCGCCGTACTCGCGGGCCGCCGCGCACACCGCCAAACCGGCGGCCGAGGCCCCGAGCGCGGCCTGCAGCGGCACCCGATCCGACAGCGCCCCGGCCAGCCGCGGGGCCGCAGCGGCCAGTCCGGCGCTCACTCCGATTCGGCGCACCCACCAGTCGATCCGGTCCTGGCGCGGTCGCTGGTCCCACTGCGGCGAGGCCGGTGTCACCTCCCCGAAGGCCCGGTCGCGCAGGACGTCCAGCACCTTGGCTGGGAACGGCGCACTGGGCGGCGGGTCGTCGTCCAGCCCGAGCCACCGTTGCGGATCGGTCAGCACGTGGCCGACCATCCCGGCGTACAGGCCGAGCGCCTTGGCCAGGTTCTCGTCCGAAACCGCTTCGTCCTTGCTCATCTCGCTCCTGTCCACGGCACCGGTGCCCAGTGCGCGATAGTTGAACGCTCGTCAGCGACGGCGACGACCAGACCAGCGCAGATAAGCCGCCAATGACCCTGCGGTACCCATTCCGGCGCCGAGTAGTGGCAGTTGGACCCGCCAGTCCTTGAGCCGGCGCGGGTCCGAGGTCACGTACTCCCCGACGCCGCGGATGAAGGCGGCGGCGACCATTCCGACCACCACCCGCTCGGCGATGGTGTTCACCCGTTCGACCAGCGGCTCCAAATCGGTGGTCCGCAGGTGGACCTCCGGGCCGCCGGAGTCCAGCATCGCCTGCAGCCGTCGTAGCTGCTCGGGCACCTGGGTACCGAGGTCGACCGCGTCCACACCCGCCGCAGCCAGGTAGTGCGCCAGCGACACCAGCGAGTAGCGGTTGGCGACCAGGCGCGCGGCGTACGGTCCCACCACCTCCCCGAGTTGGAATCCGGGATCGAGCGAGACGCCCATCCCCTCGGTCATCAGCACCATCTTCAACAGCAGCGACAACTCCCGCGGTAACGGCAGTTGGTGCCGGCGCATCACCCCCAGGACCTCACGGATCAACCGCCCGACCGGCACCTCACCGAGGGGACGCCCGTCGTAGAGGGCGATTACCGGCTTCAGATCGGCACCCAGAGTGGGCAGGTCGAGCCGGTTCGAGGACGTACTCAACCCGGACAGGGCGACCGCGATCCGCCGCGAATCCTTCTTGGTCAGGGCCACGAGCAGCAACCCCAACTGTTCCCGCAGTTCGGCGTCGACCGTGCCGACCATGCCGAAGTCGATCAGCCCGATCCGCCCGTCGGGCGCGATGAACAGGTTGCCCGGGTGCGGGTCGGCGTGAAAGAAGCCGTCGTCGAAGATCATCTTGGCGATGGCCTGGGTCGCTCGGGTGGCCAGTGCGGATCGGTCGACACCCTCGGCGTCGAGGCCGGCCAGGTCGCTGACCTTCAGCCCGTGGATCCGCTCCAGGGTCAGCACCCGGGTGGTCGACGTCTCCCAAAACACCCTCGGGATGTGGATCTCGGCGTCGTCGGCGAAGTTTGCGGCGAACCGCTCCGCGTTGCGGCCCTCGGCCAGGTAGTCCAGCTCCGCCCGCAGGGTCCGGGCGAACTCCTCGGCCAGTCCGGGCAGGTCGTACCCGGCGGCGTCGGGCCAGCGCCGCGCGGCCTGGGCGGCGAGGTTCTGCAGGATCTCCAGGTCCTCCTCGACTCGCTCGACCACCCCGGGGCGGCGGACCTTGACCACGACCTCGGTACCGTCGGCCAACGTAGCCGCGTGAGCCTGCCCGATCGATCCACTGGCCAACGGGTCGTCGTCGAAGGTGGCGAACAGCTGTTCCGGTGCCGCACCGAGCGAGGCGACCACCTGCTCCCGGATGACCGACGCCGGTAACGGGGAGACCGAGTCCTGCAGCCGGGCCAGCTCGGCCAAGTAGCCCGGTGGCAGCAGATCCGGCCGGGTGGACAGCAGCTGCCCGAGCTTGACGAACGTCGGGCCCAGGTCCTCCAGGGCCAGCCGGACGTGCTCGGCGGTGGAGTACGGCTTGCTCAGAACGTACCGCAGACTCCGCGGAAACGGCAGCCAGCGCTCCATCCCCGAAGCGCTCAGCAGCACCCCCAGGCCGTGCCGGGCCAGGGTCTCCGCGATCTCCCGGTAGCGGGTCAGGTGCCGGGGCCGCCAGGTCGTCCGCTCGTCCGGTGCACCGGGCACACTGACCGATCCCCGCGTCCGGTGAATCCCCTCACTCGTGGCGCTCACTGGGCCGCCGCCACTCGAGGGGTCCGTCATGGCTCCTACCTTGCCAGTTCGGCGGAAACCGCGGTCCTCAGCAGGCGGAAACCCCGCTGGCGCGTCGGCCGAGCGGAGGTCTGCGCGGTCGATCAGTCCGCGCGTGGGCGGAGCGGGGGTGGAGAGATGGTCCGGTGTTTCGAAGCGTCGGCCCGCTCACTCGTGCAGCGGGCGTGGGATGCTGCGGTTGGCGATCCGGTTCTCGGCGTCGATCATCCACGCCAGCTGCTCCAGCCGCTCCAGCACTCCGTGCAGGATGTCGGCGGTGGTCGGATCCTCCTCGTCCACGCCGTCGTGCACGTCCCGGATCGTGCCAACCGTGGAGTAGATCGCACCGGTGATCAAGTCGACGGTCTCGGCGGTGTCCACCTCGTCGGCCGGGAAGGGCTTGAGGCTGCTCTGGCCGGCGATGGTGGCGGCCCGCCCGTCCGGGGTGATCCAGATCGCCCGCATCCGCTCGGCGACGGTGTCGGAGAACTCGCGGGCGGCCTCGACCACCTCGTCCAGCTGCAGGTGCAGGTCGCGGAAGTTTTTGCCGACCACGTTCCAGTGGGCCTGTTTGCCCTGCAGGTGCAGGTCGATCAGATCGACGTGGACCCGCTGCAGCCGGTCGGCGAGGGCCGGCGTCATTCCAAGAAGGGCTGGCCGTTGGGTGTGGACGAGGTGACGAACGCCAGGGAGGGGCGGCAAAGCCGACCTGACGCGTCCCGATATCGCCCGATTCACCCTAGGGCGCCGATTCGGCCGGTTTGAGGCCGTGGGTCCGGATCTGCGGTGGATCCAGCAACAGTCAGCGGCGAGAGCCACTCGGGCTGAAAGCTCACCCGACGCCCCCGAGTCACCTCACGCCCCCTGAGCCTGTCGAAGGGCCCCGAAGGGGTCGGCAGCACGCCCTTGTCTTCTGCCGGAGGTACAGGATCGACCGCGCCGACCAGCCGCGGTAGGTATCTCAACCGGCCGGCCCGGCAGGTGGTTCAGCCGGCCGGCCGGAGGAGCAATGAGGACGTCTCGTCACTGCCGGTGAACGCGCCGGTCCACCCGAAGCCGGCGAAGGTCAGGGTGCGGGTCGCCGGATCGTCGGCGGTCAACACGAAGCCGTTGCCCGGCAGCGAGCTCCGCAGGAAGGTCGCAACTGTAGCCGTACTGGGATAGGACAGCACGACGACCACGTTGGTGGCCTGGTCGACCCGGGCGGTGACGAAAGCGTTCCGGGGAACGAAGACCCGCTCGACCGGTCCGTGGGTGAGGCCGAGTCCGCGCAGGCTGATCCCGTCGACGGGCGACACCACCGGTGCGGGAGACCCGGGAGAAAGGCCAGGTCCTACCGGCGTCGAGGACGGCAACCCCGCCGGCGGACGGCTCCCCGAGGCGGCCGAGCAGCCGGCGCTGAGGGCGAGGACCACGCCGGCCGCGGCCACCGCCAGCTGCCGCCCCCGCGTCCGCTGCACCCGCAGACCCTAGCCGCCCGACCTGCTCCCCGGGCCGGCAGCGGCCCTCGACAACGGGCCAATTTAGGCCAGTACCGGCGCGGTACGGCTTCGCCTTGGGGTCAGGGCGCCGCGGGCCGATATCATCGACACTCTGATGTCCGACCCCGCTTCCGCTTCCGTGCCTTCGCCGAGCGCCGTCTCCACCTCCGCCGCGGCCCGGGACGACCCACCCCTGGTGCCCGCCGAGGTCGACAGCGACGCGGTGGTCCGGCCGAGCCGGCTGCCCGCCGCCGTCCGCGCCATGCGCCCGCACCAGTGGTTGAAGAACGCTTTGGTCGTGCTGGCGCCCCTGGCCGGCGGCAAACTGCTCGAACCTGTCGTGCTGGGTTCCACCGCACTGGCCTTCGTCGCTTTTTGCCTGGTCAGCGCCACCGTCTATCTGGTCAACGACGTCCGAGACGTCGAGGAGGACCGGCTGCATCCGCGCAAGCGGTTCCGCCCGATCGCCGCCGGGCAGCTACGTCCGGGTACGGCTTTGGCGCTGGCGGCCGCCACCGGCGCGGCTGGGCTGACCCTCGGCTTTTTGGTCGCTCCGGCCCTCGGGGTCACCTTGGTCGTCTACGTCGGGCTGCAGCTGCTGTATTCGACGTTCCTCAAGCACTTGCCGGTGGTGGACCTGGCCATGGTGGCCAGCGGCTTCTTGCTGCGAGCCATCGCCGGTGGTGTGGCCAGCGGCATCCCGCTCAGTCAGTGGTTCTTGCTGGTCGCCGCGTTCGGCTCGCTGTTCATGGTGGCCGGCAAGCGCTACTCCGAACTCAAGTCGCTGGGCCGAGACGCCGGCACCCGGCGCTCGCTCACCCGGTACTCGGAGTCCTACCTGCGCTTCACCTGGATGCTGGCCGCGGGGATGGTCTTGGTCTCCTACAGTCTGTGGGCCTTCGAGAACCGCGGTGACGGGGCCCTCGGGGTGCCCTGGACTGCTATTTCGATCGCGCCGTTCACGCTGGGCTTGCTGCAGTACGCCTTGGAGGTCGACTCCGGCACCGCCGGTGAACCCGAAGACGTCGTCCTGCACGACCGGGTGCTGCAAGGGATGGGCGGGATCTGGCTCGTATTGATTTGTGTGGCGGTGTTCGCCCGATGAGCGACTTTCCCGAGACCGGGACCGCCCTGGACGTGCCGGCCATCACCCCCTCCCAGGTCGAGGCCCAGCCGCCGTTGCCGCAGCCGTTGGTCGAGTTGCGCGGATGGGGGCGGACCGCGGGCACCCGGTCGCATCTGGCCGGAATCGACTCGGTCGCCGACGCCGTCGCCGCCCTGCGCAGCGGCACGACGCGCGGGGTGACCCCTCGCGGTCTGGGCCGCAGTTACGGCGACGCAGCGCAGAACGCCGGTGGCACTACCCTCGACCTGACCCGGTTGGACAAGATCTTGGCCGTCGACGCCGGCCGGGAGCCCGCAACCGTAAGCTGCCAGGCCGGGGTCAGCCTGGACACCTTGATGCGCGTACTGCTGCCGTTCGGGTTGTGGGTGCCGGTGCTGCCGGGAACCCGGCAGGTCACCGTCGGCGGCGCGATTGCGGCCGACGTCCACGGGAAGAACCACCACACCCAGGGCAGTTTCGGGAACCATGTCGCCTCGCTGGACCTGCTCACCGCCGACGGCGAACTGGTCACCCTGCACCGACCGGCCGCCGGCGACTGGGCCGACCTGGACGACGCAGGCCGGCTGTTCTGGGCCACCGTGGGCGGGATGGGGCTGACCGGGGCGATCGTCGGCGCCGTGGTGGAGGTGCAGCGGGTGGAGACGGCGTTCTTCGCCGTCGACACCGACCGTTGCGCCAATATCGACGATCTGATGGCCGCGATGAGTGTCGGAGACGAGAACTACACCTATTCCGTGGCCTGGTTCGATGCGGTTACCCGCGGGGCGCAGATGGGCCGGGCTGTGCTCACCCGCGGGAACAAGGCCCGGTTCGCTGACCTGACGCCCAAGCAGCGGCGCGATCCGCGCCGGTTCGTGGCTCCTTCGTTCGGCACCGTTCCCGAGGTGTTCCCGAACCGGATGGTCAATAAGGTCACCGCCAAGGCGTTCAGCGAATTCTGGTTTCGTAAGGCGCCCCGGCATCGGGTCGGGGAACCGCAGAACATCACCCAGTTCTTCCACCCCCTGGACATCGTCGCGCAGTGGAACCGGGTCTACGGACCGCACGGGTTCCTGCAGTACCAGTTCGTGGTCCCCTTCACCGAGCACGAGACGTTTCGCCGGTGTTTGGAGATGATCGTCACCTCCGGACACCTGTCCTGCCTGAACGTGCTCAAGCGCTTCGGTCCGGGCAACGCCGCACCGCTGTCGTTTCCGATCCCCGGGTGGACGCTGACCGTCGACCTGCCCATCGAAGCAGGCTTGGACCGGCTGTGCGACGCCCTGGACGAGCAGGTCGTCGGTGCCGGTGGCCGGGTCTACCTGGCCAAGGACTCCCGGCTCAGCAGCACCCGGTTCCGGCAGATGTATCCCCGGCTGGACGACTTCCTGGCCGTCCGGGCCCGGGTCGACCCGAACCGGCTGTTCAGTTCCGACCTGGCCCGTCGGCTCGCCCTGTGACCCCGTTCCCGAGGAGAAACCGATGATCAACGCGGTCGGCGCCCCGCAGTCCCTGCTCCTGCTCGGCGGCACCTCCGACATCGCGTTGGCGATCGCGCGGCGCTACGCGGGCGCCGGCTCACTGCGAGTCGTACTGGCCGCCCGGCCCACATCCCGGCGCAGCGCCGCTGCCGCCGAACTGGCCGGGCTGGGTTGTCAGGTCCGCGAAATCGACCTGGACGCCCGGGACCACGCCTCACACCCCGGCACCGTCGAGGCGGCGTTCGCCGAGGGCGACATTGATGTAGCGGTGCTGGCCTTCGGTCTGCTGGGTGACGCGGAGGCGGCCTGGCAGGACCCGGACGTTGCGCTGGAGCTGGCCGAGGTCAACTACAGCGCGCCGGTACATTTCGGGGTGTTGCTGGCCAACCGGTTCCGGGATCAGGCGCACGGCGTGCTCGTGGCCCTGTCCAGCGTCGCCGGCGAACGGGTCCGTCGCTCCAACTTCGTCTACGGCTCCACCAAAGCCGGCTTCGACGGCTTCTTCCTCGGCTTGGGCGAGGCCCTGAGCGCGTACGGCGTCCGGGTCCTGGTGGTACGACCGGGCTTCGTGAAGTCCAAGATGACCGCCGGACTCGACCAGGCCCCGCTAGCCGTCACCCCCGGTGACGTCGCCGACGCCACCGTCGAGGCCGTCCGGGCGCGGCGGGCGCTGATCTGGGTGCCGGCGCCGATGCGGCTGGTGATGTCGGGATTACGGCACGTCCCCCGGCCGCTGTTCCGCAAGCTCCCGCTCTAACCGACGGTGGTGGTCGAGCAGGTCAGGCCGAGGCGTTGGCCCGGCACCCGGCTGCCGCTGACCGCGACGCTCTACACCACCGCGTTCGCCCTGTCCGCCACCGCACTGGCCACCCGGTCGTACGCGCGGCAGGAGGCGTGGCTCGCCGTCCTCAGCACCAACCTGGTCAACCTCGAGCAGCATCCGCTGCGCTGCCTGGTCGGGTCGGCCTTCGTGACTCAGGACAGCGTGAACGACTGGATCGTGCTGTCCGCGATCGGGCTGGGCGTGGCCGGTCAGGTGCTCGGCAACGGACGGCTCGCGGCCCTGATCGCGGCCACCCACCTGCTCGGCACCGCAGTCAGTGAATCCGTCCTGCAGATGCAGATCCGGTTCGGCGCCGCCCCGGTCGGGCAGCGTCTGATCGTCGACGTCGGACCCTCCTTCGTGGTCGCCCCCGCGCTGGTGGTGGGGATCATGTACGGGCGGGGCTGGGCGCGCGTGCTCAGCGGTGCCGCCTTCGCCGCGTTGGCCCCGCACCTGTTCGGCGGCCTGCTGCACCTCGACGTCTCCGCCGTCGGCCACACCACGGCGATCATGACCGCCGTGCTTGCTGCCCCCGCCCTTGTCCAGTCCCGACGGGTCAGAACTGAGTCGGCTCCAGGCCGCACCGGGTTCTGACCAGTCGACGGGTCAGCCGGTCGCGAGCAGGTCGTCGCCGCTGAGGATCTGTACCCGTTCGTCGGTGGCGAGATGGACCGGCGCGAAAGGAACATGGCCGCGGGCGGCGGCCGCCAGCAGGCAGCGTCCCCAGCGCCGGTCGCTACCGGTCAGACCTCCCCGGCCCGGACGGCTCAACAGCACGGCCACCCGGCCCAGGTCCTGCTCGGCCCGAGTGGCCCGGCAGACCGTAATCAAGCCCTCCAGCATCGGCTCGGCGCAGTAGTCGGGGACATCGTCGATCTGCAGCAACAGCGGCGTCGGTCGCTCGTCGACGTCGAGAAACAACAGCCACAGCCGTCGTGAGCCGAACCCCAAGGGGCCCATCAGGGCCCGCCAGTATCGGTGCAGATCAGCCTGGGTGAGCAGGGGTGGGGTGTCCTCGGGCCGGGTCAGGGCCGGGATGGTGTCGTCGTCCATCACCTCACTGTGCCCCGAACCACCGGGTGGGCGAGCCCCGATCCGGACTTATCCACCGACGACAAGTGCACGTCTTTTCCGCTGACTCCCGACCCGAGCCGTAGGGTTGCACAAGCCGTAGGGTTGCACGAGCCGTAGGGTTGCACAATGGTCCTCGAGGTCGCCCTGATCGACGTTTCCGACGCCGATGGCTTCGTCCACGCCTACCGGGGCGCGCGGTCACTGGTGGCGCAGACCGAGGGCTGTCGCAGCGTACGGATGACCCGTGGCGTGGAAAGCCCGGATCGGTTCGTGCTGCTGGTGGAGTGGGAGTCGGTGCAGGCGCACGAGGTGAACTTCCGGCAGAGCGACCGCTTCACCGCCTGGCGAGCGGCTCTCGGCCCCTACTTCGCCGGTCCGCCGCAGGTGGAGCACTTCACCGACGTGGACTGACCCCTCACCGCCCACTTGTCAGCGTGGGTGGTCGCCCTGGCGACCACCCACGCTGACAAGTCGGCCGGCCGAGTGTCTGAGCGGGCTGCCATGATGACGACATGGCCCCCGACCCGCAGATGATCTCGCTCGGCTTCGGCAAGTTCGCCCGCTCGGACAAGATCTTCGCCCTCGAGCCGCTGACCGGTGAGGCTCGCGGTGACGGGCGGCGGACCCGGGTGTGGATCGAGGGCGTACCCGACCCGATCATCGCCTCCCGGACCGAAGGGACCATCCTGCGCGACATGGGCCAGGAGGCCGCCGCCGACGCCCCGCTGCTGGAGGAGTCGCTGGACCTGGCTGCCCGGCTCGCCGCAGCCGCCGATGCCGGCCGGGTCGACCTGAACGACCTCGGCCGGCGGGCCCGCCGGCTGCTGGCCGCGACCACCGCAACCGACCCGGGCTGAGCTTCAGGTTTTCCGTCGCGAACGGTAGCTCTTCTCGGTTCCCGAAGGGGCGAAAGCGGGAAGGGCTACCGCTCGCAAAACTGGGGAGGCCAGAAACGCGGATCCGCCCCGTAGGGTCAGGTCACAGCTACTGCGGGAGGGGCTCGATGGTCGACGCGTTCCTGGCCAACCTCGTCGGGGCCAGTGTGGTGGCGACCCTCGAGGTGGTTTTAATCGTGGTGGCCCTGGTTGTGGCTCCACGCGGACGGCGGCCGTCGGCGGCCTTGGCCTGGATCCTGCTGATCGTGGTGTTGCCGCTGGTCGGGATCGTGCTCTTCGCCATCATCGGCAGCCCGAAGCTCCCGCGCAGCCGCCAGGAGAAGCAGCAGCACATGGACGCGCTGATCGAGGAGCGCACCCAAGACCTGGAAACCGTCGAACGAGTCGCCGGCACCCCGGCCTGGCTCGGCTCGGTGGCGCGACTCAACCAGAACGTCGGCGCCCTCCCGCTGCTGGAGGACAACGACGCACACCTGCTGACCACCTTCGACGAGCAGCTGGCCGCCCTGATCGCCGCCGTCGACGGCGCCCGGCGCTACGTCCACGTCGAGTTCTACATCCTCTCCTTCGACGCCAGTACCGCGCCGTTCTTCGCCGCCCTGGGCGCCGCCCGGAAGCGGGGCGTCCGAATCCAGGTGCTGCTGGACCACATGGGTTCGCGGGGCTATCCGGGCTACCGCAGGGCGCGCCAGGAGTTGGACCGGATCGGCGCGGAGTGGCGGCTGATGCTGCCCGTCCAGCCCTACCGCGGCCGCTACCAGCGACCCGACCTGCGCAACCACCGCAAGCTGCTGGTCGCCGACGGCGACGTCGGCTTTGTCGGCTCGCTGAACCTGATCGACCCCAGCTACCAAAAGCGCGGCAACCGGCGCCGGGGCCTGCAGTGGCGCGATCTGATGGTGCAGGTGTCCGGACCGGTGGTGCACGCGGTCGACGCGCTGTTCGTCACCGACTGGTACAGCGAGACCGACGAACTGCTGCCCACCTCCACCGAGCTCGCCACCGACACCCAGCGGGCAGGGAACATGCTGGCCCAGATCGCCCCCAGCGGGCCGGCCTTCCCGACCGAGAACAACCTGGCCCTGTTCAACAGCCTGATCTACTACGCCCAGCGACGCCTCAGCATCACCAGCCCCTACTTCGTTCCCGACGAGTCCCTGCTGGACGCGATCACCACCGCCGCCCGGCGGGGAGTGGCGGTGGAGTTGTTCGTGGGCGACATCGGCGACCAGTTCTTCGTCTTCCACGCCCAGCACTCCTACTACACCGACCTCCTGCAGGCGGGCGTACGGATCTTTCGCTATCCGGCGCCGTCGATCCTGCACGCCAAGCACTTCTCCGTCGACGAGCAGGTCAGTGTGATCGGGTCCTCCAACATGGACATCCGCTCCTTTCAGCTCGACCTGGAGCTGATGCTGATGGTCTGCGACCGCGGCTTCACCGACGAGCTGCGCGCGGTGGAGGACGATTATCGCCGAATCTCGGCTGAGCTGACTCTGGCCGAGTGGGCACAGCGCTCCCGCGGGCACCGGCTGGTCGACGATCTGACCCGGCTCACCTCGGCGGTGCAGTGACAATCGCCGCCTGAAGTTCACGGTGGCGGTGGTTCACGAGGTCGGCCGGGGAGCAGAGCTGGAGAGCTCAGACCGGCGGCACACCGTGTCGTTTGGCCACCGTGCTCCGGTCGCGCCGGGCGGCGCTGGCGAACCGGGCCACCAGTTCCCGGCGCAGGTCGGCCGGCTCGACCACCGCGTCCACCACTAGTTCCGAGGCCAGGTGTACCAAGTCGATGTCGGCCTCGTACTCCTTCCGCAGTTGCGCCACGTAGCCGGCCCGCTCGTCCGGGTCGGCGATGGCGGCGATCTTGTTGGCGTAGACCGCATTCACCGCGGCTTCGGGACCCATCACCGCGATCCGGGCGCTGGGCAGGGCCAAGCACGCGTCCGGACCGAAACCGGGTCCACACATCGCGTACAGACCGGCCCCGTACGCCTTGCGGATCACCACGCTGATCCGCGGTACCGTCGCCTCCGCGACGGCGGTGATCATCTTGGCCCCGTGACGGATGATCCCCTGGCGTTCGACCTCGCTGCCGATCATGAAGCCGGGAACGTCGGCCAAGAACAGCAGCGGCACCCCGAAGGCGTCGCACTCCCAGATGAAGCGGGCGCCCTTGTCGGCGGAGTCGACGAACAAGGTCCCGCCCCGGACCGCCGGTTGGTTGGCCACGATCCCGACCACCCGCCCCTCGAGTAGCGCGAAGCCGACCACTAGCTCGGGCGCGAACAGCGGTTTGACCTCGGTGAACGAGTCGGCGTCGACCAGCGCCTCGATCACCTGGGTGATGTCGTAGCCGCTGTGCTCGTCGACCGGCACCAGCCCGGCGTCGAAGGGCCGCGCCGGATCGGCGGGAGCATAGACCGGGACAGGCTCGGCGCAGCTGCCGGGAAGGTAGGAGAAGTACTGCTGCGCCTGTTCGATGGCGTCGGCGTCGTCGACGGCGAGCTGATCCCCGCAGCCGGACACCTCGGCGTGCATCCGGGCGCCCCCCATCTGCTGCAGACTCACCCGTTCACCGACCACCATCTCCGCCATCCGCGGCGAACCGAGGTACATCGAGGCGTTGGCCTCGACCATGATCACCACGTCGCAGAAGGCCGGGATGTAGGCACCCCCGGCCGCGCTCGGCCCGAACAGGCAGCAGATCTGGGGCACCAGACCGGACAGGGCGACCTGGTTGGCGAAGATCCGGCCGGCCCCGCGGCGGCCAGGGAACAGCTGGACCTGGTCGGTGATCCGCGCCCCGGCGGAATCGACGAACCAGAAGATCGGCAGCGCCTCGGCCCGCGCCACCTCGGTGACCCGGACGATCTTCTCCACCGTCCGCGCCCCCCAGGAGCCGGCCTTGACACTGGGGTCGTTGGCCACCACCAGCGCCGGTCGGCCGCCCACCAGGCCACGCCCGGTCAGTACCCCATCGGCCGGTAACCCGGGCGCCGAGGCGTTGGCGAGCTGACCGTCCTCGACGAAGGTGTCGTCGTCGAAGAGCAGGGCGACCCGTTCCCGGGCGTGCAGCTTGTTCGCCGCCGCGAGCTTGGCCGTGGCCGCGTCGCTCGGCGTCAGGACCGCCTGCCGGGCCTGGTCCAGCGATGGGCTCACCGCACGCCCAGGCCGAGTCCCCGGGCGATCAGCAGCCGCTGCACCTCTGAGGTGCCCTCACCGATCTCCAGCACCTTGGCGTCGCGGTAGAAGCGTGCCACCGGGTACTCCTCCATGAAGCCGTAGCCCCCGAAGACCTGGGTGGCGATCCGGGTGGCGGTGACCGCGGACTCGCAGGCGGACAACTTCGCGATGCTGGCCGCCCGGCTGAACGCGGGTCCGGTGACGCCACGGTCCAGCATCGCCGCGGCCGAGTAGACCAGCAAGTGCGCCGTCTGGGCCATCACGTCCAGGTCGGCGATCCGGAACGCCACGCCCTGCCGGTCCCCGATCGGCGTGCCGAAGCTGAGCCGGTCGCGGGCGTAGTCACGCGAGAGCTCCAGGCACGCCCGGATGCAACCCAGGGCCAGCGCGGCGATGGCCACCCGCCCCTCGTCGAGGGAGGCCAGGAACTGGCCGTACCCGTGACCGGCGCGACCGAGCAGATGGTCTTCCGGCACCGAGGCGTCGACCAGGGTCAGCGGGTGGGTATCGGAGGCGTGCCAGCCGAGCTTGGCGTACGGCGGACCGACGATCAGGCCCTCGGTGTTCCGGGGCACGATGATGGTGGAGATTTCCGGACGGCCGTCCTCGCGGGTCCCGGTCCGGGCGGTGACGGTGCACAACGAGGTGATCTCGGTGCCGGAGTTGGTGATGAACTGCTTGGCGCCGTTGAGCACCCAGCGGCCGTCGCGTAGCTCCGCGCGGGTCCGGGTGGCGCCGGCGTCGGAGCCGGCCTCGGGTTCGGTCAGGCCGAAACCGGCCAGCGCGTGCCCGGCGATCAGATCGGGCAGCCAGCGCTGCTGCTGCGCCGCGGTGCCGAAACGGGCGATCGGCTTGATCCCCAGCCCCACCGCCGCCTCCAGCGTCACCCCCAGCGACTGGTCGACCCGGCCGATCTCCTCGATCGCGATACACAGACTGGTGAAGTCGCCCGCCCCGCCGTACTCCTCCGGCGCGCTCAGACCGAACAGACCCAGGTCGCCCATCTGCTTGACCGCGTCCAGCGACAAGGTGTGGGCGGCGTCCCAGTCCGCGACGTGCGGGGCCAGCGCCTCGGCGGCGAAGTCGGCCACCACGGCGCGAAAGTCTTGATGCTCCTCGGAGAGCTCGAAGGTGCTGCTGGTCACGCTGTCCTCCTTGGGGTGTCCTCGTCGACCTGGTCAGCCTACGCCTCACGCTTACGTGAACGTCAACCTTTAGGATCGCGGGTATGGATTCAGCTCATGCGGCCGTCCACACCGCCGCCGACTCCGGCCGAAGCTGGACCATCGGCGAGCTCGCCGACGATTTCCAGACGACGCTGCGCACCATCCGCTTCTACGAGGACCGTGGCCTGCTCGCGCCGGAGCGCCGCGGCCAGGTGCGGGTCTTCCACGAGCGGGATCGCGTCCGGTTGCAACTGATCTTGCGAGGCAAGCGGCTCGGCTTCACTCTGGACGAGACCGCCGCGGTGATCGACATGTACGACGCCTCCCCCGGCGAGGCCGGTCAGCTGCAGTTCCTGCTGGTCGACGTCGCTCAGCGACGAGAGACGCTATTGCACAAGCGGGCCGACCTCGACGCCGCGCTCGCCGAACTGACCGAACTAGAGACCCGGTGCCGAGCTGACCTGGAACGGCTGACCGCCGAACCGGCAGCAACCCGTACCCGCTGAGCACCGATACCCGCAAAATCCGACGCTCGTCGCCGGCGCGGGGTCGCGGGTGCGCTCAGGCCGACACCGGAAACGGTAACGAGCGTCGGTTTTTGCGGTTGGGCGCTCAGCCATCGTCGTGGGTGATCGACGCCGCCGCGTCGGTTTGGCCGGTGACGTCCCACAAGTGGTGGACCACGTCGTGCAGGAAGTACTGCAACAGCGTGGTCACGGTGAACCTGGAGCCGTTCGAGCGGGTGCCCGGGCGGCTCCAGCCGTCGGCCGGGATCTGCTCGACCCGGGTCAGCAACTCCGTCGCGGCCTGCTCTAACTCCACCGCAACCCGCTCCGGATCCGCCCCGGCGTAATGACGCAGCCGGGCGGTCTGGTTTTGGTCCCAGTCGTCGAAGACGGGGTCGTCGGCGCCGAGCGTGGCCGCGAGTCGCTGCTCGAAAACTCGGTAGACGTCACGGACGTGTCCGCCGTACTCCAGCGGTGACCACACTCCCGGCTCGGGTCGCACCTCCACGGCGGGGTGGGAGCGCAGGATCTGCACCCACTCCTGGGCCACCACGAAGGCCCGTGGGGCGATCTCGCCGACCTCGACCTCCCCGGCCGTCAGTCCGCACTGCTCGCAGCGGCGCTGCAGCACCCAGGTCCAGTCCTTCTCGTCCGGCTGAACGTCCACGTCGGTCCCGGCAGCCGTGGACCGGGTCGGCAAGTCCTCAGACATCACGCCAGCGTCGCACAGCCCGCGATCGGACCCGGGGTCAGGCCACGCCGACCGCACCCCGACCGCCGGCTCGACCCGGACGCCCTAGACTCCGCAAGCGCAACAGCCTCGATTCCGCACCCGATCAGGAGGAGACGACGTGCCAGCAAGCCCGCAGGCGGCCAACGGAGACAGTCAAACCCCGTCCACGGTCTTGTCCAAAGTCCTGATCGCCAACCGGGGCGAGATCGCGGTCCGGGTCATCCGTGCCGCCGCCGACGCCGGGCTGACCAGCGTCGCGGTCTACGCCGAACCCGACGCCGATGCCTTGTTCGTCACCATGGCCGACGAGGCCTACGCCCTGGGTGGTGCCACTCCGGCGCAGACCTATCTGGATGCGGCCAAGATCCTCGACGTGGCGGCCCGCAGCGGCGCCGACGCCATCCACCCCGGCTACGGCTTCCTGTCCGAGAACGCCGACTTCGCGGCCGCGGTGATCGAAGCCGGGCTGACGTGGATCGGCCCACCGCCGGCGGCAATCAGGTCCCTGGGCGACAAGGTTGCCGCCCGGCACATCGCCCAACGCGTCGGCGCTCCCTTGGTGCCGGGCACCGCCGATCCGGTGGCCGACGCCGACGAGGTCGTCGCCTTCGCCCACGAACACGGCCTACCGATCGCGATCAAGGCGGCGTTCGGCGGCGGCGGGCGTGGGCTGAAAGTGGCCCGGACACTGGAAGAGATCCCGGAGCTGTACGAGTCGGCGGTGCGCGAGGCGGTCAGCGCCTTCGGCCGTGGCGAGTGCTTCGTCGAACGCTACCTGGACCGGCCCCGACACGTAGAAACCCAGTGCCTGGCCGACACCCACGGTGGCGTCGTGGTTGTCTCGACCCGGGACTGCTCCCTGCAACGCCGGCATCAAAAGCTGGTCGAGGAAGCCCCGGCGCCGTTCCTGACCGACGATCAGGTCCAGCGGGTGTACGACGCGTCCAAAGCCATCCTGGCCGAGGCCGGCTACGTCGGGGCCGGCACCTGTGAGTTCCTGGTCGGCCAAGACGGCACCATCTCCTTTCTGGAGGTGAACACCCGCCTGCAGGTGGAGCACCCGGTCTCGGAGATGGTCACCGGGCTGGACCTGGTGGGCGAGATGTTCCGGATCGCGGCCGGCGAGCCGCTGGGCTACGACGACCCGCCGATGCGGGGACACTCGATCGAGTTCCGGATCAACGCCGAGGACGCCGGCCGCAACTTCCTGCCCGCGCCCGGCACGCTGACTGCCTGGGTGCCGCCGCTGGGACCGGGCGTCCGGGTGGACGAGGGCTACCGGTCGGGGATGACGGTGCCGGGGAGTTTCGACTCGCTGGTGGCCAAGGTGATCGTCAGCGGCGCCGACCGCGAACAGGCCCTGGCCCGCTCCCGGCGGGCACTGGCGGAGCTGGTGGTCGAGGGGATGCCGACCGTGCTGCCGTTCCACCGGGCGGTGCTCGACGACCCGGCCTTCAGCGCCCCCGACGGGGTGTTCGGCGTGCACACCCGCTGGATCGAGACCGAGTCCACCCTCGACATCGCCCCCGCCGACGCCCCGGTCACCGGCGTGGACGAAGCCGAGCCGCGTGACACCGTCGTGGTGGAGGTGGACGGCAAGCGGGTGCAGGTGGTGCTGCCCGCCGGCCTCGGCGCCACCCGGAGCGGCGAAGCGGGCCGGACCCGGCCACCGACCCGCCGCCGCTCATCGACGAGTGCTCCGGCGGCGTCGGGTAACGCCGTCACCTCACCGATGCAGGGCACCATCGCCAAAGTCGCGGTCGCCGAGGGGGACTCGGTGGAGACCGGCGACCTGGTGCTGGTGCTGGAGGCGATGAAGATGGAGCAGCCGCTGCTGGCCCACCGGGCCGGGCAGATCACCCACCTCAGCGCCGAAGTGGGCGCCACCGTCACCAGCGGCCAGGTGCTGTGCGAAATCGTCTGACGGGCGGAAATCGTTCGACCGCGTGAAATTGCCGCAGGTGACTTTTCGACCAGAACCGCAGGTCAGCCCGGGGTTCACGGCGTTTGAGCTACTGCCTCCGCAGGCACTAAAGACTGCGTAAGAAACCCTTGCCCATCCCGGATCGGGGAGGTCGGCAGGCACACTAAACCCTATGGATCTGCTCGTACTGCTGCTGGTGGTCGCAGTGGTCCTCGGGGGCGTGGGTCTGTACCGGCGGCACGCGGTGCAGCAGCGCGAAAGCGCAGAGCAAGCGGCGCTGGAGTCGCAGCTGAGCACGTCCAAAAGGGCCGCGGACGAAGACGTCACCCGGTTCGGGGAGGAGCTGCAGCGCCTGGACACCGACGTGGCCGGGCACGCGCTGGACGAACCGATGCAGCAGGACTACCAGCGCGCCCTGGACGCCTACGAGGACTCCAAGTCCTCCCTGGACGCGGTGCAGCGGCCCGACGAGATCCGGCACGTGACCGAGATCTTGGAGGACGGCCGCTACGCGGTGGCCTGTGTCAAAGCTCGGATCGCCAAGCGTCCACTGCCGGCCAAACGGCCGCCCTGCTTCTTCAATCCTGCCCACGGACCCTCCTCCCGCAACGTCGATTGGGCCCCGGCCGGCGGATCCACCCGTTCGGTGCCCGCCTGCCCCGCCGACGCCGAACGGGTGCTCGCCGGTGCCGACCCCTACATCCGGACCGTTCAAGTCGGCGCCCAGCGGGTGCCCTACTGGGAGGGCGGGCAGGCGTACGCCCCGTGGGCGCAGGGCTACTACGGCCGGTGGCGCGGCAGTGACATGTTGTCGGGGATGCTGATCGGCAGCATGCTCTTCGGCGGAGCCGGCAACGTCTTCGGGGGAATCGGGGCCGGTCTCGGCGCCATGGGTGAGGGTTTGGGCGAAGGCTTCGAGAGCATCGGCGACGGCATCGGCGACCTCTTCGACGGGTTCGGCGACCTGTTCAACTGACCTCTGGTCATCGCTCGCGCACCGCACTAACGAGTCGGCAGCCTGAGGGTGCGGTCGAACGGGTGAGGCTGGGAAAACGAGTGCGGCTGGGAATCAGCCCAGCAGGGTGCGCAGTCGGATCAGGGTCTCGCTACACCCGTAGTGCGCCTTCACCGTGGCGAACTCGTCGCCGCGGGTGACGCCCCGGTTGACGATCACCACCGGCTTGGCCTGCCTGGCGTTGTGCCGGACGAAGCGCAGCCCGGACATCACCGTCAGTGAAGAACCCAACACGACCAGCACGTCGGCGGCGTCGACCAGCGCGTACGCCTGATCCACCCGCGGCCGGGGCACCGACTCGCCGAAAAAGACCACGTCGGGTTTGAGCACGCCGCCGCAGGACAGGCAGTCCGCCAGCACGAACCGGGCCCAGGAGTCCACGACCGCATCGCCGTCGGGGCGCAACTCGGCGTGTTCGAGGGTCCGGGGCGCTTCGACGTCGGGGTTCAGCACGGCGAGCCGGGCCTGAACATCGGTCCGGGAGACCACGCGAGCGCAATCGAGACAGATCACGTCGGCAATCATTCCGTGCAAACTGACCACGGGGCTGCTACCGGCCCGCACGTGTAACCCGTCGACGTTTTGGGTGACGATCCCGAGCAGACCCGTTGGCTCCAGTGCAGCCAACGCCCGATGCCCGGCGTTCGGCTCGGCCTGACCGATCCGCGACCAGCCCTGGTACGACCGCGCCCAGTAGCGCCGTCGCGCCTCGACCGAGCCGACGAACTCCTGGTAGAGCATCGGGGTGGCCCGGATCGAGTTCGGCCCGCGGTAGTCGGGAATGCCGGAGTCGGTACTCATCCCCGCCCCGGTGAGGGCGGTCCAGGTGCGTCCGCTCAGGCACTCCGCGATCACGCCGGCCGGGTCGGTAACTTCTCGAGACGACTGTCCGGGGCGCGGTGTGGCTACGTTTGAGTCCACCACGCTGACCCTCGACGCCGTCACGCCCGCGAGCGTACCTTCGCCGACCCGCCCGCAGAGCCCGGAGCCGTCCGGGGTTCTACGTCCGAAGCGCCCGCCAACCCACCCTGGTCGAAAAAACGCCGAAGTCGGTACACGCCTCCGCACCCCGACCATGGCCGGAATACGTACGCCCACGACGCTTCCCAGACGTCGCCGTCCGACCACGGTCGGAAAACGCACACCCAAGCCCGGCCCCCAAGGTTCGCCGCCCGACCGCGGTCGGAAAACGCACGCCCGAGCCGGCTCAGGTGATCGAGCCACTCCCGTGTAGGCGGCGGGCCGCCTCGGCCACCGAACCGGACAGCGAGGGATAGACGCTGAACGAGGCCGACACCTGGTCGACGGTAAGCCGCTGGGTGATGGCGATGGAGATCGGGAAGATCAGTTCGCTGGCTCGGGGCGCGACGACGACGCCGCCGATCACGATACCGGTGACGCTGCGGCAGAACAGCTTGACGAAGCCGTCCCGGTTGCCCTGCATCTTGGCCCGGGGGTTCCCGCGCAGCCGCAGCGTGACCTCGCGGGCGACGACGTCCCCGGCGTCGACCTGGGACTGGGTGACGCCGACGGTGGCGATCTCGGGGGTGGTGAAGACGCAGGAGGAGACGGTCTGCAGGTCCAGGGGGGCGACGGCGTCGCCGAGGGCGTGCCACATCGCGATCCGGCCCTGCATCGCCGCGACCGAGGCCAAGGGAAGGACTCCGGTGCAGTCGCCGGCGGCGTAGATGCCCCGAGCCGAGGTTCGGGAGACCCGGTCGACGCCGAGGTAGCCGCCTGCGGCCAACTCCAGCCGTACGGTCTCCAGCCCGAGGTCCTCGGTGTTGGGGACCGAACCGACCGCGAGCAGGCAATGCGAGCCCGTGACCTCGCGGCCGTCGGTCAACGTCACCAGCACCCCGTCGCCGCCGCGAACCACCGACCGCGCGCGCGACCTCGACAGCACCGTCATCCCGCGCCGGGTGAACACGTCCTCCAGCACCTGCGCGGCGTCGGCGTCCTCGCCCGGCAGCACCCGGTCGCGGGAGGAGACCAAGACGACGTCACAGCCCAAGGCGTCGTAGGCACTGGCGAACTCCGCCCCGGTCACTCCCGAGCCGACCACGATCAACCGCTCCGGCAGCTCGGTCAAGGCGTAGAGGTGGGCCCAGCTGAGGATCCGTTCACCGTCGGGAACGGCGTCGGGCAGCACCCGCGCCCGGGCCCCGGTCGCCAACAGGACGACGTCGGCGGCCAACCGCTCCTCGCCCGCGGCGGTCTGGGCCAGCACCGCCTCCGGACCGTCCATCCGCCCTCGACCGGTGATCACCCGCACGTTCTCGCGCTGGACCCGTTCGGTGATGTCGGCCGATTGCGCCGACGCCAGGTTCAGCACCCGGGCGTTCAGCGCGGCCAGGTCGACGCTCACTCCGGCCTCCGGGTCCCCGGCCCCGCCGGGCCCGAACCGCAGTCCCAACTCGGCCGACTCGCCGACCTCGGTCATCACGTCGGCGGTGGCGACCAGGGTCTTCGAGGGCACGGTCCCGGTCAGCACGGCCGAGCCGCCGACGCCGTCGCACTCGATCAGCGTCACCTCCCCGCCCAGCTGCGACGCGACCAGGGCCGCCTCGTAGCCGCCCGGACCTCCGCCGACGATCACCACCTGTGTCACCCGACTCATTGTTCCCGATGCCCCGGGTGCTCGATGCTGCCGGCTCCGAGGTCCCGGGGCGGGCGCCGGCGCGCACCTCTTTGCTGCGGGTGGACCCGGTCGAGGCGATAGGCTCCCCGACCGTGCTGTACGCCGCGTACGGAAGCAACCTTGACCCGCGCCAGATGGCCGCGCGCTGCCCGCACAGCCCGCTGCGGGGCACGGGCTGGGTGACCGGCTGGCGGCTCACCTTCGGCGGCGACGGCTGGGACGGCGCCCTGCCGACGGTGGTCGAGTCGGTTCCGGGCGCTCGCGAGGACGCCTTCGTCGCCGTCTACGACGTGACCCGAGCCGACGAAAAGAATCTGGACGAGTGGGAGAGCGCCGACGACGGGCAGTACCGCGAGGCCGGGCTGCCGAGCCGAACCGGGCTCTATCGCAAGATCACCGTCCGCGTGACCACGTTGAACGGTGAACTGAGCGCCTGGGTCTACGTCCTCAACGATTTCGAGGGCGGGCTGCCGAGTGCCCGTACGCTCGGGTTGCTGGCCGACGCGGCCGACGCGGCGGCGGCACCGGCCGACTACGTCACGGCCCTGCGCGCCCGGCCTTCCCGCCGCGGTTGACACCGTAGCGGTTGACGCGGCAGCGGTTGACTCAGCAGCGGTTGACTCAGCGCGCGGGCCCGCCGCCGACTCCAGCCGGAATAGCCGCGAGCATCCGGTCGACGATCTCACCCAGCAGCACCGACGTGGTGGCGAAGTTGAGCCGGGCGTAGCCCTGCCCGCCGGGGCCGTAGTCGGGGCCCGAGTTCAGCTCGACGGCGGCGTGCTCCCGAAACCAGGCCGCCGGGTCGCCGGGCAGGCCGGCGCGGCGGGCGTCGATCCAGGCCAGGTACCCCGCTTGCGGCGGCCGAAGCCTCAGCTGCGTCCCGGCCAGCGCGTCGACGAGCTGGTCCCGGCGGTCGAGCAGATGTTGGTTCAGCTGCGCCAGCCACCGGTCGCCGCCGGTCCAGGCTGCCCGGGTGGCCGCAACGCCGAGGACGTTCAGGGCACCGAACAGGTCCGGGGGTTGGCGGTCCCACACCGCCCGCAGCTGCGGCGGTCCGACGTGGGCCAGCGCGGTCCGTAGCCCCGCGACGTTGAACGCCTTGCTGGCGGAGGTGATGGTCACCGTCCGGTCCGCGACCTCGGGACCGAGCGAAGCGATCGGGGTGTGCCGGTACGGCGCGTGGATCAGTTCGGCGTGGATCTCGTCGCTGACGATGATCAGGTCGTGCCGCAGCGCGGCCTCGGCCAACTCGCCCAGCTCGGCCGGGCTGAAGACCCGACCGGTGGGGTTGTGCGGATTGACCAGCAGCAACACCCTGGCCCGCGGCTGAGCCACCGCCCGGGCCAGCGTCGCCGGGTCGAGGGCCCAGCCCGACGCGCCGTCGGGTTCCAGCGGCAACGGCAGCAGGGTGCGTCCCATCGAGGCAACCGAGGCCAGGAACGGGGGGTAGGTCGGTAGGTGGGTCACGACCCCGTCGCCCGGCGCGGTGCCCAGGCTGAGCACGATCTGCAACGCCTGGATCAGGTCGGTCACCCCGCGGACCTGACCCGGGTCCGGCCGCCAGCCGTACCGGGCCCGCATCCGCTCGGCGAACAGCGCCGCCAACGGGTGGCCAGCCCAGTCGGGATAGCCGAGGTCGCCCCGCTCGAGAGTCTCCAGCACGGCCTGTTCGACCACCGGCGCAACCGGGAAGTCGGTTTCGGCCACCCAGCACGGCAGCAGATCCGGGCCGGGGCGGCTCCACTTCACACTCTGCTTGCGTCGCAGCCAGGCCAACGGGACCGCGTCGAAACCAACCCCGTCGTGACTGCTGCTCCCGGCCGGGCGGATCGGCTCGGCGACGTCCGTGGTCGGATGAGCCCGGTCGGCCAGTACGACGTCGCGCAGGACCTGAAGCTGACCGTGGTGCTGGGCCAGTTCCTCGTAGAGATGGATCAGCGCGGAGCTCTGGTTGAGGTCCCGGTCGGGTCCGTCCCACCCACAAGCCTGCGCCCAGGAAGCAGGCGCCTCCCGCAGCGGTGCGGTCGGCTCGACGGTGTTGAGGTCGGCGGCGAGGTGCGCCAACGCCAAGTCCACCCGCCGGGCCAGCTCGGCCACCGTTCCGGTGGCCCCGAACTCCGCGGCCCGGTCCCGCTCGACCGGTCGACCCGCCACCAGCTGCCCACCCCAGTAGGCGGTCACGCCCAGGCAATGGTTGAGCACGCCGTAGGCGGTGTTGGCCCCGGGCAGCTCCGGGCGACGGCCGGCGGGCTCGTCCCCCAACTCGAGGACGATGTCGCGCATCCCCAGCAGAGCTCGGCGGACGAAGTAGAGGTAGCCCTCCGCATCTGCCAGCAGCACCGTCGTACCCACCGCTTCTCCTTTCCTTGATCCGCGGCCTCTCCCGGCTGAGGAACCGTCCTCGCCGCATCCGAGACCGGTTCAACCCTGTCACGTCCGAGCGGGCCGGCTGGTGGGCGCGCCTGGGTACCTCGATCCGCCGTTCGTGGTTCTCGAAGGTCGCGGGGGGTCGGGGTTTAGGGTCTGGGGTCATGACCGACGATCCGTATGCGGTGGCCGCCCAGTCCGCCGACGCCCTGCGCAGTCGCTTCGGGATAGATCGGCTGGACGCGGTGTTCGTGCTGGGTTCCGGCTGGTCGGCCGCGGCGGACACGCTGGGGGAACCGCTGGGCAGCTGCGCCCTGGCCGAGCTGCCCGGTTTCGCGGCCCCGGTGGTGCTCGGGCACGGCGGCGTCCTCCGGCTGGTGCAGACGGCGTCGGGAGGCACGGCCGCCGTCCTCACCGGCCGGACCCACCTCTACGAGGGCCGCGGGGTCGCCGCCGCGGTCCACGGTGTCCGTACCGCCACCGCCGCGGGCGCCCGTACGGTCGTGCTGACCAACGGCTGCGGCGGCCTCGATCCCGCCTGTCCCCCGGGCACGGCGGTACTGATCCGGGATCACCTCAACCTCACCGGTGCCAACCCACTCGTCGGGGCCCGGTTCGTCGACCTCACCGACGCCTATTCGCCCCGGCTGCGGGAGTTGGCCCGAAGGGTCGAACCGAGCCTGGCCGAGGGCGTCTACGCCCAGTTCCACGGGCCGTCGTTCGAGACCCCGGCCGAGGTGGCGATGGCCGGCGTCCTCGGCGCGGACCTGGTCGGGATGTCGAGCGCACTGGAGACCATCGCCGCCCGCGAGGCCGGAGCAGAAGTGCTCGGAATCAGCCTGGTCACCAATCTCGCCGCCGGGATCTCGCCGACCCCCCTGCACCACGAGGAGGTGATCGCCGCCGGGGAGGAGGCCGCGCCCCGGCTGCGAACCCTGCTGGCCGGCGTCGCCCGCGCCCTGTGAGCGCCGCCGAGTCGAGCCGGCCACTGCCACGGGAACTGGCGCAAGCGGTGGCCACGTGGGCCGCGCAGGATCCCGACCCGCAGACCCGGGCGGACACCGAACGTCTGCTTCAAGACGTCGAACGCGGGGACGAAGCGGCGTACGCGGAGCTGACCGACGCCTTCGCCGGCCGGCTCGCCTTCGGGACTGCCGGGCTGCGAGGGCCGCTGGGCCCCGGTCCGAACCGGATGAACCGGGTCGTGGTCAGCCAGACCGCCGCCGGGCTGGCCGCCTACCTGCTCGACGCGAGACTGGGTGGGCAGGAGCCGGGCGGGGAACAACCGGGTGGGAAGGTGCTGGTGGGCTACGACGCCCGTTACGGCTCGGCCGCCTTCGCCCAGGACACCGCCGAAATTCTGGCCGGCGCCGGGTTGACCACACTGCTGACCACCGGGCCGGTGCCCACCCCGGTGGTGGCGTTCGGAATCGCGTCGCTGGGATGCGTGGCCGCGGTGATGGTGACCGCCTCCCACAATCCGGCCCGGGACAACGGCTACAAGGTCTACCTAGGTGACGGCTCGCAGATCGTGCCGCCGGCCGACGCCGAGATCGCGGCCCGGATCGCCGCGGTCACCAAGCACGAACTGGCCGACGTCCCGCGCAGCTCCGACTACCAGCGGGTCGGCCCCGAACTGCTGGCGGCCTACCGGGAACGGCTCGCCGCTCTGGTGCCGCCGGGAGCGGCCCGCGGACTGAGCTGGGTCTACACCCCCCTGCACGGTGTCGGCGGGGAGCTCGTCGCCGACGTCGTGGCCGCAGCCGGGTTTCCCGCCGCGACGGTGGTGGCCTCCCAGGCCGAGCCCGATCCCGACTTCCCGACCGTAGCCTTCCCCAACCCGGAGGAACCGGGGGCGGTCGACGCGGCGATCGACCTGGCCGTCCGGGTCGGGGCGGACGTGGTGGTGGCCAACGACCCGGACGCCGACCGGTGCGCGGTGGCCGTCCCGTTCCCCGCCGAGACCGACGACAAGCAGGCCGCGGAGCCCCAGTGGCGGATGCTGACCGGCGACGAACTCGGCGTGCTCCTCGGCGAGGACGCCCTGCGCCGCGGAGTCCGCGGCACGTACGCCTGCTCGGTGGTGTCCAGTTCCTGGCTGAGCGTGATCGCGGCGGCGTACGGGCAGCCGTTCGCGACCACCCTGACCGGGTTCAAGTGGATCGGCCGGGTGCCGGGTCTGGCCTTCGGCTACGAGGAGGCGATCGGTTACTGCGTCGACCCGAAGGCGGTCCGGGATAAGGACGGCATCTCCGCGCTGGTCCGGGTGCTGGCCCTGGTGGCGCAGCTCAAGGCGGCCGGGCTCACCGTGGCCGACCGGCTGGACGAGCTGGCCGCCACCTACGGCGTCTTCGCCACCGACCAGCTCGCGTTCCGGGTGGCCAAGTTGGGCCTGATCGGGGAGGCGATGGCGCGGCTGCGGGCCGCACCACCGCAGACGCTGGCCGGACAGAACCTGGCCGTCACCGACCTGGCCACAGGCAGTGAGGACCTGCCGCCGACCGACGGGGTGGCCCTGCGCACCGCCGACACCACCGTGGTGGTCCGGCCCTCGGGCACCGAGCCCAAGCTCAAGGCCTACCTGGAGGCGCGGGTGCCGCGGTCGAGCGCGGCGGGGCTGGCCGCAGACCGCCGACAGGCCAGACACACTCTGCTCCGGCTCCGCGCGGAGATGTCGGACGCCCTCGGTCTGGCCTGAGTTCGGCCCACGTCGGGCGAGGACCCGACCGCGACAGCGGGCCGTTTCCCGCAAAACCCGACGCTCGTTGGACGGGCAACCCCTCGACTGAGCGTGCGCCGGCGACGACGCCGGCGACGAGCGTCGGATTCTGCGGGAATCACCTTGGCTCGCCCCCGCTGGGTCATGTCCACACGGTTGACCACGCCTCGAGGCGCCGGACCCTTCGCCTCCGCGAATCTCTCGTCTATGCTGAGATCGACGAGAAACATTGTCGCCAGACGGCTGATGAGGAGGAATCGATGGCGGAACAGACGCGGGTGACCCCGGAGGAAGTGCACGAGGTATTGGCCCAGCACATGCTGACCGACGACGGGGCGCTGGTGGTGGACCTGGTCCGCAGCCGGGGTTCCCGGGTGGTCGACGCGCGTAACGGCACACGTCTGCTGGACCTCTACACCTTCTTCGCCTCCTCTCCCCTGGGCTTCAACCATCCCGGCCTGGTCGACGACCCGGCCTTCGTCGCCGAACTGGCCCAGGTGGCGCTGCACAAGCCGGCCAATCCCGACGTTTACAGCACCGCGTACGCCGACTTCGTGGCCACCTTCGCCCGGGTCCTGGGCGATCCGGCGTTGCCGCACCTGTTCTTCGTGGAGGGCGGGGCGCTGGCGGTGGAGAACGCCCTCAAAGTCGCCTTCGACTGGAAGAGCCGGCATAACCAGGCGCACGGACGAAGCGCCGACCTGGGCACCAAGGTGCTGCACCTGACCCGGGCGTTCCACGGCCGCAGCGGCTACACGATGTCGCTGACCAACACCGACCCGAACAAGACCGACCGGTTCCCCAAGTTCGACTGGCCGCGGATCGACGTGCCCGCGATCCGGTTCCCGCTCGCCGAGCACCTGGCCGAGGTGGAGGCCGCCGAAGCGCACGCACTGGAGCAGGCCCGGGCCGCGTTCGAGGCGTTCCCGCACGACATCGCCGCCTTCATCGCCGAACCGATCCAGGGCGAGGGCGGGGACAACCACATCCGGCCCGAGTTCTTTGCCGCGATGAAGGAGCTGGTACACGCCCACGACGCGCTGATGATCTTCGACGAGGTGCAGACCGGGGTCGGCACCACCGGCAGCGCCTGGGCTTACCAGCAGCTCGGCGTCACTCCCGACGTCGTCGCGTTCGCCAAGAAGGCTCAGGTCGGTGGGGTGATGGCCGGCGGCCGGGTCGACGAAGTCGACGACAACGTCTTCGTCGTCCCGAGCCGGATCAACTCCACCTGGGGTGGTGGCCTGGTCGACATGGTCCGCTCCCGCCGGATCCTGGAGGTGATCGAGTCCGAGGGCCTGATCGAGAACGCCCGGTCGATGGGTGAGCGGCTGCTCGCCGGACTGATCGAGGTAGCCGCCGCGTCGACCCTGCTGGACAACGCCCGCGGCCGGGGGCTGTTCGCCGCGGTCGACCTGCCCGACGCCGCCACCCGCGACGCCGTCCTGGCCGATCTACTCGAGCACGAGCAGGTGCTGGCGCTGCCCTGCGGCCAGGTCTCGATCCGCTTCCGCCCCGCTCTCACCGTCAGCGCCGAGGAGATCGACGAGGCCGTGTCCGCCCTGAGCCACTCCGCCGCCCGGGTCTCGACTGCCCCTCCCTCCTGAGACGAAAGTGGTCACGAACGACTGGGGAGAACGCCCACAACCTGTCGTACATGACCACTTTCGCGACGGAGAGGGGGTGGGCCAGCATGCGACTCACGGCCATGACCACCGCGCAGCGCGGTTACGGACCTGGCCGGCCCGGCCCCGGCCAGCCGCACGCCGTCTCCCGCGACCGTACGGGGGGTGTCGGTTTCCCACGTTAACGTGGGGAACTGGCACTTCCCGTACGAAACTTCCTACGGTAAGTGCCAGGGTTTCACGTTAACGTGGGGAACCGACGCCGCGGGGATGAGCAGGGGCGGGAGCTTAGGATCGAGGCCATGACCACGTACGCCCCGGCCCGCGGTACGGCGCCGGCCGACCCGGCGCCGCGTCCGATCGTGCTGCCGGCGCACTTGGCCGACGTCACCCGCGACGAGGCGACCCTGCGGCGGTTCCTGACCGGCCTGCCGGGGATCGACCCGGTCGGGCTGGAGCAGCGGGCGGCGACCCTGGCCACCCGGTCGATCAAGCGCGAGGCCAAGCTGGCCGCGATTGACCTGGCCATCAGCATGGTCGACCTGACCACGCTGGAGGGCGCTGACACCCCCGGTAAGGTCCGCAACCTGGCCCGCAAGGGCCTGACACCGGACCCGAGCCGGCCCGGTACGCCGAGTGTGGCCGCGATTTGTGTCTATCCCGACCGGGCCGCCACCGCCGCCGCCGAGGTCGCCGGGTCCGGCGTCAAAGTGGCCTCGGTGGCGACCGCGTTCCCGGCCGGCCGGTCCAGCCTGGAGGTCAAGTTGGCCGACACCGCGCTGGCCGTGGCGGCCGGTGCGGACGAGGTCGACATGGTGATCGACCGGGGCGCGTTCCTGGCCGGTCAGTACGGACTGGTGCTGGACCAGATCGTCGCGGTCAAGGCCGCCTGCGGCCGAGCCCGGCTGAAGGTGATCCTGGAGACCGGCGAACTTGGCACCTACGACCACGTCCGCCGGGCCTGCTGGCTGGCCCTGCTGGCCGGGGCCGACTTCCTCAAGACCTCCACCGGCAAGGTCGCGCCCGCCGCGACCCTGCCGGTCACCCACGTCCTGCTGCAGGCGGTCCGGGACTGGCGCGACCAGACCGGCGAGCAGCGGGCGGTGAAACCCGCCGGCGGCATCAAGAACACCAAGGACGCGATCCGCTACCTGGTCGCGGTGCAGGAGGTGGCCGGGCCGGAGTGGCTGGCCCCGCACTGGTTCCGGTTCGGGGCGTCTTCGGTGCTGAACGACCTGGTGCTCCAGCGCCGCGCGCAGCTCGACGGGCACTACGCCGACCCCGACGCCATCGCGCTCGACTGAGGGAGACCATGACCACCCAGCCGCAGACCCGCCCCAACCTCTCCGGCGGGTGGGAGTACGCGCCCGCCCTGGAGTCGGCGGCCATCGCCGCGGTCAAGGACCGCTATCTGCCCTTCGTCGACGGTGCGTTCACCGAGGGTCACGGCGACGACCTCGACACCTTCAACCCCGGCACCGGCGAACCGTTGGCCGCGGTCTCGACCAGCACCGCCGCCGACGTGGACACCGCGGTCGCCGCCGCCCGCCGCGCGTACGAGGAAGTCTGGGCGCCGATGAGCGGTGCGGAGCGCGGACTCTACCTGTTCCGGATCGCCCGCGGCATCGCCGAACGCGCCCGCGAACTGGCCGTGCTGGAGACCCTGGACAACGGCAAACCGATCCGTGAGACCCGGGACTTCGACGTCCCCACCGCCGCGCAGCACTTCTTCTACCACGCCGGCTGGGCCGATAAGCTCCGCCACCTCGGGCTGGGCCCGGCACCCAAGCCGCTGGGCGTGGCCGGGCAGGTAATCCCGTGGAACTTCCCGCTGCTGATGGCGGCCTGGAAGATCGCCCCGGCGTTGGCCGCCGGCAACACGGTGGTGATCAAACCGGCCGAGACCACCTCGCTGTCGGTGCTGGTGCTGGCCGAGATCATGGCCGACGCCGGCCTGCCCCCGGGGGTGGTGAACGTCGTTACCGGCGCCGGCGACGTCGGTGAGGCGCTGGTCACCCACCCCGGGATCGACAAGGTCGCCTTCACCGGCTCCACCCCGGTCGGCCGGAAGATCCAGCGCGACCTGGCCGGCACCGGCCGGCGGCTGACCCTGGAGCTGGGCGGCAAGGGCGCCAACGTGGTCTTCGACGACGCCGCCCAGGACCAGGCCGTGGAGGGCGTGGTCAACGGCATCTTCTTCAACGCCGGCCAGGTCTGCTGCGCCGGCTCCCGGTTGCTGGTCCAGGAGTCGATCGAGGCGGAGTTCCTCGACCGGCTGCGCGCCCGGGCCCAGACCCTGCGGCTGGGCGACCCGCTGGACAAGAACACCGACGTCGGCGCCATCAACTCCGCCCGGCAGCTAGCACGGATCACCGAGCTCGTCGGTTCGGGGATCGACGCCGGGGCCAGCGCGTGGCGCCCGTCCAGCCCGGTGCCCGAGCGCGGCTGGTACGTCGCGCCGACCATCCTGACCGACGTCGGCGCGTCGATGCGGGTGGTCCGGGAGGAGATCTTCGGACCGGTGCTGACCGTGCAGACTTTCCGCACCCCCGACGAGGCCGTGGCCAAGGCCAACAACACCCCGTACGGCCTGGCCGCCGGGGTGTGGACGGAGAAGGGTTCGCGGGCGATGGGGATGGCCGCCGCGCTGAAGTCCGGGGTGGTCTGGGACAACTCCTTCAACCGTTTCGACGCGACCGCCGGGTTCGGGGGCTACAAGGAGTCCGGCTTCGGCCGCGAGGGCGGCCCGGCCGGGATGGCGGCCTACCTGGAGGAACCGGAATGACCCATCTCAGCCGTGCCCAAGACCTACAAGCTGTACGTCGGCGGCGCCTTCCCCCGCTCCGAGTCCGGCCGGACGACCCCGGTCCGCGACGCCGAGGGCAACTTCTTGGCCAACGCGGCCAGGGCGTCCCGCAAGGACGTCCGGGACGCGGTGGTCGCCGCGCGTAAGGGCGCCGGCGCGTGGGCGAAGGCGACGCCGTACAACCGGGGCCAGGTGATCTACCGGGTGGCGGAGATGCTGGACGGCCGCCGGGCCCAGTTCGTCGACCTCCTCCGTGCCGGTGCCGGGACGCGCGAGCAGACCGCCCGGGCCGAGGTCGAGGCCGCGGTGGACCGGCTGGTGCACTACGCCGGCTGGACCGACAAGCTGGCCGCGGTGCTGGGCTCCACCAACCCGGTCTCCTCGCCGTACTTCTGCTATTCCGCGCCCGAGCCGACCGGGGTGGTCGGGGTGCTGGCGCCGACCGGCACCCTGCTCGGACTGGTGTCGGTGCTGGCCCCGGTGCTGGCCGGCGGCAACGCGGCCGTGGTCGCCGTGGACGCGGCCGACGCCTGCGTGGCGATCACCTTCGCCGAGGTGCTGGCCACCGCCGACGTTCCCGCCGGGACGGTGAACGTGCTGACCGGGTCGCTGGCCGAGCTGGGACCGCCGCTGGCCGCGCACGGCGACGTGGACGCGCTCGACCTGACCGGGGCCGACCCCGAGCTTCGGGTCCGGCTGGAGCAGGCGGCGGCGGAAACCCTGAAGCGGGTCTACGTGCCCCGCTCCACGAAACTCAGCGCCGAACCGGACTTCACCGCCGACCCGGGGCTGGCCCGGCTGCGGGCGTTCTTGGAGTCCAAGACCGTCTGGCACCCGGTCGGCGCGCTGTCGCTGGCCGGCGGGTCCGCGTACTGAGGGGTGACGTCCTCGCCCGGGAGCCCGGCGGCCGGCGCCCGGGTGGTGCTGCTGGCCGGCCCGTCGGGCAGCGGTAAGTCGCGGCTGGCCCGAATGCTCGGCTGCCCGCGGCTCACTTTGGACGACTTCTACTTCGACGTCGACCACGCGGGGCTGCCCCGCACCACCGGTACGGTCGCAGCCGGCCAGCCTCCCGCGGTGAACTGGGACGACGTCGCCAGCTGGGACGCCGAGGCCGCCGTGGGCGCGGTGGTGTCCCTGTGTCGTACCGGCACCGCCGGAGTTCCGGTGTACGACATCGCCACCAGCCGGCGCACCGGGACGCGTTCGATGACGTTGGGCTCGGGCACCGTGTTCGTGGCCGAGGGCCTGTTCGCCCCCGACATCGTCGGGGCCTGCCGGGCCGCGGGCGTACGGGTCGACGCGCTCTACCTGGACCGGCCGCGCACCCAGAATGCCCTGTTCCGGCTGGTCCGCGACGTCGCCGAGCACCGCAAGCCGCTGCCGGTGCTGCTGCGCCGGGGGCTGGCCCTGTGGCGGGCCGAGCCGGCCCTGCGGGCGCACGCCCTGGCCTCGGGCTGTCGCCCGGTCAGCCTGCGCGAAGCGACGGCTATCTGCTAACCGCCGACCTCGGACCTCATACCCGAGGAGGGTGGTGTTGAACAGCTGCGGGAGCGAACAGGTGCCCGGGTGTGTGGCGGGCCAGGCGTCGGGCAGGGCTTGTCGGGGTCATCCTCGCGAGGACGGCAACGCAGTCCGGTGCCGGCCTGGGGCCGCTCCGTGGGTCACCGTTCCACCACCGCTCTTCCTGAGCGTTCGACAGGTCCGAAAGGTGGCTCGGCGGGGCTGCGTGCTCGAAGGAGCGTCGGAGACCTGGCATGCGCGCTCGATGGCCGGCGCTGAGGCTGGGCTTCGATCCGCAGGTCCCCCAGGGGACACCCGGCTGCCCGCACCCCTTCAGGTCTCCTCTCGCACATGATGGACGCAACCGCAGGTGGTGGTCCGGGCGGCGAAACATGGCTCACCGCGTGACTGGCTCGCGTATCAGATGCTGGCTAAGCGCAAGTCCTTCCCTGGTCCTCCCGCGCGTTTTCGTGAAGTCTCTGACAGCCCGCTCCTCGTGGCCTATGCTCGGCCGAAAGGAAGCTCGGGGCCGCTCCCTCGACGATCTGGTCTGTTCTGGTCGACGTCGGGTCGGGAATGTTTGTGCGCCCGCGGCTTCTCGTGTGCGTGCCCGAATCGCGTGCCGTAAGTCACGCGGGGAGCACGAGGTACGGTGTCGACCTCCTCTTCACCTGAGCGCGGGGCTTCCCCACGACGCACACTGAACTCCGTTTGGCGCCGTCGACGGGTGCCCGGCTGGGTGCTGGTCCTGCTCGTCCCGGTCTGTGGTGTTGCTCCCTGGCTGGTTCCGTGGCCGTGGCAGAACCAGGTGCCCAGCGCGACCGCGGACCCATCGGTCTACATCGATCAGGCCACCGCGCCGCGGGCGGACCCAGTCACCGGTCGGCGGGCACCTGCCGCACCGTCGCAGGCCACGGTGGCGGCACTTGAGGCCCAACTTGCTGACGGCGGTGTCTCGGGCTACGACCAACCGGTGTCGGCCAAGGCCGCCGCTGCGGTCCGGACCACCCCCGGCAAATATCAGCAGATCGGCCGGATCAAGATCGCCCGAATGGGGCTCGACGTGGCCTTCGGCGAGGGCGTATACGCCGCGGCGCTCAACCGCGGGCCGGGGCACTGGCCGGGCACCCCGCTACCCGGCGAGGTCGGAACCTCGGTGCTGTCGGGTCACCGCAACACCCACACCGCGCCGTTCAAGCGGCTCAACCTGCTCAAGCCCGGCGACAAGATCGTGGTGACGGTCGGGAAGGGTGACCCGGTCACGTTTCGGGTTGACGACACCACCATCGTCCCGGAAGCGAAGTACCCGGCGTTCGTGCTCCGGCCGGCGAAGCACGCCGACACAGCCCGCCTGACCCTCTTCGCCTGCCATCCCGAAGGCAACCCCATCTTCCGGATCGTGGTCCGCGCCTCGCTCCAACCGAAAGGGAGGGGATAGCCCCTGAATGACCAGTAGAGCTGTCCTCGCACGTACACCGGTGAACCTGTCCGAAAGAGAGTGATCAATGAACCACGACAACGATCTAGCCGTATCCCCCTCGGATCCGGCTGCTGAACGCCGCCTCTTTGGTGGTCGACCTGTCCTCGACTTCGCCAATGAGGACCAACGCCGCAAGTTCTTGCGCGCCGCGGTCGTCGTCGGCTTCGGCTCGACTTTCGTCGCGGCCACGCGCCACGACAAAGTCGCGCTGGCTGACGCCACCGCCACCGACCTCGAGATCTTGAACTATGCCCTGACCTTGGAGTACTTGGAGGCAGACTTCTACGCCCGAGGTCTGAAGGGCGACATCTTGTCGGGCCGCACCCTGGAGCTGGTCACCCCGATCGGTGACCACGAGAAGACCCACGTCTCCGCGTTGACGGGGGTGGTCAAAGACGCCGGCGGCAAGCCGGTGGCGAAGCCCAAGACCAAATACCCCGACGGGACGTTCAAGTCGAGGTCGAAGTTCCTGAAGACCGCCTCGACGTTCGAGGAGCTCGGGGTCACCGCTTACCACGGTCAGGTGGCCCGCATCGACAGCGGCGCCTACTTGGCGACAGCAGCCTCAATCGCCGGTGTGGAATCCCGGCACGCGGCCATCGTCGCCGACCTGATCGGCGGCAACCCGTTCCCGGCATCGTTTGAGAAGCGCAACACCATGAAGACCGTGCTGAAGGCCGCCGGTCAGTTCATCGAGTCCTGAGCACCCAACCCAGTACAGACAACCCAATACAGACAACCCAGTACAGACGGAGAAACGACATGCATCGCAGAGATCTGATCAAGGGCGCCGCCGCCGTCATCCCCGGCACAGTGGCGCTGCAGATGCTAGGCACCAAGTGGGCCTTCGCCGCCGACGGCGACTTCAGCGGACCGATCGACGTGCTGAACTACGCGTTGACCCTGGAGTACCTGGAGGCGGAGTTCTACCGTCAAGGCAACGCCGCCGACTTGACGACAGGTAAGGCCAAGACCTACCTGCGCGCCATCCAAAGAGACGAGGAGGCGCACGTCGTCGCCCTCAAGAGTACGATCACCGACCTTGGCGCAACCCCGGTCAGTGCACCGAAGGTCGATTTCGGGGCGTCGTTCAAGAGCAAAATGAACTACTACGAGACCGCGTACACCTTCGAGAATCTCGGAGTGTCGGCCTATCTCGGAGCCGCACCGAGCCTATTCAAGCAGAAGGCGCTGCTGACCGCGGCCGCCAGCATCTTCGGCGTCGAGGCCCGGCACGCGGCGATCCTCGGCAACCTCGCCCAGAAGGCGGCCGAGGGCGGAGTCTACAAGGGGGCGTTCGAGAAGCCCGCCAGCCGCGCGACGGTGCTCAAGGCCGCCAGCCCGTTCATTGTGAAAGCGCAGACGCTTTGAGCTGACTCACGATATGGGGGAACGGCCTCGGTGCTGTCGCGGCGGCCCGGGGCTTATCCTCATACTTTCCCCGCGGCTCGACGATCAAGTTAGTACAACGCGTCGACAGACATTGCTGGCATGCTCCGGAAGCACACCGGGGTTCGGTGACCAACGGACGCACGATAGCGGTGATCGGGGGCGGGCGGGGGCTCGCACCTCTTACGAGGCAGCGCTACCCCGAGGTCGGCAAGATGGGCGGATCGTTCGTGCCGCAGCCAGAGAGACCCCTATGTGACAAGTCGCGCGGTGTGGCGAAGCGACCACGGCGAGCAGCGTTTCAGAGAGCCTGGTCAGCGCCGGCCACCAGATCGAGTAACCGCCGGTGTAGCTGCGGCACCCAATCTTCGACCTCGGGCTTCATCAGTACGCTGCGCAGGATCCGGCCGCGGGGGACGTCGGCGTGCAGACGATGTCCGCGGGCGGCCAGCGCCTCGGCGTCGACGGCGTAGGTGGCCACGAACAGTGCCTCGTCGGCCGGCAGCCGCATCCCCCGGCTCAACACCTCCCCGCTGACCCGGTCGACCTCCGACAGCCGGGGCCGAGCGGGCAGATAAGTCAGAATGTCCAGCTCGGGCCGCTGATAGAGGGCGAGTTCGGCCGAGACGTCGATCCGTTCCGCCCAGGCCAGCGCCGCCCGGCGACCGGGACGCAGCACCGCACCGAGCCCGTCGGCGGTCAGCGGTAGCACCTGCAGGGTCAGCCACAACGCCGCCGCGGCCGCCCCCGACCGCGAGCACTCCAGCGAGATTTCGCCTAGGTGCAGCTCGTCGGAGGTGAAGTAGGTGTAGGGCGAGTCGTGCAGATAGTGCCGGGCCACGCCCGGGTCGGCGAAGATCACCGCGCCGCACCCGTACGGCTGCAGTCCGTGCTTGTGCGGATCGACCACCACCGAGTCGCACGCACTGATCGCCGCGAACGGAGCCGCGGCTACCCCGTCGGCGGCTGTCGTCGGCGATCAGGGCGAAGAACCCGCCGTACGCGGCGTCGACGTGCACCCGGACGCCGTACGCGCGGCACACCTGCACGATCTCGTGCACGGGATCCAGGGCCCCCAGGCCGGTGGTGCCGGCGGTGGCCACCACGGTGCCCACCCGACCGCCGCGGACCAGGTCGGTCAGGGCGTCGACGTCCATCGCACCGGTGGGGGTGGTCGGCACGGCCAGCCCCTCGACGCCGAGCAGATGACACATCCGGGCGTGGGTGTAGTGGGCGTCGGCGCTGTACGCGATCGCCTGTCCGGGGTGGGTCTGCCGGGCCACGAACAGCGCCTCCAGGTTGGCGATGGTGCCGCTGCTGGTCAAGTGACCCAGATGCTGGGGGTAGCCGAACATGGCGGCCAGTTGGGCGACGACGTCCTGCTCCAGCGCCGCGGTGGCCGGCCCGCCGTCGAGGGCGTGGTTGTTGGGGTTGATCAACATCGTGGACAGAGAGCCGATGATCGCGGCCGGGTGCGGCGGCTTGAGCATCTGCCCGACGTAGCGCGGGTGGAAGAACGGGTAGTTCTCCCGCAACCGGTGCTGCAGGTCGGCGGTGGCCCGCTTCAGCACGGTCAGGTCGACGTCCAGCGACGGGTGGGGGATGAAGTCGCCGTACTCCGCCATCCACGCCGACATCCGCTGCACCGCGCCCTGCAGCTGCTCGGCCAGCTCGGGGGCGCCGGCGGGTCCGCTGCGCAGCCACCCCGCGTCGCCGAGCGGGTCATCCTCCCAGCCCGGCGCCGGGTGTGCGGGCGGGTTAGGTGGGGAGGTCAACACTCAGCCAAGCCTACGGATCCGGATCGGGCCCTTGGCGGTTGACGGGTCGACGACCCGGCCACCCTGGACGATCTCCACCTCACCCGCCGCCACCAGCCGGCGGGCCGCGCGCCGGGCGGGCTCCATCAGCGGGCGCCAGTCGTCGCCCCGGACGGCCCGGGCCGCCTCCGACGGGCAGATCGTGGCCGCGCCGGAACGGGCGGCCAGCAGGTCGCGGATCGCAGTCTCCAGCTCCCGGTCCTGCCCGCTCACCTTCTGCCGGCGACAGGCGTCGCTGCAGTAGGTGATCGCGTCCCAGTCCCGCTCCCACTTTTTGCGCCAGGAGATCCGGCGGCCGCAGGAGCGGCAGGTCTTGTCCGGCCTCGTCATGCTCGAACCGTCACCCGGGGAGCTCCCCCAGCTTCACCTGTACGGTCCGCTTCGAGCCGTCCCGGGTGACCACCTCGACCGGCACCTGCTGGCCGGGCTCAAGTGCGGCCAGCACCGTGGTCAGGGCCTGGATGGTGGGGGTGGGCTGCCCGTTGAGCGCGACGATCGCCTCCCCCGCCTGCAGGCCGGCCGCGGCGGCCGGTCCGCCGGGCTCGACCGACGCGATCCCCGCACCCACCGGCTGGCCCTGGTTGTCGGTCGCGGTGGCGCCCCGGATCCCCAACGCGGCCCGGTGGGAGTTGATCACCTTCCCGTGCTGGATCAGCTGACCGGCGATGTCGGTGACCACGTTGCTGGGGATGGCGAATCCGATCCCGCCGGCGGTGCCCCCTAGTTCGGGGTCGGTGGCGGCCAAGGTGGGGATGCCGATCACCTGCCCGTCCAAGTCGACCAGCGCGCCGCCGCTGTTGCCGGGGTTGATTGCGGCGCTGGTCTGAATGATGTTGGGCAGCGTCGCCCCACCGGCCCCGTCGGCCGGGGGTTCGGTGACCGTACGCCCCAGGGCGGAGACGATCCCGTTGGTGACGCTGCTGGCCAGGCCGAGCGGGTTGCCCATGGCCAAGGCGATGTCGCCGACCTCCAGCTTGGCCGAGTCGCCGAACGACGCCGGCGGCAGTGAACCGGACCCGTCGAGCTTGATCACGGCCAGGTCGTTGGCCGGGTAGCTGCCGACCAGCGACGCCGCCATCGGCGCGGTCTGGTTGGAGGCGGTCACCTGGAACTTCTTGGCCGTGCCCACCACGTGGGCGTTGGTGACGATGTGTCCTTGGTCGTCGAACACCACGCCCGAGCCAAGCCCCTTGTTGGTCCGGATCAACACCACCGACGGCAACACCTGCCGGATCACCGCGACGTAGCGGTCCTCCAGGCCGGCCGCGCCGCCACTCGCCGAGGGCAGCGGCGCCGAGGTGGCGACCGACGGGCTGGTGGTGGCGGCCGGGGCGGAGAGCCCGCCCGCCGTGCAGGCCGCCGTCGTGGCCACGACCGCTACGACGGCAGTGCTCAGCACACCTCGAAGTCCCCGCCCGAACCTGGCTACCACTGCGCTCCTCCGCGTCATCAACACCGTCGCCATACTGCCCCAAATACCCAACCGTGGCCGATCTGATCGCTGACGCCGGGCCGGTTCGGTCCCCCGACCCGGGTCCGGCTCACCCCTGCTGTCAGCATGAGCTGATGCGGGTGGCGATGCTGGGAACGGGGACCATGGGGGCCGGGATGGCGTCCTCCCTACGGCGGGCCGGGATCGAGGTGAACGCCTGGAACCGGACGCGGGCCAAAGCCGAGCCGCTGGCCGAGCTCGGCTGTCGGCTCACCAACGCCGCAGCCGAGGCCGTGGCCGACGCCGACGTCGTGGTGACGATGCTGTTCGACACCGACTCGGTGCTGGCGGTGATGCGACCGGCGCTGCCGGTGATGCGGAGCAACGCAATCTGGGTGCAGAGCGCCACCATCGGGACGCGCGGCACCGAACAGGCCGCCGAACTCGCCGCCTCGGCCGGGGTGGCGTTCGTCGACGCACCGGTGCTCGGCACCAAGGGCCCGGCCGAACAGGGCCAGCTGGTCTGGCTGGCCGCCGGCGATCCGTCGCTAGCCGACCAGGTCGCGCCGGCCTTGGACGCGATGGGGACGAAGACCCTGTGGGTGGCGGACTCCCCCGGGGCAGGGTCGGCGTTGAAGCTGGTCTGCAACGCCTGGGTCACCACCCTGACCGCGGGGATCGGCCAGTCGATGGCGCTGGCCGGTCAGCTCGATCTTGACCCGCAACTGTTCCTCGACGCCATCGCCGGCGGACCGGTCGATGTCGCGTACGCCCACGTCAAAGGGCAGGCGATCATCAACCGTGACTTCTCCCCGCAGTTCCCGGTCGACGGCGTGCGGAAGGATCTGGGCCTGATCCGGGAGGCCGAGGAGGCCGCGCAGGTCGAGACCGCCCTCACCGACGCGGTGCTGGCGCGCTTCGAGGCAGCCTCCGAGCAAGGCCACGGTGCGCAGGACATGGCCGCCGTGGTCTGGGCTTTCCGGCCCGAGAACTAAGTGGTCACGACTCGACCAGCCGAAACTCAGGCCCGCGCCGGGCGAAGCATCCGGGCCACCCACACCGCGGTCAAGCCCATCACGATCGTGGCCACCAGCGCGGCGATGCCGACGCCGCTGTCGAACGCGGTGGCCGCGCTGGCCCGCAACGCCGCCGCGTCACCAGGAGCCAGGGACTGCGCCACCCGGGCGGCCCCGCCGAGAGTCTCACTCGCGTCCTGGTGCTGAGCCGGATCCAGCCCGGCCGGCAGCAGCACCCGGCTGCGATAGACGGCGGAGATCAGGGTGCCGAGGACGGCGAAGCCGAGCACCGTTCCGACTTCGTACGCCGTCTCCGAGACTCCGGCCGCCGCTCCGGCCCGCTCGCTCGGTACTTCGGCGACGACGATGTCGTTGGCCACGGTCTCCGAGACCCCCAGTCCGACACACAGCACCACCGACGCGGCGACGAGGGCCGTGATGGCGGTCGGCGCGGGGGCGAGGACCAAGATCAGGTACGCGACCGCCGCCACGGCCAGGCCGAGGACGAGGGCGTGCCGCTTGGGTACCCGTTTGACCAGCGGCACGGCGAGCAGCCCCGCGATGATCGCACCCAGTGCGGCCGGCGCGAGGAACAGTCCCGCCTCGAACGGCCGATAACCCAAAATCAACTGCAGGTGCTGCGCGGCGAAGAAGGTGAAGCCGACCACGGTGAACGAGGTCACCACGTTGGCAATAATTGCGGCGGTGAACGGGCGGATCGTGAACAGCCGGACGTCCAGCAGCGGGTGGGCCACCCGCAGCTGGCGCCGGACGAAGACCACCCCGGCCAGGACGCCCACGGCGAGGGCCACCACCCCGACGAGGACGTCGCCGTGCGCCAGCACCTTGATCCCGTAGACCAACGGGGTCAAGGTGAGCAGCGACAAGGCGACCCCGGGCAGATCCAGCGGCCCGGGGTGCGGGTTGCGGGACTCGGGCAGCAGGAAGGGTGCGGCGAGCATCGGAGCCAGGATCGGCAGCGCGATCAAGAACACCGCCCGCCAGCTGAACGCCTGCAGCAGCAGCCCACCGAGGATCGGCCCGAGACTCATCCCGGCGGAGAAGCCGGCGGCCCAGACAGCCACAGCCAAGGTCCGCTGACGAGGGTCAGTAAAAATGGTCCGGATCAGCGACAGCGTGGCCGGCATCAGCATGGCGCCGAATACGCCCAGCGCCGCCCGGGCCACGACCAGCCACGCGGCCGAGGGGGCGAACGCCGCGGCGGCTGACACCGCCGCGAAGCCGACCGTCCCCAGCAGCAGGATCCGGCGGCGGCCGATCCGGTCGCCGAGGCCGCCCATGACCACGAGCAGCCCGGCCAGCACCAGGGGATAGACGTCGGTGATCCACAACAGCGTGTCCGCAGTCGGCGTCAGCTCCACCGAGATCGAGGGCAGGGCGAAACTCAGCACCGTGTTGTCGACCGAGACCAGCAACACCGGCACCATCAGGACCGCCAGGGCCCACCAGGCGCGGGGGCCGACCCGGGTCACCTGGTCCGGCCGAGACTGGACCGCCCTCGGTGCGAGGAGGCGAGTGGTCCGGGAGCGACGCGCCGAGGCGGTCGTGGTCGTCATGGCAGGAACTCAGCTTTCTGAACAGGCTTTTGCTATACCGGACAGTACAGCATCTACTACACCAAAAGGTGCAGTAATATTCCGGACGACGGTGATCGCGGCCGACCCGTGGAGGTCTCGGAGTGGGAGTACACAGCGACAACGCCAGGGAACGGGTCCTCGACGCCTTCGAGGACGCGCTGATCGCCGCCGGCGACGCAGCGTCGAGCCTGGAGGCGGTGGCCGGCCGGGCCGGGCTCACCAAGGGCGGGCTGCTGTATCACTTCCGCTCCCGGGCGGCGTTGGTGACCGGACTGATCGAGCGCTTCAGGGACCGGACCCGGACCGACTTGGAGGTGATGGCGCACGCCCCCGAGGGGGCGGCGGTGAACTACCTACGGGTTGCGGACTATCTGGCCAGCCCGCTGCACAAGACGACGCTGGCCCTGACCCAGCTCACCGACCGGGAGCCGAGCGCCGGCGCCGCCCTGGCCCAGGCCCGGAGCCGGGAGAGCGCGCTGATCGTGGCGGATCTCGACGACCCGCTCCGCGCGGAGGTGACCACCCTGTTCGCCGACGGACTCTATGCCCGGGCGATCACCCGGGGGGAGTCCGGGGCGGATCAGCAGGCGGTGATCGAGTGGTTCGTCGCCCACGTCCTGCATGCCCCCGAAGCCCGACCTTCAGCCGACCAACTTCACCCGAACCAGGCCGAGGCGTCAGAAGGGTGAGGTCACGGTGTCGACCGCGATCGATACGATCAGCCTGACCTGGTCCCGACCGCCGTACCAGGCGTACGGCTGACCGGTGTAGCGCTGGGACAACATCTCGATGTGTTCGGCGCCGCCCTCGGTGGTGACGTCGACGACGTGACCGCGGATCTCGAAGTAGCGGGTGACCTCGTCGGGCTCGCAAACGTTGAGCGACACCCGGGGGTCGCGGCGCAGGTTGCGCACCTTCTGGAAGCCCTTGACGGTGTTGATCAGAACGTGTTCGCCGTCGGTGTCGACCCAGGTCTGGGTGAGTTGCGGACGGCCGTCGGGCATCAGCGTGGCCACGAAGCAGGGGCTCGGTCGACCGAGCAGGTCGGCTAGAGCGGGAGGCAGCGTGGTCATCGGTTCCCTTCAGTCCAGCAGTCGGGCAGGCACGACGGTGACCGGATACGGGACGTTCAGGCTCAACGCCTGCTCCCCGGTGGCCTCGCCGGCCAACACGTACGCGCCGGCGCGCAGCACCCAGGCGGTCACACTGGGCACGTCGGGATCGACGACCCAGTACGAGTGGCAGCCGGCCGCTTCGTACCGAGACCGTTTGAGCAGCAGATCAAAGCGACGCGTGCTCGGGCTGAGCACCTCCACCGCCAGCAGCGGCGGCCCCGGCAGGTCCCGCGCGGTGAAGTCAGCCCGCGGCGCGACCAGCAGGTCCGGCTCGACCACCGTGTCCCTCGCCAAAACCACGTCGAACGGCGCGCTCAGAATCTTGAGCTCCGCGGGGCAGCCGGCTCGCAGCAGCGCGTACAACTCCAGGAGGGCCGACTGGTGCCGGTAGCTCGGCGACGGCGTCACGACGAGGCTTCCGTCGATGAGTTCGTAGCGGTGCCCGTCCTCGGGCATGGCGTCGAGATCATCGCGGATCAGCGGCCGGCTCTGCGGCAACCCCACCGACGCGGTCATGCTGGCCACGATACGTTCCCCCTTCGTCCACGACGCGACGGTAGCGGTGAGCACCGACACTCGTCGTCGCCCCCAACGAGGTGATCGGGCCAGGAAGCGTTCGAGCCCAACGGCGGCTGGGGCCGCGCCGACGAGACCCTCACCCTGGCCGAGATGGGCAGGTGAGCACAGCGGCACCCGGCTACGGTGGCACTCGTGACCGCCCCACATCCGCAGAGTCTTCGGTCTGCCCGGCGACGCGGCCTCCTCGCGTTCAACATCGTCGGCGCTGCCGTGGCGGCCGGCTTCGCCGTCCGGGGCCTGCGGCATCCCGACTACGTCCAACCCTCGCAGCCGGTCACCTCGCTGACCTCGTTCTGGGCGGCCTCCTCCGCCGTGCGGACGTGGGCGGTCACCGCGCCGCTGGTGGGCTCGCTGCTCGTCGATGGTCGGGCCACGCCCACGCTGCTCACCGTGGCTGGCCTGGTGCAATTCGGCGACAGCGCCCTGGGACTTTGGCAGCGTAAGCCGGACATGACCATCGCGCCCGCGGTGATGGGCACGGTCCACCTGGCCAGCGCCCGCTGGCTCTCCCGCTGAGCCAGGTCACCCTAATAAGCCAGATGGGTAGCGGGGAGCACCGACACTCGTCTAAGTCCCTGACGCGATCATCAGTCCAGTAAGCGGTTGGGAACGACCGTGATCGGGAAGGGCACGGGGAGGGTGAGCGGGTGGTCCCCGCTGGCCTCGCCGACGAGCACGTACGCGCCGTCGCGCAACTCCCAGGCGGTCAGGCTGGGCACGTCGGGATCGACGACCCAGTAGCAGAGGCAGCCCGCCGCTTCGTACCGAGACCGTTTGAGCAGCAGATCAAAGCGACGCGTGCTCGGGCTGAGCACCTCCACCGCCAGCAGCGGCGGCCCCGGCAGGTCCCGCGCGCTGAAGTCGGCGCGCGGCGCGACCAGCAGGTCCGGCTCGACCACGGTGTCGTCGGCCAGCACGACTCCGAAGGGCGCACCCAGCACCTTCAGTTCCGGTGGACAACCGGCTCGCAACAGGCTGTACAGCTCGAAGACCGCCGACTGGTGCGCGAAGCTCGGTGACGGCGTCACGACCAGGATCCCGTCGATGAGTTCGTAACGGTGCCCGTCCTCGGGCGTGGCGTCGAGATCATCGCGGGTCAGCGCTCGACTCTGCGGCAGCCCCACCGATACCGTCATACTAGTCACCATACGTCCCCCTCCTGTCCATCCCGCGACGCTAGCGGCGACCGCTGACAACCAACACTGACAACCAATAGGAGCATCAGTTCGGCTAGGTCGGCTCGATCGGGGACCACGCGGGTCCGGTGACCCCCAGGTCCGGGTCGAGCTTGGCGAACAGCGGGGTCGGCTTGACCAGCGGTACCCCCGGCGTCAGCGGGCGGCTGGCCCAGCGGGCCTGCTCGGCGGCGTAGTCGCCCATCAGCACCGGGTAGTCCGCTCCCCCGTCCTCGGCGACTTCGCGGACCTGCGGCTGCGCGGCCCAGACCCCGGTTCCGCCCAGGGCCTGGTGCACCTGCTGGGCGGCGTGCGGCAGGAAGGGCGTCATCAAGGTGTTCACGTCGGAGACCACCTGGAGCGCGGTGTGCAGAACGGTGTCCCGGCGGGCCGGGTCGCCCTTCAGCTTCCACGGCTCGGTGTCGGAGAGGTATTTGTTCGCCGCCCCGGCCACCCGCATCGCCTCACCCATCGCCGCCTTGAAGCGGTTGCGTTCCAGTAGCGCGCCGACGACGTCGAAGGCGCCCCGGGAGGTCGTGAGCAGGTCGTGGTCAAGCTCGGTCAGGGTGCCCGGGGTGGGGATCGCACCGTTGTTCTTGTGCGCCATCGAGACCGAACGGTTGACCAGGTTGCCCCACTCGTTGGCGAGTTCGAAATTAGTGCGCCGGACGAACTCGTCCCAGGTGAAGTCGGCGTCGGTGGTCTCCGGCCCGGCGGCCGCAATGAAGTAGCGCAGGGCGTCCGGCCCGAACTCGCGGAGGAAGTCACCGACGTAAATAACCTGGTTGCGGCTGGTGGAGAACTTGGCGCCGCTCATGGTCAGGTATTCGCTGGAGACCACCTCACTGGGCAGGTTCAGCCGCCCGTACGGTCCGGGCCGGCCGCCGTGGTCGCCCTCGCCGTTGTGCCCGAGCAGGATGCCGGGCCAGATCACGGAGTGGAAGACGATGTTGTCCTTGCCCATGAAGTAGTAGCTGCGGGCGTCCGGATCGGTCCACCAGGCCCGCCAGGCGTCCGGGTCGCCGGTCCGCCGGGCCCACTCGATCGACGCCGACAGGTAGCCGATGACTGCGTCGAACCAGACGTAGAGCCGCTTCATCGGCTGCTCGCGCCAGCCGTCCAGCGGGATCGGCACCCCCCAGTCGATGTCGCGGGTGATCGCCCGCGGCCGGAGCTCGGCAATCAGGTTCTCCGAGAACCGCAGCACGTTGGGCCGCCAGTCGGTCCTGGTGGACAGCCAACTCTTCAGCGAACTGGCGAGGGCCGGCAGGTCGAGGAAGAAGTGCTCGGTCTCGACGAAGCGCGGCGTCTCGCCGTTGATCCGGGACCGCGGGTCGATCAGGTCGGTCGGGTCGAGCTGGTTGCCGCAATTGTCGCACTGGTCGCCGCGGGCGCTGTCGTAGCCGCAGATCGGGCAGGTGCCCTCGATGTAGCGGTCGGGCAGGGTCCGTCCGGTGGACGGGCTGACCGCGCCGAGCTGGGTCCGGGGCACCACGTAGCCATTGCGGTGCAGGGCGCCAAACAGCTCCTGCACCACCGCGTAGTGGTTGGCGGTGACCGTGCGGGTGAACAGGTCGTAGGACAGGCCCAAACCTTGCAGGTCGTCCACGATCAGCCGGTTGTACTTGTCGGCGGCCTGCCGGTTGGTCAGCCCCTCCCGCTCGGCCTGGACCCCGATCGGGGTGCCGTGCTCATCGGTGCCGGACACCATCAGTACGTCGTGCCCGCTCATCCGCATGTAGCGGCTGAACACGTCCGACGGCACGCCGAAGCCGGAAACGTGACCGATGTGGCGCGGGCCGTTGGCGTACGGCCAAGCGACCGCGGTCAGGATGCGGGAACTCACGAGAGGCAACCCTAGCCGGGTTCGGCCACCCGACTGGCCTCGATTACGGTGCTCAGGGCAGCGGGAGAGGAGCCGAATGACGCCAGCAGCCGGAGCCGTGGTCGAGCTGTTGCGGCAGCTGATCGCGGTGCCCAGCGTCGGCGGCGACGAGGCCGAGGCGACGATTCAGTATGAGCTGGCCCGCACGCTGGGGAACCTCGGGCTGAGCGTGGACCTCTGGCCGCTCGACCTGGCCGCGCTGCGGGCTGCCCCGGGTTACCCCGGGGAGGAGGTCGATCGCGGCCAGGCGTGGGGCCTGGTCGCGGTCAACCGACCGGGTGAACGGGTCGGGCTGATCCTGCAGGGGCACGTCGACGTGGTGCCGCCCGGGGACCGGAGCCGCTGGTCGTCCGACCCGTTCGAGCCGAGGCTGCTCGGCGACCGGGTCGTGGGCCGCGGCGCCTGCGACATGAAGGGCGGGGTAGCGGCCATTGTCGCCGCGGTGACCGCGCTCGGACCGGATCTGGGGCGGGTGCCGCCGTTCGCGGTGCACGCGGTGATCGGGGAGGAGGACGGCGGGCTCGGCGCCTTCGCCACTGTGCAGCGCGGGCATACCGGGACGGCCTGTGTGATCCCCGAGCCCACCGACCTGCAGTTGGTCACCGCCAACGCCGGGTCGCTGACTTTCCGGGTTGAGGTCCCCGGTCTGGCCACCCACGGCAGCACCGCGTACGCCGGGTTCTCCGCCCTGGACGGCTACCTGCCGATCCACGCCGCCCTGCGCCGGCTGGCCGAGCGCCGGAACTTAGACGTCGAGCCGTTGCTGGCCCATCTGCCGGTGGCCTACCCGCTGTCGGTGGGCCGGGTACGGGCCGGGGACTGGCCGAGCAGCGTCCCGGACCGGCTGGTCGCCGAAGGCCGCTACGGCCTGCGAATCGCCGAGGACCCGGCCGCGGCGATGGCCGAGTTGGAGGCGGCGGTTGCCGCCGCGGCCGCCACCGTCGGCTACCTCCGCGACCACCCGCCGACGGTCACCTGGCCCGGCGGCCACTTCGCCGGCGGTCAATTGCCAGCGGCGCACCCGCTGGCCGGGCGGGTCCGGGCCGCGCACACCGCCGTTACCGGCACCGCTCCCGGGCCGGTACGCGGCGCCCCGTGGGGCAGCGACCTGCGGCTGTACGCCGCCGCCGGCATCCCGACGTTGCACTACGGACCGGGCGACGTCCGGCTGGCCCACGGGCCCGATGAATCCGTACCCGTGGCTGAGGTGTTGACCGCGGCGGCGGTGTTCGAGCGCCTGCTCCGCGAAAACCCGCAAAACCCGACGCTCGTTTAAGTTCCGGCCCTCCGTTCAAGCGGGGCGAGGCCCGGTGGCCGACAACGAGCGTCGGTTTCTGCGGGAATCACCCGTCGAACCCCGGCACGATCACGTCGGCGATCAGCGCCCGGCGCCGCGGCAGCGGCCAGAACGCCGCCTCGGCTGCGTTCAGCGTGAGTCGGCGCAGGTCGGCCAGGCCGTAGTCGAAGGTCTGGCCCAGCAGCGCGAACTCCCGCGAGAGCCGGGTCCCACTCATCAGCTGGTTGTCGGAATTCACGGTGACGGTGAATCCGAGCGCGTCCAATCGGGCCAGCGGATGCTCGGCGAGGCTGGGCACTGCGCCGGTCTGGACGTTCGACGACGGGCACAGCTCCAGCGGGATCCGCTGGTCGCGGACGTAGGCCGCGACCGGGCCGAGGGTGTCGTCGGCGGCGATGTCGTCGGTGATCCGGACGCCGTGGCCGATCCGGTTGGCGCCGCAGGCCAGTACGGCGCCGGCGATCGAGCCCACGCCGGCGGCCTCGCCCGCGTGAACGGTGTAAGCCCGGCCGTGGACCCGCAGATGCACGAACGCGGGCAGGAACCGCTCGGGCGGAAAGCCGTCCTCGGCCCCGGCGATGTCGAAACCGGTCACGTTCCCGGTCCGGTCGGACAGCACTAGGTCGGCCACGTCCAGCGACGGTTCGGCGTGCCGCATCGAGGTCAGCAGCTGCCGGACCACGATCTCGTGCCCCCGACCACGGGCGGTGGTCATCCCCTCGGCGACCCCTTCGGTCACCGCGGCCACAGCCTGCGCCATCGTTAGACCCTGCCGGGTGTGCTGTTCCGGCGCCCAGCGGGCCTCGCCGTAGACCACGCCGTCAGCGGCCAGGTCGGCCACGAACTCGGCGGCCACCCGGCGCAGGTGAGCCGGAGTCTGCATCACCGCGACGGTGTGCTCGAAGGTCTCCAGGTAGCGCACCAGGCTGCCGGAGTCGGCGGCCTCCCGAAACCAGGAGCCCAGGGCCTCGTTGTCGCCGGCCGGGAGCGAGTGGCCGATCTCCCCGGCGAGTTCGGCCACCGTGCCCGGCCGCAGGCCGCCGTCGAGGTGGTCGTGCAGCGACACCTTGGGCAGCGCCCGCAGGCGCTCCGGGTCGAGCTCAGCCATTCGCATTACCCTTCTCGTCGGGGGAGCTTTGCTCGCCGGGGTCCCCTCGATGGTCGGGGTTCGGGGTGGCATGCCCTCCGGGATCAGCACGGCTCGACATCGCGGCCAGGTTGTGCGCGCCGAAGGCCTGCGGCAGCACCGCGGTCATCGCCAGCACGCCGGTCGGCGTGTCGACCAGCAGACTCGGCCCGCCGTGTTCCCACAGCAGCTGGAGGCAGCGTCCGCACGGCATCAGCGGATGGTTGCCGGCGTCCCGGCAGGCCAGCGCCACCAGCCGGCCACCGCCCCCGGCCATCAGGTCGGAGACCAGTCCGCACTCGGCGCACAGCGCGACCCCGTACGCGGCGTTCTCGACGTTGCAGCCGACCACCGTCCGGCCGTCGTCGACCAGTGCCGCTGCCCCGACGGCAAAGCGGGAGTACGGCGCGTACGCCCGGCGGGTCAGCTCGAGCGCCCGGACGCGCAGACCTTCCCAGTCGATGGCCGTCACGTCGTGCCGGTCACTTCTCGTACGGCAGGCCGTCGGCGGCGGGCGCGCGAACCCGGCCGACCAGCCCGGCCACGGCGATGATGGTGGCCACGTAGGGCAGCACCAGCAGCAGCTCGCTGGGCATCGGCGTGCTCAGGGTCTGCAGCTGCGAGCCCATCTGGGTGACGAAGCCGAAGAACAGGCACATCACCGCGGCCAATACCGGGCGCCAGCGGCCCATGATCAGCGCAGCCAACGCGATGAAGCCGTTGCCGACGGTGAACTCCTTGGTGAACGAACCGGTCGCGGCCAAGGTGAAGAAGGAGCCGCCCAGCCCGGCCAGGACCCCGCCGGCCAGGACGGCCGACCAACGGATCCCGCGGACGCTGAGCCCTACTGTGTCCACGGCCTGCGGGTGCTCCCCGGTGGCCCGCACCCGCAGCCCCCAGCTGGTGCGGTAGAGCAGCACCCAAACCAGGGCCACGGCGACGAAGGCGAGGTAGGCCAAGATGTTCTGGTCGAACAGCACCGGCCCGAGGAAGGGGATGCTCGACAACCCCGGCAGCGGGACCGAGGTCAGCACCGGAGCGGAGTTGTAGACGTCCGCGGCGGGCTGGACGAGCTGGTCGAACAAGAAGCCGGTGATCCCGACCGCGAGCAGGTTCAACACCACCCCGAGCACCACCTGGTTGACCAGATAGTTGATCGCGAACACCGCCAGCAGCGCGGCCATGGCCAAGCCCGCCAGCATGGCCGCGATCATCGCCGCTAGTACGGATTGGGTGACGCTGCCGACCACGGCGGCGGCGAAGGCGGCGGCCAGGAACTGGCCCTCGATGCTGACGTTGACCACCCCGGCGCGTTCGCACAGCACGCCGCACATCGCCCCGAAGACCAGCGGGGTGGCCAGGGTCAAGGTGCCGGCGAACTGGTTGCTGACCGGGAACGGCAGGTCCCGGCCCGACGCCGCCCAGGTCAAGAACCCCAGCACCACCGCCAACCCGGCCAGCACCGAAGCCAGCACGGCCAGTCGGCCGCGGATGCGGTTGCTGAGCAGGCCCGCGGCGACCAGCACGCAGACCAGCGCGCAGACGGTGACGGTGACGAACCCGGGCAGCGGCACGGTCGGCAGTTGCACCTCGTCGAAGGCGTTGGACAAGGCGAAGCGGGCCGTCCCGGTGGTGGCGGTCAGGCTGAGCAGCAGCAGCACCCCGACGACCCCGATCAGGGCGCCGGTCGACAACCGCTGCCGGCGCTTCTCCGCCGACTCCACCGCGGCACCGGCCTCGGGCACCGCACCCGTACGGGGGGCCGGCTCCAGGCTGGACGGGGTGCCCTCGACCCGGACGTCGTCGCTCATTTGGCCAGCCCCCCCTCGGGCACCGGCCCCAGGGCGGCGGCCTTCCGGCTGCGGACGAACGGTAGCAGCCGGGTGACCAGCGCCGGGGCGGCCACGAACAACACGATCAACGCTTGCAGGGCGGTGGTCAGGGTCAGCGGGGTCTGCGCGATGCTCTGCATGGCCAGCCCGCCGGCGTGCAGCGCGCCGAACAGCAGCCCGGCCAGCACCGTGCCCAGCGGTTTGGAGCGGCCGAGCAGGGCCACGGTGATGGCGTCGAAGCCGACCGACCCGACGATCCCGGCCGAGAGTGGGACCGGGACCCCGGACGCGCTCGGGCCCAGCGCGGCCTGGACACCGGCCAGTCCGGCCAGCGCCCCGGCTAGCGCCATGGTGATGATGGTCGTTCGGGCCACGCTCATCCCGGCGGTCGCGGCGGCGTGCGGATTGGCCCCGACCGCCCGGATGGCGAAGCCGGTGGTGGAGCGGTCCAGCAGCCACCACACCGCCACCGCCGCGGCCAGCGCGAGGACGAAGCCGAGGTGGAGTTGCCCGCCCTGCAGCCGGGGCAGGGTGGCGTTCCAGTCCACGATCGGCGAGATCGGGTCGCTCCGACCCGGCCGCTGGAAGGCGACGGTGGTCAGCAGGTAGGCCAGCAGCCCCGCGGCGACGTAGTTGAGCATGATGGTGACGATCACCTCGTGCGCCCCGGTCCGGGCCTTCAGCCAGCCCACCAGCCCACCCCACAGCGCCCCGCCCAGCAGCCCGGCGGCGATCGCCACCACGAGTTGGATGACCGGCGGCAGGTGCAGCGTGAAGCCGACGTACGCGGCGAAGATCGCACCCAGAATCGCCTGCCCCTGAGCCCCGATGTTGAACAGCCCGGCGCGGAAGGCCAGCCCGACCCCGAGTCCGGCGCAGATCAGCGGCGCGGCCTGCGCGGTGGTCTCGGTGATCGGCCCGTAGCCGCCGAGGGAGCCCTGCAGCAGCGCGGCGTACGCCCCGCCGACCTTGTCGGCCGACGCGTTCAGGGCGTCGCTCGGCCGGGCGAAGAAGTAGGTGAACGTCGACCGCACGCCGGAGTCGGAGACGATCATCAAGATCGCCCCGACCACGAAGGCGAGCACGAACGCGGCCAGAGTCGTGACCACATCACCCCAGGGGAAGCGCCGCGACGGACTGGCGGCCGACTTTTCCTCCGGAGCCGGCGGCGGGGCCGAGCCGGGTTGCGGGTCGATGGCCGTACTCACGTCAGGTCCTCTCCGGCGGACGGCCCGGCAGGTGCCTGGGCCAGCGCCTCGTCCACCGGTACGCCGGCCATCATCAGCCCCATCGCCTCCCGGGAGGTCTCGGGGGGGACCACGCCGACGATCCGGCCGCGATACATCACCGCGACCCGATCGGCCAGGGCGGCCACCTCGTCCAGTTCGGTGGACACGATCAGCACCGCGGTCCCCCGGTCCCGTTCGGCCACCAGCCGCTGGTGCAAGAACTCGATCGCGCCGACGTCGACGCCCCGGGTCGGCTGGCTGGCCACCAGCGCGGCCAGCGGCCGGGACAGTTCACGGGCCAGCACCACCTTTTGCTGGTTCCCCCCCGACAGCGACGACACCGGTTCCCGGATCGACTGGGTGCGGATGTCGAACTCGTCGACCAGAGCGTCGGCGTGTTCGCGGATCTGGGCCAGGTCGAGTCGGAGCCCGCGGGCGAACGGCTGGTCGCCGACCTGGTTGAGCACCAGGTTCTCCGCCACCGTGAAGTTGCCGACGAAGCCGTCGTGCTGCCGGTCCTCGGGGACGAAACCGAGCCCGGCTTCGATCACCTGCGCCGGGCTGCGGCCGGTCAGCGGCTCCCCGTCGAGCACGATCTCGCCCGCGGTGACCCCGACGAGCCCGAGGACGGCGTCGGCGAGTTCGGTCTGGCCGTTGCCTTGAACTCCGGCCACGCAGACGATTTCGCCGCCGTACACGGCCAGGTCGGCTTTCTCCACCACGAGCGCCCCGGCTCCGTTGGCCACGCTGACGCCGCGCAGTTCCAGCCGGGGTCGCTCGCTGGTTTTTGCCGGGGGCTTGTCCACGACCAGGTTCACCGCCCGGCCGACCATCAGCTGGGCCAGGGTGGTCTCCGGGGCGTCCGGTTCGGCGGTGCCAACCACGGCGCCGCGGCGGATCACGGTGATGGTGTCGGCGATCTCACGGACCTCGCGCAACTTGTGGGTGATGAACACCACCGCCTTGCCCTCGTCGCGCAGTGATCGCATTACCTGCATCAGCTCGTCGATCTCCTGCGGGGTGAGCACGGCGGTCGGCTCGTCGAAGATCAGGTAGCGCGCGTCGTTGGCCAGGGCTTTGAGGATCTCCACCCGCTGCTGGACCCCGACCGGCAGATCCTCCACCACCGCGTCGGGGTCGACGTCGAAGCGGTAGCGCTGCGACAGCTGCGCCACCGTCTTGCGGACCTGACCCATGCTCAGCCAGCCGCGACTGCCCTCTCGGCCAAGCGCCAGGTTCTCCGCGACGCTGAACACTTCGACCAGCATGAAGTGCTGGTGCACCATCCCGATCCCGGCGGCGATCGCCTCCTTGGGGTTGCGGATCACGATCGGCTGCCCGTCGATGCTGATTTGACCCTCGTCGGGGCTAAGCAGCCCGTAGAGGACGTTCATCAGCGTGGACTTACCGGCTCCGTTCTCGCCGAGCAGGCAGTGGATCTGCCCGGGGACGATGTCGAGGTCGATGCCGTCGTTGGCGACCAGCGGTCCGAAGCGTTTGGTGATCCCCCGCAGTCGGAGACCGGCCCCGCCCGCGGCGGAATCTGCTGCCACGGCCACGGGCTAGGACGACGGCTGCGACTTGGAATCGATGGTGATCTTGCCGGACACGATGTCGGCCTTGAGGGCGTCGATCTCGGACTTCAGATCGGCCGGCACCTTGGCGTCGAAGTCGTGATACGGCGACAAGCCGGTGCCCTCGTTCTCCAGCGTCCCCACGTACGGCTTGGCCGCGAAGGTGTCGTCCTTGGCGGCTTTGATCACGTCGGTGGTGGCCACGTCGAGGCCCTTGTAAACGCTGGAGATGATGCTGGAGCAGTACTGCGACGCGCTGACACACCCGTCGGTGTCGACCCAGATGGCGTTGACCTTGCCACCGCTGCCCTTCGCCGCCTGCAAGGCGCCCAGTCCGGCCGGGCCGGCCACCGGGAGGACGATGTCGGCGCCCTGGCTGATCAGGCCGTTGGCGACCCGCTTGCCGCCGTTCTGGTCCTCGAAGTCACCGGTGAACTGACCGTCCTGCTTGTTCTCGTCCCAGCCCAGCACCGAAACCGACTTGCCCTTTTGCTTGTTGTAGTAACTGACGCCCTGAGCAAAGCCGTCCATGAAGATGGTGACGGTGGGGATCTTCAGCCCCCCGAAGGTGCCGACCTTGTTCGTCTTGGTCATTCCGGCAGCCAGATAGCCGGCCAGGAAGCTGGACTCGGCGGTGTTGAACACGATCGGCTTGAGGTTCTTCACGCCCTTGAACTTCGGCTCGTTGGAGTCGACGATGGCGAACTTGATCTTCGGGTTGGCCTTAGCCGCGGACAATGTGTTGTCCGCCAGTTTGAAGCCCACAGTGACGATCACGTTGCACTTGGCATCGACCATCGACTGCACATTCTTGGCGTAGTCGGCGTCGGCGTTGGATTCCACCTGACCGGTTTGAATATTGAGTTCCTTCTTGGCGTCGAGCAGACCCTTGTACGACGTCTCGTTGAACGACTTGTCGTCGAATCCGCCGGAGTCGGACACCATGCAGGCCTTGAACGAGCTGGCACTGGCACTGGTGTCGCCACCGGCTGACGAAGCGGCCGCGCTCGGCGCAGGGCCGGACTCCTGAGTGCCAGGGGCCTGGGCGCAGCCGGCCAGGGTCAGCGCGGTCGAGGTGGCCAGGGCACCCACCAGGGTGAGGGTCTTCTTCACGTACGGCCTCCCGGGGCGTATCGGTCATGTCCGGAGAATCTGCGGCAATTACTGCCAGATCCAACGATTATTTGGTGATTCGGCGATTCTTCGGTGGTCCGGGGAGATGGCTCCCGGCTCGACAGCACTCTAGCGGCTCAGCCGGGCGGGAGCGGTCTGCCGATGGTCGCAATCGTGTTACGGCCGGGTCGGCGACACTACCGCCGGTCCCGCCGGACGGCTCACCGTCGGGTCGACCGACGTCGCCACCTCGCTCAGGATCTTCACCCCGACGCCGATACAGGCCTCGTCCACCCGGAAGCTGGGGTGATGGATGTCGGGCCAGCTCGGGCTACCCGGCGTCCGCACCCCCAGCCGGGCCATCGCCCCGGGAACCTGTTGCAACATCCAGGAGAAGTCTTCACCGCCCAGGGACTGCTCGGTCCGGGCGAGGGCCTCCGGGCCGAGCATTCCCACCGTCGCGTTGGTCAACCGGTCTACGCCGGTCGCGGCGTTCACCGCCGGCGGGGTGCCCTCGTTGATGGTGACCAGCGCCTCCACCCCGAACGGGCGGACCAAATCGGTGATCAGCCGGCTCAGCATCGCCTTGGCCTGGTCCCAGCCGTCGGTGGTCAGCGCGCGCAAGGTGCCGACCAGTTGCCCGGTGCCCGGAATGGCGTTGGCGGCCGAGCCGGCGCTGATCCGGCCCCACATCATCGACACCCCACTGCGAGGGTCGACCCGGCGCGAGAGCACCAGCTGGGTCTGAGTGGCCAACGTCCCCAACGCGGCCACCACGTCCTGAGTCAGGTGTGGGCGGGAGGTATGGCCGCCGGTGCCGGTCAGGGTCACCGCCACCTGGCTGACCGCGGAGGTGACGGGGCCGACCTTGAGGGCGATCTGGCCGGCGTCGGTCCGGGGGTCGCAGTGCAAGGCGTAGACCTCGGTCAGATCGGTCAGCACGCCGCCGTCGATGGCGTCGAGGGCGCCCCCGGGGCTGGTCTCCTCAGCCGGCTGGAAGATCAGCCGTACCCCACGTCGTAGCTCCCCCGCGTCCCGCATCCGGGCCAAGACCAGTCCGACCCCGAGCACGATCGTGGTGTGCACGTCGTGCCCGCAGGCGTGCGCCACGCCCGCAATCCGGGAGGCGAACTCGACCGCGCTGCCGTCGGGGATGGGGAGCGCGTCGATGTCGGCCCGCAGACCCACCAGCCCGGCGTCCTCGAGTCCGGTGGGCAAGACGTCACACCACGCCCCGGTGCCGATCGGGAGCACCTTGGCCACCAGCCCGGCTGCCTCCAGCGTGTCCACCACCACGGCGGTCGTACGGTGCTCGGCGTTGCCGATCTCGGGGTGCGCGTGCAGGTCGCGCCGGATCGCGACCAACCGGTCGTGCAACGCATCGACTTCGGCAGCGATCTGCCGTCGGCGAGATTGATTGTCGGGGAGGGAAGGGAACATCGGCTCTCAGTCTGGCACGAAGCGGTCTCGGATGGGCGGGTCACGCCGTCTCAACGTGTTCACCGCGTCACAGGACCGCTGAGCCGTCTCGTCTGAGGTACCCCGGTTGAGGCAATTGCGTCGTCGACTCGATCCGACGGATTTCGGGGCGTTTCTCAGGATCGGGCCACGGGACCCGGGCTGCCGGGTTAGGGTGCTCCTCGATCGGGGGATCACTACTCGGCGGCGCCGACCTGGGCTGCCCTGACCTGTGAAGGTACCCGATGCGACGACCACTGGCGCTCTTGTTCGGCTTCCTGCTCGCCCTGTTAGGCGTGCTCGTCCTCCCGCAGTCCGCGAGCGCGGCGCCACTCCCCGCGACGTACACCGGTTCGGCGGGTGGCGACATCTTCGGCCTCGACACCGACCTCGGCGCCGTGAACCTTGCCGGCGTCCGGGTGGGGATCAGCCGCTCGACCGTCGACACCGACGCCGACCCGGAGGTCACCGCCAGGGCTTCCAACCTGGCCGGCACCATCGCGGGACTGGGGCTGACCGTGGTGAATCGGACCCAGACCGCGCCACCGGACAACGACGCCGCCCAGGCCGACACGATCGCCGCCGCCACGGTCCCCGGGGTGTTCGATTCGGGCGCGCTGACCACCCGGGTCGAGGCGCACTACACCGGTGACGACGCCTGCGTCGCCGGCGGACTGCTGGCTGACAGCCGGATCTCGACGACCGGGGTCACCGTCGGTGGCGCCGGCGCCACCAACGTCGCCCGTACGGGAGACGCCAGGACCCAGGGAGTGGTCGAACTCGTCCCCGAACCGGCCGGCTCCCCGCTGCACCGCGCCGTCCGATCCACCGCCTCCGGTACCACCTCCGGGACGTCGTTCCTCAACGGTGCCGTCGCCGTCCAGGTGGCGGGGACGCCGACTCTGGAAGCTACCGCAACCGGCGACCCAGGCGGCGCGAGTGTGACCTACACCCCTGGCAACGTTACGGTCACGGCCGGTGGCAACACCACCACGGTGAACGTGGGCGCCACCCAAACCTTCACCGTCCCGGGCGGCGAGGTCCAGATCACGGCCAACCCGGCGACTCAGACCGAAGCGGCGAACGGACGGACCGCCACGGGCTCGGTCACGGTGGTGACGGCCCAGGTACGCGTCGGGACGGCGGCCAACCCGGTCTCGAACTCGACCGTCGACCTGCTGCCGCTCAGCGCGACCGCCACAGCCCCGGCCGGCGGCATCGACTGCCCGCCGCCGGCACCGACGCTGACCACCCCGGCGGATGGGTCCACGACCACCGACACGACCCCGACCTTCACCGGCACCGCCGAGCCGAACTCCGAGGTGGAGATTTTCGTCGACGGTGACTCCATCGGCACCACCACCGCCGACGCAGACGGAAACTTCACCTTCACCCCGACCGACCCGCTCCCGTTCGGGCAGCGCAGCGCCGTGGCCCGGGCCACCGTGAATGACGCCACCTCGGCCGACTCCAACACCAACGACTTCACGATCACGCCGCCGGCACCGACGCTGACCACCCCGGCGGACGGGTCCACCACCGAGGACACCACCCCGACCTTCACCGGCACCACCGAGCCGAACTCCGAGGTGGAGATTTTCGTCGACGGTGACTCCATCGGCACCACCACCGCCGACGCAGACGGAAACTTCACCTTCACCCCGACCGACCCGCTCCCGTTCGGGCAGCGCAGCGCCGTGGCCCGGGCCACCGTGAATGACGCCACCTCGGCCGACTCCAACACCAACGACTTCACGATCACGCCGCCGGCACCGACGCTGACCACCCCGGCGGACGGGTCCACCACCACCGACACCACCCCGACCTTCACCGGCACCACCGAGCCGGGCGCCACGGTTCAGATCCGCGTCGACGGCAACCGGATCGGCACCACCACCGCCGACGACCAGGGGAACTTCAGCTTCACGCCGAAGAAGCCGCTCCGCGTCGGTGACCGAAGCGCCGTGGCTCGAGCCACCGTGAACGGGGCGACCTCGGACGACTCCAACACCAACAACTTCGAGATCGTCGACAACACCGCCCCCGACGCGCCCACTCTCGACACGCCAGCCGACGGGTCGACCACCAACGACACCACGCCACCGTTCACCGGCACCGCCGAGCCGGGCAGTAGCGTCGAGGTCTTCGTCGACGGCACCTCGATCGGCACCACCACCGCCGACGACGACGGCAACTACCGCGTGACGCCGACCACCCCGCTTGCCGAGGGCCCGCACCAGGCCAACGCCGTCGCCACCGACGACTCCGGGAACGACTCGCAGCCGTCCAACACCAACAACTTCACCGTCGACGCGACCGCTCCGGCCGCGCCGACGCTGGCCACGCCGCCCGACGGGTCGACCACGACCGACTCCACCCCGCCGTTCACCGGCACCGCGGAGCCCGGCAGCAGCGTCGAGGTCTTCGTCGACGGCACCTCGATCGGCACCACCACCGCCGGAGACGACGGTACGTACAGCCTGACCCCGAAGCGGCCGCTCGACGACGGCCCGCACCGGGCGTACGCCGTCGCGACCGACGGGGCCGGAAACGAGTCGGCCCGGTCGAACGTCAACGGGTTCCGTGTGCAGGCGCCGACCACCCCGGTCATCACCTCGCCGGTTGACGGGTCGATCACCGATGATCAGACCCCGCCGATCACCGGCACCGCCGATCCGGGAACGACGGTCACGATCGTCATTGACGGCGAGGAGGCCGGCACCACCACGACCGACGCGGACGGAAACTTCACCTTCACCCCGGCCGAACCGCTCGACCCGGGCGTGCATGACGTCACGGCATTCGCCACCGACGCGAACGGCAACGACTCCGACCTGGCCGACCCGGTGGTCTTCCTGGTAGATGACGGCGGATCCAACGGCGGCGGGCCCAACGGCGGCGGGCCCAACGGCGGCGGGCCCAACGGCGGCGGGCCGGTGGCCCCAGTCCTCGACACCATCGCCCGGTTGGCCAACACCGGCGGTCCCGGAGTCTGGGTCGGCCTGCTGGCCGCACTCGGCCTGGCGGGAGGGGCGACAACCTTGTTCGTGTCGCGCCGACGGCGCTCGGTCACTCGCTGAGGCACCGAGCGAGCCGCCCGAACGGTCCTGACGCCCGAGCGACCCGCACCACCAGCCCGAGGTCTGACGGCTAGAAGAACTCCTGCGGCCGGTGGACTCCCCACACGTCCCGTAGCGCGTCACAGACCTCACCGACGGTGGCCCGCAGCGCCAGCGCCCGCTTCAGCGGCGGCAGAACGTTACTGTGGTCGGTGCCGCGGGCGGCGGCCCGGACCTGCTCGAGCGCGGCGTCGACGGCGGCGGTGTCGCGCCCGCTCCGCAGCCGGGCCAACCGGGCCACCTGGGCGGCCTCCAGGGCCGGGTCGAGCCGGAGGGGCTCGTACGGCTCCTCCTCCTGCGTCACGAACCGGTTGACCCCCACCACGACCCGTTCACCGGCGTCGATCTCCTGGGCCAGCGCGTAGGCGGAGCGTTCGATCTCCGACTTCTGGAAGCCCTGCTCGATCGCCGCGACCGCCCCACCTCGCTGCTCGACGGCCGCCATCAGCGCCGTGGCGGCCGCCTCTACGTCATCGGTGAGCGACTCCACCACATAGGAGCCGGCGAACGGGTCGACCGTCTGCGTCAGGTCGGTCTCGTGGGCCAGCACCTGCTGGGTCCGCAGCGCCAGCCGGGCGGCCTTGGCGCTCGGTAGCGCCATCGCCTCGTCGTAGGAGTTGGTGTGCAGCGACTGAGTCCCGCCGAGCACCGCGGCCAGACCTTGCACCGTGACCCGGACGAGGTTCACCTCGGGCTGCTGTGCGGTCAGCTGTACGCCGGCAGTCTGGGTGTGGAAGCGCAGGGTCTGCGACTTGGGGTTCTGGGCGCCGAAGCGGTCCCGCATCACGTGCGCCCAGATCCGCCGGGCGGCGCGGAACTTCGCGACCTCCTCCAACAGCGTGGTCCGGGCGACGAAGAAGAACGACAACCGGGGCGCAACCTGGTCGACCTCCAGACCCGCGGCCAGGGCGGCCTCGACGTACGCGATCCCGTCGGCCAAGGTGAAGGCGATCTCCTGTGCCGGGCTGGCGCCGGCCTCGGCCATGTGGTACCCCGAGACCGAGATGCTGTTCCAGCGCGGCAGGTGCGCCGCGCAGTAGCCGAAGGTGTCCGCGACCAGTCGGAGCGAGGCCTGCGGCGGGTAGATGTAGGTGCCGCGGGCGATGTACTCCTTGAGCACGTCGTTTTGGACCGTGCCGGTGAGCAGGGCGGGATCGATCCCCTGCTCCTCGGCCACGAGCTGGTAGAGCAGCAGCAAGACCGCGGCCGGGGCGTTGATCGTCATCGAGGTGGACACCTGGGCCAGGTCGATCCCGGCGAACAACACCCGCATGTCGTCGATCGAGTCGATCGCTACCCCGACTTTGCCGACCTCGCCCGCCGCCAGCGCGGCGTCGGAGTCCAGCCCCATCTGAGTCGGCAGATCGAAGGCCACCGACAGTCCCGCGGTGCCGTGCTCGATCAGTTCCCGGTACCGCGCGTTCGACTCCGCCGCGGTGCCGAAACCGGCGTACTGACGCATCGTCCACGGCCGGGAGGTGTACATCGAGGCGTGAATACCGCGGGTGTACGGGAACTCCCCCGGCGCGCCGAGGGAGTGTGCCGGCTCGAAGCCGGCCAGCGCCTCGGCATCGTAGACGTCGGCGATCGGGGTGCCCGACTCGGTCTGCCCGCTCATCTGGGCATGCTCGCACAAGGGCGGATCCCGACCAGCCGCCCGGGTAGGGATGGGGTGACACGATGTGGTTGTGCAGATCGGCTTAGAGCTCCTCGGGGTAGCCGTCGCGGTGCTGGCCGTGACCGCCGCCGCTACCCGGCTGCGGGCGTCGGCACCGCTGCTGCTGCTGTTGGTCGGGATCGGCGGCTCCTTCGTGCCCTTCGTCTCGGTGCCGGAGCTGAGCTCGGAGGTGGTGCTGTTCGGCTTCCTACCCCCGCTGCTTTACGCGGCGGCGCTGCGGACCTCGGTGATCGACTTCCGGCACAATCTTCGCCCGATCGCCTACCTCTCGGTGCTGTTGGTGATCCTCACTGCGCTCGGGGTCGGGCTGATCACCTGGCTGGTGCTGCCGGTGAGCTTCCCGGTGGCGTTCGCCTTCGGTGCGGTGGTCGCCCCGCCGGACGCGGTCGCGGCCACCTCGATCGCCCGACGGGTAGGCATGCCCCGGGTCATGGTCACGATCTTGGAAGGCGAGTCGCTGGTCAACGACGCCACCGCGATCACCGCACTCCGGGTGGCGCTGGCCGCGATCGGTGGCACGTTCTCGGCCTGGACCGCGGTCGGTGGTTTCCTGATCGCCGCGCTCGGCGGCGTCGCCGCCGGTCTGGCCGTGGCCGGACTGGCGATCCTGGTCCGCCGCCGGGTCCAAGACCCTGTCTTCGACACCGCCATCTCCTTCCTCGTCCCGTTCGCGGCCTACCTGCCGGCCGAGGAGATCGGCGTCGGCGACCTGCGCGGGTCCGGGGTGATCGCGGTGGTGACCGCCGGGCTGCTGCTCGGGCACAAGTCGCCGGTGATCCAAACCGGCCGGTCTCGGCTGAGCGAACGGATCAACTGGGCCACCATCCAGTTCCTGCTGGAAAACACGGTCTTCCTGCTGATCGGCCTGCAGGCCCACAGCATCGTCACCGCGCTGGCCGTCTCCGACCTCTCCGGGGCCCGGATCGCCGGGTTCTGCGTCGCCGCCCTGGTCGGCGTGGTCGCGATCCGGCTGATCTGGGTGATGGTCTCCAGCAGTTCGCTGTTCAACGGGTCGTTGTTTCGGCGGCACCGCGACGATGCTCCACCGGTGGTGCCGTGGCCCAGGCGGCTGGTGGTCGGTTGGGCCGGCATGCGCGGAGTGGTCACCTTGGCCACCGCCTTGCTGATCCCCGCCGACGTACCGCTGCGGGAGGTGCTCGTCTTCGGCGCGATGGTCGTCACCGCCGGCACCCTGCTAGTCCAGGGGTCGACCCTGCCGGCGCTGGTCCGCAGATTCCGTCTAGAAGGCCCGGACGCGCGCTCAGACGCATTGCAGGCTGCCACCATCCTGCAGACCTCCACCGGCGCCGCCCTGCGGTCCCTGGACGACCTCCGCCAGCCCGGCGACTCCGACGCTGTGGTCGACCGGCTCCGCGACCGGATCGGGACGGCGCCGGACCGGCTGTGGGAGAAGCTCGGCAGCCCCGACACCGAGACGCCGGCCGACCAGTACCGCCGGCTGCGGCTGGAGACTCTTCAGGTCCAGCGCGACGAAGTCCTCAAGGCCCGCTCCAGCGGGACCGTGGACCACGACGTAGTGGAGGCCGTGCTCGGTTCCTTCGACGTGGAGGAGTCGATGCTGACCTCCGCCGTCGAACGCTCCGACGACATCGACGCCGCGGCCCGGGTCCGGACGCCGGCCGATCCGATCGGCCCCTGCGGACATCTCGAACACGCGCCGGCCGACAGTGCCCCGGACGGCGACGGACGCTGTCAAGACTGCCTCCGCGAGGGCACCGACCCGGTACACCTGCGGATCTGTTTGAGCTGCGGCCACGTCGGCTGCTGCGACTCCTCGGTCGGCCGGCACGCCGAGCGGCACTTCCACACCAGCCGACATCCGGTGATGCGCAGCTTCGAGCCCGGCGAGGCCTGGCGTTGGTGCTACCTCGACGAACGGCTGGGCTGAGGGCGACGGCCCTGACTCAGGTCGGTGGCACCTGGCGGAGTTCCGGGGCCGGCTGCGGCACCCCCTGACGCAGCGGCTCGAGGTCGTCGGGGGCGGTGGCCGGACTGCTGGTGTAACTGCTCAGCAGTGCGTCGACGGCCGCAAAGAAGGCTGGGGTTAGGTTCTCGTCGTACCAGCGCAGCGGCGGGTCCGGCTGGCCGGCGTAGGCCGGGTTCGGGTCCCCGCCCGTGTCCTGCAACGCCTGCTTCACCGCGTCGATCGTCGCCTGGGCGTCGAGGGTGGAGAACGGTGGCGTGGCCCCGTCCCGGCCGACTCGGCCGTGCAGCGCAGCCAGGCTGTCCAGCGCCACCCGCAGCCGCAGCCACTGGTGGACCCGCCAGTGCGCGTCGCTGCCGTACCGTTTCGCCAGTCGGCGGCCCGCCAACGCCCCGCGCAGCGCCAGCGAGGCGATGGTGGCCGAATTCATGAACAGGTTGGATCCGCCCTCCTCGGCCCCCTGCCGTACCGCGGCGACCCGACCCCGGAACGCCGGCATCATCGTCTGTCCGGTGTCGGACCAGCTCAGTGCGGTACGGCACACCGACCCGGCGAAGCTCAGCAGACTGCCCCGCTGGGGCCGGGTCGGAGCTCGGCCCGGGTGCGAGGGCGAGGGCAGGTAGACGTCCTGGTGGGCCGCACCGGGCGGGTGCGGCGCCAGGTCGATCCCGACCGTGGGCCAAAGCGGCAGCGGGGTGTCGAACAGGTGGATCGGGAAGTTGGAGGTGATTCCCCCGTCGGAGAACCACAGCTCCTCGACCCAGACGTGCTCGGTCGCGGGATAATCGAGATCGATGTTCCCGCGTCGGATCCTGGCGCCGTAGTCGTCGCGCACCGGCTCGTCCCCGACCAACCGATAGGCCCGGACGGCTTGGAAGAGCCCCGGCAGGGCCAGGCTCAGCCGGGTTGCGAACACCACCGGCAGATCCCCCGGCTCGGGCAACACGAACAGGTCGGGGACCGGTCGACCCGTCGCCACGTCCAACGGCGGATCCCGGACCCGGTTCGACGGCGGGCAGAGCGCGTCGACCACCTCGGGCGAGAACACCTGCGCCGCCTCGGCTTCCAGGTCGGTGCGACGCAGGAATAGTTGCTGCCCGTCGTCGCGCAGCGGGAAGCGGTAAGGCACGCCGTGCACGATCTCGGTGGTGATCAGTTCCAGGTTCACCACCCGCCGGCGGGAACGGTTCGCCGCCTCGCGGAGCCGGGCCAACTGCTCGGCCGTCCGCGGTTGCTCGGGATCGGGCGGACGGTAGTCCCCCGCCAGCCAGAGGTGACCGAAGCGAAGCACGCTCGGCCGGGGGAGGCCGGCAAGGTCGGACAACGCGGTACTCAGCCAGGGGACCAGGGCGTGCTCCACGCCGGCGGGCGCCAGCCCGGCCACCCGATCAGCGATCCGGCCGGTGGCGCCGGGCGCCGGCACAGCGCCGCTGACCAGACCGAACTTGTGCCGCTCGGCGTGCCGGGCGATCCCGCTCAACGTCGTCGAGACGACCACCAGGACGCCGACCACTCCGAACAACCCGGCCCCGAGCAGACGCCAACCGCCGATCTGAGCCCAGATCCCGGTGCGGCTGAGCAGACCCAGGACGACCAGCAGGACCGCGGCGATGACCCCGGCCGGCCACCCGGAACGACGAGCGCGGGCCGTCGGTGCGTGGACCGGCTCGACCGGGCGCCGGTCCCGGTGGTCTCGGACCGACTCCCGCCACCGGCCGAACCTGAACACGAAGGCCGCGACAGCGACCAGCCCCACACTGCCGCAGAGCAGGACGACGGCCGCGAACAGCCAGCAGGCCAACCAGCCGTAGGTCCGCGTGGCGGGAGTGTCAGCCACGGCCACCACCGGAGCCAGGACCAGGACCAGCGCATTCGCCGACCGGGACTTCAGGTCGAACGACCACAACAGCAGCAGGCCCAGCGGCACCCAACGAGCCCGCATACCCGCCACCATCACCCGGAACAGCTCCCGCGCTGCTGCGGTCGGCCGGAACAGCTGGGCGAGCCGGTACTGAGGTGGGCCCGGGTCGTCGAGCTGGCCGAGCCAGGCGGTCGCGTCGGCCAGTCCGACGAAACCCGCGCGGAGCCGCCCCTGTTGCCGGGCTCGCTCGTCCAGCGGCGGCGGCTCGGGTCGGCCCGCTTCGTCCCAGCGGGTCCGGCCGAGTTCGGCCGCGGCGGCCAGCGAGGCTGCGATGGCGCCGGCCGACGCACCGCCGACGTTGCGCAGCCGGAACCGGCGGGCCAGTTCACACAGCACCAGGGGGTAGATCACGCCACTGGTCGTGCCACCCTTCATCGTCACGTCCAAGCTGGTGCGGGCGTAGTCGGCCTGGGCCGGGGTCAACGGCCCGCTCCCGGCCAGGGCCACGTCCGGCGGCTGGTGCAGCAGCCCGGACTGGTCGGATCCGGCCGGCCCCGGGAGGGCGTAGGCGTACGGGTCGCGCAATGCCCGCCGGAGGGGGACGCCTTCCCCGGGGCGGATGTCGTCCTCGCCGTCCTCATCGGTGCGGGTGGGTCCCCACAGCCACGGGGATGGTGGTGCGCTCGACAGGCCCGCCGGTAACGGCTCGGTCTCCCGATAGGGCTGGTCGGGCTGGGCGTGGTCGAGCAACTGGTGCAACCGCTGCAGGGCCGCCGACCCTCGGGGTACCGACATGCCCGCCTCCTCCTCGCCTTGACTGGGAGGTGGCAGAGGTTATCGAAGAGATCGGGTCGGGATGTATCAGGGCCGACGCCACCGGCTCTTCGTGCAGTATGAAGGACATCAGCGGTGCTTGAGCAGCGCGACGGGCCGGTCCTGGTCCGCAGAACGGGCGAGCGCCCACACTCATCGGCGGGGAGGCTGGATGGCGCGCCAGCGGCGACCGGCGGTGAGACGGTGACCGAGCAACCGGTCGTCGAGGGCCTCGCGGTGCGGGCCGGACGGCTGTTCACGGCCTATCGCGGTGGTGACCAAACCGCGATGGCGGACTTGGTCTCGATGCTGACGCCGATCCTGTGGCACGCTGTCCGCGCCACCCGGCTCGACCGGGCGGCCGCCGAAGACGTGGTGCAGACCACCTGGCTGGGCTTGGTCCGGCACGCCGACACCATTGCCGAGCCGGTGGCGGTGTTGCAGTGGATGATCGTGTCGGCGCGACGCGAGGCGTGGCGGGTGGGGCGGGGACAAAGCCGGACCCGGCCGACCGACTTCGAGTCCAGGTTCGCCGGCGAGCCGGATCGGCGAGTGACGGTCGAGGATGACGTCGTCCTCGACGAGGACCAGCACACTCTGTGGCGTCAGATCGAGACGCTGCCGCCCCGCTGCCGGGCCCTGCTCCGGGTGATCGCCTTCGCCGAACGTCCGGACTACGCCACCTTGGCCGCCACCCTCGGAATGCCGCAGGGCAGCATCGGACCCACCCGAGGCCGCTGCCTGGCCAAGCTGCGACTCGCCCTGGCCGCCGACCCCCGCTGGGAGACGACATGAACGCCGACGACCACAGCCGCCTCGGGGACCACTCCGGGTCCGCCCCCGCCGACGAGACCGAACTGAGGCTGGCCGCGGAGAGCCTGGACTCCGGGGACGCCGTCCTGGTCGGGACGATTCGCGCCGGCTGGCAGGCCCGCGACCCGCTGCCCGCCGGGCTGGTGGAACGGATCCAGTTCGCGCTCACCCTGGACGCCCTGCACGCCGAGGTGGCCACTCTGACCCGGCTGGACCTGGCGAACTCGGGGGCTCGCGGCGGTGACACCGAGGCCGTGCGAACGGTGACGTTCAGCAGCGAGACCCTGATCACCATGGTCACCTTGGCTCAGCAGCCGGACGGATCGGTTCGGGTCGACGGGTGGACCGTCCCCCAGCAGGGCAGCAGCGACGGGCTCCAAGTGGAGGTCCTGGTGGCCGGCGCGACCCGATCGACGTTGGCCGACGCCGACGGCCGGTTCGTCTTCGAGTCCGTCCCGACCGGGATGGCCAAGTTCGTCCTGCACCACGACGGGCGAACGGTCCTGAGTCCGACGCTGGAGATCTGAGTGGTGCGTCGGTGGCGATGATCTTGGGCTCACGACCGGCGCTACAGATCAAGGCGACTCACCCTCGGCCACCGAAGTGAACTCGCCGCCGTCGAGCCGGTGGACCACGAAGCCCGCGGCGCGACGGCCGTCCAGCTCGGTCACCCGCAACTCCAAGGACGCCGGCTCGGCTTCCCCGTCGGCGACCGGCCGGGCCGAGACCACGGTCTTGTCGCCCACCTCCGGGAGCCGTCCCAGCTGCGCCATGAAGAAGCCGGCGAGGGTGTCGTAGGGTCCGTCGTCCAGCTCCAAGCCCGTTTCCTCGGCAAAGTCCTCCAGGGTGGTTAGCCCCTCCAGAGCCAGGTCGCCGCGGACCTGGATCCGTTGCTGAGCCACCACGTCGTACTCGTCGGTGATGTCGCCGATCAGCTCCTCGACCAGGTCCTCCATGGTGACGATCCCGGCGGTCCCGCCGTATTCGTCCAAGACGATGGCCAGGTGGGAGCTGCTGCGGCGCATCTCCGACAACGCCCGTAGCACCCGGACGGTGTCCGGCAGCGACAGCACCGGCCGGACTACCTCGGCCACCCGGGTCGTCCGCGAGCTGACCTTGGGGTCGAGCAGGTCACGAACGTGCACGAAGCCGAGAATGTCGTCGGCCGATTCCCCGGTCACCGGGTAGCGCGAATGGGGTGAAGACACCAATTCGCGGACCGCGCGGTGGGCCGGCAGGTCGCCGGGGAGGAAGTCCACCTCGGTCCGCGGCAGCATCACCTCCCGCAGACTGCGGACGCCGGCGTCGAAGACGTCGTCGACGATGCGTCGTTCCTCCTCGCCAAGGGTGCTCGACCCACTCACCAGGGCCCGGATCTCCTCATCGCTGACTTCCTCTCGGCCGGCGTCGGGATCGCCCCCGAGCAGCTTGACCAACACGTTCGTCGAGGCCCCGAGCAGCCAGATCACCGGCCGCAGCACCCGGGCCACGAAGTCGACCAGGGGGGCCAACGCCCGCGCGAAGGCCTCCGTCCGCTGAAGCGCGAGCCGTTTGGCGGTCAGCTCGCCGAGGACGATCGAGACGTAGGAGATGACGACGGTGATCACGATCAGCGCAACGGTGTCGGCGACGTCGCGGCGCAGGCCGAACCAGCGCATCAGACTCGGGGAGGCGGCCTGCGCCAGCGTGGCCGCCCCGAACGCCGCACTCAAGAATCCGGTCAGGGTGACCCCGATTTGCACGGTGGACAAGAACCGATTCGGGTTGTCGTTGAGTCGGGCCACGGCCTGACCCCGGCGGCTGTGGTGGGCCATTTGCTTGATCTGGCTCTCCCGGAGCGAGACCAGCGACATCTCCGCGGCAACGAAGACCCCGCTGACCACGATCAGGACCAGGATGGTGACGATGTCGACGATCGTCGTGCTCACGAGGTTGGGCGCTCCTGCGGGTGTGGGCTCCGCGGGAAACGGAGAGACTTCAGCGTACGGAACGACGGCGATCAGGTGAAACGCCTGGCCGGCGCGGCCCACCCGTCGTCACGACTCCCGCAGGGGCTGGCAATTGTGCCAGGATCGCCCGATGGGTCTGCACCTCAGCGTCATCGGCACCAGCTACCTCGGGGCGACGCACGCCGCCGGGATGGCCGAGTTCGGTCACCAGGTGATCGGGGTCGACATCGACACGCAGCGGATCAAACGGCTGAACGCGGGCGAGTCGCCGATCTTCGAGGTGGGCCTGGAACCGTTGCTGAGCCGGCACACCGCCGGCGAGCGGCTGCGCTTCAGCACCGACTACGCCGACATTGCCGACTGGGCCGACGTCCACTTCCTGGCCCTGGGCACCCCCTCGGCTCAGGACGGCGCGGCCGACCTCGCTCAATTGCACGCCGCGGTCGACACCTTGGCTCCACTGCTGACCCGGCCGACCCTGGTGGTCGGCAAGTCGACCGTACCGGTGGGTACGGCCGCGGCCCTGCAGGAGCGGCTGCGCCGACAATCCCCGGCCGGCGACGGCGTGGAGGTGGCCTGGAACCCGGAGTTCCTCCGGGAGGCGTACGCGGTGGAGGACACCTTGCGTCCGGACCGGCTCGTGTTCGGAGTCCAGTCCGAGCGCGCGATGGCGGTGCTGGAAGAGGTGTACGCGCTGCCGATCACCGACCGGGTGCCGGTCGTCCGCTGCGACCTGGCCACCGCCGAGCTGATCAAGGTCGCCGCCAACGCTTTTCTGGCCACCAAGATCAGCTTCATCAACGCGATGGCGCAGATGTGCCAGGCCACCGGCGGTGACGTCACCCTGCTCGCGGACGCGATCGGCTTCGACACCCGGATCGGGCGGGAGTTCCTCGACGCCGGTCTCGGCTTCGGCGGCGGTTGCCTGCCCAAGGACATCGCCGCCCTCGCCCACCGGGCCGACGAGCTCGGGGTTGGCGTATTGACCCAGTTCCTTCAGGCCGTGGCGGCGATCAACGCCGCCCAGCGCAGCGAGATCGCCGAGTTGGCCATCGACCAGGCCGGCGGCGACGTGGACGGCCGCCGGATCGCGGTCTTGGGAGCGGCGTTCAAACCCGGCACCGACGACACCCGCAACTCCCCCGCGCTGACCGTCGCCGATCATCTGCACGCCCACGGCGCCGATGTCCGGATTTACGACCCGCAGGCCCGGCTGCCACCCCGCGAAGGCTTCACCCAGGTCGCCAGCGTGGAACAGGCGCTGCTCGGGGCCGAGGTGGTGCTGCACCTGACCGAATGGCCGGAGTTCCGCCAGCTCGACCCGGTCGCCCTCGGCGCGCTGGTCCGGACCAAGATCATCATCGACGGCCGGCTCAAACTGCACGCCCCGACCTGGCGCCACGCCGGCTGGAAGGTGGTCCAAATCGGTCGCGCCGCCACCCTCTAACCGACTTGTCAGCGTCGGTGGTCGCTATGGCGACCACCGACGCTGACAAGTCGGGTACTGGGGACACCGATCGTCACCAGATCCGTGGCAATCACGGCGGGCTCGAGCCGCAGCTCCAGGTTGGTGGCGCGTAAGACGCGTCGTCCACTGAGCACGACGGACCGCTCACGTCTCATGTCCGACTGCCACGAGGCGACGTCAAGATGGTGACGCCCGTCCACCTCCAAGACGACGATTCCGCCATCCGGCAGGTCCCACTCGCAGTCCAAGTACCGCAAGCACCCCCGACCGTCTCGTCGCCGGACTTGTCGACGGGGGAACGGGAGGCCGTAGCGACGGCACATCGAGGCGACGTCCAGCTCGCCTGCCGCGTGGGCACCGGACGCGATGTCACCCAAGGCCAGCCGGACGTACGCCTTGTGCCGGATCCTGCCCACCGTGGCCATCGCCGCATCTAGTTGACCGACGCTGCACAACCGCTGCTGAATGACAGCCGCCACCAGCGCACAGGCGAACCTCGGGTACGGCTGCCAGGCCGCAGCATCCAGAACCGATCGGGCAGGGTCAGTGCGCGGCGGCCCGCCATCGGTGAGCAGTACGTCAGGCTGGAGCCGCCGAGACTCGTGGATCCGGACTCCGGGCAACGCCGCGCAGCGACTGCCACGCGGGACAAGGACGTGGATGTCTGCGGCCTCGTTGGCGAAGCCGCGAAAGCCCGCGAGCTCGAGAGCGGTATGGCTGGCCAGGGCCGCCGGCCAGCCGACGTCGGTCACCGCGATCCACATCAGCTGCCTTCGGGTGGGCTCCGCGTTCCGCATCAGGAGCACGTGGTCGCCCCAGGTCGTCCAGCGCCGCGCGGTCACCTGATGACGGGCCGCGGACCGGGTCAGATTAAATACGGCGGCGCGATCGCGGCGGAGCACCCCCTCGGCGAAGGCAGCTCGCTCCAGTGCAGTCGCAGGACTCTTCACCCTTTGAGGGTCGGGACACGGTCGTCTTTCTGCCGCAACTGCCCCGGACCTGTGGACAACCCTTCCCTGCCTCCGACTTGTCAGCGTGGGTGGTCGCTATAGCGACCACCCACGCTGACAAGTCGGAGGGGGGAGGGGCGCGATAGCGTGGGGAGGTGACTGAGACGATCATCTACACCCGTACCGACGAGGCGCCGCTGCTGGCGACCTACTCGTTCCTGCCGATCATCCAGGCTTTCACCAGCCGGGCCGGCGTACGGGTGGAGACCCGCGACATCTCCCTGGCGGGACGGATCTTGGCCCAGTTCCCCGAGCGGCTGGCCGACGACCAGCGGGTCGACGACGCCCTGGCTGAGCTCGGAGCGCTGGCCCAGACGTCCGCCGCCAACATCATCAAGCTGCCCAACATCTCCGCCTCGTTGCCGCAGCTGAAGGCTGCCGTTGCCGAGCTGCAGGGGCAGGGCTACGACTTGCCGGACTATCCCGAGAACCCCTCGACCGACGCCGAACGCGACGTCCGGGCCCGCTACGACGCCGTCAAGGGCAGTGCGGTCAATCCGGTGCTGCGCGAGGGCAATTCCGACCGGCGTGCCCCCGCCTCGGTCAAGCAGTATGCCCGGAGCCACCCGCACTCGATGGGCGCCTGGTCGCCGGACTCGAAGACCGCCGTCGCCCACATGAACCAGGGCGACTTCCGCAGCGAGGAGACCTCGGCGGTGATCGAGGCCGACACCACCCTGCGGATCGAACTGATCAAGCACGACGGCGAGACCATGGTGCTGCGGCACGCCGTGCCCGTCCTGGCCGGCGAGGTGGTCGACGCCACCGTCATGCACGTAGCGGCCCTGGACGCGTTCCTGGCCGAGCAAGTCGAACGGGCCAGGGCCGAGGGTGTGCTGTTCTCGGTGCACCTGAAGGCGACGATGATGAAGGTCTCCGACCCGATCATCTTCGGCCACGTGGTCCGGGCCTTCTTGCCCGAGGTCTTCCAGCGCTACGGCGACGCGCTGGCCGCCGCCGGGCTCACCGCCAACAACGGCCTGGGGGCCATCCTGGCCGGCCTCGACCGGATCGACGACGGTGCGGAGATCCGGGCTGCCATCGAACGCGGACTGGCCCAGGGTCCCGCCCTGGCCATGGTCGACTCCGACCGTGGCATCACCAACCTGCACGTGCCCAGCGACGTGATCGTCGACGCCTCGATGCCGGCGATGATCCGGACGTCGGGACACATGTGGGGCCCCGACGGCGACGAGCAGGACACCCTCGCGGTCATCCCCGACTCCTCCTACGCCGGGGTGTACCAGGTCGTGATCGACGACTGCCGCGCCCACGGCGCGTACGACCCCACCACCATGGGCTCGGTGCCCAACGTCGGCCTGATGGCCCAGGCCGCCGAGGAGTACGGCAGCCACGACAAGACCTTCGAGATTGCCGACGCCGGCACCGTCCGGGTGATCGACGACGAGGGCGCCGTGGTGTTGGAGACCTCGGTGCAGCGCGGCGACATCTGGCGGATGTGCCAGACCAAGGACGCCGCCATCGCCGACTGGGTGAAGTTGGCCGTCACCCGGGCCCGGGCGAGCCAGACCCCGGCCGTGTTCTGGCTCGACTCCGACCGGGCCCACGACGCCAACCTGATCGCCAAGGTCGAGCACTACCTACCCGAGCACGACACCGACGGCCTGGAGTTGTCGATCATGTCCCCGGTCGAGGCCACCGCCTTCTCGTTGGAGCGGATCCGGCGGGGCCAAGACACGATCTCGGTCACCGGGAACGTGCTGCGCGACTATCTGACCGACCTGTTCCCCATCCTCGAGCTGGGCACCTCGGCCAAGATGTTGTCGGTGGTGCCGCTGATCAACGGTGGCGGGCTGTTCGAGACCGGGGCCGGCGGCTCGGCGCCCAAGCACGTCCAGCAACTGCTCCGCGAGGACTATCTGCGCTGGGACAGCCTCGGTGAATTCCTCGCCCTCGCCGTCAGCCTGGAACACCTCGCGCAGACCGCGGGCAATGCCCGGGCCCAGGTCCTGGCCGACACCCTGGACGCGGCCACGGCGACCTTTTTGAACCAGAACAAGTCCCCCACCCGTCGTCTCGGGGGAATCGACAACCGCGGCAGCCACTTCTACCTCGCGCTCTACTGGGCCCAGGAGCTGGCGGGCCAAAGCGCTGACCCCGAACTCGCCGCGGTGTTCACCGAGCTGGCGGAGCAGCTCGACGCGGACCAGGAGACGATCAACGCGGAGCTGATCGCGGTGCAGGGCTCGCCGGTCGACATCGGCGGCTACTACCGTCCCGACGACGCCTTGGCCACGGCGGTGATGACCCCGTCGGCGACCCTGAACGCGGCGATCGCGCGACTCGCGAGCTAGTCGGGCGCCGATCCGGTCAGCGCGGCGACCAGGGCCGGATCCTGCCCGGTCAGTGGCGGGTCGGGTTCGGCACCGGTCGCGGACAAGACGGTGCTGAAAAAGCAACGCAGCGCGCTGGCCAAGATCACGTCCAGCACCTCGGCGTCGGTGAAGCCGAGCCGGCGCAGCGGCTCCAGGTCACCCGGCCTCACCTCGGCCGGGGTAGCCGCGACCTTAGCCGCCAGCGTGCCGACCGCCTGGTGCACCGGGTCGTCGCTGCGGCCGGTACCGATCGCCGCGACGGTGCTCGGATCGATCCGTTGCGCCAGCATCTTCCCGTGGGCCAGCGCACAGTAGGACGACCCGCGCTGCCGGGCGGCCGCGATGGTGGCGACCTCGAACCGCTCGAAGTCCATCCCCGAGCGGACAGCCGCGTTGAGCGCCTGCCAGGCCCGATAGACCGCGGGTCGCGGGCCGAACGCGCGGGTGTAGTTGGGCAGGTACCCCTGGCGGGCGACGTCCTCGGCGTAGAGGGTCGCGCGCTCAGCGGTGTCGGGACCCTCGGACAGGTAGCTCATGCGCTTAATCTAGGGCCCCGCGGACGACCGCGTCAGCCCGCAGCCAGGGCTGCTGGGCACGGGCGTACGCCTGCTCGCTGGGCCACCAGTCCTCCCGCCAGCGGTCCAGCCGGTCGGGATCGCGGGCCAGGATTCGGCGGCGGCGGACTGCGGCCGGTACGTCGACCCAGACGGTGACGTCCCAGGGGACCGGGACTGCGACGTCCAGGGCGGAGACGCCCTCGACCACCACTGGAGTGCCCGGCTGCACGTGCGCCCAACCGTTCGGGGCATCGAGCTCGAGATTCCACCTCCGGTAGCGGCCGGGCTCCCCGCGGCCCAACGGCTCCAGCACCTGGGCCAGGAACTCCTCGCAGGCCCAGCCGGCCAACCCGGCACGGGCGAAGTCGTCCAGGGCGACCACGCTCGCACCGGGCAGCGCGCTCGCGATCTCGCCCGCCAAGGTGCTCTTGCCGGCCGCGCCGAACCCGTCGACTCCGACCCAACACAGGCCTGTCCGACCCCGGAGACGGCGAGCCACCCAGGTCGGGGTTTCGGCGGGGGTAAGGGCGACGGTCACGTGGCCTCCTTCTCCGCCGTCGGCCGCGGTTGCTAGCGTCATCATTTCCACCTCGAAGCTGAAGGAGACCACGCGTGCCTACACCCGTCAAGATCGCCGTCACCGGTGGTGCCGGGCAGATTTGCTACAGCCTGCTGTTCCGGATCGCGAGCGGGGCCCTGCTCGGCCCGCAGCAGCCGGTGCAACTTCGACTGTTGGAGATCACGCCCGCCCTGAAGGCCCTCGAAGGCGTGGTGATGGAATTGGACGACTGCGCGTTCGGGCTGCTGGACTCGGTGGTGATCGGTGACGACCCGAGGCAGGTCTTCGACGGGGTAAACCTCGCCTTTCTGGTCGGGGCGCGGCCGCGGAGCAAGGGAATGGAGCGCGGTGACCTGCTCGAGGCCAACGGCGCCATCTTCAAACCTCAGGGTGCGGCCCTGAACGCGGTCGCCGCCGACGACGTCAAGGTGCTGATCACCGGGAACCCGGCGAACACGAACGCGCTGATCACGATGAGCAACGCCCCCGACATCCCGAGGGAGCGCTTCAACGCCTTGACCCGGCTGGACCACAACCGCGCCGTGGCGCAACTGGCGGCCAAGACCGGGGCCGGCGTCGGTGAGGTGTCCCAGATGACGATCTGGGGCAACCACTCCGCCACCCAGTACCCGGACCTGTTTCACGCCCGGGTCCGCGGTGAGGACGCGGCGGCGGTCGTCGATGATCAGGAGTGGCTGGAGTCGAGCTTCTTGCCGACCGTGCAGCAGCGCGGCGCGGCCATCATCGAGGCCCGCGGAGCCAGCTCCGCCGCCAGCGCCGCGAACGCAACCGTGGACCACATGCGCGACTGGGTCGACGGGACGCCTGAGGACGACTGGGTGTCGATGGCGGTGCCCTCGGACGGTTCGTACGGTGTTCCCGAGGGCCTGGTCAGCTCGTTCCCGTGTACGGTCGCCGACGGCGCCTGGTCGATCGTGCCGGGCCTGGAGATCAACAACTTTTCCCGGACCAAGATCGACGCCACGACGTCCGAACTCAGCGAGGAGCGGGACGCGGTCAGGGCGCTGGGGCTGCTGCCGAGCTGAACGTGTCGCGTGGATACGCAACGCGATCGGCCGTCGATGCGCGACAATGTCGGCCATGAGTGAGAATCCGTACTCCCGCCCCGATCCCGATCCCGATCCCGGTTCGACGGCCGGCGAGACCGGCGAGCGCTCCGGGTCGTCGGTCTACGATCCCGCGGCGTCGAATTCGGCCGATCCGTCCTACCCGGTGCCGCCGTCGGGGCAGGACCCCGCGGGTCAGCAGGACCAGAAGCAGTACGGCCAGACCCCCGAATACGGGCAAGACCAGCAGTACCCCCAAGCTCCCCAATACGGCCAAGACCAGCAGTACGGCCAAGCTCCCCAGTACGGCCAAGCTCCCCAGTACGGCCAAGACCAGCAGTACGGCCAGACCCCCCAATACGGCCAAGACCAGCAATACGGCCAGACCCCCCAATACGGCCAAGACCAGCAATACCCCCAGACCCCTCAGTACGGCCAAGACCAGCAATACGTGCAGTACGGTCAGACCGAGCCGTACGGCGCCAGCCCGTACGGGGGGATGCCCTACGCGCCCACCCCGCAGCCCCATCCACAGGGCACCACGGTCCTGGTCCTCGGCATTGTCGGCCTGGTCCTCTGCTTCATTCCCGGCATCGTGGGCCTGGTCATGGGTAACCGGGCGTTGAAGGAGATCGACGCGAATCCCGCGGCGTACACCAACCGCGGAAACGTTCAGGTCGGCCGGATCCTTGGCATCGTCGGGATCATCTGGCAAGGTCTGGTGGCCTTGCTCTATATCGTCATCGTCGTCCTGATCGGAGTCTCGGCAGCCAACGGCGGTTGAGCGGCGCCTCGATCCAGCTCAACGTCCGCCGGGAACGATCAGAGCCAGGGCCACGATGGCCCCGCCGGTGAACAGCAGTACCGCGACGTCGAAGCCCTTGGACCGGACCTGCAGCAGCCCGGCCCGGCGATCGGACAGCACCAGCCGGAGCAAGCCCGCGAGCAGGACCGACACACCGATCACGACGCAACCGGGCCGCCAGGTCTGGGGTCCTATCACGGTGCTGGCGACGCCGCCGAGGACACCGGCGCTGACCAGGAGCAGCGGCCACTGACGGCGCGGCCGGGCCGTTCCGCCGGGGTCGCGCCGGTTCACCACGGTTCCGGTCGGGACGGCTGGATCGAGACCTTCCCAGCGGTCATCGGGCCGGGTCGTCGGTCAGCGCCTCGGCCCGTTCCACCACGTTGGTGAGCAGCATGGCCCGGGTCATCGGACCGACCCCGCCGGGCATTGGTGCGACCCAGTCCGCGACGTCGTGCACGCTCGGGTCGAGGTCACCGACCAGACCGGACTCGGTCCGGGTGATGCCGACGTCGACACAGACCGCCCCCGGTTTGATCATCTCCGCCGTCACCAGCCCCGGACGCCCGGCCGCGGCGACGACGATGTCGGCGCGGCGGGTGTGTTGGGCCAGGTCCACGGTGCCGGTGTGACACAGCGTGACCGTGGCGTTCTCGCTCTTGCGCGTGAGCAGCAGACCGAGTGGTCGCCCCACGGTGGTCCCGCGACCGATGACGCAGACCTCGGCACCGCTGAGCCCCACGCCGTAGCGTCGAAGCAGTTCGACGATGCCCCGCGGGGTGCAGGGCAGCGGACCGGCGTCCCCCAGCACGAGCCGGCCGAGATTGACCGGGTGCAGCCCGTCGGCGTCCTTGCCGGGGTCGACCAGTCCGAGGGCCCAGCCGTCGTCGAGCGCCCCGGGCAGCGGCAACTGGACGATGAAGCCCGTGCAGACCGGGTCGGCGTTCAGCTCAGCGATCCGCTCGGCCAATTCGGTGGCCCCGACGCCACCTGGCAACACGACCTCGAGCGAGGCGATGCCGACCTGGGCGCAGTCGCGGTGCTTGCCGGCCACGTAGGAGTGCGAGCCGGGATCGTCCCCGACCAGGACGGTGCCCAGGCCCGGGGTGATCCCCCGCCGGGCCAACGCCGCGACCCGCACCTTCAGCTCGTCCTTGATGGTGGCGGCCAATGCCTTGCCGTTCAGAATCTGTGCCGTCATGGCTGTCTTCCTAGCTGATCGAGCTGCCCTGATCGAGCCGCCCCTGATCGAGTTGCGTTGGCCAAGCTGCTTTGGTCGAGCGGGCTTGGATGGGCGAGCGTCCTGCCGAACCGGAACGGTCAGTGGTAGAAGTGCCGGGCACCGGTGAAGTACAGGGCGACCCCGGCCCGCCGGGCAGCCTCGACGACCTCGTCGTCGCGGCGGGACCCTCCCGGCTCGACCACCGCCCGGACGCCGGCCTCGAGCAGGATCTCCAGACCGTCGGGAAAGGGGAAGAAGGCGTCCGAGGCCGCGACCGCACCCCGGGCCCGCTCCCCCGCCCGTTCCACGGCCAGCCGGCTGGCGTCCACCCGGTTGACCTGTCCCATCCCGACCCCGACCGACGCGCCGTCCCGGGCCAGCAGGATCGCGTTGGACTTCACCGAGCGGCAGGCCTGCCAGGCGAACTCCAGATCGGCCAGCGTCGCGGGATCGGCCGGTTCGCCGCAAGCCAGTTCCCAGCCGTTCGAGCGGTCGTGCGCGGCGTCGACGGTGTCGCGCTGCTGGATCAGCAGACCGCCGTCGATGCCGCATAATTCGGTCCCGCCCCGAACCGCCGGCTCGACCACGAGGACTCGGATGTTCTTCTTGGCGCTCAGGAGTTCCACCGCCCCGTCCTCGTACGCCGGCGCGAGAATCACTTCGGTGAAGACCTCGGCGACCTGCTCGGCCATCTCGACGCTGACCGGCCGATTGGTCGCAATTACCCCACCGAAGGCCGAGACCGGGTCGCACGCGTGCGCCTTACGATGAGCCTGCGCGATGTCGGCCCCGATCGCGATGCCGCACGGATTGGCGTGCTTGACGACGGCCACGGCCGGCGGGTCGAAGTCGTAAGCCGCTCGGCGGGCCGCGTCGGCGTCGACGTAGTTGTTGTACGACATCGCCTTGCCGTGGCGTTGGTCTGCGGCGGCCAGACTGGTGCCCGCCGCTGAACCTCGAGCGGAGCCGCCCGCCGTCGGCTGGGCGTAGAGCGCCGCGGCCTGATGCGGGTTCTCGCCGTAGCGCAGCGTGCTCATCTTGTCCCAGGTCGCGCCGAGCCAGGCCGGGAACGGCGAGCCGTCACCGTTGTCGGCGACCACGTTCCCCAGCCACGAAGCCACGGCTACGTCGTAGCCGGCGGTGTGCACGAACGCTGCCGCGGCCAGCCGCTGTCGCGCAGCCGAGGTGAAGCCTCCCTCCTCCAGGGCCGAGAGCAGCTGAGGATATTGGTCGGGGGCGGTGATCACGGCGACGCAGGCCTGATTCTTGGCCGCCGCCCGGACCATCGCCGGGCCGCCGATGTCGATCTGCTCGATACACTCCGCCGTGCCGGCGCCGGAGGCCACGGTCTGGGCGAACGGATAAAGGTTGCTCACCAGCAGCTCGAACGGCTCGATCCCCAGCTCCTGAAGCTGGGCCCGGTGGGCGGGCCGGGTCACGTCGGCCAGCAGCCCGGCGTGGACGCCGGGGTGCAGGGTCTTGACCCGGCCGTCGAGCCCCTCGGGGAAGCCGGTCACCGACGCCACCTCGGTAACGGCCAGTCCCGCCGACACCAGCAGCTTGGCCGTGGAGCCGGTGGACACGATTTCCACGCCCGCCGCGATCAGTGCCTCGCCGAGGTCGACCAGCCCGGTCTTGTCGTAGACCGAGACCAGGGCACGACGGATGGGTCGACGACCGGCCGTAGCGGGAGCGTCGGCGGCGGAAGCATCCGGGACGGCGGAACTCAGACGGGCCGAATCGGTCATGGTAGATCCCAGTGGACCTTTCTGCCGGTGACCCGCCAGCGGCGGGTGACCAGGGCGTGGGTGGTGGTGACGAGCAGCTCGCGTTCGGCGACCTTGATCCGTTCGTGCAACGACTCAACGGTGTCATCGACCGCGACCGCGACCGGAGTCTGGTCGAGGATGACGCCGGTGTCGACCCCGTCGTCGACCAAGAACACGGTGGCGCCGGTGATGCGGACCCCGTAGTCGAGAGCGTCTTGGGGCCCGTGCCGGCCCGGGAAGGACGGCAACAGTGCCGGATGAGTGTTGATCGTACGACCGCCGAAGCGTCGCAGGAAGTCCGGCCCGAGCAGCTTCATGAAGCCCGCGCTGACGACCAGATCCGGCGCGAACGCCGCCACCCGTTCGGTCAGCATCCGATCCCACTCGGCCCGGTCGGAGGCCTTCGACAATGGATGCACGAACGTGTCCAGTTCCACCCGCCGGGCTCGGTCGAGGCCGAGAATCTGGTCCCGGTCCGAGCCGACGGCGACGATCTTCGCGCCGTAGCCCGGATCGCGGCAGGCGTCGACCAGGGCCTGCAGTAAGGTGCCGGCACCGGAGATCAAGACGACCAGCCGGGCCGTGCGGACGCTGCCCAGGTCATCGGTGTCCTGGCGCACAGGAGCGGTTCCGGACACGACCGACACCCTACTCAACGTCGCGAGGTCACCGCGCCGCCGCGGTTCGCTCCGCCGCGACCGCCTGCTTCGTCGTTTCGTGCGTCGTCGGCTCGGCCCCCTGCTCCCCCGCCCCCGGCTCCTCCCGGGCCTTCGCGGCTCTCCCGCCGCGCAGCAACCCGATCACGGCGCCGGTGAGCAGGCCCGACAGGCCCAGGGTCGCGGTCGCCATCACCAGCAGCGGCACCAACCGCGGGCCCAGACCGGTGAGCCGGACCACGCCGAGATCTCCGCTGGTGATCCAGGCGATCCCGACGAAGGTCACCCCCGCCAACACCCCGGACAGACCTCCGAGCAGGCTGGTCTGGTCGAAACGCGAACCGACGCCGCCGCGGAGCACCAGCCAGGCCGCCACCGCCCCGGACAGGGCACCGGCGGCCAGCCACCACAGCTGCTGGGTCCCGCCCGGCCCGGTTGCCGGGAGCGCACCGAGCAACGGTAGCCCCGGGAGGACGCCCAGCTGGGTGGCGGCCGGAGCGACGACCGAGCCGCTGCCCAGGTTGAACCCTGCGCCCAGCGCGTACGAACCGGACCAGACGATCGCGTTCGGCAGTACCGCCAGCTGGGCCACAAGCAGCAGCGCCCCGCCGGCCACGCCAGGCTCCAGGGAACGGGTCAGCGTCTCCACCCGAGCCCAGCCGAGCACCAGGCCGACGACCAGGACGGCGGAGCCGGCCAGTAACCACATCAGCGCAGCCGCGCCGACGGCGACCGGAAACCCACGCAGCCAGCCTGGCCAGGCCCGTCGGGGATCGTGGCCCGAACCACGGACGGCGCCCAGGTAGGCCGCGGCAGCCAACACCGACGTCACCGCCAACGCATGGCCCGGTGCTCGCGCCGGCTCACCGAAGAACACCGCGGCGGGGGCGACCACGAGCAGGTGGCTGAGCACGATGACGACCGCCACGGCCCCGGGCCCGGCGGTCTGTCCGGGACGAATCCGCCGAACGGCGTAGCCACCGAAGCGGTAGAGCATGGCGACCAGCAACGCCGTGACGCCCCAGGGCACCAGGGTCAGCGGCAGCGAGCCGACACGGGTGGCGATTCCACCGGCCAGCAGCCAGATCCGGGTGCCGAGCTCCAAAGCCTGGCTGAGGTCCTCCGAGGCCGCCATCAGCCAACCGCACACCACGATTCCGGTCACCACGACCCAGGTCGTCGCTGCGGTGCACAAGCCGCCGACCACAGCGGCGACGGGCCAGCTGATCGGGTCGACCTCCGGCGCCTCGGCCGGGTCGGACACGGTCTCGCTAGCCTGCAGCGACACCGGGCCGCGGCTGCGTTCGCTGGATCGGCGCGGAGTGAGAAGCGAAGGCATAACCCCTTCATGCTCGCCCAGCGTCCGGCTCGGGCGGGTCCCAACACGCGGCGGGAGGTAAAGTTTGCGTCTTCTCGGGCGGGCTGAGCTCCGGTTCGGCTCCGTTCGAGCACCGGCGTGCGCCGATCCGACGCGGCCGCGACGGCCCGAGGGGCCGCTTCGATGAGCTCAGAAGATGAACAGGAGTACGCCCGCCATGGTCGAGCATGACCCCGACGGCTCCCGGCCACGCCGCGCCGTCGCCGGCCCCGAACCCGCCGATCAGTCGGTCGACGCGGACTCGACTGCGCCCGCGCCGGACCAAGACGAGCCTCGTCCGCTGTTTCGCGACGAGCCGGTCGACGCCGGTCCGGCCGCCGGGTCCGGCAGCCGCCGCCGGTTGACGTTCGTCCCCCAGCGGCCCTCCTACGACGACGAGCACGACGAGGACGCCACCACCGTCCTGCCTCGGGCCGCGGCGAGCCGGCGAGAACGGTTCGGGTCCGGCTCCGCCTTCGCCGACGAGGTCGACGACGAGCTGGCGGATGCACCGCGGCTGGGCCGCGGAACCCGGCTCGCCCTGCTGGTCGGCGCGGTAGCCGTGGTGATCGTGGCCGGCCTGGCCGTCATCTTCGCGGTGGCCGGCGGCGGTCCCGCCGGCCGCAGCCTCGTCGCCCCGTCACCAGCGACCTCGTCTGACCCCTCCGCCGCCTCCCCGACGGCGCCTGCGCTGCTCGACGACACCGAACTCCTCGATCCGGTGGCGGCCCGGCCGATCGCCCCTCAGCGAACCTGGACGATCCGCGACACCGTGCGGGGGCAGTCCGCCGAAGCCCCCGGACCGGCCTGTTTAGGGACCGACCCGCTGGAGGGAGTCCCCACCCCGCAGCAGAAGATCACCCGTACGCTCACCACCGGTGGGCAGAACCCGCCGCAGGCCCTGCACCTCGCTCAGGTTTACGCGTCGCCCGCCGACGCCGCCCAGGCGTTCGCGGTGACGTCCCGGGCGCTCGGCGAATGCCGGCTCACCGGGGACTACCTGGCCTCCGGCCGGGTCGTCCAGGGCGCCGGGGACGAGGGGGCCGGTGCCTTGATCACGTCGGTGCAGGGAGCCGGCGTAACGGGTCACTCCGTGCTCGTGAGCCGGACCGGCCGGGTGCTGGATCTGGTCGACGCGTCCCAGCCCACCCGGGCGCCGAACGTGAACACCGTGGCCGCGGCCTTGGCCACGGTGGTCAACAGCCAGTGCGCAAAGGCCGGCGGCGCGTGCGCGAACCAGCTCACGGTGTCCGACGGACCCCCACCCGCGGGCGGGGACGAACCAGGATTCCTGACCCTCGGCGACCTTCCGCCGGTAGGCAAGAACCGGGCGCCCTGGATCGCTGCCCCGGTCGAGGCGCCCGAAGCCGACTTTGCCGGCTCGTCGTGCGAGACCGTCAGCTGGGACACCGTCGCGGCTCAGAAGAAGACGACGCGGGTCTACCTGCTCGAAGGGGTTCCGGGCGTCTTCGGCTTGAACGAAATCAAGCTCACCACCAAAGATCCCGCGGCGGCCCAAAAGCTGGTGCAGACCATCCGAAGCGACTGGACCAGCTGCGCGAAACGCAAGCTGACGGCGACGGTGACCACACCGGTTCCCGTGACCGGAGTCGGCGCCGGGAAGGCCCCGATCACCGGCTACACCGCGACCGTCGAGCAGAAGGCCGGGGACACCACCACCCGCTACCGGGTCGGGATCGCCGCCACCGGCGACCAGGCGGTCTTCACCTTCTTGAACCCCACCGACGGTCTGGATCTCTCCCAAGACCAGTGGAACGAGGTCGCGGTCCGGGCCGTTCAGCGCGCCACCCAGGCCGGCTGAGCCCGGACCCGACGGGATCGCCGTCGCCCGGGTCAGCCGGCCTGCATGATCTGGCGCATCAGTTCTGCGGTCTCGCTCGGGGTCTTCCCGACCCGGACACCGGCGGCCTCCAGAGCTTCCTGCTTGGCCGCGGCGGTTCCGGAGGAGCCGGAGACGATCGCGCCGGCGTGCCCCATCGTCTTGCCCTCGGGTGCGGTGAATCCGGCGACGTAGCCGACCACCGGCTTGCTGACGTGCGCGGCGACGAATTCGGCCGCCCGCTCCTCGGCGTCGCCACCGATCTCCCCGATCATCACGATCGCGTCGGTGTCGGGGTCGTCGGAAAACGCTTGTAGCGCGTCGATGTGGGTGGTTCCGATGACGGGATCACCGCCAATCCCGACCGCGGAGGAAAAGCCGATGTCGCGCAGCTCGTACATCATCTGGTAGGTCAGCGTCCCGGATTTGCTGACCAGACCGATCCGGCCGGCCTGGGTGATGTCGGCGGGAATGATGCCCGCATTGGACTGGCCCGGGGAGATCAGACCGGGACAGTTGGGACCGATCAGCCGGGTCTTCGAGCCTTGGGACAGGGTGAAGAACTCCGCGCTGTCCTTGACCGGAATGCCCTCGGTGATCACCACGGCCAGTCCGATCTCGGCCTCGATGGCTTCGACGACGGCCGCCTTGGCGAACCGGGCGGGGACGAAGATCACCGTGACGTCGGCGCCGGTCTCGGCGCATGCCTCGTCGACGGAGCCGAACACCGGCACAGCGATGTCCTGGCCGGAGGTTCCGGCGCCGGGAAACTCCACCTGCTGACCACCCTTGCCCGGGGTGACCCCACCGACAATGGTCGTCCCGGAGGCGAGCATCCGGGTCGTGTGCTTGCGCCCCTCCGAGCCCGTCATGCCCTGCACGATGACCTTGGAGTCGGCGTTGAGAAAGATCGACATGCTGGTGTCCTTTTGCTGTCTGAGGTGAAAAGGGTTCGGTTCAGGCCGAGGCCAGCTCGGCAGCACGGCGGGCGGCCCCGTCCATCGTGTCCACCTGCTCCAGACCGGGCAGCGCCGCCTCGCGCAGGATCTGTCGGCCGAGCTCGGCGTTGTTGCCGTCCAGTCGCACCACCAGCGGCTTGGTCACCGCCTCCCCCCGCCCGGACAGCAACGAGAAAGCCTGGACGATGCCGTTGGCTACGGCGTCGCAGGCGGTGATGCCCCCGAAGACGTTGACGAAGACGCTCCGCACCTGCTGATCGCCAAGGATGATCTCCAGTCCGTTGGCCATCACCTCTGCACTGGCGCCGCCCCCGATGTCGAGGAAGTTGGCCGGCCGCGGCGAGGACGGCAGTTCCTGCCCGGCGTAGGCCACCACGTCCAGCGTGCTCATGACCAGTCCTGCTCCGTTGCCGATGATGCCCACTGACCCGTCGAGCTTGACGTAGTTCAAGCTCTTGGCCTTGGCGGCCGCCTCCAGCGGATCTTGGGCGGATCGGTCGGCCAGCTCGGCGTGGTCGGGGTGCCGGAAGGCGGCGTTCTCATCCAAGGAGACCTTGCCGTCCAGGGCCAGGATCGTGCCGTCACCGGTCTTGACCATCGGGTTGACCTCGACCAGGGTGGCGTCCTCGGCGGCGTACACCTCCCCCAACTGCACCAGGACCCGGGCGAGTGCATCGGCGTCGGCCTCGGCGAAGCCGCCGGCGGCGACGATGTCGTCGGCCGTGGCCCGGTCGAGCCCGACGTTGGGGTCGACGGCTACGCGGACCAGCGCCTCGGGCCGCTCGACCGCAAGCTGCTCGATCTCCACCCCGCCCTCGCGCGAACACAGCGCAAGATAGCTTCGGTTCGCTCGGTCGAGCAGCAGCGAGAAGTAGTACTCCTCGTCGATGTCGGCGCCCTCGGTGACCATGACCGTCTCCACCCGATGGCCTTTGATGTCGAGTCCGAAGATCTCCTCCGCCCGGGCCGCGGCCTCCTCGGGGGACTTGGCGATCTTGACCCCGCCGGCCTTGCCCCGGCCACCGGTCTTCACCTGGGCCTTGACCACCACCACCGGGGTTCCGAGTTCGCGCGCGGCAGCCTCGACCCCCGCCGGGTTCGTCGCGGTGATCCCGCGCAGCACCGGAACCTGGTGAGCCTCGAACATGTCCCGCGCCTGGTACTCGTACAGGTCCATCGGTCGTCCTCCCGCCCCGGCGCGCCGCGCGGGGAAATCGTGCTGCGGGTGGTGCTGTCTGGCGCACCAACCCGACGCGTGTGCGATGGACGCCGAGACGCCCAGGTCGTGCACGAGCGTAGTGGTCGGGACTCGGTCCACCGACACCGGGAGCGAGCGGCGGCCCGACGGCTGACGGCCGGCCGACCGGCTGCGGGGCCGTCGCCGCAGCCGTCCCGGCGCAGAGCAGCAGTCGGGCTCCTGCGCAGGGGCTGGTTCGGTCGGCTACTCCGGATCGGCCGGTCCGGGTTGAACAGCGCCGACGTGGTCGTGGACCCAGGCCACGATGTCGGCCATCGTCGCGCCCGGGGTGAAGACCTGAGCCACACCCAAGTCGGTCAGCTGCCGCCGGTCGGACTCGGGAATGATCCCGCCGCCGAAGACGACGATATCGGCGGCGTCCTCGGCGGCCAACAGATCGAGAACGCGGGCGAACAGGGTCAGATGCGCGCCCGACAGCACCGACAATCCGATCGCGTCGGCATCCTCGGCCAGCGCAGTGGCCACGATCTGCTCCGGGGTCTGGTGCAACCCGGTATAGATGACCTCCATCCCCGCGTCCCGCAGGGCCCGGGCGACGATCTTCGCGCCGCGGTCATGGCCGTCCAGACCCGGCTTGGCCACCACAACCCGCAGCGGGGCGGCCGGCACAGGTCTGGATCGCCCGCGCCGGACGGGATCGACCTCGGGCGAACCCTGAGCTACCACACATTCAGGGTAACCATCCAGCACCGCCACCTGGTCAGCGCATCCGGATGAACTTCGCCCTGATCCACCTCCGGCCGTGGGCCGGCGGGTATCGTCGGGATGTGCGCGGCGTTGCCTCTCCCGGTGACTCGTACGGGCGTGCTCGTCAGCTTCGCCGGACCGCCGTCGGAGTCGCGGTGGAGGCTGCCTGGTCGGCCTCCCACCTGGTGATGTACCCGTTAGGCGCAGCGCGGGGCCCCGCTGAACGTCGGCGGCGTCGCGATCCCGGACCGCAGCAACGGGGACTGATCCATCACAATCTGGACGCGGCCACCCGCCCGATCCTGCTCGTGCACGGTATCGGAGACAACCACGCCAGCTTCACCCTGCTCGACCGGGCTCTCCACCGGCGCGGATTCGAAACGGTGGTGCCCTACGACTACGGGTTGCTGACCGCTGACGTGCGGGCGGCGGCGGCGACACTCGGGGCGTCGGTGACCGAGTTGGCCCGGAAGTCGGGACACGAACGGGTGCACGTGATCGGCCACAGCCTCGGCGGTTTGCTGGCGCGCTACTTCGTCCAACGTCAGGGCGGGGACGCTTTCGTCGACACGCTGGTCACCCTGGGGACACCGCACGGCGGAACCGAGCTGGCCCGGATCGCCCCGATCCTGCCCCTGGTCCGTCAGCTTTCGCCGCGGTCCGCGGTGATCAAGGAGCTGGCGGAGCCGGCTCCGAAGTGCCGGACCCGCTTCTTGGCCCTGAGCGGTGACCTGGACCACCTCGTCCTGCCCGCTCGGAACGCGCGGCTGGAGCACCCGGACCTCGACGTCACCAACATCACCGTCCCCGGGGTGGGGCACCTTTCCCTGCCGAACAACCGGCAGGTCGCCGACACCATCGCCCGCCGCTTGAGTTCGCTCGACGACACCCGGGCCGCACCGGCTTCGGCTCCGGTCGGAGCTGGACCAGCGCCCGAATCTTCGGCATCGTCGCCTGAGGAGGGCGGTGTCAAACGGTGACCTACTGCGGGTCAAACGGTGACCTACTGCGCGGCGCCCGGACACCACCGGGCTGTGTAGCGGCGTCAAGAGGATGCCCCGGTCCGCCCTCCGCCGACGCCTGGCCCGCTCCGCACCCGGGCACCTGCTCGCTACCGCCCCCGTTCGACACCACCCTCCTGGACCTGAAAACGCCCGATATCAAAGTTATTACAGCTTTGCCCTCGGCTTGGTCGCTCGTTATCCAGCCGTTATCGTGACTAGGTCGTCGTCTACCGGATCCGGTCCTGCGGAGTCCCGCGGCGGCATCGTCTGACCGACTCCAGTCGCGGGATCTTTCTTCGCGGCCACCACGAGGGGAACCTGAGTGCCGACTTCACCGTCACGCCGCCCGGCTCCGGCCCGGCGTGCCCTGGTGGAGGACGTGCGGCAGAATCGGTCGGGCTGGGTCAGGCACGGGGCCGCCGCGCTCGCCGTCTCCGTCCTCGGACTCGGGATCGCCAGCTCGTTCGCTCTGACCGGGAACGCCGAAAACACGGATCCCGGTGTCCGGACGGCGGTTGAAGGCGCACCGGCGGTCTCCCCAAGACCTCCTGCCAACGCCGATGCTCAGACGGACACCTCGGTGGAGGCGGCCAAGGTCAAGAGCAGGGCCGACCAGCGGGCCGAAGAGTTGGCACAAGACCAGGACACCTTCGCCAGCGCCGAGACCCGAGGCACGGTTCAGGCCCGGAACGAAACGTTGAAGTCGGCCGCCGCGCAGGCACAGCGGCGCGCAGCCGGCCTGGCCGAGCAGCGACGAGCGGCCCGGCTCGCCGCCGCCCGGGAAACCCCGGCCGTCGACCAGCCGGAAACCCCCGCGCCGCCCCGTACCGACGCCGCGGCACCGTCGCCGACCGCCGACAACCAAGCCTCGCCGACCAGCGGCGGTAAGTCCTGTCTTCCGGCTGCGAGTTACCGGATCGCGGCGACCTTCGGCCAGGTCGGCGTGTGGGCGCGCTACCACACCGGCCTCGACTTCTCCGCGCCCGTCGGCACCCCCCTCCGGGCACCTGCCGCCGGGGTCGTGACCAACGCCGGCAGCGGCCCCGCCAGCGGCTGGGCCGGCAACTACGTCGCGATCGAGTATCCCGACGGCACCCAGAGCCTGATGGCCCATATGTCCACGGTGTCGGTCAGTACGGGTCAGCGGGTCAGCGGCTGCCAGCAGGTCGGAGCGGTCGGGATGACCGGACGGACCTTCGGCCCCCACGTGCACTTCGAGATCTATCCGCCCGGAATCACTCCGGGGGACGTCTACCGAGCGGTCAACCCGGTCGGTTGGCTCAAGGCACACGGGTTGAACCCGTAGTAGCCCGCTGACACCGGCTACAGCTTTTCCAGCGGGGCGTACTTCAACGCCAGTCGTTTCACTCCGGCGATGCCGAAGTCGACGTCGGCCTTCGCGTCGTCCGCGGCCCCGGCGGTACTGATCACCCGGCCCATCCCGAAGGTGCTGTGCAGCACTCGGTCGCCCGCCTCCACCGAGGGGACCGCACGCGGCTTCGGACCGGTCGCCCGTGAGATTCCCGACCCGTAGCCGGTGGGCCCGGCCGCGTGTGGACTTCGTCGAAGCGACCGCGAGGTCGCTGTCACCGACGTGTTCCGCCAGCTGGTCACCGCGGCCTCGGTCCGGCGCCAGTGGACCAGCGAAGGGGGGATTTCGTCGAGGAATCGGCTGGGCGGGTTGTGCGTCGGCGCACCCCACGCGGACCGGGCGATCGCCCGGGACAGGTACAGGCGTCGGCGGGCCCGGGTGATCCCGACGTAGGCCAACCGCCGCTCCTCGGCCAGTTCCGTCGGGTCCTGCAGCGCTCGCTGATGCGGAAAGACCCCGTCCTCGAGTCCGGTCAAGAAGACCTGGTCGAACTCCAATCCCTTTGCGGTGTGCAACGTCATCAGCGTCACCACCCCCTGCCCGGGCGACGCCGAGGGAATCTGGTCGGAGTCCGCGACCAGCGCCACCCGCTCCAAAAACGCCCCGAGAGAGGCGTCCGGCTCCGCCGCTCCCGCAGCCAGGTCGACCTCGGGGTCGAGCAGGGCCGGATCGCTGAGCCCGGCGGAGTCCGGGCCCGGATCGTCGACCTCCTCGACCTGCTCGACCTCCGCAGCGGCCAGGGCCTCGACGCCGGCGACAAACTCCCGGGCGACGCTGACCAGTTCGACCAGGTTCTCCAACCGCGTCTGGTCCTGCGGATCGGTCGAGTCCTGCAGCACCGCCAGGTAGCCCGACTGCTCCAGCACACTGCTGACGATCGCGTCGGCCGACACTCCATCGGCGACCATCGCCTCGTGCGCGTCGAGCAGGTCAGCAAAGTCGCGGATCTGCCGGGTCGACCGCGTCGCCAGTCCGGCGATGTCGTCGACGCGTCGGACGGCCTCTCCGAAGCTGATCCGTTCCCGCGCGGCCAACGCGGCCAGCGCGGCCTCCGCGCGGTCCCCGATGCCTCGTTTGGGCACGTTCAGGATCCGGCGGACGGAGACGTCGTCGCTGCGGTTACTGATGGCGCGCAGGTAGGCGATGGTGTCGCGTACCTCGCGCCGTTCGTAGAAGCGGACCCCGCCCACGACCTTGTACGGCAGCCCGACCCGGATGAAGACCTCCTCCAGCGGGCGTGACTGGGCGTTGGTGCGATAGAACACCGCAGCGTCGCCGAGACGACCTTCACCGGCGTCACGCAGCCGGGCGACCTCGGCGGCCACGAACTGGGCTTCGTCGTGCTCGGTGTCGGCCACGTAGCCGACGACCGGCTCGCCGTCCCCGGCGTCGGACCACAACCGCTTGGGCTTGCGGTCCGCATTCTGCACGATTACCGCGTTCGCGGCACTGAGGATGGTCTGGGTCGATCGGTAGTTCTGCTCCAACAAGATCGTCGTCGCGCCGGGAAAGTCGGTTTCGAAGTCGTTGATGTTACGAATGGTGGCGCCCCGGAAGGCGTAGATCGATTGATCGGAGTCACCGACCACCATCAGCTCGGGGGCCTCGACGGCCCGGCCGTCCGGCCCGCCGACGCTATCGTTCGGCCGCACCGGGTCCTCGGACGCGCCGCACAACTCACGAACCAGCGCGTACTGGGCGTGGTTCGTGTCTTGGTACTCGTCGACCAACACGTGCCGGAAGCGACGGCGGAGCTGCTCACGCAGGTCCGGGAAGGCCTGCAGCAGATGCACCGTGGTCATGATCAGGTCGTCGAAGTCCAAGGCGTTGGCGGCGCTGAGGCGGCGCTGGTACTCCCGGTAGGCCTCGGCGTAGGACTCCTCGATCGGATTGCCGGCCCGGGCAGCGCTGGACTCGGAGTCGACGAGCTCGTCCTTACAGCCCGAGACCCAGTTCATGATCGCGCGCACCGGGAACCGTTTCGGGTCGAGCTCGAGGTCGGAGGCGACCAGCTGCATCAACCGCTTGGCGTCGGCGTCGTCGTAGATGGAGAAGCTGCGGGAGAACCCGAAGCGGCCGATCTCGCTCCGCAAAATCCGGACGCAGGCGGAGTGAAACGTCGAGACCCACATCAGTTTGGCCCGGTTGCCCACCAGGTCGAGCACCCGGCCGCGCATCTCCGCCGCCGCCTTGTTGGTGAACGTGATCGCCAGGATCGCACCCGGATGCACCCGGCGCTCCCCGACCAGATGGGCGATCCGGCGGGTCAGCACCCTGGTCTTGCCCGATCCTGCGCCCGCCACCACCAGGACGGGTCCACCGGCGTGCAGCACCGCCTGCCGCTGCGGTGGGTTGAGGCCCGCCAACAGCTGCGCGGCGTCGAACCGGGCTCGGACAGGTCTCGCCGGGGCGCGTACGGGCAGGGCCGAATCGGTCGCAGGTGCAGTGCTCATGACCCGATAACCCTAGACGTCGGCACCCACACGAGGGCGGTGGCCGGCGGCGGTGCCCGCAACGTCGAGGCATCGCGCGGTCGACTCGCCCCGGCGCGTACGTTAGGCCCATGTGGCTCAGGCGGCTCCGAATGGGCTCGGTGATCCGGCACGTCGTGGCCGCGGGCGCCGCCGTACAGGGGGCCACCTTGCTCACGTTGGTGGCGGTCGACCTCTACCGCAAGCGCGGGCGCCGGCCGGTCTCCTTCCCGACGGTTCCACCCAGGTCGGTGACCGCCGGCGGTTCGGAGGTCACGGTCTACACCTACGGTGCCGACCTCTATCGCGACATGCTCGACGCCATCGGCCAGGCGCGGTCCCGGATCTTTTTGGAAACCTTCATCTGGAAGGGCGACCACACCGGCCAAGCCTTCAAAGACGCCCTGATCGCGGCCGCCAACCGAGGGGTCAAGGTCTACGTCGTCTACGACCGCTTCGCCAACCTGGTAGTCCGGCCCAGCTTCTACACGATGCCGGCGAACGTGGCGGTCCGGGCCCACCCGCTGATCACTTCCGGGTTCCGGCTGCTGCGCAACAGCGGGCGCGACCACCGCAAGATCTTGGTGGTGGACGACCACGTCGGTTTCGTCGGCGGCTACAACATCGGCCGCCTCTACGCCACCGACTGGCGCGACACCCACGCCCGGCTCACCGGGGAGGCCGTCTGGGATCTCCAGAACGCCTTCATCGACTACTGGAATCTGTTCGCCTCCAAGCGGCGTGGTTCGCTGCCCGACCTGGGCGGTCACAGCTGGCACCCTGACTTGCGGGTCTACCGCAACACCCCGCGCAATCTGGTCTATCCCATTCGGGCGATGTACCTCGACGCGCTGGACCGGGCCGCCCATCACATCTATTTGACCCACGCCTACCTGATCCCCGACGCGGACATGCTGCACGCCCTGATCCGAGCCGCTCGGCGTGGGGTCGACGTACGCATCATCATCCCGGCCGAGTCCAACCACATCGTCGCCGACTGGCTGTCCCGCGGCTTCTACGGCGCGCTGCTGCGGGGCGGCGTTCGGCTCCTGCTCTATCAGAACGCCATGGTGCACGCCAAGACCGCCACCGTGGACGGGCAGTGGTCGACCATCGGTACGGCCAACATCGACCGGCTCAGCCTGCACGGCAACTACGAGATCAACGTGGAAATTTTCAACGCCGCGGTCGCGCGTCAGCTGGAGGAAATCTTTGCCCTCGACTCCACCAACACCGTCGAGCTGACCTGGTCGCAGTGGCGGTCCCGGCACGCGATGGTCAAGTTCTCCGAGGCGGTGCTGACCCCCTTCCGGCCCCTTTTATAGAGGCTCTGCTCGCGCAGCCCGCTGAAGATGGCCTCTTCCTCCTCCCTCGCAGACGAAAAGCGTGTCTGCTCGATCGTCGTCCAGAGCCCATCGCGGGCTACCGACGCTCGCAGAGCGGCGAGGGTCTGCTTCGTAGCGGTCAGACGGAGGCGTCGGTGGCGACGGGGTCCGGGCGGGCCGAGCGGGCCGAGCGGCGGGACCGGGCGCGAGCGAGCAGGCTCCGGGCGGGCCGAGCGGGCCGAGCGGCGGGACCGGGCGCGAGAGCGGCGACGGTCAGGGTGAGTAGGCCGGCGTAGACCAGGATCCGGGTCACGGTGGCGGCGTCGGTTGCCTGCAGCAAGATCCGCGAATTGGTGAGCATGATCATGCCGCCGACCGCGACACCGAGCAGATGAGTCGGCGCCAGTCTGACCAGGTAGGCCGCGAGGGGTGCGGCGAGCAGTCCACCGGCGAGCAGGACGAGCGCGAGACCCCAGTGCACCCCGGCCGGCCCCAGGCCGGCCAGGAAGCCCAGGCTGGCGGCGGCACTGACGGCGAACTCGGCCGCGTCCACCGAACCGATCACCTGCCGTGGTTCCATCCGGCCGTCCGCGAGCAGCGCCGGCGTGGCCACCGGCCCCCAGCCGCCACCGCCGGTAGCGTCCAGGAAGCCGGCGACCAGTCCCAGCGGCGCCAGCAAGCGCAGACCCGGTGCCGAACGGATTTGCGGCGCCACCCCGCGCACGAACCGGACGACGATGTATGCCCCGAGCCCGGTCAGGATGCTCGCCATCACCGGGGCCGCGGTCCTGCTCGCCAGATGGGACAGCACCGTCGCCCCGGCGAAGGCGCCGGCGGCGCCGGGTCCGGCGATCCGGCTGACCACCCGCCAGTCCACGTTGCGCAGACGCCAGTGCGAGACTCCCGACGCCAAGTTGGTGCCGAGTTCGGACAGGTGTACCGAGGCCGATGCGGCGGCCGGGGTCAGCCCCGCCAGGATCAGCAGCGACGAGGACGTCACGCCGTAACCCATTCCGAGACTGCCGTCTACCAGTTGGGCCGCGAAACCGACGACGGCCAACACGACCCATCCGCGCACGTTCGGTTCTCCTGTATCCCTGGTGGTGTACTAGGAAAACAGGCTAGCAGGAGCGAGGAGTCGGCGGTCCGCCGTTCGGAGTCATGGACCGCGGGGTATCGCCGTCCTTCCCGTTGCGGCTGCTCGAGACCGCTACTTTGGGCGCGGCGTAACCCGCCGAACAGGAGGCGCGACCGCGCAAATCCCGCAAAACCCGACGCTCGTTGGCACCGCCGAGGCCGGTCCCCGCGGGAGCCGGCGCGGCCGTCGGCAACGAGTGTCAGGTTCTGCGGGCGAACCGGCGCAACCACGACCGTGGACTACGCCCCTTAGTAGTTACGACCGGAAGTTCTTCGGGGGTCGCAACCACTTCGCGCGGACCGGCCCGCCGCACCGGTCCCCGTGGCGAAGTTCCCCGCGCCAAGGTGACGAACCACCGCACGAGACCGTTGTCGGCCGCCTCTCCACCTGCCAAGGCAATAGGTGGCTCGCTCAACTCCAGGCATCGGGATCGGCGGTCAGCGCGGTCACGAAGTCCGGCATGGCCATAGCCGCGACGTGGGCGAGGGTGACCCCCTCCAGGATGCGGCGCTCGGAGGCCCGCAGGGCGATCCAGACCTCCTGCAACGGGGCCGCCGCCCCGCGGTACTCCAAGTCCTCCGGACGGCTGCCGCGGACGTTGGCCAGTTCGCCGTCGAGGGCCCGGATGACGTCGGCGATGCTGATCTGCTCCGCCGATCGGGCCAACCGGTAACCGCCGTCTTGGCCGCGTTGGCTCCGAAGCAGCCCGTGTCGACGCAACTCCCCGAGAATGGACTCCAGGTATTTGCTCGGAACCTGCTGTGCGGTCGCGAGCTGGTCGAGCTTGTGTGGGCCCGGACTAGCCGCCAGCTCCGACATGGCCCGAAGGGCGTAGTCGACCCTGGCCGATAGCCTCACAGTCGGGCCACCGACCCGAACCGGCCTGACCCCTCGCTCCGCTCCGGGACGTCAACGCCAATCGGGACTCGGGTCTGATCGGGGGCCGTGATCTGCTTCGGTCTTGTCGTCACGATCCCGACGGCCCGAAGACCGCCAAGACGGCGTTGGCCAAGACCAGGGTCGTGATCAGGAGCAGTAGACCGCGCGGAATCGAGAGGTAGCGACGGTTGATCACCACCAGCACGGTGACCAGCGCCGTCAGCACCGACTTGACGATCATGGTGATCAAGGCGGGCTGCGCTCCCCAGGATCCCGCAAAGACCCAGAGGGCGACACCGCTCAGCAGGCTGACGACGCTGCCGTAGAGCATCGCGGCGTTGATCTCGGGATCGCGGGAGCGAGCTTGCACCACCGCACCCCCGAAAAGGGTGGCAAAACCCAGCAGGTGAACGAGCACCAGGAGTTGGCGCAGCACGTCCATCCGTCGACCCTACGGTGATTTGCGCCGACACTTCAGCTCCGACATGGCTCGTGCCGAAGATCGCGGGCACAACCCCTCCTCGCCCGTCAGCGTCCGCGCCCGACCCCCACGAAGGCTCAGACCAGGCGCCGATCCGTGGCCCAGCGGGTGAGCTGATAGCGGTTGGACAGCTGGAGCTTGCGCAGCACGCTGCTGACGTGGGTCTCGACGGTCTTGATGGAGATGAACAGCTCCCGGGCGACTTCCTTGTAGGCGTAGCCGCGCGCGATCAGCCGCATCACCTCCCGCTCACGCTGGGAGAGCCGGTCGAGGTCCTCATCGACACTGGCCACGTCGATCGCCCCGGAGAAGGCGTCCAGGACGAACCCGGCCAGCCGGGGGGAGAAGACCGCATCACCTTCGGACACCCGGCGGACGGCGTCGACGAGTTCCGGGCCGCTGATCGATTTGGTGACGTAGCCGCGGGCCCCACCCCGGATAATCCCGATCACGTCCTCGGCGGCGTCGGAGACCGACAGGGCCAAGAAGCGCTGGTCGGGGTTGCGTTCGTGCACCCGACGCAGCACCTCCACTCCCCCGCCGCCGGGGAGGTGGACGTCCAACAACACCACGTCCGGGTTCACCCGCAAGACGACGCTGACCGCAGTGTCGACGTCCGCGGCTTCGCCACTCACCACCAACGAACGGCCGATCTCGGCTTTGACCCCGGTTCGGAACATGGCGTGATCGTCCACCACAACCACGCGGAGCGGTTCGCGGCGCTCGGTGGCCGGCGGCGCCGACTCGCCGACGCGGGGGGTTGGGCTGGGGGTGTCGTCAGTCATCGGGGAATCTCCAGTCGTACCTCGGTGCCGTCCCCGGGCCGGGAACGGATGCTGGCCTGGCCGCCGTGGCGGGCCATTCGGTTCACAATGCTGCCGGTCACGCCAAGCCGGTCGGCGGGAACCGCCTCGAGGTCGAAACCCCTTCCCCGGTCGCGGACGAAGACCTCGACCGCGCTCTCGGACACCTCGGCGTACACGTCCACCTTGTCCGCGCCGGAGTGCTTGGCGGCGTTGACCATCGCCTCACGGGCGGCCCGGACCAGGGCCTGAACCGAATCCGAGGTCTCGCAGTCACCCACCAGGACCAGTTCGACCGGGACCCCGCGCTCGTTCTCGACCTCGGCCGCGGCTTCGGTGAGCGCGGCCTTGAGGGTCGCCCCGGCGGCCTCGTCGGCGTACAACCAGCCGCGTAGCTCACGCTCCTGTCGCCGGGCCAGCCGCTGGACCGCCCGTGGGTCCTCCGCCTGCACCTGAATCATGGCCAGGGTCTGCAGGACCGAGTCGTGCAGGTGCGCAGCCATGTCGGCCCGGGCGTCGGCCCGCACCTTATCCGCCCGGGCAGTGTTCAGCGCGGTCCGGGAGCGGTGCAGCCAAGGAGCTACCACCACCGCGAGCCCGGCCAACGCCAAGGTCGTCATGGCCATCACCTGAGGCAGCTCGCTGAGCTGATTCTGCTGGGCGATGACGATCCCGAACGCCGCACCGACCAGGCCGAGCCCGACGATCACCCGGACCAGCGCCGGCCAGCCGCCGCGGGCGACGAACGGCGCCAGCCAAACCCGCCCGCCGGCTTCGGCTCGCCACCGCTTCTGCGCCGAAGAGTCAGCCTGCCGCCAGACCAGGGCCGCACCCACACAGGCAAACGCCACCGGCCAGAAGACCCGTTGCGACACGCCCAGCCCAGAACTCTGGACGATCCACAACAGGCCACCGCCCAGGGCCACCAACGCAAGCAGCATTCCCCAGTCCAGCGACCGGCGTCGCAGACCGGGCCGTCCGGTGGCCTCGCGCAGCCCGGTCCGGGTCGCCGCCTCCAGGCCGGGTGCACTGCTGGGGGCCTGAACGGGGAGCAGCAGCCAGAGGGCGCCGTAGGCGATCACCCCGAGGAACTGGGCGATGGCCAGTCCGACGAAAGCGACCCGTACGACCAGCACCGGCCAGCCGAGATGCCGGGCCAGTCCCGTACAGACACCGCCCAAGATGGCCCCCTCGCTGACCCGGACGGCTCGGGGGCGCGCGTTCGACGCGCCCTCAGTCGGGTCCGGGGCCGGATCAGACGCCGGCCCCGGACCGGAATCGGTGGTCCCGGCCCGGAGGCGAGGCGACCCCGGCGGGTCGGCGGGACCGGAGCGATCGGGCGACGCCTCGAGCGCAGGCGGCACCGGCACCGGTGGGGTGGTGTCCGCAGGTCCGGGGTCGAGGGAAGTCATGACTGATCAAGGGTCACACGGACCGAGGCCGCGCGCCAGCGGGAAGGACCCGGAGTCCTCCCCCAACCGGGGCCCTGTTCCGGCGCGCCCGAGGACGACTGCGGGATCGACGGGGGTCCTCCCCGATGGCGTCCGCGACACCCATCGGACACGATGGCCCGATGGACTCGATCTGGCGAATCCGCCGCTCGGTGACCGACCGGAAGCTGGCCGGCGTCTGTGGTGGCGTGGCGGCCCACTGGAGGGTCGATCCGGTCCTGATCCGGGTGGGCTGGGCCCTGCTGGCGTTGACCGGCGGAGTCGGGGTGGTCCTCTACGCCGCGGCCTGGCTCCTGATCCCACTCGGAGATGCGGACCGGTCGGGTGTGGACGACCTGTTCGGCGGGGCGGCGGCCGGCTGGCCCAAGGAGGTGTGGGTGACTCTGGTCGCGATCGCCTGCATTGCCGCCTTCGCCCTCTTCGGATCGGTCAGCCCGTTCGGGATCGCGCCGGCGGTGGTCCTTGCGATGGTGTGGTACTTCGGTTTCTACCGAAACCGGTCAACGACCCCACGTCCGGGGCCTCCCGCTGCGCCCTTCCCGGCCGACCCCCCGATTACAGCGCCTCCGACGGTGCTGTACTCCGGGCCGGCCACCCCGTTCACCGAAGCTGCAACTGCCTGGCAGCGGCGCGTCCACGAGGTCCGTCAGACGGTGCCGGCCGGGCCGACCGGTTCGGCCGTCCCACCGGCTCCCGTCCCGTCGGCTCCCGTCCCGCCCACTGCCGTACGGCCGGCTCCGGCTCCGGCCAGCCCCCCCGATCACTACCGTGCGTTCCTGGCCCAGCCCGATCCGGCCGGTCTTTACGCCGCACCTGTGGCGGCCGCGGCGACCGACAGCGCCCCCGTGGCGATACGCCGGGGAACCTCTCGCTCCGCGCGGCAGCTCCGGTTGGTCACACTCATGCTCATTGGGCTCACGGTGAGCGGACTGGGGCTGGCCGACTACCTCGGGGCCGCGATCCCGTTGACGGTCTACGCGGCGGCGCCGCTCGCCGTTCTCGGTCTCGCGCTGGTCGTGGCGACCTGGCTGGGCCGGGCCCGAGGCCTGCTCGGGCTGGGAGTCCTGCTCGGGTTGCTGGCGCTGATCGGAACGACCGGTCTCGGCTCGGCCGCCGCCGGCCCGGACCAGTACGGGTCGCGCCAGCTGAGCTACGCCGACGCGACGGCGTTGCCGGTCGAGCCGGATCAACTGGGCGTGGGCGAACTCACCGTCGACCTGTCCGGACTCCGGTCCGACCGCGACCTGTCCTACCGGGCCCGGGTGGACACCGGTCAGCTGGTCGTAATCGTCCCACCCGAGACCGGCGTCGAGCTGCGCTATGCCCTGCAGTGGGGTCAGGTCGAGGCGTTCGGGCGGGAGCTCGCCGTCGGCCATCAGCTGAACCACACCCAAACCCTGGTTCCCGCGGCCGCGGGGCAACCGACCCTCAGCCTCGATCTCGGCGTGAAACGCGGACAGCTGGAGGTCCGGCGATGAGGGCTCGGCCCGACGTGGTGGCCCTGATCGCCGGCGTCGTCTTGACCGGCCTGGCGATGACGGTGCTGTGGAGCGCCCTGGTGGCGCCACTGAGCTGGGCGATCGTCCGGATCGTCGGCCCCCTGGTCCTGGTCGGGGTCGGAGTGGTCGGCCTCGCCCTGTCCCGGAACCGGCCGTGACTGTCCCGGAACCGGCCGTGACTGTCCCGGAACCGGCCGTGATGCTGCTCCAGGCCCGTCTTTCACCCCGAGCACAACTCCGTGCCGTCCCACACTCCGCGCCGCCGGTCAGAGCAGCGCGCCGCACCGAAAGGTTCTCCCGATGAGCTATCCGAACCCCTCCGCCCCCAAGACGCTGCGCCGCAGCCGCACCGACAAGTTCCTCGGCGGTGTGTGCGGTGGCGTCGCAGAGTACCTGAACATGGACCCCACCCTCGTCCGTATCCTCACGGTGGTGATCACCCTGTTCACCGGGGTTCCGATCGTGGCCTACCTGGTGGCATGGCTGATCATGCCCGAAGCGGGCCAGACGACTGCTCCGCCGCCCATTCCGCCGACCTATCCTCCTTACCCGCCGGCTCCGGGTGCCACGGCGGGCTCACCGGCCGCCGACGACGTCTGGGGTCCGGCCGGCCCGCCCTGGGAGGCTCCCCCGGCCAGCGCGCCGGCCACCCCACCGACCACGCCACCGACGCAGGAGCAGCGCGAGGACGGCGCCCCCTCCTGACGCCAGCCGATTCAGGCCCGGCGCACCAGGTCCACGAAGCGCTGGTGGACCCGAATGTCGCCGGTGATCTCAGGGTGGAACGCGGTGGCCAAGATCTGAGCCTGGGCCACCGCCACGATCACCGAAGTGTCCCGGCCAGGCGGCAGCACCCGTCCCCACACGCGGACGTGCGGGCCGGCTTCTTCCACCCAAGGGGCGCGAATGAACACCCCGTGCACCAGACCCAGCCCGTCCAACGTCAGACCGGTTTCGAAGGAGTCGGTCTGACGCCCGAAGGCGTTGCGCCGTACGGTCACGTCGAGACCGCCGAAGGTGTGTTGCCCGGCCACGGGATCGAGGATCCGGTCGGCGAGCAGGATCATGCCTGCGCAGGAACCGTACGCCGGCAGCCCGGCCCGGAGCGCCTGGCGTAGCGGTTCCCGCAACCCGAAGGCGCCGGCCAGCCGGTCGATCGTGGTCGACTCCCCACCCGGCAGGACCAGTCCCGCCAGCCCGATCAACTCCTCGGGACGCCGGACCAGCCGGGCGTCGGCGCCACAGGCAGCCAGCGCCGCGACGTGTTGCCCGACGTCTCCTTGGAGGGCGAGGACGCCGATCGGTGGAGCGGCCGAACTCACCAGCCGCGGGCGGCGAGCCGCTGTGGCCCGGCGGTCGCGCTCGGGTCGGCAGCCGAAGCCGGTGCGGGAACACTGATCCCGACCATCGCCTCGCCGAGTCCTCGGGAGACCTTGGCGATGACGTCAGGATCGTCGTGGAAGGTGGTGGCCGCCACGATCGCCGCGGCTCGCTGAGCCGGGTTGCCGGACTTGAAGATCCCGGAGCCGACGAAGACGCCTTCGGCGCCCAGCTGCATCATCATCGCCGCATCGGCCGGCGTGGCGATGCCGCCGGCGGTAAACAGAACGACCGGCAACCGACCGCTGGACGCCACCTCCGCGACCAGGTCGTACGGGGCCTGCAAGTGCTTGGCCGCGGCGTACAGCTCCTCGCTCGAAAGGCCGGCCAACCGGCGGATCCCGGATCGGATGGAGCGCATATGGGTGGTCGCGTTGGCAACGTCCCCGGTTCCGGCCTCGCCTTTGGAGCGGATCATCGCCGCACCCTCGCTGATCCGGCGCAACGCCTCGCCGAGGTTGGTCGCACCGCACACGAACGGCACCGTGAACGGCCACTTGTCGATGTGATGCTCGTAGTCGGCCGGGGTCAACACCTCGGACTCGTCGACGTAGTCCACCCCCAGCGATGCCAGCACCGCCGCCTCGACGAAGTGCCCGATCCTCGCCTTCGCCATCACCGGGATCGACACCGCGTCGATGATCGAGTCGATCATGTCGGGATCGCTCATCCGCGACACCCCGCCCTGGGCCCGGATGTCAGCGGGTACCCGCTCCAGCGCCATCACCGCCACCGCGCCGGCGTCCTCGGCGATCCGCGCCTGCTCGGCGGTGACCACGTCCATGATGACCCCGCCCTTGAGCATCTCGGCCATACCGCGCTTGACGCGCGCCGTACCGGTACCGGGCTGCGGGTTCACCAGATCAGACACACCGCAAGCTTAGACCCGGGGAATCTTAGGAGAGCAATCTTTATCAGCAGGGCAGTCCCCGGTCCGCACACCCTCGTTCGCTCCTGCCTTGTCTCCGTTCGCCCTGATCTACTCCCATTCGCCCTGATTACTCCCACTCGATTGTGCCCGGCGGCTTGCTGGTGATGTCGAGAACGACCCGGTTGACCTGGGCGACCTCGTTGGTGATCCGGGTGCTGATCCGCTCCAGGACCTCGTACGGCAGCCGCGCCCAGTCTGCGGTCATCGCGTCCTCGCTCGTCACCGGGCGCAACACGACCGGGTGGCCGTAGGTACGCCCGTCGCCTTGGACACCGACCGAGCGGACGTCGGCCAGCAGCACCACCGGGAACTGCCAGACCTCAGCGTCCAGACCCGCCGCTGTCGCCTCGGCGCGGGCGATGGCGTCAGCGGCCCGAAGGATCTCCAGCCGCTCCGCGGTGACATCACCGATGATCCGGATCGCCAGCCCGGGGCCGGGGAACGGCTGCCGCGCCACCATCGCCGCCGGCAGCCCGAGTTCGGCGCCGACCGCACGTACCTCGTCCTTGAACAGCGTCCGCAGCGGCTCGACCAGGGCGAAGCGCAGGTCCTCGGGCAAGCCACCGACGTTGTGGTGGCTCTTGATCGTGGCAGCACCCTCACCGCCGCCGGACTCGACCACGTCGGGGTAGAGCGTGCCCTGGACCAAGAACTCGACTTCGCCCTCGGTCTCGCCGACCACCTCGCGTGCCGCCCGCTCGAAGGCGCGGATGAACTCCGTCCCGATGACCTTACGTTTGGCCTCCGGCTCGCCCACCCCGGCCAGGGTCTGTAGAAACCGGGCGGCGGCGTCGACCACCTTGAGTTCGACGCCGGTGGCCGCCACGAAGTCGCGTTCGACCTGTTCGGCCTCCCCGGCGCGGAGCAGACCGTGGTCGACGAAGACGCAGGTCAACTGGTCCCCGATCGCCCGTTGCACCAGGGCGGCGGCGACCGCGGAGTCGACCCCGCCGGAGAGCCCGCAGATGGCGTGCTTGGTCCCGACCCGGGCGCGGATCGCGGCGACGGAGTCGTCGACGATGTTGGCCGGGGTCCAGTCCGGCGTGCAGCCGGCAAGGTCGAACAAGAAATGTTCGAGTACCTGCTGCCCGGCCTGGGTGTGCAGCACTTCCGGGTGCCACTGGACGCCGGCGAAGCGACGGCCGGGATCCTCGAAGGCGGCCACCGGAGCGCCGGCGCTGCTGGCCAGAGCGGTGAAGCCGGCCGGGGCGCTGGCCACCGCGTCGCCGTGACTCATCCACACCGCCAGGTCGCCGGCCAGGCCGGACAACAACACACCGGGCACCTGGACCCGGGCCGGCGTCCGACCGAACTCGCGCAGGCCGGTCCGGGCGACGTCGCCGCCCAGCGCGGCGGCCATCGCCTGAAAGCCGTAGCAGATCCCGAACGTCGGCACCCCGGCGGCGAACAGGTCCGGATCGACCTGGGGAGCACCGGGGGCGTAGACCGACTGCGGCCCGCCGGACAAGATGATCGCCTTCGGCCGCCGGGCCATGATCGCCTCGGCCGGGGCGGTGTGCGGCCAGACCTCAGAAAACACCCGAGCCTCCCGGACCCGGCGCGCGATCAGCTGGGCGTACTGGGCGCCGAAGTCGACGACCACGACCACGTCGTGTTCGGCGCCGGGATCACTCCGGTCGGTCTCGGGGTTCCTCATCGGGGTCGCACCCTCACCGCCGGCGTCGATGTCACCACGGGCGCTGAGTCTAGGGCGTGCCCGAGCGGTCCGGCTCGGGTGCGGCTTCACGCACGACCGATCCTCCTCAGCAGTCGAAGGGCGCCGGTCATCGCGGTGGTGAAGGCGGCCGGGCTCAACCCGGGCCCGGGAGCCAGCGGCGGGCCGGCCTGGGTCGCGACCGCCTGAACCTCCACGAAGCGGCGGATCCCGTCTCGGCCCTGCCGGCGGCCCAGACCGGACGCCTTCATCCCACCCTGCGGGGCGTCGAGGCTGGCGAAGGTGGCGGAATAGCCGTCGTTGACGTTGACCGTCCCGCAGCGGATCCGGCGAGCCACGGCCCGGCCGTGCTCGCGGTCGGCGCTCCACACACTGGCGTTGAGTCCGTACGCGGAGTCGTTGGCCCGGGCCACCGCCTCCTCGTCGCCGGCCACCGGGTACACGCTGACCACCGGGCCGAAGGTTTCCTCGGCGTAGCACTCCATCTGCGGCGTCACGCCGCTCAGGACCGTGGGTTCGTAGACCAGCGGGCCGAGGTCCGGGCGGGCGCGACCACCGACGAGGACCTGGGCGCCCTTGGCCCGGGCGTCGGCGACGTGACGTTCCACGGTCGCCAACTGGTGGGTGTTGATCAGACCGCCCACGTCGTGGGTGAAGTCAGCCCCGTAGCCCACGCGCAGGGCTGCGGTCCGGGAGACGAAGGCGTTGGTGAAGGCTTCCTGGAGGGGTTCGGCCACGTAGATCCGTTCGGCGGACACGCACAGTTGACCGGCGTTGGCGAAGCTGGCCCGGACCGCGCCCGCAGCCGCGGCCTCGACGTCGGCATCGGCCAGCACCAGGAGCGGGTTCTTGCCCCCGAGTTCGAGGGAGCAGCCGATCAGCCGCTCCGCGCAGCGGGCCGCCACACTGCGACCGGTGACGCTGGAGCCGGTGAAGCAGACGTAGTCGCTGTGCTCGATCACGGCTCCGCCGACCTGCTCGCCGGGGCCGTTGACCACCGGCCACAGCTGCGCGGGCATCCCCGCCTCGTGCAGCAGCTCCACCCCGCGCAAGGCGATCAGCGGGGTCTGGGCGTCCGGCTTCAACAACACCGCGTTGCCGGCGACCAGGGCGGCCAGGCCGTCGGACAAGGCGAGGGTGAGCGGATAGTTCCAGGGAGCGATCACTCCGACCAGGCCGAGCGGCACCAGATGCCGGTCCACCCGCGTCAGCAGCGGTACCAGTCCCTCCCCGCGCTCCGAGCGCAGGTAGCGGGCCGCGGTACGGCCGTAGTAGCGCGCAGTCAAGGCCGCGTGCAGGACCTCCTCGACCGCGCTCAGCCGGGACTTCCCACTCTCGGCTTGGAGCAGGTCGGTCAACTCGTCGCGGTGGTCCAGGATCGCGTCGTGCACGCTCAGCAGCACGTCGGCTCGGCGGCGAACGGGCTCGGCGGCCCACGCGGACTGGGCGACCCGGGCACGCTCGGCGACGGCAGCGACGTCGGCGGGAGTGCTGACCGGGAGCGAACCGATCCGGTCGCCGCTGACCGGGGAATGCAGGTCCAACGTCTGCGGCCCGCTGGCGCTCAACCGCCCCCGGAGCCGGTCCAGGACGGCATCGTCCACCTCGGCGGGCGCGCGATGCCGGGTCATTGGTCGCCTCATCGCTTGGCTGGCCTCACTGACGTGCTGGCTTCATCGACTCGCTAGCCTCACCGGATCACTCTAGGAGCTGGACGACGGCGTGAGCGATCGGGCGTCCTAGCTGTTCGCTGACCGGCCCGGGATGGCGGTATTCTCCCGGTGCCGATCATGGCCACGACATCGGGGTGACGGAAGGACATGCGGTGCAGCCTCCACCGGCCGCCGACGATGCGGCCGCAGCTCTCGTCGCCGCCGCACCCGCGCTCGTGTTGTGCTGGGCCCGCGCCGAAGCCGGTATCGAGCCTCAGATTCCGCCCTCGCAGCTGCGAGCCCTACTGGTGCTTCAGCGGTCCGGACCGATGAACCTGGTCGGTCTGGCCCAGGAGCTCGGAGCACTGCCGTCGTCGGCCAGTCGACTGTGCGACCGGCTGGAGGCAGCCGGCCTACTGGTCCGAGGGGTGAACGAGGCGAGCCGTCGGGAGATCGAGGTGTCGCTGAGCCGAGACGGCCAGGCCCTGTTGCGGCAGCTCACCCAGAGTCGGCACGACCAGCTCCGGACCGTCTTGGAGGCGATGAGACCGGTTGACCGGGAGGCACTGACAACCGGCTTGGAAGCGTTTGCGGCGGCGACCGCTGCCGGTGCGGAACCACTCGACCGGCGCTCCTGAGCGGCGACGGCAGCGAGGTGAGGGCAATTCACCGACTGGTCAGAACCTCAGGTGGCTGGAGCCACCCCAGGTTCTGACCAGTCGGCGCTGAGCCAGCGCACCAGCCCGTCGAAGCAGGTGTACAGGTCCGCAGCCGGACAGCACTCGTCGTCGGCGTGCGCTTTGCTGGGATTACCGGGCCCGAAGTTGACTGCGGGTACGCCCAGGGCGGAGAAGCGGGCCACGTCGGTCCAGCCGAACTTGGGCCGGGCCGGGCCGCCGACGGCGGCCAGGAACTCGGCGGCGGCGGGCTGGTCCAAGCCCGGCCGGGCGCCGGCGGCGGCGTCGGTCACCGCCACCTCGAAGCCTTCGAGCACTCCCCGCAGGTGGGCCTCGGCTTGATCGGCGTCCTTGTCCGGGGCGAAGCGGTAGTTCACCTCCACCGTGCAGCGGTCAGGAATCACGTTGCCGGCGATCCCGCCGCGGATCGAGACGGCGTTCAGGCCCTCCCGGTAGGTCAGTCCGTCGACCTCGACCTGCGCCGGCACGTGTTCGGCCAGGCGGGTCAGCAGCGGTGCGGCGGCGTGCACGGCGTTGCGGCCCATCCAGGCCCGGGCCGAGTGTGCGGCGCGGCCGGCGAAGCTCACCTCGGCCCGCATGGTCCCCTGGCAGCCGCCCTCGATCCCGGCGTTCGAAGGTTCGCCGAGCACGGCGAAGTCGCCGGCCAGCCAGTCCGGCCGCTCCCGGGCGATCCGGGCCAGCCCGTTCCGGGCGGCCTCGACTTCCTCGTGGTCGTAAAAGATCCAGCTCACGTCCCGAGTGGGTTCGGTGAGGGCTGCGGCGGCGGCGAGCTGCACCGCGACCCCGCCCTTCATGTCGCAACTCCCTCGCCCCCAGACCATGACCTGCTCACCCTCAGCGGTGACCCAGGACGGCACGTTGCCCGCGATCGGCACGGTGTCTAGATGCCCAGCGATGACAACCCGCTCGGCCCGGCCAAGATCAGTCCGGGCGCACACCACGTCGCCGTCGCGCTGCACCTGCAGGTGGCCCAGCGGTCGGAGTGCCGCCTCGACCTCGTCGGTGATCTCCGCCTCGTTCCCGCTGACCGACTCGATGTCGATCAGGGAGCGCAGCAAACTCACCAGGTCCGCTTCCAGGTCCAAAGCCATGCTCGGAACCCTACCGACGGACCTCCGGTGCCTCGATATGTTCGGTAGCGGGGACGACCGCGACCAGATCACCGGGTTGGCAGGCAAGAGCGTCGCAGAGCGCGGTCAAGGTGGAGAATCGCACGGCTCAGGCCCGCTGGTTCTTGAGCACACTGAGGTTGACCAGGGATGCCGATCTGCTCACTGAGCGCGGTCAGGGTCAGGTCCCGGATCGCCAGCAGCTCGTCGAATAAACCGGCTTGAAGTCCTCCTGCGCCGGTTACGCTGACGTTGAGAATGGGGGACAAGAAGGAATCCGATGGCCGATCAGCCCAAGAGCTACTGGCAGCAGCGCTACGAGAAGGCCCGCGCCGAGGGCACCTGGGACCATGCGCCGCAGGCTATCTCCGCCCGGCCCAAGGGCTCGATGACACGAACCGCGAAGTCGTCACGGAAGCTGGCCATCGTGTATTCGATTGTGGCTGTGACGTCGATTGTCCTGGCGACCCTCACCCCGGAGGTGTGGCAGTTTCTCTATGCCGTCATGTGGTCGGTATTCGCCAGTCTGTGCTGGCGTAGCTACCGCATTCTGCAGCGGTTCGAGGCCGGGGAAACAGTTGAGACTAAGCCCGCGATCCTCAAGCCTGCTCACGCAAGGGGTGCCAACCCTCCGGGGCCGGACCCCGACCTCAGGGCTACCGGCAAGTGGGCCGGTAACGCCGAGAAATCAAGGTGAGCCAGCTTTCGCTGGTCCAAAGAAGGATCCGATGGCCGATCAGCCCCAAAGCTACTGGCAGCAGCGCTACGAGAAGGCCCGCGCCGAAGGCACCAGGGACGGCGTCAAGCCCCTTCCGTCCGACCGACCCGAAGGTGCCCTGACCGGAACACCGAGGTTGTCTCTGTTCCAGGCGGTGCTCACCACCAGCATGTGCGTGCTCGCGCTCGGGATGACGATCTGGTTCCCGAACCGGTCCCAACTCGTTTACATCTTCTGGCCCGCAATGGCGTTCTTGTACTGGCGCAGCTACCTCATTCTCCGCCGATTCGCACTCCAGCGAGCCGCGCAGGAGACGCCTTCACGGGTACGAGGGCTGCCCGGTTCGGGGAAGCGGGACAGCGGCGCCCAGTAGGCTCGTTCGGATGAGCGACACCGCAACCCGCCTGGCCTGGGGCTGGGGCCTGGCCACCGTGCACGAGAGTGCCGGGACCCTCGACGCCTGGTTCCCGGCGCCCGAACTCGGGTCGGCACCGCCTCAGTCCGAGCAGGCCACTCCGAACTCCCTGCGGCAGGCCGAACGCCGCGATGACGTCCGCGAAGTGAGCGTCGAGCTTCGCCGGGTCGCGATCGACCTGGACGCGCCCCCGGCCGACACCATCGACGCCTACCTACGTCTGCACCTGCTCAGCCACCGGCTGACCGCTCCCCGCTCGCTGAACCTCGACGGGATCTTCGGCGCCCTGCCGAACGTGGTCTGGACCAGTGCCGGGCCCTGTGCCGTCGCCGACTTCGAGGCCACCCGGACACGGCTGCGGGCGGCGTACGGTTTCGTTGCGGTCTACGGCGTGGACAAGTTCCCGCGAATGGTGGATTACGTCGTCCCCGCCGGGGTGCGGATCGGCGACGCCGACCGGGTCCGGCTTGGCGCGCACCTGGCGGCCGGCACCACGGTGATGCACGAGGGATTCGTCAACTACAACGCGGGCACGCTGGGCACGTCGATGGTCGAGGGCCGGATTTCCGCCGGCGTGGTCATCGGTGCCGACTCCGACGTGGGCGGTGGCGCCTCGATCATGGGCACGCTGTCCGGCGGAGGCAAGGAGCAGGTTTCGGTCGGCGAGCGGTGCCTGCTCGGCGCCAACGCCGGCATCGGCATCTCCCTCGGCAACGACTGCGTCGTCGAAGCCGGCCTGTACGTCACCGCGTCCACCAAGGTCGCCGGACCCGACGGGACCGTGGTCAAGGCCGCGACCGTGTCCGGCCGCTCCAACCTGCTGTTCATCCGCAACTCCGTCACCGGCGCTGTGGAAGTCCGGCCGCGCGCCGGCGGGACCGTCGAACTCAACACCGCCCTGCACGCCCACCAGTAGTGGCCGGGTCGCCGCCGTACGCCGCTCGGCGCACCGTCGCTCTCGGCTGCCTCGGACTCGCCGTGCTGTTGGTGGTCCTCGCCGGGATCGGGCTCAGCCGCTGGTTCTCCGGCCGTGGGCCGTCGCCGCAGGCGCCGGGTCCCGAGCGCTGCGTCGCCGCCACCGAAGATAACTCCGTCGCCCTCACCGTGGAGCAGGCGCACTACGCCTCGATCATCGTCGGCGTCTCGGTCCGTCGTGGGCTGGCACCCCGGGCGGCGTCGATCGCATTGGCGACGGCGTATCAGGAGTCCGGGATCCGCAACCTCGACTACGGTGATCGCGATTCGGTCGGGCTGTTCCAGCAGCGGCCCTCGCAGGGCTGGGGGACCGAAAAGCAACTGATGGACCCCTACTACGCGACCGGGAAGTTCTACGACGCGCTGGTCAAGGTCACGGGCTGGCGGAGCGGCGACATCACCAAGGTGGCGCAGAAGGTTCAGCGCAGCGGCTTTCCCGACGCCTACCGCGACCATGAGGCCGACGCCCGGGTACTGGCCAGTACGCTCACCGGCCACTCCCCCGGTGGCTTCAGCTGCCTGATCGGGGAGGTGGCGGCGGCCGACCCCAGCGGATTGGTGACCTCACTGCGCGAGACATTCAGCCAGGCGAATCCGCAGGCGACCGAATCACAGGTCACGTTGCCCGCCCGGACCTCGCGGCTGGCCTGGACGTACGCCCACTACGCCGTCGCCAACGCAGGCCGATTCGGGATCAGCACCGTCCGGGTCGGGGACCAGCAGTGGAGCACCGACCGGTTCACCCTGCCGGAGTGGACCAAGGCCCCGAATTTAGGTCGTCGGGTGCAGGTCACGTTCGGCTGAACCAAATGCGTGCCGGATCGCCGGCCGAAGTCACCCGGAAAGTCCGCACGCAAATGTGAGTTCAGGTTCCGAGTCGGTCGGCGGCGGCGGCGATCCGCTCATCGGTCGCGGTCAGAGCCAGCCGCACGTACGGCTCCCCCGCCACACCGTAGAAGTCGCCCGGAGCGACCAGGATGCCACGCTCCGCCAGCCAGCCGAGCGACTCCCGCCCCGGTTCACCGCGGGTGGCCCACAGGTAGAGCCCGGCTTCGGAGTGCTCGACCCGGAAGCCTGCGGCCTCCAGCGCCGGTCGCAGCCGGGCCCGGCGCGCCTGGTAACGCTCGCGCTGAGTCTCGACGTGGTCCTGGTCGCCGAGGACCGCGGTCAGCACCGCCTGGACCGGTCCGGGCACCATCATCCCGGCGTGCTTGCGGACCTCCAGCAGGTCGGCCACCAGTCCTGGGTCACCGGCCACGAACCCGGCCCGGTAGCCGGCCAGGTTGGAGCGCTTGGACAACGAGTGCAGGGCCAGCAGACCGGCGTCGCTGGGCCCGGACACGGCCGGGCTGAGCACCGAGACCGGCTCGGTCTCCCAGCCGAACTCGCCGTAACACTCGTCCGCGGCCACCACCGCACCCCGCGCTCGGGCCCAGGCGACCCGCTCGGCCAGCACCTCCGGCGCCAGCACCTCTCCGGTCGGGTTCGCCGGGGAGTTGAACCAGACCAGGGCCGGGCGGAGCTCGCCCAACCGCTCCAGGTCATCGCAGGCCAACCCCTGGGCCCCGGCGAGCTTGGCGCCCACCGCGTACGTCGGGTAGGCCACCTCGGGATAGACGATCGTGTCGCCGGGCCCGAGGCCGAGCAGGGTCGGCAGCCAGGCCACCAGTTCCTTGGTGCCGATCACCGGCAGGGTTGCAGCAGGCGGCACCGCCGCTCCCCAGCGCCGGGCGAGATAGTCGCTGATCGCGGCCCGCAGTGCCGGCGTGCCGGACGTGAGCGGATAGCCGGGACTGTTCGACGCCTGCGCCAAGGCGTGCCGGGCGAGGTCGGGCGTCGGGTCGACCGGGGTGCCGACGGAGAGGTCGACGATCCCGCCCGGGTGCGCGTTCGCGGTGGCCTTGGCGGCGGCCAAGGAATCCCAGGGGAACTCGGGCAGGGCGGCGGCCAAGCCGCCACGGACGGCGGCCGGCGGCGCCGACGTCATGGTGTGGACGCCGGTACGGGCGTCACTCCTCGTGCTCCTGCGGCGGCAGTTCGGCGACGACGGGGTGATCCTTGTCGATCAGGCCCATCTTGGCCGCGCCACCGGGTGAGCCGAGGTCGGAGAAGAAGTCCACGTTCGCGGTGTAGTAGTCCTTCCACTCATCGGGGGTGTCGTCCTCGTAGAAGATGGCCTCCACCGGGCAGACCGGCTCGCACGCCCCGCAGTCCACGCACTCGTCGGGATGGATGTAGAGCATCCGCTTGCCCTCGTAGATGCAGTCGACCGGGCACTCCTCGACACAGGCGAGGTCCTTGAGGTCCACACAGGGCTGGGCGATGACGTAGGTCACGAAGTCTCCTCGATCATGGATGAGCCACCCACACCCGGAACGGCCGGGCTCAGGGGGCAGCGCGCGGCTTACCGTGTCCTAGTATCACGCCTGCTCCCGACCGGTACCCAGCACGGTCACCTCGAAAAGGCGGTGTTGTGTCCACGGTCACGCCGAGCGGTCCCCTCCTCACCGCTGCGCCCGGCCAACGCTGGGTCGTTCGGGTTCGCCTGCCCGACGGCTCCGCCACCGACGTCATCGGCTGGGTGGTTCACGTGGACGCCGACCAGGTGCTGCTGGCCGGTCCAATCGATCCGGTCAGCGGGACGGCGGCCGGCCCGTGGATGCTGCGACGCGCCGACGTCGTGGCGTCTCGCCGGTTACCGGACGCACCCGGGGGGCCGTCCGTGGACCGGACCTCAGCCGCGGATCTTGAGCGGCTGGCTGCACCCGGCTGGGCGGCGGAGATCGAGCCCCTCGGCGACTGGCTGCTGCGTTTTGCGGGCGGCTTCACCGGCCGGGCCAACTCCTGCCTGGCCGTCGGTGACCCCGGCCTCCCGATCCCCGACGCTGCGGAGGCGGTCGTGGCGTACGCGGCAGTGCGCGGGATTCCGGCTCGGGTCCAGGTCATCGAAGGCTCGACCGAGGATGTCGCCCTGCGGTCCCTCGGCTGGACGGAGGTTTATGTGCCGACCGACGTATGGGCGGCCCGACTCGCCCAGCTGCTGGACGGCCGGCCCACCGACCGGGCGGTGGTGATCGAGGAGACGTTGACGGCCCGTTGGCGGGCGGGCTTCGACCAGAGCCGACCGAGCACAGCGGATCCAGCCGCGGTCACCGCGGTTCTTTCCGGCCGAGCACCGTGCGGGTACGCCAGCGTGCTCGCCGAGGATCGGGCAATCGCCCTGGCGCGCGGTCACCTGGCCCGGCATTGGCTAGGCCTGACCGCGGTCTGGACCGCGCCGGAGCACCGCCGCCGCGGCCTCGCCACCGCGCTCACCCTCGGTCTGGGTCATTGGGCCGCTCGGCGCGGGTGCCGGTACGCCTACCTCCAGGTCGCCACGGCCAACATCGCCGCGCAGGACATGTACGCCGGACTCGGCTTCAGCTTCCACCACCGCTACCACTACCTCGCGCCCCCTGACGCCCCCTGAGCTTGGCCTGCCCTGAGCCTGACGTGGACTGCTCGGCCCAAGGGTCGAAGGGTCGAAGGGTCGAAGGGTCGAAGGGCCTCGAAGAGGTCGGCCCCACACGCAACAGCGCACCCCTTAACGCCCCCTGAGCCCGTCGAAGGGCCTCGAAGAGGTCGGCCCCACACACAACAGCGCAGGCGCCAACCCCTTCGGGGCCCTTCGACAAGCTCAGGGGGCGTTCGACAAGCTCAGGGGGCGTAGCTGCCTCACCAAGCAACAGCGCAGGCGCCAACCCCTTCGGGGCCCTTCGACAAGCTCAGGGGGCGTTCGACAAGCGGCCCCTTCGACAAGCTCAGGGGGCGGAGCGGCCCCTTCGACAAGCTCAGGGGGCGTAGCGGCTCAGGGGGGTAGCGGCTCAGGGGGCGGAGCGGCTCAGGGGGCGGAGCGGCCCCTTCGGCAAGCCCAGGGGCTCAGCGGGCCTGGAGAGGGCGTCAGGAGTAGGTGCCGCGGTAGTACGTCAAGGGTTCGACGTCGGCTCCGGCCGCCGCCGCGTCCAGCACCCGTCCGACCACGATCGAGTGGTCGCCGCCGTCGTGGACGGCGTGGGTCTCGCACTCCAGCCAGGCCAGCGCCCCGTCCAGCAAGGGGGCGCCGGTCCGTGGCCCGGTTCGGTGCGCAACAGCGTCGAACTGGGTGTTCAGGTCGCGTCCGCGGTGGGCGAAGTGCCGCGCGACGCTCTCCTGCTCCGCGGACAGCAACGAGACCGCCCAGGACCGGGAGCCGAGGATCGCGGGGTGGAAACGGCTGGCTCGGCCGACACAAACCAGAATCAAGGCGGGATCGAGCGAGACCGAGCACAAGGCGGTCGCGGTCAGCGCGTGCGCTCGGCCCTGCCAGGCCGCGGTCACCACCGCGACGCCGGAGGACAGCCGCGTCATCGCGTGACGCAGCTGCTCGCTCTCGGTCCGCAGCGGCGCCGTATCGGCGTCGAGGGCGGAGTTCGACGTCGAAGCCTCGTCGCGGGACGGCACCTCAGCCCAGGCCGGCGAACACGTCGTCGGCCCAGCCTTCGCCGGCCGGCAGCGGCTGCCCGGCGACGAAGCGGTAGTACTCGTGCGACCACATCGAGTCCACCGACATCTTCCCGCCGGCGAAGAACGTACCGTCCGGGCGGATCTGGGTGGCGTGGGCCCGCATCGCGTCCAGCTTGCGCTCTACGTAGGCACTGCCGTCGATCTCCACCGCGATGTCCTCATCGGCGGCGATCAGCGGATTGTCCAGCTGCTCCTCGAAGCCGGCGAACGTCTCGGTGTCGCCGCTGGCCCGTAGCGCTTCGATGCTGGCCTTCATCCGACTGCGGCTCATGGTGCCCCACAGGACCCGGGAGGCCGCCCACGGTTCGCCCAGGTCGGGGCGGTAGCCCGGCGTCCCGGCCAGCAGATAGCCGTACATGGCCACTCGATGCGCCTGGACGTGATCGGGATGGCCGTAGCCGCCGATCTCGTTGTAGGTCACCAGCACCTGAGGGCGCCGGTCGCGGATCAGCGGCACCAGCTCGTTGGTAGCCTCCAACAGATCGGCGGTCCAGAAGATGCCAGGGCGGAGGACGTCGCGCGCGGTAGCTCGGCCATCGTCGGTGTAGGCCATCCCCGAGTCACGAAACCGCCCGTCGCCACCCAACCGGACGAAGTCGGTGACGCCGAGGATGCCCATCGCCTCGGTCAGTTCGAGAATCCGCTGGGGTGCGAGGTTGTCTTCCTGCTCGGCACCGAGATGTTCGAGTTCAGGGACCAGCACCTCACCCTCCTCGCCGAGGGTGCACGTCACCAAGGTCACCGCCGCGCCCTCGTCGACGTAGCGGGCCATCGTGACACCGTTGCCGATGGTCTCGTCGTCGGGGTGGGCGTGCACAAGCATCAGCCGCCGAACAGCCTGGGAAGAATTCACCGCCCCACTGTACGAGCGCCCATCAGGCCCGCGGAACGCTCAGTGCTGAGGGACGATCTCCCGGGCCTCAGCGAAGTGACACGCCGACTCGTGCGCGGACCGGCCATCGGGACGCAACTCCAGTAGGGGCTCCTCCACCGAGCAGATGTCTTGGGCCTTGAAGCAGCGGGTGTGGAAGCGGCAACCGCTCGGCGGATTCGCCGGGCTGGGGACGTCGCCGGTCAGAGTGATCCGCTCGCCGGAGCCGCGCAAGGTCGGATCGGGGACCGGAACCGCCGACAACAGCGCCTGCGTGTACGGGTGGGTCGGGTGCTCATAGATCTGAGTCTCGTCGCCGATCTCCACCAGCTTGCCCAAATACATCACTCCCACCCGATCGGAGATATGCCGCACCACCGACAGATCGTGCGCGATGAAGATGTAGGCCAGTCCAAGTTCCTTCTGCAACTTCTCCATCAGATTCACCACCTGCGCCTGCACCGACACGTCCAGGGCCGACACCGGCTCGTCGCAGATGATCACCTTCGGATTCAGTGCCACCCCGCGGGCGATCCCGATCCGCTGCCGCTGACCGCCGGAGAACTGGTGGGGATAGCGGTTGATGTGCTCAGGACTGAGTCCGACCAATTCGAGCAGTTCCTGAACCCGGCGGCGACGGCCGTTCTTGGGCACGACGTCAGGATGCACATCGAAGGGTTCGCCGATGATCGCCCCGACCGTCTTGCGGGGATCGAGCGAGGTGTAAGGATCCTGGAACACGATCTGGATGTCGCGCCGCAGCCGGCGCATCGCTTTGCCGCGCTGGGCGTACATGTCGATGCCGTCGAAGATCACTTTGCCGCTGGTGGGCTCTTCTAGCCGCATCAGCGTCCGACCGAGCGAGGACTTCCCGCAGCCGGACTCGCCGACGATGCCGAGGGTCTCACCCTTGTGCAGATCGAAGGTGACCCCGTCGACCGCCTTCACCGACCCGACCGTTGTCCGGAAGATCCCCGCCTTGATCGGGTAATGCTTGACCAGATTCTCGGCCCGGAGAATGACCTCGTCGCTCATCCTTGATTCGCCGCCTCTCGTTCCAGCAGTTTCTCGGCGAAGTGGCACGCACTCAGCCGTCGGTGCTCGACCTCTCGCAGCGGCGGTTCCGGATCGTGCCGACAGACGTCCTCGGCGTAGCGGCACCGCGGATTGAACGAGCAACCCTCGGGGATCGCCATCAGGTTCGGCGGCAGCCCGCCGATAGCGCTGAGCTGCTGGCCCTTCTGGTCCAGCCGCGGGATGGACTCGATCAGCCCCTGGGTGTAGGGGTGAGCCGGGTTGCGGTAGAGGTCGAAGACATCGGCCTGCTCCACGATCCGTCCGGCGTACATGACCGCGATCCGGTCGGCCACGTCGGCGACAACCCCGAGGTCGTGGGTGATCAGGATCAGCCCCATCTTGCGCTCCTCCTGCAGCTCCTTGAGGAGTTGCATGATCTGGGACTGCACGGTGACGTCCAGGGCGGTGGTCGGCTCGTCGGCGATCAGGACCGCCGGGTCCAACGCGATCGCCATGGCAATCATGATCCGCTGCCGCATCCCGCCGGAGAACTGGTGCGGATAGGCCTTAACCCGCTGCTTTGCTCCCGGGATCTGCACCCGTTCCATCAACCGCACGGCCTGCGCCTGGGCATCGGACCGGTTCATCCCGCGGTGCTTGCGGAACATCTCCCCGATCTGCCAGCCCACCTGGAACACCGGATTGAGCGAACTCAACGCGTCCTGGAAAACCATCGAAATCTCCGGACCGCGGATCTCGCGGCGCCGGGCCTCGGGCAGGGCAAGAATGTTTTTCCCGCAGTAACGGATTTCACCGCCGGTAACGAAACCGGGCGGGCTGTCCAAAATGCCCATGATGGCCTGCGCGGTGACCGACTTGCCCGAGCCCGACTCGCCCAAGATGGCGACCGTCTCGCTCTCCCGCAGGTCGAACGACACCCCGTTGATGGCCTTGGCCACCCCCTCGCGGGTCCGGAACTCCACCTGCAGATCGTCGACGTCAAGCAGCTGGCCGTCGACCGGCACCCAGTTGGTCCGCCCGTCCTGCCTCTTCGACCCGGGCTCCGTGGGCTCCATCACCGCGGCGTGCGCCATCGGGACCTCTCTTTCTTTCTCGGCTCAGCGAAGCTTCGGGTCGAGCGCATCCCGCGCGGCATCGCCGAGCATGATGAAGGCCAACACGGTCAGCGACAAGAACAGGCTGGGGAACAAAAGCATGTGCGGTGCGACGGTGATCAACCCGATCCCGGAGGCGTCACTGATCGCGATCCCCCACGAGATCACCGGGCTCTGCAATCCGATACCGAGGAAGGACAGCGTGGCCTCGGCCGCGATGTAGACGCCGAGGTTGATGGTGGCGACCACGATCACCGGGGCCAAGGAATTAGGCATGATGTGGGAGAAAATGATCCGCAGCGGACTGGCCCCCACCGCCCGAGCCGCTTGCACGTAGTCATTGGGCTTGACCTGCAGCACGCTCGATCGCATCAGCCGGGCGATGTTGGGCCACCCGAGCACCCCAAGCACCAAAACAACCTTGAGGACCTGCACGATGAACGTGGTGTCGGCGCGGTTCGGGAACGTGTAGAGGAACAAGATGCCCCCCAACAGCAACGGGATACCGAAGAAGATTTCGCCGACCCGGTTGAGGACGGCGTCGACCCAACCGCCGACGTAGCCGGCGATCAGACCCATGACGCCGCCCAACACCGTGGTGAACAAGGTGGCGATGACGCCGACCAAAATCGAGGCTCGGGCCCCGTAGATGGTGCGGGTGTAGATGTCGTAGCCTTGGAGGTCACGTCCGAATGGGCTCCCGGACGTCAACGAGGGCTTCTCGAGGCTACGCCGCAGGTCGGCGACGCCGGGCTCCCCGGCCCCGAAAATTCCTGGCGCGATTGCCATCACCGTGAACAGCAGAATGAGAGCCGAAGCGATCCAGAACAGCGGGTTGCGGCGAAGCTCGCCCCAAATATTAGCCCATACCGATCGCCCGGTGACGGTCGCCTGAGTCGCGTCGAGGTCACGGCCCTGGTCGAGCTCTTGGCGATCGCGTTCTTCGGTCTCGCCGAGGGAGACGTCGGGGCTGGCGTCGATCTGGTCAGTCATTGCTGATCCTTGGGTCCAGGACGCCGTAGAGGAGGTCGACGACGAGGTTGGCCAGTAAGAAGACGAGCACCAAAACCACCACCGCGCCGACCACCGAAACCCCGTCGCGCTGGGTGATGCTTCGGAAGATGAAGTTCCCGATCCCGTTGATGTTGAAGATTCGTTCGGTCACGATTGCACCCCCCATTAGGGCGCCGATGTCGACCCCGACGTAGGTGATGACTGGAATCAGCGAGTTGCGCAGGGTGTGCACGCTGACCGTCCGCATCGGCGTGAGCCCCTTGGCCTTCGCCGTTCGGACATAGTCGGCCCGAAGGTTTTCGGCCAGGTTGGTCCTGGTCAGTCGGGTCACGTAGGCCAAGGAGAGCGAACCCAACACGAGGCCAGGCAAGATCAGCTGATCAAGAGTTCCTGCCGTCGAGGTGATCGGGAAGATGCCGAGCTTGACCCCGAACGTCAGCTGAGCCAACGAACCGATGACGAACACGGGGATCGAGATGATCACCAACGTGCTGACCAGAATCAAGTTGTCAAGGAAACCACCCTTGCGGACCCCGGCCAAAACGCCGGCGGCGACACCGATGACGAGCTCGAAGATGATGGCGATCACCGTGAGCTTCACGGTGGTGGGATAGCGACTCAGGAGTTCTTGAGATACTTCGTTGTTGAAGAAGTTGGTCCCCAGGTCTCCGCGGAGCACCTTACCCATGTAGAGCGCGTACTGAATCAGTAGCGGCTTGTCCAGGTTGTATTCCTGGGTGAACTTCGCGACGTACGCCGCCGAGCACGGTCGCTCCCCGCAGCGGCCCTTCGTCGGGTCTCCGCTCGCGAAGACCATCGCGAAGATCAAGAAGGTGGTTCCAATGACCACCGGAATCATCTGTAGCAACCTGCGGACGACGTACCTGCCCACCGTTACTCCTCCCTCACCAGCTTCGCGTGTTCAGGATTTGCTCAACCTAGCAGCGTTCGTTGCGGGCGGCGGGGCGGACGCCCCGACCCGGCAGCGGGGTAGTCGGGGGCGAAGCACGCGGCTTCGCCCCCGATACCCTTCGAGTCAGCTCTTGCGCTGGATCGAGGTCAAGTCGAGCACGCCGAACGCGGACAACTTGACGCCGGTCACGTTGGTCGACCAGCCGTACTGCACCGATCGGTTCCACAGCGGAGCGGTCGGGAAGTCGCCCGCCAGCGTGGCCTCGGCCTGCTGGTAAAGCTTGTTGGCCTGATCCTCGTCGGGAGCGGCCGCAGCCTGCTGCAGTTCGGTATTGAACTTGTCGTTGTCGTAGCGGACGTAGTTGGAGTCCGCCCCCTTACCGTAGATCGGGGCCAGGAAGTTTTCGATGGACGGGTAGTCCATCTGCCAGGCCTGGCGGAAGATGCCCTTGATCTCGTTGTTATCGAGCTGGGTCAAAAGGTGGAGAACTCCGGCACGCCACGGGCGACCACGTCGATCCCGAGGGTGTTCTTGACCGAGTTGGCCACGGCCTCGGCCCACGCCTTGTTGATCGCGGCGTTGGCGTTGTAGGTCATGGTCAGCGTGCCCTTGTAACCACCGGCGGCCTGGAACATCTGCTTCGCGGCTGCAGCGTCGAAGACGCACTTGTCACCACAGGCGTTCGGGGTGTAGCCGTTGATGCTCGGCGGCACCCAGCCGTCGGCCTTCTCCACCGAGTTGTTGAAAATCTGCTTGATGATCAAGTCCCGGTCGATCGCCTTGGAGATGGCCACGCGGAGCTCCGGATTGTTCTTGATCTGGTCGTCTGAGTTGGAAAAGCCGACCCAGGTGTTTCCACCGACCGCCTTGTTACCGGATCGATCAGGCAGTTCGGTCTTGTAGATGTCCCCCACCAGCCGGTCGGCGGGAATTGTGTCCAGGACGTCCAGGTTGTTGCCCAACAGATCGTTGTAGGCCGCGTTGGTGTCGCTGTAGATCCGGTAGTCGACCTGATCCACGTGCGGCTTGTACTGTCCGGAGTAGTTCGGATTCTTCTTCATGGTGATGTTGCTCGCGGTGTTCTCGGTCACCATGAACGGGCCGGCCCCGACCGGGACCTTGCCCTGGGTATCGGCCCCGCCGTCAGCAAAGAAGGAGTCCGGGAGCGGAGCGAAGGCGGTGTAGCCCAGCCGGATCGGCAGGTTCGACACCTTCTCCGAAGTCTTGATGGTGAAGGTGGTGTCGTCGACGACCTTGAGTCCGGAGAGCTTCTTGGACTTGGGTGTCGCCTTGCACTCGGGGGTGTTGAGGTCCTTGTACCCGGCGAAGGGGACAAAGAAGTAGTTGTTGTCCTGACCGCTCTTGCAGTAGGCGGTGTAGTTCCAGGCGTCGACGAAGTTGCTCGCCTTCACCGTGGTCCCGTCGGAGAACTTGTAGTCCGGCTTGAGCTTGACCGTGAAGTTCTGGTTGTCGCTGGTCTCGATGCTCTGCGCGATGTCGTTCTCGGGCGCCGCGGTGTCGACGTTGTAGCGCACCAGCTTGGCCTCGGTGGCGTCGAGCACGTTGCCGCCGCAGGTCTCACTGGTCGAGCCGGGCAACAGGGCCTTCTGCGGGGTGCAGCCGTTCCAGGTGATGGTGCCACCCTCCACCCCCTGGCTGGCGCCCGGCGCGGAGCCGGTGTCTCCACCACCTCCGCCGCAAGCGGTTGCGACCAGGGCCAGCGAGGTCACCGCAGCCCCGGTCAGCAAGCGAGTTCTTCCTCGCATGTACGTCCTCCTTGAGAGATTTTGCGTCTGTTCATGCCATTGACGCGAGAGCACGCTGACGCTCCCCCTCGCATGACTGACCTATGTCTAAGCCAGACCGGCGCTGAGCACAAGCCCGTCAGCACATCTCGCGCCCAGCCGCAACATGATTGTGACCTGCTCGGGTGCACTCCGTGTCGGCGCGGCGGCCCCCGCGGTACACCGTCGGACGCCGACGAGAGATGATCTGAGCAAGACCACCAATCCGGACCGAGACCTGTGGGAGCAGAGGATGACGACTGTGAAGAGCCCACCAGCGGCTGATCGCGCCCCTTCACCAGGGGCCGGCGAGGACCGCGCTCAGCACCTGTGGCTGCACTTCACCAAAATGGCGGCGTTCGCCGACCGGCCAGTGCCTACCGTCGAGCGCGGTGAGGGGGCGTACGTCTTCGACACCTCGGGCAAGCGCTATCTGGACATGCTGTCGGGGCTGTTCGTGGTCCAGGCCGGTCACGGCCGGAGTGAACTCGCCGACGCCGCTGCCGATCAGGCCTGCAAGCTGGCCTTCTTCCCGGTCTGGGGGCACGCGCACCCGGCCGCGCTGGAACTCGCCGACCGACTGGCCCGCCTGGCCCCGGGCGATCTCAACCGAGTGTTCTTCTCCTCCGGTGGCAGTGAGGCGGTGGAGACGGCGTGGAAGATCGCCAAGCAGTACTTCAAGCTGGTCGGGAAGCCGACCAAGCATAAGGTGATCTCCCGGGCCACCGCGTACCACGGCACGACGCAGGGGGCCCTCTCGATCACTGGTGTGCCGGCGTTCAAGACCGCATTTGAGCCCTTGGTTCCGGGCAGTATCCGGGTCCCGAACACTAACTTCTACCGGGCACCGGAGCCCTACGCGGCCGACGAGAAGCAGTTCGGGCTGTACGCCGCGGATCGGATCGAGGAGGCGATCCTGGCCGAGGGCCCGGACACTGTTGCCGCCGTCTTCGTCGAACCGGTGCAGAACGCCGGCGGCTGCCTGCCGCCCCCGCCGGGCTACTTCGACCGGGTGCGCGAGATCTGCGACCGGCACGATGTGCTGCTGGTTTCTGACGAGGTCATCTGTGCCTACGGTCGGTTGGGAACGATGTTCGGGGCGGACAAGTTCGGCTACGTCCCCGACATCATCACCAGTGCCAAGGGCTTGACGTCGGGCTACTCCCCGCTCGGAGCGACCATCGTCTCCGAACGGGTGTATGAGCCGTTCGGACGCGAGGACGTGATGTTTGCCCACGGCTACACCTTCGGCGGCCACCCGGTCTCCTGTGCGGTCGCCCTGGCCAACCTCGACCTGTTCGAGCGCGAGGACCTGCTCGGCAACGTGCTGGCCCAGGAGAACACCCTGCGTCGCGGTCTGGAGGAGCTCCGGGACATCCCGATCGTGGGCGACGTCCGCGGCGACGGCTACTTCTGGGCCTTGGAACTGGTTCGCGACCAGGCAACCCGGGAACGCTTCACCGCCGCCGAGGGGACCGCACTGCTAAAGGGGTACGTGGCCGGCGCCCTGTGGGAGCACGGTCTCTACTGCCGCACCGACGACCGCGGCGACCCGGTGATCCAGGTCGCTCCACCACTGATCTGCGGCCCCGCCGAGTTCGACGAGATGAACGCCATCCTCCGCAAAGTCTTGACCACCGCCGCCGACTCTGACCCACCCTAATAAACGCCCCCTGAGCTTGTCGAAGGGCCTCGAAGAAGTCGGCACGGCACCGAAGTTCGGCAGCGTCCTCGCCAAAAGTCAACGCCCCCTGAGCTTGTCGAAGGGCCTCGAAGAAGTCGGCACAGCACCGAAGTTCGGCAGCGTCCTCGCCAGAAACCCAACGCCCCCTGAGCTTGTCGAAGGGCCTCGAAGAGGTTGGCACTTCTCAGTGTTGCCAGAGCTTCTGTGCTGCCAAAATGCCGCCGACCTCTTCGAGGCCCTTCGACAAGCTCAGGGGGCGTACCGACAAGCTCAGGGGGCGTACCGACAAGCTCAGGGGGCGTACCGACAAGCTCAGGGGGCGTACCGACAAGCTCACCGACAAGCTCAGGGGGCGTAGGGCGGGGCTCAGGGGGCGTAGCGGTCTAGGGAGGCGACGGCGCGGCGTAGGCGATCGGCGCCGTCGACCACGGCACGGCGGACCGGTGGGGCCAGCTCCCCGTCCAGGGCTGCTTCGGCCAAGTCCATGCTGGAGGCGTCGGCGGCAAACCGGGGGAAGGCTTCGGCCGCCACCTCGCTCAGGGCCCAACCCTCTCGGAACCGGACCGTGTCACCGATCTCGCTGAAGTACCGCGGCACGTAGGCATCGGTCAATTCACCCCGGCCGGCGTCCCAGAAGCCCTCGGCCGTGGCGTAGACCTCGTACGCGGCGGCCGTCGAGGGCTCCATCAACAGCGTCCACGCCGCGGCTTTGGCGTCGGGGTCGGGTAGCAGTGCCTGGGCCCGCGCTGCGTGCACCCGGCCCGAGGCCGATAGGTCACGCTGTCGAGCGTCGGCCAGCAGGGTCAGGTCACCGTTCAAAGCGCACCGCCGTTCGACCACCGCCCAGGCCAGTTCCGGGTCCAGCTCGACACCGTGGGGCAGGTCGGTGCCGGCATACCAGCGACTCAGCCGTTCCAGGTCCTCCGCCGTCCGGATCGCGAGGCGGAATGCGACCAGCTGCCGGTCCGAACCCGGTTCGCTGCGCGACAGCACCTCCTCGACCAGGCGTCGGACGCGGGCGAGCCGCTCCGGGCGTTGAGCTCGGGACGCATAGCTGCCGGCCAACTGCTGCAGGGCGAAACCGAGCACCGAGTGGCAGATCAGCTCGTCGCTCTGAGCAGGGATGGCGCCCTCGAACAACTCCAGCGCAACCGCCGGGTCCAACTCGGCGTTGCGGACGGCGTCCCGGATCGCGTTGAAGACCACGACCGCGGCGGACTCGTCACCCAAGCGGGGCAGCACCGCAGCGACCGCCGGCCAGCCGTCGGGGCCGAAACGGATCTTGGCCCAGGTCTCGTCGCGAGCGTCGGGCACCACGAGCACAGTCTCGGAGGGCAGCGACAGCACGGGAGACGGCTGCTGATTCACCGCGATCTCGTCCAGCAGCGTCAAGGTGCCGTCAGCGGTGACGGCCCCAGGGCGTACGGTGTGCGGCCGGACCGGGGTTCCGGCGGGCGCCGAGGCCACGACCCGTACGCCGACCTCGGCGGAGGCGACGTCGAGGGTGTCCATGCCGGTGGTCCGCAGCCAAGCGTGAGCCCAGTCCGGCAAGCCCACCGCTCCGGCGCGACCCCAAGCAGCGATCAGGTCGGAGAAGGTGGCGTTGCCGTAGGAGAAGCGGTCGACGTAGTCACGCAGCCCGGTCAGGAAGACCTCGTCGCCAAGGTGAGCGGCAAGCTGCTTGAGCACCGCGGCGCCCTTGGCGTAGGAGATGCCGTCGAAGTTCTGCAAGGCCGACGCGGCGTCGAGGGCCGAGCCGGCGACCGGGTGGGTCGACGGCGACTGGTCGGCCAGCGCCCCCCAGTCCTTGCGCAGGATGCCGAACTCGATCGGCATCGGATGCCTGGTCGCGGTGTCGCGGCAGCGGTGCGCCAGATACTCCGCGAACGACTCGTTCAGCCACAGGTCGTCCCACCAGCGCATGGTGACCAGATCGCCGAACCACTGGTGCGCCATCTCGTGGGCGATCACGCCGGCCCGACTGACCTCGTCGTGCCGGGTCACCCGACCGCGGACGACGAAGCTGTCGCGGAAGGTCACGCAGCCCGGGTTCTCCATCGCGCCGGCGTTGAAGTCGGGGACGAAGGCCTGGTGGTACTCCCCGAACGGGTAACGAATGCCGAAGACCCGGTGGTAGAAGTCGAAGCATTCGCCCGTCACCGCCAGCATGTCCGGCGCCTGCTGCTCCAGTTCCGCGCGCAGCGAAGCGCGCACGTGCAGGCCCAAGGGGATGCCGTCGTGCTCGCCCTGGACCGAGGCGTACGGGCCGGCTACCAAGGTGACGAAGTACGTCGACAGCGGCTGCAGCGCCTCGATCCGCCAGCGACCGTCGGGCAAGCGGCGGGCGGGACCGTTCCCGAGCACCGTCCAGTCGGCCGGTGCGGCGACCCGCAGAGTGTAACGGGCCTTCAGGTCGGGTTGGTCGAAGCAGCCGAACCAGCGTGGGGCAGCTTCCAGGAACGACATGGCGTACAGGTAGGTCGCGCCGTCCGCCGGATCGACGTGCCGGTGCAGGCCCTCGCCGTCGCTGGAGTAGCCCATCTCCCCCTCCACGACCAACACGTTCTCCGCGACCAGGTCGGTCAGCACAACCCGGCCACGCCGCCACGTCGACGCCGGCAACGGCTCACCGTTCAGCGTGGCCGAGCCCCAGGTGAAGGCGGCGAAATCGGCGAAGCTCTCCGGGCCTTGGCTCGCGAAGGCGACAGTGCTGCGGGAGAAGAAGGTGTCTGCGCTCGGATCGGTGAGGTCGAGTTCGACCTCGACGCTGTGCACGTCGAGCTGGGCGGCCCGGGACTCCGCCTCGTCCCGGGTCAGACTCTGCCTTGCGGCCCCGTCGTCTCGGGTGCTACTCCGCCGGGCGACCCCGTCGTCCTGGCTACTCATGGCGCCGGTTCCTTTCCGCGTCGTGGCCGATCGCCTTGCTTCAGTGTGCCCGTGCGGTCGATGACGGCGGTCGGCAAGGCGCTCTCGCCGTCAGCCGCGGGCCCGCTGGACGGCGCGTTCGACGTGCGGCGCCAAGAAGGGCGTCACCGTGCGGGCGTAGGTCATGGTCAAGTGGGAGGCGTCCAGATAGACCGTAACGCCGCCGACGGCCGCCGGGCAGGTCGCATCCCGGCAGAAGTAGTCGGTCAGATCAGCGGTCCGCACGTGTGGGCTCCTCAGGTCCTTGGCCGCCTGGACGAGGGGATCCTTCGGCGCCCAGGTCGATTGTGCGCCGGCGCAGGCGAGCAGGTCGTCGGGGTGCTCGGCGAGGCACTCGGGAACCGAATCCAGCGTCCTCGCCGGAGTCGGTGTGTGTCGCGCAGAACGAGAACGTCGGTACCTGCGTGCTTCCAGCGTCTGAGCGTCGCCCGGTAGCCGCTTCGCCATGACGAGTAACCATCCGACCAGCTGTGCCCCTGCGCGGGACGCTTGTTGCGCTCACTGGTGATCACCAGGTCGAACTGGCCCGACGTGGTCTCGGTCAGGACGCGGTCGGCCCAGTCGCGGCAGCCGGTCTGCTTGACCCGGGCACCCCACTCCAGCGAGGTGGTGGTGACCGGGCACTCCAGGGAGAGGAAAGTGGTGATCCGCCACCCGTGCTCGGCGGCCAGCGGAGCCAGGGCCGGCAGCCACTGGGTGGCGTGGGAGTTGCCGACCAGCGCTACCGAGACGGTGCCGTGCAGATCCCCGAAGACACAGCTTCGCAGGCCGACGAAGGGCGGCGGCTCGGAGCAGCCAGGGCCGTACGCGTCGGTCTTGTCCTGTGCCGCCACCGCCGGCGCCGGCACCAACGCGCCGGCTGTGGTGTCGGGGCAGCTCGCTCCGGGCACCAGGGCAGCGGCGCCGAAGCAGGCGTTCGGCGCCTGGACCGTGCGGTCGAGCCGGTGCCGAGCGACCATGGCTCCGACCTGCGACTCCAGCAGCAGACAACAAGCCAGGCCGACGACCGCGACCATGCCGACGACCGCGGTCCGAAAGACCAGGTCGTCTGGTCGTCGGGTGGCCCGGAACCGGTTCTCGACGAAGGTGAAGGAGCACCAGCCGAGGGCGAGAGCGGCCAGGGCAATGCCCAGCTTGTCCAGGCCACTCGGCGCTCGGCCGAGGACGTACGGGGCGAACACGATCAGCGGCCAGTGCCACAGGTATACCGAGTAGGAGATGGCACCGAGGCCCTGTACGCCGGGGAGCGCGAGGAGTCGGCGCGGGGAACTGCGGTGAGCGGGGTCGGCGGCGGCGATCACCAGCACCGTGCCCAGCACGGGCATCAAGGCGTGCCAACCCGGGAACGGGGTTTGCGAGGAGTAAGCGCACGCCGTCGCCACCAGGACCAGGCCGGTCCAGGCCAACAGGCTTCGACCGCCGACCGGAACCCGGCCCGCCGGGAGCGGACGTTTTACCGTCCACAGCGCCAGCAGGCCGCCCGCACCCAACTCCCAGACCCGGGTGGTGGTGAAGAAATACGCGCCGGTAGGTTCCGCCGCCGTAGCGCGGACCGACGTCGTCCACGACCACGCGACGACGACGCCGGTCATCGCGCTCACGGTGGCACGGCGGGACCAGCCGGTCCGGGCAGCGAGGGCTACCCCGACCAGGACGAGGATCGGCCAGCCCACGTAGAACTGTTCCTCCACCGACAGCGACCAGAAGTGCTGGACCGGTGAGGAAGCCTGGCGGGCGGCCAGATAGTCCACCGAGGTGGTGGCAAGCCGCCAGTTCTCGGCGTAGAGCGTGGCGGCGATGATCTGCTGGGCCGTACTCGTCCACTGCGTTGCCGGCGCAATCAGCCGGGTAGCGATCACCGAGGTGGCGAGAACCAGCAGCGCGGCGGTAGCAGCCGACGGATCCGGCGCGCCCAGCAAGCAAGCAGGTCAGCCACCCCGTACGGCGGCTGCGTGTACAGGTGCGAGGTGATCAGGAAGCCGCTGATGACGAAGAAGACGTCGACTCCGACGAATCCTCCGCTCAGCCGATCGGGCATCAGGTGGTAAATCAACACCAGCGAGACCGCCAGCGCTCGTAACCCCTGGATGTCGGTGCGGAACCCCGAGCCCGTTCGGGTCGGCGTGGCCGGCCGTCGGATCGCCGACGGGGCAGCAGTCCGGTCGGTCCGGATCAGGGTCGCGCTGCTACTCACCAGCGCGGCCGGCGTCGGGGCAGGGCTCGCCGAGGGAAGGCATCGGCGATGAATCTAACGACGGGAGCCGGCGGAACGGTGGCGCCGCGCCGCATCTGGACGCGCCCGGCACCTTCAGCGCTGGTCGGTCAGCGACCGGGGACGGCCGGATCGGAGTAACACCACAACGGGGGCACTGGTCGCCAGCCCGTTGCCCTCCGGGCCGAACCCGTCAGTAAAGCGGGTCTTCACCTGAACCTGACCCGACCACGGCGTGCCAGAGCACACCGAGGTCGGCGTGGGTGGCAAGCCGACCGGCAGACGCACATCGAGACCGCCGAGCACCAGCCGGTGGCCGGAGACGAGGCGGTGGACGTAGCCGAGTTCCGCCCGGTGCTCTGACACAGCGGTCAGGGTAGTGCCGACTCAGGGCAGGATGATCTCGTGACCTGGACCGTACACCGGCTGCAACCCGCCGACGCCGAGGCCGCGCGAACCGTGAACCGGGAGGCGTTCGGCTTCCCCGCCACCGACGACGGGACACCGGCGTCGATCGACCAGCCCGGAAAACACTGGTTCGGCGCCTTCGGCGATGACCGTCTGGTCGGCACGGCCGTGGACCGCGAGTTCGACGCGTGGTTCGGCGGTCGGGTGTTGCCGACGACGGGCATCGCCAACGTCACGGTGGCCGCGGAGCACCGGGGCCAGGGCGTACTGACCCCGCTGCTGGCCGAGGTGCTCGACCGCGCCCGCGACCGTGGTGCGGTGCTGGCCACGTTGTTTCCCAGCGCGCCGGGGATCTATCGGCGCTTCGGCTTCGAGGCGGTGACCGACGCCAGCCGGGTGCACGTGCCCAGCGCCTCGCTGGCGGCGGTCCCGGCCTCCTCCGGTGTCACGCTGCGCCGGGCAGGGCTCGCGGACGCGGAGACGATCCGCCGACTGTACGACGCTTGGGCCGCCGACCAGAACGGTCCGCTGACCCGGCGCGGTGTGTCCTTCCCGGCCACCGATCAGGAGCTTCTCGCCGGGTTCAGCGGCGTCAGCCTCGTACTGGACGGGACCGGGGAGCCCCAGGGTTACGCCGCCTGGATCCGGGGCCCGGGTGACGGCGGCGATCCCGGACTCGAGGTGGCCGACTTGGTGGCCCTGAACGTCGATGCCTACCGGGCGCTGCTGCGGACGGTCGGCAGTTTCGCGAGTGTGACCGGCACCGTCTCGCTGCGCGCGTCCGGCGCCGAACCCTTCCGGTCGCTGCTGCCCGGTCTGAGCTGGACGGTGGCGAGCGAGGAGTTGTCGATGCTGAAGGTGCTCGACGTAGCGGCCGCCGTCACCGGACAACGGTGCCCGCCGGGGTTGCAGTGTTCACTCGGGTTTACCCTGGCCGGTGACCCTCTGCCGGGGCTGGACGGGAGCTACCGGATCCGGGCGTCCGGCGGTCACTTAGAAGCCGGGCGGGGAACGGCCGACGACGACCGTACGCTGCGCCCGCGGGGCCTGGCCCTGCAGTACGCCGGGGCTGCGACGGCCGCCGACCTGCGCGTCTTCGGCTTGCTCACCGGCGGCGACCCGGACCACGACGCCGACTGGGACGCCGCATTCGGCGGCCGGCCGAACCGGGTCCGCGACACCTTCTGAGCCCGCCGGGTCAGGCTGCGCCGACCTTCACTGCCCAGTTGCGCAACCGTGACCGCGGTCAGACGGCGACGTCGGCGGCGACCCGGAGACGCTCGGCAGCGCTTCTCAGCCGACGGTCACGGGTCCATAGTTTGTCGGTCATGCTCAAGCGCAGCGCAGCCAGCAGGTGAACATCGACCAGGCTCAACCCGGCTCCGTACAGGACGTGCGACTCGACCAAGGTCCGCACTTCGCCCGCGGTGGCGATCGGCGTCGGCGGCAGCCGGTCCATCGACGCCAGCACCTCAGCCCGGTTGCGCAGCGACCCGAGCGCCACTTCACCCACGACCATCGGATGCATACAGACCGCGACGTCGGTGAGCAGGCGGACCAACAGCGGCTCGGTTGCTCGGAGATGGTCGATCCAGACCGAGGTGTCGACCAGGATCACGCCGGGCGGCGGTGACGGGGTGGGGCGGAGGCGCCGGAGTCGCTTCCCCCGAGCAGCGCCAGCCGGCGGGCGCTCTCCCGCTGCACGAGCGCCTGCAGACCGAGTCGCACGAGCGCGGCCTTCTCGGTCTGCCCGGTCAGTTCGCTGGCCTGCCGCAGGAGTTCGTCGTCGAGATTGAGGGTGGTCCGCATGCACAGACAATAGCATCAGACGATACTTAGAATCGTGCCTTGAAGCGGTCGGATACGTTCGTCGTCGGTCGCCGAATTCAGCACAGCTCCTCGACGCGGCCGCGGAGATAGCGCCGTTCGCCGGGGTCGGCGGTGAGCCGGCTGGCCCGGTCGTAGGCAACTGCCGCCTCCGGTAACCGACCCGCCCGGGCGAGCAGATGAGCCCGGGTTGCCCAGGCCGGCTGGTAGGCGTCGGCCCGCTCCCCCAGCCCGGCGAGGACGGCCAATCCGGCCTCCGGGCCGTTCAATTCGCCGGTGACGGCAGCGAGTGCCGTGGCGTTGCCGAGGGTGGGGGCGATCCGGGCCAGGACCTGGTGGAGGTCGCGCAAGCTTGCCCAGTTCGTCGTTCCGGTTTCGCGTCGAGCGCAGTGCACGGCCTGGATCGCGGCCTCGACCTGGAAGCGGCCGAGGACCCCGACGCGGTGTGCCCGCCGCAGGTGGTGGCGGGCATGCTCGATCATCTCGTCGTCCCACTGTCGCGGATCCTGTTCGGCCAGCGGGACGACGTTCCCGTCGTCATCGACGCGGCTGGCTCGCCGGCCGACGGAAAGGCCGACCAGGGCGGCCAGGCCGTGGGCTTCAGGATCGTCCGGGGCGACCTCGGCGAGGATCTCGGCGAGTTGCAGCCCCTCCGACGGCGTCCGGCGTCGTTCACCGCCGGTCCGGGTGTGCTCGATCGCGTACGCCCCGTACACCGCCTCCAGCACCGCGTTCATCCGTTCGGGAAGGGCGTGCCGGTCGGGGAGGGCGAACGGGATCCGGTTGGCCTTGATCCGGTTCTTGGCGCGGACCAGACGCGTCGCCATCGTGGCCGTCGGCACCACGAAGCTGCGGGCGATCTGCTCGGCGGTGAAGCCGAGCACCGTGTTCAGCATCAGCGGTGTCCGGGCCGCCGGCGCGATCGCCGGGTGGGCACAGACCAGCATCAGCTCCAGCCGGTGGTCGGGAATCGCGTCCGGGTCCAGGTCGTCGACGTGAACCGGCGCGTGCGCCTGATCGTCGAGCGGGACGGTCCGGTTCACCGCCGCCGACTTCCAGTGGTCGCGGAGCCGGTTCCGCGACACGGTGAGCAGCCACGCGTCGGGGTGGTCCGGCACACCGCGTTCGGGCCAGGTCCGCAGCGCCTGCTCGAGGGCGCCGGCCAGTGAGTCCTCAGCGGCAGCGACGTCGGCGGTCCGAGACGCCAGGATGGCCAGCAGGCGACCGTAGCCGGTGCGGGCGGCGTCGGCCGCCGCCCGCATTGCTGCGTCGTTCGGGTTCACGCCGTCCACGTGCCGCCGACGCACGACGTGGCCGCGGCCCGGATCTCGATCACCCCGTAGCGGGCACCGGGGCAGCGCTCGGCCCAGCCCAGCGCCGCGTCGAAGTTGGGCACGTCGATCAGGAAGACGCCGGCGAGTGACTCCTTGGTCTCGGCGAACGGCCCGTCTTCGACCTGGCGCGTCCCGGTCCGCAGCGTCACCGTCGTCGTCGCCTCGGGCGGCTGCAGGACCGAGGCGGCGACCAGCACTCCGGCCGCTTCGAGGGCGCGGCCGTAGACGCCGAAGTCCTGCCGCATTTGTTCGATGTCGGCGGCGGAGACCGTGGTCGGATCGGGCGGGCCGCTGTGGAGGAGGAGGGCGTAGTGCATGGTGAGTCCTTTCGCTGGGGCTGATCGCCGCCTCGGTGGCGACGTCTCTATTCCGGTGACGATGCAGCGCGCGCGAAATCGTCACCGGGACCGCTCTGTGCTTCGGTCCGGGCCGAATCCGACGCCTCAGAGGTGCGGAACCAGCAGGGTCAGTTGTGGTCCAGCCTGGACCAGCCCCTCGTCCAGCATGGCTAGGCGCGCTTCAGGCCGAGCCGCGACCAATGAGGTCAGATATGCGTGAGGTCGGATACGCGTCGGCGACCTGGCGGTGCCCGCGGACATGATCGAGGTCGGCGTCGACGTAGGACAGGCAGTCGGGCAAAAACGCGTAGCCCGCTCTTTGGCGTATCAGGCGCAGACTTTCGAGCGCCTCGAACACGCTGGCACCGAGACGGATGGCGAAACGCACCAGCGCCCCCTCGACGGACACACCGCAAAGTCCTCGACGCCGACCGCCCAGGCCGTCACGCTCGTGGTGCACGTGGTCGCGGGCGGTGAGCGCAACCAGGACGTTCGCGTCGAGCAGGAAGGTGGTGCTCACTCCTCGTCCAGGGCGGAGGCGACATCCTCGGTGTTGATCTGCCGGCCGAAGCTCAGGACGGGAAAGCCGGATCGCGGGTCGACCTCGATCCGGACCGGTTCGTCGAGCTGCCCCAGCCCCCGGATCGTCAGCTCCGCGATCGTCGCCGACCGCGACTGCCCGCGCGCAGCCGCGATCGCCTCGGCTCGACGGCGAACCGCAGGGTGCAGATCGACCGTCGTCCGCATCCATGCACCATGTCTGCATTAGTTGCGCTGAGGGTTCGGTGTATGGCGGACCTCCCCTTGAGTCGTTGGACGCCTCACCCGGCGAATCCGGAGGCGCGTGACGGTGAGGTCCACTTCCGGGCGGCCCGAACGAACGGTTCAGGCGCGTCGCGATCACGGACCCCAGTACGACAGGTGCGATGCAGCCACCGGTCGACCCAGGCCCGGTCTGGTTGCTCGGGAAGCTGCGAACCCCGACGCAGAGCCAGCAGCCGGCTCTCCGCGGCGTCGACCTCAGCCAGCACCTCGTCGAGCGGAAGCTCCCCTCGCCGGATCTGCCTGAGGTAGGACAAGTCCGGTTCCGGCACGGGCAGGGTGATCCGTCCGGTACTGAGTAGTTCGACGCCCTGAACTCCCAGCCGGAGCGCGTGCATGGCGAACTTGGTGTCGTAGCCGTGGGTCGCGACCAGTTCGGGGCGGTTCGTGTGCGCGCTCGCCGCGCCGGTCATCGCGGCCCGTTGGGACTGCTGGTAGCCGAGGAAGCGGTCAGCGTGCGGGTGCGCAAACCCGGGCGGGTGAGAGGTGTCCCCGATGATCTGCGCAGACCCCAGGACACCGAAGGGTACGGGGTCGCAAGCGTCGAGGTGCCGACCTCTTCGAGGCCCTTCGACAAGCTCAGGGGGCGTTGAGGTGCCGACCTCTTCGACGCCCTTCGACAAGCTCAGGGGGCGTTGAGGTGCCGACCTCTTCCAGGCCCTTCGACAAGCTCCCTTCGACAAGCTCCCTTCGACAAGCTCAGGGGGCGTAGGAGTAGGTTCGCGCCAGGAAAATGACTCGCTCACGGGCCCTTCGATGTCATCGGCGACGTCCACGGCTGCGCAGCCGAGCTTCGTACGCTGTTGATCGAGCTGGGCTGGCAGCTGCAGTTCGACGAGGCCGGCCGGGCCGTCGGCGCGGTTCACCCGCAGGGACGGCAGGCGGTGTTCGTGGGTGACCTGGTCGACCGCGGTCCCGACGTCCCCGGGGTGCTGCGGCTGGTGATGGGCATGGTCGCGGCCGGGCAGGCGCTGTCCGTCTGCGGCAACCACGAAGCCAAGCTGATCCGGGCGCTTCGCGGTCGTCAGGTCACGGTGTCGCACGGGCTGGCCGAGTCGCTGGCCCAGCTGGCTGACGAGACCGACGACTTCCGGCGGGCGGCACTGGACTTCATGGACGGCCTGATCAGTCACTACGTCTTGGACGCCGGCCGCCTGGTGGTCGCCCACGCCGGGTTGACGGAGGCCTACCACGGGCGTTCCTCGGCCCGGGTGCGTTCGTTCGCCCTGTACGGCGACACCACCGGGGAGACCGACGAGTACGGCCTGCCGGTGCGCTATCCCTGGGCCCAGGAATACCGCGGCCAGGCGATGGTGGTCTACGGGCACACCCCGGTGCCGCGGCCGGAATGGGTCAACAACACCATCTGCCTGGACACTTGTTCCACTTCGACGTGCCTGGGGGTAGGTGGCACACCGTGATCGCCAGGCCGGTCTGGGCGGCCAGCGCGGCGAGCTCGGTCTTCCACAGCCGGGTGCGGTAGCCGTTGGACCCGCCGCCGTCAGCGGTGATCAACAACTTTTCGGCGGCGGGGTAGGCAGCGACGCCGACGGTTCGCCACCAGCGGCGGATGGTCTCCACGGCGAAGGCTGCGGTGTCGTGATCGGTGCCTACACCGACCCAGCCGTTGTCGGCGGCGAGGTCGTAGATGCCGTAGGGGTTGGCCTTGCCCAGCTCCGGGTCGCGGAAGTCGTGGACCTTGACCTTCTCAGGCCCGCCGGCCGGGCGCCACTCCCGACCGCCGTTCTTGAACTCGATCGCATCATGGCAGTCACGGCCCGGTCGAAATCCGTAGGACTTCGATTCGAACCGTGCCTCCCACTCCGGTTCCAGCGCGTTGACCACGCGTGCTTGAAGCACCCGATCAACGATCACGGGAATACCGAGTGGGCGCCGCTTTCCGCTGCTGCCGTTCTTCGGGATATACACCCGCTTGACCGGACGGGCATGCCACGGTTCGGCGTTGTGCTGCGCCCAGTCGGCCAGTTCAGCCTTGGCCTGTGGAAGCAACACCACCTTCCCGTCGATGCCCGCCGTCTTGCGGCCAGCGTTGAGTTCGGTCACCCGCCGCACGCTGAGCAGCGTGTTGGCGCGTGAGCGGAACATCAACTTCTGCAGGTTACGGACCCTCTTCAGGTCCCCTGCGCGCGACGCCGTGAAGATCCGCTGCCGTAGACGCCGTACGTCCTCCTCGACCGCCCGCCAATCCACCGCGCGCCAGTCGAAGCATTCGTCCTCCGGTCCGTTCACCACCCCAGTCCCGGCAGCGGCCGCAGCTGACGTCGGTGTCGTCATGGTGTCCAACTTTCCCTTCGGTTCCGGTGTCGTCGCCATCAGTTCTCCCACAGGCTCACCTGACCCGCGTCGGCACCCTTTCAGGTCCAGGCGCCAGCCTGTATCCGGTCAGTTATCCGCGACGGCCGACGGAGGGGCCGACCTGGGGTGTCGCAGTATCCTGTCGCCTTTCGGCGCACCGGCATTCGCTTCTCGGGTCATCCTGTCCCCGCCACGGACTTGGGCCTTCCTCACGGTCGGCTTACCGGACCCACTGCGCCCGGACCCTGACGGGATTACCGCGTTCCACACATACGAGATACGACCGGGGTGGGTGCCTCCTGTATCCCGAGGGCGGCGGTGCTCACCCGGCCGACAAAAAATCCCCGACCGGCGCCTGCCGCTTCCCAGCGGCCAGCCCCTGCACCCCGTTCGATCAACCCATCAACGAGGCTCACGCATAACGAGACATCAACGGAGATTCACGCAATTCACCCGTCCGATCTTGCCCTCACCTGTAACGCCCGGATGGAACGGCGTCCTTGGGCTTGAACCCTGAGCTTCACACCCCGCCGTTACCAGCAACGCATGTCAGGGCGGGCACGGGCCACTGAGCACGGGCCCGGAACTACGCCACCGAAACCACTCGGCCCTCCAACCGCGAGTTCACTCGCATCGTGCGACCTCGTGTCGCAACTTCTTCTTGGTGTCCACACTGACCGCGGGCTGCCCGGCACCATGATGCTGAGCGACCTGGTCGGCCAGGTAGGCGAACTGGGCGTCACGGTCGGGGTGCTGGTTGCCCTCGATCGTCTTGGCGTTGGCCTGCAGGCTGAACCCGTGCTCGCGCAGCAGGGTGGCCACGGTGTCCGCGCCGACCCGGTGCCCGGCCGCGCTCAGCTCAGCGGCGAGCTTCCGTGTCGACAACGTGGTCCAGCACAACGACGACTCCGGGTCCCCGCGGCGGGCCGGCTCCACCAGCGCCAACAACGCCGAGACCAGCGCCGGGTCGGTCTGCGAGAGCGGCTTGCGGCCACCACCAAGGCGACGGACCCGCTGAGAGGGAAGCTGCCCGGACTCCAACTCATCAACCCCGGCCGTGATCCGCGAACGAGAAGCGCCGCTCGCCCGAGCCACCGCAGCAACCCCGCCATGTCCCAGGGACCGCGCCTCCCCAGCCAGCACCAACCGCTGCCCACGCTCATCGAGATGCGGAAGCACCGCGTCGAACTTCGCCCGCAGCGTCTCCACGACCTCCGCGCTCACCGCCATTAACACAGCATGACGCACAGAACCTCAAACGTAGCGTTTATTTATCGGCAAGCGCTTACCAGCGGACTCTCGCCGTTGGCGCGAATCAGTCTCGTGCGGCCCGCCTGACGCTCGCTCAAGATGCCGGCGTCCAGGAGGCGCCCGACCTCGCGGTGCACGGTCGGGTAGGCCAGACCGACGCGTTCCGCCAGCTCGGTGACGCTCAGTTCCTCGCTGGTGAGCAGCAAGGTCGAGAGCAGGCGCGCCTGGCCGTCCGACCGAAAGATCGGAGCGAGGAGCGGCGCCTCAGTTCTCATATAATTGAGGTTATCCTCCACAATATTGAGAGGCAACGTCGGCATTGACGTACCAGGAGGTCAAGCAGCGCGTAGCCGGAGGGCTGGTCCGGCATGGGCAACAATCTGTGGGGCTACGGCTCTGCCATGCTGGGCCAGTCTCTGCGGCTCCTCCGTCACGCGACCTGCAACGAAGTGATCGCAGCGACCTACTCGGCCACGCGATCCTCAGCCAAGTCGAGGTCGTGATGCGCAGCAGGTTAAGCCAAAACTGCGGCGAATTTCCGAAGTGCTTACCGAGACGCAACGCCGTGTTGGCAGTGACCGCACGATTCCCGTGGACGATCTCCGTTGATCCGGCGCGGCGGCACACGGGTCGAGACGGCGAGCTCGTTTTGCGTAATGCCGAAAACCCTGGATGAAGTCCGCCATGAGCACCTCACCGCGGTGAATGGGAGCAAGCTTGTGGCTCGCGTCAATGGTAGTCAACGATCTCCGCCTCCTCTGATCCAGCGTCGGTCCAGGCGAAGCACTAGCCGTGCTACAGGTCACTCCACTTCGTCGACCGAAGCAACTGTCCCCGTAATCGTCTGCGGCGTGACCTGGGTAAATTGCGAACTAGAACGTGACTGCGCGTTGAACCGGAACTCCACCGCGTCAGGTCTTAACGTTGTTTCCGTCAGTCTTGTCTACTGGCCACCAATGATCCGAGTTCTTCACGCACTCCGCCGCCATTGCTCTCTGCGTAACCTTTCGCCTTCCAGCCTCCACGTTGTCGACCCACCGCATCGGCTTGTCATAGAACCTCAATTTGCCATCACAGATCGGGCACTGGCCACCGAGCCTGGCCAACCCCACCTGCCCACCCCATCCTGTCACCGCTGGCAGCCACGACGCAGAGAAGAAATGCTGCGTCCGATGCTTGGTGATGCGACGTAGTGAGAGGACTCCCACAAGACACAACAGGATCGCTGCCAGACCAAGGGTCCAGATGGTGCTCGGCCCTGAGGATGGCAGGCCTCCGCCACTCAGGGCGGAGAACAGCGGCTTGAGCCCCTGCCAACCGGCGACGACGCCGAGCGCTCCAAGTCCCACGGAGATCCATGTAAGCGCTGCCATCGTCAAAGGGCTCCTCCAAGACCACTTGGTGCCATATTCAGCCACCGGCTCTGGAGCAGATCCCCCAACATGGATGTCTCCACCCGCCTGGTACGCACCTCCATGGATGTCGCCGCCCCCCGTACTCATGTATTGACTCGGCGGAGCCGATTTCAGCGAGTCGCCGCATTGATCGCAGAAGCGAGCGGCATCATTCACCTCAGCATTGCAACCTGGGCAGATCACTTCTTGGCACCAAACGGTATTCCGCTACGGAACTCCACCACGTCAGGATCCGTCCTTCTTGCACGCGACGGCGGCACCGTTGATGAGACCTGCGGCGACCTTGAATACCTCGGCACACTGCCCCGCGGCCCTTGACGAATCGCGATGCTCGCGTGCGACTGAGTCGGAAGCCGGATTCTTCAAGTCCATGTCATGGGCGACCTTGTTGCGCGCCAGGAAGAAGTCATCGAGAGCCTTCAGATCCGCATCTGGAACGTCGGCCTTCGAGATGCCGAGCGACTGACGCACACGGACCCGCAGATCTTCACTTCCCTGGAAACTGGCCTTCGTGCGGTCGGCTAAGTAACGCGCAAGTAGTTGATCGGCCACTTGCATGTCCAAAACGGCCTGTCGGAACGAAGTCGTAATGCTTGGCTTGGCCATCTCCCTTTTGAGGTATTCTTCGAACTCACGACGCGCACCAGTCGCTTGACGCATTGCCAAGACTCGACCTACGTCATTCACCAGACGCTTCATCGATGCGTCGAGGCCAGCCGATGAGGTGACGATGGCCGATCGGACGACGTCGATCTCCACCTTGGACTTGCGGCCCTTCATCGATACGTTCCCCTGCCGCCTTGTTGCGTCCAGGACGTCTACAGCATCGAAGAGCCCGCTAACCGAAGCGTGCGCCCGTTCCAGAATTCGATACGCGGGTCGCACTGCCGGCGCGTGTCCTGACGGTCCGGCCGGCAGAGCGCCGATGCCGGTCACTTATTCCGTCCAGATGTAGGTCCATGACGGAACTCGACCACATCCCCGTCGGCCATCACGTAGTCCTTGCCCTCCAGCCGCACCTTTCCCTTGGCCCGGGCGTTCGGGATCGAGCCGACCGCGACCAGGTCGTCGTAGGAGACGATCTCGGCCTTAATAAAGCCCTTTTGGAAGTCGGTGTGGATTACCCCGGCCGCCTCCGGTGCGGTCGCCCCTAGCGGGATGGTCCAGGCGCGGGACTCTTTGGGTCCGGCGGTCAGGTACGTCTGCAGACCAAGGGTCTGGGACGCCACCCGGGCCAGGTGGTCCAGCCCGGGCTCGGTGAGTCCCATCTCGGCCAGGAACTCTCGGGCCTCGTCGGGTTCCATCTCCACCAGCTCCGACTCGATCTTGGCGTCCAGGAAGATCGCCTCGGCCGGGGCGACCAACGCCCGCATCCGCTCCAGCAGGGCGGGGTCGGCCAGCTCGTCGGAGTCGCAGTTGAACACGTAGAGGAACGGCTTGGCCGTGAGCAAGAACAACTCACGCAGCGGGACACGATCCAGGCCGGCGCCGAACACCGTATGGCCGCTGTCGAGCACCTCCTGGGCTTGCTGCACCGCGGCCAGGGTGGGCAGCTTGTCCTTATTGATCCGCGCTTCTTTCTCCAGTCGCGGTAGGGCGCGTTCGATGGTCTGCAGGTCGGCGAGGATCAATTCGGTGTTGATGGTGTCGATGTCATTGCCGGGATTGACGTCGCCGTCGACGTGGGTGACGTCGGCGTCGGCGAAGACCCGGGTGACTTGGCAGATCGCGTCGGCCTCACGGATGTGGGACAAGAACGCGTTGCCCATCCCCTCCCCTTGGCTGGCGCCGCGAACGATGCCGGCGATGTCGACGAAACTGACCGTGGCCGGCACTGTCCGTTCCGACGAGAACAGCTCGGCCAGGACGGGCAGTCGGGGGTCAGGTACGCCGACCACACCGACATTCGGCTCGATCGTGGCGAAGGGATAGTTCGCCGCCAGTACGTCGTTGCGGGTCAGTGCATTGAACAGCGTCGATTTGCCCGCGTTCGGAAGTCCGACGATGCCGATGGTGAGAGCCACGTCGGCCCAGCATAGGGGCCCGGCGAGGATCGGGTCCGCCCGGGGAGCGGGCCGCACGCACCGCAGGATCCCGTCACTTCGCCTAGGAAATTCGGTGGGCGGAGTGCCAGTTTCCCACGTTAACGTGGGAAACCGACCACCCCAGGAGCCCGGGCGCTGGGGCAACGCGCGGGCAACGCGCCGGGTTAGGCCCCGGACCAGTAGGCGGTCAGGGCCGAAGCAAGGTCGAACGGGTCCTGTGCGCCGGCCAGCTCTCGGGCCGAGTGCATCGACAGCAGCGGGATCCCGACGTCAACGGTGGGAATTCCCAGCCGGGTCGCGGTGATCGGGCCGATCGTCGACCCGCACGGGACGGCATTGTGGGACACGAACTCCTGCACGGCCACTCCGGCGGCCCGGGCGGCCCGGCGCCAGCGCGCTGCTCCGGCCGCGTCGGTGGCGTACCGCTGATTCGCGTTGATCTTGAGCAGCACACCACCGTTGAGCAGGGGCCGATTGACCGGGTCGTGCCGCTCGGGATAGTTGGGGTGGATGGCGTGTCCGGCGTCGGCGGAGACACAGAACGAACGGGTCCGCGCCCGGTACCGGTCGTCCTCGCCGGCACCCAGACCGCGGGCAATTCGGCCCAACACGTCGGCCAGCAGGGGGCCCGCAGCGCCGGTTCGGGAGGCGCTGCCGAGTTCCTCGTGGTCGAAGGCGGCGAGGACGGCGATCTCGTCGGTCTGCTCGGCGGCGATCAGGCCGACGACACTGGCGTGCACCGAGCCGAGGTTGTCCAGGCGAGCGGAGGCGAAAAACTCCTGCCGGGCCCCGAAGACCGCCGGCGCCGCGGTATCGAACGCGAGTAGGTCGTAGCCGTCGATGTCGTCGACCGCACACTCCGCGAGCTCGGCGACGTGGTCCAGGATACTGACCGTGGGTTCGCCGACACCCCACACGGGCGTGGTGTGCTGCTGCCGGTCGAGTTTCAACCCGCTCTCGCCGATACCGCGGTCGAGGTGGATGGCCAGTTGCGGGATCCGCATGATCGCCTCGGTGGTGATCAGGACCTCCCGATCGTCGCGGAGCACCAAGCGGCCGGCAAGCCCGAGTTCGCGGTCCAGCCAGGAGTTGAGCAGCGGCCCGCCGTAGATCTCCACCCCGAGCTGGGCCCAGCCGGAGGCCGACCGGTCGGGTCGGGGTTTGAGGGTGAAGGTCGGGGAGTCGGTGTGCGAGCCGACGATTCGGAACGGGGTCAGCGGGCCGGCGTCGTCGGGAACCCGCCAGGCGATCAGCGCACCGTCGCGGATCAGATAGTGCCCGCCCGGTCCGGAATCCCACGGCTGGGTCTCGTCTTGGGCGGTGAAGCCGGCCGCGGCGAGACGCCGACCCCCCTCGGCGGCGGCGTGGAACGAGGTGGGTGCGGCGCTGACGAAGGCGGCGAGATCGGCGAGGTGCTCGGCGGCGGAGGGCATAAACACCACGCTAGACCGGACGGCGAGCCGGCTCCGACGCGGCGCGGTGGTTGCGCCCAGGTCAAAGGCCTCGCCACGGTGTGGCGGCACAGGCTTTGTCAGTGCCTCCGGGCAGGATCGAGAACATGGACACGACCACGCTGCTCACCCTGCTCGGGGCACTGCTGGTCGGCCTCCTCCTGGGGATGCTGACCGGTCGGTGGACGACTCGCGCGCGCCAGGACGCCGAGGTTGCCGAAGCCCAGTCCCGAAACGCCCGGGCCCGGGCCGACGTCGCCGAGGCCCAGTCCGCGGCCGCCCACGCCCGGACCGAAGCGGCGGGGGCCCGGGTTGAGGCGGCGGCGGCGCGGGCCGAGCTCGGCCAGGCGCGAGCCGACGTTCAGCAGGCCCGGGCCGGGGTGGCCGAGGCCCGCGCGGAGACCTCCGCCGCGCAGGCTGAGGCGGCATCGGTCTCGGCGGAAGTGGCCAAGGCGGTGGCCGAGCGCGACGCGGCGGTGGCCCGGGCGAGCGAGATCGGCCGCGACCGGGAGGTGATGCTGGCCCAGTTCAAGGTGTTGTCCACCGAGACCCTGGAGCGCCAGGGCCGCAGCGCCGACGCCTCGGCCGAGGGCCGACTGAAGGCGACCGAACAGCTGATGACCCCGGTCCGCCAGCAGTTGGACTCCTTGGGTTCCCGGCTGGTGGAGGTGGAGAAGGAGCGGGTCGCGATGGCGGTCGACCTGCGGGCCCAGGTTCAACACGTCCAGCAGACCGGGGAGACGCTGCGGCGAGAAACCGCCGCGTTGATCACCGCACTACGGAAACCTCAGATCCGCGGTTCGTGGGGCGAGACCCAGCTCAAGCGCGTCGCCGAGATCGCCGGCATGGTGGAGCGCTGCGACTTCGACCTGCAGCACACCATGGCCGCCGACGACACGGTGCGGCGGCCTGACATGCGGGTCAATCTGGCCGAGGGCAAGCACGTCTTCGTCGACTCCAAGGTGCCGCTGACGGCGTTCTTGGAGGCGGCCGAGGCCGAGAGCGACCAGAGTCGCACCGCCGCCCTGACCCGCTACGGCCGCCACGTGAAGACCCACGTGGACCAGCTGTCGGGGAAGCAGTACTGGAAGGGGGCCGAGACGCCGGAGTTCGTGGTGCTGTTCCTGCCCAGTGAGGCGTTCTTCGCCGCCGCCCTGGATCAGTTGCCCGACCTCTACGACTACGCCGCCGCCCGAGACGTGGTGCTCGCCACGCCGACGACGCTGATCGGCCTGCTGCGGGCCGTGGCCTACGGGTGGCGGCAGGCGGCGCTGGCCGAGAGTGCGGCGGAGGTGTTCAAGCTCGGCCGCGAACTGCACGAGAAGTTGGGCTTGATGGGCAACCGCTTCGACAAGCTCGGCCGGGCCCTGCGCAGCTCAGTGACCGCCTACAACGACACGGTAGCCACGGTGGAGGGGACCGTGTTGGTCCGAGCCCGGCGCTTCCGCGACCTGAAGGTCAGCGAGGCCGAGCTGGCCGCGCCGAAGGCCGTGGACGATGCCGTACGCCAGATCCAGGCGCCCGAGCTGGTCGAGGACGCCGTTCAGGTCGAACCCCTGGTCGGGCGGACGACTCAGCGCCGCCGCCGGAATCCGGCGTCGACGGCCGCACCCGAGGCCGCCGCCCTGGTTCGCGGCGATCCCGACCTGTTGGAGCTGGTGGCCGAGGACGCAAGCGGCGAGGAGCGTAGGAGTACGGGCCGGGCTCAGACCTCCTAAGATTCCGCGGGTTGGTACCGACTGGCCCACTTCTTCGCGAACGTTTCTGGACCAACGCGGGTAAATGAGCGCCCACACCCGGCCCCGACCGAACGTTTCCCGACCACGGCCGACACACGACCGCCCACACCCGACCCCAACCGAACGTTTCCCGACCACGGCCGGGAACAGATCCTTGGAGCCCCTAGTCATGGTCAGCGCACACTGCGCGCTGACGCAGTTCCGCTGAATCGTTGACTGGACCGCGGAAACTGAAGTGGCTCAGTCGCCGGCAACGCCGCGCTTGAGCCGTCGGCGCAGCTCCGCCGGTAAGGCGAACACCAGGGATTCCTCGGTCAGCCGTTCCTCCCGGGCCGCCGGGAAGCCCCGCGCACTCAGGTAGTCCAGAACTCCTTGGACGAGATCGTCGGGTACCGACGCCCCGCTGGTAACGCCCACGCTGGACACACCCTCCAGCCAGACCGATTCGATCTCGCTCGCGTTGTCCACCCGGTAGGCGGCGCTGGCTCCGGCGTCGAGCGCGACCTCGACCAGCCGGACCGAGTTGGAGGAGTTGGCCGAGCCCACCACCAGGACGAGGTCGGATTGAGCCGCGATCTGCTTGATCGCGGCTTGCCGGTTCGACGTGGCGTAACAGATGTCATCACTGGGTGGATCCTGGAGCAGCGGAAAACGCTGCCGTAGCCGGTCGACGGTAGCCAGCGTCTCGTCGACGCTCAAGGTGGTCTGACTCAACCAGGCGAGCCGGCTCGGATCGCGGACCTGAAGCCCGTCGACGTCGTCCGGAGACTGGACCAACGTGATGTTGCGCGGCGCCTCCCCGGTCGTACCCTCCACCTCCTCGTGGCCCGCGTGTCCGATCAGCAAGATCTCGCGGTCCTCATCGGCGAAGCGGCGGGCCTCGTGGTGCACCTTGGTCACCAGCGGGCAGGTGGCGTCGATCGTGTTCAAAGACCGTTCCCGGGCCTCCGCCTTGACCGCCGGTGAAACCCCGTGGGCGGAGAACACCACCGTCGACCCCTCGGGCACCTCGTCCAGTTCCTCGACGAAAATTGCACCGCGTTGAGAAAGGTTCTCCACCACGTGCCGGTTGTGCACGATTTGCTTGCGGACGTAGACCGGCGCACCGTAGCTGTCCAGCGCCTTCTCCACCGTGACCACCGCACGGTCCACGCCGGCGCAGTAGCCGCGCGGCGCGGCCACAACCACCCGCTTTCCAGTGGCCGAAGCCTGGTGCGCGGGCGGCAGGTCGAGAGTGGCGCTCGGATCGGCACCGCTGGTCTGCGTCATGGACCTCAGTCTAGGAGGGGGTTCGGGTCGGGGTCGGGCCGCAATCCTGCCCGCTCGAGGGACGATGTCAGCCGATCTCGCTACGCTGCTCGGGTGCCCCTGGAGTCGTCGCCGGAGAGCCCGCAGCCGCTGCGCCTGGTCGCTCGCCTGGTGCGAGGCTGGATCGAGCGACTCGGCCCGGTCTGGGTCGAGGCTCAGCTGATCGAGGTCAGCCGCCGGTCCGGCCGGACGATCTTCTTGACCCTGCGGGACAAGCTGGCCGAAGTGTCGGTCTCGGTGACGGTCTCCCCCACCACCTTCGACGCCGCCGGTCCGCTCCGGGAAGGCTCGACCGTGGTGGCCCGGCTCAAGCCCTCGTACTACGAACCGAGCGGACGGTTCTCCTTCTCTTGCGACGCCCTCACTCCAGTCGGCGAGGGCCGCCTGCTCGCCCGGCTGGAGCAGACCAAGCGGTTGTTGCAGGCAGAGGGGCTGTTCGACGCGGCCCGGAAGCGCCGGCTCCCGTTCCTGCCCCGGGCGGTCGGCTTGATCACCGGCGCCGGCAGTGCGGCGGAACGAGATGTCGTGGAGAACGCCGCTCGGCGATGGCCCGGCGTGCGGATCCTTACCAGGCACGCCCTGGTTCAGGGTCCGCAGGCCGCCGAGCAGGTGATGGCCGCGCTAGACCGCCTGGACGCCCTGCCCGAGGTCGAGGTGATCGTGATTGCCCGCGGCGGCGGGTCGCTGGAAGATCTGCTGCCGTTCTCCGACGAGGGGCTGATCCGCGCCGTCTTCGCCACCCGTACCCCGGTGGTGAGCGCGATCGGGCACGAGAGCGACAACCCGATTCTCGACCTGGTGGCCGACCTGCGGGCCTCCACCCCGACCGACGCCGCCAAACGCGTGGTCCCCGACGTCGCGACCGAGCGCGAGCGCATCACTCAGGTCGGGGCCCGGCTAGATCACCTCATCGACGCGATGCTGGCTCGGCAGCGCGACGCCCTCCAGTCGTTGACGTCGCGGCCGGTGCTGGTCGAACCGACCTCGGCCTTCGGCCTCCAGGCCGACCAGGTGGCCGCTCAGCAGCAGCGCAGCCGGCGGGCGATCACTGCGTTAGTGGAACGTGAGGCGTTGGCGGTGGACCACCAGCTCGCGCGGGTCCGGGCGATGTCGCCGAAGGCGACGCTCGACCGGGGTTACGCCATCGTGCTGGACGCCCAACGGAATGCGCTGAGCTCGGTCGGCGACGTCTCCTCCGGCGACGACCTGCTCGCCTACCTCGCCGACGGCGAGCTCGACGTTCAGGTCCGACAAATCCGGCCCGGAACGCGAGGAGCGGCATGACGACCCACGATCCCCACGACGACACCGACACCCAAGACCCGCCGACGCTCAATTACGAGCAGGCCCGCGACGAGTTGGTCGGAGTCGTTCAACGACTGGAGTCCGGCGGGGTGGCGTTGGAGGAGTCGTTGGCGCTGTGGGAGCGCGGCGAGGAGCTGGCCAGGATCTGTCAACGCTGGCTGGACGGTGCCCGGAAGCGGGTCGAGGACGCCCGGGCCGCCCGTACGGCTGAGCCGGAGCATTGAGTACGCGGACTCTTGCGGCCGGCCAGGGGCTCAGCGCGAGCTGCTCAGGGTGCTTGCGTAGGCCTCCAGGGCCTGATAGGGCAGGTCACCGGTGACGATGGTGGTGACCTTCGGGCTCTGCGCGACCAGCGACCGCGTTCGGTCGTCCGGGCTGACCCGCCGCTGCCAGGTCTGGTCGCCGACCGTGCTCTGCCCGTCCGGCACTCCGTCGCGGGTCTCGGTTCGGATCAGGTCGGCTGGCTGCACGTCACCCTGGGTGAGGCCGACGAACATGTTCTCGGGGTCGAGGAAGTCGAGTTTCCACAGGTTGCGGACCGAGGGTGCCCCGTTGAGGTAGGGCTGATCCTTGCGCACCCAGTTCACCCGAGTCGGTCGCCACTGCGGCGGCAGGTTCGTCGGGGCCAGCACCGGATACGGTGCTTCGCTACGCGCGGTGCTGAGCACTGGACGCCAGTCGACCTCGGTGACCGGGTGGTCGCCGATGTTGCGGGTGAAGAAGAAGGTGATGAGGAGCAGCGGAACGACGATCACCACCATTGAGCGAACCATGTCGCCCGGAGTCGGCTGCTTCTTCGCGCGTGCCACGCCGACATCCTCTCGTACGAGGCCAAAGTCGGATTCCGGCCGACTACCGGCTCCGGGGCCGATCCGGTCACCCCCGGTGCCGGCGGGACTCGGGTCAGCCAGGACCTGGACGCTGGTTGAAGCGAGCAGCGGCCCGGCGGCCCAGGGCGGTCAGGGAGTCGAACACCCGGCCCGAGCCGGTCTGCATCTGCTCGCGGACCTGGTAGCCCTGCAGGGTCGACGTCGACTCCCCCGGGCCTTGAGGCAGCAACCGCCCACCGACGGCCATCAGCGCCGCCGTGACGGTCGGCGCCAGTCCGTTCAACCGCATTCCGATCTGCGCCAGCGGGGTCAGGACTACGTACGCACGGCCGGCCAGCACCCCGTTCACGATCTTGGCGGCAGCACGCTCGGCGTCCATCGACACCAGCGGCAGCGTGGCGCCGGCGCTGAACCAGCCCAGTTCACGGGTCTGCTCGCCGACGAACTCGGCTCGCAAATGGGATCCGGTTCGCATCAGCCCGGGAGCGACGGTGGTCACGCTGATCCCGGTGCCGGCGAGCTCGGAGCGCAACCCGGTGGAGAACCCGAGGGCGCCGAACTTCGCGGTGCTGTAGGGCAGCAGGTGCGGGACGGCGATGATGCCGCCGATGGAGGACACGACTCCGATCCGGCCGCGGCCTCGGCTTCGCATGCCGGGCAACACCGCGAGGGCCACGTTGATCGGGCCCCACAGCATGATGTCAATGGCTTCTTCGAAGTGCGACCTGGTCATCGACGCCAACGGACCAACCTGGATCACGCCGGCCACGGCCACCACGAGCTCCACGCCGCCCAGGTCATGCTCCAGCCGCTCCACCATCGACGCGACGGCGGTGGCGTCGGCGACGTCACACACCTCCACCGAGACGTCATGGCCCGACCCGCTCAGCTGCTCACGGGCCTGCTCCAGCTCGACGCGACTCCGCGCACAGACGGCGAGCCGGTAACCGGCCTGGCCCAGCTGGTCAGCGATCAGCAGACCCAGGCCGCGGGATCCGCCGACGACAAGGGCCAGCGGAAGCCGGTCGCGGGAATCGGTCGACGGAAGACTCATGCCGTCAGGCTTACCCGCCGCCGGCCGGGTCAGGCACCCGGGTCTGGTTCAATCCGTACGAGCGCTGAAGGGTCCGACTCTGAGCCCCGGCCGTCAGTTTGAGCCCGTTGCTCCGGGCTCAGAGTGACCGGGGAGGCTCAGAGTGCGGCAAGCACCTCCGTGGTGGTGAGCCGGGTTCGCTGATGTCAGCGCCTGCCGAAGGTCAGGAACGAGGGGCCATCAGCCGGCCGACCGACCACTGCGGCGGCCGCGCCTGGAGTCGGAGGTCCGAAGCCGCCCCGATCCCGAGTCCGACGCACAGGACGGTGAAAGCCAGAAGAATCAGCAGAACCATGGCAGTAATTCTACTATCATTCAATTCATGAACCCAGCTGACTTCAGGCCGTCGTCTGTCGACAAGCTGCCATCGGTCCTGCGTGTCCGCAGAATCCCGGCCCGGGCCGGTTCGGCGGCGGCGGCGAAGGCGTCGTCGGACCAGAGGTCAGGTGTCACCGGGACGGTTCGTGGACGTCATCGTGGGTCGTGACTCCGCGGTGGCCGGTCCGCACTCATCCACCGGCCCGCGACATCGGCCGATCAGCTCGGTGGCCATCGTCGCCGTACCCGGGGTGCAGCCCTTCGAACTCGGGGTGGCTTGGGAGGGCTTCGGCATCGATCGCACCGACGACGGCGTCCCCGGCTACGACACGGTGGTGGTCTCCGCCGAACCGGCGGTCCCGACGGCGGCCGGTTACGCCATGCTCGTCCCACACCGGCTCGACCGGGCCGCCGAGTCCGACCTGGTGGTAGTGCCCGCCTTCACCGACCACGCGCTCGAGTGTCCCGAGGTCGTCGCCTTGCTGCGGACGACCGTGGCGGCCGGAAGAAGCGTGATGAGCGTGTGCTCGGGTGCCTTCCTGCTCGGACGAGCGGGGCTGCTCGACGACCGCGACTGCACCACCCATTGGCGCTACGCCGAGGAGCTGGCGCAGGAGTTCCCGCGGGCCCGGGTCGATCCCCACGTCTTGTTCGTCTGCGACGGGCCGGTGCTCACCTCCGCGGGAACCGCCTCCGGACTGGATCTGTGCCTGCACCTGATCCGGGCCGACCACGGCGAGGAGATCGCCCGCAAGGTGGCCCGGCGGATGGTGATGCCGCCCCACCGAGACGGTGGGCAGGCACAGTACCTCGACGTACCGATCCGGACCCGGCCCGCCGACACCCTCGCCCCGCTGCTCGAGGAGTTGAGTCAGGAACTGGCCGACGAGCACACCGTGGAGTCGCTCTCCCGACGAGTGTCGATGAGCCCCCGTACCTTCGCCCGCCGATTCCGGTCCGAGACCGGAACCACGCCGTACCTCTGGCTGATCCGACAGCGGCTACTGCTGGCGCGACGGCTGCTGGAGGAGGGCGACGATAGCGTCGACGTCGTCGCTCGGCGCTGCGGGTTCGGCACCGGCGCGATGCTGCGGCACCACTTCGCCCGGGTGCTGGGGGTCTCCCCGGTGGCTTACCGACGGACCTTCCGCCGCTCAAGCTCGTGCGGGTGACCACACTGTGCGGTGTGAGCGAGCCTCCCCAACCCGGTGTCGATCCGCCCGTGACCCTGGCTCGCCATCAGGGTCGGCGGGGTGAGGTGGTCCTGCGTCGCCGGCCCTCCCGGCCGCCGGTGGAGGAACTGATCGTCAACGGCGTGTTCGCCATGGACAGCACCGAACCCGCTAGCGAACGGGCCCTGGCCCGGCTGGCCGCCGGCGCGCAAAGGGTGCTGGTCGGCGGCCTCGGGCTGGGCTACACCGCGGCCGAGCTGCTCGATGCGGGGGTCGGGACGCTGGACGTGGTTGAGCTCGAGCCGTGCCTGCTGGAGTGGGCCCGGGCCGACCTCACCCCCGTCCTCGGCCGGGTCGCCGCCGACCCGCGCTGCCGTCTGTGGGCCGGTGACGTCGCGGCGGTGCTGAGCGGATCCGCAGACCCGCCCGCAGGCCGCTGGGACGCCATCCTGCTCGACGTCGACAACGGTCCGGACTTCTTGATCCACGCCGCCAATCACACGATCTACGCTCTCCCGGCACTGCGGGACGCCCACCGGCAGCTGGCCGCGGGCGGACTGCTGGCGGTGTGGAGTCAGTCCCCCAGTCCGGCGCTGCTCGACGCCCTGGCCACGGTCGACCCTTCCGCCGCCGAGCATCGGCACGTCAGCGAACGGGACGGCCGTCGCTGGACCTACGCGCTCTACACCGTGCGCCGTGGCGGAGACGGCCAACCCGCGGGTCCGCCGACCAGGGCGGTCTAGGAGGGCGCGCCTGGGCAGAGGCGGCCCGAGCAGTCGGGAAGGACACAGGACAGAATGACCGATATGGATGACGACGACTTCCGGATCGAGCACGACACCATGGGCGAGGTCTATGTGCCGGGAGGTGCCCTATGGCAGGCGCAGACCCAGCGGGCGGTCGAAAACTTCCCGATCTCGCAGACTCCGATCGAGCCGGCGCTGATCGCCGCCCTCGGTCTGATCAAGGGAGCCGCCGCCCGGGTCAACCACCGCGTGGGCCGGCTGAGCGAGGAGCGTGCGGACGCTATCGCCGCGGCCGCGGCGGAGGTCGCCGCCGGAGAGCACGACGCGGAGTTCCCGATCGACGTATTCCAGACCGGGTCGGGCACCTCCAGCAACATGAACGCCAACGAAGTGATCGCCTCGCTGGCCAGTCGACGGCTCGGCGAGCGGGTCCACCCGAACGATCACGTCAACGCCTCCCAGTCCAGCAACGACGTCTTCCCCAGCGCCATCCACGTGGCCACCACCCGGGGCCTGGTCGACACCTTGATCCCGGCCCTGGAGCGACTAGCGGAGTCGTTGGAGGCCAAGGCGACCGAATTCACCGAGGTCGTCAAGAGCGGCCGGACCCACCTGATGGACGCCACTCCGGTCACCCTGGGTCAAGAGTTCGGCGGGTACGCGGCCCAGGTGCGGTACGGCATCGAACGGATCCAGGCCGCCCTGCCGCGGGTCGCCGAACTGCCGCTCGGGGGAACCGCCGTCGGCACCGGAATCAACACCCCTGCCGGTTTTGCGTCGTCGGTGATCGAGATCCTCACCGAGCAGACCGGCCTGCCGCTCACCGAGGCCCGCAACCACTTCGAGGCCCAAGGCGCCCGAGACGGGCTGGTGGAGGCGTCGGCGGTGTTGCGGACGATCGCGGTGGGCCTGAACAAGATGGCCAACGACGTGCGCTGGATGGGTTCGGGCCCGCGGGCCGGGCTGGGTGAGATCGCCCTCCCCGACCTGCAGCCGGGGTCCTCGATCATGCCCGGCAAGGTCAACCCGGTGCTGTGCGAGGCAATGACCCAAGTCTGTGCCCAAGTCATCGGCAACGATGCGACCGTGACGTTCTCCGGGGCCTCCGGAGCGTTCGAACTGAACGTGATGTTGCCGGTGATGGCGCGCAACGTCTTGGAGTCCATCCGGCTGCTGGCCGGCGTCAGCCGCGTCTTCGCCGACCGTTGCGTCGACGGAATCACCGCCAACGTCGAGCACTGCCGCTTCCTGGCCGAGTCCAGCCCATCGATCGTCACCCCGCTGAACGCCTATCTCGGCTACGAGAACGCCGCTGCAGTGGCCAAGCAGGCCCTGGCCCAGAACACGACGATCCGCCAGGTGGTGCTGGAACGCGGCTACGTCGAGGACGGCACGCTCACCGAAGCCGAACTCGACACCGCCCTGGACGTGCTGTCCATGACCCGACCCCCGACCTGACCTCGGCCGCCCGCCCGCCGCCCGGTTTCAGTACCAGCCGTTGGCCGCCTTGAACTGCTTGGCCTGACACGGACTGCCGTACCGGTCCTTGATGTACTCGATCGCCCACCTGATCTGAGTGGCCGGGTTGGTTCGCCAGTCCGCGGCAATACTCGCCATCTTCGACCCGGGCAGGGCCTGCGGGATGCCGTAGGCGCCCGAGCGGGCGTTGGTCGCGGTGACACTCCACCCGCTCTCCCTCATGATGATGAAGTTCAAGCAGGCGTACTGCTCCGGCCCGTAGGAGTAGTCCGCACTCAACATCCGACGAGCGATCTCCCGCGGATCGCCGGCGCCGGCCACGCCATCACCGGACCCGGTCGCCGGCTGTGCAGGCACCGGCCCCTTTGGCTCAGGCGGCCGCCCCACGGCCACGGACTCTGTTCTGGTCGTGGCTTCCGCGTGCACCCGGGCGGCAGCGGCGGCTTCCGCGCGGGCTACCGCGGCCGCTTCCGAGGTCCGCGCGGCCTTCGCCTTGGCCCGGAGAGCCGCGACTTCGGCTTGTGACCTGGCCGCAGCCCGGTCGGCCTGGAGCACGATCCCCTGCCTGGCCACCGCCTGACCCTGCACGCTGAGCAGGATCGCCCGCTGAGCGGCTGCTCCGGCAGCGTTGGCCGGCGTTCGCGACACCTCGGTGACCGAGGCCGGCCGGTCGTCGGCGTCCGCACCGGCGGCTGACGGCATCGTCCTCGGGACCACGCCGCTCGAGGCCGTCCCCGGGTTGGTTCCTGCGCCGGCAACTCCCGCCGCCGCAGGCCCGTCGAAGGTGGCTATCCCGGCCACCACGACGAGCGCGCTCACCCCCACTCCAGCGAGGGCGTGTTGCAGCAGACGACGCACCCATCAACGATGTCACGTTTTTGTGACCGGCGAGCTAACTTGGCCGTCTTCCCCGGCCCGGATGGTCACGATCAGGTCACGGCGTGGTAAGCCGCGTCGTTCAGATCCCGACGTCCTCCAACATCTCGGTCACCAAAGCCGCGATCGGCGACCGCTCCGAGCGGTGCAAAGTCACGTGCGCGAACAGCGGGTGCCCCTTGAGCTTCTCCACCACCGCAGAGACGCCGTCGTGCCGGCCGACCCGGAGGTTGTCCCGCTGCGCCACATCGTGGGTCAGCACCACCCGGGAGCCCTGGCCGATCCGGCTGAGCACGGTGAGCAGGACGTTGCGCTCTAGCGACTGCGCCTCGTCCACGACCACGAAGGCGTCGTGCAACGACCGTCCCCGGATGTGGGTGAGCGGAAGCACCTCCAACAGACCTCGCTCCAGCACCTCCTCGATCACCACCGGCGACGTCACCGCACCCAAAGTGTCGAAGACCGCCTGAGCCCACGGCGCCATCTTCTCCCCCTCCGACCCCGGCAAATAGCCCAACTCCTGCCCACCCACCGCGTACAGCGGCCGGAACACCACGACCTTGGCGTGTTGGCGTCGTTCGAGCACGGCCTCGAGGCCGGCGCAAAGTGCCAGGGCCGATTTGCCGGTGCCGGCCCGGCCGCCGAGGGAGACGATGCCGACGTTCGGGTCCAACAGCAGATCCAGCGCCACCCGTTGCTCGGCCGATCGACCGTGCAGCCCGAACACGTCGCGGTCCTTGACCAGCTGCAGGTCCTTGTCCGGACCGACGCGGGCCAAGGCGGTTGCGCTGGTCCCCAGCAAGACGACGCCGGTGTGGCACGGCAGCTCACGCCCCTCCTCCAAGTCGAGCCGGCCGGTGGCGTAGAGCTGGTCCAGCTGCGCTCCGGTGGCGCCGATCTCGGCCATCCCCGTCCAGCCTGAACTGACCGCCAGCTCGGCTCGGTACTCCTGCGCCCGCAGCCCTACCGCGGCCGCTTTGACCCGCATCGGCAGGTCCTTGCTGACCAGAGTGACGTCGCGGCCCTCGGCGGCATAGTTGAGAGCGACAGCCAAGATCCGGGAGTCATTGTCGCTGAGCCGAAACCCCTCGGGCAGAGCGGCGGCGTCGGTGTGGTTGAGCTCGACGTGCACGGTGCCGCCGACGTCGTTGATCGGCACCGGCGCGTCCAGTCGGTGGTGCCGGATCCGCAGCTCGTCCAGCGTCCGCAGTGCGGTCCGGGCGAAGAAGCCCAGCTCGGCGTGATGACGTTTGGCCTCGAGCTCGGTGACCACCACCAGGGGCAGCACCACGTCGTGCTCGGCGAAGCGGCGGAGGGCGTGCGGATCGCTCAGTAAGACCGAGGTATCGATGACGTAGGTCGTCGGCCCGGGCGCGGTGTCGGATGCTGCGGTGTCGGATGCTGCGGGGTCGGATGCTGCGGGGTCGGATGCTGCGGTCACGATTGTGCCCTTCTGGGGGCCGTGCACGTCAACCGCGCCGGCCCCACGGTCAGGTGATGGGCCGGGTGGATCTCCGGACCGCGAGCGGCCCGAGATCGGTGCGCGTCGGTTGACGCCGCATAGGTCGCCTCCCCGGGCGGACCGCTTCCCCGCGGCCCGCAGCCACGACGCTACGGCCCCGTTCCGGTCTGCCCCCTCCGCCACGCCGATTGACCGCTCGAGATGACTTCGGGTCGAATCGGGACGGTCCGGTGGGGCCGGGACGTACTCACCGGCCGAAGCGTCGCTCCCGTTGCCCGTAGGCCCGCAGGGCACGGATGAAGTCCACCTTACGAAAGTCTGGCCACAACGCTTCGCAGAAGTAGAACTCGCTGTGCGCGGACTGCCACATCAAGAAGCCGCTGAGACGCTGCTCCCCGGAGGTCCGGATGATCAGATCGGGATCGGGCTGACCCTTGGTGTAAAGGTGCTCGGCGATGTGCTCGATGTCCAGGGTCTGCGCGAGTTGCTCGATCGAGGTACCCCGCCGGGCCTCCTCGGTCAGCAACGAGCGGACGGCGTCGCGCAGTTCGTGCCGACCGCCGTAGGAAACGGCGATGTTGACCATCATCCCGGGGATCTCCGCGGTCTGACGATCGACGCCACGAAGGCGTTCGGCGGTGCCGGTCGGCAACAGATCCAGCGCACCGACCGGGTGAATGTGCCAGCGGCCGGCCCGGGCCAGGTCGTCGACCATGTCCTCGATCACCGCCAGCAGCGGGACCAGTTCGTCGTCGTCGGTCCGGGAGTAGTTGTCGGTGGAGAGCACCCACAACGTCACCGTCGGGATGCCGATCTCGTCGCACCACTCCACGAACTCCCGTAGCCGGTGCGCACCCGCCTGATAGCCCGCGCTCAGCGGCTGGCCGGGGGCGTTGGTCCGCGCCCAACGACGGTTCCCGTCGGCCAGCACCGCTACATGCCGGGGCAGCCGTTCGGGGTCGAGTTCGGCGATCAGCCGGTGCTCGTAGGTGGCGTAGAGCAAGCCGGAAGGGTGTAAGCGGTCCAGGTACTCCCGCCACCGGTCCGCACGCGCCACGTCGGGCAGCGTAACCCCGGCGAGGCTAAGCTCATGACGCGTCCGGGCTCATCGCGCGTCCGCTGGCTGGCCCTCGTCGCTTCACCGATCGGACCCGGAGGTTGTCGTGCCCATGGTGACCACGGAGCCGGTGGCCGAGGCGGTGGCCCAGGTCAAGCCTCGACTACGAGGGTGGCTGCACGCCGGGATGGCCCCGCTGGCCCTAGCCGCCGGGATAGTGCTGATCGCGCTAGCCCCGACCGCGGCCGGAAAGGTCGGCGGCGCGGTCTTCTTGGCCGCTTCGGTGCTGCTGTTCGGCACCAGCGGGATCTATCACCGCTTCACCTGGCAACGCCGCGGTGACGCCGTTCTGCGCCGGCTGGACCATGCCAACATCTACGTCTTCATCGCCGCCTCCTACACTCCGCTGGCCCTGCTGCTGCTCGACGGCGGGTCCCGGGTCGCGCTGCTGGTGATGATCTGGAGTGCCGCCCTGGGCGGGCTGGCCTTCCGGCTGCTCTGGCTGGGCGCACCCCGCTGGCTCTACACCGCGCTGTACATCGTCATGGGTTGGGCCGCGGTCGGCTGGATGGCCGCCTTTTACCTCACCGGTGGCCCGGCCGTGGTAACGCTGATCTTGGCCGGTGGCCTCTGCTACACCGGTGGCGCGATCGTCTACGGCCGCAAGCGGCCCGACCCCTGGCCGACCTGGTTCGGCTTCCACGAGATCTTCCACGCCTGCACCATCGCCGGCTTCGTCTGCCATTACATCGCCATTTCGATGATCACCTACGCCGGGCGCTGAGCGCCGGGCGTCGTCAGGCCGAACGCAGCTGGGCGACCAGCGCCGCCTGATCGCTCACCGGTAGCCGGCAGACGAAGTCGCGGCACACGTACGCTGTCGGCTGGCCGTCCAGTGCGGTCCGGCCGCGGAGCAGCGCGAATCCCGGCCGGTCGCCGGGTTCGGCGGCCAGCACCACCGACCCGGCCGGCGCCTCGCGCCAGGCCGTCGCCGTCAGCGCGTCCCGGTCGGGTCCGGGGGGACCGACCACGACTACCTGCACCGGTGCGGCCTCGGGCCGCTGGGTGGAGACGGCGTCGGCCCACATCCAGCCGGCGAATCGTGGGGCCCGGGTGATCAGGCCGCCGACGGTGGCGGCGGCCTGGTCGGCCCGTTCGGTGAACCATGCTTCCCCGGTGAGGACGGCCATCGACCGGAGCGCCTGCACGGTGGCACTGAGTCCGGAGGGGGTGGCGTTGTCGGTGACGTCGCGGGGACGGGTGTAGAGCGCCTCGGCGTCGGCGGCACTGTCGAAGTATCCGCCGGCACCGTCGGCGAACTGCTGTTCGGTGACCTCCAGCAGGGCCCGGGCCCGTTCCAACCAGACCGGGTCGGCGCTGACCTGGGCCAGCCGGGCGGCGGCCTGCGCCACCGCGCCGTAGTCCTCCAAGATCCCCGGCGCGTCGCCGGCCGTGCCGTCGCGCGAGGTCCGGCGTAGCCGGCCCGACGGGCCGGGTGGATGCCAGTGGGTCGACCACAGCGTCTCCATCGCCTCTCGCGCCACGGCCACCCAGCCCGGGCGCTCGAACGTCATCCCCGCCACCAGCAAAGCGTCGATCGTCCACCCGTTCCAGGCCGCGACCACCTTGTCGTCGCGACCAGGGCGGGCGCGCTGTTCGCGGGCAGCCCGCAGCCGCTGCCGTACACGCGCCGGCCGGTCGGTGTCGGGCCCGTCGCCCTCCTCGCCCGGTCGCGGTCGCTGCAGAGTCGACGCCCCCGACTCGAACGTCCCCGTCGGGGTGACCCCGAACACCTCAGCGGCCCAGCGACCGTCGGCTTCTCCCAGCACGTCGACCAAGTGTTCCGGGGTCCAGACGTAGAAGGCGCCCTCGTGCAGCTGACCGGACGCGTCCAGGGAGTCCGCGTCGAGACTGGCCGCGAACGCGCCCTGCGGCGTCCGCATCTCCGCGACCAGCCAGTCGACGGTCTCTTCGACCACCCGCTGGGCCAACGCGTCACCGCTGCGGCGCCACCGGTGGGTATAGACCCCCAGCAGGAGCGCGTTGTCGTAGAGCATCTTCTCGAAGTGCGGCACCACCCAGCCGGCGTCGACGCTGTACCGGGCGAACCCGCCGGCGAGCTGGTCGTAGATCCCGCCTCGGGCCATCGCCTCGGTCGTGGTGGCCACCATGGTCTGCGCCTGTTCGCTCCGGTCGCGCAGCAGCGCCTCCAACACCATCGACGGCGGAAATTTCGGGGCGGTACCGAAGCCGCCGCGCGCCGAGTCGAAGTCTTGACCGAGCACCTTCCGAGCCGCGTCGAGCTCATCGGCGCCGACGGCCCCGGGTAGGGCCGGCGGCTGCCGCTGGGCCAGTTCGGTGACGATGTGGCCGGCACTGTCGACCACCTCGGAGCGGCGGTCCCGCCAGGCTCCGGCGACCGCTTCCAGCACCTGGGTGAACGACGGCATCCCCCGTAACGGGCGGGGCGGGAAGTAGGTACCGGCGTAGAACGGACGCCGGTCCGGGGTGAGGAACACCGTCATCGGCCAGCCGCCTTGTCCGGTCAGCGCCTGGGTGGCAGCCATGTAGACCGCGTCGACGTCGGGGCGTTCTTCCCGGTCGACCTTGATCGCCACGAAGTCGGCGTTCATCCGGGTCGCGGTCGCCTCGTCCTCGAACGACTCGTGGGCCATCACGTGACACCAGTGGCAGGCGGCGTAGCCGACGGACAACAGGATCGGACGCTGCGTCCGCTCGGCCTCGGCGAAGGCGTCCGCACCCCACTCCCACCACGCCACCGGATTGTCGGCGTGTTGGAGGAGGTAGGGACTGAGCGAGTCTGTCAGGCGATTCGGCATCACGCACGTCCCTTCGGGCCGCCGGACTTCAGTAAAGCGAATTTGAGGAACATGCGATAGGTCATGTCCATGCCTCGCTTACGCGCTCCTGGCGACTTCTGTCCAGTCCAGAGCAAACGCGACGCGGCCAACGCGCCTTGCGCGTCCTGAACGTGATTGAGGGTGACCGCACAAACCGGATCGTAGTTCCCGTCGTAATCTGCAGCTTCGCGCGCTAATTGCAGGGACTGGAAAGCGTCCACAACCGTCACCACGCCCGGCGGCACGGCTCCCGCTGCTGCCGAACGAATGGAAGCTACCGCTATCCGGTCGTGCTTCCCAAACTGTTGCGATGTTTTATTCGAAGCCGCGCCGAGCACCAGGCCCGCCGCAGAGAAGACGCCGTTGTGGCTCAGCCACCTGGCGATTTCGGCAGCCTCGGGTTCGCTGGCCTCAGGCAAGAACTCGAACGCCGCATGCCGAACCACCTGGTGGAACAGCGCGTAGTAGGCCGTTGACGTCGCTCGCCGAAGATCACTGAGCGCCGGTCTACCCCTGCCCGCGCCAAGACCAGCCAGCCGTTCCGCTGTGACGATGAGCCGTGACCCATAGATCGGCCCGGTCATCAGGGGCGGCCCGGGTCCTCGCCCTCCGCAGGTTCGTCCTCCGGAGCAGTTTCCTCCTTGTCGGCTTCGTCCGTGGTCACGACCGCGATGGTTGAACCCGGGAGCGTTCGACCCTCCTGGGCCGCGATATCGTCGAAAATGTCTACCGCAGTTCGCCGCACTTGGAACACCTCAAGGCGATCCCACGTCTCTCCCGCCGGAGCAGGAAGAACGAGCACCAGCCGCCACGCGTCCTCGCCGAGAGGATCTGTGTCCTCGTGCACAAAGACCCGCTTGGGGATGAGGGGCAGGTCACTGGTCAGCAAACGCGCGTGGACCTGCTCGGCAACGTCGTCGATTTTCAGCTCGACGTTCGGCGACATAGGTGCACCACCTCTCTAGGCATCAGTGTGCCATCGAAGCCTGCGGCCGATTCAATTCCCTCTTCTTTGATCGCACCCGGGGTAGCGCTGGCGTTCTGAGACGCAAGCAGCGACACAGACCACGTCCTTACCCGATGCCCGCAGGTCAGAACCGCTCCGCTGTGAACTCAGCCCGTCTGGTCCAGGGCAGCGACCTCGTCGGCGGAAAGGTCCCAGCCGACGCCGCCGGCGTTCGCGGTGGCCTGGTCGGCGTTCTTCGCTCCGGGAATGGGGACGGTGCCCTTGGCCACCAGCCACGCCAGGGCAACTTGTGCGGACGTCTTGTCGTGTCCGGATCCGATCTCGCTGAGCCGGTCGACGAGAACGGCTACTCGCTCAGCGGAGCGGCGGAAGCGAAGCCCACGCAGACCGGGCGGAGGATGCTCCGCGGTGTATTTGCCACTGAGCAGACCCTGCGCTAACGGACTGTAGGCGATGATGGTCACGTCGAGTTCGCGACATACGTCGACCAGACCGCTGGTCTCGGGCTTGCGCTCCAACAGGCTGTATTGCACCTGGTTGGTCGCCAGCGGAACCCCCGCGTCGGCCAGCACCCGGTGTGCGGCCCGCATCTTGTCCGGGCCGTAGTTGGAGACCCCAACCGCACCGATCAGGCCCTCGTGGTACGCCTGGGCCAGGTCGGCGAGCCAGGCCCGGTCGCTGATGGGGCCGAGGGAGAAGTGGATCTGGTAGAGCGCCACCTGGTCGACGCGCAACCGACCCAGCGAACTTTCCAGCGCTGCCCGGAGCGGACCGCGCCGGCCGGCACGCCAGGGGAAGGCCCCGAACTTGGTGGCTACGACCGTCGCGTCACCGTCGGGGTCGGCACGTTTCAGCCGCCCGACCAGCCGTTCCGACACGCCACGTCCGTACACCTCGGCGGTGTCGACGAGGGTCAGCCCGGCCGCTCGAGAAGCCCGATAGGCCTGTTCGACGTCGTCGGCGTCGTAGTCCTTGCCGTAACCCCAGTATCGGGTGTCACCCCAGGCCCAGGCCCCCACTCCCAAGGGCAGCGCCGTCGGTCCCCCGGTCCACAGCGTTCGCGCTGAAGCGGTCACGAAGGAGCGCCCGGCCGATGCGAGGCAGACGATGCCCGCGAAGGACGGTCCGCGGGTTTCGACGGGCCCTGCTCGGTCTCGGTGGCCAACGGCTCTGAGCTCGGCGGCTCGACATTGGGCGCGTCCGGCGGAAGAACCTGGATGCGGCGGAACTGCCGACGCATGCTCCGGTAGAGGAGCACCACGATCACCGCCAAGGCCAAGGTGATCAGCAGCGGCGTCCAGCCTGGTCGGACCACATTCGGGTCGAGGTCGAGCACCGTCATTGCCGACCGTATCCACTCAGGCTCACCCGACCAGCGTACGCGCCTCATCCTCGGCCGCCGGGCGGGCGAGGCCGGCGAACAGGTCGTCCTCGGGGACCGCTGCCGGGACCCGAGCGCGCGCTAACTCGAAGTCCTCGGTCGGCCACGCCTGCTGGTGAATCGCCAACGGCACCGAGAACCAAGCACCCTCCGGATCGACCTGCGTCGCGTGGGCGATCAGGGCGGCGTCGCGGACGCCGAAGTAGTCCGCGCAGGGCACCTTGGTGGTGACTCGGGCCTGATGTTCGGGGTCGGGCTTCCAGTCCCGCAGCCGGTCCGCGTACGGCGACTCCAGACCCCGCTCCCGCATGGCCGCGTCCAACGCCTCGATCCGGTCCCGGTGGAAGGTGAAGGAGTAGTAGAGCTTGGGCACCGCCCACTCCGGCCCCAGCTCTGGATGCCACTGCGGATCGGCCGCGTACTCGTACGCCGCGACGCTGATCTTGTGGCACATGATGTGGTCCGGGTGCGGGTAGCCACCGTTCTCGTCGTAGGTGGTGAGCACGTGTGGCCGGAACCGGCGCAGCACTTGCACCAGGGGCACGGCCGCCTCGTCGACGTCGAGGGTGGCGAAACTCCCCGGGGGCAGCGGGGGCAGCGGATCACCTTCGGGCAGGCCCGAGTCGACGAAGCCGAGCCAGACCTGGTCGACCCCGAGGATCTGGCGAGCCCGATCCATCTCCTGCCGGCGGATCCGGCTGATGTTGGCCAGCACGTCGGGCCGGTCCATGGCCGGATTGAGGATCGAGCCGCGCTCGCCGCCGGTACACGTTGCGACCAGTACGTCGACTCCTTCGGCCACGTAACGCGCCGTCGCCGCGGCGCCCTTGCTGGACTCGTCGTCGGGGTGGGCGTGGACGTGCAGCAGCCGAAGCCGATCGCCCTGGTCGTCGACCCGCAGTGCGGGGTGCGTCATGGCCGTCATCGTGCCACGCGCCCCAACCCCGGTCTCAGCCTGCGCGCAGACTAGGACGCTCGCCCCCGCACACTCAGCTGGGACGATCAGCTTGGACGTGTCGGCGAGACTGAGGACCGGGGTCACCGGTACGCCCGCAGAGTAGGCAGAAGAGGTAGCAGCAGATGAGTTCGGCAGCGTGGGACGACGATCCGACGCAACGGCTTCGTCGACGCTACCCGGCCCCTCGGGTCAGTCGTCGCGCCAAGATGCTGCTGGTGGGAATCGGCACTCTGATCGCGTTGAGCTGGCTGGTCTGGACCGCTCTGGTACACGCCCGGCCGAGCGTCTCCGGCCAGGTCGCTGGCTTCACCGTGGTGTCCGACACCGCCATGACGGTCACCGTGACCGTGGAGCGACGCGATCCGTCGGTGCCGGCCCGCTGCCGGTTGTTGGCCCAGTCCACCGACTTCCAGCCGGTGGCCGAGCAGGACGTCGAGGTTCCGGCCAGCGCGGTGAAGCTGGCCAACATCCCGGTGCAGTTGACGACCCTGCGCCGGGCGACCTCGGCGTCGGTCAAAAGCTGCACGTCACTCTGAGTTCGTTGCCGAACAGAAACTAGGCCCTGCGGCGGGTGGGCGTTGCTACAGTGTCCCGATGCCCGAAACCACCACGCAGGCCATCTGGTTGACCCAGGAGGCGTACGACAAGCTCCAGGGCGAGCTGGACCAGTTGTCCGGTCCCGGCCGCGCCGACGTGACCGCCCGGATCGCTGCCGCCCGAGAAGAAGGTGACCTCCGGGAGAACGGGGGCTACCACGCGGCCCGGGAAGAGCAGGGCAAGCAGGAGGCACGGATTCGTCAGCTGACCGACATGCTGCGCCGAGCGGAGGTCGGGGAGGCCCCGGCCAACGGCGACGAGGTGGCTCCGGGGTCGCAGGTGACGATCGCCTTCGACGGCGACGAGTCCGACACCGACACCTTCGTGCTCGGATCCCGGGAACTGCTGGGACTGGACGAAAGCGTCGACGCCACCAACGTCTACAGCCCCCAGTCGCCGCTGGGCGCAGCCATCCTGGGCCGTTCCGGCGGTGACGCGGTGAGCTACGAGGCACCCAACGGGCACACGATCAACGTCACCATCGTGAAGGTCGAACCCTTTCGGAGTTGACCCGGACCCCGACGGCCGCGTTGCGTGCGCAGCACTTCAGAGGTCGGCCAGCAGGGTCTGGGCCTCGGTCGGACTCAACGCGCCCGCCGCGACCTCGGACAGGATCTGCTCCCGGCTCGGTGCGCTGGCCGGCTCGTCGGTTCCGGCCAGCCCAAGTGTGTTCAACAGCGCGGCGAAGCGGGCGCGGGCGGTCGGATAGGAAACCCCCAGGTGCTTCTCCACCTCGCGCAGGTTCCCGCGCGAGGCGAGGAACACCGTCAACAGGTCAGTCTCGGCGTCGTCGAGCCCGCAGAACGCGCACGGCGCGAACATCCCTGCGAGCTCAGTGCCACAGCTCTCACAGCCCAGCCGGGTCACGGCCAAGGAGTCGCCGCACACCGGACAGGCGCGCGGTGCCCGGTGAGTGTGCGGCGCCTTCGGTGGGGTCTGCTCACTCATGCCGCACCCGGCCCGGTGCTCGTTGCGGCGTCGGAACCGACCCGGACCTGAGCGTGACCCATGACGACCTCGACGTCCAGCCGAGCGTTGCCGTGACCCATCACGACTTCATCACCCGCGCCGCTGTGCCCGCCGGCCCAGCTGACCCGGCCGAGCTGCGCTTCGCTCTTGACCGTGACGTTGGACTCATCGCCCAAGGTGATCGACAACGACCCCGACTCGGCCCGAACCCGGTGCCGGCCCTGCGTGATCGTTCCCTTGATCGTGGCCGATCCGGCCTGCACCAGCACATCGTGCACCTCGACCACGTCCAGTAGCTTCGCGCCACCGGCGGTCACCCGGATCTTGCCGAGTCTGGGCACCCGCTCGGTGTGCAGGTTACCCGCGGTCACCTCCACGTCGACCGCGATCGACGGGTTGACCCGGAGCAGGAGTTCCTTGCCCAGACCCAACGCCCGGACGTCCTCCAAGCTGCGCGGGACCCCACGAAGGATGCTGAAACCGTCGAAGCTCGGTCCGATCTCGCCGTCGCTGGACACCTCGAGGACGGCCCCGTTGCGGCGGAGCACGTGCGGGCCCTCCGCCGACAGTGTCGCCACCGAGGTCTCGCCGACGATGCGGACCCGACGTCCGACGACACGGACACTGATGCGTTCGACGCCACTACTGCTCGGCTTGGGTCGTGCCCGCGTCGTGGGTATCACACTCTCGATCGGATGACCGGCACGCTGCGGCCGGTCGGTGGCGCCCGCCCAGGCGTTTCGTTCGTTCTCCTCCGAGTCCTGGTCGGCCGACGACATCGCCTCGGTTCGGGCCCCCTCGTCGTCTGTTGGCGCACCCCCTCGGTCATCGGCCGCCCGGTCGGGCGGCCCATCGGCACGGGGATCAGCTGGTGGCGGGACAGCACCGTTCGCGGCGTCGATCCGGCGGCCCGCTTCTGCGGCGTCAATCCGTCCGTGAGCAAGGTCTTCGAGGATGGCGGCCATCAGGGGATCTTGAGTCATGCTCAAAATGTAAAGCAATAGTTGCCAGATTGGAAGGTTTGGATTACTAGATCCGGGTTATCCCTGAACCGGGCCGGATTAAGAGCGGGTGGCGACGGGACGAACTCTTTGCGTGTCGCACGCATCTATGCCTATGCTTGCGCCATGCAAGAAAGCCCCAAGCAGCGCAGTGCTCCGCTGCCGCGAACGGCTACCGCGCAGGTGGCGGACTCAGTGATGCACGCCATGCTGAGCGTGGGCCGGGTGATGCGACGACATGCCGCCGGGGACGCGCTCGAGCCGGCTTCCTTCTGGGTCTTGAAGAACTTGGCTGAGGACTCGATGCGGATCACCGAGCTGGCTACCTGTATCCACCTGGACACCTCGACGGTTTCTCGGCATCTAACCCAGCTGGAACGCGCCGGCCTGATCGAACGGTCCCCCGACCCGCAGGACGGTCGGGCCCAGCGCGTCGGCCTCAGCGCCGAGGGCCGGCGGCAACTGCGGGCGGCCATGGACCGCCGCCGAGAGCTGATGATCAGCAGTCTTCAGGGCTGGACCGACGAAGAGATCGACGCGTTCAACCACTTGCTCGCTCGCTTCGTGGGCAGCCTCGAGCACCTCACCACCGACCTGTCACCCTCATGATTGCGGAGCTTTGATGACCAAGTACCAACCCCGGCGCGCGCTGGTGGAGGACCAACCCCGGCACGCGGTCGCCGCGACTCGCCGCGGCAGCACTGCGTCAGGCTCGAACCGAGGAGGCATCGGCACGCTGGAAGAAACGGCGGCCGAAGCCGGCGGCGTACCCGGTGCCAGTACCGAACCGTCGACCGCAGCGGCCGCAAACTATCTCAGCCACAACCAGATTCTGGTGGTGATGGGCGGTCTGATGGCCGGGATGTTCCTGGCCGCCCTCGATCAGAGCATCGTCGGCGTAGCTCTGCCCAAGATCACCTCGGAGCTGGGTGGCCTGGACAAGCTGTCCTGGGTGGTCACGGCCTACCTGCTCACCTCGACCGCCGCCACCCCGCTGTGGGGCAAGATCTCCGACCTGGTCGGGCGACGACCGATGTTCCAGTCCGCCATCGTGGTGTTCCTCGCCGGTTCGATCATCTGCGGGTTCGCCAGCCCGATCGCCAACTTCTTCTCCGTCTCCGGGATCGACATCATGATCGCCGGCCGCGCCGTCCAGGGCTTGGGCGGCGGTGGCTTGATGTCGCTGGCGCTGGCCATCATCGGTGACGTCATCCCGCCGCGTGAACGCGGCAAGTACCAGGGTTTGTTCGGCGCCGTGTTCGGCGTGTCCTCGGTCGCCGGCCCGCTGCTGGGTGGGTTGTTCACCGATCACCTCGGCTGGGAGTGGATCTTTTTCATCAACCTGCCGATCGGGGTCATGGCGCTGGTCGTAACCTCGTTCGCCCTGAAGTTGCATCACGTACGCCGGCAGGCCTCGGTGGACTATCTCGGCGCGGCCACCATCGTCGGCTCGGTGACCAGCCTGGTGCTCTACCTCAGCTGGGCCGGCCCGGACCGCGGTTGGACCTCGGCGGTGGGCCTGGGCCTGCTGGCGGCCGTCGTGGTACTGGCTGCCCTGTTCATCCTGGTCGAGAGCAAAGCCTCGGAGCCGATCATCCCGCTGGAGCTGTTTCGGCACTGGACGTTCGTGTCCAACATCGTCTTCGCCATGATCATGGGCGTCGGCATGTTCGGCGGCCTGATCTATCTGCCGATCTACCTGCAAGCGGTCCGTGGCTACAGCGCCACCCAGTCGGGGCTGGCCATGCTCCCGCTGGTCGTCGGCATCTTCTTCACCTCCATCGGCGGTGGTCAGATCATGTCCCGCACCGGCCGCTACAAGTGGATGCCGATCAGCGGCGCGATCGTCGTCGGCGGGGCCCTGTTCTCGCTGTCCAGGCTGCAGGTCACCACCGGCTATTGGACCGGGATCGCCCCGCTGATGTTCGCCTTCGGGGCGGGCCTCGGGCTGACCATGCAGGTCGTAGTGACCGCCGTGCAGAACAGCGTCGACCGTCGACACCTGGGGGTGGCGACCGCATCAGTGACGTTCTTCCGCTCGATGGGCGGGGCCGTCGGGACAGCCCTGTTCGGCGCCATCTTGAACACCAGACTCAGCCACCATCTGCTCGAGGTCGTTCCGGCCCAGGCGCAGGGCCAGCTGGGTGCGGCATCCCGGTCGGTCAACGACGTCACCGCGATCCGGACCCTGCCCGAGCCGATCCGTGGCTGGGTGCTGGAGGCTTTCACCCGGTCGATGGATGACGTCTTCTTGGTCGCCGTCCCCTTCATGGCGGTGGCCTTGGTGATCGCCTTGACCATGCGGGAGAAACCCCTGGCCGGACGCGAAGGGCCCGTCGGAGTTGTAAACAACCCATCCCCCAAGGAGCACCTGGTCGGGGCGGCAACCTCGTAGCGACGCCTTCCCCAGGAGGCCGGTGAGCGCTCGTGGGCGTGGACCTCACCGGCCGGCGCGGGGCGGTCGCCGGCTCCTTCCTCGACTGCGAGAAGCCCGCCAGCTGCGTGCCCAGCACCGCTCACCAGCGGAGAACCGAGCAGACGCGCACCGTGAATACCACAAAGCTTGGGGAACGGCTGTACCGGGTGGCAGACTCACTCTTGGGCAGCGGGGCCCGATCGCCGTTCACCGGTGCCACTACACGCCAGGAGACAAACCGTTCCATGTCGACCAGACGACTTCTCGCCGCCGCCGGTCTTGGGTGTGCGGTCTTGATCCTGACCACGACGGCTGCCTGTAGCGGGGACCCGGGGGCCACCGGCCAGACCACCTCTCGCAACGACGCGAGCCAACCCGGTCAGGGTTCGTCGGCCGCTCCGACGACCGCTTCCGAACCGCCGCCGCCGGTAAAGTTCAGCAGCAACGTCGCCGACGGGTCGAGCGGGGTGAAGGTTGACACCAAGGTCGCCGTCCGAGCGAGCGCAGGAACGATGTCGACGGTCAAGGTGACCTACTCCGCAGTTGAGAAGGGGATCACCAAGAAGGGGACGATTTCCGGCAAGCTGGACCAGGCTAAGAAGCAGTGGAAGGCCACGGAGCTGCTCGAGCCGTCGGGGACCTACACGGTGAAGATGACCGGAAAAAACGAGGACGGCGAGGTGAAGACCGAGACGTCGTCCTTCACCACCCAAGAGCTGGCTCTCGCCCAGCAGGCGTTCTCGACGATCACGCCGGCCAAGGGGGCCACGGTCGGAGTCGGCATGCCGGCTGTGGTTCGGTTCGACGTCCCGATCAAGAACAAGGCCTCGATCGAGCGGCACCTGCAGGTCACTTCGACCCCCGAGCAGACCGGCAGCTGGCACTGGTACGGCGACCGTGAGGTGCACTGGCGCCCCAAGTCCTACTGGAAGCCGGGCACGAAGGTCAGCGTCAGGGCCGACGTCAACAGCGTTAACGCCGGGGGTGGGATCTACGGGCAAAAGTCGGTCAGCAGCTCGTTCACCGTCGGTCGCGCCATGGTGGTCAAGGTCGATCTGAGCTCGCACGTCGCGTCGGTGTACAAGGACCAGAAGAAGATCCGGACGATCGCTATCAGCGGCGGTAAGTCCGGCTGGCGAACCCGGAGCGGGACGAAGCTGATCATGTCCAAGGACTACAACGTCTTGATGACCAACGAGATGATCGGAGCAGCGGAGTCGTACCGGTTGACCGTCGCCTACGCGCTCAGGATCACCAACTCCGGGGAGTTCCTGCACTCCGCGCCGTGGAATACGCGCAACCTGGGTCGAGCCAACACCAGTCACGGTTGCGTGGGGATGAGCACGAGTGACGCCGCCTGGCTGATCCGCAACGCCATGATCGGCGACCCGGTGGTGACCACGGGCAGCAACCGGGGAATCGAGCCCGGCAACGGATTCTCCGACTGGAACGCCTCGTTCAAGGACTACGCGAAGGGGTCAGCCCTCTAGGTCGGCCGGGTAACCGCCCCTGAGCTCGTCAAAGGGCCTCGAAGAGGTCGGCGAACGCGCCGGGGGTAACGCCCCCTGAGCTCGTCGAAGGGCCTCGAAGAGGTCCGCGAACGCGAACGCCCCCTGAGCCTGTCGAAGGGCCTCGAAGAGGTCGGCGAACGCGCCGGGGGTAACGCCCCCTGAGCTTGTCGAAGGGCCTCGAAGAGGTCGGCGGTGAATCAACAGGGTTGGAGGCTCGCCACCCTCAACGCCTCATCTCTGAGGTCGACGGATTCCGGGCCACGGTGGACAGGTTCTGCACGAAGGTCTTGGTGAAGGCGAGGATGGGGACCGCCAACAACGCACCGACGATGCCTCCCAAGATGATGCCGATGGCGATGGCGAGCAGGACCGCGAGCGGGTGCAGTTTCACCGCCCGCCCCAGCAGGAACGGCTGCAGTACGTGGCCCTCGATCTGCATCACCAAGATCACCCCGCCGAGCATCAGCAGGCCCTGCACCCAGCCGACGGCGACCAGAGCGACCAGTACCGCGACGAAGCCGGAGACCAGGGCGCCGACGATCGGCACGAAGGCTCCGATGAAGACCAGGGCGGCTAGCGCCGGGGCCACCGGGACCCGGAGAATCTCGGCCACGATCAGCACCCCGATCCCGTCGACCAGTGCGACCAGGATGGTGGCCCGGACGTAGGAGGAGAGGGAGTGCCAGCCGCGGGAGGCGGCGGAGTCGACGCGGTCCCGGGAGCGACGGGGGAAGAAGTTCAACAAGAATGTGAAAATACTGCGTCCGCTGTGCAGGAAATAGAACAGTGAGAACAACGTGATGGCAAAGCCCGCGAGAAACCGGCCGACCCCGGTCCCGACATCGGCGGCGTAGGTGGCGATCGTGCTGCGGCTGTCGGTCAGGAACGCGGTGATCCGGCTCGCCCACTGATCGGTGTTGAACCAACTCGGATTCAGGTTCAACGGCCCGTTCTGCAGATAGTTCACCAAGGTGTTGAATCCGGTCACCACGTTCCCCGAAAGCTCGGCCGCCTGCGAGGCGATCTGGGTCCCGATCAGGGTGAGCGCACCGGCGATCACCGCCAGACCGCCCAGTACGGTGATCGCGGTGGCCAGCCCGTCGGGCACCCCCCACTTCTCCAGCCGGTGCGCGACCGGCAGCAGCAGGGCGGTGATCAAGATCGCCAGCGCGATCGGAATCATCACCTCCGACAGATAAGCCACCACGTAACCCAGGCCGAGCACGAGTCCGGCCACGACGATCACTCGCCAGCCCCAAGCCGCGGCCACGTGCAGGCCGTCGGGAACCGCGTCGTCGAAGGAACGGGCACGGTCGTCGGCCACGTGCACCGTGACCTCGGCCGGGCCGCTTCCGTTCTCAGACGTGCGGGCGCCGGTCTCGCTCACCTGGACCCGGTCTGAGCCCCGGTCGGGCAGCGTACGGCGCTGACGGACGGCCTTCTTGGCCTGGCGAATGAGGGTCATCGGTTCTCCTAGCCGTAGGCACGCTGAATGGGTGCGAGCATCGACTTGCTCACACCGTCGTCCCAAGTTAACCCGGCCATACCTGAACCTGCCGGGATGCCGAGCACACTAGGTCGGTGCGGCGGGTTGAGGGGCGGGAACGAGAGTCGTGGAGGACGCGGCTGCAAGGGAGTCGGGGCTTACCCCGTGAGGTGTACGTCCTCGGCCTGATCGCGTTCTGCGTCGCCGTCGGCTTCGGCGTCGTGGTCCCGGTGCTGCCGGTGTTCGCCCGGAGCTTCGGGGTCGGCAACTTCGAGGTCGGCGCGGTGGTGTCCGCGTTCGCCTTGATGCGGCTGGCGATGAGTCCGTTCTGCGGACGCTTGATCAACACCTTCGACGAGCGCCTGGTGCTGGCGGTAGGAATCTTCATCGTCGCCGTGTCCAGCGGACTGGCCGGCGTCGCCCACAGCTACGCCCAACTGCTGGTGCTGCGCGGAGTCGGCGGCATCGGCTCGGCCATGTTCACCGTCTCGGCCACCACCTTGCTGCTGACCAGCGTCGACGCTGCCCTGCGCGGCCGGGCCACCGGCTTCTTCCAGGCCGGCTTCCTGCTCGGCGGGATGGCCGGCCCCGCGATCGGCGGGCTGCTGTCGACGATCAGCCTGACCGCGCCGTTCTTCTTCTACGCCGGCACCCTCGCGGTGGCGGGAACAGTGGGGCTGCTGTTGCTGCGCAGCGGCGAGGGACGGGCGCTGGTCAGCGACAAGCTGCCCCTGGTGCCGCTGCGTCAGGTGATTCGCGACCGGCGCTTCCAAGCCGCCTGCCTGGTCAACCTGGGGCAGGGCTGGACATCGTTCGGTGTGCGTTCGACCCTCGTCCCGGTCCTGATCGTCGAGGTGCTCGGTCGCCCGACGTCGTGGACCGGGATCGCCTTCGCCTGCGCCGCGGTGACCCAGACCGTGGCCGTCGGACCGGCCGGGCGCTTCGTGGACACGGTCGGCCGGCGGCCGGCCATGCTGATCGGCACGGTGACGGCGGCGGTCTCGATCATGGTCGTCCCCTTCGCCCCGAACATCTGGGTGTTAATCGTGGCCCTATGTGTGTACGGCGTTTCCGCGGCCTTCCTCGGCACCGCGCCGGCCGCTGCCGTGGGTGACGCCGCCGGCGGCCGGGGGGGTACGGCGGTGGCGGTGTTCTCGATGTCGTCCGACACCGGCGCCATCATCGGCCCGCTGGTGGCCGGATGGCTGTCGGACCACGTGTCCTACCCGGTGGCGTTCGGCGTCGGCGCTGCCCTGCTGCTGGTCGGCAGCGGCGCCTCCTGGCGGATGCCCCGGCACCAGATCGCGGCGGCGCCGACCGCCGACGACCAGCCGGACGAGCTGGGAGTCGAGCGTGGCTGACTGGTCGGGCCGGCTTGCCCCGGACTGGGCCGCGGCTCTGGCTCCCGCCGGCACGTCGCTGACCGCCGCCACCGCGTTCCTGGATGCCGAGGAGACGGCCGGCCGGCCGTTCTTGCCCGGGCCGGAGCTGGTGTTGCGTGCCTTCTCCCGACCGCTGGCGCAGGTGTCGGTCCTGATCGTGGGCCAAGACCCCTATCCCACACCCGGGCATGCGGTCGGGCTGGCGTTCTCGGTGGGTCCGGCCGTCCGCCCCCTCCCCCGCTCGCTGCGTAACGTCTACACCGAGCTGGCGGCCGACCTCGATCTTCCGGCCGCCGGGCACGGCGACCTCAGCGCGTGGGCCGACCAGGGCGTGTTGCTGCTGAACCGGGTCCTCAGCGTTGCCCCCGGCCGGCCCGGCTCGCACCGCCAGCGTGGCTGGGAGGACGTAACCGCCCGAGCGGTCTCGGCCCTGGCCGAACGCGGCGGGCCGCTGGTGGCGGTGCTGTGGGGCGCCGAGGCCCGCCGGCTCACGCCGCTGCTCGGCGACGTCCCGGTGGTGCAGAGCGCCCATCCCTCCCCGCTCTCGGCCCGATCGGGCTTCTTCGGCTCGCGCCCGTTCAGCCGGGTCAACGCGCTTCTCCAGGCCCAAGGAGCTGCGCCTATCGACTGGCGGCTGCCAACGGTTTGAGCGGGTCGCCCGCGCCGCTCAGAGCGCCGGCCCCCGCCGCTCCTGGACCCTGCAGATCAAAGGCTCGACCGGTCCGGGGTCAGCCGAAGGCCCGGTCAAGGTCGTTCAGCAGGTCGTCCACGTCCTCGATCCCGACGCTGAGCCGAACCAGATCCTCCGGCACCTCCAACGCGGTTCCCGTCACCGAGGCGTGGGTCATCCGGGCGGGGTGTTCGATCAGGGACTCGACCCCGCCGAGCGACTCCCCCAGGGTGAACACACTGGTCCCGCCGCAGATCTGCACCGCCCGAGCCTCGCCGCCGGCCACCCGGAAGCTGACCATGCCGCCGAAGCGACGCATCTGCGAAGCCGCCACGTCGTGCCCGGCATGGGAGTCCAGCCCCGGATAGATCACCTGGGCGACCTCGGCTCGGTCCTGCAGAAAGGCGGCGACGGCCTCGGCGTTGTCGCAGTGTCGCTCCATCCGTACCGCCAGCGTCTTCAACCCGCGCAGCACCAGCCAGGCGTCGAAGGGTCCGGCCACCGCCCCCATGGCGTTTTGATGAAAACGCAGCTGCGACGCGAGTTCGTCGTCGTCGGTGACCAGCGCCCCGCCGACCACGTCGGAATGACCGCCGCAGTACTTGGTGGTCGAGTGCACCACCACGTCGGCCCCCGCAGCGATCGGCTGCTGTAGGTACGGGGTGGCGAAGGTGTTGTCCACCACGACCAGCGCCCCGGCCGCGTGTGCCCGTTCCGCCACAGCCGCGATGTCGGCCACCGCGAGCAGGGGGTTGGTCGGCGTCTCGACCCAGACCAGTCTCGTCCGACCCGGTTCGATGGCCCGGTCAAGAGCGGCCAGGTCGGTCAGGTCGACCGGTGTGTGCCGCACTCCCCAGCTCTGGTGGACGCGGGCGAACAGCCGGTAACTGCCCCCGTACGCGTCGTGCGGGATGACGCAGTGCGCACCGGGCTCGGTCAGCGCCCGCAGCAGAGTGTCCTCCGCGGCCAGGCCGCTGGCGAAGGCGAAGCCGTACCGAGCGCCCTCGAGGGCGGCCAGGCACTCCTCCAGGGCCGTTCGGGTCGGGTTGGCCGAGCGGGAGTATTCGTAGCCCGCCCGCAGCCCGCCGACGCCGTCCTGGGCGTAGGTGGAGGTGGCGTAGATCGGTGCGACGACGGCCCCGGTCGTCGGATCGGGCGCCTGACCGGCGTGAATGGCGCGGGTGGAGAAGCCGTGGGAGTCGTTCATCCGGCGAGGGTACGTGAGCCCGGCGCGGCGCACCGGTTGAGTGGAACAACCCGCGTCAGCCCCGCGTTGTGTCAAGGTCGCCAGCTATTGCGGTACCCCAGCAGAGAGGCAGTGTCAGTGTTCTTTTCTCGCGCCAAGTCCACGTTGATCGAGCCGGAGCAGGCCCTGCGCGGCCGGGACCGGTCGGTACTGGTCGACCCCACCTTCCACGAGATCTTCGGGATCCCGGTGCAGCAGGTCCCGGCCGGCTCGGAAGTCGTCTACCTCGCCCTGGGCTGTTTTTGGGGGGCGGAGAAGCTGTACTGGAAGACCCCGGGCGTCACCAACACCGCAGCCGGCTATCAGGGGGGCTACACCGCCAACCCCAGCTACGAGGAGGTCTGCAGCGCCCGGACCGGTCATACCGAGATCGTCAAGGTCTGCTACGACCCAGACCAGACCACCCTCGAAGCCCTGCTGAAGGTGTTCTTCGAGAATCACGACCCGACTCAGGGGATGCGGCAGGGCAACGACGTCGGCACCCAGTACCGCTCGGCCGTCTACACCACCACGCCGGAGCAGCTGGAGACCGCCGAGCGGGTGCGGGCGGAGTACCAGACCGAGTTCAGCCGGTCCGGCTACGGGCAGATCACCACCGAGATCAAGCCTGCGCCTGACTTCTACTACGCCGAGGACTACCACCAGCAGTACCTGGACAAGAACCCGGCGGGCTACTGCCCTGTCCATTCGACCGGGGTCACCTGCGACGTCGGCTGAGATTCTGCGTGGCGCAGCGCTGATCTTGAGGGTTGACCGGCTGTGCCGCTGAGCAATGCTCGGTGTCGCTCGTTGTTCCCGATTGCGGATCATGACGTCCGCCGTCGGACCGGCTAGGCCTGTCGCAGAAGCTGATATCATTTGCTATCGGAGGTCGCTATGACAGATGTGCTCATCCGCAACGTGCCCGACCAGGAGTTGGCGTGGATCGATGACCGCGCTGCCCGCCTCGGCCTGTCCCGCGGTGAGTACCTCCGCCGACAAATTGCCAAGGACGCAGCACGGGGCTCGGGGCGCTTGTCGGTCCACCAGTTGGCCAAGTTCGCCGACTTGAGCGATGAGGACCTGATGCGTGACGCGTGGTCATGACCGACCGGTCGTGGCTGATCGACAAGTCCGCGCTCGCCCGGATGTCGAGGAGTGCCGACGCGCAGGAGTGGGCGAACCGCATCGAGCGCGGGCTGGTTCAGATCACCACGGCGACGGTGCTAGAGGTCGGCTACTCAGCGCGGACCGTGGCGGACTGGGTTGAGCGGGTTCAGGACCCCCCGATCGCTTTGATGCCGAGAGCGACCCTGACGCCTTTGATCGAGCAACGAGCCATTGATGTACAGGGTCTTCTCGCCCGGCAAGGCCACCGGGCACCGTCGGTGCCCGATCTTCTTGTCGCCGCCGTGGCCGAAGCCGATGACTTGGTCGTGCTTCACCTCGACAAGGACTTCGACCTCATTGCGCGTCTCACTGGACAGCCGGTTGAGCGGCTCCGGCTGCGGACTCCCGGTGTCCGCGACTGACCGTCCGACCAGATCGGAGGAAGCGCCGCCACCCCGCTTCGCTGAGCGCTGCGGGATCGCTTAGGTTGACGCTCGTGGCTGACGTCTCGCGTCCCGTGTCCCAGCCGGTGGCCCTGGTCTTGATGGGCGTGTCCGGGTGCGGCAAGTCCACCGTGGCCGGCCTGCTCGCCGGCCGCCTCGCCTGGCCCTTCGAGGAGGGCGACGACCTGCACCCGCAGGCCAACCGGGACAAAATGACCGCCGGCCATCCGCTGACCGACGACGACCGCTGGCCCTGGTTGGAAGAGATCGCGGAATGGATCGAGCACCGGCTGGACGCCGGTGAGAACGGATTGATTACCTGCTCAGCGCTGAAACGCTCCTACCGCGATGTGCTCAACCGGCGCGGCTCCGGAGTGGTCTTCGTCTACCTCGCCGGCTCTCGAAAGACGATCGGTGACCGGCTCACGGCCCGGCAGGGTCACTACATGCCGGCCAGCCTGCTGGCCAGCCAGTTCGCCGATCTGGAGGAACCGGGTCCCGACGAACCGGAGATTCGGGTCGACGCCGGGCCCCCGGCGCAGGAGATCGCCCAGACCGTCGTCGATGCGCTGGGTCTAACTCAGAATGGTGGAACCCGCTGATGAACCAAGCCTGGAACGGCCACGACACCCAAGTCCTGATCGTCGCGGCCATCGGCATCGGCATCGTCGTGGCGTTGATCGTCGGGTTGAAGATGCACGCCTTCTTGGCGCTGACCATCGGCTCGCTGTTCGTCGGGATCGCCTCCGGGATCTCCTTGGACAAGGTCACCACCTCCTACGAGGACGGCGTGGGCGGCGTCCTGGGCTACGTCGGGGTGCTGATCGCCCTGGGCGCCATGCTCGGCAAATTACTCGCTGATTCCGGCGGCGCCGACAAGGTAGTCGACACCTTGTTGAAGGGCCGCGACTCGGCGCTGCCGTGGAAGATGGCCCTGATAGCCGCCATCATCGGCATCCCGATGTTCTTCGAGATCGGTCTGGTGCTGCTGATCCCGGTGGTGATGCTGGCCGTGCACCGGTCCAAGGGCCCAGCGATGCGTCTCGGCATCCCCGCCCTGGCCGGATTGTCGGTGCTGCACGGCTTCATCCCGCCGCACCCCGGGCCGTTGGCCGCCATCGGGATCCTCAAAGCCAACGTCGGCATCACCTTGGCCCTGGGTCTGCTGATCGCGATTCCCAGCGTCATCGTGGCCGGTCCGCTGTTCGGTCAGTTAGCCGCGAAGATGGTGCCGATCGGGGCCGCCGGCGCGGGCTTCGCCGTGTCCGCCAGCGCCGACGCCAACGACGCAGACGGCCCGAACTCACCTCACCCGGATAGCGGCCAGCAACGGACGCAGGACAAGAACGCGACCGCCAGCCCCTCGTTCGGGGTCACCCTGTTCACCTTGTTGTCCCCGCTGGTGCTGATGCTGGCCAAGGCCGCCTCCGACATCTGGCTGGCCAAGGGCAACGGTCTGCGGACGGTGCTGGACTTCGTCGGTGACCCGGTCTTCGCCCTGCTCTTCGCCGTCCTACTCGCCATGATCACCTTCGGCACCCGAGTCGGCTTTTCGCCCGCCGTACTGGGTGAGAAGGTCGGAGCCAGTCTGCTGCCGATCGTCGGCGTGGTGTTCATCGTCGGCGCGGGCGGCGGGTTCAAGCAGGTGCTGGTCGACGGCGGCACCGGCACCGCAATTGCGAAGATCGCGGTGGCGGCGAACCTGTCGGCGATGCTCCTGGGCTGGATCGTGGCGGTGCTGATCCGGCTGGCCACCGGCTCGGCGACGGTGGCCACCGTGACCGCGGCCGGAATCATCGCCCCGCTGGCCGCCGGCTTGTCGCCGACCCACCTGGCCCTGACCGTACTGGCCGTCGGTGCCGGCTCGCTGTTCTTCTCCCACCTCAACGACGCCGGGTTCTGGCTGGTCAAGGAGTACTTCGGGTTGACGGTGGGGCAGACGCTGAAGACCTGGTCGGTGATGGAGACGCTCATCTCGGTGGTCGGGTTGCTGATGGTCTTGTTGTTGTCGACGTTCCTGTGATGGCGGCTGGGTAGGGTCCTATCCATGAGCGACCACGCTGCCGAACCGATCGACGTCCGCAACAACCGTGAGTCCAAGGCCGCCTCGGCCGACGCCAGCACTCGGGTCGCCCGGGCCAGCGACGGCGGAGCGCCTCCGCGCCCGGCCCCGCCGGCGGGGGAACTCCCGGAACGGACCGACGGGGGCACCGCGGCCGGCAACCCGGTCGCCGGGGTGACCATCGACTCCGACGACCTGGACGACGCCGTCTCCGGCGACACCGGCCCCAACGAACTCGACGGTCCCACCGCGGGACACGCCTGACCGGTCGAGGTCTACCACCGCGCGATCAACCTCCATCGGGGCCTCCCGGCCGAGGTGGCGGGTAAGTATTCGGCCCATCAGTCAGCCCAACAGCGGGAGCTGAACCTCGACGGCCGCTGGTGAGTCGTGGCCGGATTCAGGGCGAGCGGCTCGGATCGACCGACTCCGGCCGGGTCCGGCGCAGCCAGAGCAGCCCGAGCACCGGCAGCACCAGCGGCACGAACCCGTAGCCGATCCCGTACAACGACCACACCGTGGCCCGCGGAAAAGCCGCGGGATCGAGCAGGCTCAGGGTGCCGACGCCCAGCACGCCCACCAGTTCGACGCTGACCGCCACCAACGCCACCCGCCGAGACGTCCGGGTACTCCGGGCCAAGGTGAGGGTGGCGACGATGTAGATCAACCCGGCCAGCGCCGACAAGACGTAGGCCAGCGGGGCCTCGGCGTAGCTGGTGATCAGTTGCACCACCCCCCGGGAACTGGCCGCCAGGGCGAACAGTCCGTAGACCGCCACCAGGGCCCGCCCGGGTCCGGTGTTGGTCGCCACACCCGTCCCGCGGGGAGAGCGCCGCACGCTCACCGGGGCACCCACAGCACCAGCAGCCGTAACGTCATCGCCATCACCGCTGCGGCGGCCACCGCCAGCACCACCCCGGAGTAGCGGGTGCGCTCGCTGTTGGCCCACAGCCACGCGATCGGGATCAAGACCACGATCCCGATCAGGTAGCCGATGGTGGTGGCCAGCTCGACCGGCCGGAACCCGGTCGCCAGCCCGATCAGCGCGATCGCCGATTGGATCAGTACCGCCAGCTCCACCGCACCGGCGAACAGCAGTTGCGCCTTGCCGGCCGGCCGGTCCAGGGCCGCCGTCAGCAGCCCCCAGGCCAGTGACCCGCCGGACAGCAGCATCACCGCGTAGGCGAAGACGGTGATCACCGCACCTCCCGAAGTCTCGCCCCGGCCCTCATCCGCACACCGGGCAGGTTACTTGGACCAGCCTCGTCCCCGGCCGAATCGCACTAGGTTGAATCGGTGACTCTCGCCACCGATCCGCTCCCGGTCGGGTCCTGATGCGGGTGGTCGGGCGGGATCGGCACGGCGAGGTGGGTTTCGACCGGGAGCTCCCGCACGGTGTCGACCCGCACCTGCTGGCCTGGGACGCCGGATTCGTCGTCCGGCGCCCGATTGACGCCCGGTTGGGACCCGACGGGGAACTGCGGTTGACGCTTCGGGTCCGTCCCCGGGCAGCTCAGGACGTCGCCCCCCGAACCCGGCGCCCCGGACGCGACCAGGGTCTGGTCACCTCCAGCCGTGAGCCACCCGTGGTCCGGCAGCGGGTGGCCGCGTACGCCGTGGTCACCTCGACCCGCGGGCTGCTGGCCACCCAGTATTCCGACCTGACCGCGGTCGCCGGCCGCTGGGGCATGCCCGGCGGCGGCCTGGACCCGGACGAGGAGCCAACCGCCGCAGTCCGGCGGGAAGTGGACGAGGAGACCGGCCAACGCGTCGATCTGGGTGAGCTGGTGCTGGTGCAGAGTTCACACTGGGTGGGCCGCAGCCCACGCGGCCCGCTCGAGGATTTTCACGCCGTCCGGCTGGTCTACCGAGCTCGGTGCCGCAACCCGACCGACCCGGTGGTGCACGATCAGGGTGGTACGACCGCCGCTGCGCGCTGGGTCCCGCTGGCGTCGCGGTCGGACCTGGAGTGGACCCGCAACTGGCACGACGCCCTGCAGACGCTGCTGCGTGGGCCGCAAGGTCCGCACCGTTCCCGGCACCGACGGCGACGCCGACGCCGGCCCCGTTGACCCCGAGACGCCGAGCCCGCAGGCCCGAGTGGGACCGCTCGCGGCAACGTCGAACGTCGCTGCACCTCCAACGTCAGTGGACGTCGCCGAGCAGATCCTGCCGGGTCAGCACCCCGGCGGGCCGGCCGTCGTCGAGGACCAACAGGGCGTCGTCGTCGCTCAGCAGCTCCACCGCCCGCGCCACCGGCTCGGTCGCGCCCAAGCTGGGCAGCAGGGCCTCCATCGCCCGCTCCACCCGGTCGGCCGGCGCGACCCGATGGGAGAACAGGGCCCCGAGCAGGCCCCGCTCGCTGACCGAGCCGACCACCTCGGCCGCCATCACCGGCGGCTCCGCCCGGACGACCGGCATCTGAGAGACGCCGTACTCGCGCAAGATCGCCACCGCCTCGGCGACGGTCTCGTTCGGGTGCGTGTGCACCAGCGCCGGGAGGCCGCCGGTCTTTTCGCGCAGGACGTCGCCGACCACGCGGACGGGACCGTCGGGTCGCGGAGCGAAGCCGTAGCGGGCCAGCCACGTGTCGTTGAAGATCTTGGTCAGGTAGCCCCGGCCGGAGTCGGGCAGCAACACCACCACTACCGCGGCCGGATCATCCAGCTCGACGGCCAGCCGGATCGCCGCCTGCGCCGCCATCCCGCAAGAACCGCCCACCAGCAACGCCTCCTCCCGGGCCAGCCGGCGGGTCATGGCGAAGGAGTCGGCGTCGGAGACCTCGATCACCCGGTCGCAGATCTGCCGATCGTAGGTGGTGGGCCAGAAGTCCTCGCCCACGCCCTCGACCAGGTAGGGCCGGCCGTCGCCGCCGGAGTAGACCGACCCGGTCGGGTCGGCCCCGATCACCTGAACCCGACCGCCGGAGACTTCCTTGAGGTAACGACCGGCGCCGCTGATGGTGCCGCCGGTGCCGATCCCGGCCACGAAGTGGGTGATCCGACCCTCGGTCTGAGCCCAGATCTCCGGGCCGGTGGTGCGGTAATGGCTCAACGGGTTCTGCGGATTGGAATACTGGTCGGGCTTCCAGGCTCCGGGGATCTCGCGGACGAGGCGGTCGGAGGTGGAGTAGTAGGAGTCCGGATGGTCGGGCTCGACCGCGGTCGGGCAGACCACCACCCGGGCGCCGTACGCGGCGAGCACGTTCCGCTTGTCCTCGCTGACCTTGTCGGGGCAGACGAACACGCAGGCGTACCCGCGCGACTGGGCCGCCATCGCCAGCCCGACGCCGGTGTTCCCGCTCGTCGGCTCCACGATGGTGCCACCGGCCCGGAGCAGCCCCTCCCGCTCGGCCGCCTCGAGCATCGCGACCGCGATCCGGTCCTTGACCGAACCACCCGGGTTGAGGTACTCGACCTTGGCCAGGACCAGCCCGGGCGCGCCGTCGGTGACCCGCGACAGCGCCACCAGCGGAGTGTTGCCGACCAGGTCGATCACGTTGGTGACGTAGTCCACGGGCTGACTCTATGCGGGGCTACGCCGGCGTTCGGGTCAACCGTCGAAGCACCGCGGCCCCGGCGCGGCGGCCGGACACCAGCGCCCCCTGGATGGAGGCGGTGTCGCGGTGGTCCCCGGCCACGAACACGCCGCTGGGCAGGACGACCGGTTGGCGCGGGTTCAGGGGCGGCGCCTGGACCGGCAGGGCTGACGCGACGACGTGAGAGGTGACGAGTTCCCAGCCGGTGGGGTCGAGGGAGTAGATCATCCCGGCGTGGGTTCTGGCTGCCTGCTCGGCGGCAACGCTGTCGTCGGCGTCGAGGGTGGTGCCCGCGATCAGATCGGACCCGGCCGGGGCGTAGCTCGGCGCGACCGTGGTCAGCACCGCGGTGTTCACCAGCGGGCCGCGGCGGTCCGCGTCCAGGTGCAGCAGCGGCCGGGTGCCGGGCAGCGCTGCGCCAGCCTCGGCCCGCCGGAGGGACCACCAGAACGTCGTCAGGGCTTTCATCGCCACGGCGGGCAGACCGGTCAGCTCCGCCGCGGCGGGGGGGTCGGCGGCCACGACCACCGCGGCGGCGCGCCGCCGCCCGGCCTCGGTGTCCACCCAGCTGTCACCGACCGCGTGCACGGGCGTTTGGAGCTCGACCGTACCGGCGGGCAGCGTGGCAGCCACGGCCTGGGGCAGCCGGCCCATGCCCAGGGAGGGGACCGAGGGCGAGCCGAGGATGAACGAGCGCACCAGGAGCGCGGCCAGCCGGGCCGAGCTGGACTGTTCGTCCTCGGCCAGCACCCCGGCCAGGAACGGCTCGATCACGCCCCGGCGCAGCGGTCCGGTCAGCCCGGCCGCGTCCAGGTCCTGGGCCAGGGTGCGGTCCGGGCGGTGTTCCAAGTAGCCCACCGGCAGCAGGGCGCGAGCCGCCCACGCCGCGAACCGGACCTTTTCGGTCAGGCTGCCGACCGGAGCGCGCAGGGTGGCGGGCAGCAGCGCGGGTTCGCGACGCGGGTCGGCCAGGATCGAGCGGCTCGTGCCGTGCGCAACCACCACTCCGGCACCGAACGCCCGCAGATCGAGTCGGTCGAGATCGACCACGTAAGGCAGCGCGGGGTAGGACGGGTTGAGCAGCTGAAAGCCCCGGTCGCAGCGGTAGCCGTCGATCACGTCGGTCCGGACCCGGCCGCCGACCTCATCGGAGGCTTCCAACACGGCGACGTCTACCCCGGTCCGGGTGAGCCGCTGGGCGCAGGCCAGGCCGGCCAGCCCCGCTCCGACCACAATCACGGGTGCGTCACTCACCGGCCCATCCTGCCCGGTGTTCGGGAATGCGTGCTGACTTTTCGCTGGACATCACCCGGAAATCCGGCACGCAATTCGTTCAGTGGGCCGACAACGGCAGCAGGGCCGCCCCTGGATGGGTGCGGCCCTGCTGGGTGAGTTGAGCGAGCAGCTTTATCGGCGGATGTAGGACAGCAGTCGCAACATCTCCACGTAAAGCCAGACCATGGTCACGGTCAGACCGAACGCGGCCCGCCAGGATTCCTTGGCCGGAGCGCCCGCCTCGATCCCCCGCTCGACGTAGTCGAAGTCGAGGACGAGGTTGAGCACGGCCAAGACGATGGCCACCGCAGAGATCAACCAGGCCAACGGACTCACCTCGCCGACGATGCCGCCGCGAAGTCCGGTGGAGCCGGTGAACAGGGCGAAGACCAGGTTGACCAGCAGCAGCGCGGCGAAGGCCATGGTGGAAATGACCACGATCTTGGTGAACTTGGCCGTCACCCGGATCTTGAAGATCTTGTACGCCGCCAGCGTGACCCCGGCCGCGAAGAAGGTCGCCACCACCGCCTGCGCGACGATCCCGGTGTACTGGTACTCGAAGACCTTACTGATCATGCCGATGAAGACGCCCTCGATTGCGGCGTACAGCAGCACCAGGGGCGGGGACACGACCCGCCGGAACGAGACGACCATGACCACCACGAAGCCGACCAGGGCCGAGACGATCATGCCCGGGAAGTAGAGCGAAGCCGGCACCAGCTGCCAGGCCAGGGCGGCGGTGATGACCAGGATCCCGAGGGTGACCGCGGTCTTGGTGATCACGTCGTCCAGGGTCATCCGGCCGGGATCGGCCTGCACGGGGGCTTGGCCGTACGGGTCCTGCTGGTACTGCTGCGGCTGCGCGTACTGGGTCTGGCCGTACGAGTTCTGCCCGTACTGGTTTTGCCCGTACTGGTTTGCTGCGGGGGTGAACGCGTCCCTCTTGGACAGGATCGGGTTCGAGCTACGCAACATCGACGATCTTCCTCCTGAACTGGTGACGCTCTGGACCCGGACCGGTCGAGGTCGAGTCCGCGCGTCGTCCTTACAGTCTAGTCAACGCGCGGGCGAGACCAGTCTGTTCCCGGCTGTGGCGTTGCTGTGAAGCACCTGGTCAGGTCGACGATCGGGCGGTGCCCCCGATGGGACTCGAACCCATACTGGAGCGGGTTTAAGCCGCTTGCCTCTGCCGTTGGGCTACGGGGGCGTGCCCGGGCAGGAGCCTAACGCCCTGACCGCTCCCCCATCGGAGCGGTCAGGGCAGGTAGACCTGGCGCGCGTGCAGGGCGTGTGCGCCGGCTACCCGGTCGAGAAACAGCAGGCCGGCACAGTGGTCGATCTCGTGCTGCAGGGCCCGGGCCTCGAACGCGTCGGTCTCGACCCGAACCGTCTCGCCGCTCCCGGGCAGCTGCCCGCTGACCTCGATCCTGGTCGCCCGGCGGACGTCTCCGGTCAGGTCAGGGACGGACATGCACCCCTCCCGCCCGCGCTCGCGCCGGGAGGCGGCGACCACCTCGGCGTTGACCAGCACGATCAGCCCGTGCGACGTCTGCGCCTTGGGGTGACCGGTGACCTCGACACAGAACGCCTGCGCGGACACTCCGAGCTGCGGAGCGGCCAAGCCGACGCAACCGGGCGAGACCCGCATCGTCGCGACCAGATCGGCGCACAGCTGCTGCACGTCCGACTCACAAGGATCGACCGCACCACCACGCTCGGACAGCACCGGGTCGGGAGCACGGACGACCGGACGGACCCGCCCCTCGGGGAGGGCGGACAGCTCGAAGCTCACAGGTCGTCGTTCTCCAACGCTCGCAGCGTTGCCTCGACCCCCAACTCGGCCGAGACCTCAGCCAGTGCTCTCCGCAGCCGGTCGGCGTCGGCGCCCGGCGGGAGATCGACCTCGGCCAGTAGGACGTAGAGGCCGCCGGACAGCCGAGTGCTGAGGTCGGTGATATTGCCGCCGGCGGCCGCCACGACGGCGGTGAACCGGGCCACGAAACCCAGCCGATCGGCACCGTGCACCGTGACGAGATGACGGGCCCCGGGGCCGGCCGGACCCGGCTCGTCGGTCACCTCGCGGACGGCGACGTTTAACGACGCCGACCCCAGATCCCGCAACGCCGCCCTGACCCGGTCGGCGTCTGCCGTACCCGAGCAGATCAGCGTCATCGCGAAGTGCCCGCGCAGCAATGTCATCGAGGAGTCTTCGAGGTTCATCGCGCAGCCCGCGAGGGCCTGGGCGGTCTCGGCGATGATGCCGGGACGGTCGTGCCCGACGACGGTGATGGCCAAGGAGGTCACCGGCGCATTCTGCCATCGGGCGGCATGGTGGACGGCGAGCGCCTGTTCCGGTCGGGGATCAGGAGTGCTGGAGCAGGGTCAAGGCGATGCCGTCGAGGATGTCGGATTCGCTGACCAGCAGGTCCGGGACCGGTAGCCGCAGTCCGACCCGGCGGGCGATCAAGGCACCGGCGGTGATCACGTCGGCCCGCCCGGGATGCATCGACGGCAGCGCGCGGATCTGGTCGACGTCCATGCCGGAGAGTGCGGTCGCCAGGTCGGCCAGGGCGTCTTGGCCGATGGTGGAGCCGTGCACCCGCTCGCGGTCGTACTCCTCGAGGTGGAGGTGCACCCCGGCCAGGGTGGTCGCGGTACCGGCCACCCCGATCCAGCTGCCGACGGCGGCGAAGTCGATTCCGGAACCGTCCAACAACGCGTCGACGTGCCGGACGGCCCGGTCGAGGTCACCCGGGTCGGCCGGACCCCCGTGCAGGAAGCGCTCGGTCAGCCGGACCGAACCGACGTCGAGGGAGACTGCGGCGGTGGGTTCGCCGGACGCGCCGCCGACGATCAGTTCGGTCGACCCGCCGCCGATGTCCATCACCAGCACCGGCTCGGCCTCCGGCCGGAGCCGGCTCAGGGCGCCGGCAAAGGACAGCCGGGCCTCCTCGTCGCCGGTGATGATCTCGGGGGTGACGCCGAGCCGCTGCTCGACCCCGCCGAAGAACTCGTCGCGGTTGCCGGCGTCACGGGCGGCCGAGGTCGCGACGAACCGCGTCCGCTCCGGGGTCACACCGGCGTCTCGGACCAGCTCGGCGTAGCGGTCCAGCGCGACGAAGGTCCGCTCCAGTGCTTCGGGGCGGAACTCCCCGGTCGCGTCCACTCCCTGGCCGAGCCGGACGATCGTGGTCTCCCGGCCCCGGTCGGTCAGCGCTTGGCCGCCCTGCCCGGGACCGGCCAGCAGCAGCCGGATCGAGTTCGTGCCGCAGTCGACGGCGGCGACGGTGGTGTCGCTTCGCCTGGCTTCAGTTCCGGGCATCGAAGGCGGCTGTCTCGGGGACGGAAACCTCGGCCACGGGGGCGGCGGAGGCGGAGATACCGGGGGTCGGGAGATCGGAGTGAGTCACGTCGTCGGGCAGACACGGCCGGTCCCAGTACCGGCCGATCAGGTCCACCGTCTCGTCCCCCAGCGGATTCACTCCGGGCCCGGCGGCCAGGGCGTGCGCAGCCAGGGCGTGCAGGCACTTGACCCGGTCGGGCATTCCCCCGGCGCTGACCCGGTCGATCTCCGGTACGTCCCCGTCTCCGGTCGCCGCACCCAGTTGCCGCCGGGCACCGACGTACGCCTCGTGGGCCGTCCGGTAGGCCGTCGCCAGCGCCGGGTCGAGTGCGAGACGTTGCGCCATCGCCGCCATGGTGCCCCCGGACTCCCACCGGGAGCAGGCCGCGGTGGCGCGGGGGCAGGTCAGGTAGAACGTGGTCGGGAACGGCTCGCCCCCGGGAAGCCGGGGCTGGGTGGCCAGCACGTCGGGCCGTCCGCAAGGGCAACGGTGCGCCACGCCGACCACACCTCGGGGGGGTCGGCCGAGCTGCGCGGTCACCGTCGTCTGGTCGGCCCCGGTCAGGGGTTCGTACGCCTCCATCGCGGTGCACCTCCCGACTTGTCAGACCCTGAGGTGGCCAGAGCCACCGGAGCTTCTGACAACTCTGACAGCAGAGCCTGCAGGTTACCCGGGCCCGGGAGCTACGCTCCTGCGATGGGTCACCTGGTGGTCGTGGGCAGCATCAGCATGGATCTCACCGTGTTCGGCTCCCCGCTGCCCCGGCCCGGGGAGACGGTGATCGCGGACCGGTTCTCGATGGTGCTGGGCGGGAAGGGGGCGAACCAGGCGGTGGCCGCCGCCCGAGCCGGGGCGAGCACGGCCATGGTCGGCGCGGTCGGAGAAGACACCTTCGCCGATCTCGCGCTCGAGGCGCTGCGGGCCGACGCTGTCGCGGTCGACAGCGTGGCCACCGTGCCGGGTTCGACCGGTATTGCGCACATCCGGGTCGATGCGAGCACCGGTGAGAACGACATCGCCATTGTCCCGCAGGCCAACGCCTCGCTGACCGCGGAACGGACCGAGGCCGAGCTCAGGCGGCTCGCCGCGGATGCACCGGTCGTCCTGGTGCAACTCGAGATTCCGCTGCCGGCGGTGCTGGCCGCCGCCCGAACCTGCGCCGAGCTCGGCCTGCGCCTGATCCTCGACCCGGCCCCCGCGCAGCCGCTGCCCGAGCAGGTGTGGGACGGCGTTGCCGTGGTCTGTCCGAACGAGACCGAGGCGCAGACCCTGACCGGGGTCCGGGTCAGCGATGTGTCCTCAGCACAACGCGCCGCCCGCTGGTTCCTCGACCGCGGGGTGCAACGGGTGGTGCTGACCCGGGGTGGTCGCGGCACTGTGGTGGTGACCGAGCAGAGCTCCATCGAGGTCGCCGCGTTTCCGGTGACCCCGGTCGACACCACCGCGGCCGGCGACGCGTTTGCCGGCACTCTCGGGGCGGCGCTGGCGGCCGATCTGGCCTGGCCGGTGGCCCTGCGCCGGGCCGCGGCCGCCGGGGCGCTGGCCACCACCGTGACCGGGGCCAGCCCCAGCTTGCCGAGCGCAGACCAGGTGGACCGATATCTGACCGGGCACTGAGCTGAGTACTTCACGCTCAGCCACGCCGACCAGGTCGCCGGCGGCGGGTTCAGCGGGTCCTGGGGTTCAACGGGTCCTGGGGTTCAACGGGTCCTGGGGTTCAGCGAGTCCTGGTCTTGGTAGTGATCGGCTTGGCCGGGTCGCCCGTTCCGGTCGGAGCCGGTGCCGGCTTGTCCGTGGTCTCCATCGAACCCCACAGCCGGTCCCACCAGGCGCGGCTGGGCCCTTGCGGTTCGGCGTTCTCCGCGCTCAGGGACGGCCCGCCGGCCAACGGCTTCCCGTCCGGTCCGACCACGGTGAAGCCGGTCTCACCGGGCACCACCCAGCCCAGACGCTCCCGTGCCTGGGTCTTGACGAAGGCCGGGTCGTCCCAGCGCGCCAGCTCACCGTGGAGGTCGGCGATCCGGGCCTGCCGGGAGGCGATCTCGGCCTTGGTGTCGGCGATCGCGTGGGCCTGGGCGAAGTAGATCCGCACTGAGGTGGCGTAGGAAATCGTCAAGATCAGCAGCACGACGACCAGGGCCAGGGCGCGGGCGGTCAGGTTCGCGTGCAGAGTCCGGCGCAGGCCACCAGACCACGACGATTCCGGTACCCCCGTAACCACGTCCCCGCCGTTGCCTGACTGTCCTGACTGTCCTGACTGCGCTTGCCCTGATTGCCCAGGCATGCGCACCGAGGGGGCGGTAGCTGCGGGCGCTGAACTGCGTCCGGCCGAACGGGTGCGGGCACGTTTGCGTCCGGGGGCACCCGGACGGGCGGGGCGACGAGAAGCCGGAGACACGGGCTAGCGGCGGTAACGGGGGAAGGCCGCCACCCCGGCGTAGCGGGCAGCGTCGTCGAGATCCTCCTCGATCCGCAGCAGCTGGTTGTACTTGGCGACCCGGTCGGTGCGCGCCGGAGCGCCGGATTTGATCTGCCCACAGTTGGTGGCGACCGCGAGGTCGGCGATGGTCGTGTCCTCGGTCTCGCCCGAGCGGTGACTCATCATGCAGTGGAACCCGGCCCGGTGAGCGAGGTCGACCGCGTCCAACGTCTCGGTCAACGAACCGATCTGGTTGACCTTCACCAGCAGCGCGGAGGCCGCGTGCTCCTCGATCCCTCGCCGCAGCCGGGTCGGGTTGGTGACGAAGAGGTCGTCCCCGACCACCTGCACCCGGTCGCCGAGCTGGGTCATCAGTGCAGTCCAGCCGGCCCAGTCGTCCTCGGCCAGCGGATCCTCCAACGACACGATCGGGAAGTCGGCGACCCACTGGGTGTAGATGGCGGTCAGGTCGTCGGCGGACTTGGTGGCTCCTTCCCAGGTGTAGGCCCCCGAGCCGGCGTCGAAGAATTCGGTACTGGCCACGTCCAGGGCGAGCGCCACGTCCTCGCCGGGCTTGAGACCGGCCTGCTCGATCGCGGTCATGATCGACTCCAGCGCGGCCACGTTGGCCGGAAGTTCGGGGGCGAAGCCGCCCTCGTCGCCGAGGCCGGTGGACAAGCCCTGCTTCTTCAGCACCCCCTTCAGGGTGTGGTACACCGACGCGCCCATCTCCACGGCGTCGGCGAAGGTGGCGGCACCGATCGGGGCGATCATGAACTCCTGCACGTCGACCCCGGAGTCGGCGTGGGCGCCGCCGTTCACGATGTTCATCATCGGCACCGGCAGCAGGTGTGCGTTGGGCCCGCCCAGGTAGCGGTAGAGCGGCAGGTCGGCGGCGTTGGCGGCGGCGTGCGCCACCGCGAGGGAGACCCCGAGGATGGCGTTGGCGCCAAGGTTGGACTTGTTCTCGGTGCCGTCGAGGTCGATCATCGCCTGGTCGAGGAGCCGCTGCTCACCGGCTTCGTAGCCGATCAGTTCCGGCCCGAGCTGGTCGACCACGTTCCGCACCGCCTTGGTCACACCCTTGCCGCCGTAGCGGGACTCGCCGTCGCGCAGCTCCACCGCCTCGAAGGCACCGGTCGAGGCACCCGAGGGAACCGCGGCCCGGCCCTCGGAACCATCGTCGAGGATGACCTCGACCTCCACCGTCGGGTTGCCGCGGGAATCGAGAATCTCCCGGGCGCCGATGAACTCGATACTGGCCACGTACGCTGCCTTTCACCTGGGCCTCGGCTTGCACCGTGGGCCGCGTCAGCTGTCGCTCCACCCTAACGGCGCACCGGTGCCTGACCCGTCGGCACACCGGCCTGGGGAACGGAAAACTCCGCAGACGCCGAACGACGGCGTCGCCTCAGCCGCCGGTTCGAAGCAGCTTCGACCGGACCCAATTGGCGATCCGGCTGGCCCGGGAGGGTTCGCCGACCGGGACCACGGATTCACGTCCGTTGAGGGGCCCCCACGCCGCCCGCAACACTCCGGTGGCCGGGACGGCCACCAGTGCTCCGGCTACACCGCCGAGCAGCGTCCCCAGCCCGATCGCCAACACGATGGCCAGCGGGTGCAACCGGACGTAGCGGCCGATCACGAAGGGCTGCAGTACGTGCGACTCGAGTTCGTTGGTGACCAGCAACGCCACCATCAACGTCACCGCCGCCACCGGTCCGGAGGTGCCCAGGGTTACCAGACAGGCCACTGAGCCGGTGGTCAGGGCGCCGACGATGGGAATGAAGGCGCCGACGAAGATCAGCAGGGCGAGCGGCAGGAAGATCGGGACGTCGAGGAAGTACATGGTCAGCCCCATCAGAACCGCGTCGATCACCGCAATCAAGGCCGTGCCCTGGACGAAGCCGGTGACCGTCACCCACGCCGCCTCACCGGCCGCCTCGAGCCGGCCGGACGCCCGGCCGGGGAGTAGTGAGTACAGCCAGCCCCACACGTGCTCACCGTCGTAGAGCAGGAAGATCAGCACGAACAAGCCGAGCAGGGCCCCCGCCGCCACCCGGACACTGGTCTCGGTCACGGTGAGCAGGGCACCGGCCGCCCCGCTGACCAGCGAATCCAGCGACTGTTCCAGGCGCGACTCGACCCGGGTGACCGTCTGGTCGCTGATCGGCAGGCTGCTGTTGAGAATTCCCTGCCAAACGTTGGTCAGCGACTGTTGGAACTGGCCGACCAAGTCGTCGAAGTTCCCCGCGATGCTGAAGCCGACCAGAACCACGACTCCGGCGAGCAACAGCAAGAAGACCAGCACGCTGAGGACCGCAGCCAACCCCCGCGGCAGCCCACGGCGGAGTCCACGGTTCAGCGGTGTGAGCAGAGCGACCAGCAGCACCGCCACCGCACACGGCACGACAATCTCGGTCACCGAGGCCACCGCCCGGGCCCCGAGCCAGATCCCGCCGCCAATGACCACCGTCGCTACCACCCAGGCCAGCACCGTCACCACTTGACTCGGCAGCAGCCCCGACCAGCCCGAAGCGGCGGGTCGTTCGGCACCGGCGTCGGTCGCCATGCCCTTCACCTCCCGGTCCATTGCTGCCCTCTCCTGGTCGGCCTCTTTTGCCTGGTCGGCCTCGTCCCCCCGGTTCGTGTCGATCCGGTGTGCTACCCGCTTCACCGCGCCAGTAACCGCTGCCCCGGCTGGTGGCCGGGACGGAGCCGGCGCGGCCGGCGGGCCAGAGCGGTCGGCGCACCGGGATTGCCCGCGCTTCGTCCGGGTAGGGAGCGACCATGACCATCGACTCGTCGCCGACATCAGACCCCCGTCCGTTCGCGCTGATCACCGGTGCCTCCAGTGGCATCGGACTCGAGCTGGGGCGGCAGTTCGCCGGCCACGGCTACGACCTGTTCGTGTCCGCCGAGGACGAGGGGCTGGAGAGGGCCGCCGCCGAGTTGCGGACCCTCGGGGGCGAGGTGCAGACCCTGCGCGCCGACCTCCGCACCGGCCGGGGCGTGGAGTCGCTGTACGCCGCGGTGACCGCACACGGACGCCCGCTCGCCGCCGCCGCCTTGAACGCGGGGATCGGGCGCGGCGGGGCCTTCGTCGACAACGGGCTGGATGACGAACTGGACGTGATCCGGCTGAACGTGCTCGGTACGGTCCACCTGGCCAAGTTGATCCTGGACGACATGGTGCTGGCCGACGCCGGCGCGATCTTGATCACCTCCTCGATCGCCGCGGAGATGCCGGGGGCGTTTCAGACCACCTACAACGCCTCCAAGTCGTTCCTGCAGTCGTTCACCGAAGCCTTGCAGGCCGAACTGCGGGAGACCGCAGTGGTGCTGACCGCCTTGATGCCGGGACCGACCGACACCAACTTTTTCCACCGTTCAGGTCTGGACGACGCGCCGATCGCCCAGGGGCCGCTGGAGGATCCGGCGCGAGTCGCCCGACAGGGTTTCGACGCCCTGCTGGCCGGCAAGGACAAGGTCGTCGGGGGTTCGCTGGTCACCCAGGCCACGGCGGCGGCCGCCACCGTGCTGCCGGACAAGGTCAAGGCGCTGTTGCACCGTCGGGCGAACCGGCCCGGTTCGGACCAGTGAGAATCGGGGCCGCCAGCCGCCGGGGTGATGGACGGCCCCCGACTTCGCCGGCGGTACCCGACCCGCCGCTCGAAGGGCAGTGCCACGTCGCTCGTTTCATCGGCGTCTCTTGGGCTAACTCTTGCGTAACGACAACATCGACCTCCAGCGCTTCGTCCGGTGCGGCACCTCGTCGTCCGGACCCGGACGCCGGGGTCGGAACCGGAACGAAACGCACCAGGAGGTAATCATGGCCACGGTCAGCGACTTCGTGATCGAGCGGATGCAGGCGTGGGGGGTCAAGCGGGTTTTTGCCTTCCCCGGCGACGGCATCGGGGCCTTCGACGGGGCGATGGAGAGGGCAGAGCGCGAGGGCCACCCGTTCCACTACATCCGGCCCACGCACGAAGAGATCTGCGGCCTGATGGCGACGGCGCACGCCAAGTTCACCGGCGAGACCGGGGTGTGTATCGCCACCAGCAGCCCCGGCGGCTTCCACCTGCTGAACGGCCTGTACGACGCGCAGATGGACAACCAGCCGGTCGTGGCCATCGTCGGCCAACAGGGGCTGGCCTCGCTCGGCACCTTCAATCAGCAAGAAAGCAACCTCGAGCGCACCTTCGCCGACGTCGCCTGCTACGTCCAGACCATCGTCTCCCCCGAACAGGCCCAGGCCGTGGTGGACACCGCGTTCCGCTCGGCCCGGACGAGGCTCCAGCCAGCGGTGATCATCTTTCCGCACGACGTGCAGGGCATGGACATGCGCGAGCCCGGACGCGAGCACTACATGTCCCGCAGCAGCGTGGGTGCACCGTCGGTGGAGCTGTCACCGCCGCAGCGCGACGTCCTGCGCGCCGCCGAGATCCTCAACGCCGGGAAGAAGGTGGGCTTGCTGGTCGGGCACGGCGCGAACGGGGCGACCGAGGAGGTGCTGGAGGCCGCGCGGCTCACCGGCGCCGGGGTGATGACCGCGCTGCGGGGCAAGCAGGTCGTGCCCAGCGATGTGCCGTACCACACCCAGCAGCTCGGACTGCTCGGCACCGGTGCGAGCTGGAAGATCAGCCAGGAGTGCGACACCCTGCTGATGCTCGGCACCAACTTCCCCTACGGGGAGTTCCTGCCCAAGACCGGTCAGGCGCGCTGCATCCAGGTGGACCTCAAGCCCGAGCACATCGGGCTGCGTTACCCCGCCGAGCTGCACGTGTGGGCCGATGTGAAGGCGTTCCTGACCGCCCTGATGCCGCACCTGGAGCAGTCCGACCTGGGCTGGCAGGAATCGATCGCGGACCGGATGCGGGAGTGGGAGCGCGAGGTCGAAGAGCAGGCGATGGTCAGCTACGAGAAGCTGAACCCGCGCCGGGTCTTCCACGAGCTCAACGTCCGCCTGCCCGAGCAGGCGATCGTGACCTGTGACGCGGGCACCACCGCCGACTGGTACGGCCACCACATCCGGCTGCGGCGCGGCATGCTCGGCGACCTGTCCGGCCGGCTCGCCAGCATGCTGGCGGCCATGCCGTACGCGGTGGCGGCCAAGTTCGCCTTCCCCGAGCGCCCCGTGGTCTGCACCATCGGCGACGGCGCCTTCCAGATGCTCGGCATGAACGAGCTGATCACCATCAAGAAGTATCTGCAGGACTGGGGCGCCAACCCGCAACTGGTGATCGTGATTATGCACAACGACGACCTGACCCAGGTGTCGTGGGAGATGCGCACCGAGGACGGCAACCCGGTGTGGAACACCTCTCAGGTGGTGGAGTCGATGGACTACGCCGGCTACGCCCAGCTGTTGGGGTTCAAGGGCATCGCGGTCCGCACCGAAGACGAGGTCGGCCCGGCCCTGGACGCCGCCTTCGCCCACCGCGGCGTCACCGTCATCGACGCCTACGTGACCAAGAACGTCCCGCCCCTCCCACCGCACGTCACCGCCGAGTACGCCCGCAACACCGTCACCTCGCTGCTGAAGGGTGACCCGGAAGAGGTCCCGGTCATCGTGAATTCGGCCAAGACCGTGATCGCCGAGGGAGCGGGACGGGTCAAGGACGCGCTTCACCTCGGCCACAGCGACGAGGAATGACCTGATGCCCGGCACCTGTGAAGTCGAGGGCCTGGCGGCGCGGGTGTTCCGCGTTCCCACCCCGGCCCCCGAGGCGGACGGGACGCTGACCTGGTCGCAGACCACCGCGGTGACCGTCGAGGTCCGGGCCGGCGGAGCCAGCGGGCTCGGCTGGACGTACAGCAGCCCGGCGGCGGTGACCGTCGTCCGGGCCCACCTGCACGATGTGGTCGTCGGTGGCCCGGTCGATCCGGCCGCAACCTGGTCGGCCATGCACCGGGCGTGCCGGAACCTTGGGACCCGCGGCCTGGTGATGCAGGCCATCAGCGCGGTCGACATCGCCCTGTGGGACCTGCAGGCCCGGATGGCCGGGGTGTCGCTGTGCTCGCTGTTCGGTCGCGTGCACCAAGCGGTCCCCGTGTACGGGTCGGGAGGGTTCACGACGTACGACCAGGACGAGCTGGCCGACCAGGTGCACGGCTGGGCCGAAGCAGGCTGCCGGGCGATGAAGATCAAGATCGGCGAGTCGTGGGGCGCCGCGATCGACCGCGACCTCGACCGGGTGCGCCAGCTGCGCCAACTCGCTGGCCCTGAGGTGGACCTCATGGTCGACGCGAACGGCGCCTACTCGCGTGGGCCGGCGGTCAGAGTCGGAGAGGCACTCGACGAGCTCGGAGTGGTGTGGTTCGAGGAGCCGGTAAGCAGCGACGACCAGACCGGGCTCGGGGTCGTCGCCGCCGCGCTGCGCGCGGACGTGGCCGCCGGAGAATACGCCTCCAACCTCGACGACGTCGCCGGGCTCTGCCAAGTGGTGGACTGCGTCCAGCTCGACGCCACCCGCTGCGGTGGGTACACCGGCTGGCTCCGCGCTGCCGCCGTCGCGCAGGCCCACCACCTTGACGTGTCGGCCCACTGCGCCCCGAGCCTGCACGCCTACGTCGCCGGTGCCGTGCCGCACCTGCGGCACGTGGAGTGGTTCGCCGACCACGCCCGCCTCGAACCGCTGCTGCTCGACGGGGTTCCGCCAGTACGCGGCGGCGCCCTCCACCCCGACCCGGCCGCGCCTGGTCACGGTATGACGCTGCGGCCCGAGGCGGACCGCTACGAGGTTTGAGGGCCGGACGGCGATCGCGGTCCACCCGGCTCCGGAAGACACCGTACGAGCTTGGTCGGGAGGCCGGCGTTGTTGTCGCCGCCGGGGATCGGGTAGACAACACTTCATGGACTATCGCACTCTCGGACTCAGCGGCTGCGCCGTTTCCACCCTCTGCCTGGGCACCATGACCTTCGGCACCGAAACCGACGAGGACGGCTCACACCGCCAGCTCGACACCTTTGTCGAGGCCGGCGGGACCCTGGTCGACACCGCCAACGTCTACAGCGGCGGGGCGTCGGAGGAGATCATCGGTCGCTGGTTCGCCGCTCGGCCGGCCGACGTGACCGACGGCGTCGTGCTGGCCACCAAGGGACGATTCCCGATGGGTTCGGGACCCAACGCGTCGGGGCTGTCCCGCCGACAGCTCGGCCGGGCTCTGGACGCGTCGCTGACCCGGCTGGGACGTGAGCACGTCGACCTGTACCAGGTGCACGCCTTCGACGCCTGGACGCCGCTGGAGGAGACGCTACGAACCCTGGACGGCTTTATTCGGGAGGGGAAGATCGGTTACTACGGCCTGTCCAACTTCACCGGTTGGCAGCTGACCAAGGCGGTGCACGTGGCCCGGGCTCTCGGGCTGAACGAGCCGGTCACCCTACAGCCCCAGTACAGCCTGATCGTGCGCGAGATCGAGTGGGAGATCGTCCCCGCCGCCCGCGACGCCGGCCTCGGACTGCTGCCGTGGAGCCCGCTGGGCGGGGGCTGGCTCTCGGGCAAGTACCGCCGCGATCAGCGACCCAGCGGGCCGACCCGGCTCGGCGAGGACCCCGACCGCGGGATGGAAGCCTACGACCGCCGCGGGACCGAACGGACGTGGGACGTGGTGGACGCCGTCCAGCAGATCGCGCAGGACCGCGGCGTGTCGATGGCGGAGGTCGCGTTGGCCTGGGTGACCGACCGGCCGGGGGTCACCTCGACCATCCTCGGAGCGCGGACCCTGGAGCAGCTGCAGACCAACCTGAAGGCCGCCGACCTGCACCTGGATGCGGCGGAGGCCGCCGCCTTGGATCAGGCGAGTGACCTCCGGGCGGCCGACTACCCGTACGGGGAGATGGGGATCGCCCAGCGCAGCCGCGACCTGGCCGGCTGAGCAGCAGCAGCCCGGGAAATTTCGGGCGGTGAGCCACCGTGACGGTGGCTCACCGCCCGAAATTTCGCACAGGCGCCTCAGGAACGGTTCCGGCCGCCCCAAGCGGCGGCCAGGTTGACACCGACGATGCCGACCCAGCCCACCGCCATCCCGACCAGGCCGAGATCGGTGCCGGCGGCGATCCCGCTGATCGGAATGCCGGCGCCGAGGGAAATGATGCCCAACACGAAGCGGTGGTGACGCGCGGTGCGATCGTCCTCGCGGTCCCGAGCCCGCTCGTCGACGGCGAGTCGGGTGTCGGCCAACCGCAGCGCCACCAACTCCTCGACGTGCTCGGCCAGCCCGGCGGCGATTTCGTCCTCGTAGTCGGGGCCGAGTTCACGGCGGGCGGCCAGCGCCGCCCCCACGTCGGAACTGCCACCGTCGTGGCCCTGCGTCAACCTGCCCCGGGACTCGGTCATGGCTGAGTGTAATCCCCCTCGGCTCGGCGGACCCGGCCCTCGAGCCGACGGACGGCGGCCCGGGTGGCCTGCTCGGCGTCGATTCCCGCGGCGTCGGCCTGCACCACCAAAGCGAGGATCGCCTCGCCCAGCTCGTCGTCGGTGACCGGCGGCGCGACGGCGTCGGCCGGCGCCCGGTCCGAAACCGTCAGTGAGACTCCGCGGCTCCGGCTCCGGCTGAGAATTTTGGCCGCCCGGGACAGCGCCGAAAGCTGCTCGGGAATGCCTTCCAGCGCCGACGTACGCCCCTTCTCGACCGCCTTGCGCTGCTCCCAGCTGCGGTGCAGGTCGGCCGGCAGCTCGTCGGGGGCGCGGCGTCCGACCGGGGGAAACACGTGCGGATGCCGCTCGATCAGCTTGTCGGCCACGCCGGCGGCGACCGCGTCCAGGTCGAAGCCGTCGGGTCGTTCCGCGGCCAGCCGGGCGTGGAAGACCACCTGCAACAACAGGTCGCCGAGTTCCTCGCGCAGGTCGGTCATCGTGCCCGACTCGATCGCCTCGACGACCTCGCACGTCTCCTCCACCAGGTAGGGCACCAGCGACTCGTGGGTCTGCCCGGCGTCCCAAGGGCACCGCGCTCGCAGCCGGTCCATCACGGCAACCAGCCGCCGGGTCTGGGTCAGGCCGGAATCGGCCGGCGTGACCGGATCACCGGCGGTCAACGCTCAGGGGCCGGGGGTCGGTGCGGCGGGCCGGGCCAGGGCCGCGGAATCGTCGCCCTGGATCACCTTCTGCTGCGGGTCGAGCACGCCGTAGCGGGGGTTCAGGACGACCTTCTGCTGCGCCAGCCGGGCCAGGTAGGCCTCCGGCCCGAGCTTCTTGGCCACGATCTGCTGGTCGGCCAAGTCGTAGGCGAGAGGCTTGGCTGCCGGGACGGCGGTCAGTGACTCGACGTTGGAACCGGCGAGGACCGCGTCCCGGTCGGCGTCAGAGATGACGATCTTGTCCTGCGCCGCGATGGCGGCCGCGACCTGACCTTGGATCAGCACGTTGATCACCGCCTGCGGAGACACCTGCTGCCCCTGCTCGAGGGTCTGCGAGGCCCCGGCCACCGCCTCGTCGAGCTGGTGCTGGGTGATAGCGGTGTCATCGACGTAGGCGACCACGCTCGGGTTGGCCTGCCCGCACCCCACCAGTCCCAGACCACCCAGCAGCGCTCCGGCCAGCGCCAGCGCGACCCGGGCAGCGCGGACGCCGGCGAGAGAATGGGGAGAACGCATGACACCTTCTTCAAGCCGAACACGATGGACGGGATGATCGTACGCGCCTGGGCTCACCCAGGCCGCACCTCGGACCCGAGCTGCCGTGGCGGTCGTTTTAGCTCTGCCGTCCCAAGACGACAGCCCGTCCGTTCAACCGGCCAAGAAGATGGCCTCGACCACCGCCGCGCACCAGCGGAGCAGGTCGACGTCCTTGACCGCCGGGCCGCCGACCGTGGCCGCCTGGGGGCGCGGCACGAGGATGTAGCCGGCGGCCTGCTTGACCACGCTGCGCGGGTAGAGACGTTTCAGCCTGAGCTGGCGCGAATCGGGCAGGTCGGCCGGCGCGAAGCGGATGTTGGTGCCCTGGCCGACGATCTCGGTCAGCCCGGCGCGGCGGGCCAGCAACCGGAACCGGGCCACCTCCAACAGGTTCTGCACCGGCTCCGGCGGATCGCCGTAGCGGTCGGACAGTTCGGCCTCGACGGCGTGCACGTCGGTCTCGGTATGCACCTGCGCGAGCCGCTTGTACATCTCCAGCCGCAGCCGCTCCGACTCGACGTAGTCGGTGGGCAGGTGCGCGTCGATCGGCAGCTCGATCCGCATCTCCGGCTCCGGCTCGGTGTCGTCGCCGCGGAAGTCGGCCACGGCCTCGCCGACCAGCCGGATGTAGAGGTCGAAGCCCACGTCGGCGATGTGTCCGGACTGTTCGCCGCCGAGCATGTTGCCCGCGCCCCGGATCTCCAGGTCCTTCATCGCCACCGCCATCCCCGCCCCGAGGTCGGTGTGGGCGGCGATGGTGGAGAGCCGGTCGTGCGCGGTCTGGGTCAACGGTTTGTCCGGGGGGTAGAGGAAGTAGGCGTAGCCGCGTTCCCGGGCGCGGCCGACCCGGCCGCGGAGCTGGTGCAGCTGGGACAGTCCCATCTGGTCGGCGCGTTCGATCAGCAGCGTGTTCGCGGTGGAGATGTCCAACCCGGCCTCGACGATGGTGGTGCAGACCAGCACGTCGGCCCGACGCTCCCAAAAGTCGATCATCACCTGCTCCAGCCGCTTCTCCGACATCTGGCCGTGGGCCGTCATCACCCGTGCCTCCGGCACCAGTTCGGCCAACCGCCGGGCCGTCTTGTCGATGGACTGGACCCGGTTGTGGATGTAGAACACCTGGCCCTCACGGCTCAGCTCGCGCCGGATCGCGGCGCTGACCTGGGCCTCGGCGTACGGGCCGGCGAAGGTGAGGACCGGATGCCGCTCCTCCGGCGGGGTGGCGATGGTGCTCATCTCCCGGATGCCGGTGATCGCCATCTCCAGGGTTCGGGGGATCGGGGTGGCCGACATGGCCAGCACGTCGACGGCGGTCCGCAGCCGTTTGAGCTGCTCCTTGTGCTCGACGCCGAACCGCTGCTCCTCGTCGATGATCACCAGACCGAGGTCGCGAAACTTCACCTCCCCGCCCAGCAGCCGGTGGGTGCCGACGACCACGTCGACCTTGCCGTCGGCGATGCCCTCCATCGTGGCCCGGGTCTCGGCGTCGCTCTGGAAGCGGCTGAGCGGCGCCACGTTGATCGGGAAGCCGGCGTAGCGGTCGGCGAAAGTGGCGTGGTGTTGCTGCACCAGCAGCGTGGTCGGCACCAGCACCGCGACCTGCTTGCCGTCCTGCACGGCCTTGAACGCGGCCCGGACCGCGATCTCGGTCTTGCCGTAGCCGACGTCGCCGCAGATCAGCCGGTCCATCGGGACGACCTGTTCCATGTCGGCCTTGACCTCTTGCACTGCGGCCAGCTGGTCGGGGGTCTCGACGAAGTTGAACGCGTCCTCCAGCTCGCGTTGCCAGGTCGTGTCCGGGCTGAACGCGTGCCCCCGGGTGGCCTGGCGGGCGGCGTACAGCTTGATCAGCTCGCCGGCGATCTCCCGGACCGCCTTGCGGGCGCGACCCTTACGCTTGGCCCAGTCCGCGCCGCCCATCTTGTCCAGGGTCGGGTTCTCCCCGCCGACGTAGCGGGTGACCTGGTCCAGCGCGTCCATCGGCACGTACAACCGGTCGCCGGGCTGACCGCGCTTGGACGGCGCGTACTCGATCACCAGGTACTCCCGGGTCGCGGTGGCCACCACCCGCTGCACCATTTCCACGTAGCGGCCGACCCCGTGGGCCGCGTGCACCACCGCGTCACCCGGGGTCAGTTCCAGCGGGTCGATGGTGTTCTTGCGCCGAGCCGGCATCCGCCGGCTGCCCTTGTCGGCGGCGCGTTGGCCGGACAGGTCGTGGGTGGTGAACAGGGCCAGTGCCACCCCGTCGGCCACGAACCCGCGGGTGAGTTCGCCGCAGACGATCGAGGCGTAGCCGGGTGCCGGGGCCTCGCTCAGCTCGCTCAGCTGCCGCACCGGCAGCTCCCGGTCGGTCAGCACTTCCGCCATCCGGTCGGCGGTGCCCTGGCCCTCGCTCATCAGCAGCACCCGCCACCCGTCCCGCACCCGGCGCGCGATGTCGGTCACGGCGGCCTCGGTGTCGCCGCGGTAGCTGTCGGCGCCGTGGCCGGCAATGGCTCTGCTCAGCACCCCCGCCTCCCGGGCCACCGAGCTGAGGTCGACGACGTCGCCGTCCTCGGTCCGTACATCGCCCGGGGAGAAACGGAGATCGGAGTCGGGTCCCGCCGAGAACGGGGACAGGGTCCACCAGGCCAGGCCGCGGGCGAGGGCGGTGGCGCGGACGTCGGCCAGGGTCTGGTAGGACGACGCCCCCAGGTCGATCGGCGCCTGACCGCCACCGGCCGCGGCGGCCCAGGAGGCCCCCAGGAACTCCTCGCTGGTACGCACCAGGTCGACCGCGCGGCCGCGGACCAGTTCGGGGTCGCAGACCAGCACGTGGGTGTCGGTGGGCAACAGCTCCACCAGCAGTTCCATCCCGTCGACCAGCACCGGGGACAGGGCCTCCATCCCGTCCACGGCGTGGCCCTGCGCAATCTTGTCCAACATGTCGATCAGCTCGGGATGGTCCTGGGATAGCGCGAACGCGCGCCGGCGGACGTCGTCGGTGAGCAGCAGTTCCCGGCACGGTGAGGCGACGATCTCCTTGATCACCAGGTCGGAGGAGCGTTGGTCGGCGACCGAGAAGTACCGAATGTCCTCGACCGTGTCGCCGAAGAAGTCGATCCGGACCGGATGTTCCTCGGTCGGCGGGAAGATGTCCACGATCCCCCCGCGGACGGCGAACTCCCCCCGCCGTTCGACCAGGTCGACCCGGACGTACGCCGCACCGACCAGCGCGACCGCCAACTCGCCGGGGTCGACGTCCTCGCCGGTCACCAGCCGGACCGGGGCGAGGTCGGCCAGGCCCTTGACCTGCGGGGCGAGGATGCTGCGCACCGGGGCCACCAGGACCCGTGGCGGCGGCAGCTCGTCGTGCCCGGCCAAGCGGCGCAGCACCGCCAGCCGTCGCCCGACCGTATCGGAGCGAGGACTGAGCCGCTCGTGCGGCAGGGTCTCCCAGGCCGGGTAGTACACCGCGGCGTCGGCACCCAGCAGCGACTGGCACGCGGCGGTGAGGTCCTCGGCCTCGCGGTAGGTGGAGGTGACCAGCAGCACCGGGCGCTCGGCCCCGCCCCGAGCCGCCGGCGTGGTCAGCGCCGCAGCGATCAGCGGCCGCATCGCCGGCGGGGCGCTCAGGTCCAGGGCACCTACGCCGCCCGTCCGCGCGTCCGCGATGGTTTCCGCGACGACCGGTTCGGTGCAGAACAAATCCACGAGTCCCGCAAGGGTCACTGATTCAACCTATCTATTCGGACAAATCTAGTCAGGCAAACGCGACTGGGGCGAAGACGAGGCCTGGAACCAGCCGGCCACGCACCCAGGGTCGCCGCGCCTCCGGTAAGGAGAGCGTCACAGCGTCGCCGGCTCGGGTGCGACGATCAGGAATTGAAGGCGGACTGGGTGCGGTCAAGGCCGTGCTCGACCAAGGACTCGACGGCGTCCGCAGCCCGCTGGACCTCGACCGCCACCTCCGCACGGGCGCCGGCCGGGAAGTTGCTGAGCAGGAAGTCCGCCGGCTCCTGCCGGCCCGGCGGACGGCCGACCCCGATCCGGACCCGGTAGAAGTCTCCGGTCCCCAGGGATCGCCGGATCGACTTCAGCCCGTTGTGACCGTTGTCCCCGCCGCCGAACTTCACCCGCAGCTGACCGGGGTCGAGGTCGAGTTCGTCGTGCACCACCACCATCGCGGTTGGCTCGAGCGTGAAGTATTTCAACAGCCCGGACACCGGACCGCCGGTCTCGTTCATGTAGGTCCGCGACTTCGCCAGCACCAGCCGGCACTGGTCGGGCCCCGGCGGGCCGAGCCGGGTCTGCGCCACCTCGGCCCGGACCCCACGCAGGCCGGCGAAGCCAGCACCTCCGCGCCGACCCAACTCCTCGGCGACCCCGAAACCGACGTTGTGCCGATGCCCGGCGTAGGCCCGGCCAGGGTTGCCCAGCCCGACCACGAGCCACCACACCGGCCGGGCCGGCGGCAGGGTCAGGCTTCGTCCTGAAGACCCTGTTCGGCTTCGCCCTGCGCACCCTCGCCGGCCTCTGCATCGGCGTCGTCGACCACGGTCGGCTCGATCCCGGCCTCCGCCTCGGCCTCGGCCAGCTCGGCCTCGACCTCGGCCGCGGTGGGCGCGCTGGTGACGTTGACGATCAGGGCATCGGGGTCGAGGTGCAGGGCGGAGCCCGAGGGCAGCGTCAAGTCCCGGGCCAGGATCTGGGTGCCCGCGGCCAGGCCCTCGACCGAGACCACGATCTCGGTCGGGATGTGGGTCGCCTCAGCGTCGACGGTGACGGTGTTGGTGTCGACCACGACCAGTGTGTCGGCGCCGGCCTCGCCCTCGACCACGACCGCGACGTCCACGGTGACCTTCTCACCCCGGCTGACCAGGACCAGGTCGACGTGTTCGATGGTGTGCTTGATCGGGTCGCGCTGGACCTGCTTGGGCAGGGCGAGCTGGGCGTTTCCGTCCAGCACCACCGAGAGCAGGGCGTTCGCGGTCCGCAACGCCAGCAATGTGTCGTGACCCGGCAGCGTGATGTGCACCGGGTCGGAGCCGTGGCCGTACAGCACGGCCGGGATCTTGTCGGCGCGACGGATCCGGCGGGCAGCACCCTTACCGAACTCGGTCCGCGCCTCGGCGATGAGCTTGACCTCGGGCACGAAGAACTCCTTGACAACAGCGATCTGACGATGAAACGGCGGTCTGACGGTTAAGGCGATGATCGGGAAGGAAGCCGGCGACGTGAGCGACCGGTCGCGCACCGTAAGGTGCGGCCCTGTCGATCACGGTCTGCCGACCCTCGCCGAGGCAACCTGATCAGCCTAGCGACCGCACCCCGTCCACGCCAACCACACCCCGATGGTGGATCTCAGCTCTGCCCGTCGAACAGGCTGGTGACCGAACCGTCCTCGAAGACCGCTCGGATGGCGCGGGAGATCAGCGGCGCGATCGAGATCACACTCAGCCGATCGAAGCGGCGCTCCTCCGGGATCGGCAAGGTGTTGGTCACGACGACCTCCTCGAACGCGGAGGCCTTGAGCCGGTCGATGGCTGGTCCGGACAGCACCGGGTGGGTGGCGGCGGCGACGACTTTGGACGCTCCTCGCTCCATCAGGGCCTCCCCGGCCTGGCAGATGGTGCCGGCGGTGTCGATCATGTCGTCGATCAGCAGGCAGACCCGGCCCTGGACCTCGCCGACCACCTCGTGCACGGCGACGGTGTTGGCCAGGTCGGGGTCGCGTCGCTTGTGGATGATGGCCAGCGGCGCGTTCAGCCGGTCGCTCCACATGTCGGCCAGCCGGACCCGGCCGGCGTCGGGGGAGACGACCGTCATCGCCGAAGTGTCGTAGTGCGCGGCGATGTGGTCGGCCAGCACCGGCAGGGCCCACAGGTGGTCCACCGGGCCGTCGAAGAAGCCTTGGATCTGCGCGGCATGGAGGTCGACCGACATCAGCCGGTTCGCTCCGGCGGTCCGGAACATGTCCGCCACCAGCCGGGCCGAGATCGGTTCCCGGCCGAGATGCTTCTTGTCCTGCCGGGCGTACGGGTAGAACGGCGCCACCACCGTGATCCGCTTCGCCGAGGCCCGCTTCAAGGCGTCGACCATGATCAGCTGCTCCATCAGCCACTCGTTCACCGGGGCGGCGTGGCTTTGCAGCACGAAGGCGTCGGAGCCGCGGACGGACTCCTCGAAGCGCACGTAGATCTCGGAGTTGGCGTAGGTGATGGCCCGGGTCGGCACGATGTCGACCTCGGCCAGCCGGGCCACCTCCTGCGCCAATTCGGGGAAGGCCCGTCCGGAGAACAGCATCAGGTGCTTCTCGTTGGGCCGGCTCAAACCGGTCACGGCTGCCTCTCGTTCGGTTCGGCGACCTCGGCTTCCGCCGTGTGCTCAGGTCGGCGGTCCGCCCCGACCTGCGAGGAGTCGTCCGGATCGCTCTCCGAGGCCCGCTCCAGGGCCGCTTCGGCGGCGCGGGCCAGCTTCGTCCCCGCCCGTTTGCGCAGGACCCAGCCTTTGATGTTGCGCTGTCGAGCTCGGGCTACGGCCAGTTCACCCGGGCCGACGTCGGAGGTGATCGCCGATCCGCCCGCGACGAAGGCGCCGTCGGCAATCTGAACCGGCGCGGCCAGCAGGGACGAGCTGCCGACGAAGCTGTGGGCGCCGACCGTACTGACCGACTTGGTCACGCCGTCGTAGTTGACGAAGATCACCCCGGCCCCGATGTTGGCGCCCTCCCCGATCACCGCGTCCCCGGCGTACGTCAGATGCGGGACTTTGGCCGCCGGCCCGATCTTGGCGTTCTTGGTCTCCACGAAGGTGCCGATCTTGCCGCGCTCCCCCAGTTCGGTGCCGGGCCGGAGATAGGCGAACGGGCCCACCCTGGCCCCGGCGCCGATCACGGCCAACGTGGCGTGGCTGCGGACCACGACCGCATCCGCCCCGACCTCGACGTCGACCAGCGTGGTGTCGGGTCCGATGGTGGCCCCGGCCGCGACCGACGTGGCCCCCTCCAACGACGTCCCCGGCAGCAGGGTCACGTCAGGCGCCAGGTCGACCGAGGCGTGCACCCAGGTCGTGGCCGGGTCGAGCACGGTCACGCCGGCCCGCATCCAGCCGTGCAGCAGCCGCCGGTTCAACTCGGCGTTCATCCGAGCCAGTTGGAGCCGGTCGTTGACGCCCTCGGTCTGCCAGGGGTCGGGGGTGGCGAAGGCGCCGACCGACTCCCCCGACTCCCGGGCCAGGCCGAGCACGTCGGTGAGGTAGAGCTCCCCCTGGTCGTTGTTCGGCTCCAGCTTGGCCAGTCCTGCCTGCAACGTGGCCGCCTCGAAGACGTAGATGCCGGAGTTGATCTCCTCGATCGCCTGCTGTTCGGGACTGGCGTCGCGGTGCTCCACGATGCCCAGCACCTCCTGCGCGGCCCCGCGGACGATCCGGCCGTAACCGGTCGGGTCCTCGACCCGGGCACTCAGCACCGTGATCGCGCTGTGGGCGGACCGGTGCACGCCGACCAGCTCGGCCAGCGTGTCGGCGCTCAGCAGGGGGACGTCGCCGTAGGTGACCAAGACTTCACCGGTCAGGACCGGGAGCGCGGCCAGCGCCACCTGCACCGCGTGCCCGGTCCCCCGCTGCTCGGTCTGGACCACGGTTTGGACGTGCGGTGCGATCTCGTTCAGGTGCGCCTCGACTTGCTCGCGCTGATGACCCACGACGACCACCACGTGCTCGGGCTGCAGCGAGGTGGCCGCGTTCACCGCATAACTCAGCATCGAGTGCCCGGCGATCTCGTGCAGCAGCTTGGACCGGGCGGAGCGCATCCGCTTGCCCTCACCCGCCGCCAGGATCACCACCGCCGCGATCGGACTGGCCGCCGACGACTCCGCCGTCACCGTGCTCTCGCTCAAGCCTGCTCCCAGATCGTGCTCGGCCAGCGGTCTCGGCGCTCGCTGGACTTTCCGGTGTCGCGGACCCGCCCCCGACCCTGCTCCCCGGGTAGGAGTCGAACCTACGTCGCTAGTCCTGATTCAAAGTCAGGCGGGCCCTGCCGACAGACCAACCGGGGATTGCTGCGCCGACCCTGTGACCGGCCGGGTCAAGAGTACGCATGATCGGCCGCGGACGCGGCCCGGCCCACCCCTGCGACCGACGACGGAGACGCCGTCGCCTCGTCGGGTGCGGCTGCGGCCCGCGTTCGTACGGGGACCGAAAATCTCGACGTCAAGACTCTTGACGCTTACGCTGACCACGTGCCTGGACAGCCCGACGAGGTCGACGACGTCGTCATGGCCTGGCAGCGCGAGCGCCCTGATCTCGACGTATCCCCGATGCAGGTGTTGTCCCGGGTCAGCCGGCTCGCCCGGCACCTCGCGCGCAGTCGGGCCACTGCGTTCAGCGCCCACGGGCTGGAGGCGTGGGAGTTCGACGTGCTGGCCGCCCTGCGGCGCGCGGGTCCGCCCTACCAGGTGTCCCCGGGCGGCCTGGTCCGGGCCACCGGGGTCACCTCCGGCACGATCACCAATCGGGTGGACCGGCTGACCGCCCGAGGACTGGTGCGTCGTGAGCATGACCCGGCCGACCGGCGGGGCGTACGGGTCGGGCTGACCGGAGCCGGTCGCTCCGCGGTCGACGCGGCCCTGGTCGATCTGCTCGCCGCGGAGCGTGACCTGCTGCGGGTGCTCCCGGCGTTTCAGCAGCGCCGTCTCGCCGAGATGCTGCGCAGCCTGCTGGCTCCGTACGACAGTGCCCACGGGGCCGCCGGCGATCACACCGGTCAAGACGATCACACCGGTCAAGATGATCGGGCCGGTCGAGGCGATCAGGTCGGTCGAGGCGATCAGGTCGGTCGAGGCGATCAGGCCGGTCGAGGCGATCAGGCCGGTCGAGGCGATCAAGCCGGCTGAGCGGCGCCGGGCCTCGTGCCCAGCAGGTGGGTGCCGACCACCACGGCGCGGCCGAGAAAACACGGCGCGGCCGCGAAAGACCCCGCGCGGCCAAGGAGACACCGCCGGCGAGGGCGACGCCCACCGATCCGAGCGACCAGGTCGCGGACCGTGGGGTCGAGAACCCGGCCGTTCAGCTGACGATGCGGGCGCCGAGGACCGGTCCGCTGGCCCGGCGGACGCTGCGGCACAGACCCTCGGCGCTGAGCGCGACGGCCAGGTCGACGGCCGCCGACTCGCCGTCGGCCAAAAAGGCGCAGGTCGGGCCGGAGCCGGACACGATCGCCCCGAGGGCGCCGAGTTCGAGGCCGGCGTCGAGCACCCGGCGCAGTCGGGGCGCCAGATCCAGGGCGGCCGGCTGCAGGTCGTTGGTCAATGCGGCCCCGAGTTGGGCGGGGTCACCGCTGCGCAAGGCGTTCATCAGATTCGCGGGCACTTCGGGGGGGACGGGGTCGGGGGTCAGGTCGTCGAAGCGACGGTAGACCGCCGGCGTGGACAGGCCGGTGTGGCCGAAGCCGAGCACCCACTCGTAGCTGCCGCGGGCCAGCGCCGGCGCCACGTCCTCACCGCGGCCGCCGCCGACCGCGGTGCCGCCCAGCAGGGCGAACGGAACGTCGCTCCCCAGCTCGGCGGCCAGCGCGCGCAGCGTCTCCGGCGCAAGGTCGATGTCCCACAGGGTCGCGCAGGCCAACAGCGCCGCTGCCCCGTTGGAGGACCCGCCGGCCAGCCCGCCGGCGACCGGGATGGCCTTGCGGATCGACAGACTCACTCCGAGCGCGTCGTGGGAGCCGTGGGTACGAGCCAGCAGCCGGGCCGCACGCAACGCCAGGTTGGTGTCGTCGAGGGGAACCTCGGCCGCTCCTTCGCCGCTGACCGCGACGTCGAATTCCTCGGGCTCGGCCCACGTCGCCTGGACCTCGTCGTACAGCGAGACCGCGTGATAGACCGTCGCGAGCGGGTGGTAGCCGTCGGTCCGGCGCGGCCCCACCTTGAGCGCAAGGTTGATCTTGGCCGGAACCCGGACGCGGACGCCGACCGACGCCGGCGGGAGGGTCGAGACCATTTCGGCAGGCTACGGCCCGACCGGAACGCCCGGATGCTCGGGCCGCAGGGTGGACGCACCACCACCGTGCGCCGACTTGTCAGGACTGAGTAGGCCCAGAGCCCCACTCAGTTCTGACAAGTCGGCGGGAAGGGACCGTTGGGGGCGAACTGCTCGGCGATCCGGGCGAAGGCGGTCACGTCGAGGGTTTCGCCGCGGGCCTGCGGGTCCACCCCGGCCGCCGCCAGGGCCGCGGTTGCGGCGCCGGACGAACCGGCCAGGCCGGCCAGCGCGGAGCGGAGCATCTTGCGGCGTTGCGCGAACGCGGCGTCGACGACGGCGAAGACGGCGGTCCGGCTGGCGGTGGTGACCGGCGGCTCGCGGCGGACGATCGCCACCAGGCCCGATTCGACATTCGGTGTCGGCCAGAACACGGTCGGCGGGACGGTTCCGACCCGGGTGGCGACGGCGTACCAGGCCATCTTGACCGACGGAACGCCGTAGACCTTCGACCCCGGAGGGGCCGCGATCCGGTCGGCCACCTCGGCCTGCACCATCACCAGACCGCGACGCCAGCCCGGGAAGGTGGCCAACAGGTGCAGCAGCACCGGGACGGAGGCGTTGTAGGGCAGGTTGGCCACGACCGCGCTCGGCTCGGCGGGTAGTCGCGGGACGGTCATGGCGTCGGCGGTGACGACGTCGAGCCGGCCGAGGGCCTGGGGTGCGCGGGCCGCCACCGTACGGGGCAACTCAGCGGCGAGAACGTTGTCGATCTCGACGGCCACGACGCGGTCGACCACCTCAAGCAGGCCCAGCGTCAACGACCCCAATCCCGGCCCCACCTCAAGGACCACGTCACCGGAACCTACTCCGGACAACGCGACGATCCGGCGCACGGTGTTGGCGTCGGTGACGAAGTTCTGACCCCGCTGCTTGGTCGGTCGCAGCCCCAGCCGGGTCGCGATCTCGCGTAACGTGCGGGGATCCAGCAGAGTCAGCGCACACCCCGTTCCGACGGGCTTGAGATGCGGCCGCGGCGGCGGGCAACGGGCCTGCGCATCATCTCCTCCTCCGAGCGGACCCCCGGTTCACCGGGTCACCAGACGGTAACGGCGGCGGTCGTGCCGCGGCAAATGCCGTCAGGGTCAGGACCCGGCCCTGCCCTCTCGCCAGAGTCCGCGGTGCACCAGTTCCTGCGCCGGCCGTCTCCGCCGACGTGTGGGCGACCCGGCAGCTTGCCGGCCCGGGGCCGGATAGCCCAGGCTCAGCACGCCCACGCTGAGTTGGTCGGCCGGCACACCGAACCCCTCCCGGACGGCATCAACGCGGTCGACCGGCACCCCGAAGAAACAGGCCCCGAGCCCGCAATCCACCGCCGCCAGCAGCGCCGCCATGGTGGCCATCCCGGCGTCGACGTACCAGTACGGCGCCGCCCAGCGCCGCGGATCGCGGTCGGTCCAACCTTTGTCGGGTTGCGCGTAGCGGTCGAGGTAGGCCTCCCGGTCGGCGAAGACCAGCACCAGCACCGGTGCGGTTCTGATGCCGTCCAGCCAGCGGCTCGGCCCGGCCGAGGTGAGGTCGAAGAACCGGTCCCGCTGCGTCGCCTGCGTCACCACCAGCAGCGACGTGGCCTGGGTGAAACCGGCCGAAGGAGCTCGGAGCGCGGCGGCCAGCACCCGTTCCAGCTCCGACTCCGGCACCGCCCGATCGGGGTCGTAACGGCGAACCATGGCCCGGCGGTAGAGGACTTCGTGTAGTTCCACCGCGCTACCAGCCCCCGCCGAACGCGGTCTCGGCGTTGGCGTCCAAAGCCGCGCACAGCTCATTCAGGGCCGCGTCGCGGACCTGCGCCATGGCCCGTACGGTGTGCGGCACCAGGTAGGAGGCGTTGGGCCGGCCGCGCTTGGGCACCGGCGTGAGGAAAGGGGCGTCGGTCTCCACCAGCAGCCGGTCGGCCGGGGTAGCGGCCAGCGCCCGGCGCAGGTGCACGTTGGCCTTGAACGTGAACGTGCCCGCAAACGACAGGTAGGCCCCGCGGTCCAGGCAGGCCCGGGCGAAGTCGGCGTCGCCGGAGAAGCAGTGCATCACCACCCGCTCCGGTACGCCCTCGGCGTCGAGCACATCCAGGACCACGCCGTGCGCGTCGCGGTCGTGGATCACCAGGGTCTTGTCGTGGGACTTGGCCCACGCGATATGCGCGGCGAAGGAGTCGCGCTGTTGTCGTTGCCCCGCCGCCTCCGGGGTGCGAAAGAAGTCGAGCCCGGTCTCCCCCACCGCCCGTACGCCGGGCCGTTCGACCAACGCCGCAACTTCGTCCAGGGCCGGGCCGAGCTCCGGCCCGAGCATGGCGGCCTCGTTGGGGTGGATCGCCACGCCCGCCACCAGCGCCGGCCAGCGCGCCGCGGCTTCGACCGCCCAGCGCGACTGGGCCACGTCGCAGCCGATCTGCACGATCCGGGTGACTCCGACTTGCCCGGCGCGTTCGATCGCCTGGCCCGGTTCAAGACCGGAAAATTCCTCGGTGAGGTCGAGATGGCAGTGGGTGTCGACCACCGGTCCCGGCAGCGGTTCGGGCAGCTCAGGCAGTTCCATGACTCCATGCTCTCCTGCGCAATCACGAGGGCAAAGGCGCCGTCCCAGAGCGTTCGTCGCAGCGTTTACCCTCGAGTCTTTCGCACATCCGGCAGAGCCTCTCGGCCAGGCCAGCAGCTGCTGATGAGGAAAAGGACTGGACGGTTTTACGGGATTGTTCGAAAGTGGTCCTCGACCAATCTCCTACGAGTCTTTCGGCTTGCCAACCGCAGCCTCGATGTCGGTCGTCTTTTGGACGAGGAGAAGGCTGCCGGGTAGGCGACGAAATCCGAGGGACTCGTAGAACTGCGCGACCCGCTCAGCCAGGGCGTCCACCACGACCAGCCGCGGGGCCACCGTCTGGGTGGCGTCGACAATCCGCTCAAGAGCATCGGCCACGAGCACCGCCCCGAGACCACGTCCGCGCAGAGACTCCGACAGCGCAAGCCGAGCTAGCAGCACGGCCGGGATCTCGACTGGTCCGCCCCGTCCGATCCTGTTCGGGACGTCTTCGCGAGCCACCCGGTGTGCGGCCAAGGCGTAGTAGCCGACCACCGTGCCATCGTCGTCGACCCACACCTAGGTCCGAGCGGTTCGCCGAGCGGTGGCAGCAACCGCCTGCTCGTGTAGCCACGCATCCAGCACCGCCTCGCCGCAGGTGAAACCGCTTAAGTCGTGGCGTTTGGGATCGAGGCGTTCCGAGCGATAGACCATCCGTTAATCACGGACGACCAATGTGCGGGCGCTGGCTGCGGCGCTGGCAAGCGCTGCATTCGGGTGTGCCGGAGCGTCGAGCGCATCCAGCAGATCGTCGAAGAACTCTTCTGGCACCGTGGTGGTGGCCTCGTACTCGCGGATGATGCGGTCGGCCTTCTCCTCTGCGGCGGTCCGGGCGAACTCGCTGACCGGCTCGTGTACGAGCTCGGCAGCTCGCTCGATCATGGTCTTACGGTCGGGGCGGACCCTGAACTCCAGGCGGGCAGATGCTGTGACCACCGATCCCACCTCCTCTCGGTACGGACAACGATACGGACACCGGACCCAAGCGTCACTGACAGAGGGTCGCCCGCCGCAGCGTAGAGCCTTAGCTTGGCCACGGAAGCGCGACCCGTAGCCGCAGAGAAAACCCGGGACCAGGGCGTCCGGCTGGGGCGGACGTCAGCGTTGCTTCAGGGCGGCGGCATACAGGGTGTTTTTGGCGACGCCGAGGCGCGCGGCTACGTCGTTCACCGCGGCCTTGAGGTGGGCGCCGTCGGCAACCAGCGCGGCCACCTGGGCCGCCGCATCACCCAGATCCGTGGCCAGCGGGTCCGCCCCGGCCACCACCAGGGTCACCTCCCCGCGGACGTCGTCGGCCCCCGCGGCCAACTCGGCCAACGTCCCCCGCCGGATCTCCTCGTAGGTCTTGGTCAGCTCACGACACAGCGCTGCCCGCCGCTGGGTGCCGAGCGCCTCCGCCATCGCCTGCAGGGTCGCCATGCAGCGGTGCGGAGCCTCGAAGAAGACCAGGGTGCGGGACTCGGGCGCCAGGGCCGCGAGCTGGCGGGACCGCTCGCCGGCTTTGCGGGACAAGAAGCCCTCGAAGCAGAACCGGCTCACCGGAAGCCCCGACACCGCTAGGGCAGTCAGGACGGCGGAGGGCCCCGGCACCGCCGTCACGACGATGCCCGCCTCGATCGCCGCCGCCACCAGCCGGTAGCCGGGGTCGGAGACCGACGGCATGCCCGCGTCGGTGACCAGCAGCAGCCGGGCACCGTCGAGCATCGCCTGGACCAGCTCCGGGGTCCGGGCCGCCTCGTTGCCCTCGAAGTACGACACCACCCGCGCGCTGGTCGTCACCTCCAGCCGGGCGAGCAGGCGACGCAGCCGGCGGGTGTCCTCGGCCGCGATCACGTTCGCCCCGGCGAGTTCGGCGCACAGCCGTGGGGACGCGTCGGCGGCATCCCCGATCGGGGTCCCGGCCAGCACCAACGTGCCGGGGGCCTGGTCGGACGGCTGGTGACTCACACGTCTCAGCTTCCCAGACCCCGAGGGTGCGCTGATTACCATGGCCCGCGTGACGCGTCCGGTGCTCGAGGTCGACGCGTCCCCGGCGCCGGCGAACCCCGACCCGCCGGCAGTCCGCAGCGGCGCCTCGGTCGTGCCGCCGCGGGCCATCCGGACCGTGGACCGGCTGCGCAACCCGATGCCCGCCGACCGGCTCCGGGGGTGGCTGGTCACGCTAGTCGTGACCGCGATCGCCTTCGTCACCCGGCTGCCCGGCCTGGGTTATCCGAACACGTTGGTCTTCGACGAGACCTACTACGCCAAGGACGCCTACTCGCTGCTCCGCTTCGGCTACGAACGCACCTGGCCCGACAACGCCAACGCGCAGGTCGTTGCCGGTCAGGTCGACGTGATGCAGCAGACGGCCGAGTTCGTCGTGCACCCCCCGGTCGGGAAGTGGTTGATCGCGGTCGGTGAGCAGCTGTTCGGGATGAACTCCTTCGGCTGGCGGGTCGCGCCGCTGGTTTTCGGCACCTTGCTGGTGCTGGTGAGCATCCGGCTGGTCCGCCGGGTCTCCCGATCGACCCTGATCGGGGGCCTGGCCGGGCTGCTGCTGGCCTTCGACGGGCTGGCGTTCGTGATGTCGCGGACGGCCCTGCTGGACGTGTTCGTCGCCTTCTTCACCGTGGCCGCCGTCGCCTGCCTGGCCGCGGACCGGGACTGGTTCCGCAGCCGGTTGGCTGACCACCTGCGCCGACGCGGCATCGCCGACCTGGGGCGCCGGTTCGGGCCGGCACTGGTCGTGCGGCCCTGGCGGATCGGCGCCGGGGTGTGCTTCGGGCTGGCCCTGGGCACTAAGTGGAACGCGCTGTACGTCTTGGCCGCGTTCGCGCTGCTCAGCCTGGCCTGGGACGTCGGTGCCCGCCGGCTCGCCGGAGCGGGGCCGCGGGCCAAGCTGGCCGTGCTGCGCGACGGGGTGCCCGCTTTCGTCAGTCTGGTGGTGGTGTCCGGGCTGGTCTACCTGGCCAGCTGGGCCAGCTGGTTCGCCACCTCCGGCGGCTACGACCGGCAGTGGGGGGCTGAGCACCCTCAGGCGGGCACGGTGAAGGTCTTCGGAGCGTCGCTGGCGTCGTGGCTGCATTACCAGCACGACATCTACAACTTCCATACCGGCGATTTCATCAACCACGCCGAGCACGCCTACCGGGCCAACCCGTCGGGCTGGCTGGTGCTGGCCCGGCCGATCGGCATCGACGCGGTGAACGGGATCAAACCCGGCACCGACGGCTGCCTCGGTCCCGACAACTGCATCCGGGTGATCAGCGGGATCGGCACCCCGGCGCTGTGGTGGGTGGCGATCTTCGCTTTGATCGCGGCCCTGCTTTTATGGGTGGGAGCGCGCGACTGGCGCTTCGGCATCCCGGTGGTGGGGGTGCTCAGCAGCTGGCTGCCCTGGTTCAACTACGACTCGCGACCGCTGTTCTTCTTCTACGCCATCATGATCATCCCGTTCTCGGTGATGGCGGTGGCCTTGGTCGCGGGCCGGATCCTCGGCCCCGCCGGCGCCGGCGACCGGCGGATGATCGGCGGCATCGTGGTCGGCGCCTTCGTGGCCCTGGTCGCGGCCAACTTCGCCTACCTTTATCCGATCCTGACCGACGAGTTGTTGCCTTATCCCCGGTGGCTGTCGCGGATGTGGTTCAAGAGCTGGATCTGAACCGGTCCGGGCGACTCAGGCAACGCGGCCCAGACGCAAGCTTGGGCTCAGCCGAGCTGATGGTCGAGGTTGGTGGCGGCGCTGATCAGGGCGAGGTGGGTGAAGGCCTGCGGGAAGTTGCCCAGTTGGTCTCCGGTCGGCCCGATCTGCTCGGCGTAGAGACCGACGTGGTTGGCGTAGGTGAACATCTTCTCCAGTGCCAGCCGGGCCTCGTCCAAGCGGCCGACCCGGGTGAGCGCTTCGACGTACCAGAACGAGCACAGCGAGAAGGTGCCCTCCTCCCCGTCAACGCCGTCGGGGGACTGCTTGACGTCGTAGCGGAACACCAGCGAGTCGCTGACTAGCCGCTGCTCGATCGAGTTCAGCGTGGACAGGAAGCGTGGGTCGCTGGGAGAGACGAACTTCACCATCGGCATCAACAGCAACCCCGCGTCGACGACATCGGCCCCCTCGACCTGCACGAACGAGTCGAGCTCGGCCGACCAGCCGCGTTCCATCACCGCGCGATAGATGTCGTCACGGGTCTTCGACCAGGCTGGGACGTCGCCGGGCAGTCCCCGCTGCCGAGCGACCCGGATCATCCGCTCGATCGCCACCCAGGCCATCAGCAGCGAGGTGGTGTGTCGCTGCGGCTCGGCTCGCGGCTCCCACATGCCGGCGTCGGGACGGTCCCAGTGCTCGCTGAGCCACTCGATCAGCGTGACCAGGTCCTCCCAGGCGTCATAGCTGATCCCGGGCCCGTACTTGTTGAACAGATAAACCGAGTCGATCAGCTCGCCGTAGATGTCGAGTTGGAGCTGGTCGACGGCGGCGTTCCCGATCCGGACCGGACGCGAATCGGCGTAACCACGCAGATGGTCCAGCTCGCATTCTTCGCTCGGCAGGTTACCGTCGAGGTCGTACAGCACCCGGAGCGGTCCGAGATCGTCCGAGCCGTGGGTCTCCCGGTTCCCCAGCCGTTCTGACAGCCAGCGCATGAACGACGCGGCCTCGTCGGTGAACCCGAGCCGGAGCAGCGCGTAGAGACTGAAGGCGGCGTCGCGGACCCAGACATAGCGGTAGTCCCAGTTTCGGGTCCCGCCCAGGGTCTCGGGCAGGCTGGTGGTGACGGCGGCAACGATCGCCCCGCTCGGCTCGTGGCACAACAGCTTGAGCGTTAGCGCCGAGCGGTTCACCATCTCCCGCCACCGGCCCTGATAGGAGGAACGGGCCAACCAACTCCGCCAGAACGCGATGGTCTGGTCGAACAGCGCGTCGGCCTCAGTTGCTGCGGATGCCTCGTAGCGCTGGTCCGCGGTGAGCATCTCCAGCGCGAACTGGGCCACCTCACCGCCGGTCAGGTCGAACTCGGCCGTCACGTCGCCGTCGCTCGTCTGCACGTCGACCGTCGCGCTCAACCCGAGCCGCAGCGACGAGCTGTCCAGCACGACACCGCCTGGAACCGCCGACAGCTCCGGCCGTTCCCGGCCGTAGTCGGGTCGGGCGCTCATCCGCATCCGCAGGGTCAGGTCGCCGCGTACGCCGACCACGCGACGTACCAACCGCTGGCAGTGGTCGGGGTCGTGCGCCTTGAGCACCGGCATGAAGTCGTGTATCTCGACCACGCCCCGCTCGGTCAGGAACCTAGTGATCAAGATGTTGGAGTCGGGAAAGTAGAACTGGTGCGAGCGCACGTGCCCGTCCACCGGCTCCAACCGCCAGCCCCCGCCGCGCTCCTGGTCCAGCAACGCGGCGAAGATGCTCGGGGAGTCAAAACGGGGAGCGCAGAACCAGTCCACGGTGCCGTCAGTGGCGACCAGCGCGGCGGTGCGGAGGTCACCGATGAGCCCGTGGTCGGCGATCGAGGGCGAGCCGTTCGGCCCGGAAGCGGTCGTCACGAGCAGTAGCCTGCCAGGGTTTCGGCCGAGCCGTCCTGATGCTGGTCGGAGGCGACGCGCGGCGGCTAGCTCAGAGGGCTCGGTGTCGCGGAGCGATTGCACTCAGGCGAGCCTGAGCATGGTCATCGCGCGTCCTTGACTCAGGGTCAGCAGCGCTAGAGCGCGGCCTTTCCGGGAGTCTCTACCGCACCAATCGCAAGTGTCTCGCGCGCTCGGACCGTCGAACGGTGCCAGCTAGCCAGGGGACATAAGCGGTCCGTCGCTCAGATCAGGGTCGGTCCGCGAGCATGGTCCAAAGGAAGTCCTGCCCGAACAGCGGTTCGCCGAGTTTCGGGCTTCGCATCGGTCGAAGCACCCGCACACGCAGCCGGTGCTCCCACAGGTTGCGCAGCTGGTCGGCGCTATAGCCGAGGCCGCCGCCCAATGTGCGCCGTTCGTAGACCTGCCGATCGCTCAGACCACTGCCGCCGGCTGGGCGGAAGCAGACTAAACCGAAGGCGCCCCCGGCCCGCAACGCGCGGTGGACGAAGTCGACATAAGTCCTTCGCCGGTGCGGCGGCTGATGGTGGAAACAGCCGGAGTCATAAATCAGGTCGTAAGCCCCATCAGCGAGGTCGAGGTCGTAGACCGATCCACACCGCACCTCGCCCGGCAGCCCGCGCTCGGCGAGCCGTTGCCGTGCCTGGGTAACCGCCACTGGCGACAGGTCGACCGCGTCGACCGCGCAACCTTGCTCGGCCAGGAACGCCGCGTTCCGGCCGTTGCCACATCCCAGCTCGAGTACGCGTCCGGGGCGCAAGCAACCGGTGTTAAACCAATCGACGACGTTCTCGTCCGGGTCGTCGACGAGGAACGGGCAGTTACCGGGTCGGCCGCTGTACAGATTGTCCCACCGCGTCTCGGTGCCGTCACTAACCAGATCGTCGAGGAGCCGCATCAGCCCCTCAGAGTCGAAGAGCAAGTCGTCGACGCCACTGTCACTCATGCCTCCATTGAACCTGCCGGGCCGGCCGGCCCCACGCCGCAACTGCGTGACTACGTAGTCGTCGGCAGGTGTTCCTCAGCAGACGTTCGCCGAGCCTTGACACGCTCAGCCCAAATCCACCGAACTCTATCTGGTCGGGGGTTCTGGCTGATTTTGGTTGCTGATCGGCTGGGTGAGCGGGAGTGCGCGTGCGAATTTCGCCGGTCTGCCCGGCACTTCCACTTTCGGTTCCTGGGACGGAGCGGGTGGTTGAGCGGCGTGGACCGCTGGTGGCTCGGTCGCAGAGTCCAACATCGCGCCCAGGCCGGTACCCCGGCCCAGTCTCGCGGTGGGTGCAGGACCCGCCGCCGGCCGCTATCTGTCGGCGACGCTGTCGGCGATGTTGATCAGCTGGAAGCGGATGGGTGGCCCAACGGGCTCGGCTATGTACCTTCCCGGCCAGAACACCCATCGCCCTGGCCAGGTTGGACGCGATCACGCATGCGCCCGAGCCTCGCGGCGTTCGCGGTGTACTTCCCCACGGCAAATGAGCCAGCGGGCCGTCCTTCAATTCGGCGATGACTTGTTCGATGATGGCGTGGTCTCGACACTGCCGCTCATCGACGGCGGCGCCCGTAAGGGTCGAGTTGGTGACTAGCTGACCGATGTCTTTCCGGTCAGTGTTTCGAGTAAGCGTGTCATGGTGGAGCTTAGGGGATTCGAACCCCTGACCTTCTCATTGCGAACGAGACGCGCTACCAACTGCGCCAAAGCCCCAGGCGACCGGTACCCGGTCGGCAGGCCAGGTTAGCACCCTCCCGCGCCAGTGCCCTCGCACCGTAGCCAGTCAGGCCGATGCAGCTCTGAGTTCGCCGTCCTCGTCACGCTTGTCGCCACGGTCAGCGGCCTCGACCCGTACCGGCTCGTCCTGAGCGCTCACGACATCTTCCTTGGCCGGGGCGTCAGCGGTGACCGGCAGGCTCAGCCGACCTGAGGAGGTGACGCCCGGGCCGGAGAGGTCGATCGTGCGGACCGTCCGCGGCGCCAGCGGCTTGGAGACGTAGGTCGGCACCGTGATCGGGATGGGGTCCCAGAGGCCTGACCTTCCGGAAGCGTTCCGGCCGGCGCGCTCGTCGCCGCGACCTGCTCGCTGGCCGACCACTGGTGCGTCCTGCTTACGGCTGAGGAACACCGTGGCCTCTTCGCCCCCGCGGCAGATCTCGCTGTAGCGGGCGTCCAGATCGCGGCGCATGGCCTTGACGCTGAAGCGGGACACGATCACGAACGCCAGCGAGCAACCCGGCAGGGATCGCCACCGTCCACCACGGCAGCCAGCCGACCGAACAGACACTGATCATCCCGCACACGATCGCCAGCAGCCCGGACAGGACGCGACGTCGCCGAGAGGCGGCGAGCCGTTCGAGCCGACGCAAATCGGCAATCGCGGCCTGTCGAGTACCCGGGGTGGACACCTCGAACTCGCGGAGCTCGGCCAGATCCTGATCCAGCAGCGGCGCGGTGCCGTGCCGGACGATCCGGACCGAGTCGGAGAAGCGGTCGGCCGGCTCGGACTGGGGCGCCAACTCTCCGACCCGTCGTCGCACCAGGTGCGGCACGAGGTAGGCCAGCCAGGCGATCGCGATCGCCGCAAAAATCACACCCGTCGTCCCCACAAACCAGACCGTAGAGCCCGAGTCGCCACGGACCGCTGAAGCGATTCGGTGTGTCGCGAGAAGATTGCCCAGACCGCCCCAAACTGGTCCTGACTAGCCCCGACCAGCCCGAATGGCTCCGTACGGCCAGCGTCAATCGGCCGACGATCCGGCCCGGGGCTGCCGCAGCGAGTCCCAGCGCCGCCGCAGGCCCTCGGGCACTTCCTCGGCGTTGAGGGCGAAGACCAGGTGATCGCGCCAGTCGCCGTCGATGTGCAGGTAGCGCGGGCGTAACCCCTCGGGACGAAAGCCCAGTTTGGTCACCACCCGGAGACTGGCGGCGTTCTCGGGGCGGATGGCGATCTCGATCCGGTGCAGCCGCATGGTGGTGAAGCAGTAGTCCACCGCCAGCGCGACCGCGGTCGGGATGATTCCGCGCCCGGCCAGCCGCTCGTCCACCCAGTAGCCGATCTGGCCCCAGGAGGCCGACCCACCGACAATGCCGCTGACCGTGAGCTGCCCGGCCAGTTCTGCGCGCTGACCTCCCGGCTGAGGATCGTGAAAGACCAGCCACGGCAGCATTTTGTTGTCTCGGGCCTGCCGGGCCAGGCTGCGTACCAGGGCCCGGTAGGTGGTGGGACCGGCCGGGGATCCCGGCGGCAGCGTCGCCTCCCATGGTCGCAGCCAGCCCGCGTTGCGCCGACGGACCCGCTCCCAGGCCGCTTGGTCCCGGTTTCGCATCGGTGCCAGCAGCACGGATCCGTGGTGCAGACTCACCGGCCAGTGGTGCGGAGTACGACTCAGGGTGCTCATCCCGGCGCTGCGCGTTGTCGCCGCGTCAGGTCCGGCGCGAGGTCGGGACGGAGGCCGGGCATGGTCAGTGGCCGCCGCCGCGCAGCTGGCTGACCGCGTGCGCGAGGACCGGGGCAAGCACGCCCGTCCCGTCCCGGGCCCCGCCGGTCGAGCCGGGCAGGTTCACGATCAGGGTGCCTCCTGCCGTGCCGGCGACACCCCGGCTGAGCATCGCAGTCGGCACGCCGTGCGCGACCCCGTACGCGGCCACCGCGGCCGCCACCTGCGGCACCTCCCGCTCGATCACCATCCGGGTCTGTTCGGGGGTGTGATCATCCGGGCTCAGTCCGGTACCACCGGTGGTGAGCACCGCGCCGTAACCGGCCGCTACAGCGGACCGCAGGGCTCGGCCGACTTCCTCACCGTCGGGCACCACCGCCGGGCCGGAGACCTCAAACCCGGCCTCCTCCAAGGCGGCGACCACGATCGGGCCGGACCGGTCCTCGTACACGCCGTCGGCCGCGCGGGTCGAGACCGTGATCACCAGCGCGCTCGGACTCATTCTGCTCCCTCCTGCCCTTCTGATTCTCCACGCTCGGGCCCGTCCGGCCCACGCCGGTAGTCCCCGCTCCGCCCGCCGGACTTGGCCAGCACCCGGATATCAGTGATGACGGCGTCTCGATCCAGAGCTTTGACCATGTCGATCACGGCCAGGCCGGCCACGCTGACCGCGGTCAGCGCCTCCATCTCGACCCCGGTCCGCTCGGTGGTGGCGACGGTGGCCTCCAGCTCGACGCCGTCGTCGCCGACCTCGACGGAGAGGTCGACCCCGCTCAGGAAGAGGGGATGACACAGCGGAATCAGCTCCGCGGTCCGTTTGGCCCCCTGGATCCCGGCGATTCGGGCCACCGCCAGCGCGTCGCCCTTGGGCACGGTCCCATCGCGGAGGGCGGCGACACACGCGGTGCTGAGCCGGACCCTGCCCGCCGCGGTCGCGCTCCTGCGAGTGGCCGGCTTGGCCGACACGTCGACCATCCGGGCCTGACCGGCCGGGTTCAGGTGCGGCAGCGAGACTCCACTCGGGCCGGTCATCGTGGCTCGTCCAACACCCAGACGTCGACGTCTTGACCGGGCTCCACCGTGTCGACCTCCCGCGGCAGCACGACGAGGGCGTTGGCCCGGGCCAGGTCGCCCAGCAGGTGCGAGGCATGCCCGCCGACCAGTTCCACCTGTCGCAGACCGTCGGCTTCAAAGCTCACCACCCCCCGGGCCAGCTGGGTCCGCGCCGTCGAGGACGTCATCTGGTGTGCGGCTCGGCACCGCAGCGTCGGCGAAACGTACGGCGTGACGCCGCTGAGCTTGCGGATCGCTGGCCGGACGAAGACCTCGAAGGAGACGAAAGCACTGACCGGGTTGCCCGGCAGCATCACGATCGGCGTCCGGTCGGTACCGACCAGTCCGAACCCCTGCGGTTTGCCCGGCTGCATCGCCACCGACGCGAAGTCGGTCGCCCCCATCCGCGGCAGCACGGCCTTGACGATGTCGTAGTCACCTTGGCTCACACCGCCGGTGGTCAAGACTAAGTCGGCTCGCACCAGCTGGTCGCGGATCAACTGCTGCAGGGCGTCCGGGTCGTCGCCGACGTGGCCGACCCGGAACACTTCCGCGCCGGCGTCGCGGGCCGCGGCCGCGAGCATGAAGGAGTTGGAGTCGTAGATCTGCTCCTCCCGGTCCAGCGGCAGACCCGGCTCGACCAGCTCGGTCCCGGTGGAGATGACCGCGACCCGCGGGCGGGGCCGGACCAGCACACTGTCCACTCCGACCGCGGCCAGCAAGGCGATCTGGCGGACTCCGATCTGGTCGGTATCGCTGATCAGTCGTTGTCCGGCCCGGACGTCGCCCCCGGTCCGGCGGATGTGCTGTCCGACGCCACTCGGGACCGAGATCGTGACGTCGGCGGTACCGCGGTCGGTTGCCTCGTAGGGAACGATCGCGTCGGCGTCGGCCGGCACCGGAGCCCCGGTCATGATCTTCATCGCCGTCGAGGGTGAGAGCCGGTGCGGGGCCGCCGCCCCGGCCGCCACCTCACCCACCACCGCCAACCGGACCGGTCGATGATCGGTGGCGGTAGTGACGTCCCGAGCCCGGACGGCGTAACCGTCCATGGCGGAGTTGTCGAAGCGGGGCAGGTCCATTCCGGCGTCGATGTCCTCGGCGCAGCTCAGGCCGAGCGTGTCGAGCAGGTTCTGCCTAAACGGCGGCAGTTCCTCCACGAAGGAGAGCAGGTAGTCCCGGTGCTGCTCGAGGGTACGCAACCCGTCGGGCCCGGTCTGGGGTGGGTCGGCCAGCGGAGCGACGGGCGAGTCGGACTGAGGCGGCGCGTCGTCGCGTTTCTTACGGCGCAACAGGGGCATGACCTCACCCTAGTGTGGCGACCCGGACCGATCGGAGCACCGAGGTCGTGTCCACCCGGCCGGCGGGAGCATCAGGGTCGGCGGCGTCGGCGTCATGGTTTCGGCGTGGGCTCCTGGGCCACGTGCATCCTGGCGTCGGAAGGCCGGCATACGATCGGGACATGGCCGGCCCAGGATGCGGACGCGATGCCTGAAGGGCACACGATCCACCGACTGGCCCGCCAGCACAAGGAACTGCTCGGCGGTCACGAGGTTCGGGCAGCCAGTCCCCAGGGCCGGTTCGCCGAGGGAGCGGCCCTGCTGGACGGTCACGTGCTGGAGACGACCGACGCGTGGGGCAAACACCTGTTCCACCGTTACTCCGGGCGGCAGTGGCTGCACATCCACCTCGGCCTCTACGGCAAGTTCACCTCAGGACCGCTGCCGGCGCCGGAGCCGCGAGGGGCGCTCCGGTTGCGGCTGGAGGGGGCCGGCCAGCACCTGGATCTGCGCGGGCCGACCCGCTGCGAGGTGGTGAATACGACGGAGAAGAAGGTGATCGTCGACGCTCTCGGGCCCGACCCGCTGCGCCCGAGCGCCGACCCCGCTCGGGCCGCGGCCCGGATCGGCCGGAGCCGGGTGGCGATCGGAGCGCTGCTGATGGATCAGCAGGTCGTGGCCGGGATCGGCAACGTCTACCGGGCCGAACTGCTGTTCCGTCACCGGGTCAACCCTTACCGCCCCGGCCGCGAACTCGACCCGGAGCTGTGGGCGCAGATGTGGGCCGACCTGGTCACGTTGATGCGGGCCGGGGTCCGCGCCGGCCGGATCGTCACCACCGAACGGTCCGACCGGGAACGTCGTACGGGGACGGCCCGGCGCAGCGACGCCTACTACGTCTACCGCCGAACCGGGGAGCCGTGCCGGCGTTGCGGGACGCCGGTCGCCCAAGCGCTGCTGGTGGCCCGCAACCTGTTCTGGTGCCCCCGATGCCAGCCCGCCGACTGATCGTCCGACCTCTCGTGATTCACATGCCGACGCAGAAGTAAGGAGACTTCAATGACCCGGATGGAACCCGGTGCGCGGATCGAACCGCGTACGGTCCGGACCGCCGCTGACGCCGAGCAGACTTTTCCGGCGCCGGAGGGGCTGACCCACCTGCAGATCCGCCGATTCGCCGGCTGCCCGATCTGCGGGGAACACCTGCGCCCCTTCGTCGAACGGGCCGCCGAACTCGATGCGGCCGGCGTGCACGAGGTGGTCGTGTTCAAGTCCGACGCGGCGCACGTACGCCGGTTCGAGGGTCACCTGCCCTTCGACACGCTGCCCGATCCCGAGGGTCGCTGGTACGCCGAACTCGGGGTGCGTTCGACCATCGCCGCACTGGCCAACGTGTCCGCGGTCCGGGCCTTCGTCGTCGGCGTCGTCTCGAACCGGTCGCTGCGCGGCTCGCTCAGTCTCGGGGACCACCTCGGCCTGCCCGCGGACTTCCTGCTCACCCCCGACGGGACCGTCCAGGACTGCTACTACGGCACCGGCGCGGCCGACGGGTGGTCGGTCGACGACGTCCTGCGCCGGGCCGCGGCGCAGCAGCCGGTCTGAGCCGACCCATCAGGTCGACGGCTCGGAGCGCCGCGTCAGGTCGACTCCTCAACTCAATTCCTCAAGCGACCAGCCACCCGCTCGCCTGTCCCGGCAGCAGCCCGTCGACCGTTGGCGCACTGCTCAGCCGGACCACACCCTCGGGCAGCGGGAACGGCTGGTCACTGAACGTGGTCACGCAGTGCCAACCCCCGGGCCGGACCAGGTGCAGCACGTCGTTGCGGCCGGTCTCGACCCAGTCCAACTCCTCGGCCCCCTGTAGCTCCCGGCGCATCCGCAACGCCGCCCGGTACAGCTCCAGCGTCGAGTCGTCGCGCCCGGTCTGGGCGTCGACCGCGCGGGCGGAGAAGCTGGCCGGCTGCGGCAGCCACGCGGTCGCCGAACCGAAGCCGTAAGTAGGGCCCTCAGCGGTCCACGGCAACGGCACCCGGGCCCCGTCCCGCCCCTTCTGGGCGTTCAGGCTGCGCTGCCAAATCGGGTCCCGCAGCGCCCCGGCCGGCAGGTCGGCCACCTCGTGCAGGCCCAGTTCCTCGCCCTGATACAGGTAGGCCGACCCGGGCAGGGCGAGCATGAACAACACCGCCGCCCGCGCCCGCCGCAGGCCGGCTTCGGCGTCGAGCAGGGTCACCAACCCGTCGCTGAGCAGCCAGTCGTTCAGGTCGGTGCCGGCGGGGAGTCCGTAGCGGGTGGCGTGCCGGACGACGTCGTGGTTGGACAGCACCCAGGTCGAGGACGACCCGACCTGCCGAGCCTGGTCCAGGCAGGTGCTGACGACGTCTCGGTAATGGCCGGCGTCGAAGTCGGCCTCCAGCAGCTGGAAGTTGAAGGTCTGGCCCAGCTCGGTCGGGCGGGCGTACAGCGCCCGCCGCGACGGTGGCGCGAAGGCCTCCGCGACCGCGGTCCGCGGCGGGTCGTAGGTGTCGAACACGGCTCGCCACTCGGCGTAGATCTCGTGCACCTCGTTGCGGTCCCACAGCGGGTCGGAGCCGTCGAGGACGTCGACGGTCAGGTCGGGTTTGCTGCGCAGCGGCTCCGACAGGTCCTTGGCCAGTCCGTGAGCCACGTCGACCCGGTAGCCGTCGACGCCGCGGTCGGCCCAGAACCGCAGGGTCCGGCGGAAGTCCTCGCGAACCTCCGGGTGGTCCCAGTTCAGATCGGGCTGCTCGGGGGCGAACAGGTGGCAGTACCACTGACCGGGCGTCCCGTCCGGCTCGGCGATCCGGGTCCAGGCCGACCCACCGAAGTGGCTCACCCAGTCCGAGGGCGGCTCCGAGCCGCCGGTGCCCGTACCGTCGCGGAAGATGTAGCGGTCCCGGGCGGCCGAGCCCGGTCTCGCGGCCAGGGCTTCGACGAACCAGGGGTGCAGATCCGAGGTGTGGTTGGGCACGATGTCGACGATCACCTTGAGCCCGGCGGCGTGAGCCGTAGCCACCATCACGTCGAAGTCGTCCAAGGTGCCCAGCTCGGGGGCGACGTCGCGGTAGTCGGCCACGTCGTACCCGCCGTCGGCCAGCGCGGAGGGATAGAAGGGGCTCAACCACACCGCGTCGACCCCCAGCCCGGCAAGGTAGCCGATCCGCGACGTCACCCCGGGGATGTCCCCCAACCCGTCGCCGTCACTGTCGGCGAAGCTGCGTGGGTAGACCTGGTAGACCACCGCCTGGCGCCACCAGTCGGCGCGGGTCGTCCCGGTCGGCACGGAGGGATCGGCGACGGGCAGCAGAGGGTCGGTCACGGCGCGGCGAGTCCTTGAGCAGAGACGGGAGGGTGGGTTGTTCACTACCGCTCGGCGGCGGACGCGCAGAACAGCGTAACGCTGAGCTGGCCGATCCCGCTCTCCTCGGCCTGCGTACCGGCTAGGCCCTCCACGCAAGTGGTCGAAAATGACGCAAATCGGGCCGGAAAACCTGTCTTCTCCGACCACTTTCGTGCGGATCGGGGCTGAAACCGTGGGTTACGGTGGCGGCATCATGTGCTGCCGGGAGTCGACGACGAGACGAGACGGCGTCGCCGCGGCCGACCAGGAGAGGGTCGACCAGGCCGCCCTGCACGCCGCCAAACAGACGCTGAGGAGCGCGGTTCGACGCCGGCGCGAGGCGAGGCGGGCGGAGGAACGGTCTGCCGCCGATACCGCTCGGCACGCGGTCCTGATCGCCGCGCTCGGGCCCCGCCGTCCCCGTTGCGTCGCGGCCTACCTGTCCGCAGGCACCGAGCCGGACACCCTGCGCCTGGTCGCCTGGCTGGCGGCCCGCGACGTCCGGGTGCTGCTGCCGGTGCTGAGCGACGGCGCGGGCCGTCGACTGCCCGAGCCGGCCTGGGCGGCGTACGGCGGCCCGGACAGTCTCCGAGGAGGGTGGGGTGGAATCGCCGAACCCGCCGCCAGGCCACAGCCCGGGCGGGCGTTGGCCGACGCAGACGTCGTGGTCGTTCCCGGTCTGGCGGCGAACCTTCGCGGAGACCGGTTGGGTCGCGGTGGCGGCTGGTACGACCGCACCCTCGGTCACGCCGCAGCTCACGCCCCCGTCTGGCTGCTGCTCAACGACGACGAGGTGCTCCCCGAGATCCCGGCCCAGCCCTGGGACCGGCCGGTCGATGCGCTGATCACCCCGAACGGGCTGATCGACTGCCGTCGGCTGAGCTCGGCGTAGCCGGCGGGCTCGACCGCCGGCCGGCTCAGCGGACGGTGAAGCCGGACTGCCCGGTGGGGTCGAGGTCGGTGGTGCTGACCTCGTCGACTCGCGCCTGCTCCGGTCCCTGCCGCGCCCATTCCAGCACCGCCTCGACCGCCGAGGGCTCGCCCTCCAACTCGGCTTCGAGGGAGCCGTCTTCGGTGTTCCGCACCCAGCCGGCGACGCCTTGCCGCTCGGCGACGTCGCGGCAGCTGTCGCGGAAGAACACGCCCTGGACGTGGCCGGTCACCCTCAGCCTGCGTCGAATCACCCCCTCATTGTCACCGCTGTCGGGGCCGGGCCGTAGCCGGTGCCCCTAAGCTCGCCACGACGGGGAGACCGGCTGCCCGCGACCGCGATCGGAGGAGGCCTTATGGACGTCGTCGAAGCCACCTCCCTGACTCGTCGCTTCGGCGACGTCGTCGCCGTCGACCGAATCGATCTGCGCGTCGGCGAAGGCGAGGTGGTGGCCGTCCTGGGTCCCAACGGGGCCGGGAAGACGACCACCCTGGAAATGCTGCTCGGGCTGCGCCGCCCCACCTCCGGTCGGGTCACGGTCTTCGGTGCCGACCCGACCACGCGGGCCGTCCGCGCCCGGGTGGGGGCCATGCTGCAGGACACCGACGCCCCCGAGAGCCTGACCGTGACCGAGATGATCGACCTGGTCGCCGCCTACTACCCGTATCGGCTGCCCACCGCGGACGTCCTCGACCGGTCCGCCCTGACGACCCTGCGGAAAAGACGCGTCACCCAGCTGTCCGGTGGCGAACGTCAACGGCTGTCCTTCGCCTTAGCCATCGTGGGCGACCCGGACCTGCTCTACCTCGACGAGCCGACGGCGTCGCTGGACGTCGGCGCCCGGCGGCTGTTCTGGACCCAGGTGGCCGACTTCGCCGCGCTGGGCAAAACCATCCTGTTCTCCACCCACCATCTCGACGAGGCCGACAACATCGCCGACCGCGTACTCATCATCAACCGCGGCCGGATCTTCTCCGACGGCACCCCGCGGGAGCTGAAGGGACTGCTGGCCGGCCGGCGGCTGGAGCTGGTCACCGACGCCGGCGCCGGCCAGCTCCGGGCGTTGCCCGGGGTCCGGCAGGTTGACATTCTCGCCGACGAACCCGATCAGACCAACGGCCGCCGGGGCGCCCGGCAGCGAGTGCGGCTGCAGACCAGCACGGCCGAGCCGGCGCTGCGGGCGCTGTTCGGCCAGGGCTACGCGGTCGAGGACCTCATCGTGGCCGAGGCGAGCCTGGAGGAGGCGTTCATGCACCTGACCAGCGCGAAGCCGGTCTCGTGAGCGCTGTCGCCGGACCCTCGCCGTCCGGTCCCGCCCCCGCCGACTCGGCCCGGACCCGGCGGCACAGTCCCGGAGCGACCCGGACCGGCGGCCTGGTCGCGATGCTCGGCGCCCAGATCGGCTCCGAGGTCACCCGCTACCGGCGGATGCCGGAGTACTTCATCGGCGTCGTCGTCCTACCGATCATCTTGTTCGCTATGTTCGGTCTGCCCAATGCCGGCGACGTGCTGCCCGGCGGCAGCACTGTGGTGGCGTTGATCTTCGTCTCGTTCAGCTGCTACGGCGTGGTCAGCCAGTCGTTGTTCTCCTTCGGCGCCGAGCTGGCGACCGAGCGGCAGAAGGGTTGGTTGCGCCGGCTCCGGGCCACGCCGATGCCGATGGCGGTCTACTTCGTCGGCAAGCTGGCCATGAACCTGATCTTCACCGTCGGCATCGTCGGCGGGATGGCGCTGCTGGCCCAGTTCGCCGGCGAGGCCGACTTCGAGCCGAGCCGACTGCTGGTCACCGGGGCAGTGATGCTGCTCGGCACGTTGGTGTTCTCCCCGATGGGCGCGGCGATCGCCTATCTGGCCCGGCCCAAGGCGGTGGCGACCATCGTCAACCTGGTCTTCTTGCCCTTGTCGTTTCTGTCCGGGTTCTTCTTCCCGCTGCGTCAGCTGCCCACCGTGTTACAAGACATCGCCCCGTGGCTGCCGACCTTCCACTTCGGCCAACTGGCCTGGTCGGCGATCGCCCCGGCGCAAGACGTGACTGCGTTCGGCGTCGACCGCACCGGGAGCCTTGCGGTGCATCTGGTCGTCGTGGTGGGCTGGTTCGGGCTGTGCACGCTGGTGACCGTGTGGGGCTACCGGCGCGAAGCCGCTCGGGAGCGAGCCTGAACGCGCCGACCGCTCAGACGCCGACCGGGTTCGTCCGCAGCGTCCGCTGCTCGTCGGGGACCCGGACCAGCACCTGGCCGTCGCGCTCGGCCACCGCGTACGACAGTTGGGGCCGGGTGGCCGGACCGCGCTGGACGGCGCCGTCGAGGGCGAACTCGCTGTCGTGCCACGGGCAGACGATGCAGCCGTCGGCCAGCTTGCCTTCGTGCAGGGGTGCGCCGCGGTGGGTGCAACGGCCGGCCAGCGCCACCACGTTGCCGTCCCGGGTGCGGGTCAGCAGGATCGGCACACCGCCGGCCTCGGTTCCGGTCAGTTCCCCGGCCCGGACCTGCTCGGCGGGCACGGTCTTGGTCCATTCGTCGTCGGAGTGCTGGAAGGCGGTGGTGTCCACCCCGACGCCGAGGGCGTAGGCCAGGTGACCCCCGAGCCAGCCGCCGACGGCGAGGGTGACCCCGCCGACGCTCGACCAGGCGATCCCCCGCCCCCGGTGGCCACGGAATCGTTCCCACCAACTGAGGGCGTACGCGCCGATGGTCAAGGAGTTGGCCAGGGCGTGGACCAGTCCGACCCGCTGCTCAGCCCCGTTGGTGTGCAACCAGTCCGAGGCGCCGGCGGCCGCGGTCGGGGCGGCGCTGAGGACACCGAGCCCGACCAGGCGTTGGGCGCCCTTCTCGTCGCCGACCAGGTCGAACACCGTCGCCGCGGTCCAAGCGCCGATCGGGACCGCCACCAGCAGCGGGTGCAGCGGATGACCGAGAAAGGTGCCGCTGAGCAGATTCCGAACCCAGGGAATGGTCAGAACTTTGCCGTCGACCGCGGCGATGGCGGCGCTGATCTGGTCCAGGCCTTCGGCCCGTTCGATTCCACCGACGACGTCGTCGAGGGCGCGGGTCAGCGGGGTTCCTGCGGTCAGATCGGGCTTACGACTCATGGCTTGAGTACCACCTTGAACGCTCCGTCCTGCTTGGCCTGGAAGATCTCGTACGCGTGCGGGGCCTGCTCCAGCGGCACTCTATGGGTGGCGAAGTCGTCGACCCCGAGCGGGTCGTCGTCGGTGAGCAGCGGCAGGATGTCCGGCACCCAGCGCAGCACGTTGGCCTGGCCCATTCGGAGCTGGATCTGCTTGTCGAAAAGGCTCATCATCGGCATCGGGTCGGCCATCCCGCCGTAGACCCCACTGAGGGAGACCGTGCCGCCGCGGCGGACCAGGTCGATCGCGGTGTGCACGGCGGCCAGCCGGTCCACCCCCGCCTGCTCGAAGACGGGCTGAGCGAGCGCGTCGGGTAACAGGCCGGCCAGCTTCTGCACCACCGACGCGGTCGGGGCGCCGTGGGCCTCCATCCCGACCGCGTCCAGTACGGCGTCCGCACCTCGGCCGGCGGTCAGGTCCTGTACGGCGGTGAGCAGGTCGTCGCCGTACTCGTTCAGGTCCAGCGTGGTCACCCCGCGGGCGGCGGCGCGGGCCAACCGGTCCGGGACGAGATCGACGCCGATCACCTGTTCCACGCCCTGGTGCCGGGCGATCCGGCAGGCCATCTCCCCGATCGGTCCCAGTCCGAGGACGACCAGGCTGCCGCCGGCCGGCACGTCGGCGTACGCGACCCCCTGCCAGGCGGTGGGCAGCACGTCGGAGAGGTAGACGAAGCGGTCGTCCGGCGGGCCCTCGGGGACCTTGATGTGGGTGAACTGGGCCTGCGGCACCCGGAGGTACTCCGCCTGGCCGCCGGGCACCTGGCCGTACAGCTTGGAGTAGCCGAACAGGGCCGCGCCGCTGCCGTACTCGCGGACCTGGGTGGTCTCGCATTGGGTGTAGAGGCTTCGGGCACACATCCAGCAGTGCCCGCAGGCGACCTGGAACGGAATGACCACCCGGTCGCCGACCTTGAGATCGCTGACTTCGGCACCGACCTCTTCCACCACCCCCATCGGCTCGTGGCCGAGGATGTCGCCGCGGTCCAGGAACGGGCCGAGCACCTCGTACAGATGCAAGTCTGAGCCGCAGATGTTGGTGCTGGTGATCTTGACGATGGCGTCGGTCGGCTGCTCGATCCGCGGGTCCGGAACGTCCTCGACCGAGATCTTCCGCTTACCTTGCCAGGTGACGGCACGCATAACTACTCCTTCTTTACACGAAGTGGGTGGGCTCGAGGCCTCGGCGCAGTTGACCAGCCGCCGGGGCTGGTCCGGTGGCGGTCGGCTAGGAGCTGATCTCCTTGGTGACTCCGTTCGGCCCGCCGTACTCCCGGTCGGGAATGTCGTTGAGGAAGCCCAGCACCTCCTGATCGGCGTCGTTGCTTTCCGCCACCGCGATCAGGTCCTGCTTCGACGCCGGGTAGTCCGCGCCGTGCAGCGCCTTCTGCAGCTGAATCGGGTTGATCGGTGCCATCGGGTAGGTCCTCCTCGTTCGGGTTGTCGAGGTCTTCCTACCCGGCCGGCCCCGGCGCAATCGGGGCGGCCGTCTGTGATCTAGCGTCCACGGTGTGATCGGGACCACGACAAGCCGTGATGAACGTAAGCCTGGTTATCGTTCGGCCCGGTCAGAGGTCGGAGTAGGCCCGGTCAGGAAGCTGAGCGGTGACGGTGCCCGTTCAACGAATGGGCGGCGGCGATCCGGCGGATCGAGTCCGGGGTGGGCTTGCCGACGTAGTCGTTGAGCTTGACCACCAACTGGGCACGCTCGACGTCGGCGGTACTGACCTTCACAACCTCGGTCATCGCTGTCTCTTCACCCGCCGCCTTCGTTCTCCTCATCATCTCACTCCCAAACAACTTCGTCACGCCCCCGTCTGTCGTCGGGGACTTGGGTCCCAGCGGCGTGCGGGTGCCCCTGAACCGTTCCTGGGCCCGTTCGATCGCGGCGGCCAGCACCCAGCAGCGCTCCGAGAGCGCGGCAAGCGCCGCCGCCGCGAACGTCAGCCACGCCAGCACCGCTCCTCCTCATCCCCGGGCGCCGTCTGAGCCCGTGCCGGTGATTCTGGCTGCTGCCGCTGACACCGGCCGCACCGTCTTGTTCCTCACACCCGGTCGACGGCCAGCAGCACTCGTTGCTCCTGGCCGACGGTCGCGGTTCGGGCCGATCCACTCAGCACCCCCCCGTCTCGGATCTGGAGTTCGGTGGCCAGGGTTTCGCCGGCGATCAGGCCGGAATGGCCACGCAGGGCGACCAGAACCTCCTCCTCGCCGCTGAGCTCCAGCCGGATCCGGTCGCTCACCCGATACCCGGCGTCTCTCCGGGCCTGCTGAACCGCCCGGACGACGTCTCGGGCCAGCCCCTCGGCCGCGAGCTCGGCGGTCACGTGGGTGTCGAGGATGACGAAGCCGCCTCCCGGCAGCATGGCCACGGCACGCTGATCCCCGGCGTCGGTGTCGCTGACCTCGGTCCGCAACGCGTACTCACCCTCGTGCAGGACAATCCCGCCGCTGACCACCGCGCCATCGTCGGCAACCTTCCAGTCACCGCTCTTACTCGCCCGGATCGCAGTCTGCACCTCCCGGCCCAGTCGTGGCCCGGCCGCTCTGGCGTTGACCTGCAGCACCCGCCGCACCCCAATCGCGTCGACGTCGGCCTCGGTCAGGTCGGTCAACTCCACCGTGACGACGTTGAGCTCGTCGGTAATCAGATCGGCGTACGGGCGCAGCATCGCTGCGTCGTCGGCGACCACGGTCAACGACGACAACGGCAGCCGCACCCGCAACCCTTCCGCCTTCCGCAGCGCCGAGCCCACCGAACACACCGCCCGCACCCGGTCCATCACCGCCAACAGCACCTCCCTGCCTTCGACAGGCTCAGGCGACGTTCCTAGGCCTTCGACAGGCTCAGGCGACGTTCCTAGGCCTTCGACAGGCTCAGGCGACGTTCCTAGGCCTTCGACAGGCTCACGCGGCGTTCCTGGCTGGAGTAACGCTCCCTGAGCTTGTCGAAGGGGCACCTGCGGCCAGTCGGTCAGGGGCACCTGCGGCCAGTCGGTCAGGTGCACCGAGCGGCCGCCGGTCAGCCCGCGCCAGATGTCCTCGGTGACCAGCGGCAGCAAGGGCGCGAGCAGCCGGGTGGTGGTCTCCAAGACGGTGAACAAGGTGTCGAACGCGGCGTGCGAGCCCGCCGAGTCACCGTCCCAGAACCGGTCCCGCGAACGCCGGATGTACCAGTTGGACAACACTTCCACGAACCCGCGGGCCGCCTCGCAGGCGGCGGCGACGTTGAGCGCGTCCAGCTCGGTGGTGAGCTCGGCGGTGAGCTGGTCCAGCTTGCCCAGGATGTAGCGGTCGAGGACGTGGGCCGAGCTGCGGTCGTCCCGGGCCTGGTAGCCGGCTCCGCCGTCGGCGGCGTTGGCGTAGAGGGTGAAGAAGGAGTAGGCGTTCCACAGCGGGATCATCACCTGCCGGACCCCGTCACGGATGGCCTGCTCGGTGACGACCAGGTTGCCGCCGCGCAGGATCGGACTCGACATCAAGAACCAGCGCATGGCGTCGGCGCCGTCACGGTCGAACACCTCGGCCACGTCGGGGTAGTTGCGCAGCGACTTGCTCATCTTCTGCCCGTCGCTGCCCAGCACGATCCCGTGGCTGATGCAGCTGCGGAACGCCGGCCGGTCGAACAGGGCGGTGGCCAGCACGTGCATGGTGTAGAACCAGCCGCGGGTCTGCCCGATGTACTCCACGATGAAGTCGCCGGGATAGTGGTGGGAAAACCAGTCGGCGTTTTGGAACGGGTAGTGCACCTGGGCGTAGGGCATCGAGCCGGAGTCGAACCAGACGTCGAGCACGTCGGGCACCCGGCGCATCGTCGACTTGCCCGTGGGGTCGTCGGGGTTGGGCCGGGTCAGCTCGTCGATGAACGGCCGGTGTAGGTCGGGCACGCTGACCCCGAAATCGGTCTCCAGGGCGTCGATGGAGCCGTAGACGTCGAGCCGGGGGTAGGCCGGGTCGTCGGACTTCCAGATCGGGATCGGGGTGCCCCAGTAGCGGTTCCGGCTGATCGACCAGTCGCGTGCCCCGCCCAGCCAGTGCCCGAACTGCCCGTCGCGGACGTGCTCGGGGACCCAGGTGATGTCTTGGTTCAGCTCCACCATCCGATCGCGGAACTTCGTCACCTCCACGAACCAGCTCGACACCCCCTTGTAGATCAGCGGTTCCCGGCAGCGCCAGCAGTGAGGGTAGGAGTGGGCGTAGCTCTCGTGCCGCAGCAACACGGTGCCGGCGGTGACCGAGCGGCCGCCTTCGCCTCGGGTGCGGGCCTTGAGGTCGTCGATGATGGGCAGGTTGGCGTCGAAGACCCGCATCCCCTCGTACTCGACGACCGGAGCGGTGAAACGGCCGTCCGGCCCGACCGGCATCACCGCCTCAATTCCCTCCCGGTCGGTGACCGCGAGGTCCTCCTCGCCGAACGCCCCGGCCGTGTGCACCAGACCGGTGCCGTCTGAGGTGGTGACGAAGTCGGCGGCGACGACACGGTGCGCGTTCGGCTGCCCCACGTAGTAGTCGAAGGGTGGCAGGTAGGACCGGCCGATCAGGTCAGCACCGGCCAACCGCTGCACCGCGAAGCGCCGCCAGTCGAAGTTCGGATCCTTGGCCGCGGCGGCCCCGAACAGCTCCTGGATGTAGCCGCCGATTCGGCTCTCGGCGATCACGTAGCGCTCCGGCCGGCCGGTGAACTCCGACTCCACCACGACGTAGTCGATATCGGGACGGACCACCACCGCGAGGTTGCTGGGCAGCGTCCACGGTGTCGTCGTCCAGATCAGGGCCAGTTCACCGGTCTCCAGTCGCAGCCCGACGGTGACCGCCGGATCGTTGCGGACCTGGTAGACGTCGTCGTCCATCCGCAGCTCGTGGCTGGACAGCGGAGTCTCGTCGTTCCAGCAGTACGGCAACACGCGCCAGCCCTCGTAGACCAGACCCTTGTCATGCAAGGTTTTGAACGCCCACAGGACCGATTCCATGTAGTCGGGCTCGAGGGTCTTGTAGTCGTGGTCGAAGTCGACCCAGCGGGCCTGCCGGGTGACGTAGGCGCGCCACTCGTCGGTGTAGCGCAGCACTGAGGCCCGGCAGGCGGCGTTGAACTTCTCCACCCCGAGGGCCTCGATGTCGGCCTTGGTTTTCAGGCCGAGCTGGTGCATCGCCTCCAGCTCGGCGGGCAGTCCGTGGGTGTCCCAGCCGAAGCGGCGCTCCACGTGCCGCCCGCGCATGGTCTGGTAGCGGGGGACGACGTCCTTGACGTAGCCGGTGAGCAGGTGGCCGTAGTGCGGCAGCCCGTTGGCGAACGGTGGTCCGTCGTAGAAGACGAATTCGTTCGCGCCGTTCTCGCCGGCCGGGTTCCGCGTCACCGACGCGGTGAAGGTGTCGTCGGCCTTCCAGAAGGCCAGCACCCGTTCCTCCAGCCGGGGAAAGTTTGGGCTGGCCGAGACGCCGGTCGACGCGGTGTCGCCGTCAGTGCTCGCTGACGAACGGTCGGTGCGGCTTCGGGGGTAGATCATGGTGATGTCCGTTCTCGTGTCCTGGTCGGCCACGAGGACGACGCGCCCTCACCGGCGACGCACCGCGGTACCACCTCGCTTGGTGGACCACCCGCTCGTCCACCCGCTCGTTCGCGGGCGATCACGGGCCCACCCGTCCGGTTCTAGTGAGGCGCGCAAGCCACCCGTTCTTCCGGAGGCTCACCGGTGATGGCCGGGTCGACGCCTTGCGGACACTCTACCGCCGCCCCGGGGATGGCACCGTTGCCAATTCGACCGCTGCACTGTCGTGGGCAGGGTCAGCCGCCGGGTTCCAGCACCAATCGCTCCACCGTGCGCGCGTCCACCGCCGCCCGGCTGCGGACGAACGGCCAGGTCTGCTGTCCGATCCACAGCGGCGCCTGGTCGTCGTAATGCGGGCTGAAGGCGTGCCCGGAAGCGCCACTCTGGTTCACCCAGCGGCCGTCGTCGGGCGCGCTGAAGTCGACCAGCATCCGCATCGCCGGTCCCGTGCTGACGTCGAAGCCCGACCGGTCGTCGAAGCCCATCGCGTTCACCACCGCCGTGCCGCCGCTCACCGGGGCCTGCTCGCGGTTGAAAATCCACTCCAACGGCGCAATCCCGCTGCTGCCAAGGGTCTGTTCCTTCAGCCGGACCTGATGCAGCCGACCCCATCGCCACTGGTCGGTGTCGCGCGCCATCCGGGAGGTCGCCTCCTTCCGAGCCAGGGTCATCGCCGCGAGCAGGATGTCGTCCCGGGTCTCGACCTGTGGCGTGTTGACGTCGTCCCACCACGGATTATCGGGCTGGGTCAAGAGCCGGTCGACCACCGCAAACCAGCGGTCGCCACCGGTCGGCCAGAGCTCTGACGGCAACTGGTCGCGGAAGGTCAGCTTCTCCACGTCGCGGAACACCACGTTGAAGTACGCGGCCGCGGCCGAGTCTGCGGCGTCGGAATAGTCCCAGCCCACCAGGGTGCGTTGGCCTTCCGCCACCCAGCCGTCGTCCACCCGGACCTTCAGCAGGGCCGGAACGAGACCGCTCGCCGCCCGGACCCGGTGGTCGTAGAACAGATCCTCGGCGGTGTCCATCGTCAGCTTCGGCGCATCCTTCAACCGGTCCGACAGCTCCTGGCTGCGCCAGCCGTAGGAGAAGGCCGACCCGATCAGATAGCGGTACTGGCGCCCGATCACCGGCTGGTTGGCCGCAACGATCCGTCCGCCCGGCGGGTTGTAGACGTAGGGCAGCTGATTGAACGCGATCGTGCCGGTCCAATCGAAGCGCCGGTCCCACCCCGGAGCGGGCGTCCGACCGTCACCGCGGCCGCGGATGGGGATCGCGCCGGGCAGCTGATAGCCGATGTTGCCCTTGACGTCGGCGTAGACGAGGTTCTGTGACGGGGCCGAGAGCAGCGACACCGCCGCCCGAAAGGACTTCCAGTCGTGCGCGGCGTCGAGCCCGAGCAAGGCATCCATACTGCGGCCCGGAACGGCGCCCACCCATTGCACGGCGACGGCATAGGACCGTTCCGGGCTCCCGGGGCTGCCGGTGCTCGGCGGTACGGCCGCGGTCCGGCCCGCCGCGGCGGTCTCGGGGCTGGCGTCGGAGAGCAGCGGGCCGTGCCGCGACGATCGGATCCGCAGCGTCCGTGGCTGCTCCTCACCGCGGACCAGGATCTGTTCGGTCCGGATCGTCAGCGGCTCGTAACCGTCGCCGACCCGGACGGTGTCACCCACCACGTCCTCGGTGAACAGGTCCTGCACGTCGGCGTAGCTGGTCGTCATCGCCCACGCGATCGAGGCGTTTCGCCCGATCACCACCCCGGGCAGTGCGCTGACGCTGAACCCGGACACGTCGAACGGGCATCCCGGACCGACCCGGCGGCAATGCAGTCCCACCTGGGCAAAGATCGACGGGATCGAAGTGGCCAGGTGCGGGTCGTTGGACAGCATCGCCGCACCGCTCACCGTATGGGCACCGCTGACCGCCCACGAGTTGGACCCGGCCCCGTCGCCGGTGCCGAACAGCGCCGGCACCGTGCGGCCGGCGCGACCCGCCCGGGCCAGCGCCCGGTCGAGGCTGCCGGGCCCGCCGGTGACGGCGGGCCGAGCGGCGGCGATCGGCCGTCCCCGACTCGGTGTCGCGGCGGGGTCGAAAACGTCGCCGACGAGCGCACCGCGGGGCAGGATCGGGTCGTAGCCCGCCAACGGGTAGTCCGGGTACAGGTCCGCCGTCCGCTCCGGCCCGACGGCGAGGACGGTCCGGGCCCGCGCGCTCTCCTGATCGGCGTTGGAGCCGAGCTGCCAGGCCAACACCTTCAGCATCGAGATCGAATCGGCCACCGTCCACGGCTGCGGGGTGTAGTCCAGGCCCTGCCAGCCGAGCAGGGTGTACTCCAGCGAGATCTCGCCGGTCTTCTTGCCGTGCAGGTAGGCGTTGACGCCGGCCGCGTAGGCGTCCAGATAGCGGTGGGTCGAGGGCGAGAGCAGCGGAACCTCGGCCTCCGCGGTCCGCCGCCAGCCGAGCGTACGGACGTAACTGTCGAACTCGACCTGGGAGGCACCGAACAGCTCCGACAGCCGACCGGCCGCGGCATGTCGACGGATATCCATCTCGTAGAAGCGGTCCTGCGCGGCGACGTAGCCCTGCGCCTGGAACAGATCTTCGGCCTGGTCGGCGTAGATCTGCGGGACGCCGAGGCTGTCACGCACCACTTCCACGCTGCCGTTCAGGCCGCGCACCGTGATCTGCCCGCTCACCTGCGGCAGCGGTCCCCGGGCCGTCTGGATGGACATCCCGGCCAGGCCGCCCAGGGCCAGCACCGCCACCACGGTGGCGACGACTGGCCATCGGGGGAAGCGACGCATCCTCTCAGCGTAGGGACAGCGTCCGACACCGGAGAAACCGTGACCCATCCAGGGACCCGGACCGGCGGTTCACCGGCGTCGCTGAGCGTTAGCAGTCGCTATGCTTGAGTGCCAGAACGACCGGAGCCCGACGGGGCCGAGACCGTCCCCGCCCTGCTGCGCGGCTCCGCTCGCGTCAGCAGCTCCCGAGGAAGAGAGCTGGATGCCTACCTATCAGTACCGGTGCACCGAATGCGGGCACGACCTCGAGGTGACCCAGAAGTTCAGTGACGCCGCGCTGACCGAATGCCCGAACTGTCATGGGCAGCTGCGCAAGGTCTTCAACGCGGTCGGCGTGGTGTTCAAGGGGTCGGGTTTCTACCGCACCGACTCCCGCGCCAAGGAGCACGCCGGCGGCGAGCGGAGCGAGGCCGACACGAGTGCCGCGGCGGCGGCCAAGTCCGACGGAGGCTCCGACAGGGGCAAATCGGACGGGGCCAAGTCCGACGGGGTCAAGTCCGACGGGGGCAAGTCCGACGGGGGCAGACCTGACGGCGGTAAGTCCGACACGGCGACCAAGACACCGGCCAAGAACGCTGAGACCGGAGGTTCGAGACGCTCGGCCGCCAATGGCACGGCGTCGAACGGCTCGGGCCCAAAGTCGTCCACAGGATCGGCCGCTTCTCGCTGAACTGTGGATAACGCGGACGGTCTCGCTCCGCGTCCTTACCGTCAGGAATGTGAGATCCCCACAGCCGGCGGCGCGGCTTCCTGAAGGCACCCCACGACCCACCCGCCACCCCTGGCGCAGCTTTGCCCGAGCCGTCTCCTGGCATCGACGCAAACTTGCGGTGTTGGCCGCGGTGGCGACCGTGCTCACCGGCCTGGCTGCCATCGCTCCGCCCACACCCCCGACCACCGCCGTGGTTCGCACGCGGGCGGCGATGTCCGCCGGCACCGTGTTGCGGGCGGAGGACGTGCAGACCCTCGCTCTGCCGGCTGAGTCGGTCCCGGACGCCGCGCTGACCGACGCCGCGGTCGTCGTCGGGCGTCGGCTCGCCGGTCCGGTCAGCGCCCACCAGGTGCTGACCAGCGCCGGTCTGGTCAGCGAGCGCACCGCCAGCGGCCCCGGCCGGGTGCTCGTCCCGGTGCGGATTGCCGATCCCGAGGTGGTGGCGCTGCTGCGCACCGGGGAAGAGGTGGACGTCCTGGCCGCCGACGGGCAGAGTGGCAAGACCCGTACGGTCGCACCCGGTGCGCGGGTGGTCTCGGTCCCGGTGGCGGACTCCGACGTCGGACAGCCGACCTCGGGAGCCCTGGTGATCCTCGACGTCGACACCGGCAGCGTGGCTGGCTTGACACGGGCGCCGACGACCAGCACATTGACCGTGATCTGGTCGTGAGTGAGGGAGGCGGTGTCGGCTGCCGCAGCGGCCCTGGGTAAAAGCAGAGAGGACCCCGGTGAAGGGCTTCAGAGACTTCTTGATGCGCGGCAATTTGGTCGAGCTCGCGGTGGCCGTCGTCATCGGCACGGCCTTCACGGCGGTGGTCAAGGCCTTCACCGGGATGATCCTGGACCTGATCGGCAAGTTCGGCGGGGTGCCCGACTTCAGCAGCAAGTCGCTCGGTGGGATCAGCGTCGGCGCGTTCGTCACTGCCTTGCTCAGCTTCGTGTTGACCGCGGCGGTGGTCTACTTCCTGGTCGTCTTGCCCTACAACAGGCTGAGCGCCCGGCTGAAGCAGGACGCCGACCAGGCCGAAGCCGCCCCCTCGGTGACCTCGGAGGATCTGCTGACCGAGATTCGCGACCTGCTCCGGGAACAGGCCTCCCCGCGTCCGCCCAGCGCGGGTCGCGTCCCGAGCGCCCCGTAGGAGCCTCGGGCATTCAGGGATTCGACGTAATCAGCCGTGGTGGGGTGGGGCGTCGGCGGCCAGCCGCAGCTCGTCGCGATTCAGCGGCCGGTCCGCCACCACCGTCGGGGACGGTTCCGTGGCTCGGAGGCGGCGCCTGAGGTTGCTCAGGGCGGCTGTGAATTGCGCCGGACCGATCCCGCGGGCTAAATCGGGCGGGACGGGAAACGCCCTCGTTCCCGGCTGGGTAGGCGACTCTTCGCCGGCACGAACTTTCGGCTCGGTCCGAACCTGCTCCAGCACGAGATCAAGGTCGGGACGCTCTTGCTCGCCCAGCTCAGGATGACGCATTCCGGTCACCGCGAACAGCAGAGCCTGGTTCCAGGCCGCGTACGTCCGGTCCACCGTCGCACCCTAGCGGCCCGAGGGGTGTAAGGGTCCTCACTCAGCTCAGCTCAGACGGGGAAAGAGGCAAAATGCTTGGACGTCGAATCAGTATGACTTCCGTGACCACACCGGTCTCCGAGCGGGCGCTGCTCGTCGTCGAAGTCGTTTACCCCTCGAGTGTGCTGCCTGGGGCCACGGTGCTCGGGTGTCCCTCGTCGGGCAGCTCTACCTCCCCGCGGACAGTCACGTCGCCCTGGAAGGTCCAGTCCCCGGCGACCCGGAGAGCCGTCGCCGCTTTCAGTGACGGCGCACCGGCAGGAAAGTGGCGCTCGAAGCCGGCAATGCTCTTGTAGTGCGCGGAGTCCAGATCGATCAACGGAGCCTGCTCGGCGGTCCGCCGCAGCCGGCCGTCCGGCTCGACGGCGTACACATCCGAGCGCAGCAACAGCAGATCGTTGGTGGTCTTGACCGGCAGGAACCGCTCCCGCCCGACCGCGATCGCGGTAGCGCCCTCAAAGACCTCGATCGCCGCACCCATGGCGCTCTCGATCTGGATCACCTCCGGTGAGGACGAGTCGGCCGGATCGACGTTCTTGACGTTCTTGATCAACGGCAATCCCAGCACCGATCGGCGCTGCGTCAGCGTGCTGGCCAGCACCTCCAAGTCGAACCACAAGTTGTTGGTGTGAAAGAAAGGGTGCCGGTGCTCGTCGGTGAAATAGTCCATCTCGTCGGCGGCGGTCTGCGCGCTGTCGCGCAGGATCAGCCGTCCGTCGGACTTGCGGACGGCTAGGTGCCCGCCCTTGCGGTCCGCCGCCGTCCGACGGCAGATTTCGGCTGCGTACGGCGCCCCACTCGCTGCGAACCACCCGGCGATGGTCGCGTCCGGTGCCGCGCCGAGGTTGTCGGAGTTCGACACCGACGCATAGCGGTAGCCCGAGTCGATCAGCTGGCGCAGAACCCCGGAGCCCTGCAAAGCGGTATAGAGATCGCCGTGGCCGGGTGGGCACCACTCCATCGACGGGTCGGCCGACCACTGCACCGGCGTCAAATCATCAACCACCAGCTTCGGTTCCCGGTTCTGCAGGAAGCCCAGTCCGAGGCCGTCGACCGGCAGATCGTCGTAGGCGGCGAGGGCGCGTCCGGTGTCCTCAGCGGTGCGGAAGCTGTTCATGAACAGCAGCGGCAACTTGACGTCGTACGCGGTCCTGGTGGCGCGCACCTGGTCGACGATCAGGTCGAGAAAGCTCTTGCCGTCGCGCACCGACAGCAGCGACTTAGCCCGGTCCATACCCATCGAGGTGCCCAGACCGCCGTTCAGCTTGATGATGGCGGTCTGGCCGAGCGCCGCCGCGGCGTCGGCACGGTCCACGCCGGCGTCCCTCAGCCGGGGCGGGTCGGTCAGCGGCTCGATACTGTCCTCGGGGATCAGACCGGTGACCCCTTCCTCCAACTGCCGGTAATAGTGGGAGAAGACCTCGATCGCCTCCGGCTGGATGTCGGCATCGGCCATCTTCTGCCGGGCCAGGTCGAGACCGTAATCACTCATAGTCCCGATCGTAGGCAGGCCGGTTGCGGGCGATCGGTGGTGGGGCGCCGCCCCCGTCGTGCCGGGGTCGACGCCGAAGCCCGCCGGCCGAGGCGGCTCCGCTCCGGGCGATCGGGCGATCGAGCTGTTCGGCTACTTGGGCTTCTTCGGGCTCAGGGGGGCCAACAACTGCACCGTGGCTTTGGCGACCTGGGCCTGGACGGCCTCGCGGTCGGCGGTCGGGGTTCCGTCCCCCGCCTGGGGGCCGTAGTCGGCGAAGCTGGCGTGGGACGCACCGGCAATAGCGATGAACCGAGTCGGCATCGGCAGCTTGGCCTTCGAGTCCTCGATCTTTTGCGGAGTGGCCAGCCCGTCCTGCCCGCCCGAGATCGAGGTGACGGCGAGATCGCTCCGCTCGATCCCTTTCGACGGGTAGGACGCGAGCAGGAGCAGGGCAGCGATCTGGTGGTGCTCCGCAGCGAAGGAGGCGGCGACGGTTCCGCCCAGCGAATGCCCGCCGATACCCCAGTGTGCGATCTCGGGATGCTCCTCGAGCACGCTCTGGGCGTGGGTGGGGTCGAAGATCGAGAAGCCGAACGGTTCCTTGAGGACCACCACCAGGTAGCCAGCGTCGGCCACCCGACGCAACTCGGGCGCGTACGCGCGCGGGTCCACCCGCGCTCCGGGCAAGAAGATCAGCCCGGTCGTCGGCCGGATCCGTGCGCCGGACTTCCCGCCGCGCGTAGGCACCAGCTCGTACCAGGTGAACCGGTCGACCACCTTGACGTCGCTTCCGGAATGCATCGCCGCCAGCACGAGAGGCTCCGCCGCGGCCGGCCGGGAATAGCTCAGCAGCACCACCGAGAGTAAGCCCAGCACCAGCAGCGGAACGGCCAGCGCGACCCGAACCTTGGCCCGCCGCGCCACCTGGGCCGGCGTCCGGCGGGCCGGATGCTCCGGATCGCCTTCGCGGTCCTGTCGATCGCCCAAGATCAGCGATGCCAGCGACCAGCCGACGGCCACGATACCCAGCACACCGGTGACCGCGCCGAGGATCACGGTGGCCGGGTGGCCGGTCAGAATGGTTAAGCCACGCGTCCAGCCCAGCCACACCGGGACCGCGACCATCGCCACGCCGAGCACGAGCCAGGCGAGCGCCAGCACCGTCCGGCTCCGTGCTCCCGGTTGGCTCACAGCGACGAGTGTAGGGGTGGCCGGCGGCGCGACCGCAGGAACGCGGCCGATCAGTCAGTCGGCGCACTGGGGTGGCCACACCGCGATGAAGCGCTGGAAACAGACCTCGACGTCGTCGGAGAACGGGAGGCCGAGGACGTCACAACGACGCCGGAAGAACCACCGGTGCCCGTCCAGCCAGGACGAGAGGCTGCGGTCGCCTTCGCCCTCGTCCCAGGCGAACGCTGCATCCACCGAGGACAACGGCCCCAGCCGAACGTCGCTGGTCCGCACAACGACTTGCGGCTGACCCGGTGCGTCACAGACCACCCAGTGCCCTCCCACTACCGGGAGTGGCTCATGCTCGGCCTCGTAGTCAGCAACCAGGCCGGCGGTCGCGCGCTTGGTGCCGGCGACAACGAGGGACACCAGCGAGTCGGCAAGCTCGGCGGAATCCCCGAAACACTCGACGCCGGGTTCTTCGTCGCTCAGGTCGACGAGGGTGGCGCGGTAGTCCGCCCACATCGACTGAGCTGCCTTGCGGTCGGGTGAGAGCATCCGCTCATTCTCGCGCTGATCTGAACAGGCGCAGCTCAGCTCAGCGGGATCGCGACTCACTAAGGTTCGGGTCATGTTCGAGTCCGCCAGCGCATGAGCCCGGCTCCCGTAGCCCGCGGGGGCCGCTTCGACCCTCGCCCGGTCCGCCGTTTCACCGGCAACGACCTCGCCCCGGCAGTCTCCCAAAGCTGGCCGGCCAGCATCCCGGCCGTACACGAGGTGCTGCGGAACGGGGTCGAGTTGCCGAGCGGGGTCACCTTTTTGGTCGGCGAGAACGGCTCGGGCAAGTCCACGCTGCTGGAAGGGTTGGCCGGTGCGTTCGGGCTCGGACTCGAGGGCGGGATGGTCGACGATCTGCATCGCACGCACGCCTCGAAGTCCGACCTGCATCGGTGGCTGCAGCTCACCCGCGGCGCCGGCGCGTCCCACCGCGGCTTCTTCTTGCGGGCCGAGACCATGCACGCCTACTACACCTACCTCGCCGACCTCGGAGCGTCGGCCGGTCGCGCCTCGACGTTCCACGAGATGAGCCACGGCGAGTCGTTTCTGGACATTCTCGAACGTCACCTGCGTCGGCCCGGACTGTATTGCCTCGACGAGCCGGAGGCGGCGCTGTCGTTCACCTCGACGTTGACCCTGATCGGCTTGCTCCACGACTTGACGTCGATCGAGGGAACCCAGGTGGTCTGCGCCACCCACTCGCCGGTACTCGCAGCGCTGCCCGGAGCGACCATCTTCGAGCTCGGCGACTGGGGTCTGCGCCGGTCTAACTGGGACGACTTGGTCCTGGTCGCGAACTGGCGCTCCTACCTTGAAGACCCCAACCGCTATCTGCGGCACGTGACGCAAGGCTGAATCGTCCACCGCATCGGCTCTCGATCAGTACTAGTATGCTAGTGTGCTACCCCACCGAAAACAGCAGTTCAACGTCTATCTCCCACCCGACCTCGTCCGCGCGACCAAGCACGCGGCCATCGATCATCGGGTCTCGCTGTCCCAACTCGTCGAGGATGCGCTGCACGCTCACCTCGACCATCTGAACCAGGAGGAACCCCGATGAAGGTGATGCCGATCCGCTACGTCGAGGACGTGGCCACCACCGAGACGTTCTACGCCACGCTCGGCCTGAACCCGGACGTCCGGTCCCGCAGCGGAAACTGGTCGGAGATCGGCGGCTCCGGCGGTCTGGTTGCCCTGCACACGGCGGCGGCGGCGACTCCCCCACGCCGGCCCGGCGACCTCGACCTGTGCCTGGTCACCGAGGAAGCCCTGGAGACAGTGGCGTCCCGCCTAGATAGCGCCGGTTACCCGCACGACGGCATCGCCGACGAGAACTTCGGCCGGCTGCTGCGAGTCACCGACCCTGACGGGCTTCAGATTCAGATCAACGAGCACGACCCGTCGCTCTACACCTGAGCCTTGCCTCGGGCGTGCGCCCACCGTGCGCCAGCAAGATCTGAGCCTGATGCAAGAGGTCCGGCCGGGCGTACGTTTCCCGACCACGGCCCGGTCCCGGCCCTATCACAGCCAGTGGAGCGTACGTATCCCGGCCACGGCGGGATCGCGGTCACTCACCGCCATCGCGGGCCAGTCCCGGGGCGACATCCAAACTCCCGCTCACGTAGTAGCGCCCCCAGCAGGATTCGAACCTGCGACACAAGGTTTCGTAGAGGTACCCATAATCGCGTCTCACTCTGAACTCTCAGAGGTATACGTCTCACCTAGTCAAAGCGAGTTTAGGTGGACCTACCCTGCACTCTCACTCACTGTGGATAACTCTCCCTGTTCCCTACAATGGGGAGCAAAATGGGTAATGGAATGGGGAACTCTCGGAGGGTTCCCACGAGGACGGGAGGAACCCGTGAGGAAGAGGATGAGGCGAGCACTACCGGGCTCGCAGAGGTTGGACGGCAGGGGCCGAGCGGGAGTGCCCCATCGGACGCCCTGGGTGGACCCTCTGGGCCGCAGGCCCTACGGGTCCCCGTTGGCAACAGGCTGGACTCAGTGTCAGTCGAAGTCGAGTACGGAGTCAGACAGCGCTACAGCGCTGTGCTGCCCAGTGCCATGACCAGCCACTACACCGACGTGCTAATCCGCTGTGGGTGCAGCCAGTGCCACGGCAGAGAGGCCGTGGTCACCGCCAGGATGGCGGCTGGCTTAGCCAGGCTGTCGAGCCCGTGGCACGAGCGGCGGGTGCACGAGCTAGTGACCAGCCGAGGCGGAGCCCCGGCCCGGTCGAGCTGAGTGGCTGAGGGTGCGGAGCGATCCGAGGCTGTAGGCGATGACGGCGCAGGCGATGAGCAGGCGATGAGCAGGCGATGTGTGCGCGGGCGAGGTACGGCACGATGTGCGCCGTAAGGGGCCGTAAGGGCGCTGCAAGCGACGAGGGCCGCTTAGGGTAGGTGAGTGTAGGTCCGAGGCTGTAAGGCCGTCAGAGAGCCACACAGGGCCGTACAGAGCGTATGAGCGCGACGAAGCGTCAGGCCGCGAGCCATCCGAAGCGACGACGAAGCGTTGACGATGGACAGCAGGGGGAGATGATCCCCGTGATCCCACAAGGGTGGGGGGTTGCCCCCCACGGGGAATGAGAGCCGGACCGGTGGTCTTAGCGGCTCGAAAATTGCCACAGTTTCAGAGTCGTTTCGGAGGCCCTGAGAGGGCCGAGAACGGGTTCCTGGGGAGTTTTACGGGGATGACGTTCTGGAGAAGTCTCAAGCTCGCTGAGTGCCTGCCCTCGCCTGGCGCCCCGTGGCCGGGGCCGTGAACGGCCTAGGAGGCTTCACGAGCGTCAGGGGTAGGTCTACCTACCCGCAACGCCTGCAAGGCCCTTGAATCCTCGAAGGCGTATTCGATCAGAGGACGTTAGGCCGCAGTCGCTATCGCGCTGCTCGCTACGACCCGGGTGGGCATGGTCCAGGAATTGCATACCCACCCGGGGAGCGACCTACCCCGAGCTAAAGGCCAGGTCCCAGCTCGGGAGCTTCAGTGCAGGCTTTACGCCTGCGAGACGAAGTGAGCTTCAACCTCCACACCGGTGCCGATAAACTCGCGCACCTTACCGGTGTTCAGCTCGACCAGTCGGCCGAGCCCCCGCTCGGGCCGGAGCTTCGCGCCGAGTATCCGGCGCACAATGTCCTGGCGAATATCTTCCTGGGTGGTGGGGCTGTCGTACCTCAAATGGAATTGGTTGACTACCTCGCCCTTCACGACGACTCGACGGACACCATCCAAGATGGTGACGTCGACGCTATCGACTTTCGACAGCGACGCGCACCGGTTGCGCCTGCCCTCAAGGCGACCGATCGTCGCCAGCCAGTCCTCAGCCTCGCTCTGGAAGTCCCCGCCAAAGACGGCGGGCACCGGTTCCCATGCCACCACTCCGAGTTCCACCGTGTCGGTGGAGTAGCCATCGGCCAACCCCTGACTGGTTCTCAGGTCACCGTCCCGATGAGCGGGGCCAAATAGCGCCCTGCCGTCCGGGTCGAACAGCAAGACGCCGCGCTTGGCGCAGGCGTCCTCAAAGCCCTTTAAATCGAAGGTGGCGTAAACGGTGGGGCGATGCAAAGAGAGCTTGACTGTCGAGCGAACACGGTAACCTCCCGGCCAAGCGAACTCGCGCATAGCGTTAACGGCGAAGGTCAAGGCGCCGGAAGTTTCGGAGTGGGTTTGGTCTCTCCCGCTCGGCCTCTCCTGAGCTGCCACTAGTACCGGCCCTCCCGACAGGTCGGGCCGATGGCTGAAATCATTGGTCAGGATGATTTGAGCAAGGTGCGGCATGGTCTCTTCGGCAATCTCAGCGACGATAGCCGCTAGGCGTACGTCGCTATTAAGCAAACCACGCTGTGCCGAGAGGATTCGACTCTTGGCGTACTCGGCAGCGCCGGTCGCAAGAGCGACACGCGCCGGCCCCTCGACAAGTGCTTTCAAAGCCGGTGGGTGGGCGCTCGCAGTGCGAGCTAGAAGCTCCTGGTTATTCTGCTCTGCCAATTCGGCGGCAGTCGCAGCGTCAGCGGCGACGGATTCAAAGTCAGCCAGCGTAGCGAAGCTCGCTTCGCAAGCATCGCGATCAACTACATTGACAATCTTGGTGGTCATAAGTTCTCCTGGGGTTTATGGGTTTAGCGGGCCGAGCGGCGTAGCCGCAACCGGCCCGAAAGGATTAGCGGCGACGGTAAAAGCAAGGAAGGCGAAAGACTTCCGCAGCGTTAGCGGAGGTAGTCTGGCAAATTTGGGTCCTCCCTTATCAATTCGTCCTCGCGCTGCGCTCGCGCGCGGTCGACGTAGGGGCGGTCGAATGCCCAAGCGTGCTCGGAGCGGAGGGCCGTCAGGTCCTCAAGCGACTGCGCACCCTGGAGCGCGAGCACTACGCGCTCGGCCTTGAGGTTGTCGTCTTCGTCGTCGGTGGTTCCGACCGAAGCGAAGGCTTCAGCCGGAGTGGAGGTCGGACCTCCCGAGGGGTCGGTCCTTCGCTTGTCGTCGTCGCCGCTGACGTTCGAGCGAGGCGAGGGCTCCGCCCCGAGCCGAGGTCGGTCCTCCGGATGTCGGACCGAAGACTGGACGGCCTGACTCTTAGGGTAGGGAGACGTAGTCTCCCTACTCTGACTGTTCCCGTGACTATTAGGGTCCGGTATTCCGGAATCGGTTTCCGGCATTCCGGAATCGGTTTCCGGCATTCCGGAATCGGAGGGGCCTCCTGGGACACCTTCGTCAGCTATGCTTTCCGGTATTCCGGAAACCGTGGGCGGCCTCGGCGGGGTGGACGTTTCCGGTATTCCGGAAACCGTAGCCCCGTCGGCGGCTGGAAGAGCCAGCCGGTACAGGTTCGCCGCGCCCGTGTAGTTCGATCCGGTGCTGTCCTGGTCCAGCCAGCCGGAATCTTTGAGTCGGCGCAGGTGGTCGTAGACCGCGGTCTTGCCGACACCGGCAGACTCGACCAAGGTGGACACTGCCGGGCGGATGCCCGACCCGTCCAACCCGGCGTACTCGAACAGGAGCATCGCCACCCCCCTGGTGGCGAGCGGCACGCTCTTGCCGGTCCGGTTGAATTGCTTTAGCCATTCAAACTTGAAAGGCCGGTTAGTCGTGGCCACGGGCGAGAGCCCGTCCACGGCTTTACCGCTCACCGGTATTCCGGGAATACGAGTCTGTGATCGTCCTGCCGTTTACGCGGTTGCTGCTCGCGTTCCAGCCAGCCTTGATCCCTCAATGCCTCAACCTCATTGTTGAGTATCCAGCGAGGAATACGGAGCTTACTAGCAGCTCTCGCCGCTGCCAAACTTGCCGCTCTCCCATCGGCCGTGGCGCACGAAGCGATTAGGAGAGCGACGGTTCGTCGCTCAATTGGGAACCGCTGGCCGATTACAGCCAACGTCCAAGTGTCTTGAGTGGTCATTTGTTTCCGGCCTTTCGGGATTTGGCGTACCTAGCAATATCGGTGCTCCACATAGACAGCGGAGGTTGAACCTTGACTAGTTCGCGGAACGTGTTGACGCCCACATTGCAGCGCCTTGCTGCCTGGCCCTCGGTGAGAAGTTCGTCGGTGAACTCCTCGATGGGCTCGGCCATAGCCGAGAGCCCTACCGTGGTCACGAGGGCACCTTGCGGTTGGCCTGCTCATACGCCTCGATGTCGGCCAGGAGGTACCTCACGCTGGCCCCCAGGCGTAGATACCCAGGGCCTCGCCCCTGGGAACGCATATTGGCTAAGGAACCAACCTGAACGGACCAGCGCTCCGCGAGCTGGGCCGGCGTGAGCATCGCCGGGCCGGTCACTTACCGGCTCCAAGGAACGCGGCGATCACCGACGTGCGGTAAAACACTCGACCCCTGATCTTCTCGAATGGTAGGCCGAGCCGGTAGGCGCGGTCGTTGGCCATGCTGGCGGCGCTTCGTCCGAGGATGGCCGCAGCGTGCACCGCTGGGATTAGGTGATCCTCATTGCTTGGATCGGTGACGGTGGTGGACATTCTTCTCCCTGTTGAGTTGGTGGTGGTGGTGACTTGGCCCAAGGGCCAAAAAAGAGGGGGTGAGCTTTCGCTCACCACAAAGCTAAGGGCGGTATCTCCCGAATCCGGACCGACACGGCAGCCTGGCCAACTGTGATGTGCATCACAGGCCATGCACTGGAATCACTTACCCCCTCATAGTATAAAGGGGGCTCACGGAGGCCTAGTGATGGGGATTCGCCGATCCTGTAACAGGACCGTTACACGCCACGCCGACCCTGGAAAGAATCTGGACAGACTGTCGAGTGTGCCTTATCCTCTGCGAAAGCAATCCCCGGTAATAAATGTCCGGCGCCCTCCTCGAATAACCGCGTGAGCGGTGACCGTGTGGTTCTTACCTCCCTAGCGGTTACCTGCTAGGGTTACCCACATGGCGCGTAAGGGACTGGCTCCGGGCGAGCACGGCGAGGTACAGCTCACGCGGCAGCGCCGCGATGAGCGCGGCCAGTGGGTGAGGGTGGACAGAGGTGGCACGCGCTGGCGTGCACGCTGCCGATACCGGGCTGGCGACGGCACCTACAGCGAGGTCTCGGGCTTCGCCCAGACCAAGCGCTTGGCCGAGGAATCCCTCACTCGACTTCTCGCGGAGCGCCAGCGAAGCGGCTCCGACGCGCTGACCGGTAGCACTCCGCTTGTGGTGGCTGGCCGTCAGTGGGTGGAGAGAATCGCCCGGTCGGACTCGGGCCTGTCGGCCCGGTCCGTGGCTGACTACGCCGCCGCGTTCACCCGCTACGTGGACGCTCCGGGATCGAGCTTGCGGGGCCTCACGCTTCGTGAGGCTGACGACCCGGGCAGACTGACCGCGTTCCTGCGCTCGGTGGCTGACAAGCACGGTAACGGCGCTGCGAAGCAAGCGCGCGTAGTGCTGGCCCATATCTTCCGGGTCGCAGTCCGCAACCGGGCGATTCCCACGTCCCCGATGCGCGACGTTGAGACCGTCCGCTCGCAAGCTCCTAAGGAATCCGCGCGAGACACTTCTCGCGCCTTTACCCGGGAGGAACGCGATCACGTGGTCAGCTACGCGCTGGCTCTAGCCAGCGACACTCAGGCCAACCCTCGCACCGAAAGGAAACGTTGGGCGGTCGCTGACCTCCTGGCCTTCCTCGCGGGCACCGGGGTGCGGATCAACGAAGCGCGTCTGCTCCGGTGGGAGGACGTGGACCTCGCCGCTGGCTCGGTGGTCATCAGGGGCACGAAGACTCAGAGCGCGTTGCGCCGGGTCAACCTCGCCCCCTGGCTGGCCGAGCGCTTGAGCGCTGGTGCTGAACGTCTAGGTACCGATGGGCTGGTGTTCGCCTCTCCGGCCCTCGCGGACCCCGAGGCAGTGTGGGAGCAGAGCAACTCCGCCAACGCGCTAGCGGCCGTCCTGCGGGCCGCTGGCTACCCCTGGGCGACTCCGCACACGTTTCGCCATACAGCGGCGTCACTGCTGCACGAGCAAGGCGTGCCGCTGGCACGAATCGCGGACTGGCTGGGGCACCGCGACATCGCGGTGACCGCTGGCTATCTGGGCCGGGACCTGGGCAGCGATAAGGCTGCCCTTGCTGGGCTGCTCTGAGAGGCTAGACGTGAGCATAGTGGGGAGCAAAGTAGGTAACCGAGCCCTCTGGCTCGGTACCCAAATCGCTCTGACTAGGTGTGATGCGCCCCCAGCAGGATTCGAACCTGCGACACAAGGTTTAGGAAACCTTTGCTCTATCCCCTGAGCTATGGGGGCCGGTGGGTCAGCTTAGCGGCGGTCAGGAGACGCTGAGGTCGTGACCGACTTCGACGCCACCGTGGACCACGCCGACGCCACCATCCCGATCCTGCTGGACGTCGACACCGGCACCGACGACGCCTTGGCCCTGCTCTACGCCATTGCTCATCCCCAACTGGAGCTGCTCGGAGTGAGCTGCGTGGCCGGGAACGCCAGCCTGGAACATGTCGTGGACAACACCCTTCGCGTCTTGGACGTCGCCGAGGCGCCACCGGTACCGGTCGCGGCGGGGGCGGCCAAGCCGCTGATCGAACGGATGCGGCCCGAGGGGCAGTTCCACGGGACCGACGGGTTGGGCGGCATCCAGCTCCCCGAGTCCCGGCGGTCCGTGGTTCAGGAGTCGGCGGTGGAGATGCTGTACCACCAGATCCTCGGCTCGGCGCGGCCGGCCACCCTCGTCGCCCTGGCGCCGATGACGAATATCGCCGCTCTGCTCACCCTCCACCCCGACGTCGCCGACCACCTCGGGCAGATCGTGTTCATGGGGGGCTCCGCCGGACCCGGCAACGTCACCGCGGTCGCGGAGTTCAACGTCTGGCAAGACCCCGAAGCCGCGACCTGCGTGGTGGAGTCCGGACTGCCGGTCTCAATGTACGGATTAGACGTCTTCAACCGGCTGCTGATCGCCCGCGAGGTGGCGGACCGCTGGCTCGGCGCCGACCATCCGACCCTGCGCCTGGCTGGTTCCCTGCTGCACCACCGTGGTCTCCGCTCCGAACCCGACCCGGCCTATCAGGGCGTGCTCGGCGACGCGGGTGCCCTGATGTTCCTCACTGACCCCGGCTTGTTCACCAGCAGGTTGCTGCCGGTCCGGGTCAACCTGGACGGGCTCGGCCGCGGTCAGACGATCGTCGACCAGCGACCGCTGATCCAAGACGAGGTCACGCTGAACCGCGACCCATGGCGCCGGATCGACGTCGTGCTCGACCTGAACGTAGAGGCTACGGCCGATGCGTTCGTCACGATCCTGCAGAATTAGACTAGTTGAGATCCGGTAGGCCTACCCGCTCACTGCTCCGGGTGCTGCTCCTTGAGCTCGGCCACCTGCTTGTGCACCTCGGCCATGTCGAGTTCCTTCACCGCGTCCACCACCTGCTTGAGCGCCGGTCCGGGCATCGCGCCGGCCTGGTTGAAGACCAAGACACCCTCGCGGAAGGCCATCAGTGTCGGGATCCCCTCGATACCGAGCGACCCGGACAGCTGCTGGTTCGCGTCGGTGTCGAGCTTGGCAAAGACGATCTCGCCGTGCTGCTCGGACTCCTTCTCATAGATCGGGCCGAACCGCTTGCACGGGCCGCACCAGTCGGCCCAAAAGTCCACCAGAACGATGTCGTTGCCGCTGATCGTCTCCTCGAAGGTGTCAGCGTTGATGTCCAGCGTCGTCATGGTCTCTCCTACTCCTCGATCTTTCGCAAAGCGCGATTCGGTCGACCTGTTCAACCAAGGCTCCACTGGTGCTATTCCGCCGGAGCCAGGCCCGAAGGAGGGCGCCCCAGCAAGGACCTGCGTGATCGCCCTACTTGATGGCAACGATCCGGCGCATCGGGATCGCGATCTCTACCCCGGAGCGCCGTTTCGAGACTTCGGTCAGGAACTCGACCGCGGCGCCGACCCGCGCCGGCGCGGTGTTCGGTAGGTACAGCGCGGACATCAGCAGTTCTGCATCGACCCGATCGGCCACGGGGAACCGGTAGCGTTCGCGGGCGTCCTCGACGACCCGCAGGCCGTAGCGCCGCAGGGTCTTGCGGAACCCGGTCAGCTCCACCGGACCCGGAAAGGCCGGCTTCGCGCGCAACGAGACGTTCAGCCGACTGAGCAGTCGAACGTCTTGGGGCGCCAACGGACGCAACGCGGGCGCGATCGCGGCCAACACCCCGCCCGGCCGGAGCACCCGCGCGACCTCGGCGACCACCTCGACCATCGGCCGCAGCACCACCAGCCCCAACGAGCTGGTCACCACGTCGATGCAGGAGTCGCGGACCGGCAGCCGACGCCCGTCGGCGCGGATCTGCGGCCCCGCCCCGCGCCGCGCCGCCAGCGCCAACTCGGCGGCAGAACGGTCGAGGCTGATCACGACCCGCCCCGGCTGGTGCAGCTCTCGAGCCACCGCACCCGAGCCGGAGGCCAGATCCAGCACCGTGCCCGCGTCGGCCGACACCGCCCGGGCCAACCACCGGTACGGATTGTGGGTTCCGCCGAGCGCGCGGGACAACACGTCCTCCACCACCCCAGCCCGCTCAGCGTGGAAGGTCTCCAGGTAGTGGTCCCAGTCGACCTCTCGATCAGCCACCTCGGACCAGCTGGTCTCCCGCGTCGTCGGGCACCGGCTCAGACCTGCGAGACGAACAAGTGGGCAGCTGCCTCACGGTCGATCTCGCAACCGGGATGCTCGTCGCTTCCCAGCCGGAGCCCGATCCCGCCGAGTTCCGCGGTCACCGCTGCTCCCGGGCGGACGCCGGCGACCCGCAAGGTGCCCATCAACTCGACGTCCTTCTGGATCTCCTCACTCATCCGCTCGACCACCACCTGAACCGGCTTGTCCCCGACCACGTCGGTCAGCGAGGAGTTCCCGTCTCGAAACGAGCGGGGTTCTTGGGCCACCACGCCCAGTTCGCCCAAGCCGGGGATGGGGTTGCCGTACGGGGACTCGGTCGGGGTGTTGAGCAGCTCCACCAGTCGACGTTCGACGTCTTCGGAGATGACGTGCTCCCACCGGCACGCCTCGTCGTGCACCTTTTCCCAGTCCAGGCCGATCACGTCGATCAGCAGCCGCTCAGCGAGCCGGTGCTTCCGCATCACCCGAGTGGCCCGGGCCCGGCCCTCTTCGCTGAGTTCGAGGTGTCGGTCGCCCTGGACACGGACGAGTTGGTCGCGCTCCATTCGGGCCACCGTCTGGGAAACCGTCGGACCACTTTGGTGCAGCCGCTCCGCGATCCGCGCCCGGAGCGGGACGATGCCCTCCTCCTCCAGCTCGTAGATCGTGCGCAGGTACATCTCCGTGGTGTCGATCAGGTCACTCACCTTCGACCCCTTCCTGCGTCGATCCGGCCCTCCGGCGGCGTCGGCGCGAGTCGGAGGTGGACCCGCGGCCAGTCCGAGGCAAGATTAGACGATGCCGGCCGGTTCTCGCCCCACGATCTGGTGGGTTCGTCGAGACCTGCGCCTGGCCGACCAGCCGGCCCTGCTGGCGGCGGTGGACAGTGGGCCGGCGGTGTTGCCGCTGTTCGTCCTCGACCCGGTGCTCCTCGGTCGCGCCGGGCCGGTGCGCCGGGCCTGGTTGAGCGCTGCGCTGGTGGATCTGGACGACGCGCTCCGCGAGGGCGGCGGGCCTGGCCTGAGCGTGCTCGCCGGCTCGCCCGGACAGGTGCTACCCGCCGTCGCACAGCGGGCCGAGGCGGGTTCGGTGCACATCAGTGCGGACTTCGGCCCGTACGGTCGAAGCCGCGACGCCGCCGTGAGCGCAGCCTTGGCGGACCTGAACGTCCCCCTGCGGGCCACGGGTTCCCCGTACGCGGTGGCGCCCGGCACCCTCCGTACTCGCTCAGACTCCCCCTTCGCCGTCTTCACCCCTTTCCACCGCGCCTGGTCGGCCCACGGCGTCCACGGCCCCGCCCCCGCGGTGCCGGCGGGGACGGTGAGCTGGCTGGCCGCCGACCGGCGGCAGCCGTTGGCGACGGCCGACCCCGAGCTGGTCCAGGCAGCCGGTGAACGGGCCGCGCGGCTGGCTTGGCGGGACTGGCTCGCCCGGGCCGACGGCGGTCCCGCGGACTATCGACGCCTGCACAACCGGCCCGACGCCGACGCCACCGCCCACATCTCGGTGGCCCTGCGCTGGGGTCACCTGCATCCGCGTACGGTGCTCGCCGACTTGGCCGAGCAGCCGAGTCCCGGGGCTGCCGCGATCGCTCGTCAGGTCGCCTGGCGCGACTTCTACGCCGACGTGCTCTGGCACCGGCCGGGCGCGGTCAGCCGTCCCCTCCGCTCGGAGTTCACCCGAATGGAACGCGACGATCCGGCCACCTCCGAGCTGGCCGCGGACCGGCTGACCGCCTGGCAGCAGGGGCGGACGGGGTATCCGCTGGTCGACGCCGGGATGCGTCAGCTGTTGGCGCAGGGCTGGATGCACAACCGGGTCCGGCTCGTGGTCGCGTCGTTCCTGGTCAAGGACCTGCATCTGGGTTGGGAACACGGAGCGGCCTGGTTCATGGCCCGGCTGCGCGACGGCGACCTGGCCTCGAACCAACTGAACTGGCAGTGGGTCGCCGGCTGCGGCAACGACGCCGCGCCGTACTACCGGGTATTCAATCCCACCGGGCAGGCCGAAAAGTTCGATCCCGACGGTCGCTATATCCGCCGCTACGTCCCCGAACTCGCCGGCCTGGCGAACGACCACCTGTACACGCCGTGGGCGGCACCCGGCGGACCGCCGCCGGGCTATCCGCACCCGATCGTCGAGCACGCGCAGGAGCGGCGGGAGGCGCTGGAGCGCTATCAGCGGATCCGCTCCGACTTGTCAGCGTGAGTGGTCGCTCTGGCGACCACCCACGCTGACAACTCGCGGGATATATCCGTTGACCCAGACGCACCTGCGACCTAAGTTGGTGCCACACGGAAAGGAGGTGGTCCGATTCATGCATGACTTTCGGACAAGTGAGGTGGCGGCCAGCTAGCCGTTCGACCAGAACGTGGCGTGTGTATCCGCCCGGTCGAGAGGCCGGCTAATCCACAGCCAACACCCGAACCCGCGAGTGCCGGACTTGTCCTCCGGCCGCTGCTCCAGCAGCGTCCAGCTCGCGGGTTCGTCCGTGTCCGGGGCTCCTGGACCGCGTCGTCCCCGCTCCTCACCGAAAGGACCTCCGCTGCCTGCTGAGCCTCCGGCGTCACCCCCAGCCCCCCGAGGTGATCGGGTCGTGACCGTGTCGCCGGAACGACTGCCCGGCTGGATCGACACGTTCCGAGTTCGACACGGCGGCGGCACGGCTCAGCTGGAGACCGAGTCGGTCACGCTGATCGCACCCGACGGGGCTCGAGCCCGACTGATCCCGCCGGTGGCCGGGCTGGGCTCGGAGAGCACCGGCAAAGCGGCTGGGTTGGACCCGGTTGGTACGGATGCGGTGGCCGCCCTGATCGCCCACCTGCGGCAACCGCGTCACCTGGGCGCGCTGCTGGTGCGCCGTGGCGGCTGGGCGGTCGGGGTCTTCCACGGCCCCGACCTGGCGGTCTCCCGCGTCGGTCGCGGCTACGTCCAGGGCCAGACCAAGGCCGGCGGCTGGTCGCAGCAGCGCTACGCCCGCCGCCGGGCCCGGCAGGCGGACCAGCTCTATACAGCCGCCGCCGACGCGGCGGCGATATTGTTGCTCCCCCGGACGCAGGAGCTGAGTGCGCTGTACGGGGGCGGTGACGCCTTCGGAGTGCACACGGTGCTCAGCGACCACCGGCTGACCCCGCTGGCCGGGTTGCTCGTCCCGGCGGTGCTCCCCACGCCCGATCCCCGCCTGCGGGTGTTGCAGGAGTTCGGTCCACGGGTACGGGCGGTGCGGATCGAGCTGAACGGACTCGCCTAGGTCATCGCGGACTACCGCCGGGTTCGATCAGCGGATTGAGGGCGCGCACGGTCGCCAAGGTGTCGGCCTGGGCGGCGGTCTTGTCGGTGCGGTAGCGCAGCACCCGCGCGAAGCGCAGCGCGACCCCACCCGGGTAGCGAGTCGAGCGCTGCAGACCGTCGCATGCGATCTCGACCACGGTGCTCGGCTGCACGTACACCACCTCGCGGCTGCGTCGAAGTTCCAGGGCCAGGAAATGCTCGGTCTGCCAGCGCAACGTCTGGTCGGTCAGCCCCTTGAACGTCTTGCCCAGCATCACCAGTTTCTCGCCCTGACGCGCCGCCAGGTGCAGGTTGGACAACCAGCCCTGCCGCCGGCCGTAGCCCCACTCGACCGCGGTCACGATCAGGTCGAGGGTGTGCCGCGGCTTCACCTTGACCCAGGCCGAGTTCCGCCGGCCGGCGGCGTACGGGGCGTCAAGGTTCTTGACCACCACGCCTTCGTAGCCCCGGCCGACCGCCTCGGCGAAGACCTGGGTGACGGTCTCGGCGTCGGCAGCCTCGGTCCGCGGCACGAGGAGCGCGGGAGGCAACAGGGCACGCATAGTGGCGACCCGCTCGCGAAGCGGTGCGTCGAGCAGGTCAGCGCCGTCGACGTGCAGCAGGTCGAAGAAGAAGGGTTGGAGCACGGCCGCGGGCGAGGCGCCCGCTGCTCCCGACCCGTCGGCCCCACTCAGCGCCTGCCCGGCGACGGTTTGAAACACCTCCGGTCGGCCGTCGGGGCGTAACGCCAGTACTTCACCGTCGAGGACCAGCCGGGAGTGGGTCAGGGCCTTGACTGCGGCCGCTACCTCCGGCAGCCGGTCGGTGATGTCGTCCAGGCTGCGGGTGAAGATGCGGACGACCTCCTGGTCACGGTGGACCTGGACCCGGATCCCGTCGAGCTTGAAGTCCACGCCGACCGGCAGCCCCGCCTTGGCCGCCGCCGCGGCCGGATCGGAGGCGCTGGCGGCAAGCATCGGTTGGATCGGCGTACCGACCCGGAGGCCGACCGCCTCCAGGGCGCCCTGCCCGCCGGCGTGCAGCAGGCCGGCTGCGGCCACGGTCGAGGAGGTCAACATTGCTGCGCGTCGGACGGCGGCGAGCGGGACCCCGTACGCCTGCGCCAACCCTTCCTGCACCGCGGCCTCGGAAGCACCCTGGCGCAGTTCACCCTGCGCCAACCCCCGCAGAAAGGCTTGCTCGGCCGCGGTAGCCCGACCGAACAGGGCCGAGACCGCTGCTGTCCGAGTCGCTACGGAGCCGGCACCGGACAGTGCTGCGATCCGTTCGAAGGCGGCGTCCACCTCGGCCACGGTCAGACTCGATACCTGAGCCGGGGGTGGCAGATCCTGCAGCGAGCGCCAACCCACGCCGGTTCGCCGCTGCCGGAGTGACCCCGACAGATAACTGACCATGATTTCCAGGTCGGCGACGGTACAGCCGCGCAGGACCTCTGCGATCAGGTCTCGCTTCGCCAGCCGGCTGCGGGTGCCGGCGAGCGCCTTCCAGGTCTGCGTCAGGCGGGCCAGTGTGACGGAGCGAGCAGGCGGCATCTTCCGATCATGCCGCGCAGGATCGACGACACGCAGCGACCAGGCCCCGGCCTACTCCGTGAACCACTGACATGATCCTCGGGTGAGCGACCCGAACGGTAAGCCGGGTGTCCTGCTGGACGTCGACGGCACCCTGCTGGACACCAACTATCTGCACACCCTGGCCTGGTGGCGGGCCTTCCGGGACGCGGGGGTGGAGGGGGTAACGATGGCGCAGGTGCATCAGGCCGTCGGCATCGCCAGCGCCGAACTGGTCGACACCTTGACGCCGGATGCCTCGGAGCGGGCCAAGAAGAAGGTGATCAAGCGGCACAACCGGCGGTACGCCAAGCTGCAGGACCAGGTGGTCTCGTTCGGCCGCGCCGACGAACTGGTCAGCCGCTGCCGCCGGGCCGGGTTCACCGTAGTGTTGGCCACCAGCGGGCCGAAGAGCGACCTGAACTGGATGCTGCCCGCCATCGGGGTGGAAGACGACGCCATCGACGGCGCCACCACCTCCGGGGACGTCGCGCGGTCCAAGCCGGCACCGGATCTGCTGGCCACGGCGATCGCCCAGCATGGCCTCGACCCCGCCCGCACGGTGGCCATCGGCGACACCGTGTGGGACGTCCGGTCCGCGCAGGACGCCGGCGTGGCGATCATCGCCTTGACCTGCGGCGGGATCCCGGAGTGCGAGCTGACCGGCGCGGGCGCCGACCAGGTCTTCGACGACCCGAGTGACCTGTTGGACCGGTGGAGCCAGTCACTCCTGGCCGAACTGAACTGAACTCGGCAACCTGCCCGTTGCCCGCGAGCGACTCGACCAGGTGCAAGTCGACCAGGTGCAAGTCGACCAGGTGCAAAACGGGCCGGACGCCCACCCCGCAGCAGCGAAGTGGGCGTCGGCTCAGTGCCGAGTGAACCGGTTCAGGTTTGGTCGGTATCGGTCGACTCGACGGCCGCCGCCTCCTCTGCGGAGGTGTCGTCACTGGGAGCCAACTGCTCAGCGGTCGACTCCTCGCGGGCGTCGGTGCCCTCGACCAACTCCTCCGCCGGGCCCGGCGACCCTTCGACGGGTACCTCCCCCGGCGGGCCCTCGACGGCCGCCTCGTCGACCGGTGCCGGCTGACCGCCCGGTTCGCCGGCCGCCGTAGCACCGGCGGACCGCTTGGCCGCGCGGCGAGGCGCAGCGCTCTTGGCTGGGGCCGCAGTCTTGGCGTTGGCCTTCCGACTGTCCTCCACCGACTCGGTCACCAGCTCGATCTGCGCCATCGGGGCGTTGTCACCCTTACGCGGACCGACCTTGGTGATCCGGAGGTAGCCACCGTCGCGGTCCTCGAACCGTGGGGCGATCTCGGTGAACAGCACGTGCACCACACCCTTGTCCTTGACCGTAGTCAGCACCTGACGCCGGGCATGGATGTCACCTTGCTTGGCCTTGGTGATCAGCTTTTCGGCCAGCGGACGTAGCCGCTTGGCCTTGGCCTCGGTCGTGGTGATCTTGCCGTGCTCGAACAACTGAGTGGCGAGGTTGGCCAAGATGATCCGCTCGTGACTCGGGCTGCCGCCCAGCCGGGCGCCCTTGGTCGGTGTGGGCATTGTCCTTCTCCAGGTTGGCCCGGTGAGACCATCCGAAGATGGTCGCACCCGGGGTACGGCACGAAACTACGAGGCGACCACCGCAATGAGTGACCGCGCCCGGGGGTTACCGGGGGTCGCCCCCCTTGAATTGAATCAGTACTGCTCGGTCTCGCTAAAGTCGACCTCGTCGTCCTCGGTTTCGTCGTACTTGCCGATAACGCTCAACGGATCGAAGCCCGGTGCGCTGTCCTTGAGCGCTAGCCCCATCTCGTGCAGCTTGAGCTTGACCTCGTCGATGGACTTGGAACCAAAGTTCCGGATGTCCAGGAGGTCCTGTTCGCTACGCGAGACCAGCTCCGACACCGTATGGATTCCCTCCCGCTTGAGGCAGTTGTAGGACCGGACGGTGAGGTTCAGGTCCTCCACCGGCAGGGCGAGATCAGCCGCGAGCTGCTCGTCGATGGGCGACGGGCCGATCTCGATGCCCTCGGCCTCGACGTTGAGCTCCCGCGCCAGACCGAACAGTTCCACCAGCGTCCGCCCGGCTGAGGCCACCGCGTCGCGCGGACGGATGGCGGACTTGGTCTCGACGTCGAGGATCAATTTGTCGAAGTCGGTACGCTGCTCCACCCGGGTCGCCTCGACCTTGTAGGTCACCTTCAGCACCGGGGAGTAGATCGAGTCGACCGGGATCCGGCCGATCTCGGCGTCGTAGCTCTTGTTCTGCACCGCAGACACGTAGCCGCGGCCACGCTCGACCACCAGCTCCATGTCCAGCCGGCCGGTCTCGTTCAAGGTGGCGATGTGCAGATCGGAGTTGTACACCTCGACCCCGGTCGGCGGCGCGATGTCGGCGGCGGTGACCGCACCCGCACCGGTCTTGCGCAGGTACATGGTGACCGGCTCGTCCTCCTCAGAGGACACCACCAAGCTCTTCAGGTTCAAGATGATCTCGGTCAGGTCCTCCACGACGCCTTCGATGGTGGAGAATTCGTGCAGGTTGCCTTCGACCTTGATGCTGGTGACCGCCGCTCCCGGAATGGAGGACAGCAGCGTACGGCGCAGCGAGTTTCCCAGCGTGTAGCCGAACCCGGGCTCCAAGGGCTCGATCACGAAGCGGGACCGGTCGTCGGAGACGACCTCTTCGGACAACGTTGGGCGTTGAGCGATCAGCATGATAATTCCTTCCCCGCGCTTCCCACTATTTGAAAGCACGGTCCCGGCCGCATCCGGCGGTCCGGGATCTCACTTCACACGAGAAACTGACGCTTCACGTGTCGAATTTGCTGCGGTGAGTGTCGATTTCCCACGTTAACGTGGGAAACCGACAGCCTCCTGAGCCACTCTGCTTACTTGGAATAGAGCTCGACGACGAGCTGCTCGTTGACGTCGATGGTGATCTGCGGCCGGGTGGGCAGCTGGTGGACGAAGATCCGGCCCCGCTCGGGCAGCACCTGCAGCCAGGCCGGAACCTCCCGCTCACCGTGGGTTTCCCGGTTGACGATGTGCGGGGTTTGCTCACGCACCTTCGGAGCCAGGTCGACGATGTCGTGCGCGGTCACCCGGTAGGACGGGATGTCGACCTTTTGACCGTTGACCAGGAAGTGTCCGTGGACCACGAACTGGCGGGCCTGCCGCCGGGTGCGGGCCAACCCGGCCCGGTAGACCACGTTGTCCAGACGCGACTCCAAGATCTGCAGCAAGTTGTCACCGGTCTTGCCCTGGACCCGGTTGGCTTCCTCGTAGTAGCGGCGGAACTGCTTCTCCAGCACGCCATAGGAATACCGCGCCTTCTGCTTCTCGCGGAGCTGGAGCAGGTACTCCGACTCCTTGATCCGCCCGCGCCCGTGCGCGCCCGGCGGGTAGGGGCGCTTCTCGAACGCCTTGTCGCCACCGACCAGGTCAACACCCAGCCGACGCGACTTCTTGGTCATGGGACCGGTATAGCGAGCCATGTCTGTGGAAGTCCTTTCGTAATCGGAGGGGTTAGACGCGCCGGCGCTTGGGCGGGCGGCAACCGTTGTGCGGGATGGGTGTGACGTCGGAGATTGCGCCGACTTCGAGCCCGACCGCCCCGAGGGAACGGATCGCGGTCTCCCGACCCGACCCAGGACCCTTGACGAAGACGTCGACCCGCTTCATCCCGTGTTCCATGGCGCGCCGACCGACGGCCTCGGCGGCCATCTGGGCGGCGTACGGCGTGGATTTACGCGAGCCCTTGAAACCGACGGTGCCGGCCGAACCCCAGGCGATCACCGCACCGCTGGGGTCGGTGATGGAAATGACGGTGTTGTTGAACGTGCTCTTGATGTGGGCCTGGCCCGCGACGACGTTCTTCTTTTCCTTCTTCCGCACCTTCGTGGTGCGGGTGTTACGGCCTGCAGTAGCCATCTGTGCTCTGTTCTCCTGAAGTCGACGAGTGGGCGGATCGCGTCCGCGGGACGCTCAGCGCGCCTTCTTCTTACCGGCGACGGGCTTGCGCGCCCCCTTGCGGCCGCGGGCGTTGGTCCGGGTCCGCTGGCCACGGACCGGCAAACCGCTGCGGTGACGCCGGCCCTGGTAGGAGCCGATCTCGACCTTGCGGCGGATGTCGGAGGCCACCTCGCGCCGCAGGTCACCCTCGGTCTGGTAGTTCGCCTCGATCCAGTCCCGCAGGGCGACCAACTGCTCGTCGTTGAGTTGATGGACCCTCAGGTCCCCGCTGACCTGGGTGGCCTCAAGAGTCTGCAGAGCACGGGTCCGACCCATGCCGTAGATGTAAGTAAGGGCGACCTCGAGCCGCTTGTCGCGGGGAAGATCGACCCCGATCAGTCGAGCCATCAGGCGGTACAACCTTTCTTGGTCGACGCCGCTGACCAAGTCGAGGTCAGCAGGTACGCCGCGGAGGTGTCTGGTGTGAGGCGTCCCGGACTGCCGTGGCCAACCCTTATTCGTGGCGGGTTCACCGTCCGGGCCCCGGCCTCCGACCGGGGGTGGCTTCCCGGGTCGAGACCCGGAAAGATGCGATCACACTGTGCTGTCGTGCTTGTCGTGCTGGTCTTGCTGTTCTGCCAGGGCGAGCCTCGCCCACCCTGGTGCCGGACCGATACCGGTCAGCCCTGGCGTTGCTTGTGCCGAGGATTCTCGCAGATCACCATGACCCGGCCGTGCCGGCGGATGACCTTGCACTTATCGCAGATCGCCTTGACGCTCGGTTGAACCTTCATCGAGCTTCCTTCTTCATCTTCATTGCGTCGGACGGAACCGACGACATGCCTACGGCCCTCCCCGGACCTGCGGAGAACCACTTGGACTGTGCTGATTGACCTGTGCTGGCTGAACTGTTCTGATCCAACCGGACCAGCTCGATCACTTGTGCCGGTAGACGATCCGGCCGCGAGTCAGGTCGTAGGCGGAGAGTTCAACGACGACCCGGTCGGCGGGAAGGATGCGGATGTAGTGCTGCCGCATCTTGCCACTGATCGTGGCCAACACCTTGTGGCCGTTGGCCAGCTCCACGCGGAACATCGCGTTCGGCAGGGCCTCGACGATGGTGCCCTCCAGCTCGAGCGCGCCTTCTTTCTTCGCCATAAACTCTCAATCTCTTGCTGCTGCGGGACTGCGTAGAGCTACGGCCACCGACAAGGTGACCGACGTGAAAGCATACGTCAGCGCGACGGCGCACCCAAATCAGCGCTGTGGTCCTGCGCCAGCAGCGGATCGAGCATCAGGGCCAGGTGCAGGCGCAGCCGGTGCTGCCCGTTGGCGAAGCTCAGCCCGGTCAGATTCTCTACCTTCGTCAGCCGGTAGTAAAGAGTCTGCCGGTGAATGTGTAAGACCGCCGCCGCGTCGTGCACGTTGCCGGCCAAGTCCAAATAGACCGCGACCGTACGGATCAGGTCCGGGTCGGACGAGGTCAGCAGCGCCCGGACCGGGGCGTCATGCACCAGCGGGACAAGCTCCTGGGCCGGCAAACTAGCCAGCAGCCGGTACAGACCCAGGTCGGGCCAGTGCCCGACCCGACCGAGTTCGGGGATTGCCGCCACCACCCGGGCCGCGAGCCGGGCCTCGGCCCAGCTGTCCCGCAGCTCGTTCAGCCGCGGCCGTGGATTGCCGATCCCGGCCACCAGTCGGCCCGGCCAGTGCGCGGGGAGTTCTTCGGAATAAACCCGCAGCGCATGCTCGGCCACCTGCCTGGGGACCTCGTCGTGCCGATCCGGGGCCGACACGACAACCAGGGTGGCACTTTGTGGCCCGCGGTGAAGCAGTACCGACCGCGGGAGGCTCCACAGGTGGGGGGCAAAACCGGACGGCAACGGGCTCTGCGCGGCCATGACCCATACGGCCTGCACCTGCTGGCCGTGGGGAAGCGAATCGCGCTTCTCGACTCGCCGGGCGGCCTGGTCGACCTTGTCGACATCGGTGGAGAGCAGGTCCGAGACCGCGTACGCGTCCTCCTCGCGTCGTCGGCTCAACTGGGCCAGAAAGGCGGCGGCCTGCTCGGCCAGCGCCTGAACCCGTTCCACGCCGGGTGAGTCCAACGGCGTCTCCTCGTCCAAGGCCCACAGATAGCCGTGGGTGATGCCGTGCCAGCGGATCGGGAAGCACAGCCGTGCCCGCAGGCCCTGGTCCGGATCGGGTGGCGTACGGACCGGCCCGGCACTACGGGAGATACCGAACTGCTCAAACCAGTCCCGCACACCTTGGGTGGAGTGTCGGCGCAGAATCGAATCCTGCCGCACGCTGTCGACGGCGAAGCGTTGAGAGCCGTAGGCGATGAGGTTGAACTCGACGTCCTCCAAAGTGGTGTCGGCCCCCAGGACGGCCGATGCTTCGTCCACCACGTCCTGCAACTCGGGCCGCACGCTACCCCTCACTTTCGTCGACCGGCCTCGACGGCCGGCCCTGACTAGTCACACGTCCAACGCTAGCTCCTCAGGGCGTGACGTTTGCTTCCTGGACGTGCCGGGCGCGGACCCGTTGGATGAGGACTGCACGTCCCTGTCCCCTTCATCTGTGAGGAGCCCAACCGTGGGAGCACCGCCTGTCGAACTGAAGAAGGGCCTGAAACAACGCCATCTCACGATGATCGCGATGGGCGGGGTGATCGGCGCCGGTCTGTTCGTCGGGTCGGGGACCGTGATCTCCGAGGCCGGACCGTTCGCCTTCCTCACCTACGCCATCACCGGCGTGCTGATCATCATGGTGATGAGGATGCTGGGCGAGATGGCCACGGCCAACCCGTCGACCGGCTCCTTCGCCGACTATGCCCGACAGGCCCTCGGTGGTTGGGCCGGGTTCTCGGTGGGCTGGCTCTACTGGTACTTCTGGGTGATCGTGATCGGCTTCGAGGCGGTGGCCGGGGGGAAAGTCCTGCAGTACTGGATCGACGCGCCGCTGTGGATACTGGCGTTGATCTTGATGATCTTGATGACGGCCACCAACTTGTTCTCGGTGTCCTCCTTCGGTGAGTTCGAGTTCTGGTTCGCCGGCATCAAGGTGGCCGCGATCATCATCTTCTTGATCATCGGCGGGGTTTTCGTGCTCGGTCTGTGGCCAGGCAAGAGTCTCGATTTCAGCAATCTCACCGCCAACGGTGGCGCGTTCCCGCTCGGCGGTGGCGCCATCTTCTCCGCCATCGTGGTCGTGATCTTCTCGATGGTCGGAGCCGAAGTGGCCACCATCGCCGCAGCTGAGTCCCCGGACCCGGGCAAATCCATCGCTCGCGCCACCAACTCGGTGATCGTGCGGATCGCGATCTTCTTCGTCGGCTCCATCTTCTTGCTGGCGGTGATCCTGCCGTGGAACAGCGCCGACCTCGCCGCCTCCCCCTACGTCGCCGCATTCAAGACGATGGGCATCCCCTACGCCGACGACATCATGAACGCCGTCGTCTTGACTGCGGTGTTGTCGTGCCTGAACTCCGGGCTCTACACCTCCTCGCGAATGCTGTTCGTGCTGGCCGGCCGGCGCGAAGCCCCGGTCGCCTTGATGGAGGTCACCAAACGAGGGGTTCCCCGCAACGCCATCGTCAGCTCCAGCGTGATCGGATTCTTGTGCGTGATCGCCGCCGCCGTCTCCCCGGACACGGTCTTCTTGTTCCTGCTCAACTCCTCCGGTGCGGTGATCTTGTTCGTCTACCTGCTGATCGGGCTGTCCCAGATCGTCTTGCGCCGGCGGACACCGAACGCGAAGCTGACGGTCAAGATGTGGCTGTTCCCGGGCCTGTCGGTGCTGGTGGTACTAGCCATCGTGGCCGTGCTGGGCCAGATGGCGTTCGAGAAGGACGTCCGGCCGCAGCTGATTCTCAGTCTGCTGTCCTGGGCCCTGGTGGTGATCATCTACTTCGTCTCCCGGGCCGTACGCGGCGGAAAAGCCCCGGCCGAGGTGGCCCCGGTCGAGTCGGCTGGGCCGGCCAAGCGGGTGCTGGTGCTGGCCAACGAGACCGTGAACGGTGACGAGCTGATGGAGGAGTTACGCGCCATCGAGCGCTCCGAGCACGCGGAGTACTTCGTCTGTGTCCCGGCCAACCCGATCGACACCGGCCAGGCCATGCACGAAGGGGCCGCCTTCGTTTGGGACGCCACCGTCGAGGCAGCCCAGGCCCGACTGGACGAGACCCTGGCCATCTTGGAGCGCGAGCACCTTCAGGCCCGGGGAGCGCTGGGGAACTTCCGGCCGCTGCGTGCGCTGGCCACCGCGGTCGAGGAGTTCAAACCGGACCGGCTGGTGATCTGTACGCTGCCGGAGGACCGGTCGGCGTGGCTGCGCTACGACGTCGTCGACCGCGCCCGGGAGACCTACCAGATTCCGGTCACCCACGTCGTGGTCGAGCCGGTGGCAGCGACGGTCTCGTGACCACCCTGATCGGCCTCACCCCGGGTGAACAGGGCGTGGGAGCCCTTCACCTGGGTGCGATGGTCGCCCGGTCGGGTGCTGATGACGTCGTGGTCGCCGTGGTGGTTCCGACACCGTGGCCACCGAACCCGTATCGCTCCGACCAGGAGTTTCTGGCCCTGCAAGAGCAGCTGGGCCAGGAGGCGCTGGACCACGCCCGCAAGGTCATCGGGCCCGACCTCAACGCTCGCTATGAGCTGCGTAAGGCACGGTCGGTCTCCTCAGGACTGCTGGAGGTCGTGGCGGAGGTGGGGGCAACCCAGGTCGTGCTCGGCTCGGCCTCCTCCGGCGCCTGGGGTCAGGTGGCCCTCGGCGGTATCGCCCAACGCCTCATGCACAGCTGCGAACTGCCGGTGCTGCTGGCCCCGCGGGGATACTGCGCGCCCGCCGGGGCCCGAGTCGCTCGGGCGACCGTCGCCTTCGGACGATCCGACGCCGACAGCACCCTGCTCAGTTCGACGGCGGCGACCGCCGCCCGCACCGGGGCCCGAATGCGGGTCGCGTGCTTTGCCGTGCGGCCGCTCGACGCGGCCGTGGGCAGCATCGAGCCGGGTGCGGAAGATCTCGTGGTCTCGGCGTGGGCCCGGGGGCTCGACGCCGACATCAGCCGAGCTCTCGGCGAGGGCGGACGAGCCCAGGTCGACGTCGTGGTTGGTCAGGGGTCCAGCTGGGCCGAGGCGTTGGCCGATGTCTCCTGGGCCGACGGCGACGTCTTGGCCGTCGGCGCGAGCAGCTCGGTGGTCAGCCGCTTCTTCCTCGGTTCCCATGCGGCCAAGATCGTCCGGAACGCGCCTGTCCCGGTCACCCTGGTCCCGCGCGCACTGCTCACCTCCGCAGCCGCCTGACCTACACCGTCGCCGAAACCTGCTTGTCGCCCCTCTCGGCCCGTGACTGAACGGGAGCGCTGGCCTGCGCTGGTCAGAGAACGCACGCAATCCACGGGCCACGGCCGTCCGCTGAGTCCGCCACGGCCGGAAAACGCACGCACCCACGGGTCACGGCCGTCTGCAAACCCGCCACGGCCGGAAAACGGACGCATATCCCGAGCAGAACCGGCGCGCGAACCCGCCACGGTCAGAAGGCGTACGCGCACGCAGGGCAAAACCACGCGCCGACCCGCTACCGGCGGAAACCGTACGTTGACGGGCGGCCGGTCTCGAGGCTGAGCGGCGCTCGATCCGTCAGCTTCGACTGACCAGGGAGCGGAGGAAAAAGATCATGTTGGCCGGGCGCTCGGCGAGCCGGCGCATGAAATAGCCGTACCACTGGTCACCGTAGGGCGTGTAGACCCGGACCTGCCGACCGTCGGCGACCAGGCGTCGCTGCTCCTCGTCCCGGATCCCGTACAGCATCTGGAACTCGTAGTCGGGCGAGGAGCGTCCGGTTTGCTCGGCCAACTCGAGTGCGGCGTCGACCATGGCCGGGTCGTGCGAGGCCACCATCGGGTAGCCCTGGCCTTTGAACAAGACCTCCAGGCAGCGCCGGTAGGAGTCGTCGACCTCCGGCCGCTTCTTGAACGCGACCGACGCCGGCTCGGCGTACGCGCCCTTGCACAACCGGATCCGCGAGCCCGGGCCGGCGAGGTCGCGACAATCGGCCTCGGTGCGACGCAGATAAGCCTGGAGCACCGTGGCTACGTCCGGAAAATCCTCGCGGAGCTCGGAGACGATGGCCAAGGTGGAGTCGGTGGTGGTGTGGTCCTCGGCGTCCACGTTCACCCACACACCGCCGTCCTTGGCGGCCTGGCACACCGTCCGCGCGTTATCCAGGGCGACCGCGTGTCCGTCGTCGAGGAACTGGCCCAGGGCGGACAGTTTCAGCGACACCTCCAACGGAGCGGCGCCGGTGGTCTCCAGTCTGGGCAGCTCCCGATAGGCCCGGAGCAGGGACAGGTAGGCCTCCAGGCACGCCTGCGCCTGGGCCGGCTCACGGGTGTCCTCGCCCAGATGGTCGATGCTGATGTATCGGCCCGAGCGCAGCAGTTCGGTGGCCACCCCGAGCACAGCGTCCTCACCCTCACCTGGGACGAAACGCTGGACCAGCCGACGGGACAGGCTCAGCCCGGTCACGGTCCGCTTGAGCGTGGCCGATCCGGCGGCGGCGAGCAGGACCGGCCGCAGCGGGTTGGTCAGTGCGACGGCGGCCATCAACGATTCCCGTCTTCGGGGGCCTGGTGGGGGTAGGTGGGCGTACGGGGCGGTACGAAGTTCTCCTTGATCACTCGGGCCGAGGCCCAGCGGAGCAGATTCTGCAGGGAGCCGGCCTTGTCGTTGGTCCCCGAGGCCCGGGCACCACCGAAGGGCTGCTGCCCGACCACCGCCCCGGTCGGCTTGTCGTTGACGTAGAAGTTCCCGGCGGTGAAGCGCAGCGCCTGCTGCGCCTGTTCGATCGCACCACGATCGTCGGCGATCACCGCACCGGTCAACGCGTACCCCGAACCCTGATCCACCGTGGCCAACGTTTCCGCGTACCCGTCGGGACGGGAGTCGTCCCACACGTGCACGGACAGGATCGGACCGAAATACTCGGTGCTGAACGCCTCGTCGGTCGGGTCGTCGCCCACCAGCACGGTGGGCGAGACGAACCAGCCCTCGGTGTCGTCATGGTCGCCGCCGACCGGGATGGTGATACCTGCGGTAGCTTTGGCCCGCTCGATCGCGGCCACGTTCCGGTCGAAGGCGCGCTGGTCGATCACCGCCCCGCCGAAGTTGGCGAAATCGGTGACGTCGCCGTAGCGCAGGGCACCGACCCGGTCGATGAAGTCGTCACCCATCACCGCCCACGTCGACTTGGGAATGAACGCCCGGGAGGCGGCCGAACACTTCTGCCCCTGATAGTCGAAGGCGCCGCGGATCAGCGCCGTGCTCAACACCTCCGGATCGGCGGAAGGATGACCGACCACGAAGTCCTTGCCGCCGGTCTCGCCGACCAGCCGCGGGTAGCCGTGGTAGTGGTCGATGTTGTCCGCGACGTCGCGCCAAAGCCGCTGGAAGGTTGCGGTCGAGCCGGTGAAGTGGATTCCGGCCAGCCGCGGGTCTGCCAACGCCACCTCCGAGACCAGCGGACCGTCGCCCAAGACCAGGTTGATCACCCCCGGCGGCAGTCCCGCGGCCTCCAGCAGTTGCATGGTCTTGTACGCCGCGACCGCCTGGGTCGGCGACGGCTTCCAGATCACCGTGTTGCCCATCAGCGCCGGTGCGGTGGGCAGGTTGCCGGCGATGGCGGAGAAGTTGAACGGGGTGATGGCGTAGACGAAGCCCTCCAGCGGGCGGTAGTCGGTCCGGTTCCAGACCCCGGGCGAGGACACCGGCTGGTCGGCCAAGATCTGCCGGCCGAACGCCACGTTGAAGCGCCAGAAGTCGATCAACTCACACGCGGAGTCGATTTCGGCCTGATAGCACGTCTTGGACTGCCCGAGCATGGTCGCCGCGCCGATCCTCTCCCGCCACGGCCCCGACAGCAGCTCGGCCGCGCGCAGCAGCACCGCTGCCCGCTCGTCGAAGGGCAGCGCGCGCCAGGCCGGCGCCGCCCGGGTGGCGGCCTCGATGGCGTCGGCGACGTCGGCGTGTTGGGCGTTGCGGTAGGAGCCGAGCACGGCCTGGTGACGGTGCGGCTGCACCACCTCGGTGGTCTCGCCGGCGGCGTCGCGGTGCTCACCGCCGATCACCTGCTTGATCGCGGTCGGCTCGGCCGCGAGATCGGCCAAGGCTGCCTTCAGTCGCGCCCGCTCGGGGCTGCCGGGCGCGTAGTCGTGCACCGGCTCATTGGTCGGCTCAGGTACGACGGTTGCGGCGTCCACTCGATCCTCCACCTGCTCGTCCCCGGGGTCGGTCGCCGGGCGCTACGCCCTATCAAACCCGAACCCCCCGCGACGATCACTAGCCAGGTGGCGAAATTTCGGCCCGCATCCTGCTGTCGCCGGCACGATGTCGCCGGATTTGATCAGAACCGAGCAGAGCCATCAGGGCCGAGCCGAGCAGTCAGACCGGCGCGAGCAGGCCCCCGCGCTCGGCGTAGAGCTCGACGCTGTCCCGAAGCGATCTCAGAATGTAGGGCGGAAAGGACAGGCCCTGGCGGTGAGCCCAAAGCAGACGCTGCTCGACTCGACCGATCTCGCGGGCGTAGCCGGCCAGGTCCGCGTCGATCCCGAGCTTGGCCGCGACCTGTCCCATGTCGGCCTTGTAGTCCTCGCGGGCGTTGGTGCCGACCAGGTTGTACGTCTTCTCCCGCAGCACCCGGGCCAAGAACAATTGCCAGGGCTTGAGCACCTTGTCTGCGATCATGGCCGAGGCCGACATGTTGTAGAACGCGAAGTGCCCAGGCTCTTGCTGCTTGATCGGGGCGATGATGGTCTCGGAGATGGCGGTCTCCCCCATCTCCTTCAACCCGGTGTTGATCTGGTTGTAGGCCAGCACAGCCTGTCGTTCGGTACTGGCGCCGGTCAAGAAGTAGAGCAGCTTGGCGATTTCTTGAACCGGCTTGAGGTTGGCCAGACCACCCAGAATCTTGATCTTGAACGACACGTCCAGATAGGGCGACGCAGGCGGACGGCCCAGGTCTTGTTGCAGCCGGTCCAGGATCAGTCCGTGCTGAATTTCTTGAGGCTGCCAGACCGAGGAGTAGAAGGTCTTGTTGGTGTCGTCGACGTCGGGCAGGAGGACCAGCAGCTCCAAGACGTTGCGGTCCACCTCGAGTTCGACGCGCGCCAGGTAGTCGATCACGTGCCCGAAACGCTCGGCTACCAGCCTGGGCCGCTTGATGGTGCGGTCGACCGAATCGAGCGGGATCGGAGGGTGCTTCTCCCCCAACCGCTGAACGTGTTCAGCAATCTTGGCGTGGGTGTCCTGCCGTGGCACAGCGTCATCCTAGGGACGTAAGCGGATCGCCGACAAACACCAGGCAAAGTGTTCGACGACGAAAGAAAGGTTAGCCTTGCCAAGCCTCGAATGGAGCCTGGTCGTAGGAAGTTCGTCGCCCGGGGCCGCAGGGATTGCCCGAACGGCCCCCAGGCGCCGGTCAGACGACGAAGAGGAACAAGATGGCGATCAGGACGAGGGCGGCCGCCACACCCGCCACGAGTAACAGCGACACGCCGGTGACACTGCGCGACTCGGCCAGCTCGCCCGGTTCGCCTGTACCGGTGGTGGCGACGATCGCCGGGGTGTCGTAGGTGGCCCGCGGCGGCAGGCCCTCCACCACGGGCACAAGTTCACCCAGCCGGGTGGCTGCGAACAAGGTGTCCAGCCGGGCCTGGTAGTCCTCCGCCGAGAGCGTGCCGTCGGTGTACGCAGCGTTCAACTGGGCGCTCAGCCGGTCCCGCTCGTCCTCGGCGACGGCCGCGTCGGGCGTGCTGCGGTAGCGCGAGGAGATCGGCAGTTCGCTAGGCACCCTTCCAGGTTAGCGGTGGCACCACGGTGAGGCGTGGAGCGGCGAGGAACCAAGAGCCGGGCGCTCGGAATCCGCAGGAGGAGTCGGGGGCGAGGAGTCGGGGGCGAGGAGTCGGGGGGCGAGAAGTCAGACCAGCGGACCGTACGGCACACCGAGCCGGTGCAGCAGCTCCTCACCGCCGTCGTGGGCGGTCAGCACCCAGGTCCCCTGGGCCGTCACGGTGAAGGTGTGCTCCCAGTGGGCGGCGGCTCGACCGTCCGCGGTGACGACGGTCCAACCGTCCTCACCTGTTCGCGTATCCGGGTCACCGAGGGTCAGCATCGGTTCCACCGCCAGCGCCAAACCCTCGACGAGGCGCGGCCCGCGCGACCAACGGCGCCAGCCGCTCAGCCGTTGGTTGGGTACGTCGGGCGGCTGATGCATGGCTGATCCGATCCCGTGTCCGACGAGATCGGTGACGATCCCGTAACCCCCTGAGCGAGACCGGACGTAACCCTCGACGGCCTTGGTGATGTCGCCGATCCGACCTCCCAGACCTGCAGCAGCGATTCCGTGCCACATCGCTTGGCTGGTCGCGTCATCGAGGGCCAGCAGGGCGGGATCCTGCTCGCCGCCGGGGACCAGGAGTGACCGAGCGGCGTCGGCGTGCCAGCCGGACACGATCGCTCCACAGTCGACCGATACCAGATCGCCGGGCGCCAACCGCCGCTCACCAGGCACCCCGTGCGCCACCTCGTCGTTCACCGACAGACAGACGACTCCGCCGAACCCGCCTTGGCCGTCCTCGGCCCGATAGCCCAGAAAGGACGGCTCGGCACCCCCGGAACGGATCGCGTCCGCCGCCACCCGGTCGAGTTCGGCGGTTTGCACGCCAGGTTTCACGGCCGCGGCTACCGCATCGAGAGCGTCGGCAACCACCAGACCGGCTCGACGCATGGTCCGCAGCTCGTCCGGCTGCTTCAGCTCGATCCCGCGGCGGCGGGAACCGGCCACCTTCGTGCGGGTCAGGTGCCGCGGGCTGGCTGCGGTGACCGCTCGTCCAGGGCGGCGAACACCCTGGCCGACACCTCGTCGACCTCGCCCAGTCCGTCGACTTCGACCAACAGCCCGCGGTCGCGGTACACCCGCAGCAGGGGCTCGGTCTGCTCGGCGTAGATCTGCTGCCGGGCGCGGATGGTCTCCTCGTTGTCGTCGGCCCGGCCGTCGGTCTGCGCTCGCTTGAGCAACCGGGACACCACCTCGTCGGCGTCGGCGAGCAGGGAGACTACGGCGTCGATCGGCCGTGCGAGTTCGCCGAGCACCAGGTCGAGGTGGCCAACCTGCTGCAGTGTCCTCGGGTACCCGTCGAGCAGGAAGCCGGCGGCGCAGTCCGACTCGGCGAGGCGGGTCCCGACCACCTCGTTGGTGATGTCGTCGCTGACGTAGCCGCCGGTGGCCATGATCTCCTGTACCTGCCGGGCCAGCGCGGTGTCGGCGTCCTTCATGGCCCGGAAAATATCCCCGGTGGAGATGGCCGGGACGGCGTAGTGCTGGCCGATCCGCTCGGCCTGAGTACCCTTACCCGCTCCCGGCGGGCCCATGATCAGCATGTGCATCAGCGCAGGAACCCTTCGTAGTTGCGTTGCTGGAGCTGGGACTCGATCTGTTTGACGGTATCGAGGCCGACGCCCACGATGATCAGCAACGAGGTTCCGCCGAACGGGAAGTTCTGGTTGGCGTTGAGGAAGATGAACGCCACCGACGGGATCAGCGCGATCAGCCCGAGGTAAAGCGAACCGGGCAACGTCAGCCGGGACAGCACGAACGCCAGGTAGTTCTCGGTCGGCTTGCCCGCCCGAATGCCGGGGATGAAGCCGCCGTACTTCTTCATGTTGTCGGCCACCTCTTCGGGGTTGAAGGTGATCGCGACGTAGAAGTAGGTGAAAAAGACGATGAGCAGGAAGAACGTCACCATGTATAACGGGTGATCGCCCTTGACGAAGTTGGCCGAGATGTAGCTGGAAACCTTGCTCTCCGGCCGGAACTGGGCGTACAGGGCCGGAAGGTAGAGCAGCGAGGAGGCGAAGATGACCGGGATGACGCCGGCCTGATTGACCTTGATCGGGATGTAGGTGGTGGTGCCGCCGAACATCCGCCGGCCGACCATCCGCTTGGCGTACTGCACCGGGATCCGGCGTTGCGACTGCTCGACGAAGACCACCCCGAGCATCACCAGCAAACCGACCGCGATCACCAGCACGAACACGATCCAGCCCTGCGAGCCCGGCCGGGCCACCCGCAGGCCCCACAGAGCGGCGGGGAACGTGGCCGCGATCTGGGTGAAGATGAGGATGGACATCCCGTTCCCGACCCCGCGTTCGGTGATCAGCTCGCCGAGCCACATGATCACGCTGGTGCCGGCGGTCATGGTCAAGATCATCACGATCACCGGGAAGATGCCTTTGTCGTACACGATCCCGGTGCAGCCGGTGAACAGCCGGTCGTTGACCGCGACGGTGACGAAGGCGGTCGAGTTCAGCACCGCCAGCACCAAGGTGAGGTAGCGGGTGTACTGGGTGATCTTGGTCTGACCGGACTGGCCCTCCTTCTTCAGCGCCTCCAGCCGGGGGATCACCACCGTCAACAACTGCAAGATGATGCTGGCGGTGATGTAAGGCATGATGCCCAGCGCGAAGATGGCCAGCTGGAGCAGTGCGCCGCCGGAAAAGAGGTTGATCAGGGAGTACAGGCCCTGCTGGTCACCGGAGGTGGCCTGCTTCAGACACGTCTGGACCTGGGTCGCGTTCACGTTCGGGGTCGGCACCAGCGACCCGAGCCGGAAGACCGCCAGAATCCCCAGAGTGAAGAAGATCTTCTTGCGCAGGTCCGGGGTCCGGAAGGCATTGGCGAACGCGGTGAGCACTCAGGCCCTCCCTTTCTTCTCGGTGGCGGTCCTGGACGCACCGCCCGGCCGCATCGGGCATCAGCGAGGAGCACCCGGCGGCACACAGACCGACTGACGATATCGCAGAATCGTGCGAACCCCTCATCCTGCCGTAACCGAACGGGTCTACGAGGGCAGCGGCTGGCCAAGCAGGTGCACGAGGTCAGGGGCCGCCGCGCCAGTGGTCGATCCGGTGGTGGTCCGGTGAGAACCCGTGGTCGATGCCCCACAACGCGGCTTCGACGCGACTGGAAGCGTTGATCTTGCGATAGATGGTGCGGCTGTACGACTTGACCGTATTGGAGGCGAGATAGGTCAGCGACGCGATGTCGGAGTTGGTGCGGCCCTGGGTGATCAGGGCCAGGATCTCCGACTCGCGATCGGTGAGGCCCTCGCTGCGTCCGGGCCAGTCCAGCCCGGTCACGGCCCGGGATGCCCCAGGAGGGTCACTGATCACGATCTGACCGGCGTGCACCGCCTCCAGGGCGGCAATGAAGTCCCGGGCGGGCATCGCCTTGGACAAGTACCCGTGGACACCGTGGGCACGGGCGTCGGCGATCAAGTCGGGATGGAAGTTCCAGGTGTAGACCACCACCCGGCGGGCGTGCGGGTTCCGCACGAGGACCGCAATCTCTTCCTGGTCCGACTCGGGTTGGGCGAACGCGTCGTACAGCACGATGTCCACGGTGTCGGACAGGGGCCGGTTGGTATCCATCTCGGCCACGATGACGCGGTCGCGATACTGGTCGATGATGTGCGCCACGCCGCGCAACACGACATCGTAATCATCCACTAGAGCCACCGTGATCGGCGCCCGTGGGTTACCGGAGGTACCGGTTCTCAGTGCATTGGTCACCAGCAAAGCATGGCATATCACCCCCCGTGGGGGGTGTACACACCTACCCGTGGCTGAGACCGTTGAGGTATCAGCGAACGGCCGACACCGCGGCCCGTTCCCACTCTCGAAGGAGATCTCATGATCGTGCTCGGCATCATCTTGATCGTGCTCGGCCTGCTGATCAACAGCCTGCACGTGCTGCTGTGGATCGGCATCGCCCTGCTGGTGGTGGGCCTTGTGTTGAACCTCGTCCCGATCGGCGGGACCCGACGCCGCGTCTACTGACTGAGGTTTACGGGCTGGTCGCAAAAGCGTAGGTGCCCGAGCTAGCCCGACGCACGGGGACGGAGTTGCTCGGGACCGTTTGAAAACACCGGCTCGATCGGTGAGCCGGGGTCAGCGGTCGGCGGCGGGCGGGGCGCCGCCGGCCGCGTCGGCGAATCGGTCGGCCAGCACCCTGACGGCCGCCTGTAACTCGGGACCGCCCTCGACGACGAAGGCGTGCGGGATGGCGGCCAACCACTCGCCGGCGTACATGGCCGGATTGCTCGTGCTGCCGATCAGGACGCACGCCGCGCCGTCGGCCAAAGTCTCCAGGTCGCCCATCGGTGAGCTCACGTAGGGAGCTACGACAGACATCGGCGCATCGAACCGGACCCGGGTGGCGAATTCGCGTCCGCGGCCCAGATGACGTTCCAGATAAGCCACGGGATCGAGGTCGGCCGGTGGAACGAACGCCTCAGCGAGGCTTTCCAGGTCGCCGATCCGGTCGACCCGGTACGTGCGGGGCACCGCGGCCTCTACAAGGAGACCCAGGAGGTACCACCGCCCGTACCGCACCACCACCGCCCAGGGCTCGATCAGGTGGACCCGGCGCGAACCGGCAGCCGAGCGATAGACCACGCGAACCCGGTGTCGATCGGCCACCGCCTCCACCAACCGGCTGACGATCCCCGGGTCCGGCCCGTCCCTGTGCTGCTCAGGTGCGGCCAGGGCGTGTCGGCGGAGCAGGTCGGCCTGCCGGGCGACGTTGCGCGGCAGGGCACGGATGATCTTCTCCAGGGCAGCTCCGGCCGGCTCCTGCGCGCCGATCGCCGCGTGTTGACCGTCGAGCACCGCCATCACCAGGCCGAGCGCCTCGCCGCTGCTGAACCTCAGCGGTGGCAGTCGCAGACCGCTACCCAGCCGGTAGCCCCCGTAGCGGCCGGGAACCGATTCGACCGCCACATCGGCCTGGCGCAACCACGCGACGTAGCGCCGTACCGCCCGCTCGCTCACCCCCAGTCGTCGGGCGAGTTCGGCAGCGGGCAGACCGGGATATTGCTGCAGCAGATCCAGCACGTGCAGCGCCCGTACCAAGGGACGGGACTCCTCAACCTCCATTGCCCCAGCCAACCAGGACGCGGAACGTCCGGAATGGGCTCTACGGTAACGGGATGAACGTCGAACAACCCGACCTCATCCTGCTCGCCGGTCTGTGGCTCAGCGGACGCGCCTGGGACCAGGTGATCGCCGAGCTGGACCGACTCGGCCGGCACACGGTAGTCCCCGAACTGCCCGGAGCCGACGACCGCGACCCGGGAGCCGACCTCGACCAGCAGCTGGCCGCTGTGGTGGCGGCGGTGGACGCCGCGGAACGACCGGTGGTGGTCGGGCACTCCGCCGCGGCCACCCTGGCCTGGCTGGCCGCCGACCGCCGACCGCTCGACGTGGTTCGCGTCGTCCTCATCGGGGGTTTCCCGGGCGTCAACGACAGCCCTTACGCCGACCTCGCCCCCGTCGTCGACGGAGTGATGCCTTTCCCGGGTTGGGAAGCGTTCGAGGGTCCCGACGCCGCCGATCTGGATCCGGTCGCCCGGACCCGCTTCGTCGACGAGTCCGTCCCCGTGCCGGCCGGAGTGGCGCGGGGGACGGTCCGGCTGAGCGACGAGCAGCGGTTTACCGTGCCGGCGACGTTGGTCTGCCCGGAATACAGCCCCGATCAGGCCCGGGCCTGGGTAGCCGAAGGTGAGCTCCCCGAGCTGGAACGGGCCGCGGACGTTTCCTACGCAAACATCGACAGCGGCCACTGGCCGATGATCACCCGTCCGGGCGAGCTGGCCCGACTGCTGGACACCGCCGCCCGGAGAGCTGAACGGCGCTGAGGCGCACCCCCGCGACCGGACTGGCGGATCGCCTGCCCTGGGCACGAAATGCGTGTCGGATCGGCGCGGGTGTTCCCGCGGCGATCCGGCACGCAATGGTCTCAGCGCGGCCTCAGAGCCCAGGTCGACGGTGTATCACCGGTGATACCCTCGGAAGGTGAATACCGTCAGTGTGCGCGATCTTCGAAACCACGGAGGGGAGATCCTCGATCGGGTCGCTCGCGGGGAGCTGCTGACCGTGACCCGCGACGGGGTCGAGGTGGCCGAGCTTCGTTCCCGACCTCGGCGCTCGCCGTCCAACAGCGAACTCATTGCGCGGCGTCAACACCTCCCCCAGGTCGATCCCGATCAGCTTCGACGCGACCTCGACGACCTCGTCGACGCGCAGCTGTGACCAAGACGAACGAGCGGGGCCTGCTCGACACATCCACCGTCATCTTGCTCGGGCGCATCACCGACGCCTCGGAGCTGCCCACCGAGACCGTGATCAGCGCAATCACTCTGGCCGAGCTGTCCGTCGGCCCCCACGTCGCCACCACCGACAACGAGAAGGCGGCCCGCCAGGCCCATCTGCAACAAGCCGAGGCCGACTTCGAACCACTACCGTTCGACGGCGCCGCTGCTCGTGCCTTCGGCCGGGTCGCCGCGTCCCTACGCTCGGCAGGTCCCAAGCCTGCCGCGCGGGCCTACGACGCCCTGATCGCGGCCACCGCCTTGGCCAATGACCTCCCCGTCTACACCTGTAACCCCGACGACTTCGGAGGAATCGCCGACCTCACGGTGCACGCCCTACCCCATCCTGAGCACTCGTGACGGTGATGACGGGCCGGTCAGCAATCAGCAGAGCCGTGGTCGGCCTGCGCATCACGCCACGCCTGAATGATCTCCGACCGCAGCCGTCCACGGTCGGCCACGCGCAAGCCCTGCGTGCGGGCCCAGGTGCGGACCTGCGCCACCGGCACCGTTGGCGGAGTCACCGACCCTTCGAACCCCGAAGCAGCCCGGGCTTCAGACCTCGAACCGGAGGCCCTCTCCTGCGCCAACCAGACCGACGCGGCGGCCAGGAAACGGTAGGTCCACTCCTGCGCCAGCTTGCGGGTCTCGGAGAACACCAGCGGGACCCCGGGATAGCGCACCTGCAACTCGGCCAGCCCGTCGAGGACTACCGCCGGCCGCACCCACTCCTGTTGGAAGACGTGGGAATAGCGGTCCTCCACCACCACCGCGGCCCGGGGCAGGCTCGTCAGCTCGGGCGACGGCGAAGCGCAACGTGCCCTTGGTCAAGCTGGATACGAGATCGGTCAGTGACTTGCGTTCGACCGCCGCCACGACCTGCCCATCGAGTTCCACCGCGTAGTCCCCGCAGCGCAGCGCCCGCCGTACGGTCTGCACCTGCTGGCCTTCGAAGCGGTAGGGGTAGCGCTCGTGGGCGTCGACCACGATGGTCAGGTCGGCGTCGGTTCCGTTCGCCCGCGCGGTCGGCACCGCAGCCTGGGGCCGGGCCTGCTTGCGGGTGTTCGGCGACTGCCAGAAGACCATCGGCCGACCCCGGGCCACGGTCGAGACGATCTGCGAACGGCACGTTGACCACCAGGATGCGGATGAGCTTTCTCCCAACCTTCGATCGACGACTCTGAGACCGCAGCCGTGCCGGCGCGGCCGGAAGTACCCCTCGCCGGGGAACGCCTGCGGACTCCGGCAGACGTTTCGGGTCGGACCGCCTTACCTGGCTCAACTCGAACGGCGAAGGGCCGCCCGATCACTCTGGGCGGCCCTGGCGACATCGACGACTCGGTGCTACAGCTGCGTGGTGCTCCCACCGGCTGCGGCGATCTTGTCCTTTGCGCTGGCGGAGAACGCCTGCGCACTGACCTGCAAAGCGACCGACAGCTTGCCGTTGCCGAGAATCTTCACCGGCCGCCCGGCGCGCACGGCCCCGGCAGCGACGAGTTCGTCCACCCCGACCGAACCGCCTTGCGGGAACAGTGCCGCCAACTTGTCCAGGTTGACGACCTGGTACTCCACCCGGAACGGGTTGGCAAAGCCCCGCAGCTTGGGCACCCGCATGTGCAGCGGCATCTGCCCGCCCTCGAAATTCTGCGGGACGCCCTTACGTGCGCCGGTGCCCTTGGTCCCGCGCCCGGCGGTCTTGCCGCCGTGGCCGCCCTCGCCGCGGCCCACCCGAGTCTTGGCCGTCTTCGCGCCCGGAGCCGGGCGCAGATGATGAACCTTGAGTGCCATGTCAGTCAACCTCCTCCACAGTCACCAGATGGGAGACCGTGTCGATCATGCCGCGGACCTCGGGCCGGTCGGCCCGGATCGAGATATCCCCGATCCGCTTGAGGCCCAGGGTGCGCAACGTGTCGCGCTGGTTCTGCTTGCCGCCGACGCCGCTGCGCACCTGACGAACCTTGAGCTGGCTCACGAGGACGACACCGCCTCCCGGGCCCGCAAGATGGCGGCCGGCGTCACGTGCTCCAGCGACATCCCCCGGCGACGGGCCACCTGCTCGGGCTGTTCAAGACCTTGCAGCGCGGCCACGGTGGCGTGCACCACGTTGATGGCGTTGGTCGAGCCCAGCGACTTGGCCAGCACGTCGTGCACGCCGGCACACTCCAGCACGGCGCGAGCCGAGCCGCCGGCGATCACCCCGGTACCCGGCGAAGCCGGCCGGAGCATGACCACGCCGGCCGCCTTCTCGCCCTGGACCGGGTGCGGGATGGTGCCCTGGACCCGCGGGACGACGAAGAAGTGCTTCTTGGCCTCCTCGACCCCCTTGGCGATCGCCGCCGGGACCTCCTTGGCCTTGCCGTAGCCGACACCGACCGTACCGTCACCGTCACCCACCACGACCAGCGCGGTGAAACTGAAGCGACGACCGCCCTTGACGACCTTGGCCACCCGGTTGATCGCCACGACCCGTTCGATGTAGTTGCCTTTGTCCGCTCCACCACGACGATCGTCACGGCCACGGCGGTCCCCACCGGTGCCGCCTCCGCGGCGCTGGGTTCCACTCATCTCGCTCTACCTTCCATTGAATATCGTCGTGGGTGAATGTCGTCGTGAGCTCAAAAACCGAGCCCGGCCTCGCGGGCACCGTCGGCCAGGGCAGCGATCCGGCCGTGGTACTTGTTCCCGGCCCGGTCGAAGACGACCTGCTCCACGCCCGCCGCCTTGGCGCGGGCCGCCACAAGCTCGCCGACCTGCTTGGCCTTGGCGGACTTGTCGCCGTCGGCGGCGCGCAGCTCGGACTCCATCGTCGAGGCTGCGGCCAGGGTGTGGCCGGCAACGTCGTCGATGACTTGGACGCTGATGTGCCGAGCCGACCGACTGACCACCAGCCTTGGCCGCTGCGGTGCACCGAAGATCTTCTTCCGGCCCCGAATCTGGCGGCGTAGCCGCGAACGCGTCTTGGATGCGGTCCCCTTGTGGGGGGACAGAGATACCGCCATGGGTTACTTACCAGCCTTTCCGGCCTTCATCCGAACGTGCTCGCCCGCGTACCGAACACCCTTGCCCTTGTACGGCTCGGGCTTACGCAGCTTACGGATGTTCGCCGCGACCTCACCGACCTGCTGCTTGTCGATCCCGGACACCGAGAACCGGGTCGGGGCCTCGACGTTGAACGAGATCCCCTCCGGTGCGGTGACGCTGACGGGATGGCTGAAGCCCAACGCGAACTCGAGTTGGCTCGGCCCCTTGGCGACCACCCGATAGCCCACCCCGCGGATCTCGAGCTTTTTCTCGTAGCCGGCGGTGACGCCCACGACCATGTTGGAGACCAGCGTGCGGGTCAACCCGTGCAGCGAGCGGCTTTCGCGCTCGTCGTCGGGGCGCGACACCTCCAACTCCCCGCTGTCGGCGCGTGCGATCGTGATCGGCTCTTTGACCCGGTGCTCCAGGGTCCCCCGAGGACCCTTTACCTGCACCAGCTGACCGTCCAGGGTGACCTCGACGCCGGCCGGCACCGGCACCGGGCTCCTTCCGATGCGTGACATCTAGCTACCTCCTGCCTCTCCGCGTTTCCGTACCGTGTCCGCGCTCACCAGACGTAGGCGACTACTTCGCCGCCCACCCCGGATCGGTGCGCTGCCCGGTCGGTCAGCAAACCCTGCGAGGTCGAGATAATGGCGATGCCCAGCCCCCCGAGAACCTTCGGTAGACCGGTCGACTTCGCGTACACGCGCAGGCCCGGCTTCGAGATCCGGCGGACGCCCGCGATCGAACGCTCCCGGTTCTGGCCGTACTTCAGCGTGACCGACAAGGTGCGGCCCACCTCACCCTCGGCCGGCTCGTTCACCTCGTAGGAGGCGATGTAGCCCTCGTTGGCGAGGATCTCGGCAATACCGACTTTGATCTTGCTGTGCGGCATCGTCGCGGTGTCGTGGAACGCTTGATTGGCGTTTCGCACTCGCGTCAGCATGTCCGCAATCGGGTCTGTCATCGTCATAGAACTTCTACTTCCTCAGTGCGGTTTCCGCCCGACATCGTCGCCGGACCTGCACCGGATAGGTCTGGTCGGAACTCGAAACAAAACGAAGCGAGTTTCACCAGGAACTCTTGGTGATGCCGGGCAGCTCTCCCTTGTGTGCCATGTCGCGCAGGCAGATTCGGCACAGTCCGAACTTGCGGTACACGGCCTTGGGCCGGCCGCACTTTTGGCAGCGGGTGTACGCGCGGACGCCGAACTTCGGCTTGCGGGCCTGCTTGACCTTGAGTGCTGTTTTCGCCATCTTCTCTTCCTCAGTTGGTCCGGAACGGAAAGCCGAGGTGACGCAGCAACGCCCGGCCCTGTTCGTCGTTGCTGGCCGTGGTGACAAAGGTGATGTCCATTCCTCGGACCCGGTCGATCCGGTCCTGGTCGATCTCATGGAACATCACCTGCTCGTTCAGCCCGAAGGTGTAGTTGCCCTGGCCGTCGAACTGCTTGGGCGACAATCCGCGGAAGTCGCGAATGCGAGGGAGCGCCAAGGACAACAGCCGATCGGCGAACTCCCACATCCGGTCCCCACGCAGCGTGACGTGACAACCGATGGGCATCCCTTCGCGCAGTTTGAACTGCGCGATCGACTTGCGGGCCCGAGTGACCTGCGGCTTCTGCCCGCTGATAGTGGCCAGATCGCGGGTCGCACCGTCGATCAGCTTGGAGTCGCGGGCGGCCTCGCCCACACCCATGTTCACCACGATCTTGACCAGCCCGGGGATCTGCATCACGTTGGCGTAGCCGAACTCGGTGTTCAGCGCCGGCGCGATCTCGTCGCGGTAGCGCTGCTTGAGCCGAGGCGGTGCCTGAGCGGCTGTCTGCTGCGTCGGCGTGCTCTGTTGCGTCGAGACGCTCATCAGATCTCCTCTCCGGTGACCCGGGCGATCCGGACACTTCGGGTCGAGGCGTACTCCGAACCGTCAGGGCGACGCTTGGTCACTGCGGACCGCTCGTAACCGATCCGGGTAACGACCTCGTCGCCGTTCTCGTTGCGGACCACCAGCTGGACGTTGGAGGCATCGATCGGGGCCTCGGAGGAGACGATCCCGCCCTTGACGGTCTGCCGCGCCTGCGGCTGGGCGGAGGTGTCCTTGAGATGTCGCTTAACGATGTTGACCCCGGCGACGCTGACCTTGCCGCGATCGGGGAACACCGCCAACACCTCACCGACCAAGCCCTTGTCCTTACCGGCGATGACCTTGACCCGGTCACCCTTGCGTACGTGCAGCTTGTGCTTGGTCTTGTTCACGGTGGCGTTACCCATGCTCAGATCACCTCCGGTGCGAGCGAGATGATGCGCATGAAGCGCTTCTCGCGGAGTTCACGGCCGACCGGGCCGAAGATGCGGGTCCCGCGCGGTTCGCCGCTGTCGGCGCGAAGGATCACCGCTGCGTTCTCGTCGAACTTGATGTAGGAACCGTCGATCCGACGCCGCTCCTTGGCCGTCCGGACGACGACCGCCTTGACGACGTCGCCCTTCTTCACGTTGCCGCCGGGGATCGCATCCTTGACGGTGCCGACGATGACGTCGCCGATCCCGGCGTAGCGACGACCCGACCCGCCGAGGACCCGGATGCACAAGATCTCCTTGGCCCCGGTGTTGTCGGCGACTCTGAGTCGCGACTCCTGCTGAATCATCTGCTCTCTCCTTGTTCCGTCGGTTCCTGCTCGGCCTGCCGGAACTTGCGCTCATATTCGCGTGTGGGGCGGCGCCCCAGCGGTGGGTGACGCGGGCAGGACCCCCGTCGGTGGAACTACTTCGCCTTCTCCAAGATCGCGACCAATCGCCAGCGCTTGGTTGCGCTCAACGGCCGCGTCTCCATGATCCGAACCCGGTCGCCGACGCCGGCGCTGTTGGCTTCGTCGTGCGCCTTCATTCGACTGGTCTGGCGCAGCACCTTGCCGTACAGCCGGTGCTTGACCCGGTCCTCGACGTCGACGACAACGGTCTTGTCCATTTTGTCACTGACCACGTAGCCCTCGCGGACCTTGCGCCGACCCCGATCAGGCCCTTCGACAAGCTCAGGGCTCGTGGACTGAGAGCTTGTGGGCTCAGGGCTTGTGGGCTCAGGGCTCGTGGGCTCAGCGCTCGTGGGCTCGGGGGCCTGGGAGCTCGTGGCTTCCACGTCCGCGGTCTCGGTCATGTTTTCACTCATGCGTTCACTTCCTCGGCGTCAGGATCGCTGGTGATGCCAAGTTCTCGCTCGGTCAACACCGTGTAGATCCGGGCGATGTCCTTGCGCACGGCACGCAACCGGCCGTGCGACTCCAACTGACCGGTTGCGTGGGAAAAGCGAAGGGTGAACAACTCCTCCTTCAGCTCGGTCACCTTCGTATTGAGTTCGCCGCGGCTCAGATCGCGCAGCTCGGCGGCAGACAGTGCCTTCGCCATCAGTTCTCACCTGCCTCGCGTGTGATGAAGCGTGCCTTCATCGGCAGCTTATGAATGGCCAACCGCATCGCCTCGCGAGCCACGTCCTCGCTCACCCCGGAGAGTTCGAAAAGCACCCGGCCCGGCTTGATGTTGGCGATCCACCACTCCGGGGAACCTTTACCGGAACCCATCCGGGTTTCGGCTGGCTTCTTGGTCAGCGGGCGGTCCGGGTAGACGTTGATCCACACCTTGCCGCCACGCTTGATGTGTCGGGTCATTGCGATTCGGGCGGACTCGATTTGCCGGTTGGTCAGGTAGGCCGCCTCGATCGACTGGATGCCGAAGTCGCCGAAGGCCAACGACGTACCTCCCTTGGCCATGCCGGTCCGCTTCGGATGGTGCTGCTTGCGGAACTTCACCTTGCGGGGAACGAGCACGACTAGGCCTCCTGTCCTACGGTCTGGTTCACGGCGGCCACGGACGTGCCGGCCGCCTCCGCCACCGGTGCGGTGGCCTCACCCTGCACCGGGGCGGCCTCCTCGCGTCGGCGGGCACCGCCGCGCTCGGGCCGGTCAGCGCGCGCCGGGCGGTCGCTGCGACCCGGCCGACCGGGCCGGCTCCGACCACCGGCGGCGTTCCGGGCCGCCTTCTGCGCCGCCCGTTCCGCGCGAGTGCCGGACACGTCACCCTTATAGATCCAGACCTTCACACCGATCCGGCCGAAGGTCGTCTTGGCCTCGTAGAAGCCGTAGTCGATGTCGGCCCGCAGGGTGTGCAGCGGGACCTGGCCCTCGCGATAGAACTCCGAACGGCTCATCTCCGCCCCACCGAGGCGGCCCGAGCACTGGATCCGGATCCCTTTGGCCGCGCCCGAGCGCATCGCACTCTGCTGCGCCTTGCGCATGGCCCGGCGGAACTGCACCCGCGACGCCAACTGCTCGGCCACGCCCTGGGCGACCAGCTGGGCGTCGATCTCGGGGTTCTTCACCTCGAGGATGTTGAGCTGGACCTGCTTGCCGGTGAGCTTCTCCAACTCGCCGCGGACCCGTTCGGCCTCGGCCCCGTTGCGGCCGATCACGATCCCGGGCCGGGCGGTGTAGATGTCGACCCGGACCCGGTCGCGGGTGCGCTCGATCTCCACCGAGGAGATACCGGCTCGCTCCAAACCCTTGGTCAACAGCTTGCGGATCTTGACGTCCTCGCCCACGTAGGCGCTGTAGAGCTTTTCGGAAAACCAGCGGCTCTTGTGGTCGGTGCTGATGCCGAGGCGGAAGCCGTACGGCTGAATCTTCTGACCCATACTCAGGCCTCCTGCTCGGTCTTGGGTTCGACGACGACGGTGATGTGGCTGGATCGCTTGAGGATCCGGCTGGCGCTGCCCTTGGCCCGGGGACGGATCCGGCGCATGGTGACGCCCTCATCGACGAAGGCCGCGGAGATGTAGAGGTCGGAGCGCCGCAGGTCGGCGGTTTGCTCGGCGTTCGCCGCCGCGCTGGCCACTACCTTGTACACCGGCTCACTGGCCGCCTGCGGCGCGAACTGCAGCGCGCTCAGCGCCTCGGTGACGTCCATCCCGCGGACCAGGTCGACGACCCGGCGGCTCTTGGTCGGAGAGATCCGGACCTGCCGCGCGATCGCGTACGAACCGGGCCGGTCACCCAGCAACGCCCGGCGGCGACTGGGACGGGAGTCGGAGTCCTTGCTCATGGATGCGCAATTCCTTCTTCTGCTCGGGGTCCGCGCCGCCTCAGCGGCGGCGGGCCTTCCGGTCGTCCTTGATGTGCCCGCGGAAGGTGCGGGTGGGGGCGAACTCGCCCAGCTTGTGACCCACCATCGAGTCGGTGACGAACACCGGCACGTGCTTGCGCCCGTCGTGGACGGCGATGGTGTGCCCGATCATGTCCGGCACGATCATCGAACGGCGCGACCAGGTCTTGATCACGTTCTTGGTCCCCCGCCCGTTCTGCACCTCGACCTTCTTGGCCAGGTGGTCGTCGACGAAGGGGCCCTTCTTCAAACTGCGTGGCATCTGTTAGCTCCTGCTCAGCGCTTCTTGCCGGACTTGCGGCGGCGGATGATCTGGCGGTTGCTCGCCTTGTTCGGATTGCGGGTGCGTCCCTCCGGCTGACCCCACGGCGACACCGGGTGTCGGCCACCGGAGGTCTTGCCCTCGCCGCCGCCGTGCGGGTGGTCGATCGGGTTCATCGCGACCCCGCGAACGCTGGGACGCTTACCCTTCCAGCGGTTCCGGCCGGCTTTGCCCCAGTTGATGTTGGACTGCTCGGCGTTGCCGACCCCGCCGACGGTAGCCCGGCAACGCACGTCCACCAGCCGCATCTCTCCCGACGGCATCCGCAAGGTTGCGTTCTTACCCTCGCGGGCGACCAGTTGGATGCTGGCTCCCGCGGACCGGCCGAGCTTGGCCCCGCCGCCAGGGCGCAACTCCACCGCGTGCACCGTGGTGCCGACCGGGATGTTGCGCAGCGGCAAGTTGTTGCCGGCCTTGATGTCGGCGGCCTCACCGGCTTCGACCTGTGCCCCCTGCCGCAGTCCCTGCGGCGCGATGATGTAGCGCTTCTCGCCGTCGGCGAAATGCAGCAGGGCGATTCGAGCGGTGCGGTTCGGGTCGTATTCGACGTGCGCCACCTTGGCCGGCACGCCGTCCTTGTCGTAACGCTTGAAGTCGATCAGTCGATAGGCCTGCTTGTGGCCGCCGCCGATATGCCGGGTGGTGATCCGGCCGGTGTTGTTTCGCCCGCCGGTCTTGGGGCTGGGGACGAGCAGCGACTTCTCCGGCGTCGAGCGGGTCAGCTCGGCGAAGTCGGCCACAGAAGAACCGCGGCGACCCGGTGTGGTCGGCTTGTGCTTACGGATACCCATGAGGTGTCAGATCCTTTGCTTCGCTCAGCTCGCCGGAGCGGAGAAGATGTCGATCCGCTGACCGTCGGCCACCGTGACGATGGCTCGCTTGGTATCGGGCCGTTTTCCGGTTCCGGTGCGGGTCCGCCGCTTCTTGCCCGGCCGGTTGAGGGTGTTGACGCCGGTCACATGCACCTTGAACACCGTCTCCACCGCGATCTTGATCTCGGTCTTGTTGGCGTCGGGCCGGACCAGGAACGTGTACTTGTTCTCGTCCAGGAGTTCGTAGGACTTCTCACTGACGACCGGGGCCAGCAGGATGTCGCGATGGTCGCGGATCTTGACGCTGCTCATCGGTTCTCCTCCTGCGACTCGGATGGTTCGGCGGCAAGATCCTGCTCGACCGCAGCCACGTCCTGGCTCGGTTCCACGACCTCGGCCACGCTGCTGGCCGCCTCGGCCAACTCGGCGTCGGTCGGCTCGGCCGATCCCTCCACCGAAGCGGCCGCCAGCTCCTCCGAGCCCGGCTTCGGCTACGGGAGCTTCGGCTGCGGGAGCTTCGGCTGCGGGGGCCTGGGCCTCGCTGGATGACGCCACCGCCTTGACCGACCGGCCCGACTTCGGCCCGGCCACATAGGTGTCCAGCGCCGCGGTGGTGAAGACCACCTCGTCATTGACCAAAACGTCGTAGGCGTTCAGCTGATCGACCGCCAGGGCATGCACGTGAGCGACGTTCCGCAAGCTCAGCCAGGCGAGGTCGTCGTCGCGGTGCAACACCACCAACACCTTGTCGGTGCTGGCCACCGTCGCAAGCGCCTGCAGCGCCGTCTTGGTGGAGGGGACCTCCCCGCTGACCAGTTCGCTGAGCACGAAGACCCGGCCGTCGCGGGCCCGGTCCGACAGCGCTCCGCGTAACGCGGCGGCGATCATCTTCTTCGGGGTCCGCTGGGCGTAGCCGTGCGGCTGCGGTCCATGAGCCACGCCGCCGCCGGCAAACTGTGGCGAACGGGTCGATCCCTGCCGGGCCCGCCCGGTGCCCTTCTGCCGGTACGGCTTCTTACCGCCGCCCCGGACCTCGCCCCGTGTCTTGGTCGAATGCGTGCCCTGCCGCGCCGCGGCCAACTGCGCCACCACTACCTGGTGGATCAACGGCACGTTGGCGCTGACGTCGAACAAGGCGTCCGGCAATTCGGCCGTTCCGGCCGTTGCACCTTCGGGGGTGCGGACGTCGACGGTGCTCACTGTGGCTCTCCCTTCACCGGTGCGGGCCGCTTGGCCGCCGACCGCAGCACGACCAGACCGCCCTTGTTGCCCGGGATCGCACCCTTGATCAAGACCAGTCCCCGTTCGGCGTCGACCGCGTGCACGGTCAGGTTCTGCACGGTCACCCGCTCGACACCCATCCGGCCGGCCATTCGCAGACCCTTGAACACCCGGCCCGGGGTGGCGCAGCCGCCGATGGAACCCGGCGAACGGTGCTTGCGGTGCACACCGTGACTGGCGCGCAGGCCGTGGAAGCCGTGCCGCTTCATCACGCCGGCGGTGCCCTTGCCCTTGCTGACCCCGGTGACGTCGAGGACCTCGTCGGTCTCGAACAGCTCCGCGGTGATCTCCTGGCCCAAGGTGTACTCGCTGGCGTCTCCGGTGCGGATCTCGAGCAGATGCTTCCGGGGAGTTACACCGGCGCGCTCGAAGTGGCCGGCGCTCGGCTTGGTGACCTGTTTGGCCTTGATCGCACCGAAGCCGAGCTGGACCGCGGAGTAACCGTCGGCGGCTGGGGTCCGGACCTGCGTGACCACGCACGGGCCGGCTTGGACCACGGTCACCGGGACGACCCGGTTATTGGCGTCCCACAACTGCGTCATACCGAGCTTGGTGCCCAGCAGTCCTTTGACGGTTCGTTCTGATCTGGCTGGTTCTGATCTCACGACTTGTTCTGATCTCACGGAACTCACGATGACAGTCCTCAGAGCTTGATCTCGATGTCGACCCCGGCCGGCAGGTCGAGGCGCATCAAGGAGTCAACGGTCTTGGGGGTCGGGTCGATGATGTCGATCAGGCGCTTGTGCGTCCGCATCTCGAAGTGCTCCCGGCTGTCCTTGTACTTGTGCGGGGAGCGGATCACGCAATAGACGTTCTTCTCGGTGGGGAGCGGCACCGGACCGGCCACGCGTGCGCCCGTACGAGTCACCGTATCGACGATCTTGCGCGCCGAGGAGTCGATGACCTCGTGGTCATAGGCCTTGAGCCTGATGCGGATCTTTTGTCCCGCCACAGTTCGTCCTCTTATCTCGTGCTGGTGTCCGGTACTCGTGTCTCGTGCCGGCTTACGTCGTTCTCCGACCCCCGAGGTCGGGCGTGTCGGTCGTCCTTCGGCACGCCACAGCCTGCGCAACCTGCCGTGGATGTGTCCCCGCCGCCAAGACCGAGGTCGGAGCAGGTGGAGGTCTCCTGGTGCGGCTCCGGACCGACCCGCCCTCTCCAGGAAGGCTAGATCGACCGAAGCCCCGGCGACCCCGCCGAAGCAACCTGACGATTCTGTCAGACGGGGAAGCTCAGATCAAGTTGGCCGCAGGCTCATTCGACGGGCCCGGCCCAGCTACCGCGTCGGCCTTCGGCACGTCCTGACCCACGCCACCCTGGATCGAGACGACCATACCCCCTGAGCTGAGCAGCTCGCCGTCCACTTTGAGCCCCGGACGCTTCGTTGAGCCCTTTGCTACGGGCTCAAGGTGACCGCCGGGGCTCAAGGTGTGGATTGCTGAGGCTCAACTGCTCGGCTCAGCCCAGCCAGCCGCTGTCGGTAGCGATCCGCACCGCCTCGGCCCGCGAATGAGCTCCGAGTTTGCCCATCGCGGCGGACAGGTGGTTACGAACCGTGCCCTCGGACAAGAAGACGTTGGCCGCGACCTCGGCGGTGGTAGCACCGGCGGCCGCGGCCGACAGCACCTCGGTCTCGCGCGCGGTCAGCGGGGAGGTGCCCAGGCTGAGACTGTCGGCGGCTAGAGCGGGATCGACCACCCGCAGCCCGGCGTGTACCCGGCGGACGGCGTCGACCAGCCGGTCGGCGGGAGCGTCCTTGACCATGAAGCCGACCGCGCCGGCCTCCATCGCGCGCCGCAGATAGCCGGGACGGCCGAAGGTGGTCAGCACGACGACCCGGGTCTCCGGTCGGGCGCGCACAATCGTTGCGGCGGCGGTGATGCCGTCGTCGCCCTTCCCGTCCGCGCCCGGCATCTGCACGTCCATCAGCACCACGTCGGGCCGCTGGTCTCGGGCCAGCTCGACCGCGGCCGCCGCATTCGCGGCCTGACCGACGACTTTCAGGTCGCTCTCCAGGCTCAGCAGCGCCGCGAACGCCTCTCGGATCATCGCCTGGTCATCCGCGACCAGCACCCGGATCATCGCCGGACCGCCTGAACCGCCGGGGCCGGGTCGGTGGGCTCGGCTCCCGCGGAGGCCGGCGCCGGACCGGCGGACACGGTGGTGCCCGACCCTGGTGCGGAGGTTACGGTCAACGCCAGCCCCGCCTGCTGCAGCCGCTCGGCCAGACCGGACAGTCCGGAGCCGGTCGAGGGTCCTGCGGGGACACCGTCCCCGTCGTCACGCACGCTGACCGTGTCGGCGGTGAGGGTAATGGTGCACACCCGGGCACGGCTGTGCCGGACCACGTTGGTCACCGCCTCCCGGACCACCCAGCCGAACAGCTCCGACGCGCGATCGGGCAGGACGGGTACGGCGGTGGGCAGCCGGGCCTCGATCCCGGCCGCTGACAGCACCGAGTGGGCGCTGGCGATCTCCATCGCCACCCGGACTTCCCGGTAGCCCGAGGCGGTGGCGCGAACGTCGGCGAGGGCCTGTCGGGCGACCGCTTCGACCTCCGCCAGTTGCTCCTTCGCGCCGGCCGGGTCCTGGTCCACGAGCCGGGCGGCCAAGCCCGCCTTGATCGCCACCGCGGTCAGGGAGTGGCCGAGAATGTCGTGCAGGTCCCGACCGATCCGTTCCCGCTCGGCGGCCACGGCCAGGGTGGACACCTGTTGCTCGGCTTCGGCCAGCTTGTGCGCGACCCGACCGGACTCGATCCCGGCCCCGATGCCGAGGGCGACACCCAAAGCAATCAGGGCGATATAAGCCGGTCCGAGGTCGCGCTGGCCCACCGCGGCGGCGAGCAGCAGGACGCCCAGGGCGACGACGGCGATCCGGGCCTGCCGCCACGGGATCAAGGTGGCGGTCATGATGGCCACGTACACCGCGAAGTTCAAGAAGTTCCAGCCCCAGAACAATGCGCTGGCCACGATCACCGCGGCGTAGCTCGCCAGATAGACCCAACGGACCACCAGCGCGGCGTCGGCGACCCAGGCCGTACCCAGGTAGCCGACGGCGATCACGGCGGTCAGGCTCAACACCACCGCGGTTGAGCCGTCGTCCTCGCCGGCGGCCACCGCGAAGATGAGGAAGATCAGGCCGAAGGCGTAGACCCAGAACATGTTCTGCCGGGCCCGGGCGAAGCTGTACCGGCGGGCAACGGGCTTGGGCCCGCGATGGGCGCCGGGCGCAGCATGCGGATCTTCACACGCGTCGTAGCCCGCCGACCGCAGATGTCTCGGGAGTTGCGACCTGGGCACCGGTTGCCTCCTTGCCGCTCAGCGCTTGCTGAGTGCCGCGGCTCGACGATAGCCCAGCGCGCCGAAGGCAGTCAGTCCGACGCTCCAGGTCGCCAGCACCGCAACTCCGGTCCAGGGAAAGGCTGCCCCGGGCAGGAACGGCCAGCGGCCCAACTCGGCCAGCCAGTACGAGGGCAACCCATGAGCCAGATGCTGCATGAACCCCGGCATCGCCTGCACCGGAAACCACAGCCCGCCGGCCAGCGCGAGCAGCAGCAACGTCATGGTGGTGACGCCCTGTACCGCCTCGCCCTTGACCCAGATCCCGACGACGATCCCGGCGATGGCCAGCGGGATCAGCCCGGCCCACATCAAGACCAGGGCCGACAACCACTGCCCGGCCGGGGCCCGGACGCCGCCCACAATCGCTCCGGCCGCGAAGACCAAGATCAGGGCGGGCAACACCATCACCATGATCACCGCGGCCCGCGACCACAAGAACGCCCGCGGCGGGAGACTGGTGATGGAGAGCTGCCGGAGCCAGCCGGACCGGCGCTCCAGCGCCAGCTGGGCCCCACCGCTCATCGCCGCCCCGAGAGACCCGTACGCGGCCATGTTCACCATGATCACCGCCGACCAGTTGATCCCGCCGCCGAAGTCCTCTTGCCCGTACAGACTGTTGAAGACCAGGTACAACACCACCGGCATGGCGACCGAGAAGAGCACGAAGCCGAAGTTGCGGGCGGTAAGGACGGCCATCGAGAGGGTGTAGTGCAAGGCACCCGCCGCTTCCGAGCGGGAGCGCCGCGGGGAAGTGGGGACGGGGTCTGAGGTGGTGCTGGGCGCGCTGAGGGTGGTCATGCGGCTTCTCCTGAGGTGAGAGCGAGGAAGGCGTCCTCGAGTTTGGCGGAGGTGATCTCGACGTCGCGAACGCCGGGGCAGGAGCCGAGCAGAGCCCGCAGCACCGCGTCGGAGTCGGTGGCGTGGATCTCCAGCCGGGGCCCGGCGAGCTTGGTGTCGGTGACGCCGGGCAGGGCACCGACGACCGCGGCGGAGACGCTGTCGGCGGCGACGCTGATGGTGCGGCCCGACACCTGCGCTTTGATCTCGGCGCCCGTGCCGTCGGCGACCACCGCACCGTGAGCGAGCACGACGATGCGGTCGGCGGCGGTGTCGGCCTCGTCCAGGTAGTGAGTGGCGAACACGACACTTCGGCGTGCCGAGGAGGGCTCGGCCGACCCGGCCGAACTCCCCCCGCCTCGTGCACCCGTGCTGCCTCGAGTGGTGGTCTCGGTGAAGTCAGCCATCGACGCCCAGAAGGCGCGGCGGATCTCCACGTCCATCCCCACGGTCGGTTCGTCCAGGATCAACAGGTCCGGATCGGGTAGCAACGCCAGGGCGTAACGGACCCGTTGCGCCTGGCCGCCGGAGAGCTTGTCGGTCCGGGTCTTGAGGAAGTCTCCGACCCCGGCGCGGTGAATCACCTCCGGCAGCGCCATCGGATGGGCGTGCAGACCGTGCATCAGGCGGAGCAGGTCGAGCACCCGGGCGTCGGCGAGCAGAGCGCCGTTCTGCAGCATCGCCCCCACCCGGCCCTGCCTGACCGCGACGAGCGGGTCGGCGCCGAAGACCTCGACCCGGCCGGCGTCGGGAGCGACCAGACCGAGAATCATCTCGTTGGTGGTCGACTTCCCGGCTCCGTTCGGACCGAGCAGCGCGACGATCTCACCGGCGGCAATCTGGAGGTCGATCCCGCGGACCGCGCGCACCGGGCCGTAGGACTTGGCGACCCCGGAGAGCGCAAGGGCGGGTGGACCCGGGTCGAGGGCCGAGGGAGGGAGCGGTGCGGTCACGGGGCTGGACATGGTCCCAGTCTGAGGATTGAGGCGTGGTCGCGCCCGGTCTGGCGTCACGACCTGCTCATGACATCTGTCAGGGTGACAAGGCCGCCGGGGATAGCTCTACTCTGTCCCGGTGATGCCGTGCCCGCCTGCCGCTCGTCGTGGACCGGTTTTTGGCGGACGCGGATGAGGATGCGGGAGGGGGTCGCGGCCGGACACGGCGCGACGGCGCAAGCCGGCGCGGGGATCTTGGCGCGCGGCGGCGGTGCCGTGGACGCTGCGGTGGCGATGATGCTGGTCAGCTGTGCGGCCGAGACCATCTTCACCGGGCTGGGCGGCGGCGGCTTCGCCACGGTGTACGAAGCGGCCACCGGGGAGGTCACGTGTGTGGACTTCTTCGTGGCCGTGCCGGGCCTCGCGGGCGGCCGGGCCGGGCCGGGAACCGCGATCGAGATCACCTTCGTCGGACAGCAGGTGCCCTACGAGATCGGCCCGGCGACCGTGGCCGTACCGGGTCTGCCGGCCGGGGCACACCACCTGTGGCAGCGGTGGGGCCGGTTGCCGTGGGCCGAGGTGGTCGAACGCGGCCGGCTGGCGTCCTACGGCACGCCGTTCCCCCGCACCCACGCCGACCTGCTACCGCGGATCGTGCCGGCGATGTGCGTCGGCGAGGGTGAGCAGGTCTACCGGCCCGGGGGTCGACTGCTGACCGCCGGCGACCCGTTGCGGCACCCCGACCAGCACCACGCCTACGAACTGCTGGCCCGGGACCCGGGTGCGTTCTACCGGGGCGAGTACGCCGACGCACTGTTGGGCGCCGTCGCCGGCGGTTCCGCGCTGGAGCAGGCCGACCTGGACGCGTACACCGTCGCCGTGAACCCGCCGGCCAGCGCCCGCTTCGACGCGTTCGAGGTCTACGCCCGCGGCGACGACCTCGACGACGTGCTCGGCACCCTGGAGCGGGCCGGCCGCGAGGTTCCCGGCGACCCGCACCACGAGTTCGAGTCCGCTCTCGGGCTGGTGTCGGCCCTGCGCGCACCGGATCGCCGGGCCGAGACCACGAATCTGGTCGCGGTCGACGGGCGCGGTGACGCCTGCGTGATCACCACCAGCCTCGGGCTGGGCTCAGGGGTGTGGGTGCCCGGGTTCGGGGTGCACCTGAACTCCATGCTGGGCGAAGGCGAACTCGTCCGCGCGGTGCTGGAGCCCGGCGTACGGATGGGTTCGATGATGTCTCCGCTGGTGGCGGTGGACGAGGCCGGTCGGTTACACGCCGCGGCGGGAGCGGCGGGCGGTAGCCGGATCCGGCCGGCCCTGGTGCAGACGCTGCTGGCCATGCTGCGGGGGGCGGCACCCCAAGACGCCATAGATGCGCCGCGGTTGAACGCGTTGCCCGAGTTGGTCCGACTCGAACCCGGATTCGACTCGGCCGTGGTCCGGGGGCTGGAGGAGGCCGGCCTGCGGACGGCGGTGGCCGACGACCTCGACCCGTACTTCGGCGGGGTGTCGGCCATCGGACCCCGGGGCGGCGGCGCGGATCCGCGTCGCAGCGGCGCGGTCTCGATGCGCTGACCTCGCCCCCCTGAGCTCGATACCCTTGAGCTCGACCCCCTGAGCTCGATACCCCTGAGCTCGATACCCCTGAGATCCCGTTGGCTTAACCGGACAACGAAGCGGAGTCGGCGGCCCCCGGCTCTTGGTGCCTCGATTCCTGCTCGGCCAACGCCGATTCCTGTTCGGGCAGTGCCGGCCGGGCCGCAATCACCGCCCGGGCGGCATCGAGGAACCTCTGGTCGTAAGCGGTGTCGGGAAACGGGCCGAGGTAGTACGCCCGTGCACGGGCCCGAGCCGGCGCAAGCGGATCGGCGCCCGACAGCTCGTGCAGGACCGCGACCAGGTTGCTTGCGTCGATCGCCACCCGATAGCCGGCGTCCAGCAGCGGCAGGGTCGCACCGTCCCCGCCGTCGCGCCGGAACACCGCGAACGGCTTCCCCGAGCGGAGATAGTCGTACAGCAGTCCGGGTCCGTCGCACAGGAGGGCGTCGGAGGCGTTGAAGTCCTCGACCAGAGAACGGGTTCGGGACGGATCGGGCTCGAACACGTGCTCGCGGCCCGTTGCCGCCTGGTCGGCCCGGAGCAGGTCGTGGACCTCCGTCGTGCGGCGGCGGGTCTCGGCGTAGCGGGTGTAGAGGCGGTTCGGCCGGAAAACCACCCGGAATCCGTCCTCCAGGATCTGGGCGACGATCTCCGGGCCGCGGCGCAGTGAGGAGAACCGCGGCCCGCCGGGCTTGTACCAGGTCGGGGCGAACAGCACCGTCGCCACCTCGCCCCCGGCCCGGCCCCGGTGGACAGGATCGGTCTGCGGCCGGCCGACAATCTCGAACTTCGACGTCGGGATGTGCACGCCGTGGGCGGCGTACCGGTCGATGGCCGCCTGGCCGGGGACGAAGATGCGGTCATACATCGCCGTCAGCGGACTCCAGTTCTCTGGCCCTTCGCCGTCGGTGAGGGTCAACAGCACGTGGTGGACGTCGCGTCGGCCCATCAACTGGGTGTTGATCAGCGCGTTGTTGACGTAAAAAGCCGTGGTCATGCTCGGTGGCACCGCGCGCTCGACGTCGCGCAGCCGGTAGCGGTGAACGATCGGCACGGCCAGTCCCGCCGTGTGGCAGGCGCGGTCGAGAGGGTCCACCGAGGTGGTGTCGTGGGTGATCACCACGAACCGACCGAGCTGCCGCAGATACGGCAGCCAGTGGGCGAAGTTGGCCGTCGGATTCGTCGGGTTGCCGACGTAGACGGCGAAAGCGGGAGCGTAGGCCGCCAGGGCGCGCCGCCAAGTCACGTCGATGTTCCCGCCGGCCACGACGAGGCGGAAGGCCCGGATCCCGATCGCGACCGCGCCGAGTAGCAACCCAATCCCCAAAACGGCGCTGAGTACCGGGACCGCGAGGACGAGCGCCACAAGTTCGACCGTCATCACCAGCACGGCAAGCAGTCCTGGGAACAGTTCGCGGTCCGGCGCGCGTACGCCGGGCAAATTTCTGGTGACGGGCCACAGCCGCCGCCAATCGAACTCCAATCGTTCGACGGCCAGCGCGGCCCCCAGCCCAGCCGCCAGCAGGGCCGTGAGGACCGGCGGTCCCGATTGCGCAAGGGCGACCGCGGCGACCAACGGAGCCTTGGCGGCGCTGCCGCGCTCGACCAGCCGCAACCAGGTCCAAAAACGGGTCGGGTGGGCTTTGCCGAGCGCGAACACACCAGCCAGCGTCGCGGCGGTGAGGAGTAGCACCAGCCAGCGGGAAGCCCCACTCAGGGCCAGGCCCAGGCTGGCTGTGCCCAGCACCACCGCGGCCAGGCCGAGGACCGGAATCTTGTTGCGGGTCTGCCAACCGATCAACTCTCGCCGGAGCCGGCCGGCCCTTCCTCGGAGCGTCTTGGGGGCCGAAGGGACTCGGACGCGAGCCGGGGCCGGCGTCGGCGCGACCCCTGCCGCTGGCCGCGGCGGACCGCTAGCGATCCGGCGGGCCGCGTCGACGAAGGCTGCCGCGTACCCCTGCACCGGGAAATCCCCGAGATAGTCCACGCGCATCCGGGCGCGGGCGCTGGCCAGCGGGTCGGCGCCCAGCAGCTGCTCCAAGACCTCCGGCAGGTTGGCCAGGTTCTTCCGCACGACGTAGGCGCCGCGGGCGACTGGGAATCGGCGGCGGAACTCCTCCGGACGGCTCGGCACGGCCACCATGGCCAGCGGCTTACGCGTGAACAAGAAGTCCGACGCGACACCGGAAACGTCGCTGATCATGGCGTCCGCCACGTTCATGCAGCCCGTAATGTCCAAGGTGCGGTCGGCCGCCGGCCCGAACAGGTGAGCCCGCCCGGTCCGCTGCGCATCCTCGGCGAGCAGGGCGTGGATCTTGGCGATCTGGCGCCGGTCCTTGAGGAAGTTGTAGGAGGAGGGGTGCGGCCGGAAGACCACGGTGGCGCGGGTCCGGAGCAACCCGGCCACGATGCGGTGACCGACCGGCAGCGAGGACACCGCCGTGTCCTGGCCGAAGCCGCGCCAGGTCGGCGCGTAGAGCACCGTGGGGTCGGGTCGCACGGCCAGGGGTCCCCGGGCTTGTTCGAGGTCCTCCACTTGGGGCCGGCCCACCACCTGGAACTTTTCCGGCGACAGCTGCACCCCGTGGTCGGCGTAGCGGCGCACCGCGGCCGGTCCGGCGCAATAGATCTTGTCGTACATCGCGTGCGACGGGGCGTAGGAGGTGGCTTTGTCGGAGTCCCCATGGTTGACGTAGACGTGGTGCACCTGCGGATGCCGGCGGACCAGGAATCCGTTGGCGATCTTGGCATTCGGGTAGAACACGGCCCGCACCGAAGGCACGACCACCGCGTCCAGATCGCTCAGCTCGGGGGCTTCGACCAAGGGCACCTCGACCAGGTCCCGCAACGCTTGGGAAGCGGCCGGGAAGCGGGTGACGACCAGCACCCGGAGACCGGTGCGGGCCAGATAGGGCAGCCACATCATCACCTGGTGAGAGACCGCCCGGTTGTGCGCGGTATGCAGGATGATCTGCGGTGCGTAGTCCGCGACCGCCGCCGGGACCCGGGCCAGGACCGTCTCGCTGAGGACCGCGCGCCGACGCCCCTCCCAGGTCACCGCAATGCTCAGCGCGACCACTGCGAGGGCGCCCAGCAGCCAGACCCAGCCGGGCAGGCCGAGTAGCCCGGCGACCACGCCGAGGATCAGGGCGGCGGTGTGCACGACCAGCAGACTCAGTTCCGGAATCGGCCTCGCCGCGCCGGTCGGCAGGCCCGGGAGGCCGACCGCAACTGGGACGGTTCGGCCCAGCAGCCGGCCCAGCACCGGTTCGAGCACGAGCGCGCTCAACAGCACGACCGCGGCTAGGCTCGCCGCGGCCAAATCGCCGGAAGCGCGCGGCGGCGTTTCCAGCACGACGAGCACACCGGCCACGGCCAGCGCCCGCAGCGCGGGGAACTGGGCGAAGGCCTGGAAGCGGAATCGCAGCCGCCGTCGGTCCAGGGCTCCGCGGACGACGAGGCAGCTTACGCCGATCGCGACCAGCAGCGCGCCAATCGGCCGCGGGCCGGTGGCGGCCAGCACGGCCGCCACGCCGAACACGGACCCGAGCGCCACGTCGCTGCCGAGGTCACGCGCCCGGCGAACGGTCAGTTTGGCCATGACGGCCGTCCCGAGGACGGGCGCACCGACCCAAATCGCATCGAGAACGTCGCGGTCGACTTTCCCCGGGCGGCACACCACACGGGCGGAAATGCTACGGCCTCCGGGGAGAGCCCGTAGGTTATACCCGCCCGCTCCGGAGGCGTTCCCGGGCGGGCTACGGTGGCGCGGTGGATCCCTCGTCGACGTACCGGCTGCAGATCAGGCGCGAGTTTCCGTTGAGTGCGGCGGCCGAACTGACCGATTATCTGCGCGAACTCGGCGTGGGCGGGGTGTATGTCTCGCCCCTGCTCCAGGCCGCCGCCGGGTCCGACCACGGCTACGACACCGTGGACGTGACGCGGGTCGACGCCGATCGCGGAGGCGCGCAGGGGTTGGAGCAGCTCTTGGCCGCCACCTCCGAGAACGGGTTGGGCCTGGTCGTCGACATCGTGCCCAACCACCTCGGGGTGGCTGCGGCGGCGGAGAACCCCGCCTGGTGGGACGTGCTCCGGCTCGGCCGGGATTCGGCGTTCGCTGACTGGTTCGACATTGACTGGAGCCGCGGCCGGATCGTCGTGCCGGTGCTCGGGGATCCGCCGACACTGGAGCTGGTCGGGGACGAGCTGCGCTACTTCGAGCACCGCTTCCCGCTGGCTCCGGGAAGCCGGGCCGCCGGTGATGACGCCGAGCGAGTGCACGCCCGTCAGCACTACCAACTGGTGTCGTGGACCCGCGCCAATACCGAGTTGAACTACCGCCGCTTCTTCGCCGTCACCACGTTGGCCGGGGTCCGGCAGGAGGACCCCGCGGTGTTCGAGGCCACCCACGACCTGATCGGGTCCTGGCTGGCCCAGGGGGTCAGCGGCCTACGCGTGGATCACCCGGACGGCTTGGCCGACCCGGCCGCGTACTTCCGGGCGTTACGCACGCTGGCCCCGGACGCATGGATCACGGCGGAGAAGATCCTGGAGCCAGGTGAGCGGCTGCCCGACTCCTGGCCGGTGCAGGGAACCACGGGCTACGACGCCATGCGGGAGGTCAACGGCGTCTTCGTCGACCGCGAAGCGGAGCCGCACTTCACCGCCGCCTACCAGCGGCTCACCGGCGACACGTTGAGCGTGGCCGAGCACATCGAGGCCGGGAAGACGATGGTGGTCGAGCAACTGTTGCCGGCGGAGGTGCGCCGGATGGCCGCGCTGGTACCGGAGGTCGAAGACGCCGGGCCGGCCCTCGCCGAAGTTGCGGTGGCCTTCGAGGTGTACCGCTCCTACCTGCCCGAGGGCGAACCCCGACTGGACGCGGCACTGTCTCGGGCGGCGCAACGTCGGCCGCCGTTGGCGCAGGCGCTGGCCGCTCTCAGCCCACGACTGCACGACCCCGACGACGAGCTTGCGCAACGGATGCAGCAGCTCAGCGGCGCCACCATGGCCAAGGGGGTCGAGGACACCGCCTACTACCGTTACGCCCGCTTCATCGCCTTGAACGAGGTGGGCGGGGACCCGGGTGAGTTCGGGATTCCGCCAGCCCGCTTCCACGAGCTGCAGACCCGTCGGGTTCAGGAACAGCCGCGGTCGATGATCAGCCTGTCCACCCATGACACCAAGCGCGGCGAGGACGTCCGGGCGCGACTGGCGGTCCTGGCCGAGATCGTGGATCCGTGGACCCGGTTCGCCGGACAGGTGCTGGACGTCAGCGAGGTACCCAACGCGGCGTTCGGCTACTTCCTCGCCCAGACCTTCGCCGGGGTGGGACCGATCGAGCCGGCACGGATGCACGCGTACGCGGAGAAGGCGATGCGCGAAGCCGACGCCGGCACCAGCTGGACCACTCCGAACGCGGAATTCGAAGCTACGGTGCACGCTTTGGTGGACGCCGCCTACGCCGGGCCGCTGCGGGCCGCGTGGGACGAGCTGACCGCGCTGATCACCGGTCCGGGCTGGTCGAACGCGCTGGGCCAGAAGCTGGTGCAGCTCACCATGCCGGGGGTCCCAGACGTCTATCAGGGCACCGAACTGTGGGAGGACTCGCTGGTCGACCCCGACAACCGACGCGCGGTCGACTACACCCAGCGGCGCCAACTGTTGGCTCGGGTCAAGCAGAGCCCACCGCCTGGTGTGGACGAGTCGGGGGCCGCGAAGCTTTGGGTGACCCATCAGGCCCTGCTGACGCGGCGGACCCGGCCCGAGCTGTTCTGCACCTACGCCGCGGTCGCCGCCGACGGACCGGCCGCTCATCACCTGATCGGTTTCGACCGCGGTGGTGCCGTAACCTTGGCGACGCGGCTGCCGGTGGCGCTGCTGGCGCAGGGCGGCTGGGTCGACACCACCGTCGGCCTGCCCGGTGAGCTGACCGACGTCTTGACCAGCCGAACCTGGTCGGGAACCGTCGCCGTCGGCGAGATCCTGGACCGCTACCCGGTGGCTCTGCTCGTCCAGTCCTGAGAACCCGGCGGTCGGTGTCTCCGGCCCAGGCGGACGTTCTCCGACCACGGCGGCCATCCGCACCTCCTACATCCGGGCGGGGCGGGGCGTGCGTTCCCCGACCACGGCCGCCATCCGCACCCCGACACCCCGGACGGGGCGTACGTTTCCCGACCACGGCGGCCGTCCGCATCCCCGCATCCGGACGGGGCGTACGTTTCCCGACCACGGCGGCCGTCCGCATCCCGCATCCGGACGGGGCGTACGTTTCCCGACCGTCCGCACCCCGCGGCCGTTTTCCGCCATCCGCATCCCGACAGCCGGGGCGGGGCGTACGTTCTCCGACCACAGCGGCCATCCGCACCCCCGCAGCCGGACGGGGCGTACGTTTCCCGACCACAGCCGCCATCCGCTCACCGGGACCGACCCGGAAAGAACCGCCGCCACTCGGGCCGGTAAGCGTGCCGGATAGGCCGCCCGAGTTCCCGGAGCAGGTCACTGATTCGATCGAGCGTTTCACCCGGATGGTCGAAGATATCCTCGCTCTGGATGACGATCAGTCGCCATCCGAGCCGATCCAACTCCTCCCGACGTCGAAGGTCGCGCTTCCACTGAGTGGTGGACTCGGCGTGCTGCCGACCGTCGTACTCGATCGCCACCTTGAGACCAGGAAAGGCGAGGTCTAAACGGATCCGCCACAACCCGTCGTTGCCTCGCAGGACGTGATTGACTTGTGGTTCCGGGAGGCCCGCCAGGACAAGGAGCAGCCGAAGACGCGTCTCCATGGCGGAATCGACACCCTCGCGGACCAAAGAGGTGGCTCTTCGAAACACCTCTGCGCCGCAGCCATGCGCTCGTGCGGCCAACTCCTTGAGTTCGTCTGGACCTACCCGACCTGCCTTTACGAGCCCATCGCCCGCCACCACCAGATCAATTAGCCCAACGCCGTCTCCAGCCATCTCGAGAAGTGCCTGAGCGGGGGTGGAGGTTGCGATTCCGTCCCGCACCGACGTCATGGCCGCGGCTCGCGACCGATGCGCGCGAATGCCCTGACGCTCACACCGGGAGCTGCCCGTCGGCACGGACACATGGATCAGTCCGCCATCGGGGACGACCGCTCCCCAGAACTCGGCTGCGGTGGCGTGACTGAGGAAGGAACCAGGTGGTGCGACCGCCAGGGCTGCCTGGGAGCGAGTACGGACGTCCACCCGGACGCCGGCGCCCACATACACGTCGTGGAACAGTCGTTGGTAGCGGATTCCCGTGAGTTCGCGAAGCGTGACGCCCGCTCGTCTGGCGTCTTCTCGACTGAACGGCGAACGCGGGTCGAGGATCTGTGACGGTTGCAGCTGCATGATCCGAGTCAACGGGATGGAACCGACCTGGAGCCGAGGACCCACAGGCCTTTCCACACACCTCGCCACATCTCAGGAACTTATCCACAGGCAAGAACTGATTCGCGTGCTCGAAGTGGGACGAAACATTCGTCTCGCCTCACTCGATCAGCCCACTCCGACACGGTCGGAAATCGCACGCACGAGCCGGGCTGATGAACAGGCCACCCCACCACGGTCGGGAAACGCACGGCCCGACACCACCCCGAACGGCCCCCACCCCACCACGGTCGGAAAACGCATGCCCCAGCCCAACAGCTCAGCGCGGGATAGGCAAAAGCCCCGGACTCCGAAAGGAGTCCGGGGCTCGAGCCCAGTGGTCAATGCCTCACTTGAGGATCTTCGTCACCCGACCGGCGCCGACGGTGCGACCACCCTCACGGATGGCAAACTTCAGCTCTTCCTCCATGGCGATCGGCTGAATCAGCTGAACGTTCATGTCGGTGTTGTCGCCGGGCATCACCATGTCGGTGCCCTCCGGCAGGTTCACCACACCGGTGACGTCGGTGGTGCGGAAGTAGAACTGCGGTCGGTAGTTGTTGAAGAACGGCGTGTGCCGTCCACCCTCCTCCTTGCTCAGGATGTAGACCCGAGCCTCGAAGTCGGTGTGCGGGGTGGTCGTGCCGGGCTTGATCACGACCATGCCGCGCTCGACGTCCTCACGCTTGGTACCGCGGAGCAGCAGGCCGACATTCTCCCCGGCCTGACCCTCGTCGAGCAGCTTGCGGAACATCTCTACCCCGGTGACGGTGGTGGTCTGCTTGGTGGTACGGATGCCGATGATGTCAACGGTCTCGTTCACCTTGACCACACCGCGCTCGATCCGGCCGGTGATGACCGTCCCGCGACCCGTGATGGTGAATACGTCCTCCACCGGCATCAGGAACGGCTTGTCGATCTCCCGCTCGGGCTGCGGGATGTAGTCGTCGACGGCGTCCATCAGCTCCACGATCGAGTCCGCCCACTTGGCGTCACCGTTCAGGGCCGGGAAGGCCGCGACCTTGACCACGGGCACGTCGTCGCCGGGGAACTCGTAGTCGCTGAGCAGTTCACGGACCTCGAGCTCGACCAGCTCCAAGATCTCCTCGTCGTCGACCATGTCGCACTTATTCAGCGCGACGACCAGGGCCGGCACGCCGACCTGGCGAGCCAGCAGGACATGCTCCCGGGTCTGCGGCATCGGACCGTCGGTGGCGGCCACGACCAGGATTGCTCCGTCCATCTGGGCCGCGCCGGTGATCATGTTCTTGATGTAGTCGGCGTGGCCGGGGCAGTCGACGTGTGCGTAGTGCCGCTTGGGGGTTTGGTACTCCACATGCGCGATCGAGATCGTAATCCCGCGCTGCCGCTCTTCGGGCGCCTTGTCGATCTGGTCGAACGCCTGCGTGCTCGGGTTCCCCTCCGGGTCCCGGTCGTGGAGCACCTTCGAGATCGCCGCGGTCAACGTGGTCTTGCCGTGGTCGATGTGCCCGATGGTGCCGATGTTGAGGTGCGGCTTGGTCCGCTCGAACTTGGCCTTGGCCACTGGGGCTCCTTCTGGATCTGTGCCCCGCGATCGCGAGGCGTTGCTTCTGTTCTCTAACGAATTTGGTCCGGCTCAAGTGTTCTCGATGCCGGCCCGCAGGTCAAACGCGCGGGAACGCCGTACTATTCGCCGCGCGCCTTCTGGATGATCTCGTCCGAGACCGACTTCGGGGTCTCGGCGTAGGAGTTGAACTCCATCGAGTACGACGCCTGCCCCGAGGTCTTGGACCGCAGGTCGCCGACGTAGCCGAACATCTCCGACAACGGTACGAGCGCGTCGACGACCTTGTTCCCGTGCTGGTCGTTCATCGCCTGAATCTGACCGCGCCGGGAGTTGAGGTCACCGATCACGGTTCCGAGGTAATCCTCAGGCGTGGTGACCTCAACCGCCATCACCGGCTCCAACAGGGCCGGATCGGCGCGGCGGGCGGCCTCCTTGAACACCATCGACCCGGCAATCTTGAACGCCAGCTCCGAGGAGTCGACGTCGTGGTAGGCACCGTCTTGCAGGGTCACCTTGATGTCCTCGACCGCGTAGCCGGCCAGCACGCCGAACTGCATCGCGTCCTGAACGCCCTCGTCCACCGCCGGGATGTACTCCTTGGGGATCCGGCCGCCGGTAACGGCGTTGACGAACTCGTAACCCGACCCTGGCTCCAACGGCTCCAAATCGATGATCACCTTGGCGTACTGTCCCGAACCACCGGACTGCTTCTTGTGCACGTAGTCGATCTTGGTGACCGCGCGCCGTAGAGTCTCCCGGTAGGCCACCTGCGGCTTACCGATGTTCGCCTCGACCCGGAACTCCCGCTTCATCCGGTCGATCAGGACTTCCAGGTGCAGCTCGCCCATGCCGGCGATGATGGTCTGGCCGGTCTCGTCGTCGGTGTGCACCCGGAAGGTCGGGTCCTCCTCGGCCAGCCGCTGGATGGCGACACCGAGCTTCTCCTGGTCGGACTTGGTCTTGGGCTCGATGGCCTGCTCGATCACCGGGGCCGGGAAGTCCATCGACTCCAGCTGGACCGGGTTGGCCTGGTCGGACAGCGTCTCGCCGGTCGTGGTGTCCTTCAACCCCATCACGGCCACGATCTGGCCGGCCCCGACCCGAGCGATCTCTTGCCGCTTGTTGGCGTGCATCTGGTAGATCTTGCCGATCCGCTCCTTGCGCCCCTTGGTGGAGTTGAGGACCGTGGTCCCCGCCTCCAGATGGCCGGAGTAAAGCCGGATGTAGGTCAGCCGGCCCAAGTGCGGGTCAGCGGCGATCTTGTAAGCGAGCGCGGAGAACGGGTCGTCCTCGGTCGCGTGCCGGTCGATCTCCACCGACTCGTCGCCGGGCTTGAAACCCCTTGATGGCCGGTACGTCGATCGGCGCGGGCAGGTAGGCGATCACGGCGTCCAGCAGCGGCTGCACACCCTTGTTCTTGAACGCGCTGCCGCACAGGACGGCAGTGATCTGGCTGGAGAGCACGGCCCGTCGGACTGCGTGCTGCAACAGTTCCGGGGTGACGGCGTCCTCGTCGGTGAGGTAGGTCTCCATCAGCTCGTCGTCGTAGTCGGCGACCAGCTCGACCAGGTCGTGGTGCGCCTGAGTAGCCCGCTCGAGCATGTCGGCGGGGATCTCCTCGACGGTGTAATCCTCACCGATGGTGGTCTCGCCCCGCCAGGTCAGCGCCCGCATCTTGACCAGATCCACGACCCCGAGAAAGCCGCCCTCGGCGCCGATCGGCAGCTGCAAGATCGCCGGGACCGCATTCAGCCGGCTCTTGATCGTGGACACGCAGAAGTCGAAGCTGGCCCCGGTGCGGTCCAACTTGTTGATGAAGCAGATCCGCGGCACCCGGTAGCGGTCAGCCTGACGCCACACGGTCTGGCTCTGCGGCTCCACGCCGGCGACGCCGTCGAAGACCGCGACCGCCCCGTCAAGCACTCGCAGCGACCGCTCCACCTCGACGGTGAAGTCCACGTGGCCGGGGGTGTCGATGATGTTGATCTGGTGGTCTTTCCAGTGACAGGTGGTGGCGGCGGAGGTGATGGTGATGCCGCGCTCCTGCTCCTGCTCCATCCAGTCCATCGTCGCCGCGCCCTCGTGGACCTCGCCGATCTTGTAGTTGATGCCGGTGTAGAACAAGATGCGCTCGGTCGTCGTGGTCTTACCCGCGTCGATGTGCGCCATGATCCCGATGTTGCGGACCTGGGACAGGTCGGTCTTGATGTCGACAGCCATGAACCGGCTACTCAACCTCTCGTGTGCTCGTAAGAAAACAGACGTGGGTACAGCAACGCCGAGGCGCTACTCATTCCCGATGTCTACCGATTCCGATGACCGGCTAGACGTGGCCTACCAACGGTAGTGCGCGAACGCCTTGTTGGCTTCGGCCATCTTGTGGGTGTCCTCGCGGCGCTTGACCGCGGCACCCAGGCCGTTCGAAGCGTCCAGCAGCTCGTTCATCAGCCGCTCGCTCATGGTCTTTTCCCGACGGTTGCGGGAGAAGCTGACCAACCAGCGCATGGCCAGCGTGGTGGCTCGGACCGGCTTGACCTCGATCGGCACCTGATAGGTGGCGCCACCGACGCGGCGGCTCTTGACCTCCAACGCCGGCCGGACATTGTCCAGCGCTCGCTTCAACGTCTGTACCGGATCGGTCCCGGTCTTGGTCCGGGTGCCCTCCATCGCGGTGTAGACGATGTGCTGGGCGACGGTCTTCTTGCCGTCGACCAGGATTTTGCTCACCAGCTGGCTGACCAGCGGGGAGCCGTAGACCGGGTCAGCCGGCAGCGGCCGCTTCGGAGCGGGGCCTTTGCGGGGCATTACTTCTCCTTCTTGGCGCCGTAGCGGCTACGAGCTTGCTTACGGTTCTTCACGCCCTGAGTGTCCAGAGAGCCACGAATGATCTTGTATCGGACGCCGGGCAGATCCTTGACCCGGCCCCCACGCACCAGCACCATCGAGTGTTCCTGCAGGTTATGGCCCACGCCGGGGATGTAGGCGGTGACCTCCACGCCAGAACTCAGCCGGACGCGCGCCACCTTGCGCAACGCCGAGTTGGGCTTCTTCGGCGTGGTGGTGTAGACCCGGGTGCACACACCCCGACGCTGGGGCGAACCCTTGAGCGCCGGCGTCTTGGTCTTGCTCACCTTGTCCTCGCGGCCCTTACGGACCAGCTGCTGAATCGTGGGCACCGCGTTGCATCTCTTTCTGCTCTACCGATGGGGGTGTGCGCCTTCATCGCAGCCCCGGCGGACCGGGGCACGATCGCGACCACCGACTGCGGCCCACCGGTCCCCAGGGATCACGATCGGACCCAGGAAGCAAGAGGCGTACGGCGCGTGACTCGCACGAAGGACGGGCCAGGCCCGAACACACAATGACCTAGGTTATCTCGCAGGGCGGACAGGGTCAAAGCGAGCGGGTCGACCTCGACGTTCGGCCGTCGCAAGGATGGCCGACGCGGACGCGCCCCTTGGTCAACCTTGGGTGACGCGCCGCGACCGTCAATCCTGGTCGAGGGCGATGGTCCGGCCCCGCTGGACCAGATCCAGCGTCTCCGACTCCAGATACGCTGCGGCCGGTACCAATCGCGGCAGGAGGTGGCGCTGCGTGGTGGTCGCGCGGAAGACCAGCTGCACCGAAACGTCATGGTCCGGGCGGAACACCACGTTCACGGCGTCACCGGTCCGGATCCGGCCCGGCCGGACCACCCGCAGATAGGTCCCGGGACGGCCCTCCTCGGTGAACCGCTTGACCCAGCCCCGTTCGGCCAGCCAGTTCGCGAAGGTCGCACAGGGGATCCGCGGCGCTGTCACCTCGAGCTCGACCGATTCGGCGTCATCGGTGGGCGAGCCGACCCGCCACCGTTCCCCCACCCGCGCGGCGTTCACGTCCAGGCCGACGGTGGTCAGGTTCTCACCGAAGCACCCGTCGGTCAACGGTCGTCCCAGCCGAGCCGACCACGAGTCGAGGTCCTCCCGGGCGAAGGCGTAGACGGCCTGTCCGTCACCGCCGTGGTGACGCCGGTCGCCGACGAAGTCGGACACCAAACCGCTGCCGAGCCCGTCGCGGCGGGTGCCCGGCGCCCGGATCTCCACCGGCTCCGTGGTGGGCCGCTTGTCGATCCCGGTGACCCTGACCGCCGGTTTGGCGGGATTGGGTCGAGGATCGCCCAGGTTCACGGATTGGACGATCGCGGCCATCGCTCAAGAGTAGAGCGTCGGCGGGCGTGCTGGAACGTCGGAACTGGATTGTCCGAGCTGGATTGTCTGAGTTGGGCGCTACCGTTCCCGACGTGGAACTAGCGATCGAAGCGGCCGGCCTGACCAAGCGGTACAAGAGCGTGGTCGCGTTAGGCGGGGTCGACCTGGCCGTGCCCCGCGGCACGGTGCTCGGCCTGCTCGGCCCCAACGGGGCGGGTAAGACGACCGCGGTCCGGGTGCTGACCACCCTGCTCAAACCCGACGGCGGGTCGGCCCGGGTGGCGGGCGTCGACGTCGCCGCTGACCCGGCCGGAGTCCGCGCCCGGATCGGACTATCCGGTCAGTACGCCGCGGTCGACGAATACCTGACCGGCTACGAAAACCTGGAGATGGTCGGCCGGCTCTACCACCTGGGTCGGCGGCGCAGCCGGGAGCGAGCCCGGGAGTTGCTCGGCCAGTTCGGCCTCGAAGACGCCGCCGGTCGGCCGGCCAAGACGTACTCCGGCGGGATGCGCCGCCGCCTCGACCTGGCCGGCGCACTGGTGGCCGACCCGGAGGTGATCTTCCTCGACGAGCCGACGACCGGGCTGGACCCGAAGGCCCGCAACGACATGTGGGACGTGATCGCCACCCTGGTCGCCGGCGGGACCACGGTGCTGTTGACCACGCAGTATCTGGAGGAGGCCGACCGGCTGGCCGACGAGATCGTGGTCATCGATCACGGGCTGGTGATCGCTCGCGGTACGGCTCGTGACCTCAAAGCACAGGTTGGGGGTGAGCGGATCGAGCTGACGCTCGTCCGGGGAGATCAGCTGGAGGCGGCGGCCGGAGTGCTGGCCGAGGTGGCCAGTGGTCCGGTCAGCCGCGACGGCAGTGCTCATGCCCTGATCGCTCCGGTGCGGGGCGGGGCGGAGGATCTCACGCAGGCGTTACGCCGGCTCGGGCAGGAGTCGGTCGAGATCGAAGACGTCGGACTGCGCCGCCCGACTCTCGACGAGGTGTTCCTCACCCTGACCGGCGACCCGAGAACCGGTTCAGCAACCGACCTGGAGGAGGAATCGGTATGAGTGTGGCCACGACGCTCACCGACGGGATGATCGTCGCCAAGCGCAACCTGATCAAGATCAAGCGGGTGCCGGAGCTGCTGGTCTTCACCACGTTGTCGCCGATCATGTTCGTGCTGCTGTTCGCCTACGTGTTCGGCGGCGCCATCGCCGGCGGCGATCCGCGGCTCTACCGCGAGTTCCTGATCGCCGGCATCTTCGCCCAGACGGTCATCTTCGGTGCGACCACCACCGGTGCCGGTCTGGCCGATGACGTTCAGAAAGGCATCATCGACCGTTTCCGGTCGTTGCCGATGGCCCCGTCGGCCGTGCTCACCGGTCGGACGCTGTCCGACGTGACCAACAACGTCATCGTGTTGGTGGTGATGTCACTGACCGGACTGATTGTCGGCTGGCGCATCCGGAGTTCGTTCGCCGAGGCGGCGGCGGGGTATCTGCTGCTGTTGTTGTTCGCGTACGCCATCTCGTGGGTGATGGCCTACGTCGGCCTGCTGATCCCCAGCGTGGAGGTGCTCAACCAGGCCTCCTTCATCGTCATCTTCCCGCTGACCTTCGTGGCCAACACGTTCGTCCCGCTCGAGTCGCTGCCCGGGCCGCTGCAGATCTTTGCGACCTGGAACCCGATCTCGGCCATCACCCAGGCCGCCAGACAGCTGTTCGGCAACGACGCGCTGGTTGCGCCTGCTACGGCGTGGCCACTCCAGCATCCGGCGCTCTACACCCTGATCTGGGTGGTGATCATCCTGGCCGTCTTTGTTCCGCTGACCAACCTGCAGTACCGCCGAGCCACGAGTCGCTGAGCTCGTGGGGGTGGCGGCGAAAAGGTACAGGCCGGCTCGCCCGAGGCGAGCCGGCCTGTACCGCCGAGAGTAAAGCGAGATTAGCCTGCGTCCACGATCTTGCTCAGCGTCGGATCGTTGGCGTAGGCCTCCTTGGCGTTCTCCTTGGTCACGATCACCGGCTTGAGCAGGTAGGCGGGCACGACCTTGACCCCGTTGTTGTACTGCTCGGTGTCGTTGATCTCCGGCTTTTGCCCCGCCTGCAAGCTGCTGACCATCTTGACCGCCTGGGTGACCAGATTACGGGTGTCCTTATTGATGGTGGAGTACTGGTCCCCGTCCATGATCGACTTCACCGACTCCACCTCGGAGTCCTGCCCGGTCACCACCGGGGTCGGCTTCCCGGCGCTCTTGACCGAGGTCAAGATGGCCCGGGCCAAGGTGTCGTTGGGCGAGAGCACCCCATCGAGCTTTTTGCTGGTGTAGTTGCCCGCCAGCAGGGTGTCCATCCGCTTCTGGGCGTTCTCGGCCTTCCAACCCTGGGTGACGACCTGGTTGAAGTCCTTCTGCCCGGAGCCGACCTTCAGGGTCCCGTCGTCGATCTTGGACTGCAACACGTCCATCGCCCCGTCGAAGAACACCTTGGCGTTGGCGTCGTCCGGCGACCCGGCGAACAACTCGATGTTGTAGGGCTTGTCCCCCTTGCGCTTGGCCAGCCCGTCCAGCAACGCCTGCCCCTGGAGCTGACCGACCTTGCGGTTGTCGTAGGCCACGTAGTAGTCCACCGCGTCGGTGTTCTTCAGCAACCGGTCGTAGGCGATCACCGGAATGCCGGCGTCGTGCGCGGCCTTGACCTGGGTGCCGAGCTGGGATCCGTCGATGGCGCCGACGATCAGCACCTTGGCCCCCTTGGTCACCATCGAGGTGATCTGGTTCTGCTGCTCGGTGACGCCGCCGTTGGCGAACTGGACGTCGGCTTTGAAGCCGGCTGCCGGTAGGTCGGTGTTGAACAGGTTTTCCGCCAGCACCCAGTTCTCCGAGGTCTTCTGCGGCAGCGCCACCCCGATCAGGGAGTCCTGGGGAAAGCCACCGGCGGTGCCGGGACTGGTGTCACCGGCGGGTTGGGTGTCTTGGCGGCCGCCGCAGCCGGTCAGGGCCATCGCCGTCACCGCGGCCGCAACCGCGATCGTTCGGGCAGTTCTCTTCATGTGTGGTGCTCTCTTTCTCTTCGGTGAGATGTGAAGGGTTCGTCAGTCTTTGGTGTGAATCAGTTGGGACACGTCGCGCTGTTGCTGCGGCTCCACACTGGAAGCTGTGGGGTCGGGGTCTGGTTGATTCCGGCCGAGCCGGCGGAGCAGCAGTCCGGTCAGCGAGGGCCGGCCCTGCTTTTTGTTGTAGACGTCCAGCGCCACCGCGACCAACAGCACCAGGCCCTTGATGATCTGGGTCAGGTCGGCCCCGACCCCCATCAGCTGCAAGCCGTTGTTGAGGGTGGCCATCACCAGTCCACCGATGATGGCGCCGACCACCGAGCCGACGCCGCCGGTGACGGCGGCACCGCCGATGAAGACCGCGGCGATGGCGTCCAGCTCCCAGCCGACGCCGTCGAAGGGCCCGGACCCGGTGGAGCGGCCGACGAAGATCATCCCCGCCAGTGCGGCCAGGATCGACATGTTCATCATCACCAGGAAGTCGATCCGCTTCCCGCGGACCCCGGACAGCTCGGCGGCCGGCTTGTTGCCGCCGACCGCGTAGATGTGCCGGCCGATCACCGTCCGGGTGGAGACGAACCCGTAGATCAAAACCAGTACGGCCAGGATCAGGCCGGGAATGGGGAAGGAGGTGCCCCGCCGGCCGGTGGCGAACAAGTAGGTGGCGAAGAGCAACGCGGCCACCAGCAGCCCGGTCCGGATCAAGCTCACCCAAACCGGCGGCGGGGTGGCCCCCACCTTGGCGTCGCGCTGACGCCGACGCACCGCCAAGACAATCACCGCGGCCACCGTGATCAGACCGATCAGCACGGTCAGGTTGTTATAGCCGGTGACCGGGCCGATCTCGGGTAGGTAGCCGGCGCCGAGATAGGAGAAATTGCTGGAGACCGGAATGGTGAGGGACTTGCCGACGAACTGGTTCGCGCCCCGGAACAGCAACATACCGGCCAGGGTGACGATGAAGGCGGGAATACCGACGTAGGCCACCCAAAAGCCCTGCCAGGCCCCGATCACTGCCCCGAGGACGAGGCCGATCAGGACGCCGACGAACCAGGGCAGGTCGAAGTCGCGCATCGTGATCGCCACCACGATCCCGGCGAAGGCCGCCACCGAGCCGACCGAGAGGTCGATGTGGCCGGCGATGATCACCAGCACCATTCCGATGGCCAGAATCAGGATGTAGGCGTTGCCGTTGAACAGGTTGATCACGTTGTCCGAGGTCAGCGTGAGACCACCAGTAGTGAACTGGAAGAACACGATCAGCGCGATCAGGGCGAAGATCATGCCGAACTGGCGGCTGTTGCCGCTGACGAGCTGCTTCAAGGCGTTCATCGTTCTTGGTCGACCTCGCAGTCTGTTCAGGCCGATTTCTTGGCCGCGGTGGTGGTCATCAGTCGCATCAGATTCTCCTGGGTGGCCTCGTCCCGGCCAACCTCGGCGGTGATGGCACCCTCGAAGATGGTGTAGATCCGGTCGGAGATACCCAGTAACTCCGGCAGCTCGGAGGAGATCACGATCACCCCTTTTCCCTGGTCGGCCAGCCGCTGGATGATGCCGTAGATCTCGTACTTCGCGCCGACGTCGATGCCGCGGGTCGGTTCGTCCAGGATCAGCAGATCGGGATCGGTGAACAGCCACTTGCTGAGCACGACCTTCTGCTGGTTGCCGCCGGAGAGCCGGATGACGCCCTCGTCGACCGACGGCGCCTTGGTCCGCAGCTGTTTGCGGTAGCTCTCGGCGACCCGGTACTCCTCCCGGTCGTCCACCACCAGCCGGTGAGTGATCTTCTTCAGGTCCGCCGAGACCGTGGTGGTCTTGATGTCGTCCAGCAGGTTCAGTCCCAAGGACTTGCGGTCCTCGGTGACGTAGGCCAACCCGGCGTCGATCGCCTCGGAGATGCTGCGGAGGGTGATCTCATGACCGTCCTTGACGATGGTGCCGCTGACGTAGCTGCCGTAGCTGCGCCCGAACAGCGACCGGGCCAACTCCGTCCGCCCAGCGCCCATCAGTCCGGCGAAACCGACGATCTCGCCGCGACGGACGTGGAAGCTGGCGTTCTTGCAGACCAGTCGCTCCGGCACGTTGGGATGTCGGATCGTCCAGCCGCTGACTGCGAACATCACCTCGCCGATCTGCGCCGCGTGGTCGGGGAACCGGCTCTCCAGCGAACGTCCCACCATGCCCTTGATGATCCGGTCCTCGTCGATGTCGCCGGCCCGGACGTCGAGGGTCTCGATCGTGCGCCCGTCGCGCAGGATGGTGATCGCGTCGGCGATCTGCTCCAGTTCGTTCAGCTTGTGGGAGATGATGATCGAGGTGACCCCGGTCTCGCGCAGCTGGGTGATCAAACCCAGCAGGTGTTGGGAGTCCGACTCGTTCAACGCCGCGGTCGGCTCGTCCAGGATGAGCAGTTTGACCGACTTGGCCATCGCCTTGGCGATCTCCACCAGCTGCTGCTTGCCGACGCCCAGGTCCTTGATCTTGGTGTCAGGCTCCTCCCGGAGGCCGACCCGCCGGAGCAGATCGATCGAGGCCGCTCGGGCCTTGTCCCAGTCGATCACGCCGAAGCGGGTCGGCTCGTTGCCGAGGAAGATATTTTCGGTGATCGAGAGCTCGGGGATCAAGGCGAGCTCTTGGTGGATGATGGCGATCCCGGCGGCCTCGGAAGATCGGATGTCGCGGAATTCGCACTCGTGGCCGTCGAAGAAGATCCGACCGCTGTAACTGCCGTACGGGTGAACGCCGGACAACACCTTCATCAGGGTCGATTTGCCCGCGCCGTTCTCCCCGCAGATGGCGTGGATCTCGTTCCGGGCGACGGTCAGGGAAACGTGAGACAGGGCCTTGACGCCAGGGAACTCCTTGGTGATGTCGGCCATCTCCAGCAGCGCGGGCGACCCACTCCGACCCGACTCAGGCTTGAGCATGCAGGCGACTCCACTGTCTCCGACGTTCGTGCGACCACCTTCTGGGCCGCTCATGTGACCGGTCACATTGAAACTCACCCTGCCCTGGCGGTCAAACCCCGAAGCGCGATCGCAACCGAATCGAGACCTTCTATCGTCGCGGGGGGGCCGCCGAAGCCCGTACCACCAGCCGCGGCGCGAGCGGCAGCTCCACCACCTCGGCCGGGCCGAGGAGGCGGGCCACGCACTGCCGGCCGAGTTCGGCGAAGTCTTGCCGGACCGTGGTCAACGGGGGCCAGAAGTGCGCCGCCTCGGGAATGTCGTCGAAGCCGACCACGCTGACGTCGCCCGGGACGTCGAGCCCGATGTCGCGGAAGGCGTGCATCAGTCCGAGGGCCATCTGGTCGTTGGCGGCGAACACGGCGCTCACGTCACAGGTCCGGGCCAGCTCCCGGCCGGCGTAGTAGCCGAAGTCAGCGGTCCAGTCACCCAGCACCGGCGCAGCAAGGACCTGGTCGGCCTCGATCATCTCGTCCAGATAACCCTGCATCCGGGCTTCGGCCTCGATCCACTCCTGCGGCCCGGCCAGGTGGTAGATCTCGCGGTGGCCGAGCTCGAGCAGATGCCGGGTCGCCGCCCGCGCACCCGCAACCTGGTCGACGAACAGCGCATGCGGATCGTTCGGAGCCCGACCGTGCAGCATCACGTACGGGAGGTCGAGAGCCAGTTCGTCGATCACCCGCAGAACCTTCACCTGGGGAGCGATGATCACCAGACCGTCCACCCGGTGCGCCCGTTGCAGGTCGAGGGCCTCGCGGATCGCGCCCTGGGTGTTGGAGGTGAGGTGGGTGGTGTTGACGACATAACCGGCGCCCTGGGCGGCACTCTCGATCCCCTGCATGGCCGCGGTCGGACCGTACTGGGCCCGTTGGTACACCAACACCCCGATGGTCCGCGAACTACTGGTCCCCAACGCCTGGGCCAGCCGGTTCGGCCGATAGCGCAGCTCCTCGATCACCGCGAGCACCCGCTCCCGGGTCTCCGGCCGCAGACTCGGGTGCGCGTTGATCACCCGCGACACCGTCTGCCGAGACACTCCGGCCAGCCGCGCCACGTCCCGGATGCTGGCGGGCTGACGCACCGATTCCAGCTCAGTCATCCGCTCATCCGCTTCCGCACGGCGCCGCGCCGGGCTCGCCCGCAGCGTAGCCGACCCGCACACCCGGCAGTCCGGCAGAAAGGGTTGGGCTCAATGGGCCCGCACCCCCGGCTCCCGCACCCTTTCCTGCCTCGCGCACCCTTTTCTGCCTCCCGCACCCTCTGCAAAGGGTGCGTCGCGCAACAGAGGGTGCGTCGCACAACAGAGGGTGCGTTAACGCAAAGAACGGGCCTGGCCGTAGCCAGACCCGCTCAGTGCTGTCGCACATGCGCAGCGCTCCACGCATTTACTGTCGCGAAGCGACTACCGGTAGTCGCCGAGGTCGAACTCCTCCAGCGGCACGGCCGCCCCCGACCCCTGACCGAAGTCGTAGTCGAAGGCGTCGTAGCCGACCATCGAGTACGCCTGCGCCTTGGCCTCCTCGGTCGCCTCGACCGCGATGTTGCGGTACCGCTCCAGGCCGGTGCCGGCCGGGATCAGCTTGCCGAGGATGACGTTCTCCTTCAGCCCGACCAGGCTGTCGGACTTGCCGTGGATGGCCGCGTCGGTGAGCACCTTGGTCGTCTCCTGGAAGGAAGCGGCCGAGAGCCACGACTCGGTGGCCAGTGAGGCCTTCGTGATCCCCATCAGCACCGGGCGACCCGAGGCCGGAGCACCGCCCTCGGCGACGACCTGCCGGTTCGCCGCCTCGTAGGAGAGCCGGTCCACCAGGTCCCCGGTGAGCAGCGTGGAGTCACCGGACTCGATCACCGTCACCCGCCGCAGCATTTGGCGGATGATGATCTCGATGTGCTTGTCGTGGATCGGCGCGCCCTGGGTCCGGTACACCGACTGCACCTCGTCCACCAGGTGCTCCTGAACCCGTCGCACCCCGAGCACCCGCAGCACGTCCTGCGGATCCGGCGTGCCGGCGGTGAGCTGCTGGCCCACCTCGACATGATCGCCGTCCTCGACCAGCAGCCGAGCCCGGCGGCTGACCGAAAACTCGGTCGGGTCGGTGCCGTCGTCGGGGGTGAGGACGATCTTCTTCAGGCGATCAGCCTCCTCCACCTGCACTCGCCCAGTGGCCTCGGCGATCGGCGCCTTGCCCTTGGGCTGCCGGGCCTCGAAGAGCTCGACCACCCGGGGCAACCCCTGGGTGATGTCGTCCCCGGCCACACCGCCGGTGTGGAAGGTGCGCATCGTCAGCTGGGTCCCGGGTTCGCCGATGGACTGGGCCGCGACGATGCCGACGGCCTCGCCGACGTCGACCAGCTTCCCGCTGGCCAGCGACCGCCCGTAGCACATCGCGCAGGTACCGGTCACGGCCTCACAGGTGAGCACGCTGCGCACCTTGACCGAGGTGACCCCGTGCTCGATCAGGGTGGCGATGTTGACGTCACCCAGATCGACCCCGGCCGGCAGCGCCACGTTGCCGTCGGCGTCGCGGACGTCAGTGGCGAGGGTACGGGCGTAGACCGCGGTCTCGACGTGCTCGTCCAGCAGCAGCCGGTCACCGTCGCCGCCGGCGATGGTCCCTTCGCCGGAGGCGTGCGCGATCGTCCCTTCGCCGGAGGCGTGCGCGATCGTCTTGGTCAGTCCGCGCTCGGTGCCGCAGTCTTCCTCACGGATGATCACGTCCTGACTCACGTCGACCAGACGCCGGGTCAGGTAGCCCGAGTCCGCGGTCCGGAGGGCCGTGTCGGCCTGACCCTTCCGGCCACCGTGGGTGGAGATGAAGTACTCCAGGACCGACAGGCCCTCCCGGAAATTCGACTTGATCGGCCGGGCGATGATCTCGCCCTTCGGGTTCACCACCAGACCACGCATGGCCGCGATCTGGCGCATCTGGACCATGTTCCCGCGGGCACCGGAGTGCACCATCATATAAATCGGGTTGGTCTTGGAGAAGTTGGCCTCCATCGCCGTGCCGAGCCGTGAAGTCGCGTCGGTCCAGATCTCGATCAGTTCCTGGCGCCGCTCGTCTTCGGTGATCAGCCCACGCTCGTACTGCCGGTCGATCTTGCTCGCCCGGTCCTCGTAACCGGCCAGAATCTCCGGCTTGTCGGCCGGTGTGGTGACGTCACCGATCGACACCGTGACCCCGGACCGGGTGGCCCAGTGGAAGCCAAGGTCCTTCAGCGCATCGAGACAGAACGCCACCTGGATCTTGGGATAGCGCTCGGCGAGGTCGTTCACGATCGAACCAAGCTGCTTCTTGCCCACCTCATAGTCGGCGTAGGGGTAGTCCGCCGGCAGCGCCTCGTTGAACAGGGCCCGACCCAGCGTCGTCTCCAACACCACGGTGCCGCGCTCGTTCAGCTGCACTCCCGCCGGCGGCACGATCCCGCTCAACCGCAACTTGATCTTGGCCTGCACACTCAGGTCGCCCCGGTCGAACGCCATCAGCGCCTCCGCGACCGAACCGAACGCCCGTCCCTCCCCGGCCACGCCGTCGTTCTGCATGGTCAGGTAGTACATCCCGATGATCATGTCCTGGGTGGGCATGGTGACCGGCCGGCCGTCGGCCGGCTTGAGGATGTTGTTGGTCGACAGCATCAAGATTCGTGCTTCGGCCTGGGCCTCGGCACTGAGCGGCAAATGCACCGCCATCTGATCGCCGTCGAAGTCAGCGTTGAACGCGGTGCAGACCAGGGGATGGATCTGGATGGCCTTGCCTTCGATCAGCTGCGGTTCGAACGCCTGGATGCCCAGTCGGTGCAGGGTCGGCGCCCGGTTCAACAGCACCGGGTGCTCGGTGATGACCTCTTCCAGCACGTCCCACACCACCGGGCGCTGACGCTCGACCATCCGCTTGGCGGACTTGATGTTCTGGGCGTGGTTGAGATCGTCGAGTCGCTTCATCACGAACGGCTTGAACAACTCCAGCGCCATCGCCTTGGGCAGACCGCACTGGTGCAGCTTCAACTGGGGACCGACCACGATCACCGATCGGCCGGAGTAGTCGACCCGCTTGCCCAGCAGGTTCTGCCGGAACCGGCCCTGCTTGCCCTTCAGCATGTCCGAAATGGACTTCAGTGGGCGGTTACCCGGACCGGTCACCGGACGGCCGCGGCGGCCGTTGTCGAACAACGAGTCCACCGCCTCCTGCAGCATCCGCTTCTCGTTGTTCACGATGATCTCGGGCGCGCCGAGGTCCAGGAGCCGCTTCAACCGGTTGTTCCGGTTGATCACCCGCCGGTACAAGTCGTTGAGGTCAGAGGTGGCGAACCGGCCACCGTCGAGCTGCACCATCGGTCGCAGGTCCGGCGGGATCACCGGCACCGCGTCCAACACCATGCAGCTCGGGCTGTTCTGCGTGGTCAAAAAGGCCGAGACGACCTTGAGCCGCTTCAACGCGCGGGTCTTCCGCTGGCCCTTGCCGGTGGCAATGGTCTCCTTCAGCGACGCGGCTTCGGCCACCAGGTCGAAGGTGTTGAGGCGCTTCTGGATGGCGTCGGCGCCCATGGAGCCCTCGAAGTACCGCCCGAAGCGGCTCTTCATCTCCCGGTAGAGGATCTCGTCGCCCTCCAGGTCCTGAACGGCCAGGTTCTTGAACCGGCTCCAGACCGCTTCCAGCCGGTCCAGCTCGCGCTGAGCCCGGTCGCGAAGCTGCTTCACCTCTCGCTCGGCACCCTCACGGACCTTGCGCTTGGCGTCCGCCTTGGCCCCCTCGGCCTCGAGAGTGCCGGTGTCGGCCTCCAGCTTCTTCATCCGGTTCTCGATGTCGGCGTCGCGGCGGCCCTCGAGCTGCTTACGCTCGACGTCGATCTTGGCCTCCAGCGAAGACAGGTCGCGGTGGCGACCGTCCTCGTCGACCGCGGTGATCATGTACGCCGCGAAGTAAATGACCTTTTCCAGGTCCTTCGGTGCGATGTCGAGCAGGTACCCGAGCCGGCTCGGCACTCCCTTGAAGTACCAGATGTGGGTCACCGGAGCAGCGAGTTCGATGTGGCCCATCCGCTCCCGACGAACCTTGGAGCGGGTGACCTCCACCCCGCACCGCTCGCAGATGATGCCCTTGAAACGCACTCGCTTGTACTTGCCGCAATAGCACTCCCAGTCCCGGGTCGGACCGAAAATCTTTTCGCAGAACAGACCGTCGCGCTCGGGCTTGAGCGTGCGGTAGTTGATGGTCTCCGGCTTCTTCACTTCGCCGTGCGACCACTGACGGACCTCGTCGGCGGTGGCTAGGCCGATTCGGATCTCGTCGAAGAAATTCACATCCAACACTTCGTGTTTCCTCTGCTCAGTACTGCTCGTTGGTCATGCGTTCTGCGGTGCCTGGCGCGCAGGCAATGGGGGCTGACGCCCGGACCCTCTGTTCCGGTCGACGTTCACCGCTCCTTCGTCACGGGTCGACCGGTCAGACCTCGTCCACCCGGCCCAAGCCCTCGCCTGGGCGCCGGGACAGGTCGATACCGAAGTCCTCACTGCTGCGGTAGTCGTCCTCGGAGTCGCGAAGTTCCACCTCGGTGCCGTCGGAGGACAAGACCTCCACGTTCAGGCACAGCGACTTCATCTCCTTGACCAGCACCTTGAACGACTCCGGAATGCCGGGCTCGGGGATGTTCTCGCCCTTGACGATGGCCTCGTAGACCTTCACGCGGCCGGGGACGTCGTCGGACTTGATCGTCAACAGCTCCTGCAGAGCCCAAGCCGCGCCGTACGCCTCCAGGGCCCACACCTCCATCTCGCCGAACCGCTGGCCACCGAACTGAGCTTTACCGCCCAACGGCTGCTGCGTGATCATCGAGTACGGCCCGGTCGAGCGAGCGTGGATCTTGTCGTCGACCAAGTGGTGCAGCTTCAACATGTAGATGTAGCCCACCCCGACGGCGTCGGGGAAGGGTTCGCCGGACCGCCCGTCGAACAGGTGGGCCTTGCCGTCGGAGTTGACCAGTCGTTCACCGTCACGGCTGGGCAGAGTGTTGCCCAACAAACCGGTGATCTCCTCCTCGGTGGCGCCGTCGAAGACCGGCGTGGCCAGATTGCTATCCCCGTCCACCTGCTCCAGTCCGACGTCGCGCAGCCGCTCCGCCCAGGCCTCGGCGATTCCGCTGACGTCCCAGCCCTGCTTGGCCACCCAGCCCAGATGAGTCTCCAAGACCTGACCGACGTTCATCCGGCTCGGCACGCCGAGCGGGTTGAGCACGATGTCGACGGGGGTGCCGTCCTCGAGGAACGGCATGTCCTCCACCGGCAAAATCTTGGAGATGACGCCCTTGTTGCCGTGCCGCCCGGCCAGCTTGTCGCCGTCTTGAATCTTGCGCTTCTGGGCGACGTAGACCCGAACCAGCTGGTTGACCCCAGGCGCGAGTTCGTCTTCGGACTCCCGGTCGAAGACCCGGACCCCGATGACCGTCCCGGACTCGCCGTGCGGCACCTTCAGCGAGGTGTCGCGGACCTCCCGGGCCTTCTCCCCGAAGATCGCCCGGAGCAGTCTCTCCTCGGGTGTGAGTTCGGTTTCGCCCTTGGGCGTGACCTTGCCCACCAGGATGTCCCCGGTACTCACCTCGGCCCCGATCCGGATGATTCCGCGCTCGTCCAGGTCGGCCAGCATCTCCTCGCTGACGTTGGGGATGTCGCGGGTGATCTCCTCAGCGCCCAACTTGGTGTCGCGGGCGTCGACCTCGTGCTCCTCGATGTGGATCGAGGTCAAGACGTCGTCCTGCACCACCCGGGAGGACAAGATGATCGCGTCCTCGTAGTTGTGCCCTTCCCAGGGCATGAACGCCACCAGCAGGTTGCGGCCCAGCGCCATCTCCGCGGAGTCGGTGCAGGGACCGTCGGCCAGGGGCGTGCCGACCTCGACCCGTTGACCCGCTTCGACCAGCGGACGCTGGTTGATGCAGGTGCCCTGGTTGGAGCGGCGGAACTTCGAGAGTCGGTAGGTGGTGTAGGTGCCCTCGTCCTCGGCGACCTCGATCAAGTCGGCCGAGACCGAACTGACCACGCCCGGCTGCCGAGCGACGGTGACGTCCCCGGCATCGACTGCCCCGCGGAACTCCATCCCGGTCCCCACGAAGGGGGCCTCGGAGCGAAGCAGCGGGACGGCTTGACGCTGCATGTTGGAGCCCATCAGGGCGCGCGACGCGTCGTCGTGCTCCAAGAACGGAATCATCGCCGTGGCGACCGACACCATCTGCCGCGGTGAAACGTCCATGTACTGGATCTCTGCGAACGGCACCGTGTCGGGATCGGCCTTGCGCCGACGGGCCAGCACCCGCTCCTCGGCGAAGTGGAAGTTCTCGTCCAGCTTGGCGTTGGCCTGGGCGATGGTGTAACGGTCCTCCACATCCGCGGTCAGGTAGTCGATCTGATCCGTGACTCGACCGTTGTCAACCTTGCGGTAGGGGGTCTCCACGAAGCCGAAGGCGTTCACCCGGGCGAAACTGGCCAGGGAGCCGATCAGGCCGATGTTGGGACCTTCCGGGGTCTCGATCGGGCACATCCGGCCGTAGTGGCTGGGGTGCACGTCGCGCACCTCCATCCCGGCCCGATCACGCGACAGCCCACCCGGACCGAGCGCGGACAGCCGGCGCTTGTGGGTCAGCCCGGCGATCGGGTTGGTCTGATCCATGAACTGGCTGAGCTGGGAGGTGCCGAAGAACTCCTTCAGCGCCGCCACCACCGGTCGGATGTTGATCAGGGTCTGCGGGGTGATGGCCTCCACGTCCTGCGTCGTCATCCGGTCGCGAACGACCCGCTCCATCCGGCCCAGACCGGTCCGCAACTGATTCTGGATCAGCTCGCCGACCGTACGCAGTCGCCGGTTGCCGAAGTGATCGATGTCGTCCTCTTCGACGATCAGCTCACCGCGCGGTGCCTCCAAAGTCTGTTTGCCCTCGTGCAGGGCGACGATGTAGCGGATCGCGGCAACAATGTCCGGCGTGGTCAGCACCTGCTGGTCGAACGGCTCGTTCAGCCCGAGCTTCTTGTTGATCTTGTACCGCCCGACCTTGGCCAGGTCGTACCGCTTGGGGTTGAAGTAGTAGTTCTCCAACAGCGCCTGCGCCGCTTCACGCGTCGGCGGCTCGCCGGGACGAAGCTTGCGGTAGATGTCGAGCAGCGCCTCGTCGGTGGTGGTGGTGTGATCCTTCTCCAGCGTGAGCCGCATCGACTCGTACTCGCCGAACTCCTCCAGGATCTGGGCGTCGGTCCAGCCCAGCGCCTTCAGCAACACCGTGACGTTCTGCTTGCGCTTCCGGTCCAGCCGCACGCCGACCATGTCCCGCTTGTCGATCTCGAACTCCAGCCACGCTCCGCGGCTGGGGATCATCTTGGCCGTGAAGATGTCCTTGTCGGAGGTCTTGTCGGTGTTCTGCTCGAAGTAGACCCCCGGCGAACGGACGAGTTGGGAAACCACCACTCGCTCCGTGCCGTTGATCACGAACGTGCCCTTGTCGGTCATCAGGGGGAAGTCGCCCATGAAGACGGTCTGGCTCTTGATCTCGCCGGTCTCGTTGTTCATGAACTCGGCGGTCACGAACAGCGGGGCGGCGTAGGTGACGTCGCGCTCTTTGCACTCCTCCACGCTGTTCTTCGGCGGTTCGAAGCGGTGATCGCGGAAGGACAGCGACATGGTGCCGCTGAAGTCCTCGATCGGGGAGATCTCCTCGAAGATCTCCTCCAGCCCGGACTTGGTGTTGATGTCGGTGCGACCGGCGGCGAGGGCGGTCTGGACGCGAGCGCGCCAGTCCTCGTTCCCGACCAGCCAGTCGAATGAGTCGACCTGCAGATCGAGCAGATCCGGTACTTCCATGGGTTCGGCGATCTTCGCAAACGAGATCCGGCCGGTGGTTGAAACAACCTGATTCTTCGGGGCGGTGCGCGAGGCGGCCAACTGCTGTGTCCTTCCGAGGGCTCTCGGGTGAGTGGAGCGAGTCCCTTCGCGCACGACGAACGACCCGAGTCAATACGAAACGGGTCGACAGATGGGCGAGGGCAAACCCCAAGTGTAGGCACTTCGACCGCGAGAGTCAACGCCGCGGGAGCAGCCAAAGGCGAACCACACAAATCCTGCGCGGCTCGACGACGAGCATACTCAGGTTCGGTCCTGCCGCAAGGGTGGACGAGTCGATGGGCGCCACGATCGCCTTGATCGGCCCGGTACGCGCCGGTCCGCGCTGAGGTCCGGAGCAGATCGGGCCGGGAAGCACCCACGCCCGGCCGTCTCGACCCGCAGGGGCCGGACGTCCGGGCGTGTGGTCCGCTGAGTCGCTCTGGTTTCCGAACCGCCGGTGGTGCTACCGGTCGGAAGCGGTGGTCCTACTTGTAGGCGACGGTGGCGCCGGCGGCCTCCAGGGAGGCCTTGGCCTTGTCGGCGGTCTCCTTGTTGACCTTCTCCAAAACGGCCTTCGGTGCGGCCTCGACCAGATCCTTGGCCTCCTTGAGCCCGAGACTGGTGAGGGTGCGCACCTCCTTGATGACCTGGATCTTCTTGTCGCCGACCGCCTCGAGGACCACGTCGACCTCGTCGACGGCTTCCTCTTCGTCAGCGGCGGCGTCCCCGCCGCCTGCGACTGGAGCGGCGGCCGCGGCGACGGGAGCGGCGGCCGTCACGCCGAAGGTGGTCTCGAACTCTTTGACGAACTCGCTGAGCTCGATCAAGGTCAGCTCCTTGAACGCGTCGAGGAGCTCTGCGGTGCTGAGCTTGGCCATGGTGGTCCTTCCTTAGTTGTTGTCTGCAGCGGACGCTGTCGTGGAGTCCGCCGACGCGGATGCGTCGACGGGTGCAGCGGTTGCTGCGTCGTCGGCCGCCGCAGCGGCCGGGTCTTCGGGTTCGGGCTCGGTCTCGGCGGGGGTCGCCGGTGCCGGAGAGGCGGCTACCTCGGAACCGGCGATCAGACCGGGATCGTCTTGAGCAGCGGTCTCCAGGGCCGCCAACAGCCGCGCCGCTTGGGACAGCGGGGCGGCAACCAGGCTGACCGCCTGCTGCAGGACGCCCTGCAAGCCACCGGCCACCTTGGCCAACAAGATCTCGCGCGACTCCAGGTCGGCGAGTTGCCGGAACTCCTCGGCCGTCATCGACCGTCCGTCCAGCACTCCCCCCTTGACCAGGAGCTGCGGATTGTTCCGCGCGAAATCGCGCAAGCCTTTCGCCACGACAACGGGGTCGCCCTCGATGAAGGCAATTGCGGTCGGCCCGGACAGGTGCTCGGTGACCCCGGGAACCTCGGCCTGACGGGCAGCGATGCTGGTCAAAGTGTTCTTGGACACCGCGTAGGTGGCGTCGTCGCCGAGGGCACGCCGCAATTCTCGCAGCGCTTTCACGCTGAGTCCGCGGTATTCGGTCAACACCGCGCCGGTCGAACGCTCGAATTTCTCGGTCAACTCAGCGACCGCGGCTGCCTTGTCGGGTCTCGCCATAAGTCTCCTCCACTTCGTGGGCTACGTGAGTAGCACTCCCGAAGGACGGCGAGGTCGGAGGACGTGCCCTCGGCGCACAGGCTGACGAGGGCAACAGAAGGTTCTGTCGCTGAGGTCACCTGCGCGGGCTCTCCGGGTCACGGAGTTTTCGGGACATGTGCACGGAGCACGGTCCGACCAGCGGTCTTCGGCTGTCGAACACCGTACTCGCTTGGTTCGAGATGAACCAAACTCGGGGTGTTAAGTGCTAAATGTGTCGGACAGGAATTATTTAGATATTCGGCGTGTCGGCTAGATCACGGTCGTCGTGACCTTAATCACAATCGCTAGGCGGCCTGATCTCGGTTTGATAACGTCCCTCGAACGTTCAGCTTCTACTCAGCACAAGATCGGGGAACGATGAGGAAAGTCTTGATTCGAGCGGTGTCGGTCACCGCTGCCGCCGGACTCACGATGGGCCTGATGACGACCACCGCCGGAAGCGCGGAAGCGGCGTCGGGATGCAAGATCTCGTACTCCCGCTACCCCGGCGTACATGCCGGCTCGCGTGGCACTGGAGCCAAGTCGGTGCAGTGCCTGCTGCGCCGTGCGGGCTACTCCGCCCGCGTCGACGGCAGCTTCTCCACCGCTGACGCCGCCAAGCTGAAGGCCTTTCAGTACCGGCACCGGCTCTCCGGCACCGGCCACACCAGTGGGCGCACCTGGGCGGCCCTGATCTCCTCCGGTAGCCGACCGACGTTGCACCGCGGTAGCCGGGGGTCCGACGTCAGGCGACTGCAACTCTCCCTTCGAGCCCTGGGTCACCGCGAACTTCCCGGCACCACCTACTACGGCCCCCTCACTCAGGCTGCGGTCAAGTCTCAACAGCGCAGCCTCGGCTGGCGGACCACCGGCGTCGCCACCAACGGACTCTGGGCCTCCCTGCAGGTCGGCGGCTTGCGACCGGTCATCAAGCACACAACCACCAAGAAGAAGCACACCAAGAAGTCCAGCAAGAAGAAGCACGTCAGTTCCTCCACCAAAGGCACTCGCGCCCTCGCCTTCGCCAAGCGTCAGCTCGGCGAGCGCTACGTCTACGGAGCAGCTGGTCCCAACGCCTGGGACTGCTCCGGGCTGACCATGATGGCTTGGCGTTCGGCCGGGGTACGGCTGTCGCACAACACCGGCGCCCAGTACCGGCAGACGAGAAAGATCTCCAAGTCCCAGTTACGACCCGGTGACCTGGTCTTCTTCTACTCCGGCCGCTCCCACGTCGCTCTCTACGCCGGCCACGGCATGGTCCTGCACGCCCCGAACTCACGCAGCCGCGTCTCCTACATCAAGATGAGCTACATGAGCTACAACGGCGCCAGCCGGCCCGGCTGATCGCCGCTTCACCATCCTCGACGGGCCTCTTGGAAGCACGTGCTTCCAAGAGGCCCGTCGTGGCGTTCAAGCCAGTCGTGTGGTTGCCTGGCGGCGTGCTCATTCGTGACGCCCTTGAGACCGACCTCGGCGCCCTCCATGCCCTGATCGTGGAGCTCGCCGAGTACGAGCGGTCGGCGGGCGAGGTCCAGATGACGCCGGCGATGCTGCGCCAGGCGCTGTTCGGCGAGAGTGCTCCCGGCCGCGGGCCCGCTGCGTTCGCTCTGGTGGGGGAGGTGTCCGGTGAGGTGGCCGGTTTCGCGCTCTGGTTCTTGTCGTTCTCCACCTGGGAAGGCGTGCACGGCATCCACCTGGAGGACCTCTTCGTCAGGCCGGCCCACCGCGGTACCGGGCTGGGGCGCGCCTTGGTGACGCGGCTGGCGCAGATCGCCGAGGACCGGGGATATGCGCGCCTGGAGTGGGCGGTGCTGGACTGGAACCTGTCCGCGATCGCGTTCTACGAGCGGCTGGGTGCCCGCGCGCAGCAGGAGTGGACCGCGTACCGGTTGACCGGTACGACCCTGACCGCGGTCGCCGCCGAAGGCTGACGGGTTGACCGGCCGTCAGGGCCACAACGCCTCACCCGCCTCCGCCGACGTGCTGAGTGGTGTGGCGACCGGTCGGATCAGCGGGCCAAGTCCGAGCGCGGTCCCGGAGCAGCGAGGTCGTCGTGACTCGGCTCCGGACCGAAGCGGATCAAAAAGATGGTGCCGCCGACGGTGAGGACAAAACCGAGGGCCGCGACCGGGGTCCGGCCGGAAGCCAGGGTGTCGCCGAACTGCCACACCCCGAAGCCCGACGGAAGCACCAGCTCGAGGATGAACGTGATCGCGGTCACCGCGGTGACCGAACCTCGTTGCAGGGCCAACGCGAAGCATGCGGCTCCCAAGACCCCCTGGAGGATGATCGTCCACAGCAGCGGGGAGGTCAAGACATCGAGATCAAAGCCGTCGAAGCGGAGTCCTCGGGAGGCGATGGCCACCGCTGTCCAGCTCAGCCCGGCTGCCGCGGCCAGGGTGATCGCCGAACGGTGGCCCCGAAGCCGGAGCCCAGCTACGGCGGTGACCAGCGGGATCGCCGCACTTCCCAAGACGAGCCACTGGCCGGTCCGGGGAAGCCCGATGGCCTTCCCGGAGACGGCGGTGACCGACAACAGCACCAGACCGGCACCGAGGACGACCAGGCTCGACCAGCCCTTGCGGCTCAGCTTCTCGCCCCGGATCGCCGCGATCACGGCCGTGACTCCGACGCTGCCGGTGAGGATGGCCTGGACCAGGAACAGCGGTAGGCGCTGTAGGGCCACCACGTTGGCCAAGAAGGCGATGGCGTCGGCGGCGATGCCGAGCAGGTAGGGCAACTGCACCGCGATCAGGGCGATCCCCGAAAGGCCTGCCACCCCGGCCACTCGGCGGGCTCCGGCCGCCTGCAGCACCGAGCCCACCCCGTAACCGAGGCAGGAAACGATCGCCGCAACCCAACTCAGCGCCAGCACCAGACCCCGATCCCGGCGCTAGTAGCTTGTCGCCCCTGTTCCTTGGGGTTTGGCGGCGTCCAGGCGCGTGCGCCCTCTTGGGCTCGACGATTCCGGCCCAGCGGCTCCGACGCCTCGCGGCACCGCCGTGGACCGCAGTGGTCAATCAGCGTCGGGCTTGGTCTTATTGACGTCCAGTGGGATGCCGGGGCCCATCGTGGTGGACAAGGTGATCTTGCGGATGTAGCGGCCCTTGGAGGCGCTCGGCTTGAGCCGGAGCACTTCGTCGAGCGCGGCAAAGTAGTTCTCTTGAAGCTTGTCGGTGGTGAAGGATGCCTTGCCGATGATGAAGTGCAGGTTGGCGTGGCGGTCAACCCGGAACTCGATCTTGCCGCCTTTGATGTCGGTGACCGCCTTGGCCACGTCTACGGTGACGGTCCCGGTCTTCGGGTTCGGCATCAGGCCCCGGGGCCCGAGCACCCGGCCCAGCCGCCCGACTTTACCCATCAGGTCCGGGGTGGCCACGACGGCGTCGAAGTCGAGATAACCGCCCTGAACGCGGGCGATCAGGTCGTCGGAACCGACTTCGTCCGCGCCGGCGTCCAACGCTTGCTGGGCGCGGTCACCGGTCGCGAAGACCAGGACTCGCGCGGTCTTGCCGGTGCCGTTGGGCAGGTTCACCGTGCCGCGAACCATCTGGTCGGCTTTACGTGGATCGACGCCGAGCCGCATCGACACGTCGACGGTCTCGTCGAACTTGGCCCGGGTGTTGCCCTTGGCGAGTTCGACGGCCTCGGCCGGAGTATAGAGCTTCGCCTCGTCGACCTTCTCGGCGACGGCAGTGTAGGCCTTGCTGCGCTTCATCTGGAGTTTCCTTTCCCAGTTGTGGTCACGAGCCGCGCCGGCTCCCCCACGCATTGACAGGTATTGCGTTGTTCACTCTCAGTCTGCCAGCCCTTCCGGCCTGACCCACACCGAAGATCGCCCCCGGCGTCTGGAGGAGGTTTGAGTGAACACGCTTTTCCGTTCACGCAAACCGACGAAGACGCCGGGCTTCAGACGATCTGAGCGTGCCCCGAGCCTGCGAGGGGCACAGACGACACGAAGACGCCGGGCTTCAGGCGATCTGAGCGTGCCCCGAGCCTGCGAGGGGCACAGACGACACGAAGACGCCGGGCTTCAGGCGATCTGAGCGTGCCCCGAGCCTGCGAGGGGCACAGAAAACACAGAGCAACTCAATCCGACAGAGTTACGCCCATGGAGCGGGCGGTGCCCTCGACGATCTTCATCGCGGAGTCGACATCGTTGGCGTTCAGGTCGGGCAGTTTGGTGGTGGCGATCTCACGGACCTGGTCGCGGGTGATCCGGCCGACCTTGTCCCGCTGCGGCACGCCCGACCCCTTGGTGACCCCGGCGGCCTTCTTGATCAGCTCAGCCGCCGGCGGCGTCTTGGTGATGAAGGTGAACGACCGGTCCTCGAAGATGGTGATCTCGACCGGGATGACCGTGCCGCGCTGAGCTTCGGTCGCGGCGTTGTAGGCCTTGACGAACTCCATGATGTTCACCCCGTGCGGGCCGAGGGCCGTACCGACGGGCGGAGCAGGGGTGGCGGAGGCCGCGTTGAGGGCGATCTTGACCAGCGCCGCGACTTTCTTCCTGGGGGGCATAGCTTTGGTGATCCTTCGTTTCCGGCGGGTCCTTCGACCCGGACATTCTGGTGGCCGAGCCCGGCTGGCTCGGTCGTACTAGCAGACAGGTGACGTACTGAGAGGAGATGATCAGTCGGTGAATCAGACCCGCTGGATCTGCGGGAAGGTGAGATCCACCGGGGTCTCCCGGCCGAGAATCTCGACCAAAGCCTTCAGTCGCTGGCTGTTGACATTGATCTCGGTGATGGTCGCGTGCACGCCGGCGAACGGACCGTCGACCACCATCACCGAGTCGCCGACGGTGAAGTCGGCGACTTCGACCTTCCGCTGCCGCCGGGTCGACCCCTCAGAACCGGCGGTGGCGGCCGCCACCACCGCGGGCGCCAACATTTTCTCGACCTCGTCCAGGCTGAGCGGCACCGGTGAGTTGGAGTGGCCGACGAAGCCCGTCACCGACGGCGTGTGCCGCACGGTCGACCAGGACTCGTCGGTGAGATCCATCCGCACCAGCACGTAACCCGGGAGCACCGTTCGCCGGACCTGCTTGCGCTGCCCGTTGCGGATCTCGGTCACTTCCTCGGTCGGGACGATGATCTCGTAGATGTAGTCCTCCATGTTGAGCGAGGACACCCGGTTCTCCAGGTTCTGCTGCACCCGGTTCTCCATCCCGGAGTAGGTGTGGACGACGTACCAGTCACCCAACTTGGCCCGGAGATCACTGCGAAAAGCCTCCAAGGCCTCCGCGGCGGCGTCATTCTGCGCCACGTCGTCGTCGGTCTCGTCGTCTGCAGGCTCGGGTGCGGCATCCGTCCCGAAGTCGAGGTTGATTTCCTCGGTCTCGGTCTGAGCCGGCTGCTCGCCGCCGAAGTCCAGGTCGATGTCGACGTCGTCGGCACTGTTGGGGCGGTAGTCCTGGGCTCCGAGGTCGATATCGAAGTCGACCGGGTCGGCGGCCGCTTCCTCGCCGTCGGGGCTGACCGCGGCCGAGCTTCCCAGCGACTCCGCAGCGCTACGCGAGTCGTCGGCCGAAAAGTCTTCAGGCACGTCAATATCTCCGTAAATCTGAATCGGGGTGAAGCCTTCAGCTGAAGACTTTGAATACGATCTGACCGAGGCCGAGGTCGAGCAGGCTGACGAACGCGATGATGAACAGCACGAAGACCAACACGACCACGAAGTAGTTGCCGAGCTGCGAACCCGACGGATAGACCACCTTGCGCAGCTCACCGATCGACTGCCGCACGAACTTCGGCGGGGTCGTGCGCTCGCGTTCTGGGGTCCGGTCGCGCCGGGCGGTCGGAGTGCCCTTGGGCTTAGACGCGATCGGGGCACCACGCGGCCGGACCGAGGAGCCCGTCCGGGCTCCGACCGTGGCTGGTTCACGGGTGACCGACGAACCCTCCAGATTGACCTGATCGCTCTCGAGCGGCTCGGCCGCACCGGATCCGCCGGCCGAAGAACTCGCTGCGCCGGCGTCGGACGGGGTGAGGTCCGCCTCGTCGTGGTCTGCCACGTGTCCTCCGGTCCGTCAGATGCTGTCGCGTTTCGCAGGGCAAGAGGGACTTGAACCCCCAACCTTCGGTTTTGGAGACCGATGCTCTGCCAGTTGAGCTATTGCCCTTAGTGCCTTACTTCCGATCCATGCCCAAGACCATCAGGTCCAGGGCATCACCGACCGGGGTGTTGCCACCAGCCTTCGAGTGTAGACGACCTGTACGGGTCGGCGCTAACCGCTGACGGCGGCGACCGGACGGGCCAGCTGCTGTTCGAGGGCGGCGAGTAGCACACACGTCGCCAGTCCGTCGATAGCGGCGGCGACGTCGTCGGGCGTCGGCATGGTCGGGGCGATTCGAATGTTGGCGTCGCGGGGATCGTGGCCGTACGGGAAGGCCGCACCGGCCCCGGTCATCGCGATTCCGGCCTCCTTGGCCAGGGCGACGACCCTGGTCGCGGTGCCCTCGGCAACGTCGAGACTGACGAAGTACCCACCCTCGGGGTCGGTCCAGCTCGCGAGGGCGTAGTCGCCAAGACGCTCGGTCAGGATCTGCTCGACCTGGGCAAACTTGGGTGCGATGATCTCGCGGTGGCGGCGCATCAACTGCCGCACCCCGTCGCTGTCGCGCAGATACTCAGCGTGCCGCAGGTGGTTGAGCTTGTCCGGCCCGATGGTGCGCTTGCCGAGATGCCGCAGATACCAAGCCACGTTGTCCGGGCTGGCGGCGAAGAAAGCCACGCCGGCGCCGGCGAAGGTGATCTTGGAGGTGGAGGCAAATACGAGCACCCGGTTCGGGTGCCCGGCGGCCCTGGCCATCTCCAGCACGTCCAACGCCGGCACCTCCCGGTCGGTGAGGTGATGCACCGCGTAGGCGTTGTCGTAGAAGATCCGGAAATCGGGGGCTGCCGTGGGCATCTCCAGCAGGGCCCGGGTCACGTCCGCCCCGTAGACGGCGCCGGTCGGGTTGGAATAGGTGGGGACCACCCACATCCCCTTGACCGAAGCGTCTTCACCCGCCAGCCGGCGTACCTGGGCCAGGTCAGGCCCGTCCGGGCCGAGCGGGACCGGCACCATCTCGATGCCGAACTGCTCACACAGCGCGAAGTGGCGATCGTAACCGGGCACCGGGCACAAGAACTTGATCGGCTCCTCGACCCACCGCTCGCCGTCAGGGGGGCCCTTGAGCAGACTGAAGACCAAGGTGTCGTGCATGATCGCCAAACTGGCGTTGCCACCGGCCACCAGCTGCTCGACCGGTACTCCCAGCAGCGGAGCGAAGATCTCCCGCAGCTGCGGGAGCCCCTGGAGTCCGCCGTAGTTGCGACAGTCCATTCCGGAGCCGTCGACGTAGTGACCGGCGCCGGGCAGGTCCAACAGCTCCAGGGACAGATCGAGCTGTGCCGCGGATGGCTTGCCCCGGGTCAAATCCAGAGTGAGCCCGGCCCCGACCAGCGCCTCGTAGGCGGCGGTCTGCTCCGCGTGCAGCGCGACGAGTTCGTCGTGGGTTTTCTCGGCCAGACGCATACGGGCAAGGGTAACGACTCGGGCGGGCCCGTACCCCGGCGTTTCGTCCTACGCTTCGGCCATGGAAACCTCGATCGACGACGCCGGATCAGTGAATCTGGCGCACTGGCTTCGTCAGCGGGCCCTGGCCGACCCGGACCTGCCTGCCGTGCGCCAGGGCGAGTTGCAGTTGAGCTACCGGGACCTCGACCACGCCAGCGCAGCCTTCGCGCAGACGCTGCGCAGCCGAGGGGTAAACCTCGGCGACCGGGTCGCCCTGATCGCTCCGAACGTGGCCTGGTTCCCGATCGCCTACTACGCGATCCTGCGGCTGGGAGCGATCGTGGTGCCGCTGAACCCATTGCTCAAGGCCGGCGAGATCGGCCACGTCTGGCGCGACAGCGGAGCGGGAGTTGCGGTGGTGTTCGCCACGTTCGCTGCCGAGGCCGCGCAGGCCGCCGAAACCACCGGGACCGAGGTGGTGGTCGTGACCCCGGACGAGCTGAGGTCCCTGCTGAGCACACCGGAACCAGCCGGTGAAGTCACCCCGCGAGAGGCCGGCGATACTGCGGTCATCCTGTACACCTCGGGCACCACCGGTCAGCCGAAGGGCGCCGAACTCAGCTTTGCCAATCTGCGCAGCAACGTCACCACCACCGTCGAGACCCTGTTCGGCAACGGCCCCGAGGACGTGTTGTTCGGCGGGCTGCCGCTGTTTCACTCGTTCGGTCAGACCTGTGCGCTGAACGCCTCGGTGGCCGGCGGCTCCTGTTTGACGCTGCTGCCGAAATTTGAGGGCCGGCAGGCGTTGGACCTGATCGCCGCGGACCGGGTCACGGTCTTCCTCGGCGTGCCGACGATGTACATGGCCCTGCTGGCCGCCGCAACGGAGGCCGACGACACCAGCACCGTACGGCTGGGTGTGTCGGGTGGGGCGTCCTTGCCGGTGGAGGTGCTCCGCGGCGTCGAGGAGCGCTTCGGCTTCTCGATCTTGGAAGGCTACGGGCTGTCGGAGACCTCCCCCGTCGCCTCCTTCAATCATCCCGACGCCCCGATCAAACCGGGCTCGGTCGGGATGCCGATCCGGGGGGTGGAGTTTGCGCTCCACCGGCCTCGACCCGAGGAAGCCGGTGGGGCCGATCAGACCGGTGAAGCCGGTCAGGAGCTCGAGGTCGAGCCCGGCGAGATCGGGGAGATCGTGATCCGCGGGGAGAACGTGATGACCGGGTACTGGAACGACCCGGAGGCGAGCGCCCAGGCGATGCGCGGCGGCTGGTTCCACACCGGGGACCTGGCGACCCGGGACCCCGACGGCTACTACTTCATTGTCGACCGAGTCAAGGACCTGATCATCCGCAACGGCTTCAACGTTTATCCGCGTGAGGTCGAGGAGGTCCTCTACGCCCACCCGGACGTCGCCGAGGCGGCGGTGGTCGGAGTGCCCGATCCCGAGCGCGGTGAAGAGATCGCCGCCCTGGTCACCGTGCACCCCGGCGCCGAGGTCGGTGCGGAGGAGTTACGCGACTGGGTCGCCGCGCGGATCGCGGCCTACAAGTATCCGCGCATCATCGCTTTCGGCCCGATCCCCAAAGGTCCGACCGGCAAGATGCTGAAACGCGAGATCACGATCCCGCACTGAACCGATCGCACGCGCCCGGGCCGCAGAACCGGTCGGGCTCAGACCAGGCGCGGGATCGCCAGTCGGCCGACCACGGCACTGGTCGGTCCTAAGGTGACCTCGCCGCCATGAATATCGGTCGTGCCGACGGCGAGCAGCGCGGCCAGGTCGTACTCGAGGGTGACCCGGCTCGGGGAGGCACTGAAGTTCACCACGATGGCCATGTCGTCGCGGCGCAGCACCACCCAGCCGCCTTCGTCGTCGGAGCTGGCGGAACCGGCGTCGAAGCGAGGATCGGTGAAGGCGGGGTAGGTCCGCCGGAGCGCAAGAAGCCTGGTCTGGAGCCGGAGGAGGTCGGCGTGCGGGCCCCGTTCCGCCTCCGACCAGTCCAGCTTGGACGCCGCGAACGTGTCGGGATCCTGCGGGTCCGGGACGGTGGCGGTGTCCCAGCCCATCTGGGCGAACTCCTCAAGCCGGCCCGCGCGAACCGCCTGCGCCAGCTCGGGCTCGGGGTGGGAGGTGAAGAACCGCCACGGGGTGGTCGCGCCCCATTCCTCGCCCATGAAGATCATTGGTGTGAAGGGGCTGAGCAGGGTGACCACGGCCGCGATGGCCAATTGGTCGAAGCTGAGCCGGTCCGAGAGTCGTTCGCCGGCGGCCCGGTTGCCGATCTGGTCGTGGTTGTCCCAGCACACCACCAGTCGCCAGGTCAGGGTCCGCAGGGTGTCGATCGGGTGGCCGTGCCCGCGGCCGCGGAAGCTCGACTTGGTCCCGTCGTGGAAGAAGCCGGCCTCCACCACCTTGCCGAGGGCCGCGCGGGAGTCGAAGTCGGCGTAGTAGCCGGTCGTATCACCGGTCAGGCTGACGTAGAGCGCGTGGTGGAAGTCGTCGCTCCACTGGCCGGTGAGCCCGTAGCCGCCACCCTCGCGGGACGTGATCAACCGCGGGTCGTTCAGATCCGACTCCGCGATCAGAGAGAGCGGCCGGCCGACGAACGCGCTGAGCACCTCGGTCTCGATCGCCAGTTCCTCCAAGATGTGGGTGGCCCGGGTGTCGCTGAGGGCGTGCACCGCGTCCAGCCGTAGTCCGTCCACGTGGTAGTCGCGAAGCCATCCGCGCGCGTTGTCGAGGATGTAGCGGCGGACCTCGTCGGAGTCCTCGCCGTCGAGGTTGGGCGAGTCGCCCCACGGATTCGAGCCGGCGGTCAGGTAGGGACCGAACTCCGGCAGATAGTTCCCGCTGGGGCCCAGGTGGTTGTAGACGACGTCTTGGATCACCCCCATCCCGGCGAGGTGGCAGGCGTCGACGAAACGCTGATAGGCCACCGGCCCGCCGTACGCCTCGTGCACCGCGAACCAGAGCACACCGTCGTAGCCCCAGTTGTCGACGCCGTTGAAATCGTTGACCGGCATCAGCTCGACGAAGTCGATGCCGAGGGCGGCCAGGTGATCGAGGTGGGCGACCGCGGCGTCCAGGGTGCCCTCGGGGGTGAAGGTGCCGACGTGCAGTTCGTAGATCACCCCGCCGGCCAGCTGGCGCCCGGTCCAGCGCTCGTCGGTCCAGCCAAAGGCGTCCGGGTCGTAACTGCGCGACCAGCCGTGCACCCCGTCGGGCTGGCGCCGCGAACGGGGATCGGGGCGGACTTGGCCGGAGTGGTCCAGCTCGTAGCCGTAGTCGAACTCCCCGGCTCCGGGCTCCCCGCCGGGCCCGGCCGGCAGCGGTTCGCTCGGGTGCCACCAGCCCTGGTCGTCGCGGGCCATCGCGATCACCCGGGCCTGCCCGCCGACGGGTCGGATGTGTAGGCCGACCGCTTCCGGCAGCGGCGCCCAGACGGCGAACGGGGGGATGCTCATAGGGAGCACCCCACCAGCACCGGCTCGGGAACCAAGACGACGCCGAAGGTGTCACGGACGCCGTCGCGTACGGTCCGGGCCAGGGCCAGCAGGTCCTCGGATCGGGCCGTTCCGCGATTGGTCAGGGCGAGCGTGTGCTTGGTCGACAGCCGCGCCGGGCCGGACCCGAAGCCGCGGCCGAAGCCCGCGTGCTCGATCAGCCAGGCCGCGCTCGTCTTCACCCCTCCGTCGGACTGGGGGAAACGCGGCGCTCCCTCGGGCAGCAGGTCGGCCTGCTCAGGGTTCAGCACCGGGTTGGTGAAGAAGGAGCCGGCGCTCCAAGTGTCGGGATCGGCATCGTCGAGCACCATCCCCTTACCGGCCCGCAACGCCAGCACCGCGGCGCGGACCTGTTCCGCCGGCACCCGGGCGCCCAGGTCCACCCCGAGGGCGCGGGCCAGCTCGGCGTAGCGGATCGGCGCCGACAACGACCCCAGGGGCAGCTGCAGCGTCACCTCCAACACTAGGTAGCGACCCGGTTCGGCTTTGAACACCGACGTCCGGTACCCGAATCCGCAGTCCGCCGCGAACAGCGTCGAGATCACGCCTCGCTGCCGGTCGAGGGTGCGGACTCCTGCCACGAAGCGACCCACGTCGGCCCCGTAGGCTCCCACGTTCTGAATCGGGGTGGCGCCCATCGAGCCGGGAATGCCCGACAACGCCTCCAACCCCGACCAGCCGTTGCGTACGCTCAGCGCGACCAGGTCGTCCCAGGGCTCGCCGGCGGCGACCTGGACGACGGCGCCGGCGCAGTCGGAGACGTCCGCGTCGATGCCCCGGGTCGCCACCTTGATCACGGTGCCGTCGAAGCCCCGGTCGGCCACCAGTAGATTCGACCCGCCGCCCAGGATCAGCACCGCCTCGCCGGCGGCGTCCAGGTCTGAGACCGTGCGGATCAGCTCGTCGGGGTCATCGATGCGCCGGAAACGGGTCGCCGGTCCGCCCACCCGCATGGTGGTGTGGCCGGCGAGCAGTTCAGCCGGTCGCTGCATCGTCTGCCGTGGTGGCGTCGGGTCGAGGTCGGTCATGGTGCCGCCGATCCGGGTTGCAGATCGATTTCCACCCATGCTGACCCGAGAACCTTCTCCCCGGCACAGTGCCCCTCGACCGACACCGTAACCAGCGAGCCGTCGACCGCGGTTACGGTGCCACTGACCTCCAAAGTCGCCCCGGCCCCGTCGTCGGGGACCACGATCGGCCGGGTGAAGCGGGCTACGTAAGAACGAACGACGGCCTGAGGGCCCGCCCAGGCGGTAACGACCCGAAGCGCGGTCCCCATGGTCAGCATGCCGTGGGCGATGACGTCGGGCAGCCCAACCGCGGCGGCTGCGTGCCCGGAGTAGTGGATGGGGTTGAAGTCTCCCGACGCCCCGGCGTAGCGGACCAGCGTCTCGCGGGTGAAGCAGGCCGTGAGCGCCGGCAGCGCCGCGCCCACCTGGGGGGCGCTGGTCGGGGCGGTCACGACGCGGTGGCCCGGGTGTGCAAGAACGTCGCCGCCGCGGTCAGGACGGTTCCCCCGTCGGTGTCGCGCACCGTCACCGAGGACGAGATCATCTCCGAACCGGCCCGGACTCGCACCCGGTCGATCCGCATGGTCGCGGTGACCACGTCCCCGGCGCGCAGTGACCGTTCGAAACGGAAGCGCTGATCGGCGTGGACGATTCGGTGGAGGGTGAGGTCCAGCTCCCGATCGGCGAACATGGCTTGCCAGGCCGCGTTGACGACCACCGCGGCGAACGTCGGTGGCGCCTCCCTCGTGGTGGGGGAAGCGTCGCCGGCTTGACCTAGAGCGACGGCGAACTCCTCGATCTTGGCCTGCGTCACCGCGTACGGAGGGGTCGGGGGATACTCCCGGCCGGCGTGTTCGGACGTGATCGGCACGACAGCCACGCTAGCCGAGACTGCCGACGGAAGCGGCCCTGAAGGGGCGTTGCGCCGCCCGGTAACGGGCCACCACCAGCGGGGCCGCCCGCTCGGCCAGCGGTTCCACGAACGTCGCGCCACGCAGGGCCGCCTGCGCACGCAACGGGTCGAGCAACAGTCCGTCGGCGAGGAAGAGCGGGCACACCGCCAGTGGACCGGAAGCCATCTCCAGGGCCTGCGCCGCCCGCGGCTCGCGGGTACAAAACGCGGCCCGGACGGCACCCTCGCGAACGTCGCCGAGCCGGCGGGCAAGGTCGGCGACGGCGCCGTCGGCGCCGGGTCGGGAGGACCCGACCGCCACCAGCAGGACGGGGATGTCCCGCCCTACCCCGGCTTCGTCGAGCACCCTGAGAACCAGCTGGGCCACGTCATCACCGGTGCCGAGAATGGCGGCCTGATCCAAGGTCATCCCGCTCGACTCGCCGGCGCCGCGAATCGCCCTGGGAACGTCAACCCGAGCGTGGAAGGCCTCGGTGAACAGCAGCGGCACCACTACGGCCGAAGTGTGTCCGGCGGCCCTCAGCGACCGGCCGACTGCGTCGAGTCCGGGCTCGACGAGATCGAGGTACGCGGCTCGGGCCGGAAGCCCGCTGAGCACCGAGACGGCACTCATCAGGCCCTCGATTGCGTCTTGAGCACGCGGATGCCGACTGCCGTGGGCCAGACCGATCACCGCTACGCTGTCCGCCGCTGGATCGGGGCGGTCGGTCGTAGGGCGCTCGTGCAGGGTCAGCGGGTCTCGCGGTGGGCGGTGTGGGTCCGGCAACGCGGACAGAACTTCTTCAGCTCCAACCGGTCGGGGTCGTTACGCCGGTTCTTCTTGGTGATGTAGTTCCGCTCCTTGCACTCGGTGCAGGCAAGGGTGATCTTAGGTCGAACGTCGGAGGCCTTGGCCACGATGATTCTCTCTCTACTCTGCGTCGGCTCGAACCGACTGGGTGATGCTCGAGCGTCGAGTCCCTCAGGGACTGGTCCTGCCGGTAGCGGGAGCGGGACTCGAACCCGCGACACAGCGATTATGAGCCGCTTGCTCTACCGCCTGAGCTATCCCGCCACGTGGCCGACTACCGGTTGGACGGTCAGACCAACGCCTCAACGAAGGCGATTGTTCCGCCGGCGCGCGGCGGCACCGGAGCTGACGACCGAGCCCCCATGCGGAATCGAACCGCAGACCTTCTCCTTACCATGGAGACGCTCTGCCTACTGAGCTATAGGGGCACTTCACCGCACCCGGTCACCCGGGCACGACCGCCCAAGATACACAACCTCCACTGACCGGGGCCAATCGCCGGGGCAATCTTGGGGACTGAGCATCGAAGGCGACCCGAGCCGACTTGAGCCGAGCGCAGCAGGATCTGGGGTTCGCACCAACGCACGCGATGCATGCAGATCGACGAACCGCTCACCAAGGTCCCCTCCCACCCAGTGAAGCCGCATCTCCAGGACCAGACAGGGCCCTCATCACCAGGGGTGGGTCACCAGGCAACCTTGCTGACGCCCGGGGCCCGTACGCCCGAAGGCCGCTACGAATAGATCTGACCCGATGAACCTGAACCCGTGCGTACAACGCCAGCCGGTTCGGTCATCACGTCGAGAGGTGTGCCGCGGGCGGGACTGAACCGGTGCGTTACGCAGCCCTTACCAATATGCCCACTCGACGAAGGGTCGCGGCGGCCGGCTCATGTACCCGACGGTTGCGCGTGGGATGTCCCGCGAGCGCGCCGAAGGAAGGTGGCTGACGTCGAGTATTTACTCGGGCCGCGCCTGGAGGCGCGCAGAGACAAGCCGTCTACGTGAGCCGCAGCGCTGCACGGACAAGGTCCAGACCCTTCTACCGCCTCCCATTTGCGTAAGCAACTGATTCGCTGTCCACGGTGCCAACCGTTCGTGAGTCGTTCGCTTGACGTGGACAGTCGTCACATAGTCGTGACGAAACGCGATCTGACGAGAGACGGATACCATCTCGCATGGCCACCACGACGTTGGACGGCTCGGACCGTCAAAGCTGTCGGTCGGAGCCCAGGCTCTGGTAGCCCGGCATCCTGCGCTGCAGCGAGCCGGCCAGGATCGGCACGGCGACGTCATGGTAGTCGTGCACCTCCGCCGTCTTCTTGCCTAACTCCGCGTGCACAACCGGCAAAACGACACTCGTAACGGCAGATTTCACGGGTCAGGACAGTCTGACAACGCCTGCCCGGCGCCGCCCGGCTTGTGTCACCCGACACCGTCCCGATCTACCGTCATGAACCGTTCAGGCCCGTCGTTTCGCAAGCGGATCAAGCTCAGTAGACGTCCCGTCGATGGCCAACGCGCAGTGCCAGGATGGTCAGGGTGTTGTCGATGAACTGGGCCAGGACGCGGTAGTCGCCCACACGGTAGCGCCAGACGCCGGCGTGGTTCGCCGTCAATCCCCTCCCGCGTTGCCGCGGGTCGTTAAGCGTTTCGACGTCGTGCAGGTACGCAAGTACACGCCGTTGCACGGCGCGATCAAGCTTCTTGAACTCGCGGTCGAACTGGTCGGTGGTCTCAACGCTCCACCGAGATGTCACGTGTCGATCTCGGCCTCGAGCGCAGCGAGCGGACGGCTAGGCCGACCCTCGGCCTCGAAGGCATCGATCGCGGCATCTGCGGCGAAGGCGTCTTCGAGGTCTGTCAGGTACTCGCGAATGGCTGTTTTGACGTAGAAGCTCTTCGAACGTCCGGTGCGGCGAGCGAGGTTGTCGAGTCGTTCTTCTTCGTCCTCGGTCAACCGGATCGAGATCGTCACGAAGTGCCCCTGCCGCCAGCGTAAGACATGTTTACAAAGCGTACCTCACCGCTGCCGAACAGCGCCTAACAGCGGTCCGGTAGCCCTCCCCCTTGGGCGGCGCCCGGTCGTCGATCCGTTGGCCGGCAGCGCCGCTCACGGACCACATCAACTTCTCCCGCACCTACTCCTTCGACCTCGAAACAGAGTTCCGCCGCGAAGGACGGCCGGCCGCGGCGCTCACCACCCCCGTGAGCAGCGACAGCTGAACGCAGAAGGGGCCAGATTCGCTCCGCTGCTGAGAGGCACCCCATGATTGCCACATGCAGAGCGATCACCGGCCGGCGTTAGGACTGACAACTACATGATCACGTTCGCGCGGGGCACGACGGCCGGACCACAGCCCTCCGGGCCCGTGATGCGTCGAATAGCCACCGTCTGCCGGGGCCGAGCCGGCGTGGGCGGCTCGAACGGTCCAGCCGCTGCTCCCCGCTCAATCCTCTACGTCCCGGTGCGCGCGGGCCTCCGCAAAGTCGAGCCCGGTGGTGGCCCGGACCCGGTCCATCACCTCCATCGTCGCGACCGTGTCCGACCACGGCCGCTGCGACGACCCGGTCTCGCCGGCCGCCACCCGGCGCCCGACCTCCGCGGCTTCGAAGTGGAGCGCCTCGTGCTCGACCATCGGTTCGACCCACGTCAGCGAGGGCCCGCGCCGCTGATGCAGCGTCATCGGGCCGGGCAGGTAGAACCGGGGCCCGAGGTCGATGCGAGCCTCGGTGCCGATGACGCTCCCCGTCGTCGCGGTGTCGGCCAGGATGGTCGTGTGCAGGGAGGCGGTCCCCCCGGCCGCGGTGCCCAGGGCGATGGCCAGCTGGCCGTTGATGCCGTTCGGTGCGGGTGTGGCGACCGCGGTGACCGCATCGGGCGTACCCAGGATCCACGTCGCGAACGTGACGGCGTACGTGCCGAGGTCGAGGAGCGGCCCGCCCGCAAGGTCCGCGCGCATGATCCGGTGCGGCTCGTCGAACCGCTCACCCATGTCGGCGTGCACCGCGACGATGCCGCCGAGCTCTCCCGCCTGGAGCACCTGCCGCAGGACGTCGAACTTCGGCAGGAACAGGGTCCACATGGCCTCCATGCAGAACAGGCCCGCGCGCGCGGCCGCGTCGCCGATGGCGCGGGCCTCGTCCGCGTCGAGTCCCACGGGCTTCTCGACGAGCACGTGTTTCCCGGCCTCGATCGCGAGCACGGCGTGCCGGAAGTGGTAGTTGTGCGGAGTGGCCACGTAGACAACGTCGACGCCGGGATCGGCGACCAAGGACTCGTAGGACCCGTGAGCCACCGGCGCCTCCCAGGCGGTTGCCGCCCGGCGCGCCTTCTCCGTCGTGCGCGACCCGACGGCGTACACGACTTGGCGCGTGTGCCGTCGAAGCGAGGTGACGAAGGCTTCGGCGATCCACCCCGTGCCCAGGATCCCCCAACGCAGCGCCGGGGCTTCAGCGGAGTCCGCGGTGCGCGGAGTGGGCAGCGAGGTCAGCGGCACGGGGAACCGGATCCTCCGCTGGCGGGCTGAGCACCTGCTCGCTCGGCGCTGTCCTGCGCCGACCTCGGTGGCACCGTCGTTCGACGCACGATGAGCGTGGGTGGCAATGGTGTGGGGGCCGCGCCCGACGGTTCGCCGTCGAGCTGTCCGCACAACAGCGCGGCTGCTCGCGTCCCGAGCTCGAGGAGGGGCTGGCCCACCGTGGTCAACGCGAGGGGTCGGATGCCGGCCAGGCAGGTGCCGTCGTAGCCGACGATCGAGACGTCGTCGGGCACCGAAAGACCCTGGTCGGCCACGGCCGCCATGGCACCCATCGCCGCGAGGTCGTTGACCACGAAGAGGGCGGTGGGGAGGTCCGGCATGTCGAGCACTTGCAAGGCACCCCGGTAGCCCCCGTCCTCGGTGAACGACCCCGTGACCACGGTCAGGTTGTCGCCCAATCCGTGTCGGCGCATCGCGGCACGGTACCCGCGACATCGGTCCCGGGCGACCGCGCTCGGCCCGCCGTCCACGTGGGCGATCCGCTCGTGACCGAGCGCGACGAGGTGGTCCACCGCGAGACCGGCACCGAAGACGTCGTCGTTGCGCATCGACAGCAGGTGGGGGATGCCGTGCTGCTCGCTGCCGATGATGACCGCAGGGCAGTCGGCCGTGATCGCCTCCCTCGCTCCGTCGGGCAGCCGGTGACCCAGCGCGATGATCCCCTCGACCCGAAGCTCGAGGAGCTTCTCCAGCTCAGCCCGCTCGGCGGCCCTATCGTCACCGCCGACGACGACGACGGTGCGGTAGTCCCGACGCCGAGCCTCAGCCTGCACCGCGTCAAGGACGTCGGCGGTGATCGGGTTGTGGAGGTCCAGGACGAAGACCCCCACGGTGCGGGTGCGGTGCGCACCCAGCGCGTGCGCCGCGGCGTTGCGCCGGTAGCCCAGCTCTTCGGCTGCCTCGAGGATGGCCTGGCGGGTCGCGGGCGCCACCCGGGGGGCGTTCTGCAGCGCCAAGGACACCAATGATTTGGAGACCCCCGCCCGGGCGGCGACGTCGCGGATGGTCGGGTGCGACGGCGCGGTCCGTCTCGACGTCGCTGCCGCGTCAGCAGCGTTGGCGGACATCACACACCGCGGCGCTGGTGGGCCATCCCGGCCTCGTGAACGGCCCGGGCCTCCCGCACCGTGTCGAGCTCGCTGACCTCGGGTACCCCGACCTGCCAGAACAGACCACCCTCGGTCCAGTCGGACTCGCGCACGTCGACGACGATGACGCTCGTCCGGTCGGCGGTGCGGGCCTGCTGCAGCGCTGCTTCGAATTCGGCGATGGAGGACGCTCGCGTCGCGTTCGCACCCAGCGACGCTGCGTGCGCGACAAAGTCGACCCGCACCTCGCTGTGGGGTCCGCGCGTGTCCCGCAGCATGTTGTTGTACGACGCGCCGCCCTGGTTGCGCTGCAGCCGTTCGATGACCGCGAACCCGGCGTTGTCGCAGACGACGAGGATGAACTTCTTCCCCGACAGGACCGAGGAGTAGATCTCGCTGTTGAGCATCAGATAGGACCCGTCGCCGACGAGGCACAAGACCTCGCCCTCGGTGCGCGCGAAGGCTGCCCCCCAGGCGCCGGCCGTCTCGTAACCCATGCAGGAAAAGCCGTACTCACAGTCGAAGCTGGCGACGGACTTGCTCAGCCAGTTCACATTGAGCTCGCCCGGCAACCCACCGGCTGCGGTCATCACGTAGTCCTCGGCCGTGGCCGTGCGGTGCAGAGCTCCGATGATCTGCGCGTAGCTCAAAGGCAGCTCGTCATCGTCGGCGACCCGGCTGGCGATGAAGTCCCCGAGCCGCCGACGCAAGCTGGTGCCCTGGTCGGTCCATTCCCGCGGAGCCGACCAGTCACCGAGCAGTTCGGACAGTTCGACCAGGCTCTCGCGCGCGTCGCCGACCACGGGGGTCGACAGGTGCTTCGTCGCGTCGAAGCGCGCGGTGTTCAAGGCCACGATGCGGGCGTCGTCGTCGAAGAGCGTCCACGACCCGGTCACGAAGTCATTGAGGCGGGTCCCCACGGCCAGCACCAGGTCGGCCGCTCGGCACGCCTCGTTCGGCTCGGCCGCACCGGTGACACCGACTGGCCCGGTGTACCTCGGATGGTCGGCCACGAGCGCCGACTTCCCGGCGACCGTCTCGACGACCGGGATGCCGTGCCGCAGCGCGAACTCGGCCAGCTCGACCTCCGCGAGGGAGTAGTGCACCCCACCGCCGGCGACGAGCACCGGACGCTCGGCCGACCTCACTGCGGCCGCTGCGCGCTCGAGCTCGACCTGGTCCGCGCGCGGCCGCGGCACGCGGTGCACGACCGGGTCGAAGAAACTCGCCGGGTAGTCGTACGCGGTCGCAGCGATGTCTTGGGGCAGCCCGAGGAAGGCCGGACCGCAGTCGGCGGGGTCCAAAAGGATGCGGACCGCCTGGGGCAGCGAGCTGAGCAGCTGGGCGGGGTGGGTGATCCGGTCCCAGTAGCGCACGACGGGACGGAAGCTGTCGTTGACGGTCGTACTCGGGTCGCCGAAATGCTCAACCTGCTGCAGGACGGGGTCGGGCAGGCGCGAGGTGAAGGCGTCACCGGAGACGAACAGCACCGGGATGCGGTTGGACATGGCAACGCCGGCGGCGGTGACCATATTGGTGGCACCGGGGCCGATCGAGCTCGTCGCGACCATCACCTGCCGCCGACGGGTGGCCTTGCCGAACGCGACCGCCGCCAGCCCCATCCCTTCCTCGGTCTGGGCCCGCCAGACCGGGATCTCGTCGCGGTGCTGCTCCAGAGCCTGACCCAGGCTGGTGACGTTGCCGTGGCCGAAGATCGCGAAGACGCCCGGGAACAGCGGCACCTCGATCCCGTCGACCTCGGTGTGCTGGGCGATGAGGTAGCGCACGAGCGCCTCAGCGGTGGTGATCCGGACGGTGCTCATCGGACTGCCCCCTTCAGGTCTTGCACGCTCTGCCAACCCCGCGACTTCCATGAGTCGATGAGGGCTTGTTGCACACTGACCACGTCGACGGCCTCGGCGAACCCGGGAGTGAACCGCTCGCCGGTGGCGAGCGCCTCGAGGAAAACGAAGTCCTGGATGGTGATGAGGTCCTCGAAGCCGATGCTGTTCGCCCGCCCGGGGACGAACGCACCGTGGAACGGGAATCGCTCGCCACCGAAGATCGTGGTGTACCCGGAGCTGGGCGACTCGGTGGCCGTGTAGCACTGCAGCTCGTTGATCCGTTCGTGATTCCAGCTCAGCGAGCCCTTCGTTCCGAAGACCTCGAAGGCGTTCTGGCTCTCGGGCCCGACGACGGTGCGGCTGACCTCGAAGGTCCCGGTGGCACCGGCCTCGAAACGGCACAGCATCGAGGCGAAGTCCTCGTTCTCGACCTTCCCGGTCGGGTCCTGCGGACTCCCCACACCGTAGTGGCCGGCCGCTCCCGTCGGGATCGGGCGGTACGGGATCGTCGTGTTGGCCATCCCGACGACCTCGGAGATGGGCCCGACGAGGAACTGCGCCATCGCTACCGAGTGGCTCAAAATGTCGCTCGTCACGCCGTAGCCCGCCTGGTCGAGGAAGAACCGCCAGGTGAGCAGACCGAGGGGATCACTGCCGTACATCGAAAAGAACCGGCCTCGGTAGTGGGTGATCTCGCCGAGCGCGCCCGTGGCGATGAGCTCGCGGGCGTGCAGAACCAGCGGCGACCAGAGGTAGCAGTAGCCCACCCCAGTGGCGACGCGGGCGGCCTGCGCGTGCCCGAAGGCGGCCACGGCGTGCTCCGGCTTGCCGCCGATGGGCTTCTCGCTGAAGACCGCCTTGCCGGCGGCCGTCGCGGCCTCGATCATCGGCAAGTGCAAGGCGTTGGGCGCGGTGATCCACACGGTGTCCACGTCGGGGGCGGTGACGGCCTCCTGCCAATCCTCCACCGCCCGCTCGAACCCGAAGTCCTCGACGGCCTGGCGGCGACGGTCGGCCACCGGTTCGGCGCACACGACCAGGTGCGGGTCGAAGGAGCGACGGGGGAAGTGGCCCGGGATGCGTCGAGCGGAACGGGAGTGGGCCTGGCCCATCCAGCCCAGGCCGAGCACGGCGATGCCGACGCGGGACTTCATCGGGTCACTCGCCCCGAGGCCCCGGTCATCGGGAGCCGGGGGTCCTGGCCTTGGTCGGCCCAGGCCTCGCGGATCCAGTGGTGGTCGGGGTCGTCGCAGAACGCCATGGTGCGCTCGTCCGCCGGACCCGCGAGGACGTTGAGGAAGTACATCGGGTACTCCGGCTGGGCGGTCGAGGGGCCGTGGTAGCCCTGGGCCACCAGGTGCACGTCACCGTCCAGGACGGTCACGGTCTCGTCCGTGGACCCGTCGACGGTGTAGACGCGGAACAGGCCCTGCCCGTGCGGGTGGCCGTGCGACCCGTCGAGACGCCCCATCCGGAAGTAGTAGATCTCCTCGTTGGTCGGCTGGCAGTCGCCGATGCCGTCGTGCCGGTGCGGCGGCCAGGACGAGACGTTTCCGCCCGGGGTGATTACCTCGCAGACGTTGATCTTGTCGGCGCCGCCGAAGGAGTCGGGGGTGGCGATGTTCGTGACCTGGCGGGAGGCGCGGCCACCGCCGCGCACCTCCACCGGCACGTCTTCGGCTTCGGTCAGGCACACCGGGAACCGCTCGGTCGCCCGGGCCGTGCACAGCGCGACCTCCCCGGCAGCGGCGAAGATCTCGACGTGGGCGCCGACGGGCACGTACAACCAGTCCGAGACGGCCGCGAAGACGCCGGTGCGTCCGCGCAGGGTGTGGATCGCGCCGTCGACGGTGACCCGCACGTCGGTGGCGGACAGGGGCACGAGGACGGCCTCGAGCCCGTCGAGCACGCGGCTGACCGGCCCGGTGGCGAGGTCGAAGACCTCGAACCCGCTGTAGGCCCATCCGGCCCGCTCGGGGGTGACCGTGACGAGGGTGTCGTCGGTCGCCAGCGCGCCGGCGCGGTAGTGGTTGGTCATGAATGGTCCTCCTGGTGAAGCGGGGGTGCAGTGGGATGGACGAGGGTGCCGGCGCGGTAGACGGCGTCGCGCACGCTCAGCACCTCGGGGTAGAGCAGGGCGCGACCCGGAACCAGGCCGCGGATGTTGCGGACCTGCAGGGCGCGCTGCCAGGCGTGGAAGACCTGTTCGTGGTCGTGCCCGACGTCGCCGCCGAGCATCAGGACGGGGCAGGTCGTGGCGGCTGCGACGCGCCCGGGATCCGCGGTGGCGGGGATTTTGAGCCAGGTGTACGCCGACGACGACCCGAGGCCGCTGGCAAGGGCGACCATCCGGACCAGCGCGTCCTCGGACGGGTCGAGCTCGACGCCACCCTCGGCCCGGGTGCGGTAGGGCAGCGGTTCGATCAGGGCCATCGCGCCCGCATCGGCCAGAGTCGTGGTGAGGCGGGCGACCGTCTCCAGGGTGCGGGGTACGCCCGGGTCGGTCGGCTCGACCCGAAGCAAGGTCTTGCCGCCGTCGAGCCCGAGGGACACGATGTGTTCGGCGTCGTAGGCGGTCAGCCGGTCGTCGAGCTCCCACAGCGCTCCGGCGACACCGCCACGGTTCATCGTGCCCACGGCGAGCCGGCCGTCCAGCGCGCCGAGGAGCGCGAGCTCTTCGAGGACGTCGGCACTGCCCAGCACACCGTCGACCCGGGGGTCGGCGAGCCCGGTGACCAGTCGGTCCAACAGTGAGTGGCGATCCGCGGCGGCCATCGGGTCGGAGCCGATGGCCAGCTTGCCGCGAGCGGTGTGGTCGGCGGCGAGCAGCAGCATCGCGCCGTCCTCGCCCACCAGCGAGCGCCGACGGCGGCTCGCGAGTGCCCGCGGGAGCCGTTCCGGCTCGCGTACTCGGGTCTCGAGGAGGGCGTTGAAGTCCTGGTCGTTCACGGCGCCGTCGTGCTCAGACACCGCAGGTCCGCCCCGACGACGTCTGCTCGGCTGCGGTCAGGAAGGCCTCCAGCTCGACCAGGGTCGGCATGGCGTCGGCACAGGTCAGCCGCGAGGTGACGAGGGCGCCGGCTGCGTTGGCGAGCCGCCCGATCCGAGCCAACGGCCATCGGTTGACCAGCCCGGCCGCGAGGGCTCCACCGAAGGCGTCACCGGCCCCGGACCCGCACCGCGCCGTCACGGGCACCGGGGGGAGGACGGCCCGCTCGTCGGGGGTGGCGAGCAGGACACCGTCGGAGCCCATCTTCACGACCGCCACGGCCACGCCGCGCGACAGCAGCCCGTCGGCCGCCGCCTGCGGTTCGGCGGACCCGACCGCCATCGCGCACTCCGCCCGGTTCCCGATCACCACGCTCGAGAGCTCGATCGCGCGCGCCGCTGCGGCGGTGGCCTCGCCGGGGTCGGACCACAGGCTCGGGCGGAGGTCGAGGTCCAAGACGGTGTGCGCGCGACGGGCCCGCTGCTCGAGCCACCGCATCGCGGTCCGAGACGTTGCCCCGTAGGCCAGGGCGGCGCCGCTGATCCACAGCACCCCACAGGTCGCGACCGTGTCGGCGTCGACCGCGTCCGACTCGATCCGGGTGTCGGGGGCGTCCTGCTCGCGCAGGAACGTGATCGTCGGCTCGGCCGGGTCCTCCAGCGCGACGAGCACCACGGGGGTGCGTCCGTCCTCGCGGACACTCACGTACCGCGTCTCGACCCCGAGCGTCGCGAGCTTGGCGAGCGTGTATGCGCCGAGGGGATCCGCGCCCACCGCGGTGACGACGCTGGACTGCAGCCCCAGGCGGGCGGCGGCGACGGCGACGTTGGTCGGACTTCCGCCGATGGACTTCACGAAGGTCTGCGGCTGCAGGAAAGACCTGCCCGGCTCCTGCGCGTACAGGTCGACGCTGATCCGTCCGAGCGCCAGCAGGTCTAAGCCGTGCCGGCCTTCATCCGTCCTGCTCCACCAGCGGCGCGACGACCTCACGCAGGTAGCGGATCGAGTCGGCGACCGCGGTGACCGGCCCCTCCCCCTCACCGGGGAGGGCTCCGGTGATGGCCGAGTCCTGCTCGATCACGTACCAGCCCTCGTACCCCGCCCGTTCGAGGGTGAGGACGACGTCGGCCAGCGCCAGGTCACCGTGACCCAGGGCAGGGAACAGGCCTGCCCGCACGCCGTCCATGATCGAGGTGGAGCGGTCGAGCAGGGCCGGCACGAGCTCCAGCCGGACGTCCTTGAGGTGGACGTGCCCGACCCGGTCGGCGGCCCGGCGGGCGAACTCCACGGGATCGGTCCCGCCGATTGCTAGGTGGCCGGTGTCGAGGCACCAGGACACGTCGCAGTCGTGGAGGATCCGGTCGACGTCGCTCGAGGTCTCCACGACGGTCTGGACGTGCGGGTGCAGCACCTGAGTCAGACCACTGTCCGCGCAGATGGCATCGACCTCGGCCAGCATCCGCAACAGGTGGGCGTACTCGTCTCGGTCAAGGGCGCCCGGCACGGACCAGTCGTCGTCCATCACCGGACACGACACCAAGGTCGAGCCACCGGAGCGGCTGAAGAGGTCGACCGCCGTGCGCGCCCGGGCCAGGGCCCCCTCGCGTCGAGCGGGGTCGTGCAGCACGAGCGGGACGAACCCCCCGAGCAGGGTCATGCGGTGGCCATCGAGCAACCCGCGGACGTCTTTGGGGTCGGTGGGCAAGAACCCGGGGGCGCCGAACTCGGTGGCGAAGATCCCCAGCGCCGTCATCTCGCGCAGAACCCGTTCGGTCGGGAGCATGTGCCCCCAGCCGGGAACCTCACAGATCCCCCACGAGACGGGGGCGGACGCGATCCGGTCGAGGAAGGCCATAGGGCGACTCCGATGTGTGCTGGAACGGTCCAGCAAGAATGGCACATCGTGTCCGCAAAGGCCAACACCGCCGCAGCGACGACCGCCAACTGCTCCGACAACGGTGCCGTGTCCTGCCCCTGCAGATCGAGCAGCCGCGACAACCGAGCATTCTCAGCCCGCAGCCACCCCAACTCACCGCGCAGCTCAGACAGCTCCCGCTCCGAGCCGACCGCCACACCCAGATCGTGCCACAGCCCCGGCGGGAGACGGCCCGGCCGAAGCCACCTCAGGGCCCCGGCCGGATGGTCGGAAGCCAACACTTCTCGGTCAACCGGTCCGGCGACCACCGACGCGTCGCCTCGTCCAGCAACGACTTCAGATGGCACCGCGGCGCACACCCAACGACACCAATCCGACACGCCGAACAACCCCTCAGAGAGCTTGCAGGGACCGCAGAAGGAACGACGAACCGCAACCAGCCGGACAGATTCGACCAAGAGAGGCCTCCACCGGCGCATGCCCTAGCCAGAGCGGTTTGCCCCACCGGTGCCGGCAGACTGAACGTCTGCTCGTCTCACTTCGTCCGCACTACAACGTTTAACCGTGGACGACGGGGCCAAAGTCGACTTTAAAATCCCTAGTCAAAGCTTGATGATCTTGCCGGTGGCAGGTGTTGGGTTCGAACCAACGTAGGCGATGCCGGCAGATTTACAGTCTGCTCCCTTTGGCCACTCGGGCAACCTGCCGTGCCGGGCGCGACGAGAACCGCGTAGGCGAGAGCACTGTAGCAACTCCGAGGCGGTCGCACGAACCGGTCACGCTGTTGCTCGCACTGCACCCGACCACCGGTGGTGCGGCTCCGGCCGGGCCGGGTTGCCAGCAGGAGGTCCGGTGCGCCAAGTTGGACCCGTGGCATCTGAGAGTTCTTTCGACATCGTCAGCAAGGTCGACCGGCAAGAGGTCGACAACGCCTTGAACCAAGCGTCCAAGGAGGTACGCCAGCGCTTCGATTTCAAGAACACCGACGCCTCGATCGGGTGGTCGGGTGACGCGATCGAGATCGAGGCGAACTCCGAGGAGCGCGCCAAGGCTGTGCTGGACGTGTTTCAGTCCAAGCTAGTCAAGCGGGGGGTCAGCTTGAAGTCGCTCGACGCGGGCGAGCCGCGCTCGTCCGGCAAGCTTCACAAGATCACCGCCACCACCTCCGAGGGGATCAGCAGCGAGAACGCCAAGAAGGTGGCCAAGCTGATCCGCGACGAGGGTCCGCGCGGGGTCAAGGCCCAGATCCAGGGCGACGAGTTGCGAGTGAGCAGTAAGAGTCGGGACGACCTGCAGGCCGCGCAGGCTCTGGTCAAGGGCGCCGACTACGACTTTGCGGTGCAGTTCACCAACTATCGCTAGCAATCCCCGCGCCGCCGATTCGTTTGCCGGCCAGACCCGGGGTCGCCAGCTGGCCTCATTGAATCCTCGACGCCCGGTTCTCCCCCTGCCGTCAAACTTCGTGCGGCAAGGTTTGAGCATTGAAGGTGGACCCAATGACAAGCGTTCCTGCTGATCCCAGCACCAGCCAAGTAAAGAAGGCGGGCCGAACGCTGCGGCGGTGGGGCCGAGGCGAAAGCTTCTCGCGTGACCAGGTAGACGACGCAGTCAAGATCGTCCAAGCTTTCCGGCGGAGCCACGCCGCCCCTCTCGTCACAGCCAATAACGGTCTACGTTCGATGGTGAGGACCGAGGGGTGCCGCGTCGAAGTCACGCAGCGGCTCAAGCGGTTTGTGACCATCATCGACAAGTTGAAGCGCTAGCCGACCCTCGACCTATCGAGGATGCAGGACGTGGGTGGGGTTCGTGCCGTGCTGGACTCAATCGACGAAGTTCGCCGCGTTGAATCGCGACTTAAGAGTAAGCGGGAAGTCCGGGGCTACTCCGACTACATCGCCTCACCGCGCGAGTCCGGCTACCGCGGCGTACACGTGGCCGTGGAGTACGGGGATCGGCAGATCGAAGTGCAGCTGCGCACCCGGGCGATGCACGCGTGGGCCCTCACGGTCGAGGCCCAAACAGCTCGTACCGGCATCAACCTGAAGCAGGACGGCACCCATGAGCTCCAGATGCTGATGGCCGCGATCTCCCAGGCGGTGGCCTTAGAGGAGGTGGGGGAGGCAGTACCCCTCCAGCTGACGAAGGAGATTGACGAGCTGCGTAGGCTGTCACTACCGCACCTCAGAGGAGCATGAGTTCGTTCATGGCCATCCGACACTTTCTACTCATCTTCGACCACAGTCGCTCCGAGTTGGACCGCGTTCAGGAGTTTGGTACGAACAGCAAGGCTGCTGTCAAGGCGTACGAAGCAGCGGAGGCGGTTCATCGCGACAACAACTTGATCGACATCGTACTGGTCGGGTCCGATTCACTCGACACGGTCAGAGTGACTCATGCAAACTATTTCACCGGTGGTTTCCCTGCTGAGGAGTCGGTCGCGTCAAAGTACCTTGCTGGTCTCTGACGCTCTGACTCCCGACAAGGTCACGCTGCCCCACTACGAGGCCCAGGCCCGGGCGCGTCTGCCGGATTACGTCAGCGCTTACTACGCCACCACCGCCGCCGACGTCGACCCGACCCGGGATACTCGGGCCTGGGAGGCGTGTACGTTCCGGCCCCGGGTGCTGCGCGACGTCAGCCGGATCGACACCCGCACCATCGTGCTCGGCACACCGGTAGCCACGCCGGTCCTGGTGGCCCCGATGGCGCAGCAGCTGGGCGCGCACCCCGAGGGTGAGGCGGCCACGGCCCGCGGCGTGGCGGCGGCCGGCTCGCTGCTCGGAGTCTCCACCAACACCGCGGTCCCCTTCGCCGACATCGCCGCGGCCGGAGCGCCGTGGTGGTTTCAGGTGTACGTCACCCGGGACCGGTCGCTGACCGAACGGCTGGTCGAGCGGGCGGTCACTGCGGGCGCCACGGCCCTGCTGCTGACCGTGGACATGAACGCGCTGTTACCAGCGTCGGTGAACCCTCGTGATTGGCCCGACGTTCCGGCCAAGAAGCGGCTGGGCAACCTGACCGCGGCCGAGCTCAGCCGGGCCGGGGCCGCCGGCGTCGAGACCGACGCGAGCATCACTCCCGAGGTGATCGGCTGGCTGGCCCGACTGAGTGGGTTGCCCGTGCTGGTCAAGGGGGTGGTCCGCGGCGACGACACCCGGCGCTGCCTGGACGCCGGTGCGGCCGGCCTGGTCGTGTCCACCCACGGGGGGCGCCGGCTCGGACTCTCGATCACCGCCGCGCGGGCCCTGCCCGACGTCGTCGCCGCCGCGGACGGGGCGGAGGTCTACGTGGACAGCGGACTGCGCCGCGGGGAACACGTCGGGGCGGCCCTGGCATTGGGTGCGCGGGCGGTGTTCGTCGGTCGACCGGCGCTGTGGGCGCTGGCCGCCGCCGGTCCCGTGGGAGTACGTACGGTGATCCAGACGGTGACCGAGGAGCTGGCTCACCTGATGATCCAGCTGGGCGCTCCCAGTATCGCCGACCTCACGCCAGACCTGATCGGAGACCGACCATGAGCGGATGCCCCGTACGCAAGCTGGAGCCGGAGCCGCGGATCAGCGAGCCGGCGGTCGAACGCGTCCACGACGCCACGGGTGAGCGCTGGGTGATCCGCTCCTTCGCCGCCGCTCGGCAGATCCTGCGTGATCCCGTCGCCACCCGGCAGGCCGGTTTCGGGGCCGACACCGTCGGCCGGGCGTCGACCATGCGGCCGCCGATCCTCTACCAGGAGGGCCAGGCCCATCGGGAGCAGCGTCGCGCGGCCGCCCGGCTCTTCGCCCCGAAGGTCACCGAGGGCTACCGGGAGATGATCGAAGCCCTGAGCGCGCGGCTGCTCCGCCCCCTCGACCGTGGCCGCCGGGTCGATCTGAGCGCAGTGTCGATGCGAATGGCGGTGGACGTCGCCGCCCAGGTAGTGGGCCTGACCAACTCCTCGCGGCGGGGCTTGAGCCGGCGACTGGACAGCTTCTTCTCCGGCGACCCGATGGCCGCGCTGGGGTCGCGGAATCCGCGGGCGCTGCTGCGGCTGGCTCGTTCGACCACCGCGACGACGGCCTTCTTCGCCCTCGACGTCAAGCCCGCGATCCGCGCCCGGCGACGGCGCCCCCGCGAGGACGTGATCAGCCAGCTGCTCGGCCAGGGTTTCAGCGACCCCGAGATCCTCACTGAATGCCTCACTTACGGGGCGGCGGGCATGGTCACGACCCGCGAGTTCATCACCATGGGCGCCTGGCATCTGCTCGACGACCCGGACCTGCTGGTCCGCTACCGCGCCGCCGACACCGAGGACCGGGTGCTGCTGCTGCAGGAGACCCTCCGGCTGGAGCCGGTGGTGGGCCACCTACAGCGGCGGGCCGAACAGCCGCTGACCGTGCCCGGCACCGACGGCGAACTCACCATCGAGGCCGGCGCGCTGATCGACCTCGACGTCCGCGCGATCAACGCCGACGCCGAGACGGTCGGCGAGCAGCCGTACCGGCTGTGCCCGGGCCGCGAGCTGCCGGCCGCCGTACCGCCGGCCTTGATGAGCTTCGGGGACGGTCACCACCGCTGCCCGGGTGCACCGATCGCGATGATGGAGAGCGAGATCTTCCTCAGCGCCTTGTTCGAGCGGCCCGTAAGCTCCGCCGGCCCACCCCGGGTCAGCTGGAACCCGATCACCGCCGGTTACGACCTGGACGGTTTCTGGGTGTCACGCTGACGTCGGCGCCCCCCGCCCGCTGAGGACCTGGGCGGTTAGAAGGATCGTCCCCCACCTCGCACCGGACCGCGGCGAGATGTCGCCGCGTCCTGCTCAGGGTGTCCTTATCATGGAGATCGTGGGTCGGACAGTATTTCGTCCTACGCCGAGAGCCCGCCGTCACGCGGGTTCGAGGACGCGGCGATCGCGCCCATCTGGTCGATAGCCGGCCGCGAACTACCCAGGGGACGGCCCCGAACCCGAGCCGCTCCACCAACGCAGTCAGGAAGAAGGCATTACCGGTGATACAGGTCCGCACCCTCGACCGGGTGGTCATCCGCTTCGCCGGCGACTCGGGCGACGGGATGCAGCTCACGGGTGACCGCTTCACCGCCGACGCGGCCGTCTTCGGTAACGACATCTCGACGCTGCCCAACTTCCCGGCCGAGATCCGGGCGCCCGCCGGCACTCTGCCCGGGGTGTCCAGCTTTCAACTACACTTCGCCAACTACGACATCATGACCCCTGGCGACCGGCCCGACGTCTTGGTGGCGATGAACCCGGCGGCCCTCAAGGCCAATCTCGCCGATCTGCCCCGTGGGGCCGTAATCATCGCCGACAACGCCGACTTCACCCGGCGCAACCTGACCAAGGTCGGCTACGCGGCTGATCCGCTGACCGACGGGTCGTTAACCGACTATCAGTTGCATGCCCTCGACCTGACCGGCATGACCGTCGCGGCGGTCAAGGAGTTCGGGCTGTCCCGCAAGGACGCCTCCCGGGCCAAGAACATGTTCGCCCTCGGTCTGCTCTCCTGGCTCTATCACCGCCCCACCGAGGGCACGGTCGCCTTTCTGACCCAGAAGTTCGCGGCCAAGCCGGCGATCCGCGACGCGAACGTCACCGCCTTCAAGACCGGCTACGCCTTCGGGGAGACCACCGAAGTCTTCGCGGTGCGCTACCAGGTGGCCCCGGCGCCGATGCCGCCCGGGCGCTACCGGCAGATCTCGGGCAACCTGGCGCTGGCGTACGGACTGGTCACCGCGGCCCGCAAGGCCGACCTGCCGATGTTCTTGGGCAGCTACCCGATCACCCCGGCCTCGGATGTGCTGCACGAGCTGAGCAAGCACAAGCGGTTCGGGGTGACCACGTTCCAGGCCGAGGACGAGATCGCCGGTGTCGGGGCGGCGCTCGGAGCCAGCTTCGCCGGCCAACTGGGCGTCACCACCACTTCCGGACCGGGGATGGCGCTCAAGGCCGAGACCATCGGGCTGGGGGTGATGACCGAGCTGCCGCTGATCGTGATCGACGTCCAGCGGGCCGGTCCGAGCACCGGGATGCCGACCAAGACCGAACAGGCCGACCTGCTGCAGGTGATGTTCGGCCGCAACGGCGAGTCGCCGGTCCCGGTGATCGCCGCACAGTCGCCCTCGGACTGCTTCGACACGGCGATCGAGGCCGTACGGATGGCGGTGAAGTACCGCACCCCGGTGGTGATCCTTTCCGACGGCTACATCGCCAACGGCGCTGAACCCTGGCCGGTGCCCGACCTCGGGGCCATCGCCCCGATCGATCCCGACTTCGCCACGGCCCCCAACGGCACCGACCGGGCCGGTGAGCCCGTCTTCCTGCCCTACCGGCGCGATCCGCAGACCCTGGCCCGACCGTGGGCCATCCCGGGCGCCGCCGGCCTGCAGCACCGGATCGGTGGGATCGAGAAAGCTGAGCACACCGGTGCGGTGTCGTACGACCCGGCCAACCACGAGGCCATGGTCCGGACCCGCCAGGCCAAGATCGACGGCATCGTGACCGACATCCCCGATCTTGACGTAGACGACCCGGGTCGAGCCGATGGGTCCGGGGCAGATGGAGAAGACCGGGCGCGGGTCCTGGTGCTCGGCTGGGGTTCCAGCTACGGCCCGGTGACCGCAGCCGTACGACGGGTCCGCAACACCGGTCGCCTGGTGGCCCAGGCACACCTGCGCCACCTCAATCCATTTCCGGCCAACCTCGGGTCGGTCCTGCGCGGCTACGACCGGGTGATCGTGCCCGAAATGAACCTCGGCCAGCTGGCCATGCTGCTGCGGGCCAAGTTCCTGGTCGACATCCACAGCTACTCCCGCGTCCGGGGACTGCCGATCTCGCTGAGTGAACTCGCTCGTGACCTGGAGCGGGAGATCGACGCGTTACCGCAGCGCGAGCACACCCGAATCCCGCAAGGAGTATCCGCATGACTGCCGTCGACCGCCGCCCTTCGACAAGCTCAGGGAACGGCGGGACAAGCTCAGGGAACGGCGGGACAAGCTCAGGGAACGGCGGGACAAGCTCAGGGAACGGCGGGACAAGCTCAGGGAACGGCGGCCCTTCGACAAGCTCAGGGGGCATACCGGGTCTGACCGGCGTGCCGCTGTCGTTGGAGCCGCTCACCCGGAAGGACTTCGTCTCCGACCAGGAGGTCCGGTGGTGCCCGGGCTGTGGCGACTACGCCGTACTGGCCGCGTTCCAAGGGTTCATGCCCGAGCTCGGCATCAAGCGGGAGAACACCGTCATCGTCTCCGGCATCGGCTGCTCCAGCCGGTTCCCCTACTACGTCGACTCGTTCGGCATGCACTCCATCCACGGCCGGGCTACCGCGATCGCCACCGGTGTGGCGACCGCCCGGGCCGACACCGCGGTCTTCGTCATCACCGGCGACGGCGACGCGCTGTCCATCGGCGGCAATCACCTGATCCACGCGCTGCGCCGCAACGTCAACCTGACCATCTTGTTGTTCAACAACCGGATCTACGGCTTGACCAAGGGCCAGTATTCACCGACCTCTGAGATCGGCAAGGTGACCAAGTCCACTCCGATGGGCTCGTTGGACAATCCGTTCAACCCGGTGTCCCTGGCTTTGGGCGCCGAGGCCACCTTCGTGGCCCGGACGATCGACTCCGACCGCAAGCACCTGACGTCGGTGTTGCGGGCGGCCGCCGCGCACCGCGGCACGTCGCTGGTGGAGATCTACCAGAACTGTCCGATCTTCAACGACGACGCCTTCGCCGCGGTCACCGACCGCTCGAGTTCGGCCGACGCCATTATTCCGCTGACCCACGGCGAACCGATCCGCTTCGGGTCGCAGGGTCAGCTCGGGATCGTCCGCGATCAGCACACCGGAGCGTTCTCGGTGGTCGAGGTTGCGCAGGTAGGGGAGGACGCGCTGGTGGTGCACGATGCCCACGTCAGTGACCCGTCGTACGCGTTCGGGTTGTCCCGGTTGACCGACGCCGGCGTCCTGCACCGAGCCCCGATCGGGATCTTCCGCGACGTCGAGGCGCCGGCCTACGACGACCTCGCCCGCGAGCAGGTCCGACTGGCCGGGGAACAGGCGCACGACGACGACGCGTTACAGAGCATGGTCGCCGGCGGGGACACCTGGGTGGTGCGCTGACCCTGCCCGGCCCCGGGCTACGCCTCGCCGCGGAGGGCGGCGAGGCAGATCAGAGCAGTGAGTACGCAGGAGATCAGTGAGCAAGCGGGAACGCGAGCGGCAGGGGCTGGGCTACGGCCTCGCGGCGTACGGGCTGTGGGGTGCGGTCCCGCTGTTCTGGCCGCTGGTGGCGCGGGCGAGTGCGCTGGAGATCTTGGCCCACCGGGTGATCTGGTCGATGGTGTTGGCGCTGATCCTGGTCGCCACGGTTGTTCCGCGCGGCTGGTGGAGCCGGGTCCGCCATCCCCGAACGCTGCTGGCGCTGGCCGCCGCGGCGGCCGTGGTCTCGGTCAACTGGGGCGTCTACATTTGGGCGGTCAACCACGACCACGTGGTCGAGGCCTCGCTGGGCTACTACATCAACCCCGTGCTGTCGATCCTGGTCGGGGTCGTGGCGCTCCGGGAGCGGCTGAGTGTGGCCCAGTGGGTCAGCGTCGGGCTTGCGGGCGCCGCGGTGATCGTGCTCACCGTGGACTACGGGCGGCTCCCGTGGATCGCGCTGGTGTTGGCGGTCAGCTTCGCCACCTACGGGGTGATCAAGAACCGGCTGGGCGCGGGTGCGGTGGACAGTCTGGCCGTCGAGTCGACGTTGCTGGCTCCGATCGCCTTGGCTTACCTGGGCTATCTAGAGGTCACCGGGAGCGCCACCTTCGTCCGGCTCGGCTGGGCCCAGAGCCTGCTGCTGGTCGCCACCGGCGTGGTCACCCTCGTGCCGCTGCTGTGTTTCGCCGGTGCGGCGACCCGGTTGCCGCTGAGCACGCTCGGATTGCTGCAGTACCTGACGCCGACCGCGCAGTTCCTGCTGGGCATCGGCTACTTCCACGAGGCAATGTCGACCGGTCGTTGGGCGGGATTCGGCCTGGTCTGGCTGGCCCTGGTGATCATGAGCGTGGACGGTCTGCGCCGAGCCCGGCAGGCCCGGTCGGTTCGACGGCGAGCCGACGCCGAGGCGGCCACGGCACCGGTTTGACCCGTCGCCTAGGCCGGTCGTCTCGGCCAGGTGTATCCCAACCACGTATAACTGAAGAATGGAATTCCGCTACCTCGGCCGTTCCGGCCTGAAAATCTCCGAGATCACCTACGGCAACTGGCTGACCCACGGCTCCCAAGTCGAGAACGACATCGCCAAGCAGTGCGTTCAGGCCGCGCTGGACGCCGGCATCACCACCTTCGACACCGCCGACGCGTACGCCAACACCGCCGCCGAAACGGTCCTCGGCGAAGCGCTGTCGGGCACCCGACGGGAGTCGGTGGAAATCTTCACCAAGGTCTACTTCCCGACCGGCCCGGGCGGGCCCAACGACTCCGGACTGTCGCGTAAGCACATCCTGGAGTCGATCGACAGTTCCCTGACCCGGCTCAAGACCGATCACGTCGACCTCTACCAAGCCCACCGCTTCGACTACGAGACGCCGCTGGAGGAGACGATGCGGGCCTTTGCCGACGTCGTCCGCAGCGGCAAGGCGCTCTACATCGGCGTCAGCGAGTGGACCGCCCAGCAGCTGCGGGACGCGCACGCCCTCGCCACCGACCTCGGCGTCTCGCTGATCTCCAACCAGCCGCAGTACTCGATGCTGTGGCGGGTGATCGAGGACGAGGTGGTCCCGACCAGCAACGAGCTGGGGATCGGCCAGATCGTCTGGTCCCCGATCGCGCAGGGTGTCCTGACCGGGAAGTACGTGCCCGGACAGGACCTGCCGCAGGGGTCGCGGGCCACCGACGACAAGGGCGGCGCCGACATGATCAGCCGCTACCTCAACGACGACACCCTGACCCGCGTTCAGCAACTCCTACCGGTGGCCGCCGACCTCGGGTTGTCGATGGCGCAGCTGGCGGTGGCGTGGGTGCTGCAGAACGACGGGGTCAGCGCCGCCATCATCGGCGCCTCCAAGCCCGAACAGGTTCACGACAATGCTGGGGCGAGCGGGGTGCGCCTCGACGCGGACGTACTCAGCCGGATCGACGAGGTCCTGGGCGACCTGCCCGAGACCGACGCCGCGCTGACTCAGAGCCCGGAGTCCCGTCCCACCTGATCGACGTCCCCTAGCTCATCGAGGGGCCTCGTAACGCCCCCTGAGCTTGTCGAAGGGCCCAACAACGCCCCCTGAGCTCGTCGAAGGGCCGTCAACAACGCCCCCTGAGCTCGTCGAAGGGCCCAACCAACGCCCCCTGAGCTCGTCGAAGGGCCCAACAACGCCCCCTGAGCTCGTCGAAGGGCCCAACAACCCCCTGAGCTCGTCGAAGGAGCCGTCGAAGGGCCCCAACGCCCCCTGAGCTCGTCGAAGGGCCCAACAACGCCCCCTGAGCTCGTCGAAGGGCCTCGTCAGAGGTTGGCATCGAGTGTCTTGAGCCAGGCCGCCGACCTCTTCGAGGCCCTTCGACAGGCTCAGGGGGCGTTTCGACAAGGCTCAGGGGGCGTTTCGACAAGCTCAGGGGGCGTTCGGGGACCGCCGACCCGGCTTGGTCAGTCGAGCCAACCGGAGGTCTGGCGCAGCACCTGCTCCCCGTCCAGGTCGGCCAGGGACAAGCCGGCGAACGCCGACGCCCCGGGCGAGGTCTGCCACCGAAACCTCGGGGTGTCGGTGGTGGCCGCCTGCACCACTACCGCCGCCGCGTCTCGCGGGGACTGGGCGGCGGCGAAGGTGGTGGCGCTCCGGTTCAAGTACTTCGTGCGCAGGGGCCCGTACGGGTCGTCCGGGTCGTCTTGGCCGGCGCCGGCGCCGGTGTTGTCGACGAAGGCGCTGCCGACTGCTCCCGGCTCGACGATGCTGACGCCGATCCCGAAGCGGGCCGCGACCGGGGCGAGGGACTGCATCAGGCCCTCGACGGCGAACTTCGAGGCGCAGTACGCGTCGGCGAACGGCTGGCCGACCGCTCCCCCGACGCTGGTCACGGTGACGATCCGGCCGTGTCCGGCCCGGCGCATCGGCCCGAGCACCTGGCGGGTCAACGCGGCCACACCGAGGTAGTTCACGTCGAGCTGCTCCTGCAGCACCTCGTCGTCGCACTGTTCCAAGGTGGCCACCGATCCGCGGCCGGCGTTGTTGATCAGGATCTCGACCGGGCCGAGATCGGCGTGGATCTGCTCCAGGCAGCGGGTGGCCGCGGCTCGGTCGACCACGTCCAACGCCCGGACCTCGACCTCGACCCCGGCCTTCGTCGCAGCTTGCCGCAGTGCACCGGCCCGTGCGGGATCGCGCATGGTGGCCACCACCCGGGCGCCGGTCTGCGCGAGTCCGATCGCGGTCTGCAGTCCGATCCCGCTCGACGTTCCGGTGACCACCGCTACTGAGGAACTCATTCCTGAAGTATGTGCTCACCACCGCCGGCCGGTGTGCTCGTCCACCGCTCATCGTCGTCGCCACCGAAATTTCCTGGCATCGGTCCAACACCGGGCCGGCGGCCCGGTAGCGGTCTACAGTGTCGCTGACAACGGCGCGCGCGCCGGAGAACTCGGACACCGTTCACCCGACCCCGCAGGAGTTCGACTATGAGTAACGAGGGGCGCCAGCCCGACTCTCCCGACCCTTGGAGCCGGCCCTCAGGTCAGCAGCCCGGGTCCGAGGGCTACTCCGCTCCCGGCCCCGCAAGCCCGCCCTGGTCGCAGCATCCGTCCGGATCCCAGGGCCGGCCTCAGGGTCAGCCGTGGTCGCAGAACCAACCTCATCCCCAAGGCCAACCGGGACAAGGCCAACCGGGACAAGGCCAACCGGGACAAGGCCAACCGGGACCGTACGGGCAGCCCAATCCCTACGGCCAGCCCAACCCGTACGGGCAGCCCAATCCCTACGGCCAGCCGGGACCGTACGGGGGACCGCCTCCACCAGGCTCGGGCCCCTACCCCGGACCGGCCGGTGGATCCGGCAGCGCCGGGAAGGGGCGCCGTTCGTCGAAGACCCTGCCGTTGCTGCTGGGAGCCGGGGCGCTGGTGCTGCTCCTCGGCCTGGTCGCGGTCGCAGTGGGGCTCAGCCGGAACGCGGACACGCCGACGGCCGGCAGCGGTCCCGCCAGCGGACCGCCGAGCGCCTCCGCGTCTCAGACTGCGCCGAACACCGCCGCGCCCTCGGACGCCGTCCGCGGCTACCTGGAGGCGGTGGCCGCGATGGATCCGCAGCGGGCCCTGAGCTATCTCGACGACGAGCCGGCCGACTCCACCCTGCTGACCCGAGAGGTGCTGGAGGCGTCGGCGAAGACCAGTCCGATGAGCGCCGTCGACGTACCCGCGGTCACCGACGCCTACGCCTACAAGGTGCCGGCGACGTTCCAATTGGGGTCGAAGTCCTACTCCGCCGACTTTCGGGTGAAGAAGACCGGCCCGGACTGGAAGGTGTCGAACGGGGTGGCCGAGCTCGATCTCAGCTACAAGCGGGAGGATACGCTGCCGATGCTGATCAACGGCGCGAAGGTGACCAGCGACAAGGTCAGCCTCTTCCCCGGGACCTACACCTTCACCACCACGTCGAGCTGGGTCGCCTACGGCGGTGGCAATCGTGTGACCATCTCCGACCCGAGCGACTACCCCAGTCTGCGCTTCCAGCCGACCCTGACGTCTGCGGGCCAAAAGGCGGCGCTGGACCAGACCAAGAAGGCGTTCGCCGCCTGTCTCAAGCAACATAAGTTCGCGCCGAAGGGGTGCCCCAACCGACTGCGGAGCAGCGACGCGAAGAAGATCGTGGAAAGTTCGATCCGGTGGCGGGTGACCAAGGATCCGTTCCGGAACGTGAAGTTCCGCATCGATTCCCTCGACCCGAGCGTGGCCGAGGCCCGGTTTTATCCGACGTACCGGATCAAGGGCAAGGCGCGAGCCACCGGAGAGTCCTTCGACAGCTCCATCATCGGCCTGGTCAGCTTCAGCAGCACCGCCGATCTGTCCAAGAACAAGGTGGCAGTCTCCCTGAACGGCTGACCGCGTCGAACAGCGGAACCCGAGCCGGCACCGGAGTTCGTGTGCGGACGGTCCTGATCGGCTGGGGACGGGTGTTGGTACCCGCCGACCAGCGCTGCAGGCTCGGAACGCGTAGGTAGCATCGCGGTCGTGACCACGACCAGCCCCGCACCGCCTCCCGCTTTGAACCTCGCCGACTTCGACCGCGATGTCCGGGTGCAGGACGACCTGTTCCGGCACGTCAACGGCGGCTGGCTGGACCGGGTCGAAATCGCCCCGGACAAGCCGATGGCGGGGGCCTTCATCACCCTCCGCGACGCGGCGGAGGCGGCGGTGCGCGAGATCATCACCACCGTGGAGCGGGGAGCACCCGGCAGCAGCGAGGCCAAGATCGCCGACCTCTACGCCAGCTTCATGGCCGCCGACACCATCGAGGCGAACGGAGCGGCTCCGCTGGCCGGTCCGCTGGCCCAGGTCGCCGAGCTCTCCTCAGTGGAGGACCTGGCCGGACTCGTCGGGGAGTTCGGCGGGGCCGGGGTTCGCGGGCTGTTCGACCTGGAGGCCGAGTCCGACCCGGGCGAACCCACCCGCTACGTCATGTTTCTCGGTCAGGGTGGTCTCGGGCTGCCCGACGAGGAGTACTACCGGCTCGACGAGTACGCCGAGATCCGCGACGCCTACCGCCGGCACGTCGCAGCCAGCCTGACCTTGGCCGACGTGGCCGATCCTCAGGCCCAGGCGGACGCGGTGCTGGCCCTGGAGACCGAGATCGCCGCCTGTCATTGGGACAAGGTGCGCTGCCGCGACCTGCGCGAGATGTACAACCTGATGCCGCTGACCGACTTCGAAGCGTCGGCGTCGGGGCTCCCGTTCCGGTCGTGGCTGGCCGGGATCGGGGTGCCGGAGTCTGCGGTGGCCGAGTTGGTGGTGGCCCAGCCGTCCTTCTTCACGGGTGTGGCCGAGTTGCTGGACGCATCCCGACTGCCGGCCTGGCGTTCGTGGGCTCGGTGGAGCCTGATCTCATCGATGTCGCCGTACCTGCCCTCGGCGTTCGTGTCGGAGCGCTTCGCCTTCTACGGCACGACATTGTCCGGCACGCCGAAGCTGAAGGACCGGTGGAAGCGCGGGGTCGATCTGGTCGAAGGCGCCCTCGGTGAGGCCGTCGGTCAGCTCTACGTGGAGCGGCACTTCTCGGCCACCGCGAAGCAGCGGATGGACGTGCTGGTCGCGAACCTGATCGAGGCCTACCGCCGCTCGATCTCCGAACTGGAGTGGATGACCGAAACGACGAAAGCCCGCGCCCTGGACAAGCTCGCCAAGTTCGAGCCCAAGATCGGTTTTCCGAACAAGTGGCGGGACTATTCGAGTTTGGAGATCGCGGCCGACGACCTGATCGGCAACGTCGCCCGGGCCACCCGCTTCGAACTGGACCGCACCATCGCCAAGATCGGTGCTCCGATCGACCACGAGGAGTGGTTGATGACGCCGCAGACGGTCAACGCCTACTACCATCCGCTGCGCAACGAGATCGTCTTCCCGGCCGCGATCCTGCAACCGCCGTTCTTCAACGAGCACGCCGACGACGCAGTCAACTACGGCGGCATCGGGGCGGTGATCGGCCACGAGATCGGGCACGGCTTCGACGATCAGGGTTCGACCTGCGACGGCGACGGCAAGCTGGAGAACTGGTGGACCGACGCCGACCGCGCGGCGTTCGAAGACCGGACGAAGGTGCTGATCGACCAGTACGACGCCCTGGTCCCCGAGCAGGCACCGACGATGCACGTCAACGGCGCGTTGACGGTCGGGGAGAACATCGGCGACCTCGGCGGTTTGACGATCGCTTATCTGGCGCACCGGATCGCCACCGACGAGTCCGCTCCCGAGATCGACGGCCTCTCCCCCGAACAGCGCCTCTTCTTGTCCTGGGCCTCGGTCTGGCAGTCCAAGTCCCGCGACGAGCTCGTCCGGCAACGCCTGGCCACCGACCCGCACTCCCCCAGCGAGTTCCGCTGCAACCAGATCGTTCGCAACCTGGATGCCTTCTACGCGGCCTTCGACGTCACCCCCGCCGACCGGCTCTGGCTCGACCCCGGCGCCCGGGTCAGCATTTGGTGACCCGGACCTCCGCGTCCCCTGCGCGTCCCCGGGGTGCCGGTTTCCCACGTTAACGTGGGAAACCGGCACTTCCCGTAGGTTTTTTCCTACGGTAAGTGCCAGTTTCCTAAGCGGAGTGGTTCCGAGGTCGGAGCAAGCTGCCGCGCCGACGCCGAACTTGGCTGTGGATAACCCTTACGGGCGGGTGAAAACGTCGGATCCTTAACACATGGATCTCGCCGGCAACGTCATCACCGCCAACCGAGGATTTTTCAGCCGCGCCCAGGCCCTCGACTCCGGCGAAACCGACCGTACGCTCCGACGGGCGTTGCGGCAGGGCCAGATCGTCCGGCTACGACAGGGCATGTACGCCCCGGCCGAAGATCTCGCTCAGCTGGACGAGTCGGCCCGCCATCTCCTGCTCGCCCGGTCGGTGCTGGCCAGTCAGCGCGGCCGGGTTGCATTGACCGGGCCGTCGGCGGCACTGCTGCACGGTCTGGACGTGTGGGGACACGACCTCAGCGTGGTTCACCTCCTCCGCCTCGACCAGAGCACCGGGCGGCGCAGCCCGGACGTCGTGCACCACGTCGCCTCGCCGCAGCCGGCGCGGGACGTGGTCGAGCACGAAGGCCTTCTCACTGTCGACCCCATCCGGGCGGCCTGGGAGGTGGCTCGACTGTCCAGCCTGGAGAGCGCGGTGGTCACCCTTGACTCGTTCCTGCGCCGCCACCCCGACCTCGCCGACCCGGTCTGGGACCTGGCGCAGAGTTTCCAGGCCCACCCGAAATCACGGGTGGCCCGATTGGCCGTCCGGCTGGCGCGGGGCGGCGCGGAATCCCCGGGAGAGTCGCTGACCCGGGTGGCCTGCTACCGCTTCGGGGTCCCTGCTCCGATCCTGCAGTACGAGGTGGTGGACGCTTCGGGCAGCGTCCTGGGCCGTTCGGACTTCTACTGGGAGCAGTACCGGCACCTGGCCGAGTTCGACGGGAAGATCAAGTACGAGCGTCTGCTCAAGCCCGGGCAGAGCGCCAGCGACTGCGTCGTCGCCGAGAAGCGGCGCGAGGACGCCTTCCGGGCCACGATGCGGGGGATGAGCCGGATCATCTGGGCCGAGGTCATGCCGCGTACGGCCCGTCGGACCATGGCCACGCTGATGACGGACCTGCAGCGGTCCCGGACCCTGTACGTACGCTGACCTCTTCGCCGTCGGCGACCCTTCCGGGTCCCGATCCTCAAAGTCGGCCGGCACTCCCCGTAGGAAACTGGCACTTCCCGCAGGAAGTTTCCTACGGGAAGTGCCGGTTTCCCACGTTAACGTGGGAAACCGACCCCAATGAGGAGCCCCCGGGGACGGGGACGGGGGCCGGGGTCGGGAGGCAGGGGGTCAGGCGGTTCGGGTGACCACGGTGTCGCAGAGCTGTTCCAGGGCCTCCCGGGCCGGGCTGCGGGGCAGACCGGCCAGCAGCGCCCGAGCCGTCTCGGCCCGGTCGCGGACGACGGTGCGGGCCTGGGCCACGCTGGGGTGGCGGCGCAGCAGAGCGAGGACCTCGGACAGGGCGGCGTCGCCGCTCAGGTCGCCGTCCAGCAGCTCCAGCAACCGGGCGTCGGCCGGAGCGCTCGACCGGCGGACGAGCAGGGTGGGCAAGGTGGGGACGCCCTCGCGCAAATCGGTTCCCGGGGTCTTGCCGGTGTCGTCGCTGGTGATGTCGATGATGTCGTCGCTGAGCTGGAAGACGACACCGATCTGCTCGCCGAACTCCGCCATCAACCGCTGCTCCGCCGCGCTCGCTCCGGCCAGCTTGGCCCCGAACAACGCCGAGGTGGCGATCAGCGAACCGGTCTTGTCCGCCATCACCTGCAGATAGTGGTCCAGGCGGTCCTGACCCGGAGCGGGACCCACGGTCTCGGCGATCTGCCCCTGGACGAGCCGGGCGAACGTCCGGGCCTGGAGGGAGACGAACGCCGGCCCCAGCTCGGACACGGTGTCCGAGGCCCGGGCGAAGAGCAGGTCGCCGACCAGGATGGCCACGGTGTTGCCCCAGCGGGAGTTGGCGCTGTCCGACCCGCGCCGGAGCCGGGCCTCGTCCATCACGTCGTCGTGGTAGAGGCTCGCGACGTGGGTCAACTCCACCACGACCGCGGCCTTGACCACGTCGTCGGCGTCGGCACCCGGGCCCAGGTGCGAGCTGAGGACCACCAGCAGCGGCCGGAAACGCTTGCCGCCGGCGGCGATGATGTGCTGGGCGGCGTCGGTGACCAGCGACGTGTCCGCCTGCGCCGCCCGCATCAGCGCCGCCTCGATCCGGACCAGCTGATCGCGGATCCCGCGCTCGAAGCCCAGTGGACCGAAGTCCTCCTCAGGCGTCGCGCTGGTCAGCACGTCACTCCTTCTGGCCATGGCGGAGGAATCCTCGCTGGTGGGTCTGAGGGGTCTCGTCCCCGGGGGGTTCATCCAGGGGTATCGTCAAGCGGCTCCAGGGTATCGACCGACCCAACCCGGCGGGCAAGTTTCGGACCGACGGCGACGGCGGTCCCACCTGCGACGAACCGCCAGCGGGCGGGTCCTCAGCGGACGAACTCTGCCGCCTGCTGGGCCAGGCTCAGCAGTGGGCCCGGGAAGACCCCGAAGGCGACGGTGGCGAGCACCCCGACCCCGACGGCGACCGCGGTCGTCGCGCCCGGCCGAACGACCTGCGCGGGCGCCCGGGCCAGGGTCGACGTCGGGTCGGTGAAGAACATCAACACGATCACCCGCAGATAGAAGACCGCGGCGACGACGCTGATCACCACCGCGACGACCACCAGCCAGTGCATCCCGCCACTCCAGGCGGCGGCAAAGACCGACCACTTGCCGATGAATCCGCTGGTCAACGGGATTCCGGCAAAGCTGAGCAGGAACAACGCGAAGACGACGGCGGCCAGCGGGGACCGACGGCCCAGTCCGACCCAGTTGGACAACAGGGTCGCCTCACCGGTGGAGTCCCGGACCATGGTGACGACGGCGAACGCGCCGATCGTGGCTGCGCCGTACGCGACCAGGTAGAACATCACCGCCGAGACGCTGGTCAGCGACCCCGGCCGGCTGCCGGTGGCGGCCTGACTTGCGCCGACGAAGGCGGTCATGATGAAGCCGGCGTGCGCGATCGAGGAGTAGGCCAGCATCCGCTTCACGTCGGTCTGGGTGATCGCCAGCACCGATCCCAGCGCCATCGTGGCCACCGCGACGATGGCCATCAGCGGCTGCCAGTCCCACCGGTCGGAGCCGAGGGCGACGTAGAACACGCGCATCAGCGCGCCGATCGCCGCGATCTTGGTGCAGGAGGCCATGAACGCGGTCACCGCGGTCGGCGCCCCCTGGTAGACGTCCGGGGTCCAGGAGTGGAACGGTACGGCCCCGAGCTTGAACAGCAGGCCGATCCCGATCAGGCCCATCCCGGCGAGCAGCAGACCGGGCCCCTGCTCCCCGACACCGGGGGCGCCGTTGCGGATGGCGTCGTCGATCCCGGCCAGGGTGAACGAGCCGGAGTAGCCGTACAGCAGAGCGGTGCCGTAGAGGAAGAACGCCGAGGACAACGCGCCGAGCAGGAAGTACTTCAGCGCCGCCTCCTGCGACAGCAGCCGCCGCCGCCGAGCCAGCCCGCACAGCAGGTACAGCGGCAACGACAAAATCTCCAACGCCACGAACATGGTGATCAAGTCGTTGGCCGCCGGGAACAGCATCATCCCGGCCAGCGCGAACAGCCCCAGCGGGATCACCTCGGTGTGCTCGCGCCGGGCCGCGATGGCCTCCCGTTCGGCCGCCGTACCGGGCACCGCCGCCGCCTGCGGAGCGAACGCGGTTGCGTCCCCCTCCAGCCGCCGCTCGGCGAACATGCCGAAGGAGATGGCGCCGAACACCAGCAGGATCAGCCAGATGAAGGAGGTCGGGCCGTCGACGGCGACCGCGGCCACCCCGACGACCACTTCCTGGCCTTGGGACCAGTTCAGTGCGGTCACGACCACCGCCGCCCCGATGGCCACGAAGGCCAGCAGGAGCTGGACCATCCGGCGCAGGTCGCGCGGCACGACGGCTTCGACCAGCACGCCGAGGCAGCCGGCGCCGAAGACGACGATGAAGGGCAGCAGCAGGGCGTAGCCCAGGGACGGGGCCTCGATCATCTCAACGGCCTCCTACTCCGGCGCTGGGAGCGGGGTCGCTGACGCCGACGTGGCTTTGGATCATGGTGGTCGCCGGCTCGATCAGGTCCAGCATCGGCTTGGGGTAGAGCCCGAAGGCCAAGATCAGCACCACCAGCGGGGCGATGGCCGCCCGCTCGCGAACGCCGAGGTCGGGCACGGTCCTGCTGACCTCGTCGCTGACCGGACCGGTCATCATGGCCTGGTACATCACCAGGATGTACAAGGCGGCCAACACGATGGCCACGGTAGCGATCGCGGCGTAGACCGGGTGCTTGCCGAACGTGCCGGCCAGCACCATGAACTCCGACACGAACGGCGACAGCCCCGGCAGCGACAGGGTCGACAGGCCGGAGAACAGCAGCAGTCCCGCCGCCACCGGTGCCACCTTTTGCACTCCGCCGAACGCGGCCATGTCGGCGCTGCCGCGGCGCTTGATCAAGAACCCGGCGACCAGGAACAACCCGGCCGTGGACAGGCCGTGGTTGAGCATGTAGAACGTCGAACCGGTCAGGGTCTGCCGGGTCAAGACGAAGATGCCGAGCACGATGAACCCGAAGTGGCTGATCGAGGTGTAGGCCACGAACCGCATCAGGTTGCGCGAGCCGATGGCGAGGACAGCGCCGTAGAGGATGGACAGCACGGCCAACACCATGACCACCGGGGTAGCCCACTGGCTGGCCTCGGGGAACAGGCCCAGGCAGAACCGGAGCATCCCGAAGGTGCCGATCTTGTCCATCACCCCGACCATCATGGTCGCCCCGCCGGGGCTGGACTGCTCGGCGGCGTCGGGCAGCCAGGTGTGCAGCGGCACCAACGGGGCCTTGATGGCGAAGGCGAACATGAAGCCCAGGAACAGCCACCGGCCCTGCCCGGTGCCCAGGCTGAGCTGGCTGAGGTCGGCCAGCAGATAGCTCGGCGGGCCGACCTTGGCCGAGGCGACGTAGAGCCCGATCACCGAGGCGAGCATCACGAAACCGCCGAGCAGCCCGAAGATGAGGAACTTTGCCGCCGCGTACGACCGGCGCCGGCCGGGTCCGAACCCGCCGATCAGGAAGTACATCGGGATCAAGATGACTTCGAAGAAGACGTAGAACAAGAAGACGTCGGTGGCCAAGAACAAGAACAGCGCACAGCTCTGGACGGCCAGGACCAGGGCGTAGAACACCCGGCTGTCGTAGCGGCTCGGGGCGGGCTCCGCCGTCGCACCGGTCGCCGGCGGCGCCGTCAGCACCGCCACCGCACCCGTCCGCCCGGTCGACTCCGAAACGGCCTCCTCCCGGGCCACCGCCTCCCCGCCGGTCACCTGCGCCCTGGCGCTCGCCAGGCCGCGCCGGTCGTAGTCGGCCCAGGTCGCCAGCACCACCACCGGGGTGATCAGGCTGGCCAGCAGGACCAGGGTGGCACCCACCCCGTTCAGCCCGAGCGCGTAGGAGGCGCCGAGCGGGGCGATCCAGCGCACCTGCTCGGTGAACTGCATCGCTCCACCCGGACCCAGGGCCACGGTGAGACCCACGGCCAACACCAGCGTGACCAGGGAGAACACCAGGGCCACGTACTTGGCCGCGGTGCTGGCCAGGAAAGGCATGATCAGCGCACCCAGGGCGGGCAACAGAGCCAGCACGGTGAGCCAGGGGATCGAACCGGCGGCGCCCATCAGCCCAGCCGTCCCAACACGATGATGACCCCGACCACGGCGGCCCCGGCGGTCATGGTCAACGCGTAGGAGCGGACGAAGCCGTTCTGCACCCGGCGCAGCCGAGCCGAAAAGCCGCTGATCACCGCACCGGTCCCGTTCACCGTCCCGTCCACGCCGGCATTGTCCAGCCGGCTCAACCCGGCGGTCAGCGCCTGCCCGGGCCGCATGAACACCGCCTCGTTGAACGCGTCACCGTACAGGTCGCGACGACCGGCCAGGGTGAACGGCGAGCGGCTGCGCGGCGCCTGCTCGGCGACGGGCCGCCGGGGTCCGAAGAAGGCGAAGCTGATCCCGATCCCGGCGAGTACGGCCACCATGGTGATCACGCCCACCGGGGTGACGTGGATCAGTCCCTCCACCTCCGCGGTCCCGCCGACGACCGGGTTGAGCCATTCGGCGATCAGGCCGTTGAGCACCAGGCCGCCGAGGACCGAGGCGACGCCCAGCACGATCAGCGGCACCGTCATCGACGCCGGCGACTCGTGCGGGTGCACCCCGGCGAGCCAGCGTCGCTGCCCGGCGAAGGTCATCAGCATCAGCCGGGTCATGTAGAAGGCGGTGACGCCGGCGCCGACGATGGCGCAGATACCCGCGACCGGGGAGGCGGTGAACGCGGCCTCGATGATGTGGTCCTTGGAGTAGAAGCCGGCGAAGAAGGGGAAGCCGATGATGGCCAGGTAGCCGGCGGCGAAGGTGACGAAGGTGATCGGCAGGGCCCGGGCCAGGGCGCCGTAGTGACGCATGTCGACATCGTCGTTCATGGCGTGCATCACCGAGCCGGCGCCCAGGAACATGTTGGCCTTGAAGAAGCCGTGGGTCAGCAGGTGGAAGATCGCGAAGGCGTACCCGGCCGGTCCGATCCCGGCGGCCAGCATCATGTAGCCGATCTGGCTCATCGTCGAGCCGGCGAGCACCTTTTTGATGTCGTCCTTCGCGCAGCCGATCCAGGCCCCGAAGAGCAAGGTGACCGCACCCACGACCACCACCGCGGTGCTGGCCGCGGCGGATTCGGCGAACACGGCGTGGCTGCGGACGACCAGGTAGACCCCGGCGGTGACCATGGTGGCGGCGTGGATCAGAGCCGAGACCGGGGTCGGGCCTTCCATCGCGTCCAGCAGCCACGACTGCAGCGGCACCTGCGCGGACTTGCCGCACGCGCCCAGCAACAGAAGCAGCCCCATCGCGGTGGCCGCGACGCCACTCAGGGCGGCGGCTCCGGTGTTGACGTCGACGAAGGCCGAGGAGCCGAAGCTGGCCAGCATCAGCATCACCGCCAGCGACATCCCCAGGTCACCGACCCGGTTGACCACGAAGGCCTTCTTGGCCGCGGTGGCGGCGCTGGGCCGTTCCTGCCAGAAGCCGATTAGCAGGTAGGACGCCAGCCCGACCCCCTCCCAGCCGACGAACAGCACCAGGTAGTTGTCGGCCAGCACCAGCAGCAGCATCGAGGCCACGAACAGGTTCAAGAAGCCGAAGAAGCGCCGCCGGCGGGGGTCGTGGGCCATGTAGCCGATGGAGTAGATGTGGATCAGCGACCCGACCCCGGTGATCAGCAGCACGAACACGATCGACAGCGGGTCGACCAGCAGGCCGGCGCCGATCCGCCACCGGCCCGAGGAGATCCAGTCGTACAGCGGCACGCCGACCGAACGGCCGGCCTCGTTCCGGCCGAGCAGGGCGACGAAGCAGGCCACCCCGAGCGCGAACGACACCAGCGGCGCCACAGTGCCGAGCAGGTGTCCCCACCGATTTCCGGCCCGGCCGATCAGCAGCAGCACCGCCGCGCTCACCGCCGGGACGGCGATCATCAGCCAGGCGTAGGAGAACACCCCCGTCGCCGCGACGGGCGTGACCACTTCCAGAACAGGCATGAACAGGGGTCCTTGTCAGAACTTCAGCAGGTTGGCGTCGTCGACCGAGGCCGAGCGGCGGGTGCGGAAAATGGTCACGATGATGGCCAGGCCGACCACGACCTCCGCGGCCGCCACCACCATGACGAAGAAGGCGGCAATCTGTCCGTCCAACGCGCCGTAGCGGTGCGAAAAGGTGACCAGGGCCAGGTTCGAGGCGTTCAGCATCAACTCGACGCACATGAACGCCACGATGGCGTTGCGCCGGGTCATGAACCCGATCGTGCCGATGGCGAACAGCACCCCCGACAACACCAGGTAGGCGTTGGGACTCACCGAGTTCCCCCGTCGGGTTCGGTACCGGGGCCGGCGAGTTCCCCGGGATGCGGCTCCGGCTCGCCGGCGCGGCCGGTGCCGTCGGAGGGGCCCGGATGGGGCGTCCCGGTGCTGTGCCGGCGGCGGTTCTCCGTCGCGGCCAGGGCGGCGCCGGGGCGGGTGACCTGCGGCAGGTCTTGGCCCTGGGCCAACGAGGCAATGGTGCGTTCGATCGGCCGGGTCAGGTCGCGCCGGTCCGGGGCCCCGCTCCTAGCCCGCAGGGTCGCCGAAACCGACAGTTCGCTCAGGCTGCCGTCGGGCAGCAGCGCCGGGGTGTCGACCGCGTTGTGCCGGGCGTAGACCCCTGGGGTGGGCAGCGGGCCCGGGTGCTCGCCGGTTTCGGCGTAGCGCCGCATCCGCTCCTGGGCGAGCTCGGACTGGCCCTTCTTCTTGGTCAGCCGTTCCCGGTGGGCCAGCACCATCGCACCTACAGCCGCGGTGATCAGCAGCGCCGAGGTGGCCTCGAAGGCCACCACGTAGCGGTTGAAGATGAGCGCCGCCAGGCCCTGGACGTTGCCGCCGTAGCGGGCGTTGTCGGCCTGTAGTCCGATCGCCGGGCCGGTGACCGCGTTGCCGACCGCGAAGATCAACAGCAGCGCGAACCCGACGCCGGCCAGGGTGGCCAGGGCCCGCTGCCCCCGGATCGTCTCGACCAGGGAATCCGCCGAGTCGACGCCGACCAGCATCATCACGAACAAGAACAGCATCAAGATCGCCCCGGTGTAGACGATGATCTGCACCACGAACAGGAACGGCGCCTGCAGAGCCGCGTACTGCACGGCCAGGCAGATCATCACCGTGGCCAGCCCGAGGGCGGAGTGCACCGGTTTGCGGGCCAGGATCATCCCCAGGGCGGCCAGCACCATCACCGGCGCCAGCAGCCAGAAGGCCACCTGCGCGCCGGTCACCATCGGGACGATCAGCACCGGGACCATCAGCACCGGGCTCACCGCCCGTCGCTGTGGTTGGGCTGCACCGAGGTGACCCGGGTCTGCGGGTGCGGTCGGCCGCTCTGCTTGCGCTCGCGCTCGTAGCCCTGGTTGATCGGGCGCGGCTCGAACCCGCTGATGTCCCCGGCTCGGTCGTCGGGCTGGCCGCTGCCGGGCAGCCCCAGGAAGTACACCTGCTCGTCGTCGCCGAGGCGCCGGGGGTGCGGTGGCTCCTCCATCCCGGGCAGCAGCGGCCCGAGCAGGTCGTCCTTGTCGTAAATCAGCCGCTGCCGGTCATCGTCGGCCAGCTCGAACTCATTCGTCATGGTCAGCGCCCGGGTCGGGCAGGCTTCGATGCACAGCCCGCACAGGATGCAGCGCAGATAGTTGATCTGGTAGACCCGGCCGTAACGCTCACCGGGGGAGAATCGCTCCTCGTCGGTGTTCTGGGCGCCCTCGACGTAGATGGCGTCGGCCGGGCAGGCCCAGGCGCACAGTTCGCAGCCGACGCACTTTTCCAGCCCGTCGGGCCAGCGGTTGAGCTGGTGGCGGCCGTGGAAGCGCGGGGCGGTCACTTTGGGCGCGTTCGGGTACTCCTCGGTGAACGTCCGCCGGAACATCGTCTTGAACGTCACGCCGAAACCGGCGACAGGATCAAACCAACCCATGACTGCTCAGGCTCCTTCCGAAGTCGTCTCGGGCGAGGAGGCGGGACCGGCCCCGCTCGCCCTATCCTGACCGGTCCTGTCCTGATCGGCCCTGTCCTGATCGGCCCTGTCCTGGTCGGTCCAGTCCTGACCGGTCCCGTCCGGAGCGGCGCGGCGCGGCGCAGTCTCGGACTCGGTCTGGTCGGCGGCGAGGACGCCGGCGAACTCCGGCAGCACCTGGTCGCCCTGCGGCGGGACCGGGAAGCCGCCGGCGAAGGCGTCGAACTCGTCCTCGGTGCGCGCGTCGTCCACCGGTTCGGCCTTGCCGCCGATGAAGGTCAACCCGAGCACCACCACGAACGCGATCACCACCGCAACCACGAAGCCGGTGCCGGAGAACCAACCCTGCGCCCGGCCCGTCCGCAGCACCGCGACCAGCACGATCCAGATCAGCGAGATCGGGATCAGCCACTTCCAGCCGAACCGCATGAACTGGTCGTAGCGCATCCGCGGCAGCGTACCGCGGAGCCAGACGAACCCGAACAGCATGATCACCACCTTCAGCACGAACCAGACGATGCCCAGATAGCCTGCGTCGGCGCCCGGAATCAGGTTGAACGGCAGCGGGGCGTGCCAGCCGCCGAGGAACAGCGTGGCGGCCAAGGCGGAGACGGTGATCATGTTCATGTACTCGGCCATGAAGAACATGGCGAAGCGCATCGAGGTGTACTCGGTGTGGAAGCCGCCGACCAGTTCGCCCTCGGCCTCGGGCAGGTCGAACGGGGCCCGGTTGGTCTCCCCGACCATCGAGATCAGATAGATCACGAACGACGGTGCCAGCTGGACGGCGAACCACATCGGGATCTGGTAGCCGAGGATGGGCAGGGTGACCGGCACGGCCTGCTGGGCGACGATCTCGGAGGTGGACAGCGAGCCGGCGTACAAGAACACCGCCACCAGGGCCAGGCCCATCGCCACCTCGTAGCTGATCACCTGGGCGCTGGAGCGCAGGGCACCGAGCAGGGCGTAGGTGGAGCCCGACGACCAGCCGGCGAGCACGATCCCGTACACCCCGACCGAGGCGATGGCCACGATGAACAGCACCGACACCGGCAGGTCGGTGACCTGCAGCGGGGTGGTGATGTCGGTGAACGGGATCCGGACCTCGCCGGCGATCGGGATCACCGCGAACGCGGTCACCGCCGGGATGGCGGAGACGAAGGGGGCCAGGGTGTAGACCACCCGCTCGGCCGCCTTGGGGGTGAAGTCCTCCTTGAACATCAGCTTCATGCCGTCGGCCAACGACTGCAGGGAGCCGAACGGGCCGTTCATGGTCGGGCCCTTGCGGTGCTGCATCAAGCCCACGACCTTGCGTTCGAACACGATGGTGAACAGGGTCAGCACCATCAGCACCACGAAGGCGAACAGGGCCTTGATGACCACGACCCACCAGCGGTCGTTGAAGAAGGCGGTCAGATCCAGCGGGGTCATGCAGACTCCTTCTCCGACGTCGAACTCGGCCCGGCGGGTCGTGCGCGGACCCGGACCAGGTCGCCGGCGACGACGGCAAGGTGCGGGCCGACGGCGCGGCCGGGCGCGCGGGTCGGCAGCCAGATCACGCCGTCGATCATCGTGGGCTCGACGGTCAGCGGCAACTCGACCGAACCGCGGTCGGTGGAGACGACGACCGAAGACGAATTCAGCTGTTCGGCCGGGCCGAAGCCGGCCGCGGTGGCCGGACTGACCCGGGCCACCGGTTCCTTGGCGGTGGCGAGCAGGAACGGCTCGCCGTCCAGGGCCCGAGCCTCGTCCAACCCCAGCCGCCAACTGGCCAGCACCAGTTCACGCTCCGCCCCAGGCCCGCCGGGCTGTGCCGGCCGGCCCGCCCCGAGACCGGACGACGGCCCGCGCCGGCCTTCCCAGGGTCCGAACTCGTCCAGCTCGGCCAGCGCCTGCGCGGGGCTACGGAAGCCGAGCGGTGCGTCCAGGCCGTCGGCCAGCGCGGCCAGCACCCGAAGGTCCGACATCGCGTTCGGCGCGTTGAGCACCGCGGGGAACGGGCGGCGGCGGCCCTCCCAGTTGACGAAGGTGCCGGCCCGTTCGCTGACCAGGGACACCGGGAACACCACGTCGGCCCGTTCGGTGACCGCCGAAGCCCGGATCTCCAGACTGACCACGAAACCGGCCCGTTCCAGCCCCTCGCGGACCAGCTGCGGGTCGGCGAAGTCGTCCGGGTCGATTCCGCCGACCACCAACGCGTCCAGCTCGCCGTCGGCGGCGGCGGTCAGCATCTCGTCGGCGTCGCGGCCGGGCAGACCGGGCAGCGACCCGGTTTCCCAGACCGTGGCCGCGTCGACCCGGGCGGCGGGGTCGGTCACCGGACGTCCACCGGGGAGCAGGTTCGGCAGACAACCGGCCTCGACCGCGCCGCGGTCACCGGCGCGACGCGGCACCCAGGCCACCCGCGCGCCGGTCCGCCCGGCCAGCCGGCCGACCGCGCTGAGGGTGCCGGAGGCCAGCGCCGCCCGCTCGCCGACCAGGATCACCGTGTGCTCGTCGAGCGGCACGTCCGCCCCGGGCGTCCACGCGTCCAGCCAGGCCGCTTCCGCCCCGGGGACCGTCGGCACCAGGGTCGTCCCGGCCTTGACCGCACCCCGGCTGAGGAAGGGGGCCAGCGTCCACGAAGCCAGGCCACGTTTGCGGAAGGCCTTGCGCAGTCGCAGGAAGATCGCGCCGGCCTCCTCCTCGGGCTCCAGGCCGACCAGCAGGACCGACGAAGCCTGTTCCAGTTCGGCGTAGGTGACGCCCCGGCCGGCCCCGGCCACGTCGGCGGCCAGGAAGTCGGCCTCCTCCGCGGTATGCGGCCGGGCCCGGAAGTCGATGTGGTTGGTGCCCAGGCAGACCCGGGCGAACTTGGCGTAGGCGTACGCGTCCTCGATCGGCAGCCGGCCGCCGGTGAGGACGCCGATCCGACTGCTCAGCAGCGCCGTGTCGGCTCGCCCCGCTGCCGCCGTACCCACCGCTCCGGCGGCGCGCAGACCGTCGACCGCGGCGTTGATCGCCTCCGGCCAGGAGGCGGGCCGCAGCACCCCGTCCTCGCGGATCAGCGGCCGGGTCAGCCGGTCGGTGGCCCGGCCGTAGGCGAAGGCGAAGCGGTCCTTGTCGGTGATCCACTCCTCGTTCACCTCGGGGTCGTCGCCGGCGAGGCGGCGCATCACCGTGCCGCGCCGGTGGTCCACCCGGATCGCGGAGCCGCACGCGTCGTGCTCGGCCACCGAGGGCGTGGACACCAGGTCGAAGGGCCGCGCGCGGAACCGGTAGGCGGCGCTGGTCAGCGCGCCGACCGGGCAAATCTGGATGGTGTTGCCGGAGAAGTAGGACTGGAACGGCTCGCGCTCGTAGATCCCGACCTGCTGCAGCGCGCCGCGTTCGATCAAGGCGATGAACGGGTCGCCGGCCACCTGCTCGGAGAACCGGGTGCAGCGGGCGCACAGCACGCACCGTTCCCGGTCGAGCAGCACGTTGGCCGAGATCGCCACCGGCTTGGGGTAGGTCCGCTTGGCGTCGGTGAAGCGGCTCTCGCCGTAGCCGTTGCTCATCGCCTGGTTCTGCAGCGGGCACTCCCCTCCCTTGTCGCAGATCGGACAGTCCAGCGGGTGGTTGATCAGCAGAAACTCCATGTTGCCGTGCTGAGCCTTGTCCGCGACCGGCGAGGTGAGCTGCGTCTTCACCACCATCCCCGGCGCCACCTCGAGGGTGCAGGAGGCCTGCGGTTTGGGCATCGCCCGGCCGTTTCCCGCGTCCGGCACCTCAACCATGCACTGCCGGCAGGCCCCGACCGGGTCCAGCAGCGGGTGGTCGCAGAACCGCGGGATGGCCACGCCGATCAGCTCCGCGGCCCGGATCACCAAGGTGCCCTTGGGTACCGACACCTCGACGTCGTCGATGCTGAGCGTAACCAGATCCAACTCCTCCGACTTGTCAGCGCCGGTGGTCGCTCTGGCGACCACAGCCGCTGACAACTTGGCGCTCATACCGAGGCTCCGACCGCTTCGCGGGCGAAGACGGTGCTGCGCTCGTACGGGAACAGTTCCCAGGCCGGGGTGTGCATGCCGGCCTCGAACTCCTCGCGGAAGTACTGGATCGCCGACGAGATCGGCGAGGTCGCGCCGTCGCCGAGGGCACAGAAGGAACGGCCGAGGATGTTCTCGCACAGGTCCAGTAGCTTCTCGATGTCGCCCTGCTCGCCCTGGCCGGCCTCGAGCCGGTGCAGGATCTGCACCAGCCACCAGGTGCCCTCGCGGCACGGCGTGCACTTGCCGCACGACTCGTGCTTGTAAAACTCCGTCCAGCGCAGCACCGTCCGGACCACCGAGGTGGTGTCGTCGAAGCACTGCAGCGCCTTGGTCCCGAGCATCGACTTGCTGGCGGTCACGCCCTCGTAGTCCAGCGGCACGTCCAGATGCTCCGCGGTCAAGATCGGCGTCGACGACCCGCCGGGGGTCCAGAACTTCAGCTCGTGCCCGGACCGCATCCCGCCGGCCAGATTCAACACCTCGCGCAGCGTGATCCCCAGCGGGGCCTCGAACTGGCCGGGCCGGGTGACGTGACCCGAGACCGAATAGATGGTCATCCCCTTCGACTTCTCGGTGCCCATCGAGGCGAACCAGTCCGCCCCGTTGGCCAAGATGCACGGCACCGAGGCGATGGTCTCGACGTTGTTGATCACCGTCGGACTGGCGTACAGCCCGGCCACCGCAGGGAAGGGCGGCCGCAGCCGCGGCTGGCCCCGGCGGCCCTCCAAGGAGTCCAGCAGCGCGGTCTCCTCGCCGCAGATGTAGGCCCCCGCGCCGGCGTGCACGATGATCTCCAGGTCGTATCCGGTGCCGAGGACGTTGCGGCCGACGTAGCCGGCGGAGTACGCCTCGCGGACGGCCTGCTGCAGCCGCCGGACCACGTGCAGCACCTCACCGCGGACGTAGATGAAGGCCACCGACGCCTTGATGGCGTAGGCGGAGATGATCACGCCTTCGACCAGGGTGTGCGGCGAGGCCAGCATCAGCGGGACGTCTTTGCAGGTGCCGGGCTCGGACTCGTCGGCGTTGACCACCAGGTAGGTCGGATTCGGGTTGTCCTTGGGGATGAAGGACCACTTCATCCCGGTCGGGAAGCCCGCCCCGCCCCGGCCCCGCAGCCCGGAGTCCTTGACCATGGCCACCACGTCGGCCGGCTCCAGCTGCAGCGCGGTCCGCAGGGCGTCGTAGCCGCCGCGGCGTTGGTAGTTGACCAGCTTCCAGGCCCGTTCGTCGGCCCAGTTGGCGGTCAGTACCGGGGTCAGCGGGTCGGTCATGCGGATTCCTCCTCCTCGGGGGCGGGCACGTCGTCGGGGTCGGGGGCGGACCAGCCGTGCTCGGCCGCCACCCGCAGGCCGAGCTGGGACGCCAGGCTCGAGGTCGGTCCCTCGTCGGCCCGGCCGTCGGGAAAGCCGGCCAGCACCCGTTCGGCCTGGCGCCAGGTGCCTACCCGCGCGCCGCGGCTGGGGAGCACCTCGTCGCCGGCCCGGAGGGCGTCGACCACGGCGCAGGCGCGCTGCGGGGTGGTGTTGTCGAAGAACTCCCAGTTGACCATCATCACCGGCGCCGTGTCGCAGGCGGCGTTGCACTCCAGATGCTCCAGGGTGATCATGCCGTCGTCGGTGGTCTCGTCGTTGCCGATCCCCAGGTGCTCCTGCAACCGGGCGTACACCTCGTCGCCGCCCAGGATCGCGCACAGCGAGGTGGTGCAGACGCCGACGTGGTAGCGCCCCATCGGGCGGCGCTTGTACATCGTGTAGAAGGTGGCCACGCCGCTGACGTCGGCGGTGGACAGCTCCAGGATCTCCGCGCAGACCTCGATTCCCGCCGGCGTCACCCGCCCCTCCACGCTCTGCACCAGGTGCAGCATCGGCAGCAGCGCCGAACGGGCCTGCGGATAGCGGGCCGCGATCTGGGTCAGCTCCGCCCGGACCGTCGGCGTGATCGCGCTCGGCGCGTCGGCGTAATCCAAACTCGGCTCGTCGAAATGCGTCCGCATCTCCGCGTGCCCCACCAGCTCCTCGCTGGCCACGTCACCACCCGCGTGCCCCTGGCTCGGTCGCGGCTCGATCAACTCAGCCACACCGCACCCCAGTCCGGGTCGGAGCACCGGCCAAGTCCGCCCGACGGGGGGATCGATCGCTGACCAGCAGGTGACGGTCGGGCGCTTCTGGGTGTCGAGATGCCCCGGCCGGGTGGGTCGGGCGTTTCGAGCGCAACGAAGCGCTAGCGAAGTGCAGCGAGGAGGGCGGGCCGGGGCATCTCGATGCCCGAGAGCGCCCGACGAGCAGACGCAACATATCACCGGTCGACGCCCCCCATCACCGGGTCGAGCGAGGCCACGGCGACGACCACGTCTGAGACCATCGCGCCCTCGCACAGCGCCGGCATGGCCTGCAGATTGACGAAACTCGGGTCGCGGAAGTGCGCCCGGAACGGCTTGGTCCCGCCGTCGGAGACCACGTGCGCGCCGAGTTCGCCGCGCGGGCTCTCCACCGGCACGTACGCCTGCCCCGGCGGCACCCGGAAGCCCTCGGTGACGAGTTTGAAGTGGTGGATCAGCGCCTCCATCGACTGGCCCATGATGTGCCGGATGTGTTCGTTGGAGTTGCCCATTCCGTCGCTGCCGACCGACAGCTGAGCCGGCCAGGCGATCTTGGTGTCGGCCACCATCACCGGCTGGCCTTCGGTGCGCTCCAGCCGCTCCACGCACTGCTCGATGATCTTCAGGCTCTCCCACATCTCGTTCACCCGGATCCGGAAGCGGCCGTACGCGTCCGGGGTGTCCCAGGTCTGGACGTCGAAGTCGTAGGTTTCGTAGCCGCAGTAGGGCTGCTTCTTGCGCAGGTCCCAGTCGTAGCCGGTGGAGCGCAGCGTCGGTCCGGTGATACCCAGCGCCAGGCAGCCGGCCAGGTCGAGCTGACCGACCCCGGACAGCCGGCCCTTGAAGATCGGGTTCTCGTTGCAGAGCTCGGCGTATTCGGGCAGGTGCCGGCGCATCCACGCGACCATCTCCCGGACCTTGTCCAGGCCGCCCGGCGGCAGGTCCTGGGCGACCCCGCCCGGGCGGATGTAGGCGTGGTTCATCCGCAGCCCGGTGATCGCCTCGAAGACGTCGAGCACCACCTCCCGCTCGCGGAAGCCGATGGTCATCACCGTCAGCGCCCCGATCTCCATCCCCCCGGTGGCGATGCAGACGAAGTGCGAGGAGAGCCGGTTCAGCTCCAGCATCAGCACCCGGATGATGTTGGCGCGTTCAGGAATCTGCGCCTCGATGTCCAACAGCCGCTCCACCCCCAGGCAGTAGCTGGCCTCCTGGCTGAACGGGGACAGGTAGTCCATCCGGGTGCAGAAGGTCACGCCCTGGGTCCAGGGGCGGAACTCCATGTTTTTTTCGATCCCGGTGTGCAGGTAGCCGATGCCGCACCGGGCCTCGGTCACCGACTCACCCTCCATCTCCAAGATCAACCGGAGGACGCCGTGGGTCGAGGGGTGCTGCGGACCCATGTTGACCACGATCCGCTCGTCGCCGCGTTCGGCCTGGTCGGAAACCAGGCTGTCCCAGTCCTGGCCGGTGACGGTGTACACCTGCCCCTGCGCGGCGTCGGCGGCGATGCCGTACGGGTCGGCCGGCGCCTCCGGATCGACGGTGGCCTTGCCTTCGGCGAACGGTCCGGTGTTGAGAGCTGTCGACATCAGTTGTAACTCCTGCGCTGGTCCGGCGGCGGGATGGTCGCGCCGTGGTACTCGACGTCGATCCCGCCGAGGGGATAGTCCTTGCGTTGCGGGTGACCCGGCCAGTCGTCGGGCATCAGGATCCGGGTCAGCGCGGGATGGCCGTCGAAGACGATCCCGAACATGTCGTACGCCTCCCGCTCCTGCCAGTCCGCGGTCGGGTAGGTCGCCACCACCGAGGGGATCCGCGGGTCGGCGTCGGGCACGCTGACCTCCAGCCGGATCCGCCGGTTGTAGGTCATCGACTGCAGGTGATAGACCGCGTGCAGCTCGCGGTCCACATCGGCCGGGTAATGCACCCCGGACACGCTGCTGCAGAACTCGAAACGCAGGTGGGCGTCGTCGCGCAGGTGCGCGGCCAGGGCCGGCAGGTGCTGCCGGGCGACGTGGAAGGTGATCTCACCCCGGTGGATCACGACCTTGGTGATCACGTCGCCGAAGTTCGGCAGCAACTCCCCGATCCGGTCGTAGACCGAATCCCACCAACCCCCGAACGGCTGCTGCGCCGGCCCGGGGAATTCGATCGTCTTGGCCAGTCCGCCGTAGCCGGAGGTGTCGCCGGTGCCCTTCACCCCGAACATGCCGTGCCGGACCTCGATCACCTCCGCCCCAGGTTCGGAACCGGCAGCGCGGGCCTCGCCGGCGCGGACGTGCTCGACCTCGGCCCGGTCCTCGCCGGCCTCGGTCTGGGTGGTGCTGACCGCCGCGGACGCCCCGGTGAGGGTGTCCGCCCGCCGGCCCGGATCCGGCTCGGACTCACCCTCGGCCGTGGCCCCCTTGACCGGTGCCTCGGCGTCGGATTCCCCGCTCACCGGTGCGGCTGCGGCGTGGTCAGACTCGGCCCGCGCCTGCTCGGCATCCGCCGCCCCGGGTGCATCGCCGCCGCCAGCGCCCTCGGACTTCGCACTCACCGGAGCAACCCCTTCAATTCACTGCTGGCCGGTGCCGCCAGGGCCGCCTGTTCGGCCTCCTGGGCGGCCACGGTCGCGTGGTAGCCGATGGGCGTGTGCCGGACCTTGTCGCGTAGCTTGAACATGGCGTCGATCAACATCTCCGGGCGCGGCGGGCAGCCGGGCAGATACATGTCCACCGGGACGACGTGGTCCACGCCCTGCACGATCGCGTAGTTGTTGAACATGCCACCGGTGCTGGCGCAGACCCCCATGGCCAGCACCCACTTGGGGTTAGGCATCTGGTCGTAGATCTGGCGCAGCACGGGTGCCATCTTCTGACTCACCCGGCCGGCGACGATCATCAGGTCGGCCTGCCGAGGGGAAGCGCGGAACACCTCCTGACCCCAGCGGCCGGAGTCGTAGCGCGGGGCCCCGTAGGTCATCATCTCGATCGCGCAGCAGGCCAGCCCGAACGTCGCCGGCCAGAACGAGGCGCTACGCATGTACCCGAAAATGTTCTCCACCGTGGTCAGGAGCACCCCGGTCGGCAGTTGCTCTTCTACACCCATGTCGTCGTCTTCGCCTCCGTCGTCCCGTGCGGTTGCCCCGGGTCACCGATCGTTATCGGTGGTGCTGTTCCCGGCTTCGGTGCCATCCCATGCCTCAGTCCCATTCCAGGCCTCCCCGGCGCAACACGTACACGTAGGCCACGAACACCGTGACGATGAACAGCACCATCTCCACCAGCGCGAACGTCCCCATCAGATCGAAGCTGACCGCCCACGGGTAGAGGAAGACGATCTCGATGTCGAAGACGATGAAGAGCATGGCGGTGATGTAGTACTTCACGGGGAAGCGACCGCCGCCGACCGGCTGTGGGGTGGGCTCGATCCCGCACTCGTAGGAGTCGTACTTGGCCCGGTTGTAACGGCCCGGTCCGACCAGCAGGCTGGTGATCACGGTCAGCGAGACGAAGCCGGCGGCGATCACCAGCACGATCACGATCCCCAGGTATCCGCTCATCGCCACCACCGGTCCAACCCGCTCAGGCGCCGCTGCATCGACCCCGCCTCCGTGGCGCAGACGGTCATCGCTCCTCCTGCTCGTGAAATTCTTCACTAAGTCCGACGATTACTCTACGACGCCCCGCCAGACCACCAAACTCACCACGACCAGGGCAAACGAGGTGATTTTGGCAAGCCGGACAGCACGTAAATCCTGATCACTGCTCGGCGATCCCTTCCCAGGACGCTGGCAGACTCGCGGGCGTGGCGATGCGGCGGTGAGCGGTCAAGCGGGGGCTACCGACGTCTTGGTGGTCGGGGCGGGCCCGGCCGGATCGGCCGCGGCGGCGTGGGCAGCTCGGGCCGGGTTAGAGGTGACCGTGGCCGACGCCGCCCGGTTTCCGCGGGACAAGGCTTGCGGCGACGGTCTGACCCCCCGGGCCGTAGCTGAACTGGACCGCCTGGGCCTGGGCGAGTGGACGCGCGCCCACGTGACCAACACCGGCCTGCGGGCACACGGCTTCGGCCAGGTGCTGGAGCTGCCCTGGCCAGGTGGGTCACTGCCCCGGTACGGCTCGGCGGTGCCGCGGGCCGAGTTGGACGACCGGATCCGGCGGGCCGCGGAAGGCTCCGGTGCGGCGATGCTGCTCGGGTCCCGGGCGGTGGACGTCGTCCGCGCCGGGGAGCGGGTCGACGCGGTCGTCTTCGACACCGACTCCGGGCGCCGCGAGGTGCGCTGCCGCGCGCTGGTGGTGGCCGACGGGGTCCGATCCCCGCTGGGCCGGCTGCTGGGCCGGCGGTGGCATCGGAACACGGTGTACGGGGTGGCCGCCCGCAGTTACACCGACACCGACCGCGACGACGACTGGATCTCCTCCCACCTGGAGTTGCGCGGGGAGGGGGGTGAGTTGCTGTCGGGTTACGGCTGGATCTTCCCGCTCGGCGCAGGCGCGGTGAACGTCGGCGTGGGCACGCTGGCCACGGCCAAGCGCCCGGCCCACGTCTCGCTCAAACCGCTGCTGCACTACTACGCCGGGCAGCAGCGCGAGGCGTTCGCTCTGGGCACCGACCTCCGGGCTCCCTCTTCGGCCCTGCTGCCGATGGGCGGTGCGGTCTCCGGGGTGGCGGGCCGCAACTGGGCGCTGGTCGGCGACGCGGCAGCGTGCGTGAACCCGCTGAACGGTGAGGGGATCGACTACGGCCTGGAGGGCGGGCGGCTGCTGGCCGATCTGCTGACCGAGGACCACGACCTGACCCGGGCCTGGCCCGAACTGCTGCGGGCCCACTACGGCAGTGCTTTCAGTGTCGCCCGCCGACTTGCCGGTTTGATCACTGTTCCCGGTCTGCTGGCCCGGCTGGGTCCGCTCGGGATGCGCTCGGAGGTGCTGATGACACTGGCCCTGCGGGTGATGGGAAACCTGGTCACCGATGAGGACGCCGACGTCGTGGCTCGGGCCTGGCGGCTGGCCGGCCGGGTCAGCACCGCCCGAGACGCACGGCCGCCGTTCGCCGATGCCACTTCGTGAGGCCGGCCACTTCGTGAGGCCGGCCGGGCAGCAGGCCACGAGCCGCGCTGCGTTCCTCAAAACCGTCATCCTTTAGGCAAAGTGGCTCGCCCGCCGGCAGGGTCGGTTCAGGTCACTTCGGCGAAGAAGCCGCGGATGTCTTGCACGAGTACCCGCGGTGCTTGGCGGGCGGCGTAATGACCGCCGACGTCGTAGCTGTGCCATGAGCGCAGGTCGGCGTGGTCACGGTCGACCAGGGCCGCCATCGGTCGCGCGTCGTGGGCGAAGCTGGCCAGCCCGAGCGGCACCTGCGTACGCCCTGCCCGGGACTGCTCGCGCTGATGGTCGGCGTAGATGCGCAGAGCCGAGCCGGCCGTGGCGGTCAGCCACTGAATCGACACGTGGGTCAACACCGCGTCCGGGTCCAGGCCGCCCATGCACTGGCTGGCCCACGCCAGGAGTCCCACCGGGGAATCAGTCAGGGCGTGCGCGATGGTCTGCGGCTGCTGGGCGTGGACGTGATGGTAGGCACCCAGCGACTGCTGGAAGTAGCGAAGTCCCGCCAGCGCCGCACCGTCGGCGGCGCTGAGGCCGGCCGGTACGCCGTCGTCGTTGGTCGGCGGGTAATGAACCACCTCTCCGTCGGGTAGCCCGTCGAGCTGGGTCACGTGCACTCCCACCAACTCGGGCGGAGCGAGCCGGGCGAGCTCCAGTGACACGAAGGAACCCCAGTCGTTGCCGACCGCTCCGAAGCGGCGGTAGCCGAGGCGGCGGATCAGGCTCAACCAGGCCGCGGCGATCCGGCGCGGTCCCCAACCCGTGTCCGGGGTCGGTCCCGACCAGCCGCAACCGGGCAGCGAGGGAATGATCAGATCGAACGCCGGGCCGGGGCCCAGCCCGTGCGCCCGCGGATTGGTCAAAGGTCCCACGATGTCGAGGAATTCCGCCACCGACCCCGGCCAGCCGTGGCTGAGGATCAGCGGGAGCGCACCCTTATCGGCGGAGCGTACGTGCAGGAAGTGCACTGCCGTCCCGTCGATCAGGGTGCGGAACTGAGGATGGGCGTTGAGTCGCGCTTCCCAAGCCCGCCAGTCGTATCCCTCGCGCCAGTATGCGACCAGCAGCTCGACGCTCGCCCGAGAGACGCCGTATCCTCGCCCGCTTCCCCGAGGTTCGGGTGCCCATCGCACCCGGTACAGTCGGTCGGTCAGGTCGGCGAGGTCCCGGTCGGGAACCTCGATCCGGAACGGGGCAATCGTCATGTCGCACTCCTTAGGTGGGCAGGTCACCACCGAAGATCGAAACCGAGTCGGCGTCCTCGACACTGACGGCCGGGGTCGTCATCACGACCGATGCTTCCGGGCACCGGGACAACCGCCTTACGGGCCGACTACGAGCCTGGGTGGACCGCCGCGGACCAAGCTGCTCGGCCTTCCGGTTGAGGTATCGCTGTTCGGGCAGGCTGGCGGTGAGCTGGGCGGCCAGTCGAAAGGCGGCGGCGGCAGCAGCGGCGTCACCGGCCCGCTCGAGGAGGTGCGCGTACGCCGCGTAGACCCGGTGGTTGGGTCGCTGGCCGGTCCGCTCGAGCAGCGGCTCCAAAGCGTCCAGCCCGGCAGGCGGCCCGTGCGCCATCCCGACGGCGATGGCGAGGTTGAGGCTCACCGTGGGCGCCGGGGCCACGCGCTCCAGCATCCGGTAGAGCATCGTGATCTGCAGCCAGTCGGTGTCCTCGGCGGTCGCGGCTTCACCGTGGACCGCGGCGATCGCCGCCTGAAGTTGGAACGGACCGACCGGCCCGGTCGGAAGTGCCTGCTCGATCAAGGAGACGCCGCGTTCGATCAGCACGTGATCCCAACGACGTCGATCCTGTTCGGCGAGCGGGACCAAATCGGAGCGGGCATCGGTGCGAGCGGGTGTACGGGCGTAGGTCAGCAGCATCAAGGCCAACAAGCCGGTGGTCTCGGTGTCGTGCGGGACGACCCGACGCAGCCGCTCGGCGAGTCGAATGGCCTCCTGGGCGAGGTTGCCGTCGGTCAAGGCCGCGCCGCCGGAGGTGATGTACCCCTCGTTGAAGACGAGGTAGAGCACGTGACGGACGGCATGCAGGTGTTCCGGTAGGTCGTTCCGGGTCGGTGGCGCGAACCGGGCACCGGCCGACCGCAGGGTCGCTTTCGACCGACTGATGCGCTGCGCCATCGTGGCCTCGGGAACCAAAAACCCGGCCGCGATCTGAGCCGTGGTCAGGCCGGCGACGGCGCGCAGGGTGAGGGCAACCCGGGAGGCGTCGCTGAGGGCAGGATGGGCACACAGGAGCAACATCTGCGCGATGTCGTCATCCTGGGGAGCAAGGGCCGCGCTCGCGGCCGAGGCGGCGAAGCGGCAGTCGCCGGGTTCTCGGGTCAGGGCCTCCAGCTCCCGCCGGGTGCGAGCGGTCTGGTTGCGTTGATGGTCGATCAGCCGGCGGGCGGCCACCCGGATCAGCCAGCCGCGCGGATGGTCCGGCACCCCCTCGAGCGGCCACTGGATCGCGGCGGCGAGCAGGGCCTCCTGAACGGCGTCCTCACAGGTCTCGAAGTCGCTGCTGCGGCGCAGTAGTGCCGCCAGGACGTGAGGTGTCTCGGCACGCCACACGTCCTCGTGGCGATCTGCGGTCACCGGTCGTCGCTGCCGACTCGCATTGTGGGACGCAGCTCGATCGTGTCGCCGGGGCTGGCGAAGGCGGCCGCGATCTGCTCGGCCCGTTCGGGACTGGCGACATCGATCAGGAAGTAGCCGGCAAACTGCTCCTTGGACTCCGCGTACGGGCCGTCGGTGGCGATCGGCTTGCCGGCGTGCCAGCGGTACAGGCGCGACGTCGCCGGGTCTCCCAGGGCCTCGCCCCCGAGCAATTCGCCGTCGGCGTGCAACTGGGTGAGCAGGGCCTCGAACTCAGCCGTTAGCTGCTGGCGTTGGCCTTCCGGCAGCGCCTGGTGCTCGGCCACGTAGTCGCCGGTGGGGTGTCCCCACGGCTGCGGGTTGGAGTGGATGAGGATGACGAACTTCATGGTGCACACCTTTCTGACGTCGACCGGATGGCGCTGACACCCAAGACGTCGACGCCGGAGGGGCGGTCTCGACATCGGCCGCGCACAAGTGGCCAACCCGCCGCCAGCCTCGCTCAACAATCCCGTACGCGGCCGGCAACCCAGGTCGCGGCCTGCTCCGGAGTGTCGATGTCGAAGGTGTCAGCCGGGGCGAGCGGCACCCGTACCGGTGGCGGATCAAGGGCACCGAGCAGTCGGCGAACCGAGGCTCCCCGGCCGGACCGCGACCCGGCTGCCGCGAGCAGGGCACGCGCCGCCGGTACCCCGAGCGCCAGCTGCAGGACCTGTTCGCGACCCTCGACGTCCACCCCGACGGCGCACCTCGGCTGCGGATCCGACTCGAGCCCGGACAGCAGGACCGGTACCGCCCGGCCGGCGTCCGGTGCGTCGCCGGGCAGCGTGACCACGTGGGTGAAGCCGCCGTCGAGCGCCGCCTCGAGCCCACAGATCAGAGCCGCCCCCGGACCGCCACCGGGCGGGTTCTCGCGGACGAAGGTGACCCGACGGGTGCTGGGTCGCGGCGGCCCGACGACCAGGACGGGTAGGTCGGCCGGGACGCCGGCGAGGGTCCGGTTCAGCAGAGACGCCCCGTCCAGACTGTGGTCGAGCTTGTCGGCGCCGAAGCGGCGTGACTGACCGCCGGCCAGCACCACCACGACGGTCCGCACCGGGGAATCACTGGCCGGGAAGATCATTGGGGAAGATCCTGCGCGGCTGGCGGGCAGGATCTTCCCCAATAACGCCGTCCGCACCCCCCAAGGCGGAGATCATCGGTTCGAGCTTGGCGCCGGCCTCGGCGTACTCGGCGTCGGGGTCGGAACCGGCGACGATCCCGCAGCCGGCGAACAGCCGGATCCGGCGCGGGTCGGTCTCGTCGAGCTGACCGCAGCGCAGCGCGATCCCCCACTCCCCGTCTCCCGCCGCATCGGTCCAGCCGACCGGTCCGGCGTAGCGGCCGCGGTCCAGGTGCTCCAGTTCGGCGATCAGCGTCCGGGCTCGGTCGGTCGGGGTGCCGCAGACCGCGGCGCTGGGGTGCAGAGCCGCAGCCAGGGCCAGCGAGGAGACCCCAGGGCCTACCGCGCCGGTGACGTCGCTGGCCAGGTGCAACAGGTTCGGCAGCTCCAACACGAACGGGGATTCCGGCACGTGCATGCCCGAGCAGTACGGGGCCAGCGCCCCCGCGACGGAGGCGACGGCGTACTCGTGCTCCTGCAGATCTTTGCCGGAGCGGGCCAGCGCCGCTCCCAAGGACAGGTCCGCCCCGTCATTCCCGGTCCGCCGGATGGTTCCGGCCAGTACCCGGGAGGTGGCCAGGCCGGCTTGCACCCGAATCAGCATCTCCGGGGTCGACCCGACCAGGCCGTCGACCAGGTAGGTCCAACACCGCCGGTACGCTCCGGCCAGCTCGGTCACCAGCCAGCGCGGGTCGAGGTCGTCGGTCGCGGTGGCGAGGATGTCGCGCGCGAGCACCACCTTGTCCATTCGCCCCGCCACGATCTGGTCGATCGCGGCTGACACCGCCCCCCGCCACTGCTCTGCACTCAAACCGCCGTCGGTGAAGCGGACGTCTTGCGGGCGCCGGGGGGCCGGACCAGCGATCCGCCCAGGCCGACTCTGGTGGTCGGTCAGACCGATCTGAGTCAGCCATGCTCGGCCGTCCCGGCGGCCGAGCACGGTCTGCGGCACGACCAACCCGGAGGTCTGGTCGGTATTGCCGGGGTCGAAGACGAAGCTGCCGAACGCGACCAGCCCGGACCCGGCCGGAGTGCCGGACAGTTCGGTGTGCACGTCGGCGTCGGCGACCAGCTCCGACCACCATGGGTCGGCCTCGTCGGGACGGGCCGCCTTGTGCCGGACTACCTCACCCCAGCCGATCAGACCGTCGCCCTCGCGGATCCAGGCCAGGCCGTCGGCCGCCGGCAGTACCGCGGGCAGCGGTCCCGGATCGGGAACCTCGACGGTCCGCACCCGCAGTCGCGGCGGCGTCAGGTCGGACCTCGTCACCGGGCCAGGGTAGTGCGGGTCCTATCGTGAAGTTCTTGGTGAGAGTCGACTGAGTCGTCGACGGTCCCACGGCTGCGGGTTGGGACTGTGGACAGACATGAGGGGAAGGGTCGCGATGGCGCTGGTGTCCGCCGCCTCGCTCGTCGGCACCGCGTACGCCCGGGGTACCGGCGTGGCTGCGGTCGACGTGAGCACCCTCGAACAGGCTGAGGGGGTGCTGCTGGGTGCCGAGCAGGCCGGACTGCCGGTGATCTTGCAGGTCAGCCAGGCCACGGCGACGTTCCACCTCGGCGATCCGGGGGCGTTAGCGGCGGCCTTGGGCGCGCTGGCCCGGACCAGCCTGGTCGACGTCGGGCTGCACCTGGACCGTGCCACCGCTGACGGCCTGCTGCACCGGGCGGCCGAATACGGGTTCAGCTCGGTGCAGGTGGACGCGGGTGACCGGCCCGAAGGCGAGGGGGTCGGTGTCCTCGCCGAGGGCGTGCGGTGGGGTCATCGACACGGCTTACTCGTGCAGGGTGAACTCCCTCCCGCCGACAACGAGCCGGTGGATCGGCCCGCGATCGACGCACCGACCGAGCCCGAGCGGGCCGCGGACTTCGTGGCGCAGAGCGGCGTCGACGCCCTGGTGCTCGGCGCCGGGCCCGGTCCGAACGACGGCACCCGCGCCGCGTCCGAGTCTGTCGATGTCGAGCGGATCCGTCGGCTGGCCGGCGCCGTCTCGGTCCCGCTGGTGTGGCGCCCGGCGGCCGGGGTGCCGCAGCCGGCGATGGCGCCGGCGGTCACGGCCGGGGTCACCGTAGTCTGCTTCGGAGCGGTGACCACGCTGGCCCTCACTCGGGCGATCCGGCAGCAGCTGCGCGACCTGCCCGACGTTCACGACCCGCGGCAATATCTTGCTCCGGCCCGTAAGGCGGTCGCCGCCGTGAGCGCCGAGCTCGTCGCCACCGTCGGGCTGGCCCCGGCGTCCCGCTGAATTCCGACCGTCCCTACCTTCCACCTGTGGCCCTCACCGAAAGCGAGCCGAGCATGCGCGGCGTGTACCTTCCCGGCAACTCCCAGACTCGGATCGAGCAGATACCCGATCCTCGGCCCGGGCCGGGTCAGGTGCTGGTGGCCATGCGCGCATCGACGATCTGCGGCTCCGACATCCGCGCCATCTACCGCGAGCACGTCCAGGGCGACCCGGCCGAGACGTACCAGGACGTCGTCGCCGGACACGAACCGGCCGGTGAGGTGGTCGAGCTCGGCCCGGGCACCGTCCGGCTGGCCGTCGGTGACCGGGTCTGCCTCTACCACATCAGCGGCTGCGGGCAGTGTGACGACTGTGTCCGCGGCGAGCAGATCAGCTGCCAAGCACCCCAGCGGGCGGCGTACGGCTGGCAACGCGACGGCGGTCACGCTGATCTGATCTTGGCGCAGGAGCGCGACTGTGTCGTGCTGCCCGACTTCGTCACCTTCCTGGACGGGGCGTGCGTGGCCTGTGGTTTCGGGACGGCGTACGAGGGTCTGCTGCGAGCCCAGGTCAGCGGCCGGGACGCGTTGGCGGTGGTCGGACTCGGACCGGTCGGCCTGGCGGCGGGGCTGCTGGGCGGCAAGCTCGGAGCGGTTCCCCGGGTGGGGGTCGATCCGAGTCCCGAACGACGGCAGCGGGCCGTCTCGCTGGGGGCGGTGGACGCAGCCTTCGCCCCGGACGAGGTGGCGGCGGGGCGGGCCGCGGTCGGTGGCGGGGCGAACGTGGCGGTCGACTGCTCCGGCAGCGAAGCAGGACGCGGGACGGCGATCGAGCTGGTCGCTGCCCGCGGACGGGTGGTGCTGATCGGGGAGGGCAACGGGCTGCGGGTGTCGCAGGTGAGCCCGACGCTGATCCACCCCTCGATCACCGTCATCGGCTCCTGGGTGACCAGCCTGGCCCACATGCGAGAACTGGTCGCCCGGTTGCCGGTGTGGAACCTCCACCCCGAGGTCGTGGTCTCTGACACCTTCGCGTTGGCCGAGGCCGACGCTGCGTATCGGCTGGCCGATACCGGGCGGTCGGGCAAGGTCGCGCTGGTGCCCTGACCCTGCCCCGACACGACTGGGGTGCGGCCCGGCCGAGGGGCGTGACGAACTGCCGACCACGGCCGGAAAACGTACGCCCTTCCCCACCCCAGACCGACTCTTGCCGGCCGTGGTCGGGAAACGCACGCCCCTTGCCGACCGCGGTCACCCGGCCCCAGACCAGCCGCTTGCCGACCGCGGTCGGGAAACGCACCCCGACCCTACCCCCAGACCGTGATCGCCTCCCGGACATGCTCGCAAAACCCACGCTTATGCGGCTGCAGCCTCCAGGTCGAGCAGAGCGCGCTTGACCTCGACGCCGCCGAGGTACCCGCCGAGCCCACCGTCGGAGCGCAGGACCCGGTGGCAGGGCACCAGGATCGGCAGCGGGTTGGTCGCACACGCGCTGCCCGCCGCGCGGACGGCCCGCGGGCTACCCACCTGCCGGGCCAGCGCGGCGTAGGTGGTGGTCGTTCCGAACTCGACCTCGGAGAGTGCGGTCAGCACGTGGCGGCGGAAACCGGCGGACAGTCGCCGGTCCAGAGCCAGGTCGAAACGACGTCGGCGGCCGTCGAAGTACTCCCCCAGCTGACGGGTCGCCGGTTCCAGCCGGGCCGGGGCGCGCAGGATCCGCGGACTGATCCGCTCGCTCAGGGTCTGCAGCACCGCCTGCTGATCTTCTACCGGGAAGGCGACCCGGACCACACCGCGTTCGGTCGCGGCCAGGAGCAGGACCCCGGCCGGACTGTCCAGCGTGCGGTAGGTGACGTCGAGGTCCCCTGATCGGGCGGCAGCGGCGACCAGGCGGGCGTGCAACGCCGGCAGCCGGTCCGTCGGCACGTCCGAGATCGCTGCAAACGCAGACCGAAGGTCGTCATCGGTGTCATCGGGGGTCATGGTGGTGGTCATCGGCGTCCCTTCTGGACTGTCGGAGTCAGGTCCTTCCGGGTCTGGCCCTTCGGGGCTTGGCTCTTCGGGGTCTGGCCCTTCGGGGTCTGGCCCTTTGGGTTCTGACTCTTTGGGTTCTGACTTACGGGGGCGCTGTCAGCATGGGGGAAGGCCCCACCGCGTCGCAGCGCGGCGATTCCGTCGGCGGCGGCCCGTCGGGCGGCGTCGGCACTGCCGCCGAGGACCTCGGCGACCTCGGCGTAGGGGAGCCCGATCAGATAGTGGTACCCCACCGCCTGACGCTGCTTGGGTGGCAGTGCACGCACGGCGGTCAGCAGGTCGGCGTCGAAGTGTCCCGGTTCGGAATGGTCCCGGCCGGCAGGGCCCGGGCTGACCGATTCGGGCAGTGTGTCCGCCGGCAGCGGGCGCCGCCGGGCCGCTCTGATGGCGTCGATCGCCTTACGCTGGGCGATCTTGACCAGCCAAGCCTCCACGTTGGCCCCGGCGGGCAGCTCGGGATAGGCCCGTAGAGCCGCCACGAAGGTCTCGGCCCAGGCGTCGTCGGCGTCGGCGACGTCCAGGACCGCCCGACACACCCTGAGCACGGTGACGCCGTAGGTGGCCACCACCGATTCGAACGGCGGCTTAGCGCTCATCTGCTGCACAATCTGTAGACGTTGGGCCGAGCCGTTTCGTGAGGTGGCTCTTCGAGGAGGGACCGCTTCTCGAGGTGGACCCGCTGATGAGGTCACACTGCCCCACGTCCGACAGCTGAACCAATCCCTGTCGACTCCGGACCCGAACTAGAGACATGGCATCCTCCCTGCTCGACCGCGAGTCCGGGGCCGGCGCGTCCGACCCGTCCGGCGTTTCGACTGCGGCCGCACGTGAGCCGGGACGGATCCTGCGAGCACTGGCCGGCATCGTCGCCGCGCTCGTCGCGGTCGGCGTGGGGCACGGCGTCGCCGCCCTGGTCAATCCCACCGCCTCACCCCTGCTGGCGGTGGGTTCGGTGTTGATCGACGCCGCCCCGACCCCGGCCAAGAACTTCGCCGTCCGCACGCTGGGCAACAACGACAAGCCGGTGCTGCTGGCTTCGATCGCGGTGGTGCTGCTGATCTTCGCGGCCGTGCTCGGGTTGATCGCCTGGCGACGCCGCCGGATCGCGCTCGGCGGGATCGCGCTGCTCGGGGTGGCCGGGATGGCGGCCGCGATCTACCGGGGCGGTCCGGTCGACGCCCTCCCCTCGCTGGTCGCCGGGATCGCGGGTGTCGCCGCGCTGCTGCTCCTGATTCACAGCACCCGGCCCGTACGCGATCACGCCGCAGATGGTGAAGACGCAGACGGTGAAGACGCAGACGGTGCCAAGCCGCGCGGTGACGACACCAGCGCGACCGTCCCGGGTCGGCGGCGCTTCCTGGTGACGCTCGGCGGTGCTGCCGTCGTGGCGGCGATCGGCGGTGGGGCCGGGATCATCGCCGGCAGAGTCCGCCAGGCCGGTGCCGCTGCCCGCCAGGGCATGGGTCTGCCCGCTCCCGCGTCGGCGGCCAAGCCGCTGCCCGACGGGGTGCAGCTGGATGTCCCGGGAATCACCCCGTTCCAGACCCCGATCAAGGACTTCTACCGCGTCGACATCAGCCTGGTGACACCGAGCGTCGACGCCCAGAGCTGGAGCCTGAAGATCGACGGCATGGTCGACAACCCGATCGAGCTGACGTACGACCAACTGCTCCAGCTGCCGATGATCGAGCGCGACATCACCTTGACCTGCGTGTCCAACGAGGTCGGCGGACCCTACGTCAGTAGCGGTCGGTGGCTGGGGGTGCCGTTCAGCGAAATCGTCCGCCGGGTCGGCGTAGCGCCGGGAGTGGACCAGGCGTTCTCCTACTCCTCCGACTCCAACTACACCTGCTCCACCCCGTACCAGGCGCTGACCGACGGCCGCGACGCAATGATCGCGGTCGGGCTGGACGGCCAGGCCCTGCCCGACGCCCGTGGCTTCCCGGCCCGGATGCTGGTTCCGGGGTTGTTCGGCTTCGTCTCCGGCACCAAGTGGCTGGAGCGGATCGAATTCACCACCTACGCCAAACGCACCGCGTACTGGACCGAACGGAAGTGGGCGACCGATGCGCCGATCCTGGTGCAGAGCCGGATCGACGTCCCGCAGTCGCTGTCGACCCTGCCCAAGGACAAGGCGGTGATCGCGGGGATCGCCTGGGCGCAGCACCGCGGGATCGAGAAGGTCGAGGTCCGCGTCGACGACGGCAAGTGGCAGGAGGCGAAGCTGGCGACCAGCGGCGGGATCGACCTGTGGCGGCAGTGGTCGTTGACCTACGACGGTCCGGTCGGCCTGCACACCGCCGAAGTCCGCGCGACCGACAAGGACGGTACGGTCCAGCCGGAACAGCGCACCAAGGTCTTCCCCGACGGCGCCCGCGGCTGGCACCAGATTCAGTTCACCACCGAATAACCCGCCCGGTCCAAATCGCCCTCCCTCCGAAAGTGGTCAAAGACGCCTCGGTTTAGTGCCGGGTGTCTGGCGTCATCGACCACTTGCGCAAGGGGAGTCAGCGCTTGCGTTGCTTAGACGCGGTAGCGGCGGCTTCGCGTTGCCGCTTCTGCTGGTCCAGCAGCCGCTTCTGCTCCTCCTGCCGGGCCTTCAGCGACTCGGAGTCGAAGGAGTTGAAGAGCACGATCGCGATGATGGCCTCGATCGCGATCGACCAGATCGGGGAGAAACCCAGCAGCATCGGCGCGGTGGCCAGCACCGCCATGTCGAAGCCGCGAAACAGATTGGTGATCAGACCCGGCGGCACCGCGCCGGCCTGGGTGGACACCATCGGCTTACTGAAGTCGACTCCCTTGGCCTGGGTCCAGCGAATAGCGGCCAACAATCCAGCAGCGGCCGTGGCCACCGCCATCAGCGAGGCCTCCCCGAAGCTCCGCGACGCACTCCCGCCGGCCACGCCGGTGAACGCGGCCCCGATCAGCACCGCCCAGACCGCGGCCAGGATCGCCGGGACCGTCACCACGGCCAGTTTGATTTGCGCCATCGAGAACGGCAAGCAGCGGGCCAGACCGCCGGTCCGGGTCAGCACTCGCAGACCGTTCAGCAACGGAATGGTCGCGCCGAACAGGGCTAGGGCGGCGAACACCGGAGTGATAACGCTCATTCCCAGCGCCTCGGTGGCGTAGGGCACGACCACCGTGCCGGCCAGCACGAACAGCGGCTGGGGGAAGCGCCGGATCCGTTGCCACTCCCGCCAGGTCAGGGCCTCCAGGCCCTCGCCGTGCCCGGCCACCGGCCGGACGTGGCCGATCTCGCGGGCCCGCCGGTCGACGACGATGTCTCGGGCCAGCCCGATGTCGAGGGCGAAGAAGGCCCCGGAGATCCCGCTGACCAACGAACCGCCGCTGAGCAGCCGGGTCCGCCGGATCGACCGCAGCCGCAGCCCGGCCAGCACCCCGGCCAGCGCCAAGACCAGCAGCGCGAACGCGCCCACCACCAGTCCTAGCTCCGTACCCAGCGTGCTGGACAATCCGAAGCGGAACCAGCCGGCCGCCACCCCGACCACCGCACCCAGCGCGGCGATGCCCAGCAGACCGAACACGAAGCTGCCGACCCGGGTCAGCCGGTGATGCTCGCGGCCCTGCTGGGCGGCGGCGCAGGCCACCGCCGCCGACGCGGCCAGGCCGGTCGCGACCGCCCAGACCACGGTCTCGACCAGCCCGGACCCGGTCAGGGCTGAGATCAGACCCCCGATCAGCAGACCGCCGGCCAGCGCGATGGCCAGCGCGGCGACGAAGCGGGAGCGCAGCAGCTTGGCGCGGGAGATCGGTGCGTCCAGCAGCCAGAACCCCTCCGCGGCGGAGGCCAGCACCGGCCCGAAGAGCCGGCTGAGCGCCAGCGCGGTGGCGGTCGCACCGAGGACAGCGGCCCAGGGCAGCAGGGCCCGGGCGGACAGGCAAGAAGCGCTGCTACATGCGGCCACCGTCCGCTGGGCCTTGAGGATGACGTTGACCGTCATCGCGCCGAGCATCAGCGCAGCGATCACCGCCACGTAGGCGTCGCTGAGGGCCTGGCCCACGTTGCGGGTGGCGCGGCCGCGGCGCCAATCCTTCATCAGCCCGTGCAGTTCGCGCGGGCTGGCCGGAATCAGGACGGCCGGTTCGGGCGCGTGCTGGTCGACCTCGCTGGTGCTCATCCGCGCGGGGCGCCCAGCTCGACCACCCGGGTCGCCACCGTCTCCACCAGGGCCGGTTCGTGACTGGCGAACACGATGGCCAGGCCGCGCTGCCGTTCGGCCTGCAACCGTCGTGACAGCCAGCCGACGCCCTCGACGTCGAGGCGCTGCTCCGGCTCGTCGAGGATCAGCAGCTTGCGTGGCCGGACGAAGGCGGTGGCCAGGGCCAGCCGACGGCGTTGACCCGAGGACAAGGTGCCGGGCAGCTGTCCGGACTGAGGTACCAGTTGGACCTCCTCCAGCACCTCGTCGACCGAGGCGTCGGGATCGGTGATTCCGTGGGCCCGGGCCAGCAGGTCCAGGTGCTCCACCACGCTGAGGTCGGGGAAGAAGTCGAGGTCGTCGATCACGGTCGCCACGTCCCGGCGGATGTCGGGTGAGGTCTCAGACATCGGGTTCCCGCACACCTCGATCGTGCCGTCGTCGGGCCGGTCCGCCCCGACCAGGCAGCGCAGCAGCGTCGACTTACCCGCACCATTGCGCCCGGTCAGGGCGATCGCCTCACCGGTGCGCACCTCCAGGCTGAACTTCTCGAAGATGGTGTTGGGACCGAACGCTCGCCGGAGTCCGGAAACCTTGAGCACGGTCGAGCGTTTCGCCACGGTCACGATTGTGCCTCAATGAGGCCAGGACCAATCCCACCTCCGCCCGCTGCCGAATACCCAGTGACCGACGACGCGCAGCGGCTCAATCCATCAGGGCCCGCGTCACCTACGCCACAGAAGGGCATTTCATGATTCTCACGACCAACCGCGCGGTCAAGATCGCCGCCATCGCCGCGGCCGCGGCCTTCCCGTTGAGCCTGGCCGCCTGCGGCAGCAGCTCCGACTCCTCGGCGCCGGCCGGTTCCTCGGCGCCGGCGGCTTCCTCGGCCCCGGCGGCCCCCAGCTCGGCCGCCTCGTCGCCGGCGATGGAGTCGCCTTCGGCGTCGGCGTCCTCGTCGGCCTCGACCAGCGACGCCAGCGAGCCGTTCGGCTCGGGCTGCTCGGCCGTGCCGAAGTCGGGCAAGGGCTCCTTCGACGGGATGTCCAGCGACCCGGTGGCCACCGCCGCCAGCAACAACCCGGCCCTGAAGACCCTGGTCACCGCGGTCAAGAAGGCCAAGCTGGTCGACACGTTGAACAACACCGATGACCTCACCGTCTTCGCGCCCGCCAACTCCGCCTTCGCCAAGGTGGACAAGAAGGACCTGACCAAGCTGCTGGGCAACCAGAAGCAGCTGACCAAGGTTCTCACCGGCCACGTGGTCAAGGGCAAGCTCAGCCCCGACGAGCTGGCGGGTGACCACAAGACCCTGGCCGGCAACACCATCACGGTCAAGGGCAGCGGTGAGGATTTCACCGTCAACGGCAACGCCAAGGTCGTCTGCGGCAACGTGCAGACCAAGAACGCCACGGTGTACATCATCGACAGCGTGCTGATGCCGAAGTCCTGAGTGAGACCGTGGGGACACGGTAACGTTCGAGTATGAATCTTCGGGCCGTACCGTCCGGGTCGGGAGGCGAGTCCTCTCGGCCCGGACGCACGGGTCGCGACGACGCTGCGGTGCACCTCGCCGAGCTGGTTGAGCGGTCATCCCGGGGACACGAGGACGCGTTCGCCGAACTGTACGACCTGACTTCCACCCGGATTTACGGAGTGATTTGGCGGGTGCTCCGGTCTCCCGACCATGCGGCCGAGGTGACGCAGGAGGTCTACGTCGAGGTGTGGCGCCAGTCGGCTCGCTTCGACTCCGCCAAGGGCAGCGCGCTGGCCTGGATCACGACCATGGCCCATCGCCGGGCGGTGGACCGGGTCCGTTCGGTCAGCAGTGAGGTCGCCCGGGACGAGCGGTACGCGGTGGCCGGGGCCGAGCGTGAGGTGGACTCCGTGTGGGAGGGGGTGGAGCAGAAGATGGACGTCGAACGGGTTCGCAAGGGAATGGAGTCGTTGACGCCGATCCAGCGTGAGGCACTCACCCTGGCTTACTTCGGCGGCTACACCCAAAGCCAGGTGGCGTCACTGCTCAAACTGCCACTCGGCACGGTCAAGACCCGAATCCGGGACGGGCTGATCGGCCTACGAGACGCCTTGGGGGTGCAGACATGAGCGAGATCCACGGGGGAACCGGCTCCTACGTCGTCAACGCGCTGGATCCCGACGAGTTCGACGAATTCGAAGCCCACCTGGAGGTGTGCCCGACCTGTCGCCGCGAGATCGCCGAGTTCTGCGAGACTGCCGCGCAACTGTCGCTGTTGGCCGGCGCGCCGGCACCGCCGCCCAGTCTGCGGGGAGCTGTGCTGGCCGGCATCGCCGAGGTCCGGCCGCTGCCCCCGCTGTCCACGACACCTCGGCGAGCGCTGGCTGGTTCGGACGACCTGAACGAGTCCGGTCTCGAAACCGACCCGGAGACCGATACCGGCATCGGCGAGGGCGCTCCGGTGCCTGTCGCAGCCGCCACCGACCCGGCCGTCGACGAGCTGGCCCTGCGGCGTTCGCACCGGCGCACCCGGATCCTGACCGGGCTGGTCGCCGCGGTGACCGTCGTCGCGCTCGCCCTGGGTGGCGTCGTCTACTCCCTGGCGCAGAACCGGCAGCCGCCGACCGCCGCTCCGGCGGTGGACCCGTCCCTGCTCGCCGCGCCCGACGCCAAGATCTACACCCGTAAGCTCCCTAACGGCGCCCACGTGTCCTACGTGGTGTCCCAGAGCCAGGACCGAGCCGTCTTTGTCAGCAACGACCTGCCCTCGCCCGGACCGGGGAAGGTGTATCAGCTGTGGACCCTGCGCGGCGAAGCCGCCACCCCCGACCAGACGGTGGCCGGCGGGGCCGACTCGACCCAGACCTTCCGCGGGCCGGTGAAGAACTCCAGCGGACTGGCCCTGACGATTGAGCCGACCCCGGGCTCACAGAGCCCCACTAAGCCGATCCTGGCGCAAGTCAAGCTTTGAGCACATGGAGAGGCCGGCAGTGACGATTGGTTAATGACGACCGGTTACTGCCACCCAGCTACTGGTGTTCGCTGATCCGCAGAGGACCCCCGGTCGGTGGTCGGCAGTAGGGGGCCGTCATCGCTGCTCTCAGCGAGCATCAACACGACAGCCGCGGTCCGCGTTCACACGAGCAGGGCGTGGGCGAGGTCGTTGTCGACGATGAGGGTGTGTACCAGCCCTGCTCTGACGACTGCAAGGGTGGCGTCTCGACGGTGGGCGCCGCAACTGGTGGTGAGGCGGAGTGGGACTGCGCGCAATTGGTCAATGGTGGGTCCGATGATGCGCCGGTCAAGGTCGGTGGAGATAGCGCCCCCGTCGGCATCGATCAGGCGACCTGACGCTTCGGCGCAGACGCCGAGCCCGTTGAGGCTGGCGTGTTCTTCTGGGCCTAGGAGGCTGTGGACGGCTGACACCATTGGGGACCACCCACCGACCGAGAGGACAACGGTGTCGAGTTGCGCGGTCCACTCGATGGTGGCGGCGATTTCGGGCTGGCGACGTAATCCGGCGGCGGTCTCTGCGTCGGGCACGATCAGCGGCGCATAGAGGGTATGCGCGATGGTACCCGCGGCGTTGGCGACCATCCGGGTCACCTCGACAGATCCGGGAAGGCCGTCGGGTGGGTAGATCGCGCCGGCCAACTGCACCACGGTGCACGGTTGGAGGTAGGACAGGCTCGTAGCCATCGCCGCGGTGGCTCGACTCCAGGTCAGTCCGACTACCGTTCCCGCTGAGATACTTCGGCGCATCTCCCGAGCCAGTGCCGCGCCAACCGCGGTGTACGTACCGTTCCTCGACCCGGGCTGTGCGCCAACGACGACGCAGCGATCGAGCCCAAGACGCGCAGCGAGGATACTGGCGAGTTCCGGGTCATCACGACCCACAGCTCCGACCTCGATCCGTACCAAACCGTCGCGGCGGGCGCTTTGCAGCAGCCTCGCCACCTGGAATCGGCTGATGCCCAGGGTTCGGCCGATCTCGACCTTGGACTGGTCGTCTACGTAATAGCGCTGGGCGACCGCGAGAGCGAGCTGCTCCATCCCGTTCGGCGGCTGCAGCGCCGCACTGTCTGGCAAAGTGACGCCTCCACTCCAGGCTCCGGACCTTGACGGCCAGAAGCAAGGAGACTATACCTGAGGCTCAGGTGAGCTAATTTGCGCTCAAACGAGTGGCCAACAGGAGCCATCATGTCAACGAGCCAGGACTCCACTTCGGATCGACCCGGTACGCCGCAAACCCTGCACGACGTGTCCCCACGGCGTGCGCTGACCGCCGCCATCTCGGGGTCCTTCCTGGAGTGGTACGACTTCTTTCTCTTTGGCATCGCCGCCGGGTTGATCTTCCCAGCGCTGTTCTTCCCAGGCTCAGATCCGGTCGTTTCGCGCATCTCATCGTTTGGCGCGTTTGCCGCAGGCTTCCTCATGCGCCCGATCGGGGCGGTGGTGTTCGGTCACTTCGGCGATCGGCTCGGACGAAAGAAGATGCTGCTGATCACGGTATCGATCATGGGCTCATGCACCTTTCTCATCGGGCTCCTTCCCACCTACAGCAGCGTCGGCGTCGCGGCGCCGATTCTGCTGATCACACTTCGCCTGGTCCAGGGCATCGGCATCGGAGGGGAGTTCGGCGGCGGGGCGCTGGTCGCCTTGGAGAACGCCCCGGCCGGTCGCCGTGGGGTGATGGGCAGCGTCCATCAAATGGGTACTCCGCTTGGATTGTTGGTGGCGACCGGAATGTTTTCCCTCGTCGAGCTGCTTCCCGCGGCGTCGCTGAACAACTGGGGCTGGCGCATCCCCTTTCTTCTCAGCGCCGGCTTCCTGGCCGTCGCGGTGTATATCCGCCGAGCCCTGCCCGAAACCCAGACGTTCCGCGCGGACACGGCGTCTCGGCAGCGCCTGCCCGTCGGCGCGTTACTGCGGAACCACCCAAAGAATGTCGTCTTGGCCATCGGTGCTCGCATGGCCGACGCGGTGACCTACAACGTTATCAACGTGTTCGGCATCGCTTACGCCACCACCCAACTGGGCCTATCAAGCCAGGTCATGCTCACCGGCTTCATTATTGCCGCCGCCGTGGAGGTCGTCCTCGTTCCCGTCATCGGGGCGACGTCGGACCGGTTTGGGCGCCGACCCGTGTACTTGTTCGGCATCATCTTCAGCGGAATCATGGGATTCCTCTACTTCCCAGCCCTGGCGACCGGCAGCACGCTGCTCGCCTGGCTGGTCATTGTCTTGACGCTCGCGGTCGGCACGGGGTGTATGTTCGCCATCCAGGGCACACTGTTCGCGGAAATGTTCAGCACCCATACCCGCTACACCGGTATCGGCGTGGCCTATCAGACCTCAGCGCTGCTCGGCGGCGCTCCGACCCCGGCTATCGCGGCAGCGTTGGCGGCAGCGTTCGCGCAGTCGTACTGGCCGGTCGCGATCTATCTCGGTACCGTGTGCGCCGTCGCTGCCGTGTGCATTCTACTGGTCAAGGAGACTCACGATATCGACCTCGTCGAGGTCGGCGGTCACAAGCCCGTCGGTTCCTAGCCGTCCAGAACCGAAAGAGATTCCCTATGAACGTTTCCCCAGTCACTCGTGAACCTGATACCCGTCCCAACGTCGTGTTCATCATCACCGATCAGCAGCGTTTCGACACCATCGCCGCCCTCGGCTACGACTGGGTAGACACCCCTAACCTCGACCGACTCGTTCGTGAGGGCACCACTTTTACCCGGACCTACGTCACCGCGCCTTCGTGCTCGCCCTCACGCGCGAGCCTTTTCACCGGGGTCTACCCCCACTCGCTCGGGGTATTGCGCAACGAGGAACTGTGGCGCCACTCGTGGGTGGAGTCCTTAGCCGCGGCAGGGTACCGCTGCGTCAACGTGGGCAAAATGCACACCTACCCGTGGGAGACGCCACTCGGTTTCAACGAGCGGACCGTAGTGGAAAACAAGGACCGCGACCATCCGAACGTCCCGTTCTTCCACGACCAGTGGGACAAGGCACTCTTCACCCTCGGATACCGCAAGCCGACGCGAACTGTGCACCGCGAAGAGCCCGGCTACCGCGACCGTCTGGGTGCCTTCGAGTGGGAACTGCCCGAGGAGGTGCACTCGGACAATTTCGTCGGCGCCCATGCGCGGTGGTGGCTGGACAGCTACCCCGGGAACGAACCGTTCTTCCTCCAGGTCGGGTTCCCAGGCCCGCATCCACCCTACGATCCGGTCCCTCGCCATCTGGAGGCCTACCGCGACCGCGACGTCCCGCTACCGGTGCGCTCGCAAGCCGACATTGAAGCCCAGCCTGACGCGCTGAAGGAGCTGCGCCGTCAGCACCTCGAGGTCGACCACGACTCCGTCGTACACCTCGACAACCCCACCGACGAGCAGTGCCGCCGGCAGCGTCGCCACTACCTGGCGAATATCACCCAAATCGACGAGCAGATCGGCCTACTCCTGGATGCGCTCGAGCAGCGGGGGGTCCTGGAGGACACCGTGGTGATCTTTACCTCCGACCACGGGGACTGCCTTGGTGACCACGGCCACAGCCAGAAGTGGACGATGTACGAGCCAAGCGTGCGCGTTCCAGCCATCGTGTGGGGGCCAGGCCGAGTCACAGCCGGACGCCGAATCGAGGCGTTGACGTCGATGATGGACCTTGGGCCCACAGTCTTGGAACTGGCCGGCGTGACGCCCCCACCGTGGATGGAGGCGACCTCGCTCCTGCCTGCGTTGGCGGGCCAGGAGTGGCCGGGACGGGCACAGGTATTTTCCGAGCACGCACGCGACCTCCTGCTGACTGGGACCAAGCTGATGACCATGGTGCGGGACGAACGGTGGAAGTACGTCGAGTTCGTCGACTCCGACCAGGGCCAGCTCTTCGATCTGCTCAGCGACCCTCACGAGCAGGAAAGCCTGTGGGATAGCCAGCAGCCCGATGCCGTCGCTGCCCGTCTGCACATGGCCATGGTGATCTCGCGCTGGCGGGCGAATAGCGCGCTCACCACAGCGGAGATGACGCGCGACCACCGCTAAGCCTCAGAGGCTCGCAGCCACTGTTCCGAAGAGTCTCGACGGTCGGGGCGCTACGGCCGGCCGACCCGAAGCGAAGGTCGGAGCGGCGTCGAGGCGCAGACCGAAGCGTGTCGGAGGTCCGTGGCAGGGTGTGCGTCATGTCCTCCTCGACCGGCTCCCGCACCAGCACCGGAAGGACCGGTCCGCGGGCCACCCTGGCCAAACGCCGGGCCGACGTCGCGACGATGTTCGACCAGGTGGCCGCCCGCTACGACCTCGCCAACGACGTGATTTCCCTGGGCCAGGACCGATCCTGGCGGCGCGCCACCGTAGCCGCGGTCGACGCCGGACCGGGCGAACGCGTACTGGATCTGGCCGCCGGCACCGGGACCTCGAGCGCCCCGTTCGTCCGGGCCGGAGCGCAGGTGGTCGCCACCGATCTGTCCCTCGGCATGCTCGCGGTGGGCCGGTCCCGTCGACCCGCGCTCAGCTTCGTCGCCGGAGACGCGTTGCAACTTCCGTTCGCCGACGCCAGCTTCGACGCCGTCACGATCTCCTTCGGTCTGCGTAACGTCGAGGACACCATCGCCGCTCTGGAGGAGATACGCCGGGTCACCCGGCCCGGCGGCCGGCTGGTGGTCTGCGAGTTCTCCACCCCGACGTGGGCGCCGTTCGCCCGGCTCTACACCGAGTACCTGATCGCCGCCTTGCCCCGGATCGCCGCCCTGGTCTCCTCCAACCCGGTCGCCTACCGCTATCTGGCCGAGTCCATTCGGGCGTGGCCGGACCAGCAGCGACTCGCCGCGATCATCAGCAAAGCAGGCTGGTCCGACGTCGCCTGGCGCAATCTGTCCGGCGGGATCGTCGCCCTGCACCGGGCCCGGGCGTGAACACCACGGCCGGGCCGTTCGCGCTCGACCCGTGCGCACTCCCTTCCTCGCTGCTCCTGAACGCCGAGGCGGCCCGTAGCTGTCCGGTGAAGACCCAGTACCGCTTCGAGGCGCCGCCGGGCCGGCTCGAAGGGTCCGGGCCGTGCACCGGCAGCGGGGCCCGGCGAGACGAGCCGCATCTGCGTCACGCACCGGAGCAGATTTCGGTCGCGGAACGTGATCCGCGAACGATCCGCGCCGGGGTCGCCGCCGCACGGCGCGCTGCCCTCCTGGATTCGCTGCTTGACCAGGCCCCCGGGTCCGTGGTCGACCTACGCCTGCTGGCCCACGAGCCCGACGACAGCCGCCGGGCCGCGACGGTAGCCGCCGTCGCCGACGGCGCGGAGGTGATCGTGGCACCGGTGCTTCCGGTGGACCCGGACGGTCACCGGCGGAGCTCGCCGGACCTTCTCGTTCGGGGTGCTGACACCAGCCGGGGTCCGACCTATCACCCGGTGGCGGTTCGAGGGCATGCGGTGATCGAGCTGGCGCCGCCCGCGGACCCCGGGCCCGAAACCGCTGAGGTGACAGCCGTCCGGTTCAGCACGCTGAGCCGACCCCGGCCAATCCGCTTCGAGCAGCGGCCCGGGCTCACCTTCCGGCCGGCCCGCCGACACCGTGACCTGCGGGAGCTGGCTCACCACCACCGCACCCTGCAGAGCGCCGGGTGGGCCGGGACACCGGCCTGGGCCGGGCTGCTCGGGCCGGATCCGAGCCACGGTCCGGCGGTGCTGGTCTGGGTCGACCTGGCCGAGCCCGCTCCGCTTCACCGACTGCCGGCCGAGGCCGACGGGCACAAGACTACGACCGTCCTGGCCGACTACGACCACGCCTTCGCCCGTCGACTCGACATCGCCCGGGCCGCCGCGGCAGGGTGTCCCCCGCTGCTGGAGCCGGTGGTCGTTCGCGAATGTCAGACCTGCCCCTGGTGGGAGCGGTGCCTGGACCGGTTGGATCCCGACGACATCAGCCTGCGGATTGATCGCGGCGCCCTGGACCGGTCGGAGATCGAGCGGCTGCGGGGGCTCGGAGTGCGGACGGTGACCGCCCTCGCGGCGGCCGACCTCGACCAGCTGCTCCCGGCCTACCTCCCGGCGCTGGTGCACCGCGGCCAGGCCGAGCCCCGGTTGCGGACCGCGCAGCGACGGGCCCAGATGCTGCGGGCGGGGGTCGACTTCGTCCGCGAAGACCCCGGCCCGGTCTCCCTCCCCCGGGCGGTGGTCGAGGTCGACCTCGATCTGGAGAGCGCCGCCGACGGCCGCACCTACCTGTGGGGCTTCTGGGTCGAACACGTCGCGCAACCCGACTCCGGCCGATACGTCAGCTTCGGTCGGTTCACCGACCTTGACGACGCGGCAGAGACGGCCCTGGCGGTGCAGGCCCTGAACTGGCTGCGCGCCCTGGTCACCGACGAGCCGTCGGTCCGGGTCTACCACTACAGCGGCTACGAGGTGGGACGCATTCAGGCCCTGGCCGCGCGGGACAGCCATCCGACGCTGCGCTGGGCCGCCCACTACGCCAGCACCCAGTTCGTGGACCTGCTCCAGATCGTCCAGCAACACTACTTCGGGGTGCACGGCCTCGGGTTGAAGCTGATCGCCGGCCACGCCGGTTTCGACTGGCGCGACGATGACCCCGGCGGTCTCAACTCGCAGCGTTGGTTCGCCGACGCCGCCCACGCGCCGCGGGAGCAGACCCGGATCGCGGCCCGGCAGCGGATCCTGAACTACAACGAGGACGACGTCCGGGCCACCCGGTATCTGCGGCGCTGGCTGGCGTCGCGCTGACCGTTCCGCTCGCAGCGGAGCGGTAGAGCGGAGCCACCGGTCCGGGCCAGGGGCGTCTCCGCTTGACTCAGCCCAACTCCTTCCCCAGCGCCATCAGCGCGGCGTCGAGTTCACGCCGATGCGCCCGATCGATGACGACCTCGACGAGTTCCAGTCCGCGGGGCGGTGCGGTCAAGGTGTCGGTCACCTCCAGTCGGCTGCGCACTTTCCGGTAGGGCACGTGAACGGCGGCGGCCAGGGCGGCCAGATCCATCGCCTGAGGTGTGGCGAAGACCCGCTCGAAGGCGTCGACGTAAGCCGCTCCGCCCTGCTCCAGGCCGGCGAAGATGCTGCCGCCGTCGTCGTTGGCGATCAGCAGGCGCAGATCCGGTCGCGGCTCGCTCGCCGCGATCAGGAGTGCGTTCGCGTCGTGTGCCGCCGTGAGGTCGCCGAGCAACGCGTGCCCCGGGCGGCCTGCGCCCAAACTCACTCCCACCGCGGAGGAGACCAGACCGTCGATGCCGGACAGACCCCGATTGGCGTACACCGCCGGCGGTGCATCGCCGACCGGGGCCAAGTCGAGATCACGGATCGGGTTGGACGAGCCGGCGAAAAGGACGTCCGCAGGTCCGAGGGCCGCCATCAACGTGCCGGCCAGCACCGGCCCGCAGAGATGATCCAGGCCGGTCAGCAAGCGGTCGACTCCGACCCGGACGACTCGGTCCGCCTGCTGCCAGCGCCGGAACCACTCTCGGTCCGCAAGCCCCGGCGTGGAAAAGGCGACGTCGTCAACCACCAGTCTTGCCGCCCGACCCGGATCAACCCACTCGGCCTGCTCGGCCACCACCACCACGTCGATGTCGCGCCGGGCCAGCAGCTGGGCAACCGGTCGGGACAGGGTCGGCCGACCCCGCACCACCACCCGCTCGATCTCGCGACCCAGGGCCCCGCCGAGCAGCAGTCGGTAGGTGCCCAGCGCCGCGGACCCGGCTCGGGCGTTGCTGCTGGGCTCGGCCAGCAGGGGCACGTTCGCGAACGCCGCCTGCGCCGCCAGCGCTCGCCCTCGGGCCGGAGTCAGATCACCGGCGACCACGACGGTCCGCGGGCCGGCGGGCAACGCCGCCGGCTCCGCCGGCCGGGATGCCGCGACCAGGCTCGCCCGAACCGGGGCGGCTCGAGCGGGTCGAGCCGCGGCACCCGACACCAACGGCTCGTTCAATCGGAGATTCAACTGGACCGGTCCCGGCAGCCGGGTGCGGGTCCCGGCTGCGGCTGCCAACAGCCGAGCGACCTCGAACGCGGCCCCGGACCGCGCGGCGGCGTCGTCGCCGACGGTGCTCCACGCCCGCAGATGGCCGGCGAACAAGGCGTCCTGGTGGGTCGTCTGGTTCGCCCCGGTCCAGCGCAGCGGCTCAGGCCGGTCGGCGCTGACGATCACCAGCGGCACGCCGCTGTGCCAGGCCTCCAGCACCGCGGGATGCAGATTCGCCACCGCCGTCCCCGACGTGGTCGCGACGGCCACGGGCCGTTCTGACGCCCGGGCCAGGCCGACGGCCAAGAAGCCGGCGCCGCGCTCGTCGATGCGGACGTGTAACCGGAGGCGACCCTCGGCGTCCGCGGCGTGCAGGCCCAGGGCCAGCGGTGCATTCCGCGAGCCGGGGGTCAGCACGACGTCCCGGACTCCGGCGGCGACGAGAGCGCTCAGCACCGCCTCGGCCAGCTGTTCTGCGGCGGTCGGTGCCGATTCAGCCATCGTGCGACCGACGCTGGAGCCGGCGGGTGCGCACCAGCCGAGACTGCCAGAAGCGTTCGTCGGCAGGCGACATCTGGTGCCGGCACCACAACCCCGGGTCCGGCTCGACGCCCGTGAGCACCAGCTCCCCGTCGACTGCGCGTAGAGGGGTGCCGCTCAGATCCCCGGCCAGCAACGGCAACGTATTCAGACCGCACGCGAACGGCAGCTCAGGCAGCGCTGCAGCCAACGCCAAGCCGGCCCGCAGACCGATCGTCGTCTCCAACGCGCTGGAGACCACCACCGGCAGGCCGAGCCGTTCCGCCACCCGCAGGGACGCGCGGACCCCGCCGAGGGGTGCCACCTTCAACACCGCGACGTCGGCCGCGGCCAGCGTCGCCACCCGGAGGGGGTCCTCGACCCGCCGGATCGACTCGTCGGCGGCGATCAGGACCTCGGTCCCGGTACGGGCGAACCGCCGGCGCAGAGCGGCAAGGTCCTCAACGCTTCGGCACGGTTGCTCGACGTACTCCAGGTCGAAGCGACGCAGCGACCGCACCGCGGTGAAGGCGGCGTCGGGTTCCCAGCCCCCGTTTGCGTCTACCCGGAGCCGGCCGGCCGGTCCCAGGGCGTCCCGGACCGCCTCACAGCGGGCCAGGTCTTGGGCCAGGCTCTGTCCGGGCTGGGCGACCTTGACCTTCGCGGTCCGGCAGCCCGAGCCGGCCACCAGCGCGTACGCCGGCTGCGGGTCGATAGCGGGCACGGTGACGTTCACCGGCACCCGCTCGCGGACGGGTTCCGGCCAGCCCTGCTCGGCGGCCTCGTCCGCCGCCCTCAACCACGGCACCAGCTCCGCACCGTCGTAATCGAGGAACGGACTCCACTCCGCCCAGCCGGCCGGTCCGCGCCACACCAGTCCCTGCCGGACGCTGAGACCGCGGAAGCCTGACGGCACGCCGATCGCATAACCCCTCGGCGCCGCCTCCACGCCCTTAAGGTACGCACGGTGCAGAATCCCCGTCGGGAACCGGGGGACGCGTCGGTGTTGGCCGGTCCGTTGCGATCGAGGCCGAGGCTAGTGCTCCTGGTGTGAAACGCCGCTCGAGGAGAACGCGTTGGCGCGGAGCGCCGCCTCCGGCGAACAGCGAGGTGCGTGCCTGGGCGTTGCGAAAGCCGAGAGATCGGGGCGACAGGCTGCTACTAGGGTGATCCGCGTGGATCCGACCCCGCCGGACGCGGCGCTGCTGCGCGGCGTGGCTGCGGACGCTTTGCCGGCCGCCCTGGGCGCCGCCCTGGACGGCGGGCCGGCCGTGGCCCCATTGCCCGACGACCCGAGCGAACGGAGCCGCACCCTGCAGGTTCTCCAGCTGCAAGAGCCGATCGCCGAGCCCGACACGGCCGCCGTGGTGCTGACCTCGGGCTCGACCGGTGAACCCAAGGGCGCGGTGCTGTCCCGGTCCGCGGTGGCAGCCTCGGCCCGAGCCACCCACGACCGTCTCGGCGGCCCCGGGGACTGGGTACTGGCCCTGCCCGCGCACTACATCGCCGGTCTGATGGTGCTGGCCCGGGCCCACCTGGGGGGTGGCCGGGTCCACGGTGTCCGGCCTGACCTGGCCGACCTCCCTGAGCTCGGGGTCCGGCCGGGCCGGCGAAACTACCTGGCCTTGGTCCCCACCCAACTGGCCCGGGCGTTGGTGCAACCCCCGGTCGCGGCGGCCCTGCGCGGTTTCGACGCCGTCCTGGTCGGCGGCGGACCCTGCCCGCCTTCGTTGCTGCAGCAGGCACGCTCCGCCCGAGTCGCGGTGGTGCCCACGTACGGGATGAGCGAGACCTGCGGCGGCTGCGTCTATGACGGGCTACCCCTGGACGGGGTCGAGGTCACCCTGGACCCCACCGGCCGGGTCAGCGTCGGTGGCCCGGTGTTGTTCTCGGGCTACCGGCTGCGACCGGATCTGAGCGCCGCAGCCCGACCGCACGGGCGGCTGCTCACCGCCGACCGCGGGGTGTGGGAGCCCCAGATGCAGGGCCCGGCCCGGCTGCGGATCCTCGGTCGGGTCGACGACGTCGTGATCAGCGGTGGGCTCAACGTGGACCTGGCCGAGGTCGAACGACAAGCCAGGGCGTGGCCCGCCCTGGCCGGCGTCGAACTCGTCGTGATCGGGGTGCCTCATTCCGAGTGGGGCACCGAGGTCGTCGCCGTCGTGGCGAGCTCCGCCGACTCCCCGGCCTCGCCGGCACCGGGGCGGGCATCGTCGCTGGCGGCCCTGCGCAGCTACCTCCGCAGTCGGCTCCCGAGTTACGCCGCGCCTCGGCGGCTGATCGAACTGCCGGCCATGCCCCGGACCGCCGGCGGCAAGGTCGACCGCGCCCGGTTACGGACCGAGCTCGGCCCGGTGTCGCAGGACATCTCGGGGCTCCGATGACCACGGCCGACTCGTCCTCGGCCCCGGCAACGTCGATCAGCCAGTGGTTGCAGGGAGCACGGCCGCGCACCCTGCCCGCAGCGCTGTCACCGGTGTTGGCGGCCAGCGGCTTGGCGCATTGGCAGCACGCATTCGTCCTCGGCCCCGCGCTGCTCGCGCTGGTCGTCAGCCTCGCTCTACAGGTGGGGGTCAACTACGCCAACGACTACTCCGACGGGATCCGCGGTACCGACGTCGACCGCGTCGGCCCGCTGCGGCTGGTCGGTTCCGGAGTGGCGCGCCCCGCAGCGGTGCGCGCCGCAGCTTTTTTCAGCTTCGGCGTGGCGGCTGTCGCCGGCCTGGTGCTGGTGGCGTCCACCCGGCACTGGTGGCTGCTCGCCGTCGGGGTCGCGAGTGTCCTCGCCGCCTGGTACTACACCGGCGGTCGACGTCCCTACGGCTACCGCGGACTCGGTGAGCTGTTCGTGTTCGTCTTCTTCGGGATGGTGGCCACCGTGGGCACCGGCTACGTCCAAACCGGTCGGGTCAACGCGGCGCTGCTGTTGACCGGGGTCTGGGTGGGGTCGCTGACGACAGCGATCCTGGTCGCCAACAACCTGCGTGACTCCGCCGGTGACGCCCGAGTCGGCAAGGCCACCTTGGCCGTGCGCCTGGGAGACCGCGGCACTCGGCGCTTCTACCTGGGCCTGGTGTTACTCGCGGCGGCCGCACTGGCTACGGCGGCTGGTCTGAGTACGGCCTGGGCCCTGTTGGGGTTGGTGCCCCTGCTGGCGCTGGTGCCGGCGGTCCGGACCGTCCTGCGGGGTGGTACCGGACCGGATCTGATCGCGGTCCTCAAGGCCACCGGATCCGTCGAACTGACCGCCGCCGTCGTCTTCGCCCTGGCGCTGACCCTGAGCTGAGCGACCGGTCGCCCCGCCCGGCTCAGTGGTGTGCCGGTGGGGAGGGTCTGGTTCAGGGGGGGTCCGGTTCAGGAGGGTCCGGTTCAGGAGGGTCCGGTTCAGCCGGAGCTTCGCCCCTCTTGAGGTGAACCCGAGCGGGCGCAGAGGTTGCGCCACCGCTGAGCGACAATTTGGGCCGGGCGTCGGCAAAAGGCGCGGAGTTGCAAAGGTTGAACCGTCAATCTTTTGTCATCCCCGACCGAACCCCAGGAGTGCCCCTCGTGACCATCGAGCCGATCGAGTTCGCCGCCCACCGCCCGTCATCGCCCGCCCCCGCCCAGACCCTGCGGACCGGACCGGCCGAGCCCGCAGTCGACCACGACCCGTCGATGGCCCGCTATCTCCGCCAGCACCTGGCCGACCTGGAATCGCTCCCGACGTACCGACCGGTGATCGGGGTAGTGATTCCGGCGTACAACGAGGCCTCCTCCATCGCCGACGTCCTCCGGGCGCTGCTGCGCCAGACCCGGTTGCCCGACCAGATCCACGTGGTGGTCAACAACACCTCCGACGACACGTTCGACCGCGCAGCCAAGTTCGCAGGCCCGCAGAAGGGACGCAAACTCGCGTCGAACCGGGCGGTCAAGGGGCGCAAGCGGCAGCGCACTGAGCTCTTCGTCCACGACATCGGTGAGAATCCCGACAAGAAGGTCGGTGCCCTGAACTACGGTTTCTCGCTGCTTCCCGATGCCGACTACCTCCTCGGCGTCGACGGCGACACCACCTTGGCTCCGGACGCCGTCGAGAAGCTCGAGGCCGAGATCGTCTCCGACACCCGAATCGGCGGCATCTCGGCCATCTATTCCATCGACGACAGCCAGGTCAAAGGTCCGGTGGCCCGGCTCCTGGTCGCCGGCCAACGCACCCAGTTCGCCGCCTTCAACATGCAGAACATGCTGCGCGGCCGCAACATGGCGGTCCTCGGCGGCCAGTGCTCGATCTTCTCGATGCGCGCCCTGCGGGCGGTGATGAACCAGAACCATCAGCAGACCCCGTGGGTGAACGACTCCGAGGTCGAGGACTCGCTGCTCAGCCTCCAGATCAAGTCCGCGGGTTTCTTGACCAAGATCTCCGCGCAGGCCCGGGCGAACGTCGGCGCGATGACCACGGTCCGCGCCCTCGACGGCCAGCAGGTGAAGTGGAACTACGGCGCCATCGACTTGATGTGGCCGGGCCAGCGCGGCGACACCAAGGGCCAGCCTTTCCACCCGAATCTGCGGCTGCGCTGGGCGGAGAACCTGGGCATGGCCACCAATATCTTCACCCGGATCGCCTTCTTGCTGCTGCTGGCCGCCGCGTTGAGCATCCACGCGTTCGTGTTCTCGCCGTTCTGGTTGATCCCCCCGGTCGTGGCCGTGGCGTTGAACGTCCGGATCGCCTGCTCGATGAAGAACCGGACCTGGCGCGACATCGTCTTCGCGGCCGCCGCGTTCCCGGCTGAGGTCTACATGTGGCTCCGCGCCGGGCACTTCATCCGGGCCTGGATGAAGTTTCTTTCCCGGGTACAGGTCGACAACTGGGCCGAGCAAGCCCGGGCCGAGCGTGGCTCGGGACACTCCCACCTGACCCCGATGATCGTCCTCGGTGTCTGCTTCGTCGTGCTGGGCTACACCTGGTTCCAGTTGCCGGTACTGATCCAGTCCTCGATCTTGTGGCTCGGCTGGCCCATGCTCTACGTCGTGACCATCGCCCAGACCGTGGTGATGCTGGGCAAGCTGCTCCGTCGCGAACGCGGCTACAAGGTCTGAGGCGTCGGCGGCGAGCAGCGCCTGTCCGGCGGTCCTTGCCCGCGGCCGTGGCCAGATGCGGACTGGACGCGGTGCTAGGTTGAGCGCCTCGGGCTCGTCGGAAAGGTTCAGCGTGCCCAAGGTGGCGTACCGTCCGCCGGTCGGCGCCGGTCGATTGCTTCGTCGATTGCTTCGTCGATTGCTTCGTTTAGGGCTCGGGCCGGCCGTGATCGCAGCGGTGCTGATCGCGGTCCTGCTTGCCGGTTGCGGGGTTCCGCCGTGGGAGCAGAGCGGGCCCGCCAGCCCCGGACCGACGGGGGTCTCGCCCACCCCGAGTGCTCCGCCCAGCCCGTCGGTCAGTGCGCCGGACGTGCGTAACGACCTGGCCAAAGGGTCGCTCAAGCGCCGGCTGACGGCGGGCGGCGTCGCGCTCGAGGTGACGTACTACTCCACCTTGTCGCTGCAGCAGTGGACACCGGCGGCGTCCAAACCGCTGACCGTGTCGGTCTCGGGTCGTTTCCCCAACGGAAGCAAGCAGGACATCTTCCTCGGTGAGGTCGAGGTCCGGGTCGACGTCACCGGCCCCGCGGGGCCGCTGCCGGGACCCGAGCCGCTGACCGATCAGGCGTCGGTGTCGCCGGGCTATTTGATCCGCTCGCCCAACGCGTACAGCCAGGTGTTCACGATCCCGGCGCTGCCCGAGCAGGCGCAGGCCCTGACGTTGAACGTTACCTACCAGGTGCTGGCTCCGACTGCGCCGGGAGCGAAGACATTCTCCAAGCAGAGCACCAACGACTCCTTGACCATCGCCCTCGTCGCCTGACTCCTTCAGCGGTCAGCTCCGCGGGACTCGACTCAGGTCTCGAATCAGGGGGCGGCGAGTCCGGGCCAGTTCCCGGTGTCCACGAAGGTCTCCAGCACGGCGGTGGGCGGGCCGAGGTCCCAGCCCCGGTCGGCAACCCAGGCGTCGTCGTAGTAGCTGGCGGCGTAGCGCCGGCCCTCGTCGCACAGCAGGGTGACCACGCTGCCCCGTTCACCCGCGGCCCGCATCTGCGCGATCAGCTGGCAGGCGCCCCACAGGTTGGTGCCGGTCGAACCGCCCACCTGCCGACCGAGCCGACCGGTCCCCCAGCGCATCGCCGCGACCGACGCCGCATCGGGCACCGCGATCATGGCGTCGACCACCGCCGGGACGAAACTCGGTTCGACCCGGGGCCGGCCGATTCCCTCGATCCGCGAGCCGGTGGCGGTCGCGTCCGGGTCGCGGTGCTGCCACGACGGCCAGAAGGCTGAGTTCTCGGGGTCGACCACGCACAACCGGGTGTCGAGCTTGTGCAGCCGCAGGTAGCGCCCGATGGTAGCGCTGGTCCCTCCGGTGCCGGCTCCGACCACCACCCACGCGGGCACCGGCGAGGGCTCGCGGCGGAGCTGGCCGAACATCGACTCGGCGATGTTGTTGTTCCCCCGCCAGTCGGTGGCGCGCTCGGCGTAGGTGAACTGGTCCAGGTAATGCCCGCCGCTCTGCGTGGCCAGCCGCTGCGCCTGGGCGTAGATCTCACCGGGATCCTCGACCAGATGGCAACGACCGCCGTAGAACTCGATCAGTTCGCACTTCTCACGCACCGTCGAGACCGGCATCACCGCGACGAACGGGAGCCCAAGCAAGCGGGCGAAGTAGGCCTCGCTGACCGCCGTCGAGCCCGACGACGCCTCGACCAGGGTGGTGCCTTCCCGGATCCAGTTGTTACACAACCCGTAGAGCACCAGCGACCGCGCCAGCCGGTGTTTGAGGCTGCCGGTGGGATGCACCGACTCGTCTTTGAGGTAGAGCCGGATGCCCCACTCGGGCGGCAGCGGGAACACGTGCAGATGCGTGTCGGCGCTGCGGTTTGCGTCGGCCTCGACCTGGTCGATCGCCCAGGCCGACCACTCCCGGTCCGTCCTCACCGTCACACTGCCCCACGGTAGCGGGAGGTTGTGCAGGCCACCGACGATCGAACCCGGTCCCACCGACGACGGGGACCGGCAGCGGGGCGGCCACGAGCGCGGAGCGACCCGGCGAACGCCGGTCGGAGGGGCTCTGCCCGGTAGCCGGGCGGTCGGCGGCCCACGCTTTTTGCCTGGCTCCGGACGAACGTACCGAGCCGGACTACGGTGGCCGGACAGCCGCCGACGATTTGCACAGGGGGGCAACCGCCGTTTAGCGTGAGCGTGCTTCGTAGCCGAATCGTTACCAAACACGGGTATCAGCGCGAAGCGCGCACCACTCATCACACTCCCGATGTGTGTGATGGCACGCGTGTCCGGCCACGCCAAACCTCGCTCCGGACACTTCCTGATCATGGTCAGGGACCGAGAACGTCTTGGGCGGAACGAGGGTGGGGGAACCACCGGGATCCCCGGCCGGGGCAGCGACGCTGTTCCGAGTCGGTCGATTCCACCGGGGTGAAGCCTCCCAGGCACCGCAGGGTGTCGTGGGGGCCGGGCATCTGACAGCCCGAACCCGTCAGCTCACCTCAGCGGCGTAGGTCAGAAGGAGAAACACCATCGTGTCGAAGTCCACGATCACGCGGCGGATCGTCGGTACGGGGGCGGCTCTGGCCGTCACCACCGGGATCGGCCTCGTCTCGGCGCCCTCAGCTCAGGCAGACGTCTGGGACCGGGTCGCGGCCTGCGAGAGCGGGAACAACTGGAGCATCAACACCGGCAACGGCTACCAAGGTGGACTGCAGTTCACCCAGTCCACGTGGCGCGCCAACGGCGGTAGCGGCAGCCCGTCCGGCGCCTCCAAGGCTGAGCAGAAGCGGGTGGCCCGCAACACGCTGAAGAGCCAGGGCCCGGGTGCCTGGCCGGTCTGCAGCCGCAAGGCTGGCCTGACCCGGTCCAACGGTGGCGCCTCGAGCGCCGTCAGCTCGTCGGCGCGCAGCTACACGCCGAAGAAGAGCTACAGCCAAAAGAGCTACAGCGCTCAGAAGAGCTACAGCCAAAAGAGCTACACCCAGAAGAGCCCGACGCGGAGCTACACGCCGCGCCGGAGCACGGGCACCTACGCCCAGTCCCACAGCTACACCCCGCGCCGCGCCTACACGGGCAAGACCGTGACGGTGCGTTCGGGCGACACGCTGGCCAAGCTGGCCGCTCGCTACAACGTGAGTGGTGGCTGGCAGTCGATGTACCGGCTGAACCAGGGGAAGGTCTCCAACCCCAACTTGATCTTCGTCGGTCAGGTCCTGCGGGTCGGCTGACTCCAGGAGAGGCCACGGGCCGGGTTGGGCGTACGCCCGGCCCGGCCCGTGCCGCCTCACAGCACCGGCGGACGGCCCGCTCGGGTCATCCGCCACACCGTCCGCCAGCGCATCGGGCGACGCTCCCCGCCCGGCTGATCGAGCCCGAGCCGGTATCCCCGCAACGTTTCCCGCCAGGCCTCCCGGCCTCGGAGCCGGAAGCCACCGATCACCGTCCAGGCGGCGACGTAGGCCAGACCGACCGGGACCGGCAGGTTGCGCCGGGCCAGCCAGATCCGGTTGCGGGCCTGGAACCGATAGAACTCCGCGTGCCGGGTCGGTGGAACCGCCGGATGGTGAACCTCAAGCTCGCCGTCGTAGCGGACGTGGTAGCCCCCGTCCCAGACCCGCCAGGCCAGCTCGACCCCCTCGTGGGCGTACCAGAACGGCTCCGGCCACCCACCGGCGTAGTCGAAGGCGGAGCGCCGGATCGCCACCGCGCCCTCCCACACATTCATCGCGGGGCTGCTCCGGGCGGCGTCGCCCACTCGGATCCGCGGGGTCCACCGCCGCGGGGCGGCCCGGCCGGCGGGGTCGCTCACCCGCGGTTGGATCAAGCCCAGCCCGGGATCTGTCGCGAACTGCGCGGCCATCGCCGCGAGCACGTCGTCGCGGGGAAGCACGGCGTCGTCGTCGAGAAAGAACAGCAACTCCCCGCGGACCAGCGGCACGCCGGCGTTACGGCCGGCCGGAATACCGAGGTTGTCGCTCAGCCCGAAGCCACGCACCGGTGCAGGTAACCCGACGGGTCGCCAGCCGTTGCCGACCACCACGACGTCCAACTCGACCCCGCGTTGGGTCAGCAGCGAGGTCAGGGCCGCGTCCAGGTCGGCCGGCCGGCGACCCATGGTCAACACGACAACCCCGAAACGGGGCGCTCCTGAAGGACCCTGGGACCGGCTGTCTTGCTCGTTGGCGGCCGTCCGCGCGGCGCTCACGACAGCCTGGCGGAGCCGAGCACGGCCGCCAGGTGGCCGATCACGGTGAGCGTTGCGGCCACCAGCAGGGCGGCCAGCAGCACCTGGGTGGCGACCCCACCGGCCGCCAGGTCGACCAGGGCGGCCAGCAGGATCAGCAGCGACAACTCGATGGAGTGGAACACGCGGTGGAACGGCACCAGCCGGGCCAGGCGGCGCACGCTGCGCAACCAGCCCCGCTGCGGGACGCGAACGCTCTCCACGTCGGCCAGCTGCGGCAGCCCGGCGTAGTGCCGGGACACGTGCACCAGATCGTTCTCCACCTTGTTCAGGCACACCAGCAGGCCCAGCAGCAGTCCCGCGCTGATCCAGCCGCCGCTGAGCGCCGGACCGCCTTCGGCCCGGACCCCCAAGGCGACCGCGATGCCGCACTCCGCGACGTAGTGGCCGACCCGGTCGAGGTAGACCCCCCGCGGCGAGGAGGTCTGCCGCCACCGCGCCACCTCCCCGTCGCAGCAGTCCAGCAACTGCTGCACCTGCGCCAGCACCGCCACCCCGATCGCCCCGAGCAGCGTGGGCCAGCCGGCGGATAGTGCGGACAGGGCCGCCGCCCCGATCATCAGCCAGGTGACGCCGTTGGCGGAGAAACCGCGCCCGAGCAGGGCCCGGGTCAGATAAGGGGAGACGTCGCGCAGATACCGGTGCGCGGTCCAGTGCTCGGCCCCGGCCCGGGTCCGCACGCTGGGCGGCTGAGTCACCTCCCGCAGCTGGGCGATGGTGGGATGGGCGGGACGCTCGGCGAGCATCGGGTCAGCCTAATCGGTTGACCGGCGCACTCTTGTGCGTCGCTTCGGTGACGACGCATACTCTTGAAGCATGGGGCGTTTTCTACCGCTCGTCATCGTGGCGCTGTTGACGATCTACTGCGTGGTCGAGGTTGCGCAGGCCCCCCCGTACGCAGTCCGCCGCGCACCCCGCTGGCTGTGGGCGGTCGCGGTGATCTGCTTGCCGCTGGCGGGCTCGCTGGCCTGGTTGTTCTTCGGCCGGCCGACCCGGGAGTCCCGGGGCGAGGGGACCGCAGCCCGGCGCCCGACGGCTCCCGACGACGACGTGGACTTTCTCCGCGGTCTGTGATCGTCCGTTCCCAGGTGATGGTTACCGGGTCGGGCGCTGCCGGGCGAATGCGCTCTCGACCGCCTCGGCGAAGCGCGTGCTGCTCGCCTGATCGGCGGTCTGTCCGAAGTAATAGTGCGCCAATCCGGTCAGCTGGGACTCTGCTCCCGCCGACCCGCCCAGTCCCCGCTCGGTGAGGACAGCCACCACCGAACCCGCGCGGGTCGCCGGCAACAGCTCCAGTTCGTCCAGCAGCCGCGAGGCCGGCCGGTAGGCCGAGGTCGCGGCCGGCTCGGTCAGCACGAGCGGCTTGTGAGTGGCCAGCCAGTCGTAGCCGACCGAGGAGATATCGGTGATGCAGGCGTCGGCGAAGGCCCACTGCCAGCCGTAGGGGCCCGCGTCGACCAAATGCCGGTCGCCGGCCGCCGCCAGTAGCGCGCGGATCTCCCGGTCGGCCGCGGCATGCCGCGGGGACGACAGGCCGGTCCGCGGGTGCGGGCGGTAGATGACCCGGATCCGCGGGTCGGCCAGCAGTGTGGTCACGATCGCGCGGCCGTGGCTGACCAGCGACCCGTACGCCACACTGGGCCGGTCGCCTTCCCAGGTCGGGGCGTACAGCACCCGCAGCCCGCTGTCACGGTCCCAGTCCGGCGCCCCGGGGTAGTCGTAGTCCAGTTGCGGCCGGCCGACGCCGACCGTGCGTCGGTCGGCGTCGAAGTCGCGCAGCGCAGCCCCCAGCCGGTCCCGGCCGGCCCGGCCGCCGACGAAAGTCACGTCGTAGGCGCGGTGTTGGTTGGACACGCTGTAGGCCTTGTCGCTCTCGCCGTGACCGAGCTGGACGTGCACCGGCTCGGCGAACCGCAGCATCCGAAAATTGCGCTCGACCTGGTTGACGTACGCCACGACCCGTACGTCGTAGTCGTGCACCAACCGTTCGAGCGCGCCGCTGCCCTGGGCGAAGGCGAGCGGCAGAGTGGTCCGCTGCAGCAACGCAGCTCCGGTGTCGGGCCGATCGACGATCACGAACACCGGCCGAGTTGACGCCAGCCGCTCCAGGGGGCGGCGCCACTGCTCGAGCTGGAACAGGTTGGCCGGCTCGGTGCAGAAGTACAACGCCAGGGCACCGCTCGGCACCGGACCGTTCCGATCCGACGCCGCCGCGAATCGGTTCGCCCCTACGGCGTTGCGAAGCTGGACCGCAAGCTGGCCCGCCGCGGCGCTGACCCGACGCACTCGGGCCGGGCCGGGGACAATCATCGGCACAGTATGGCTGGTTCGGTGTGGTTGGTTCGAGCACGGACGCTACCGGGAGTTCAGGAGGTCGCCTCGGTGACCTTCTCCTCTTCGGTATGGCTCTTGTCGGCCTGGAAACTGCCACCCACCTCCCTCTCGGCGCGATCCGCGCCCCACTCGGTGTGGAAGGCGCCCTCGTCGTCGACCCGGTGATAGCTGTGAGCTCCGAAGAAGTCGCGCTGAGCCTGGATCAGCGCGGCCGGGAGCCGCGGCGCGCGGATCGCGTCGTAGTAGGCCAGCGAACTGGAGAAGGCCGGCGTCGGAATCCCGTTGCGGGCGGCGCCCGCCACCACCCGTCGCCAGGCCGGCAGGCTGGACCCGACCGCGTCGGCGAAGTAGCGGTCCGCGATCAGCAGGGGCAGGTCGGCGTCCCGCTCGTACGCCTCGGTGATCCGGTTGAGGAACCGGGCCCGGATGATGCAACCACCCCGCCAAATCCGCGCCATCGCACCGCGGTCGATGTCCCAGTCGTACTCGGCGCTGGCGGCGGCGATCTGGTCGAACCCCTGGGAGTAGGCGATCACCTTGGAGGCATAGAGAGCTTGGCGGACGTCCTCCACGAACGCGTCGCGATCTTTGACCTCCCAGGCATCGGTCTGCGCGGGCAGCGTGTCGCGGGCGGCGCCCCGCTGCGGCACCGAGCCCGACAGGGCCCGGGCGAAGGTCGCCTCCGCGATGCCGGTGATCGGCACGCCGAGATCCAACGCGTTCTGCACCGTCCAGCGGCCGGTGCCTTTTTGTTCGGCCTGGTCGAGGACGACGTCGACGAACGCTTTGCCCGTCCGCGCGTCGATGTGTCCGAGCACCTCGGCGGTGATCTCGATCAAGAACGACTCCAGGTCGCCGGAGTTCCAGGCGCGGAAGATATCGGCGATCTCCGCGGCATCGGCGCCCGTGCCTTGCCGGAGCAGGTCGTAAGCCTCCGCGATCAACTGCATGTCGGCGTACTCGATCCCGTTGTGCACCATCTTCACGAAGTGCCCGGCGCCGCCGGGGCCCACCCAGGTGCAGCACGGGACGTCGTCGACTTTGGCCGAAATCTCTTCCAGCAACGGCCCCAGGCTCGCGTAGGACTCCCGGGAGCCGCCCGGCATGATCGAAGGGCCGAGGAGGGCTCCCTCCTCACCGCCGGAAACGCCGGTGCCGACGAAATGCAGCCCGTGCTCGCGGAGTTGTTGCTCCCGGGCGATGGTGTCCGGGAAGTGCGCGTTGCCGGCGTCGACGACGATGTCGCCCTCCTCCAGCAGGCCGGTCAGCTCCTCGATTACCGCGTCGGTACCGGGACCGGCCTTGACCATGATGATGATCTTGCGTGGTCGTTCCAGGGAGGCGACGAAGTCGGCCATACTCTCCGACGCCAGGAATGTCCCCTCGGAGCCGGCCTCGGCCAGCAGCGATCTGGTCTTGGTGACACTCCGGTTGTGAATGGCCACCCGACGGCCGTGCCGGGCGAAGTTGCGAGCCAGGTTCCGGCCCATCACCGCCAGTCCGGTTACGCCGATCTCGGCAAGTTCGTCCATCGGAGAAGCTCCCTTCACTTAGCATGTGATCACCGTGCGCGCATGAACCCCGGAGGGTGCCCGCGTGCGCCGAGGCGAGCGTAGCCGGAAGCAGTGGTCCCGGAACTCTCGCCTCGCCCATCGTGCGAAGTCGGAGGTCGACGTGCTCGAACCGCTGGGGATCGCCTCGGACGCCGAGGCGGTCTACGTCGTGCTGGCCCGCTCACCAGCGGCAACGGTCGACGAGCTCAGCCACGAGTGCCGGCTCCCCCCGAGCTCCACCCGGACCCAGCTGGACGCGCTGGCCGATCTGGGGCTCGCGCTCCGGGCCGGCGACGACGGCTGGCAGGCCCTGCCGCTGACCGACGTCATCAAGGGCCTGCGTGAGCAGCGGCTGGCCGAGGTCGAAACGGCCGCCATCGCCGCCGAGACGCTGCAGAACCATTTGCTGGCGGCATCCCAAGATTCCGACGACGCAATCCGGGTCATCGTCGGTCGGGATGCGGTGGTCACAGAAAACCGCCTGCTCTGCTCTCGCGCCACCCAGGAAATCTGCATCTTCGACAAGCCCCCCTATGTCGAGGACCGGGGCCTCAGTGAGGAGGAACTGAGCCAAGACGCACCGGAGTGGCAGGCGCTGGAACGGGGCGTCAAGCTGCGGGGCATCTATCACCCCGGCTTCGACTCCGACCGGCTCAAGGAGTTGATACTGTTCGCAGCCAAGGGCGAGCGATCTCGGACGGCTCAGGTTCCGATGAAGCTGGTCCTGGTCGACGCGCAGACCGCGCTCATCCCGTCAATGACGTCTTACACCCCCGGGCACGAGACCCGGATGTCGATGGTGCGGCATCCGTTGATGGTGGAGTCGCTGCAGTGGCTGTTCGACGCCGTCTGGGATACCGCGATCCCCATTACGGCCGGCTCGTATCTGGAGAACGACCCCCGCCGGCAGATGCTGATCTCGCTGATGATGAGTGGGTCCACCGACGACGCCGTCGCCAACCAGCTCGGCATCAACGTCCGTTCAGTCCGTCGCTGGATTGCCGAGCTGATGGACGAATTGGGGGTGACCACCCGGCTGCAACTGGGTGCCGCCCTGGTCCGCGCGGAAAACTTGCGTTTCGGGAGCGGCGGTCGCGGGGCTTGAGTCCGCGCACCTAATCGTCCGCGCAGCCTGATTGTTCGCGTGTTCTGAAGAAGTGATCCGGCAATCTCCGGACATGTCAGCGGCGCCGACCATCGTGGCTTGGCCACAAATCGTCGGCGCCGCTAGACGCTTATGTCGATCGTTTGGTGAGTAGTTCAACGAGTGCACTGGAGTTCAGTGCTGCGCCGAGAGTGGCGCTCAGATGCCGCGGGACATGAGCAATCCTTTCGGGGAGCAGCTACGAATCACGGAGACCGGATCCTCAGCTTCGGTGGGGACATCGTTTACGTTAGGCGACCCCCTCAGCCGAAGTCACGCTCTGGCCATGGCACCTTCCGGACATGTCCGGTTCTGGACATGCCAAAATCGCGTTAGGTGCGCCCTTGACCTAACGCGTAGCGGAGTAGCTCCGTGAAAAAGGTGTCCCGGTCGTAGTCCACGGCTCGATGGCCGCGGCCGCTTTCCCCCGTTCTGAAGAGCCCTCCCCGTCGGCAGGAACCTGACTGAACCCACCAGGGCGCCCAACGACGCTCGTCTTGACGCTGGGTACCACCTCCAGGTTGGACGCGATTCGAGCCATCGTCAAGCACACTCAGGCATCGATTACGTGGACGGCAGCGGGTCCGGACGGCCGGCGCCGCCGCTGTCGGACAACTCTGCGACGGTAGGGGCATGACACTTTGCCAACCAACGCGGACGGGCGACCCGGCTCCGACCCGATGCTGCGGGTTCGTTCCGCCCTACCTGCTGCGCCAGCTTGCCGAAGTCGCGGGCAGTTCCCCTCCCGAAGCCACCCTCGCCGTCGACCAACGGATCCGCTCCCGCCGGCATAGGGCCACGGCCACCACTGTTCCGCAGCGCTCGGATACGTCCGGCGACCGCGTGGTCTATGACGCTCAGCACACCGAGCAACTGCCGGGGGAGCCGCGCCGGAGAGCCACCGACGACCCAACCGGGGACGCTGCCGTCGATGAGGCTTATGACCACTCCGGGGTTACCTGGGACCTGTTCGCCGAGGTCTTCGGACGTGCCTCCTTTGACGCTCAGGCCACCTCGCTCACCGTGAGCGTGCACTACGGAACCGACTACGACAATGCGTTCTGGGACGGTTCTCAACTGGTCTTCGGTGACGGCGACGGCGAGATCTTCGACCGTTTCACCAAGCCGCTGGACGTCATGGCGCACGAGTTCACCCACGGCGTCACGCAATTCAGCGCCGGTTTGACCTATCAGGGGCAATCAGGGGCATTGAACGAGAGCGTCAGCGATGCTTTCGCGGCCATGGCCAAGCAACGCCAGCTCGGCCAGGACGCTGACGCCGCCGACTGGCTGATCGGAGTGGGTCTGTTCCGCCCGGGGGTTTCCGCCCGGGCCCTGCGGTCGATGAGCGAGCCCGGCACGGCCTACGACGATCCTCGGCTGGGCCGAGATCCCCAGGTCGCCTCGATGCACGACTATGTCGACACCACCGACGACAACGGCGGCGTACACATCAATTCCGGCATCCCGAACCGGGCCTTCGCACTGGCCGCGATTGCGGTCGGTGGGGCCAGTTGGGAGCGGGCTGGCCGAGTCTGGTACGACACCTTGACCGGCGGGCAGATCGGCGCCGACACCGACTTCGCCGCCTTTGCGGCCGCCACCGTAGCCTCAGCGGGCCGGCTGTTCGCCGACGACCCGAGGGTGGCCGATGGGGTTCGTGGCGCCTGGGAGCAGGTTGGGGTGCTCTCGGCGTCGACGGCGGAGTCGGCGTCGCCCCCGGCCGGCCGCACGACGACCTCGGCGTCGGCAGCCGAAGTTCCGACACCTGACTCGGCAGACAAATCCGCTGCCGAAGGACCATGTGAGCGCACCACAACAGATCAGGTGACCGTCCGACGCAGCGGCGGCGTTGCGGGCGGTGTCCGGACCGCTGAGCTGCCGCTGGACTCAGAACCGTACGGGCCGGAGCTGGCGGCCCTGCTTCCTCGGATCGGCGCGGCTGCGATCCACCCGGGCGAACCGCAGCCCGACCGCTTCGTGTACACCGTGGCCTGTCAGTTCTGGCACGTCACCGTGGCCGAGCAGGACCTGACCCCGGAGTTGAGCCGCGTGGTTCAGCTCGTCCTCGATCAAGGCCGCGAATCCGGCCGGTGACGTGCGCCGAGAGGCGGCGGCGGACCACCGCCTCCCGGTCGCAGTCCGGACGGGACTAGGTCAGGTTCAAGATCACGATCACCAAGATGATGATCACCAAGATGCCGATGATCGTGCCGATGAGTCCTCTGCTCATGTCTTCCCTCCCTTCCGCTGGGTCGGTGTGGGCAGTCACGGTAACCGAGATCGCTGGTGTGCGGGGCATGTCGGCCTGACACCGGCGCGCCGACAGGTGTCGTAACCTCAGGGCAGCGCCGATCGAGACCCACTCTCGTTTGCGACCCGTACGGGTCAGCGACCGGCGGCGACGCCCCGTGCCTGAGGAGGAAGCCATCACCACCACCGACCCCGCCGCGGCGATTGTCGCCCCACCCCTGGGTTACCTCGCCGTTCCGGTCCGTACCGCCGACCGGCCGGGTCCGTGGCCGGGGGTGGTCTTGGTGCATGACGCGTTCGGTCTCGGTGACGACATGCGTGAGCAGGCGGACTGGCTGGCCGCAGCCGGCTATGTCGTGTCGGTGCCGAACCTGTTCGGTGGCCGGCGTGCAATCGGTTGCATCCGGTCCGTCTTCGCCCAACTCAGCGCCCAAGAGGGTCCGGTTTTCGACGAGATCGACCGTGCTCGCGATGCCCTGGCCGCCTCCTCGGCCTGCACCGGAACGGTCGGTGTGATCGGCTACTGCATGGGAGGCGGATTCGCCTTGCTGCTCGCCGGCCGTCCGGGCTGGTCAGGCGCCAGCGTCAACTACGGAATGGTGCCGGACAACGTCGCCGACGTCCTGCGCGGGGCCTGCCCGGTGCTGGCGAACTACGGCGGCCTCGACCGGAGCTTGGCCGGCGCCGCGGACACATTGAGCGCCGCGGCCGATGCCGTCGGGGCCGACGTCGACGTCCACGAGTATCCGCAGGCCCGGCACGGGTTCATCAACCGCCTGGTTGCGGCCTCCCCCCTCACTCCGCTGCTGAAGGTGGCCGGCGTCGGCTACGACCACGAAGCCGCCGCCGACGCCAAGCGCCGGATCCTGGCCTTCTTCGACCAGCACCTGCGCTGAGCCACCGGCCGGGCCGCTAAGCACGCTGACGATCCAAGCTTGAGTGCCCGGACGGCGCGGAGCCTTTAGCGGGAGGCCCGTCCGCTGCCCCGTCGCGGCGTGCGGGCCGCGGAGAACGCAGCCGCCGAAGAGGTCCGCGAGCCGGCCGACGGCGCCGGGCGCGAGTTTGCCGAGCGAGATCCTGCCGCCCGCCGGTTACCCGGGTCACCGCCGCTTCGCCCGCCTCTGCGGGAGCTCGGAGCATTGGTGCGCGGCGTCGCCGCCGGTACGGGAGCGACGTAGGCCGCAGCCGGCCCGGTCAAGGAGGTGATCTCCGCCGCACCCGGCTCGACGGTGCTGTAGCGGGGGTGGATCGCGGCTTGCCGGGCAAGCGTGCGAACGTCTGCTCGCTGTTCCGGCGTGGCGACGGTCACCACCACCCCGTCGGATCCGGCCCGAGCCGTTCGACCCGAGCGGTGCAGGTAGGCCTTGTGCTCGGCCGGCGGATCGACGTGCACAACGAGTTCGATCTCGTCGACGTGGATACCACGGGCTGCGATGTCGGTGGCGACCAGGACCTTGACCCCGCCACTGGAGAACGCAGCGAGATTGCGCTCGCGGGCGTTCTGCGCGAGGTTCCCGTGCAGGTCCACCGCCGGCACCCCCGCCGCGGTCAGTTGCCGGGCGATCTTGCGGGCTCCGTGCTTGGTCCGGGTGAACAGCAGGCTGCGTCCCTGTCCGGCTGCCAGTTCGCGGACCACGGCGGCCTTGTCACCGGCGGCAACCTCGAAGACGTGGTGGGTCATCGTCGTCACCGGGGCCACCGCCGGGTCGACCGAATGCAGCACCGGGTCGTGCAGGTAGCGCCGGACCAAGACGTCGACGCCCTTGTCCAAGGTGGCCGAGAACAGCAGCCGTTGGCCGCGGGCCGGGGTCTGGTCCAGCAGTCGCTTGACGGCGGGCAAGAAGCCGAGGTCGGCCATGTGGTCGGCCTCGTCGAGGACGGCGATCTCGACACCGCCGAGGTTGCACAGCCCCTGGCCGATCAGGTCCTCCAACCGACCCGGACAGGCGACCAGGATGTCGACCCCCGCCCGTAGAGCGGAGGCCTGCGGTCCCTGCCCGACCCCGCCGAAGACGACCGTGCTTCGCAGCCCGGCCCGGGTGGCCAGCGGGACCACGGTGGCGCTGACCTGGTTCGCGAGCTCCCGGGTCGGCACCAGGATCAGGGCCCGTGGACGGCGAGGCTGCCGCGGGCTGGTGGACGCGCGCAGGCGCTGGACGATCGGCAGGCTGAAGGCCAAGGTCTTTCCGCTGCCGGTCCGGCCCCGGCCGAGCACATCCCGGCCGGCCAGCGCGTCGGGCACGGTGGCGGTCTGGATCGGGAACGGTGCGGTGATTGCCTGGGCGGTGAGCTCGGCGACCAGATCGGGGGCCAGTCCGAGATCGGCAAAGGATGCCGACTCCGGCGGTGGTGGTGCCGCGGTGGGTATCGCCGACGACGCGCGCTGAGAGTCCTCGGCGCCACCGGCCCGCGGTGTGGGGGCGCGCCCGGCTCGGGCCGGTGAGGTCGCTGCCGGCCGGCGGCCGTTACCGGTCGAGCGGCGACGGTTTCGGGAATTGGAGGTGGGTCGGCCTGAGCCGCCCCGGGCTGCGTCGGAGCGCACGCCCGTGTCGTAGGTCATGAAGAATCCTGAGTTCGTTCGAGTGGCCGTCATCTTCCGGTCCAACTCCACCCTGACGTCGGTGAACGAGCGCTGACGTCGGTGAACGAACTGCGCCGGTCACGGCGCTCAGAAACGACCCTGGCGCGGAGAGCGCCGTAATGCCAGTATAGGGGGCCCGCTGACGCCCTGTCCGGCGTCGGACGCCCAAGCCACGCTCGGCGGGTGCAGTCCCGGCGGAACTACTGCACCCATTCATGGCCCAGCGGCCCGTTCGCAGCCGAGCGGCCAGATTTCGTCCGTGATCGGCCACCGGGGAGGATTGTCGGTCCGGGGCCTTGTCCGCCGAGGTTTGCGGCGATCCCCGGGCGATCGTTTCGCACCCGAACCGGAAGCAGACCCGCCGTGGACGTCACCCCGCTCGCCTGGATCCTCACGATCGCCTTCATCGTCGGGTTGCTGGTCTTCGACTTCGTCTTCCACGTCCGCAAGGCCCACACGCCGTCGCTGGCCGAAGCGGCGCGGTGGTCGGCGATCTACGTGGGTATCGCGATCGCGTTCGGCGTCGGGATCCTGGTCGTCGGCGGACTGGCTCCGGGGGCGGAGTACTTCGCCGGCTACGTCACCGAGAAGGCCCTGTCGGTGGACAACTTGTTCGTCTTCTTGATCATCATGTCCAGCTTTGCCGTCCCGCGGGCCGACCAGCAGAAGGTGCTGTTGTTCGGAATCGTGTTCTCCCTGATCGCCCGGACCGGCTTCATCTTCGTCGGAGCGGCCCTGATCAACCAGTTCGCCTGGATCTTCTACTTCTTCGGGCTGATCCTGCTGATCACGGCGGGGAATCTGATCAAGCCCGAAGGCGAGGACAGTCACGGCGCCGACAACGTGATGATCCGGATGGCCCGGAAGCTGTTCCGCACCTCCGAGCACTACGACGGGGACCGGCTGTTCACCGTGGTCGACGGCCAGCGGGTGATGACGCCGATGCTGTTGGTGATGGCCGCGATCGGCGGCACCGACATCTTGTTCGCCCTCGACTCGATTCCGGCGATCTTCGGGTTGACCCAGAACGTGTACATCGTCTTCACCGCCACCGCCTTCTCCCTGCTCGGACTGCGACAGCTCTACTTCTTGATCGACGGCCTGCTGGACCGGCTGATCTTCCTCACCTACGGGCTGGCGGCCATCTTGGCGTTCATCGGGGTGAAGCTGATCCTGCACGCCCTGCACGAGAACAACCTGCCCTTCATCAACGGCGGCGAGCACGTCGACGTCGTGGAGATCGGTACCGGATTGTCCCTGGGCGTGATCATCGGTGTCCTCGCCGTCTGTGTGCTGGCCTCGTTGGCCAGCCCGAAGGGGCGGGCGCAGAACGCGGTCTCGGGTGCCCGCCGGCACGCCACCCAGTATCTCGACGCCGACTTCGAGGCCGATCCGCTCCGACGGGACGCGATCTTTGCGAAGCTGGTGGAGGAGGAGTCGGCCATCGCGGCCCTGCCGCAGAAGTACCGGGTCCGGATCCGCGAGGAGGAGCAGCTGATGCGCCTGCTCGAGCGGGCCCACGCCGAGCACGACGCCCTCCCCGATCGACAGCGCTCCTGACCGCGACCGCCTTGTGCTCGCGCTCGGGTCGGGACCTTGTTGCGCGTTCGTAGGCTGAACCGGTGACGAATCGCCCTGGCTGGACGGCCGACGACATCCCCGACCTGACGGGAATCCGGGGAGTGGTGACCGGGGCGAACAGCGGTCTTGGCCTGCAGACCACCCTGCAGTTGGCCCGGCACGGAGCTGAGGTGACGATGGCCTGCCGGAGCCGCGAGCGCGGGGCGGCGGCGCTGTCCGTGGTGCGTGACGAACTAGGCCCGGACGCGTCCGTCGAGCTGTCCCTGCTCGACCTGGCCGACCTCGACTCGGTTCGAGACTTCGCCGACCGGTGGCAGGGGCCGCTGGACCTGCTGGTCAACAACGCCGGGATCATGGCTGTGCCCTACGGTTTGACCGTCGACGGATTCGAGCGTCAGATCGGCACCAATCACCTGGGCCCGTTCGCGCTGACCGGACGACTGCTCCCGGCACTGCGGGAGGCGTCCGCCGCGCGGGTGGTCACGGTCTCCAGTCAGGCTCACCGGAGTGGTTCCATCGCCTTCGACGACCTCCAGTCGGCCCGCTCCTACCAACGCTGGCTGGCCTACGGTCAAAGCAAGCTGGCCAACCTGCTGTTCACCCGCGAACTGACCCGGCGGCTCTCCCGGGCCGGCGCCACAGTCAGCGCCGCCGCCGCGCACCCCGGCGGTGCGGACACCAACCTCGCCGCGGGCGTCACCGGGGACCACCAGCTGGGCGCCCGGGTCGGCCGGGGACTGTCCCGCCTGATCGGCCAGTCCGCGGCCGCGGGCGCACTCCCGAGCCTGTACGCCGCGACCATGCCCGACGTGGTGCCCGGAGATTATTTCGGCCCGTCCGGTCCCGGTGAGCTCCGCGGCTCCCCCACCCGGGTGGGGATGAGTGCCCGCGCTCGTGACGCGCGGGTGGGGCAACGTCTGTGGGCGGTCAGCGAGGAGCTGACCGGTGTCACCTACAACCTGCCGGCCTGATCCGAACCCGGCCGCACCGACCCCAGACCGGCCGCAAGGAGCACGTCAGCTGTCGCGATGTCGGCCATACACGCAGGCTCCCCGGCCGTCAGCGGACAGCGGCCCGACCACCAGCACTCCTGCTCGCTGATGGCCAGCGGTCGCCGCACCGTGCAGTCCGGCAGGCCCTGGAACGTGCGTGCGCCGGTGGGATCAAGGCCATAGCGGCCCGCCAGCGTGGGTCCGAACAGGCTTACGGCGCGGGCGCCGACCGCAGTCGCCAGCCGTACCGGGCCGGTGTCGCCGCCGACCACGACCCCGTCGCGCTCACCGACCGCCGCCAGCCGTGCGGCCAGCTCGCGCAGGTCCCCCGGCGGTAGCGGCGTTGCGCCGGCCACCGGTGGTGCGTCCGCCGGCCCGACGCTGAGTACCGGCCGGCCCTGGTCGCGGGCTGCGGCTGGTGAGCTCAGCCCACCGGTGCGCGGGCCACTGTTTGATCCGCATCCCCGAGCCCGGTACCAAGACCAGCGGCGCCGAACCAGAACCGGGAAGCAGCCGGGTCAGTTCCGCCCGACCGGCTCGACGCTCCGAATCGTGCAGATACAGCTCCAGAGCTACGTCGGCGTAGCCCGGCTCGATCAGGCCGTCCGCGGCCAGCAGGGCCAGGAACCGACGGTCGATCCGCTCGTCGGCCGGCGGCGACCGCCACAGATTCGTGACCGCGTGCGGCGCACCGGCCGCGCACACCGCGTCGATGCCGTCGTAGGTGGTCGTGCTGACGACCAGATCGTAGGACCGGCGGCCGAGCTCGTCGGCCACGACTCGGCGCGGAGCGCCCTCGGTATGGTCGTCGGTGGCGACGACGTGATGCACCAGAGGGTCGGCACGCAGCAGGGCGTCGCCGGGGACGAAGGTCAACACGGTGATCTGGGCCTTCGGATGGCTGCGGGCCAGGGCGTGCACGGCCGGCAGGATCAGCAGCACGTCGCCGAAACCACCGAGCAGTTCCACCACCAAGATCGCGCGGATGCTCACTGGTTCAACACCCGGGTATAGACGTCGCGGTGGGCCCGGGCGAGCGCCGGCCAGGTACGCGCGGCGACCAGCGCAGCCCCACCCGCGGCGACCCGGGCGGCCAGACCGGGATCGTCCAAACCTCGGATGATCGCGGCTGCGATGGCGGCCGGATCGCGGCGCCGGTCGATCCGCAGCACCGTCTCGGCGTCGACCAGATCGGGGTCGGGATCATCGGCGACGGTGGCGAGAACCGGGGCCCGGTGGGTCAGCGCGGCCAGCAGCGACCCGCTCTTGCTCGTCACCCCGTGGGTGAAGGGCAAGACGACGGCATCGGCCGCGCTGAGCAGGGCCGACACCTCCGTCGGCGGTAACCACCCGGTGAGGGTGACGCGGTCTCCTACATCGGCGGCGTGCACGCGTTGCTCCACCTCGGCGCGGAAAGCCGCCGCCTCTGCGCCGGGTAGGGCCAACGAGGTGAAACCCCCGGCCACCACCGCCGCCACATCGCGTCCGGCCCGGCGCAGCAGGCCGACGGCATCGATCAACTCCCGGACCCCTTTGACCGGGTGGACGAAACCGAAGAACACCAGCAGCGGCAGCCCGTCGGGAACCCCGTAGCGACGCCGGACCCCCGCCCGCCCGGCCTCGTGGGCCGCTGCTCCGGTCGGCCCATCGGTGGCGGACGTCGGCCCGACGGGAATGTTCGGGGCGATCGGGACGATGTCGGGCAGGCGGCCGAACCGGGACCGCACCACCTCGGCGTGGGTGTGGTTGGTGGCCAGGACCGCTTGGCTGCTCGGGACCAGCAGCCCGCTCTCCCGGTCCAGCCGCCCACCCCGCTCCAACACCGGCCAAAACCGGCTCGGCAGCCAGGCCGGCCAGGCCCACCAGCCGTACTCGTGCACGGTGGTCACGACGGGGTATCGAGCAGGGCGGGTAACCAACCGATCGCCGGCCGGTAGCCGTAGGCCGACGGGGCGAACTGTACGTGCACCACGTCCGCACCCAGCGCGTCCACCGCCCTCGCCGCCCGGCCCAGGTGTCGCCAGCGCCAGTCCGGGGTGACCGCGGCGTACTCGAGCCCGGGGTCGGTATCGGGTTCGCCGACCTCGGTCCGGGCGGCGACCACGGTGTCGACGCCGACCTTCGTGAGCTGTCCGGCCAACCGCCGGACGTAGTCGGCCACGCCGTCGCGGCGCGGCGCGTAGGTGCCGCAGACCAACGCCACCCGCACCGTCTCCCCCTTACGCTTGTCTGGGCGTGTCACCATCGCCTCGTGCCGGATCGACTTGTCCCCGACCGACTCGTCCCGGATCACCTTGCCCCGGAGCACCTCGTCCCGCATCGTTCTGCCCGCGTCGCCCAGCCTGGTCAGCGGTCCCAGGTCGACCTTGACGTCCTCATTCCTACCCGAGACCGGGCGCAAGCCTTGGCCGTGACCCTGTCCGGGCTCCTCGCCCAGGACGTCACGGCCCGACTGGTGCTGGCCGACCAAACTCCCGGCGCGTCTGTCGCGGCGACGCCCGAAGTGGCGACCCTCCTCACGGTGCTGCGCCAGCGAGGATGGACCGTCGACGTCCACCACCGCAGCCAGCCGGGCCACGGTATCGCCGAGCAGCGAGACTTCCTGGTGAGCAGGGCTCGAGCCCGGTACGCGCTGATGCTGGACGACGACGTGCTGCTCGAACGCTGGGTGTTAACCCGGCTGCTGGACGCGATCGAGGCCCTGGACTGCGGCTTCGTCGGGATGGCCCATGCCGCGGCGTCGTTCCTGGCCGACCACCGGCCGCAGGAGTGGACCACATTGGAGCTGGTAGGAACGAACGGAGTCCAACCGGAACGGGTCCGTAAGGGCACGCCGGGCTGGGAGCGCTGGCGGCTGCACAACGCCGCCAACGTGGCTCACTTGAGTGCCCGAGTGCCACCGGAGGCGTTGAACGGGTCCGGTTGGGCGGCGTACAAGGTCGCCTGGGTGGCGGGCTGCGTGCTCTTCCGGACCGCGTCGCTGCGCGCGGTCGGGGGGTTCGGCTTTTGGGCCGACCTACCGGCCGACCTGCGGGGCGAGGACGTGGTGGTCCAGCTCCTGATCGCCGAGCGTGACGGCGGTGCCGGTCTCCTGCCGTCCGGGGCCTGGCACCTGGAACTTCCCACGTCCCTGCCCGACCGCTCCGTGGACGCGTACGCCGCCCTGCTCGATCCCCCGTGCTGAAGGGCCATGACCTTCCGAGTGGTGACTGACCTGGGGAATGCCGGCTACGGGTCTCAACACGCCGGCGCCAGGTCAGGAGCTGCTTCATCATCAGCCTCTCCTCCGCAATTGAGATCTAAAGCTTCGAGATCTAAAGCTCGGTATTTAACGGGAGAGCACGGTGATTGCCGCCACCTCCGGCCGTGCTGGCGCGAAACGGCTCAGCTCGCGCCGGCGCTGTCGTAGCTGCCCGGGGGTGGCAGCTGCTGCACGGCCCACCGGTTGCCGTCGGGATCGACAAAAGAGACGAACGAGCCCCACTGCAGGTGTTCGACGTCACTCACCTCGACTCCGCCGGCCACCAGCTGAGCCCGCGCTACCTCGATGTCGTCCACCACGACCTGAATGCCCTGCTGTGAGCCAGGCGCCATCTCGGTGATTCCCTCACCGAAGGCGATCGAGCAGGCCGAGCCGGGCGGGGTCACCTGAACGAAGCGCGTGTGCTCGTCCACCCGCGCCTGCAGGTCGAGGTGGAAACCTGCCTGGTCCACGTAGAACTCGATCGCCGCGTCGACGTCGGTCACCGGGACGAACACCAGCTCGATCCGACAGTCCATGATTGCTCCCTCCCGGCCGGAGCCCTTCCGGCCGATGGCTCTCACTCTGGTCGACACCACTGACATCACTCCACGTCCGCCGAGGTCCAGACACTGCCTCGACCGGCACCGAGCTCCTGGCCGCCAGCGGCCTGCGTGGACCAGATGGCGTGCTCGGGCGCTTCCCCGGGTGCCCTTGGCCGACCTGAGACACTGATCTACCGGCATCGGTCGGCCTCGGCGATCCTGACGACGGGGTGCTCGACCGGTACCGCGCCGCCCAGGTTTTCGTTCGAGAGGAACAGCATGACCGACGTCGCCAGCCAGTCCCCCGCCGCCGGCGAGCAAGACCGCCCCGTCCTGACCAACCGGCAGGGCCATCCCGTCTACGACAACCAGAACCAGCGCACCGTGGGCGCCCGCGGGCCCGCCACGCTGGAGAACTACCAGTTCCTGGAGAAGATCAGCCACTTCGACCGAGAGCGGATCCCCGAGCGAGTCGTGCACGCCCGTGGGGCCACCGCGTTTGGCACCTTCGTCGCCGACGGCACGGTCGGTGACGAGCCGATCGAGAACTACACCCGGGCGAAGCTGTTCGCGCAGCAGGGCAAGGAAACTGAGGTCGCGGTCCGCTTCTCCACCGTGGCCGGCGGCCGGGACTCCTCCGAGGCCGCTCGCGACCCCCGCGGTTTCGCGGTGAAGTTTTACACCGCAGACGGCAACTGGGACCTGGTCGGCAACAATCTGGGCGTCTTCTTCATCCGCGACGCGGTCAAGTTCCCCGACTTCATCCACTCCCAGAAGCCGGACCCGGTCAGCTTCGACCGGCAGGTGGCCAACCGCGTCTTCGACTTCGCCAGCCAGACCCCGGAGTCGATCCACATGTTCTGCCTGGTCTTCAGCCCGCGCGGCCTGCCGGCCAGCTACCGCACCCAGCAGGGCTTCGGTGTCAACACCTACAAGTGGGTGAACGCTGCCGGGGAGACCAAGCTGGTCAAGTACCACTGGCTGCCCAAGCAGGGCGTGAAGTCGTGGACCGCCGCCGACGCCGTCGCCGTTCAGGGCCAGGAGCTGGGCGTACACACCAAGGACCTCTACGACGCCATCGAACGTGGCGAGTGTCCGTCGTGGGACCTGCACGTGCAGTTGATGGACGATCACGAGCACCCCGAGCTGGACTTCGACCCGCTGGACGACACCAAGGTCTGGCCCGAGAACGACTTCCCGCTGCGCAAGGTCGGCACCATGACTTTGAACCGCTGCCCGGAGAACTTCTTCGCCGAGAGCGAGCAGATCGCCTTCGGCACCGGCGTGCTGGTCGACGGGCTCGACTTCTCCGACGACAAGATGCTGGTCGGCCGGACGTTCTCCTACTCCGACACCCAGCGCTATCGGGTGGGTCCGAACTACCTGCAGCTACCGGTCAACCAAGCCAAGAGCGCCCGGGTCGCCACCGGGCAGCGCGACGGCCAGATGGCCTACCGGGTCGACCTCGGCGAGGGACAGAACCCGCACATCAACTACGAGCCCTCCACTCTGGGCGGCCTGCGGGAGGCGCAGTACCCGACCCACGACGTCCAGGGCCCCGAGGTCAGCGGGCAGCTCACCCGGAAGCAGATCCCGCGAACCGACGACTACACCCAGGCCGGCCAGCGCTTCCTGCTCAGCGAGTCGTGGGAACAAGACGACCTGGTGGCCAACTTCGTCGACGCACTCTCCCAATGCGACCGGCCGATCCAGGAGCGGATGGTCTGGCACCTGTTCATGGCCGAGGACGAGCTGGGTGCCCGAGTCGGCGAGGGCCTAGGGATCGGCGCCGACGACGTCCGGGGCCTGGAGCCGCTGCAGACCCAGACGCTGACCGAGGCCGAACGTGAGCGCGCAGCCAACCTCGGCAAGAACGGGCCGCGGGACGTCACGGGGCTGACCATGACCCACTGTGTGCCTAACAAGCACGTCGTCGTCGGCTAGGTCTCGAAGGGCTCGTGGGCGCACGCGGCCTCGAGTTGACAGTGTTCGGGTGGGGACCGCGGCTACGCTGGCGCGGTCCCGACCCGTTCGATTTTCGGAGCTGCCGTGCTCGACGCCCTCGCGCCGGCACGGCGCCGGCTGGTGCTCGGCGTCGGTGCCGCGATCCTCGTGGCCCTCCTGGTCGTCGCCGGGACGCTGGTGGTCTCCGCGGTCCGGGGTCGGACGGCGCCGGTCCCGCAGGACCGTCCCGGTCCGGTGCTGCTGGTGCCCGGCTACGGCGGTCGGCTGGCGTCCCTCGATCCCCTCGCGGCCGCGCTACGGGCGCAGGGTCGTCTGGTGGTACTGGTCTCCCCGCCCGGGAACGGGACCGGTGATTTGGACGCGCAGGCGCAGCACCTGGCCGACGTGGCCGAGCAGACGCTCCGCCGGACCGGAGCGCCGTCGGTGGACGTGATCGGTTACTCTGCCGGCGGGGTCGTCGCCCGGCTGTGGGTCAAAGATCACGGCGGCGGATCCCAGGCGCGTCGAGTGCTCAGCCTGGGCGCCCCGCAGCACGGGTCGAGCCAGGCCGCTCTGGGCGCCCAGTTCGCCGGCGGCTGTCCCCCGGCGTGCGAGCAGCTGAGCCCAGACAGTGGGCTGCTCCGTCGCCTCAATGCCGGCGACGAGACCCCCGACGGGCCGAGCTGGGTCACCGTCCGCTCGACCAGCGACGACGTGGTCACCCCGACGGCCTCGGCGGCGTTGACCAGCGCGTTGAACCTCGTGGTCCAAGACTTCTGCCCCGCCGCGCGGACTCCGCACGGCGGGCTGCCGGGAGATCCGGTGGTCCTGGCCAGTTTGTCGACCGTACTCGGAGCGGCGGCGCCGGCTCCGCCGCGAGTGTCGTGTTGAGGCTCACTCGTCCTCAGATCTTCGAGCGATCCGTGCCGTCCCCCGGACAGCAGAGTTGACCGGCGCCTGGCCCTCACGCCGTACATAGCCCGTCCCCAACCGGCGAATCACGCGCTCCACGCCGAACACTCATATGTTTCCCATTTCCAGATGGCAAACGACCCAGCCCAGCCCCAGCCCCCAGAACGTTTTCTCATCGTATGTACGTCTCCCGACCATGGCCGTCGAACGCTGCGTCCTACGACCACCTGGCGTCCGTTTGCCGACCGCGGCCAGCAAGCGCACACTCGACTCTGAGCCCCGCCGGTCACTGTGAGCCCGGAGCACCGGGCTCGGGGTGACGCTGAGGGCTCAAAGTGGGCGTACATGCCCAAGGGTGGGCAACCAGCGCCTACTCGTCGATGTCCTTACTGGAGAAGTTGGCCCAGGCGGCAAGGGCGAAGACGACGAGATACGCCAGTTGGACGGCCAGACCGCGAAGTACGCCGTCCCACAGGATCGGGTCGCGGAACAGGTCGACGAACGACAACCAGTAGCGGGTCAGCAGGAAAGGATGCAGAGATCGGGCTGCATCCAGGCCGAGCAGCACCGTCGACGCGATCAGGATGCCGATGGTCCCCAGGGCCGCGCCGATCGCGGAACTGCTCACGGTGGACAAGAACACCGCGATCGCGGCCACTCCCAGCATGCAGACGATCACGTACGCCAAGGCCAGCAGGGTTCGGCCGCTGAGCTGCTGGTTGGTCAGGGTCGATCCGCTGAGGCTGACCGTGCCGGTCGCCGGTGCCTTACCGAGCAGCAGCTGCCCCTCGACGTAGGAGACTGCCGCCACCGCCACCACCGCGATCAGGACGAAGGCCACAACGGTGACCAGCTTGGCCACCAGCAACCGGGTGCGGCTGACCGGGCGGACCAGCAGGTAGCGCAGGGTGCCGGTTTGAGTCTCACCGGCCACCGCATCGCCACCCAGCACCGCCACCGCGATCGGCAAGAACAGCGGCAGCACCACCCCGAGCGCGGCCAGCGGAAATAGGGTGCCGTCGCTGAGGACGGCGGAGAGGAACGGCGGCCCCTCCCCCGGACCCGGGGCGATGTCGGTCAGGGCCAGCAGCACTGCGACCAGGGTCGGCAGGGCCACCAGCATCCCCACGATCACCCAGGTCCGAGGCCGGCGCACGAGCTTGACCAGTTCGACCCCGATCACGCGCGGACCTCCTGGGTGGCATCCGACTCGGCTTGAAAGTCCGGGTCGATCACCGGGCCCGCACCCCCAGCGGGGGCGCTGGCCTCCAGCACGATCGCTTCCAGATCGCGGACCTGCGGGCCGAGGGCGCTGACCCGGACACCGGCGGAAACCAGGTGCGCGTTCAGCCGGGCGGAGTCGGCGGCCGAGACCAGCACCCGGTCGCCCTGGGTCGAGACGACAGCGGAGCCGAGCAGCGAAACACAAGTGAACACGTCCGGGGTGCTGACCTCGACCAGACCGGTCGGTCGGAGCAGCTGGTCCAGCCGGTCCTGCAGCACCAGTCGGCCCCGGTCAAGGACGCCGACCCGGGTGCACATCTGCTCGACCTCGGCGAGCAGGTGACTGGAGAGGAAAATGGTGGTCCCGGCGGCATTCAGTTCCACCAGCAGTTGCCGAATCTCGTGGATGCCCTGCGGATCGAGCCCGTTCGTGGGCTCGTCCAGCACCAGCAGGCGGGGCCGGCGGAGCAGAGCCGCGGCCAGTCCCAGCCGCTGCCGCATCCCGAGGGAATAGGCCCTGACGGGCCGGCCATCGCCTGGGTTCAGGCCGACCTGGGCCAAGACGTCCGCGATCCGGATCCGCCGCTGACGCCGAGGAAATCGGTCCGGCCCGCTGGCGTCGAGCAGGGCGAGGTTGGTCGGGCCGGACAGGTGCGGGTAGGCACCGGGTCCTTCCACCAGCGATCCGACCTGAGGCAACACGCTGTGCCGAGCCGCCGGCATCGCCTCGCCGAGCACCTGGATCTCCCCGGCCGTGGCCAGGACCAGCCCCAGCAGCATCCGTACGGTGGTGGTCTTGCCCGAGCCATTGGCGCCGAGGAAGCCGTAGACGTCCCCCTCGTCCACGGCAAGGTCGATCTGGTCGACCGCGCGCAGGTCGCCGTAGCGCTTGGTCAGGCCCAGGGTGGCGATCGCCGGTCCGCCTGGTCCGCCCGATCCGCCGGCGGTCATCGGGCGGTACCGAGCAACTGCTCGGCGGCCTGCTCGAGGGTCTCCCGGGTGACGGTGCCGGCGAGCAGGAACCCCCCGCCGCGGGGACGCGGCGGGGTCAGCAGCACGTTGATCGGACCCGCCGGAGCCAACGTCCCGACGGCGGTCTGCTCCGCAGCACCGTCGTTCAGCCGGTCCCGCAGCGGCTGGGCGACCTGCCCGCGCAACGGCAGCGCGATAATCGTGGTCGGCCCCCGGCCGTAGATTCCGACCGGCCCGGGGGCTGCTCCACCGCGAACATCCAGTCCGCCGAGTCTCACCGGCAGATCGAACGGATACAGCGCGTTGGCCGCGGCCGCCACGTCGACCGACTCCTCGTAGGCCAGCCGGATCCCCCCCGGCGCCCGGAACTGCGTGGTCGACGGCGCAGGCATGGTCAAGTTCAGGTCGGTCACCGATGTAGTCAGTACGGGGCGCTCCACCCCGACGCCGTACAGCTCGACCCGCAGCACCAGTCCGGTGTCGGGCTCGGCCCACAGGTCGACCCGGGTGACGGTCGCCGCAGGCTCCGCCGGCACCAGCCGGAGGCCGGCCGCGCTGACTCCCGCGATCAACCGGCTGGGCAGCCCGGTCAGTTCGCTCGGCCGGGCACCCTGCAACAGGTTCCGGCCCAGGATGGCCGGTGTGACGTCGGGAGCGTCGGGCAGCCGGATCCGCGAAACCGGGGAGAACGTGGCCCGTTCGGACTCGAAGATCCAACGGATCTGACCTCGCCCCTGGTGGAACAGGTCGGTCTCACCGGTGCTGCGAATCCGGTCGACCCGCCAGTCCTGCGGGCTGCGCCACCAGACCCGGAGGTCGTTGCGCTGGCCGAGCAGATCACCCAACGTCGCGAACGAGTCGCTCTTGGGGATCTGGAGCGAACCCTCGCTGTCCACCCGTCCCGACCAGCCGACGTTGCTCGAGGCGGCGATCCGCTGCGCCAGCACCGGCGCGGCCACCGCGACGGTGTCGGGACGACGCGCCCCGACTGCCACCGGGGTGACGATTAGGGCCGCAGCGGCCAGCAGCACCACCAGCCAGCGTGCCGTCATGGCCGCCACCGTACGTGCTCGGCCCTAGTGACGACGCAATTCGAGCGTGCGGGGTGAGGTCAGTCGAGGACGATGACGGCCCTCAGATCGCCACCACCATCTTGCCCAGATTGTCCCCGCGGAGCAGGCCACGGAACGCGTCGACCGCGTGACCGATCCCGTGCACCACCGTCTCGTCGTGAACCACCTGTCCCGCCAAGAGCCAGCCGGCCATCTCAGCCGCGAAGGCCGGCTGGGCGGAGAAGTGGTTGCTGACGATGAAGCCGCGCAGAGTCAGACTCTGGGTGACGACGTTGCCGATGGTGCGCGGCCCGGGTGGCGGTTCGGTGGCGTTGTAGGCCGAGATCGCCCCGCACAGTGCCACCTGCCCGTGCTGGCGTAGCGCGCCCAACGCCGCCTCCAACTGCTCCCCGCCGACGTTGTCGAAGTAGAGGTCGATCCCGTCCGGGGCGACCTCGCCGAGCCGGTCGGCCACCGGCCGGCGGTGATAGTCGAAGGCGGCGGCGTAGCCGTAGCGGTCGGTCACCGCAGCGACCTTGGCCGCGCTGCCGGCCGAGCCGACGACCCGGGAGGCGCCCTTGAGCCGGGCGATCTGCCCGGCGACGCTACCCACCGCACCGGCAGCGCCGGAGACGAAGACGACGTCGCCGTCGCGGACCGGGGCGATCTGGGTCAGGCCGACGTAGGCGGTCAGCCCGGTGAGACCCAGTACGCCGAGGTGGGCCGAGAGCTCGACCCCCGGCACGTCGGGGACCGCCCGGAACTGCTCGGCGGGCCCCTGCGCGAGATCGCGCCAGCCCTGCTGGTGGACCACGACGGTCCCGGCCTCCAGTCCCGGCGACTCCGTCGCGAGCACCCGCCCGACCGCGGCCCCGGTCATGGTCTGGTCGAGGGCGTACGGGGCCACGTAGGACCGGGTGTCGTTCATTCGCCCGCGCATGTACGGGTCGACCGAGACGAACGCGTTCTGCACCCGAACCTCGCCGGGCTCCAATGAGGGCAGTGTCACCTTGACGGTACGAAAATCCTCACCGACCGGCTCCCCGTGAGGCCGGCGGGCGAGCTGGATCTGGGTGCTGGTGTCGCTCACCCGTTCAGTGTCTCCCGATCCGCACCGAGCGCGGAGCCTCCGCCGCCCGGCACCGTCACCGGCTCCGGACCAGTTACAGGGACTCAGGACGAGGACGTGGCGCCGGACCGGCGGACCGTCGGCACCGCCTCCGCAACCGGAGCGTCCCGGGTCAGTACGTGCTCGACGTCGGCGGACAGTCCGGCCAGGGTGGCGCGGTTCGAGTCGTCGAAGTCCTGCCCCTCGGCGGTGGCGTTCAAACGCTGCAGCTCCACCGCGACGGCGTCGCGGTCAGCATCTCGGACGCGCCAGGCCAGATCGTTCAACAGCCGGTAGAGCCGAGTGAGCACCTGAACGTCGCTCGCCCCGTACGACCGGGGCTGAGTCAGGCTGACGTCGAGCAGATGATCAAGTCCCGGACGGTTCAAGGCGAGCCGGACAACACTGCCCTCCTGTTGCCAGGACGTCGGCCCCAGCCGGTACTGGGCTAACTCGCACAAGACTGCGGACAGGTGTCCGAGGCCGTGGATGGCGGTCGTCGGGTCGTTGATCCCGGGCGACAGGGCCTTGTTGATCACGTCGGTGAGCTGACGCAGGCCGTAGGCGATGTCCTGGCCACCGGTGCGTTCGGGCCCCAGCCGGAGGTCGCCGGTCAGGGCGTCCTGCAGCTTCTCGGTGTCGTCGTCGCTGAGATCTCCGCCGTGGCGCCAGACCCAGCCGATCGGCGTCCCCTGGACCAGAAACGTTCCGGGCAGGGCCTCGATCACGATGATCGCGTCGGCGTCCTCGGCGGCCCCGAACAGCTCCGACTCGTCCACGTGCACCAAGAAACCCGAGCTCGGCGCCCACAGCCGGCGGGCCCGCGACGGCGGGTGCGGCAGCGGAGCCACGTGTTCGCGGTCGGCTCGGCCGTCGAGCAGGTTGCTGATCGTGCCCGAGGCGTCGGCGTGCACGGTCAGCACCATCGTCTCCACCCGGATCTGCTTGGTCAGGTGCGCCAGGAACGCCACCAGCATCACCACGCTGGCGATCGCCAGCAGGAACGCCAGGGTGACCGCGACCCGGGGGACGAAGACCGACTGGCTCTCCGCCGGCGACCGAACCACCCGAAGCACGGTCAACGCGTAGGTGAAGGTGGCCAAGAACACCCCCAGGGTCGCCTGGACGAACAGGTCGGAGGTGAAGGTGCGCAGCAGTCGGGGCGAGAATTGACTGCTGGCCAGCTGCAGGGTGACGACGGTGAGCGAGAACGTCAGCGACGTCACCGTGATCAGTGAACTCGCCACGGCGTTCAGCACCGTCCGGGCGGCGCCCGCGTCCCCGCCGAAGATCCAGGTGGTGACCCAACCCGGCAGCTGATCGTCGAGGACGGCGTCGAGCAGCGGCAGCCCGATGCCGGCGATCAAACCCAGCAGCACCGCCAACACCGGGATCGGCCACAGCCGGCTCCGGACGGCGTCCTGCACACTCGACCAGGCCCGCCGCAGTGATGCTCGCACCCGCCCAGCCTTACAGATCAAGCCGAAACCGACTGGGCGGCACGCAGAAGTCCGGGGCATCGCCAGGTGGTCGCGCCGCGCCGGGCCGCGCTCCCCTGGTGCCCGCCACGCAACCTCCCCGCCGCATTCTGGGTCCGATCAGCCCGCGCCAACAAGTTGTCGAGGTGCCGACACGTCGGATTCCGGCCTGTTGAGTCTTGCCATCGGCCCTGGAGTAGGAGTAAATGTGAACCAGCTAAGCATGGCGTCGGTCGACCGATCGGCCCAGCCGATGGCCGAAGGAGCTTTTCATGACGACCGAGACCCCGACCCAGACCGACGAACCTCAGCTCAAACGGCACATCGGCATCGTCGGATTGCTATTCGCCAGCGTCGGCTCGATCATCGGATCCGGCTGGTTGTTCGGCGCCTTGAACGCGTCCAAAGAGGCCGGCCCGGCGGCGGTGATCTCCTGGGCCCTCGGCGCGGTGATGATTTTGGCCATCGCGCTGGTGTACGCCGAACTGGGCGTGATGTTCCCGCTGTCGGGCGGGGTGATCCGCTATCCCCACCTCTCGTTCGGCTCCTTCGCCAGTTACACCACCGGCTGGATCACCTGGGTCGGCGCGGCCACGACGGCGCCGATCGAGGTGCTGGCGGCGTTGCAGTACGCCACCAAATACGCTCCCTTCACCGTCGAGCAGGAGGTGGCGGGTGACACCGTGCACACCCTGACCACGCTGGGCTACGTCGCCGCGGTGATCTTGATGGCGGTGTTCGTGGTGATCAACTACTTCGGCATCCGCTGGTTCGCTCGGATCAACAACGTGCTGGTCTGGTGGAAGCTATTCATGATCGCACTGGTGATCGTGGCGTTCTTGTTCGCCGCCTTCAACGGGTCGAACTTCACCGACCACGGCTTCAAGCCGCAGGGCTGGCACGGGGTCTTTAGCGCGATCGCCACCTCGGGCATCGTGTTCTCCTATCTCGGTTTCCGGCAGGGGGTCGAGCTGGCCGGGGAGACCGACAACCCCAAGCGCAACGTGCCGATCGCGGTGATCGGATCGGTGCTGATCACCGCCGTGCTGTACATCGCCTTGCAGGTGGCCTTCATCGGTGCGTTGGATCCGGGGCTCCTCAAAGGTGGCGACGCCTGGGCCAACCTGAACTTCGAGAACAGCTTCGGCCCGCTGGCGGCGTTGGCGACCGCTCTCGGCCTGGGCTGGCTGGCGGTGCTGCTCTACATCGACGCCATCATCTCCCCCGGGGACACCGGACTGATCTACACCACCTTGACCTCCCGGCTGTCCTACGCGATGGCCCGTAACGGCAACGCCCCGCAGCGGTTGGCCAAGACCACCGACCGCGGCGTTCCGCTGTTCAGCCTGATCGTGACGTTCGTGGTAGGCCTGATCGTGTTCTTGCCGTTCCCGAGCTGGGCGCAGCTGGTCGGCTTCATCACCTCGGCCACGGTGCTCTCCTTCGCCTCCGGCCCGCTGGTGCTCGCCGCGCTGCGCAAGCAGGTCCCCGATCAGCCGCGGCCGTTCCGGCTGCCCGGTGGTCACGTCATTCCGGTGCTGGCGTTTTGGGCCTCGAACCTGATCGTCTACTGGTCGGGCTGGTTGACCGGCTGGAAGCTGTACGTGGCGGTGCTGCTGGGCTTCGTGCTGCTGGCTTTGTTCAAGGTGTTCGGCGGACTCCGGCAGGGTCCGTTCCACTTCAAGCAGGGCTTCTCCTGGCTGTTCCCCTGGCTAGGTGGACTGGCACTGATCTCCTACCTCGGCAACTTCCCGGAGAAGTCGGTCGGCGCGGGAAACCTGGGCCTGCTGAACTTCGAATGGTCCGCGCTGCTGCTGGCGGTGTTGTCGGTGGTGGTCTACGTCATCGCCAACAAGGTCTGCCTCAGCCCGGAGATGGCCAAGGAACACATCGAGCAGTCCAAGAAGGAAGCGGCGGTCGAGGAGGAGGAACTGGGCGCCGCACCGTAAGCGGGTGGCCGGTTTCGTACCGGGTGGTCGCCGCCGGCTGACGCGAAGGCTCAGTTGCGGGCCAGGACCAGGTCGACCCGCGGCAGGTCGAGGCGGGCGCCGCCGTCGGGATCGCAGGTCGCTTTGACCACCGTGCCGCTCGGGATGATCTGGTCGGCGACCTGCTGCATCGGTATCGTCCGGTTGATCCCTAACCCCTTCAGCCGCAGCTCACCGGTGGTGCCTTCGGCCACCAGTCGCAGCGCGTCCGGCGTCCCGGAGTAGGTGCCGCGGATCTCGCCGTCGACCGTGAGTTCGGCCTTGGCCGGGCCGGCCTTCGCCCGGATCGGATCGCTCCCGTCAGAGCCGATCGTGAACGTTCCGTCGGTGAAGATGAAGCGCACGCCACCCCCCTGCCCGGCCCCGATCGGCGACTGGGTGTCGCGGGGCTCGAAGGAGGCGAGCCGGTACGTTCCGTCGGGACAGGCCGGCGGGGTCGGCGTCTCCACCGGGGCGGGTGCGGAGGTCGGCGGTGCGCTGGGGGCGGGCGTGGGCCCGGTCTGGCCGCCGCCGCCGCTCGAACATCCCGCTGCGAGGACCAGTGCGGTTCCGGTAACGACAATCGCGATTCGGCGCATCTCAGGCCTTCCTACCCCGAGGCGTCCACCGCTCGAAGTTGCTCCACCGTAGCGGCCCGCGCCGAGTTGGGACCAGCGCGGGCCTTACGTCTCCGACTCTGACGCGCCCCACCAGACCCGACGAACGCCCCCTGACCCTGTCGAACGCCCCCTGACCCCGTCGAACGCCCCCTGACCCCGTCGAACGCCCCCTCAGCCCGTCGAACGCCCCCTGACCCCGTCGAACGCCCCCTGAGCCTGTCGAACGCCCCCTGAGCCTGTCGAAGGGCCTCGAAGAGGTCGGCGCCCCCGCCCGACAAAACCCCCCCTGAGCCCCCCCTGTCGAACGCCCCCTGAGCCTGTCGAAGGGCCTCGAAGAGGTCGGCGCCCCGGCCCGAACGTACGTTTCCCGACCACGGCCGCCCCGCGATCCACAGGAGGCTCGCCGCGGCGTACGTTTCCCGACCACGGCGGCCCGGCGACCTGCTGAGGTCAGCCGAGGCTCAGGGACGGCCGGCGGGGCTCCAAGGTGCCGCCGAGCCGCCATGACTCACCCGATCGGCGTGGCATTTCCCCCGGACGGGGGAGTCTTCGACCGGTTCCGACGGCCAGAGTCGAGGCATGTCTCGATTCCCGCTGTTCCCTTCCTCAGCCGTCCCCCCGAACTCCGTCCCCGGATCCACGTTCCGGCCCACTTCCCCCGAGCGCGCCGGGAGTCCACCGACCGAGTCCGAACCGACCGCCCGATCGCGTCGGCCGAGCGGATCCGGAGCAATCATCCTGCTCGGGGTCTCAGTGACCCTCGCCCTGCTCGGAGGGTGGACGCTGACCCCGCACGGACCCTTCGGTGACCCCGACGGGGTACTCGCGCGCCTGCTCCTGGACCGATCCGGGGTCGCCTGGTCGTTGGCGGTGGCGGCGCTGGGCGGGGCCGTCGCCGCCATCCTCTGGCACCGACCGGGGTCCGCACGAGTCGTCGCCGCCGTCGCCACGGTCGAACTGTGCTGGCTAGGCGTGGGTCTGCAGTCGACCTCGACCATCGCGCTCGCCGGCTACCTGGTGGCGATGGCCTTGCCGCTCGGTCTGACCTGGCTCGCGGTCCAGGCTCTGCGCCGCTACCGCAGACTGTGGTTCCCGGTCCTTGGGCTGATCGCCGGGATCGGCGGCTGGGGATGGGCCACCGGCACTCTGCGACCGGCCGCACTTGGCCGGCTGGGTGCTGATCTCGGGCAGGGGTTCGTCCGGTCCGCGCCGGAGTTGGTGGCCAGCGTGGTGCTCGGTGGTGCCGTCGTTAGCTGGCTGATTGTTCTACTCGGCCTCGCCCGGACCTCGGGTCGGCTCAGCGGGATCGCCGCCTGGGTCCGGCGGCACCGCCGCGGGCTCACCCTGCTCGCCGCGGCAGGACCGCTGCCGTACGCGCTGGTCCGGGCCACTTGGCTGACCCCCTGGCCGCTGGTCGCACCCACCGACGGCGACCTGCCTCCCGAGCTCCGGCTCTGGGGCTTGTTGCTCGGCGGCGGCGCTGCCCTCGGTGTGGTCTTGACCGTGGGGTTGATCCAGCCGTGGGGACGTCGATTCCCGCGCTGGATGCCCTGGTGCGGGGGGCGCCCGGTGCCGGTGCGAGCGGCGGTCATCCCCGGAGGATTGGTCGCCGGAATCGTCTGCGCCTCGGCCCTGCCGATGCTGCGGGAGTTTCTGCTCCCGCCCCCGGGAACGGTGTTCGACGGGTCCCGGCTGGAGCAATTGATGAGCGTGGTTGTCTTCCCGTTCTGGCTGTGGGGCCCGGCCCTGGCCCTGGCCGTGTGGGGCTACGCCTTGGACCGCGCCAAAACAGACGGCGCGGAGGTGGCTCGTACGGGCAGCAACTGAGAGGCTCAGACCATGCCGACAGCGGCGACGACACCGAAGCAGGGCCGGACCACAAGAAGGCGCAGGGCGGCGCGAGCCGTCCTGTTGCGCACCGTGTGGCTCTTTGTCGGCGCCGCGATCGGGCTGGCGGCGGTGCTGTTGATGCTCAGCGTGGCCGCGGTGCTGAGTTCGGCCGTCGGCGTCTCCGGTCCGATCCTGACCGGGGTCTGCCTCCTGCCGATTGTGGCGCTGGGCCTGGTGCCGGGCGTACGGGAGCTGGAGATCACCGCCGCGCGATCGCTGCTGCTGATCACCGATGATCTGGTCCAGCCGGCGCGGGTGAGCGCCGAACACCGGGTCCGGCTCGTGCTGCTCGTCACGGCCCACCTCCTTTTGGGACTGGCCGCCGCGGCGTTGTTGGTGGCGGGTCTGCCGGGGAGCGTGTTGTTGGCGGCGGCTGGGGGCAGCCCCACCCCGGTCGACCTATCCGGCCTGCTCCTGCCCGGATGGCCGCCCGCGCAGTCAATCGCCGTCGGCGTACTCGGCGTCGCGGGCGCGCTGCTGGGGACCGTCGGTCTCGGTCGGCTCGGCGGGGCTGCTGCGCGGCGGCTGTTGGGCCCGACGGCCGGCGACCGGCTGGGTGTGGCCCTGAACCGTCTGGCGGCGGAGGCCGAGCACATTCGGCTGGCCCGGGAGCTGCACGACGGAATCGGCCAGGCGCTGACCGTGATCGGCCTGCAAGCGGCCGCGGGCCGACGGCTCCTGGAGCGGGATCCGGACCGGACGGCGATCGCCCTTGACACGGTCGAAGCCACCGCTCGCACCGCGCTGGACGAACTGGACGGGATGCTCGGACTGTTGCGCCGCGACGAGGTCGACCCGCGTCGCGAGCCCGGTCTGGACCAGCTACCGCGGTTGATCGAGACGTTTCGCGCCGCCGGCCTCGACGTCACCTACGCCGACGCGCGTGAGCCGGAAGGAGATCGCGGACCCTTGCCCTGGCTGGTCTCGAACACGGTCTACCGCGTCGTCGCCGAGTCCCTCACCAACGCCTCCCGTTACGCCGCACCCGGCCCGGTCGAGGTCTGCCTGGACCCGTCGGAAAAATGGTTGCGGGTCGAGGTCACCAGCGCCCTGGGTCGAGGCGTCCGCCGCCCGCGAATCGGCGGGGGGCGCGGTCTGACCGGTCTGCGGGAGCGGGTGAACCTCCTCGGCGGCAAGTTGCACGCCGGACCGGCCGACGCCCGGTGGCAGGTCCGGGCGACGGTGCCGGTAGGAGGGTGGTCTGGTGACTGAACCGGATCCAGCGAGCGGACCGGTGACCCGGATCCTCCTGGTCGATGACGAACCGTTGGTCCGTCAGGGGCTGCGGCTGATCCTCGACGGCGAGGACGACCTCGAGGTGATCGGTGAGGCCGGTGACGGCGCGCAAGCCCTCGCGCTGACCCGGGCCTTGGTCCCCGACGTGGTCTGCATGGACGTCCGGATGCCCGAGGTGGACGGCATCCGCGCCACCCAGCTTCTGCTGGGGCTGTCGGCCCCACCGAAGGTGCTGGTGGTGACCACCTTCTCCTCCGACGAGTTCGTACTGGGGGCGCTGGAGGCCGGGGCATCCGGTTTCGTCCTCAAACGGGCGACCGCGGGCGAACTGGTCGCCGCGGTCCGCGCCGTGGCCAGCGGGGACGGTCTGCTGTTCCCGGCCGCGGTCCGCGACCTCGTCCTGGCCCACCGCCGGCCGCAGATCTACACCGGCCCGGCCCTCACCGCCCGCGAACGCGAAGTGCTCCAGCTGGTGGCTCAGGGGCTGGGCAACGCCGCCATCGCCGCCCAGCTGTTCGTCGGTCTGGAAACGGTCCGGACCCACGTCGCGAACCTGCTGCGCAAACTACAGGCCCGCGACCGGACCCATGCGGTGGTGCTGGCCTACGCCGTCGGCCTGGTCGACCTCGACCGCGGAGCGAAGGCTTCCCACTCTGAGCCCCGCCGGTCACCCTGAGCCCGGTGCAACGGGCTCAACGTGACCTGCGGGGCTCAAAGAGGATCCGGGTCGTCGATCAGCTGAGGTCCCGGCGGCGGAACGACACCGTTCCGATCAGCATCAGGACGGAGGCGAGACCCAGCAGGAGCAGCAGCGGACCCGCTGAGAACTCCTGCACCGGCAGCTGCGGGGTGAACTGGAACGGACTCAGGTTCGCCGCCCAGTCCGGCAGCCGCAGCAGCCCGCCGAACAGACCGACGACGACCGTGTACGCCACCACCAGCCAGCTGTACGCCGCCGCCCCGCCCCGAAGCCCGTACAGGGCCGCGGTCAACCCGATCAGCACCAGCACCGCCGGGACGTAAACCAGGGTGGCCGCCAGCGAACGGCCCATCCAGTTCCCGCCGTCGGAGACGGCCGCGGCGCCCAGTCCCAGGGCGAGCCCGGAGACCAGCAGCAAGCCCGCGGCTGCGGCCGCGGCCAGGAGGACGGCGCAGGCAAGCCAACGGGCCCGGCTGACCGCGCCGGCCAGCACCGGCTCCGAGCGGCCGGCCTGGTCCTCGGCGTGGCTGCGCAGCATCGAGGCGACGGCGAACGCGCCGACGGCCAGCGCCGCCAGGGTGCCCATCACGGCCAGGAAGCCGACGACCAGGTCCTCTCCGCCGAGTCCCAGCATGGCTACGACGGCCGGTGGCATCTCGCTCATCGAGTCGGCCACGGTCTGGACCAGACTGCCGGAGGCCGCGAACATCGCGGCCAAGGCAATCGACCAGGCCAGGATCGAGCCGCGCTGCTGCCGCCAGGCCAAGCCGAGGGGTCCGGACAGGGTCGCGGGGGCCTCCCGGCGCCCGGGTCGCGGCGCGACGAGTCCGGCCCCGACGTCGCGCCGACCGACCAGGACGAGCGCTGCCGCACCGGTCAGCACGGTCAGTGCAAGGCAGAGCAGCAGCGGCCACCACCGCAGATCGACGTACGGGCGCAGCTGATGCATCCAGGCGATCGGGGAGAACCAGGACAGCAGACTGCCGCCGCGTTCGCGCACGTCACCGACCGCCCGGACTGCGAAGGCCAGCCCGAGCAGGGCCAGTCCTATCCCGGTGGCCGCCCGCGCGCTGGCGGCGACCTGAGCCGCGACGGCGGCGAACCCGGCGAAGACCAGCGACACTCCAGCCATCCCCAGCACCAGCGCCATCGAGTCCCCGGCGGCGAGGCCGCCGCCGAGCAGCGCCCCGAACTCGACCACCCCGACCCCGAGGTTGGCCAGCACGGCCACGATTCCCGCCGCTACCAGTGGGGCATACGCCCCGGTGGCACCGGCCCGGACCAGCTCGGCCCGCCCGGTCTCCTCTTCGGCCCGGGTGTGCCGCACCACGGCGAGGATGCTCATGATCGCGCTGGCGACGACCAGGCTGAGGGCGAACTCGTTGGCGATCATCGCGCCCAGGGTGTAATCGGACAGCCCGTAGCCCGGCCCGGTCAGCATCACCGCCGCCGGATTGCTGACCAGGACGGCCCGCACCTGCCGGTCCGCCGCGGTGGGATAGAGCCCGTTCAGGGCCTGGACGGCGTAGACCGTCATCAGGCCCAGCGACCCGATCCACACCGGGAGCCGGACGCGGTCTCGACGCAGCGCCAGCCGGACCAGGGCGGCGGTCCCGCTGAGCCCCGTACGCCACGAGGTCTCGCCCGAGCTCTGGACCGAGCTCCGGGCCGGTCTTTCGGACGTGGTCGAGGTCATTGCGCCACGGCCGTTTCGGCGCGGCGGGGGGCCGGGGCGAGGTCGTCGCCGTACTGACGCAGGAACAGCTCCTCCAGCGACGGCGGCGCGCTGACCAGGCTGTGGACGCCGGTGGTGGCGAGGACGCGCAGGGCCGGAGTGACCGCGTCGTCGTCGACGTCGAAGAGCAGCCGTGTGCCGTCCACCCGCAGGTCGTGGACACCGGGCAGGTCGCGCAGTCCCTCGGGGACCTCGGTCACCACCGCGCTGACCCGGGTCCGGGTGAGGTGTCGCAGCTCGGTCAGCGACCCGGCCTGGACGCAGGTGCCGTTGCGGATGATCGTGACGGTGTCACAGAGCTTCTCCACCTCGGCGAGGATGTGGCTGGACAGCAGGACGGAACGCCCGTCGGCTCGGGCCCGGACGATGCAGTCGGTGAACACCTGCTCCATCAGCGGATCCAGACCCGAGGTCGGCTCGTCCAGAATCAGCAACTCGACGTCAGCGGCCAGGGCGGCCACCAGGGCCACCTTCTGCCGGTTGCCCTTGGAGTAGGTCCGGGCCTTCTTGGTCGGGTCGAGTTCGAAGCGCTCCAGCAGGTCGTCCCGACGGGCCCGGTCGGTTCGCCCACGGAGCCGACCCAACAGGTCGATCGCTTCGCCGCCGCTGAGGTTGGGCCACAAGTTCACGTCACCCGGGACGTAGGCCAGCCGGCGGTGCAAGGCGACGGCGTCGCGCCACGGGTCACCGCCGAGCAGCGAGAGGGTGCCGGCGTCGGCCCGGAGCAGGCCGAGCAGCACCCGGATGGCGGTGGACTTCCCGGCGCCGTTGGGGCCGAGGAATCCGGCCACCTGTCCGGTCCGGACGGTCAGGTCGAGCTCGTTCAGCGCGCGGACGGTGCCGAAGGACTTACTGAGGCCGCGGACGTGAATCGCGTCGTCGCGGAGGGTGTTGTTCATGGAGTTTCCTTGGATGTGTCGTGGGTCGGATCAGGCGTCGGGGTGGTCGACCCCGGGCGGATCCGGCACGTACATCAGGTACTCCTGCAGCATCGCGTCATCGCTCAGCAGACCCTCGGTGAACAGCTCGAGGGCGGGCAGCGCCTCGGTCCGGGTCAGCTCCCCGACCACCGCCGTCGGTTCGGAACCGCCGTCGGACCGCAGCGCGACGTGCAGGAGCAGGCCCCCCAGGCCCTGACCGGCGAGGTACCGGGCCCGGGCGGCCGGATCCCGGCTGGGGCGGACGGTGCCGGCCCGTACGCCGGCGGCCATCCACTCCTCCATGTCGGCCACGAAGTGTTCGAAGAAGACCCGGGCCGCCGGCCCGCCGGCCCGCAGGCTCACGATGATGTAGCCGAGCACCGAGGCGTAGTCAGGGGCCTGAGTCAGGTAGGACCACACGGTCTGGCGCTGCGGCGAGACGGCCTCGGCCTTCAGCGTCCGGACCTGCTCGAGCACTGCCTCGTCGCACACCGCTCGCAGCCCGTCCTTGCTGCCGAAGTGGTGGATCACCAGTCCCGGGCTGACCCCGGCGGCGTCGGCGATGACGCGGACTCCGACCCCGAAGCCCCGGCCGGCGAACAAGTCGATCGCTGCGTCCCGGATCCGGGCGCGGGCGGTCAGATCTCGGACCTCGGCTACCTTCTCCGTCGGTGCTGCTAAACGCACGTTCAGTACGTTATACGCTCGTTCAGTCGGTGTCTAGGGGGCGGTCGGTTTCCCACGTTAACGTGGGAAACCGTCACTTCCCGTAGGTAATTTGGTGGGGGAAGTGCCAGTTTCCTAAGGGAAGTGGCGTCGCACCGGTCAAGCCCGACGGGTCCAGCCAAGCCGGTCAAGCACCACAAAGCCGGTACGTCAACCCACGCGCTGCGGGGTGGCGAGGACTCGGCTGAGCACCGGCCTGGTGGTGACCAGGGCGGCCGCGACCAACGCGATTCCGCCGGCCAGACACCCGGCGAGCGTGAGGATCGCCAACGGTCTGGTCAACACGACGTAGCCGGTGACCGGGAAGACGACGAGGGCCCCGACCGCGGCCGAGCCGAGCGCGGCCAGCAGCAGCGGTCCCAGCACCGCCCGGGCCCGGGCGGCGTTCATGGTGGAAGGCGGTACGCCGATCCGGTCCAGGGCGACCCAGACGTCGCGACGGTCGAGCACCGCCGCGGCCTGGTTGACCCCGATCGAACACGCCACGACCGCAAACGAGGCCACCAGGGTGACCAGCACACCGGTCCGGATGTCGGTGGCCAGTTCGCGGTCGGCCGCGCTGCCCTCCGCGGCCTGAGCCACGGCCAGACCGACTCCGGTGAGTACGGCGACGAAGCTCGTCATCGCCACCCCCGCCACCTGCCGCCAGGCGGCTCGGGGCGAGTCCAGGATCGTCCGCGCGGCCAAGAGTTGGGCCGGCGTGTCGGCCCGACGCAGCCCTCGCCGGGCCGCCAGGCCCACGACGAACGGCCCCACCACCGCCAGCACGGCCAGGCAGGCGCCGACCCCGGCGCAGAACAACACAACCAGGAGCAACGCACTGTGGATGGCGGTTGAGCCGACCTGCCAGGCCAGCACCCACCCGCCGACGACCGCGATTCCGATCACCAGCCGAATCCAGCGTTGCGGCGGCGGTGTCGATCGCGCTCGTACCCCGAGGGGATCGAGGACGACCCGGCGTAAGGCGAGGGCGCCGCTGACCACTGCCAGACCGACGACGCCGAGGACGAGCAGGGCTACGGTGAGCCCGCCCAACCACAGCCGGCCCGCCCCCACCGGCTCGCCGCGGAACCGGAGTGCGCCCACGGCCGGCAGCCCGGCGGCGTAACCTGCGACCCCGATCAACGCCCCGGCGGTCGCGACGGCGCCGGATTCGACCACGGTGACCACCTGGGCCAGCCGGGCGGTACCGCCGAGTAACCGCAGGGTGGCGAGCCGGTCGTCGCGGCGGCGCGCCGACAATCGGGCCGCGGCGCCACCGAGGGTGGTCAGCGGGACGGCCAGCAAAACCACCGCCAACAGCGCCAGCCCCTGGTAGAGCGTGGCCAGCTCGTCGTGCCAGCGCCAAAAGGACCGCGCGCCGCCGACCACGGTGAGCAGGAGCGCGGTGACCACGGCGAACGCGAGGGTGGGCAGAGCCAGCGCCGCCAGGCCGGTCCGATTCGGGCGGCCGAAGAGGACTGCGAGCCGGAGAGGAATCATGCCGACACCCCGTTCGAGGTGTTCGCGTCGCGGCGCCAGACGTCAGCGACGCGGCCGTCGACCAGGTGCACCGTTCGGGCGCAGCGGGCGGCGACGTTGCGGTCGTGCGTGACCACAACCAGGGCTCGCCCGGTCTGCGTCGTCGCGGCCAGCAACGCACCCAAGACGTCGGCGGCGGTGCGGGAGTCCAACTGCCCGGTCGGCTCGTCGGCGAAAACGACGGCCGGCCCGGTGACCAGCGCCCGGGCAATCGCGACCCGTTGCGCCTGCCCGCCGGACAGCTCGCCGGGTCGGCGCTCCCCCGTCCCGGCCAGGCCGAGCCGGTCCAGCAGGGGCCGGGCCTGGTCCTCCGCAGCCCGGCGGCGAATGCCGTTGAGCATCAGCGGCAACGCGACGTTCTCCAGGGCGGTCAGCTCGGGGACCAGCATCCCGGACTGGAAGACGAACCCGAACGACTCCCGCCGCAGTTCGGAGCGACCGGCGTCGTCCAGGGTCTCCACGTGCACGGGCGCGGCGGTCGGCGTGTTCAGCACGACCTGGCCCGCGTCGAGCGGGCAGATTCCGGCCAGGCAATGCAGCAGCGTGGTCTTGCCCGAGCCGGAGGCTCCCATCACCGCGACCGATTCCCCGGCCTCGACCTCGATGTCCACTCCCGCCAAGGCAGCCAGCGGACCGTACCGCTTGACCAACCCTCGGCCGCTCAGGACGGTGGCGGGCGGCTCGGACGGTCGAAGCGACGGCGGAACCTTCGGGGTCGTGAATCGGACAGGGAGATCTGGCGAGTTGGTCACCGGACCACCCTGACGGCGACGTCGGCTGTTTTCGTCGGCCGACGGGCTGAATTGGCCGGGGTCCCCTACGACCGTCGGCCGATCTTTGCCCAATCCCCTCGGGCAAGCCCGTCACGATTCGGGCCGGCTCGGGCAATTTTGCTCCGAGCTCCCTGGGCCGGGAGAATGGCCGCCCCCGCTACTTCTTGGAGTGCCATGTCGCAAGCCCAGTCCCCGTATCCGCAGAATCCCGGTCAGGTGCCCTCCCCACACGGCGTTGGCCCGGTTGCCGCGCCGCCGGGAGTCGACTACCCCGGTAAGACGCTCGGCATCGTCGGCTTGGTGCTGTCCTTCTTCACCGCCCTGGTCGGCTTCGTGATCAGCATCGTCGCGCTGCAGCAGTCGCGGAAGGCCGGCTACAAGAACACCCCGGCCCTGGTCGGGGTGATCATCGGGATCGTCTCCACCGTGATCGTCATCATCAGCGTGATCGCGGTATTCGTGATCGCGGCGAACACCAACTCTTAGCCCTGCCGGACGCCTGGTTCGGCCCCGCCGGCTCAGATCGAGCCAAAGGTTTTCGCGCCGTTCGGCCGAACCCCTTGACACGCTCCGGCTAAGCCGGAAGGGTTGCCCACCTCACCCGGTCGCCACGGGTGATGGTCACTCAACGGGGAGTGTGCGGCCGCGTCGGAAGGGATGAAGACGTGCCTGCTGCCCGGACAACCCACCCCGAAACGATCAAGTCCAGACGAACGCGGTTCGCCGCAGCTCTGGGGGCCGGTGCCCTGGTCTGCACCGGTCTGGTCACCAGCACCCCGGCCGCCGAGGCCGACCCGGGCAACCGGCTGGCCCCGGCCTTGCGGGCGGCCGCCGACGCGGCGCCGAGCACCCTGCAGACCCCGTTCGAGAAGTCGGGCGGTAAGACGTGGACCACCTTCCCGCAGGCGGTGGCGTTCTACCGCCAGCTCGATCGGGCCAGCGAACGGGTCGCGGTCAGCACCGTCGGCCGGACCAACCAGAAGCGCCCGCTGCAGCTGGTCAGCGTCGGTGCTCCGGCACCAAAGTCTCGCTACGAAGCCGCCCAGGGCTCGGTGGCGATGTACGTCTGCTCGGTGCACGGGGACGAGAACTCCGGCCGGGAGGCCTGCATGAAGCTGGCCCGTGATTTGGCGGTCAGCACCGACGCCGCCGTCACCCGCTTCCTGCAGCGCACCACCGTTTTGTTCATCAACGCCAATCCCGACGGTTGGGTCGCCGACACCCGCGGCAACGCCGACGGCCTGGACATCAACCGGGACTATCTCAAGTTGGAGACCCCGGAGGGGCGGGCGGTGACCAAGGTGATCCGCGACTGGAATCCCGACGTGCTCAACGACGTCCACGAGTACGGGCCGCGGCAGTACTACGACACCGACCTGCTGCATCTGTGGCCGCGCAACCGCAACGTCGACGACAAGATCCACGACCTGGCCGTGGAGATGAACAACGACTATTCCGCCGCGCAGGTCCGCAGCCAGGGTTACTCGACCGGCATCTACGGCCTGCTGGTCAAAGACGGCGAACCGTTCCTCCAGGTTGCCGGCGACGGACAGGGCCGCATCCTGCGTAACTACGCCGGGTTGGTCAACGTGGTCGGCATGCTGAGCGAGACCGCCAACAAGCCGCTGAACGCGCAGGAGGAGGCCGATCCGGCGGTGCTGAACAAGCGTCGGGTCGCGGTCAACTACGGCAGTGCGGTGGGCTCGGCGCAGATGGTGGCGGAGAATCGCGATCAGCTGGAGCGGGAGACCGCGGGCGCCGCCCGCCGCAATATCGCCGCCGGCCGCGACCAGAGCGGGGTGATCTACTTCGGCGGCCAGGACGACATCATCCCGACCAGCCCGGATGAGGTCGAACCTACGCCGATGTGCGGCTATCGGCTCACCGCGGGCACCTTCAACGATGTCCGGCGGGCGCTGTCGTTGCACGACCTCAAGGCGACCCGCAACGCCGACGGCTATGTCGTCAGCCTCGCCCAGGCCAACCGGGCTTTGGTGCCGCTGCTGTTCGACGACCGGTCGGAGTACAAGATCGCCGACGGGACGCCCTTAAAGACCTGCTGAGCGGATCGAGCAGCGTAGACCCCGGGTCTGTCTGCTCCGGGCACCTCCACGGTCAGGCGGGGTCAAGAGTTACGGCCGCGGGAGCGGGCTCGGCTTAGGGTCGGTGCGGTGACGAACCTCGGCCCCGCGGCCGCGGACGATGCTCGGGTCACGAGCCGACGCGGGTGGTCGGGCGCGGTCATCGTGGTGGCGACGCTGGCTGCGGTCCTGCCGTGGGGTCGGAGCGGTGTCGCGGCCCAACTCGCGGCGAGCGCGGTGCTGGCCGTGCTCAGCTTGAGCGGCTGGCTGCTCAGGGATGCGCCGGTGATCCGGGTGTTGGTCTTCCTCGATGTCGTCTGGATCGTCTTCATCATCGGCGGTTCCGGGAGTTCTGCCTGGGTCTCGGTGGTGGCCACGCTTGTGGTGTGCCTGGCGCCACTGCTCAGCCTTCTGTGCTGCAACCGGGTCCCGTGGTTACGTCCCGCCGCACCCTGGTTGCGGCCCGGGAGAGTGTCTGCCGGGCTGGTCGCCTTCGGACTGGTTACCGTCGTTGCTGCCGGCGCGGCGCTGACGATCTGGACCCGGTTCACGCGGCCCAGGCCCTCCGCCTACCTTGAGTCGGTCCAGAGCTTGCCCCTGTGGCTTGGGGTCTTGGGCGTGCTGGGGTTCGCCCTGGTGAACCCGATCTGGGAAGAAGCACTGTTTCGTGGCGTGGTTCTCCAGGAGCTGATGGCCTCCTGGGGAGCCGTGCCCGCGGTGATCGTTCAGGCGGCGTTGTTCGGCGCCGCGCATTGGGCCGGCTTCCCGTCGGGGTGGATCGGCATGGCCATGGCCGCCGGCTGGGGTGCGGCGCTCGGCGTGCTCCGGGTGCGGTCCGGTGGCATCGGCCTCACTTACGGTGTGCACGTCTGCGCGAATGCCGTCATCGGGACGCTTGCGCTCGTTCTCCCGGCTTGACGGGGCGACGACGTCTGCCCCAGCAGGCGGCCGCTCAGGGCCGGTCGGAACGTGCTATGGCTGCCTCCACCGTTGCCTACCTTGGCCGTCAACGCAAAGCCGCTGCACAAACCCACCGAATCAGACGGTCACGGCATCTCTTCCAGGGTGCGACGTCAGCGCGTCCCGCACAGGCCCGAGGCAACTGGCGGGGCAACCCGGCTCGTCCGCCCCAGCGCGATCTGCTGACAGATCCGGCTCGGATATGAGAGCGTGTTAGAAGCTGAAGTCACGCTAGGGCAGACTGTCAGTGCTGGCTGGCAGCGTGTAGACATGGTTTCGAGGTCGGTACGACAGGGGACCACCTCCCAAGAGAACGGAGCTGGGCAGTTGAGCGTTGTCGAGGCCGAACGGGCCGCAGAAGCGACTGTTGAGTCGACTCGGGAAGAGGCTCTGAATCGGTTGCGGGGAGGCGAGGTGCCACTTCGGGATTTGGTTCAGGAGCTGCTAGCGAGGGGCGTGAGCGAGGAGTATGTGAGCCGTGCGCTCGCAGGCCTCCTAACTCGGGGCATCATAACTCTCACCCCCGACCGTCGCCTTCGCCTTAACTGAGCTGAGCTGAGACCGCCAAAGAACGGAACATAGATTCGTAAATACTATTAGGGTTTATGGTTGGGGCTCGGAGACCTCCGCTAATAGATCAGCCACGGGTCCAGAACGGAATGACGGCCGGTGCCTTGAAGACGCTGCCACAGGTTTACGGTCTGTCCCTCTGTAAGTGAAGCAACGTAGTCCGAGACGGCACGTGCACGCCTGACATCCTGGTTAGCGTAAACTTCGTTACCTGGTTCCAGTCCAGTCAATGCATACAGATCGCGCAAGCGGGTCGGCAGACGATACATTTCGTTCCGACTTTCCGCATCCGTGAGCCACCGCTTCAAATGAGCGAATAGTGACATTACAACGTTGTGATGTCCTTCCTGAAGAGTGGCCAAACTAGGATCGTGAATGATATAGTGCCACGTTAATTGCTTGAAAAGTTCAATTTCCCCGCGGATGGCTGGTGGAACAAGAAGGGGTTCGGAGGCGTTAGTTGCCACCGCGACAGAACTTACATATATATCAATTAAAAGTCTTGACGTCGATCGCAACCCAGCAATTTTCTCCGCTTGCCCGCGGTGCGTGCCAAATTGAGCAAACAGAGTTGTGACAATGTAGCTGAAGCTATCAACGATCTCATCCCAATCCAGATTAGGATACTTGACCCTCAAGCGCATTACAGCTCTTGAGGTAAACTGAGCGCGTTCTACGTCGTCAGTGGCGAGAGCGACGATCGGTACCCGTCCTGCCCGAATAAAGTCTTCAAGATCGTGAATTGCGTACGTGACGTCATCGGCCCAATCCATGATCGCAGCCTCGATACTTCGCGCGCCTTCAGCCAAGCCGATTCTCGCCTCATTGAACTCATGCAACTCGGTCCCGTACGCATTCCACTTTTCTTGGTTTTCGTGCTCCCCTGACCGCATCCAGGGGTACTTGATCACTGCAGCGAGCGTCTTCCGACTTAGTTGCAATCCAAATTGCGTGTCTTCTCCGCGTCTTGCTAACTTTGTAAGTATCCGGAAGGTCTGCGCATTACCTTCGAAACCATCCAGTCCCGCCACTCGACAGCATTCGTCGAGTGCCGCCTCGCCTACGTGCCCGAATGGAGGGTGCCCTAAGTCGTGCGCTAAGCCTGCTGCCTCAGCAGCGCTTGGGTCGAGGCCACCAATCTGGTCCAACTTGCCGGCATCCCTCGGATCGCGGGACAGATGTTCTGCGATCCTGCGCGCGAGCTGCTGCACTTTGAGCGTGTGCGTGAGCCGGGTGTGAAAAAGCGGCATTTCGCCTACCGCTACGACCTGAGTGACGCCTCCCAGACGTCGGAGCTCATCAGAGTAAAGAATTCGATCGCAGTCATGCTCAGCAGGCGAACGACGATCCGCTGTTGGCACGTCGGCCTCCTCAGGTGGCACGATAGAAGGTTGTAACCGTGCACTCTAGTTGATTTCCGACCCAGTGAGCGGCCGCAGCGAAGCGAGACACGCGAGTCGGGTTGAACTTACTGGACGCGGCTCTTCGTTCACCGCGTAGCGGCGCTTGATCTAATCCGAGAGGAACCCTGACCAGTAGACGCCCGGGTGGGTGTGGGGGTCAGGCGGCGGGTTCGACGGTGATCTCGTAGCCGAGGCTTTGAGCTGGTGGATGTAGTTACGGCGTTTGGGAGTGGTGTTGACATGTCGGTCGTACTGGTCGGGGCCGAGGTCGTGATACCGGGTGTCGGGGGTCGGGGGCCAGATACCAGATGATTACCAGCAGGGAGCGGCCGACCGCGACGATCGCCTTCTTCCTGCCCCGCCGGCGGCCGAGTCGCCGGTATCGGGCGTCCAGGAAGGTGTCGGTCCGGCCCGCGATGACCGCACCCTCGCCGAGGTAGCGGTTGCCGTGCCCGGTGGAGCCGTTGCCCTTGGTCTTGCTGGCTGAGGCGTTGATCGCGGGCGCGGACTTCGGCACGAGCACAGGTGTGCGGGAGTGGGGAATCTGGTCATGCCGAGGCCGATCTCGGCGATGATGATGGCGGCTGCGGTCGGCCCGATCCCGGGGATCTCATCGAGCCGGGCGACCGCACCAACGAAAGGGGCCAGATTTCCCCGATCTGGCCGCCGACGACGGCGATGTTAGCGTTCACCGCGTCGATGCGGGCCAATATCCGTTCCGGCAGGAACCGGTGATGATTGTCGAAGGTCCCCAACCGTAGCCCCGCGAACGCATCCTTGAAGTGTTCCCGCTTTTTTGGACACCGGGTTAGGCTGCTAATTCGTTGATGTCCCTATAGCCTAGTTCGTATTCTGCTGGTGTCAAGTATCCGAGTGTGGAGTGACGCCGGACGGTGTTGTAGTAGTTTTCGATCCAGTCGACGGTTTCCGTCTTAAGACGTGGTAGGTCTGGCCATGGGCGGGTGTGGATGAGTTCTTTCTTGTAGGTGGCGAAGAATGATTCCGACACAGCATTGTCGTAGCAGATCCCGGTTTTACCCAGTGATCGGGTGATGTGGTGTTTGGTGCAGTAGCGGGCGAAATCTTTCGAAGTATATTGTGTTCCTCGGTCGGAGTGAAAGATCACTCCGGGGCTGGGCTGGCGGGCAGCGACGGCCATGTCGAGGGCGTCGGTGACTAAGTCGGTGCGCATGTGGGTGTCGAGGGCGTAGCCGACCAGGGCCCGTGAGTGCAGGTCGATCACGGTGGCCAGGTAGGCCCAGCCGGGCCAGGTTTTGATGTAGGTGATGTCCCCGCACCATTTTTGGTTCGGCTGGTCGGCGGTGAAGCTGCGGCCGACGAGGTCGGGAGCGGGTACGGGCTGCTCGCCGTGGACGGTGGTGCACTTCCACGCCTTGGGTGGCGTCCCCGCAGTCCAGCGGCCCGCATCAGCCGCCATACCCGCTTCCGGGACAGCCGGTGACCGGCCGCGGTCAAGGCGGCGTGGACCCGCCGCACGCCGGGGTTGCCCCGGGCCCGATGCCAGATCGCGGTGATCAGCGCGGTGAGGTGGTCGTCGGCGCCGGCGCGAGTACTGGGCTCGGCCCCGCGCCAGGCGTAGTAGCCCGAGCGAGACACCCCAGCTGCTCGCACATGAACGCTACCGGATAGTCGTTGGAGGCAGACCGACCAACTGGGTTATGAGAAGGGCGACTGGGCCGGGCACAGCCCGGGCAATTCCCGCAGCGGGACCACGCCGAAGACGGTGGCCACCGAAACCCGCCCTCGGTAACGCGCCCTGATCTACCCGACCGCATCAACGCCTACCTGTAGCTCACTATGACCCAGATCATTCACCTAGAGAACTCGACAACTTCACAGGGCAGCAAAAACTCGGGGCGGCATCTGGCCCTGAACAGTTGTTTCGTGGGCCCCGTGGGACTCGAACCCACAACCCGCGGATTAAAAGTCCGCTGCTCTGCCAATTGAGCTAGAGGCCCAGACGCCACCGCGGGGGTGCGCGACCGACTCTCAGTCTGTCAGATGACGCAACACCGGACGCGCGCCGATGCCTGCGACAGCCGCGTCCCGTCTCCCGCACGTCCGTCGGCTCCTGGACCGATACGCGCTCGAGCCGTCATCTCGGTCAGGGGATGAACTCTGCCAAGCCCAACCGCTCAACTCGGGCAAGCTCAGATCTCGCCAGAGAAAGACACAGGTTGCGCTCAGGATGCCAGTCGTTCTACTCTTCCGCGCAGCGCCACACGGCGACGGGTCTCGGGGCTAACGAAAGGTAGTTTTCATGGCTTCACCACGACCCGCCCCACGGCGGCTGTTCAGGAACCTCGGGCTGGTGTGCGCCACCGGTGCCGCCCTGTCCTTGATGGCCGGTCCGGCCTGGGCCGGCGGAACCGGCCGAGAGATACCAACGCGGGTGGCGGCCGGTCAGGAGCAGAGTCGAATCCTGGGCACGCCGACCCTGACCGCGCAGCAGCGCTCCGTGCAGGCCGCGAAGGACCGTCAAGCAAGCACCCTGTCCCCGAAGATGTCGACCACAGCCAAGACCGGGACCAAGATGGGGCCGCAGGCCGCCAGCGCCCGGACCAGCGCAGCCGCGTTGCTCCCCAGTCACCGTTCGGTGAAGGCCATCCGCCAGCATGCTCAGGAGCGGACCTACTGGTGTGGCCCGGCCACCTTGGTCTCCCTCGTGCAGGCGTCGAAGGTCCAGATGTCCCAGACCACCGCGGCTGGGCAGCTGCGCACCACGTCCAACGGCACCAACTGGTACGCCGGCAGCGGCAATTACCCGATGGAGCGGGCCTTGGATCGGTACTCAGGCTCGTTCAATTACAGCCCGGTCAACTTGTCCTACACGCCGAGCCGAACCGACAAGGACAAATTCAAGCAACGTTTGATCGCCAACGTCGCCACCCACGGCCAGGGGATCGCCGGAAACGCCTGGGAGGTGCCGAACGGTCCGCACCTGAACGGTCACCCGAACCGCACCATCTACCACTGGATCCCCGTGCGCGGCTATGACGACGCGGGCATGACCACGCGTTACGCCGACTCCGTCGCCGGTTCGTCTATCGGCTGGGGCGGCGTCCCGGCGTACAACGAGATCCCGACCGACAAGATCGTGACGATCTTCGGTGGTCGTGGCTACATCTGGTAGGTCCGTTGCGGTCGGGCTCGCGGTGGTCCTGGTCCTCCTCGGAGGCTGTTCGAGACCGGGCGGCGGCTCCGCGCCGCCGCCCGGCCCGACCCAGCCGGACGACCCGGTCAGCGCTTCGCCGCGACCGTCGGCGCCCGCCACGACCGCTTCGCCGGCCATGGCCGCCAAGCCCTGCCGGGTCAAGCTGCCGGCCGCATGGGCGTCGAAGCTGAACCAAGGGCGAGTCAATCCCGATCGCGGGGAGCAACTCGTGCTCCAACTCGGCCTCGACGACGGCTACTTCACGATCAGCACGGTGAAGGGCCGCCGACACACCCTAGAGTGGCGCCAGGGTCGGCAGCGCCGGGTGGTACAGGATTTCGGCCTCGACCATCCCGAGTGGCAGGTCCTCGGCGCCACCTGGGACGGGCGCTACCTCGCCTACCGGGTGGACCAGTCGTACTCGAGCCTGCAGGACTTCTCGCTGTACGTGTGGGACAGCCAGGCCAAGCGCAAGCCCGTGCGGGTGGCTCACGGCGAGCCCGACGCCGACGGCACCTTGATGCCGACGCCGCTGGTCGATCCGGTCCTGGCCGACGGCTGGCTCTACTGGACCCAGACCCGCGACCGCGATCCCGAGCACACGGTCTTGTCGGGCTACCAGCTGAGCGACGCCCGGACCAAGCGGCTGTCCAAGGGCTTCGGCCGCGGTCCGGTCCGGTTCGGTCGCACCCTGGTCTGGGCCGACAGCGCCAAAGCCGGGCAGGCCACCGCCCTGCGCTTCCTCGACCTCGACACCCACCGGCCCGCCCCGGCGCCGGCTCCGCTGGCCGACGTCACCGGCCCGTACTACCTGGGCGGAAATCAGGAGACGCTGACTTGGGTCGCCGGCCGTGGGGGTCGGCAATTGTGGGCCTGGCGGGCCAACTGGCCGGCGCCGCGGCTGCTGCTCGACCGTGGGGACGCTCCGCAGTTCCCCGAGGTCGCTTCGGACGTGATCGTGTTCGGCCAACAGGACGCCATGTACGTGGCCGACCCGCGGAGCTCCTCCTACGCCAAGCTAACCCCCCGCTACGGCGGAGTATCCGCCGACGGTGGTCCGGTCGTCACCGTGGCGTTCGCCCCGAAGAGTGGGACTGCGGTCTCGGAACAATCACTGCTCGACACCACCGGTCTGCCGCCGCTGGGCCGGGTCGGCTGCTGACCGGTCTTCGCGCCACCGCGCTACGACCGCGTCGGCGTCGACCAGGCCGGTGACCACCGGCGGGCCGTCGACCCGACGCCGGTGGGAGTCCCGAATCCGGGCGTTCAGGTCCTCCACCATGGCCCGGACGGTCGGCTCGTGCCGAATCCCGGCGAGCGTCTGCGGCAGGTCACGGACCTCCCGCCGCAGGGCCAGCGAGGTCGGCAGCGGCATCGGCAGCTGCTCCCGCTCCAACAGACCCTTGACCCACCGGTTGGGGTCCTCCCGACCGTTCAGGTCCGGCAGCGGCTGCCCCTGGCCGGGGAGGTTGTCGAACTCGCCGCGCTCGATCGCTTCCCGGATCCGTCGCTCCACGAAGGTCTCGAACTGCGGCACTCCGGGCTTACGCATCGCTCAAGCGTAGAAGGTGCTCGCTGCTCGTGACAGGCTGCACGGGTGGAGCCGTGGGTGGTCGGACTGGTGGCACTGGTCGTGGTGGGGGTTGCGGTCATCGGCTACGGCGCGTGGTCGGACCGGGCCCGGAACCGGCGCGCGGCAGCGGCGGTGATGGCCCCGCCGGAACGGGTGATCCCCGGGTTCGAACCGGCCGGACGCGGGCCGGCGTACGTCTCGGACCTGCAGGCCAGGAGGCGGCCGCAGGCCTCCTCGACCAGCCTGGGGGGCGATGTTGCGGGTTCGGATACGCCCGGACCGGATGCGGGCCTGTCGACGGTTGATGTTCGCGCCGGGTGGGCGTCGGCGGACTTCGCGACCGATCCGGAACGTCAGCAGGCGGTTCTCGAGGGGCCGTGGGTGCTGGTGTGCAAGGACCGGGTCGAGACCGTACGGGAACTACTGCCGGTGCTGGAACCGGCCCTTCGAGCCCGGAAGCCGGTGGTGGTCGTCGCGCCTGAGGTCGCCCGGGAGGTGGTGGCCACCTTGGAGGTCAACGCGATCCAGGGCAAGCTCGCGGTTCTGGTGGTCCGGGCCGACGACGCCCAGCGGACTTCGATCTGCGCGGCCAGCGGCGCGACCCCGGTGGACTGTTCGGACCGCCAGTCCGGGTACGTCACCGCCGACCGGCTGGGCCGGCTGACCCGCTGGACGAGTACGCGCGACGCGAGCTGTCTGGTGGAGGCCGGTTGAGGCGCAGCTCGGGGCCCTTCGACAAGCTCAGAGAGCAGTGAGGCAAGTCAAGGAGCAGTAGGGCGCGGCTTGGTGCCCTTCGACAAGCTCAGGGAGCGTGCTGGCGCGGGACCGCGGCCCTTCGACAAGCTCAGGGAGCGTATTGGCGCGGGACCGCGGCCCTTCGACAAGCTCAGGGAGCGGTGAGGCAGGCTCAGGGAGCGGTGGGCGCGGCTCGCGGCCCTTCGACAAGCTCAGGGAGCGTACTGGCAGGGTCGGGGAGCGGTGTTGAAGAAGCGATGCAAGGGACTGAGGTGACGACCACGAGCGAGCAGGGGGCGCCGAGTCGGTGGGCGTACTTGAGCGTGTTGACCCCGCTGATCTGGGGGACGACGTACCTGCTCACCACGAACTTCCTCCCGCCGGGCCGACCGATGCTGGCCGCCACCATGCGGTCGCTGCCCACCGGAGCGGTCCTGGTGATCGGCAGCCGACGGCCGCCGCCGGGCTGGCTCGGACGGCTGCTGCTGTTGTCGGTGCTGTGGGCCTCAGGAACGTTCCCGCTGCTGTTCGTCGCCGCCTACCGACTGCCCGGCGGAGTGGCCGCCGTGATCAACTCCCTCACTCCGATCCTGGTGCTCGGGTTGTCGGTTCCGCTGCTCAGCACCCGGATCCGGGCCGTACAGGTGGTGGCCGGACTCCTCGGCGTAGCCGGCGTCGCCCTGCTGGTGCTGAGTTCGCACGTCCGCCTCGACGGCTGGGGCATCGTGGCAATGGTGGGTGCGGTGTCGATGATGAGCCTGGCCACGGTGCTGATGAAACGCTGGGGGCCGCCGCCGGGTCTGAACGCGGTCCGAGTCACCGGATGGACTTTCCTGTTCGCGGGGATCACCCTGACCCCGCTCACCCTGGCCGTGGAGGGACTGCCCAGCAGTGTCACCCCGCGCGAGGTCGGGGGTCTGGTCTACCTCGTACTGGTCAGCGGTGTCGTCGCCTACGCGGTGTGGTTCTGGGGAATCGGGCAACTGACCGCCACCTCGGTCACCTTCTTGAGCCTGCTCAATCCGGTGATGGCCGCCGGGCTGGGATGGCTGGTATTGCACCAACGGCTCAGCGCCGGCCAGATCGTCGGGGCGGTGGTCGTGCTGGCTTCGGTTCTGCTCGGCCAGCGACGACGCGTCCGGGTCCACCGGCCGACCGACAAGACCGACGCCCGGTCGAAGACGCAGTCGCTACGCTCACCCTCGTGAGTGACCCCGAGCAGGAGCCGGACCGCCGCTGGCCCCGCGCGGTCTACGGCGTCGGCACCGAGCCCGACCCGCGCTTCAGCTTCGCCAACGAGCGGACCTTCCTGGCCTGGATCCGGACCGGTCTCGGCTTCCTCGCCGCCGGAGTCGCGATCGAAGCGCTGGCCCGCTACGGTCCGCAGCTGGGGGTGGAGATCCGGATCGCCTCGATCGTGCTCATCCTGTGCGGCCTGGCCTGCGCGCTCGGCGCCTGGCGCCGCTGGTACACCGCCGAGCGGGCGATGCGGCTGACCAAGCCGCTGCCGTCCTCGCCCCTGCTGCTGGTGCTGGTCGGCGTCCTGGTCGTGGTGGCCGTGATCGCGCTGGCCGCGGTGGTCCTCCGCTGATGACCCGATCCGGCCCGGGATCCGATCCGGCCCCTTGGGACGTGGGACTGCAGAACGAACGGACCCGGCTGGCCTGGTCGCGGACGGTGCTGTCCGGTCTGGCCTGCGGACTGGTGGTTGCCCGACTCCTGGCCATGGCCTCGGTGACCCTGGCGGTCCTGGCCGGAGTGTCGTCGCTGGCCACCGCCACCGTGATCGGTGCGGTGTCGATCCGCCGCTTTCGGCGCCACGGTCACGCGCTGTCGGCCGGTCGGGCGGTCGGCGACGGGCGTGCGCCGGCCTTGGCTGCGGTTCTCTTGAGCGGTACCGCGCTAGCCGCGTTGGGTTACGTGTTCCTGGTTTGAGGCACCGCCGGGTTCTTGGGCCCCCGGGGACACCCCGCCGGGTCGGGCTCTCGGTTGCGCCGCCCGCCCCCTCAGCCGTAGCCGAGTTCGTGCAGCCGGTCGTCGTCGATGCCGAAGTGGTGCGCGATTTCGTGCACCACGGTGATCCGGACCTGTTCGACCGCGTCGGCGTAGGTGGTGCACCAGGCCAAGATCGGCTCCCGGAAGATCAGGATCCGGTCGGGCAGCATCCCGGCGTAGAACTCGCCGCGTTCGGTCAGCGGCACCCCTTCGTACAAGCCGAGCAGGGACGGGTTGTCCTCGGGCGCCCGATCCTGGACCAACACGACGCAGTTGTCCATCAGTTCGGTCAGCGCCGGCGGAATCTGGTCCAGCGCGTCGGCCACCAGCGCGTCGAACTGCTCCACGGTGAGCTGAGCCGGGGCGGGAGTTTCGGTCACCTCGCGAGCCTACGCAGCTCCCCGCCCGTCCGCTCCGCGTGACCACCGGGCGCAATTACCCTGGTTCCAGCCGGCCCTTCGACGGGCCACACAGGCAGGAGAACGAGGGCCTCAGCCCCGCAGACCAAAGACCGCGCAGACCAGAGTCGGTATAAGAGCTCTCAGCTTCGCCACCGGGACCCGGACCACGGATCTGGACCGGTCCGCATCGTCCCGGGGCGGTACAGTGGGCCCGCAAGGCTCGCGTCCCCATCGTCTAGCGGCCTAGGACTCCGCCCTTTCAAGGCGGCAGCGCGGGTTCGAATCCCGTTGGGGATACAAGGAAAGTGGCCTCTCACGAGGTTAAACACCTCGAGTACACATTGACTGGCTATGCAGTCGCGCCGACCTGGGCACACTTTGGGCACAGCCGGGGCCGGGTAGCTGCGGGCGGAACGGCGCCGGCGCACGCCAGATGCGGCGTTCCCCCTTGCCCCTTCCGGCCGCTCCTGCCGGCGATTCGTGGCCGATGCGGCGAGCGCCGGGAGGCTGCACGACGCCTACGGAGGGTGACAGCCGCCCGCGCTCGACGAGGCCTGGAGGCGGGCGAGCGGGACCTCCGGTTCCGCGCTGACCGAGGGAGTACGTCGTGCCGGGTGAGGTCGAGCGCCTGCTCACCATCGTCGACCTGTCGGAGACGCTCGGCATCCCGGTCGACACGCTGTACGGCTGGCGTCACCGCGGCGAAGGGGCCGCAGAGCTACCGGATCGGTCGGCACGTGCGCTACCGGCACACGGTTGAGGCCTGGCTCGAGGGGCGGCTGGACCCGATCAGGCGCTGAGCGCTGATGGCGAGCATCGAACGGCGCAGTGGCCGACGCCGTGACGCGAGCGGGCGAGTCCGGGAGGTCGTGCGTTACCGGGTTCGTTACCGCGACGCGCGGGGTGTGCAGCACAGCGAGGCCGCGACCCGCCTCGTCGATGCCGAGCGCCGTCGGTCGGAGGTCGAGCACCAGCTGGCGACGTCGACCTGGCACGACGCCCGCCGGGGTGATGTGGTGCTGCGGACGTGGGTCGACCAGTGGCTACCCACCCGGCACGACCTGCGGGCCACGACGAAGGTCCGGCTCGAGGTGACGATGAACCGTCAGGTGCTCCCCCGCTTCGGCGACACCTCGCGGAACGCGATTAACAGCGACGTCCGTCGCTGGTGGTCGACCTGATGGAGTCGGGGCTGTCGGCGGCGACGACACGCAAGGCTGTCTTCGCCCTCCGGCAGGCGCTCGAGGCGGCGATCGCCGACCAGCGGGTCGTCCACAACGCGGCCGCCGCGGTCCCCCTTCCGTCGGAGCGGTCCAAGCCGCCGCGTTACCTGTCCCAAACTGAGGTCGAGCGCCTGGTCGCGGAGGTGCCCCCGCAGGACCGCACGCTGGTCCTCGTCGGCGCCTACGCCGGCTTGCGCTGGGGCGAGGCGGCGGGCCTGCGTCGCCAGGACGTCGACCCGCTGCGCTCGCGCATCAGGGTCACCGGAACCGCGGTGGAGCTGCGGGGTCACGTCACCCTCGACAACGAGCCAAAGACCGCCCGGTCCAAGCGAACGGTCCCCGTCGCGCGCGCAGTGATGCGTCGGATCGAGCAGCACCTCAACGACCACGTCGACGCTGCAAGTGACAGCCTCGTGTTCACCGCCCCCGGCGGCGGGCCGCTCTTCCGAGCCTGGGGACAGAGGGTCCTCCACCCGGCCGTCGCCCGCGCCGGCGTTCCCGGCATCACGTTCCACGGCCTGCGGCACAGCTTCGTCGCGATCATGGTGGCCGCCGGCTGCAACGTCCGAGAGGTGTCTGAGTGGGCCGGTCACACAGCGTCGCCTTCACGCTGACCCGGTACGGCGGACTCTTTGAGGACGGTACCGACGCGGCCATCGACCGCCTCGACGCCCTGTTAAGTCCGATGAGAGTCTGCCGTCGGGCGTGGGTCCGGAGTCAGCGGTCGTGCTGGGCTGCCCGAAATCGAGGACGGTGTCCTCCGGACACCTTTCCCGCTCGTTCCCCGCGCTGAGGAACAGCCGATTAACGCAGAGAACGGTACCCCGGTTGTGGTGGTCCGGGGGTACTGCGCGCTCGGGCAGTCCCAAGTGGGGTTGTCGGGTTCTTGCCCCTTAACCGCCGAGGTCACGACCACTCCCCTGGGCAGGGCTGGCTTTCGACGGCTTGAACTGGCGCGGGCGTTCTTGCTCTACAAGCCGGCAGCCATCGGCTCGCCGCGACGGCGATATTGCCAGGTGTACACCCTTGAGTCGCGAAGTCTCTGAGCCGCGCTCTCCCGACCGCCGCCACTCTGGTCGCCGTCGGCCTCGCTGTCGTGCTGCTTATCTAGTAGTACAGCCACCGGTCCAGGCTGGCGGTGGAACCCACTCACCTACATCGCCCCCCCCCCGACCCGACCACGGGCCGGGCCGCCCGCCTGGCCTCCGGGCAGGTGGCGGCGTCGAAGACACGCGCGGACCGGCTCGCCGCGCAACTGGTCACCTCCGCCCGCCCCGCCGGCGCCCTGGTCGACCCGTACTCCGACACCGAGGCCGAGAACCTCATCAGCCTCCTGCTATTGGCGCCGCCTGCAGAAACGAGCCGCTGACCTGCGTCTACTCCTGGCTGACCAGTCTCGACGACGACGCCACCAAATCTCCTCCGGTCAAACGGCTTCACCCTGCAGGCCCGGGCGCTGTTCGCGCTGACCCGGCTCCCCGACAAACACCGCGAAGGCGTGTACGGGACCGCCCGCTCACCGCTGTCCTGGCTCCGCAACCACGACATCCATTCCTGGATCACCCCCGACCCGCCCGGCCTGCATTCGACCCCGTCGCGTTCGCCGGCCCGACCGACACCCTGCACCCGCTCAGCAAGGAAGGTGTTGGCTCCGTCGGTCCACTCGTCGCCGCCGTCACCTCGCCGTCCTCGACGCCCTCGACGCCCTCGAAGACCAAGCCACCCGCTCACCCGGCGGCAGGTTGGCGGTGCCGTTCGTCGGGGTCTCGACGAAGCGTCGAACATCTGCCGGATCCGGCACCCTGGCGGCCTACTACTCCCAATTGGGGTCCCGCGGCATCATCCTGCTCACGATCCTGCGATCATGGACCCGAGGCGCCGAAGCGTGGGGCGACAAGGGCATCGAGAAGCCGTGGTCCAGCGCGAACGCCCGCATCAACGGCGGTGGTGTCGACGACCCCGTCTACCTCCGACGGCTCTCCATCTTCATCGGCACCGCCGAACGGCTGCACCGCACCGCAAGCATCGGCCACGGACGGCGCACCATCACCCGCACTAGCCAAGAGAAACCGATCCTCACCCCCGCGAGCTTCGCGAGCTCCCGCAAGGGCGGGGCGGTCGTGTGCGCCTCCGGCACCCCCGCCGTCCTCACTCAGCCCATCCCCTGGTGGAAGGACCCCACGCCACAGCATCTATACCGCCCTCGCCCAGACCGGCGAGGCCGCCTGACCACCGACAGTCACTTTGACCTGGACGACGGCTTCTTCGACCTCGACCACTCCACCGGGGAGGCTCGCACGGGGGGTTCCTCCCTGACCAGCCGACCTCTGCCGGCGCGCAGCCGCGGTCAACCTCCTTGCACAGCCGAGCTGATTGGCCAGGCTTGACCGCGGCGAGCACCGGCACACACTCACGGCGGGAGAGACCCCACCCCGACCCCGCCCGAGGCCACCGCGACGCAGACCTGCTGGTCGCCATCATGACCGACCTACTCGACCGCGAGGAGGCCCCTCCGATCCCGTATCGACACCAAGATCAACATCACTTACACAGAAAACTTGACAAGTTCTGTCCTTCGCGATTTCTGCGATCGGGGCCTCGCCCTTACGGGCCATGGCCACGACGTCGTCGCGAACTGTTTGGAGGTGGGGTTTGCGCATGGTCGACATCCTTCGAGCGGCGCCCCTCGACACCACAGATCAGACGTCACCTATTCGTGCAGCAGACCCTCGAGATGACCGCACTGATCGTGGCGCAGGCCGACACCCTTGGGGTTCGGTCACCCCGCGGACAACGTGATGCAGGAGTCCTCCAGCTCTTTCTCGAGCCTCTGCACCTCCCGGGTCCATCCGCCCAGCACCACGGTCCGCGAGCGCGTCAGATCCCGGAGTTGGCGAATGTCTTTCCGATACGAACGAGGCCCGCACCAGCCGATAATCGGCGAGCTCAGCCGACCACTCCGAGTCCGACACGTCGCTCTTGCGGCGCGGGATCGCAAGGACGTCATAGGTCTGACCAGGGTCACCGAGTGCTGCTCGGCCAACACGTAGAAGAACGGGCACCTGTAGGCGCTGGTCGACTCCATCACCACCAATTCGACCTGGGCTTGGATCAGCTGTGGCGCACCCGCAGGATCGCCGGCATCGACGACGACCACTTCGTGACCTTTGACGACATCCTCCTTGACCCCGCGCCCTGGACCCGCACGCACACCCTGCCGTCACGCTTGCTGACGTCGATCCCGGCGTAGCGCTGCACCACGACCTCCACCACAACCACCTCTCCAGGCCCCACCTCGACAGCCGGCTACTCACCGGGCCGGCCAGGGGCGCGGACACCGCAGATGACACCGTTCGCTACCGGACGTGACACCTGTCATGCGGCCAGGATGACGCACTCCAGGAGTTTGGCCCGCAAAGCTGCTTCCCCTTGCCAGAGGGCCTTTCGCCCAGGCAGGGTGAGGTCATGACGCAGACTGTGACCACCGCCGAGACCGTTGTCGAGCTGCGCGGGTTGACCAAGCACTTCACCGACAGCCGGGGCGTTCGCATCGCTGCGGTGGACGGCGTCGACCTCACGATCCGCCGCGGCGAGGTGGTTGCCTTCCTCGGCCCGAACGGGGCCGGCAAGACCACCACGATCGATCTGTTGCTCGGCCTCACCAAGCCCGACGCGGGCCACGTCAGCCTCTTCGGCACCGCTGCGCTGGCGGCCGTGCAGGCCGGTCGGGTGTCGGTCGTGATGCAGACCGGCGGTCTGCTGCCGGACATGACCGTCGAGGACACCGTGCGGATGATGGGCACGCTCTACACGGGTGCCGACCCCGAGCGCTGCCTGCAGCGCGCCGGCCTGAGTCGGCTGGGTAGTCGCCGGGTGTCGACGTGCTCCGGCGGGGAGCAGCAGCGGCTCCGCTTCGCGCTGGCCCTGCTGCCCGAGCCGGAGCTCCTGGTGCTGGACGAGCCGACCGCCGGGATGGACGTCGAGGCACGGCACGAGTTCTGGGCGGCGGTGCGCGAGGACGCGCAGCAGGGCCTCACCGTGTTGTTCGCCACGCACTACCTGGAGGAGGCAGACCAGTTCGCGGACCGGATCGTGCTGCTCGACCGGGGCACGGTGGCCGCCGACGGTTCGGTCGCCGCCATTCGGGCCACGGTGCACGGGCGTACGGTCTCCGCCGTCGTGCCCGTCGACGAGGCGCTCGCCCTCACCCGGACGCCCGGTACGACGATCCTTGAGACCCGCGGCAATCGCACCTTCTTCGACAGCCCGGACTCCGACGGACTGCTGCGCCAGCTCCTCGGCGACACCCGGGCCACCCAAATCGAGGTCACACCTCGCAGCCTCGAAGAGGCCTTCTTGACGATCACCCGCGAGCACCACTCGCCCAACGCCTAAGGACCTGAGATGACCGCCACGATCACGCCCGCGATGACCACACTCGCCCGCACCCGGCCACGACCCACCCCGGCTGGCGTCACGCCACGCTTCCTCGGCTACGAGCTGCGCCGTCAGTTCAACCGGCAGACGGTGATCTTCATCCTGCTGCTCCCCGCCGCGCTCTACCTGGCGCTGTTCAAGACCGGCGGCGCGGGGGACGACGCACGGCTGCCGCACGGCAACTTCGCCGCCTGGATGATGATCGGCATCGCCGTCTACGGCGCTGCGATGGCCAGCACCCGCACGGCCGCCACCGTGTCGATCGAGCGGTCCGCGGGTTGGATGCGCACCATCCGCCTCAGCCCGCTCAGCTCCGTCTCCTACATCATGATCAAGGTGGTCTGCTCGGTCGCCATCGCCGGTCTGCCGGTGATCGTGATCGGCATCCTCGGAGTGCTGACCGGCGCGCGGGCCGACGTCGCGGTCTGGGTGGCTGGCCTGGTCGCGGCCTGGCTCGGCTCAGCTGTCTTCGCCGCCCTCGGCATCTTCCTCGGCCTGGCGCTAAAGCCGGAGATCGTGATGCACATGCCAGGCCTGACGCTGACCGTCCTGGCCTTTCTCGGCAATCTGTTCATCCCGCTCTCCGGGACCATGCTGAGCGTGGCGCAGTACACCCCGATGTTCGGCGTGGCCACCCTCGCCCGCTACCCGCTGACCGAGGGCTACACCTTCTCCGGCGAGCACTCCTCGCTCGTCGGGGCAGCGCTCAACGTGCTCTGCTGGCTGGTCGCCTTCACCATCGCGGCCGCCCGTCGCCTCGCCCGCACCACCGGTCGGCAGTAGACCCTAGACCCTGCGGCACCGGCCGCAACCTCAGACAGCCCGCAACAAGCTCAGCCGTACGCACCGTCCGGCCGACCCGGCACGCCCACACCCCGTACGCCGCCACCGCTGAAGGAGGACCTTCATGCTCGCACTCGTCGCTCCCGGACAAGGCGCCCAGACCCCCGGAATGCTCGCCCCCTGGCTGCGCGATCACCAATTCGGCGCCACCATCACGGGCTGGTCCGAGGTCGCCGGGCTCGACCTGGCCCACCTCGGCACCAAGGCCTCCGCCGCCGAGATCGCCCGCACCGAGCACACCCAGCCTCTGCTGGTCGCCCAGGGCCTGCTCGCGCTCGGCCTGCTCGCCGACGACGAGCAGCCGGTGGTCGTCGCCGGCCACTCGGTCGGCGAGCTCACCGCTGCCGCGTACGCCGGCATCCTGGACCCGGCCGACGCTGTCTGCCTCGCCGCCGCCCGCGGCCGGGCGATGGCGGAAGCCTGCACCCAGGCCGACACGTCGATGAGTGCCGTGGTCGGCGGGGACCAGGAACGGGTGCTGGGGACGCTCCACGAGCTGGACCTCGTGCCCGCCAACTTCAACGGTTCCGGCCAGATCGTCGCGGCCGGTGCCACCCGGGACCTGGAGCGCCTCGCCGCGCACCCGCCCGAGGGCGCCGCAGTGAAGCCGTTGGCCGTGGCCGGCGCCTTCCACACGCGCTACATGGCCCCCGCCCAGCAGGCCTTTGCCGCTGCGGTCGCCTCGGTCACCTTCCACACCCCGGACCGCCTGGTGCTGTCCAACACCGGTGGCTTCCTCAGCTACGCCACCGACGTGCAGGATCACCTGGTCGCGCAGCTCACCCGGCCGGTGCGCTGGGACCGCTGCCTGCATGCCCTAGCCAGCCTCGAGCCCGCCATCGTCATCGCGCTGCCGCCGGCACGGCCGCTGGCCGGCATCCTCCGGCGGCACCTGCCCGAGCCCGAACTGCTATCGGTCTCCAGCCCCCGCGACCTTGGCGCCGCCCGGCGCCGGCTGGTCGCAGACCCGGATGGAGGGCCGATCCGTGCCGCGGCGTGAGACCGGACCGCAGGACGGCCAGCCGCACCTGCTACACGAGCTCCTCGACCAAGCCTGCGCCCGCCACGGCGACCGGCTCGCGCTCACCCACGGCAGCACCCGGCTCACCTGGTCCGAGCTGGACCAGACCGTCGGTACCTGTACCGGCTACCTGCACGACCGCGGCGTACGCGCCGGGGACCGCGTCGTCTACGCCGGCGACTCCGACCATCGCTTCGTGGCCTTCTTCTACGCCACCAGCCGGATCGGCGCAATCTTCGTCCCCGTCCATCCAGACCTCACCGCACCGCAGCTGTCCTACATCGCCGGCAACTGCCAGGCCCGGCTGGTGATCTGCCGAACCGACCTCGGCCTCGGCGGCGTGGACACGGTCTCCGCCGACGCCGCGTGGGGCGGGAAGTCAGCCGGTCACCTGCCACAGGCGTACGCGGCGACCACCGAGGGTGACGTCGGGCTGCTGATCTACACCTCCGGCACCACCGGCCACCCCAAGGGCGTGGTCTGTCCCCACCGCCAGGTGCTGGCTGCGGCGCGGGCGATCAACGCCTGCCTCGACTACCGCAGCGACGACGTAGTGCTCTGCCGGCTACCGCTCTCGTTCGACTACGGCCTCTACCAGCTGCTGCTGTCCGCGCTGTCCGGCGCCGCGGTGGTGCTGGCCGAACGGACCCAGGACTTCGGCCTGCTGCAGGTCGTCCAGCGGCATGGCGTGACCGTGGTCCCGCTGGTTCCCTCGCTCGCCCAGATGCTCAACGTTATGCAGCGGCACCGGCACGCACCGACGACGGTCCGGTTGTTCACCAACACCGGCGCCCGGCTCGGCCGGGAGACGGTCGACGAGCTGCTCCGGCACTTCCCGGACGCCGGCTACGCGTCGATGTACGGGATGACCGAGTGCAAGCGGATCTCCATCCTCGAGGTCGGCGAGTATCGCGACCACCCCGACTCCGTCGGCCTGCCGATCCCCGGCGCCACGGTGCGCGTCGTCGGACCCGACGGCCGCGAGGCGGCGTCGGGCACCAACGGCGAGATCGTCGTGGGCGGCGCGACGGTGATGGCCGGTTACTGGGGGGTGCCTATGGAGGACCAATCCCGCTACCGCCGTTGCCCGTCGGGTGGGCTCGAGGTGTACACCGGCGACCAAGGCCACCTCGACACCGAGGGCCGGCTCTACTTCGTCGGTCGCCACGACGACATCATCAAGCGCTGCGGCATCCGGGTCAGCCTGACCGAGATCGAGAACGCCGCCGAGCTCGTCCCGGGCGTGGCCGCAGCCGTCGCCGTACGCCCCGACCGCGAGGACGGCGAGCTGCACCTCGCCGTGGTCAGCGCCGTCCCGAGCGAGGTCATCCGCAGCGAGCTCGCCACCCGTCTCGACCGCGCCCGGATGCCCAGCCGGATCACCTCCGTCGACGTCGTCCCCCTCACCCCGAACGGCAAGCCCGACCGGGCCGGTGTGGCCCACCTGCTCGCCGTCCGCACCCTGACCGGCCGACCCACCAACGCCCCTCCCACCGAAAGCGAGCTCCACGATGAACCCCTCGCAGTTTGACGAGCTGGTCGCGCAGACCTGCGCAGTCGAAGTCACCGACCCCAGCGCCACGTTCGCCGTCTTGGGCATCGACTCCCTCGCCCAGCTGACCCTGCTGGTGGCGGTGGAGGAGGCCTACGGGATCGAGATCAGCCCCGACGACCTCGCCGACCCGGCCCTGTCCACCCCCGCCGGCCTGTGGCGCTACGCCGAGGCGCACACCCTGCGGACCGTCTGATGCTCACCAAGACCCCACGGTCCGGTCAGCACCCCCAGGCCAGACAGTACCCCCCGACTACCCAGCACCCCCCGGCCCCCGCGATGCCCCAGCTGTTCGAGCTGGGCGGGGATGTCATTTCCTTCGCCGGCGGCCTGCCCGACCTCAGCGCGCTGCCCCTCGACGACATCTCGGCCCAGCTCGCCCGGCTCACCCGGCTCGGCGGCCGCACCCTGCTGCAGTACTCGACGCCGCACGTCGCCAAGAGCCTGGTACCGGCGATTGCCGATCTGATGGCCTGCGAGGGCCTGGCGGTCCCGGCCGAGCAGCTGGTCCCGACGTCGGGCTCGCAGATGGGGCTGGTCACCGTCGCGCTGTCGCTCGGCCGCCCCGGCGAGGTCGTGCTCTGCGAGACGCCCGCCTATCCGGGAGCGACCTCGGCCTTCCGGACTGCCGGCCTCGAGCTGGCCGGTGTGGCGACCGACGAGCAGGGCCTGCACCCAGAGGCGCTCCGCGTGGCGGTCCAGCAGGTACGCGGCTTCGGAGCCACCGTCAACCTAGTTTACGCCAACCCCACCTTCGCCAACCCGACCGGCGCCACCATGAGCCTGGCCCGGCGGGAGTCGGTGCTGCAGGTGTGCGCCGAGCTCGGCCTGATCATGGTCGAGGACAACCCGTACGGACTGCTCGGCTTCGACGGCAGCACCGCTCCGGCGTGCGCCTCGATCGACCGCGAGCGGGTGGTCTATCTCGGCACCTTCTCCAAGGTCTTCGCGCCCGGTCTGCGCTGCGGCTGGATCGCGGCGCCGACCCAGCTCGCCCGTCAGCTCCGCCAGACCGCCGAGATCATGGCGCTGTCTCCGTCGGCCATGGCCCAGGCCGCCCTCGCCGCCTTTCACTCCAGCCAGGGCTGGAGCCCGCTCATCGACGCCTACCGCGCTTCGTACGCCCAACGCTGCGGGCTGATGTCCGGCGCGCTCACCGACGCCCTCGGCGCCGATAGCGCGTGGACCTGGCAGCAGCCCGCCGGCGGCTTCTACCTGTGGCTGCGGCATCGCGACGGCGCCGACGTGGCCCCGTACGCCGACCGCGCGGCCCAGGCCGGGGTCTCCTTCGTGCCCGGACGGCACTTCTCGATCGACAACGAGCACGCTCATGCGCTGCGGCTCTGCTTCAGCTATCCGCCCCGGGACGCGATCATCGAAGGCGTCCGTCGGCTGTCGGCCGCGCTGACCGGGCCGGTGACCGCATGACCGCCCTCCTCGACGAGCGCACCGGGCTGGTCCCCGACTTCAGCGGGAGCGCGCCCCTCGGCGACACCGGCTGGCAAGTCTGCACGGCCGGGCTGCTGCGCAGCGCGGGCTTCCCCGCCGACGGGCTGGACGGGCTCGCCGGCCCGCGTGCCGCGGCCGCCGCCGCCGCGTTCCACCGCGGGGAAGCCAGCTTCGAAGCCTTTGTCGCGGCGTACGACACCGACGCCGAGGCAGGGTCGGCCCACCTCAGCGCGGTCGCCGGCGACGAGCGGCTGCGGCTGGCCGTCGGCTGGCAGAACCGCACGATGTACAGGGTGCTGGACAGCCTCCGCAGCCCGGGGACGACCGCGTCGAAGCGTCGCTACCGGGAGCGCGCGCTGGCCATGTACTGGCAGCGCTACTGCGCTAAGGCCGAGACGATCGGCTTCTTCGGCCCCATCGCCTGGCTGGAGCTCGGGGTCGGGGACGAGGTGGCCGCGCTCGGGACCGGACCCAGGATCGTCGCCCGCCGTGCCGTTGCGCTCGAGCGCTGGATGGTTGCGGCCCTCGGCGACTGGATGGCGGCCGAACCGGGCGCCCGCTGGTGGTTCCCACCGGTGCTGCGGCCGGACGTGCACCTCGACGCCGACCGCCGGCAGCTGTGGGTCCCCGGCCGCGGCCCGTCGGCGCTGTCCGCCGACGCCGTCGCCGTGCTGGCCCACGCCGACGGCAGCCGGCACGCCGAGGACATCGTCGACGCCTTGGCGGCGAGCACCGGCATCGCCGACCCCGCCGCTGCGCGCAGAGTCGTAGAGCGCACCCTGCAGGGCCTGCTGCGCAAGCGGCTGCTCACCTGGGACGCCAACATCCCGGTCACCGCCGACGCGGAGCAGGTGCTCGCCGAGCGCGTCGCGGCGATCGGCGATCCCGCCCTGTTCGCCCGGTTCGACACCGCGTTGACCCGCGTGCTCGCGGCCCGCGACGACGTCGCCGCCGCCCGTGGCGCCGCGGAGCTGGTCGAGGCCCTGGAGACCCTCGACGCCACCTTCGTCGCGATCACCGCCCGCGAAGCCTCCCGCGGCAACGGCCAGGCCTACGCGGGTCGCACGCTCTGCTACGAGGACACCACCCGCGACAGCCACCTCCGCCTCGGGCAGGACTTCCTCGATCAGCTCAGCCGGCCGCTCGCGCTGGTCGCGGACTCGGCGGCCTGGTTCGGCCACCGCCTCGCCGAGCGCTACGAGGACGCCATCTCGGGAATCGTCCGCGACGCCATGGCCCGCCGCCGCGGCGCTCCTGTCACGCTCGCCGACGTCTGGAACTCCACCCTCGGTCTGTTCTGGGGCAGCGACCCGCACCCGCTGACCGAGGCGACGCGCGAGGTCTCCGAGCGCTGGACCGCCGTCCTCGGGCTGCCCGAGTGCGCCGACGGCCTCGGCCACCGCCGCCGGGTGGACCTCACGGTCGACGAGCTCGCCGACCGCGCCCGCACTGCCTTTCCCCGCCCGAGCGAGTCGTTGCCGCAGCTGGACGTGCATAGCCCGGACCTGCAGCTCGCCGCTGCCTCGGTGGACGCGATCAACGCCGGGGACTACACGGTGGTGTTGGGCGAGCTGCACGCCTGCCTTACAACCCTGGACATGGCGTGCGTCGACTGGACCCTCGGCCGCAGCGGCACGATCCGCACCCGGCTCAATGCCCAGGCCTCGTCAGGTCGCCCGGTGCCGCTGTTCCCGGAGGGCTGGCGCCGCAACACCGGGCGTTTCGTGCCCACCTCCCACGGCGAGGGCGAGCGCCTGATCGGCTTCGCCAAGGCCCCGGTGCGTGACCGGAGCCTCGTCGACCCGGCCGTCAGCCTCACCTTCGCCGAGCGGGACGGCCGACTGGTCGCGGTCAGCCCGACCGGGCGGACCTGGACCATCCCCGAGCTCTACACGGTGCCGCTGTCCATGGTCGCCGCCGACGCCTTCAAGATCGGCCTGACAGGCGCCTGGGCGCCGCGGCTGACCATCGACGGGCTGGTGGTGTTCCGCGAGACCTGGAAGGTGCCGGCAGCCGGTGTCGGTCTGCCCGCCAAGCCCGACCGGCACCGGGACTTCCTCGCGGTCCGCGCCTGGGCCTGCGCGGCCGGCCTGCCCGACCGGGTGTTCGCCAAGCTGCCGCACGAGACCAAGCCGGTGTTCCTCGACCTCAGCTCGCCCGTGCTCGTGCACTCCTTCTGCACCCTGGTTCGAGCCGCCGCGGCCGAGGACCCCGAGTCGGTGATCACCGTCACCGAGACATTGCCCGACCCACGGAACTCGTGGCTGCCTGACGCCGAGGGTCGGCGCTACGTCAGCGAGATCCGCCTCCAGCTCAGCAGGAGCCCACGATGACCGCGTTCATCACCGGCCTTGGCGCCCCGGGTACCGGCGGGCCCGGGCTGCGCCGCCCCGCCCCTCGCGTCGAGAGTAGCATCGTGTCCGCGATCGGCGGCACCCCGCTGGTCGCCCTGGACCGGCTCTTCGACCAGCACTTCCGGGTGTTCGCCAAGTGCGAGCGGTTCAACCCCGGCGGCAGCATCAAGGACCGCCCGGCCCGCAGCATGATCGAGCGCGCCCTCAAGACCGGCGTAATCGTCCCCGGCACGACGACCGTGGTCGAGTCGACCTCGGGCAACCTCGGGATCGCGCTCGCCCAGGTCTGCGCCTTCTACGGCATCGCGCTGACCTGCGTCACCGACCCCAAGGCCACCGCACAGAACGTCGCCCTGATGCGCGCGTACGGCGCGCGGGTCGAGGTGGTCGACCACCGTGATCCCAGCACCGGGGAGTATCTACCCGTCCGCGTCTCCCGGGTGCAACAGCTGCTCGCCGCGACGCCCGACGCGTACTGGCCGAACCAGTACGCCAGCGCGATGAACAGCGCGGCCCACCGCACCACCATGCAGGAGATCTGGGAGTCGCTCGACGGCTCCCTGGACTACCTCTTCTGCACCGCCGGATCCTGCGGCACGCTGCGCGGCTGCGCGGAGTACGTCGCCGAGCACCGCCTTCCGGTCACGGTCTGCGCGGTCGACGCCATGAGCAGCGTGATCTTCGGCCCGCCGTCCGCCGCCGAGGCCGCGCAGCCGCGCCGCATCCCCGGCCACGGGGCGGCGATCGTCCCCGCGCTGTTCGCCGCAGGGCTGGCCGACCGGCTGATCAAGGTGAGCGACGACGACTGCGTCCGGGCCTGCCGCGCCCTGCTCGCCCGCGAGGCGATCCTCGCGGGCGGGTCCTCCGGAGCAGTCGTCGCCGCCGTCGCCGAGGCCGCCGCCTGGATCGAGCCCGGCGCCACTTGCGCGGTGATCCTCGCCGACGGGGGCGACCGCTATCTCGACACCATCTACTCCGACGCCTGGGTCCGGGCCAACGTGCCCTCCGCCGGTTCGCCCGGACCCGGCACCCCCGGTCCCGATCTCCGATGGAGGCCGTGATGAAGATCCTCAGCCACGACGTCGTCACGGCGGCCCTGCGCCACCGCGAGCTCGACGTGCTGCACGCCGTCCAGCACGCGTACGTGCTGCACAGAGAGGGCGAGTCCGCGATCCCGTTCTCGACCTTCCTCAAGCCCGCCGGGCGTCCGGGCGATCGGATTATCTCGCTGCCGGCCTACCTGGGCGGGCGGCGTCCGATGGCGGGGGTCAAGTGGATCTCGTCGTTCCGGAGCAATCTCGACCAGGGTCGGCAGCGCGCGTCCTCGGTGATGATCTTGAACGATCTGACCACGGGTTACCCGGCTGCGATCCTGGAGGCCAGCGTGGTCTCGGCCTGGCGGACCGCGGCCAGCGCGGCCCTCGCCAGCCACGTCGTGCACGAGACCCGTCTGGTGCCGACCATCGGCCTGATCGGCTGCGGCACCATCAACCGGGCGACGCTGACCTTTCTGCGGCTGGTGCATCCCGAGCTGCGGACGGTGATCGCCTACGACGCGGTGCCCGAGCGGGCCCGGGTCTTCGCCGAGCAGCTCGCCCGGCAGGAGCCCGGTCTGGAGGTCGTCGTCGCCGGGAAGCCGGATTCGCTGCTCCGGCAGGCCACCACGGCCAGCATCGCGACCACCGACTCGAGCTACTGGCTGGACCTGGACGCCGTGCCCGAGCGGCCCGCCGGCCAGGTCATCCTGCACCTCTCGCTGCGCGACCTGAGCGCGCAGTCGATCGTGCACGCGTACAACGTGGTCGACGACATCGATCACGTGCTGCGGGAGAAGACCTCGCTGCACCGCGCCGAGCAGGCGCTGGGCCACCGCGGTTTCATCCAGGCCACCATCGGCGACCTGATCACCGGCGGGGAGTTCCTCCGCGACCCCCAAGCGCCCGTCGTCTTCTCCCCGTTCGGTCTGGGGATCCTCGACCTGGCCGTCGCCCGCATCGCGATCGAGTCCGCCGAGGACAACCACACAGCCCTGGAGGTCGACGGCTTCGACCCCGGCCTCCACCACGTCACCAGCACACTCGCAGGAGCCCACCATGTCTGACGCCGTCACGCTCGACCGCCCGCCCGTCCCGGGAACCGTCAGTCAGGGCGTACCCGCGCTGCCCTTCCCCGCAGGGACCCGTGCGCTGGTTACCGGTGCCTCCCGCGGCATCGGTGAGGCCGTGGCCGTCACGCTGGCCGGGAGCGGCTGCGACGTGGTGATCAACCACCGCGCGAACGCCGCCCGGGCCGAGCGGACCGCGGAGCTAGTCCGGGGCCTGGGCCGCCGGGCGCTGGTGATCCAGGCCGACATTACCGACGAGGCCGAGGTGGTGGCGATGTTTCAGAGCATCCGCAAGGAGTGGGGAGCGCTCGATATCGCCGTGCTCAACTCCGGCGTCACCTCCGACGGCCACCTCGCGGCGATGAGCCGGCAGAAGTGGAGCGACGTGATCTCCACCAACTTGACCGGCACCTTCTTCACCGCCCGTGAGGCCACTAAGCAGATGTACGCGGGCGGTGGGGCAATCGTCATGATCGCCTCCACCAGTGGCGTCGCCGGCCGACCCGGCCAAGGCAACTACTCGGCCAGCAAGGGCGGCGTGATCGCCCTGGCCCGCTCGCTCGCGTACGAGGTCGCCGGCCGGGGCATCCGGGTCAACGTCGTCGCCCCGGGCTTCATCGAGACCGACATGGTCAAGACGGTGCCCGCCGCGGCGATGGCCGAAGCCTGCCGCTCCATCCCCCTCGGCCGGCTCGGCACGCCGGCCGAGGTGGCCCAGGCCATCGCCTTCCTCGCGTCCCCGTACGCCTCCTACATCACCGGCAAGGTCCTCACCGTCGACGGCGGCATGATCACCGGCTGACCCCGCCCTTCCCCTCACCCATCCGCTGTACCCGTTCCCCGAAAGGAATCCTTCATGTCCAGCACCACCGTCAGCACCCAGACCCACGAGCAGCTCCGCGCCCGGGCGACCGCCCGGCTGGAGAAGAACTGGAAGCTCAAGTCGTTAATCATCTCCCGGCTGGGCCTGGAGACCCAGCCTGAGTTCGTCTCCGACAACCAGCCGCTGTTCGGCCGCGGCCTGGAGATGGACTCCCTCGACACGCTCGAGGTGGTCGTCATGGTGACCAATGAGTTCGGCGTCTCGATCAATGACGACGACGCGACGGCCTTTGGGTCGCTCAACGCCATGGTCGACTTCATCGAGGCGGAGGAGAACTGATCATGGCCCAGCCCGCCACGCAGGCCGCTCCGCGCTTCGCGTACGACTCGGACGCGATCAAGCAGATGCTGCCGCACCGCTGGCCGATGCTGATGGTCGACCGCGCCTACGACGTGCTGCCGGGGGTCTCCGGTTGCGGGGTGAAGAGCGTCTCGGTGAACGAGCCGTTCTTCGCCGGCCACTACCCGAACCACTCAATCATGCCCGGCGTGATGATCGTCGAGTCGATGGCCCAGCTCGTCGCGGTCGTCTACGTCGCCGAGCTCGTCGAGGCGCCGGTCGTACCTCGCTCGGAGCGGCAGGCCCCGGACAGCCCGATCGCCGGCGCCAACGCCGCCGACGCGGTCGGCTACCTCGGCTCGATCAACAAGATGAAGTTCTCCCGGCTCGTCGTGCCGGGCGACCGACTTGTCCTCGAGGTCACCCTCGGCCAGAAGCTCGGCGGACTCCGCTCGGTCAGCGTCAAGGCCTCTGTCGGCTCCGAGGTCGCCGCCGCCGGATCACTGATCGTCACCGAGCGCACCCCCGCGTGACTCCAGCCGCCCGGACCCCACCAGAGAGAGAACGCCCATGTCCGTGATCGTCCGCCCCTACCGGCCCAGCGACGCCAGCAGCATCGCCGCGCTCTACCGCCGCCACCCCGACAACCCCAACCCGGTGGCCGGTGGCGTCACGGCGGCCGAGTTCACCGCCGAGCTCGCCGATCGGCGCACCGCCGCCTTTTTCGTCGCGACCCAGGACGAGGAGGTGGTCGGCACCTTCGGGCTGTTCGGGACCAACGGACGCCGGGCCGGACGGGTCGGCGAGCTTATCGCCGACATGTTCTTCGTAGCGCCGGCCCAACGCAACGGGGTGCTCACCGGGCGACTGTTCACCGAGGCCGTGACCTGGATGTTCGAGGCGCACCACGAGGTGCTGCGGCTGACCGTCAACCCGGCCAACACGGCGGCCTTCCGGCTCTACCGCCGGGTGGGTTGCGTGGCGATCGGTTACGCGAGTCCCAGCGAGGACGGCAACGTCGAACTCTACAACTACATCCCGCTGATCCTGCGTGGCGTAATCGCTGACCTGGGAACCGAGGCGCTCGCCGCACTGGGGCAGCTCAGCTCGTTCGGCTGCCTGACCACGGCCCGGCAGGACGACCTGAAGTCCGACACGGTCTTCGTCGACGGCACGCCGCACGTGGCGTACGCGCTGACCCTGGCCGCCTTTCGCCTGGAGGCGCTGATCGACGTCGAGCGGGCCGCGGTCCGCGAGGCGACCTTGACCTCACCCGACGGCTCCCGGCGTCCCCTCGACATTGTGCGGCAACGGCCCCCCGAGGTGCGGCCGGAGCCCGCTACGACGGCGCGGCACGCCTGCGGCGACCTGGAGGTCGAGCTGGACGGGCGGGACGGCACGCTCCGGGTCAGCCACCCCGGGCACTTCGGCCCGATCCTCACCTCGACCTGGCCGAGCTGCCATCCGAGCCGGAGCGCCGGGTGGCGCGAGGCGCACGCCTGCGACCTGGAGATCGTCCCCGTCCCGGACGGGCTGCGGGTCACCGAGCGCCACGCCGGGCGGGAGACCGCCTGCACGATCACCGTCGTCGACGGTTGGCTGATGCAGGAGTTCCGGCTCGGCGAGCCCAGCCGGGTCTTCCAGACCGTCGGGCTGCGCCAGGCGGAGCTGGAGGTCCACGACGCCGGGCCCGGCACCATCACCCGCCACCCGGTCGGGCTCGGGCTCGGGGTCCGCGCCAGCGACGAGATCGCCGCCGCCGGCTGGCTGGCGCCCGCGCGAGATCTGCTCGTCTGGCGGGCAGCGGACCGATCCGTCGCCCTCGGTGTCCCTGGCGGCGACGGGGTACGGCTCATCAACGCCGGCCTGCTCGACCGCCCGCTCGTCCCCGCCGCTGACGGGACCGCCACCCTCCGGACCGATCTCGACGTCACTGCGCAGCAGCGGTCGGGGGCGCAGCAGCGGACGGTCGCGGCGCCGCGACGGGCCGTGCCCGACGCCACGGCCGCCCGGGCGACCCCCGGGCGCGCGACCGACCCTGACCAGCAGGTCAGGATCGAGGCCGGAGCCGGCGGTCTGGTGGGCTGGACCCACCAGGGCACCAAGGTGCTGCGCAGCCCGTACCCGAGGCGTCGCAGCTTCGCCTGTAACCCGTACTGGTCCGCGGGTCTCTGGGTGACCACCGAATCGACACGCCACACCCGCGAGAGCGGGCTCGGCTGGGGTGTCCCGCGGCTTCGGGCCTGGCACCCCCACGGCCGGCACGGGTTCGCCTCGCTCGACCACGAGCTGATCGTGGCCACGAGCACCGGGGACAGCCGCGCCCCCGGCGCCCTGGTGGTCGACGTCCGAGCGCCGCACACCGACCAGGAGGTGGTGGTCTGGCTGACCCCGCAGACCGCGGAGAACGCCCGGGTCGTCTTTCCCGAGCCGGACGGCTCGGTCGGCCAGCTGCAGGCCGACTGGACATGGCAGCGGTGGACCGCAGCCACCGCCACCCTGCTCACCGACGGGCGCTGGCTCACCTGCCGGCCGGCTCGGACCACCCCTCGACACTCCGAGATCGTCGTCCGCTCCACCCGCTCCGGGTTGTTGATCGGCTGCGTCACCCACACTAGCCACCTCGACGAGCCCGGCACCACCAACAGCTGGATTTTCGAGGTCGCCGACCAGGCCGGCCTCGGCCTCCCGGCACCGTCCGCCCTCGCCTCCGACGTCCCCCGAGCCCACGCCTGGCCGCTGGCCGGCTGAACCAAGCACACCCACCCAACCCGTTCCGGAAAGGCACCGCCATGACCACCACGCTCGACCTCACGCAGGACTACCAGACGATCCGCACCCACGTCGGGGTCTACCCGATCACCGCGCCGCTGGTCCGGCTCACCGGTTACGACCGGCTCGAGCTGCTCGACACGATCCTGTCCAAGGGCAGCGACTTCGTCGATCCCGACACCACCCGGGAGGCGCTGGCGCTGAACGCCGATGGCAGCCCGTTCGCGATCGTGCTGCACCTCGAGCTCGCCGACGAGTCCTGGATCTACCCGCGGACGCCGGTCAGCGCCGAGGTGTTCGGCACCTACCTCAACGCCTTTGCGGCGCCCGGTGACACCCAGGTCGAGATCGCGCCCGAGGGTTGGGGTGCCGTGGCCTTTGAGGGCCCCGAGGCCTGGCAGCTCGCGTCCACCTACGTCGACTACGACATCTCGGGGCTGATCCTGCACGCGATCGTCCCGGTCACCCTGCCGGGTGCCGAGGCAAGCACCGCGCAGCTGGCCCGGGTCGGCAGCACAGGCGAGTACGGCTACCTGCTGCTGTCGGACGCGCCGGAGATCGCGCTGGCCGCGGTCAGCGGCGCCGCCGAGGCGGTCGGCGGCGGCCGGGTCGACGGCGGCGGCCTCGCCCGGGTGCAGTCCGAGGCGGGCATGCCCTACTACAGCCAGGGTCTCGGGGGGCTCAGCGTCAGCGACGCCGACCTGGCCTGGATCGTCAGCTGGGACCGGGCCGGGGAGTTCTTCGGGTCGGCGGGGCTGACCGAGCCGACCAGGCAGAGCGCCCGGCTTACCGCGCTGGTGGCCCCGGCCGGAGCCGTGGTCGCAGCGGGCGCCGAGGTGCTGGCCAGCGATGTCGTGGTGGGCACGGTTCGCTGGCAGGTCCCCTCGGCCAACCCCGACGAGGAGCTGGTTTTCGCCGTGCTGCAGTCGCCCTTCTGGGTCTCCGGCCTCGACCTGTCCGTCGTCGACGCCGACGGCGGCGCCCAACCGCTCAGCTCGGTGTCGCTGCCTCGCGTCCTCGCCCGCTCCTCCCAGATCCGGATGGGCTGATGACGCCGACAGCCGCCCCACCGCAGACCGACCGGCTCGCGGTCACCGGCGTCGGCTTGATCACCGGCGCCGGTGCGACCGCTGACGAGTGCTGGACGTCCATCACCGCCGGCCAGACCGGGATCCGCAAGAACACCCTGTTCGACACCTCCGAGCTACTGACCGACTGGGCCGGACGGATCACCGCCCCCCAGTCGCCGGACCTCGACCGCTGCTACAGCCTCGCCGCGACGGCCTTCGCCGAGGCGCTGGAGGCGAGCGGGCTCGGCCTGGCCTCGATCGACCGGGACCGGGTCGGGCTGGTGGTCGGCAGCAGCCTCGGTGCCATGCCGACGCTGGAGGAGGTGCACCGGCGCTACGTCACCACAGGTGAGCTGGACGCGGCCACGGCCGCGACGTCCCAGCTGCCGAGTGTCGCAGACTTCCTGGCCGCCGAGTTCGGCGTCCACGGCCCGCGGGTCGTGACCTCCAACGCCTGCGCCGCCGGTGCGGTCTCGATCGGCTACGCCGCCGAGCTGCTTTGGAACGGAGACGTGGATTATGTCGTCTGCGGCGGCGTCGACCCCTTGGCCACGCTGTCCGCGTACGGGTTCACCTGCCTCGGCGCGCTCGACCCGGAGCCGTGCTCGCCGCTGTCCGCCTCCACCGGACTCACCCTCGGCGAGGGCGCCGGATTCATGGTGCTGGAGCGGACCAGCTCGGCCCGGAGACGTGGCGCCGAGCCGCTCGCCGAGGTCGCCGGCTACGGGTTGACCTGCGACGGCTATCACCAGACGGCGCCCGACCCCGGCGGGATCGGCGCCAGCAGCGCGATGGCCGAGGCCCTGCGGACGGCCGGGCTCGACCCGACCGATGTCGACTACATCAACTTGCACGGCACGGGTACGCCGACCAACGACTCGGTCGAGCCCAAGGCGCTGCGGCTGCTCTTCGGCTCGGGCTCCACCCCGCCGGCCAGCTCCACCAAGTCGATGCTCGGTCACACCCTGGGTGCGGCGGGCTCGGTGGAGGCGATCTGCAGCATCCTCGCCATCAGCCGCCAGGCGCTGCCGCCAACCATCAACACCCGCGGCGCGGCGCAGAGCTTCGGGCTCGACATCGTGCCGGAGGTCGGCCGCGAGGCTGCCCCGAGGGTCGTCGTGTCAAACTCCTTCGCCTTTGGGGGCAACAACGCCTCGCTGGTACTGACCGCGCCGGGGTACTGTCCCGACCGGGCCGGCATTCCCGCCCCCCGCGAGGTAGTGGTGACCGGGGTCGCCGGACTGGCGGGCAGTGCCGCGGACACGGCAGCGCTGACCGCAGCCTTTGCGGGAGGGCGTTCCTGCTACGACACGTGGGAGGAGATCGCGGGGCTCGGTCCAGTCGCGGTCGGCCGGGTGGACACCCGGCTGCTGGGCCGCAAGCTGAACCCGGCCAAGGTGCGGCGGATGGATCCGCTGAGCATCCTCTCCGCCTCGGTGGTCAACGACCTGTACGCGCGGCACGGCAAACCGTCCCGGGTCGCGGCGGAGCAGACCGGCATCGTCTTCGGCACCGGCTACGGGCCCGTGACCGCCGTGTCGCAGTTCCACCGCGGCGTCCTGGACGCCGGCATCGCCGGCGCCAACCCGCTGATCTTCCCGAACACGGTGACCAACGCCGCCGCGGGGCACCTGGCCATGGGCAACCGCTACCGCGGCTACACGGCGACGCTGGCCTGCGGCGGCAGCAGCTCGATCCTCGCGCTGCAGCTCGCGACCCGTGTGATCGCCCGCGGCGCCGCCGAACGGATCATGATTGTCATTGCTGACGAGTTCCCCGAGCTCGGGGTGCGTACGGCGGCTCAGCTGCCCGGCTACAGCCGCAGTGGCCGGATCGAGGTGGGCGGACGCACGGGCACGGTGCTCGGCGAGGGCGCCGCGGCCGTCCTGCTGGAGTCGGCAGACTCGGCACAGGCCTCCGGGACCCCGGTGCTGGCCCGGGTCCTCGGTTTCGGCGCCTCGGGCGAGTCGGCCGGGCTCGGCCGGATCGACCGCGACAGTCTCGCCTGGTCGCGCAGCATGCACCGCGCCGTCACCAACGCCGGACTCACCCCGGCCGAGATCGGCACGGTCGTCTCGGCCGCCTCCGGCTACGACCGGGTGGACGCGGCCCAGGCCAAGGCCTGCAGCCGCGCCGGGCTGGCCGACCGGCCCACGGTGACCCCGAAGAGGACCTTCGGCGAGACGTACGGCTCAGCCGGCGCGCTCGGCCTGGTGGCCCTGATCGCGGGCCGACCGGCGCGCTCGGCCGACCACTCGGTGCTCGTCTCGACCTTCGCGTACGGCGGCAGCTACGCCGCCGCCGTCGTGGAGATCCCGGGCGCGACGGAGCCGGTGTCATGAACGCCGCGTTCGAGGTGTGCACCCCGGCTCCGGTCGCGGGACATGGCCTGCGGCCAGAGCCCGGCACGCTCGACTGCGTCGTCGCCCGGCTCGCGCGCCCACCGCGGGACGCGATGGGGCACGTGCTGTCGATGTCAGGCCGGCGGCTCGTCGCCGAGTCGGCCTGGGCGATCTACGGCGTCCCGGCCGACGGACTGGTCCGCGACCAGCACCGGCGCTGGCACTGGCCCGACCGCGACCTGCAGGCGTCGGTGACGCACTGCGGCGCGCTCAGTGCTGTGGTGCTGGCCGCCGGCAGCCCGCTCGGCGTGGACCTGCAGGACGTGCGCGAGCGGTCGTGGGCGCTGGCCTGGCTGGGTGAGCTGCTCGGTCGACCGCCGGGCCAGCCCGCGACGATCCGCGACTTCGCCGAGTGCGAGGCACTGATCAAGGGCTCGCACCTGACCAAGGAGACCTTTGCCGGCGTACGGCTACCACCGTGGCGGTCCGGCTGGCGGCAGCTCGACGGCCGCAGCTGGGTGCTCAGCAGAACGCTGCGTGACGGTTCGCAGCTGGCAATTGTGGCCGAGGCACCACTGGCGATCCGCTGGTGGTGCGCGCCGGCCGACGGGAGCCCCCCGTATGAGGTGCCGACCGCGACGGACCTGCGCCAGGAGGTGCCGTCATGACGGCGGCGTTGGCCGAGGGTCGTTACGCGCGCCGGGTGTCCCAGATCGAGCGCGGCTACCTCAACGCCGCGACCCAGGGCTGCACGGCACTGATTCAGATGATCGTGGAGGGCTGCGGCCCGCTCGAACCGGGCCAGGTGCGCCACGCCGTCGCGGTGGCCACGGCCGTCAACCCCGGGTTGGCCGTGACCCGCCGTGGAGCGGTCTGGCGGAGCGGCGGACCGGTCCCCCCGGTCACGACCCACCTGGCGGCCGGCGGCGATGGGCGCACTCTCGCCGCCCCGTTCCTGCACACGCCGCTCGACGTGGTGACCGGACCGGTCGCCGAGATCGGTCTCTTCTCCGGCGTCGGCGGTGCCGACACCCGGCTCGTGGCGCGCGCCAGCCACATCGTCACCGACGGCCGGGGCCTCGCCCGCTGGCTGGACGACGTGTTCCGGGTCCTTCGCGGCGAGGAGCCGGTCGGCTCACCCGCGCAGGACGACGATCTGCACTTCGTCGCGGCGGCCGGGGCGAGCAGCGCAGCAGCCGCGACCGGCGGCGCCGAGGTGAGCACCTTCCCGTCTCCGCTCGGACCGCCGGAGGTGGCGGACGGGCCACCGACGGTGTGGTTCCGTCGTCGGCTCCCGGCGACGGCGAGTGCCGTGACCGCTCGGGTCGCGGAGGCGGTCTCCCGCCGGCTCCGCGGCGCTTCCGGCCGGATCATGGTGCCGGTCGACCTGCGGCGGCACGACCGCACCGTGCACTCCACGGCCAACCTGAGCGCTCCGCTCTTCCTTGACCTGCGACGAGACGACAGCTGGGAACGGCTGCACCGCGAACTGCTGATCGCGCTGTTGCGCAAGCGCGAGGTGCAGCAGCTGAGCGCGGACTTCCGCCGCAGTAACCCCTTCGCCCGCACCCTGGCCGACGCCCAGGCGCTCGCCGCCGGCACCGACCTCCCCTGCTCGGCGATCATCTCCGACCACGGGACTGTCGATCTCGGCCGCTACCACGCGCCCGGCTTCACCCCGACGAGCTTCTACACGCTGCCGATGGTCGTGCCGTACGCGGCCATGTTCGTTAGCGCGTGCGAGACCACCCACGGCCCGGGACCGGACCAGACCGAGCTGACGCTCGCCTGCCGGCCCGGTCGCGAGACCCAAGCGATCGTTCACGCCATCCTCGACGACACCGCGCGACTGATCGCACCGCCGCCGGACCCGACCCCGACAGGACCCACGCCATGACCGAGCTCGCCACCAAGCCCCTGCCCGGCTCGAGACGTCCCGTGGCGCCTCGTCGCGCCCTCGAGAAGCCGACCACTAGCGGTGGCCCGAACGTCGCCAGCATGGCGGTCGCCATCGCAGCGTCGCTGCTCGCCCTGCTCGACTCCACCATCGTGAACGTCTCGCTCAGCGACACGGTGACCCAGTTCGGCGGCATCGACGAGGTGCAGTGGGTGGTCACGGCGTACCTGCTCGCCCTAGCCGCCACCATGCCGATGACGGGCTGGCTGGTCAGCCGGCTCGGGGTGAAGCGGTTGTTCATCGGCGCGACGCTGGCCTTTGCCCTCGGCTCCCTAGGATGTGCACTCAGCCCAACCCTCGGCTGGCTGATCGTCGGCCGGGTCGCGGCGGGCGCCGCCGGCGGGATCCTGACGCCCACCTCGACCGTGCTTCTGACCCGGGGCATCCCGCGCGAGCAGCTCGGCCGCGTCCAGGCGCTCAACGGCAGCGTCATGCTGATCGGGCCGCTGATCGGTCCGACCATCGGTGGGCTGCTGGTGCAGTGGGCCGGCTGGCCGGCGATCTACGCGGTCAACGTGCCGCTGTGCCTGCTGATCGTGCTGGCGGCCTCGCTCCGGGTGGACGCCGACCCGGCCGGGCAGGCCGGGCGGCGCCCACTGGACGTGCTCGGTGCGCTCGCGGCCGTGACCTGGACCGTCTCGGCGGTGATGGTAATCAAGCTACTCGCCGGCGGCGGCCCGTGGACCTCGCCCAGGACCCTCGCCGCAATCGGTTGCTTCCTGCTCGGCGGCACGGTGTTCATCCGACGCGAGCTGACGACCCAGGCTCCCCTGCTGGACGTGAGGCTCTACGCCAACCGGGTCTACGGCTGGGCCAGCCTGAACGTCTTCTTCCTCGGCTTCATCCTTTACGGCCCGATGGTGATCATCCCGCTCTACTTCCAGGCGGCGCGCGGCCTCTCCGCCGTGGCGACCGGCTTGCTGCTGTCCACCGCCGGCATCGGCGTGGTCGTCTCGGGGCTCAGCTCCCGCGCGATCGTGCGGCGGCTCGGCGGGGGCGCGACCATGATGGTGGGCATCTCGTTGACGCTGGTCGCCACTATCCCGCTGACCCTGCTGACCGGGGACACCTCGTACGTGCTGCTTTGCGGCAGCCTGGTCGTGCGCGGTGCCGGAATCGGTCTGACCATCGTGCCGGCGATGACCAAGGCCTTCGAGTCCATCCCGGCGCGGTCGATCCCGGACGCCTCGCCGCAGCTCAACCTGCTGCAGCGGATCGGAGGCGCGATGGCCGCGTCGCTGATCACGGTGGTGCTGCACGGCGAGGCCGTACGCCAGCACGGCCTGGTGCCCGCCGCCTTTGCGCACGCCTGTATCTGGGTGCTAATCACCTCGGCCCTCACCCTGGTCCCCGCCTTCGCCCTGGCCCGGGCCGAACGCCGGTCCAATTAGAGTTTGACCCCTGGCCGGCCCTTACAGTCGGGCGGGTGGATCAACGCTACCTACAGATGTCGATGGCGGACGCCAAGTTCTACGACGTGCCGTGGGCGCGGGGATCGCGACTACTCGACGACGAGTTCCCTTCGCCCGCGGGCCTCGTCGAAGCCGGTTGGCAGCGGCGGGCGATGGGCGCCTGGACGCTTTACAGCCCGGACGTCCAGGTCGCCGCGCAGGGGTGGAAGGTGCACGTCGCCGCGCTGCCCGGAGATGCCGCGCAGGTGATCGGGGCGTGCTGGTTAGCGTGCCGGGACCTCGGCGTGCCGTTCAAGACGCTGCGCAGCAGGTCGCTGGTGCTGGCCTCCCAGCTCAAGTACGCGTGCCTCACCGCGTCAGGCAAGGTCATCACCTGCTACCCGGCGCCGGCGCAGCTCGAACCACTGGTTGCGCGGCTGGCCACCGCGTTGGGCGACCGGCCCGCACCTCGTGTCCTGGCCGAGGTCGGCGTGCCCGGCGCACCGGTCTACCTGCGCTACGGCGCCTTTGTCGCCAGCTGGGCGACGGGCTCCGACGGCCGCGCAGTCCCGGGCCTGCAGCGCGGCCACCGGGTCGTCCCCGACGTCCGCGGCCGTCGGGCACCCGAACCCGGCACCGAGGAACCCGAGTTGGTCCGTCGGCTGCGCTCAGCCAGCTCCACTGCTGACGCCTCGGTGACCCTCGACATCTCAGACGTCGCGGTCCTCCATCGGTCGAACGCGGGTGGGGTGTATCGCGCCCGGCGACCAGACGGTGCGGTCGTACTGCTCAAGGAGGCCCGGCGGCACACGGGCCTGGACCTCGCCGGGGTCGAGGCGCGGGCCCGGCTGCGGCATGAGCACGCGGCGCTGCAGCGGTTGTCGGGCAGCGGCGTGACGCCGGAGCCGCTCGACTACCTCACGCTGGGCGACAGCGAGTTCCTGATCATGGAGTGGGTGCCGGGCGGGACCATCTTGGAGTCGCTGTCGCGACGTCACCCGCTGGTCAACCCGGCCCTCGGCCCGGCGGACGTCCCCAACTATCTGGCGTGGGCGGACCGGGTCGGTCGCGCTGCGGCCGCCGCGCTCGGCGCCCTGCATGCCCGAGGTGTCGTGCATCGCGACGTCCAGCCGGCCAACGTGATTGATGGCGGCGACCGTGTGGTCCTGATTGACCTGGAATCGTCATTGATCGACGGCGTGGGGGTGAGCAAGGGTGTGGCGACGCCCGGCTTCAGCATCCCCGGGGACACCGACGGCCCAGCCGCCGACCTCCGCAGCGTGGGCCGGGTACGCGCGCTGCTGATCAATCCGTTGACGCCGCTGCTGCACCATCGACCCGAGCTCGAGGCCGAGCTCGACCGGGTCGGTCGGGCGGACCTGGCCGGACTCGGCGCAGACGGGGGCGAGCGATCTGCCGCACCTGATCCGGCCGCGCTCGTCGCGGGCATCGCCGCGAGTGCGACCCCGGAGCGCGACGACCGGCTGTTCCCCGGGGACGTCGAGCAGTTCTCCGCGCCGCGGGCCGGGCTCGGCCTGCTCCATGGAGCGGCCGGGGTGCTGCTGACCCTGCACCGGGGCGGCTGGCCGGTGGAGCCGGACTGGGTTGGCTGGCTCGCCGACCGCGCGGTTCGGCCCGGCGCCTGCCCGCGCGGCCTGGGCGGCGGCGCTGACGGAATCGCGCTGGCGCTGGCCGAGCTGGGCGACCTGAAGAGCGCTGGCCAGGTCGCCGACCGGTTCCTGCTGGGGGCGGGCCCACCACCGGCGGACGTGCCCTGGTGGCAGCACGGTCTCGCCGGCACCGCCATCGCGGCCGCCCGGCTGGGGCGCGCGCTCGACCGTCGGGACCTGATGGCGCAGGCGGAGTCCGCCGTCGAGCGCATCAGCCGGCTCCTGGACGACGCGGGAGCACCACCGGGCTTTTGCCCCGGCCTGTTGAGCGGTTGGGGTGGCGTGGCGAGCACCCTCGCCTCGCTTGCCGACGTGTTCGGCGCGGACCGGGTCGTCCCGCTGGCGATGAGTGCCGTGCGTCGCGAAGCGGCAGCGTGTGCGGTCAGCGGTCCGGCGTTGCTGGGCCGGGACGGCGCGCTGCTGCTGCCCTACGTCGGGCGGGGAAGTGCCGGCCTCGGGCTCGCCGCCGGAGCCCTGCGAGGGCTGGTCGGCATCGCCGCGGACGAGCGCTCCGAGCTGGACGCGCTGATCACCGGCGTCCGCGCCTCCTGTGCCCAACCCCTCTCGGTGTTCGGCGGCCTGCTGTCCGGCCGCGGCGGCCTGATCTGTGTGCTCGACGCGCTCACCGCGGGCCGCCACCCCATGATCGCCGAGCACCGGCGGCGGCTCGCCTGGCAGGTCGTCCCGGATCCGTCGGGAACCGTCAGCCTCGGTGACTACAACCTCCGCTGCTCCACCGATCTGGCTAGCGGTTCGGCCGGCCTGCTACTGGCGCTGCACCCCGAAGCGGGTAGCCAGCTCTGGCAAGGCGTGACATTCGTCAGCGCCAAGTCCTGACAACTCCTACTGGCCGCCTGCCGGAGCCGATCGACAGACTGAGGTCGTTGCCTCAACCACCCGCCCGCGAGGGATATCACCGATCAGGAGATCACCATGAGCCTCAATGAGTTGCACGAGCTGGATGTCCAGACCGTCGGCTACGAGATGACCCCGATGACCTTCAGCTTCATCTCGTGGTTCTGCTGAGCGCGCGTTGGCAGCAGATCGCGGGTCCTGCACGGCCCGAGACTCACCACGGGCTGATACCCACGCGACGATGAGCCGCCGGGTCAGGAAGGAGGCATAGGCTCGCCGGGACGTATCGCTCATCAGGAGAACTCATGCCCCCGCCACTAGATCCCGAGACCGTCCCATCCAGACCGAGGCATCTCCTTGCCGTGCGACTGACGTCGATCACCATCGTCACGTTCCTCTGTGTGATCGCGATCGGCTCGCTGATCACCGAGGTGGACAACTCGCTAACCGTGGGCCCCCGGGTTGTCGGCGCGCTGACCACCGTCGCCGCAGCGCTCTGCTTTCTCGTCGTGCAGGACCATCTGCTGAGCGGTCGGTGGAGTGGGGCGCTCACGACGCTCGCCGTCGGCGTGGTCGTCCTGGGACTGATCAGCGTTCAGCTTAGCGACACCTGGATCTCGTTGGGCATCTTGGTCGCTACCGCCATGCTGGCAGTCGGACCTCGCTGGTGGTTCGTCGCCGGCGGCGCCGTCTGGCTCCTGGGGGTCACCGACCTAGCGGTCAACGACCACTCGGCGGTCGCCCTGATCGCCGTCCCCGTGACCACCCTCGCGACCGCTGCCGCACTTTACATGCTCACCCAGCTTGCCGTAACCGTGAACGATGCCAACAACTCGCGGGAGGAGCTGGCCCGACTGAGCGTAGACGACGAGCGCAAGCGCATCTCCCGCGACCTGCACGACATCATGGGACGCACTCTGGTGGCGGCGTCGCTGCGGAATCAGACCGCGTTGCAGCTGCTCGACCGCGATCCCGAGCGCGCTCGCGACCAGCTCAACCAACTGCACCAGACCATAGCGCAAGGGCAGGCGCAACTCCGCGGCCTGACGAGCGGTCCCGTGGTCGCAGACCTCGCTGACGAGCTGGCGTCGGCCAAGGCCCTGTGCACGCGGCTCGGCGTCGAGTCCTACATCGAGACCGTACCTGTCGCCGACGAGGAGGTCTCGACCTTAGCCGGCGTCATCGTGCGCGAGGCGGTTACCAACATGTTGAAGCACAGCAGCCCGCAATCCTGCGAGGTCCGGGTCTGGCAGGAGGATGCGACCATTCACGTGATGATCACCAACGACGGTGCTGGGATTACTGAGCAGCGAATTTTGTCAGGCACCGGATTGGCTGACTTGCAGACCCGGCTGGAGGCTCGCGGTGGCATGCTGAAGGCGGGCCCGACGTCTCGCGGGCGCTTCCGAGTGCTGGCACAGCTGCCGTGCCGAGCTCCTATCGTGGAGTCGGTCGGCCAGCAGGGACTAGCGTCGTGAACGTCCGCATCCTGATCGCCGACGACGTCGACCTAGTGGCCGAGGCCTTCGAGGCACTGCTGAGCACCGAGCCGACCTTCGACGTGGTGGCTCGGGTGCGTCGCGGCGACCAAGTGATCGCCGCAGCTAGCGCCTCCGACCCAGACGTGGCGGTGTTGGACGTCGACATGCCCGGGATGAGCGGGATTGAGGCCGCCGCAGCGCTGCGGAACGCTGGGTCGGCGTGCAAAGTCCTCCTGCTCACCGCGCTGCCCGGCAGCGGTCACCTCCACAACGCTCTCGCCGCCGGTGCCAACGGCTACCTGCTCAAGTCCTCGACCGGAGCGCGGCTGATCGAGGCGATTAAGGCGGTGTCGACCGGCAAGACGGTGATCGATCCTGAGCTGGCTGCCGATGCACTCCGCACGGGCCCCAACCCCCTTACCAAGCGCGAACGCGAGATCCTCGGGATGCTCGATCAGGGTCACAGCACCGACGACATCGCCTTGCGCCTGTTCCTGTCCAAGGGCACTGTGCGCAACTATCTCTCGAGCGCCATGACGAGGCTCGGCGCCGGCAGCCGGATCGAGGCCCTACACGCGGCCCGCCGTCGCGGCTGGCTCTGACTCCCGCAAGCACAGACCCAACGGTCGTGGAGGCCGACCGCACGTGGGCCGCCAAACACGGAAGCGCAGGCGCCGAACGGAAGCGTGGCGGTTCCCGGAACGGGGGCGTCAGGTAGAACGACAGTAGTGCACGGCCGTGTGACCAGACCTGTCACTGCCGTGATTGGGTATGTGACCGCGTCCTGGACGACCGGTAAGGACCAGTCCGCCTGGAGATCCACAGAGCGCATGCTGACCGTGGTGCCGCGGTCCCGAACCGGAGCCACCCGGATCGACGCCTACAGCCTCGGGCACCCATAACGCAGCCAGCACGTGATTGGAACCGGAATGCGCCAACGCGTACAGCCCGTCCCCAACCTCGTCGGACGGCCCCACCAGCGCCGTCGACACCACCGGGGCCCTGCACGACCTGGTCCAGCCTAAGACGGTCATCGATGTAGCGGTACAGCCAGGGGGAACGCGGGCGGATCAACCCGGCCCGACAAGCTCGGGCTCGCTCGGGTCAGGCGCCCTCATGACCGCCAGGTTCCAAATCTGCCTGCTGCGGAGCCTCCGGGCGAGCTCGTAGAGCGAATCGGCGGCCTCCAGCGGCTCTCCCGTCACGCGGTCGACCGCCACCCAGCAGCCGCGCATCTCGCGGAGCACCGAGGACAGGGAACGCGCCTGCGTGCCAAACCTGATCATCCCCGATCGCCTTCCCAGCCTTCACATCCGCTGCGTCGAGCCAAGTCTTGCACCCGTCGCGATCGTTTCATCGAGCACTTCAAAGTGCGCGACCGAGCCCCGCGAGCCGGAGTGCAAGAGGTGTGTCAACTCGTTGCTACGGGATCTGGCCCCGGGCTCGCCGGAGGCGCTTACCGGCGTGGAGATGGTGCCGATGATCAAGAAGAAGAAGAGCCGTCCTTCTGGACTGGACCGCGAGCGGGCGCGGAGGCGCGAGCCCGACCGGTTGAAGGCGGAGGTGACGGCGGGTGAGCCGGAGCAACGGTGCGCCTCTGCGATCCCGTGATGTTGACCGGGCTGGCGCGACTCCTCCCCGGGCTCGGCCGCCCCGCACGCCCGCCGGCGGCGGGGTGCGGCTACCGGGGCAGCACGTGGCGTGCGTGTGGTGCGGGGCGTCGGTAGCCGTCAAGGCGCGAGGGCCGGTGCCCCGGTACTGCTCCGCGACCTGCCGGCACCGCGTCTGGGAACAGCGCCGTGCGGCCCGCGACGGCCGCGCGTCGGTCGTCGTGGTCGACCGGGTGATCACTGTCTACCCGACGACAGCCGCGGGTGGGTCGATCACCTCGAACGGCTGGCGGCGGACGTCCGAGGAGGCAGGTTGGACGAGGCGCTGCTGAAGCCGGCGCTTGAGCTCGTGCACCTCGCGATCGCGCACCGGCCACGACAGCACTCCGGGAGTTACCCCTGTAGCGTCACGAGTGGGTGACGTGAAGGGGCACGTTCGCGGGTCACTCAGCCAGGTCCCGCGGCTGACCCAGGCGGTCCGGGAGTGTTCGATTACCGTGGTGCTGGGGACAACATGGGCACAACTCGGGCACATTTCGGGCACATGAGGCCGCAAAAAGCCGCGGAACGCCGACAACCCGCGACAGGACCCAGGCGAGTACCATCCCAGGTCATGAGCATGTTCGGCAGTTTTCGACAGATGCTGCGCAGGGCCCAAAAGCGCCTTGGGCGCCCTTTCAAGGCGGCAGCGCGGGTTCGAATCCCGTTGGGGATACCAGAAGAAGTGGTCTCCCAGTAAGAGCGATAACCGGGAGATTTCCCGTGCGCGTGTTCGTAACTGGCGCCACCGGGACCATCGGCACCCCCTGTCGTCGCCGAACTCCTCGCTCACGGCCACAGCGTCGTCGGACTAGTCCGGTCCGACCGCTCCGCCCAAACCTTCCAGGCCCGCGTCCAAGACTTGTGGTGACGGTGAACTCGTCGAAGAAGCTTCGCTGACCCAAGATCATGGGGAACATGGGCCTCCACTCGTCGAGGAAGCCGACTCGGTCGACCACTCCACGAACTCGTCGTCACTGCCGTCAGGTGCCAACAACCTCACCCGCAGATCCGCGAAACGCACACTGACCGTGGTGCCGCCGACCCCGAGCCGGAGCTTTTCGGTCAGACCAATCCGGATCGACGCCCACAGCGTCGGCCACCCAAGGAGCCGCCAGCACGTGACTGCAACCTGAGTCCACCAGGGGGTACAGGCCGTCCCCGACCTCGTCGGAAGGCCCTACGAGCGCCGTCGACACCACCGTGCGCTGAACGACCTGGTCCAGCCTGGGACCATCATCGATGTAGGGGTAGAGCCAGGGAAACGCGGTCGGATCAACCCAGCCCGACAAGCTCGGGCTCGCTTGGGTCAGGCGCCCTCACGACCGCCACGTTCCTGATCTGCCGGCTGCGGAGCCTCCGAGCTAGGTCGTAGGGCGAATCGGCGGCCTCCACCGGCTCTCCCGTCCGGCGGTCGACCGCCACCCAGCAGCCGGGCAGCTCGCTGAGCACCGAAGATAGGGACCGCGCCTACACGACAGACCTGGCCATCTCTGACCGCCTCCCCAGCCGCCGTTCACATCACTGCCCCCATTCAGGTCTCGCATCCCGGCGATCGTTCCCCTGATAGCTGTCGCCCCAATGTTTCGGGTTTTTGTAACGCCCGGGCACGGACCTCGCCTGTCCGCCGGAGGCGGCGCTCCGCGCCAACGCGTTCTCCTCGATCGACAGACCAGGGTTGCGCTCACCACGCCGACCCGGGGATCCAAGACGGGGATGGCCAAGGCGGCCAGAAAGGCCACCGCGGCCAGCATCAGCGGCCAAGTCGGTCACGCGTTCCCAGCGCTGAACACCCGCAGACGGCGACGACCGGCTCGCGACACTCTCGTCCGCGGCGGTCAACACGCCAGCTCGGTTCGATCCGCGCGACCTGGGTGTGAGCGGCGTCCAGCCGTCGCGCCGGGCGGCTCGTCCCGGGTCGGAGGTGCCGTACCGCTCGCCTGCACTGGCGGATTTCTTCTAGTGCGAGCGCGTGACTACGGGCACAGTAGGGCCGAACAACCACCCCAAGGAGACGACCATGACCGAAGCCGTTGCCTCATTGGCGATGCTCACCCTCGACACCGACGACCCCGAACGCGCCGCGGCCTTTTGGAGCAGCATGCTCGGTTGGGAGGTGCTCCACTCCTCCGCCGACTACGCCATGCTCAGCGGACCCAGCCACGCCCTGGGCTTCGGGCGGATCGAGGACTACGTGGCCCCGAGTTGGCCCAACGAGCACGGCAGCAAACAGCTCCATCTCGACCTGGCCGTGCTCGACATCGCGGCCGCGGAGGCGAGGTCCATCGAGCTGGGTGCCACTGTCCCCGACGAGCAGCCGGGCGAGACCTGGCGCGTCCTACTCGACCCCTCCGGCCACCCCTTCTGCCTCACCGACGCCGCCAACTGGGGCTCGTGACACCGGAGCGTCCCCGTCGCCGACCGGACCGCTCAGCTCCACGGCCTCGCAACCTCCTCAGCACGCGTGCGTGGTTTTCGTAGGCCGGAGCTCCTGCGCTATAGTCTCTGCGGCGTCCGGTTGGACGCGCCAGGCCCCGTAGCGCAGTTGGTTAGCGCGCCGCCCTGTCACGGCGGAGGTCGCGGGTTCGAGTCCCGTCGGGGTCGCGGAAGCGGCAGCGCATCGCCTTCTCTGAACGTTCGGGGGTGCCGCCGCCCGGTGCCGGTCCGACCGGCGAAGGCCAGGTAGCTCAGCTGGTAGCAGCGTTCGCCTGAAAAGTGAAAGGTCGCCGGTTCGAACCCGGCCCTGGCCACCGTCGGTTTCCCTGCCGTGTAATGGGATCCGGAGTCGCTCGACGTCAGCGAGCCGTAAGCGGATACCGGCCCGTAAACGCTGCCCTTTCCCGACCTTGTCGGGAAAGGTGTTCTCATGCTTGACGTCCGTCCACGCTGGTGGCCGAGCTTCACCAGCACACTGCGCTCGACCGCAGTCACCGCCCGCATCGGTCGCATCCTCGGGATAGCCATTGCCGTCTTGTTCGCCACCGGTCTGCTCAGCCACTACCGCTATCAACCGTGGTCCTGGCTGCCCGTACCCGCAGCCCCAGTCTGGGGTTACCGGCTCACCCAGGGCATCCACGTCGCCGTCGGCACCGCGACGATTCCGTTGCTGCTGGTCAAGCTGTGGAGCGTCTACCCCAACCTGTTCCGGTTCCCGCCGGTAAAATCGATCAAGCATGCCGTCGAGCGGGGCAGCGTCGCGCTGCTGGTCGCCAGCGCGCTGGTCCAGGTCTTCACCGGCTTCTTCAACGTGTTGAACTGGTACCCGTTCCCCTGGTACTTCGTCTCGGTCCACCGCTTCCTGGCCTACGTACTGGTCGGTTCGATCGTGCTGCACATCGCGATCAAGTTGCCCGACATCGTCTACGGGCTCCAGGCCAAGGTGCCCGAGGCCGATGTGCTGACCGAAATCCCGTGGGATGAAAACCCGGACTCGCACAGTAACGCCGGCACCTTGCCCGCCCCACCAACGCCGGCGATCTCCCGTCGCGGCGTTCTCGCCGCGGCCGGTGCCGGGGTGGGGGTGGTCGTGGTGACGACCCTCGGCCAGACCGTGACGCCGCTGGAGCCGCTGGGTCTGCTCGCGATCCGCCAGTACAGCCGCGGTCCGCAGAACGTCCCGGTCAACCGGACGGCCGAGCAGGCCGGCGTGCTCGACCCAGCCGCGGCACCGGAGTGGCAGCTACGCGTCATCGGCCCCCAGCCGTTCACCTTGGGGTTGGCCGACCTCGAACCGCTGGCGGTACACGAGGCCCGGCTGCCGATCACCTGCGTGGAGGGCTGGAGTGTCGGGGCCCGCTGGCGTGGGCTCTCACTGCTCGAGGTCGTCCGGCGGGCCGGCGGGACGGCCGACTCCCGCTTGAGCTTCTTCTCGATCGAGCAGGACGCCGCGTTCAGCCAGTCGAGCATGGAGGGCTCGCAGGTGGCCGCCGCGCTGCTTGCCACGCACCTTAACGGTCAGCGCCTTGACCTGGACCACGGCTTCCCGTTACGGCTGATTTCACCTAACCGGCCCGGAATCTTCAACACCAAGTGGCTGTCCCGGATCGAGGTGTTGTCGTGAAGGCGTGGCGAGCAGGGCTCGCAGCGGCGGGGATCGCGCTCGCGCTGTTCGGCCTCTTCCGGCTGGTGACCGAGACCCCGCCGCTGGACCTGTTGTTCCTAGCCCTCTGGCTCGCCGGTGCGCTGGTCGTCCACGACGGGTTGCTCTCGCCCGGCGTGGTCGGCGTCGGCACCCTGCTGCGGCGATTTGTCCCCGACCGGGCCCGGCGCTACGTCCAGGCCGGGTTGATCGCCAGCGGGATGGTGACGGTGATCGCCGTCCCGATGATCTACCTGCGCGGCAGCCAGCCCGCGGTCAAGGCTCTCCTGCTGCGCGACTACGGCCTCAACCTGGCGTTGCTCGTCAGTCTGATCGCCGCGGTGTGCCTGGTGCTGTACGTTCGCCGGGTCGTGGCCGACCGCAAAGCTGCAGAAACAACCCGTGCACCGCGCGGCGATTGACGCTTCCGGCGCTGATCGAGGGCTCGCAAGCACGCCACTCACCGGCCCACCGACTCGCACCCGCCGTCGGGCTCATCAATCTGCTGACCGCTGTGCCTCGGCCTCGGCCTCGGCCAAGGCCTGCGCGGCATTCACCAGGCCGAGGTGGCTGAATGCCTGGGGGAAATTGCCCCACAGCGCGCCGCTGTCCGGATCGACCTGCTCGGCCAACAAGCCCAAATCGGTGGCGTAGCCGCTGGCCCGGACGAGCACGGTGCGAGCCCGCTCGACCTCGCCGATCATGGCCAGCGCGTGGGCGAGCCAGAAGGTGCACAGCAGGAAGGTCCCCTCCGGCGCGTCGTAGCCGTCGCCGCCGCGGTAGCGGAAGATCAGTCCGCGCTTGTCCGACAACGCGGCCTGGACCGCGTCGATCGTTGACCGCAGCCGTGGGTCCTGGGCCGGTAGGAACCTCATCAGCACGACCAGCAGCGCCGACGCGTCCAGCTCGTCGGACCCGAATGCTTGGGTGAACGAGCCGATCCGCTCGTTCCACCCGTGCGCCAGGACGGCCTCGTGGATCTCACGGCGAAGCGCGGTCCACGTCTGCACCTGCTCCGCGTCCAACCGGAGCAGGTCGGCCATCGCCAAACCACGGTCCAGAGCCACCCAGCACATCAGCTTGCTGTGCAGGAACGGCCGCGCCGGCCCGCGAATCTCCCAAATCCCCTGATCGTCGTCTTGCCAGTGTCGCGCCGCAGCGTCCACGGCCGCCACCAGGAACGTACGGGTGTCGGGCGCCATCTCCCGCAGTTGCTCGCGCAGCGTCCAGGCCGCGTCGAGCAGCGCCCCGTAGACGTCGAGTTGACGCTGCGTCCACGCGTCGTTGCCGACCCGGACGGGACCGCTGTCGGACCAGCCGCGCAGGTGCTCGAGCTCGTGTTCGTGCAGGTCCCGTTCGGCGCCGATCCCGAACATGATCTGCAGCCCCACCCCGCGGTCCAGCTGAGTGGCCGCCGACCGAGCCAGAAAGGCGAAAAAGCTTCCGGCCTCGTCCGGGCAGGCCGCCACGTAGAGTCCCTGCATCGTCATGCTGGCGTCACGAACCCAGGTGAAGCGATAGTCCCAGGTCCGAGCGCTCCCCACCCCCTCGGGGAGGCTGGTCGTGGCCGCGGCCACCATCGCACCGGTCGGCACGTAGCTGAGTCCCCGCAGCACCCGGCCACTGTGCCGGACCAGGTCCTGCAGCGGCCCGGTATAGCGCTGGTGGAGCGCTGACCAGCTGGCCCAGCTCGATTCGCTCCCCGCCAGCCGCCGTCGGATTCGGTGCGGGGACCACGCTTTCGGCAACTCCTCCCAGCCGTCTCCCTGCTCGACGGCGAACGTGACCTCCTCCTTCTCCTGCAGGGTGACCACGCCCTTCGCCCGGCCCTGCGCCAACCGCAGCTCGGCCCGGGTGCTCAACACGATCATCCGAGCGCCGCCCTCGGCGACCACGGCACCCGACCGCTGGGTCAGCCTCGGGTGAACCAGGCCGTACTCCGGCCGCGGAGCGAAGTCGACCTCCACGTCGACCGAGCCCTGGAGGCACTGCGCCCGCCGCAGCAACACCCCGGGTGCGGTGTGGCCGAGTTCGTGCCCACGCTCGCGCAGACCCAACGCCAGCGCGTCGGTGACCACCAGGGTCACGCCCGGCCGGCGCCAGGTGGTCTCCAGCACCAGGCTGTCGGGCCGGTAACGCCAGGTGGGCGTGAACCCCTCCTCGACCGGGGCCAGCCCGAAGTGTCCGGCGTCGTCGTCGAGTATCCGCGCGAAGAGGGCCGGGCTGTCGAAGCGCGGCAGGCAAAGCCAGTCCACCGAACCCCGACAGGTGACCAGAGCCGCCGACCGGCAGTCCGACAGCAACGCGTGGTCGCCGACCGGCACATCGCTCATGGCTCCATCGAAGCCCATCCGGGCCGCCGCGCCGGCCGATCAGCGCTTACGGTCGGCGAACGAGTCCGCACCGTCGCTGTGCCCGAGACCAGTTGCGCCGCTTCGCCGGAGCATGACGAAGACCCGGTGACCGGCCGTCCACTCCTCGATGACCAGCAAGCCCAGATTTGCCGCGAGCTGAGAAAGGGCGTCCGCGCCGATCCGCGCCCAGAGCAGGGGCAGGGACCGCATCCCCCCTCCCTCCAGGACCAGGTGGTGCAGGTCGTGTCGGTCCGGCACCGGATCAACCTCGCAGATGATCAGTCCGGCCGGCTGCACGAGCCCGACGCATCGGCGCAGCAAGGCGGCAACATCGCCGCCGATCCCGATGTTGGTGTCGATCAGGAGTGCGGTTCCCCAGCGACCTTCAGCCGGCAAAAGATCGTCCACCCGACGGTGCAACGCCGGCCCACCCCGGCTCATGCTGACCGCGACCGCAACCGCTGAGGTGTCCACCCCCAACGCCGACCGCCCGGTCCGAGTGAGCGCAGTCACCATCCGTCCGGGACCGCAGCCGAGGTCGATCACCGGCGGTCGGCAGCGGGACACCACCATCAAGTCGACGTCATCGGCCTCACCGCTCCAACGGGGCAGGTCCAGACCGAGCGCGTCGGTCGGCGAGATGACGACGGTGGAAGTCCCGGAGAAGGCTTGGTCGAAGAGGTGCTCAGCGGATAGCTCGTGGCTCTGCACCTTCAGCAATGCCCGGTACCGGGCGGAGAAGTCGATCCCGGGATGGCGGGCAGCCACAGCGCCGGCCGCGGCGAGCGTGCCAACTCCACGGAGCGGGGCCAGCAGCCGGACCGACAGCCCGAGGTCGAGCAACCGACTGAGCTGGGCAGCCCCACGCCGGTCCGTCGTCGTAGGGACTCCGGTGAAGATTCGAGCGGGGTCGACTCCCCGCAACCCGATGGCCCAGAACCCGCCGTCCTCGCTCAGCCCGAGGACGGCGTCCGCGCCCTGCCAGTCGTCGTCCAACAGCTGTGGCGTCACCTGCGGAGTGTCGGTCCCGATCAGCAACACCGCCGCAGGCCGGGCATCCCCTTCGGTCACGTGCATGAAGGCCGCGACCAGGCGGTCATTGAGCCGGCCCGGGTGCTGCGGCAACACCTCGAAGCCGTCTGGGCAGCCGTCCAGATGTCCCGCACCCACCAGTACGCGCCGCTGCGCCCGACTGGTCCGGACCGCCCGGACGGTGTCGGCGGCAGCGGCCGCGGCCAAGGTGGCGGTGTCGTCCCGCGAGAACGGCAGAAGTTCCGGGGCCGACGCACGATCCGCCATCGACTCCCCCGACAGCACTACCACCACCGATGCCGTGTCGGCATCTGCCCCGGACGACCGCCCAACACCGGGCCCTTCCCCGGGTCGTACCTCCAAGCTGAACGACATCAGTCCACCGTAGGCAGCTTCGGACACGGTCGGACCGCCCAACGCTTTCGGATCGCTTACGTCCGGCGCCGTAGATCAGCGCGCACCGTACGCAGACGCGTCCAGCTGCCTAGGCTGACGTGGTGACTGCCCGGGTCCTGATCGTCGAGGACGATCCGACGATGGCAGAGATCCTCTCGGCCTATTTGCAGCGCGCAGGCTACGAGCTCGACTGGCGCCGCAACGGCGTCGACGCCCTGCAGGTGTGGCCGCGGCACCGCCCGGACGTGGTGATCTTGGACCTCATGCTGCCGGGCCTGTCCGGCTTGGAGGTGCTCCGACGGCGTCGACAGGTCGGCGACCCTGCGGCTGTGATCATCCTCTCGGCCCGCGGGGAGGAGGAAGACCGCTTGGTCGGTCTGGAGTCCGGCGCGGACGACTACGTCGTCAAACCGTTCTCACCGCGTGAGCTGGTCCTGCGGGTCGCGGCGCTGCTGCGCCGAACGGAACGACTGGCCGGGCTCAACCTGCTGAGTTCGGTGATGGAGCTGGGTCCCGTCCGAGTCGACGTCTCCGCCCGGTCCGCAACGATCGCCACGAACCGGCCGCCGGCCCGCCACCGGTTAGACCTCACCACCCGTGAGTTCGACCTGCTCGCCTTTCTCACCGCCCATCCCGGGCGCACCTTCAGTAAGGACGAACTGCTGCGCCGCGTCTGGGGCTGGGACTTCGGCGACACCTCCACCGTCACGGTGCACGTTCGTCGGCTGCGGGAGAAACTCGAGCACGACCCGTCCGACCCGAGGATCGTGCTGACCGTCGGCCGGGCCGGCTACCGGATGGCGCAGGAGGACGAGTTGGCTGTCGAGACGGATCAGCCGTGAACGACCTCGGGCAGATCATTGGCCTGACCCTGGGAGCCTGCGGCGCGGTGGGGCTGATCGGCGTGGCCGCTCTGCACCTGCTGCGCCGCGGCTCGGTGCGCCGGCAACTGATGCTCGCCATCCTGGTCCCGGTGCTTGCGGTGGTCGCCACCGTGGCCGTCAACGTCCGGTTCATGTTCTTGTCTACGCACGACTCGGGTGTCGTCTTGCTCGCGCTGGTGCTGTCCTCCGTCTTGGCGCTGATGGCCGCCTGGGCCGTGCTCCGTCGGATCATGGCGGCGCTGAGCCACCTCGACGAGGGCCTGCACCGCCTCGTCACTGAGGCCGATCCGGCTGGCGCCGTTCCGGCCGGGGGCGCCACCGCCGAGCCGCCGGAAATGCCCCAGGACTTCGCGCAGTTGGCCACCGAGCTGAACGCGACCCGGCAGACCCTCGCTCAGCTGCGGGAGCGTGAGCACCGGGCCGAACGGGCGCGACGCGAACTGATCGGCTTCTTGTCCCACGATTTGCGGACGCCGCTGTCTGGCCTGCGAGCCCTGGCCGAAGCCCTGGAGGACGGGGTGATAACCGACGTTCCCCGGGCGCTCGCTCACCTACAGAGCACCGTCGACCGGATGTCGGGCCTGGTCGAGGACCTGTTTGCCTTGTCACGAGTCGAGGTGTCGACCGGGGTGAAGCGGGCGACTCCGGTGTCGGCAAGCGAGATCGTTGCCGACGTGGTCTCGGAGCTGGGTGGTACGGCCGCCGCCCAGCAGGTCGATCTCGTCGTCGAGCTTCCCGCACGCGACCGCCTCGCGGTTCTCGGAGCCGCCGACGATCTGACCCGAGCCTTGACGAATCTCGTGGTCAACGCCATCCGGCACACCGGCCGGGGTCAACAAGTCCGGATCCAGGGTCGGCGGGCGGCCGAAGGTCAGGTTCAGCTGGCCGTCCTTGACGCCTGCGGCGGCATTCCCGCCGAGAACCTGACCCGGGTCTTCGAGACTGGGTGGCGCGGTTCATCGGCCGGCCACGACGACGGTAGTTCCGGGCTGGGGCTGGCGATCGCTCGAGGCGTCGCGAACTCCCACCGCGGCCGGATCGCGGTCCGCAACATCGAGGGGGGCTGTCGCTTCGAGCTGGATCTGCCGCCCCTGCGGCTGGGCGCCACCTCCTGACGACACCCCGGCCCAGTCTCACTTCGAGTCGTTGCGGGTCTCCAGCAGGCGCAGCCAGATCTCGCTGGGTGTCGGATAGGCCGGCACCGCGTGCCAAAGGTCGTCCAGGCTGACCCGGCCTGCGATGGCGATCGTGGCCGCGTGCAGCAGGTCGGCGACCTCCGGCCCGACGAACGTGGCGCCAACCAGGGTGTTGGTCGACCGGTCGATCACGATCTTGGCCCGGCCTCGATAGTCCTCGCGCAACAGGTAGGTCCCGGCCACCGCGGCCAGGTCGTACTCCACCCCCTCGACGTCGAGGCCGGCGTCGCGAGCTTCGGCCTCGGAGCGGCCGACCGAAGCCACCTCGGGGTCGGTGAAGGTCACCTGCGGCACCATCGCGTGGTCGGCGCGGTCGCTGAACTGTGGCCCGTCGATCGGGTTTCCCTGCGCCCGTGCCGCCAGCACGGCCCCACAGATCCGCGCCTGGTACTTGCCCATGTGGGTCAGCAGGGCGCGGCCGTTGATGTCCCCGACGGCGTACAGCCAGTCCCCGTCCACCCCGTCGACGCCCATCTGGTCGTCGACGGCGACGAAGCCATGGTTGTCGCTCACCCGCTCCGCCAGGGTCGGCCCGTCCGCGGTCTCAATGCTCTCCAGTCCTAGCTCGCGACTGTTCGGAGCCCGACCCATCGCGACCACGACCTCGTCCACCTCCACCGAATCGCCGCCGAAACTTACGGTGACCGGGCCCCCGTGCACGTGACCCTCGCCGGTTTCGTGCACGTCCGGTCGTTCCACGCTCTCGAGGGCACTGTCGAGGTGCACCGTCGCGCCGTGCTCGGTCAGGGTCTGCTGGACCAACGAACCGGCGAAGGGTTCGTTGCGCTCCAACAGCCCCGGCCCCCGGACGATCATGGTCAGCTCCTGTACGCCGAGACCGAGCAGCCACGTCGCCGCTTCGCAGGCCACCACTCCGCCGCCGACCACCGCCACCCGACGCGGCACCTCGTGGCAGTTGGTGACGTCCCTCGACGTCCACGGCAGCGCCTCCCGCAACCCGGGGACGGGGGCAACCTGCGCCGACGTGCCGGCGGCCAGAACAACGGCGTGCCGGGCGTGCACAGTGCGGATGCCGCTGTCGGTCTCCACCTCGACGGTCCGCGTCCCGGCGAGCCGTCCACGGCCGCGGACCACGTCGATCCCGGACCCCTGCGCCCATTCGACCTGGGAGGCGTCGTCGTGGTGGCTGACCACCTCGTCACGGTGCCGCAGTACCGCCTCGGCGTCCAGGCGAGTCTCGCCGACGATCTCGGAGACGCCCGCGACGTGCCGGGCCGAATCGAGCAGGGCGACCGGACGCAGCAGCGCCTTGCTGGGCATACAGGCCCAGTAAGAACACTCACCGCCGAGCAGTTCCTGCTCCACGATCACCGCTGTCGCCTCCCGGCCCTGCACGGCGTACTGGGCGACGTTTTCCCCCGGCGGCCCGCCCCCGATGACCACGAAGTCCCAGGTCTTTTGCTCGGACGTTTCGTTCGTCGGACGGGCGTCGTCTTGAGCCACGGGTTCGCTCCTCGTTCTCGGCTACGCAATGGATGAACGTGCCCATCATGGCGGGAGGCTGGTGCGAGGGCTCCGCGGGGCCGCGGCTCGTACTCGTGCCGCACCGACGCACCCACCTCGGTCCAGCGCCATTCGGGTAGGGATCAGCGCTCAGCGTACTTGACAGGCAAGTTTTCGCTTGCCTATCGTGTCGTTGTGGGCGACGTCTTCAAGGCCCTGGCGGACCCCACTCGACGAGCGATCCTCGACGAGCTGATCGAGCGAGACGACCAGACACTGTTCGAGCTGTGTTCGCGGCTGGCCATGAAGCACCAGGTCGGCTCATCCCGACAAGCGGTCTCCCAGCACATCGACGTTCTGGTCAGCGCCGGCCTGGTGGTGACCCGACGCGAGGGCCGGTACAAGTTCCATCAACTCGACCCGCGACCCCTCGAGCGGATCACCGCCCGCTGGGTTCAACCCCGCCGAGATTCACCTTCACACCATCACCCTGAGGAGCACCGATGAAGATCACTGTGACCAGCGTCCTGGTCGACGACCAGGACAAAGCCCTTGCTTTCTACACCGACATACTCGGCTTTCGTAAGAAGACCGAAATTCCGCTCGGAGAGCACCGCTGGCTCAGCGTCGTGTCGACCCTAGAACCCGATGGCGTCGAATTACTGCTGGAACCCGACGAGCATCCGGCGGTCAAACCGTTCAAAGCCGCACTGGTCGAGGACGGAATTCCGTTCACGTCGTTCGGCGTGGACGACGTTCAGGGTGAGTACGAGCGACTGCAGGCCCTCGGGGTGCGGTTCACCCAGAAGCCGGCCACGATGGGGCCCGTCACCACTGCTGTGCTCGACGACACCTGCGGCAACCTGATCCAGATCGCCGCCCAGGAGACGGCACGGTGAGCAACGTCGGAGGGCGATCTCGCAGGTGCGGTCTCGAAGAGGAGTTGGGGGCAAGTCCCTGCTAAGACTCGTGGGACGACGTTGTGACCCGACCGCCGACCTCTTCGAGGCCCTTCGACAAGCTCAGGGGGCGTTCGACAAGCTCAGGGGGCGTTCGGCCCTTCGACAAGCTCAGGGGGCGTTCGGCCCTTCGACAAGCTCAGGGGGCGTTCGACCCTTCGACAAGCTCAGGGGGCGTTCCTCAGGGGGCGTTCCTCAGGGGGCGTTGGACAAGGCCAGGGGGCGGCGGGGGGAGGAGGACCATTCAACTGTTGGCCAGGTGCGATCGGCGCGTCCGCGGCAGGGCTGCATCCGAGGATGGCCCTCTTAGGGAAACCTTCCCATGAGCATCTAGCCCCGGTGCTCACGGCCGGAGGAGGTACGTCATCGTCGCAGCGCGAGCCGTCGTCCTCCTGACCCCACTGCCCCGCCCGCAGCCCGGATGGCGCCGCCCTTCGGACCGGTGCCCTTCGTGGCGGAGGCCGAAACCGATCGTGGTTGACGGGGCAGTCGGTACGTGTGCAATCGCACGGACCAGGGCCGCCGGGAACCCGCAACCGACCAGTAGAGTGAAGTGTCCCGAGGGTGTTGGCGCCCTCTTTCAGGCACGGAGGAACCACTCGGTCGTGACGGTCGCACCCGATGACGACCGCGACGCTGTCGTCGCGGCGTTCTTGGCGGGCGAGGAGTCGGCGCTGGAGAAGATCTACCGACGCTATTCGGGGTTGGTCTTCACGGTGGCGTTGCGCTCGCTCGGCGAGGTGACCGAGGCCGAGGACGTCACCCAGAAAGTGTTCTTGGCGGCCTGGGACAAGCGGCACAACTATCGGCCCGACCGGGCCAGCATCTCGGCGTGGCTGATGGGGATCACCCGGAACAAGGTCGTCGACGCTCACCAAGCCCGGGCCAAACAGCGTCGGATCGCCACTCAGGTGGCCGCCAACTCCGACCTCCCGCGGGAAACCATGGACGTGGCCGAGCGGCTCATCATCGCCGACGAGATCGCCCGGCTCGACGAGACGCCCAAGAAGGTACTGACCCTCGCGTTCTACGAGGACCTCACCCACATGCAGATCGCGGAACGGCTGCAACTCCCCCCCGGCACGGTGAAGAGCCATATCCGGCGCAGCCTGATCAAACTCAAGCGCCGGCTGGAGGTGTCGAACGATGCATCCGACACCTGATCAGCTGGCCCTGTTCGCCCTCGGGGAGCACTCGCCCGCAGTCCAAGAACATCTGAGGACTTGCTCGAGTTGCCGCGCCGAGGTCGACGGTTGGGCACGGGTCGTTGCTCTTGGCCGCTCGATCAGCACCGACGACGTGTTGCGTGAGCCCGACGAACGCGTCTGGCGTTCGATCAGTCAGCAACTCGGCGCCCCGCGCCACTCCACCGTCACCGTACTGCCCACCGTCCCGGGCGATCGGCCACCCGCCTCCGAGCGCCCTAGCACTCAACACCCGACCGGCGAACCCCATGCTGATCCACCTGCTGTCGACCCGCCTGCCGCTGAGCCCCCCTCGGCCGGGCCGTCGTCCCCGGCCTTCGGATCGCGCCGGTCGGCCAAACGCCGTTGGCCGGCCGTGGTCCTTGCCGCGGCACTCGCGTTGATCCTCGGCGTGGGCATCGGCGTCGGCGTGAGCCGAGTGCTGGCCGACAAGACCGAGGTGGTCGGCGTGACCACGCTGAACGCCCTGCCCTGGTGGAAGGGGTCCAACGGCACCGCCACGGTCGAGGAGGACGACGCCGGCAACCGGACGCTGGTGATCACCGCGAAGATCCCGGCCACCACCCCGGTCGACGGCACAATGCAGGTGTGGCTCAGTGACTCCCACGCCGAGGACATGGTGCCGATGGGCGTGATGAACGGCCCGATCGGCCGCTTCCCCGTACCCAAGGCGATGGACCTGAAGTCGCATCCGATCGTGGACGTCTCGCTGGAACCTTTGCACGACACCAATCCCGCGCACTCCGAGAACTCGATGCTGCGCGGCCGCCTCGCGCTCTAGCTCGTCTGCCTAATTGGCCTTCCTCTCCACAGTCTGGTGATGTTGCGGAGCAGAACGGGTAGGCGGAGAAGGTGAACGAGCCCTACGTGAAGCACGCCGCCCCGGGTTCCCCGCGGGACTTCTTCGCCGCCGAAGCGGCGGGGCTGGCGTGGTTAGCCGCCGCCGGACCGGAGGCGGCCCGCACCGTAGCCGTGCTCGAGGTCACGAAGGACCGGATCGTGCTCGAGCGGCTTCACCCCGCACGGCCGACAGGGGCGGCCGCGGTGGCGTTCGGAGGAGCCTTGGCCCGGACCCACGCCGCGGGAGCCGACGCGTTCGGCAGTCCGCCGCCCGACCTGGACGGCGGGGCGTACATCGGCGCCCAGCGGATGCGAACCGACCCTGAACTCCGCTGGGGAGTCTTCTACGCCGAGCAGCGAGTGCTGCCCTTCGCCCGGAAGGCCCAGCGGATCGGACATCTCAGCCGGTCGGGTCTGGACCGGGTCGAGCGGGTGGCCCAACGGCTGATCGACGGCGAGTTCGACGACGACGCTCCGCCGGCGCGGATCCACGGCGACCTGTGGTCGGGCAACGTGGTCTACACCGATGTCGGGGTGGTGCTGATCGACCCGGCCGCGCACGGCGGCCACGGCGTGACCGATCTGGCTATGCTGCACCTGTTCGGCGCCCCGGGGCTGGACGCGATCAGTGCCGCGTACGCCGAGACGGCCGGCCTCCAGCAGGGCTGGCAGGAGCTGATCGGGCTGCACCAACTGCATCCGCTGCTGGTGCACGCGGTCAGTCACGGCGGTTCCTACGGCGCGGAGGCCGCGCGAGTCGCGCAACGCTACGCCTGAGTCCGGCCGAACGGGGTAATGCCTCCACGGATCGGCACGCCGAGCGCAGCCCGAGCCGCGAGTCGAGCGATCCGATCGATCGACCCCGATCTGGTCGAGACCGATCTGACCGAAACCAATACACCGAAACCGATACGACCGACAGGGGACAGTAATGACTGACTTGATCAATCCGGTGGACCAGTACCCGGCCGACGAGGTGCGCGAACAAGAGCAACCGGCCCCCGGGTTGGCCCAGGACATGGCGCCGCGGCCCGACCACGGGGAGCAGTCCTATCGCGGCAGCGGCAAGCTCGTCGACCGCAAGGCGCTGATCACCGGCGCCGACTCCGGTATCGGCCGCGCGGTGGCGATCGCCTTCGCCCGAGAAGGAGCGGACGTGGTGCTGAACTATCTCGCCAGCGAGCAGAGCGACGCCGAGGAGGTCGCCGACCTGGTGACGCAGGCGGGCCGGCGGGCCGTCCTCGCCCCGGCCGACATCGCGGTGGAAGCCGAGGCCCGCGAGCTGGTGACCAAGGCCGTCGAGGAACTCGGCGGACTGGACATTCTGGTCAACGTGGCCGGTCACCAGCAGTTCGTCGAGGACCTGGCCGACTTGGACCCCGAGCAGTTCGACTACACGTTCAAGACCAACGTCTACGCCCTGTTCTGGATCACCCAGGAAGCGCTGCGGTACCTACCGGCTGGGTCCGCGATCGTCAATACGTCCTCGGTTCAGGCCTACAGTCCCAGTCCGGGACTGGTGGACTACGCCCCGACCAAGGCGGCGATCAACACCATGAGCAAGGCGCTGGCCCAGCAGCTGGCGCCGAAGGGCATCCGGGTCAACGTGGTCGCACCCGGTCCGGTCTGGACCCCGCTGCAGGTCAGCGGCGGCCAGCCGACGGAGAAGCTGTCCGACTTCGGTCAGCAGACACCGCTCGGCCGGGCCGGCCAGCCGGCGGAGATGGCCGCGGCGTACGTTTATCTCGCTTCGCCCGAGTCGGGTTACGTGGTCGGGGAGACGCTCAACGCCAACGGCGGTATGCCCACCCCGTAGTTTCTGCACGGCCGCCCCTGCGGAGATCCGCAGAGGCGGCCGGCTTCATCGACTCCACCAGTCCGACACCGGCGAGATCACCCCGAGGGGCCGGCCCACTCAGCGGTGCCGGCTCTCCCTCAGCTTCGGGGTCTCCATCACGTCACCGACGATGACGTTGCTCCGAGTGGGCCCGAGGTAGCGCGACACCAGGCTGAGCAGCGTCTGCACCCGGTTCCGGCCGCCGAGCAGATAGACGATGTGCAGGGCGATCCAGCCCAGCCAGGCCAGCACCCCCTTGAGCTTGAGACCGACCGGCATCTGCAGTACTGCGTCGCCTCGGCCGATGGTGGCCATCGTGCCCTTGTTGAAGTAGCTGAACTTCTCCGTGACCAAGCCCCGGTGCAGGCGGGCGATCTGCTTGGCGGCGTGCTTGCCGGTCTGCATGGCCGGCTGAGCGAGCTGCGGCAGTGGGTCGTCGACGATCATGCTGACATCGCCGATGGCGAAGATCCGCTCCTCCCCCAGCACCCGCAGGTCGGCGTTCACCTCGATCCGGCCGCCGCGTCCGATCGGGATACCCCACTCCCGTAGCGTCGGACTGCCGGAGACCCCGGCGGCCCAGATCACCAGATCGACCGGCATCGACGTGCCGTCCTTGAAGTCCACCCGGTCGGCGTGCACCTCGGAGATGGCCGTGTTCAGCCGGACTTCGACCCCGCGCTTGACCAGTTCCTGGTGTGCGTACTGACGCAGCGAGTCGTCGAAGGGCGCCAGCAGAAACGGCGCCATCTCCACCAGCACCACCCGCACCCGTTCGGGGGCCATCTCGGGGAACGTGGAGGGGAGCGCCTCGGTCTTCAACTCCGCGAGCTGCCCAGCCATCTCCACCCCGGTCGCGCCGCCGCCGGTGATCAGCACGGTGAAGCGCTTCTCCGACTCCGGCTCGGGGTCACTGGCGATGATCTCCAGGCTCCCGAAGATGGTGTCGCGCACCCGCAGCGCCTCCGCCCGGGTGTACATCGACATCGAGTACTCCGCCGCACCGGGGATCCCGAAGTGGTTGGTGGTGATCCCGGTGGCCAGCACCAAGTAGTCGTAGTGCAGCCGGATCCCGTCGTCGCAGACGACTTCCTGGGCGTCGTGGTCGATCCCGACCACGGCGGTTCGGCGGAACCGGACCCCCTTATGCTTGGCGGCGAAGAAACGCAGCGAATAGGTCACGTCGCCGGCGTTCAGCCCGCCGGTCGCCACCTGGTAGAGCAGCGGCTGGAACGTGTTGTAGGGGTGCCGGTTGATCAGGGTGACCCGGAACCCCTCCTTGGCGAGATGGGTAGCCGCCGACAGGCCCCCGAACCCGGCCCCGACCACGATGACATGCGGCGTCTCATTCACAGGGAACATTCAACCAGCCCGGCCAAGAGAGCACCCATGCGCGCCCCACCACCACCTCCGTCACCGACGCAGGCCGAGTCGATCCGCGGAGGCAGCGGGCAGGTAGGCGTCGAGGAACCGGGCGATCTCGGCCAGAACCGCCGTCCGGACCGGCTCCGCCGACAGCACGAGATCGTGCAGGCCCTCAGCGATCCGGACCACCGTCACGTGCCGGCCCAGCCGGACGGCCCGCTCGGCGATCTGTTCCACGTCCAGCACGCTGTCGACCCCGCGCAGATCCTCGCTCCACCGGCGGGCGAAGCTGCTGCGCGTGGACGCCAGAACCAGCACCGGGACGTCGATGTCCAAGCCGGCGGCGACTCGCTGGTGACCGCGGCGGATGGCCCGCAGCCAGCCGACGCGGATCGGCTGGCTCGGGTTGACCTTTAGCTCCAGGTCGTAGTTCCACTCCCCGCCCAGCGACTCGTGCAGGGCCTGGGCGTACAGACCCGAGTCGGGCAGCCGCAGCACGGCAGTGGGCGAACGGCTGCCGAGCGCGTCGATCACCGGGGTGCCGAGGGCCCGGACCACCGCCGAGCCCTGCAGGTCCAACCAGGGCGAGTTCAGGACCAGGGCATCGACCCGACCGGGATGCCGGGCGGCCCACAAAGAGACAACCAGCCCACCGGTCGAATGCCCCAGCAGCACGATTTCGTCGTGCTCGGCGGCGACGAGGTCGACGGCCGCATCCAGTTCCTCGTCGTAGTCGTCGAGATCGGCGATGAAACCGGCCAGGTGACCGCGCCGAAGACTGCGACCGTAGCGGCGCAGGTCGAGGGCGTAGAAGTCGAAGCCCGACTCCGCGAACGACTGGGCCAGATGGGTCTGGAAGAAGTAGTCGTTCCAGCCGTGCAGGTAGAGCACGGCCCGGCGGGAACGGTTCGGCTCGTCTCGACGCACCAGCGTCCCGACCAGGTCGACGTCATCGGGCTCGCCCGCGACCGGGACGGCGTTCGGCAGCTCCAACTCGGTGCAGACGAAGCCCGCGAGCAGGTCGGGTTCCCAGTGCCTCACTACTTCACGAGTCGCCAGTTCACCGGGTACCGGTAGACGTCACCGCGGTTGGCCGTGATCGTGGCCAGAATGCAGAGCACCAGCGAGCCGGTCCCGATCACCACAGCCAACAGGCCGCCCGGCAGACCACCGAGGAAGAAGGTGACCGCAGTCAGCACGGCGGCCACCAGGTAGCCGAGAATGATCAGGATCGAGAAGTTCAGCGCCTCGGTCGCGTTGTCCTTCAGCCGAGCGCTCCGGTCCTTGAAGACCAGGTAGACCACCAGCGGACCGACGAAGCTGAAGAACGGGACGCTGACGTGGCTCAGGGTGGCCCAGAGCCGTTCGTCGCTCTCCGACAGGGGCGTCACCGCACTCGGGTACGGCTGGCCGGGGTACCCGCCGGGGCCGACGTTCGAGCCCCGCCCGGGAGGCGAGCCAGGGCTCGGGTAAGGCCCCGGCCCAGGCGACGGATATCGGCCCGGCCGCGAAGACGTTCCCGGTGACGGACCGGCGGTGGGGTCCTGGTTGAGTTCGCCGGCCGACTCCACACCGGGTGAGCCTGGCGCCGAAGACGGCTCGGACCGTCGATCAGGGTCGACCGGATGACTCATTGGTCCAGGCTAACCCGCGACCGCGATCAACCCGACTGACGCAGATCCTGATAACCGGTGTCGGGGTCGTCGGAGTCGTCGTTCTCCTCGTACTCGTCAGCCAGATCTGCGTACGCCGGAGGGACCTCTTGGCCTCCGGTGTGCAGCTCTGCTGCCAGTGACGACAGGTCCGTGTCGAACGCACGGTACTTGAGTTCGCGAGCGACCTTGGTCTGCTTCGCCTTTGCCCGGCCGCGCCCCATATCGGGTCGACCCCCTCGCAGTTGTCTGCCGACGGCTCAGCCGCGGCTCAATGTGGTCAATGTCGTGAGCGAAAGGCTACCCAATGGATGTAGCCAGACAAAGCGCACACCACAGCGCGGACCCGTGTCGCCGACGGACTCCGGCCGGACTCACCGGTGCCGACCGACCAACCGCACCTGCGGGGCGGGCTTCGCGGTCCCCGGCTCGACCCGCCCGCAGACCCACGCCGGGAGACCGCGACCGACCAGCAGGTCCACCGCGGCGTCGGCACGGTCCGGCGGGAGTACCGCCACCATTCCGACCCCGAGGTTCCAGGTGGCCTCCGCGTCGGTCTGGACGATCCCCCCGAGTGCCTGCAGGACCGCGAAGACCGGCGGCAAAGACCAACTGCGGCGTTCGATGGTGACCGTGCAGCCGGCCGGGACGACCCGGGCCAAGTTGGCCGCAAGTCCCCCGCCGGTCACGTGGGCGAGCGCGTGTACCTCGACCTGCTCGAACAGGGCCAGGCAGTCACGGGCGTAGATCCGGGTCGGGATCAGCAACTCCTCCCCCATCGTGCGGCCGAACTCCGCCACCGGCCGGGCCAGAGCGAACCTAGCCTGCGCCAGGACGTGCCGGACCAGGGAGTAGCCGTTGGCGTGCAGGCCCGAGGACGCCATCGCGACGACCACGTCGCCGGGACGGACCCGGTCTGCGCCGAGCAACCGGTCCCGTTCGACCACCCCGGTCGCGGCCCCGGCCACGTCGTACTCATCGGGTCCCAAGAGTCCCGGATGCTCGGCGGTCTCACCGCCGACCAGCGCACAGCCCGCCTCGACACACGCGGTAGCGATCCCGGACACGATTGCGGCGATCCGCTCGGGCACCACCCGCCCGCAGGCCACGTAGTCGGTCATGAACAGCGGCTCCGCGCCGCACACCACCAGGTCGTCGACCACCATTCCGACCAGGTCGAAGCCGATGGTGTCGTGCACGTCGAGGGCTTGGGCGATCGCGACCTTGGTGCCGACGCCGTCGGTGGAGGTGGCCAGCACCGGATGCCGGAACCGGGTCAACGCGGCGGCGTCGAACAGGCCCGCGAACCCGCCGAGCCCGCCCAGCACCTCGGGCCGATGCGTCCGGGCCACGGACTGCTTCATCAGCTCGACCGCGCGGTCGGCGGCCTCGATGTCCACCCCGGCGACCGCGTACGCCGACTTGTCAGCGCCTGTGGTCGCCCCAGCGACCACTGATGCTGACAAGTCGGAAGTGGGGGTGGTCACGGGCGAGTCAGGGCGTCGGCGGCGCCCACCCCGGCGACGGCGGTGGTCAGGCCGTCGACGTCGGTCCGTGGTTCGGCGTAGACCGAAGGGGCGTCCTCCAGGATCGTCTTGCCCAGCCGTTGCGCCAGCGGCAGTTCCACCGGGTAGACCCCGTCGAAGCAGGCCCGGCAGAGCTGGTTCGCACCGACCTCGGTCGCCGCGACCAGACCCTCCAACGACACATAGCCCAGGGAGTCCGCACCGATGGACCGCCGGATCTCCTCGGTGTTCAGCCCGGTGGCGATCAGTTCGGCGCGGGAGGCGAAGTCGATGCCGTAGAAGCAGGGCCACTTCACCGGCGGGGAGGAGATTCGGACGTGGATCTCCGCGGCGCCCGCTTCGCGCAGCATCCGGACCAGGGCCCGTTGGGTGTTGCCGCGCACGATCGAGTCGTCGACGACCACCAACCGCCGGCCCTCGATCACGTCGCGAAGCGGGTTCAGCTTGAGCCGGATGCCGAGCTGACGGATGGTCTGGCTGGGCTGGATGAACGTCCGGCCGACGTAGGAGTTCTTGACCAGCCCCTGCCCGTACGGGATGCCGGACGCCTCGGCGTACCCGATCGCGGCCGGCGTGCCCGACTCGGGCACCGGAATGACCAGGTCGGCGTCGGCGGGGAACTCCCGGGCCAGCGTCCGGCCCACCTCGACCCGGACCGAGTGCAGCCGGCGGCCGGAGATCATCGTGTCGGGCCGGGCCAGGTAGACGTACTCGAACAGGCAGCCCTTGGGGTCAGGCGGAGCGAAGGAGCGACTGCGAAGGCCGTTGGCGTCGACGCTGATCAGCTCACCGGGAGCGACTTCGCGGATGAAGGACGCGCCGACAATGTCCAGGGCGGCGGTCTCACTGGCCACCACCCACCCGCTCTCCAGCCGGCCCAGCACCAACGGCCGGATGCCCTGGGGGTCGCGGGCAGCGTACAGGGTCTCCTCGTCCATGAAGACCAGGCTGAACGCGCCGCGCAGCCGGGGCAGTACCGCACCCGCCGCCTCCTCGGTGCTCTGCCCGGGGAAGGTCGCCATCAAGGCGGTGATCAACGCGGTGTCGGTGGTCGCTCCGGGGGCGTTCGTGCTGTCTAGCAGGGAACCGGGCAGCAGCGAGTCGTCGGCGTCGTCGCGTTCGCGCAGCCAGCTCTGCAGCTCCACGGTGTTGGTCAAATTGCCGTTGTGGCCGAGCGAGAGCCCGCCGGAGGCGGTAGAGCGGAAGGTGGGCTGGGCGTTCTGCCACACGCTGGCCCCGGTGGTGGAGTAGCGGCAGTGCCCGATGGCCAGGTGACCGCCGCCCAGCGACTCCAACGTCGCCTCATTGAAGACCTGGGAGACCAGTCCCATGTCTTTGAACACCATCGTCTGGGTGCCCTTGCTGACCGCGATCCCGGCCGATTCCTGGCCGCGGTGCTGGAGGGCGTAGAGGCCGAAGTAGGTGAGCTTGGCCACCTCCTCGCGCGGGGCCCAGACCCCGAACACCCCGCACGCGTCCTGCGGTCCCCGCTCGTTCGGGTCGATGTCGTGGTTGAGTCGACCGTCTCCGCCAGGCACGGAACCAGCCTAAGTGACGATGACGGAGACCGACCGGCCGAGGGTTCGGAAACATCGGGCGCTGGGCCACCTCCACGGTGGCTGGTGGCCCGAAATTATTCGCGTCGCCGAAGCTCCAGCTACTTTTTGCTTCGCCAGCCCCGCTCGAAGGGCAGTCGCCAGGCGTGCGGGGCGATCATCTGGTGGATCGCGTTGGGGCCCCAGGAGCCCGGCGCGTACGGCTTCACCGGCGGTGGGTCCTGTAGCAGCGGCTCCGAGCGCTCCCACAGGCTTTCGATGCCCTCGGCGGTAGTGAACAGGGTGTGGTCGTCGCGCATGGCGTCCAGGATCAGCCGCTCGTACGCCTCCAGAACGTCGGAGGCCCGCTCGGTCTCCTGGGTGGAGAACTGCATGCTCAGTTTGTCCAGTTTCATCCCCGGCCCGGGCCGCTTGCCGTAGAACGACAACGACACCTTCGACTCGTCGGCCAAGTCGAAGGTCAGGTGGTCCGGACCGGCCGCGCCGACCCCGGACCCGGCGGGAAACATGCTCTTGGGGGCCTCCTTGAACGCCACCGAAATGATCCGCAGCCCCTCAGCCAGCTTCTTGCCGGTGCGGCAGTAGAAGGGCACCCCGGCCCAACGCCAATTGTCGATCCCGGCCTTGAGCGCGATGAAGGTCTCGGTGTCGGAGTCCCGGGCGACCCCGTGCTCTTCCCGGTAGCCCGCGTACTGCCCCCGAACCACCTGGCTGACGTCGATCGGCACCATCGAACGGAAGACCTTGTTCTTTTCCTCACTGATCGCGCGCGGTTCCAACGCGGTCGGCGGCTCCATCGCCACGAAGGCCAGCACCTGAAACAGGTGCGTGACCACCATGTCCTTGTAAGCGCCGGTGACCTCGTAGAAGCCGGCCCGCCGGTCCAAGCCCAGGGTCTCGGGGATGTCGATTTGGATGTGGTCGATGAAGTTGCGGTTCCAGATCGGCTCGAACAAGCCGTTGGCGAACCGGAAGGCGAGAATGTTCTGCGCCGCCTCCTTGCCCAGGAAATGGTCGATCCGGAAGATCTGGCTCTCCCGGAACGTTTGGTGCAACTGGTCGTTGAGCTGAATAGCGCTTTGCAAATCGGTGCCGAACGGCTTCTCCATCACCACCCGTGACCGCTCCACCAAGTCGGCTTCGCGGAGCCGTTGGATCACCTCCGGCGCCGCCACCGGTGGGACGCTGAGGTAGTGCAGTCGGCCGGCCTGTCCGCCCAGCTTTTCCTCGGCGAGCGCGACCGCCTCGCGCAGACCGTCCGCGCCGGCGGACTGGGGCACATACGTCAGCCGCTCGGCGAACGCGTTCCACTGCGTCTCGGTCAAGGGGTGATGGGTGAACTCACCGACGGCCTGGTGGGCGAAATTGCGGAACTCCTCCTCGCTCTGGTCCTCCAGCGAAGTGCCGATGATCTGGATGTCGGGCGCCAACGCGGACAGGGCCAGGTGGGCCAGCCCGGGCAACAGTTTGCGGCGGGAGAGGTCGCCGGTCGCGCCGAACAGCACGATCACGTGCGGCGGGATCGGCTCCAAGCCGTTGCGCAGGGCGCGCGCGCCCGGCGAGGGGTAGGCGATGGTCTGCGCTTCGAGGGTCACGTGACGATGCTCCCACCCCGGGCGCCGAGCCGACAAGCACCCCACAGGGTTATCCTCCGTCAGGTCGCACCGTCCAGTGGTACCTCGCGGTGACCGACTGCGGCACCGGCGAGCGGGAACGGCGGGGGTCAGAGGTCGGCGACGGCGGCCAGCAGGGTCGCCTCGGCCAGACAGGCGGCCGCGAAGTCGCCCAGATGCAGCGACTCGTTGGCTCCGTGCGGGCGCGAGTCGGGGTCGCCGACCGCGGTGACGATCACGGTGGCCCCGGGGAACGCTTGTTCGAACTCGGCCACCATCGGGATCGACCCACCCTGGCCGATGAAGACCGGGTCGGTACCCCAGGCGTGGCCGTACGCGGTTCGAGCGGCTTCGGCGTAGGGACCGGCAAAGGGAATCTGCGCCGGCTGGCCGACGTCGCCGTCGACGACCTCAATCCGGGCCCCCCAGGGAGCGTGCGCGTGCAGGTGGTCTTTCAGCCGCGCCAGAGCGTTCCGGGCGTCGTCGCCCGGAGCCACTCGCAGGCTGAGCTTGGCCCGGGCGGCGGGGATCAAGGTGTTGGACGCGTCGGCGACCCGGGTGCTGTCCAGCGCGATCACCGCCAGGGCCGGCTTGCACCACAGTCGTTCGACCAGCGAACCCTCGCCCAGCCAGTCCACCCCGTCGAGCAGCCCGGCCTCGGCCCGGAGACGATCCTCCGGGTAGTCCAGGTCCGGGGGTGTCGACGCGCCGAGACCGGCGACCGCGACATTGCCGCGGTCGTCGTGCAGGGTGGCCAGCAGCCGGCACAGGGCGGTCAGGGCGTCCGGTACCGGGCCCCCGAAGCCGCCGGAGTGGACGGCGTGGTCCAGGGTCGAGACGGTGACCACGCAGTCGGCCAACCCCCGCAGTGTGGTGGTGAACGCCGGCTCGCCGACGGTCCAGTTGGTGGAGTCGGCGATCACGAACAGGTCCGCGGCCAGCGTGTCTTGGTGCTGCTCCAGCAGCGCCGCCAGCGTCGGCGATCCGACCTCTTCCTCGCCCTCGACGAAGACCGTCACCCCGACCGGGGGGTGCCCGTCGAAGGCTCGGAGGGCGGCCAGGTGAACCGCAAACCCGCCCTTGTCGTCGGCAGCGCCGCGGCCGTACAGCCGGTCGCCCTGCCGGGTCGCGGTGAACGCCGGAGTGTTCCAGTCCTCCGCGGCACCTTCGGGCTGGACGTCGTGGTGGGCGTACAGGCACACCGTCGGCCGGCCCGCTGGAGCCGGGTAGCGGCCGATCACCGCCAGCGCCCCACCCGCCTCGACGATCGACACTTCCGGACAACGAGCGGCGCTCAGCAGCCGCGCGACCTGCTCGGCGCTGCGCCGGACCTCGCCACCTCGGCTCGGGTCGGCACTCACCGAGGCGATGGCGACCAGATCGGCCAGGTCGGCCAGGATCTGCGGCTGCTGGTCACGGACGGTGTCGGCGAGACTCACCGCAGCAGCCTACGCAGGCGCGGCCCGCCCGAGTCGGGGCGCGCCGGGGAGCGTGGCGGGGTCAGAGACCGAGCTTGCCGGCGATCCCGCCGCCCGCTCCACCCAGGAGGTCGCCGATGTTGATCCCGAACTTGTCCAGCAGGCCCTGGTGCTGCTCGGTGTCGACCTGGTCGGGCAATTCCGCGTCGGCCTGCGCAGCCTTCTCCTGGCCGCCGGCGTGCTGCTTGATCAGATCCAGGATCTGCTGCTTGGGGATCTGCATGAATTTCTCCTCCAGGTTGGTGCCGCGCAGTTGCGGCCTCGGATCGGTTGATACCCAGTCCGGGTCCACCGTAGCGGGCCCGCCGCGGAGCACAATCGGCTCGACGCCGGGTGCCGCTCGGCCGGACCTCCGCGACCTCAGGTCGGCGGTCGGCCACTCGCCTTGGCTCGCCGTGACCTGCGGAGCCACGCGGTGGCGCCGACGCCGGCCAGCGCCACCACCGCGACAGCGATCGCAACCACCGCTTCGAAGGGAAGACGGTCCAGAATCTGGCGACCCTCGGGTACCGGTGCCGCCGAAGCGGTTGGGCTGGAGACCAGCGAGGTCGGGCTGGGGGTCGGGGTCGAGCTGGGGATCGGGGTCGGGGTGGGGCTGGGGGTGGCGGCCGAGGCGTAGCGCGGCGCACCCCGGCCGGCGGTTCCGAAGACCTGCAGCACGAGGGTGTAAGGCACCAGAAACGCCTTCTTCCCGGCCATCCGACTCTTGCTGATCACGACGTACTGGCTGCCCGGCAGACCAGCCGGGGCCAGTTCCAGGTCGGACCGGTTGATGAACTGGATGGTCGGCGTTGCCGCGCTGGCTTGGTAGCGGGCTTCGTCGTCGATCATGGTGGGGGTGTCCGGAGGTTGCCTGGGCACCACCGCCGTCGGGTAGCCGCCGCGGACGGCGCCGAAGAGTTGCAGCTCCAAGGAGTCGTCCGGGCCGAGGGCCCGGGCCAGGGCGCCCGTTCGCGGTGCAACCAGGACCTGAGCCTGCAGCCGCTGACCCCAGTCCAGCTCGACGGCGTAGACCTGCTTCTCGCCGGTCAGGATGGTGCCGGTATAGGTGCCGGGCCGAACGATCGGGGCGTCGGACAGGGTTAGCCCGGGGACCGGGGCCCGAACCGGACGAAGGCGCGGCATCGTCGACCAGCCGCGGCGGGGTGGCGGCAGCGCGAGGGTCGCCACGTCGAGCGCGGCAGGCTCTTCGACCACGATCAACTCCAGCGGACGCCCGCTGATCCCCCGCAGCGGTTGACCAACCGTCAACAGCAGCTCATCGCCGCGCTGGCAGGCCGAGGTGGAGTCCGCCTGCCAGGAGTTCACCTCAGCCGAGAGGAGCCGCCTGGTGCCGTGCACGTTCAAGGCCAGCGCCGACCCGGACCCGCAGATAGAGCCGTCGGCCGATTCCAGGCTCAGGTTGAGGGCGGGCAGAAAGCCCGCCGCCTCCGTACTGACGCCGGCGTGCAACGTGGTGCCCGGTGAGCTGCGGGCCAGACTGAAATACAGCGTCGAGTCGTCGGTGGGGAAGGTGTCGACATAGCGACCCGGTCGAAGCAGCGGAGCCTGATCAGGCTTGGTGCTGCCGCGTACGGGCTCGCCGCTGACCCGGAACGGCCGTAAGGCTCGGGTGGTCAGCCGGTCCAGGGAGTCGGCGATCTGAGCGGCGTTGTCCGCGTCGTAGTAGCGGCCTCGACCCTTCTCGGCGATGCAGCGCAACTGATCCCGAGCCTGACCCGATACCCGCAGGCCGATCACGTCGAAGGTCAGATCGATCCCCCGTTGCGCCAGGCGCGCGGCCGTGGCGCACGGGTCGGCGTCGCAGGTCTCGCGGCCGTCGGAGACCAGTACGACACTGCGTCGGCCCGAGGTCCCGAGATCTCGGGCAGCCCGCTTCAGCGCATAGGCGATCGGCGTCTCCCCGTAAGGCCGGTATCTGGTGATCGCCGACGCCAACGCGGTCCGGTTGTCGGTGCCGATTCCCACGGCGAGCTGGGAGTCGGTACAGGCACCCGGCTCACCCCGGTCTTCCACGGTGGCCCCGTAGACCCGCAGACCCACCGGTGCGTCGTCGGGCAGCCGGTCGACCACGCGACGCAACGCCTGCTTGGCCAAATCGATCTTGGCCTGACCGTCGACGCGCTGTCGCATCGACCCCGACGAATCCAGCACCAGGACCAGTTTCGCCGGGCCTGGCTCGGCCGCGCCGGCCGGCACGACGACTCCGAGGACAGTCCACATCACCCCAAGGAAGACGGCGGTCGACACCCGCCACCAACCCTCGCTCGACCCGCGCCCGGCCACCGTCGACATACGCAGGAGGGTAGGGTCCGGACGACCCGGCCGGGGCGCCTAGCGGCGGTTATCCCCAGGACTCCCTTGGTCAAATCTGCGCCCGCTATCGCCTCAGGACCTACGGTCGGGGTCAGCCGCGCCGGCGGCGCCGGAAGGTCAGGAGCAGGGCCGTGCCCCCAGCCCCGAGCACGAGCGCACCGACCCCGATCGCGATCGCGACGGCGACCGGCAGCCCGTTTCCGGAGTCGGACAGGGGCACGGGCGGCGGCGCCGAAGTGGGTGGCAGCGGCGAAACCGAAGATGGCGGGCCCGTGGAGGACGGGGTGGGACTCGGAGCGGCGACGGCGTACTCCGGCGCCCCGGCCCCGGGAGTCCCGATCACCTTCACGATCACCGTGTACGGCACCAGGAACCGCTTTTGGCCGGTTGGGCGGTTCTTGCTGATCACGACGTACTGCCGACCGGGCAGTGAGCCGGCGGCCGCACCGTCGAATTGGGTGCGATTGAGGTAGCGGATCTCAGGCGTGCCTTTGGCGTCGATGTACCGGGTGTCGTCGTTGATGAACGTGAGGGTGTCTGTAGGCTGCCCGGGAGCGCGGGGCTGGCGGTAGTCACCCCTCATCGCGCCCAGCAGGTGCACGCTCAACTGATCGCTGACGTCGAGCGCGCGGGCCAGGGCTCCCTTTCGGGGCGGCAGCCGCAGTTGCACCTGCAGGCGCTGTCCCCAGTCCAGGTCGACGCCGTAAACCTGAGTCTCGCCGGTCAGCACCTCCCCGGTGTACGTGCCGGCGGTCAAGGTCGGCGCGTCGGACAGGCTCACGCCGGCCACCGGCGCCTTGACCGCCCGCCCGGGCTCCATCTTCTGCCAGCTGGGCTTGGCGGCCGGCGGGAGCTTCCGGTCGCTGACCAGCGGCGGCTCCTCGTAGACCACCAGCTCGAACGCCGACCCGGCCAGGTCGGAGGAAACGGTACTGACCCGGAGCAGGAGCTGGTCGGCTGAGTTGCACACGTTGTCCGGATCGGCTCGCCAGGAGCTGACCTCCGCGGTGGTCAGTCCCAGGTATCCGCTGCCGTAACTGGACGCGCACTGCGTGCCGTCGGCGGCCAAGAACTGCAGCGATGCGTTCGACAGCGAGCCGTTGACCTGGGCGGTGAAGCCGACGCGCAGCGTCGAGTCCGGTGCCGTCCTCGGGACGGTGTAGTACAGGGGTCGCTCCCGTCCCGGGAGTTGGTCGGTGTAGCGGCCCGGCACGACCACCGGAGCTTTTGCCTGACTCGTGCTGCCCTCGACCGGCGTCCCGGTGAGCCGGAACGGGCGGAAGGCCCGGGTGGCGAGCTTGTCCAGGGAGTTCTCGATCTGGGCGGCGTTGTCGGCGTCGTAATAGGTGCCGTGCCCACGGTCGGCGATGCAGCGCAGCTGGTCCCGGGCCGCACCGGAGACCCGGAGCCCGATCACGTCGAACTTCAGCGTGATCCCGCGTCCGGCCAGACTGGCCGCGGTTCGGCACGGGTCCGCGTCACAGGTCTCCTCGCCGTCGGAGACCAGGACGACCGTGCGGCGGCCGGTCTGGCCGAGGTCGTCGGCGGCCTGGCGCAGGGAGTAGGAGATCGGGGTCTCGCCGTACGGGCGGTAGTGAGCGATCTCGTCCCGCAGCGCCGAACGGTTCCCGGTGCCGATCGGGACCACGAGCTGGGAGTCGGTGCAGGCGCCACGGTCTCGGCGGTTCTCCACGGTCGCGCCGTAGACCCGCAGACCGACCTGAGCGTGACCGGGCAGCCGGCCGATCACCGACCGGAGCGCCTTCTTGGCGATGTCGATCTTGCGGTCGCCGCCGACGCGTTGCTTCATCGACCCCGACGAGTCCAGCACCAGCACCAGCTTGGCCGCGTCCGCCGCTTCGGCCCGGGGCGCCGGCCCCAGCGCGAGGACCAGACCGAGCCCGAGCCCGAGCCCGAGCCCGAGGAGAAGGGCAAACACGGTGAGGTGGGGTCGTCGGCTGCAGATCACCATTCGCCGCACCCTAGACCACCGCCGGACCCGCGGTCTCGAGTTTCCCGACCTCAGCCGGCAGCGAAGACGGCCGGCAGCGTGGCCGACCACGCCGTCCGGATCTGGTCCAGCGGCAGCACGAACTGCCCCTCGACCGTCAGCTCCGCGTTCGTCGTCTGCGTCACCTCCCCGACTCGGCTCAGCGGCACTCCGGCGTCGACCGCCAGCGACGCCAGCGCGGCCTCGACCTCCGGCGGCACGGCGATCAGCACCCGCCCGCTGCTCTCGGAGAACAGCGCGACGAAGGGGTCCAGGTCTGCGGGCAGGCTCACCGAGACGCCGAACCCGCGGCGCAAGCACGACTCGACCAGCGCCTGGGCCAGCCCGCCGTCGGCCAGATCGTGCGCGCTCCGCAGCAGCCGCGCCCGGCCCGCCCGCACCAGCAGCGCCGCCAGCCGGCGCTCGTGGTCCAGGTCGACCCCCGGCGGCCGGCCGCCCAGGTGGCCGTGGACGACGTCGGCCCACGCGGACCCGGCCAGTTCGTCCCGGGTGGTGCCGAGCAGATAAACCGCGTCGCCCGCCGCGGCGAACCCGATCGGGGTCCGGTGGGCCACGTCGTCGATCACGCCGAGCACGCCGACCACCGGGGTCGGCAGGATCGGTGTGGCGCCGGTCTGGTTGTAGAAGCTGACGTTGCCGCCGGTGACCGGCACGCCGAGCGCCCGGCAGCCGTCGACCAACCCGGCCACGGCCTCGCTGAACTGCCACATCACGTCCGGGTCCTCCGGCGAGCCGAAGTTGAGGCAGTCGGTCACCGCCACCGGCTCCGCCCCGGTACAGGCGACGTTGCGGTACGCCTCGGCCAGCGCGAGCTGCGCCCCGGCGTACGGGTCGAGCCGGGCGAAGCGGCCGTTGCCGTCCAGGGACAGCGCCACCCCCAAACCGGTCCCTTCGTCGATTCGGATCATCCCGGCGTCCTCCGGCTGAGCCAGCACCGAGCCTCCCCGGACGTAGCGGTCGTACTGGTCGGTGACCCAGGACTTGTCGCACAGGTTCGGCGAGCCGGCCAGCGCGAGCAGCGTGTCGGCCAGCGCCGAGCCGCCGTTCGGCCGCTTCAGCGCGGCGCCGTCGTCACGCTGCAGTCGGTCCTGGCTCTCCGGGCGGACGTACGGCCGGGCGTAGACCGGACCTTCGTGCGCCACCGTGCGCGGGTCGACGTCGACGACCGTCTCGCCGTGCCAGTCGATCACCAGCCGGTCACCGTCGGTGACCTCCCCGACCACCGTGGCCAGTACGTCCCACTTGGCGCAGACGGCCATGAACTGCGCCACGTCGCCGGGCTCGACGACGGCCATCATTCGTTCCTGGGACTCGCTCATCAAGATCTCTTCGGGCCGCAGTGACGGGTCCCGCAGCGGCACCCGGTCCAGGTCGACGTGCATCCCCCCGTCGCCCGCCGCAGCCAGCTCGGAGGTGGCGCACGAGATGCCCGCGGCGCCGAAGTCCTGGATCCCGGTGACGACCCCGGCCGCGAACAGCTCCAGCGTGGCTTCGATCAGCAGCTTCTCCATGAACGGGTCCCCGACCTGCACCGCCGGCCGCTTGGAGGGCTTACGTCCTGAGCCCGAAACGCCCCCTGAGCCTGTCGAAGGGCCCCCTGAGCCTGTCGAAGGGCCCCCTGAGCCTCCAGCCTCCTACGCTCCCTGAGCTTGTCGAAGGGTCGAAGGTCTCCGAGGCGAGGATGGACGCCCCGCCGATCCCGTCGCCGCCGGTGGCCGCGCCGTACATGATCACCGCGTTTCCGGCGCCGCTGGCCTTGGCGACGTGCAGGTCCTCGTGCCGCAACACCCCGACGCAGAGCGCGTTCACCAGGGGATTGCCCGCGTAGCTGGCGTCGAAGGCCAGTTCGCCACCCACGTTGGGCAGACCCAGGCAGTTGCCGTAACCGCCGACGCCGGATACCACCCCCGGCAGGACCCGCGCGGTGTCGGGGGCGGTCAGCGGACCGAAGCGCAGCGAGTCCATCACCGCGACCGGCCGGGCCCCCATGGCCAAGATGTCGCGGACGATCCCGCCGACCCCGGTCGCCGCACCCTGGTGCGGTTCGACGTAGCTGGGATGGTTGTGCGACTCGGCCTTGAACGTCACCGCCCAGCCCTGGCCGACGTCGACCACGCCGGCGTTTTCCCCGATCCCGGCCAGCAGCTTGCCGATCGGGGTCTCCGGCGCCAGTTCGCCGAAGCGACGCAGGTGCACCTTGGAGGATTTGTAGGAGCAGTGCTCGGACCACATCACCGAGTACATGGCCAGCTCTGCCCCGGTCGGCCGCCGGCCCAGGATCTCCCGGATCCGGCCGTATTCGGCCTCGCTCAGCCCCAGTTCGGCCCACGGCTGGTCCTGTTCGGGGGTCCGGCTCGCCTGCTCGACCGTGTCTGCCACGCGCCTTACCGTACCGGCGGCACCGCCGCGTCCTGGCCGCGCGCCCGCGCCGCCCACAGGCACCCCACGGCGGTCACCGCCTGGCTGGTGGCGGCCAGCCAGACCCCGATCCCGTTGTCGTTGAGCAGGGTGCCGAGCACCGCGGTGACCAGGATCGCGATCAGGGTCGTACGGATGGTGCTGAAGCCGGCGACCAAGCGGGGCACAGCGAACCGGAAGATACCGATCCAGGCCACCACCCCGACGGCGAGTGAGATCCCGTAGGGCGAGAACACCATCTCCAACCCCGCCCCCGCCTTCCGGCTGATCACGTCGACCGCGTCGCCGTCGAGCACCCGTTGGACGAAGCCGCCGAGGTGGCTGCGCCGGTCGGGGCCGCGGGCCCAGTCGGCCAGCGAGATACCGGTCACAGCGACGACGGTGGCTCCTCCGACCGCCAGCAGGCGGAGCCCGGTCACCCGGGCCCCGGACAGCGTCAGGCACCACCACAGCACGGCCGGGGTCAACGCGATCACGCCGCCGAAGTCGGTCCCCATCGACGGCCAGCCCTCGCAGATCACCATTCCGAGTCCGATCACGGCGACCGCCGCCACCGCTGCGCCCCGCCGCCCGCGACGAAGAAATCCGTGCGCGAGCCAGCCGGCGAGCAGCAGGCCGGCGCTGGCGTACGCCCCGAAGGTGACGTTGCCGAAGCCGTACCAGCGCAGCCCGAAGACCGGCCGCGAGTTGAGCAGCGACCCCACCTCCATCGGCGCGCCGAGGGCCGCGTCGACGGTGAACGCCACCGTGGTGAGGGCCGCTCCGGCCACCGCGGCCGGCACCCGGGTCACCCGGGACAGCCCGATCGCGGCGAAGGTGAGGCCGGTGATCCAGGCCCAGACGGTGACGCTGACCACCAGCCCGGGTGACCCGGACCGGGCCCACGGCACCGCCCCGGTCAGCATCATCCCCGCCAGCAGGACACTGCCCAGGGTGAGCACCCGCTCGGGCAGGATCCAGCGGCGCCGCCAGACCCCGACCAGCAGCAGGCCGAACAGCAGCGAGCCGCCCGCCGCCAGGGACAGGTAGCCGACCGGGGCCGCGTCGGACAAGGCGGCGGCCTCGCTGATGGCCGCCTCGATCCGGGGCAGGGTCAGGGTGCTCTGGTCGCTGGCCAGCGGCGAGCCGTCGACGTCCAGGGGCACGGCACCATCGGGCCCCCGGCCGAAGTCGATCAGGGTCCGGGTCAGGTCGGTCACGGTGACGACGCCGGTACGGCGGGTGCTGGCCGAGGTCACCAGGCCCGGTGCTCCGCTCTGCAGCCGGTAGAACACACCGAGACTGGGGTCGTCACTGCCCGGTGCCGGTCCGATCCCGGTGACGATCAGGGTGACCTCATCGCGTCGGGCCAACTCGGCAATCACCTGAAAGTCGATGGCGCCGGGGTCGATCAGGGTGATCGGGCAGGTCAGCGGCATCCCGGCGTCGATGAAGCCGGGCACGGTGCGGTACGCCGCGACGGTCCCGTCCGGGCGGGTGGCGGCCAGCGCCGCCCCGGGTCCGACCGCCGCGACGCAGCCGGGGACCGACGCGGCGAGGGTGCCCAGCCGGGCGTCACCCCGACGGGCGGCCGCGGCGGCGACCCGTCCGGGCCAGTCGGTCACCCGCCAGGTCGGTCCGTCCTGGCTGACCGCGGGATCGCACCGGCCGTCGACCGCGGCCCGCCGGCCGGCGCCGAGGGTGGTCCAGCCGGCGGCGGCGCAGTCGCCGACGTAGCGCGGCCGGGTGCTGATCGTGCCGGCCTGCGCGTCGTCGAGGTGTGCGTTCAGCACTTCCCGGTCGGTGTCGGTGAGCTGGAACCGTCCGGCCACGCCGACGACCACCACCCGGGGGGTGAGCACGGGTGTCACCGCTCGCTCCGGCGCGGCCACGACGGCGACGCCGCGGAGCACGGCGAAGACGATGCCGACCAGGATCAGGCCGACGACCCAGCGGGCCCGGCCCGGCCCCCGGGGCGATCGGCTCGGCAGCGTGGCGAGCGCCGGCCGCCGCCGGTTACTCATCGGGTCTACCCGCATTCATCGGACCGCCCGGCTTCAACTGGCTGCGCCTCACGTGAGCGGGCCCGAATCCTTCACACTGAGGTAGCGAGAGCGTGCAGCACGCTGGCGAAGACCGGGCGGCCGTCAAGGCTGGGACCGGTCAGCGGATCGACGTTGTGTTCGGGGTGCGGCATCATTCCCACGACGTTGCCGGCGGCGTTGCGGATCCCGGCGATGTCGTGCATCGATCCGTTCGGATTGTCGCCGGTGTAGCGGAACACCACCCGACCTTCGGCTTCCAGCTCGGCCAAGGTCTCCGGCGCGGCGACGTAGCCGCCCTCGCCGTTCTTGAGCACGATGCTGATCTGCTGCCCGGCCCGGAACGCGTTGGTCCAATTCGTGTCCGCCGACTCCACCCGCAGACTTTGATCCCGGCAGACGAAGGTGCGGACGTCGTTGCGGATCAGAGCCCCGGGAAGCAGGTGAGCTTCGCAGAGGATCTGGAAACCGTTGCAGATGCCGAGCACCGGCATTCCGGCGTGGGCGGCAGCGATCACCTCGCTCATCACCGGCGCAAAGCGGGCGATCGCTCCGCAACGCAGATAGTCGCCGTAAGAGAAGCCGCCGGGCAGGACGACGGCGTCGACCTCGTTCAGAGTGTCGCTGCCGTGCCACAGGGCTACCGGTTCTGCGCCGGTCAGCGCGACGGCCCGGAGCGCGTCGTGGTCGTCCAGTGAGCCGGGGAAGGTGACGACGCCGATCCGGGGCGCCATCAGGGCTGAGCCTCCACGGTGCCGCCGAGCGCCGTCGGGGTCGGCTCGTCGACGGTGCCTTGCACGTCGGTCTCGACCCTGACGTCGAAGGTCTCGATCACCGTGTTGGCCAGCAGCGTCTCCGCGGCCTGGTGCACCTGCGCGAGCCGGTCGTCGGTCAGCTCACCGGCCACCTCGAGCTCGAAGCGCTTGCCCTGCCGGACCGAAACGCCGGCGAAGCCCAGCCGGCCCAGCGCGCCGGTGACCGCCTTGCCCTGCGGATCCAGAATCTCCGGCTTGGGCATCACGTCGACCACCACACGTGTCATGGGCCCGATCGTAGATCCCTCCGCTGAAAGATCGGGCGATTGACCACCGTAGAGGTGGTCAGTTGCCCGATCTTTGGCGGTGTAGGTCGCGGCAGGCGAGCACCACCCGCGGGATCAGGCGGTGAAGTAACGGCCCGTCAACCGTTCGTAGGCGTTGAGGTAACGCTCTCGGGTCGCGGCGACGACCTGGGCGGGCAGGGCCGGCGGCGGCTGGCCGGAGGTCCGGTCCCAGCCCGAGTCGTGCAGCAGCCAGTCCCGGACGAACTGTTTGTCCAGCGACGGCAGGTCGCCGCCGGGCTGCCAGAGCGCGGCGTCCCACAGCCGGGAGGAGTCCGGGGTCAACACTTCGTCGGCGAGTACCACTGTGCCGTCGAGGCGGCGGCCGAACTCCAGTTTGGTGTCGGCCACGATGATCCCGCGGTCGCCAGCCAGGGCTTCTGCACGCTCGTACACCGCCAGGGTCAGTTCGCGCAGCTGCTCGCCCAACGCCGCGCCGGTGGTCGCGACCATCGTGTCGAAGTCGACGTTCTCGTCGTGGCTTCCGAGCGGGGCCTTGGTCGCGGGGGTGAAGATCGGCTCCGGCAGGCGGGACCCGTCGAGCAGGCCGGCGGGCAGTTGCACCCCGCAGACCGACCCCGTCTGTCGGTACTCCGCCCAGCCCGACCCGGTCAGGTAGCCCCGGGCCACGCACTCGACCGGGATCATCTCCAACCGCTCGCAGACCACCGCCCGGCCCCCGACGGCGCCGGGCACGTCGCCACCGAGCAGATGGTTCGGCACCAGGTCGGCGAGCCGGGCGAACCACCAGGCCGAGAGCTGGGTCAGCACCGCACCCTTGTCCGGAATCTGGCTGTCCAACACGAAGTCGAACGCGCTGATCCGGTCGCTGGCCACCATCAGCAGCGCGTCACCGTACGCGTACAGCTCGCGGACCTTGCCGGCGTGGACCAGCGGCAACGGGTCCCCGTCCGGCCCGGTGAGCCCGGTCTTCTCGTTCACCCGATCTCCTCGCGCCAATCTCCTCGACCGCCGAGCGTAACGGCCGGGCCGGGGCAGTACTCGGGAACCTCACGCATGCGACCCTCAGCCCGACCCCGAAAGGGCCAGGAGCGACCTTTCGATCAAGCACGGACAGGCTGCACTCTGGAGTCGGAAGCTCATTCTCAACTACGAAAGGTCCGCTCATGTCTGCCCTATCCCAATCTTCCCTCTCTCGTCCCCGTCGAGGTCGCGTCGTGGCCGGCGTGTGCGCGGGCATCGGCGCGCGCTTCGGCCTGAACCCGACGCTGGTCCGCATCCTCTTCGTGGCCAGCATGTTGCTGCCCGGCCCGCAGATCCTGATCTACCTTGCCGGTTGGATCCTGATGCCCAGCGAGTAGCGGAGACTTCAGCCCGGACGGGGTGAAAGATTTGCGGAACGGGCGGCTCGTAGATCCGGTGATCCGAGTCCTGCGACCAGCGCCGCCACGTCTGTCAGAACCAGGTGCACTCGCGGATCCCTCAGTGGCGTCGGGGGCAGGAACGCAACCAGGCCCGCCCGGCTGGCCGGCTTGACGCCGCGGACCTCCGCATCACCGGCGAATCCGCGACGGACCCAGTCGGTCGCCCGTTCCGCCCAGCCGATGTCCAGCGGAATCCGGTGTCCCGCTCCGGGGACGATCTCGATGCTGGCCCGGGTGCCGCTGGTCCGGCGGAGCAGGTGGGCGGCGGCGCGGACCGCAACGACGTGATCGGGCGCTCCCAGACCGCGTAGACGGGGGTCGTGCTCTGAGCCAGGGCGGGCGCCACGTCGAGATCGAGGGACTGTTCGACGCTCACCCCGCCGTTCCGGCCAACAGCAGGCCGATCCCGGCGGTGACCAGGCCCACAGCGAGCGAGGCCGCCCCTACCCACAACAGCACGACCAGCCGGGACGGCCGCTGCGGATCCCGGCCGAGAACGGAGAGGAAGAAGCCGGCAGGCATCAAGATGGCCGCCCACAGCACCCCCGACCCCCAGGCGCCGGCCCAGCGCGGCACTCCGGGGCTGCTGGTCAGGATCAGCACGACCAGCCCGAGGATGACCAGCACTCCGGCGTGTGCGTGACCGGCGCGGAAGAAGCGCCGCTGCAGGTCGTTGACCGGCTGCCCGCCGGTCACCGTCCGCAAGACGAAGGTGCCACCGTAGGCGATGGTCACCACCGCCAGCAGGACAACGCCGGCGGTGGTCAGGTCAGCGCTGGACAGGGTCATCGGGAAACCTCCGGGTCGGTCGGGTCAGCGGTGGTGAAGAGCAGCCGGGCGCTGCGCAGGACGAGGTCGTGCAGGTCTCCACCGGCGGCTTCGGTGAGGTCGGGGGCCAGGGCCCCGGCCAGGGCCAGGGTGGCCAGGCCGTGGACCATCGACCACGCCGCGACCGCGGCCACCGCCACGTCAGCACGGGTGCCGTGGACGAACGCCCCGACGCCGTCGGTGAGTTGTCGGCGGGCGGCCGCACTGGCGCGGGCCAGGTCGGCGTCGGCGCGGTCGACCAGAGACGGGGCATGCATCACCGCGAAATGGCCGGGGTGGGCCAGGGCGAAGTCGACGTAGGCCACGCCGACCTCCGCGAAACCGCGGGCCGACGCCGCACCGAGATCGCGGCCCAACCAGTCGTACCCCTGAACCGCGAGGGCGGTAAAGACTCCCACCCGGCTGCCGAAGTGGTGCCGGGGCGCGGTGTGGCTGACGCCGAGCTCGGCGGCGACCACGCGCAGGCTGAACGCCTCGGGCCCGTCCCGGGCGATCAGCACCGCCGCGTGGTCCAGGACCTGGGCCCGGAGATCCCCGTGGTGATACGGCTTGGGCACCTTCGCAACTTACCAGCGGTTAGATTATGTGTCCAGTGGCAAGTTGAGCTTGTCCGATCGGAATTCCCGCAGAATCCGACGCTCGTCGACCGGGCGACCCTGGCGCTGAGCGTGCGCTAGCGGGGTCGATCGCGACGAGTGTCGGGTTTTGCGGGAATTTGCCCCGACCCACGGACCGAGAGGGGGTTGTCAGCAATCGATGAGCCGAGAATCCCTAGAGGACAGGCCCCGGGCGGTAGGCAGCCGCCTCGGGATACTCGGCGGCGAGGGCGTCGATCCGCTCGACCAGGGTCGCGACCTGGGCGGCGGCCGTCCCGGCCAACTGCAGCGGCTGGGCCAGTGCGGCGGCGAGGTCGGCCCGAGCGATCCCGAGCCGATCGTCGGCCGCCAGCCGGTCCAGCAGGTCGTTCTCCGCACCGGTTTCGCGCATGGCCAGGGCCACCGCGACCGCATGGTCGCGGATCACCTCGTGCGCGGTCTCGCGACCCACGCCGTGCCGGACGGCCGCCATCAACACCTTGGTCGTGGCCAGGAACGGCAGGTAGCGGCGCAGTTCGGCCTCGATCACCGCCGGGAAGGCGCCGAAACTGTCGAGCACGGTCAGCAACGTCTCGAACAGCCCGTCCAGGGCGAAGAAGGCGTCCGGCAGCGCGACCCGGCGGACCACCGAGTCGGACACGTCACCCTCGTTCCACTGGTCCCCGGCCAGCTCCCCGACCATCGACACCGACCCGCGAACGACCACCGCGAGTCCGTTGATCCGCTCCGCGGAGCGGGTGTTCATCTTGTGCGGCATCGCGCTGGAGCCGACCTGGCCCGGCTGGAACCCCTCGGTGACCAGCTCGAGCCCGGCCATCAGCCGAATCGAGGTGGCCAAGTTCGACGGCGCTGCCGCGACCTGGGCCAGGGCGGTGACTACGTCGTAGTCCAGCGATCTTGGATAGATCTGGCCGGTGCTGACGAACAGGTGGGCGAAGCCCAGGTGGTCGGCGACCCGTCGCTCCAGCCGGGCCAGCCGGTCGGCGTCGCCGTCGAGCAGGTCCAGCATGTCCTGGGCCGTGCCGACCGGGCCCTTCAGCCCCCGCAGCGGATAGCGCACGATCAGCTCCCGCAGTCGCTGGTGGGCGATCAACAGTTCGTTGGCCACGGTGGCGAAGCGCTTGCCCAGGGTGGTGATCTGGGCGGCGACGTTGTGCGAACGCCCGGCCATGGCCAGCTCGGCGTACTCACCGGCCCGGGCCCCGAGCCGGACCAGGGCGCTGACCACCCGGTCGGCGATGATCTCGCAGGCCGAGCGGATCTGCAGTTGCTCGACGTTCTCGGTGAGATCGCGAGACGTCATTCCCAGGTGGACGAGTTCGTAGCCGGCGAGGGCGTTGAACTCCTCGATCCGGGCCTTGACGTCGTGCCGGGTCACCCGTTCCCGGGCGGCGATGGAGTCGAGGTCGACCTGGTCGAGCACCGCTTCGTACGCCGCGATCGCCACGTCGAGGTCGGCGCCACCGAAGTCCACTCCGAGGTCGCGCTGAGCGGCGAGCACGGCCAGCCACAGTCGGCGCTCGGTGACGATCTTGTGCTCGGGAGACCAGACCTCGACCATGGCCGTCGAGGCGTACCGCCCGGCCAGCACGTTCGGGATGCTCACGGTGCGGCCACCCGGACCCGGGCGGCCGCCTCGGCAATATCCGAGCGGTAGAAGGAGCCGGGCAACCGGATCGAGGCGATGGCGTCGTAAGCCTGCTCGCGGGCCGCAGCCAGGTCCGGCCCTTGACCGACCACGCTCAGCACCCGGCCACCGCTGCTGACCAGCTGGCCGTGTTCGTCGTACGCGGTGCCGGCGTGGAGCACCGCTGCCCCGTCGCGCTCGGCCTCGCGCACCCCGCCGATCGGAGTTCCGAGCGTCGGGGGGCCCGGGTAGTGCTCGGCGGCCAACACCACGGCCACGGCCGCGTCGGAGGCCCATTCCAGCGCAGGGTGCTGCGCCAGCGTGCCGGTGGCGGCGGCGTACAGCAGACCGCCGAGGGGAGTCTGTAGTCGGGCCAGCAGCGGCTGGGTCTCCGGGTCGCCGAATCGGGCGTTGAACTCCACCACCTGGATTCCCCGCGTGCTGAGCGCCAGACCGGCGTAGAGCAGGCCGCAAAACGGCGTGCCGCGGGCGGCCATGGCGTCCACCGTGGGCTGCAGTACCCGCCGGGTCACCTCTTCGACCAGTCCGCCCGGCGCCCAGGGCAGCGGGGTGTAGGCCCCCATCCCGCCGGTATTCGGCCCGGTGTCGCCGACGCCGGCGCGTTTGAAGTCTTGGGCCGGCTGCAGGGGGACGACGCTGACGCCGTCGGTCACCGCGAACAGGCTGACCTCGGGTCCGTCCAGATACTCCTCCACCAGGACCGGGCCGCAGGCCGCGGCGTGGGCCGCGGCCGCATCCCGGTCGGTGGTGACCAGTACGCCCTTGCCGGCGGCGAGACCGTCGTCCTTGACCACGTGGGGTGGCCCGAACTCGGCCAGGGCCGCCATGACCTGGCCGGCCTCCGCGCACAGCCGCGACCGCGCGGTCGGGACGCCGGCCGCGGCCATCACCTGCTTGGCGAAGGCTTTGCTCCCCTCGAGCCGGGCGGCCGCCGCCGAGGGCCCGAAGCAGGCGACACCGGCGGCCCGGACCGCGTCGGCGACGCCCGCCACCAGCGGCGCCTCGGGTCCCAGCACCACCAGATTCACGTCCAGCCTGAGCGCCAACGCGACCACCGCGGCACCGTCGACGGGGTCGACCGGATAGTTGGTGGCGCTCTGCGCGGTCCCCGGGTTGCCGGGCGCGGCGAACAGAGCCGCCACGGCCGGGTCACGGCTCAACGCCACCACGAGGGCGTGCTCGCGTCCACCGGAGCCCAGGACGAGCACACGCAGGGGTTCGGCCACGACGCGTCACTCTACTCACTCGCTGCATTCTCACCGGCTCCAGCCACGTGGCCGGCAGGGCGCCGGCTTCCGCACCGGTCGGGCCTACGGCGCCGACTCGGGGGCGAGATGACCCTCGGCCCACCGGGTGAGCTCGTCGAGCGCAGGTCCCATAGCCACCCCGTCCTCGGTCAGTTCGTAACGCACCCGAAGCGGCGGCAGGTCCACGACGGTACGCCGGACCAGGCCCAACGCGGCGAGTTCGACGAGCCGGTCGTTGAGCACCCGGTCGCTGATTCCCGGAATGCCCCGGCGCAGCGCGTTGAAGTAAGCGGGGCCCTGCATCAGCGTGCCCAGCACGAACCCCGTCCAGCGCTTGCCGAGCAGGGCCAGCACCTGGGAAAGCGGCTCGCCGAGGCGCTCACAGTCGGACAACGACCCGTCCGGCCTCGGTTGATCAGCCATCGCCCCTCCTTTGCTTGTCCAATCATCGTGTGTCCGGCATGACTCGTTCGGCACCTGCTTGTCCGGTCGTTGCTTGTACGATGCTAGTAGGTTATAAATAGTAAGTAAGCGAGTCACTCGGACCCTCACCCACAAACCCTAGGAGCACCACCATGACCGCCGGCCCCACGACCACCGAGCCCCTGACCTCCGACCTCAACACCCCCGGCCTCGACACGTCTGATCTCGACGCCCGGCTACGCCGGTTGGAGGACCGTCAAGCCATCATCGACAGCGTGATCGGCTACGCGGTGGCCATCGACCGCGGTGACTGGGCCGCCTACGCGAACACCTTTACCGATCCGGTCCACGTCGACTTCTCCGAGGCCGGCCTACCCGCCGACGACTTCTCCCGCGACGCCTTCGTCGGCTTCGCGTCGCAGGCCCTGGACACGTGGACGGCCCGCCAGCACATCAGCCCGAACCATGTGGTGGTCTTCGACGACAACGATCCCGACCGCGCGGTCTGCTATTCCTACATGTACGCCCAGCACTACACCGACGCGGCGCCGGGCGAGGTCTACCTGATGCGCGGGTCCTACGACAACCATTTCCTCCGCACCGAACAGGGATGGAAGATCACCAAGCTGGTCCAGCACATCAGCTGGATCGAGGGCAACCCCGACCCCACTCGGTAGGAGCGGCTCGCGCCCGCCTGTCGGACCGGGCGGGCGCACGATCGCCCCCTCACCTTCCCCATCAATTCCTCGCCACCTTCAGGAGACCGCTATGCCTACCGCCTTCGACCCGATCACCTTCGGGCGCTACCCGCTCGCCAACCGGATCGTGATGGCGCCGATGACGCGCAGTCGCGCCCACGCCGGCGACGCCACGGCCACCGCACTGATGGCGGAGTATTACGCCCAGCGAGCCAGCGCCGGCCTGATCATCACCGAGGGCACCCAGCCCAGTGCCGTCGGCCAGGGCTATCCGTTCACCCCCGGCCTGCACACCGACGAGCAGGTCCGGTCCTGGCGCAACGTCACCGACGCCGTCCACGACGCCGGCGGCCGGATCTTCGCCCAGCTCATGCACACCGGCCGGATCGGCCACCCCTCGCTCTATCCGACGCCGATGACCCCGGTCGGAGCTTCCTCCGTCGCCGCGAAGGGTCAAAGCTTCACCCCCGCAGGACCGCAGGACTTCGTCGTCCCCCGGGTGCTGACCGAGCAGGAGATCGTGGCCACGATCGAGGACTTCGCCTCCGCAGCCCGGCGCGCAATCGACGCCGGCTTCGACGGGGTCGAACTGCACGGAGCTAACGGCTATCTGCTGCACCAGTTCATGTCCACCAACACCAACCAGCGCGAAGACCGGTGGGGCGGGTCGATCGGCAATCGCATCCGGCTGACCGTCGAGACCACCCGGGCCGTCGCCGACGCCATCGGACCCGACCGCACCGGTCTGCGGATCTCGCCGTCGAACACGCTCAACGACATCGCCGACGAAACCTACACCGACACCTACCCCGCGTTGGTCGATGCCCTGAACCCGATCGGCCTGGCCTACCTCCACCTGATGGAGACCGGTGACCACGAGCTGACGCTCCGGTTACGCGATCAGTGGCAGGGGCTGTTCATCCTCAACCCGGCCACCCCGGAATCGTTCACCGGACTCGGCGAGCTCCACCTGATCGACGACGGCGAGACCGACCTACTGTCGTTCGGCTCGGCGTTCCTGGCCAACCCTGACCTGCCCGCCCGGCTCGCCGCCGGCGGCCCCTTCAACGTCACCGACTACAGCACCGCGTACGGCGGCGACCACCGCGGCTACACCGACTACCCGGCGCTCGTCGCCGACAGCGCGGCGGCCTGAGTACTAGTCGGGTTCGTCTGGTCTGGGGTACGGGCACAGGCCCTAGTTCCCACGACTGAACCGGTCGGTGTGCGTCTGCTGCTCACCCTTACGCTCCCGCCGGGGAGTCCAGACCGAAGTGGCTCAGCACCTGCCGGGCCACCTCGCTCGGGCCGAGACGATCGGTGGCGATCATTGCCTCGTCGCGGTCGGACTCCGCGAGTCGACGACTCAGCGCCGCGTGCCGCTGCAGGTGCCAGCGCAACCGTAGCGGCGGGCGAGCCGGGCGGCGACCACAGACTCGGGGGCGGTTGTCCGGCTCGTTCCAGCCGGTCACCGACGTAGTCCAGCGTGGTCGACTTGCCCACGCCGTACCCGCCGTTGAGGACAAGGACGAACTCCGGCGGGCGGGGACCGACGTCGCCGCTGATCGGCGCCTGGGTCACGATGCCCCGGCGGCGGTGGGCGGGCCGATCGAGCCGCCGGGCAGCACCGGACAAACGAACGTAAGCCGGCGGGCGGGATCAGCCTGGTCGCTCAAGTGCTGGATCAACACCGCCAGCGCGTGCTCGGCGATGACGGCGTCCGGTCGCTGGACCAGGGTGAGGGTAGGCACCAGCTCCCGGGCCAGGCCCTCGCCGTCGTCCAGGCTGACCAGCGATAGCGCCTCGGGGACGTCGTAGCCAAGCTCCGCGGCAGCCAGCCTGGCCCCGACCGCGAGCCGCTCGTGGGTGCTCACCAGCGCCGTCGGGGGTTGCGGCGCTCGCAAGAGCTGGCCGGCCGCCCGGTGCCCGGCCTCGATACTGCGCCCGATCCGTAGCACGGTCGGCGGTGCCACCCCGGCCGCGGCCGCCTGATCGCCGATGCCGAGCAGGCGGTGTTCGGTCTGAATGCTGCTCCTCGAGCACAGCACACCGATCCGGGTGTGGCCGGCCTCGATCAGCAGCCGGGCCGCGGCGGCGCCGGCTCCGCGTTCGTCCGGTACCAAGGCGGTGACGCCCGCCCCCGGATCGAAGCAGTTGACCAAGACGGTGGCCGTGCTCGCCAGCGCTTCCGGGGGCTGGTAGTCGACCAACTCCGGAGCCACCACGATGAAGCCGTCGACCTGCCGGTCGAGCAGTGTGTCGACCGCGTCGGGTGAGCGCTGCACGTTTCCGGTCAGCACCAGATAGCCCGCGCGCGCTGCGGCCTCGTAGACCGCACTCAGCAAGGGCAACGGGGTCCCTCCCGGACCCGGCCAGGTGAGGATGCCTACGGTGGTGGTCCGCTGCCGGCGCAGACTGAGGGCAACCGCGTTCGGGGTGTAGCAGAGCTGCCGAGCCGCCGCCCGGACCGTAGCCTGCTTGGCGGCCGAGACGTTGCCGGCCGCCCGGTCGTTGAGGACCAACGAAACGGTGCTGCGGGAGACCCCCGCGAGATCGGCGACGTCTTGCGCCGTTGCCCGCCGCGACACCACGATGACCTGGGGCCGCTACGGAGAGACGGGCGTCCGTGCGGTGAGCACCGGCGTCCGCCTCACAGCAGATCGTTGATCATGATCGACTGCTCGCGGCTCGGCCCCACCCCGATCCCGGAAATGCGGGCTCCGCACAGTTCCTCCAGTCGATTGACGTAAGCCTGAGTGTTCTTGGGCAGGTCGTCGAAGCTGCGGCAGTCGCTGATGTCGTCCGCCCAGCCGTCCAGGTGCTCGTAGACCGGGACGGCCCGGGCGAACTCGGCCTGGGTCAGCGGCATCGCGTCGTGCCGGGAACCGTCGACCTCGTAGCCCACGCAGACCGGGACCGACTCCCATCCGGTGAGGATGTCGAGCTTGGTCAAAAAGATGTCGGTGAAGGCGTTGGCCCGCGCGGCCGTGCTCACCACGATCGCGTCGAACCAGCCGCATCGTCGCGGCCGTCCGGTCGTGGTCCCGAACTCCGAGCCGTCGGACCGGAGCTGGTCACCGTCGGCGTCCAGCAGCTCGGTGGGCATCGGCCCGGCGCCCACCCGGGTGGTGTAGGCCTTGGCGATCCCGACCACCCGATCGATCCGGGTCGGGCCGACTCCCGTGCCGACGCAGGCGCCGGCGGCCACCGGGTTGGAGGAGGTGACGTAGGGATAGGTGCCGTGGTCCACGTCGAGGTGGTGGGCCTGGGCGCCTTCGAACAGGACAACCCGGTCGGCGTCGAGTGCGTCGTTGAGCACGCGAGACACGTCGACGACGTGCGGGGCCACCCGGTCGGCGAAGGACAGCAGGTGTTCGGTGACCTGCTCCGGCACGATCGCGCGGCGGTTGTACACCTTGACCAGCAGATGGTTCTTCTGCTCCAGCGACGCCTCGACCTTCTGCGCCAACAGCTCGGGCTCGAACAGGTCCTGAATGCGCAGCCCGATTCGGTTGACCTTGTCCCCGTACGCCGGGCCCACCCCGCGTCCGGTGGTCCCGATCCGGGCCTTGCCCAGGAACCGCTCGGTGACCTTGTCCATCACCTGGTGATAGGAGGTGATCAGGTGCGCGTTCGCCGAGATCAGCACGGTGGAGGCGTCCACCCCGCGGACGCCAAGTTCGTCGATCTCGGTGAACAGCACGTCGAGGTCGACCACGACCCCGTTACCGATGACCGGTACGCAGCCCGGACTGAGGATGCCCGAAGGCAGCAGGTGCAAAGCGTACTTTTCCCCGCCCGCCACGATGGTATGACCGGCGTTGTTGCCGCCGGAGTACCGCACACAGAAGTCGACCCGTTCACCCAGCTGGTCGGTCGCCTTGCCCTTGCCCTCGTCGCCCCACTGAGATCCCACCACCACAATGCTCGGCATGTGATCGCCGCCCTTCGGCCGGCGCCCCTCGGCGCCGAAAGAGTGAAGCCCCCGCGGTATTCCGCGAGGACTCTTGCAGCCGCACTCTACCTGAGATCGACTGACCCCGCACCGCCGCGACCCGCGGCCGGGCCGCAAGTCCGACCCGCGTCAGTCGGCCTGGTCGGCTTGCCCGATCAGCGCGGCGTAGCCGGTAGCAGACGCGTCCCGAAGGAACTGGGCGCACCGCTGCGCCTCGTCGGCCTCGCCGATCCGCCTTGCGGCCTCGGCCAGGGACCACAGCGACCGGAGGAAACCCCGGTTGGACTCGTGCTCCCAGGGGATGGGACCCGCTCCCTTCCAGCCGACGCGGCGGAGGGCGTCCAGCCCGCGGTGGTAGCCGGTGCGGGCGTAAGCGTAGGCCTGAACATTTCCTTCGGCGGTGTCCCCGGCGAGCGCGTCCTCGGCCAGCAGGGCCCAGCCCAGGCTCGAATCGGGGTGCGCGCTGACGACCTCGACGACGCCTTGGCCGCCGCTCGCGGTCAAAGCTTCCTGACCCGGATCGGGCGACAACAACGTCGCTGCCGTTCCTGGCCCGTAGGCCAACAGGTTCTCACGCGTCGAGTTCACCGGGCTACTTTAACCAGCGGTTCAGAGCCACTGTTTGCGGCGGAAGACCAGGTAGAGCACCAGGGCCGCTACGAGCATGACCGCCAGGTAGAGCCAAAAGCCCCCGGCGGTGCCGTCCAGCGGGAAATTTACGTTCATCCCGACGAAGCCGGTGACCAAAGTGGGTACGGCGATGATCGCGGCCCAAGCGGTGAGCTTCTTCATCACCTCGTTCATCCGGAGATCCGACAACGCGAGGCTTAGGCTGAAGATCGAGGACAGGGTTTCGCGTAACGCGTCGGCGGTTCCGGCCGCCCGCTGGTGACGCTCCTCGATCAGCCGCCAACGCCGCTTGCCCGGGTCCGGCGACGCGGCTTTCTTCCCGGGCGGCACGACGGGTTGCGCGACGATGTCGGCCAGCACGGCCCGCATCGGCTCGGTCACCCGCCTCAGCCGGGACAGGGCCGTTCGCAGTCGGAAGGCGTCCAACTGCTGGGACTTGGTCAGTGGTCGTTCGTCGAACAGGGTGTTGGTGAGGTCATCGCTGGCGTCCTCCAGCCACGAGGTCGCATCCTCGTAGCTGGCGATCACGCCTGCCGTCAGGATCTGCAGAGCCGACTCGACCCCACCCCGGGCGAGGCCGTCCGCATGCCGGGTGAGCAGCTGACAGGGGCGGAACTCCGGATTGTCCCCGGCTAAGCAGATCAGCACCCGGTCGGTCACGACCACCGAAACCGGCTGCGCGTTCAGAATGACCTGCTCAACGTCCAAGCTGACCACGTTGGTGATCATCAGCCGAGCCGCCCCGACCACTTCGAACTTCGCCCGGCGATCTCGGGCCAACAGGTCGTGCAGAGCCAGCTCGTCGAGTCCGAGCGCGGGAGCCGCGGCGCGCAACTCGGCCGCACCGTACCCGTCGTTCGGCAACACCCACCAGGCGAACGCGTCGGAGTGCAACTCCAAGACGTCGCCCAGGTCCTCCCCCGTGAGGTCTTCCGCGATCACTTTGTGCGGAGTCCAGACCCGGCTGAGGGGCGCCGGGGATGCTTCGACGAGCGTCGTCACTGGTTCACCATAATCCCGAGCCACCCTTCGGCTCGGGACTCAGCCGGCGCCCGCCGCCGCCGTCTCCGCGCGACTCGGGTATCAGCTGGGTCGTCCGATCTGTGGCGTCGGTTCAGGCCGAGAGCGAGGTCCCGGCCGAACGCAGGTTCTCGCAGGCCTCGACGACGCGCGCGGCCATCCCCGCCTCGGCCGCCTTACCCCAGGCTCGCGGGTCGTAGGCCTTTTTGTTGCCGACCTCGCCGTCGACCTTCAGCACCCCGTCGTAGTGGGTGAACATGTGCGCGGCGGCGGGCCGGGTGAAGGCGTACTGGGTGTCGGTGTCCACGTTCATCTTGATCACGCCGTAGTCCAGGGCCGCGCGGATCTCCGCCAGCGTGGAGCCCGACCCGCCGTGGAAGACCAGGTCGAAGGGCCGCGACTGGCCGATCTTGTCCCCGACCTGGTCCTGAATGTCCTTGAGGACCTCCGGGCGGAGCTTGACCGACCCCGGCTTGTAGACCCCGTGCACGTTGCCGAAGGTGAGGGCGGTGATGTAGCGGCCCTTCTCGCCGGTTCCCAGGACCTCGACCGTACGCATCCCGTCCTCCACGGTGCTGTACAGCTTGTCGTTGATCTCGTGGCTGACCCCGTCCTCCTCGCCGCCGACCACGCCGACCTCGATCTCGAGAATGATCTTCGCTGCCGCACAGCGCTCGAGCAGCTCGCCGGCGATGGACAGGTTCTCCTCGACCGGGACCGCGGAACCGTCCCACATATGGGACTGGAACAGCGGAAGCCCGCCGGCGTCGACCCGTTCCTGGGAGATGGCCAGCAGCGGCCGGACATAGGAGTCCAGCTTGTCCTTGGGGCAGTGGTCGGTGTGCAGTGCCACAGTCACCGGAAAGTTCTTGGCCACCTCGTGGGCGTACGCGGCCAGCGCCACCGCCCCGGTCACCATGTCCTTGACCTGCGGGCCCGAGGCGTATTCCGCACCACCGGTCGACATCTGCACGATGCCGTCCGACCCGGCGTCGGCGAAGCCCTGCAGGGCGGCGTTCAGGGTTTGCGAGGAGCTGACGTTGATGGCCGGGTAGGCGAAGCCGCCCTTCTTGGCCGCGTCCAGCATCTGCGTGTAGACCTCGGGAGTGGCGATGGGCATGGTGGCCTTCCTGGTGGGACCTCTTTATGGGGATGAATGTGGATGCACCGAGCGTCGGCGCTCTCCTCAAGTCTCTCAACTCAGCCGTGGTCGGTACAACGCGGGCCACGGCGAGGCCCCCCGGTCCTACGCGACGTCGTCATCGGAGAAGTCCTCATGCTGCGCGTAGCAGCGGCCTTCCGAGTTGGGTGACGCGGACCAATGGGTCCGGGAGCCCAAATGCGGGCTCTGGCTGCACTGGCTGTGGTGATTGGCTCGGTGCACCTGATCAGCGCCCGGTGGTCGGCGAGTCAGGCTGAGCCGGCTGCCCGTGGGCGAGCGGGATTCCCGCAAAACCTGACACTCGTTGCCCCGACCGTCGCAGGCCCAGGCGGGCGGCGGTGAGGTTACCCACAACGAGTGTCGGTTTTTGCGGGTGAAGCGACTCCGCCGACGGCACCGGGGGCTGGTTGCCGGCAAGGAGGTTGGGCACGGGCCGGCGTTGATGGTCTCCTCCGGCATCAGCGGCCCTGGTTCGCCCCGGCCCTACGCTGGTCGATCCAGCAACCGACGCCCTGGTGGACACACTGCGCAGTCAGCGGCGGACCCGGATCGAGCTGTCCGGCGGCCGGTTGCTATACAGCATGGCCGAGCCGCTGATGGCGCGGCCGCATAGCTTCCGATCAGCACGCTCAGCGTGGCCGCGGCCCGTGGCGGTGGCACCGAAGCAGACGCGATCTGGGGGTGGTTGAGCAAGGCGGCCCTTGAGGATCGGACTGCGACGGCCGTGCCGCCTCAACTCGAACATTCGGGCCCGAACTCCAGATCGACGTCTGCCCAAGGTTGCGCCGGTGGAGCACCCCGCCCCGCTCCGGCTCAGCGGCGCGGGGCCGCGCCAGCGCGAGCAGGCCGCGCCCGTACGTGGGCGCGCTGGCCCTGCGGGCCGATCAGCACCAGCACCTCGCTCAACGTGCGATCGGGGTTGGCGAAGGCGTGGGGGGTGCGGGTGTCGAACTCGGCCACCTCGCCAGCGGCCAGCACCAGATCATGATCACCGAGCCGCAGCCGCAGGTGCCCGGTCAAGATGTACATCCACTCGTAGCCCTCGTGGCTCCGCTGCTCCAGCCCGTGCCCGCCGAAGCCGGCGGGCAGCACGAGCTTGTACGCCTGGATGCCACCCGGTCGTCCCGACAGCGGCAACCAGGTCATGCCGTAACGCACCGACGGGCGCGGGTGTAGCCGTGGATCGCCGGTCGGCGGGGCGCCGACCAGATCGTCGAGGGTGACGCGGTACACCCGAGCCAAGGCCAGCAGCACGTCCAGCGTGGGCCGGCGCCGCCCGGACTCCAGCCGGGACAACAGGCTGGCCGAGGCTCCTGCGTCCGTCGCCACCTCGGCCAGCGTCATCCCCCGCTCTCGCCGGTGCCGGCGCAGCCGGGCGCCGAGCCGGTCGAGCACCGCCTTATTCGCCGGATCTGCCGGTCCGGTCCTCACCGCCGCGCCGGCCGCACCCGTTGTCTCCGACAGCGTTTCCCCCACGCCACCACCGTGGCCGACGTCGTCCCCGCTCACGGGATCAGTGTGCAGAAACCGCAAAATTCCTTGGCTGATCGTTGCTTCCGGCGGATCGTCGCAAGCATGACAAACATCGACAACACCTACGACGTCGTCGTGGTCGGCGGCGGAGCCGCGGGCACGAGTGGAGCAAAGATCATCGCCCGGATGCGGCGCCGCGTGCTGATCATCGACGCCGGCGCGCCGCGCAACGCCCCGGCCGGCGGGGTGCACAACTACCTCTACGCCGAGGGCGACGCGCCGGCGGTGCTGGCGGAGCGGGGCAGGGCCGAGGCGCAGGCGTACGGCGTCGACGTCGCGGCCGGTACCGCGATCGGAGCCGCGGTGCTCAAAGACCCCGCACCCGGCGAGGCCCGGTTCAGCGTCGACGTCCGCGCGGGCGACGGGGCAGTGACTACGGTGAGGGCCCGCCGGCTGCTGTTGGCTACCGGCCTGGTCGACGTGCTGCCCGACATCGAGGGGATCGAGCAGCGGTGGGGCCGAGACGTGCTGCACTGCCCCTTCTGCCACGGCTGGGAGGTACGCGGCCGGGCGATCGGGATTATCGGCTCCTCGCCGATGGCGGTGCACCAGGTGCTGCTGTTCCGCCAGCTCTGTGACGACGTCGTCTACTTCCAGCACACCGCCCCGGACCCGACCGAGGAGCAGCGCGAGCAGCTCGCGGCGCTCGGGGTCGAGCACGTGATCGGCCGGGTCACGGCGATCGAGACCACCGCCGACGCGCTCTCGGGGGTGCGGCTGGCCGATGGACGCACCATTGCCCGCCAGGCGGTCGGCATCGCCACCTTCCTGGCCGGGCGCGATGACCTCGTCGCCGACCTGGAGCTGAAGTTGACCGACCTCGAGCTGGGGGGAACGGCGCTGGGCAGCCAGCTGAGCGCCGACCCGAGCGGGGCCACGAACACCCCGGGGGTGTGGGCGGCCGGCAACCTGGCCGCACCGATGGCGCAGGTGGTGAATTCCGCCGCGGCCGGCGCTACGGCGGGCTCGGCCATCCACCTGGACCTGATCGGTGAAGACGTGGCGATCGCCGTTGCCGCCCACCGCGAACACGCCGCCGTGGGAGCGCAGCGATGAGCGGGCACCCCGGGCCGGAATCCGCCCCGTACTGGGATCACCGCAAGGCCCGGATGGTGAGCCGGCCGGCGAGCGGGGCACGCCCCGTCGAAGCCCGCGCCGCAGCCGAGCGGGCCGCGAGCGCGAAGGACGCCGAAGCGTTCTGGGAGCCCCACCACGCTGCGTCGCCGGCCGGCGAGGCCAAGCCCAACGCCGTGCTCGTCGACGTCGTCGGCGAACTCACGCCGGGCGAGGCGTTGGACCTGGGGTGCGGGCAGGGCGGAGACGCCCTGTGGCTGGCCCGGCGCGGCTGGAGGGTCACCAGCGTCGACGTCTCGGCCACCGCGATCGAACGGGTGGCCGCCGCTGCCGCCGAGCGGGGCCTGTCCGACCGGGTCCGGGTGGAGCGGCACGATCTGACGGCCACGTTCCCGGCGGGCACCTTCGACTTGGTCACCGCGCACTACCTGCACTCTCCGGTGCCGATGGACCGCCCCGCCGTTCTGGCGCGGGCCGCGGCCGCGGTGGCGCCGGACGGCAGGCTGCTGGTCGTCGACCACGCCTCGGTAGCCCCCTGGTCCTGGGCCGACCCGGACAGCGTCTTCCCCACCCCGCGGCAGACCCTGCAGGGGATCGGTCTCGATCTGGACGGCTGGCAGGTGAGCGTCGCCGAGGACCGCGACCGCGAGGCCGACGGACCCGGCGGTCAGCACGCCACCGTCGTCGACACCGTCATCGTCTTGGTCCGGCACGCGCCGGCAAGCCGGTGAACGAGCAAGGCGAGCAGGCCGGCCCCGACGTCGACGGTGCCCGGGGCGTGCCGCCGGCGACGCAGGACCCGCGGCGCTGGCTGGCGCTGACGGTGATTGCGGCCGCGACGCTGATGGTGGTGTTGGACACCTCCGTGGTCAACCTCGCGCTCCCCCGGGCGCAGGCGGAGCTGAGGATGTCAGACACCACCCGCGGCTGGGTGGTCACCACCTACACCGTGGCCTTCGGCGGGTTGCTGTTGCTCGGCGGACGCGTGGGCGATCTCGTGGGGCGCAAGCTGGCCTTCCTGGTGGGATTGGTCGGCTTCGGCGCGGCCTCCGCCCTCGGCGGCCTGGCCCCCAACGCCGAGGTGTTGTTCACCGCCCGCGCCGGCCAGGGCGTCTTCGCCGCGCTGCTGGCTCCCGCCGCGCTGTCGCTGGTCAGCGTCACCTTCGTCGAGCCCGCCGAACGGGCGACGGCCTTCGCCGTCTACGGAGCCGTGGCCGGCGGCGGCGGCGCGGTCGGCCTGATCCTGGGTGGACTGCTGACCGAGTACGCCTCCTGGCGCTGGTGCTTGTTCGTCAATGTCCCCATCGCGCTGGTCGCCGCCGCGGCCGCGGTCAAGGTGGTCCCGCACGACGAGGTGGTCGGCGGCTCGCGCCGCTACGACGTCCCCGGCGCGCTGACCATCACCGCCGCCTCGATGGCCCTGGTGTACGGGGTGACCCTGGCCGGTCAGGATGCGGGCTGGCTGGCCACCGGTCCGGTGGTGCTGCTGCTCGCCGCCGGGGTGCTGGTGGCCGCGTTCGTGGCCGTCGAGCGGCGCAGCGCGTCTCCCCTGCTGCCGCTGCGGGTCGTCACCGACCGGACACGCAGCGGCTCGTTCGCCACGTCGGCGCTGATCAGCGCGGGGATGTTCGCAATGTTTCTGCTCCTGGCCTACTACCTGCAAGTGGACCTGCGGCTCAGCCCGGTGCGGGCCGGGCTGGCGATCCTGCCCTTCAGCATCGGCCTGGTGACCACCGCGACCGCCGCGGCGCGGCTGCTGCCGCGCTGGGGTCCACGACCTCTGATGACCGCCGGCACGGGCGCCGCCACGTTGGCGATGGCGTGGCTCGCCCTGGCCTCCTCCACCGGATACTGGTCCGGGATCTTCCCCGCGATGCTGGTGATGGGCGTCGGGCTCGGGTTCGTCTTTACGACGTTGTCCTCGGTGGCCCTGACCGGCGTGGAGCCGACTGACGCCGGCGTGGCCAGCGCTCTGCTCAACGCCACTCAGCAGCTCGGCGGGGCGGTCGGGGTGGCGTTGCTGAACACCCTCTACACCGCATCCCTGGCCTCGTCCGCCGCGGCCGGCGCCACTACCAGGCAGGCACACCTGTCCGGGTACCGGCTCGCCTTCGCGGTCGCCGCGGGACTGTTCGCCGCAGCGCTGGCCGTCGCGATCCTCACCATCCGCCGGCCGCCGACCCGCGAGCTCGCCATCGGTGGACGGTGACGATACGAAACAGCTGCAGTGCAGGCTGGCCGAACCGGCGGCGGCCACGTCAACCCCGACCGACACCATTCACCCGACCCTGGACGAGGTCGGGTCGTTCGGTTGCCGCAGCAGGGTGGCGCCCGATGGGGGACTTGAGCGGCGTGGCCCGCTCCAACCCGGCCACCAGTGCCCGTGCCGCAACGTCGCCCGGCGTCGTCGTCGACCTGACCGAGGCAGTTGGGTTCTTCTTGGCCTCGGTTCGCCGAGAGCGGAGTGGGCGCCGACCTCTTCGAGGCCCTTCGACAAGCTCAGGGGGCGTTAGGGGCGACAGACGCCGACCTCTTCGAGGCCCTTCGACAAGCTCAGGGGGCGTTAGGGCGACCACGCTCAGGGGGCGTAGGGGCGACCGAGCTCAGGGGACGTGGCCCGACAGGCGCCGACCTCTTCGAGGCCCTTCGACAAGCTCAGGGGGCGTAAGGCCCGACAGACGCCAACCTCTTCGAGGCCCTTCGACAAGCTCAGGGGGCGTGGGGGGACCAGGCCGGGCTCAGTTGTCCAGCTTGCTCAGGTCCACTCCGCGCCGACCGGCGGAGTAGGCCCGCGCGGTGCTGTCCAGGGTGGCCGGATGGACCTCGACCTGATCCAGCGCGACGCCCGCCCGGCTGCCGCCGGTCGTGGTCAGAACGAGCCGTTCGGCCCGGCCCAGACCGCCGGGCACCACAGCCAGGGTCGCGACCTCGTCCCACCGCGCGAAGTTATCGCCGAGCACGACCCCGGGCCGGCCCATCCGGACCGCGACGCCGCTACCCACAGCACGCAGCTCTCGGCGCGCGCGTAGGAACCCGATCAGCACGACCGCGAACGGGATCAGCGAGAGGGTCAGCACCACCCCCGCGAACACGTAGTACCCGCCCGAGGCGGTATCTCGTCGCCAGATGATCAGACCGCCGATGATCAGCACACTGATCCCCAGGCTGATCGCCCGGCCGATCATCGCGCGGCGCCGGCGCGCGACGGTCTGCGCCAGCCGGGTCGGCTGGTAGGGCAGCGTCAGCTCCTCGATCGGCCCGCTCTGCACGCTCACGGCCCTATTCTGCCCGGCCGGCGGGCAGGATGGCGTCCACCGCACTCGCCCACCGCCGCGACCAGTGGTACATCGCGATCGCCGCGGCGGCCCCGGCGTTGAGGGATCGGGTGGAACCGTACTGGGTGATGGCGACCAGCTGGTCGCAGGCCTGCACCATCTCCGCGGTAAGGCCCGGCCCCTCGGAACCGAAGACCAAACAGCAACTCTCCGGCAACTCGGTGTGCTCCAGCGGCGTCGCCCCGGGCAGGTTGTCCACCCCGACCAGGCTCAGGCCGGAGGCTGCGACCGCGGCGCTCAACTCGGCGACGCCGGCCTGGTGCCGGACGTCGAGATAGCGGTCGGTGACCATCGCCCCGCGGCGGTTCCAGCGGCGCCGGCCCACCACGTGCACGGCGGCGACGTTGAACGCGTTGGCGGTGCGCACGATCGACCCGATGTTGAAGTCGTGTTCCCAGTTCTGGATCGCCACCTGCAGCGGGGCCCGGACGCCCTCCAGGTCGGCCACGATCGCCTCCACCCGCCAGTAGCGGTAGCGGTCGACGACGTTGCGCCGGTCTCCTTGGGCCAGCAGCTCGGGATCCAGTCGCGGATCGACCGGCCAGGGCCGCGGGCGCGGACCGACGCCGGGCCGGTCACCGTCATCAGCGGGGGCCGCGTCGTCGTTCAGCTCATTCACACCCACCGACGGTAGTCTCGGCGCGGTGATGTGGACGCTGGTGCCGATGCTGCTCCCCTCCTGGATGGACCCGGAGCAGATCGTGCAGTTCTTCGGCCCGTACGCCCTGTGGGGGGTCGCGTTCGTCCTGTTCGCCGAGTGCGGGCTGTTCGCCATCCTGCCCGGAGACTCGCTGCTGTTCACCGTGGGCCTGCTGACCGCCGCCGGCGTGATCAACCATTCGATGATCTTCGTCTGCACGGTGCTCACCCTCGCTGCCGTGGCCGGGAACGTGTCGGGTTACTGGCTCGGCCGGCTGATCGGACCGCCGCTGTTCAAGCCGCGCACCGGGCTGGTCGGCCGCGTCCTGAACCCGAAGTACGTGGCCAAGACCCAGATCTTCTTCGACCGGTACGGCAACCGGGCGCTGATCCTGGCGCGCTTCGTCCCGATCGTCCGGACCTTCGTCACCCTGGTCGCCGGGGTGGCCAAGATGGACTTTCGCCGGTTCATCGGCTACACCGCGATCGGCGGGGTGCTGTGGGCGTGCGGGGTGACCGTCCTCGGCTACTTCCTCGGTCAGGTCGGCTTCATCAAAGACAACATCGACGCCGTCCTCGTGCTGATCGTGCTGGTCTCGCTGATTCCGATGGCGGTGGAGTATCTGCTGCACCGTCGCCGGGCCGCGCACGAGACCGACGTCCCCGTGGCTCCGACGGCGAGTTCTGCCGACTGAAGCCCATCCACCCCGACGGGTCGGGTCAGCCGGTGATCGAGATCAGCTCGTTCAGCTCGGCTGCACTCGGCTGCCACGAGCCGGCGGCGACGTTGCCCAAAACCTGGTCTACCGATGTCGCCCCGGCGATCACCGAACCCACGGTGGGCATCGCGGCCAGTCCCCCGACGGCGACCTGGAGCATGCTCAGACCGCGCTGCTGGGCGAACGCGCCGATCGCCTCGATGGTGTCGAAGTCGGCCCGCTCGAGCACGGGTGACTGCTGGGCCAGCCGACTCCCGGCGGGAGCAGGTTGGTTGCGCCGGTACTTTCCGGTCAGCAGCCCCCGCGCCAGCGGGAAGTAGGGCAGCAGGCTCTGTCCGGTGTGGGCCAGGGCAGGCACCAATTCGGCCTCGGCCCCACGGGCCAGCCAGGAGTACTCGTTCTGTCCCGAGACGAACGCCTCGTAACCGCCGGCCCGGGCCGTCCAGTCGGCGTCGACCACCTGCCAGCCGGTCAAGTTGGACGAGCCCAGGTAGCGCACCTTGCCCTCGCGCACCAGCTCGGTCAACGCGGCCAGGGTCTCCTGGATCGGGGTGTGCGGGTCGGGTTCGTGCAGCTGATAAAGGTCGATCCAGTCGGTGCCGAGCCGGCGCAGGCTGGCTTCCACCGCCAACCGGACGTAGCGCCTTGAGCCGCGGGCCCCCCAATCCGGGCCGTTGGCCCCCTGCATGTCCATCCCGAACTTGGTGGCCACGACGACCTCGGACCGGCGGGTGCCGAGCGCCCGGCCCAGCAGCGTCTCCGAGCCGCCGGCGTGGCCGTAGATGTCGGCGGTGTCGAACAGACTGATACCGGCGTCGATTGCGGCGTGGACCACTTCGTCGACGTCCTCATCCGGCATCCGGGAGCCGAAGTTGTTACAACCGAGCCCCACTACCGAGACGGTGAGTCCGGACGAGCCGAGCTGCTGATAAGTCATGTCCGCCATGCCCGCGACGCTATCGCGGCCCGTCGCGTCGTCTGACCCTGTCGCCCCAGCGGTGTCGGCGAAAAGGTGTCCCCGGTGAGCTGAGCGCCCGGCTCAGGTGCGCGGCGGCTGGTTCTCAGCCGGCCCGGATGGGGCCGCCGGTGACCCGCCCTGACCCTGCGGCACCTGATAACCGCCGGGGGACGGCTGCGGGGCGGCGGAGCCATCCCGGCCGGACTCGATCGGCGCACTCGACTGCTGCGGAGGGAGTTGACCCGACTGCGCCGACTGGTCGCCGCGGTAGGCGATCTCGCCGAAGTTCACGTTCGGTGCCTGCCGGACGCTCGGGTCGTTGACCTCGAAGTACGTCGCCTTGGCGAACTTGAACACGTTGGCGACGAGATTGCTGGGGACCGACTCGACTCGGGTGTTGTAGACCCGCACGTTGGCGTTGTAGAAGCGGCGGCCGGCGGCGATCCGGTCTTCGGTCTCGGTGAGCTGGCGTTGCAGCTCGAGGAAGTTCTGGTTGCTCTTGAGGTCGGGATAGGCCTCGACGCTGACGATCAGGTTGTGTACCGCACCCGAAATGGCCTGCTCCACGTCCGAACGCGCCTGGCTGGGCAGGGCGCCGTCGGCGGACGCGATCTGCTGGGCCTGTCCCCGGAGCCGGGTGATGTCCTCCAAGGTGTTTCGCTCGTGGGCGGCGTAGCCCCGTACGGTCTCGACCAGGTTGGGTAGCAACTCGTAGCGACGGTTCAGCTCGACGTCGATCTGGCGCCACGACTCCTGGATCATGTTGCGTGACTTGACGAAGCCGTTGTAGGAACTCATCGCCATCAAGGCGATGATCACCACGATCAGCAAGATGACGATGATCACGACGATGGGGGCGGTCATGAGCTTCCCTCCGCAGACTTCGGTGGAGCCTCAGGCTAGTACCTGGGCTGGGCCTTGCTGCCCGCGCCGGCTCAGCCGAGCCCGAGGTCAGCGGCTGAGACCGCGAAACGGTAGGGCAGGCCAGCGGCCTCGATCCGCTGTCGAGCCCCGGTGCCGCGGTCCACCACGACGGCCACACCGAGGATCCGGGCGCCCGCCTCCCGCAGCGCCGCGACCGCCGTCAGCGCCGAAGCGCCGGTGGTGCTGGTGTCCTCCACGACCACCACGGAGCGGCCGGAGACCGGTGTGCCCTCGATCCGGCGCTGCAGCCCGTGTGCCTTCTCCGCCTTGCGGACCACGAACGCGTCCAGCCGGTCCCCCGCCGCGGCGGCTGCGTGCAGCATCGCGGTGGCGACAGGGTCGGCGCCCAACGTCAGCCCGCCGACGGCGTCGATGTTCCAGTCCGCCACCAGCGCCCGCATCACCCGGCCGATCGCCGGGGCAGCCGCCCCGTCCAGGGTCACCCGGCGCATGTCGACGTAGTAGTCGGCCTCCCGGCCCGAGGACAAGGTGACCCGGCCGTGGACGACGGCCAAGACCTGAGTCTGCTCGATCACGAACTTGAGGTCGGCGGCCTCGGGGCGGTCGGGACTGCTCATCTGACCAACCTAACGCCGCTGTCTCCGCGCCTTGACGATTATTTGTTCGTGGTGCTTTGTAGGTGACCGAAACCGATCGAACGATCGGGAGAGTGGAACAGGTCCTGGCAGGTGGTCAGGGTGATCAGCGCACGTCGCGGCCGCTCCCGGGGATGCCCGGGGACCGGGTCGAGCACCCAGCCGGCGTCCTCGGAGACGGTCAAAGCCCCCGGGGACGTGTCCAGAACATAGGTGTAGACCGCTGTCTGCGTCTCCACGACGACCTCGTCGCCGGGCTTGAGGTTGAGCAGGGCGGCGAACGGTTCACCGTGAGTGACGCGATGCCCGGCCAGCGCGAAGTTCCCGACGGCTCCCGGGGCGGCGCTTCCCGCGTAGTGACCGACCCCGCGGGCGAGGAAGGACGCATCGGTGCCGTTGAGGATGGGGACCTCGTAGCCGGAGCCGAACGCGGGGATCCGGAGCAGGGCGATCGCGTCGCCTGGGGCGGTCGGCGATCCGCTTCTTCCTGATCCTGCCGGTTCCGACTGACCTCGTGAGGCCGACCGCGCCGAGTTCGACGGGTTCGACCACCGACCGCGCAACTGCTGTCGTTCATCGTCGAAGGCGCGCGCCGAGATGACGTTGCTGCCGAAGTACTGATATCCCAGCCAGCCCAGACAACCCAGCCCCAGGCACAGCAGCAGCACGCCCACGACGGTCGACGGGCGGGCGCGGCGGCGGGTTCGGATGTCCGACACCCCAATAGTGTGCCTTGCTGTCGATGGCCGGCGAGCCCTGACCGCCGGCTCCGTGACATCGCTTGGATATCGATTCGAGCGATCTGCTGGCGGTCGGACCCCATCCAGTGGTTTAGTGTCGCCATCACGATCTCGCGGATCTCCGACAGCGGAGCCCGGCCAGGTGAGCAGCACCTCGCGGCCGCTGATCGGGCTGCCCTGCGGTGGTCGGTACGGGTGGTCCTGGCCCTGGTGGGTACCGTCGCCGCGGTCGTCCTGTCCACGACGGGCGCGCAGGCCGACACCGGACTGGTACCCGGCGCTGGCGATGCTGTGCAGTCGTCCGCTGTTGCTTCGTCAACTGTGGGGTCGTCCACCGCCGCGTCGTCAACTGTGGGGTCGTCCACCGCCGCATCGTCCACCGCCGCATCGTCCACTGTGAAGTCGTCCACCACTGAACTGTCGGCCACCCAGTCGTCGACTGCCCAGTTGGGCCTGGGGTCGACGTCGGGGGCGCGAACGAGCACCTCCGCCAAGACGCAGGTGCCGGCTGCGGTGAGCCACATGGCTGGCCGCAGGGTGAAGGCCCCCGTCCAAAACACCGTGGTCAAGTACACCCTCGTCAAAAACGCGGCGGTCAAAAACGCGGCGGTCAAAAACGCGGCGGTCAAAAACGCGGCGGTCAAAAACGCGGCGGTCAAAAACGCGGCGGTCAAAAACGCGGCGGTCAAAAACGCCGCGACCAAGCACACCACCGCCACCCACACCGCCGCCAAGAGGTCGGTCCCGACCAGGGGGGCGATGGTCCACCACGCCAAGGCGACCGGTCCCGCGTCGTCGGCCGGCAACACGGCCCAGCCAGAGAAGGGCCATCGCCGGGCGGGAGGGTCACAGGAGCAGGCCCACCATAAGGTCTCGGCCCGTTCCGGAGGCCACACCGGCCGGGACTCAGCCACGTCGAACGAGGTGGCTCCACCCCTCGACTCCGGCTCCGCCAGCGGCACGGATTCGGCGCCCGACCCCGCCGACCTTCCTCCGGCAGATCCCGTTCCTCCTGTCGATCCCGCACCTCCTGTCGATCCCGCACCGCCGGTCGACACCGCACCGCCGGTAGATCCCGTTCCTCCCGTCGATCCCGTTCCTCCCGTCGACCCCGCACCACCGGGCGACCCCGCACCACCCGTCGACCCCGCACCACCCATCGACCCCGCACCACCCGTCGACCCCGCACCACCCATCGACCCCGCACCACCCGCCGTATCGCCAGACCCGGCCTCCCCGTCGACCCCGTCCGACCCCATCCCACCAGCCGGCCCCGCGTCGTCGGATCCTAATTCGTCGAATTCAGGCCCCGCTCCGGTGACTCCTGCCGGTTCCCAATCAGGGCCGATCACCCCTTCGGTCGCGGCCGAACTGCCGACCACACCGGAGCCGGGCGTACCCGCCCCGATCGAACAGTCCGCCACGAAGGCCCAGCCGGCGACGGCCGCGCCGGCCTCGTCACGATCGACATCGACCGCGCCTACGGTCAGGCTCTTCACTACCCCGACCGATTCCGTCGGTGGACAAACGTGTGCGGCCCCGGTTCCCGGTCCGACAACTGGACCGGCCGTCGACGTGAACAGCTCTGTCCGCTCGATCGCGCCCGCCTACCCCGACACTGCGGCGGCGGTGGGTCTCGGCCTTCAGGGCGGCTCCCCGATGGGACACGGATCGTCGAGTGACGCTAACAAGGCCGGTGCTTCCGGCGTCGCCTCCGGTGGCGGTTGCAGCATGAGCCTGCTCGGTCTGCACGACACTGGCGGTCACCACCAGGTGCAGACGAGCGGGATGCGTACGGTCGGCAGCGCCTTGGGCAGCGTTCTTCAGCTGACCCGTCAGCCTGGCTTCGCGCCCGACTGAGCTCCCCCTGTTCGACCGCGGCTGATTAGCCGCGCGGCAGCGTCCTGCCGACTTCTGCGACGCCTCCCTCGCTGCTGTTTACCCAGCACTGAGGCTGCGTCCGGGTCGGCGGACCACATCCCTCGAGTGTCCGGAACCAGCCGTCATGCGGGTCGGCTGTGTGCCGGGCCCCGGGACCGCCGGGGAGACCAGCCGAGCGCGGGGCGGCTGGTCCCCGGCACACCCCGTTACGCTCGGGCCCGTGGCCTCACCGTGGAAGGCGGAGCGCGTGCGCTCCTCGAGCACGACCATCTTCGCCGAGATGTCAGCCCTGGCCGTGGCCACCGACTCCGTCAACCTCGGGCAGGGATTTCCCGACAGCGACGGTCCGCCGTTCGTTCTGGAACAGGCGCAACGCGCGATCGCCGCCGGACAGAACCAGTACCCGCCCGGGCGGGGAATCGAGCCATTGCGAGCCGCCATCTGCGACCACAGCCGACGCCGCTACGACCTGCACTACGACCCTGATACCGAGGTGCTGGTCACGACCGGGGCGACCGAAGCATTGGCGGCGGCCATCTTGGCCTTCGTCGACCCGGGCGAGGAGGTGGTGGCGCTGGAACCCTTCTACGACTCCTACGCCGCCTCGGTCGATCTGGCCGGCGGAGTGCTTCGCGGGGTCGGCCTCTTCGGACCCGACTTCGCCCTCGACCACGCCGAGTTGGCTGCGGCCTTCTCGCCCCGGACGAAGCTGGTCCTGCTCAACTCACCGCACAACCCGACCGGGCGGGTGCTGGCCGCCTCCGATCTGGCCGAGATTGCGCGGCTGGCGGTCGAGCACGACGTCCTGGTGCTCTGCGACGAGGTCTACGAGCATCTGGTGTTCGACGGCGCAAACCACCGGCCACTGGTCACCTTCCCGGGCATGGCCGACCGTACCGTTCGAATTTCCTCGGCTGGCAAGACCTTCTCGGTCACCGGCTGGAAGATCGGCTGGGCGTTGGGTCCGGCCGAACTGGTGGCCGAGATCAACGCGGTCAAGCAGTTCCTCACCTTCGCCTCCGGTGCCCCCTTCCAGCCCGCCGTCGCGCGGGCGTTGACCGAGGGTGACGCCTGGGTCGCGGCCTGGACCCGGGCCCTGCAGATCAAGCGGGACCGCCTCGCCGGTGGTTTGCGCGGGATCGGCCTGGACCCGTGGGTGCCCGAGGGGACCTACTTCATGACCACCGACGTCAGGCCCCTCGGCTATGCCGACGGCGTGGACTTCTGCCGGGACCTCCCCAAGCGCTGCGGGGTGGTGGCCATTCCGCACCAGGTGTTCTACGACCGGGTCGACGCGGGCCGACCGTACGTCCGGTGGGCCTTCTGCAAGGCCGACGCCGTCCTGGACGAGGCCGTGCGGAGGTTGGCGCGGCTCTCCTGATGGGCGGAGCGTTACTGGGGAAAATCCTGCGCGTGTGCCGGACAGGATCTTCCCCAATAATGACCGGCTTCCCCAAGTCAGGACCGGCGGGCGTACCAGCGGCTCGCCGCCGGGGTCCACAGCACGCCGACCGCGACACCCACGTACAGGGCGACACTGCCCCACTCCAGCAACGAGTGCCGTAGCCACCAGCCCGCCCAGGCCAGGGCGAGGACGCCGACACCACTGTGGACGAGGCGGGTCCAGGGGCGTCGCTTCAGCAGCAGAAAGCCGGTGACCAGCGAGGCCAGCGGGAACAGCAACAGCGGAACGGCCAGACCGTCCAGCATCCGGTCGGCAAAGCTGTCGAGGACGTGGAACGTCACGCCGGTGTCACCGCTGCGGAGCAACGCCTCGCTGGCGGCGGCGGCAACCGCCCAGCCCAAGGTGAGGCCGGCCAGCCACAACAACGACGCCGTCACCGCCAGCGTCGTGGCCAGCCCGATCACCACCGGCCGCTCGGCCCGCCCGTAGACCCCGGCGACGGAGGCCGCTCCCGGTCCTGGGACGGAGACCGACGGCGGGTAGCTCGGCGGTGGGAGCCGGCGAAGCTGCTCGTCGGTCACCGGGTAGGGCCCGGTGCCCCCAGGCTGAGCGCCCGGGTACGGGGGAGCCGAGGGACCCCAGTACGGCGGTCCCGGCGGCTGGGCGCCGTACGGGATCGGCGGCCCACCCGTGCTCATGCACCCAGGGTAGGGCCGGCGGCGTCGGATCAGGGCCGACCGAGCAGATCCGGCGGCGGCGGTGGTGAGGAGTCGGTGTCGTCACCGCTGAACGGGAGGGCGCCACCGAGGAGTTGAGCCAGTCGCGGCCCGTGGAGCAGTCGGTACGGGAAGGGCGGCGACCCGGCCCGGGTGGCCAACGCGGCCACCGGCAGCTCCTGATCGGAACCGATCAGGATGACGTTGCCGAAGCGGCGGCCCTTCAGGGTGCTCGGTTCCGCGCACAGCGCAGTGGCACTGAAGTGGCGGCGCAGGCCCGCCAAAACTCGGCGCACGTAGGCCAGTGGTCCGCGGTCGGTGAGGTTCATGGTCACCACCCCACCCGGCCGCAGCACCCGGGCCAGGTCGGCGAAGAACTCCGCCGCGCCCAGCTCGGCCGGAACCCGCGCGCCTTCGAAGGCGTCCACCACGACCAGGTCGGCGTAGTCGGCGCGGAGAGCGGCAACACCGTCACGACCTCCGGCGGCACGGACCTTGATCCCGCTGCGTGCCGGCAGCGGGAGGTGCTCACGGACGAGTGCGGTCAGTTCCGAGTCGGGCTCCAACACGATCTGACCCGAGTGCGGCCGGGTCGCCGCGAGATAGCGCGACACGGTCATCGCCGCCCCGCCGACGTGCAGACTGCTCAGCCGCTGCCCGGCCGGGAACCTCGCCTCGATCACGTCGGCGATCCGCTGGACGTAGTCGAACTCCAGCCGGAGCGGGTCGTCGAGGTCGACGTAGGACTGGTCGGTGCCCCCGACGCGGAGCGTGAACGCGCGCGACCGTTCGGGGTCGGCGACCAGGACCACCTCGTTGGAGCCGGCGCGCAACACGAGCTGAGTGAAGCGCATTGCCGTCCCTCCCGACCCGGTCAGGTGCCGTCAGCCTGGGCGCAGGATAGGTCCTGCGACGAGCCAGGACTTTGCCCCTCTGCCCCTAGTCCGAAGCGAAAGTGGTCGGAGACGACCCGGATTCGGGCCGCTCGCCGGTCGTCGCTGACCACTTTCGCAGCAGACGGGTGCCTCAGACCGCCGCTGGCTCCTCGCTGACCACGCGCAGGCCCTCACCGTCGGGGTCGACGTCGAAGGTGACGGTGTCACCGTCGAGCACCTCACCTGACAGCACCCGACGGGCGAGCTGGTCCTCGATCGTGGTCTGGATCAGCCGCCGCAGCGGCCGGGCGCCGTAGACCGGGTCGAAGCCGGTCAGCGCCAGCCAGTCCCGGGCCGCCTGGGTCGAATCGACGCTGATCCGCCGCTCGGCCAGCCGCTGGTTCAGCCGGGACAGGTTGATCTCCACGATCCGAGACAGCTCGGCGGTTCCCAGAGCGTCGAACAGCACGACCTCGTCCAGCCGGTTCAAGAACTCCGGCTTGAACGACTGCCGGACCACGCCCATCACCGCGTCGTGCTTGAGCTTGGCGTCCAGCTTCTGATCGGCCAGGAACTGCGAACCCAAATTGGAGGTGAGGATCATGATCACGTTGCGGAAGTCGACCGTACGACCCTGGCCGTCGGTCAACCGGCCGTCGTCGAGCACCTGCAACAAGATGTCGAACACCTCGCTGTGGGCCTTCTCCACCTCGTCCAGCAGCACCACCGCGTACGGCCGCCGCCGGACCGCCTCGGTCAGCTGTCCGCCCTCGTCGTAGCCGATGTAGCCGGGAGGGGCGCCGACCAGCCGGGAGACCGAGTGCTTCTCGGAGTACTCGCTCATGTCGATCCGAATCATGGCGTGCTCGTCGTCGAACAAGAACTCCGCCAGCGCCTTGGCCAGCTCGGTCTTGCCCACCCCGGTCGGGCCGAGGAACAAGAACGAGCCGGTGGGACGGTCGGGGGAGGAGATCCCGGCCCGGGAGCGGCGAACGGCATCCGAGACCGCTCGGACCGCCGGCCGCTGGCCGATCAGCCGCTCGCCCAGGTGGTCCTCCATGGTGAGCAGCTTCTCGGTCTCGCCCTGCAGCAGCCGTCCGGTGGGGATGCCGGTCCAGTTGGCCACCACCTCGGCGATGTCGGTGGCGCCGACCTGCTCGCTGACCATCGACGTCGTCTGACTCTCGGCTTCGTCGGCCCGGGCCAGCTGCTGTTGCAGCGCGGGGATCTCCCCGTAGTTGATCTCGCTGGCGCGGGAGAGGTCCCCCTCGCGCAGCGCCCGATCGGCCGCGATCCGCAGCTCGTCGATCTTCGAGCGCAGCTCACCGACCTCGTTCAGGCCCTGCTTCTCGGCCTCCCAACGCGCCTCCAGGCCGCGCAGCTCCTCTTGGGCGTCGGCCAGCTCGGCCTGCAGCCGGGTCAACCGTTCGCGACTGCCCGGGTCGCTCTCCTTCTCCAGCGCCATCTGCTGCATGATCATCCGATCGACCGTACGGCGGAGCTGATCGATCTCCTCCGGCGAGGAGTCGATCTCCATCCGCAGCCGGGAGGCGGATTCGTCGATCAGGTCGATCGCCTTGTCCGGCAGCTGGCGGGAGGTGATGTAGCGGTTGGACAGGCTCGCCGCCGCGACCAGGGCCGCGTCAGTAATCGCCACCTTGTGGTGGGCCTCGTAGCGCTCGCGCAGCCCGCGCAGGATGGCCACGGTGTCCTCCACGCTGGGCTCGCCGACGTAGACCTGCTGGAAGCGCCGCTCCAGCGCCGGGTCCTTCTCGATCCGCTCGCGGTACTCGTCCAGGGTGGTAGCACCGATCATCCGCAGCTCACCGCGGGCCAGCATCGGCTTGAGCATGTTGCCGGCGTCCATCGAGGAGTCCCCGGATGCTCCCGCTCCGACCACGGTGTGCAACTCGTCGATGAAGGTGACGACCTGGCCCTCGGCGTCGCGGATCTCGGTCAGCACGGCCTTGAGCCGTTCCTCGAACTCGCCGCGATACTTCGCCCCGGCGACCATCGCGCTCAGGTCGAGCGAGACCAGCCGGCGTCCCTTCAGCGAGTCCGGCACGTCACCGGCGACCAACCGCTGGGCCAACCCCTCAACCACCGCGGTCTTGCCCACCCCGGGTTCCCCGATCAGCACCGGATTGTTCTTGGTCCGCCGGGCCAGCACCTGAACGACCCGGCGGATCTCGGTGTCCCGGCCGATCACCGGGTCGAGCTGGCCGGCCCGGGCGCTGGCGGTGAGGTCAACGCCGTACTGGTCCAGGGCGGACTCGGTGCCTTCGGCCTCGGCACTGGTGACCCGCTTGCTGCCGCGCAGCTGGTTGAACGCGCGGGTCAGGTCGTCGGCCTTGACCTTCAGGTCGCGCAGCACCTTCTGCGCGTCCGAGGCGACGGTGGCCATGGCGATCAGCAGGTGTTCGGTGGCGACGTAGGAGTCACCCAGACCCTCCGCCCGACTCTCCGCCTCGGCCAGCACCCGGGCAAATCCGGCGGACAGCTGCGGCTGCGCCACCGAGGCGCCACTGGCGGCGGGCAGCTTGCTGATCGCCCCCTGGGCGGCGGCGTCGACCACCGCCGGGTCGGCGCCGACGGCAGCGATCAGCGGCGCTACGGTGTTGCCCGGCACCAGCAGCAGCGCGTGCAATAGGTGAGTCGGTTCGACGTAGGGGTTGCCGTTGGTCAGAGCCAGGCGGAGCGCGGTCGAGACCGCATCGCGACTCTTCGTGGTGAGCTTGTTCGTGTCCATGCTTCCTCGCAAGAAGTTGAGTGTCCTCGGCTCAACTATGCCGCACCCCGCGGGAGTCGGCAAGTAAAGTTGAGCGTTACGGACTCAACTTCGGGCTCCTCGCGGCTATTCCCTTTCCCGGCAGCACGTCGGGCGATCCGTATCTTCTTGTCCGACTTGTCACTTTCTTGTCGGCGGGCTGTCGGCTTCTCGCTAAGTTGTCGCGTCAGACTCCGAGAATCAATTAGCCAGCCTGGAGGCGGCCTCGCACGACCCCGGGCTCGGGTCGCCGTATACCCACCTGATGATCGTTCCTTTCGATCGACGCGACGGCTGGACGTACTGGTAAGCGCTATGGACGCGCGGACCTGACGGTCAAGGTCTGCGACGTAGTCGTGGCAAGCGTGCAGAGGCGTGCTGATCTCGTCCTCGGGTCGTCACGACCGCTGCGTCACTGTGCAGGTGCCGCCTCCTGCCGGTCCGGCGTCGAGGTCGAGGGTTCTGGTTGAGCGTCTGGTCGGACCGAGACGGCGAGGAGGACGAGCCAGACCACCAGCGTGATCGAGCTGGGGTAGATGACGGCGAGGGGCAAGACGTTGCCGACGATGGAGTAGCCGCCGAGCAGGACCCCGGTGAAGACCCCGACGAGTCGGACGGGCCAGCGCGCGTTCGACAGCGAGCTGACCACCAGCCACACACCGGCGAGGACGTGGCCGCCCATCCGGATTGGCCAGGTGAGGTCGTAGGGGAGCCCGTTGATCGCCAGGATCCCGGTGAGCACGTCGAGGGTGATCCAGCCGTAGCCGGCGGCGCGGGCCCACTCCGGTGCTTTCAGGCGGGCGATGACCAGCAGCATGGCGAGGTGGAAGAAGACTCCGTTGTACTCGGGCCACACGACGCCAGGCTTCGACACGGCGAAGGCCACCAGGGTGGGCAGGAACAGCACAACGGGGGCGAGTGCGACCATCCGGAAGTTGAGGGCGCGGGGACGCGGTATGTCCTCGGCGTCGATGCTGGATGGCTGAAGGTCCGGTGCTCGGGCGATCATGCCGGTGCTGACTCTCGGACGTGCAGGTCGCCCAGCTTGTCCAGGGCACCGTAGATTCGGGTGTCGCCGGTGCCGCGGGCGCTGAGGTAGCCATCGGGGCGTACAAGGATCCAGTCCCCCTCGGCCGCGCCGAGGGTGTCGTGCACCCGGCTGTCGGGATCCCACACCCCGCGCTCGTCGCTTGGCCGCTCCCGCCTGATCGTCACCGTGTCCAACCAGGGCGGCAGCGAGCCGCTGTCGGCACTGACTCGGTCGCTCCGGGCTGACGCCTGGTCCCCCGCAAAGTCCAGCAGGTGCCAGGTCGGGGTCCGAAGCGCGGCACGGAGGGCCGTCCAGCCGGGTGACTGGGCGTCGGCCGCGGAGACCTGGGTGAGACGCTGGCCAGGTCGCGGACCTGCATCCGTCTCGTCGCCGGGCAGCGTGAGCGGGCTGTCGGGGTAGGCGATGGTCAGTGCCGACATGGTGCGGATGAGCTGGCGGGCAAAGGCGCTGTCCTCGTCCTGGGTGTCAGTGGTGGAGGTGTCGATCATGGCCGTGCTCATCACCTCGCCGGTGGAGGCGAGCAGCGCCTGGCCGATCGGAACGCGTTCGACGTCGTAGGTGTCGAGCAGCGCGGCGTCGGCGTGGCCGTGGACGACCATGGCGAGCTTCCACGCCAGGTTGTACGCGTCCTGGACGCCGGTGTTCAAGCCCTGACCCGACGCCGGGGAGTGGATGTGGGCGGCGTCGCCGGAGACGAAGCAGCGCCCGACGTGCATCATGGGAACCGCCCGCTGCTGGATGGTGAACTTCGACACCCAGCTGGGAGTCTCGACGACGGTGTCACAGTCCAGGGCACGCGACAGCTTGGTGCTGAACTGGCGGGCGATCTGCTCGGCGTCCGCGGCGTCGCCGTCGCCGGTCGTGTCCAGCAGCCGCCACTTGTGCGGGTCCGGGAACGGGAACACCATCAGGGCGCCACCGCCGGGAAACAGCCAGTGCACGCCGTCGCGCTCCAGGTCGGTGTGCACGACTGCGTCGGCGATCAGCCAGGTGTGGGCGGCTTCGCCGACCAGGGGGAGCTCGAGGGTCTTGCGGACCGTCGAGTGCCCGCCGTCGCAGCCCCACAGGTACCGGGCCCGCACAGTCTCCTGCGTGGCGTAGGCGCCTTCCCCGCGACTCAGCAGAGCCGTGACGGCGTCGTCGTCGTGCTGGAACGACTGCAGCTTCGTGCTCCACTCCACACCGACCCCGGCCACGGCGGCGTGGCCGCGCAGCACGCGCTCGATGACCACCTGGTCGATGTCGAACATGAACGGGAACCGGGTCGGCAGCCCGTCGAAGTCGAAGTCGACCCGGGCCGCCCGGTCGCCGTGGTGACGGATGAAGGCGTTGACCCGGGTGCCGTGCGGAGAGATGTCGCCGAGGATCCCGAGTTGGTCGTAGATCTCCTGGCTGCGCGCGTGCGACCCGAGCGCGCGGCTGGTCGTCGCCGGGCCAGCCGCGGCGTCCACCAGACGCACCGACACCCCCGACCGAGCCAGTTGCAACGCCGCCATGAGCCCGACCGGACCGGCTCCTGCGACGAGGACATCGACGTCATAATTTGGCATGCAGATCGAGCTCCTTCTGTGTAAGCATTACTGACACAGAGAGTACATCCCCAACAGGAGGCCCGCAATCATGAGCGATGCCGACCACGTCAACGTGAACCCGCCACTGCTCGCACTCCTGCAGCGAGGTGTCCGGTGGTTCTCCGACGAGCTCTTGGAGCGCCTCGCCGCCGCGGGCGTGGACAACATCACGCCGGCCCACACGAACGTGCTCGCCTACTTTGACCGGGGCACATCACTGAGCATCGCCGAACTCGCCCGCCGCGCTGGCGTCACCCGCCAGACCATGCATCGCGCCGTCACCCAGCTCGTCGGCGAAGGACTTCTGACCAGTACGCCCGGTCCGGGGTTCCCGCGCAGCACCCTGATCGAGCTCACCACCGCAGGCCGCCAGCGTCGAGACACCGCCTCGAGCATCCTCCGTGACCTTGAACAGGACCTGGCCGGTCGCCTGGGAACCGAAGCGCTGGCTGAGCTTCGCAAGAGCCTGACCCACGTGTGGCCAAGGTGAAGGCCCGGCAGGCAGAGAAGCCTGTTCCAGCACGCTGCCTGCGGTAAGCGGTCAGCGCCCGTGGCCGCGCTGGGTCGGCGCGGAGTTCGACCGACGAGCCGAGACCTACGATGACAGAACCATGCACCGTGCAGGCCGAGCAAGCCGCTGCCGTCCCATGCACCCGCGTCCCGACCAGCGCGCCCTCGACCTCGCGACCGTGACCGCCTCGCCGCTCGCACGTGTATCGCGGCCACCGACGCGCCACGCCAGATCGTCGGCATTAACCTGCGGCTCCGCATGGGGCTCCCCACGCCGGTCGGCTGAGGAGACGGCCAAGTTCCGCCTGGCTGGCAGACTACGGCAGTGACGACCGCGCAGAGGCCCCGAATAATCGGGTTGCTGGGCGGGATGAGCTGGGAGTCCAGCGCCGAGTACTACAGACTGGCCAATCAGCTGGTGCGCGAGCGGCTCGGCGGCTTGCACTCCGCCCGCCTCGTCCTCGCTTCGGTGGACTTTGCCGAGGTCGAACGACTGCAAGTCGCCGGGCTGTGGGAAGACGCTGGGCAACTGCTTGCCGAGGTCGCTCGCGGGGTTGAAGCTGCCGGCGCCGAGATGCTTCTCCTGTGCACCAACACGATGCACAAGGTCGCCGACCAGGTCCAGGCCTCGGTATCGATTCCGCTGCTGCACCTGGCTGACGCCACCGCCGCGGCGGTCCGTCGGGACGGGTTGGGCACGGTGGGTCTGCTCGGAACCGCGTTCACCATGGAGCAGGACTTCTACCGTGACCGGCTCGCCGGCCACGGCCTGGACGTTCTCGTCCCAGACGCCGAGGATCGAGCGGTGGTGCACGAAGTGATCTACGACGAGCTGTGTCTCGGAGTGGTCAACGAGGCTTCCCGACAGGCCTACCGCGGGGTGATCGAACGACTGGTCGCGGCAGGCGCGAACGGAATAGTCCTCGGGTGCACAGAGATCGAGCTGCTCGTCAGCGCCGAGGACAGCCCGGTGCCGGTGTATCCCACGACCCGGCTGCACGTCGAGAGTGCCGTCACGGCTGCCCTCGAGGGAGTCCCAACTTTCTGACCCCGTAACCCTCTTCCCCACGGTGACGAAGCGTTCTCGCTGGACGGTCCCCTACCGGACGGCCGCGGCGGTCCTGACCGGTTCCGGTCAGAGCTCCCGAATCGAACACCCTTCGGCGGCAAACCCAATGGAATTGACAAAATAGTGAGAATCGGAGGCCGCCGCGCAACTTGTCTTTCACCTAGTCAGCGGCATATCACCGACGACAGATCTGGCGAGAATCTACAGCGCCCGCCCGCCTGGTGTGTCGTCGTTGTAGGTTCTCGCCCGACCTGTCACTTTCTCGCTCTTTCTTGTCGTTGTTGTGCTGCAGCTTCTCAGTAAGTTGCCGCACGGGCCCGCGAGATTCGAACAGTCAGCCTTGGAGAGGTGGCGACTACGACGCCGGCTCGCGACCGCCGTGCCCCCCGGTCACCGGCATCAGTCGGGGCGGTCCCACGGCAACGGCCTTGACCACACCGCAGTTGGGGCGAGACGAGCGAAGCGCATATCCGCAGGGCGGACGTGCAACGGTCATTCTTGCTGCGCAATCGAGGAGAAAGGCATCTACATTGAGTTGAGTGAACGCCGCAGGCGCTGAGATCGTCGTCGGAGCCGCACACGTCGCAGATCAACCAGATCAGCCAGCAAGGTCTGGTGACGCCGACGATTTTGGCTATACCAGCAGCCGTGTATTGACCTCTGTGGACCAACGACTCGACCAGGCGGCAGACTTCTGCCAGGCTCTCAAGCTTGGGAGGTGGTGGGTGAACGAGCTCGAGATGGCCACGGCCGAGCGGATGGACCTAGCCGACTTCCTTGCGACTCTGACGCTCGACCAGTGGGAGTCGCCATCGCTGTGTGAGCGCTGGCGCGTACGCGACGTGGTCGCTCACGTGATGAGCTTCGACGGCGTCAGTCTGCTCGGCATGCTTCGCCGCGCCATCCGCGCTCGATTCGTCCACATCAACCAGGTCGGCGTTGACGAACTCGCATCACTCAGCACCGAACAACTCCTCGACAGACTGCGCGCTCATCTTCGGCCACAGGGACTGGCCACAACCCTCGGTGGCCGCCTCGCCTTGCTCGACGTCACCATCCACCATCAAGACATCCGTCGCCCGCTAGGTATGCCACGCCAGATCCCGGCCGAACGGCTGCGCAGCGTCCTCGGCGCCAGCGTCCGCAGTCCCGAGCTTCCGGGGTGGCACCTGTCCCGCGGCGTACGCCTGAGACCGACAGACCTGGACTGGAGTCACGGCACGGGACCCGAAATCACCGGACCGGCGGAAGCCGTGCTGATGGCGGTCGCCGGTCGGCAGAGTGCCGTCGGGGAGCTGACCGGTCCAGGGCAGCCGATACTGGCCAGCCGGCTCGCGCGCTGACAGCACCGGTGCACCATCGCGCTGCGGTGTGCGTCCCATCGGCCACCGGGTGCGTTCCGCACAGGGTCTGCTTACGGTGACGGCGAAGGGACGAGGATTTTGTCCCCGAAATCGAACACTTCGAGACGCCGGCCCGAGGAAACGACATCAAAGTAGTGAGACGGCGGACGCCACCCGATCTGGCGTCCACCTGCCAGCAACAGGTTGTTAACCACAGGTTCGGCCGAAACCAGAACCCCCGTCTCATCCCCCGCCGCTTCTCCTGGCCCCAGACCCCAACGGCCCACGGCCGCTGCGTAGGGACGAGATGGAGGCGCGCCCGCGATCGAGCAGCTGCCAGGCTCCCGCCCACCTCACGAAGCGCGCTGGCGCGCCACATTCCGAAGCTCCGAACACGGCGGCGTGACATCACTAGAGCTAGCCGCGGCGTGAGCCAAGCGGTTGGGCAGGTGATGAGGATGAAGGTGCCAGGGAAGCGGGTGGCCGGCGCTCAGGGGCGCTTGCGGGCGTAGCCGACGAGGGCGGTGGCGTGACCGTGGCACCAGGTGGCGGTGATCGCGGTGCGGCGTTCCCATGTCGAGGGAACGCTTGGCCAGGGCGAACACCAGACGGGCAGGGAGCCGATCGGTTGCAACGCCATCGCGCCGAGCCCATCGTCGAGCTCGGCGACGAAGCCTCGCGCGGTGAGGCCGGTCAACGGTCGGCCCGTCGACCGAGTCCGGGTGGTGGGGTGCCGGTTCGGTCGATGGGTCGGCGACCCGGTGCACGGTGGTGACGACGGCCGCGGCGCCACCGGTGCTGCAGATGGTGACTTGGCCGGTGCAGGCGGTGCTGAACATGTCGCCGGTGTGCAGAGTGAGGCGGGCGCCGTGCCGGCTGACGAGCTCGACGGGGCCCCGTTCGACGATCACGAGTCGGCCGTCCCAGGAGTCGCAGGGCGTAGCCGCCGCGGCTGGCACCTCGTAGACGGTTCGCTCGATCCGAGTGGTCACGACAGCACCTCGGGCAGGTCGAAGGCGGGGAACAACCGTGCCCCGAAGGTGGTGATCTCGGTGATCAGGCCGTCGACCACCTGAAGGACGTCGATTTTGAAGGCCCGGTACTCGCCGGTGTCGGGGTCTTGGAGATAGCACGCGGCGGCGGGCTGCCGGTTGGCGCGGGTGGGCAGCAGCCGCCACAGGCCGGTGGTCTTGGCTCGCGCGGCCAGCTGCCTGATCGCGTCGTGGCCTTCGAACAGGTACGGGGCGGGCGGCATCGTGACGCGGATGTCGTCGGCGACGAGAGCGAAAGTGGTGTCGTCGTCGCCGGCTTCGTAGGCGGCGATGTAGGCGTCGAGGACGGCCCGCTCGTCGCGGCTCGTCAGGCTCGCGGTGGCCGAAGCCCAGGTGTCGCGGGCGGCGGTGGGGCGTTGGCTACGGAGGGTGGCGCGGCCGCGCTGCAGCGCGCTGTTCACGGCGGCCACGCTGAGGTCGAGCTGCTCGGCGACGTCCGCGACGGGCCAGTCCAACACGTCGCGGAGGATGATGACGGCTCGCTGTCGGGGTGGCAGCAGCTGCATGATGGCCAAGAAGGTGAGCTGGATGGTCTCCCGCTCCACCGCACGAGCGGCGGGCCCGCGGCTGGCCGGGCCGGCCTGGTCGAGGAGCCGGTCGGGGTAGGGCTCCAGCCACGGCACGTCGCGAAACGACGACAGTGACGGCACCCGTCGGTGGGTAGCCTTGATGTGATCGAGGCAGGCGTTGGTGGCGATCTTGTACAGCCAGGCGCGCAGATGGTCGCCGTCGGTGAGGTCGCTGCGGCGCCGCCAGGCCCGCAGCAGGGTCTCTTGCACGAGGTCCTCGGCGTCAGTGTAAGAACCGAGCATCCGGTAGCAGTGCACCCGCAGCTCGTGCCGGTACCGTTCGGTCCGCTCGGCGAAGGCGACGTCGGCGGTGTGATGGGCGTTCGTGGGGTGGGCGGCCGCGGGATGGGTGCCTGTGCTGTCGGCGGTGCCCGTGTCGTCGGTGGTCATGACTGCTCCGGCCTGACGACCCGGTGGGTCAGATGGGTGACGCCGGTGCCCTCCACGACGGTGGGGCTGCCCAACTGCACGGCGATGTCGGTCAGGCCGGCGAAGAACGGGGTTCCGCCGCCCAGCAGCAGCGGAACCAGATCGACCGAGATGCCGTCCAGCAGGCCGAGGTCGAGGCACTGTCGGGTGATGTCGGGGGTGGCAATGGCGACCGTGCGTGCCCTGGCTACCTGCTGCGCTTGGCGAAGCGCGCTGGCCACGCCATCGGTGACGAAGGTGAACGGGGCGTCGGGGTGGGCCCAGTCGGTGGGGGCGGTGTGGGTGACCACAAAGACTGGGACCCCGGTGGGGTGGTTGCCGCTCCGGCCGTGGGTCAGGTCGAACAGGCGCCGCCCACACACCAGCGCACCCAGGCCGGCCCAGGTCTCCTGCATCTGGCCGGCGGTGGCTTTCGACACCCGGAAGGTGCGGTCGTCACCGGGCACGTCAACGCTGTGGTCTCCGCTGGTCATCCACTGAAACAGCGGCAGCGCGCTGCCGCTGGCGTCCTCGACGAAGCCGTCCAACGACATCGACATGTGCGCAATCACGGTACCCATGGTTGAAACTGCCCTCCTGGTCTGCTGCTGGTGGAGATGAATGTTGGTAGTGGTGCGGACAGCTGTCTTAGGTGGGTCCGGCTGGTTCAGCTCCGGCCGACCGCAGCGGCGGGCGCTGCTGCTCGTACCGTGTGCTGCCCGGATCGCAGCGAGACCCTGCGGCGGCTGCGCCCGACCCAGATGCGGCCGCCGACCAGGACTGGGCGGTGCCCTGCGCCTTGGCCGGTCAGCGCAGCCCGTGGGACCAGCGGGGCACGGTCAGTCGGCTTCGGAGGTGCGCGGGTTGGCTGCGTCGTAGGTGAGGTAAAGGGCGCCGGTGTCGCTGCGGTCGGCGCTGGTGAGGGTCCACGAGGAGCTGGGTACGTCGTCGTCGAAGAGGCAGACGCCACCGCCGACGATGGTGGGGGCGAGGTTGAGGGTCAACCGGTCGATCTCGCCGGCGGCCAGCAGGGCGCGGATGAGGCTAGTGCTGGACATCACGATGATGTCACCGCCAGGTTCGGTGCGGAGCTGTCGCACCGCCTGCACCGGGTCGGGGACGCGGCGGGAGTTTGACCAGGGCGTCTCCTGCAGGGTGGTGGAGACGACTACCTTCTCCACCGCGTCGAACCACTGGGCGAACGCCCGATCGCGAGGTTCGGCGTTGTCGTCGGCCGCGACGGTAGGCCAGTAACCGCCGAAGCCCACGTAATTTCTTGCGTCCGAGGACGGCGGTGGTGTCGGTGACCGCGTGCGGCAGGATCCACGACATGTCGTCGCCGCCGGGTCCGTTGGTGCGGTCGTCGAGGCTGAGGACGATGTTGCCGACGACCGTCCGTCCGGTGTTGATCATGTCATTGCTCCTTTGTCAGCGGGATGGTGGCGTGGCTGCTTGGGTTAGTGGCGGTCGGGGTCGGCGGTCGTGGCGGTCCATCGGGGCTCGCGGCCGATGAAGGCGAGCAGCTGGGTCTGAGGGTCGGCGTCGTCGGGGACAGGGACTCGGGTGCCGTACTGGCCGCTGGTGCGTAGCAAGTCGTCCAGGGGTGCCATGCCCGCCACCATCAGAGCGCATCGGTCGGGGTCGAGGGTGGCGTCTTGTCCGGTGGCGCGGGCGAGGTCCCAGGTGTGCATGAAGACGTCGGCGGTGAAAAAGCGTGATATCGCCTCGGGCAGCGGCAGCCGTCCGGTATGGGGGTTTTCGAAGACCTTGTCGGTGGTGGCCGGGTCGTCGAGGACGCTCTGCACCGAGTCGGAGAAGCTGCGCCACGCGCCGACCGGGTCGCGGTCGACGCTCGGACGCGAGGGCAGCGTGATGCCGGCACCGTCGGCCAGGAACGGGGGGAACCACTCGACGAGGTGGCGGACGACGTCACGAGCCGTCCAGCCGTCGGGCGGGGCGGGCTGCGCCCAGGTCACGTCGTCGGGGACCGCCTCGACGAGGGCGCTGAAGTGGCCGGCGATCTCGCGGTACTCGTCGGCCGGCGTCTGGTTCGGGACCATCGTTTGCTCCTTGTGCTGTCGGGAATGGCTATGTCGGGGCTTAGGTCGGAAGTAACTCGGTCGGGGTTGGTCCCGATCGGTTCGAGGTGTTGGTTCTGTGTTGATAGGACGACGCAGCCGCCGCATCTCATCGGTTTCTCGCAGCGTCGTCGTCGGACGACTGAACCTACCTACGGCGGTGGGCTGGGACCCTACAGCGGGGCCGACGTTCGTGCAGTCGAGCAGATCAGGAGGTGTCAAATCGTCTGTGTAAGCGATCCGCAAGGGAGAGTGAGCAGATGACGAAGACGAGTAAGCAGGCTGAGCAGGTGTCGGCGTTTGGGACCGTTGAGGAGCCTGAGGATGTGGCTGCCCGGCGGGCGGTGGACGCGATGGTGTCCGCGGGGATGTTGGACGGCTTGTTGGCCAAGGTCGACGCTGGGGAGTTGAGGCTGACCGGGGATGGCGGGTTCCTCCCGGAAATGGTCAAGCGGGTGTTGGAGGCCGGGCTGGCTGCGGAGCTGACTGACCACCTGGGCTATGACAAGCACGATCCGGTGGGGCGGGGGTCGGGGAACTCCCGAAACGGGTCGACGCCGAAGACGTTGGGGACTGAGGTCGGTGACGTTGAGGTGGCGACTCCGCGGGACCGTAACGGCACGTTCGACCCGCAGCTGGTGGGTAAGGGGCAGCGGCGTCTCGACGGCCTGTCGGAGATGATCATTTCCTTGTATGCGAAGGGGATGACGGTCCGCGACATTCAGCATCATCTGCAGGCCACGATCGGCTCGGAGCTGAGCCACGAGACGATCTCCAACATCACCGAGGCGGTCGCCGGGGAAGTCAAGGCCTGGCAGGCGCGGCCGCTGGAAGCGGTCTACCCGATGTCGTCTACCTGGACGCGCTGGTGGTAAAGGTCCGCGACGGGCACACCGTCGGCAACAAGGCGGCCCACATCGCGGTCGGCGTCGACACTGACGGCGTCAAACACGTGCTGGGAATTTGGGTGCAGACGGTGGAGGGGGCGAAGTTTTGGCTGGGGGTGCTGGCCGAGCTAGCCAACCGGGGCGTGCGGGACGTGTTGATCGTGTGCTGCGACGGCCTGACCGGCTTCCCTGAGGCGATCGAGGCCACCTGGCCCAAGGCGGTGGTGCAGACCTGCACCGTGCACTTGATCCGGGCCTCGATGCGGTTTGTGTCCTACCAAGATCGTAAGGCCGTCGCAGCGGCGCTGCGGCCGATCTACACCGCCGCCACCGCGGCCGCGGCGGCGACCGAGCTGGACATCTTCGAAGGCTCGGTCTGGGGCAAGAAGTACCCGGCCGCGGTCAAGGCCTGGCGCTCAGCGTGGGAGCGGTTCATCCCGTTCTTGGAGTTCGCCCCCGAGATCCGCAAGATCATCTACACCACCAACAGCATCGAAAGCCTGAACTATCAGCTCCGCAAGATCATCAAGAATCGTGGCCACTTCCCCAACGACGACGCGGTGGTCAAGCTGTTGTGGCTGGCGATCCGCGACATCGAAGCCAAACGGGCCGCCGAGCGGGCCAAAGAAGCCGGCCATCGAAAAGCCTTGCCCAAGCTCGTCGAGGAGTCCCAGATTCCTGGGTGGAACCAGGCCCTCGGTGCCCTCACGATCGCCTTTGCCGGCTAGAGACCGCCCTGTGACCGCCGGCGGAGCCGGGAGCCGTCTGCGCAGTGTGCTACCGCGTCGCGAGCGCGACGGGCCCGGCTAGATACGCAGACGATCCGCGTCCTCGCCCTCGAGTCCCCCGACGCCCTCATCAAGCAGCTGAACTGGGCCCGACCACCTCACCGAAACCAACCCGCAACCCAAAAAATCAAGATCAACAACTACTTACACAGATAATTTGACAAGCTCGCAGATTCACGACGCATGTCCTGACTTACGCCAACGCCCCAGACCCGCCGGGCGCCGTTGAGGCGGATTGAACCGAGCCACGACACCCAGCGCTGTCAGTACGCCGCCACGCAACGCGGCGATCTACACTGCGGAGAACCTGGACGTGGTCACGGAATCTCACCGCGGCCGATCGATCACAGGGGGTGCAGTTGCCGCCGGGATACCGCGGTGACGGTATAGGGAGGTTCGCCGGGGGAATGGTCGAGCTGGCTGTTGACCACCAGGAGGCGGGATCGGGCCAGCGCCAGGGCTGTGGGGCTGTCCAACGCGACGTCGCGGTCGGTGACCGCCGCCACCAGCCGGCCGGTGCGCAGCCCAGCGCCCAGTCGCACAACATAGACCCCTTGACCATTGGGCGGCTCGTAGTTCAGCACCGCGTACAAGGTGCGTCCGCGCAGCTGCAGGCCGTCGGCGGCGAAGGTCACCGCGCCCAGGTTCACCTCGACCGCCCGACGGCGGCGGACGTCGACGCGGAGAAGCCGTCCCAGTCCTTGGGAGGACACCAGCAGGGTGCGGCCGCCGCCGGCGGCGACGATGCCGTTGAGGAACCAGTACGGGGCGGGCAGCTCGGGCGCGACCGAGCTCAGGTCCAGCCACGGTGTCAGCGGCCCGATCCGATCACCGTGGCGGGTTGCGCGCAGCACGATCGGGTTGGCGAAGTCGGTGACGTAGACCGCGTCGGAAGTGATCACCAGATCGTTCAGTGAGGCCGCCCCGACTGGCCCGGGTGGGGCAGGCCGGTGCGCGATCAGCCGCCCCGACGGGTGGTAGACGTCCAGTGCGGTGGAGCCGGCCACGAACACTCGGCCGGCAGGATCGACGTGCACCCCGAGGGCCGACGACCGGCCGGCCGAGCCGGGCGGCGCGAACAGCCGCAGCCGGGCTTGTGCCAGGGTTCCGCGGTAGACCGCCCCGGTGCCGGAGCTGGTGACATAGAAGACGCCGTGTGGACCGAGCCCGATACCCTCCGGCAACACCCCGGGCACCTCGGCGACCACGTACCGGTGCGGCAGCCGATCGTGGCGGTTCCCGGCAGCCTGCGCGGCGGGGACCGCAACCAGGTGTGCCGCGACCGTCACCACGACCGCCACGGTGATCACCGGCCACCACCTCGTCCGCCCGTGCTGTTTCCACATAACCATCCCTTGCTCTATGTTGATGTAGACATAATGAGCCGACGACAACCACAGCGCAAGATGAAGCAGCAAACTCAGGGAACGTCCTCAAGCGGTGCCGTTCTCCCAGGTCCACGGGCGGATCATGGCGCCATGGGACAAGAGAGGGGCCCCAATGAAGCGGATCAGGTCCGGGTCAACCCGGCGGCGCGTTGTGGTGAGGCTCGGTCAGGCGGTCGTTGTCGCCGCGGCGTCGTCCCTGCTGGGGACTGGTGCCGCGGTCGGGGTGGCGGCCTGGACGGCCGTGCCGGCGGTGTTCCTCGGCGCCGGACTGGCGGCGGCCGCGATTGTCGCCGCCGGCGCCTGCGCGCTCTGGCTGCGGCCACGGCAGCCGGCGAGGCCACCTTGGGTCGTGCCGGTCGTCGCGGTGGTGGTGGTGACGGCGGCTCTGGCCGTCGGGTGGCTGGTGCCTCTCGGCTCACCGCAGCCGGGCCTTCCTGCGTCGGAGAGTCAGCAGTGGCTCCTCGCCACCGGTTCCCACCTTGAGTCTCGGCACGTCCCGGCGGTCTCAGCGCCGGGCCGGCCGAAGCGGCGCTGGCCGGTCGTTGTCCTGCACGGCGGTCCGGGCATCCCTGACCTGCCCGGGGACCAGGCGGTGTGGGGGCAGCTGGCCCGGGACGGGTTCGACGTCTACCTGTACGCGCAGGTCGGTGCTGGGGGCTCGACCCGACTACCCGATCCGGCGGGTTACGGTCTCGACCGCGACGTCGCCGACCTGGAGCAGATCCGCCGCCTGCTGGGCGTCGACAAGCTGGTCCTGGTCGGCCACTCCTACGGAGCGTTGCTGGCAGCCGGCTACCTGGCCGCGTACCCCAGCCGGGTCGACCGGCTGGTGCTGAGCTCCCCGGCCTCGCTCGACCCGGCCGACCACAGCGGCGACCAGGCCACCAGCCGACTGTCCCTGGCCCAGCGGCTGCCGCTGGCGCCGCTGGTGCTGCAGCCTCGCGCCCTGCTCGGCTACCTGCTGCTGCAGGTCAACCCGGCCGCCGCGCACGCCTACCTGCCCGACGTGGAGGCCGACCGCCGTAATGACGCCGTCTTGACCCGGGCCCAGACCGGCCTTCACTGCCCCGACCACGAGGCCCTACCGCCGGTGACCGGCTCCGGCTTTTACCGGCTGCAATACCCGCAGTCCGCGACCGCACCTCCGCCACCTGACCTGCGGCCCCGCCTCCAGGGCCGATCGGTGCCCGTGCTGGTCCTCAAGGGCGGCTGCGACTACCTGTCCTGGTCCTCGGCGCAGGACTACCGGAGCGTACTCACCCACACCACCGTGATCTACCTGCCCGAAGCCGGGCACAACACCTACCAAGACCAGCCCGGGAAGGTGCTTGACGCCACCCGCGCCTTCCTCACCGGCCAGCCGCCCCCGATCCCCCCGTACACTGCGACCAGTCCGCCCTCGGACTACCAGCACCCCTAACCGGTCGAAACGCTGGCACAACGCGAAACTCCCGATTCGTGGGTCGGCGCCGACGCGACGAACGCTGAGTTGTCGACGCCCTGTGCCGCACGCGACCAACCAAGGGTATGTATATTCCTACATATCATGAACACGTTGAGTTATGCGCTGCTGGGAGCGCTGTCCACCAAAGCCCGCACCGGGTACGAGTTGGCCCAGCACATGAAGTCGCCGATCGCCTACATGTGGGCCGCGCAGCACAGCCAGATCTACCCCGAGCTGAACCGGCTGGCCGATGCCGGCGTAATCGCCGGGACTGTCATCCCCGGGCGGGGGCCGCGCGACACGAAGCGGTACACCCTCACCGCAGCCGGCCGGCGGGCGTTGGCGGCCTGGGCCGACTCCCCGCTGGCCCCGGAGGCTCCGCGCTCGGAGCTGCTGCTGCGGGTCCGGTCCCTGTGGCTGACCGGCCCCGAGCGGGCGATCGCCTTCCTCACCGGCCAACGCCAGCAGCTGCAGGACCGGCTGGATCAGCTGGTTGAGGAGAAGACCCGCTTCGCCCTCGACGATCTGATGTCGGCCGACCATCCGGAGTTCTTTGCCTTCGCCACCTTGCAGTACGGCCTGGACCGGGTCCGCGCCGCCCTCGACTGGGCCGACTGGCTGCTCGACCAGCTCCACCGGCAGCAAGACGGCGAACCGGTCACCGTACTGACCGCCGGCGAGCCTTCCACTCACCGTCGCGACGCCACTGCTAGCCGGTGATGCCGATGCTCCACGCCGTCGTGGCTGCGGTCCCGCGAGGACGCCGGCAGCTGGCCGCCGCCGCGGTGACCACCGTTGTCGCCCTCCTCGCCGGGTGCACCGCCAACCCTGCTGCTCCTTCGGGCGCCCCTGCCACATCGACCCCCGCGGTATCGGCGGCATCGGCGGCATCGACAGCCAGGCCGTCGCGCACCCGGAGCACCCAGGTGGAGGAGGCATGCGGCCAGAACGCCCCGGCGGGGGTGGCCGTGCACGACGTCACCTTGCGCGCCACCGACGGAGTGCGGCTGGCCGCGGCCGTGCTCGGCCGCGGCCGCCGAGGGGTCGTGCTGTTGCACCAAACCGACAACGGGATCTGCGGCTGGTTGCCCTACGCCGGCTATCTCGCCAGCCGCGGCTACCAGGTGCTGTTGTTCGACCGCCGCTGCACCGGCGACTCCACCTGCCCCAGCGATGATCAGGCTGCCTACAATCACGCCGCCGACGTCGGCACCGCCGTCGCCGACCTCCGCCGCCGCGGCGCCGCCAAGGTCGTGATCGTCGGCGCCTCACTCGGAGGTGCGGTCGCCATCGGCTCCTGCGCAGTGGTCCGCACCAGTGGCTGCGTCGCCCTGTCGCCCGCCGTCTTCGACGCCAAGCTGGGCGGCAAGCTCACCGCGACCAACGCCATCGGCCGGGTCCGGGTTCCGCTGCTGGTCGCCGTCGCCCCCGACGACTCCGACAGCGACCTCGACGAGGTCCGTATCCTGCTCCGCCGCGCCCGCCCCGGCCTCGCCCAACTCGTCCAGCTGCCGCCAGGCGCCGGCCACGGCTGGGACACCGTCGACGACCCCGCCGACCCCACCCGCCGCAGCCCGTTCTCCGACCGACTCCTCACCTTCCTCCAGCAGCGGCTGCGCTGACAGCCCAGCCACCTCACGCCAACCCCAGTACGAAAGGCACCAGCATGGTCAGCGCCACCACGATCGAGCCGTCGGAACCGATCACCCGGTGAAGCTCCTGCTCACCTCCAGCGGCCTGACCACCGAGCCGATCCGGTCCGCCCTGACCGAGCTGTTGGGCAAGCCCACTTCCGCGTGCCGGGCCGTCCACGTCCCTACCGCGGTTTATGGCCTCCCGGGGGGACTCGGCTACGCCACCGACATGACGAGATACTGGGACGATCTAGGCTGGGCCCAACTGGACACGCTCGAGCTCACCACCCTGCCCTCCTTGCCCGACGACGTGTGGCGGCCGCCGCTGGAGGCGTGCGACGTGATCCTGGTAGCCGGCGGCAACAGCGGCTACCTCTCCTACTGGTTCCACCACACCCCCTTCGCCGCACTTCTGCCGGGGCTCCTCGACCGCGCCGTCTACGTCGGCGTCAGCGCCGGCAGCTGCCTGCTCACCCCGGCACTGAACTACGACCAGCAGCGGCTGACCGCCACCGGCGTCTACTACGACGACGAGTACGACGAAGCCGCCCCACCCGGTGCCGGCGACAGCCGAGGCCTCGGCCTGGTCGACTTCCATCTACGCCCCCACCTGGACTCCCCCGACTTCCCCCACACGACCTTCGCGGCCATGGAACAGGCAGCGGCCAAGGTCGACGGGCCGCTGTACGCAATCGACGACCAGACCGCACTCCAGGTCGTCGACAGCGACGTCAGCGTCATCTCCACCGGACGGTGGCACCTGTTCAACGGGCCCGACAGCCGAACGTCCCAGCACCTAACCCGCCCAGCACCTAACCCGCCGAGCACCTAACCAATTGAGCAAGGAGCACACCTGATGCGCAAGATCGTCGTCCACATGCAGACCACCCTCGACGGGCGGATCAGTAACGCCGACGGGTTCTTCTGGGAGCCGTTGGTGTTCGGGGACCCCGAGACCTCCTTCGTCAACGACGCCTTCCGTTCCGCCGATACCTGGGCCATGGGTCGAGGTCTTTACCAGTTCGTCGTGCCCTATTGGGAACAGGTCGCCGGCGGCGACCCGCCCGCCATCGGCGGAGAGATCACCCCGGCCCGGCAAGAGTTCGCCGATCTGCTTGTGGGTCTGACCAAAGTGGTGTTTTCCACCACCGTGACCGACGACCCCGACACCCAGCGAGTCGTCATCGCCGGCGACATCGCCGCGCAGCTCGCCGAGATGAAGAACCAGCCCGGCAAGGACATCGTGCTGTCCGCCGGCCCAGAAACCCTCGGTCCGCTGATGGGCCGCGCCGGCCTGATCGATGAGTACCTGCTGGTCGTCCACCCCGCCGTCCTCGCCGCTGGTCCCCGCCTGTTCGACCACCTCACCCACGACCTCGCCCTCGACCTCGTCCACGCCGAAGTGTTCGACGCCGGCGCCGTCGTCGCCCGCTACGCCGTCCGTCAACCCGCATGATCGCCCGCGTCTGGACAGGCGTCGTCGCCCAAGACCGACTCGTGGAGTACGCCGCCTACGTCGAAAGCACCGGGGTCGGCGCGTACCGGCAGACCCCCGGCAACCAGGCGGCCTACATCTTGACCCGAGACCTCGACGCCGGGACCGCTGAACTCCTGGCGCTCAGCGTGTGGGACGACGTTGACGCTATCCGCCGCTTCGCCGGCGACGACATCAACGCCATGGTCCTCTACCCCGCCGACCACGACTACCTCCTCACCACGCCCACCCTCTACCACTACCGCGTTCTCCAGGCACCCTCCCAGCAGACCAGGACCCCACGATGAGCAGCCACATCCACGACCTCGCCACCGCGTTCTCCAGCCACCAGTTCCGCGACACCTACGACCACCTCGCCCCCGAGATCGTCTGGATCGCGGTCGGCGGATCAACCACTCACGGCAAAGAGGGCGTGGTCACCACGTGCGAGGAGACCCTTGCCGAGCTCGCCGACGCGACAACTGAGTTCACCCGAGTCGTCAGCGTCGCCGACGACACCACCGCCGCCGTTGATGTCGTCGGCCGCTACACCACCCCCGACGGCGACATCTCCACCGTGGCCTCCTGCGACATCTATGAGTTCCGCGGCCACCAGATCAGCCGCATCACCTCCTACACCGTCGAACTCGACCAAGCGAGCGTCCACGATCAGCAATCGACCTAGCACCTGAACCTCCAGGCCGGCAACGCCGCCCGGGGTCCGGCTCGACCTACGACACCGTCCTCTCGGTGAATGCAACTTCCTATACAACGACGGTTTCACGGGCGCTCTTGCCGAATCACCATCCCCTGCGCCAACGAAATCACGGCGAGATCGCCGCACAGCGTTCTGGCAAGTCGCGCCTGTTCGACCTTCGTCCGTCGCCGGCGCTGTCCGCGCTTCGGGATCGACTGGTCGTCGAGTGGTCCAAAAAAGACGCGGTCAACCGGGCCAAGATCGGCAGGAGCGCTTCGGCGTTCGCCGTCGTCGAGATCGCGGATCCTGGACGGGTCCCGTTCCCGGGCTTCGACCGCGTCCTCCTCACCTACTCCGAGCTGCAGTCGTTGGTCACGGACTCCCGCTACTCAGATTGGCGGACGGCCCTCGGCGCCGTCCAGGGCATCTACGCGATATCCGACGCCAACAGCGGGAAGCTCTACGTCGGCAAGGCCGACGGACAGGAGCGGATCCTCCAACGGTGGTCCGCTTACGCGAAGGACGGTCATGGCGGCAATGTCGCTCTACGGGACCTCGCCGACCTTGACCCCGCCCATGCCCAGCACTTCCGGTTCAGCATCTTGCGCGTCTTCGGTCCCAGCGTCCCCACCCCGGAAATCGACGAGGCCGAGTCACCCTTCAAGCAGGCACTCCTCACACGCCAACACGGACTGAACCGGAACTAGCCGAGCTCGACCGCCATCATGTCGCCGCATCCGCAAACCGAGGAGCGACGTCAGCGCTAGTCGAAGTTCGGTCGCCGTCCGAGGGTGACCCCTCGCTCAGACCTATTCTTCACGTCCGTCCTCGCCGCCGTCGCGTCGAAGGCGGACTCGCTCGGCCACCCCGCTGGAGAGCTTGCCCTTGACTGAGCGGGCGCGGTCGAAGGTCTCGTTGCCGCGGCGCTTGGCGGCGCCGACACCGTTGGCCCCGGTCTCCAGCGCCTTGTCCTTCACGTCAGCGGCCGCATCGACCCAGCGTTTCGTCGCTACCGCGTCGCGGCCGCGTTCGATCCCCAACCGCCCGTCGAACTCGGTGACGGCGGTGGCAACCAGGTTGCTCGAGCGCACCACGACCGGCGCCTTGGCCGGGTGCAGCAGCACCTTGGTATTCGCGGTGTCTGCGGCTTCATCCAGGCGCGCCATCAACCGCCCGGTGCTCCGCGAGATCAGGTCCATTCGCTGCTGACGCGCGGCCCGCAACGCGAAGCGATGCTGGTCGAGCTCGTCGGGGGCCGCGTCCAGGACCCGATCGAGTTCGAGCACGGAGACCGCGTCCTGCAATTGAAAGCAACGCGCCAGAACGGCCAGCCACTGGTCAACCTTGGCACCCGCGTCCTGCGCCGCATCGGCGAGATCGCCGATCTTGGCCTTGCGCTCGACCTTCTCCGCGAGCGCGTCGAGCTGACGCAAGGCGTACGCCTGAGTCCGGGCGATCGTCATCGAGGTTGCCTGCACCTTCGACCAGGTGAGCTCGGAGACCCGGCCGACGTGCTCGCGGACGGTCATGGCCTCCTCGATCACGAGGTCCACCCCGACCATGTCCGCCAGCACCGCGTCCTTCTGCGCACGGAGTACGTCGTCGAGCTTCTCGTCGATCTTCGCCAGATAGTCGGTGATCTCGTCCATCGCCTGCTGCATCGCCAGCTGCGTCATAATCCCCGCCGCACCCGACAGCACGGCCGGATTCGCTGAAAGCAAGCCGGGACCCTTCTCGATCTGGATCCACTGCCTGATCTTGCCCGGCTGCCCCACCATCGCGTAGCTGACGCCTCGCGGCTCACTGCTTGGCATCAAGCCGTACTTCCGGACCGCCTTCGCCGAGTCCCTGGTCAACTGCACCCAGCGCCCCGAGTTGGTCGCAATCTCGGAGCCGGTCTGCAGGCCAGCGGCGCCGGCGCCCATGACCTTCTTGAGGCGAGGTAGTCCCAAGTCCCTCGAAGGCAGCCCTTCTGCAGCGAGGAACTGCTCGACCGCCGTCGACTCACCGATGACCGCCAAGCCATCACCGTCACTGATCAGCTGAATCTCGTGGTTCATCGTCGGTTCCTCGATCGGAGAGAGAGAGTCCGAGCCCCCCGAAGCGCGGCAAGTTCTGGTGATGGTAGCCGCCGAAAGGGGTAGCTGTCCGACAATCGTCTCAACCCGCCGACGCATTCGTCCTGAAGCCGGTCAGCTTCCTCTGAAGTTGCTAAAGAACGCTAAAGGAGAACGAGCGTGGGTTCGTAACCGGGAGGTTCAACGCCAGCTTAAGGGTCGACCCACCCCTGCTCGTCGGCCGGGATCACCTGCTCGAGGACTTCGTCGAGGCCCTTGTGGACGGTCCCGGTTCAGCCGGGCGAACCACCCTCTACGCCCCTGCCCGAGGTACGGGCCAGGCGGTGCTGCTCAACGCGGTTGAGGACCGAGCGAAGGCTCAGGCCTGGCGTCGACGCCCTCGCCTGGGACACGATCAGACCCGCGTCGAGCGCGGGCCGATCTGCGCATCAGCTCGAATAGCTGACCGATCTCCTTAGCCCCCACTGAACCGGTCTGCTGATCACCCTGGACGAGATCCACCGAAAACCAGATCGAGGAGCTACCCGAGCTGACGACCACCGTGCTCAGGTTCAAGGAATCGGTGCAACACGCCTTCCGGGAGGGACGCGACGTCGCGTTTGCCGGGGCTGGGCTGGTTGCGAGCGTGACTGGCGTGGTCGACGACGTTGTGCTCACCTTCTTGCGCCGAGCTGGGCGGTACACCCTGGGGTCGGTTTCGCGGACAGACCCCACCCGTCGGGGCAACGTCGACTTCGCGCTGCCCTTCCTGCGCCAATATCTTCGCGAGCAGCCCCTCGGGGCAGTGACTCCCGGACCCTGACCTGCTAGGCATAGGCCATGGGAGACGACACAGATCTGCTGGTGGCCGGCGTCGACGTGGGCGGTACGAACGTCGAGGTCGGCCTGGTCGACGAGCAGCACCACGTACACGAACGGGCGAAAAAGCCGACCCCGACCGGCGGCCCGGACGACGTCTTGGACGCCATCGCCGAGCTGATCAGCTCCCTCGACGCCGACCCGATCGCGGTCGGGGTCGGGATCCCCGGCGTGGTCCACGAGGGCGCGGTGCTGACCGTGCCGAATCTGGCCAACTGGCACGAACGCTTCGACCTGGTCGAGGCGCTGCGGACCCGGATCGACGTGCCGATCGCGCTGGGCAACGACGCGAACGTGGGCTTGTTGGGCGAGTGGCTCAACGGTGCAGCCAAAGGCGTCCGCAACGTCCTCGGGCTGTGGATGGGCACCGGCATCGGCGGCGGCCTGGTCCTCGACGGCCGTCCCTACAACGGCACCCGCGGCGCGGCCGGTGAGATCGGGCACGTCGTGGTGCAGGAGGGCGGGGCGCTATGCACTTGCGGCCGGCGCGGATGTGCGGAGGCGTACGCCGGACGCCGGTCGATGCGCGGGGTCGCCTCGGCCATGGCCGACGCCGGCTGGACCACCTCGCTGTTCGAGATTCGCGACGAGGAGGACAAGTCCACCCTCACCTCCAAGGTGTGGGCCAAGGCGCTCGACGACGGCGACGAACTGGCCACCAAGCTGTTCGACACCGCGATCGAGATGCTCGGTGTCGCCGTCGGATCGGCGGTGAACCTACTCGACCTCGACGTCGTCGTGGTCGGCGGCGGGCTGGCGGAGAAGCTCGGGCAGGACCTGGCTGACCGGATCGGCGAAGCGGCCAAACCGTGGATGCTCCGCCCCTCCCCCGACCTGCGTTTCGTCGTCTCGGAGCTGGAGGACGACGCCGGGGTGGTCGGAGCGGCCTCGCTGGCCCGGGCGCAGCTACTGACCGGCTGACTCGCTGACCGAGGCCGGGAATCAGAGCACCGGTCAGTCGTGGCCGCCGCCCAGTTGTCCGGTCAGTCGACCGTGCCACTGCTCGCTGGCCGGGTTCAAACCGATCACCTGCGCGTGCTTGCCGTGCTGGCGGTACTTCACCTCGATCGCGTCCAATGCGGCCACCGAGGAGGAGTCGTAGATCTGGGAGTCGCTGAGATCGATCACCACCTCGTCGGGGTCACCGCGGTAGTCGAACTGGTAGACCAGGTCGTTGCTGGAGGCGAAGAACAGCGGTCCCCGGACGGCGTAGACCCGCGGATTCGCGTCCGGCTCGGAGACGGTGACGACCTCGGTGAAGTGGGCGATCCGGCGCACGAAGAACAACGCGGCGACGACCACCCCGAGCACGACGCCGTACGCGAGGTTGTGCGTGGCGACCGTCACCGCCACGGTGGAGACCATGATGACGGTCGCGCTCAGCGGCATCCGGCGGAGCGTCCGCGGGCTGACGCTGTGCCAGTCGAAGGTGCCGACCGCGACCAGCACCATCACCGCGACCAACGCCGCCATCGGGATCCGGGCGACCAGATCACCGAGGCCGACGACCAGGATCAGCACGAACACCCCGGCCAGAAAGGTGGAGATCCGGGTCCGGGCCCCGGACACCTTCACGTTGATCATGGTCTGCCCGATCATCGCGCAACCGCCCATGCCGCCGAAGAAACCGGTGACCACGTTGGCCACACCCTGGCCCCAGCCCTCGCGGGTCTTCGGTGAGTGGGTGTCGGTGATGTCGTCGACCAGTTTGGCCGTCATCCACGACTCCAGCAGACCGACAATGGCCACAGCCACCGCGTACGGGGCGATGATCGTCAAAGTGTCCAAGGTCAGCGGAACGTTGGGGAACAGCAGCGCCGGCAGGCTGTCCGGCAGCGCTCCCTGATCGCCGACGGTCGGCACGCGGAGCCCGAATGCGACCGCGGCCCCGGTGAGCAGAAGAATCGCTACCAGCGGCGCCGGGACGATCCGGGTCACTCGGGGCAGCAGCACGATCACCGCGAGCCCGACCGCCACCATCGGATAGACCAGCCACGGCACCCCGAGCAGGTGCGGCAACTGGCTGAGGAAGATCAGGATCGCCAGGGCGTTGACGAAGCCGATCATCACGCTGCGGGGCACGAAGCGCATCAGCTTGGCCACCCCGAGCAGCGACAGCACCACCTGCAGCACGCCGGCCAGGATCACCGTGGCGACCAGATAGTCCAGTCCGTACTGGCGCGCCACCGGGGCCACGACCAGGGCGACCGCCCCGGTGGCGGCGGAGATCATCGCCGGGCGGCCGCCGACGATCGCGATGGTCACCGCCATCGTGAAGGAGGCGAACAGCCCGACCCGCGGGTCGACGCCGGCGATGATCGAGAACGAGATCGCTTCGGGGATCAGGGCCAGCGCCACCACCAGGCCGGCCAGCACCTCGGTCCGGAGCCGGCGCGGCGAACGCAGTGCGGCGCGCACCGAATAGTCGGGCAGGTCGGAGTGAACGACAGGTGTCGCGAGGGTCATCGGGTCCGTTCGGAATTTCGGCCGGGTCGGGCGGCCGGGTGCGGCGTACGCACGTCATTGCGCGCAAAAGAATGAGGCGGCGGGTCTTCGCTCGCCTCCACCCTACGGGGCGTGCGGACCTGCTCGTTCCCGTCAGCCCGGGACGATGTCCGGTCGAGGCGAACGCTGGGCCGATGACAGGCCCGGAGCAGCGCGGCCGTGGCCGGTCGCCGGGGCGGAACACCGCCGCAGGATCTGGATAGGTTGGCGGTGTGTTCGACGGTTTCGAGGAGGCGATGGTCGACGCGGCCGGGCTTCGCCTGCTGACCCGCTCCGGTGGGTCGGGGCCGCCGGTGCTGTTGCTGCACGGCCACCCCCGGACGTCGGCCACCTGGCACCGGGTGGCGCCGCTGCTGGTCGAACGGGGACACCGTCGTCTGCCCCGACCTGCCCGGCTACGGGCGCTCGGACAAGCCGGAGCCGACCGCGGACCACCGGCCGCACGCCAAACGCGCCGGCGCGACCCACCTGCGCGCTGTCATGCACTCGCTCGGGCACCAGCGCTTCGACGTCGTCGGTCACGACCGCGGCAGCTACTACGGGCTGCGGCTCGCCCTGGACCATCCCGACGTGGTCCGGCGGCTGGTCCTGATCGACTGCGTACCGATCAGCGAGCACCTCGACCGCGCGGACGCCCGCTTCGCCACGGCCTGGTGGCACTGGTTCTTCTTCGCCCAGCCCGACCTGCCCGAACGGGTGATCAACGCCGATCCCGACGCCTGGTACCACGGGGACCCCGAGGCGATGGGGGCGGAGAACCACGCGGAGTGGCGGGCGGCGATGCACGACCCGGCGGTCGTCCGCGCCATGCTGGAGGACTACCGGGCCGGGCTGGGGGTGGACGCCGATGACGAGCGGGCCGACCGGGCGGCCGGACGGCGGGTGACCCAGCCGCTGCTGGTGTTGTGGTCGACCCTGGACGACCTGGCCGGCCTGTACGGCGACCCGCTGGCCATCTGGCGCGACTGGGCCGAGAACGTGTCCGGCCACGGCATCCGCTCGCCGCACCACATGGCCGAGCACGCCCCGGCCGAACTCACCGAGGCGGTCGTGTCTTTCCTGGCCAGCGCCGCCCGATGAGCCGGGTGACCCGAGCGCAGCGCGCAGAGTCGGACCGCCTGGGTGACGGTCAGCCGAACGAGAGGATTGTGCAGCGCTCCGCTGCACATTTACCTTGTCGCGCGCAACAACCGGTTGCCGATATCATCATGATATGGCGTTCGTGGTCAGACTGAGCCCGGAAGACACCGAGGCGCTGCGCGAGCAGGCGGCCAGGGAGCACCGGTCGATGCACGAAGTTGCCGTGTTGGCGATCCAGAGCAGGATCGAAGCCGATCGTCGCGCGAGCGTACTGGACGGCCTCTTCGACCAGGTTGCAGCCGAGGACGCTGAGCTGCTGGAGCGCCTCGCTCGGTGACCACCTACCTGACCTTCGAGGACGTCCTCCGGCAGATCGGGCGGGCCGGCTTCGTGGTTCGGGACGCCGGTTTGCTGGCGTCCGCGATGGCTCGTCCCAGCACCTCTGCTTTTGGCGCCGATGCTTACCCGACGATCTGGCTCAAGGCGGCCGCTCTGTGCCAGTCGATGGACAATAATCAAGCCCTCGTGGACGGCAACAAGCGGCTGGCGTGGCTGACGACGAAGGTCTTTCTCGCCGTGAACGGGTACCGGCTTTCGGCCACCCCCGACGAGGGTGAACACTTCATGCTCGATGTCATCGCCGGTCAACAAGATTTGGCCGTAGCCGCCGAGTGGCTCGCCGCCCACGCAACCTCGGGCCCATAACCCGGCCGTCGTTCGCGGAATGCTGGATGACTACCGGGCCGGGCTGGGATGGACGCCGACCACGAGCGGGCCGACCAGCCACCAGCCGCAGCAGCTGGACCACACACCGCAGCAGGTACGCGTCGTCGGTGTCGGGGTCGAACACCAGCACGACCCGGCGCGGGCCCAGCGTCACTACCGGGCCCCAGGCACTGGGCGGGCGAGCACACCAGGCCGAGCTAGGCAGGCGTGCCATCAACCTCATCGGTGTCTCACTGCGCAACCCGAGCTTCATGCGAGCGCTCGCAGCCGCCTCGTCAAGCCGAGAGATTGTGCAAGAGCGGCGTGCACACTTGCCCCCGATACCATGGGCTCGCTCCTCGACAAGCGTCGACGACGCTTGGAGCCGCAACGTTGTCGCCGCCCGGCTCGACACCCAACCGTACGAGCGTTTGGGACGATCGATCACATACTTCCCGCCACGGTGAAGATCTCGCCACCGCGACGAGAAGCCGCCGGGCCAGGAGTCGGGGCGGACCTTCGACCCGCCGCTCGGTACGGGTGAACTCGCCGTCGACGACGCCCTGACCGAGAACGACTCCGCGATCAACGTGATGGGCACCGATGTCCTGGCTCAGATCGCCCGCGAACTCGTCGCCACCGTCCAACGTGACGTCAAGACCGACTGGACGGTACGCGACGACGTCCGGGCCAAGCTGCGCTCGTCCATCAAACGGCTGCTGATCAAGTATCGGTGCCCGCCGGACCAGCAGCCTGGCGCGGTGAAGCTCGTGCTCGAGCAGATGGAACGGCTCGCACCGACCCACTCCCCCGCCGTCTCGCCAAACGTGCAGGAGGCGAAGACCCGGCTCAGCGATCTTCTGCTTCGCAGCGAGCGGCGCGAGGAGATCGTGATTGCCCGCGCCGGCCGCCCGGTGGCCAAGCTGGTGCCGGTAGAGCCGACTCCGCCCCGCCAGTTCGGCATGCTACGCCTTGAGGTCCCCGACGACTTCGACGAGCCGTTGAGTGAGGACGAGCTGGCCGCCTGGGAGTGAGGTGAGCACCTCCTACCTGGTGGACACCCACGTCGTCCTGTGGTTGCTCGGCGACCCCGAGCGCGTGCCCGATTCGGTCCGGGCAGAACTGGCCGAGCGCGGTAACCTGCTGATGGTCTCCGCCGCCTCTGCGCTCGAAATCAGCACCAAGGTGCGGGTCGGCAAGCTCGATGCCCCGACGCTGCCCACGACCCTGAGCCGTCGCCTCTCCGACCTGGGGGCTGCCCTGCTGCCCATCACCGTCGAGCACGCGTTGCTGGCCGGCTCGCTGCGCTGGGACCACCGGGACCCGTTCGACCGAATCCTCGTCGCCCAGGCGAGTCTGGAAGCGCTCGTCCTGGTCACCGTGGACCGTCGGATTCTCGCGCTACCCGCCTCCCGTTTCCTCACCTGGTAAGGACGACTCGTCTTGCCGGCCGCCGAGAAGAACGTGCAGGGCAGAAGGCGTCGACCGAGCAGGAGCACAAGCACTCGCGACCATAGCCGCCGGTGAATTCTCCTCAGCGCAGTCCACAGGCCGCCGACGCGCGCCGTGATCACCCCCTTGGCCGCTGGTCGAAATGTGTGCGCTTCACCACCGAAATTCCCCCCACTGGCGGGTCGGCGTGGTCGAAGATGGGGACTCCGATCCGTTTCGTCAGGAGCGCATGCGCGTGTCCGTCCCACCTCCAGGCGCCTGGCCCACGCCGCAGGCCGCGGGCCCAGCACCGCTCGACCAGCCGCAGTACGACGCGACCATCGGCCAGGCCGCGACACGGTTCTGGCGGAAGTTCGCCACCTTCTCCGGTCGCGCCAGCCGGAGTGAGTACTGGTGGTGGACGTTGATCTCTGCCCTCGTGTCCGTCGTGCTGCAGATTGCCGGACGGGTTCTCATCGGCCCCGGCCTGTTTCTGACTCCGACTGATCCGACGTTCGACCTGCGGAGCATCCTGCTGCCGCTTGTGCCCAGCCTGGCCTGGTCCCTGATCATCCTCATCCCTCAGATCGCCCTGTCCGTTCGTCGGTTGCACGACACCAACCGCTCAGGATGGTGGTACTTACTCAGCGTTCCCGCACTGATTGGTCTACCGTTCCAGCTGGTCGGGCTCGCCTCGTTCAACCCCGAGCAGTTGGTCGCCGGCGACCTCAGCGGCTTGGCCGTCGGCCCGCTGGTGGTCGGCGGAGTCCTGGGGCTGCTCGGCGGCATCGGCGGCATCGTGCTGCTGATTTTCTTCATTTTCGGCCCCGATTCGCGCGGCGCGCGGTTCGACCAGCGGGTCAGCCAGGACCAGGATTAGAACAACGGCACCCGCCCAGGTGGCGGGCGCGGTTTGCAGTGCACTCACCGCGCCACGGTCACCAGGTGAGGTAGACCGCAACCAAAGCCAGCGCGATCCAAACAGCAGCGAAGATCGCGGGTACGGCTCGAAAGAACAACAGGCTCCGCCGCTGATTCGCCTGCACCGCAGCGAAGGCGAGCTGTCGGGAACCCTCCGGGGAGGCGCTGACGGGATCGTCAACCTGTCGGGTCAGCAGCACCCCATGGTCTTTGGTGAGTTCGAGGACGAGGCGAGCGGTGGCCGTCACCCCGGGCCAGGCCAGCAGCGCGAGCACGAGGCCGAGGATGGCGAGCAGAGGTCCCACTACGGCAGCGAAAGACGGTCCCCAGGACGCACCGTTACTCATGGCTGCGGTGTAGGCGATGGTGAGGAAGGCTTCTGCGGTCAGTAGGGCGTTCACTCGGTCGTGCAGGAACCCGATCTCAAACCGCAATTCAGCTCTAACGGTGCTGCGGTCGTCGGCGTCGTCCACGTCCTCATCTTCCTCCGCTGTCACGGCACCTGGTCGGCAGCCGGAAGCATCAGGATCATCCCCTGCTCAGCGATCCACTCGGTCGTGCTTCGCCTGCCCTCACCGGAACCGGTCGCGCACCGTCGGACCAGCAGGCGGGTGCGGTCAACCTCGGGCCGGTGGAGCACACGGAGCGGGTGGCAGCAATTTCTCCGCCACCGGGGAGGGACCTCGATTCTCGGGCCAGCCGATGAGTTCTCCAGGCGGTTTAAGTCAACTCCACCATGACGGTTACACACCTGCTGCAGACCCCGGAAGTCGACCTCGCCTACGAGGTCCACGGCCCGCTACCTGTCGCCGACGACCATCCACCGCTGTTCATGATTGGCCAACCCATGACCGCCAACGGCTTCTCCACCCTGGCGTCGTACTTCGCTGACCGCACCGTGGTGACCTACGACCCGCGCGGCCTCGGCCGCAGCGTACGGAAGGACGACCGGCTCGACCACACACCCGAGGTCCAGGCGACCGACCTGCACGCCCTGATCGAGGCGCTCGGCGCCGGGCCGGTCGAGATGTTTGCCAGCAGTGGAGGTGCGGTGACGGCGCTCGCGCTCGTCACGGCTCACCCCTACGATGTCACCACGCTCATCGCCCACGAGCCACCCCTGATCCCCGTGCTGCCGGACGCCCAGGGTGCCGCACGGGCCCGCGCCTGCGTTCGAGACGTTTACCAGGCCCGGGGGTCCGGTGCCGGGATGGCGGCCTTCATCGCCATGACGTCGTGGCCCGGCGAGTACGTCGACGCCTACTTCGCCCAGTCCGCCCCGGATCCCGCTGAATTCGGGATGCCCACCGAGGACGACGGCGTTCGGGACGACCCGCTGCTCTCCGACCGGTCCTGGGCGGTCAGCGACTACCGCCTCGACATCGACGCGCTGTCGGCGGGTCCGACGCGCGTTGTGATCGGCGTGGCCGAGGAGTCCGGGGACACCTTCACCGGACGTACCTCGGTGGCCGTCGCTGAGTTACTCGGCCAGCAGCCGACCGTGTTCCCCAGCCATCACGGGGGCTTCAACGGCCCTGAGTTCGGCTACCCCGGCCAACCTGAGGCGTTCGCCCGCCGACTGCGCCAAGTCCTCGACGACTGAAGCCGGGGTCAGGGCACCAGCGCTACCGGCTCAGCGCCAGCCGAGCTCGGGTGCCAGGTGGGTGAGCACCGCGTCGAGGACGTGCGCGTTGTAGTCGACGCCGAGCTGATTGGGCACCGTCAGCAGCAGCGTATCCGCGGCGGCGACCGCCTCGTCCCCGGCCAGATCGTGCACCAGCCGGTCCGGCTCGCCGGCGTAGGTCTTGCCGAATCGGGCCTTACCGCCGTCGAGAATGCCCACCTGGTCAGCACTGCGGACCTCCGCGCCGAAGTAGGCCCGGTCCAGGTCGCTGACGATCGGAAAGATGCTGCGACTGACCGAGACCCGCGGGACCCGCTCGTGCCCGGCCGCGGCCCAGGCGTCACGGAAACGAGAGATTTGCTCGGCCTGCAACTGGTGGAACGGCACCCCGGTGTCCTCGCTCAGCAGGGTCGAACTCATCAGGTTCATCCCCTGCTCGGCGGTCCACTCCGCGGTGGCCCGCGTCGCGGCACCCCACCAGATCCGGTCGCGTAGCCCCGGCGCGTACGGCTCAAGCCGGAGCAGACCCGGCGGATTGGGAAACATCGGCCGTGGGTTGGGCTGCGCGAACCCGCGGCCCTGCAGGACCTCCAGCAGAACGGCGGTGTGCTGGCGGGCCATCTCGGCGTGGTCGGAGCCCTCTGCCGGTACGTGCCCGAAGTAGCCGAAACCGTCGATCACCTGCTCGGGCGAGCCCCGGCTGATCCCCAGCTGCAGTCGACCACCGGAGATCAGGTCGGCCGATCCGGCGTCCTCAGCCATGTAGAGCGGGTTCTCGTAGCGCATGTCGATCACGCCGGTGCCGATCTCGATCCGGTTGGTCCGGGCACCGATCGCGGCCAGCAGCGGGAACGGTGAGGCCAGCTGCCGGGCGAAGTGGTGCACCCGGAAATACGCACCGTCGACCCCGAGCTCCTCGGCGGCGACGGCCAGCTCGATCGACTGGGTCAGCGCTTCCGCGGCCGACCGCGTACGGGAGTGCGGCGAGGGGTTCCAGTGGCCGAAGGAGAGAAAACCGATGTTCTTCACGTGGGACTCAACGGAAGTTGATCCGTCAATCTTCCCGGTCGGAGACTGGTCGACTGGATCGCTCTGACCCGGCTACTGCTTCGGGAACTGGTGCAGCAGGTGTCTCGTCCGCCGCGAAGACGGTGTGCACCTCGCAGGTCATCGGCGCACCGGAACGCTCAATCCGGGCGTCGGTGGTGAGCACAGCTGTCCGGTGACGTTCGGCGGCGGCGACGTAGACCGCGTCGGCGTAGCGCAGTGACGTCTGCGCGAGTGCCCAGGCTCGGTGGACGTCACTCCACGGCGTGGCTTCGAGCTCGATCTCGAGCGACTCGGCGTCGCGCAGGCACGCGACAACCTCGTGTTCATTCAGGGGGTGGTCGGGCCGGTTCGCCGCCGCCCGGAGCCCCGACATCAGCTCGAACGCGAAGTGCCCCGGCGCCAGCAGCGGCTCAGTCGGCGGCTGACCGGCCAGCGCCTCACGGGCGGCGCCGCCGAGCGGCCCTGGATCGGCAACGGCATCGATCACCAATGAAGCGTCAATGATCACGGTGATCTCGACTGAGCTGAGCGGCCCGCTCGTCATGCGCGACGTCGACGGCCTCGAGTGCAGCCTGTCGCGCGTCGGCCGGGACCGCAGGTTCACCGCGCAGCCGCCGGTCGACAGCCGCCAGAGCCTCCTGACGCCGCAGGTACACCGCCTGGGCCCGCACCACGTCCAGGAGATAGTGCTGCAGGGACCTCCCGCGACTTGAGGCGGCCGACCGGAGCTGTTCCAGGTCCCCAACCGGCACATCACGGATCAACACATTCGGCATAGGTCAACGCTATCACTTCTGCTAGCAGCACGACCCGAAGGGAGTTCAGCGGTGTCGGATCTAGATTGCTGGTTCGACGCAGGTGCCGGAGTCGGCAGCCTTGTCGACGACCAAAGGCGCAAGGGCTCCGGGAACGATATAAGCGCCGTCTCCCGGGAGGTCGAGCCCGCTCCAATCCTCCCACTGCTTGACGGTTCCGGTGAAGGTCTGGGACGCCGGGCTGACCCCGAGTAGTTGAGCACCCATCCGAAGGTGGGTCCGCAGCCAAGGGTCGAATGCGCTGCCGTCACTCCGGGTCCATCCGGCGTAGTCCGCGATCGGCGTCAGTGGGTACCGGTGCTTCCGGGTGGGACGAAGAGGTGCCACCACTCGGGTCAGCCCGACAGCGGCAGCGGTGTCGATCAGCCCCTCGAGCACCGCGAGGGCGAGCCCAAACCTGACCAGGTCCGGGTGGACTTGAGCCGCGCAGATGACCAGTGTGTTGGGGGCGACGCCGTCTCGGTGGCCGGTACAGCGCAGGCCAGGGCGTCGCTGTACCCGACTGGCAACTGATCAGCGGTGCCGTTCCACGCGATCGGGACCCCCCAGCCGGCGCCGACCAGCTGCTGTCTAGCGGTGCAGCCGTCACGGACGCCGACCGCACTCCTGACGGACGCGCACTCGGTGAGGCAAATCCGCTTAACGCGCGCTTCCTCGCAAGTGGCCCCTGCAACCCTCCGCGCCGATGAGCCCCGATCGCCGGCGCCTGGGAGCTCGATGGTGGCTGCGGCGAAGCCGTTCCCGGCACAGTGTTGTGCTCGCTCCACGAGACGGGCGTACACCTTGCCCAAGCCCCCTGGCACTGGCCCAGCAGAATCAGGCGCGCCGGTGAGGTGGGCGGCGTCCAGAGGATGCCGGGGGCGTCACCAATGGTGAAGTGCCGTTCGCGGACGCCCCGTCGAGGTCTTTTTCAGAAGGACGAGGTCTTTTTCAGAAGTACAGTGCATGGTCGACTTTCGGGAGTGCTCTTGGTAACGGGTTGCTTGTTGTAGGCGGGTTGTAGGTCTACCGCCTTCTGCCGCCGATACCAGGCACAGTGGTGATCTGGGTCATCCACGCTGCGATTTGCTCGTTGTCGAGGTCGCCGAGGGCTCGTAGTTCTACGCCTCGCGTCGCTTTGCCCATCCCGACCGGGGTCACGGGTGGTACCGGGTCGAGCAGGGTCGCTCCGTTGATGAACATGAGCTTGACGTGGTCGACGAAACCGCCGCAGCTGAAGCACCATCCCTGGCCGACTCCGTAGTACGCCATGCCCCATTTGATAGCCCTCTGAAGGGTGGGCAGCGTGCTGGCAGCGAGCGCGTCGACTGCTGCGGCGAGGTCACGCTGCGGCTGCGGAAGGCTGGCGAGGTAGGCGAAGACCGGCTCGTCTCCGACCGCCGCTTTCGCAGGGCTTGCCCTGCCGGCCATGGCCTCGGGCAATGATGTGGTCAGATCATCTTCCGCCGTAGTGGGAGGAATCCGCGTAGGTGCCTGAGCGCGGTCGACGCGAGTCATGAGGTCGCCGTTGCGAGGCCCTGTTGGGCGTAGACGCGTTGCAACGAAGCGAATACGTCGCCGTCGAAGGGGACGGGGCGGCCGGAGAGCGCTGCTTCGAGACGGTCGAAGCCGTAGTGGCCGCCGACGACGTCGCCGCGCTCGACAGCGTCCTCCGGTCGAGGCACGAAGTAGGTCGCACGCAGCAGCGTCCCCTCATCGGTCGGATCGAGTTCGTACCGCATCCACGAGCCGGGGCTGGTGTGGGTGTGTTCGAGAAGGGTCGGTGGGGTGATGCGCAGGAACCGGAACTCGAGTTGCGGACCGTCGGGCCAGTCGAACGTCATCGAGCCGCCTTCGCGGAGGTCGACGCTGACATCGGTGGCGAACGGCGGCCACCAATCAGCCAGCCGTTCCGGTTCAGTCAGCGCCGCCCACACGTCCCCGATGGGGTAGGGCAGGTGCCGCTCGAATCGGATGAGACCACCATCCGTGGTGCGCTCGAGGGTAGCCAGTTCTGCGATCATCAGTTCTCCTTCGAGGGAACTTCGGGGGACGTTCGTTCCAGGTGCCGTTCCAGTGAATCCAAGCGGTGTGACCACTCCGCGCGGTAAGGCTCAAGCCAGTCGTCGAGATCCTGCAGCGGTTCCGCCCGAAGGCGATAAAGCCGGCGCTGCGCATCCCGGCGAACGGCAACAAGCCCAGCGTCACGCAGCACCTTCAGATGCCGCGACACTCCAGGCTGGTTCATGCCGATGTGCGCGACGAGGTCGCCGACGGAGCACTCGCCGTCGCGCACGGTATCGAGGATGCGCCGCCGCGTCGGCTCCGCGATCGCCTCAAGCACTCCGGTCGTGTTCATTCGGTGAGCATAACCGATGTCGTATATAAGCACAACCGTATGTTACGGACGTCGGTCCGAGATCCAGGACGCACCGCGTCGAAGAAACCGTTCTGCCGGGACGTAACACGATCAGCGGTTGACCGCATCCGTTCCGGGTCCTCCGCCGGCACGTCGAGGATTAAGACGCTCGGCCGAGCGGAATTCCAGCGCTGCTGGCTGTGCTATCCGGCGCCGAACAGGTTCCAGAGCCCGGCGGAGGCGACCCCGAGAACGACACTGGCCGTGCCGGCACCGACGGCAACCCGAAGGCCCCAGGACGTGACGGCCGCGGCGGGCGTGGTGCCGCGCAGCAGGGGCGCAATCCAGCGCAGGTAGTAAAAGAGACTGAGCACGGAGTTCAGCAGCAGGGCCACGGTCAGCCAGGCGGAGCCGCCGTCCCAGGCCGCGGTGGCCACCGCGAGCTTGCCGACGAAGACGGCGGTGGGTGGCGTGCCGACGAGCCCGAGCAGGCTGACCAGCAGCCCGCCGGCCAGCCAGGGATGGTCGCGGCCGAGTCCGGCGTAGTCGCGCAGCGTCCGCCGCCCAGGGACGGCGGCGATCACGGCGAACGCGGCCAGGTTGGTGACGGCGTATCCGGCGAGGTAGACCAGCAGCGCGGGCAGGGCCAGCTCGCTGCGGCCGGCGACGGCGACCGGGATCAGCAGGTAGCCGGCCTGGCTGACCGTGGACCAGCCCAGCAGCCGGCGTGGATCGTCCTGACCGAACGCGGCCAGGTTGCCCAGCGTCATGCTCAACACCGCCAGCAGCCCGACCAGCAGCGGGGCTCGGGCCGTGTCGGGCAGCAGCAGCACGATCCGGTACGCCGCGACCAGGGCCCCGACCTTGGGCACCGTGGTCAAGAACGCCGCGGCGAACGTCCCGGCCCCCTGGGCGGCGTCGGGCACCCAGAAGTGGCCGGGCACCGCACCCACCTTGAACGTCAGTCCCCCGAGCAGCGCAACCACACCGACGATCAGCGGCCCGCGCGGGGCGTCGACCAGGCCGGCGGCGAGCGGCCCGTACGCGGTGTGCCCGCCGAGGCCGTAGAGCACGACCACCCCGACCATCAACACGATCCCGAACAGCGATCCGTAGAGGTAGGTCTTCAGCGCCGCCTCGGTCGCGGCGGGGGTGCGGGTGAGCCCGACCAGGGCGTACAGCGGCACGCTGGCCAGCAGGAAGCCGGTGATCACCAGCAGCAGGTCCTGCGACCCGCCCAGCACGATCGCGCCGAGGGTGCCGAGCAGCAGCAGCGTGCAGATCTCGGCCTGCCGGACGTGACCGGCCAGTTCGTCGCCGGCGAGCAGCACGACCACCGCGGCCGCGACTACGGCGATCAGCCGGACCGCACCGGTGGCCGGATCGATCAGGTAGCTGGCCTCGAAGACCGTCCGGGTGGGCTGCGGCAGGGCCACCAGGGCGCTGACGCCGCTGCCGCTTAGCGCGATCACCGTGGCCACCCGGGTCCGGCCGAGCCGGCGCCGCGGCAGGAACGAACCGGCGAGCAGCACGGCCAGCGCGCCGGCCAGCAGCCAGAGCTCGGGTAGCAGGGCCAGGACGTCTCTGCTCACTGCGCCCTCACCGGCCGACCCGGGCGATCAGCAGCTGGGCCGCCGGTTCGATCACGTCGAGCAGCGGGCGCGGCGCCACCCCGACGACGACGGCCAAGACGACCAGCAGGCCGGCCGCGACGACCTCGTGCCGGGCCAGGTCGGTGAACCCGACAGACCCACCGCGCAACGGCCCGGTGAAGATCCGCTGCAGGGCGCGCAGGAACAAGGCGGCGGTGATCAAGATGCCGACCAGGGCGACGGCGGTGACCGGGGCGGCGGCGATGCTGCCGGTGAAGACCTGGAATTCGGCGATGAATCCGCTGACGCCGGGCAGGCCGAGCGAGCCGAACGCGGCCAGCCCGAACAGGACGCTCAGCCGCGGGGCGGGGCCGGCCAGGCCGCCGTACCCGTCCAGCGCGTAGGTCTGCCGCCGGTCGTGGAAGGTGCCGGCGAGCAGGAACAACGCGCCGGTGAGCAGCCCGTGGCTGACCATCTGGGTGACCGCCCCGGTGACCGCGATCTGGCGGGCGAGCGCGTCGGTGGGGGCGACCAGCCCGGCGACGCCGACCCCGAGGACGACGTAGCCCATGTGGTTGACCGAGGTATAGGCGATCATCCGCTTCAGGTCGGTCTGGGCCAGCGCGACCAGCGCACCGTAGAGGACCGAGACGATCCCGACCACCACGATGGCCCACGACCAGGCCCGCCAGGTGTCGGGCAGCATCGGCATGGCGATCCGGACGAACCCGTAGGTGCCCATCTTCAGCAGCACCCCGGCCAGCACGGCCGAGCCGACGGCGGGGGCGTCGGTGTGGGCGGGCGGCAGCCAGGTGTGGAACGGCACGGTCGGGGTCTTGATGGCCAGGCCGAGCAGCAGCAGCGCGAACACGAAACCGGCCAGAATCGGCCGTCCGGTCAACGGCGGGTGCTGGCTGAGCGCGACGATGTCGAAGGTGTGCGGCTCGGCGGCCACGTAGAGCCCGATGAAGCCGCCGAGCAGCGCCAGCGAGCCGAGGAAGGTGTAGAGGAAGAACATCAGCGCCGAGCGGGCCGCGGTGGGTCCGTGTCCCCAGCGGGAGATCACCAGGTACATCGCCACGATCGACAGGTCGAAGAAGACGAAGAACACGATCAGGTCCTGAGCGGCGAACAACCCCAAACAGGTGGTTTCCAGAAACAGGAACAGTGCGGCGTGCAGCCGTGGCCGGTCGGCCTGCCGGACGGCGTGCACCGCGCAGGCGGTGAAGATCACCGCGGTCACCGCGAGCAGCGGCAGCGACAACCCGTCCACCCCGACGTGGTAGCTGGAGTTGACGCTGGGGATCCAGGGCACCTGCTGCTCGTACGCCAGTCCGGGTGCGGCCGGGTCGTAGCCGATCCAGAGCCCGCCGACGCCGGCGAGCACGGCGACAGAGGTGACCACCCAGGCCCACCGCGCCACCGTGTCGGGCACCCGGACCGCGGCGAGCAGCAGACCGGCGACCAGGGGGGCGAAAACGATGAAGGACAGCACGGATCAACCGATCGCGATCAACAAGACGGCGGCGGCGACCAGCACGGCCGCGCTTTGTAGGTAGTACTGGTGCAGCTGCCCGGTCTGGGGCCGGCGGGCCGCCCGTCCGGCCCGGCGTACGCCTCGGGCCAGGCCCTCGACCGCCGCCTCGAGCCCGGAACGGTCGAAACGGGCGAGACCGGCGGCCAGGGCCTGCCCGCGGTGGGCGAGCGCGTACACGCCGCGGTCCAAGACCCGGTCGTCGAAGCGGGCCAGGCCGACGGCCAGCCGGTCGGTTGGACCGACCAGCCCCCGGCGGACGGCCGGCTCCAGCCCGAGCCAGCCACTGGCCCAGCGCGGACTGGGCAGCGGCCACCGCCACGCCACGGCGGCGACCACCAGGGCCAGCGCGGCCGACCCGATCAGCTCCGCCGCCGACGGCGACGCCGCGGGGTCGCCGAGCCGGCGGCCGAGCCGGGTCAGCAGGGGCGGCAGGGTCAGTGCGCCCAGTCCGGCGGCGGCGAGCCCGAGGGCCACCATCGGCGCGACCATGAGCGCCGGGATCCGCCGGCGGCCGGGTCTCGTGGTGTCCGGATCGTCACCCTCGTGGCCGGGCCCAGCGTCGTTGGATGCGCCGCTGGCGAGCGGGGACCAGATCACCCGGAGCACCCGGCCGGCGTAGGCCGCCGACGCCGCGGCCCCGAGCAGCCCGACCAGATAGAGCGGCAGCGACGCCTCGACAGTGGCAGCGAGGACGGTCTCCTTGCTGGCCCACAGCGACAGCGGGGCGATCCCTGCCAGGGTGAGCAGGCCCACCGTGGCCAGGATGCCGACCCCGCGCCAGCGGCGCGCGACCCCGTACAGGGCGTCGAGCTGTTTGGTTCCCAGCGCGAACAGCCAGGCTCCGGCGGCCAGGAACAGCAGGGCCTTGGTGGCGGCGTGGGCGATGAGCTGCACCGTGCCGGCGGTGATCCCGCCGACCCCGGCGGCGAGCACGACGAACCCGAGCTGGGCGGCGGTGGAGGCGGCCAGCACCTGCTTGAGATCGCGCTGGGCCAGCGCCACCGCCCCCAGGACCACCGCGGTCAGCGCCCCGACCCAGGCCACCGCGGTGGCCACGACCGGGGTGACCGCGAGCAGGTCGGCCACCCGCAGCAGCAGGAAGCCGCCCATCGCCACCATGGCGGCCGAATGCAGCAGGGCGCTGACCGGGCTCGGGCCCTCCATCGCCCGGGAGAGCCAGAACGCGAACGGCAGTTGGGCGGCCTTGCCGAGGGCTGCGACCGCGATCCCGGCTGCGATCACCGTCCGCCAGCCCGGGGCGGCACCCGACAGGTCGGCCAGGGCGAGTCCAGAGCCGCCGGCCAGGGCCGTGCCGGCGGCGAGGTAGAGCCCGAGGTCGGCGGTGCGGGTGGTGAGAAAGGCGACCAGCCCGCCGGCCACCGGCGTCGGCCGGGTCCAGTGGAAGCCGATCAGCGCGTACGAGGTGGCCCCCATCAGTTCCCAGGCGAACAGCACGGTGGGCAGGGTGGTCGCGGTGACCGTCACCAGCACCGCGGCGACGAAGATCAGCATCAGCCCGCCGAACCGGGCCACCGCGGTGCTCGCGTCGGCCGCGGCGAAGATCAGCACCAGCACCGCGACGGCGGCCACCGACACCCCGACCACGGCGGCGAGCGGGTCCATGGCCAGACCGAAACTCGTCCCAGCCAGGAACGGAGCCGACACGGTGGCTCCGGCTTCGGCGGCGAGCACGGTCAGGGCCAGGGTGAGGACGGCCGCACCCAGGGTCAGCGCGACCGCGAGCCGGCGGGAGGCCGGCCGGACCACGGCCAGGGCAGCGCCGGTCACCGCCGGGAGTCCGGGGACCGCCCACAGCAGCAGGTCGGGGGACGCGAGACTCAGCACCGCGGTCACCGGGACAGGTCCCCGGCCATGTCGGTCATGTCGGTGCCGCGGGCCCGGTGCAACGCGATGGCCACGGCGAAGCCCATGGCCATCTCCAGCGTCATCACCGCCAGTACGACCAGGACCAACACCTGCCCGCTGGGCGTCGGGGCGAGGAACCACCACATCGCCCCGGCGGCCAGGACGACAGCGTTCAGCATCAGCTCCAGACCCATCATCACCATCACCACGACCTGTTGGGACAGGGCACCGTACAGGCCGACGCAGAACAGCGCGGCGGCCACGATCAAGACCAACTGCAGCGTCATCGGTCCCCCTGCGCCGACTTGTCAGTGGGAGGGTGACGGTCGAGGTCGTCGCCGAACCGGTCGTAGCGGGTGCGGGGCGAGGCCAGGACCACCCCGGCGACGATGGTGGCGAACATGATCGGGCTGACCGTCATCATCACCAGCATCTTGTCGCCCATCAGGGCGCGCCCGAGGTCGACGGTGGCGGCGCTCGTCCCCCGGTTCGGGGTCGGCCACGGCGCGAGCAGGATTCCCACCACCAGCAGTACGAAGACACCGATCGAGGCAATCAGGGCCGGGCGGTGGCCGTGGACCATGCTCATCGGCATCAACGCCGGGTTCATCCCCATGAACATGATCATGTAAACCGCCATGATCGCCATCTCCATCACCATCATCAAGATCGTGATCACGCCGAGGTAGGTGAGGCCGAAGACGAGCAGGGCCAGCGCGACGGCCACGAACGAGGCGGCCAGCGCGTACGTGGCCCGGGCCATCGAGTCGACCACGAAAACCAGGACCCCGGTCGCCACCGCCACGACCGACAACACCACGAAGATCGCTAGGCTCACGACGTTCCTCCGGCGACGACGACCACCGACACGACCAGCAGTTGCAGCAGGGCGGCGGGGAGCAGGATCAGCCAGCCCGTCGACATGAACCGGTCCGGACGCTGCAGAGCCCAGCGTCCACGAACGGCGACCAGGACCGCGGTGAGCAGGGCGGTCTTGACCAGCATCCAGGCCCAGCCGGGGAGCAGCGGCCCCTGCCCGCCGCCGAGGAAGAGCGCCACGGTAAACGCCGAGCCGGCCACCAGCAGCAGGTAGCGCCCGGCCTGCACGAGCAGCCGGTCCGGCCCGGACAGTTCGGCCAGCACGCCACCGGCCAGGTCCGGACCGACGGCGGGGGCGAGCGGGCCCCAGACCGAGAACCCGACCACGCCGACGCAGGTGATCACGAAGGCCAGCGGCATCCAGGCCGCGTACGGCCAGGTGTGCTGGGCGGCGACCACCTCACTGACCCGCAGGCTGCCGGCCGCGACGGCCGGGGTGGTCAGGGCGAACATCAGTGGCAGTTCGTACGCCAGCGCCGACGCCAGGAACCGGTAGCCGCCGATCAACGGGTAGGCGGCGTTGGGCGCCCAGCCGACCAGCCAGACCAGGGCCCACACGAACACGTCGGCCGCGTTGAACCAGACGATCCCGACGCTGGAATCGAGCACCGGACCCGGGCCGAGCGGAACCACCGCCAGCATCAGCAGCGGCGCCAGCACCAGCCCGATTCCCCCGATCCGGCCGAGCAGCGAGTCCGCGGCCAGGGTGCTTCTTCGCCGCTGCCGCAGCAGCCGCGCCGCCTCGACGACGGGCAGGGCAAGACCATGGCCGACGGGAACGCCGGCGGAACGGCCGGCCAGGACGCCGCGGAAAGCGGCAGCCAGGATCGCGCCGAGCAGCAGGGCCGCGGCGGTAAGGACCACCGCACCTATTCCGCCGCTCACACCGGCACCTGCGCTCGGTCAGCCGAGGCGGTCAGCTGCGCCAGGCCGCCCAGGCTGGCCACGGTCAGCCGCGCGGAGCCCAACTCGGATCCGGTCAGCAGCCGGGACAACGCCGCAGCGAATACCTCGACGTCGACCGTGGGCAGCGACCGGTCCGCAACCGGCTGCAGCATGCGCAGCAGCCGCTCGTACGCGTCCCCGGCCCATCCCGCCGGCCAGCCGTCCTCGACGGTCTCGACCGGCCCGACGCGACGCAGGGCACGGCGCACCGCCGGGGACCGCTCGACGCGGCGCCGCAAACCGGCGAGGTCAGGTTCCGACGCCAACAGGCCGAGCCGGACGTCCCGGGCCAACCCGACCCGGTCGGCCAGGACGCCGGCCCCGGTAAGCCGGAGGAGCTGGGCGGCAGCGTCTAGCCGGTAGGCCTCGGAGTCAGCTTCCACAGTGGGCTCGAGGCGCTGCACCTCGACCTCGACGATGACGTCCCCCTGCAGCGTCACCAGCAGCGTCAGTTCCGGCGGCCACCCGGCCAGCACCGGCCCGAGCGGCAGGTGCAACACGTCCATCTCCAGGCCATCGCGGTCGTCGGCACCCGAGGCCAACGCGATCCCGCCCGGGCCGGACATGTCCATGTCCATACCGTCCGGGTCGCCTTCGTCCGGGTCGCCGTCGTCCGGGTCCTTCTCGCCCGTACCCGTGCCGCTGGGTTCCTCACCCGGCTCGTCCTGCTCGTCAAATCTGCCCGACTCCTCGGCCGGGGACGACGAGCCGGGATCGGCGGCGCGGCCCCAGGCCCGGTAGCGCTCGGCCAACTCGTTGAGCACTCCCGGCACCGCGGCGGCCGCGGTGACCTCGGCCCGGACCCGCGGGCCCGGCATGCTCGACCAGAGCTGCTCCACCGCGTCACCGACCGCACCGGATGCCGGGCCGCAGACGACCAGCGCGTCCGCATCGGCCGGGGTCAGGGCGACCACCCAACCGCGGAGCGCACACTCCCGCTCGACGGTCGCCCGGACCGCCCAGGACCCGGGCGGCTCGACGACCAGCACGTGCAGCCGGGTGCTGCCCAACCGCCCCAGCCAGCCGTCGACGGAGGCCCTCAGACCCATCGCAGCGCCCCCTCCCGCCACGCCCAGGCCACGCCGACGCCCAGCACGCCGAGGAAGGTGAACATCTCCACGACCGAGCCGACCCCCTCGGCGGCCACCACCAACGCCCACGGGTACATGAACAGCATCTCCACGTCGAAGGCTAAGAACAGCAGCGTCGCGACGTACCAGCGGACGTGGTAGCGCGACAGCGCGTGCTCGCTCGGCAACGCTCCGGACAGGAACGGCATCGCGGCTTGCGGTGCCTCGCGGTACAGCAGCCGGTGCGCGGCGTAGAGCACTCCGATCCCGAGCAGCCCGGCGCCGAGCAGGCCCAGCAGGGACAGGTAAGCCATCGCAGCGGTGTCCTTTCGCGGATGCAGGTCAGACATCGGCCCCGCGCGCCGGGTCAGCGGCCCGGCGCGCGAGGACCGCGGTTCACAGGGTCGGCAACAGCTTCGTCATCGTCTCGATCTCGACGTTCTGGGTGCGGACGATGTCCCGAGCTAAGGCGATCGCGTCCGGATCCGAGCCGCGGTCGATCTCGGTCTGCGCCATCGCCACGGCTCCCCGGTGGTGACCGATCATGCCCTGGACGTACAGCTTCTGGGCCTGCCGGGCATCGGCGTCACCGAGCTTCCGGAGTTCGGCGGCGCTCAGCATGCCGTCGTCCCCGTGGTTCATTCCCGCCATCCCGCCGGCGGTGGGCGCCCCCCACTGCTGCAGCCAGCCGGTGATGGTCGCGATCTCGGGTGCCTGCGCGGCGCGGATCTGCTCGGCCAGCGTCTTGACCTGCCGAGTCAGCCCGGGCTTGGCCAGCAGCAGGTCGCTCATCTGCACGGCCTGCTCGTGGTGCGGGACCATCATTTGGGCGAACATCACGTCAGCGTCATGTGCCGCGGACGGACCGCTCGGCGCGGACGGGTTCCCCGGCGCGGGCGCCACTGCCGACGAGCTGCCACCGACGCCCGGAGCGGACCCCGAGTCTGGGGTGTTCATCCCACCGCAGGCTCCCAGGAGCAGGGTCACAGACACGGCCACTCCGGCCGTGAACCGGCGGGGAGGAAGGCGCAGTCGGGTCAGCGACGGCGAGGACGAGGGCAAGGATCGATCGGTCATATTGGGCATGGAAGTCTCCTGAAGGGGGTGTGAACGAGCGGACGGGGACGAGCAACGCCCGCCATCACGTTCGACAGACCGCCAGCTGAAACCTGGAGGGTGACCGGGCGCGTCGAAGTTCGCGGGCACCGGTCGGGGATGGGTCGTCGGCGCTGCCGCCACCGGGGACCGGATAGCTGGCCGCGCTCGGTCGGGCGGGACGCAGGACGATCAGGGCCAGCGCGAGCAGGCAGCCGCTCGTCAGCACGCCCACCATGGTCGTCCCTGCCGAATTGGGCGAGACCGAGTGGGACTGGTCGACCCCGTGGACCTTGACTGGGCCATGCGACGGGGCTGCGGCACCGGGTGCGGACCCGACGTGCTCGCCGTGTCCGGTGGACAACTGATGCATGGCTACGACGCCGAGCGCTACCGACGCGATCAGCGCCGCCAGCAGCAAGCGAAACGACCGCCGCGGTACGAACGCCGACCGCAGGTCGCGCCGCCCGGAGTCGTAGGGTCGGTGGACGATCACGGTCACGAGCGAACGAGCCGGCCGATCGCCGCGGAGGCCTCGGTGAGCTTCTCCTCGGCCTGCGGACCGCCGGCGCGGGCGGCGTCGACCACGCAGTGGCGCAGATGATCCTCCAGCAGTCCCAGGGAGACCGCCTGCAGCGCCTTGGTCATGGCCGACACCTGGGTGAGGATGTCGATGCAGTACTTGTCCTGTTCGACCATCCGCTGCAGTCCCCGAGCCTGCCCCTCGATTCGGCGGAGCCGGGCGAGGTAGGCCTCCTTGTTGCCGATGTAACCGTGGGTATGCGCCTCCGGGCTCCCGGCGGGCGGGACGGCGGTGTCACTCATCTGGATTCTCCTGCGCGGATCGGGACGGTTGGGCGGGCGGCCCGACCGGTGAATCGTCGCAGCCGCAGGCTGTTGCCGACCACGAAGACCGAGGAGAAGGCCATCGCCGCGCCGGCCAGCATCGGGTTGAGCAGACCGAGCGCAGCCAGCGGCAGCGCGGCCACGTTGTAGGCGAAGGCCCAGAACAGGTTGGCCTTGATCACCCGGAGCGTTCGCCGGGAGAGCCGGACCGCGTCGACGGCCGACCGCAGATCGCCGCTGACCAGGGTGAGGTCGGAGGCTTCGATGGCCACGTCGGTGCCGGTGCCCATGGCCAGCCCCAGGTCGGCCTGAGCGAGCGCGGCGGCGTCGTTGACCCCGTCACCGACCATGGCTACGACCCGGCCGTCGGCCTGCAACCGGCGGACCGCCTCGATCTTGTCCTGCGGCAGCACCTCCGCGATCACCTGCTCGATCCCCACCTCGGCGGCCACGCTGCGGGCCACGGCCTGGTGGTCTCCGGTCAGCAGGATGGGGGTCAGGCCGAGTTCGCGGAGTTCAGCGACCGCCCGGGCCGAGGTGTCCTTGACCGTGTCGGCGACGACCAGGACGGCCTGCGGACGGTCGTCCCAGGCCACCACTACCGCCGTCCGGCCCGCCGATTCCGCCGCGGCCTTGGCCGTCGCCAGCGACTCGGGGAGCTTCGTCGTGGTCGTTCGCCCGACCGTCACCCTGCGCGCGTCCACCACCCCCCGGACCCCGAGCCCGGGCAGGTTGTCGAAGTGCTCCGGCGGGGGCAACTCGCCCATTTCGTCGCGGGCTCCCTGCGCCACCGCCCGGGCGATCGGGTGCTCTGAGGCGTCCTCGATCGCGCCGGCCAACCGCAGGACCTCCTCGCGCGGGACGCCGTCGGCGACGTGCACCTGCGCCAGCGTCATCCGGCCGGTGGTGACCGTGCCGGTCTTGTCGAGCAGGACGGTGTCGACCCGTCGCGTCGCCTCCAGCACCTCCGGCCCGCGGATCACGATTCCGAGCTGAGCAGCCCGCCCGGTACCGACCATCAGCGCCACCGGGGTGGCCAGGCCGAGGGCGCACGGGCAGGCGATGATCAGCACCGCGACGGCCGCGGTGAACGCAGGTTGCACACCGCCGCCGATGGCGAGCCACACCCCCAGGGTCGCGAGCGCCAGCGCGATCACCACCGGCACGAAGACCGCCGAGACCCGATCGGCCAGCCGCTGGGCACGGGCCTTGCCGTTCTGAGCCTCGTGGACCAGCCGTCCGAGCTGGGCGAGCTGGGTGTCGTCGCCGACCCGGGTGGCCCGGACCACCAGCCGGCCGCCGGCGTTGACGCTGGCGCCGACCACGGCATCACCCGGTTCTACCTCGACCGGGACCGATTCACCGGTCAGGACCGACACGTCGAGGGCGGAGCTGCCCTGCTCGACCACGCCGTCGGTGGCCACCTTCTCCCCCGGGCGGACGACGAACCGGTCCTCGACCACCAGTGCCCGCGCCGGGACACGGGTTTCGACGCCACCGCGGAGCACCGCGACCTCGTGGACGCCCAGCTCGAGCAGGGAACGCAGCGCGGCCCCGGCCCGCCGCTTGGCCCGGGCCTCGGCGTACCGGCCGGCGAGAATGAAGGTGGTCACACCCGCGGCGACCTCGAGGTAGACGTTGGATCCGCCGTCACCTCGACTGAGGGTGAGCTCGAAGGTGTGGGTCATCCCGGGGGCTCCGGCGCCACCGAAGAACAAGGCGTAGAGCGACCAGCAGAAGGCGGCCCCGGTACCGAGGGAGATCAGGGTGTCCATCGTGGCTGCGCCGTGGCGCAGATTCACCCAGGCGGCCCGGTGGAACGGCCACGCGCCCCAGACTGCAACCGGTGCAGTCAGGGTCAGCGAGAGCCACTGCCAGTAGGTGAACTGCAGCGGAGGCACCATGGCCAGCACGATCACCGGCACGCTGAGGACCGCGCAGATCAGCAGTCGGCGGCGAAGCGCGAACAGGTGCCCGGCGGTCTCATCGACGACGGGTTCCTCGCTCGCGTCGGTCACTGGCTCCGAGGCCGGCTCAGGGACGGCGGCGTGGTAGCCGGCGGTCTCGACGGCGGCGATGAGCGCCTCCGCCGGCATCCCGGCGGGCGCCTGCACGGCGGCGGTTTCGGTCGCGTAGTTCACCGTGGCGGTGACACCCTCGAGCTTGTTCAGCTTCTTCTCGATCTGGGCGGCACAAGACGCACACGTCATCCCGGTGAGGTTCAGCTCAACCAGGTGAAGGGCCTCGAGTACGCGCGCGTCGGCATTCATCGAGTGCGGTCCTTCCCGCTCGACGACGCGGTCAGCTCAAACGTGTGTATCACCGGCGTCAGTACGGCTGGCCGACGAGCTCATACCCGGCCTCGTCGACCGCGGCGGCGACCGCCTCGGGGTCGACGCCGGTCGTGCTGCCGACGGTGACCAAGCCGTTGTCGAGGTCAACGGCGACGCTGGTAACGCCCGTGATCTGGCCGACCTCCTGCGTCACCGCGGCGACGCAATGCTGACAGGTCATTCCGGTGACGACGTAGTTCTGCTCACTCACGAGCGACTCCTCGGCGGACGTGGTTGGGAAGACCTACCCTACCGTACCCCCCAAGGGTATAACTCACGACGATAAGCGCGTCCGCTTGGGTTTAAGCGGTGCTCACCTGCCGTCCGGCCGGCTCAGGTCGGCGAATCGGTCTCCAGCTCGATCTCCTCCCGGCGAACATCAGCGGAGACGTCGCGCCGCCCGGCTTCGATCACCGTGCTGACCCGGACGCGCTCGACCGGCACGATCTCCTTGACGACCCGGACTCGCTCCTCGTACAAGACGAACTCGACGCTGGATTCGGCCAGCTCTCCGGACGAGTCGGCCTGTTCACCTCCGGATTCGGTGATCGGGTCTTCGTCGAGGACAAATTCTTCGCGCCGCCGCTCGACGGTCTGGGTCACCTCCTCGGTGACGATCCGCTTACGCGCCCGCAGCCGGCTGTACGGGCGGGTGCGGGTCCCGACGTGGAGCTGCTCCTCGGAGAGCGTCATCGCCTCCGCTGCGGCGGCGGTGCCGCGGTCCGGATCTTGCATCTGGGCATCCTTTGCTCAGGGCCGCCCGTCCCCGCGACGACGATCGCCGGGTCTGCGCGGCCTCTTCGACGGTGACTCCACCGTCTTCGGTGTCGTGCGGACGGCCATCCAGCGCGTTTGACAAAGCACCGTCTGCGGGTCGTGCTGCGCTGGCGTGACCTTACCGCTGTGGCGCAGCCTGCGCTGACCGCCGTCCCACTTGGTCGAACTTGCTCCCGCGCGCGGGACGGGCCCCAAACTCGATGCCAAGACTCGCCGGTGAGGCCTGAAACCGCGGTGCTCAGCGAGACGTAATGGCCCGAACAGCCCGGACCCGACCGGTACGGCCCAGATGGACGGCGCCGGTCGGTTCAGCGGTGAAGACCCGGCTGCCCGCCGGTGCGGCCTGGACCACGTGCAGCAAATCGGTGAGATCGTGCACCCGGGCCCGCAACTCATCGATCTCGTCCTGCATGGCCAGCACCCGCCGGATCCCTTCGAGGTTCACGCCCTCGTCCTGACTGAGTCGCTGGACCAGCCGGAGCCGGGCGATGTCGCGGGCGGAATAGCGGCGACCGCGCTTGGCCGTACGCCGCGGCGACACCAGGCCCATCCGGTCGTAGGTGCGCAACGTCTGCGGATGCATGCCGGCGAGCTGTGCAGCCACCGAAATGACGAACACCGGCGCGTCGTGGTCGACGGGCTGCGGCAGGGATGTGCTCATCGTTCCTCCTTTGCGCCGGTGCCCATGATTACTTCGTCGTTGCGCCGAACAGCTTGGCGCGCGGGTCGGCCGAACCAATGGCTTCGCCGTAGACGGCCAAGGCCTCTCGGGCCTTTTCGCTCAGGGCCTGGGGGACCACCACTTCGACGCTGACCAGCAGGTCCCCGCGGCTACCGTCGCGCTTGGTCACGCCCTTCCCGCGGACCCGGAACGTCCGGCCGTTGGGGGTGCCCTGCGGGACCCGCAACCGAACCGGACCGCCGTCCAGGGTCGGCACCTCGATCTGGGCGCCAAGTGCGGCCTCATTGAACGTGACCGGTGCGGTCAAGGTGAGGTTGTCCGCCTTACGCCCGAAGATCGGGTGCGGCTGGACGTGCACCAGTACGTACAGGTCGCCGCCCGCACCGCCGTTCTCACCGGCACCGCCCTTGCCCTTGAGCCGGATCCGCTGCCCGTCGGTGACCCCGGCCGGGATTCGGACCTGCATCGTCTTGGTTGACCGGCCCCGGCCCGAGCCGTGGCAGACCGGGCACGGATCGTCGACGACCATCCCCCGGCCGCGGCAGTCACGACACGGCTCGGTGACCGCGAACACCCCGCCGGAGGCGGAGGTCTGCATCCCGCTCCCCTCGCACGTCGGGCACACCCGCGGCACCGTACCGGCCTTGGCTCCGGTGCCGTGGCAGGCGTCGCAGGGTGCGTCGGAGACCATCTGCATGCCGACGGTGACCCCGGCGACGGAGTCGGTGAAGTCGACCCTTACCTCGCCCTCCACGTCACTGCCCCGGCGGGGACCGCGGGCGGTGGAAAAGCGCTGGGTGCGGGCACCGGTAGCACCTGCGTTGCCGCCGAACAGGCCGCCGAAGAGATCGCCCAGCCCGCCGTCGGCGGTCCCGCCCCCGTTGCGGAACAGGTCGTCCATCGACGGTCCGCCCTGCGTTCGGGACCCGCCGGAGCCGGGGAAGCGGAAACCGCCCCCGCCGAACAGCCGGCGAGCCTCGTCGTACTCCTTGCGCTTATCGCTGGAGGAGAGCACGTCGTTAGCTTCGGAGACCTCCTTGAAGCGCTGCTCGGCCGCGGGATTGCCCGGGTTCTGGTCGGGATGGTTGTCCCGGGCCAGCTTCCGGTAGGCCTTCTTGATCTCCTCCGGCTTGGCGTCCTTGGCCACCCCGAGGACCTTGTAGTAGTCCTTCTCGATCCAGTCCTTGGTGCTCACCGGGCGCCTCCCTTCTGCTGAAGATCCTTACTACTGCGGTTGTCGGCCTGGAGTGCCTTACGCGTCGCTCCCCTGCCCTTCGACAGGCTCAGGGCGCGAAGCCGAGGGCTCAGGGCGCGAAGCAGCCGGCTCAGGGCGCGAAGCAGAGGGCTCAGGGCGCGAAGCAGAGGACTCAGGGCGCGAAGCAGCCGGCTCAGGGCCTGTTGGATCGGCGTCCGCGGCTCCGGCGTCTGCGGCCCCGGTCTCAGTACCCGTCGAGGTCCCGGCGTCTCCGTTTGCCGCGGCCGGGGCGTTCGGGTCCGGCTCTGCTACGGCTACCCGGGCTGGTCTGAGCACCCGCTCGGCCACCCGGTAACCGGGCTGCAGGATCTCTACGCAGGTCGGTCCGGTGACGTCGGGGGCGTGTGAGTGCAGCAGAGCCTCGTGGATGTGCGGGTCGAACGCGTCGCCCTTGGTCCCGAACGACTCCAGTCCGTAACGACGGGTGACCTTGGTCAGCTCGTCGGTGACGGCCTTGAACCCGCCGGTCAGCTCACCGTGCTCACCCGCAGACGCGATGTCGTCCAATACCGGCAGCAAATCCCGCAACACACTCTCGATCGCCCCACGGCGAGACACGTCGCGGTCACGGTCGACCCGCCGCTTGTAGTTGACGTACTCGGCTTGTAGCCGCTGGAGATCAGCTGTCCGTTCGGCCAGCGCCGTCTCCACCTCGTTGGTGCTGTTCACTACCGCAGATTCCTTCTCGGGCTCGTCCGGTTGTGAAGCCGGCCCGGGTTGACCGGTCGCCCCCGGGGCGGGAGCCGCGGTCCGCGGCTCCCGCACCTGGTAGGTCTCCGGATCGATCCGACGACGGTCGCGTACGGTCGGTCCGCTGCGCTCGCCGTCGTCGGTCTGGTTGGAGTCGGCTTCGCTCACTTGGCATCCGCCGCGGCGTCGTCGTCGACGATCTCGGCGTCGACGACGTCGTCGTCACCCGGAGTGGCCTGGCCGTTGCCCTGGCCGTCGGTCGAGGGGCCTGCTCCGTCCTCGGACGGGGCTGACGCCTGCGCCGCGGCGTACATGGCCTGGCCCAGGGCGGCGCTGGTGGTGTTCAGCTTCTCCACCGCCGCCTTGACCGCGTCGTTGTCCTCGCCCTCCAAGGCGGTTTTGACTTCGGCGATGGCCTCGGTCACCGGCGTCTTCACGTCGTCGGTGATCTTGTCCTCGTTCTCGCTGAGGAGCTTCTCGGTGCGGAAGACCAGGTTGTCGGCCTCGTTGCGCAACTCGACGCCCTCGCGCCGCTGCCGGTCCTCCTCGGCGTGGGCCTCGGCTTCGGACACCATCCGGTTGATGTCGTCCTTGCCCAGGGCCGACCCGCCGGTGACGGTCATCGACTGCTCCTTGCCCGTGGCCAAGTCCTTGGCGTGCACGTGCACGATGCCGTTGGCGTCGATGTCGAAGGCAACCTCGACCTGCGGCACCCCGCGGGGGGCCGGCGGCAGCCCGGTCAGCTCGAAGTTTCCGAGCGACTTGTTGTCGCGGGCGAAGTCCCGCTCGCCCTGGTAGACCTGGATCATCACCGAGGGCTGGTTGTCGTCGGCGGTGGTGAACACCTCCGAGCGCTTGGTCGGGATAGTGGTGTTGCGCTCGATGATCTTGGTCATCACGCCGCCCTTGGTCTCGATCCCCAGGCTGAGCGGGGTAACGTCGAGCAACAGCACGTCCTTGACCTCACCCTTGAGCACGCCGGCCTGCAGGCTGGCGCCCAGGGCCACGACCTCGTCGGGGTTAACGCCCTTGTTGGGCTCCTTGCCGCCGGTCAGCTCCTTGACCAGGTCGACGACGGCCGGCATCCGGGTGGACCCGCCGACCAGGATCACGTGGTCGATCTTGCCCACGCTGATCTTGGCATCGGAAATCACCGCGTTGAACGGCGTCCGGCAACGGTCCAGCAGGTCAGCAGTCAGCCGCTGGAACTCCGAGCGGGTCAGCCGCTCTTCCAGGTGCAGCGGCCCGGAGGCACCGAGAGTGATGTAGGGCAGGTTGATCGAGGTCTCGCTGGCGCTGGACAGCTCGATCTTGGCCTTTTCGGCGGCTTCCTGCAGCCGCTGCCGGGCGATCTTGTCCTGGCTGAGGTCGGTGCCGTTCTTGTTCTTGAACTGCTTGACCATCCAGTCCACGATCCGGGAGTCCCAGTCGTCGCCACCGAGCCGGTTGTCGCCCTTGGTGGCCTTGACCTCGAACACGCCGTCGCCGATCTCCAGCAACGACACGTCGAAGGTGCCACCGCCGAGGTCGAACACCAGGATGGTCTGATCGGTGTTGCCCTTGTCCAGCCCGTACGCCAGGGCGGCCGCGGTCGGCTCGTTGATGATCCGGTCCACGGTCAGGCCCGCGATCTCGCCGGCCTCCTTGGTAGCTTGGCGCTCAGCGTCGGAAAAGTAGGCGGGAACGGTGATCACGGCATTGGTGACCGACTCGCCCAGGTAGGCCTCGGCGTCGCGCTTAAGCTTCTGCAGCACGAACGCGCTGATCTGCTGCGGCCGGTAGGTCTTGTCCTCGATCTTGACCTTCCAGTCCGTGCCCATGTGGCGCTTGACGGAGCGGATGGTGCGATCGACGTTGGTCACGGCCTGGCGCTTGGCGACCTCGCCGACCAGTACCTCCGATCCCTTGGCGAAGGCGACCACCGAGGGGGTCGTCCGGGAACCCTCGGCGTTGGGGATGACGGTGGGTTCGCCACCTTCGAGAACCGCGACGACGGAGTTGGTCGTTCCGAGGTCGATGCCGACTGCACGAGCCATGGTGTGTTTCCTCCAGCTGGAAGTGTTGGTACTTGAGTCTTCGGGACTCAGGCATCACCTTGAGTCCGACAGGCTCAACCATGCCATGCGCGGTGGTATTCCTCAAACTCAGTTGAGTCTGCTTCACTCAACCCCGGAGATTTACGGCCGTCTTGTTACTCTCTCGCCGAGCTGTCTACCGAGACGGTCAACGGTCCACAATCGCGACATACTTGTACGATATGACCAGCGACTTGTACGATCGAGCATGGCCACGATGAATATCAGCGACGCGCGAGACCACCTCTCCGACGCCATGGAGACCGCGCAAACCGAAGCCGTGTTCGTGCAGCGTCGTGGTCGTCTGGCCGGTGTGCTGGTGAGCCCCGAGCGCTATGAGCAGCTGATGACGGCGCTGGAAGACACCGAAGATGTCGCAGCGTTCGACGCCGCAATGGCGGAGGAAGGTCCGAACATTCCGTGGGAGCAGGTCAAGGCTGATCTTGGCTGGGAATGAGTGCGTACCACCTTGAGCTTCGCCCGGCGGCCGCACGGTCGCTGCGTAAGCTCGATCCTCAAACCAGCCGCCGCATCCAGGGCGCCATCGCCTTGCTCGCCCCCGATCCGCGCCCACCGGGTGCACAGGCCCTTCGGGGCCGACCAGGGCTTCGCGTCCGCGTCGGCGACTACCGCATCATCTACACCGTCGAAGACGACGTGCTCTTGGTGGTCGTGGTGAGACTGGGACATCGGCGTGACGTCTACGACCGGTGAGGTTGCTGCCTTCCGATCCGCTAGCGGCAGCACGTTGTGCCGCAGATCGAGACACCGATGGCACGTAGGTCCTGTACTTTCACCCCGGCACACTGCGTCACGAAGTGGCTCCGCCGAGCCGGAGCTGGGCGAGGAGGTGTGCACCGATGCCGTCCGCCACCGTTCCCGCTCAGCATCAACCATGAACAGCAGCCCCAGCGAGATCGCCCAGGCCAAAGCCCGATCCCAGACGGGGTCACCGAGGGGGTGCCGGCTTGCGGCGGCGGCACGGAACGCGGTGCGGCCCACGCCGTCGAGCGCCAGCCAGGCGATGGCCAGGTCGGTCGCGGGGTCACCTCCGCACAGGTCGTCACCGACGCGGGCGATCACGTTGTCCCACCCGCTCGCCACGATTCGTACCGCTGCCGAGATGGCCGGGAACTGCTCGTGCAATAACTTCTCGATCAAGGCGGCGTCAACCTCGACTTCCGCGGGCGGTGTCCACATCCGAGGCCTCCACAAGTGCGAGTGAGTAGGAGCGGCGGGAGGAACCCAGGAGAGATACGGGTCCATAGTGGGTACCCGGCCCGCCGAGCAGGAGGACCGTGGACTGGTGGGCTGTCTCGGTGGACCCCCAAGCGGTAAGAAGGTACCTATGACCCCGGCAACCCCAGCCTTCGTGCGACCAGCCGCCCCGACCGGAGCCCAGCCGGCGCGCTACACCGAAACCGACTGCCGGCTCGAGGACTTTGCCGCCCTACTGAACCAGGAAGCGGACTTGGGGGACTACCCGTACGCCTCCGGGCTGCAGCAGGGCGTGCTGGTCTACGACGCCGTTGCACTGGGTGCGGTGGCTGAGGACGGGTCGGGTCGGCAAGCCGTGCAGGCGCAGCTGGTCCGGGCACTGACCGAGGGGCCCGGGGTGGTGCTGGTCCGGAGGGCGTTCTCCGACCTGCAGCTGGTGGACCGGGTCACCGCGGTGTTCGAGGCGATCATCGCCGAGGAACGAGCCAGCGGCCGCCACAGTGATCATTTCGGGGAGCCCGGGGCCAACGACCGGGTGTGGAACGCCTTGGAGAAGCTTGCGCTGCGCGACTCCGAGGCGTTCGTCGACTACTACGGCAACGACGTGCTCGCCCTGGTCAGCGAGGCCTGGCTCGGTCCGGGCTACCAGATGACCTCGCAGGTGAACGTGGTTCGACCGGGCGGGCGGGCTCAGCAGCCGCACCGTGACTACCACCTCGGATTTCTGTCCAACTCGGTCGCGGCGAGCTATCCGGCCCAGGTTCACCGACTGTCCCCGCTGCTGACCCTGCAGGGTGCGGTGGCGCACTCCGAGATGCCGGTCGAGAGCGGGCCGACGACGTATCTGCCCTACTCCCACCAGTACGCGCCGGGCTATCTGGCCTGGCGCCTGCCGGAGTTTGACGACTACTTCGCCGCGCACTACGTTCAACCACCGTTGGCCAAGGGCGACGCCGCGTTCTTCAACCCGGCGGTTTTCCACGGTGCGGGCCGCAACCGGTCCGCCGACGTACAGCGGATGGCCAACCTGTTGCAGGTGTCTTCGGCCTTCGGGCGCGCGATGGAGTCCGTGGACCGAACCGGCCTCGCCCTCGCGGTCTACCCAGCGCTGCGCTCCCGGCGGGCTGCTGGGGTGGACGCTCAACGGTTGACCCAGGCGATCGCCTGCACCGCCGACGGCTACCCGTTCCCGACCAACCTCGACCTGGACGAGAACGTAGGCGGTCTGACTCCGCTCGCGCAGACCGAAGTACTGGAGCAGGCCCTGGCGGAGGATTGGGACGTGGGCCGGGCCGCCGAGGCGCTCCAGGCCTACGCCGCCCGCCACCGCGCAGCGCTCTGATCCGCGCCGCTCGCCGCGAGCAGACGAAAACGCAATCAGCCGCGGGTGCCGGGTCGGCTCGGCGACGGCTGCCACTCCGGCGGCGGGTCCTCCCCGACCCCGCCGTCGACCGCCTCGCGGAGCAAGTCGGCGTGCCCGGTGTGCCGGCCGTATTCCTCGATCAGGTCGCAGAGCAGCCGGCGCAGGCTGACGTGCTGCCCGTCCGGACCGGCGATGTGGACGAGCTGGTCCAGACCGCCGTCGGCTAGCGCCGCGCCGAGCCGCCGCCCCGATCGTTCGACCGCGCCGTCCCAGAGCGCGTAGAGCTGCTCGGGCAGGTCGTCGGCTGCGGAGGTGAACTCCCAGTCGTTCGACCCGTCCCACCCGGTTGCGTCCCAGGGGTCGCCCATCGGTTCGCCGCGCAGCTTGGTGGTGAAAATGAAGTCCTCGCAGGCGGCGAGGTGTTTGAGCAGCCCACCCAGGGTGAGCGAGGACGCACCCGCGCGGGTCTGCAGCCCGGCGGCATCGAAGCCGTCGGTCTTCCACCGGAACGTCGTCCGCAGCCGGTCGAGGGCGCCGAGGAGGTGCTCCTGCTCACTGCCGGCCAGCGGCGGCTCCCACGGCGGCGGTTGCCAGAAGTCCTGATCAGCCATTGCGACACGCTAACGGGCGGTAAGGACGGCGACGCCGACCGGTCACATAAGCGGCTGTGCACAGGCGTCAGCCCGGTGGCGTCTCCTCCTGGCGGGCGTGGCCTGCTCGACGCGAAGGCATGGCGCGCCATAGAACCGGCCTCAGTTCACCCTGCCGGACCCGGGCCCGGGCCGGGCGGGGAAGGCGGTTGGGGCGGTCGCCTGCGCCGGGCTGCCGCCCGCCGGCTGTTGATTCGCACTCCACTCACGATCAGCAGGACCGCCACGGCAAGAATGCCGAGCGAGAACACCGAATAGCCCACTCCTTCGGCGACGGAACCAAAGGCCGGGAGCGGGCCGTTGGCGGCCCTGCTGAGCATGATGAGGAACAGCAGGGCCCCGACGACGATCCGCCAGGTCCCGTGCCGCGTCTCGACCCGCGCCGGCGGACCCGGAGTCTGTGGATAGCTGTCCGGCGGCCCGTAACTCCCCGGTGGTCCGTAACCCGCCGGCCCGTACCTCCCCGGTGGCCCGTCAGCCGGAGATACGCCAGAGTTCTCGGGCGCTACGAAGCCCGAAGGTGGAGCGGAGCCGCGACCCGCATTGGCGCCCGGCCATTCGGGCGGCGCCGCCGGCCGCCACAGGTAGCCGTCGGGAGGGTGCTGCTTCGGGTCGGAGCCATCAGTAGCTTCCCGAGGCTGCTGCTCCTCGCGAGGTCCTGGATCGTCCTGCGACATCTGTCGATGTTAAACCGGAAAGGGGCGAAGGAGACATCGTCTCTCGCCGCAAACCTTGACTCGCGGTCTCACAGCCAACTCACAGGCCCATCACAGGGCAGGGCGAGCGGGTGGTGCGATTCTGTCGTCATGGCCCGTCTCGACACCGCCGCAGCTCCCCTGTCCCACCCCGACGGCTCCCCGATCCGGGTGCTGGCCGTCGACGACGAGCCCAGCTTGACCGAGCTGTTATCGATGGCCATGCGTTACGAGGGATGGCAGGTCACCACCGCCGACTCGGGCAGCGGTGCGGTCCGTGCGGCCCGCGAGACCCGGCCCGACGCGATCGTGTTGGACATGATGTTGCCCGACTTCGACGGACTGGAGGTGATGCGCCGAATCCGGACCGAGGACCCTGAGGTCCCGGTGATCTTCCTGACCGCCAAGGACGCGGTCGAGGACCGGATCAACGGACTCACCGCGGGTGGGGACGACTACGTGACCAAACCGTTCAGCCTGGAGGAGTTGATCGCGCGCCTGCGAGCCTTGCTTCGCCGCAGCGGCGCCGCCCAGGCCCGGACCGATTCGACTCTGGTGGTGGGCGATCTGACGTTGGACGAGGACAGCCACGAGGTCCACCGTGGCGGCACCGCGATCACCCTGACCGCCACCGAGTTCGAACTGCTGCGCTATCTGATGCGCAATCCTCGGCGGGTGCTGTCCAAGGCGCAGATCTTGGACCGGGTCTGGAACTATGACTTCGGCGGACAGGCAAACGTGGTCGAGCTCTACATCTCCTACCTGCGCAAGAAGATCGACGCCCAGCGGGCCCCGATGATCCACACCATGCGGGGCGCGGGTTACGTGCTCCGCCCGGCCTCCTGACGTCTTGACCGACCCGTCCGCGGCCCACCCGTCCGCGCCCCACTCGGGCTCGTCCCATGCGTCGCGGCGCCGGCCGCCGGTGATGGGTAGGGGGACCCTGGGCCGGCGGCTGGTCTGGCAGGTGGTGGCGCTGGTTGCCCTGGTGGCGGTGGCGCTGAGCGCCGTGACCACCGTCGCCGTCCGCCAACTCACCCTCGGCCAGCTCGACGCGCAGATCGTCGATGCCGCCAACCGCATCCCGGGGATGGGCGGTCCGGGAGGAGGCAACGCCCCCCGGCAACAGGTCGGGACGCTGATTGTGGGTCTGCCGAAAGACTCACCTGGCTTCGGCCTCGTGCTCGGTGAGCAGACCGAGACCCGCAAGCTTGAGCCGACGGCGGTCGGGCAGGTCGATCGGGCCCTCCACGGCCAGAGCCGAACGGTGGTGTCACTGGCCGGTGCCGGTCGCTACCGCCTACTCGCGCGCTCCGTGTCCGACGGAGTCTTGGTGGTCGGCCTGCCGATGGTCCCGGTCGACCGGGTGGTGGCCCGCTTGATCGCGCTGGAGGCCATCTTGGCGGGCATCGCCATGCTGCTGGCCGCGGTGGCTGCGCGCACCCTGGTCGGGCGGAGCTTGCGCCCGTTGAACCGGGTCGCGGCCACCGCCCAGCAGGTGTCCCGGCTTCCCTTGGACCGCGGTGAGGTGGCCCTGGCCGTTCGGGTGCCGGCCGCCGACACCGATCCGACCTCCGAGGTCGGCCGGGTCGGGCAGGCCTTCAACCACATGCTGAGCAACGTCGAGGAGGCCCTGGCCGCGCGTCAAGCGAGCGAAGTGAAGGTGCGCCAGTTCGTGGCCGACGCGTCGCACGAGTTGCGCAACCCGCTGGCCGCCATCCGCGGCTACGCCGAGCTGACCCGCCGCGAACGGGCCTCCATGTCGGGTGACGCGGCGTACGCGCTGGAGCGGGTCGAGGCCGAGGCCGAACGGATGTCGTATCTGGTCGAGGATCTGCTGCTGTTGGCCCGGCTGGACTCCGGTCCCGACTTGGATGTGCGCCCGGTCGACCTGACCGAGGTGGTGCTGAACGCGGTCAGCGACGCCCGGGCCGCGGGACCCGATCACGGCTGGCAGGTGGAACTGCCCGACGAACCGGTGCAGGCCCTGGGCGAACGGCACCGGCTGCATCAGGTGGTGGCGAACCTGCTGGCCAACGCCCGGACCCATACCCCGCCCGGGACCTCGGTTCGCGCCGCCGTCAGCGTCAGCGGCCCGCAGGCGCTGTTGACCGTCACCGATCACGGTCCGGGCATTCCCGAGAGCGTCCGTGACCAGGTCTTCGAACGCTTCACCCGGGCCGAAGCCAGCCGGGTCCGCAGCGCCGGCACCTCGGTCGGTCGCAGTACCGGATTGGGGTTGGCGATCGTGGCCGCGGTCGTCGAGGCTCACCACGGAACGGTTTCGGTACAGAGCCGTCCGGGGTGGACCCAATTTCAGGTGTCGCTTCCGCTGGCGCCGCTGCCTCTGGCCCCGGCTCAGCTTGGCGTCGATCCGTCCTAAGTGTTCGGGTCCACTACGAGGTGGCCGCCGACCGGGCGCTCAGTGCCGGCCCGTCCTTCTCCTCGCCGCCCCCGCGGCCGGCGAATTGGGTGCGGTAGAGCTCGGCGTACCGACCGCCGGCCGCCAACAGGTCCAGATGCCGGCCCTGCTCGACGATCCGGCCGTCCTCGAGGACGACGATCGTGTCGGCGGAGATGACGGTGGACAGCCGGTGCGCGATCACCAGGGCGGTCCGGCCCTGCAACGCCTCGCCCAGCGCGGCGGTGACGGCCGCTTCGGAGGTGGAGTCCAGCGACGCCGTCGCCTCGTCCAGGATCACCACCCGAGGCTGCGCCAGCAACAGCCGGGCGATGGTCAGCCGCTGCCGTTCGCCACCGGAGAGCCGGTAGCCGCGCTCCCCGACCACGGTGTCCAGCCCCGCCGGAAGACTCTGGGTCAGCTCGGCCAGCCGGGACCGGCGCAACGCCGCCCACAGCTCCTCCTCGGTTGCGTCGCCGCGGGCTAGCAGCAGATTGTTGCGGATCGACTCGTGGAACAGGTGGCCGTCTTGGGTGACCATGCCCAGAGTCGACCGGATGGCGTCGAAGCTGAGGTCGCGGACGTCGACGCCGCCGATCCGGACCGCGCCCGAATCCACGTCGTAGAGCCGGGCCAGCAGCTGGGCCAGGGTCGACTTGCCCGCGCCGGACGAACCGACCAGCGCCACCATCTCGCCGGCTTGCGCGGTGAAGGACACGTCGTGGATGACTTCGATGCCGCCCCGGTTGTCCAGCACGGCGACCTCTTCGAGGGAGGCCAGGGAGACCTTGTCGGCACTCGGATAGGCGAAATTCACGTGGTCGAAGGTGACCGACACCGGTCCCGGCGGCACCGCGACCGGCTCGGGAGCCTGGGTGATCAGCGGTTTGAGGTCCAGGATCTCGAAGACCCGCTCGAAACTGACCAGTGCGCTCATCACATCCACCCGCGCCCCCGCGAGCTGGGTCAACGGCGCGTACAGCCGGGTCAGCAGGAGGGCCATCGCCACCACGTCGCCGGCGTTGAGCCGGCCGATCAGGGCGAAGTATCCGCCGAGCCCGTAGACCAGGGCTAAGGCGAGTGCGGAGACCAGGGTCAAGGCGGTGACGAAGACCATCTGGACCATCGCCGAACTGACACCGATGTCGCGGACCCGCTCCGCCCGGACCCCGAACTCCGCCGACTCCCGCTCGGGCCGGGAGAACAGCTTGACCAGCGTCGCCCCGGGCGCGGAGAACCGTTCGGTCATTTGGGTGCCCATGGCCGCGTTATGGTTCGCCGCCTCCAGCCGCAGCCGAGCCAGTCTGCGGCCCATCCGCCGGGCCGGCAGCACGAAGACCGGCAGCAGGATCAGGGCCAACACCGTGATCGGCCAGGAGACGCTGAGCATCACCACCAGGGCCAGCGCCACCGCGACGGTGTTGCTGACCACACCGGACAGCGTGTCGGAGAATGCGCGTTGAGCACCGATGACGTCGTTGTTCAACCGGCTGACCAGGGCCCCGGTCCGGGTTCGGGTGAAGAACGCCACCGGCATCGTCTGGACGTGGTCGAAGACGGCCCGGCGTAGGTCAAGGATCAGGTTTTCCCCGATCCGGGCCGACAACCAGCGCGAGACCAGACCGACGCCGGCCTCGGCCAGTGCGATCCCCGCGATCAGCGCAGCCAACCCGACGACCACCGGCACCGCGGCCTGACCGGTGATGGCGTTGACTACCCGGCCGGCCAGCAGCGGAGTCGCGACGGCGAGAAAGGCGCCGATCACGCTGAGGACGATGAAGACGACCAGGATGCGGCGGTGCGGCCGGGCGAACGTGGCGATCCGGCGGACGGTCACCCGAGAGAACGGGCGTTGCTCGGTCTGGGCGGTCATCGTCCGGTAGAGGGTGGACCAAGCCGCGCTTTCCATACTCACGCGCCCAACCTAGACGGCGGAACAGACACCGGCTGCCGGGTCGGGATCGGTCGGCAGTCCCGCTGCCACCCCAGGTTCGGTGCCGGTGCGACCCGGCTCACGAGGTGAGTCCCGTCGACACCCTCGGGGCGGGTCCCTACCCTTCAACCGTGGCGACGCAACAAGAACCAGCCGCCACCGCCCGTGGCGGGTCGACGATGACCCAGTTCGTCCGCTTCGGGGTGATCGGGGCGGTCAGCGCGTTGGCCTACTTCGGGCTGTACCTGGCCCTGCGCGAGCTCACCGGTCCGCTGGCCGCGAACGTGGTCGCGCTGGTGAGCACCCAGATCGCCAACACCGCGGTGAACCGGAGACTGACCTTCGGGGTCCGCGGCCGCGACCGGTTCCTGCGACACCAGGCGGGCGGACTGGCCGCGTTCGCTTTCGGCCTGGCCCTGTCCAGCGGGGCGCTGTGGGCGCTGCACCACCTCCGACCCGACTCCGGACGCGGCGCCGAGGTCGCGGTGTTGATCGTGGCTCAAGCCATCGCCACCGCGGTCCGCTTCCTCACCCTGCGCGGAATGATGCGGCAGCATCCCTCTTGACCCCGACTTGTCAGCGTGGGTGGTCGCCTGGGCGACCACTGACGCTGACAAGTCGGCGTTAAGGTGACCAAGGTGGCGACGGAGCGGGTCGAGTTGGAGGTCGGCGAACGTACGGTCTCGATCAGCAACCCCGAACGGGTGTACTTCTCCGCCCGGGGGGAGACCAAGCTCGACCTGGCCCGCTACTACCTCAGTGTCGCCGACGGCATCGTCAATGCGCTCTATCACCGGCCGTGCATGCTGCACCGCTTCCCCGACGGGGTCGACGGGGCAAAGGTGCATCAGAAGCGGCTGCCCCGGGGCGCCCCGCCGTGGGTGGAGACCGTGCGGGTGCACTTCCCGCGCTACAACCGCGACGCCGACGAACTCTGCGTCACCCACCCGGCCGACGTGATCTGGGCGGTGCAGATGTCGACGGTGGAGTTCCACCCGTGGAATTCCCGTCGAGCCGACGTCGAGTCACCCGACGAGTGGCGGATCGACCTGGACCCGATGCCGCTGGCCACGTTCGCCGACGTCCGGACGACGGCCGCCCTCGTGCACGAGCTGCTCGACGAGCTCGGGGCGACCGGCTTCCCCAAGACCTCGGGAGGCAAGGGCCTGCACATCTACGTCCGGATTCGGCCGGAGCACGGATTTCCCGACGTCCGCCGGGCCGCCTGGGCCTTCGCCCGCGAGGTCGAGCGGCGCAGCGACGGCGGGGTCGACACCACCTGGTGGCGTAAGGATCGCGACCCGCGCGCGGTCTTCGTCGACTACAACCAGAACGCCCGCGACCACACCGTCGCCAGCGCCTACTCGGTCCGCGGCACGCCGGCAGGACTGGTGTCGGCCCCACTGACCTGGGCCGAGATCACCGACGCCGAGCCGGCCGACTTCACGCTGGCCACCATGCCCGAACGGTTCGCCCGGATCGGCGACCTGCACGCCGACATCGACGACCACCCGTTCGACCTGGCCCCGCTGCTGGAGTGGGCCGAACGGGAGGAGAGCGAGACCCCGGATCGACCCGCCGCGGACGATCTCGGCTGAATGCGACTGCCGGGCGTCCGTCTTTGCTGGGCCGGCCCGCTCAGCGGACCTGGCAGGCCCCCACGATGGTCCGGCCGATGGCCCGGTCGAGCAGCTCGACCACCTCCGCTCGGGTCCGGCCGGACGTGTCGTTCCAGGCTGTTAACGTCCGCAGGCGGGTCCGCCGCTCGGCCGGCGGATAACAGCGGCCGGGTGGGAAGCCGGTATATCCGGCTTGCTCGTGCAAGGCTTCGACGAGTTCGTCCACGCAGCCCCACACATCGGCCACGGAGGTGGCCCGGTCGGGATCACCAGCTTGTCGCAGAAGCGCTCCCACCAGGCAGGCTCCACGTACCGGTGCGCCGGAGCCCAACACAGCAAAGGCTTCTGCGGTGCTCGTCGGCCGGGTCCGGCCCGCGGCATCGGCGACGCTGAACCACCCGCCGCGAGTCCAGCCGTCCCGCAGCAGGTCGGACCGGCCCTGCTCGAGGGCAGCCCGGATCCGGTCCAGCCGCCGGAGCCGCTCCTGCCAGGGAGCACCGGCGGGTTCGACGTAGGCGGGCGGGCACGGAATCGGCAATCTCGAGCGCACCCGCGCCACCGCGGCCCGCAAAGTCGACGAGAAGGCAGCAGCCTGGCCCGTGCTGGTCATGGTCTTGAGCATGCGTCCGATCAGCGGCTCCGCGCAAGGGATGGCGAAAGACCGGTTGGTCACGACTTGGTCTCGCCATCCCTGCGGAGGTGGGGGACGCCGGCGCGACCGGGATCCTGGGCACCGATCAGGGCTTATCGCTCCCAGGCCTACGCCAAGCCCTTGCTCGTCAGCCACTGCTTGGCGACCTGGTCGGGGTCCATCCGGTCGACGTCGACCTGCTTGTTCAACGCGGTCAGCTCCGGTGTGGTGAGCGCGGCCTGCACCGGGTCGAGCGCCGCGCTGACCTGAGGGTTGTCGGCCACGTCGGCCCGCATCAGCGGCAAGATGTTCTGGGGCAGGATCATCGACTGCGGGTCGGCCAGTTGGACGAACCCGTTGTCGGCGATCGCACTCTCGGTGGTGAAGTACTCCCCCATCTGGATCTTGCCGTCGAGCAGATCCTTGGTCTTGACCGCCGGAGAGTCGTAGGCCTTGAACTGCTTCAGCGTCGCCCCGTAGATCCCCTTCAGACCCTGCGGCCCGTAGGCGCGGGTGGCCAGTTCCGAGGGACCCCCGAGCACCATGTTCTGCGAGACCTTACTGAGGTCGGCCAGCGAGGTCAGGTTGTTCTTGGCCGAGAATTCCTTGGTCACCACGTAGACGTCCTGGTCGGCGGCCTCGGAGACTTTCCCGGTCTTCAGGTCCGACGGCAGCGCCTTGGGCAGCGCATCCTCCACCTCCTTGCGGGTGGTGGCGGTGGCCTTCTTGTCGAAGTTGAGCAGAAGGTTGCCCGTGTATTCGGGAACGAGCTGGATCGAGTTGTCCTGCAGCGCGCGGATGTAGACCTCGCGGGAACCGATCCGGGCCTTGACCGAGGACGGGATGCCTTTGGCGGTCAGCGCCTGGGAGTAGACCTGCCCCAAGATCTCGGACTCGGTGAAGTTGGCCGTACCGACGACGACGGGGCTGCCCGCACCGCCTCCTGAGGCCGCCGGCGCGGAGCTAGCCAGCGGGTCGGCGGTCTGGCCGCCGCCGCCGCCGCAGGCCGCCAGCACCAGGCTGGCCAGGGCGGCACCGGCGACAGCGAACGATCGCTTGAAGGTCATGGTCATGGCTCCGTATCGGGAGTGCCGAGGTCGTCGACCGTCGGGTCTTGGGTTACGCCGTCGCCGTGCCGGCGGCGGCGTTCGTCCTCCTACGGGGACGCGTACGGCGGGCCGCCAGTCGGCCGATCCCACCGATGATGAGATCGAGCGTAACCGCCAGGGCCGCGATCAACACCGCCCCGGCGAACATCTGGGCGTAGTTGCGGCTGAGTTGCCCGCTGATCAGCAGCCGGCCGAGCCCGCCGCCGGCGGCGAAGGCGGCGACGGTGGCCGTGGCGACAACCTGAAGGGTGGCGCTGCGCAAACCGGAGATGACCAGCGGAACCGCGAGCGGCCACTCCACCTTGGCCACGATCTGACCACCGGTCATTCCCAGGGCCCGGGCGGCGTAGACGGCGTCGGGATCGGCCCCGTGGATGCCGGCGGCGGTCGCGGTCAAGATGGCGGGCAGGGCGAGCACGGCCAAGACCACGGCCGCCTTACCGAAGCCGGTGCCCAGCAGCAACACCACCAGCACCAGCAACCCGATCGAAGGAATGGCCCGGGCGCCGTTGCTGAGACCGATGACCACGAAGCCGCCGCGGTTGGTATGCCCGATCAGGATGCCGAGCGGGATGGCGATGGCCGCCCCGATCACCACCGCGACCACGGTGTAGGCCAGGTGCTGGAGCAGGAGCTGGCCGATGCCGCCCGGGCCACCCCACTTCGAGGCGTCGAAGAGGAAAGAGAAGTAGTTCACGCCGCCTGCCGTCCTCGCGCCCAGGGCAGGGTGCCACGTTGGATCAAAAGGATGATCGAGTCCGCAATCAGGGCCAAGACCACCGTCAACACCAGCCCGATCACGATCGGGGTGTAGAAGTTCCGGCTGAAGCCGATGTCGAACAGCTTGCCCAGCGCCCCGCTGCCCACCACCACGGCCACGCTGACCAGTGCGATGTTGGACACCGTGACCACGCGGAGCCCGGCGAAAATCACCGGCATGGCCAGCGGCAACTCGACTCGGACCAGCCGGCGGAACCAGCCGTAGCCGATCGCCGAGGCTGACTGCTTGACCGCGAACGGGACCGATCGCAGCCCGTCGACCACGCTGCGCACCAGCAGGGCGACGGAGTAGATCGCCAGGGCCACCGCAATGTTGACCGGATCGAGGATGCCGGTGCCCAGGACCAGCGGCAGTGCGACGAACAAGGCCAAGGACGGGATGGAGTAGATCACGCCCAAGACGGCGAGGATGGCGTTGGCCGCCTTGCCGGTGCGGAACACCAAGAAGCCGAGCGGCAGTGAGATAACCAGTGCCGCCAGCACCGGCACCACCGCGAGCAGGGCGTGCTGGGCGGTCAGCCCGCCGATGTAGCCCAGGTTCCGGTCGATCCAGTCCCAGTCGAGGTTCACCGTCGTGTCTCCTGCGGGTCGGCCACCCCATCGTCAACGGCCGGTCGATCGCCCGGGCCGGCCCCGTCAGCCTCGGAAGCATCAGCACCGGAAGCATCCATACCGACACGGTCACGCACAGCGGAATCGGGAACCGGCGTCTCGCCGGGCTCGGCGGTGACCGGCTCGTCGGCGACGAAGCTGCTTTGGTCCGACTCATCCGGACCGGGGGCCTCGGTGCCTGGTCCGGCGGATACGGCCACCCCGCCCTCGGAATCAGCGGGCTCGGAATCAGCGGGCTCGGAGTTAGCAGGCTCGGAGCCAGCAGACTCGAACTCGGGAACAACCGCCGTGGCCCCGGTCCGCTCCTCCGCGGACGACTCCGGCCGCTCCCAGCCGCTCGGGCGCAGTTCCTGCTCGGCCGCTGCCTGGTCGGCCTCGACCTCGCCAACCCCGTTCTCTTCACCCCCGGTTCCGTCGGTGCCGGTCTCGTCGCCGTCCGTCCCACCGTCCTCAGGGTGATCTGATCCCGGGACGGCCCCGAGGTCCTTACGCACCTCCGCGGCGTGCACCGAGATCGACTCCACCACGTCGGTCCGGGCGGTGGAGGCTTGCGCGAGGATGGCTGGGGCTGCGACGACTCCGGCGTAGCGGCCGGTCTCCGGCGCGACGGCTACGGCCAGGCCGTACGGGGAGGTCAGCGCGGAGTCCAGGGCGGCGCGGAGGGTGTCGGTCTCGGGGACGAACACCGATCCGACCGGGTACACCTCGCCCGGACGTTGAGGTTCGGCCCAGCCGATCGGGCGGGCGTCGGCGTCGATGATCAGTGTGGGTTCCGCACCGTCGTCGGGTCCGGCCTCGCGGACCACCTTGACCCCGTCGAGGGTGAGGGTGCCGGCCGGCAGGAAAGACAGCGAGCGGTAACCTCGGTCGCGACCGATGAAGCCTTCGACGAACGCGTCGTCGGGCTCGTCCAGCAGCTGCTGCGGCGTACCGGCCTGGGCCAGCCGGCCGCCGACCCGCATGATGGCGACCTGGTCGCCCAGCTTGATCGCCTCTTCGATGTCGTGGGTGATCAGCATGATCGTCTTGCTCAGCTCACGTTGCAGCCCGAGGAAGAACTCGTGCAGCTCGCTGCGCACGACCGGGTCCACGGCGGAGAACGGCTCATCCATCAACAACACCAGCGGATCCGCCGCCAGCGCCCGCGCCACCCCGACCCGCTGCTGCTGTCCACCGGAGAGCTGGGCGGGATAGCGGTCGGCCATCTTTTTGTCCAGGCCGACGCTCTCCAGCAGTTCGTAGGAACGCTTACGGATCTTGCTCTTATCCCAGCCGAGCAGCCCGGGCACGGTGCCGATGTTGTCCACCACGGTTCGGTGCGGGAACAGCCCGCCGCTTTGGATGACGTAGCCCATCTGGCGGCGCAGCGTGGTCTTGCGGCGGGAGCGCAGCGGCGTCCCGTCCCAGCTGATCGTGCCGCTGGTGGGCTCCAGCATCCGGTTGACCATCCGCAAGGTGGTCGTCTTGCCGCAACCCGACGGTCCGACCACGACGGTGATCTGGTCGGAGGGAACGCGCAGGTTCAAGTCCTGGACTGCGTCCGTACCGTCCCGGAACTTCTTGCCGACTGCTTCGAACTCGATCACGCTGAACCCCATAGGTTCTGTGGACAACAGGTCCGAACGACCCTAACCGCGGTAGGGGACAATTGCGAGGTAGTCCATCGGCGTGCCCGGGAAGCGGTGTTGCGTTCGTCACCACCGGACGTCAGGACCACGCGCTAAGTTACTCATCGGTAACCTGACGTGCCCGCGTCTGACCGGCAGCCTCACCCGGTTCCCATCAGTCCGCTCCCGAGAAGGAGGCGTCGTGACCCCGATCGCCGTGATACTCGCTCTCGCCGTGTCGGTGCTCGGCGTCGCCCTGTTCACCCGGGCCGCCCGGACCATCGTCGGCGTGGTGTCCCTGGGTGAACCCGCCGGGCGAGGAGACCATCCGGGCCGGCGCTGGCGGAACATGCTGACCGAGACCCTCGGGCACACCCGGATGTTGCAGTGGACCGCGGTCGGGGCGGCGCACTGGTTCGTGTTCATCGCCTTCGGCGCGTTGTTCTTCACCCTGATCACCGCGTACGGCCAGCTGTTCGACCCGCGCTTCGCGCTGCCGTTGATCGGGCACTGGCTCGTTTACGAGTGGGCCAGTGAGCTGATCGCCTGGGCCGGGCTGGTCTCGATCCTCGGGTTGATCGGGGTCCGGCTCGCCGCCTTCGTCCGCGGTCGCCGCGGCCGCCCGCAGACGTCGCGCTTCTTCGGCTCCCGGGGCTGGATGGGGGTGTACGTCGAGCTGACCATCCTCGGCATCGTGCTCTGTGTGCTCGCGCTGCGGGCGATGGAGTTTCAGCTGCTCGGCGCCGACACCAGCCGGCTGCACTTCCCGCTGAGCTGGTTCCTGCTGCCCGCCGGTTTGGAGCTGGCGGCCCTGGAAACCGCGATCGTCTGGGTCGCCGCGCTCAAGATCGTGATCTCGATGGCCTGGTTCGTCGTGCTGGGGTTGAACACGACGATGGGTGTGGCCTGGCACCGCTTCACCGTCTGGCCGAACGTGTGGTTCAAGCGTGAGGCGTCCGGGGCGCCGGCGCTGGGGGCGCTGCCGCCGGTCCGCTCAAAAGGTCAGCCGGTGGACTTCTCCGACGTCGAAGCCCTGGACGAGGACGTGTCGCTGGGGGTCGGCGCGGTCGAGGACTTCACCTGGAAGGGGCTGCTCGACTTCACCTCCTGCACCGAATGCGGCCGCTGCCAGTCTCAGTGCCCGGCCTGGAACACCGACAAGCCGCTGTCCCCGAAGCTGCTGGTGATGGGTCTGCGGGAGCACGCGTACGCCAAGGCGCCCTACCTGCAGGCCGCCGAAGCCGCCCGCGACGGGTTGCCCGACGACGTCCGGAGCGAGGGTGAGCGGCCGCTGGTCGGCGCGACCGGGGCCCCGCCAGAGGCGACGGCGGACGGGGCCGGACCGATCACGCTGACCGGCGGGCTGGCCGGGATCATCGACCCCGACGTGTTGTGGTCGTGCACCACCTGCGGGGCTTGCGTGCAGCAGTGCCCGGTGGACATCGAGCACGTGGATCACATCGTGGATATGCGGCGCTTCCAGGTGATGATGGAGTCGGAGTTCCCGCGCGAGCTGAACGGGCTGTTCAAGGGCCTGGAGACCAAGGGCAATCCCTGGAGCGCCAGTCCGCGCGGACGGCTGGACTGGGCCAAGGACCTGCCCTTCGACGTGCCGGTGGTCGGGGAGGACGTGGCCGACCTGAGCGAGGTCGAGTACCTGTTCTGGGTGGGCTGCGCCGGGGCTTACGAGGACCGGGCCAAGAAGACGACGCAGGCGGTGGCGGAACTGCTGGACACCGCGGGCGTGTCGTACGCGGTGCTCGGCAACGGCGAGACCTGCACCGGGGACCCGGCCCGACGTTCCGGCAACGAGATGGTGTTCGCCCAGCTCGCCCTGGAGAACGCCGAAACCCTGCGCGAGGCCGGAGCCGGCAAGGTCGTCACCACCTGCGCGCACTGCCTGAACACGCTGAAGAACGAGTATCCCCAGATCGGCGTCGAGTTGGAGGTGGTGCACCACACCCAGCTGCTGAACCGACTGGTCCGCGACGGCCGGTTGACCCCGGTCGCCCCGCCGGAGGGTGCGCACGCCGGCCGGACCATCACCTACCACGACCCGTGCTACCTGGGCCGGCACAACCAGGTCTACGACCCGCCGCGGGACCTGCTCGGCTCCATTCCCGGCGCGACCGTGGCCGAGATGCCGCGGCACGGCGTGCAGTCGTTCTGCTGCGGGGCGGGCGGGGCCCGGATGTGGATGGAGGAGAAGATCGGCACCCGGATCAACCTCAACCGGACCGAGGAGGCGGTGGCCACCCTCGACCGCGGCGGGTCATCCGGCCGGTGGCGGTGACTCGGTGGCGCCTTCGCTCCCGCTCCGTCACGGCGCCATCGCCACCGCCTGCCCGTTCTGCCGGGTGATGCTGTCCGACGGACTGACCGCGATGCAAGCCGAGGGGACGGCGTCGGAGTCGGTCGGAGGTTCTCGACGTGGCTCAGCTGCTGCTGGAAGGGGTACGCCGGTCGGCCTAGGCACGGTCACCTGTCGAACGTTTGTTGAACGTCGGTTACCATGATCGGCATGCCCGGATCGATCGGTTTCCGCCCGACTCGCGACGACGAGCGCATCCTGCGCGAGGCAGCGCAGCCGGGCGAGAGCACCTCGGATACGTTGCGACGGGCTCTGCGCCTGTTGGACCACGAACGGTGGTTAGCGCAGTTTCGCGCCGACGCCGAGGCGCTCAAGGGCGAGGACGTCAACGCCGAGCCCGATGCCTGGTGATCCGCGGAGCCGTATACCGGATCGATCTGGGACGTCCACGTGGTCACGAGCAGGGCGGCAAGCGCCTGGGTCTGGTCGTGTCCCCTTCTGACTCGCCGCTTTCAGTCACGGCGGTGATCCCCACGTCCACCTCTGCCCGCCCCTCCATCCACCGTCCCGAGTTCGAGATCGCCGGTCGACAGACGCGAATGCTTGTGGACCAGATTCGGTCGATCGATGTCGACTACGTCGTTGGCGACCCCGTCGACTACCTGACTCGCGAGCAACTCACCGAGGTCGAGCTCGCGCTGGCCCACTACCTCGGCGTTCAAGACGCCAACCCGCACAATCTTCGTCAAGTTACGCCGGCATGAAACGGAGATAAGCGCAGTCCGCGTCCGTCACCGTTCGAGCAGCTCTGTCTTGAGCCCGGTCTCGCGGTGGCGGGATTTGTCGGGTCGCATCAGGCGACTCGGTGGGTCGTCGTCGCCCTTCGTCGGTAGTGGGTGGGTGCCGATCCGTGCCCACGTGTGAATGCTGCGCTGAGGGCGGCGGCGTCGGCGTACCCGACACGGGCGGCGATCATAGCGGAGGAGTGAAGGAGGCCCTCGATCCGCCGAGCCTGGCCCTCTGAGAACCACGGCAGCGCAGCGACCAGACCCTCAGCCAGCCAACCCCGGCAGAGGGCGACGCGACCTCGGCCGATCAGGGGCGGGAGCAGCTCTCGGTCGAAGGCCGGTCAGTCGAACAGTCGCAGGGCTTCCTCGCGGCAGGTCCGCCAGGCCGGTGAGCCGGGATCGATCAGGGCGAAGTGGTCGCCGTCGAAGGAGTGCAACCGGGCATCGCCGCCGACCGCAGTGGCGGCGGCGACGAACCGTTCGGACTGGCTGATCGGCACATTGGCGTCGCTGGTGCCGTGGACGCAGACGACCGGGATCCCAAAGCCGCCCTGCGCCCGCACCCGGGCCGTCGGTGAGGCCAGGTCGTACGCTTCGCGCCGGTCGGCGGGCTCGCCGCCCAGGAACGCCTGGATGGCCCCGCCACCGAGATTCAGCCGGGCCGCCTCCACCAAATCGAGCACGCCGGCCTGGGCGATCACCCCGCGCAGCGACACCCTCGGCCCGGCTCCGGGCGTCCCTGCGGGCAGCCCGGGGCGGGCGGCCAGCCAGCCGGCGAGCTGGCCGCCGGCGGAGTGGCCGACGGCGACGACCCGGTCCAGGTCGAGCCGCCCGCCGGCGCCGGCCTGGACCGGCCCGGAGAGGGCGTCGACGGCGGCAGCCACGTCTTCAGCGGTCTCGGGCCAGCCGCCGCCGGCCGCGGACCGGCGCAGCGGGCCGCGCCCGACCCGGCGGTACTCCACGTTCCAGACCGCCACCCCGGCGCCGACCAGGTCGGCGGCCAACGGCCGGCCGAGCTCCAGGCCGTACCGGGTCCGCCAGAACCCGCCGTGCACGATCACCACTACTCCGCAGCGGCCATTCCCCGTGGGTAGCGTCAGCTCACCGAACTGGCTCGGCTGATCGCCGTACGCGACGGTGGACACGGGTGCTCCCTGATCGGTGTCGGGTGGGCCGGCGGCGCGGCAGCCGCTCAAGCCGATGGGTAGAGCGGCCAGGCCCAGCCCGGCCAGCACCGTCCGACGAGTGACCACACGGAGGATTCGGTGCTCACGCCCGGACGGGTCGGTCGGGGGCGGCGAGCTTGTCCACGACGTCGGCCAGGCTGTCTGGGCCGCCGACGTTGCCGGCGAACACGACGTAGGGGATGCCGCGGGCCGGGCCGTCGGTCGGCTCCCACAGCGACACCAGACCGGGCAGCATCGGCCCGCGGACCATCGCCCGCTCGATCCGGAGACCACGGGCGGCGACGTCGGAGGAGGTGATCCCTCCCTTGGCCACCACGAACCGCGGCGGCCGCCGGGCCAGGATCCGAGCGACCGTCCCGACCACCGCGCTCGATACCCGCCGGGCGACAGCCAACGACGCGGCCTTGTCCGCCCCGGTGACCAACGTCCGGCTGGTGCTCACCACCACGTCGGCGTGTTCCAGCACCTGAGCGGCCCGGGCGGCGACGTCGTCGAGGTAGGCCTCGGCGTCGGCCGCCAGCACCCGTTGCACGTCGAGCTCGATCCGGTCGGGCGCGCGCCGCCGGATCAGCGCGTCGAGCTGGCGGGTGGTCAGCGCGACGTGGGAGCCGACGACGATCAGTCCACCCACTGCGTCCTGCGCCAGACCGCCGGCCCGGATGGCGGTCAGGTCCGTGGCCTCCAGGGGTGGGTGCGGCGACTGCCCGATCAACGCTCGGGGGAAGGGTGGTCCGACCCGGAAGATCAGCGTTGTCCCCGCGTCCTCCGCGTCCAGCACGGCCAGCGCCAGCCGCCGCAGATCGTTCTCGGTCACGATGTCGCAGACCACCGGCCGCGCATCGTGCAGGCCGCGGAGCAGGTCGACGACGCCGTGGTGGTCGGTGCGGAGCAGGGTCAGGTCGATCAGGGCGACGTCGACGGCCGGGATCTGTCCCGCCGACTTCTCCGCCACCCACTCGCGCAGGTCCGAGGCCGCGTAGCCGAAGGTCGCGTCCCGGGCGAATTCACTCTCCCCTACCGGGACGTAATCGTCGTCGGCGCCCGCGTAGTGCACGCCGCCGACCGTCACCCGCCCGGCGTCGCCGAACGCGGGCACGACCACCACCCCGTCCACCGGACGGCCAGTGACCGCGGCCACCTCCGCGGCCAGGACGTCGGTTTCCAGCGGGAAGTGCCCGCGCAAGGTGGAGTCGGAGCGGGAGACGAAGGCGATGTCGACGCCGCCGGCCGCGGCGGTGGCCAGCGCGTTCTGGGCCACCTCGCGGTTGCGCTGCGCCGCCTCTTCCGGGCCCAGACTGCGGGCGTTGGTCATCACGTACACCGCGGGCCGGTTTTGGGCGAAGGCCCAGTCGAACGACTCCCGGGTCCAATTCATCAGCACCGGCAGGTCGGCCACCGACTGGGTTCCGGTCGGATCGTCGTCCAGCACCACCAGGACCCGGCCGCTCGCGTGCGCCCGGGCAGCCACGGTGGCGGCGGACACCTCGACCTCCGCGGGTCGGCCGGCCGTCAACTGCTGCAGAGTGTGTCCCACGGTTCTCCTTGTCTCACCTTGTTGTCTCACCGTGCTTCTCGTAGCCGCCCGGCGATGCTCAGGTCAGGCTCGCCCCGGGGCTACCTCACACCCGGCTGCGGTGGAAGTTCAGGTGCGAGCGGCTGGGCGTGGGCCCGCGCTGGCCCTGATAGCGGGACCCGTAGACCGCCGAACCGTAGGGGTGCTCCGCCGGCGAACTCAACCGGAAGAAGCAGAGCTGCCCGATCTTCATCCCCGGCCACAGCTTGATCGGCAAGGTGGCCACGTTCGACAGCTCTAACGTGACGTGGCCGGAGAACCCCGGATCGATGAAACCGGCGGTCGCGTGGGTGAGCAGACCCAGCCGCCCCAGGGAGGACTTGCCCTCCACCCGGGCCGCGACGTCGTCGGGCAACGTGACGGCCTCGAAAATGGAGCCGAGCGCAAACTCCCCCGGATGCAGGATGAACGGTTCGTCGGCCTCCGGGGCGACCGCCCGGGTCAATTCCGGCTGCTCGGCGGCGGGATCGATGTGGGGGTACCGGTGGTTCTCGAAGACCCGGAAATAGCGGTCCAGCCGAACGTCGATGCTGGACGGCTGAACCAGTTCGGCGGCGTACGGCTTTAACCCGATCCGACCGGATTCGACCTCGGCCCGGATGTCACGGTCCGAGAGCAACATGGCGAGACCCTACCGCGCAGCGGGCGATGGGCCACTCACTGCTGCTCACGGCGGATCCGCAGCCAGTGGTCGCCGATGGATACGAGCGCACCCTCCTCCACACTCACCGCGACGTGCGGCGCGCAGACCCGGGAGGGACGGTCCGGGATGCTCATCGTGGACCCGTTAGTCGATCCGCGGTCGACCACGAACGGGCCGGCGTCGTCCACCCCGAGGGCGAGGTGGGTCTTGGAGACCGTCCGGGACTCGTCGGCCAGCTTGACCAGCCGGGCGTCCTCCTCGCCGGGTCCGGGCTGTGGGTTGCGTCCGATCAGCACCAGCCCCTCCAGGTCGATCTCGCGGCCGTCGTCCAGCTCGACCGCCCAGCCCTGCAGGATCGAGCGCCGCCCATCCGAGCCGGCGCCGTCTGAGCCAGCACCGCCTGAGCCAGCACCGTCTGAGCCAGCACCGGTCGAGTCGACGCCGGCCGAACCAGCACCGGTCGAGTCGGCGCCGTTAGACCCCGGCACCGAGGAGCCAGATCGGGCCGGATGTGGACCGGTCCGGGTCGAACCGGCCGGCGCCGGCTGGTCAGAAGCACCCGATTCCTGGCCGCCGTCGGGTCGCGGTTCCGGCCGGAGTTCCTGCTGAGTACGGGCCGGTGGTTCGACCGCGCTGGGCCGCGACCCCGCCGGGCGCGAACGTGGTGGGGCGAGTGGCCGCTCGACGATGACGACGGCGGTGGCCGCCCGGTCGTGCCAGCCCTGACGGCGCGGGTGCAGCAGCAAGAAGGCGACCAGCGCGATCAATCCGATCCCGGTCACACCGAGCAACGAGAACACCAGCCAGCGGACCAACACCCGAGTCCAGCCGATCGGGCGACCGTCCAGGAAGCCGACCAGTTGTAGCTTCATCACCGCCATCCCGGGGGTCGCGGCCCCCTTGGCCAAGCGCCACCAGCACAACAGGGCCCAGGCCACGCTCGCCGCCACAGCCGCTACGGTGAGCGTCACCGCTCCCCCGCCGCTGAGCCCCGGCGCGACCCCGGCGATCAGGACGGCGGCGCCGCCGGGCACGATCGAGTCGATCAGGTAGGCGACCACACGCCGAGGCAGCCCGCCGACCACCACTCCCGGCGGGAGTCCGGTGTCGCGGGCCGGTGTCCGCGGTCGCGGCGCTTCCATCTTCGTACTCCCCCGTCTTCGAACCCACTCGCGCCTTCCCCGAACGCGAGCATGAACACGCTACTGCGGAAAGTCGATCAGCACCGAGACTCCGTCAGCAAGCTCGATCGCACTGCCGAGCTCGACCACGGTCGGCACGCCGGGCACGAGCTCGGCCACGGTGCCGTCGGGGGTCGTCACCAGGGTGCCGTTGGTCGAGTGCAGATCGGTCAGGGTCACCTGCCAATCCGACGGGGCGATCTCCAAATGCGTGCGGCTGATGTCGTGGCTCGGGCTGGAGAGCACCAGCAGCTCCGGGTCCGCGACCGAGGCGCGCTCGGCGGAGGGTGCGCGACCCACCACCACGGCCCGGTCGACGGCGACCACCGAGCCGTTACTGGCCCGCAACACGGCCAGCACCGGCACCGGTACGGCGGCCGGCGGCTGCGACTCGACCACGGTACCGCAGATTCGGCACGACGAGGCGCCCGGCCGGTTGGGATGCCCGTCGGGGCAGAGCACGGCGGGAACGGTCGGCCGGTCCTCGACCGCTGCGCCGGGATCCGGCGCCGGCCCGCCGGAGAGGTCGCCGGATACCGGTACGAAGCGGGTCTCGGCGTTCTCGTGCTCGCTTTGCTCGTCCGCGAACGGGTCGATCAGCTGCGTCGGCGGGCCGTCCACCAGTTCGACGGAGTCTGCTGGGTCCAGGTCCGCGTCCGCCGGGTCCAAGTCCGCGTCCGAGCGTTGCATCTGGGTGTCCTCGTGTACATCTGGGACCAGGTCGGCGGCCTGGGGTGAGGTCAGCCGAGCCGCTGCCGAGGCGTCCAGGGACAACGAGGAGGCCGTCACCACGCCGACGACCAGCGGCAGGGCCGGCGCCGCCGGATCCGGATCGCCGGGCAGGTCGACCCGGACGCGGAGCAGCCCGCCGAGCCCGACCTCGGTCCAGGTCTGCACCCCGGCGCCCTCGGCCACGATCTCGTCGGTGTCGGGGTTGCAGACCCGCACCTGTCCGCGGACCAGTGACCGCATCCCGTCCGGACCCCAGAAGAACGCGGCGAAACTCGGCATCGTGTCAATCCGGTACGCGGCCAGCCGGCTCGCGAGTTCACCGATCGACCCGGCGGCTACGACTTCGGTCCACAGGGTTTCCACCAGGCCCGCCCAAGAGGCGTCCGCAGGTTCCAACACGACGGCCGTGGTCGGTCCGCACAGCACCAACCAGGACCCTGGGGTATAGCTCGCCCGCCAGCGGCCCACCGTCCTACTCATTCCGGTACCCCGGTCGTCCCGGCAACCCACTCATCGTCTTCCCCTCCGTCCCGGCCAGGTCGCCCCGCCCGGATCTTCCCCCGCCCGCTTCGACCGCTCGATGCGCATGGACGTCCATGATCCTCCGCGGACGGACGCGGCCCGGTTCACCGGTCGGAGGGTGACGCATCGCCGGCCCAGAAGGAAAGGCACTGCCGCACTCGGCGGTCGGGGGGTCGGCCCCGATGTGTCGCCAGGACCAACCGGCTGGGGCAATGCCGGTAGCGGCCGGCTGGATCGGGGGTGGTGTCGAACGGGCCCGGCCGCCCGGGCAGACCGGCTCCGCGGATCAGCCGGCCGTGGCGCCCCAGCCGTGCCAGTGCTCGATCCGCATCCAGGCGCTCACCCGGGGGCGGTCGCGGTCGGGGTAGGGCCGGCCGGTGTAGTGCTGGGAAAGCCGGTCGATGTCGCCGCGGGCTCGCTGTTCGGCGTGCTCCCAGGCGACGACCGGTCCGCGGACGCTGACGTGGGTGTACCACTCGCCCTCTTTGAGCGCGGTCAGCGAGAGGTAAGGCCGGGCCTCGATCCAGCCGAGCCGGGCCCGGCCGGCGTCCATGTTGACCAGGACGGTGCCGTCGGGCTCGAGCAAGTACCACGTCGCCACCGACATCGGGTGGCCCTGAGGTGTGAGCACGGCGACGACGGCAGGGTTGGGCCGACCCAAGAGTTCGGCGACGTGCTCAGGCAGAGGCGGACGGGGCATGCAGCACTCCCTCAACGGTTGCGGTCGGACCGAACGCCGGAGCCACTGTCCCCGCAGTGGACAAGACCTGAGCGCAAAACTCCTGTTTGGTCGCCTGCCAGACCTCCTCGGTCGCTCCCGGACGCCAGTAGCCCGACATCGACACGACCGTACGGTCGACCTGGCGCTCCCGGCACAGGTACCGGCGCAGGTCCCGGACCATGTAGGCGCTGCCGTGCACGAAGACGCTGAGCGGCCCCTCGGGCAGGGTCGCAGCCCGGACGTGGGTGGCCAGCGCCTGACCGTGGAGGTGGCCGTTCCGGGGAACCCAGGTCAGCTCCAGCCCGGCAGGTCCGGGGAGCGGTTGCCGGCATCCGGCGTGCTCGACCTCGACGAAGACGGCCGCGCGGGCCTGGTCGTCCAATCGCTCCAGACTGGCGGCGATGGCGGGCAGGGCCGACTCGTCCCCGACCAGCAGGTGCGCCCGGGCCGACGGGTCCGGCGCGAAACCTCCACCGGGGCCGTAGAAGCCGATTTCGGCACCGATCTCGGCGCGCGCCGCCCACGGTCCGGCCAGGCCCTGCTCGCCGTGGACGACGAAGTCAAGCATCAACTCGTGCCGGCTCGGGTCGTAACGGCGCACCGTGTACGTCCGCGTGACCGGCCAGTGCTCGGCCGTATGTTCGAGGCGGACTCGCTCCGGGTCGAACGGCCAGCGGTAGCCGGCGCCGGCGGGGGCGAAGATCAGCTTGAGGTATTGGTCGGTATGGGTCGAGTCGGACAGCGCGACCAGGTCGGAGCCGGTGAACACCAGCCGGATCATGGTGGGGCTGAGCCATTCGCGGCTCACCACCCGCATCCGGCGTACGGTTCGCTTGCGCTGGGGACGGGTCAGCACCGAACTCTCGCTCACTCCCGACCTCCCGCTTCCTCGACCGCCCGCCTGCTCCGGCCTCTGTAAGGCTAACCTTACCCGCTGGTGCTGAACGGGTGGTCGCAACGTGTCCCACCAGCCACAGTTCGGAGCCGGCCAGGTTTTCGGTTTCGGTTCGCGGGACCTGCCGATCACACTGACCGGGTGGTGTCCACCCCTGACGGCGTCGACCGTCTCCTCCTGGCTCAGGCGGGCCGTTATCTCGGCCGGCGCACGGTCGTGTTCGACGACCGCACCGGGCACCTCACCCTCGGCTTACCCGGGGTCGTCGGCACCTGCTGCGACGGCCTGGACGATCGACGCCGGGTCGCGGCGGCGGTGGCTGCGAACCCCGTCGACGTCGCCGTGTGGTCCTGGCCCGAACCCGCTCTGCTTCAGGACGCGGAACTGGTGGTGGCCCGACTCCCGAAGGGCCACCGGGCCTTGGCGGAATTGGCCGCCCGGGTGGCGGCGGTGGCGTCACCGTCGGTGGTGCTGCTTGCGGCGGGCCGGGTCAAGCACATGGACCGGGGAATGAACGACGTGTTGGCCCGGCACTTCATCGACGTCCGGGCCAGCCTCGGCCAATACAAGGCGCGCGCCCTGGTCGCGACCGGACCACACCGGGATTCGAGGAGTAACGGTGCGTCCGCCGACGACGCTCCCGTCTGGGCCCGGCACGACGACCTCGACCTCACCGTTTGCGCCTACGGCAGCACGTTTGCCGGGACCGGCGTAGACCCCGGCACCCGGCTGCTGTTGACCTGCTCCGGCCGGTGGCCGCGCGAGGCCCGCGAGGTTGTCGACCTCGGCTGCGGCAGCGGGGTCCTCGCCGTCGCCGCCGCCCGCGAACTACCCCACGCCACCGTCTCCGCTCTCGACCTCTCGGCCGCCGCCGTCGCGTCGGCGAGGACGACGGCCGCGGCGAACGGCCTGGCTGACCGGATCACCGCCGTGCAGGCTGACGGGCTAAGCGAGGTCGACCCCGACTCACTCGACCTGGTCCTGTGCAACCCGCCGTTTCACCGCGGTACGGCTCGGGACGCCGACACCGCCGCGACCCTGTTCGCCCAGGCCGGCACCCGACTGCGGGTCGGCGGCGAGTTGTGGGTGGTCTGGAACTCCCACCTGCCCTATCTGCCGTGGTTGCGGCAGCGCGTCGGGTCGACATCGGTCGTAGCGCAGAATCCTCGGTTCACCGTCACCCGCTCGGTCCGCCGCCGCTGAATCGGCCCCTTCCGGACGGCCCACGGCCGGCCCCGGCGCTCGGCGATACGGTGAGGTCCCACCCGAACAGAACTCGCCCCGAACAGAAGAGGTCCTGCCATGAGCAGCACGATCGGCTCCCTTGTTCTGCTCGGCGCCAGCGGTGACCTGGCCGGACGCCTGCTCTTGCCCGCGCTGGGTCAACTCCTGGACGCCGACCCGAAGCGACGCGACCTCGTGCTGCTCGGCGCGGGGGCGGAGGACTGGGACGAGGGGACCTGGCAGGAACGGGTCAAGAAGTCCTTCGGTCAGGCGAAGGTCTCGACCGAAACCGTGGACGCGGTGCTGGCCGGCACCCGCTATCAGCAGGCCGACGTCACTGAGGCCGACGACCTCGATCGCCTGGTGCACGCCGCCCCGGGACCGCCGGCGTTGTACTTCGCGCTGCCGCCGGCGGTGACGGCGCGGGCTTGCACCGCCTTGAACAACGTGTCGCTGCCGGCCGGGACGAATCTGGTGCTGGAGAAGCCGTTCGGCACCGACCAGGCCGGGGCGGGCGCCTTGAACCAGCAGCTGGCCCGGCTCGTCCCCGAAGACCAGATCCACCGGGTCGACCACTTCCTGGGCCGGTCCTCGGTGCTCAACCTGCTCGGGGTCCGCTTCGCCAACCGGCTCTTCGAGCCGATCTGGAACAACCAGCACATCGAGCGGGTCGACATCATCTTCGACGAGCAGCTGACGCTGGAGAACCGCGCCCGCTACTACGACTCCGCCGGCGCGCTGACCGACATGATCCAGAGCCACCTGCTGCAGGTGCTGGCCCTGGTCGCGATGCACCCGGTGGCCAGCATCGACGCGATCGACGTCCGCGAGGCCAAGGCGGAGGTGCTCCGCGCCTGCCGACCCTGGAACGATAATCCGGCCGAAGCCGGCCGGCGAGCCCGCTACACCGCCGGTTCGATCGACGGCCGTTCAGTGCCCGACTACGTCGCCGAACCCGGCGTCGATCCGGCCCGGAACACCGAAACCCTGGCCGAGCTGACCGTTGAGGTCGACAACTGGCGCTGGGCCGGGGTCCCGTTCCGGCTCCGTTCGGGCAAAGCCTTGCGAGAGACCCGGAAGGAGATCGTGGTCACCTTCAAGCCGCTGCCGCACCAGCCGCACGGGCTCGAGGGCAGCGCGCTGCCCGACCAATTGCGGCTGCGGATGGGCCCGGACGGGATGGCGCTAGGGATCAATGTGAACGGTCCCGACAACCCGTGGACGCTGGAACGGGTCAGCCTGGACACCGACCTGCACCCCGGCTGGCTGCCCGCGTACGGCGAAGTCCTGGCGGGAATTCTGGACGCCGACCCACTGCTGTCGGTCCGCGGAGACACCGCCGAGCAGTGCTGGCGGATCGTCGATCCGGTGCTGGCGGCGTGGCGCGACGGCGCAACCCCGCTGGAGGCCTATCCCGCCGGCTCGGAGGGCCCGGAGGGCTGGGACAAACCCGAGTCCGACGCCACCTCAGCCTGACCTCAGGTATAGGCCGCCGGTCCAGGACCGGGGTCCGGTTCACGGCGAGTTGCCGTACGGCGGAACCTGCGGCGCCTCTCGGAGCTCGCTGACGGATGCCCCTCTTCCGAACGAATTCTCGGTAGAGCGACCTACGGTGGCGGGGTGAAGTTACTCGTTCTCGGTGGCGGTGGTTTTCTCGGTTTTCACGCGGTGGAGGCCGCGTTGGCGGCCGAACACGAGGTGACGGTGTTCAGCCGTTCCGGTAAGGCACCGGTGAAGGGCGTAGAGGTGATCACCGGTGACCGCGAAGGAGATTTGTCCGGATTGCGTGGGCGTGAGTGGGACGCCGCCTTCGACACTTTCACCGACCCCAAGGAGGGTGCCCCGGCCGTCGCCGCCACCGCGGACCTGCTTCGGGACGCGGTGGGCGGGTACGGCTACGTCTCCGGGATGAGCGTGTACGCCCCGGCCGGTCCGGAGATCCCCGACGAATCCGGTCCGGTTCGCGAGGCAGGGCGGGAGACCGACCGGCTGCAAGAGCGTTCGATCGCCAAGCTGACCGGCGAGGCGGTGGTCCGGGAGCGGTTCTCCGACCGGGCGCTGTTCCCGCGGGTCGGGATCATGGTCGGGCCCCGTTCGCAGCGTTACACCTACTGGCCGGTCCGTTTCGCCCGAGTCCGCCGCGGCGAGCTGCCGCGCCGGGTGCTCGTTCCCGGCGACCTCGACCGTGACGTGCAATACTCCGACGCCCGCGACATCGCCGCCTGGGTGGTGCAGATGCTGGCGCAGGGCCGGGGCGGCACGTTCAACACCGTCGGACCGGGCCGGCCGGAGTCGCTCCGTACGGTCCTCGACGCCTGCCGCGCCGCCGCCGGGCTGGAGCCGGACGACGTCACCTTGGTCCGGGGCAGCGAGGACGTGCTGCGCCGCCGACTGACCGGGGTGGACGAGGAGGAACGCCCGCTCTGGTTCCCCGAAGGCCAGATCGCCCAGGTGGCCATCGACTCCGGCAAGGCGTTGGCCGCCGGGCTGCGCTTCCGCTCCGCCGCGGAGACGGCACAGCAGACTCTGGCCTGGGCCGAGGAAGTCGGCGACGCCGCCCTCACCGACGGCGCCTTCGCCGCCTTGGAGCCCGCGCTGATTGAGCTGTTCGCTTAGCGTCGCGGCGTGCGTGACCGCCGCGTGCGGACCTAGGGCCGCGGTCCTGGAGCCGGTCCGGCAAGGCTGCTGACCCCGGCCAGATGACGACTGTGTGCCGGTGTCGTGGACTCAGGTGGTGTGCTGCCGTACCGAGGCCCGCAAGGCCTCCGCATGCTGATAGATCTCGTCCAGGGACGTGATCGGGTGTCGGGTTTCGACCTTGTCGGCGTCGAACGTGCCGACGTACTTCTTGCTGCGGTTGAAGTACAACCGGGCGATCGTCTTCCGGTTGTTGTCGTCCACCATCACCGCGAAGTACGTCTTGGCATCACGATGCGTCACTCGTTGCGGTGCGACCTCACTGCAGGCGATGGCCTTGACGATGGCGTAGCCGTCCAGCTCCTCCTGGGTGGTCTCGACGTCGCTGGTCTGCGCCAGGTCCGCGCGAGCCGGACCGGCGCTGTCGTTGACCTCGGTCTCCTGTTCGGGGAGAGTAGCCGGCGCACCGCTGGCCGAGCCCAGCGCCGACTTCAGCCGGTCGTTGACCTGGTCGCTCACGAACTGGTGGAACGCCTTCTCGACGAGCGGCCGAAACTGCTCACGAACACGTTGGGTGACTGACCCGTCGTAGGTCCGCGCGATGAAGAACCGCAGCCAGGCCTCCTCCGGGTCACGCAGCTGCGCTGCGACGACCCGCTTGATCGCACCGATGTACTTCAGCTCTCCGGCCGCGCTCAGCACCGAGTCCAAGTTAAAGGCGTCTCTGGTCAGCTTCTGCAGTTCCGGTAGCAGAGCCTCGTCCACGGCGAGCAGGTCCAACACGAGGAAGGGCTTGGCGTCCATCTTGTTGGGCTGGTCGAGATCGGTGTAGAACTCGTAGACCTGCCCGTTGGTAAGGATCGCGATGCGGGCGTTGGTCACCGAGAAGTAGCGGAACAGCTGACCGGCGTGCTCCACCCGCAGGGGCTCGCTCGACTTCTTACACTCGATCAAGATCACGACCTCGCCGTTGATCATGACGGCGTAATCGACCTTCTCGCCCCGCTTCACGCCCACGTCGGCGGTGAACTCGGGAACGACCTCCAGTGGGTTGAAGACGTCGTAGCCGAGGACCGTGGCGATGAAGGGCATGACGAAAGCGTTCTTCGTCGCCTCCTCGGTCAAAATGGCGCTGCTCTGCGCCCGAACTTTGCTGGCGACGGCGAACAGGCTCTCGTGAAAGTCGGATGGGGCCGGCATGAGCGGCACCCTAATCGCTGGAGGGTCGTCGTGTTTCCGTTCGGAAGAATTACGCCCACGAGAACGCCGGCCCGATCCGTTGGCGCGCCCCTAACCCACACGACGAAGGTCCGGTCAGGCCGCGCACCGCAGCTCCGGCTCTCGTACCTACCTGGGTCGCGCCACCTCTTCTGTCGCACCCAGGTTCACCAACGTCATTGCGCACAGTGGCCCGGGCAACCCCGGCTGAAGTCGGTGACGGCGACATGTCGTGCTTGCTCGTGTGGAGACTCCCGCGTGCGGCCTCAGGACGGAAAACAGCAGTGCCTTGAAAGGACTCACTGCGAGCCAGATGGTCTGCGACCGCGAGCGTAGGAAAGCAACGGCGCGACGGCTCGGCTGCGCCGACCGCCAGCGTGCTGGGAACCGGCGTAGAGACGACCGGGCACCAGGCGGAGGGAAGATTGGCCAACTCACGATCCGTCCCACATCACTTGCGCAGCAGCCTTGCACTGTGCGTTCTCAGGCGTTCCGCCAGGAGACCGAATGGAGGGCTAGCAGTTCTGGCCGCACCGGCAGAACCTCGGCTCCACAGGAAATCGCGAGTCCGGTGGCACGAGAAGGGCTTACCCCTCCGTGCAGCACTCGTCGCTGCTGACCTCGGGCGTGGCGGTGGCCGTTGCCGTAGTGGTAACGGTCACGGCGGGGGCGCCGGCGTGGGCGCAGCAGCTGGCTGGTTGCTGCACCCCACGCCGGAGAGCAACAGGAGCGGAAGAGGCGACAAGCAGCCTCATCGGGAGTGGTCAGCCCCGTAGACGGCCTGCTTGTGCGTGAACCCGGAACCTGCGTCGGACTCCAACTGCTGGATCAGGCCCTGGCGGGAGAAGTGCGTGAGCTCCCGGTAGGACTTGGCGGCCTTGACGGCCTGCTCGTTGTAGTCGATGTCCATGGAGTCCACGGCGACGGTCGCGTCCTTCTTCGAGAAGCCGCTACCTGCATCGGAGGACAACTGCCGGATCAGGCCCTTCCGGGAGAAGGCGGTAAAGCCTAGGTAGTCCTCGGCAGCACCGACGGCCTCCTGCTGCTCATCAGTTAGTGCGTTCTTCTCCGCCTCAGCCTTCTTCGCCGCCTCAGCCTTCTTCGCCGCCTCAGCCTTCTTCACCGCCTCAGCCTTCTTCGCCGCCTCAGCTTTCTTCGCCTCAGCCTTCTTCTCCGCCTCAGCCTTGGCTGCATCCTCGGTTGCCTTGTCGATAGCCGCCTCAGACGCAGGGGCTGGGGCAGCCTGAGAGGTCGCAGCCGGCGCGGCTGCGGTCGGTCCAGGATCGTTGCTTCCACCACCGGCGATGCCGAGGATGACGAAGAGAGCGACCAACACGAGGGGCAGGATGAAGCGCTTTTTCTTGAACCATGGGCGCATCGCCTGGGTCTTCGCTCCCCGGGCCTGAGCGCGAGCCTGAGCATGATTGATGGGCTGCTGCTGGGACTGCCACCCGGGCGGGGGCTGCTGCCATCCGGGCGGCGGCTGCTGGGGGTGGCCGTACGGCTGCTGGGGACGCTGCGGGCTGCTCTGGGGGCCCTGGACACTGTAGGGCTGATTCTGCTGAGGACCCTCCGGGCTGGCGGGGCCGTCTGGACTCTTCATGTCTGGTCCTCAATGCTTCAGCCCCCACTGAAGCGTGCTAGATACGTGCAGCTTCGGATACGGATCTTAAACGAGCAATCGGGCTTCTGGGGCTCGTTCGCCAACCTTGTTCGGCATGACCCCCGACCCGGTCTTCAGAGTCTCCTGCTGTTCCCGCATGTTCCCGCGGGTTTGGTTTCTTGATCATCGGCCGGGGAGGGTGGGGCAGTGTTCGTCTCGGGGAAGAGGGCCATGGCGATCAGGCGTCGGGTGCTGTGGAAGCCGTAGGCCGGACGGGTCAGAACCCGTGAGTGGATGTCGGTGGCATCGAGCCGGGCCCATCGACCTCGACGGCTGCCCCGCTCCGGCCGTCGGGGTTACCTCCGCGGACCTGGCCGGCCTGATCCGCGATGCGACGGCTGCCGTGTGGTTTGACCCTCCCCGGTCGCCCGCGACGACCTGGTTGTGGCGGCTCCGGTTCGGCGCCCGCCCCTTCACCGGCACCGCTGACCGCAAAGCGAATGCCGGGAAGTTGCACCCCGAGACGGTGGCGGCATACATCGCGAAAGCGCACCAAGCCGCTGCTGACCTTCCTCGACCATGAAGGCTGGAGTCGGGTGTTCGCCGGTCCCTAGTGGCCACCGACTCGGCTGTGGCGCGGCCCTTGTTTCCAGCACGCGACCGCGGCGCGTGAGCGGGCGATCGCGGAGCGCTCGACCGGATGCTGACCGCTGGTGAGGGCACGCCAACCGGTTCGGGATACGCCGGCTGGCTGAAGTGAACGGTTTGATTTCACCCTGGCTCAGCAGTGTGCTTGCGACAGAAGGATCCTCGTGGAGCGGACGACGGGAATCGAACCCGCATATTCAGCTTGGGAAGCTGATGTTCTGCCATTGAACTACGTCCGCGAGCAGGAGCGAGTGTAGCCCATGCCGCTGGCCAGGGTCGCGATCGGCGGCGGTCAGGGACCGCCCCCGGCGGACCCTGAGCTGTGCCTCGAACCTCTGGCCAAGGACCCGCCGTGGGCCCTAGCGTGAGCCCCATGACGACCTCCACCTCCGACCCCGACGCCCCCACCTCGTTCGAGCCCGAGCGCTACGAGCCGAGCAACGTCGGGCCCGCCGCCGCCGGGGCACTGCGGGCCTCCGACGCCGATCGCGAACAGGTGGCCACCTTGTTGAGCGCCGCTTTCGCCGAGGGTCGGATCACCCACGACGAACACGACGAGCGGCTCACCCAGGTGCTGGCCGCCAAGACGTTCGACGACCTGGTGCCGCTGACCGCAGATCTGGTCCCGATCGACCCCGCGCCCGTGATGGCGTCAGGGCCGGCGCGCTACAACATTCAACCCGGCTCCACCGACCACGAGGTGGACCGCATGCTTGCCGTGTTCAGCGGCGTGCAACGCCGCGGCCGCTGGCGGATCCGGCGACGCAGTCAGACCTACGCCCTGTTCGGTGGGATCGACCTCGACCTGCGCGACGCCGTTTTCGAGGCACCGGTGGTCGAGATCAGCGGCTTCTGGTGCTTCGGGGGTCTGGAGATCAAGGTCCCGGCGGGGATCCAGGTGCAGGACCAGACGGCCGGAATCTTCGGTGGCACCGACATCAGCAACCTGGGTGAGCCGGAGCCGGGTGCCCCGACCCTGGTGCTCAAGGGGATGACCCTGTTCGGCGGAGTTTCGGTGAAGGGTCCGCGTCCCTCCCGCGAGGAGCGACGCGCCCGCCGTAGGCACGGCGGCTGCCGGTAGGAGCGGCGTTCCTGCTGGCTCCCCCGGCGACCCCTGTTCGTGCTGCGGCCAGGGCCATCAGCGCTGCGTACGCTTGGCCCACCATGGACGACTTGTTCGCGCCACCCGCTTACGAGTGGCAGCGCCTCTCCCCACAGTTCTTGAAGCTGCGCCGGTTGACCACGCTGCTGGTCGCGCCGATCGTTTTCACCGTCCCGGCGGTGATCGTGGGCATGGCCTCGGGCTTGTGGTGGATCTCAGCGGTCCTGTGGGCGATCGCGGCAGTGATCGTGACGATCCGCTGGATCCTGATCGGCCGGACGTACCGCTCCTGGGGCTACGTCGAGCGCGAGGACGACCTGTACGTCACTCACGGCGTTCTCTTCCGCACCCTAGTCGCCGTGCCGTACGGCCGGATGCAGCTGGTCGAGGTGGCATCGGGGCCGTTGGAACGTTCGTTCGGCCTGGCCACGGTCAGCCTGAAGACCGCGAGCGCGGAGACCGACGCCACCATCCCCGGGCTAGTGCCCGACGAAGCCGCCCGACTTCGTGACCGCCTGACCGAGCTCGGTCAGGCTCAGGCCTCCGGGCTGTGAGCGTGCCGCCGTCCGGGGCCGGCACGGAAACCTCACCGGAGGCGGCTCCCACCGTTCCCGGCGCACCCGTGGTCAAGCAGACCGAGCGCCCGCACCCGCTGACCCCGTTCATCCGGGGCTGGCTGGTCTTCGTGGCCATCGTGTTCGCGTTCGGCCGTGAACTCATCCCCGACGGCGACTCCGGCGGTGGCGTGGCTGCGCTCGGGTTCCGCTTCATCGCGCTGATCGTGCTCGGCGTGGTGCTGCTGGCCGCGGCGGCCGGCTACGTCTCCTGGCGTTTCACCCGCTTCGTGATCGACTCCGAGGAGCTACGGGTCGAGACCGGGGTGCTGTTCAAGAGTTCACGCAAGATCGCCTTCGAACGATTGCAGTCGGTCGACGTGATCCAACCGCTGGCCGCGCGGATCTTCGGGCTGGCCGAACTCCGGCTCGAGGCCGGCGCCGGCGACAGCACCATCCGGCTGCGCTACCTGGGCCGGGCCAAGGCTTCGCGGCTGCGGGACTACCTGCTGGTCCGCGCCCACGGCGGGCAGGCGAACGCCCCCCAAGCCGACGACGGCCCGGTGGCCAGCGCGTTCACCGACGCCGGCGCCGACGAACATCCGCTGGTGATCATCTCCCCCCAGCGGCTGGTGCTGAGCTTCCTGCTCTCCACCGAATGGTTGATCTCGGTGCTGGTGCTCGTGGTCATCCTCGTGGTCACCACGTTCTTCGACGTCACCATCCTCGCCCTGGGCGGGCTGATCCCGTTGCTGTTGGGCACGGTGTCGCTGGTCGGCCGCCGGGTCGTGGCCATGTTCCACTTCACCCTCGCCGAATCGAGCCGCGGACTGCGGATCACCCGGGGGCTGACCAACCTGACCAGCCAGTCGGTACCGGTCGACCGAATCCAGGGCGTCAAGCTGAGCCAGTCGGTGCTGTGGCGGCGTCCGGGCTGGTGGCGCGTCGACGTGGACATCGTCGGCTACGGCCACGCCAGCGACGAGAACAACAGTTCCGGGGCCACCAGCGTGTTGCTGCCGGTGGCCGACGCCGGCCAGGTCGCGGTAGCACTGAGTCGGGTGCTGCCCGGCTTCGCGGTGGACCAGGTGCCGCTGCAGCCGGCGCCGCGACGGGCCCGCTGGGTCCGTTGGTTTGACTTCTGGACGCTGCGTTCGGGCTGGGACGAGCGGGCCATCGTCACCCAGCACGGCTGGCTGGTCCGCGAACGGCACCTCGTCCCGCACGCCAAGACCCAGTCGGTTCGGATCGAGCAGGGCCCGCTGCAACGGCGGCTGCGGCTGGCCACCGTGTACGTCGACACGCCCCGCGGTCCGGTGCACGCCGTCGCCCAGCAACTGGACGTCGGCGCGGCCCGAGAACTGGCCGTGGGCCAGCTCGACCGGGCCCGGGCCGCGCGGCTGGCCGACCGGGAACGCCGACCGGTCGAGGAATTGGCCGTGGACAGCCGGGCCGACCAGGCCGGAGCGGAAGCCCTGCTGGCCGACTTCGGCAGCAGCCGCGACCAGTGGCTGGGGGCCGGCGGCGAGAGTGAGGTGTTCGCCCTGCCCGCCGAACACGACAGTGAGCAGCAGAACTACCCCCACGACCCGACTGTCCTGCGGATCTATCGGCCCACCCATGAGGCACCAGAACAGGTGGCTCATCAACTCCAACAGCTCTACCGGTTCTGGCGTGACGCTCCATCCACGCTGAGGCTGCCCTCGATCCGGCAGCTCGGTCACCGGCACGGCCGCTTCTTCACCGTCGACGACCAACTGCCAGGCCGACCGCTGTCAGGGTGGCTTCGCGACGCGCACGAATCCGAGCGGCGCCGAGTCCTGCTGACCCTGCTCGACGCGGCCGAGGCGGTGTCCCGGCTGCCGCTGCCGGTGTCCGGCTTCGCCCGTCTGGTCGGTCCCGGCGCGCCGCAGACGTACGCCACCCTGACCGAACTTGCCGACGCCATGCTGGCCGGTCCGACGAGGCGCAGCCGTGACCGGTTGACCCGCGACGTCCCCGGCGTGGCCCGAGCGTGGGACCGGCTGCACCACGAGCTGGCGCAGCGGCGCGTCGCGCCGGCGGTGGTGCACGGCGACTTGGCGGCGTCCAACGTCTACATCAGCGGCGGATCGGCCGGGCAGCCGCCGCGGGTGAGCGCCGTCGGCGACTTCAGCCCGCACACCCTGCAGGCCGACCCGCTGCTGGACCTGACCGGTGCGGTGGCGTTCCTGGAAATCGAGGACTATCCCGAGGCCGCAGCGGACAGTGCGTGGCTGCTCGGTGCGGCGATCGAGCGGTACGGGACCGAAGTGGCCCACTGGATCGGGGTCTACCGGCGCTACTACGGCTTCTATTTCTCCGACACCTACGCCTTCGACCCCGCCACGTACGGCTGGTGCCTGCGGCAACTCGACACCGCCTGAGCCGGTGTGAGCGGCACCACTTAAGGTGCCCTCATGAGCGAAACGTCTGCGTCCAACGCCCCGGTCCTGGGCATCGACATCGGCGGCAGCGGGATCAAGGGGGCCCCGGTGGACCTCACCACCGGTGAGTTCGCCGCGGACCGGTTGCGGATCGACACGCCAAGCAAGTCCACCCCGGAGAATGTCGCGCAGGTCGTGGCCGAAATCGTCGAGCACTTCTCCGACCAGTTGGCGGCTGACGGGCCGATCGGCGTCACCGTGCCGGCCGTGGTCACTCACGGCAAGACCCGGTCGGCGGCCAACATCGACCACTCCTGGATCGACTGCGACGCCGAGCGCGTGTTCGAGAACGTATTGGGGCGCGACATCCTGCTGGTCAACGACGCCGACGCCGCCGGGGTGGCCGAGGTGCAGTTCGGCGCGGCCAAGGACCATCCCGGACTGGTCTTGCTGACCACGCTGGGAACCGGGATCGGCACGGCGATCCTCTACCGGGGGGTGCTGGTGCCGAACTCCGAGCTCGGTCACATCGAGATCGACGGCCACGACGCGGAATCGCGCGCCGCCTCCAGCGCCAAGGAGCGCGAGGAACTGTCCTACAAGCAGTGGGCCAAGCGTCTGCAGCGCTACTACGAGACCGTCGAGGCCCTGCTCTGGCCCGACCTGATCGTGGTCGGCGGTGGGATCAGCAAGCACGCCGACAAGTTCTTGGACAAGATCGACATCAGCGCGGAGATGGTCCCGGCCAAGCTGCGCAACACCGCCGGCATCGTCGGGGCGGCCTGGCTGGCCGCGAATCGTTCCGCCAACCCGGGTCTGGCCAAACGACCCGACGCCAGCATGCGGGTCGAGTAGTCCCGGGCGAGGGGGTCGAAGGACCCTGCCCCCGTCGCTCCACCCCGCCTAGACTGGGATGTTCTCTCAGCCGAGCTGGGTCCGGTACCCCCACCTGGCATTCTCGCCGGCGGGTGCTCTCCTGCTCAGCCGAGCCTCGAACTCAGATCAGGAGGAGTGTTGATGCGTGGCCTGCAACCGGTCCACCGGACCGGGACGCCGCACGTGGTGGTGGTCGGAGCGGGAATGGTCGGGTTGTCGACCGCCTGGTTCCTGCAGGAGCGTGGCGCCCGGGTCACCGTGGTCGAACGCTCCGGGGTGGCGGCGGGCAGCTCCTGGGGCAACGCCGGCTGGATCTCGCCCGGCCTGTGCATCCCGCTGTCGGACCCCTCCGTGCTCAAGTACGGCTTCAAAGCCGTACTCGACCCTCGGTCGCCGCTCTACATCCCCTTCAAGGCCGACCCCCAGCTGATCGCGTTCCTGCTCGGCTTCGCCCGCCGGTGCACGGCGGGTCAGTGGCGGCGGGCGATGGCCAAGTATGTCCCGATGAACCGGCGCGCGATCAGCGCGTACGAACACCTGGAGAGCCACGGCGTCGGCGCGAAGATGAAGGAGGCGCCGATCATGGCCGCCTTCCGTCGGGCGGCCGACGCGGCCGGCCTGGAGCACGAGATCGAACAGATCCGCACCGCCGGTCTGGACCTGCAAGCCGAAGAGGTGGACAGCGCCGCCCTGCGGGCCCAGGTGCCGATCATCAGTCCGCAGGTGGAGAAGGCGATCCGGCTCGGCGGCCAGCGCTACATCGACCCGGGTGCCTACGTCGAGGCGATGGCCAAGGCGATCGTCGAGCGTGGCGGGGACGTCCGGACCGGCCTCAACGTCCGGGCCCTGCGGCACGGTCCCGATGGCGTGACCTTGGAGATGATGAGCGGTGAACCCGTTTCCGGCGATGCGGTGGTCCTGGCCACCGGCGCGTGGCTACCGGAGCTGGCCAAGCGCTGCGGGGTGCGGACGCCGGTCCGCGCCGGCCGCGGCTACAGCTTCTCCCTGACCGTGACCGACCCCGTCATGCGGCCGGTGCCGTGCCCGGTCTACTTCCCCTACGAACGCATCGCCTGCACCCCGTACGGTGACCGCCTGCGGGTCGGCGGCACGATGGAGTTCGCCGACACCGAGGACCCGTTGAGCGCGGACCGGATCGACGGGATCGTGCACGGCGGCCGGCCGCTGCTGAGCGGGGTCGACTGGGACGACCGGCGCGACGTCTGGGTCGGCGGCCGGCCGGTGAGCGTCGACGGACTGCCGCTGATCGGTGCGACCAAGGTGCCGCAGGTGTTCGTCAACGGCGGCCACGGCATGTGGGGGATCACCCTCGGCCCGCTGTCCGGTCAGCTCCTGGCCGACCAGATCATCACCGGCGACGTCGCGCCGGAGCTGCGACCCTTCGACCCGACCCGCTGACTCCGTACGGGAAGCGCGTCCGCGAGCGGTAGCTGGTCCCGGTCGCCGGCGTCGCAAGGGCGGGAACAGCTACCGCTCGCGGCCCGACAACCGTACGGGCTTCGTGCGCGGTGTATCCGACGGGGCTGGCTCAAGCACCGGACCCTCAAGCCGAGGCCGGTTCAGGCCTCCCCGACCACGCCGCCGCCGAGTTCGGCGACGATGTCTAAGTGCCCGAGGTGGCGGGCGTACTCCTGCAGGATGTGGAACAGGACTCGTTCCAGCGTCGCCGGTTCGGCGCCGTCCCAGCGGGGTCCCGGCCGGCCGACCTCGTCCAACGCGTGTCGGCCAATCACCGCGTCACTGATCGAGGCTTGCTCCCGCCAGGCCGACAAGACGTCGGCGACGCCGGGATCGGCCGGCACGGACCAGCGGCCGTCCCGCTCGTCGCCCCACGGGTCGGGGACGGGCCGGCCTTCGAACCCCCAGACCAGCCAGCGCCGTTCCATGAACCTCAGGTGCCAGACGAGCTCCAACGGAGTCCAGCCCGACGGCACCCGGCTGGTCCGTGCCTCGCCCTCGTCCATCGCCGCCAGCCGGCGGCCGATGCCGTCGCGGAAGTAGCGGAGGTAGCCCAGGAACACCTCGGCCCGCGAATCGGCGGACTGGGTCGGGCTCGGGAACGGAACGCTCATGATTTCGGCACCGGTTCGCCGCGGGAGATGACGTCGAGGAACCAACCACCCCGGCCGTCGGGGACGAGGTCGCAGTCGCGGTGCTCGGCGACCGCCGCCGCCACCGCCGACGGGGTCCGCGGCACCCGTTCGGCCAAGCAGAGCCAGCGGGCGACCAGGCCGCGGGTGTGTTTGGCCGAGTGCGAAACGACGGTGCGCCGGCCCTCGACCTCGGTGAATACGCGGACGGCCACCCGTTGGCCAGCCGCCGGACCTTTGGGCCGCCAGGCCGCGGCGTAGGCGGCTGAACGGGCGTCGACCACGACCCCGACGCCGGCCAGTTCACTCAGCACCGGATCCAAGACGCCGCGCCAGCGGACGGGCAGCGAGCCGACGCCGGGCAGGTTCGCGCCCATCGGCAGTCGGTACGGCACGATCCGGTCGGTCGGCGCCACCGGCCCCCACAACGCACTCTGCACCCGGATGACCCGGTTGGCCCGGCGCTTCGCCGCGGGCGGCAGGCTGGCGTGGTCGAGGGCGGCGTACAGCACGCCGGTGTAGACCTCGATCGCCGGCCGGGCCGGCAGTCGGCGCAGTTCGGTGTTCCGGGCGACCTCACCGGCCAGCCCCGGACTCAGGCCCAGGGCGTGGGCGGCGCCGGACTCCGCGCTGGTCGCCAGCAGTTCGTTCAGCAGGTGTTCCCGGACGGACGTCAGCTCGGGGTGGGACAGTGCGGCCAGCTGGACTGGCCGGCCCCGGTGCGCCGGCGGCGCCTTGCCCTCCGAAGGCGGCAGCAGGATCAGCACGACGGCCCTTCGACAAGCTCAGGGGGCGGAGGGAGAAGCTCAGGGGGCGGAGGGAGAAGCTCAGGGGGCGTATCGAGAAGCCGACCTCTTCGAGGCCCTTCGACAAGCTCCGGGGGCGTGGCGACAGGCTCAGGGGGCGGAGGGAGAAGCTCAGGGGGCGTAGGGAGAAGCCGACCTCTTCGAGGCCCTTCGACAAGCTCAGGGGGCGGAGGGGGCGTCACATCCGGTCGAGGGCTTCGATGCCGAGCAGGTCGAGGCCGGCGGCAAGGACCCGGCGGGTGGCCTGGCACAGGGCCAGCCGGGAGGCTCGGACCTCGCCATCGGACTTCAGCACCGGGCACTGCTCGTAGAAGACCGACAACGCGCCGGCCAGCTCGTAGAGGTAGGAGCAGAGGCGGTGCGGCGCCAAGGTGTCGGCGACCTCGGCCACCACGTCGCCGTAGCCGGACAGGGCCAGGGCCAGCGCCTGCTCGGCCGGCTCGTCGAGCACCGTCACCTTCGCGACAGTGGCGGCGGGCAGCACCCCTTCGGCCTCGGCTCGTCGGAGTACCTGCGACATCCGGGCGTGCGCGTACTGCAGGTAGGGCCCGGTGTTGCCGGTGGTTTGCACCATCCGGTCGACGTCGAAGACGTAGTCCTTGTTCAGGCCCGTGGACAGGTCGGCGTACTTGACCGCGGCCAGGGCGACCGGGTGTGCGGCCTCGGCGTCGGCGGCGTCGAGCAGGCTGGTCAACCCGACCGCGGTGCCCTCTCGGGTAGAGAACTTCTTACCGTCCGGACCGAGGACCTGTCCGAAGGCGACGTGCTCGGCCCGGACCTGGGGCGGCAGGAAACCGACGAGCCGGGCCACCGCGAAGACCTGCTCGAAGTGGAAACTCTGCGGGGCACCGACGACGTAGATCAGCCGGTCGGCGTGCAGCTTGTCGACCCGGCGCCGAATGGCAGCGAGGTCGGTGGCGGAGTAGCCGTAACCGCCGTCGCGCTTGCGAACGATCATCGGGGCGTTAAAGCCCTCGACGAATACGCACAGGGCGCCGTCGTCGATGACGGTTTTTCCCGACGCCTCCAGATCGGCGACGACGGCAGGAAGATCATCGTTGTAGGTCGACTCGCCGGCCAGGTCGTCGTCACCCAGGAGTACGTCGAGCCGGGCGTACGCCTCGTTGAAGGCGGCAGTGGAGATGTCGATCAACTGCCGCCAGATGGCCCGGGTCTGCGGGTCTCCGGCTTGCAGGGCCACGACCCGGGACCGGGCCCGGTCGGCGAAGGCGGGGTCGGCCTTGAAGTGGGCGTTGGCCCGCAGATACAGCGCCTCGGCCCCGGCCAGGTCGAGCGTCGAGGCGTCGATCCCCTCGATCAGGATCTGCTCGACCAGCATCCCGAACTGAGTGCCCCAGTCACCGAGGTGGTTCTGCGGGATGACCCGGTCCCCACGGGCACTCAGCACCCGGTTGAGGCAGTCGCCGATGATGGTTGAACGCAGGTTGCCGACGTGCATCTGCTTGGCCACGTTGGGGGCGGAGTAGTCGATCACCACCACCTGGGGACTCGCGCTCGGTGAGACACCGTGCCGGGGGTCGGCGAGCTGCGTGGTGACGAAGCCGGCGAGCACGTCCCGGCGCAGCCGGAAGTTCAAGAACCCCGGGCCGGCGATCTCGGGCGGCTCGCACAGGTCAGCCACGTCCACGCGGGCCGCGATGTCCGCCGCAACCTGCCGCGGCGGACGCCCCTCGCTCTTGGCCAGCCGCAGGGCCGCGTTGGACTGGAAGTGGCCGAACTCGGGCCGGGTGGCGGTCCGGAGTTCCGGGTCGATCCCGACCGCTGCTTCGATCCGGGCGCTGAGCTGGGAGGGCAGGGAAGGCACGGTCATCGATTGTTCCACTGCGTCGACCCGGCGACGCTCCGGTCTCTCAGCCGGGCGACCGAACGCGCGTTCCCTGATGGAAGCGCACCTGCCAGCCCGACCGGCCGCGGACCCAGATCGAACTCCGCAGCGACCCGCGCTCACCCTGGATCCGGTAGGTCAACACGATCACGTCCTCGGCCAGCCGGACCGGCGAGAAACCGGCCCCCGGACCGGACACCTGGGGATCGGCGATCAACGCCGCGGTGATGCTGTCGCGGTCCCAGACCCGCCCCGTTGCGCCGAACTCGACGTAGTCGGGGTGCAACAGCTCTCGGGTCTGCTCGGGCGTGGAGCGTACGCCGGGGTCGAGCAGCCGCTGCTCGAGTTGGACCACAGCAGCGAGATCGTCGGCTTCTGCCATGACCTCATCTTTCCTCGCTGGGCGACGTCGCTCCGGCGGCGCGGTCAGCAGGGCGCTTGGGTCCGGGTCGAACCCGACGGATGTCGCTGGATTCACCCCAGACCGACTAAACAGGCCGTTTCGGGGCCCCGAAGCGAATCTGGGGTGAATCTGGCGACAGATCCGTCGACCAGGACGTGACCGACGCCCGGTCAGCGCCGGGGCTGGCAGCGCGGGCACCAGTAGCTGCGCCGTTCCTGCCCGGCCGGACCGAACTCCTCGGTCTCGATCCGGGTGCCGCAGCGCCGGCACGGCCGGCCGGGGCGTTCGAAGACCCAGTGGCTTCCGCCACTGCGTCGGTCACCGGTCGTCGTCTGGTCGTGAGTGTGCTTGTTGGCCTCCAGCAGCTGCTTGGCCCGGGTGCAGAGCCGGCTCAGATCGGGTACGTTCTCCACCGCGGTCCGCGGATGCACCCCCTGCAGGAACAGCGTCTCGGCGCGGTACAGGGTGCCCATGCCGGCCAGGTTGCGCTGGTCCAGCAACGCCTCGCCGACCTCCCGTTCCGGGTCGGCCCGGAGCCGGCGCAGCGCCTCCGCGAGGTCCCAGTCGGGGCCGAGCAGATCCGGCCCGAGGTGCCCCACGACGCTGTCCTCGGTCTCGGTGCGGAGCAGTTCGGTGACCGGCAGCCGGTAGCCGATGGCAGCGTGCTCGACGTTGACCAAGACGACGCGGATCTGGAAGGCCGGTCCGCCGCTCCACTTGCGACCGGTCGGGTAGGTGCGCCACGAGCCGTCCATCCGCAGGTGAGTGTGCAGAGTCCAGTCGTTGGCGAAGCGGATCAGTTGGTGCTTGCCACGAGAGACCACAGCCGCGACGTCCACCCCGGTCAGGTCGGTGGTGGCCAGCTGCGGAACCCGGAACTCACACCGCGTCAGCCTGCGTCCGGCCAACGCCGCGTGCAGCTGCCGGCACGCCAGCCACACCGTGTCTCCTTCGGGCACGAACCCATTCTGCGTCAGCGGCTCCCTTACCCTGGCCCGATGCCCACCTCACGGCTCATCCCGGCTGGGCTGTGCGTATCGGCCCTGGTCGGCGCAGGCACGATAGGCGCGGCCGTCGCGTTCTCGGTCGGCTACGTCCGCGGGCAGGCCGCGGGTCACCGATACGCCGAGGCCGATGTTCCGCCGGCTCCGGTGGCCCTGGTCCTTGGTGCCCAGGTCTATCCCGACGGCACGCCGTCGTCCTTCTTGGCCGCCCGGCTCGATCTGGCTAGCCGGCTCTACACGGCCGGCCGAGTCCGGGTCCTGTTGCTCTCCGGCGACGGCCGGGCGGCCGAGTACGACGAGCCGGCGGCGATGCGGGCCTATCTCCTCCGGGCCGGCGTTCCGGCTGCCGTGATCGTCACCGACGACTACGGCCTGGACACTTACGACTCCTGCGTGCGGGCCCGACGCATTTTCGGGGTGAGTGCGCTGACGGTGGTCACTCAGAGCTATCACCTGCCGCGCGCGGTGGGTACGGCCCGAGCGCTCGGCCTGGTTGCGAACGGGGTCGGTGACGACTCCGTCCGGCGCCGGCTGGCGTGGTGGCGGGGCACCGCCCGCGACCAGGTCGCCTGTGTAAAGACCCTGATCGACCTCTGCACCCGCCGCGAGCCGGTCCTCGGGCCGTACGACCCGCGGGTCGATGACGCGCTTCGCCACGTCGGCTAGATGCTTGGCTCCGCCCGTCCGGAGAGAGCATCCGGCCTCACGGAATATTCCCTGGACACCGCGACTTGATAGGGTGTAAGTATGTAAGCACACGAAGGGAGTACGACATGAATTGGCGTGCAGATGAAGGTCCGGCGTTCCGAGGTCCGGGACGCCGAGGCCCAAGTGGGCCCGACGAGGGCCCGCACGAGCACGAACGGTTCCGCGGACGCGGCGGCCCACGCAGAGGTGGCCCCCGAGGGGGTGGTTTCCGCGAGGGCGAGCGGCGCGGAGGCCCTCGGGGCTTCGGCCGCCCCGGTGGTTGGCAGAACGTCGATCTCCCACCGGCTGAGGACGCTCAGTCCTGGTTCGAAGGCCGGCTGCCCGACGGCTGGTTCACCCGGGTGAGCGTGCACGTCGACCGGGAGGAGATTACGGTGATCGGCACCCTCGCCGACGACGTCACCGATCCCGGCGCAACCTCCGGCCGGATCAGCCGATTCCGGGCCGAGACCCGGGACGACCGGATCGTCATCGCCGAGGAGGCCCAGACCCGGTACGGCCGCAAGGTCTCCTGGGGGGCCGAACTGGGTGAGGTCCAGGAGTTGTTCACCAACGTCTCGGTACCGGTGATGACCCGGCTCCGCCAGCCGGAACGTCAGGTGCTGGACACCCTGGTCGACGCCGGTGTGGCCCGCTCCCGGTCCGAGGCGCTCTCGTGGAGCGTCAAGCTGGTCGGGCAGCACACCGAGACCTGGCTGGCCGAGCTTCGGGAGGCGATGTCGGAGGTCGACAAGCTCCGCGCCGAGGGCCCCGAGCTCTAAGACTGGACCGCCCCAGCTACGAAAGTGGTCGGAAACGACGCCGATCGGACGCCGATACGGGTCGTCTCCGACCACTTTCGGGCAGGCTCACGCCCTGGATTGGGGCGGAGGAGGCTCAGGGCCGGTGGTCGCGGTAGTAGGAGATCAGCGCCTGGGTGGAGGCATCCTGCTGGGCCAGCGCGTCGGCGTCGCCGGCCACCGCCGGCGTGACCTGCTGGGCAAGTTGCTTGCCGAGTTCGACGCCCCACTGGTCGAAGCTGTCGATGCCCCACACCACCCCCTGGGTGAAGGTGATGTGCTCGTACAGGGCGATCAGCTGGCCGACGACAGCCGGGGTCAGCGCGGGCGCCATGATCGAGGTGGTGGGCCGGTTCCCGGTGAAGACCCGGGCCGGGACGACCGCTTCGTCGGTGCCCTCGGCTCGGACCTCGTCGGCGGTCTTGCCGAACGCCAGTGCCCGGGTCTGGGCGAAGAAGTTGGCCAGGAACAGCTCGTGCACGTCCTTGCCACCGCGTTCAGGGTCGCCGTCGGTCAGCGGGTGCGCCGGGTTGGCCACGGCGATGAAGTCGCACGGGATCATCCGGGTGCCCTGGTGGATCAGCTGGTAGAAGGCATGCTGCCCGTTGGTCCCGGGCTCACCCCAGAAGATCTCACCGGTGTCGGTGGTGACTCCGCTGCCGTCCCAGCGCACGCCCTTGCCGTTGGACTCCATTGTGAGTTGTTGCAGGTAGGCGGGGAAGCGGTGCAGGTACTGCGCGTACGGCAGCACCGCGTGGCTCTGGGCGCCGAAGAAGTTGTCGTACCAGACGTTCAGCAGGCCCATCAGCACCGGTACGTTGTCGGCCAACTCGGCGGTACGGAAATGCTCGTCGACGGCGTGGAAACCGGCCAGGAAATCGGCGAAGTTCTCGCGCCCGATCGCCACCGCGACGGCCGTGCCGATGGCGGAGTCGACGGAGTAGCGCCCGCCCACCCAGTCCCAGAACCCGAACGCGTTGTCGGGGTCGATCCCGAAGTCGGCCACCTTGTCCAGGGCGGTCGAGACCGCGACGAAGTGCTTGGCGACCGCCGGTAGGGCCGCCTCGTCCCCGTCCTCGATGGCGTGCGCGGCGCGGAGCCCGTCCAGCAGCCAGGCCCGGGCGAGCCGGGCGTTGGTCAAGGTCTCCAAGGTGGTGAAGGTCTTGGAGGCGACGATGAACAACGTCGTCTCCGGGTCGAGGTCAGCGGTGGTCTCCGCGATGTCGGTGGGATCGATGTTGGACACGAACCGGCAGCTCAGGCCCGCCTGGACGTACGGGAGCAACGCCTCGTACACCATCACCGGGCCAAGGTCGGAGCCCCCGATCCCGATGTTGACCACGGTGGCGATCCGCTTCCCGGTGACGCCGGTCCACTCCCCGCTGCGGACCGCGTCGGCGAAGGCGTAGACCTTGTCCAGCACCTCGTGCACCTGCGCGACGACGTCGGTGCCGTCGACCACCAGGCTCGCGTCGCGGGGCAGCCGGAGTGCAGTGTGCAGCACGGAGCGGTTCTCGGTGACGTTGATCTTCTCGCCGGCGAACATGGCGTCGCGGCGAGCAGCCACCCCGACCTGCTCGGCCAGATCCACCAGCGCTGCGAGCACCTCCGCGTTCACCAGGTTCTTGGACAGGTCGACGTACAGGTCGGCCGCAGTTCGGGTGAAGCGCTCCGCCCGGTCGGGGTCGGCCTCGAACCAGCCGCGCAGGTCAGGCTTGAACGACGCGTACAGGTCGGTCAGGCTCGCCCAGGCCGCAGTGGTCGTCGCGTCTACCGGATCGCTCATGGTTTGCCTCGCTCTGGGTCCTGGTTATCTGGTCTGGGGTTCGCCTGATTCGGAGTTCGTCTGATTTAGGGTTCGGCCGGGCTCGGGCCATTCCCGCCTCGGGTCCGTCAACCGGCTCCGAAGGGCAGCGTAGCGAGACCGATCCGGGCGGACCGATCCGGGCGGGCGGGCCGGCCCGAGTCGCGCCCAGCTGCAGACGGCGGCGACGAATTCGGTCGGACCCCTTCCCCTCGCCGCCACGGGCGCTTACGCTCCTCACCAACTCGGGGCCTTCGGTCGTCCCTGCGACCCCGACTCCTGAACGGATCAATCGTGCGCGTTTCCCGCCGTCGAGTGCCCCTGCTCCTGCTTCTGCTCCTCGCCACGGTACTGGCCCTGACCGCGGCTCCCGCGGCCGACCTCACCGCCGACGCGGCCCTCGTCAAGACCCCGCCGGTGCCTTCCGGTCTGCCGTCGGGGATCGAGGACCTCGCGGCGTACGTGGGGGCCGACTCGTGCAGCCCGACCACCCGTCCCGGCACGGTCAAACTCGGCCGGCTACTGAGCGCCACGTACCCGGGTACGACCTGGAGTGGCGCGCGCTCCTGTGGGGCACTGCCCGACAGCGAGCACCACGAGGGCCGGGCGGTGGACTGGATGAACAGCATCCGCAACGCCAAGCAGAAGGCGCAGGCCGGGGCGGTGATCGGCTGGCTGTTCGCCCCGGACGCTGCGGGCCGGCCCTACGCCAACGCGCGTCGGCTGGGAATCATGTACCTGATCTGGGACGGCAAGATCTGGGGCGCCTATTCCGCCGACCAGGGCTGGCGCCCGTACCGCAGCTGCGCGCAACACCCGGAGAAGAGCTGGGACACCACCTGCCACCGCGACCACATGCACCTGTCGCTGTCGTGGGCCGGCGCGTTGGGGCACACCTCTTTTTGGACCAAGCACGTTGCCGCCCCGGACTACGGCCGTTGCCGGGCCGCCGATATGAACTGGACCTACGGGTACAAGGTGCCGCGCTCGACCCCATGCCCCGACCATTCCGTGGTCAAGCCACCCCAAGGCGCCTCAGCCACGTTGAAGACGATCGTCGACTACTCCGGTCGCTCCATGGGGTTGGGCAGCAAAAACGCGGGCGTCACCGCGGTGCAGAAGGCGATCGGCACCCAGGCGACCGGTAGCTACAGCAGCGCCACGGTCAGCGCGATGAAGACCTGGCAGCGTCGGCACGGGCTGGAGGTCACCGGCAAGCTCAACCACGCGACCTGGCGGGCGCTGCGGCAGGCGCTCACGCCGAAGTAGGGCCTGTCCGGCTAAGGGGGAACGAGGAGCCGGTTCCGCGGCCGCGGAACCGCGGGCCGGGTCGGGCTCCTCGGACGTCGGCCGACCCGGACGATTAGGTTGGGCGGGTGGACCCCCGACTCGTACGTGCGCGAGCCGAGTCGGTGGCCCCGGACCCACCCGCGGAATCGGAGTTCCGCTCCGACCTGGAACGGATCCGCTTCGCGCCGTCGTTCTCCCGGTTGGCCGAGGTCACCCAGGTGGTCAACGCCTCGGCCACCAACGGCATCGTGCACAACCGCCTGACCCACACCATCAAGGTCACCGCGATCGCCCGCGCGGTCGCGGTCGCGCTGCTCAAGACCCAAGACGGCTCACTGTTACGCCGGCTCGGCGGTCTCGACCACGTGGTCGTCCAGGCGGCCGCTGGGGCCCACGACCTCGGTCACCCGCCCTTCGGTCACCTCGGCGAACGGGCGCTGGACCGGCTGGCCCGCAAACGCTTCGGACTGGCCGACGGATTCGAGGGCAACGCCCAGACCTTCCGGGTGCTGACCGAGCTGGAGGTGCACGGCCCCGGGGACGAAGGACTGAACCTGACCGCGGCCGTCCGGGCCGCCGTGCTGAAGTACCCCTGGGCCCGGCTGCGCCAGCCCGACCCGCATCCCAGCGACTGGCCCGAGCCGCCCCGAGGCGCGGGACACGGACGTTCCGGCGGCGGAGCAAGCAAGTTCTCGGCCTACCTGGTCGACGTGTCCGCGATGGTCGACGCCCTGGCCGCCTTCCCCGACCTGCCGCCCGGTCGGCAGACCGTGGAGTGCGCGGTGATGGACCTGGCCGACGACATCGCCTACTCCCTGCACGACGTGGAGGACTTCCACCGCTCCGGGGTGCTGCAGTTCTCGCCGGTCTCGGGGGAGTTTCGTTCCTGGGAGTCCGACCGGGCCACCTTCGCCGGGCTCAGCCCGTCCCGGCTGATCGAGATGGGCCGCACGCCCGGTGCCGGGTTGGAGCGGCTGCGCCGCCGGCTCGCTCAGCGGGACGCCTGGATGTTCGACCAGGACACCTTCGCCGCCGCCGTCGCCGTGGTCGGGGACGAGTTCGTCGACGGTGTCTTGGCCCGGCCCTACGACGGGTCGATGGTCGGCGACCGGGCCATCTCCGGATTTACCTCACGTTGGATCGACCATTTGATCGGCTCGGTCACCCCCGATCCCGACCCCCCGCCCCGCTCCGGTTTCGTGACCATGACGTCGCCGGCCTGGCACGAGGTCCAGGTGCTGAAGTTCGTCAACACCTACTTCATCCTCGAGCGGCCCGACCTGGCCATGCTGCAGCGGGGCCAGGAGCAGACTCTGGCGCAGCTGGTGATCGCCTTCGATCGGTGGCTGTCCGACGCCGAGGACGCCTTCCGCGCACCCCGCCGGCTGATCGACCTGGTCAACGCCGCGGCGTACGGCTATCAACGAACCGCTCGGGAGCACCCCGAGTGGTTGGGCGGCCGGACCACCGACGCCGAACTCGCTCGGATGGCTCGCGGTCGTGGGATCATGGACTTCGTCAGCGGCCTCACCGACGCCCAGGCCGTCGCGATGGCCGCCCGGCTGGCCGGGACCAGCGGCGTGCTCTGGAGCAGCGCCGGGTTGTGACCCGCGTGCCCCCGGGCCAGCTGTCTGCAGCCCCGGTCGAGCGGACGTTTCCCGGCCGTGGTCGGGTGGCGGGTGCCTACAGCCCCGGTCGAGCGGACGTTTCCCGGCCGTGGTCGGGTGGCGGGTTTGGGGTCCTCCGAGACACTGGTCCCATGCCCGCCGATCGAGTCCGCAGCACCGCAGTCGCCGTGTTCGCCGTGGTGCAGGTGGTGTCCTCCCCGTTGACCACCGCCGTGCTCGGCCCGGCTTCGCAGACCGGCCAGGTCTCCGACGCCAACAACACCCCGGTCACGCCCGCGGGCTACGCCTTCGCCATCTGGGGTCTGATCTACGCGGCGTCGCTTGCCCTGGCGGTCTACCAGGCGCTGCCCGCTCAGCAGACGCGCGCCGTGCACCGCCGAACCGGCTGGTGGCTGGTCGGCGCCTTCGCCGCCAGCGCGGTCTGGATCCCGATCTTCGGGACCAGGGCGATCTGGCTGTCTCAGGTGATCATTTTGGCACTGGTCGGCTGTCTGGCCGTGGCGGCCTGGCGTTTCAGCCGCCTCGGCTCGGCGACTTCGGCGGCGGAGGAGTGGCTGCTTCGGGTGCCGGTCACCCTCTATCTCGGCTGGGCGACCTTGGCCAGTGTCGCCGGCTTCGGAGCTACCTTCCGTTCCTTCGGGATGCCGTCCCGTTCACCGGCCGTGACCGCCGTCTCGATCGGACTGGTTCTGCTGGCTGCCCTGGGCTGCACCGTGATCGTCAGCCGGTTCAGTGCCATCGGCGGCTTCGCCGCGAGTGCCTGCTGGGCCCTGGTCGCGGTGGCTGTCGCCACCGACGCCGCCCTCGTGCAGGTCGTGACCTTGCTGGCCGTTGCGCTCATCGTGGCCCTGGTCGTTCGCCGGGCAGTCCGCAGCACCCGTCCCCGGACCGTCCTGCTGGGCTGAGCTCCGACCTCCCCGGCCACCGATCGGCGCGGGAACGGTTCCGGACGCAACTCAGGCCCCCGACCACGTTGTCGGGAGCCTGGAATCGACTGGCCCAGCCGGACGGCCGGACGTGCGTGCGGCCCGGCTCAGCGGGTCCAGCGCGCGAGGTTGGACAGGTCCGCGCGGGTATCAGAGCCCGACGGCATCCGGAACGCCCGGTCGAGCTGTCGCTCGTTGCGGGTCTGGCGGTGCCGACGAATGGCCTGGCTGAGGCGTGACATGGTGCTGCTTCCCTTCCTGGAACTTCAGTGAGTGCTGTTCAGGTTCAACGTCTTAGACAACGAGGTCTTAGAGAACGAAGCCTTCGATATCGAACTATATACGTCAACCGGGGTTGGGGCGGCGATATTCCCGGGTCAGCACGGGTGAAACCGCTTGCCTGAGGTGCGCCCCGGGATCCGCCTCGACGCCGCTCGCCGACACCGGAATCCGCCGCGTGACCTCGTCGCCGGCGACCAGCAGCAGTCTCAACGGGGCTTCGGGGCCGGTCGAGTCGTGTCGCTGGTCGAGGCGGTGGGGCGCGGGATCACGCAGAGACCTGCCGTCAAGCGCAACCGACGGCCACCACTGAGCTGAGCCACGTGATGTGACCGGACGCGAAGGGCCGTGATCCTGGTCAGGTGCCGTTGAACTCCGCCGAGGGGTACGCAGCTTGCGTACGCGCCACCGAACTTGACCCGACGTTCTGGCTGCGCCGGATCAGCCCCCGCCGGGCGGGCCTAGGCAGCTTGGCCGTAGCGGCGGTCGGTGACCATCACGCCGGCGCGTTCCAACTCGGCCTCGACCCGGAACCGCTCGATGTCGCGTTCCAGCCCGGTGGTGTCGTCGCTCAGTTCGTGCTCGATCTCCAGCATCGTGCAGGCCTGGGTCAACACCTGGTCGTAGGCCAGGCGGGTACCGAGCTGCTGAGCGGCCGAACGATTGGCGTCGGTGCTGACCGCGCTGCGCAACCGTCGCAGATCGGCGGCCAACTGCTCCAGCGGAGCACCCCGGACCCGACGCATAGCTCGAACGGCCCGACGGTGTTCGGCGCCATCAAAGCGGCGTTGCCGCCAGCGACGCAGACTCTCGTCCCACCGGCCCGCCAACAGATCCCAGAGCAGTACACAGCCGATCGGGACGAGCACCATGATGACCACGGCAACCGCGCCGAGCACCACCTGGTACGAGTCCACCATGGACAAACCCTAAGTCGGCGCGGAGGTGTGCACAAGGAAACGGCGAAGACGAGATCGAACCAACAAGAACTCGACGCAAAACTACAGCTGTGCAAGACCGGTCTGAAGACCTGGACCAGCCGCTGACGGTGCTCCTGCTCCTCCGATCCGAGGGTTCAGCACGCGGTGGTGTCGCCTTCGGCCCGGCTTCTCGTGGGCGCGCGCGGACTGCGTTTGTAGGCCGAGACGAACCGGCTCCCGGCCACCCAGAACCGCCAGGGCCGGTCCGCCTCGGTCGAGACGCCCACCCGGGGACCGGTGGCCAGCGCCGGGCGCGCCCCGTAGCCCCGCTCCAGTCGGACCGGACCCGCTCCGAGCAGCTCGACCCCCAGGTGCCCCCGGTGCAGCCCGAGAGCCTGAGTCAGCCGGCCCGGTCCGCGGGCCAGATCCCGGTCCGCAGACCGGCCCCGTCGCTGCCGCGCCGTCTCGATCCCCTCGACCACCCGCCCCGCTCGCAGCAGGCAACCGGAGGCGACACCGTCGGGTCCGCAGACCACGTTCGCGGCCCAGTGCATGCCGTAGGAGAAGTAGACGTACAGGTGGGCCGGCGGCCCGAACATGACACCGTTGCGCGGTGTCGGACCGCGGAAGGCGTGCGAGGCCGGGTCGTTCGCGCCGCCGTACGCCTCGACCTCGCAGAGCTCGACCGCCACGTCGCCGTGGCGCAGGACCGCACCCAGGAGGATCGGCGCCACCTCCTCGACCGGCCCCAAGAACTCCTCAAAGGTGAAGTTCCGACCCGACGCCGGCCTCTCGGGGACCCAATGGGGCGAGTGATCGGCGCTCACTCCCGACAAGATAGGACCATGCAGGCAGACAGCACCGGGCAGGCCGACAGCACCGGGCAAGCAGACAGAACCGGGCAGACGGGTAGCCCCGGGCAGGCAGGCCGCACCCCTCGGGCGGCGCGGATTCTGGTGGTCGAGGATGCCGAGGCCATCCGGGTTCCCGTCCGGACCGCCCTCGCGGCGCAGGGCTTCACCGTCGACGCCGCAGCCGACGGTCACGACCTCGAGGCCGGACTGGCGTCGTTCGCTCCGGATCTGGTAGTGCTGGACGTGATGTTGCCCGGTCGCGACGGGTTCGAGCTGCTGGCTCTGATCCGTCGGGTCAGTCAGGCCGCGGTGGTGCTGCTGACCGCCCGGGACACCGTCGCCGATCGCGTCACCGGACTCGGCGCCGGGGCCGACGACTACGTGGTCAAACCGTTCGCGATGGCGGAGCTGCTGGCCCGGATCCACGCCGTCTTGCGCCGGTCCAGACCTGAGGGGGCCAGCACCGCGATCGAGGACCTGACCCTGACCGACGATCTGACCGCGGTTCGTCGCGGCACCCGCCCGGTCGAGCTGACCGACACCGAACGTCGACTGCTGAGCTACCTGGCCGACCATCGGGAGCGGGTGGTCAGCAAGACTCAGATCTTGACTGCCGTGTGGGGGTACGAGGGCTTCGACGAGAACGTGGTGGAGGTCCACGTCTCCGCTCTGCGACGCAAACTCGAGGCCGACGGCGAACCCCGGCTGCTGCACACGGTCCGTAACCGGGGATACCGGCTCGGCGGTGCCGGGTGAGCGATCCGCTCCGCTCGCGCGATCAGGCAGGCTCCGCCGGCGGTCCCCCAGCCGCCGACGACTCCGGAGCCCGGCTGCAGACCGTCTCGCTCCGACTGCGGGTGACCGCAGCCGTGATCGCGGTCCTGGCCGTCGTCGTGGTGGCCTTGTCGGTGTCGGTGAGTGCGGTCTTCACCGCCCAGTCGGAACAGAACCTGACCGCCCTGCTGAGCGGTCGGGCCCAGCTTGCCCGCCAGCTCGCCCGTTCCGGGGTCGGACCTCAGCAAATCGTCAACCGGGTCAGCGTGAACGGCGTCTTCGCTCTGCTCGAGCTCCGCCGCGGCCAGACCCTCGGCACCCCGCCTACCGGCAACGCGGTGCGGACCGTGACCACCACCTTGGCCGGGCCGGGCCGTGTCGACGGAGCCCGGTTGACCCTCAGCGTCGACACCTCCTTGACCTCCGGGGCGCAGCAGACCCTGCGTCGCACGCTGGTCGTGGCAGGGTTGACCGCGCTGGTCCTGAGCGCGGTGATCGTGACGCTGGCCGTACGGCTGGCGCTTCGACCGTTGGACGACATGGCCGCACTGTCCCAACGGATCGCGGCCGGCGCGCGGGGCCGCCGACTGAACCCCACCCGGAACGACACCGAGATCGGTGCCACCGCTCAGGCCTTCGACGCCATGCTGGACGAACTGGAAGGGGCGGAGACGCGCGCCCGCCGGGCGGAGCAGCAGACCCGCGACTTCCTGGCCGACGCCGCGCACGAGTTGCGGACCCCGCTGACCGGAGTCCAGGCGGCGGCGGAAACGTTGCTGCAGCATCGCGACACCCTCGACGCCGAGCAGCGGGAGCAGCTGGAGTTCCTCCTGGTCCGAGAGGCCCAGCGCGCCGGCCGGCTGGTCGCGGATCTGCTGGCCGTCGCCCGCCTGGACGAGGGCGTGTCGCCGCAAACCGTTCCGGTCGATCTCTCCGCGCTGGCGCGGGCCGAGGCCGCCCGGGCCGCACTGTTGGCGCCGCAGGCCCGGATCGAGATTGCCGGCGAACCGCTCACGGTGCTGGGTGACGCCGGTCAGCTGCAAGGCGTGCTACGCAATCTGCTGGACAACGCGCGCCGCGCCGCCGGCCCCCGGGGGACGGTGCACGTGCTCAGCCGCCGGGAGACCGGGACCGCGGTGCTCGACGTGTGCGACGACGGGCCGGGGGTGCCGCCGGCCGAGCGTGAGCGGATCTTCGAACGGCTGGTCCGGCTCGACGCGGCCCGGAGCGCGGACGCCGGCGGCTCCGGCCTCGGCCTCGCCATCGCCCGCGGCACCGCCCGCGCCCACGGCGGCGACCTCGTCTGCCTCAACCCGGCCGGACCCGGAGCGTGTTTCCGGCTGACCCTGCCCTTCGCCGGCCAGGTAACCTCGCCCGGGTCCGCGGCCGACCGCGAAGGCGGCGTGCAGGGACGTCCGGAGCGGCCCGCGAGCTGACCGGCACACGTGCCGCGACGGCAGCGGGAAGCCGGCCCGTCCGCTTGAACCGGGTGGTCGCCTCGGCCATGTTGCCGGGCGCGCCGAGAGATCGGACGCCGCGGTCGGCCGTCGTGCCAGGGCTCCGGGGCTGAGGTGGCCCTCCTATGCTCCTGGCATGAGCGAGCTGTGGGGCAAGGCAGCCGAGGGTGTGCCGGCGGTGCCGAGGTCGGCGGCTCACCGGTGATCCAGACCCCGGACTTCGACGACCTGTACCGCCGCGACTCCGACCCCTGGCGGGTGCGCAGCAGCTTCTACGAGCAGCGCAAGCTGGCGCTGCTGCTGGCCTGCCTGAACGCCCCCCGCTACCGGTCCGTCTGGGACCCGGCGTCCGGGGTCGGTGAACTGGCCACCCGGCTGGCCCCGCGGACGGAGCGGCTGCTGGCCACCGATGCCTCCGCCGAGGCCGTCGCCTTGACCCGGCGACACTGCGCCGGGCTGGGTCAGGTGGAGGTCGGCGCACACACCCTGCCCGCCCCTCCGGCGAGTTCTGGGCCGGCCTTTGACCTGGTCGTGCTGGCCGAGTTCGTCTACTACCTGGACGCCGGCGACCGGGCGGCCACCTGGGCGATGCTGGACGCGGTGACCGCCGCCGAGGCCGAGATCCTCAGCGTGCACTGGCGCCACCACCCGGACGACGCTTGGCTGAGCGGGCAGGACGTACAGGTCGAGGTGGTCGAAGCGTTGACCGCGCGGGGGTGGCGACATCGCCTGCATCACGACGATCGCGACTTCGTCGTGGACGGCCTCAGCCGTGACCAGTGAGGTCGGCCGCACCGCCGCCGGAGCAGGGCGGGCGGCCGCCGTCCCGGGAGCACCGGGCCCGATCGGCGGGGCCCGCCCGGTCGCGACCGCCTCGCCGCCGGTCGTCGGCGAACGGCGCCTCAGGTGAGTGTCGACGCGGTCGGGGAGCCGCTGCCCACCGGCCCTGACCTACCGCCGGGATACCGCCGCCACGACGCCGGCGACGCCGACGTAGCCGGAGCCCTCCGCAGCCTGGTCCGGGCCACGTCCTGGCCGGAGCTGTCCTGGTCGGCGCTGTGTGCCCGACTCGCCGGGCTGGGCCGGGCCGACATCCCCCTGGCCCGACTCGCCGAGGGCCATGTCGACGCGCTGCGGATCCTCGCCCAGGCCCGGACGCGACCCGCGCCGGACGCCCTGTACGGGGTCTGGGCCTCCCGCTCGCTGGCCAGCGGCCTGAGCGCTGAACCCGCTGACGACGGATTCGTCCTGCACGGCACGCTCCGCTTCGCCTCCGGCGCCGGCGTGGTGGACCGAGCCCTGGTCCCCGCACTGATACCCGAACAGTCCGCGGTGCTGGTGGATCTCGACGTGGCCAGGCTGGCCGCCGACGCAACACCGTGGCAGACCCGGGCGATGGCGGTCAGCCGCTCCTTCGTCGTCTCGGTGCCGGCCCGGCACGTGCCGCGGCAGGCGCTGGTCGGCGGCCCGGGTTTTTACCTGGACCGTCCCGGCTTCTTTCCCGGTGGGGTCGGCGTAGCGGCGGTGTGGGCCGGGGGGCTGTGCCGGGTCACCGACCTCCTGCTCGATTGGCTCGGGCCGCGGCGCTGGCCGGCCGGTGAGTTGCGCCTCGGTCGACTCCGCACCCATCGCTACAGCGCCCTGGCCCTGGTGGCGCAGGCCGCGCAGCGGCTCGACGAAGTCCTCACCCCGCGGGCCGTCCCGCGGGCCGAGCTCGCCGGGGACGCGTTGCCGCCGCAATGCGCGCTCGCCCGGGCGGGGGTGGCTGCCGCCGTACTGGCCGGCCTCGACGAGATCCGCGCCCTGGCCGGGCCGGCCGGGCTGGCCTTCGACGCCGATCTGACCCGGGCCGTCGACGACCTCGACCTCTACACCCGCCAGCACAACGCTGATGCCGACGCCACGTTCCTCGGCTCGACCCTTGGTGTTGGGTAGCCCACAGCTCAGACCCGGCCCCAGCTGCTTCGAGGCTCCCGGCAGACTGGGACGATGAGTGAAACCGCCGCCTCCGACTCCTCCTCCCCCGCGCCAGCGTCCGCCGCCGACTCCTCAGCTCTGGACCAGTCGGCCCGCTCCATCGACGAGGCCCGAGAAGCCCTGTCCACCGTCGCCGCCAACGACGACGTGTCGACCTCCGATCACGAGGAGGCGGGCCGGTTCAGCGAGGACCCCGTCGAGGCGGCCGAGTCGGCCGACGAGATCACCAGCGGCGAGGGGGAGAACGCCGGCCGCGACGACTCGACGTCGCTCACCGAGCGCCAGCCGAGCAACCGATCCGGTGACGACGAATCTCGCGACGAATCGCCCGCCGGCGCCGACGACACCGCCACTGCCGCGAAGGCGGATCCTTCAGCCTCCTGAGGTTTTTCGGGCCGGTTGCGGCGATCCGAGCCGACCCGTTACGGCAGCGGCCTCACGCACAGGCACGGGTGTTCTGGGCCAGCTCGTACCACCCGTTGAGGTACTCCCCGTAGAGCCGGCGCACCGATTCCCGGTACGCGGCCGACGCCGTTCGGGTGTCGAAGGTGATCACGTGTTCCTCGTTGTAGCGCAGGCCCGACACAGACATGTTCTGGGTGCCGACCAGGGCCCGGCCTGCGTTGCTCCGGGCCGGTCCAATCAAGATCATCTTAGTGTGCACGGCCACCGTGGTGCAGCGGGCGGGGATCTTGGCCCGGTTCAACACCTTGACCACCGCGGGGGAGATGGAGACCTGCCCGGCTGAGGACGTGAGCAGCATCGAGATGTCACAACCACGGCTCTTCAGCCGAGTCAGGGCCTGGACCATCTGCTCGGCCTTGGAATCGGTCAGCTTGAACATGGCGATGCGGATGTTGCCGTCCACCGTGCAGTCCACGTCGTCGAACTGCTGGATGTAGAAGTCGCGCGCCTGCGGAGTGGCCGGTGCAAAGGAGACCGTCGAGCCCCGCCCGGCGTCGGTGTAGTGCCGATAGATCGGGTCGACCCAGATCTTGCGCTCGCGCTTCAGGGCCAGACCCTTCGGGAAGCCCTTCGAGGTGGGGCACCCGGTGGTGGCGCAGGAGTGCATGGCGTCGTAGCGGTAGTCGAACTGCTGCCACATCTTGTGGTCGTCGTAGATCAGCGTCGCTTCCTGGTGGTAGTTACGGAGCTGGGAGCGCGCGAAGTTGCCCGACATCGACAAGATCGCCGGGTGTGGGCCCCGGGCGGAGTTGGCCCAGACGGTGTCGGAGATGGTCAGGAACTTCTCGTGGTCGATCGCGAAGGGATAGACCGAGGACGCGTTGGTGTTCAGGCAACCGTTCGTGCAGTAGCGGACGGTCGCGATCGAACGGAGTCGTACCGCAACCTGGTCCTTGGCGTCGGCGGGCATCAGGGCGCTGCCCTCCACGATCAGCCCGATCGCGACGTTACGGTTCTTCTTGACCCACTCCAAGGCGGCGTAGACCACCTCCGGGTCGGACTCGGCCCGGGTGCCCAGCGCGTTGCCCGACATGGTGCCGAGGGCGCGGATGAAGTACATCCCGATCCTGATCTCGGAGTTCTTGGCCGCCCCGCAGATGATCTGGGACAGCTTGCGGGAGTAGTCCCACGCCGTCTGGTTCTTCGGATCCCAGAAACCGCGCCGCTCCATCTCATCGATGTTGAACCAGCCGTCGTAGGCCGGCGGTGTCTGGCTCAGGGTCGGACAGACCTTACCTTGGGGCAGCTCGATGGTCCCCGCACCGTTCCGGCTGAAGGTCAGTGCGTTGGCCGGCAGCACCGCCGTGACCAGCGCCAACGCCAGCGCGGTGCCGACTGCGGCCAGACCGCGCCGCAGCCGGCTCCGGACCGCACTTGGCGAAAACGTCATGGGCAACCTCGGGGACGGACGCACCGGCGAGCGGCGGACGGGCAAACGACGGAGACGCCCCGGACCACGCACAGCGTCGGCCCGAGGGCGGCGACGCACCGGACTATACAATGTTTCGAGCGGCGTGGTTTCGGGCGGCGTGATCTCGTTTGGGGCGGCGTGGTTTCGGGCGGGCGTGGTTCGGGGCCCCGTGCTCCCCGGCGCCGCTTTGCTCTCGATACCGTCGGGCAGGTCCCCGGTACTCGGGGGTCCAATCTCGTCCCCCGAACTCGGCAAAGGACTGTGCGTGTCGATCCTCAGCACGGTGGGCTGGGCCTTGGTCCGCCGAACCCGGGTCGGTGCCGCGGCTGCCCTGCTGCTCGCTGTGGGCTGGCTCGCCGCGCTGCTCTGGTTTCCGGCTCCGCCGGCCGTCGCGGCCCAGCCTGTGGCCACCGAGCCCCAGGCCCGGGCCGAGTTGGACCGCCCGCCGGGAGCGGTCACGCTGGCCTTCGACTTCGAGGTCGATCCGAGTGTGGCCAAGGTTCTGGTCCTCGACGCCCACGGTGCGAACGTGAGCGCCGGAACGTTGATCGTGGAGGGCACCAACGTCACCACCCTGCTCGAGCAGGACCTGAGCCGGGGCACCTACACCGTGCACTACCGGGTCGCCCGCAGCGGCGGCGAGACCCAAGGCGGGGCCTACCAATTCTCCTACGGGAAAGGATCGTTCAGCGCGCCGGCCGACCGCTCCTGGACGGGCAGCGAAGAAGAACCCCCGGTGATCCGGGGCACCAACCCCAACGGTCCCGACGATCCCGCCGCCACCTCGCCACCCAAACGCCGCGCCGGCCCGGGGACCTCGTCACCTATCGACTCCGCCTCCTCCCCGGCTATCGACCCGTCGGCACCGGAGATGTCGCCGACGCAGAGCACGACCACGACTGCTGCCCCAAGCGCAGATCCCTCCTCCGCGGGTTCAGCCGGCGGTCCGAGCCAAACCACCGACACCCCGGACAGCGCGGCCTCCTCCGCGGTCGTGGGCACCGCCTCGGGCTCGGCCGGCGCCACCCCCTTCGTCGTCGGCGGGATCCTCCTCGCTGCCGTCGGTATCGGTGGTGCCGTAGCTCTGCGCCACCAACGGCGGCGCGCCCACGAGTAGCGCGACCCACGTCGCCTCGAAGCGTCGCCCCCGCCCGCTGCTCCGCGGGCCGCTCCGGTCCCAATTGGCCCGGCGGGGGGGTGCTCAACCGCTAGAGTGGTCCACCGTCCAAGCCGGCCCGACCGTCCCCCGATCCCGGAGCAGAACCAGAGAGGAGCCCAGCCCCGTGCGCGTGATCACCTACGGGACGTTCGACTTGTTCCACGAGGGCCACGTCCGGCTGCTGGAACGGGCGAAGGAGCTGGGCGACTACCTGATCGTCGCGGTTACCACCGAGAATTTCGACGACGCCCGCGGCAAGCTCAACGTGCGCCAGTCCCTGATGGAGCGGATCCACAACGTTCAGTCCAGTGGGTTGGCTGACCAGGTCGTGATCGAGGAGTACGAGGGCCAAAAGATCAACGACATCCAGCGCTATCAGGTCGACATCTTTGCCATCGGCTCGGACTGGCTGGGCAAGTTCGACTATCTCAACGACTACTGCAAGGTGGTCTACCTGGAGCGGACCAAGGGGGTGTCCAGCACTCAGCTGCGAGCCGAGACCGGCATCCTCAGACTCGGGGTGATCGGCTCCGGGCGAATCGCCAACCGGCTGGTGGACGAGGTCCGCTTCGTCAGTGGCGTCACGGTGGAGGGGGTTTACAGTCGGACGCTGCCCAGCGCGCAGAAGTTCGCCGACGCCCACGAGCTCCGGGTGGTCGCCCCCACCCTGCCCGAGCTACTGGCCGAGGTCGACGCGGTCTACGTGGCCACCCCGCACGGCACCCACGCCGACTACGCCCACGCCGCCATTGCGGCGGGCAAGCACGTCCTCTGCGAGAAGCCGATCACCTTGACCCGGGGCGAAACCGTCGAGCTGTACGACGCCGCCGCCGAGCACGAGGTAGTGCTGCTGGAAGCGATCAAAACCGCATTCTCGCCCGGCTTCCAGCGGATGGTTGCGGTCGCCCGGAGCGGCTCGATCGGGCAGGTCCGCTCGGTTGACGCCACCTTCACCAAGCTGGTCGACGCCGGCCGGGAACTTCAGGCCCCCGACGGCGGCAGCATCTCCGAGCTGGCCAGTTATCCGCTGCTGGCAGTGGTGAAGTTGCTGGGCACTGGCTGCACCCGGGTCCACACCTCCTCGTTGCGGACCGAGGATGTCGAGGTGGAGACCTTTTCCCGGATCGACCTGACCTATCCCCATGCCGTGGCCTCGGCTCGGGTGGGGCTGGGAGTCAAGGCCGAGGGCGACCTGGTGGTCGCCGGCACCCGGGGCTACATCTACGTCCCGGCGCCGTGGTGGAAGACCGAGTACTTCGAAGCCCGGTTCGAAGACCAGCGCGACAACAAGAAGTACTACTACAAGTTCGACGGGGACGGGCTGCGATACGAGGTGGCCGAGTTCGCCTCGCTGATCCGCACCGGCGTGCCGGAGTCGTTCAAGCTGCGATCGGCGGAGTCGGTGGCCATCGCCGGAATGATTGAAAGTGCCCGGGCCGACGCGACCTTGATCCGCTAGCGCGCCGTGCTTGACCTCTCTGCCCTGCGGATGTCTCAGCGACGGCAGCTGACCCGGGTGCTCAGCAAGCTGAACCGGTCGGAGAATCCGACCGTCCGCCGCTGGTTCCTCCGTAGCCGGGACGTGGTCCGCGACACTGCCCGGGTGTTCGGCCGGCAGGTCGGCTGGGTCGCGCACCTGCAGTCCGCCCGCTGGATCGGGCCGACCGCCTTCGAGCTGCGGGGCTGGGCGTACGAGCGTGGCCACGGTCATCCTGACCGTCCGCCGGACACCCAGGTCTGGCTGCAATCGGGCTCGCACCGGGTGTACGCAGCGGTCGAACCGGTGCTGGACCCCGACGTGAACGGACGGGCGCGCACCGCCCAGTTCGACTACGCCAACACCGCCTTCGTCGCCCGCTTCGATCTGGCCGGACTGCGTGCCTACGCCGATGACCCGGCGGTGGTCACGGCCGGCTGGGTCACCCGGGTCCGGGTCCGGGGCGACGGCCGCGACCGGACCGGACCGTTCCGGAGCCGCGACCGCTTCGGCTCCGCCCGGCACCTGTTCACCCACACTCTGGCCGACACCGTCCAGCTGCGGCCGCAGCTTCATCGCGACGGGATCCGGTTCGACTGCGGCCGCCCGGTGGTGATGGCGCGCTCGGCCGGCGTGGCGGGCCGGCGGTTCTGCGCTGTGGTGGAGTCGGCTGGTCCCGTCTTGGTCGGCGCCTCGATCAGGACCGGCGAGGCTTTGTTCCCCTTGAGTCTGGAGGTCATCGACGAGCGAGAGCGGCCCCGCCGCTACCGCGTGCACGGCTACGTCCCCACCGAGCTTCCCCCGCGAAACGATGGGACTGTTCCGCTGTCGGTACGCCGGCCGGTGGTACTGCATGCCGAGGACGGTTCGAGCTATTCGTTGAGCACCGGTCTCGACGATGCGGCGCCCGACCTGACCGCCGACTCATCGGTACTGCTGACCGCCGGCGCAAACGGGACGTTGATCCTGCGAGACGCCGCCAGCCGATTCCTGATCGACACCTGCACGATCCGGCGCGACCCGTACCCGGGGCTGGTCCTGCGGGGCCGCTACCGGCTGGGCTGGCTCGACCAGACGGCCGGAGCGCCGACCCTGTCGTTGACCGGTCCGCGACAGGCCCTTCCGTTGGAGACCGACCTGGGTTCACCCGTCGGTGGCCAGGGGCAATGGTCGGCTTTTGCCCCGTTGCTGGTCTCGGAATGGGGTCGACCGGCGCTGCCCCCTCGGCCCGGCAGCTATTCGATCCGGGCTCGCAGCGCCAACGGCTCGGTGATCCCGATCTCCGCCGTCCCCGCGGTCACCGTCCAGACCCCGCAGCCGCACGACTTCGACACGTTTCGGCTCCGGCTGCAGGCCGGCCGAGGCCGCACCTTGCGGATCCTGGTTTCCCCCCCGCGCCGGCCGGACGAACTCGGCTCGTTCCATCAGCGCCGGCTCGAGCGGGACTACCGGGAACGAATCTGGGAACCCGCCGAGGCGGTGTACTTCGAGAGCTTCTACGGTCGGGCCGCCACCTGTAACCCGGCCGCGTTGGACGCCGAGATCGCTCGCCGCCACCCTCAACTCCGCCGCTGGTGGGGGGTGGAGGACGCCTCCATCGCCGTCCCGGAGGGGGCGACGGCGGTGATCCGCGGCACCCACGAGTGGTGGCACGCCCGCGGCAGCGCCCGCTACGTCATCGCCAACGACTGGCTCCGCCGTCAGTTCTCGCCTCAACCGTTCCAGGTGGTACTGCAGACCTGGCACGGCTCCATGCTCAAACGGATCGGGTTGGACCGGCCCAACCTACTGGCGGCGAAGCTCCGCGCCATCGCCGCCGAGCAGGCCAAGTGGGACGCCTTGCTGTCGCAAAACCGCCACAGCACCGAGATCTTGCGCTCGGCGTACGCGTGGGACAAGGAGATGTTCGAGGAGGGCTACCCGCGCAACGACCCGCTCAGCCGCACCGACGGGCGCCGGATCCGCGAACAGCTCGGCATCGCTCCGGACCAGATCGCGGTGCTCTACGCCCCGACCTGGCGGGAGAACCTGACCGGCATGGTCACCTTCTTGAACCTTGAGCAGCTGATCGGCGAGTTGGGCCCCGAATACGTGATTCTGTTGCGCGGGCACTCCCGGACGGTCGCCTTCGGGGAACGGGTAGACCTGCCCGGGGTCTTGGACGTCACCACCTATCCCGAGGTCACCGAGCTGTTCCTGGCCGCCGACGCGCTGATCACCGACTATTCCTCGGTGATGTTCGACTTCTCCGTCACCCGCCGACCGATGATCTTCTTCGTCCCCGACATGGCCGACTACCGGGACTCCCAGCGCGGGGTCTACTTCGATCTGCCCGAGGTGGCGCCCGGCCCGGTGCTCTCCACCCAGGACGAAGTCCTGACCGCCATCCGCGAGCTGGATCAGGCCCCGCTGCGCTACGCCGGCGCCTACCAGAGCTGGGTCGAGCGCTTCAACCACCTCGACGACGGCCGGGCCGCGCAGCGGGTTGTGGACCGGCTGCTCACCCTCCGCAAGGACTAGACCGCTACTCCCGGCGATCCGCGGCCCGAACCCTGGTGCGGCGAACGGGAGGCCCGGGCGCGTTTCCCGCAAAACCTGACACTCGTTGCCCCGACCGTCGCAGGCCCAGGCGGGAGCGGGCGATGACACTCACGACGAGTGTCAGGTTTTGGGGGTGAGATGGTTCCAGCCGCCTCCGCATTATGGCAACACCACGGTGGCGCGCACCATGTTGTGGTCCGAGGCCAGGTCACCGACGAAGTTGCCGGCCGCGTCGACCTTGGCCACGGTCTCCCACTCGCTCACCCGCAGGCCGGCCGTGGTGAGGATGTAGTCGAGGTAGGTTCCGTTCAGCCGGTCCGGACGTCCGGCCGCGTGTCGCTGGAAGTCGTTGTAGCTGCTGAGCCAGGTGTTGACCCTCTTCTCCACCGTCTGCGTCGGGGCTCGTGAGCCGGCGGGGTCGGTGGAGTACCACGTGTTGCCGAGCGGATCGATGTAGTGCCGCTGACCGACCAGGACGTCGTAAACCCCGTTGGACGGCTGGGTGTGCTTGTGGGAATTCATGTCCCCCACGATCAGCGTCGGCAGGTGGGCGGTGTTGCGCTTGGCCACCTCGTCGGCGAGCGCCTTGGCCTCGGCCACGTGCAACCCCTGGTCGTCATTGGGTTCCAGGTGAGTGTCGGCGAAGAAAAACTCCTTGCCGGTGCTCCGCTGCTTGAACCGAGCCCAGGCCAGGTAACGCCGGTTCGAGCTCTCGGCTGACGGGAGGGCCTTCGACCCCTGGTCGATCAAGGTGACGGAGTTCGCGTTGTAGATGATTTTGGTGCCTTGCGATGCCCCGCGGTCGGCGTAGACGCAGTTGGTCGGCGTGGTCGCCTTGACGCAGTTGTTCCGGTTGCTGTTGGTCAGCGTCCAGCCCCCGCCCAGCCGGTTGCGCAGATCCTCGAACTGGCTCAGATCGACCTTGGCCCCGGCGCTGTCTTTCAACCACCCCTGGCTGGCTTCCTGCAGTCCGACCACGTCGGGGTGCTGATCGAGAATGGTACGGACCACGTCGTCTCGGCGTTGGTACCAGGTGCGCTCCAACGGACGCGCGTCAAGGCAGTTGGCGCAGCGGACGTTGAAGCTGGCCACCCGCAGCGCCGTACCCGCCGGGGCCGGGCCGGTCGGCTTCACCGACGCGGTGGTCACCTTGATCGCGGTGGAGTAGGGGCTGAGGTTGTCGCCGTCGCCGGTGATCACCCGGACCGCGAACCAGTAGGACTTGGCCGGCTTGAGCCCGGTTACGGTGCCGGCGGGATCGGTGACTCGCTTGTAGCTGGAGTCGGAAAGCTTCGCGTCGGTCGCCCAGCGGATCCGGTAGCGGATGCCGCTCCCGGACTTGTTCCAACGCAGACCCACCGAGTCGGTCCCGGATGCGGTGACCGCAAGCCCGGTGGGTGCCCGAAATCCCCGACCGGTGGTGACCTTGACCGAGGAGGAGTAGGCACTCAGGGCGTGATTGTCGGCCGTGACCACCCGCACCTTGACGTAGTAGGTGGTCCCGGGGCGCAGAGCACGGACCTGACCGGAGGCGCTGCTGAACAGGGTGTAGCTCGGGTTGGACCACGACGAGGACGTGGAGTACTTCACCCGGTAGCGCACCGCGTGCGGAACCGCTTGCCACGACACCGCCACCGTCGTCGGACCGGAGGCGGTTGCCTTCATCCCGGTAGGGGCCTTCGGGGCGGCGAGGGCGGGGACCGCCGGCGCCACGGCCGTAGCCGCCAGCGCCAACGCAAGGGCGAGCAGCAAGGCCCGCAGCAGGTGGACAGGGGCAAGACTCGGTACGAGGCGGGGGTTCACCGGCATCTCCTGGCTAGGTTGTCATCGACACCCCCCGGCCCGCAGAACCATAGCGGTCTGAAGAAGTTTGCGAAAGCCGCTTGTCAAGTTCGACACACCTTTTGCTGCCACTGAGTCCGTTTCGGGGCGGATGGTGGGTCTCGACAGCTGGATGGTGCCGATGCAGCCGCTCCGCGGCCAGGACCCCGAGGGAGTTGATAGGCTCCGCACCGACGTAACGTCGGCAGTGAGGTTTTTGTGTGGTGACGAGCGCAACCACGACGGCGCCCCGCCGCGCCCGCGGGCTGGTCGCGGTGCTCGGGGTGCTGGCGATCGTCGCGCTGGGACTCACCACCACGTCCGCCTCGGCGGCGGTCCCCACCCTGTCGGTCAGCCCGACCCGGACTTCGGCAACGGCGCTGAACGTGACCTGGACGTCGGTGCCGGGAGCGAAGTCGTACCAGGTTGAGTACTCCACCCGCTCCGACCTGAAGCAAAGCGCGACGACGTCGGCGATCACCGGTACGGCCACCTCGTTGACCAAACTGGAGACCGGTAGCACCTACTACCTCCGCGTGGCCGCGCTGGACGCCAAGGCCAAGGCCGGCACTTACTCCGCCATCGCCCGCGGCACACCCGCCTTCCCGTTCCCGGCGGTCGGCGATCTGCGGTCCGCGAAGGTCACCAAGACCAGCATGACCGTCTCCTGGGACCCGGTGAAGGGGGCGCCCGGCTACCTGCTGGTTGCTGCGGCCAAGGGCTCCACGTCTCGACGCGCGGTCGCCGCGGAACCCGCCGCCACGCTGACCGGGCTGGACGCCGACACCGACTACGACCTCACCGTCACCGTGGTCGCATCGCCCAGTGGTGCCGCGCCGCTCAGTGCGGTCAGCCCGAGGACGGGGGCGTCGACCACCCGCTACGCCCTGCCTACGCCCGACGGGCTGAAGCAGGGAAAGCAGGGCTCCACCGACGTGGCGTTGTCCTGGTCCACCGTTCCCGGGCTGCCCAGCGGCGGCGGCTATCGGGTGGAGTACGCCCTCGACTCCAGCTTCACCGGCTCGGCGACGGTGACCAGCACCGGTCCGGCGACCCGGATCACCAGGCTGCGGTTCGACACCACCTACTTCGCCCGAATTTGGGGCGTCGACGCCGGCGGCAAGCAGATCACCGGCAAATCCGACTTCGTGGTGGCGAAGTCGATCGTGCCCCGGGGAAGCCTTCGCGGCACCGTCCGGGGTGTGCGTGGCTCGGACCTGATGGCGGTGGCCTACGACCGCCTGGGCCACGCCGCCCGGCAGGTCGGGGTCGACGGCAACGGGAACTACCGCCTCGACGTACGACCGGCGTCGGGCCCGTACAAGGTCCAGGTCCTCTACGTCGGGACCGGCAACTACGCCTCCGCCTTCGTCAACGGCTCCCCCGGCGGCGGGTGGGCCTACGGCGAGGGCAAGACCTACGGCGTCGCGCTCGGCCAGACCACCACCTTGCCCGAGCTCAGCATCGCGCCGGGCACGGTCACCGGCGGCACGGTACGCGGGAGCGGCACCGCCGTCCCGGGCGTGGACGTCAGCATCATCACCGGCGTGCCCGGTGGCCAGCGCGAAGTGGTGGCAATGGCGCGGACCGACGGCCGGGGCACCTTCACCAGTGCGGGCGTACCGGCCGGCCAGTACTGGTTTCGTTACCGCTACTCCGGCGACGGCTTCAAGACCTGCAGCGTCCACGTCGTCGTCGGCCGGGACCGGGTCAAGGCCGACTACAGCAACTGCGGGACGCCGCGCGCCGTCGTGACCCAGGGCAAGGTGAACGTCGACGCCACGCTGCGGACCGCCAAGTTCCGCAAGTCCTACGGCGCCTACATCAGCGGTAGCAAGAAGGTCGGCGGCACCCTGAAGGCCAAGGCCACCCCGTGGTTGGCCGGGCAGTACCCGACGACCCGGGCCTCGATGCGTTACCGGTGGAAGAACAACGGCAAATCGATCCGGGGCGCCACCAGGTCCTCCTACAAGGTGGCCAGGGGCGACAAGGGCGACAAGATCACCGTCACCGCCACCGCCGTCCGGTTCGGCTACACCACGGCCTCGGCAACCTCGAAAGCGGCCAGGATCTCCTGAGACTCCGCGGGCCGGGAGCAGCAGGAGACGCGCGGGTCAGCGTCGCCGCAACCCGAGGTTGCCGTGCCGGGTCGAATAGAGCTCGGCTCGGTCCTGCCGCACCGGCTCCTGGCCCGGCAGCCGATAGCGACGGACCGAGCAGCCGAGCCGAACTTCCAGCTGGACGCCGGCGCCGGTGTCGTCCGCGAGAACCGAGGTGGGGTCGAACGCGCCTTCGATCCGATAGTCGCCGCGACCCACGGCCACAGTGACGGGATCGGTCCGCAGGTCATGCCGCCACGGCCGGCCGTCGGCGCGGCCGGTGAGCAGCACCGAGACCGTAGGTGGGCCCGGCCGCTCCGGCACCGACCAGCCGCCCTCGTCCCAGGTCAGCGCGAGTTCGGCCGCCAGCGCGAAGCCGGCGTTGGCGGCCCGCACCCGCACCTTCGACACCAAGGCGGTGGCCAGCACCAGTCGGCGCGGCGTCCGCGCGACCGCGGCGTGCTGGACTCGCAGCCAGCGGCGATAGATCAGCTCGTCGGAGAACGCCGCGACCCGGCTCCGGGCCTGAGCCCGAAGCCGGCGGACCTGCCGCTCGGGCAGCGCGAGGAAAGCCCGCAGCGTCTCGGTCAGCGCGCCGACGTCGCCCGGTGGGACCAGAAAACCCGTCTCACCGTCGAGGATGAGTTCGCTGGGGCCGTAGCGGATGTCGTACGCGATCGGGACGCAGCCGGCCGCCATGCTCTCCAGCAGCACCAACGACTGACCCTCGACCGCGGAGGTCATCAGCGAGTACGACGCCTCGCCGAACCGGGCAGCCGCGTCGGCGGCGTAGCCGCAGAGCCGGACGTAGTCACCGCTGCCGGTCTCGCGGATCGTCTGCTCCAGCTCGGTCTGGGCGCCCGCGTCGTGGCCGTAGACCGCCAGTCCGAAGCCGGGTCCCGGCGGCCCGGTGTCGTACACCGCGGCGACCGCCGCGATGGCGTGGTCGATCTGCTTGAGCGGAGCCAACCGGGAGACCAGGATGCCGCGCGGCCGACGGGGTGGCTCGGGCCACCACCGCGGCCGGTGGCGTGCCGGCGGGCTGGCGTTGGGCACGGCGTACAGGTGCGGGGTGTCGCCGTAACGCTTCGCCACGTCGGCTCGCTGCCAGGCGGTCAAGAAAACCACCGCGTCGAAGCGGTCGAGCTTGGGCATCAGGCGCTGGTGCCAGACGTTGAGTTCGCCGTCGAAGGGGCGGTCCACCTCTTCCAGGTGGGAGGAGTGGACGACGTGAATCACGGTGGCCCGCGGATTGCGGTAGCGGACCAGGAAGCGGCCGCAGGTCTTCGACTCGTTGACGATCACGCTCGAACGATCGGCTACGACGTGATCGAGCCAGAGGAAGTAGAGCTGGGACGGGCCGCCGATCCGGGCCGACGCCGATCCGTCGGGGTGGAAGAACTGCACCTGGCGAAGCCGTTGGTCCCCGACCAGAACCGGATCCTCACGACATAGCAGGCTGCCGTCGGCCCGGTACAGGTGCGAGCGAACCGGATTGTGTTCCTCGTCGAAGGTCCGCCAGCCCCAGCGAGAGCGCTCTTCGGTGATTTCCTCGGTGTCCCGCGGCGGCACGTCCGGGGCCGGCGGGAGCACGGCCAGGCGCTCGTGCAGCACTCCCTGGACCTCCCAGCGCCGCAGTTCGTCGAACAGGTTGCGTACGGTGACGCCCGGGACCACCGCCTGCCGTTGGTCCAGCAGGGCCGAGATCGCCTCGGTGTCCTGCAGCGGCTCGAAGGTGAGGAGGTCGACCCCCGTTCCGCTGCGGCGGACCTGTTCGCGGACCCGACGCAACGTCGCGGTCGTCTGGCCCGCGTACTGCTCCGGGATCGACCAGGTCGTCACGAGCTGTTGGCCGGGGGGAAGCTCGCCCATGATCGACCACGCTACCCAACTCCGCCGGGCTTGTAGGTTGATCCCCGACATGGCCCTGCTGCTCGATCTCACCCCGCTGCGGGCCAGCCCCTCCTACCGCCGGCTGCTGTTCGGACTGGGGGTGTCCAACCTCGGCACCCAGTTCACGGTGGTGGCGGTGGGGTTGCAGGTCTACGCCATCACCGGTTCGACCCTGTCGGTCGGCGTGCTGGGGGTGTGCGCCCTGGTGCCCCTGGTTGTGCTCGGCCTCTACGGCGGTGCCCTGGTCGACGCGTACGACCGTCGATGGGTGGCGCTGATCTCCTCCCTCGGCCTGGCCGTGGTCACCGGTGCGCTCGCCCTGCAGGCGTGGCTCGGGGTCGAATCGGTCGTGCTGCTCTACGTCCTGGTCGGGCTGCAGTCGGCCGGGTTCGCGGTCAACAACCCGGCCCGGACCGCGATCATCCCGCGGCTGGTCGAGCCCGCGCTGCTGCCCGCGGCGAACGTACTGCAGACCATCTCCTGGAACGTCGCCTTGACCGTCGGCCCGCTGCTGGGCGCGTTCTTGGTGGCCGGCGGTGACTTCGCCGTGGCCTACAGCGCCGACTTCGTCCTGTTCGGCGCGGCGCTGTGGGCGTTGTGGCGACTGCCCGCCCTGCCGCCGTCCACCGACGCCACCGGCGCCCCGACCCGACGCGGCCTGTCCTCGGTGCTGGAGGGGCTGCGCTATCTGACCACCCGGCCGAACGTGGCGATGACGTTCCTGGTGGATCTGACCGCGATGATCCTGGCCATGCCCCGGGTGCTGTTCCCCGCCGTCGGGGTGCTGTTCCTGGGCGGTGGGGCGGCCACCACCGGCGCGTTGAGCGCGGCCTTCGCCGCCGGGGCGGTGCTGACCGGGCTGCTCTCCGGGGGGCTGGTCCGGGTCCGTCATCAGGGGCAGGTGATCGTGGCTGCGATCGCGGTCTTCGGCGTGGCCGTTGCCGGGTTCGGGATCGTGCTGGTCCTGGTCGGCGCCCGCAGCCCCGCGACCGTCGTCGTCCCGGCCCTGGTGCTGGCGATGATCCTGCTCGCCGTAGCCGGCGGTGCGGACTCGGTCAGCGCGGTGTTCCGCCAGACCATCCTGCAGTCCGCCACCCCCGACCAGCTACGCGGCCGGCTGCAGGGCGTGTTCATCGTCGTCGTGGCCGGCGGCCCGCGACTCGGTGACCTGGTCCTGGGCGCCGGCTCGGAGTGGTTGGGCGAGTCCTGGGCCGCAGTCGCCGGCGGCCTGGCCTGCGTGACCGTGCTGCTGCTCCTGGTCAGCCGCCGGCGCCGGTTCCTGGCCTACGACGCGCGCGACCCGCAGCCCTGACCCCGGGCCCCTTCCGTACGCAAGTGGTCACCAACGACGGCGGAAGCGCGCCACAACCCGTCGTTACCGACCACTTTTGTACGGGGAGGCCGGATCAGCCCCCCAAGCAGGCTCAGCCCCGCAGCTCGACCAGCACCGCCGCCAGGGCGTCCAGGCCGGCGTCGAGTTGTTCGGGGGTGATCACCAGCGGCGGGGCCAGCCGGATGGTGGAGCCGTGGGTGTCCTTGGCCAGCACACGGCGGCGGGCCAGCGCTTCGCAGACTTCCCGGCCGGTGCCCAGGGCCGGGTCGACGTCAACGCCCGCCCACAGGCCGCGAACCCGGACCCCGACCACGCCCTGCCCGCGCATCGCGTTCAGACGGGCCCGCAGGTGGGCGCTCAGCGCGGCGGCCCGGGCCTGGTACTCCCCGGTGGCCAGCATCGAGACGACCTCCGCACCCACGGCGCACGCGAGCGGGTTCCCGCCGAAGGTACTGCCGTGCTGACCGGGCTGGAACACGCCCAGGACGTCGGCGTCGGCGACCACCGCCGACACCGGCACGATCCCGCCCCCCAGGGCTTTGCCCAGCAGGTAGACGTCGGCGACCACCTCCTCGTGCTCACAGGCCAGCGTGGCGCCGGTCCGGCCGAGCCCGGACTGGATCTCGTCGGCGATGAACAGCACCTGCCGTTCCCGGGTCAACGCCCGTACGCCCGGCAGGTATCCCGGCGGCGGGATCCGGACGCCGGCCTCGCCCTGGATCGGCTCCAGCAGCACCGCGACCGTGTCGTCGGTGATCGCGGCCCGCAGGGCGTCGAGGTCGCCGTACGGGACGGTGACGAAGCCTGGGGTGTAGGGCCCGTAGTCGGCCCGCGCGTCGGGGTCGTCGGAGAAGCTGACGATCGTGGTCGTCCGGCCGTGGAAGTTGCCGGCGGCGACCACGATCTGTGCCTGACCGGCCGGTACGCCCTTGACCCGATAACCCCACTTGCGGGCCAGCTTGATCCCGGTCTCCACCGCTTCGGCGCCGGTGTTCATCGGCAGCACCATCTCCTTGCCGACCAGCTGCGCCAGCGCGGTGGCGAACGGCGCCAACTGGTCGTGGTGGAACGCGCGCGAGGTCAAGGTGAGCCGGTCCAGCTGGGCCCGGGCGGCCGCGACCAGCCGCGGGTGGGAGTGGCCGAAATTGGTAGCGGAGTAGGCGGCCAGGAAGTCCAAGTATTCGACCCCGTCGACGTCGGTCAGAATTGCACCGTCCCCGTGGGCGACCACCACCTCCAGCGGGTGATAGTTGTGGGCGACGTGCCGGTCCTCCTCGGCCAGCAGGGCCGCGCCCCGGCCGGCGCCGGCGGTCGATCGGGCGTCGACGCGTTCGCGCCCTTCGAGCAGCGTGGCGTCCATCGTCAGCGGTCTCCTTCCGGGAGGGGGCGGATCTCTTGGGTGCAGCACTTGACGCTGCCGCCGCCGAGCAGCAACTCCCCGAGGTCGACCTCGACCGGGGTGTAGCCCAGCCTGGTCAGGGCGTCGCGCAGGTGCACCGCACCAACGGGCATGAACACGTGCCGGCCGTCGCCGACCGCGTTCAGACCGAAGGCGTAGGCGTCGGCGTCGTCGGCGATCACGGCGTCGGGGAAACGGGTGGCCAGGATGTCTCGGGAGGCGGAGCTGAACGCCGGCGGATAGTAGGCGATGTGGTCGGTATCGGAGTCCAGCACGGCCAGGGCGACGTCGAGGTGGTAGAAGCGCGGGTCGACCAGCTCCAGGCTCAGCACCTTTCGCCCGGTAACGCCGGCCAACTGGGCGTGCGCGGCCCGAGCGGTGCGGAAACCGTACCCGGCCAGGATGGTGCTCGACAACACCGCGAAGTCGCCCTCGGCCTCGTTCACCGCCTGCGGGTCGACCGGCTGCGTGCCGCCGTACAGCACGCCGTGACGAACGTGCCAGGCGTGATGCCGGGCCGCCTCGGCCGTCCGCTGCGGGTTGGCGAACCGGGCGGTCAGCACGCGGCCGTCGACCACGGTGGCGCCGTTGGCGGCGAAGACCATGTCGGGCAGTCCGGGCACCGGCTCGAGCACGTCCACCCGATGGCCGGCTCCCCGGTAGGCCGCGACCAACCGGGACCACTGCTCGAGCGCCCGATCGCGGTCGACCGGCACGGCCGGATCCATCCACGGGTTGATGGCGTAGCTGACCTCGAAGAACGTCGGTGGACACATCAGGTAGTGCCGGCGCCGGACATGCCGTTCGGCGGCGAAGTGCGGAACCTCCACCGTGGTCGTCATGGATCCATCGTATTTCTTACCGATACACAAGGCCGTACCATTATGTACGAACTTGAGGAGCTTCTCTTGCGTATAGACGACCTCGACCGCAAACTTATTGCGTTACTGGTGGAGAACGGCCGGGAGTCGCTTGCCGCCCTCGGCCAGCGGATCGGACTGAGCACCGCGGCCACCAAACGCCGGGTGGACCGGCTCCGCCACGAGGGGGCCATCCGGCGCTTCACCGCCGAGATCGAACCGGCCGCGCTGGGCTGGACGATCGAGGCGTTCGTGGAGCTGTACTGCGAGGGCCGGGTGCCCCCGGACAAGCTCCGCGAGGTGGTCCGGGCCATTCCGGAGGTGGTCGAGGCCTGGACCGTGACCGGGGAGTCCGACGGGATCGTGCTGGTCCGGGCCACCGACTCCGCGCACTTCGAACGAGCCCTCGGTCAGATCCGTAACTATCCCGGCGTCAGCCGGACCCGCTCGGCCATCGTGCTCTCCCACCTGTGACTCCTGACCCGCCGACCCCCGGTTCGGCGACCGCCGGACATGGTGACCCGGTGACTCCCGGCCGAGGAACCCCCGATCGGCTGACCCTGGCCGGCATCGTCGCCCGGTTGCGGACCGCGGGGTGCGTGTACGCCGAGGAGGAGGCCGCGCTGATCCTCGACCAAGCCGACGGTGCCGCCGACCGTGACCGGCTGGTCGAAGCCCGAGTGGCCGGTCAGCCGCTGGAACACGTCCTTGGCTGGGCCCGGTTCGCCGGGCTACGGATCCGGGTCGCACCGGGGGTGTTCGTGCCCAGGCGGCGGACGGAACTGATGGTCACCCAGGCGGTCGCGCTGGCTCCGGCGCCGGGGCCCGAGCCGGTGATCGTGCTGGACCTGTGCTGCGGCAGCGGCGCGGTCGGGGCTGCCGTCGCGGCCGGCCTGAGGGCGGCCGGGCGAGCCTTCGAGCTGGTGGCCACCGACCTCGACCCGGTGGCGGTCCGCTGCGCCCGAAGCAACCTGCCTGCGTCCGCCCGGGTCCTGGTCGGCGACCTCTTCGCCGCGGTCCCGGTCGAGCTACGGGGACGCGTGGACCTGCTGTGCGCCAATGTCCCCTACGTCCCCTCCGACGCGCTGGCGCTGATGCCGCGCGAGGCCCGCGACTACGAAGCGCGGTGGGCCTTGGACGGCGGCCCGGACGGGCTGTCGGTCCTGCGCCGACTGCTGACCGACGCCCCGGGGTGGTTGAATCCGGTCGGGGCGTTACTGGTCGAGGTCAGCGCCGGCCAACGCCCGGCCGTCGAGGCCGCGATCGGGCTCGCCGGGCTGTCCGCACAGGCGGTGCACGATGACGAGCTGGCGGCGACGGTGGTGATCGGGCGATCGAACTGACGGCGCGGCCTCGGTAAGATCAGCGGTCACCCGTTCGCGCGAACGCTCGAACCCCGCCGCGTCGGCCCGCCCAGGCCCTGCCCGACCGTAAGGAATCTCCGTGGCCGCTCCCCCGCCCCGCCGGATCCGGGTCGGCGACCTGGCTCGGGCCAAGCGGGAGCGGCGACCGTGGGCCATGTTGACCAGCTACGACCAGTACACGGCCGCCATCTTCGACCGAGCCGGGGTATGGGCACTGCTGGTCGGTGATTCCGCGGCCAACAACGTCTACGGCTACGACACCACCTTGCCGGTGACGGTCGACGAGCTGTTGCCGCTGGTCCGCGCCGTCGTCAGCTCCACCGCACGGGCGTTCGTGGTAGCGGACCTGCCCTTCGGCTCCTACGAGGACGGCCCGTCTCAGGCGCTGGCCACCGCGGTCCGCTTCATGAAGGAGGGCGGGGCCCACGCGGTCAAGTTCGAGGGGGGTTCGTCGGTGGCCGACCAGGTCCGGCACGTCACCGAGGCGGGTATCCCGGTGCTGGGTCACCTCGGTTTTACCCCGCAGAGCGAGCACCAGCTCGGCGGCTACCGCGTGCAGGGCCGAGGGTCCGACGCCGAGCGGCTGATCAGCGAGGCCCGCGCGGTCGCGCAGGCCGGCGCCTGCGCGGTGGTGTTGGAGATGGTGCCCGGCGACCTGGCCGCCCGGATCAGCGCCGACCTGGACATCCCGACCGTCGGAATCGGGGCGGGTCGCGACTGTGACGCCCAGGTCCTGGTCTGGCAGGACGCGATGGGCCTGCGCCCGGGCACCATGCCCCGCTTCGTGAAGCAGTACGCCCACCTGGCCGAGACGCTGAGCACGGCGGCCACGGCCTACGTGGCCGACGTCGAGAACGGCACCTTCCCCGGTCCAGAACACACGTTCACCGATCCAGCGCTCGCAGCCGGCCGGAACGAGCCGACCTCACCAGACCCGTCACGCCTCATCGATCCGCGAGACCCGTCAGGCCCAACCGAGCGCTCAGGCCCGAGTGACCACGCGGACTCGGCGTGAGGGTTGCCCGCAGCATGGCCGAGCTTCGTGGTTTGCGGGCCGGGGTCCCGCCGGCTCACCGGATCGGGTTCGTGCCGACGATGGGAGCCTTGCACGCCGGTCATGCCTCGCTGATCGAGCTGGCTCGCTCGCTCAGCGAGACCGTGGTGGTCAGCATTTTTGTCAACCCGCTGCAGTTCGGGCCCGGTGAGGACTACGCACGCTACCCCCGGCCGTTGGCCGCCGACCTCGAACGGTGCGCCGCCCTGGACGTCGACCTCGTCCTCGTCCCCGCCGTCGCCGAGCTCTACCCGCCGGGCCGGCAGGTCAGCGTCAGCGCCGGGCCGATGGGGACGGTGCTGGAGGGTCGGTCGCGACCCGGACACTTCGACGGCGTGCTGACCGTAGTGCTCAAACTGCTCCAACTGGTCCGCCCGCAGTTGGCCGTGTTCGGCCGCAAGGACGCGCAGCAGCTGGCCTGCATCGAACGAATGGCCCTCGACCTCAACCTCGAAGTCCGAGTGGTCGGCGGGCCGATCGTTCGCGAGCCGGACGGACTGGCGGTGTCCAGCCGCAACGTCTTCCTCAGTCCCAGCGAGCGGACGCTCGCCGCCGAGCTGTCGAGGGCCCTGCGAGCCGCGGCGGCGCAACCGAGCCTGCGGGCGGCCCTGGATGCCGCCGGCCAGGTCGTGGCCGCAGCGGCCCGGGAGTCAGCGTTCAGCCTGGACTATCTCACGCCGGTGAACCCGAGCACCTTCGTCGAGGTCGAGCCTGACGCGACCGGTCCGGTGCTGCTCGCGCTGGCAGCCCGGGTCGGCAGCACGCGTTTGATCGATAACGTCGACCTGTCCTATCCCCGGCCCGGCCCGGTCGCGGCGGCGGCGGTCCCGCCGCGCTGAGCGGTCCGGAGGAGACGGTGTTCGACCTCGACGAGGCGGCCGACGAGCTGTACGCCGGCGACCCCGAAGCCTTCGTCACGCGCCGGAACGAGCTGAGCCGCCAGGCGCGGGCCGGCCGCGACCGACCGTTGGCGAGCGCGGTCGCCGCACTGCGCCGGCCGACCCGGACCGCCTGGTTGGTCAATCTGCTCGCCCGTCAGGCGACCGGCGAGGTGGCCGCCCTGCTTGATCTGGCCGATGCTCTCCGCGAGGCACAGCACCGGGGCGACGGCTCCGCCCTCCGGGCGCTGTCGGCGCAGCGACGCCAGCGGATCGACGCCTTGACCCGGCAGGCGGTCGACCTCGGCGACCAGCGCGGGTACCGGGCGGCTGAGGCGAGCGTCGGTGAGGTTGCCGCCACCTTGCAGGCGGCGTTGGCCGACCCCGAGGTCGCCGAGCAGGTCCGGCGTGGACGCCTCGCCGGCGCGGTGTCGTACGCCGGCTTCGGAGCGCCCGCGGCCGGGGCCGAGGTCGAGGTCGAGGTCGACCTGACCGCAGCACTCGCCGCCTCGATTCCCCCGCAAGCCGAGTTCGCACCCGAGGACGCAGCCGCCCGGCACGCCCAACGCGAGGAGCAGGAGCGACAGCGGGCCGAGCAGCAACGACGAGAGGATCGTCGGCGCCGGTTAGACGAAGCCCGGGCCGCCCTCGAGGACGCCCGCCGCGCGGCGGACCGGGCTGCCGACCACGCGGACGCCCAGGCCGAGCGGGCGGACCGCGCCCGGGCCGAGCTGACTTCGGCGGAGGGGGCGGAACGAGAAGCGCGTGCTGCTGCCCGGGACACCCGCGTACGGGTTCGCGAAGCCGAGCAGGTGGCCGACGACGCCGAGCGGGCCTGGCGCGAACTGGCACCCGGGGAGGCTTGAGCGCAGCACCCCTTCCCGGCCGGCGCACCCTTTCCTGTACGACGCACCCTTTCCTGTACGACGCACCCTTTCCTGTACGACGCACCCTTTCCTTTACAACGCACCCTTTCCTGTTCGACGCACCCTGTGCAGGGGATGCGCGGAGCAGCAAGTGGTGCGCGGTGGGGTGGAGAGGCTAGGCGACGCACCCTTTCCTGCACGACGCACCCTTTCCTATACGACGCACCCTTTGCAGGGGATGCGCGGAGCAGCAAGTGGTGCGCGGTGGGGTGGAGAGGCTAGGCGACGCACCCTTTCCTGCACGACGCACCCTTTGCTGTACGACGCACCCTTTCCTGTACGACGCACCCTTTGCAGGGGATGCGCGGAGCAGCAAGTGGTGCGCGGTGGGGTGGAGAGGCTAGGCGACGCACCCTTTCCCGGCCGACGCACCCTTTCCCGGCCGACGCACCCTTTCCCGGCCGACGCACCCTTTGCAGGGGATGCGCGGAGCAACAAAGGGTGCGCGATGGGGTGGTGAGGCTACTGGTGGGGTGGTGAGGCTACTGGGCCGACCACTCCGGCGGCGTGACGTGGGCGACGTGCGGTCGCAGCGGATGGCCTGGCGGCAGCGGCGGGTAGTCGAAGCGGCTGTGCTCCGCCAGCCCGAGTCGCCGCATCACCGCCTGCGAACGGTGGTTGGCCAAGGTGCAGAGGGACCAGACCCGCGGTACCCGGAGCACGTTCCGGGCGACCTCGAGGGCCTCCCGGCCGGCCTCGGTCGCATACCCCTGGCCCCAGGCCGATCTGACCAGCCGCCAGCCCACCTCCCACTCCCCGGCCCCGGGAATGTCGGGTGGCATCGGGTTCAACCCGGCCCAGCCCAGCAGCGTGGGGTCGTCGCGGCGCTGCAACGCCCACAGCCCCACCCCGTTGGCCTGCCAACGCTGCTCGAAGTGCTCCATCAGGGCGTCGCTGGCCGTACGGTCGAGCGTTCGGGGAAAGTAGCGCATCACCTCGGGATCGGCGTTCATCGCCGCGAAGGGGTCTCGGTCGGCCGTACGCCAGCGGCGCAGCCTCAGCCTCGCGGTTTGGCGTACGTCCAGGTCGGCCACAACCCGGCACTCTAGGGCGTCTGGTTAGGCTCGGCCGCCATGGGCTCGCAGAGCAGGTGCGCGGTGATCGTCAACCCGACCAAGGTGTCGAACGACTTTCCCGACCGGATCCGGCGGCGGTTGACTGAGGCTGGCTACACCGACCCGCTGTGGCTGGAGACGACGCAGGACGATCCGGGCGCGGCGATGAGCGAGCAGGCGGTGCGGGCGGGGGTCGAGCTGATCCTCAGCGCCGGCGGCGACGGCACCGTACGGGCGGTGGTGTCCGGGCTGGCCGGGACCGGCATCCCGCTGGGCATCGTGCCGCTGGGCACCGGCAATCTACTGGCCCGCAATCTCGACCTGCCGCTCGACCCGGCGGCCGCCCTCGACGTGGCGTGTGGTCGGCACACCCGCCGCATCGACACCGTCGTGCTCCGCGTCGACGGCGGCGAGCCGCAACGTTTCTCGGTGATGGCCGGCACCGGTCTGGACGCCGCCATCATGGACGAGACGAACGACCGGCTGAAGTCGGCGCTGGGTCCGGCGGCGTACGTGGTGGAGGCGGGCCGGGCCGCCGGACGGGTGCCGGTGCGCGTACGGATTCGGGTCGACGGCGGCCGAGTGCATCGCCGCCGGTCGATGATGTGCCTGATCGCCAACGTCGGCCAGCTGACCGGCGGAGTGAACCTGATTCCGAGGGCGCACGCCGACGACGGCGATCTCGACGTTTACGTCGCCTCGCCGCACCGGCTCAGTCACTGGTTCAAGGTGCTGCTCCGGTTGGTCACCCACCAGGACCGGGCCGACGACCACGTCGACGTGTGGGCCGGCCAACGCACCGAGATCACCCTGACTCAGCCCGACACCTACCAGATCGACGGCGACGTCGAGGGTGAAGGTGAACGGCTGGTGGCCGAGATCGACCCGGGGTCGCTGGTGGTCTGCGTCCCTGAGGGAGTGGACTAAATCGGGAAGCGTTCTCGCTACTGCCCGGGTCCGCGGTAGCGGGTCTCCTGGACGTGCTTGGTCCGACTGCGCTGGACGGTCATGATCACCCCGAGGATGACCGTGACCACCCCGGCCAGCATCAAGATGACGCCGAAGACGTCGTCGTCGACGTAGGGGATGTTTCCGGTGAAGGCGAAGCGCAGGAACGCCCCGAGCACGATCAGCAGGATCCCGAATCCGATGCTCATCGGTGGCTCTCCTCCATGCGGCCGGCGCGGTTCACCCTCTCAATGTAGTGCCGCGCCGCGCTAAGGTTCGGGCTAATCCAGGACCGGCACCGGGTCAGGTCGGCATCGACGGCTCGGATTCGACCACAGCCCGGCGTGGGGCCACCGGTTGCCGCGACAGCCGGCCGGGCGCCCAGAACCGGTCGCCGAGCACCTGGACCAGGGCCGGGACCAGCACCGTCCGGACTACCAACGTATCCAGCAACACGCCCAACCCGACGATGATCCCGATCTCGGTCAGCACGATCACCGGCAGCACGCCGAGCACGGTGAAGACCGCGGCCAACAAGACGCCGGCACTGGTGATCACCCCTCCGGTCAGGGCCAGCGCGTCCACGATTCCCCGCCGAGTCCCGCGGCGCTGCGTCTCCTCCCGGGCGCGGGAGACCAGGAAGATGTTGTAGTCCACTCCGAGGGCAACCAGGAACAAGAACGCCAGCAGCGGCACCTGGTAGTCCAGGGCCGGGAAGGAGAAGACGTAGGAAAAGGCCAGGCTGCCGGCCCCGAGGGCGGCGAAGAAGCTCACGATCACCGTCGTGATCAGGACCAGCGGCGCGACCAGCGCCCGCAGCAGCACGATCAACACCAGCACGACCACGACCAGGATCAACGGAGCGATCACCTTCAGGTCGCGAACCGAAGCCGTACGGGCGTCGAGGCTGGTGGCCACCGCCCCGCCCACCACCGCACCTGGGTCGGCCCCGGCCGCCGCGGACCGCACCGCCCGTACGGTGTCGTAGCTGGCCGGGGTGTCCGGCTCGGCGGTGATCACCACGTTCACGGCGGCGAGAGTGTCGGTGGCTTCCGTACGGGCGGCGCTGGCCACCCCGCCGACCCGTTCGGCGGCGGTGACGACGGCGTCCGCCCGGCTCGGCGTCGTGATGATCACCACCGGTGACACCGTGCCGGCCGGGAAGGAGGCGGCCAACGTCTTCAGCCCGTCGACCGACTCGGCCTTGGTGCGGAAGGTGTCGGCCTGGCTGAGACCGAACGAAGTGCTGGTGACGCCGGTGGCCAAGCCGCCGAGGAGCAGGACCGAGGCGACGATCACCGGCCACGGCCCGCGCGCGGTCGCGGTGCCGATCCGGCGCCACAGCCGACCAGGCGGACGTCCCTCCCCGACCCGCGGAATCAGCGGCCAGAACAGCCCGCGCGGGCAGACCACCAGCGCCGCGGGCAAAACGACCAGGCCGAACAGCAGCGCGATCGCGATCCCGATCGCCCCGGCCACCCCGATCGCCCGCGTCCCGCCGAAGGTGGCCGCCAGCAGGGTCAGCAGAGCCAAGACCACGGTTGTTCCGGACGCGGCGATGGCGGGACCGGCGCCGAGCAGCGCGTCCCGCATGGCCTGCCGTCGATCCGGCGTGGCCTGCAGTTCCTCCCGGTAGCGGGCGATCAGCAGCAGCGCGTAATTGGTGCCGGCCCCGAAGACCAGGACCGACACGATCCCGGTGGTCGAGGGGTCGAAAGGCACCGCGCCGGTCCGCGAGACCAGACCGACCAGGGCGACCACGACCTGGTCTGCGACCCCGACCACGCTCAGCGGCACGATCCACAGCACCGGGCTGCGGTAGGTCAAGATCAGCAGGAGCGCAACCACCGACGCGGTGGTGGCCAGCAACGTGAAGTTCGCGCCGTCGAAGGCGGAGGTGATGTCGGCGCTAAACCCCGCCCCGCCGGTGACCTGACCCACCACCCCGGGCGGCAGGCCCTGCGCCACCACCGCCCGGATCTCTTTGACCCGGGCGGCGGTCTCCGCGCCGCTGGCCGCGCCGGACAGCGGTACCGCGACCAGTGCCGCCGACCGGTCCGCGGCGGGTCGGGGCGGCGACATCTGACCGTCGAGGGCCAGCGGCGCCAGCGCCCGGCCCTGGGCCGAGACCGCGGCGAGGTCAGCTGGACTCAGCGTGCCGCCGGGCCGGCTGTAGACGACCAATGCCGGGTTGAGCTGACCCGACGGCAGCTGCTGCTGCCGCTGAGCGGCCAGCGTCGACTGAGCCTGGGCGGGCAGGGCCTCGGTGGGGTCCTCGCTGACGGCAAGACCCGGGTTGAGGCCGATCAGGAGCCCGCTCGCGGCGATGGCCAGTCCCAGCGTGAGCCACGCGCCGCGGCGTCCGGTCACCGCAGCCACGACCGCAGCCCATAATTCCTTCATCGACGCTCCGCCTGGTCTCTCAGTCTCCGATATGCTTAGTGACTAAGAGACTAGAGGGCGATCGCGGCTCGCGCAATCGGAAGGCAGACCAGCAGTGGACGAGGTGACCCGCATAGAGCAGCTACACGAGCGGATCGTCGGCCAACTCCGCCGCTACGGGGGCGACGCCAGCCGGGTGGTGGACGTGTTCGCCAAGCTGCACGCCATGCATCCGACCGACCTGCAGGCCCTGGTGGTCATCCTCGAAGCCGAACGTCAGGGGGCGCCGGCCACACCTGGGGTCCTGCGGCAGCAGCTGAACCTGACCTCCGGAGCGGTCACCGGCACGGTGGACCGGCTGGTCCGAGGCGGCCACGTTCGCCGCGAACCCGACCCGTACGACCGGCGCCAGATCCGGCTGTACGAGGCCGACGACGGTGCGGCTTTGGGCCAGGAGTTCTTCGGTCCCCTGGGCGAGCGGGTGACCGTGGCGATGTCGGACTACGACGAGGCGCAACTCGTCGTGATCGAGGAGTTCATCACCGGCGTCGCCGAAGCTACGGCTGCCCACCTGCGCTGGCTGGAGACCTACTCCCTCCGCGACGAGCGACCGACCAAGGGAGAGTAGGACGTGGCCAAGGCAGCGCAGTCCCAGACGGTTACGGTCGAGGGCCACCTGCTGAAACTCAGCAACCTGGACAAGATCCTTTATCCCGCCACCGACACCACCAAGGCCGACGTGTTGGCCTATTACGCCGAGGTCGGGCCGACCATGCTGCCGCACCTGGCCGACCGCCCGGCGACCCGGAAACGCTGGCCGGACGGGGTCGGCGACGGTGACCGGACGCCGACGGTGTTCTTCAACAAGAATCTCGCTGCCGGCACGCCGGACTGGGTCCGGCGCCACCGGATCGCCCATCGCGACCACGATAACGACTATCCGGTGGTGAACGACCTGGCCACGCTGACCTGGATCGCCCAGCTGGCCGGGCTGGAGATCCACGTGCCACAGTGGCGTTTCGGACCCGACGGCACACCGGGCCACCCCGACCGGCTGGTGCTCGACCTCGACCCGGGCGAGGGGGTGTCGCTGGCCGAGTGTGCCGAGGTCGCCGGGTGGGCGCGGGCCATCCTCCTCGATATCGGCCACGACCCGATCCCGGTGACCAGCGGGAGCAAGGGGATCCACCTGTACGCCCCGCTCGACGGCTCTCAGAGCAGCGAGCAGGCCACCGCGGTCGCCCGGGAGCTGGCCCGCGCCCTGGAAGCCGAGCATCCCGACCGGGTGCTGGCCAGCATGAACCGCGCCGAGCGCGCCGGCAAGGTGTTCCTCGACTGGAGCCAGAACAACGGCAACAAAACCACCGTGTCGCCGTACTCGCTGCGCGGCCGGGAACGTCCCACCGTCGCCGCGCCCCGGACCTGGGAGGAGCTGGCAGAACTCAACCTGGCTCAGCTGAGCTACCTCGACGTGCTGGCCCGGGTGGTCGAGGACGGCGATCCGCTGGCGCCCCTGCTGGCCCGCACCGAGTCGGCCCGCGGCCAGGAGCGGGATCGGTTGAGCGTTTACCGCGGCATGCGGGACGCGACCCGGACACCCGAGCCGGTGCCCGCCGAGCCGCCGACCCCTGACGCGGGTGGGGACACCGATGCCGATCCCACATTCGTGATCCAGGAACATCATGCCCGCGCCCTGCACTGGGACTTCCGGCTGGAGCACGATGGTGTGCTGGTCAGCTGGGCGGTGCCGAAGGGGCCGCCGACCGACCCGAAGACCAACCGGTTGGCCGTCCAGACCGAGGATCATCCGCTGGAGTACGGCAGCTTCGAGGGCAGCATCCCCGGTGGTGAGTACGGCGGTGGGCAGGTCACGATCTGGGACGCCGGCACGTACCGGCTGCACAAGTGGCGCGAAGGCCGCGAGGTCATCGTCACCTGCACCGGCCGGCCGGACGGCGGCCTGGGCGGGGAGGCGAAGTTCGCCTTCATCCACACCGGCGGCGGCCGTGGCGACCGAAACTGGCTGCTGCACCGGATGTCTCCCGGCTTGTCAGAATCTCCGGTGGCCAGAGCCACCCCAGGTTCTGACCAGTCGGGGGAGCTGACGCCGATGCTGGCCACGTTGGCTACGCCGGACGACCTGCGCGACGGCGAGGACTGGGCGTTCGAGATGAAGTGGGACGGGGTCCGCTGCATCGCGCACGTCGACGGCGACTCGGTCCGGCTGATCAGCCGGCGGGGCCTGGACACCACCGGCAGCTACCCCGACGTGGTGGCGCCGCTGGCCCGGCTGGGGTTGGCCGACGCGGTGCTGGACGGCGAGATCGTGGCCACCGACAACGCCGGGCGGCCCGACTTCGGCCGGCTGCAGCACCGGATCAACCTCAGCCGTCCGGCCGACGTGGAACGGGCGGCCCGGACGTATCCGGCTCAGCTGATGTTGTTCGACCTGCTCCGGCTCGACGGCCGGTCATTGCTCAAGCGACCCTATTTCGAGCGCCGGGCGCTGCTGGAGGGGTTGGACCTGGAGTCGGCCGAGCTGCGCGTCCAGGTACCGCCGCGCTTCGAGGGTGACTTCGCGGTGGCGGTGGAGACCAGCCGGCAGTTCCGGTTGGAGGGCGTGGTGGCCAAGCGGCTGACCTCGGTCTACCAGCCCGGACGCCGTGGACGGACCTGGCTGAAGATCAAGAACTTCCTCACCCAGGAGGTGGTGATCGCCGGCTGGCGCCCCGGCCAGGGACGCCGGGACTCCACGTTCGGGTCGCTGCTGGTCGGCGTCCCCGAGCAGGACGGTCTGCGTTACGTCGGCCGGGTCGGCTCCGGCTTCGACGAGCAGTCGCTGACCACGATCCAACAGCTGCTGGAGAACCGCGGTTGCAGCACCCCCGCGGTGGTCGACGTTCCGCGGGCCGACGCCCGGGACGCGCACTGGGTGACCCCGGACCTGGTCGGGGAGGTGACCTACTCAGAACTCACCGCGCCGGGTCGATTGCGGCACCCGGTCTGGCGCGGGCTGCGTCCCGACATCGACGCCGGGCAGGTGCGCTGGGAGCGCCCCCGGGGCGCCGCCGTTCCGAGGTAGCCCTGATCGTTCGTCGCCGCTCGTCGCCGCTCGTCGCCGCTCGTCAGCTCCCGTTCCACTGGACCCCGCTCAGCTCGACCCCGCGATGGGCGGCGAGCCGTTCGGCCTCCTCCTCGATCCGGTGCCGTCGCGCCGTCGACACCGGGCTCCAGAGGTCGAGCGCCACGGCGAGCTTTCTGCCGGTCGCCCGCGGCCGCCAGGTGCCGACGATGTCGGTCCCGGCCAGGACGGCACCGGGCCGGCCGATCACCGGCCACAGCGCTTTGTGCCGCGTCCGGTCGGGGACGAGCAGGTCGCGGTCACGGGCCTGCAGGAACAGGTCGTACGGTCCGAGCAGACGCACCAAGCCCGACACTGACGGCGGCGGCTCGCCGGGGACGGTCCAGGCACTTCGGCCCGCGACCTCAACCTCGACCGCCGCGGTCGGCCAGTGCTGCCGGACGACGGCCACCGGCGCGTCCAGGAAGCCGGCGACGTCGCCCGAGGTGGCCGGTCCCAGGAAACGGAGGTAGTTGACGATTACGTTCAGCCGGTCCGGCGCCCGCCGGGGATCGCCCGTTCCCGCCTCGGCCCGCCATCCCTCGATCCGGCGGAGCACCGGTGGCGAGGTCTCCGGAGTCAGCTCGAGACCGGCGTACAAGGCGCCGAGCCGGAACGGCACCTCGTAGCAGTGGTCGGTCCCGCAGGGGCGGCAGGACCGCAGGTACGGTGCCGGCAGCCGCCGGCTCAGCGCGGCCGACACCTCGCCCTTGACCATCGGTTGCGTCACGACGTCTCGCAGCACACCCGCGACCACGCCGAGACCGTCGGTCGGACTGACCCCCGCCGACACGAACGCCTTCCCGGCGTTCACGGTCCGCTTCTGAGCGTCGGCGTCGGAATACGGCGAGGTGGCGTCCAGCACCCCGGGCAGGTCCTGACGACGGTAGTAGTGCGGAGAGCTGCGCAGCGTCCAGACCAGCGCGAGCTCGGCACAGTCGGCCAACGCCGCCGGCCCGGCCAGCGAAACCCCTCGATTGGCCAGGGCCCAGCTCGCGCCGTCCCGCCCGGTGTCTTGGACGCCGAAGTCGAGAACGGCGGCCTCGGTGACCTCCCGGGTGTCCGGACCGCGGTCCAGTTGTTGGGCACCGATCCGGCCCGCGATCGCCTCGTCCCGGTCCATCGGGTCACCTCCTGCGGCCGACCGTGGATCTGCCCGGTGTGACCTGAGCAAACGTGTGTGACTGCTCCGGTTCTACCACGACTGGCTCAGACCGGATCGGCTTGACGAGACCGGCGCCCTGGGCTGGACCCGGTCGCACAATGCACTGCTCTCGCCCAACCTCTTCGAGGCCCTTCGACAAGCTCAGGGGGCGCACGGAGAAGCAGGCCCTTCGACAAGCTCAGGGGGCGCACGGAGAAACAGGCCCTTCGACAAGCTCAGGGGGCGCACGGAGAAACAGGCCCTTCGACAAGCTCAGGGGGCGCGCCGAGAAGCAGGCCCTTCGACAAGCTCCCGGGGGCGCACGGAGAAGGTCGCTCGGCAGTGCCGGTTTGAGTACCCGTCCCGCGCCTGGGGCCTGGCCACACCCGACAGGGCGCAGGAGAGGATAAGCAGATGACACCCGTACCCGCCCTCGGCTTCTGCTTCGTCCCGACTCTGGCACCGGAGACGCTAACCGGATTGGCCCGGGCGGTCGAGCGGGCCGGGCTGGACGAACTGTGGGTCTGGGAGGACTGCTTCAAGTCCAGCGGAATCGCCACTGCCGCGGTCGCCCTGGCCTCGACCGAGCGGCTCCGGGTCGGCATCGGGCTGCTGCCCGTGCCGCTGCGCAACGTCGCCCTGACCGCGATGGAGCTGGCCACCCTGGAGCGGCAATTCCCCGGCCGGTTGATCGCGGGGGTGGGCCACGGGGTCCAGGAGTGGATGGACCAGGTCGGGGCGCGGCCGGCGTCGCCGCTGACCCTGCTGCACGAGTACGCGACGGCCCTGCGGGCCCTACTGGCCGGCGAAACCGTGACCACGTCCGGCCGCTACGTGCAACTGGACGCGGTGGCGCTGGACTGGCCGCCGGTGGACCCGCCGCCGGTGATGATCGGCGGCGGCGGTCCAAAGTCGATCGACCTGGCCGCCGAGCTCGGCGACGGCAACCTCTTGGCCGCGGTGATGAGCGATGCCGAGGTCGCCGACGCGGCCGGCCGGGTCACCGCCGTCCGCGGGATCGGCCATCCACTGGTGGCCACCGAGATTGTCGCCACCGGACCGGGGGCCCGGACAAGGGTGAGCGCCGAGGTACCCCGCTGGGGCAGGGATCCCGACGGGGTCGGGACCGCCGGCGACGCGGCGGAGGTGGCCGGGGCCGTACGCCGGCTGGCCGGCCTCGGGGTGACGAACCTCGTTGTCCAGCCGACCCAGGACGAGCCGGACGTGCCCGGCCTGATCGCCTTCCTCGGCGCCGAGGTCAAACCGCGGCTGGCCGCAGATCCTGGCTGAGCGGTGTGGACGCGCCCGGACCGCTCGCTCCCGTTCCTCGGTGCGGAGGTCGAACCGCGGCTCTCACCGGATCCCGCCGGAGCGGCGTTGACGCGCCCGAACCGCTCCCCTCCCTCGGCGCCGAGGTCAAACCGCGACCAGCCGCCGGTCCTGCCCAAGCGGCGTAAGCCGAGCGCCGGAGTTCGGCAGCTTCGGCGCTCCGACGGCGCACGAGCCCCGGCTGGTGCGCGAGGCCGCCGGAACGGTTTGGGTCGCGCGCCGCGCGAGCCGCGACCAGGAAGAGGCGCCGGAACGACACCGCGGCCTGAGCAGCCACCTCGCGAGCGACGAATAATGGAACTCGTGCTCCGCCGTCCCGCTCCCCGCCCGACCCGGGCCGCGCTGGCGGCCTGCGTGACCCTGGGCGTGGTCGCCGCCTGCAGCAGCAGCCCGGGTGCCGACCCCACGCCCGTCGCCGAGGCCCGTCCGCCGCTGTCCGGGCAGTTCACGCCCCGACGGCTCCCCCGGCCGGTGCCGACCGCAGCCGAGCCGGCCGCCTCCCCCGCCACGACCAGCACCCCGGCCGGGCGCACGATCGAGATCGGCAACGCCCCCGAGGGCATCGTGGCCGACGCGACCACCCGCCGCGTGATCGTCGCGGTGCGGGAGCCGAACGAGCTGGTGCTGCTGGACCCGAGCACGCTCGCCGTCCGCGGCCGTACGCCGCTGCCCGGCTCCCTGCGTCACCTCCAACTCGCCGCGGCGGGCGGTCCCGTCCTCGTTGCGAACGAAAGCTCGAACTCGCTGCTGCGGGTGGCGCTGCCGTCGGGGCGGGTGCTGTCGCGCATCCCGACCGGGACGATGCCGCACGACGCGAACCAGGCGCCGAACGGGACCATCCTGGTGGCCGACGAGGCGGGCGCGACGCTCACCGCGATCCGGGACGACCGCGTCGTAGCCACCTTCACCGACGTCACCCAGCCCGGCGGCATCGCGCACGTCGGGAACGTCTTCGGGGTGGTCGACGTCGGTGAGAACACGATCACCTTCGACGACGCCTCGACCCTGCAACCGTTGACGGAGCTGTCCGCCGGCGACGGTCCCACGCATGTGGTGGCCGACAAGCACGGGCGGCTGGTCGTCGCCGACACCCGGGGCGGGGCGCTGCTGCTCTACTCCCCACCCCCGCAGGCGGCCCAGGTCGCCCGGGTGGCGCTACCCGGACAGCCGTACGGGTTGGCCTACGACGCCCGCCGCGACCAGCTGTGGGTCACTGTGACCGCGACCAATGAGTTAGTCGGTTTCGACCTGTCGGGGGACCAGCCGCGCGAGACGGTTCGCTACCCGACCGTTCAGCAGCCCAACACGGTGGCGGTGGACGAGGCCACCGGCCGGCTCTTCGTCACCGGGACGACGCGCGGACTGCTGCAGGTCGTCAACCCCTGACGGGGGCCCGCCTCGCGGGGGCGGGAGTTGGTGGTGGTTTCTGTTGATTCATCGTGGATTCACTCGGAGGCCCTCCTCGGCCCCCCAACGGAGCGACGACAACCTTGGCCGGCTTGTCGTCCGACCCGGGCGCGACACCGTAGGGTCTGACGGGTGCGGACAAGGACGGTTCGGTGAGCGTCTCCCCGGCTCATTGGCTGCTGAGCAAATCCGAGCGCGCCAACGCCCAAACCGATCTCGACGCCCGGCATCCCGGGGAGCAGGCCTGGTCCGGGGGTAATTGCGTCCGACCGCTGGTGCACGGCGCCACCTATTTCGCTGAGCTACGGGACCGGATCGCGGGCACCCGTCCCGGTGACCTGATCTTGTTCACCGATTGGCGCGGCGACCCCGACGAGCAGCTCACCGACGAGCCGGACTCCGGCGTCGAGAATCTGCTCAGCGCCGCCGACCGCCGCGGCGTGGATGTCCGCGGTCTGATCTGGCGCTCCTACTGGGACAAGCTGTCGTTCTCCGCGGCGGCGAACCGGCACCTGGGTGAGCAGTTACAGCGCAACGGTGCCGAAGCCCTGCTGGACATGCGGGTCCGCACCGGCGGCTCACACCACCAGAAGATGGTGGTGATCCGCTACCGCGGCGCCTCGGCCGACGACATCGCCTACGTCGGCGGCATCGACTTGTGCCACTCCCGGCGAGACGACGCCGCTCACCACGGCGACCCGCAGCCGCAGTCGATGGCGGCGGCGTTCGGCCCGACCCCGGCGTGGCACGACGTCCAGGCCGCCATCTCCGGACCGGCGGTGTACGACGTGGAGACCGTGTTCCGGGAGCGCTGGCTCGACCCGACCCCGCTGAGCCGCAACCCGGTGTTCTGGCTGCACGACAAGCTGTCGGGCACCGACTTACGACCCGACCCTTTGCCCGAGCAGGCACCCCCGCCCGATCCCGTCCCCAGCGGCACCCACACCGTGCAGCTGCTGCGGACCTATCCCAATCTGCGGCACGGCCGGGACTACCCGTTCGCCCGCGGCGGGGAACGCAGCGTCGCCCGCGGTTACAGCAAGGCCCTGAGGCTGGCGCAGGACCTGGTCTACGTCGAGGACCAGTACCTGTGGTCGGTCGACGTGGCCCGGACGTTCGTGGAGGCGCTCCGGGAGCGGCCCGGGCTGCGGGTGATCGCGGTGCTGCCGCACGTACCCGACCAGTCCGCGCCGTTGTCCCGGTTGCCGCAGCAGTTCGGCCGGAACGAGGCGCTGGGGATGCTGCTGCGGGCCGGTCCTGGCCGGGTCGCGGCGTACGGGGTGGAGAACCACGCCGGTCTGCCGGTCTACGTGCACGCGAAGGTCTGCGTGATGGACGACTGCTGGGCCACCATCGGCTCGGACAACTTCAACCGCCGCTCCTGGACCCACGACTCCGAGCTGTCGGCGGTGGTGATCGACGAGTCCGGCGACGCCCACTCCCCCTACGCCCGGTCCCTGCGGCTGACCCTGGCCGCGGAGCACCTGGACCGCGACGTTTCGGGTGCCGGCACCGACCTGGTCGCGCGGATGGCCGACTGTGTCGCCGGGGCCGACATGTTCGACACCTTCGCCGGCTCCGCCGCCGCGTTGCAGGCCTGGCACGACGGGGGCCGGGTCGGCGAGCGTCCCCCGGGCCGGCTAAGGCCGTTGGTCCTGCCGCACCTGTCGCGCTTCACTCGGGCCTGGGCGGGTCCGGTGTATCGGGCCGTGCACGATCCCGACGGGCGCCCGCGGACCCTTCGCCGGCGCGAGGAGTTCTGACCCGACGTCGCTCCGTCAGTGGTAGATCCGGGCCGCGCGCGGCTGCTCGTACGCCTTCCGCAGCCGCGAGCAGGCCAACCTCTTCGAGGCCCTTCGACAAGCTCAGGGGGCGTAAACAGAGGCCCTTCGACAAGCTCAGGGGGCGTAAACAGAGGCCCTTCGACAAGCTCAGGGGGCGTAAAGAGAGGCCCTTCGACAAGCTCAGGGGGCGTAAAGAGAGGCCCTTCGACAAGCTCAGGGGGCGTAAAGAGAGGCCCTTCGACAAGCTCAGGGGGCGTCGATAAGAGGTTCCCAGAGTTCAGCGCCGTACGCTCGGTCGGTCGGTGTCGTGTTGATGGCTGCCGACTGGATGCTCCCCCGGGCACAGCACCAGTAAGGACTTCGCCTCGTGCGGGCCGAGCCGGACCCCAAAACTATAGAGGTCGTCGATCTCGCCGACCTCCTCGTCGGTGACCATGTCGACCAAGACACTGCCCGGGATCAGTTGCTCGGAGCGGACTCCGCCGGCGATCTCTTCGGCGGAGAAGTTCAGCACCGTGATCTGTTCGGCGTCGCTGAGCTGGTGCACCATCACGAGCATCGCCTTGTTCGACACCGGCGGCACGTCCAGCTGTACGGCGGTGGCGATGCCGTAGCGGCGCCGGACTTCCAAGATCGCGGCCAGCCGGCGGGCGAAGGAGTTCGGGTCGTCCAGCTGGGCCGGCAACGAGCCGTACAGCGCGGTGCCCCGCGGCATCTGCGACAGCGACTCGGTGGCCTCGGGCCGGTAGTCCATCAGATCGTAGGCCGAGCGGTGGATCCACCGGGTGTCGCCGTCGCCGAGGAGTCGGGCGACCTGTCGGCGACCCAGCGTCAGCGCGCCGACCAGATCCCAGCCGGAGAGCGCGAACACCCCCGGCTGCCAGGCGTTGAACGCGGCCAGGAGCAGATGTGCGGTGCGGATCCGGGCGACCTGGTCCGCGTCGAGGTCGGACACAGAGCGGAAGCCCAACGAGGCCGCGATCACGGTGGCCGTGGTCGAGGCGATCCCGTTCTGGGTGAAGGTGGCGTTGTAGTCCGCTCCGTCCCCGGTCAGCCGTTCGACCAGGTCGGCGCGGATCTGCACCGCCAGGTCGGCGCCGGTGATCGGCGCGCGATGGTAGGTGTACACCTGATCGCGGTGCAGGGTGGCGAAGTGGACCAGCTCGTAGGTCATCTCGTCGTGATTTTGCAGCGCGTGCACCAGTGAAGCCGGCTCCACGCCCATCTCCTTGCTCAGGTTCAAGGTGAGCCGGACGAACTCGGTGTCGGCGGTGGCCAGGGCGTGGTGATAGGCGGGGCGGTTGACGAAGTCGTAGGACAGGTCCGCGCCCCGGTCGGCGGAGCTCTTGATGTCGTCGACGGTCAGGTTGAGCTCTTGGAAGGTGAATCCGCCGACCTTGCGGACCATGCTGGCGATCAGCTGGTTGGCGGCCTCCGACAGCGGGTGGCCCTCCGACCAGGCGGGGGTGTCCTCGGCGCTCTTCTCCACCCCGAGGAAGCCGTTGGCGTCCAGTCGCAGGGCTCCGCTGCCCAGATCGCCGAGGGAGTGCAACGCGTCGCCGATCACCAGCCGGATCCCGGCGAAGCTCGGGTCGAGCCAGTTGATGGAGGGCTGGCCCTCCTTGAAGTAGTGCAGATAGACCCAGCGGTGCTCCTGACCGTCGGGTCCGACCACGGCGTCGGTGACGCTCCAGTTGGTGTCCTTGACCCCGGCCTCGTAGAAGATGACCCGCTGCAACCGACCGATGATGTAGCCGTTCTTGGCCAGCTGGGCTTCGGTCTCGGCGTCCAGGTTGACCGAATCCCGGCCCCGCGGCACCTTCGGCAGCAACTGCCAGTCCTTCTCCTCGATCTCCACCATGTGGTAGATACCGGGGAAGTCGCCGACCTTCATCTCCGCGAGCCGGAAGTCCGCGCCCTTTCCGGTGTGGCCGGGCACGATGTCGTCGATGATCATCCCCAGGTGGCCGGCCGCGACCTCGGTCATCGTCCGGAACTCCTCCTCGGTTCCGAACGCGTCGTCGATCTGGGTGCTGATCCGGTCAAAGTGCCCGTCGACGCTCGGGGTGGATTCCCAGCCGACGATGCCGCCGGCCTTCTTCACCGGCCCGGTGTGCACGCCATCGATGCCGATCGCCTCGAAGGCCCCCCACAGTGCCTCGTCGCCCAGCGTGCCCAGGAAAGACGTACCAGGCTTGGTGATCATCGAGATCGGGTACGCGGTGAACCACACCGACGCCTTTTCGATCGCCGCCCGCGGATCGGGACGGGCGAACGGGTTTTGCCACATGCTCCCCTGCCCGGAGAACTGCTTGGCGAACTCGTAGGCGTCGACCAGCATCGACTGCTCGTTCAACCAGGTGACGTAGTCGGCGTTGTCCCCGCGGGCGGGACCGTTCAGGTCACGCCGTCGGCGCGGGAACAGCCCGCGCAGCCGGCCACGGGGGCGCAGCCGCTGCGGCCGCGCGGGGTAGCGCTGCTCGTCGTAGGTGATCTCGCTGGCCTGGGGGCCCTCGACCTCATCGGGGTCGTCGAACGCGCCGGTCGCGCCGTCGACGCGCGTCTCGCTCATCGATCTCCTGGGGGGAATGCGTCAGGGAGGGTTTCAGCTCCGGGTTCACCTCGAACGGCTCGTCCGAGGTCAACTCACCTCAGATGGCTCGTCCGAGACCGCTCCGAGCGACGACGAACGTCGCCCTCGGCCAATCTAGTGCACGCGGGCCGAGACGGCACTCGCGCTCACCGGTGCTCGGGGAGGGGTCGGTCAGCGTCGGGCAGTGCAGCTTGAACGGTGCGCCGGTGGGCTCGAGCAGGTCCGCGATTCGGCCGAACGGGGCGTCTTGCGCGGCCTGCAACAGGGTGCCGCGTGAGCCCGTGCGGTCTCCTGGCCGGCATCGGCGTCGGTCACACCGAAGCAGAGCGCCTAGTACTAGGAGGGCGCGCGCGGAGTCCACCAGACCGGCCACCTCCACCCCTCGACCTCCGCAGTGCGGTAGCGGACGTCGTCGGTGTCGGAGGCGACCGCGTACCCCCAACCGAACACCGGGGCGTAGAACTCGCGGGTCCTCGCGAAGCCCTTGCTGTGATGCTCGACCCAGACCAGCGAAATCGGGCTCGTGGTGGCGGGTGAACCCCGAATGCCCGCCGACCTGCCACACCCACACGATCAACCGTCGGCCCCAGGGCGTTCAGTTATGGTCGAGGAGCGGATAGTTTTGGTCGAGGCGCGGCTATGTCTTGTCGAGGAGGATGGGGAGGCCGGCCAGCCGGAACAAGTGGGGTTCGAACCAGCCGACGACGTCGTCGATCCGGCCGTCGGCACCGACGCGTAACGCCTGGAGCTGGAAGGCTTCCCACTGCCGTCCCTTGCGGAGGTACATCCCCAGGCCGGGCCCGCCGTTGAGGCGCGTGCTGAGGAATCTCAGGTCGCCGGGGGCGGCGGCCGGGCAGTGGGTCCAGGCCAGCTCGGCGGCTTGGCGCGCGCCCACGTACCACCGGTCGAACGGCGGCATCTGCCAAGTCGCCTCCTCCGCCAGCGTGGCCACGACCGCCTCGAAGTCATGCCGCTCGAAGGCCGACACGAACGCTTCGACCGCCGCCGCCTCGGTCTGCTCGTCGGCCTCGGGCTCGGGCAGGCCGTCGCCGATCCGCGCCCTCCCCCGCTGCAGGGCGGAGTTCACCGACGCCGTGCTGGTCCCCAAGGTTTGCGCGACTTCAGCGGCACTGAAGCCCAGCACCACCCGGAGCAACAAGACCGCACGCTGATTGGGTGGCAGGTCCTGCAGGGCTGCGGCCCAGGCCAACGCGATGTTCTCCCGGGCCAGGAACTCCTCCTCCGGGGTGGGCGCCGCGCTCTGCCAGAGCACCGCGTCGGGCAACGGCTCCAGCCAGGCCACGTCGGTCCGCGGGTTGAGCGGACCCTTGGGATCTGCGGCCGGAGCGCCCAGCCCGGTCGGGAGCACCCGCTTCGAGGACGACGACGACGACAAGGCGCTCAGGCAGGAGTTGGTGGCGATGCGGTACATCCACGTCCGTACCGACGAACGGTGGTCGAAGTGGTGGAAGGCTCGCCAGGCCCGCAGGTAAGTCTCTTGCACCTGGTCCTCCGCGTCCACCACCGAACCCATCATCCGATAGCAGTGAGCCAGCAGTTCACGCCGCAGCGGCGCGGTCTGCGCCTCGAAGTCGGTGCTCACGACCTTCCTCTCCTACGGGCGAAAGCCGGGGGCCGTCCACCACCGTGGCGGCGGCTGACGACCCTCAATTATCACCGACCCGACGACGTCTGCCGCAAGCGACGTCTGAGCCGTCCTGCCCGCCGGCGGACCGAAGGAGGCAGCGCGTCCCGAACGCGACGGAGCCAAGGGACCGGCGGGGGGGCCGCTGGCGGTGTCGCTGGCGGGGCCGCTGGCGGTAAGGGCAGGCGCCGGGCGGTCAGAATCACCACGTTCTCCTTCGGCGCCCGGGCCAGACTCAGCTCTCGGCGTCCCGAGATGCTCTGCAGCCGCTCACCGGGTGCCAAGAGGTACTCCTCCACCCTGATCCGGCGACGGAACACCCAACCGGCCCGGCGCACCTCGACCAGGAGCTCCGACCGGCGGCTCACCGGACGGCCGAAGTAGGCGGTGCGCGGGTCCACGGTGAACTCGGTCTCCGAGGCCGGCACAACATCGGTCACCGGATACATCGCCTGGTCGACGAGGTCCCGGATGAACACCTGGATGTAGTCATGGTCGAGATCGGCCGAGGCGTCCAGCACGTCGTCGGTCAACACGGCTGGGGAGATGGGCTGAGGCGGGCGCCACACCCGGCGAGGCGGTCCGCCCTCCCGGGGCACTTCGTCGAATTGGAGGAGCCTGTTGTCCGCCGTGGTCACCGTGGCCCGGACCGTCGCTCGCAACACACCGCCTTCAGTCCAATGCAGGGCGGTCGCCCGGACCGGGCACCTCAGCCCGTCCTCCACCTGGCCTAGGGCAACCAGGCCGTCGACGTCATTGGCGCGCACCAGAGCCGAGCGCAACCGGAAGGGAAACCGCAGCAGGGCGTCGATGCGGGGCGGGAACCACTCCGCCAGCAGTGGGTGCACCGCTTCGAGCAGGTTGTCGCGGTACTCGCTGGGATAGCGGGCCACCCGGCCGCCACCGAGACGACCAAGCACCTTGCCGCGGTACCAGTGCTGCAGCAAGGAGTCCCGGTAGGGGCCGGGGTCGGTGTGCCGCTGCACGATGTCGAGCACCTGCTGCAGGTCGCGGTAGTAGGACTGCGGATCGATCCGGGTGCCGGTGATGCTCGGCCGGTCGGGGCGGACGGCCCAGTAGTAGACGGGATAGTCGGAGTAGATCGAGATCGTGGTGGCCTTGAAGTAGGCCTGAAGCACGAACTGATGGTCCTCAAGCCGCACCTTACCGACCGGGAAGACGATGGCGTGCGTGCGGAGGAACGCAGTCCGGAACAGCTTGTGCGGGGTGAGGAAGTCCAACAGTGGGTCGGTCCCGAGCCGGGCGTGCGGAACGGTGCGGCGGAAGGTACGCATGTTCAGCCACCGGCCGACCCCGACCAGCATGCCGAGCACCACGTCGGAGCCATGCTCGTCGGCGAAGTCGCACAACCGCTCGAGCGCCTCGGAATTGAGCCAGTCATCGTCGTCGCAGAAGAAGAGGTAACGGCCGGCCGCGGCCTGGATACCGGCGTTGCGGGAGGCCCCCGGCCAGCCGGAGTGCGGCAGCCGCAGCACCCGGAAGTGGAGATGCTCCGCCGCCAACGCCGACAATCGCTGCTGGGTCGCCTTGTCGGAGCCGTCGTCGCAGAGCAGCACCTCGAACTGTTCTGCAGGAAGGGTTTGCCGCTGCAGCGAGTCGACCAGCTTGTCGAAGTTCGGGCCGGGGTTGTACACCGCGACGACGACGCTCACCCGGAGGCCGTCGCCCGGTACCGCGACCGCTGCGTCGTCGGTCGATCCCCGGCCGCTGAGGGTGCCGGGCGTTGTCGGGACGTGTCGGCCGGTCATCGCAACTCCGGGCCATGGTGAGAGCTCGAGCGGTCGCCGCCGGGCAGGACCTGACCCGCCCGGGCCCGGATCCACCACCCGAGCCCGCCGAACGCCGCTACCACCGCGTACGGGTGCTGAGCCGACGACGAGATGAGCGGATGCACGCCACGAGTGTCGCTGCGCCGAGCTGAGTAGCGGCTGTACGGGCAGTCACCTCGACGACCGGGGCGTCGTTTGACGCGTCAGATCGTGTCCGGTGACCTCGGGTCCGGAGTCGAGCGGCTTAGAAGGCGGCCGCCGGCAACCCGTTCAGCGCCGATTCAGGGCCCGGGGCTACCGTCGGACCGACATCGTTCTCCGGGTTCCCAACGAAAGCCGATCACCAGGTCTTGTCCCACCTCGTCGCCTTCCTCCTCGCGCTGCCGCCGGTCGCGGTCCTGACCGCTGCCCTGGTGCTACCCGCACTGGAGGCGTCGGCCCTGATCGGGCTGGTCGTGCCCGGTGAGAGTGCGGTGTTCGTCGCCGGCCTGACTGCGCACGCCGGCCGGCTGCCGCTGTGGGGGGTCATCGTCGCCGCCTCGCTCGGGGCAGCGGTCGGCGATCAGATCGGCTTCCGGCTGGGCCGACGGTGGGGTGCTGGACTGCTGAACCGGCTGCCCCACCGGCTCCGCCGAGGTGATCGGGTCGAGCGGATCACCGACCTGATCGCTCGTCGCGGCGGTTGGGCCGTCGTCGCCGGTCGCTGGACGGCGCTGCTCCGGGCCCTGGTCCCCAGCCTGGCCGGAGCGGGCAGTCTCGCCCCCCGAACCTTTCTGATCGCCAACGTGCTCGGGGGGGTGACGTGGGCCGGGACGATCGCTCTGCTCGGCTTCGGCGCCGGAGCCGCGTACACCCAGGTGCTGAGCTCGATCGATCACCTCAGCTGGATCGTGCTGGGGCTGTTGGCCGTCGTCGCGGTGGTCGCGGCGATCCGGCGCCGCCGGCTTGGTCCCGGCCCGCGGTGAGGTCCAGGCGCAGCGCACCGCTCACGATCCGGGCCCGGCTGGTCCTGATCGCGGTCGCGGTGGTCCTGATCGCCCTGCTGGCCGGCAGCAGCCTCCTGGTCTGGGCCGTCAGCACGGTGCTGGAGCGGGCCGACGAGTCCGCGGCCCGGCAGCGAGCCACCGAGGTGGTTTCCCTGATTAGTGCCGACGGGGTACGGGCGGTTGCCGCCGAGCTGAGGGAGAGCTCACCCAGCGGTCAGGTCGTGCAGATTCTCACCGACACCGGGACCGTCATCGGCGCCTCCGACCGCCGGGCGGCCAGCCGGGCGTTGTCTGCGCAGCGACCCGGCGTCGGCCGCTTCGCCGCGGCCCAGCGCGACCTGGACTGGCTGGGTGAAGGAGATTGGACCGTGGTCGCCACCGCCGTGGCGGCGGACTCGGCGGTGTACCGGGTGCAGGTCGCCGTCCCGATCCGAGTGCAGCGAAAGACCGTCCAAACCGTGGCGATCTTCCTGCTGGCCGCCACCCCGGTTCTGCTGGCCGCCGTCGCCGTCGCCGTGTGGCTACTGGTGGGGCGTACGCTGCGGCCGGTCGAGCGAATCCGTACCGACGTCGCCGCCATCGACGGGCAGCGGCTGGCCGACCGGGTCAATGTTCCGCCCACCGGTGACGAGATCGCCGCCCTGGCCGCCACCATGAACGCCATGCTGGACCGGCTGCAGGACGCGCAGCGGGCGCAACGCGCCTTCGTGTCCGACGCCAGCCACGAACTCCGCAGTCCCCTGGCCACGGTAAGCACCGCGGCCGAACTGGCCAGCACCGCCGACGAGGTGGCCCGGACCCGGCTGCTCGGCACCATCAACCTCGAACTGTTCCGGCTGCGCGGCCTCGTGGACAACTTGATGACGCTGGCCCGCGACGACGTCGACGCCGCGGCCCTGAAGCTGGCCGAGGTGGACCTCGACGACCTGGTCGGTGCCGAGGTCGAACGGCTCCGCGCCACCAGCGCACACACGGTCGAGGTCAGCCTGTCCCCGGTGCGGGTCTACGCCGACGCGCGTCGGCTGCAGCAAGCGCTGCGTAACCTGGTCGCCAACGCCGAGCAGCACGCCCGCAGCACGGTACGGCTGGCCCTGCGTGAGAGTGCCGGACGGGCCACGGTGACCATCGATAACGACGGGCCGGGCATCGACCCCGCACAGCGGGACCGGATCTTCGAGCGGTTCGTTCGGCTCGACGAAAGTCGTTCGCGTGACGCCGGCGGCAGCGGGCTGGGCCTGGCCATCGCCCGGACCGCGGCGCGGGCTCACCGCGGGGACGTGCTGGCGACCGAAGCCGCTGACGGCTGGTGCCGCTTCGAGTTGTCGGTGCCGGTCGGGAACGGACCGACCCAGGCAAGTGCGTAACCGAGGCCCGAGACCACCGTTAAAGCCAGTAGCCAACCGGCGAGCACGTCGCTGGGCCAGTGGTAGCCCAGGTAGACCCGGGAACAGCCGATCGTGACGGCGACGGTGACGGCGAGCCCGAACAGCGACCGCCGCAGGGCCGGGCTGGCCACGGTCCAGCCGATCAACAGCGTCGACAACACCCATCCCACGGTGCCGTCGGTCGTGTGCCCCGACGGAAAGGCGTAGTCGGTCGACGGGCGGCCGAGCAGCAGCTCGAACGGAGGACGCGACCGAGCCACCGCGACCTTCACCAGATAGACCGTGCCCGCGGTAAGCCCCACGGCACCGATCAGGGCGGTCGGCAAGAGCATCGTACGGGTGCGCCACCACAGCACAGCGGCGGCGAGGGCGGTCAGGGCGAGCACGATCGGGAACGACCCGAGAACGGTGACCGCGGCCAGAGCGTGATCCAGCGCCGGGCGCCGCAGGGTCAGCACGAACCGCTCGAGCCGCTGGTCCGGCACGTCCGCGCCACCGGTGACCGTCACGACCAGCAGCACCGCGACAAAGCCGAGCAGACCAAGCGTCGACACCAACAGCCACCGGGAACGGCGACCGGGGCCGACCCGGATTCCCTCGGCCGGAGCGACCGTTGACCGATGGGTGGGGGACGCGGAGAAAAGCATCCAGCGACGATGTCACGGCGCGACTGTGCACGACCTGAACCGCAGCATTCGCCGACGCGCTCAGATTCGGCTCAGCTGGGCCGGGCAGGATGTCGATCAGGTTCGAGCCGGTCGGATTCTTGGTTTGGAGAGGAGGAGATCGTGCGGGTGCTCCTGGTCGAGGACGAGCGTCCGCTGGCCGCGGTGGTCAAAGACGGGCTGGTCGCCGAAGGGTTCGTCGTCGATATCGTCACCGACGGCATCACCGGATCGTGGGCGGCGACCGAGAACCGCTACGACGTGATCGTGTTGGACATCATGCTGCCCGGCCGGAACGGCTACGACGTGTTGAAGCAGATCCGGCAGCGCAAGGTGTGGACCCCGGTGCTGATGCTGACGGCCAAGGACGGGGACTACGACCAGACCGACGCCTTCGACCTCGGCGCCGACGACTACCTGACCAAGCCGTTCAGCTTCATGATCCTGCTCGCCCGGCTCCGCGCCCTGATCCGTCGTGGGGCGCCCGAACGGCCGACCCTGATCACCGTCGGCAGCCTGGTCCTCGACCCGGCCCGCCGGTCGGTGACCCGAGCCGGGGTTCCGGTGTCGCTGACCGCCCGTGAGTACGGCCTGCTGCTGTACCTGATGCGCAACGCCGGCGACGTGGTCAGCAAGGCCCAGATCCTCGACAACGTCTGGGACTCCGCCTACGAGGGCGGGGACAACATCGTCGAGGTCTACATCGGCTACCTCCGGCGCAAGCTCGACGCACCGTTCAACGTCACCACGCTGCACACCGTCCGTGGGCTCGGCTACCGGCTCGATCCCGACCTCGACCCAGCCACGACCGCCGGCGACGGCCACGACCGACCCCCCGACGATCCGACGCAACCGGTGTCCACTCCGAAGTAGAAGTAGTTCCGAAGCAGAGTCAGCCGACCTATCTTCCCCCAACCGAAGGATCCGCCTGATGACCACCACGACCCCGACTTCTTCCAACACCAGCACCAGCGGACTCGTCCGTGCTTTCCAGGCGTTCGCCGCCCTGGCGGTGCTGAGCGTGCTGTTCCAGTTCATCACCGCCGGTCAGCTGTTCCCCGAGGGTGGACCGGTGGGGGCCCACGCGGCCGGCGCGGTGGTCCTGCACGTGGTCAGTGGCCTGGCGGCGGTGTTCGCCGTCCTCGCCTGGCGGCGAAGCCAGGTGAGTCCGGGACTGGCCGCGCTGGCCGTGGTCGTCTTCGGCTACTCGTTCGTGCAGGCGGCCATCGGCGGGCGTTCGAGCCTGTGGATCCACGTCCCCGGCGCGATGGCGATGGCGGCCGGGGTGGTCTGGCTGCTGATCGCCAGCCTGCGTCCGACTGCTCGACGCTGATCCGCTCTCCGCACCTTAGGCCGCGGCGGGTCACGCCTAGCTCGTGCCGGACCGGTCGTCTTCTGACACGTGATCTTCCACGTGACCGGTCAACGGTGGCTTTCGCTTCACCCAGACGAAAAAAAACGCCGCAGCGGCGATCATGATAATGCCGGTCCACAGGTTGAGGTGGATCCCACCCGCCTTGTCCAGCTCCTTCTGCGTGGTGTCGGTGAGAGCCACGATCAGCAGAATCAGACCGAAGGCGGCGAACAGCGAGCCGATCACCGTTCGCAGGTCGAATAGCGTCGCCGCGGCACTGGTGTCCTCGACGACCTCGACATCATCCTCAGAATCCGCCATGCTCTTCTCCCTCCTACCAGAACAGAATGTAGAGAACGGCCGCGATCACCAAGACACCGGCTCCGAGGACGGCCGGCGACCGGAGCACCCCCTGGTCCTCCACAGCCAGATCGCTGCTCTTCTGCCGGGGGGTCAACGACCAGACCAGACCGCGCAGCTCGGAATCCGGCTTGGACGGGGTGAATCGGGTGACCACCCCGGCCACGATCACCGCGGCGAAGAAGGCGGCACTGGCTCCCAGGAAGCTGCCGGCCTGGCTGGACATGCTCATCACCCCGGTCCGGACCAGCAGGTCGACCGCGACCGCGGCGACCGTACCGGATAGCAGCGCCGTCCAGCCCGCGGTAGGCGACATTTTCTTCCAGAACAGCCCGAGAATGAAGATGGCGAACAGCGGGGCGTTGAAGAAGCTAGCCAGCGCCTGGATGTAGTCCATCAGATTGGCGAAGCTGCTGGCCAGGACGGCAGTGAAAATGGCCAGTACGCAGCCGGCGACGGTGACGACCCGGCCGACCTTGAGGTAGTACTTGTCGCTCCGGCCGGGGCGGAGCCAGTCCTGCCAGATGTCGTAGGTGAAAACGGTGTTCAGCGAGCTGACGTTCGCGGCCATGCCGGCCATGAAGGAGGCCACCAAACCGGCGATAGCGACCCCGAGCACCCCGTTTGGCAGCACCTCGTCCATCAGCAGGGACAGAGCGTTGTTGTAGGTGACGTCGGTGGGTTGACCGGCTTTGAGGGCGCCGATCGAGGGGATCAGCACCGCGGCCACCATGCCGGGAATGATGATGACGAGAGGAACGAAGACCTTGGGGTACGCGCCGATGATCGGCGTCCGTCGGGCGGCGGCGATGTTGCGCGCCGACAGCGCCCGCTGGACCTCCGCGAAGTTGGTGGTCCAGTAACCGAAGGACAACACGAATCCGAGGCCGAACACGATGCCGACGACCGAGAGGAAGCCATTACTGATCTCGGTAAGACTCGTTCCCGGCCAGGCGGAGAGCTGTTCCCCGCCGTTAGCGTTGGCAGCGAGGATGCGCTCTTTCAGGCCCGCGTAGCCACCCACCCGAGCCAAGGCTGCGATCGTTAGCGGGATCAGCAGGGCCATCACCACGAAGAACTGTAGGACCTCGTTGTAGATCGCCGCGGACAGACCGCCGAGGAAGGTGTAACTCAAGACCACCACCGAAGCGACCGGAATGGCGACCAGCAGCGGCCAACCCAGCAGAGCCTCCAGGATAAGCCCCAGCGCGAACAGGTTGACCCCGGCGATCAGCACCGAGGCCAGGGCGAAGACGATAGCCATCACCCGCTGGGTGGTGCGGTTAAACCGCTTGTGCAGGAATTCCGGGACGCTGCGGGCCTGACTACCGTAATAGAACGGCATCATCACCACGCCCAGGAAAACCATCGCCGGGATCGCGCCGACCCAGTAGTAATGCACGGTAGGGATGCCGTACTGCGCGCCGTTGGCGGTCATACCTATCAGCTCGATCGCGCCCAGGTTGGCCGAGATGAAGGCGAGCCCGGTGACCCAAGCCGGCAGGGACCGTCCCGACAGCAAGAAGTCGAGGCTGGAGGCGACCGAGCGACGGGCCGCGAAGCCGATTCCGAGCACGAGGACGAAGTACAGGACGAGAAAGATGTAGTCGTACCAGCGGGTGTCGAGCCTCAGGTCGGTTTCCAGCAGAACCTGTAGCACCATGCCCGGCCGCCCCCTCAACAACGTCGTGTGGACCTCTGACCGCTCCCGCTCAATCGTTTGGGGCTGCGTTGTCGATCATGCTGTATCTCGCTGGGGACGCTGTCAAGCGTTTCTCATCAACCGGCCGGACTTATTTGCCCGCCGGGGTCAGCGGCCCCGGTCTACTCCGGAGCGACGCCCCGCGAGGCCGTGCACGTACCCGACCTGCCCGAGGTGTTGCGAGACGTCGCTGAGAACACTCACCAGCCGGGCTCCGGCGGTCACCGGCGGATCCCAGCGGGTGTCGACCACGCGGGCCAGCTCGTCGGCATCGATACGCTCCAGGTAGCGCATCGTCAACGCGTGAACGTCGGCGTGATAGCTCGCGAGTAGACCGCCGGATACCCGCACTTCAATCACGTCCTCGGCACGGTGCCCATAACCGGTTTCATCGGGTTCGAAGGGGAGACCGAAGCGCTCGCGCCACGCCGGCCAGACCTGCTCCACGCCGGCCAGATCAGCCATGTGATCGTCTTGAACCCGGCTCAGATGCCACAGCAGCCAACCAATCGGATTGGCCTGGTCGTCGGGACGAAAAGTCGCCACTTCTACGGACAGGCCGTCGGTGTAGCCGCTCACCAACGCCCGCACCCGTTCGAACGAGTCGACAAGAAGGCCCGAGGCGGCCGGGGACTGAGGGTTGGCACTCATGAGACCCGACCCTAGTAGCCTGTCGCCCCTATCTCTTGGGTTTTGCAACGCCCAGGCACATACCTCGCGGCGTTCTCCTCGATCGGAAGACGACCCGGTATGCCTCCCTCGTCGGCCTGGCGATGCACGCACCTGGACGCCGCCAAATCCCAAGGAATAGAGGCGACAAGCTACTAGTGGTGTGTTCTGCGTCCTGGTCAGTTCGCTAACGTGACGCGGTGAGCACGCCGAAACCACCGAGGGCCGGGCCGATTCGTCTGCCCCCCTTGACCTCGTACGATCTGATCTCGCTGCGTGCCGGCCACAGTACGGACGGGGTCGAGCTGGACGGGGCCCGCCTGGACGGGATCGAGCTGGACGGAATTGACCTGAGTGGGGTCGACCTCACCGCCATCACTGCGGTCGGCTGTTCGTTGCGCCGTTGCAGGATGACCGGGGTCGAGCTGAGCCGTGGGCACCTGGCCGAGACGGCGCTGCGGGAGTGTGATGGCGCCGCCGTCAATGCTCCGCGTTCGCATTGGCGTTCGGTCGAACTGGTCGGATCCCGGCTCGGCTCGTTCCAGCTCTACGAGTCCGACTGGCGCTCCGTCCGGGCCGAGGGCTGCAAGATCGACTACCTGAACGCACGCGCCGCCCGATGGCAGGACGTGGAGTTCCTCGACTGCCGGATCGGCGAGCTCGACCTGACCGACGCCGGCGTCCAGCGAATGCGACTGGACCGATGTTCGGTCGACACCTTGACCCTCAGCCACGCTCGGCTGAGCGACGTCGACCTCCGGCAGGCCCGGGTAGCGACGGTGGTCGACCTGACCGGTCTGCGCGGCGCCTGGATCACCGGGGAGCAGTTGACCCTGCTCGCTCCCAGTCTGGCGGGCGCGCTCGGTATCCAGGTCACCGATTGAACTGATTCCCTACCAGTCCGCGGAAGACTTCCTACTCACGGGTAACATCGTCTAAGTTACTGGTCAGTAACTTAGTGGGACCCGTCCGAGGAGCGCCGCCATGAGCCACTACAAGTCCAATTTGCGCGACATCGTGTTCAACCTGTTCGAGGTGTTGGAACGCGACCAGATCCTTGGGCACGGTCCGTACGGCGACCTGGACCGCGACACCGCCGAGGCGATCCTGGGCGAGATCGACCACGTGGCCAAGACGAAGCTGGCCGAGTCGTTCGCCGACGCCGACCGGCACCCCCCGGTCTTCGACCCGCAGGCGCACACCGTGACGGTGCCGGAGTCGTTGCAGAAGTCCTACCGGGCGCTGCTCGATTCGGGGGCCTGGCAGTTGGAGCTGCCGCCGGAGTTGAACGGACAGCTCAGCCCACCGTCACTGCAGTGGGCGGTGAACGAGTTCGTGGTCGGGTCGAATCCCACGGCTTTCCTCTACGCGGCCGGCCCGAAGATGGCGTACGTGCTGTGGGCCAACGGCAACGCCCGCGACCGGCGGATGGCGGAGCTGATGATCGAGCGGGAGTGGGCCTCGACCATGGTGCTGACCGAGCCGGACGCAGGCTCCGACGTCGGCGCCGGGCGGACCCGGGCGGTGCCCCAGCCCGACGGCAGCTGGCACCTTACCGGCGTCAAGCGCTTCATCACCTCCGGCGAACACGACCTGAGCGAGAACATCGTGCACTTCGTCCTGGCGCGCCCGGTCGGTGTGGAGGGTCACGGCGGTCCGGGCACCAAGGGATTGTCGCTGTTCCTGGTCCCGAAGTGGCACTTCGACCCCGAGACCGGCGAACTGGGCGAGCGCAACGGCGTCTTCGTCACCGGCCTGGAGCACAAGATGGGCATCAAGGCCTCCGCTACCTGCGAGCTGACCTTCGGTGAGACCACTCAGGACGGGCAGACGCCGTCGGCGGTCGGCTGGCTCCTCGGCGACGTACACGACGGGATCGCCCAGATGTTCCAAGTGATCGAGTACGCCCGGATGATGGTCGGCACCAAGGCGATCGCCACCTTGTCCAGCGGCTACCTGAACGCCCTGGAGTACGCCAAGACCCGGATCCAGGGAGCCGACCTAACCCAAGCGGCCGACAAGACCGCGCCCCGGGTGCCGATCACCCACCATCCCGACGTACGTCGCTCTCTGCTCACCCAGAAGGCGTACGCCGAGGGCCTGCGGGCACTGGTGCTGTTCACCGCCAGCGTGCAGGACCGGGTCGCCCTGGCCAAGCTGGAGGGCCGGACCGACGAGGCCGCCGTCCGGCTCAACGATCTCCTGCTGCCGGTGGTCAAGGGCTACGGCTCGGAGCGCTCCTGGGTGGTGCTGGGCACCGAGTCACTGCAGACCTTCGGCGGGTCGGGGTTCTTGGAGGACTACCCGCTGGAGCAATACGTCCGCGACGCCAAGATCGACACCCTCTACGAGGGAACCACGGCGATTCAGGGTCAGGACCTGTTCTTCCGCAAGATCGTCCGCGATCGTGGCCGGGCGCTCGGCGATCTGTCGGCGCAGGTCCAGACCTGGATCGACTCCGAGGCCGGCAACGGGTCAATCGGGTACGCCTCCGGCGATGGGCAGCTCAAGGAGGAGCGGGCCCTGCTGCAAACTGCCCTGGAGGAGGCCGGCGGCATCGTCGCGGCCATGATCGGCGACTTGACCGCGGCGAGCAGCCCCGATCAGGCGCGCGAGGTTTACAAAGTCGGGCTGAACACCACCCGACTGCTGACGGCACTGGGTGACGTGATCTGCGGCTGGCTACTGCTGCGCGGAGCCGAGGTGGCGCTGGCCCGGCTGAACGAGGAGTTGCCGGCCGGTGAACAGGCGTTCTACGAGGGCAAGGTCGCCTCGGCGCGCTGGTTCGTCCGGACCGTCCTGCCCAAGCTGACCGCCGAGCGCGTGATCGCCGAGCAGACCGACCTGTCGGTGATGGACCTGTCCGAAGCCGCTTTCTGACCTCCCTACTTTGAGCCCCTGCAGCCACTTTGAGCCCGGTGGAACGGGCTCAGTGAGGCGCGGCGGGCTCAAGGTGGAAGGCTAGCCGGGGATCAGCGACACCTTGACCGACTCCGTGCCGCTGGCCACCAGGTCCAGGCCGGCCTGAAAGTCGGCGAGCGGGAGTTGGTGGGTGCAGATGCGTTCCATCGGGAGCCTGCCCGACTCCAACATCTTGATCGCCGCGGGCCAGCAGTGGGGGCCGAGGTGGGCGCCGAGGACGTCGAGTTCCTTGTCGTCGGAGATGATCGACCAGTCCACGCTAACGTCGCTGCCGAAGACCGAGTACTCCACGTAGCGGCCGAGTTTGCGGAGCAGGTTCAGACCCTGGCCGACCGCCGCGGGATGGCCGGTGCCTTCCAGGTAGACGTCGGCGCCCCAGCCGCCGGTCAGCTCGTGGACGACGGCGAGCGGGTCCTGCTCGCCGATGTTGACCGTGACGTCGGCACCGCACGCCCGGGCCAGGTCGAGTTTTTCTGGGGCCAGGTCCAGCGCCACCACCAGTCGCGGGTTCTTGGCCTTCGCGCCGGCGACCATGCCCAGCCCGATCGGGCCGGCGCCGGCGACCACGACCACGTCGTCGAAGGTCAGCCGGGCCCGCTCGACCGCGTGTAGTGCGCACGACAGCGGCTCGGCGAACGCCGCGTGCGCCGGCGGCAGGTCCGCCGAGATCGGGTGCACCAGCGACTCGGGGGTGAACACCATGTACGACGCCATCCCCCCGGGGGTGCGGCGCTTGAACCCGTACATGTCGTGCGGGGCGCACATGTGGTAGTTCCCGCTCAGGCAGTAGCGGCACTGCCAACACGGCACGATCTGCTCCGCGACCACCCGCTGCCCGACCGCAACACCCCAATGCTGGGCGGCGGCGGCGTCGAGTTGCACCACGGTGCCGGTGAACTCGTGCCCAGGAATCACCTGCGTCTCGGCCCACGCCGGCCGGTTCTCGTCGCCCCAGAACTTCGCCGCCCCGTGATAGCACTTCAAGTCGCTGGCACAGATCCCGACCGCCTCGACCCGGACCAGCGCCTCACCGGGGCCCGGCTTCGGCACGTCGACCTCCGCCAACCGGTAGTCCTTCGGACCGTGGCACACCACCGCCTGCATCCGCTCGGGAACACTGACCGGAGCGGGAGTGGCCTGGGGCTGGTCAGGGGTGCGGTTCGTGTCGTTCACGGGCTTCTCCAAGTTCACGTCGCTGTGCCTCGTCGGCCACGGAGGCGGCCGACCGGAGGCGGCCGACGCGTCGACTCTAGCCAGACGGGGCGAGCCGACGCCCGCTACCTCCGTCCCCGCGCCACCCCGGCGCACGTATCCCGACCACGGCCCACCCACGTACGCCCAAGCCCTACCCCGGCGCACGTATCCCGACCACGGCCCACCCACGTACGCCCAAGCCCTACCCCGGCGCACGTATCCCGACCACGGCCCACCCCCATACGCCCGAGCTCCGCGGCCAGAGGCGAGGGGGGGAACCGCAGGCGGCCCGACCCAGGCCAAGATCTTCTACCGCGCACCTCTTGGTCGCTCCCGCACCCTCAGCATCGGGTGCCTCGCGCAGCAAAGGGTGCGCGAGCCGCAAGCGGGGCCGGGTGGAGCCGTCACTGTCGGTCGAACGGCGGAGTACGTTGGGCCGCCGGAGAACGCTCAGTACAGCAGGCTCAGTCCGGGGTCGGTGAGGATCTGCGCCACGGTGGACAAGAACAGCGACCCCTGCTCACCGTCGACCACCCGGTGGTCGAAGGAGACCGCCAGCGTGCACACCCACCGGGCTTCGATCCGCTCCTCGGCGCCACTGCCCGTGACCCAGGGACGCCGGCCGATCTGACCAACACAGAGGATCCCGGACTCTCCCGGATTAAGGATCGGCGTGCCGGCGTCGACTCCGAACGTGCCGACGTTGGTGATGGTGAAGGTACCGCCGGCCAACTCGGCCGGTTGGATCCGCCCCGCACGAGCGGTGGAAATCATCGCGTTCACGGCTTCGGCCAGACCGCGCAGTCCCAGCCCCTGCGCACCCTTGATGTTGGGCACCACCAGTCCGCGGGGGGTGGCGGCGGCGATGCCGAGGTTGACGTCATGCAGGGTCACGATCTCCTGGGCGGCGTCGTCGAAGTAAGCGTTGAGCTGCGGAACCTGGGCCAGGGCCACGCAGACCGCTTTCGCGATCACCAGCAACGGGGAAAGGCGTACGTCGGCGAACTCTCGTCGCTGGCGCAGCCGTTGCACCAGCTCCACGGTTGCGCTGACGTCGCAGGTGACCCACTCGGTCACGTGCGGGGCGGTGAAGGCCGAGCGCACCATCGCCTCCGCGGTCGCTTTGCGCACACCTTTCAGGGGCGTCCGGGTTTCGCGTCCTTGATCTCGCTGCGCCGCCGGCACCGGCGCGGCCTCGGTTGCCGTCTTGACCGCTTCCGGGGCAGAGGCCCGCTCAACGTCGTCGCGGGTGATCACACCGTCCGGACCACTGCCGGTCAGCGAGGCCAGCTCGATCCCGCGGTCGCGGGCCAGCTTGCGTACCGGCGGCTTGGCCAACACCGCTGCGGTGGGTGGCGTTGGCGATGGCTCCGGAGAGAGCCGACCTCTTCGAGGCCCTTCGACAAGCTCAGGGGGCGTAGCGGGGGGCGGATCGGAGAGCCGACCTCTTCGAGGCCCTTCGACAAGCTCAGGGGGCGTGGCGGGGGGCGGATCGGAGAGCCGACCTCTTCGAGGCCCTTCGACAAGCTCAGGGGGCGTGGCGACCACAAGCTCAGGGGGCGTAGCGGGGGGCGTAGCGGCAGGGCCAGGGGTCGGATCGGTACGTCGGGGTCGGCGTCGTACGGCGGCGGTGCGCGGGCCGTAGCCCACCAGATTTGCCACCCGGCCCTCGTCGGTGGCGCTCTCCGGCTCACCACCGACCTCGGCGGCCGCCTCGGTCTCGACCCGTTCGCCGGGTACGGGTGGCCTCAAGTCGGTCTTGGCCACCGGCGTCTCCCCTTCCGGAGCGGGCGCCGGGGTGGGGTCGGCTTCGTTCTCGTCGGCGATGGCGACGATCGGGGCCCCGACGTCGACGGTGTCGCCCTCCTGCGCCAGCAGGGCCCGCACCGTCCCGGCGTAAGGGATAGGCAGCTCGACCAGCGACTTGGAGGTCTCGATCTCCACCACGATGTCGTTGACCGCCACCTGGTCACCGACCCCGACGTGCCAGTTGACGATTTCGGCCTCGACCAGCCCCTCGCCGGGGTCGGGCAGCCTGAATTCGCGGATGGTCACGTTCGGTCCTGTCCTCAGTACGCCAGCGAGCGGTCGACGGCGTCAAGTATCCGATCCAGGTCCGGCAGGTACTCCTCCTCGACCCGGCTCGGCGGGTAGGGCACGTCGAAGCCGGTGACCCTGAGCACCGGCGCCTCCAGGGAGTAAAAGCAGTTTTCGGTGATCCGGGCCGCAACCTCCGCGCCGACCCCCAGGCTGCGCGAGGCCTCGTGCACCACCACGGCCCGGCCGGTTCGGCCCACCGAAGCAAAGACCGGACCTAGATCCAACGGCGACAACGTCCGCAGGTCGATCACCTCGAGACTCCGCCCCTCCTCGACGGCGGCCTCCGCCGCATCCAGGCAGGTCTTGACCATCGGCCCGTACGCGATCAGCGTGGCGTCGCTTCCCGATCGCACCACCCGGGAGGCGTGCAGCGGCACCGGGGACTGCTGGATGTCGACCACGGCCTTCTCGTAGTAGCGGCGCTTGGGCTCGAAGAAAATCACCGGGTCGTCGGAGCTGATCGCCTGCTGGATCATCCAGTACGCGTCGACCGGATTGGCGCACGCCACCACCTTCAGCCCGGTGGTGTGCGCGAAGTAGGCCTCCGGGGACTCACTGTGATGTTCGACCGCCCCGATCCCGCCGCCGAACGGGATCCGGATCACGATCGGCATCGTCAGAGCACCCATCGAACGCCAGCGCATTCGCGCGACCTGGGTGACGATCTGATCGAAAGCGGGATAGACGAAGCCGTCGAACTGGATCTCGCAGACCGGCCGGTAGCCGCGGAGCGCCATCCCCACGGCCGTCCCGATGATCCCGGACTCGGCCAGCGGTGAGTCGATCACCCGGTGCTCCCCAAAGTCCTTCTGCAACCCCTCCGTCACCCGGAACACCCCGCCGAGCTTGCCCACGTCCTCACCGGCCAGTACGACCTTCGGGTCGTCCTCCAGGGCGCGGCGCAGGCCGGCGTTGAGCGCCTTGGCCATGGTCATCGGTGCGGGCGTCGACGGGTTCACCGGACCTCCTCGAAGCTGGCCGCATAGGCCCGGTAGCCCTGCACCTGTTCGACCAGCTCCGGTGACCCGGTGGCGTAGACCCAGTCGAAAGTGGCGCCGAAATCCGGCTCGGCCAGGCTCAGGCAATCCCGGCGCAGCCGGGCCGCGAGTTCGTCGGCCCGAGCATCGACGTCGGCGAAGAACGACGGGTCCGTACCGGCCTGCTGCAGGTAGCTGCGAACCCGGGTCAGCGGGTCCCGGGCGCGCCAGTGCTCCAATTCGTCGGCCAGCCGGTATTTGGTCGGGTCGTCGGAGGTGGTGTGGGCCCCCATCCGATAGGTAAACGCCTCCACGAAGCTCGGCCCGTTGCCCGAGCGGGCCCGCTCCAGGGCGGCGGCGGTCACGGCCTGGACGGCCAGCACATCGTTGCCGTCGACCCGGACGCCCGGGAAGCCGAAGCCGGCCGCGCGCCGGTACAGCGGTGCCCGGGACTGGCGCTGAATCGGCTCCGAGATCGCCCACTGGTTGTTCTGGCAGAAGAACACGACCGGCGCGTGGTACGACGCCGCGAACACCAGCGCCTCGTTCAGATCACCCTGGCTGGTGGCGCCGTCGCCGAAGAAGCCGAGTACGGCGGTGTCGCGGTCGGGATCGCCGCTGCCGACCAGTCCGTCGCGCTCGACGCCCATGGCGTAGCCGGTGGCGTGCAGGGCCTGACTGCCGATGATGATGGAGTAGAGGTGGAAGCCGTGCTCGTGCACGTCCCAGGCGCCGGGGTCGATCCCGCGGAACATCGCCAGCAGCCGGATCGGTTCCACCCCGCGAGTCCAGGCCACCCCGTGCTCTCGATAGGTGGGGAACGCATAGTCCTGGGCGCGCAGGGCCCGGCCGGATCCGACCTGAGCTGCTTCTTGGCCCAGCAGCGACGGCCACAGCCCGAGCTCGCCCTGGCGCTGCAAAGCGATGGCCTCGGTGTCGATCCGCCGGACCAGCACCATGTCGGTGTAGTGGGCCCGGATCTCGTCGTCGCCACCGACGAAGGCGTAGTCGGGATGGTCAACCCGCGCACCCTCGGGGGTCAGCAGCTGGACGAAGTCGGGCTCCGCCTCGGGCCCACCGGATTCCGTCACCGCATCCACCGTCCTTGTCTCGGGGATCTTCCCGAGCGCTCAACGTACAACCCCGGCCCGGCCGGGGTGAAAACCGCTCCAGCCCCCTAGGAAGGTGGTCCCGGGAGGCGTACGGCCCTCCTCAGCGGGTGCGCCGGGGAGGGCCGAAGCCGATTCTACGTCTCAGAACACACTGTTCGGGTCGTCTCAGAACACACTGTTCGGGTCGTAGTACTGGTCGATGTTGTCACAGCCGATCCCGACCGCCTTGGTGAAGGACTCCTTCGGGTAGTCGCTCGGCTTCTTCTTGCCGGTGGCGATGTCGATCGCGATCTGCAGCGCCTCCTCCGCGGCCAGCGACGGCGAGTTCAGCCCGGTGGAGATGTAACGCCCGTCGCAGCCGCCCTCCTTGATCAACTCCAACGCTTGCTTCTGCCCGTCCGCCGAGGCGGCGACCAGAATGTCCTTGTACGCCGGGTTGCTGGTGACCACCCGGTACGCGCCCAAGGCCATCGAGTCGTTCAGGCCCAGGATCAGGTCCACGTCGGGGTGCGCGGCGAGCATGTTCTCCGCTGCCACCTGGCCGACGTCTTGCTGGTAGTCCCCAGGCTGCTCGGCCAGGATCTCGTACGGCAGCCCGCCCTTCTTCAGCCCGTTGAGGAAGCCTTGGCGCCGAGCCGGCCCCACGAACTCATCGGTGGCCGGGCCGGTCAAGATCAGCATCTTGATGCTCTGCTTGCCCTGGTCCTTGAACCGCTTGGCGGTGATCTCGCCGGAGTCGGCGCCGATCGTGAGGTTGTCGGACTGAACGCTGGTGGTGCCGGTGCCGGGGACCGAGGTGTCGATGTAGATCACCGGGATCTGCGAACCGATCTGCAGCATCATCTCCTTTTGGCCCTTGACGCTGGTGGCGTTCATCACCATGACGTTGGCGCCCTGGGCGATCATCGACTGCATCTGGTTCATCTGGACGACCGGGTCCTTGTTGGCGCTCTGGAACAGCAGCTTGAAACCCTGCTGCCGCGCGATCTCCTCAGCCTTCACCTGCATGGCCGCGAAGTAGGGCGCCTGCAGCTGCTGCTGCGCAAAGCCCACGGTGACGTTCTGCACGTTGGCCTCGACGCCGTCATGTGGCGCCTCCGCGGGGATCTTGGACGGGTAGATCTGACCGCAGGCGGTGGCCCCGAGAACGCTGACTAGCAGAGCGCTCGCGATGCCCAATCGGCGTCGACTGCCGGATGACCTCATTGATGTTCCTCTCGGTCGGAGGTGAGACGCACGAACATGCACGGGACGAACCGTCACCTCAGGCCGCCGCTTTCGCCTTGCGACCCCGAGTGAACTGCACCGTGGCCAACGTGACCGCGACCAGGATCAGCGCTCCGCGGAAGGCGTCCTGCAGGAACGTGGAGACGTTCAACAAGGACAGCAGGTTGGCGATCACCTGGAAGATGATCGTGCCGACGACGGCGCCGAACACCTTGCCGTAACCGCCGGAGAGCCGGGCACCACCGATCACCACCGCGGCGATGGCCTCCAGCTCCAGCAGGTTGCCCGCCAACGCCGTACCGCTGGCGAAGCGGGCGATGAACATCCAGCCGCCGAGTCCGACCAGCAGACCGGCCAGGATGTAGACCGACCAGAGTGTGGTCCGGACCGGGATACCCGAGCTGCGGGCCGCCTCCTTGTTGCTGCCGATGGCGTAGACCCGCCGGCCCCACACAGTGCGGTTGAGCAGGAAGGCGACGATCAAGACCACGCCGATCCAGATCAAGGCCAACACGGGGATGCCGATGATGGTGGTCTGGCCGATCTCGGCGAACCGGGCGGCCGCTTCGGGCTGGATCGGGATGCCCTGGCCGTAGGCGTAAACCAGGCCGCGAGCCAGGGCCAGCATGCCCAAGGTGACGATGAACGGCTCCAGGCCGCGGAAGGAGACCAGCCAGCCGTTGACGGCGCCGATGATGCCGCCGATGACGATGGCGACGATCAGGGACAAGAAGGTGTTGGGGCCGCCGAACAGGCCAGCACAGATGACCGCGGCCAGGCCGAGCGCGGAACCGACGCTGATGTCGATGCCGCCGGTGAGCACGATGATCAGCTCGGCCATCACCACCACGCCGATGATCGACATCTGCAGCAGCAGGTTGGTGATGTTGGTCGCCGTCAGGAACGCCGGGCTGGCGAAGATAGCGATGATCAACAGCACGACCAGGATGCCCAGCGCCAGCTGGCCGCGTAACCAGCTGGCGAAGGCGCTGGTCCGGGGTACCTCCTGGGTCTCAGGGTCCTGGTCACGGGTGGGAGTCGTCGTGGGAGTGGTCATAAGAGCTCCTTCGCTCTGCTCGGCCGGGGGGCGGAAGGCTGGAGTGGGGTCAGTCTTTGTGGGAGAGGGCAGTGCGGATCAGGTCGTCGGTGGTGGCTTGTTCGGGGTCGAACTCGGCCACGATCTCGCCGTTGCGCATCACCAGGATCCGGTGGCACAGCGACAGCAGTTCCTCGGCCTCGCTGGAGACCACCAAAACGCCCTTACCGCGGGCGGCGACGGCGTGGATGATCTCGTAGATGTTGGACCGGGCGCCGACGTCGATGCCCTTGGTCGGTTCGTCCAAGACCACGAAGTCCGGATCGGACTCCAGCCACTTGGCCACCACGACCTTTTGCTGATTGCCGCCGCTGAGGGCGGTCGTCATGGTCTTGGGACCGCCCTTGACCTGGTACTCCCCGATCAACTCCTTGATCCGGGTTTTCTCCCGATTGGCGTCGATCACCCCGCCCTTGGCCATCCGCGGCAACACCACCAGGCTCATATTGGCCCCGTTGTCGAAGTCCTTGACGAAGCCTTCCAACCGCCGGTCCTCGGTCAGATAGGCCACCCGCTTGGCCAGGGCAGCACCGGGTGAGTTGAGCTGAACGGTCTGCCCGTGGATGGCGATCGTGCCGCTGGCCGCCGGCTTCTGACCGGTGATCGAACGCGCGACCGAGGAGCGCCCGCTGCCGACCAGTCCGTACAGACCGACAATCTCACCGGGGAAGACGTCGAGGGACACCCCGGCCGCGGTCCCGCCGTACAGGTCGCGGACCGAGATCACCGGGTCCTCGCCCTCGGTCTGGGCCGGCGCGGGCCGGTCCAGGGCCTTGAGGGCCTGGCCGATCATCAAGGTCGTGATCTCGTCGGGATTGCTGTCGGCTGCGTTGACGATGTCGACCAGGGTGCCGTTGCGGAGCACCACGATCCGGTCCGACATGGCGAACACCTCGTTCAGCCGGTGCGAGACGAACAAGATGCAGGTGCCGGCCTCCCGCTCCCGGCGGACCAGATCGAGAATGTCGTTGAAGTGCTCTTCGCTGGTCGAGGCCGTGGTCTCGTCGAGGATCATGATCTTGTGGGTCGTCACCTCGGCCCGGCTCAGCGAGAGCATCTGCCGCTGCCCCGGGCCGAGGTGGCGAGCCAGGTCGGTGGTCCGGAGTTCACCCAGACCGACCTTGCGCAACACCTCGCGGGTGCGCTGACTGTTGGCGTCGACCTTGGTCGCCCAGGGCCGGATGTCGCTGCCCATCCGCAGCTTGTAGAGCCAGACGTTCTCCCCCACGGTGAAGTCGTCGATGATCAGCGGCTCCTGGTGCATCATCAACACCCCGGCCTGCTCGGCCTCGGCGGCATTGCGGATCACGTGATCGTAGCCGGCAACCCGGATCTCCCCGTCGGTCGGCGTATCCACCCCGGCCAGGAGCTTGGCGAAGGTGGACTTGCCGGCCCCGTTCGCGCCGCAGATGGCCAAGACCTCGCCGCGGTAGCCCTCGATGTCGACCCCGTCGAGCGCCTTGACCCCGGGATAATGCTTTTTCACCCCCACCGCGGTAAAAGCCACCTCGCGGGTGGGCTGGGGGACTGATTCCTCCTGGACGGCCGTGGCCATCAGCGGATCGAGCCGTTCGTCGTCGAATCACTCATGGGAGCAACAACACTGCCTGTGCATACGTCTGTCAAGACCCTGGCCGCGCTTTCGGGTCATTGTCCTCGGAGTGTGATCTTGCCTCGGTCCGGCGTGGGCCCGGCGGAGCTGCTACGACGCCGGGTCCGCCGGCGGCAGCAGTCCCTCCCGCGCCTGCCGCTCCTGCAGGTCGGCCAGCCGGTGTACGACCGCAGTGGTGGCCGGGTAGAGGTCGCCGTAAGCCCCGAAGAGGTCGTCGTAGAGACCGCTGAGCTCAGGGTTGGGCCGGACCACTCGCCCGGCCCGGGCCCAGTCGGTCTCCGGCGGTACCAGTCCGGTGCCGATGGCGGCCAGCAGGGCGTCGCCGTAGCTGGCCCCGATCGTCTGCTCGGGTATCTCCTGCTCCCGACCGGTGACGTCGCTGACGATCTGGGTCCACAGCCCGCCCTGGGTGCCACCACCGACCGCCACCAGCCGGGACACCGGCGTGTCGTCGGAGTCCAGCAGCCCGACGATCTGACGGATGCCGAACGCGATCCCCTCGTACACCGCCCGGAACAGGTGCCCGCGCCGATGCTGCAACGACAGCCCCGCCACCACCCCGCGTGCTTGGGGGTCGAAGATCGGCGTCCGCTCCCCGGCGAAGTAGGGCAGCAGGACCAGTCCGCCCGAGCCGGGGGGGACCTCGCCGGCCTCACGGACCAGATCTTCGAACGCCGCGCCGCCGGTCAGCTCCTGGACCCAGGAGGTCAGGCTGCCCGAGGTGGCCATCCCGGCCGCGAGGGTGTACGTGTCCGGCTCCACCCCCGACGTCGTCCAGAGCTCGGGATGGGACGTCAGCTCGGCCAACACCTGAACGAAGAACATCGTCGAGCCGTACATCAGCATCAAGTCGCCCGGTCGGCGGACCCCGGCGCTGAACGCCTCGGCCCAGGCGTCGACCGTTCCCGCGCATACCGGGGTGCCGACCGGGAGACCGGTCGCCTCAGCCGCGGCCGCGGTGACCCGACCCACCACCTCACTGGGCCAGGCCAGCCGCGGGCGGGGCAGGTCCCCCAAGATGTCGTCGCACCAGGGCTCGTACCAGTCCCGGGCCGAAATATCGTAGAGCGGGTCGTACTGGCTCGCGGTGTGGTGGTCCAGAACGTATTCTCCGGTCAGCCGCTTGACCACGTACGAGCTGGAGTTGTACAGCCCGGTGGCCCGCTCCCACACCTCGGGTTCGTTCCGGGCAACCCACAGCGCCTTCGGGCCGACCGCCTGGGTGCTCAGCGGGGTGCCGCCGCGGCGCAGGATCTCCTCCGCGCCGTAGCGCTGGGTCAACTCCTCGATCTCGGCGGTGGCCCGCATGTCGATGCCGTAAAGGATGGCCGGCCGCAGCGGGATGTCGGCGGCGTCGGCCAGGACCAGGCTGGGCCCGACCCCGCTGACGCACACACCCGCCACCTGGTGCCCCTCGAGCTGGTCGAGCAGCTCTCGGGACAGTGACGCCACGTCAGCCCACCAGACCTGCTCGGCGTCGACCTCCGCCCAGCCGGGACGAGGCAGCTGCATCGAGTTCGGTCGCGGCCGGGTGCCGGTGGCCACGATGTCGCCCTCAGCGGTAGTGGCGACGGCCTTGCTGCTGCCGGTACCCATGTCGATCCCGATCACCACATCGCCCATCTGGGGGTGCTCCTTCTCGCTCGCGCCGACGACCGACCGGCTCGAGGTGCCCCGCTCGGGATGCTCAGCGTTGCATACCGCCGGGCTCGCCCTGCTCGCGCCGCCGGGCCCGATAGGCCGCGACGTTGGCCCGGTTGCCGCAGTTGCCGGTCGAGCAGTAGAGCCGACTGGAGTTGCGTGACAAATCGACCAGGACGGCGTCGCAGTCCGGCGCGGCGCAGGTCCGGAGCCGGTCGAGGTCGTCGGTGCGGATCAGGTCCAAGATGCCCATCGCGGCCTCCGCCCCGATCCGTGCGGCCAGCGGAGCTTCGGGCTGGGTGACGTGCAGATGCCAGTCCAATCCGTCGTGCTTGGCCAGGTACGGAGTGGTGGCGCTGTCGGCTAGCAGCCCGTTGACCCGCTCGGCCGCGGCGGCGCGGTCGACAAGGGACCAGAAGCCCCGTAACCGCCCGCGCATCTGCTTGACGCCGGCGAGTTCGGCGGCCGTCCGCAGCCGGGTGCCGGACATCGGGTACTGCAGCAGGAACTCGTCCAGGCGCGCGACATCGGTAAGGAAATCGTCGTCGTCGCGCAGCGTATTGACCAGCGCGGCAGTCTGCGTCAGGGCAGCCTGCGTGTCACTAGTAAAAAGCATATTGACTCCTGACCAGATCAGGGTTTAGTGTCACGAGTGTCAAGCGCTGTCGATCCTGACAACCAGCCTACGGAAGGGGAAGCGTGAGCGCCAGCCTGGAGACCGCCGCCACGGCAACGAGCGCTGCCGACGGTGCCCGCGGGTCGTATCAGTTTGGGCCGGGCCTGGCGATCGCGCTGCTCTCCGCCGCCGCGTTCGGCCTCTCGGGCAGTCTCGCCCACGCCATGCTCAGCCTGGGCTGGAGCCCGGTGGCGACGGTGATGGTGCGAGTCGGCGGCGCCTTTGTGGTCCTCGCCGTACCGTGCTCGTTGCTCCTGCGGCGTACGGGTCGGCCCACCCTGCGTCAGAGCGGCCGGATGGCGGCGTACGGGGTGGTGGCGATCGCCGGTGCGCAGCTGTGTTACTTCAGCGCCGTCCAGTACCTCTCGGTCGGGGTGGCACTGCTGTTGGAGTACCTGGCGCCGGTCCTGCTGATCGGCTGGTTCTGGCTTCGGGAGCACCGCCGACCGGGACTGCCGGTGATCGCGGGCGCCTTATTGGCGATGACCGGGCTGGTGCTGGTCCTCGACCTGAACAACGGCCTGACGCTGAGCCCGCTGGGCGTGGCCTGGGGACTCGGCGCGGCCGTCTGCCTGGCCGTCTACTTCGTGCTCAGTCAAGAGAACGGCCGCGGGTCGTCGGTGCCGCCGCTGGTCCTGACCACCGTGGGGACCGGGGTCGGGGGTGCGGTGCTGGCCGTGATCGGACTGACCGGCGCACTGCCGCTCCGGTTCGGGGTCGGCGACACCACGCTGGGTGAGCAGTCGGTCCCGTGGTGGTTGCCGCTGCTGCTGCTGATCGGCGTCACCGCCGTCCTGGCGTACCTGACCGGGATCATGGCGGTCCGCCGCCTCGGCAGCTCGGTGGCCTCCTTCGTCGGCCTGGCCGAGGTGCTCTTCGCCGTCGCCTTCGCCGCGCTGCTGCTGGGCCAACATCCCGCCGGTACCCAGCTCGTGGGTGGGGTGCTGGTCGTCGCCGGGATCGCTGCGGTGCAGACCGGGCCGATGTTGTCTCGCCGCCGCCGCTGAGTCGGCTCAGGACGAGCGCCGACTAGCCGCTCGTGGCCACTAGGATCGGCGGGTGCGGGCCGCCGAGGTGTCTTCTGGGCTGCTGATCGCCGGGACCGCCTCGGATGCGGGCAAGTCGTTGGTGGTGACCGGGCTGTGCCGGGCACTGGCCCGGCGCGGCATCGCGGTGGCTCCGTTCAAGGCCCAGAACATGAGTAACAACTCCTGCGTCTGCGCCGACGGGGCCGAGATCGGCCGAGCCCAGTACCTGCAGGCGCAGGCGGCCCGGGTTGAACCCAGCTCGGCGATGAACCCGGTCCTGCTCAAACCGGGTTCCGACCGACGCGCGCACGTGGTCCTCCGCGGCCGACCGGCCGGGACTCTCGAAGCCGGCGAGTACGCCACCGGTCGAACGCACCTGGCCGCAGCGGCGTACGCGGCGTACGAAGAGCTGAGCCAGACCGTGGACCTGGTGGTCTGTGAGGGGGCCGGCTCCCCCGCCGAGATCAATCTGCGGGCCGGGGACTACGTCAATCTCGGCCTGGCCCGGCGTTTTGACCTGCCGGTGGCGGTGGTCGGCGACATCGACCGTGGCGGGGTGTTCGCGGCGCTGTACGGGACGGTGGGTCTGCTGGAACCCGACGACCGGGCGACAATCTCCGCCTTTGTGGTGAACAAGTTCCGTGGTGATCCCGATGTGTTGGCTCCCGGCCTGGACGAGCTCACCGCTCGGATCAACGTTCCGTTCGCCGGGGTGCTGCCCTGGCTGGACGGGGTCTGGTTGGACGCCGAGGACACCCTCGAGGTCGGCCGCTGGCGGCGCTCGATTCTCCCCGATCAGGACCGCGACACGCTCCGGGTCGCGGTGATCGCGCTGCCGCGGGTCTCCAACGTCACCGACGTCGACGCGTTGGCCGCGGAGCCGGGTGTGCAGGTGCTGGTGACCGCCGACCGCGACGTCGTCGCCGGCGCCGACCTGGCCGTTCTGCCGGGGTCGCGGTCCACGGTCAGCGATCTGGCCTGGCTGCGCCAGACCGGATTGGCCGGCGCCCTGATTGATCGCGGCCATCGGGATGCACCCGTGCTGGGGGTCTGCGGGGGCTACCAGATGCTGGCCGAGCGGATCGAGGACGACGTCGAATCCGGCGCGGGGGCAGTGGCCGGGTTGGGCCTGCTGCCGACCCAAGTGGTGTTCGGCGAGGACAAGATCCTGGGCCGGCCGTCGGGCACCTGGCGCGGGCAGCACGTCCAGGCCTACGAGATCCACCACGGCGTCGCCACGCTCCCTGAGCCTGTCGAAGGGCCTGAGCCCGCGACGCCCCCTGAGCCTGTCGAAGGGCCTGAGCTTGTCGAAGGGCCTGAGCCTGTCGAAGGGCCCAACCCCACCACGCCCCCTGAGCTTGTCGAAGGGTCCGAGCCCTTCCTGGACGGCTGGCGGCACGGGTCGGTGTGGGGCACGATGTGGCATGGCGCCCTTGAGAACGACCGTTTCCGGCGGGCTTGGCTGACTGAGGTTGCCGCGGCCAGCGGCTCGAACTGGCGGCCCCGACCCGGAGCGCCGGGTTACGGCGAGCGCCGGGAGGCGATGATCGAGACCCTGGCCGACGCGGTGGACGAGCACCTCGATCTGGGCCTACTGCTGCGCGGTACCCGGGTGGCCGGCCGGTTCGAGCGGGCGACGCCGTGAGCGTCCGGGTCTTCATCGTCGGCATCGGCAGCGGCGACCCGGCCCAGCTCACCGGTGAGGCCGTGGCCGCCCTGAATCAGGTCGACGTGTTCCTGGTCGCGGACAAGGGGCCGGCCAAGCACGACCTGGTCGGCCTGCGGAGTGCACTGTGCGCTGCGGTCATCGAGCACGACTACCGGATGGTCGAGGTGCCCGACCCCGAGCGCGGCCCGGACCGGAACCGGGATGCCGAGGCGTACGCGGTCGCGGTGAGGCGCTGGCACGACGCCCGGGCCCGCCGTTACGCCGAAGTGATCGAGCGCGAGGTGGGGACGTCCGGCACGGTCGGCTTCCTGGTCTGGGGCGATCCGTCGCTGTACGACTCGACCATTCGGGTGGTGGAATCCGTCCGGGCCCTCGGGATCGAGCTCGAGCTCAGCGTCGTACCCGGGATCAGCAGTGTGTCGCTGCTGGCCGCTCGGCACGCCCTGGTGCTCAACCGGGTCGGGCAGCCGGTACACCTCACCACCGGCCGTCGGCTGCTAGCGGAATACGACCCGGCCCTGGGCGACGTGGTCGTCATGCTCGACGGCGACCTTATCTGCGGCGGGCTGGTCGAGGCGTACCCGGACCTGACGATCTACTGGGGCGCGCAGCTCGGGTTATCCGACGAGTGCTTGATTGCGGGTCGGCTGGCCGACGTGCTGGCCGAGATTGCCCGGAGGCGACGCGAACTTCGGGCCGTACGGGGCTGGGTGCTGGATACCTACCTGCTCCGGCCCGGCTGACCTGCCCTCTACTTCCCACACGAAACCGGCTGACGCAGCCTCCACGGTCCTGCAGGAAACCGGCTGAGCTGCCCCTGCTTCCCGTAGGAAACTGGCACTTACCCCACGCAACTTCCTCCGGTAAGTGTCGGTTTCCCACGTTAACGTGGGAAACCGGCGGCGGGCGGGGGCGCAGAGGGGCCGGGTGGTGAGCGGGGGGAACCGGCTTAGCGGCCGAGCAGCAAGACGCCGGCGTACGCGGTGGCGGCGACCAGGACCCAGGAGGCCAGGCCGAGGATCAGGGCCCGGCCCCCGGTCCGGCGCAGGGTGGAGAACCTGATCGTGGTCCCGAGGCCGGCCAGCGCAGCCACCAAGAGCACTTCCTGGACGTCCTTGGCGCCGGCCAGCACCGACTCGGGCAGCCAGCCGGTGCTGGTCAGGGCGATCGCGGCCAGGAAGCCGACCACGAACAGCGGCAGGATCGGGGTCCGGCGGGTCCGGGTGGCGCTGGTACCCGTCCGGCGACGGGCGGCAAGCCCCACCGCGGCCACCAGCGGCGCCAGCAGGACCACCCGGCTGAGTTTGACCACCACTGCGCTGGTCAGGGCACCGTCCACCCGGTTGGCGGTGGCCACGGTCTGACCGACGTCGTGCACGCTGGCGCCGACCCAACTGCCGAACGCCGACGCGTCGAGCCCGAGCGGCGCCTGGAGCAACGGCAGTACGACGATGGCCAGACTGCCGCACAGCGTGACCAGCGCAATCGCGACCGCGGTGTCGTCCTCGTCGCCGTCGGCCACGTCGGTCATCGCCGCCACCGCTGACGCCCCGCAGATCGAGAAGCCGGTGGCGATCAGTAGGGACCGGGCGCGGCTCAGTCGCAGTAACCGACCGAGCAACTGGGTGCCGAAGAAGGTGACCGTGACCGTAGCCAGGACGATGGCCAACCCGTTCAGCCCGAGGGACCGCAGCTGGCTCAGCCCCAGCTGCAGGCCCAGCAGCACCACCGCGATTCGCAGCAGTCGGTGCGAGGCCACGTGGGTGCCGGCGTGCAGCACAGGTCGGTGCAGGCCGGCGTTGGCGGCGACGACCCCGAGGACCACTGCGACCGTGGCGGCGTTAATCGCCGGCACGAACCGCGCGATCGCGAAGGCGAGCACCGTCGCCCCGGCCACCGCGACCAGCCCCGGCATGGGCGAACCTCGCCGGACACCGTCCGGCCCCCGGTGGCCGAACAGGTGGCGGACGTCGAAGGAGGCCAGATCGCAGTCGGGTCGGCAGCGACTACGCGGGCCGTGCTCGGCGAGGACGGCACGAACGGTGGAGGTCATCGGTGGCGAGTCCTGATCGGGTCGGGGAGTGACAGGATCCAAGCTTCGCGCGGACCAGCGCCGGTCAGTAGACCTCCCGGTGTGATGGATCCATCCAACTCCCTGATGGGTCGCCATAGAGTGAGGTGATGTCTCTCGCTCGAGTACCCGACCTGGACAGCCTCGCCCTGCTGCTCGAGGTGGCCGCGACCGGCAGTTTGGGGAAGGCTGGCGTGGCCCACCGGCTCAGCCAACCCGCGGTGACCGCGCGGATCCGCGGGATGGAACGGCTGGTCGGGTTCGCCCTGGTCGAACGGGGCGCCCGGGGGTCATCGCTCACCCCGGCCGGGGCGCTGCTCGCCGACTGGGCCCGGGAGGTGCTGGACGCGGCCGAGGTCCTCGACGCCGGCATCGCCTCGCTGCGCGCCGATAGCGAGCACCGGCTCCGGGTAGCGGCGAGTATGACGGTGGCCGAGCACCTGCTGCCGGGCTGGCTGGTCGCGCTTTCCGCCGAACAGCCCGACACGGTGGTCAGCCTGGCCGCGATGAACTCCGCCCAGGTCGAACGGGCCATTTTGAACGGCGAGGCCGACCTCGGTTTCGTGGAGGGGCCGACCGTGTCCACCGACCTGGACCGGCAACCGATCGGACAGGACCGGTTGGTGGTCGTGGCTCCCCCCGGGCATCCCTGGACCCGGCGGCGGCGCCGGATCGAGGCGGCTGAACTGGTGGCGACCCGGCTGGTCCAGCGCGAGCCGCTGTCGGGCACCCGGACGGCGATGGAAACCGCTTTGGCCGACGCCGGGCCGGCCGCGGCACCGCTGTTGGAGTTGTCCACCTCCGCCGCGGTCCGCTCGGCCGTGGCCGCCGGCGCCGGCCCGGCCGTGCTCAGCGTCCTGGCGGTCAGCGACGACCTGGCCGCCGGCCGGCTGGTGGAGGTCGGAGTCACCGGGGCTGATCTGTGCCGGACTCTGCACGCGGTGTGGGCGCGCGGTCAGCGCCCGAGCCGACCGGCCCGGTCACTGCTGGCCGTCGCCGGCCGTCCTCGTTGATCGACGACCCTGCCCGACGACGGCCCTGCCTGAACGCGACGGGTCACGTCGTACGCCAAGGCAAGCCGGCGACACGCGCGAAGTCCCGGTCGAAGCTCACCCACGTCGCACCTGCCTCCACGGCGGTGGCCGCGTGGCTCGCGTCGGGGACGAGGTTGCCGCGGGCGTCAGTCTCGAGTAACAGCCCCCAAGAACTCTCCATCACCGGCCGTGGCTGCCGTGCAAGGAACGACCCACGAGCTAGCTATGAACAGCCACTTTCATGATCAATTTGATGATCATCTTGTGGTCACGTCCGCTCCCAAGACCAGTGGTTGCGTTCCAGCCGACCAGCCCGTCCTGCGGCAACCAACCGCGCATATCAGTCTGACCGCGCGTCGCTTCGACACGCCAGCCACAGACAACGACGCAGCAAGGAAGACCCGGACCAGTCGCCTAGTACCCAACTTGGCGACCGGCCGACCCATGCCCACTTGACAGGAAGGACATACATCAGCCAGCTCAAGTCTGGCTGCTTCTCCGCACGCTGACGCGATGAGCGGCCTACCGCAGGCCAGTTTCGCTCGGGCTCTGAGCCTTTGCGCGCGGCGACTCTCGACGTAGGCCGCTGAGGCCACCAAACCTGTCCGCGCCGTTCCTCGTTCGGCCCGCCGGCTCGATCACGCTTTGGTGTCGCAACCGCTTGGGACTTGTTGTCGTCGCCGATCACGGCTGACGTCATGCGCGAATACGTGCCGAGAAGTGAGACCGCATTAATCTGGCGGATGCTGTTCTGAGGTCGCGACCACCTCGCCCTCGCGCTGCAAGCGCGTAACCAGATTCTGCTCGATGGCCCGCCAGCTGCTCGATCGTCCTTTTTCGATCTGGCGACGCAGGACCGCTACCCGTTCAGGCCGCCGCTACCCGCTCAGCTCAGCTCAGGGCAGGCTGCTCGGGCGACGAGAACAGCGAAACACCGCAGGCGGCGCCGCGGTGCTGCGGGTCACGACCCTCGTAGTGAAGGAGTCGGCGGTGGCGTATGCATTGTGCGTCGGAGGGGTTTGCGGGCTTCAACGTCAAGTTCTACTCTTTCCTGGGACGACCGGCCGGAGATGACATGGCGATATTGCGGTCTATACAGCTTCGCGTTGCGCTGGATTACGCCGAGCAGCTACTTGAGGTGCACACGTTCCGCGACGTCGAGACATTGTTGCTACCGGGGCTCGCACGACTGCTGTCCTCGGACATGGCCGTATACCACCATGTCGATCTCGGCAAACTGGAGGAGATTGACGTCTTCTGGCCCATCGAGCTATTCCTCGTCAACATCGACAGTTACAGCACGGTGATGGAACAACACCCGTTCGTCAAGCGGTTCACCTCAGCACTACCGGCGGCACCAGTTACCCTATTGGACTTCCTCAGTCCGCGGCAGTGGCGTTCGAGCGCCGTCTACAGCGTGTCTCACCGGCAGATGGGCGCCGATCACCAGATGACCGACGTTCTGGCAGCGAGACACCCGGCGGTACGAGCAGTCTCGGTGGCGAGGGGAAACCCCGCCTATAGCGAAACCGAGCGCGAGCTGATGGCACTGGTCCGTCCGCACGTGCGCTCGGCTCTGCGCACCGCCTACCTCGGGTCGGTGGGGTACCAGGCCTATCGATCGGTCCCTGTAGTCGGGAGGGCGGTCCTGGGACGTCCGGACAAGGTCTTCACCACGGCCGGGACGGGTTCGGCACTGCTCAGTGCGCGGGAGTACGAGGTGCTCGAGCTGCTGGCGGCGGGCTTGACGAATGGCCAGATCGCCCGTCGCCTGCGCATAGCTCCAGCTACGGTCGCCAAGCACTTGGAGCATGCCTACGAGAAGATGGGGGTCAACAACCGCGTCTCAGCGGTGCAGGTGTTGGGTGGGGCCTGCTGAACCTTGCCTCTCTTAAGCCTGTAGAAGTTCGAACGAGATCTGGGAGTTGGACGGCGACTCGGATTCCAGAACCTCGAGTTGCGCGACGACCGCCCGGGCGTAGTGGCCGGCGCCGACAGGGTTCGGGTGTCCCACGGATGCGACCTTGCAGAGCTGAAGCTCGGTGCGACCCTGCTGGGCAGCAATGGCGCACGCTGCGGCGCGGGGGCCTGCAACCTCAGGGTCGTCCTCGGGGCCGAAGTTGAGACCCAACGGATCCGCGATCAATCGCAGCCCGAACAACCACGCATCGGGAGCCAAAGCCGCATTGGCCGAGGTGAACGGCGGGGCGGCAAGGCCCACGCGGCGAGGTCCCGGGTGTGTAACGGCCACGGCATCGACCGCGGCCTGCAGACCCTCGTTCATCCTTTCGTGCACCAACGCGCATTGCTCGAAGAGCCTGTCGAGGTTTGCCCACAACAACGCAGGCGTGAAGGACTTCGTAAACGCCGTCATGGCCACCATGAGGTATTGGACGAGCGAGAGATCGCTGTGCTTCGACACGATGGGGAAGTATCCAGTCACCACGACCTTCGCGGCGCTAAATTTGGCGAGCGTTCGTTCCAGGAGGACGGTCATGTCATCCCGGCACGCTCGCTCGATGCTCTGCAGGAGCTTCGTTCGGTCCCGCATCGGATTAAGGATCGTCCTCACGTTGATGTCGTTGATTCCTCCGGAGATCAGCACGAGGTCGACTCCGTCCGGGTCCTCGGTAAACCCTGCGACCTGCTGCAGAATCGTGGGGAAGCTTGTCGGCACCTCGCCTGGTAGAGACGACAGCTCCTCAGCAATCCTGACTCCGATCGGTGCCCCTGAGTGCGCTCGCGAATCGACGTACACCCCCCGGGAGCCAGCCCACCGCTCGTCCAGGGACCGAGCGACAAGGGTCGAGGTTCGGTTGTCCTCCCGGAGGCCCTGACCCCAGGCGACAGAGTCGCCGAGGACCGCAATCCGGTAGGTGTCCAGCGCGAGACGCACCGAGCCTGGGCTACGTTGGCCGGTGGGCAGAGTCACCGACACATCGACCACCTCAGCGACGGCGTCGCGGCGAACAGCTGCTGGTCGCCTCACCGTGAAGTCCAGCCGGCCCGGTGACGCGACAGACACGCCGTGCATCTCCTCCCCGTCGACGTATACCCGCATGTCGCGGGCAAATCCCGAGCCCATGAGCGCCACTCGATTACCAGGGACAATCCGGTCGGTCGGGTCGGAACCAGTCAGGATGGGTAGGACGAGCAGGCCGGCCGGGTTGGACAGGGTGGTGTCGGTCTGCCGCAGACGGATCTCGGCCGTGCCGCCCCAGGTCTCTGGCACGACGAACTGGAGCATGGTGTCGGCGATGGAGGTGTACGGCGTCGACTCTCCGTTCACCAACAGCTCGTCGTCGGGGAGGAACCTTAAGCCGGAGAGCACCACATGGTCCCCGACTGATGCGGCTTCCGGCTCCACGTGTGTGATGGCGGGCGCTGTGAGAGCTCGTCGGAACTCCGCGGCGTCGATATCTGCCAGTTGGATGGCGTCGGCCCGGGCTGCGCCGGCGTGACCGGGAGTCCCGACAGGACCGTCCAGCCCGCGATCGCCGTCCTCGCCCCGGCGGTCCGGCGCGGCTCGGCACCTGCCGCTCGCACGGCCGGGCTCTCCACCCTGGCCCTGCTGTCCGCCTGCTCCCGGATCACCACCACGACCGGTGGCGCCGCCGGATACCTCTACGACGAACCCCGCGGACAGGTATGGCGCAAGTGCAGTAGACGGCATGAAGAGCCGCACCTTTCCTCCCGTACCGCCGTCGCCGCCGGCACCGCCCGGCCCACCCTGACCACCGTTTCCTCCACGCCCGCCATAGCCCGGCCCGCGGCGGCAGTCAACCAACGTTGAGTGCGAGGGCTGCCCCCGACCGCCCCGGCCGCCACCTCCTCCTGGTTGTCCACGCCCGCCCTGACCGCCGTCCTGTCCCCGGACGTCGAAGGCTGGCCGCCCCAACATGGTGAGAGCCCAGAGCTCGATCTGCGGGCCGCCTGCTCCTTGGGCACCACGGTTTCCGCCGCCGCCGCTCCACCCGGCCTCCCCCTGAGCGCCGAAGCTCCCGTCCGGCATCTGGTCGGGTCGGCCCGGGCGGGGTGCAGGCCCAGTCAGGTCCGCCGGGATCGGCAGCGGCGGGCGCTGCCAGGTGAAAACGACGCCGTCGCCAATCACCAGCCGCTCGCACAGCACGGTCAGATAAGACGCCGTGTACGGCAGCAGCACTACAGTGCCGGGTGCGAGGTGGATCTCCTGCGCGGCCCAGTACGAAGATGGCAACGGCAGAGGTACGGGGGAAACCTCTGCGCCCAACACCCGGACCCGAGTGTCACGGACCTCGTGCCAGCCGTCCGAACCGTCGGCAGCGGGCCGCCAGCTTGAGGCGACGACCGTATCGCTGACGTACAGGTCGCTGAGGCGGGACGATGTCAGCCCGCCGGCCGGATTGACCATGACCTCACCGGTCAACGTCATCGTAGGAAGCGACGCCACGTCCATGACGCCGAAGAGTTCAAGGGCAGACTTGTGGGCGAGCAATCTGTCCCGGACATCTGCTGACATAAGCCGTCCCCCTGCGATTGAGCTGATCAATGGCGCCCTGAGCGATCCTCGCCGGGCCGCGACGTCGTGCGCATCACGCTCGACCTGTCACGCTGCTTGGTCCATACGCAGTTCTACGTATGGCGCGGGATCGAACGCTGCAGCAGGGTCAGTGCAGGGTGGGTCAAGAGAAAACCAATATGAACCAAGTCGCGTCGGCGGCTGGCGCGCAACGTCGGCCGCAGAATCACCAGGCAACAGGCGATCAAACGTCTGGGGTTAGCAGGAGCAAGAAACCTCGGACAGAGCAGAACGAATCAGACAACCGGAACTGATCGGAGTTGAATGTGAGCGACGCTTCAAAGTTGACTTGGGAACGACTCCTTGTTCTGGCGGTCCTGCTGGGAGTCGTAATCATCCTTACTGGCGTTCTTCTGCTGTTTGCACGTCAAAAGCAGGACTCGAGCGCGTCAGCGTCAACTGTCGTGCGCAGCTGGATCGCACTCATCCTCGTGAGTTCGCTGGTCATCCTCACCGCCTTCTCCTTCGCCTTGCCTGACGAGGACGTGCGCAACCTCCTCATCGGTGGCTTGGTTGCTAGCGTCGGCGCTGCCGTTGCCTACTACTTCTCCTCCAAGGATGCCGACAGCGCGAGGCGTGACGTCCTCGATGCAGCTTTCGGGATGGTAGATATCCCAAATCTAACGTCCTTGACCGAAGCTAATGCTCAAAGCGTCGTCGCAGGGACGTCGCTTCAGTTAGCAACGGCAGCTGGTAGTAGCCCGGGCCCGCAACGGGTGGTCGACACTCAGACCCCCTCGGGTGGCACCTCGGCGCGCCGGGGCAGCACGGTTACGGTGCTCTACAAGTGATCGAGCTGGGATTCAACTCCGTTACGGTCTGCCGGGGAGGTGGCTCAATCAGGCTGTGATTCGGAGGTGCCCCGCTCGAAGGAGTCCTCGACCGGCCGGGTGCACCCCGGCCCTCGCGTCACTAGCGCCAGCGAGGGCTTCCTGCTCGCCACGAAGCTGACCGCTCAACGCGCCAAGGACGCGGTTGACGTCGTGGCCCTCGCGGGCCGGCTTGGCCCGAGGTTCGCCACGCCCGAGCAGATCGAGGCGAACGTCCGCAACTACAACACCGAACCGGCGACGCTAGAGCTGATCATCGACGGCCATGACGTCGACCAGACATCAGCCTGTTCGCTCGCGACGCCGCCCGCGTGCTCCACCATTAAGCAGCCAACGTCGACGATGACGCGGCAGGAGACGTCGGGGAACAGGCCGGATCAGGAGTCCTTAATGACCGACCCGTCCTTGGCGTCGGTCTGGATCTCCGCGTTCTCGGCGTCAGCGGACGCACCGGCCGGACGGATATCAAACTCGTACTGAATGCGACCGGTGTCCTTGCCCTCGATGTTCCACTTGGTGATGGTGCCGTCCTTGCGCTGCCGGGCCTTATCTGCCGCCTTCTTCACGTCGATCACGGAGGAGGGATCGAAGGTCTTCCTGCGCTCTTCGGGGGCGTGATCGCCGAGGTCGTCCCGCTCGTCGGAAATCTTGTCCAACGTGTCGGCGGGGTACTCCACGGTTTATTCGGTCTTGGACGACTTCAATTCGATTTTCCACTCCAGTCCGCTGCCCTCTTCGGACTCAAGCTCAATCTCGGAGACGTCTCCGGGAAACTCCTTCTTGGCGGCCTTCAGGGCGTCCTTCCAGGTCTTCTTGGGCGGATTGGCCACAACATCGTCGCCGTTCGCGCTCGAGGACGGGCTGGGCTCGGCGGAGGCGGAGGTGTCGCTGGACGCGGACGCTGGAGGCTCGGCGGGAGCCGCTGGAGCAGAGGTCGCTGCCGGCGAAGCGTCCGGTGGCGCCGAAGCCGACTCCGAACACCCAGCAACGAGACTGCGGGTCGCTGCGGCGGCGAGGGCGGGCAGAGCGCGGAAACGCACGGAAGGTCCTTTCGTTGACGACCGCACCGGCCGTGGTGCGGTCTCAGGCGGAGAAAAGGTAGAGATACCCACCCGACCCCACATCGTGAACCGCCTCTGCCCGGCCCGAGCCGACCCGAGCAGCGACCGGAGGGGCAAGAATCAGCCGTGCCCCATGACCCGGTCGACCTCGACGACGAGGACGACGCGCCGCGGGTTCTCCCGGGGTTGGCGGTAGCGCTGGGCATAGCGCCGCTCGGCATCGGCCACCGCGTCGGGATCGCGCTCGACGCGCACCGCGCCGCTGAGGGTGAGCCAGCGGCGACCGTCCACCTGGCACAGCGCAGCCAGCGCGCCGGGGCGAGCGGCGAGCTTAGCCTTGACCGACGTCCCGCTGGTGATCACCCGGGCCAGACCGGTCGTGGCCTCGTAGGTGAAGCCGACCGGTACCACGTGCGGATTGCCGTCTCTGCGCACCTGGGTCAGGGTGGCCAGGTGCCGCTCGACCAAGAAGGCGAGCGTGGCCTCGTCCAGCTCTCCCGGGTCGCGACTCACGACACCCGGTCCTCCAGGTCCCCCTCGACGTCGAGGTACACCTGCTGCAACGAGTCCATCAGCTCCGGATCGGGCTGCGCCCACAGGCCGCGGTCGGCGGCCTCGTTCAGCTTCTCCACCATCGCGTGCAGCGCCCACGGGTTGGCGTGTTTCAAGAAGTCCTGGTTCTCCTTGTCCAGCACGTAGGTCTGCGCGAGCTGGGCGTACATCCAGTCCGGGACGACCCCGGTGGTGGCGTCGAAGCCGAACAGGTAGTCCACCGTCGCCGCCAGCTCGAAGGCCCCCTTGTAGCCGTGCTGGCGCATCGCGGCGATCCAGCGCGGGTTGACCACCCGGGAGCGGAATACCCGAGCCGTCTCTTCGGTCAGGGTCCGGGTCCGGACCGCGTCGGGGGTGGTGCTGTCCCCCACGTACGCCTTCGGGTCCGCACCGGTCAGCGCGCGGACGGTGGCGACCATCCCGCCGTGGTACTGGAAGTAGTCGTCGGAATCGGCGATGTCGTGTTCGCGGGTGTCGATGTTCTTGGCCGCCACCGCGATCCGCTTGTAATTGGCCTCCATGTCGTCGCGGGCCGCGACCCCGTCCAGGTCCCGGCCGTAGGCGAAGCCGCCCCAGGCGGTGTAGACCTCGGCCAGGTCGGAGTCGTCGCGCCAGTTGCCGGACTCGATCAGCGGCAGCAGACCCGCACCGTACGAGCCGGGCTTGGACCCGAAGATCCGGGTGGTGGCCCGCCGCCGGTCGCCGTGGGTGGCGAGGTCGCGGGCGGTGTGCCGGCGGACGTAGTTGTCCTCCTCCCTCTCCTCCAGCCCGGCGACCAACGCGACGGCGTCGTCGAGCATGGCCACCACGTGCGGGAAGGCGTCGCGGAAGAATCCGGATATCCGCACCGTGACGTCGATCCGGGGCCGGCCCAGCTCGGCCAACGGCACCGGTTCCAGGCCGATCACCCGGCGCGAAGCCTCGTCCCAGCGCGGCAGCACGCCGAGCAACGCCAGCACCTCGGCCACGTCGTCACCGCTGGTCCGCATCGCCGAGGTCCCCCACACCGACAGCCCGACCGAGGCCGGATACTCCCCGGTCTCGTCCAGGTAGCGCTGCAGCAGTGACTCCGCCATCGCCTGCCCGGTCTGATAAGCCAGTCGCGACGGCACTGCCTTGGGGTCGACAGAGTAGAAGTTGCGTCCGGTCGGGAGGGTGTTGACCAGTCCGCGCAACGGTGACCCGGACGGACCCGCCGGAACGTAGCCGCCGGCCAAGGCGTGCAGGGTGTGTGCCAGCTCGTCGGTGGTCCGGGCCAGCCGCGGGACCACCTCGCGGCAGGCGAAGGCCAGCGACGCGCTGACGCCGGCGTTCGGCTCCCCGAGCTGGTCGAGCACGATCGCGTCCACGCGATCCTCGTCCCATCCCGCGGCGTCAACCGCGACAACCAGGGCCCGGGCCTGCGCCTCGACCCGATCCACGATCGATGAGCTGGTCGAATCGACGATCCCTGAGCTTGTCGAATCGACGATCCCTGAGCTTGTCGAAGGGCGCCCTTCGACAAGCTCAGGGGACATGCTGCCCAGCTCGGGGGACATGCTGCCCAGCTCGGGGGACGTGGTGCGGTAGGTGCCTTCGTCCAGGCCGAGGGCCACGCGAAGTCCCGGCACCCCGTCGACCTGGCCGGCAAAGACCTGGTTGGCCCGGAGCACGGCCAGGACCAGGTTGATCCGGTCCTCACCGGTCGGGGCCTGGCCGAGGATATGCAGCCCGTCCCGGATCTGGACGTCCTTGATCTCGCACAGCCAGCCGTCGACGTGCAGCACGAAGTCGTCGAAGACTTCGTCGTCGGGACGGCCGTCCAGACCGAGGTCGTGATCCATCTGCGCGGCCTGGACCAAGGTCCAAATCTCCCCGCGCAGGGCCGGCGCCTTAGCTGGGTCCATCGCCGAGACCGTGCCGTACTCGTCCAGCAGCTGCTCGAGTCGGGCGATGTCGCCGTACGCCTCCGCCCGCGCCATCGGCGGCACCAGGTGGTCGATCACGGTGGCGTGCGCACGGCGCTTGGCCTGGGTGCCCTCGCCGGGGTCGTTGACCAGGAACGGGTAGACCAGCGGCAGCGACCCCAGCGCGGCGTCGGTGCCGCAGGAGGCGGACATGCCGATGTTCTTGCCCGGCAGCCACTCCAGGTTGCCGTGCTTGCCGACGTGCACGACCGCGTGGGCGCCGAATTCACGCTCGATCCAGCGGTAGACGGCCAGGTAGTGGTGGGTGGGCGCCAGATCCGGGTCGTGGTAGATGGCGATCGGGTTCTCCCCGAATCCGCGCGGCGGCTGGACCAGGATCACCACGTTGCCGGCCTGCAGGGTCGCGGCCACGATCTCCCCGTCCGGGCTGTGGGTACGGTCCACGAACAGCTCGCCGGGCGCCTCGCCCCAGGTGCGGGTGACGTGTTCGACCAGGTCGGTGGGCAAGTCGGCCAACCAGCGCCGATATTCGGCGGCGGGGATCCGGACCCGCTGGCCGGCGAGCTGGTCGCTGGTCAGCCACTCCGGGTCCTGCCCGCCGGCGTCGATCAGGGCGTGGATCAGCGCGTTGCCGGCGGTGGTGTCGGCGTGCTCGCCCTCAACTTCGGGCAACTCGCCGGTGCCCGGGATCTCGCCCGGCTGACCCAGGTCGTAGCCCTCCTCCCGCAACGCCCGGAGCAGCCGAATCACCGACACGGGCGTGTCCAGACCAACGGCGTTGCCGATCCGGGAGTGTTTGGTCGGGTAGGCCGACAACACGATGGCGATCTTGCGTTCGCTCGGGGCCAGGTGCCGCAGCCGGGCGTGGTTGACCGCGATCTGCGCGACCCGGGCGCAGCGTTCGTGGTCGGGCACGTAGTGCGGCAGCCCGTCGGCGTCGATCTCCTTGAACGAGAACGGCACGGTGATGATCCGGCCGTCGAACTCGGGTACCGCGACCTGGGTGGCCACGTCCAGCGGGGACAAGCCCTCGTCGGCGTCGGCCCAATCCGCTCGGCTCGTGGTCAGGCACATCCCCTGCAGGATCGGGATGTCCAGCGCGGCCAGCCGACGGACGTCCCAGCCCTCGTCGTCCTGGCCGGCCGAGGCGTTCGCCGGCCGGGTGCCGCCGGCGGCGAGAACGGTGGTGATCAACGCGTCGCAGGTGCCTAGGTGCTCAATCAGCTCGTCCGGCGCGTCCCGCAGCGAGGCCGCGAAGACCGGCACCCCCACGCCTCCGGCGCGATCGACCGCGTCGGCCAGGGCGGTGACGTACGCCGTGTTCCCGGCGGTGAACTGGGCCCGGTAGAACAAGATCGCCACCCGCGGCCGGACCGTCGGGGAGCCACCCGGGAGCCAACCTCTTCGAGGCCCTTCGACAAGCTCAGGGGGCGTCTCGACAAGCTCAGGGGGCGTCATGCCGCAATCGCCGCCGACGACCGAAGAATCAACAACCCCAGAGCCCAACCCAACGCCCCCTGAGCCCAACCCAACGCCCCCAGAGCCCAACCCAACACCCCCAGAGCCCAACCCAACACCCCCAGAGCCCAACCCAACGCCCCCTGAGCCTGTCGAAGGGCCTCGAAGAGGTCGGCTTTGCCCTTCCACCGCCACGCCCCCTGAGCCTGTCGAAGGGCCTCGAAGAGGTTGGCTTTGGGGGTCAGGTCGCGGCAGCTCCCCCCAGACCGGTTGCTCGGCGGGTGGGTCGAAGCCCTTGCCGGTGAGCAGCACGGTGTCGGAGAGAAACGCGTGCAAGGAGCGCAGGTTCGCCGGGCCGCCCTGGGCAAGGTAGCGGTGCGCCTCTGCGCAGACCCCGATGGGCACGCTGGACATCTCCATTAGTGCGGCGTCGGGGGTCTGCTCACCACCGAGCACGACCATCGGGATCCCGGTCGCCTTAATCCGGGCAAAGCCGCTGCACAGGTCGCGGGGCGAGCCGAGAATCCGGGCCAGGACAAGGTCGGCACCCTCGAAGCTCGCGCCGACCTCCTGGTGGGACGCGCGCCCCGGATTGGCCAGCACGTAATCGGCGCCACAGGCCCGCGCGGTCAACAAGTCGGTGTCGGAAGTAGAGAGCAGGGCGATCCGTGGCACGGGGGCTCCTCGCCGGGGTCCGCGCCCCGGAGGTAGGGACAGGTCGCGACGCCGGGCAGTTCCTGACTCACCCGCGTACGGGCTCACAGTGGCGGGACCGTCCCGGAGTCACACCGGGTTCCTGGGTCCGAGGTCGTGGCGGCAGCCTAGCGGTCGGCTCCCGTAAACGATCTGCGACTCCGGTCCGGTACTTGCGTTTCTTACGTTTTGGCGGAACTATTGAGGTATGTCGTCAAGGGCCGAGGAGCGTTCGCGGCGGGAACGGTTCGACGCGGAGACAGTTTTCCCGCCCAGCGACCCCAGCACGCTCGAGCCCCTCTCCGCCTTCCTCAACGACCATGATCAGGGCGCCCGCCTCGTCGCACCCGACGGCGTGACCACCGAGATCCCCGGCCAGGTCCTCAAGGTGCTCCGCGAGGTTGCGGAGGCGATGAGCCGGGGGCGGGCTATCACGGTCACACCGCTCTCGCTTCGCTTGACGACGACCCAGGCTGCCGAGATGATCGGTGTCTCGCGGCCTACCCTGATCAAGTTGCTCGAAGACGGAGAAATCCCGTACGAGCAGCCGCGTCGCCATCGACTCCTGCGTCTCGACGACGTGTTGGCCTTCCAAGACAGCCGTCGGCAGCGCACCGCTGCTCGGCTCGACGATCTAACCCGGCAAGCTGTGGCGGACGGTCTCTACGAGGCGAGCGCAGACGTGTATCGCGAAGCGTTGGACGAGGTGCGGTCGGCCAGGAGCTGATGTTCACAGCGTTTTTCGACGCCTGCGTCCTCGTGCCGGTCGCCCTCAGCGACACCCTTCTGCGGACCGCGGAGCACGGGCTCTTTCGACCGTCCTGGTCGCCCACGGTGCTAGCTGAGGTCCAACGGGTCATGCTGAGGGTCCACCCAGACCTGGCCCGCTCACGAGTTGACTACCGGCTACGTGAGAGGGATCGAGCCTTCCCCGACGCAAGTGTCAGTGCAGAACCATTGTCTCCGGTGGTGCTCGGTCTGCCCGACCCAGACGACGAGCACGTCCTGGCCGCAGCACTCGGAGCCCACGCCGATGTCATCGTGACCGCAAATCTTAAGGACTTTCCCGAGAAGTGTCTGCGTCCGCTCGGGCTTGCCGCGCTCTCGGCTGAGGACTTCCTCCTCGACCAGCTCGACCTGTCAAGCGCGACCATGTTGGATGTCCTCACCGAACAGGCTGCGGCGACGCGGCGGCCGCCGCTGGATGTTGAAGACGTGCTGATTGCCCTGGGCCGCGCTGGTGTGCCTGGCTTTTCCAGTGCCGCCCGGCGCCTACTCACCGAGGACGGGCTCTAACCCGGACGCCGCGGCGACCAGCAGGCGAGAGCATGAACCGTTCACGACGGCGTCTCAACTCAGTGCCGCGCGACGGAATCGAAGTTGCGTTGCCAAGGGCCAGGCCGAACCGGTACTGGACAAGCTGACGGAGCTGATTAAGGCGTTAAACGACAGATACGGCGCCGACCTCGGCGATGCCGACAAGGTCTGGGTCGATCCTGGCCGGAGCCCGCTACGAGTTCCCCCAGGAGGTCGCGGGCTGATCTCGCGGACACGGTTTGGTTGCTGCTTCGCACAAGTTGACGACCATGACGTCGAGGCCACCGCAGAAGCACTAGGGTTGGCCTCCCCGCGTACGGCGGGGTCTGGCGAAAGGGTGACCCCGTGGAGTGGTGGGGCTGGTTGATCATCGCCGTGGTGGTGGTGCTGATCGTCGTCGGAGTGGTGCTGGCCGTGCAGGCCCGGCGGCGCCGCGGCGGCGTGATCGTAAATCCCAAGGGCGGTGCCGGCCGCGGTAGGTCCGGTCGCAGCGGTAGCTCCAGCGGGTCCGGCGGTCACGCGTGAGCCGGCTGATGCGGACCTCGGAGATCACCCGCCGGCCGGTGGTCACCCTGGCCGGTGAGGACGTGGCCCAGGTCAAGGACATCATCTATACCGCCGGTCAGGGCGCAGTAGGCGGTTTCACGCTGGCCGGCCGGGGGTTGTTCTCCGGCCCGCTCAAGCAGGCACTGGCCTGGTCCAACGTCTCCGCGCTGGGCAACGAGGCGGTGATGATCGCCGACGCCGACGTGTTGGAGTCCCAGCAGGCGGTGGTGGAGCACGCCGCGGTCAGCGGCGGGTCGAACGCGAACGTTCTCGGCGACCGAGTACTGACCGACGATGGGACCGATCTCGGCGAGGTAGTCGACGTGATCGTTCAGGTCGGAGAGGAACGCGGCCAAGAATGTGACGTCGTTGGCTACGAGATCGCCTCCGCCAGTGCCGACGACAGCATGCTCATCCCGTTGCCCGCCACTATGGCGGTCTCTGGTGAGCACCTGATTGTGCCGACCGCGGCCACGAAGTTCGTCCGGCACGATCTGGCCGGTTTCGGTGCCGCCGTCGAGCAGTTCCGGGCCCATCTGGAGGGCGAGTCGTGACCCGCTTCAGTGACGCGAAGGGCCGCAAGGTCGTCAGCACCTCCACCGCGGCGACCCTGGGCCGGATCGGGAGTTTCGTCGTCGACGGCCGACAGTCTCGGGTGCTCGCGCTGCAGCTGAAGAAGACCGAGGGTAAAGCGGACACGCTGCGCTGGGCCGATCTGCACGCCTTCGGTGCTGACGCGGTCACGGTGACCGGCCCCGACGCCATTCGCGAGGCCGGCGAGGACGTTGCCCGGTGGTCGGACAAGGCGCACCGGGTCCTTGGCAAGCGCGTGCTGTCGGTGGGTGGCGACGAGCTCGGCGAGGTGTCCGACGTCGAATTCGACGAGACCAGTGGCGCGATTAGTGCGCTGATGATGAACGGGGGCGAGCCGACCCCCTGCCGGCTGGTAGGTGCCGGCTCGTACGCCGTGGTCGTCGAACTCAAGCAGGACCCGACCGCCTGAGGCGAAGCCGGACCACCTCAGGCGCGAAGCCGGACCACCTCAGGAAAGTGGTCAGAAACGACCCTTGATTCGGCCGTTCGGTGGTCTTCTCTGACCACTTTCGCTCGAACGGGGCGGGCAGCGCGGGAGTTGGGCGGGGCGCGGGACTGGCGAGCAGGGTCAGCGGGCTGTCTTGGACCGCAGCGGCAACGTGAGCAGGGTGGCCAGGCTGACCAGCACCAGCAGAATCGCCGCCACCTGAGTAAACGCCGCCAGTGCGGTCAGCGGCAGCACGACAATGACGATGCCACCGATAACCGAGACCGCACCGGCCACGACGGCCAGCCAGCGGTAGGCCCCGTCGGCGTCGCGGATCCCGAAGACCAGATCGCGGATCCCGCTGAGAATCCAGCTCACGCCGATCAGGATCGCGATGAAGATCAACGTCGCGACCGGCCGGAACAGCGCGAGCACGCCGGCGGCGAGCACGATCAGACCCAGCACACCGAGCGCGAGTCGGGCGGTGTTGCTCAGGGCGGAGTCGGCCAGCGCCCACACCACCCGGAACAGGCCGGCGACGATCAACGCAATGCCGAAGATGGTGGCGATGGTGATCAACGTCGCGCCCGGCCAGAACAGCGCGACCAGCCCGAGGACGACGCCCACCACCGAGCTGATCACCAACGACGTCCGCACGACCCCCGCACCGCGACCGGCGTTTCTCGACTTGGCCATGAGGCCATCCTGCCAGCCGGCCCCGGGCTTCCTTGCGGTGCCAGGATGGAGCGATGACCGAGCCGGAGACCGGACCGAACCTCACCGAGAGGGAGTGCGGGGCCGAGGAGGAGTACGACGTCGTGGTCGTCGGGGCAGGGCTGTCCGGGGTCGGCGCGGCCTGCCACCTTCGCCGCGATACCCCGGAGCTATCGGTGTCCGTCCTCGAGGCCCGCGACAGCATCGGCGGCACCTGGGACCTGTTCCGCTACCCCGGCGTGCGCTCGGACTCCGACATGTTCACCCTCGGTTACGCCTTCGCGCCCTGGCGCCGGCTCACCGGCATCGCCGAGGGCGCCGCGATCCGTGACTACGTCTGCGAAACTGCGCACGCGTACGGGGTGGACCGGCTCGTCCGTTTCGGGCACCGGGTGCTGGCCGCGGACTGGTCCAGCGATAGCCAGCGATGGCGGCTGACCGTCCAGCACGACCAGCAGATCCGGACCGTCAGTGCCCGTTTCGTTTCGGTCTGCTCGGGCTACTACCGCTACGACCACGGCCACCGGCCGAGGTTCACCGGCGAGCAGGACTTCGCCGGCCGGCTGATCCACCCACAGCACTGGCCGGCCGATCTCGACGTCGCCGCAACCCGGGTGGTGGTGATCGGCAGCGGCGCCACCGCGGTCACCCTGGTTCCGGCCCTCGCCGCGCAGGGAGCCCAGGTCAGCATGGTGCAGCGCTCCCCCAGCTTCATCGCGACCCTGCCCAGCGAGGACCCGTTGGCCCGGCGGCTGTTCGGCCGGCTGCCGGACCGGGTCGCGGCCCGCGTGGTCCGGGCCAAGAACGCGGGCATGCAGATGCTCACGTACGCCCTCAGCCGTCGGCGGCCGGAGTTCGTCCGCGGCGCGTTGCGCCGGGCGGCGGCGGCGCAACTGCCCGACGACTTCGATCTAGACACCCACCTGTCGCCGCGTTACGACCCGTGGGACCAGCGGTTGTGCGTCAGCCCCGACGGTGACCTGTTCGCCGCGGTCCGCGCCGGCCGGGCCGAGATCGTCACCGACGCGGTTCGGCGCCTCACCCCGGGCGGGGTGCTCTTGGCCTCGGGCCGGGAGCTGGCCGCCGACGTGGTCGTCACCGCCACCGGATTGGAACTGCTGGTGGCCGGCGGGATGATGCTGACCGTCGACGGGCGGGACGTCGACGTGCCCCGGACCGTCTCGTACAAGGGGATGATGCTGTCCGGGGTGCCGAACCTCGCCCTGACCATCGGCTACGTGAACGCTTCCTGGACGCTGCGGGCGGACCTGATCGCGACGTACGTGACCCGGCTGCTGCGCTACCTCGACCGGCACGACCTGGGCAGCGTCACCCCCGAGCCGCCGGCCGACCTCGATCCGGCCGGGCTAAGACCGTTGATCGACCTGCAGGCCGGCTACGTGCTCCGCGGGGCGGACCGGTTGCCCCGGCAGGGACCGCGGCGGCCGTGGCGGATGCCGCAGAACTACCTGATCGATGTGCTGCTGCTGCGATTCGGGCGGCTGACCGACGGAGTCCGTTTCGCCGCCCCGATCGAGCCGAGGACCGGGGGCAGCGCCCGGGTTCGGCAGAAGGCGACCGCGTGATCGGCTACGTCTTCGTCGGCGGCACGGCGGTCGTGACCGGGGCGGGCAGTGGGATCGGCGCGGCCCTGGCCCGCGGACTTGCCGCCCGCGGCAGCCACCTGGTCCTGGTCGACCGGGCCGAGGACCGGCTGAGCATGATCGCCGACCCGGTGCGCCGCGAGCACCGTGCGCTGAGGGTCGAGACCGTGGTCGCCGACCTGTCCGAGCACGACGGCACCGTCGCCCTCGGGGCGCGGCTGGCCACCGACCACCCCGAGACGACGCTGCTGGTCAACAACGCCGGCGTGGCCCTGGCCGGCACCTTCGAGCAGCTCAGCCTGGCCGAGTTCGAATGGCTGACCGAGGTGAACTTCCGCGCCGTGGTCTCGCTCACTCACGGCCTGCTGCCGGTGCTGCTCAGCCATCCGGGCTCGCACCTGGTCAACGTCTCCAGCGTCTTCGGGCTGCTGGCGCCGCCGACCCAGACCGCGTACGCGGCCAGCAAGTTCGCCGTCCGCGGCTTCACCGAGGCCCTCCGGGCCGAACTGGCCGAGCGGGTCGGGGTGACCTGTGTCCATCCGGGTGGGATCAACACCCGGATCGCCGTCGACGCCCGGGTCGGCAGCGGCGCCGACGCCGACGCGATCAACGCCGGCCGGGCCAGCATCGCCCGGCTGCTGCGGATCCCGCCCGAACGAGCCGCCGAGGCCATCCTGAACGGCGTCCAACGGCGCCGGCCCCGGGTGCTGATCGGCGCCACCGCCCGGCTGCCGGATCTGCTCGTACGGGCCCTGCCCGGCTCGTACGGCCGGGTGCTGAACCTGCTCGGCTCCCGGGCCCTGCGCTCGATCCTTCCTGACCAAACGGCCGGCAGAGGTTTGTCATCGAGGCCGTGAGGGCCATTTAGGCGCTTCGACGAATCGGGTGAGGGCCTCGAATGCCTTGCGATGTTCCTCGCGGCGCTGTTGGTCTTTGGCGAATACCTCGACCGCAAGCTCGGCCATCGACTCACCCGGACCGATCAAGTCGAGCCGACTGCCCTCACCCACGCCGGTTAGCCAGTCCGCTGGCACCACGTCTAGCCCACCAAACGCCCCGGCGATCGCTCCGCCCATGTTGGCTATCGAATCTGAGTCGCGGCCATAGTTGACCCCACCGAGAACGGTGTCTCCGTAGCGGCCCTCCGCCAACACGAACATGCCGAGTGCGACCGGCAGCTCTTCGATTGCGTGCAACCGGCTGGGTCGGTGGGCGGCGAGCCCGGTGGGCGTGAATGCATCACTGACCAGATCAAAAGGTCGAATTGCTGTTCGCAGGATCGGCCAGGCATCGGACCAGTGCCCGGCCCCCTTGGCGGCTGAGCAGACGGCGTCAATTGCCGCGGCGGTGCCATCCTTCGCCAGACGCAGACAGGTTGCCACAATTGAGTCGACGGTTGCCTCCAGCGACATTGCCTCCGCCACAGCAGCGGCAAATACGCCGGCGGCTTCCCGACCGTAGCTGGATTGATGTGCTCCCGCCACTGCGACCGCTTCGGCGTAGGCCGCGTCTGGGTTTCCCGCGTTCAGCACGCCCACAGGTGCCATGTACATGGCCGCGCCACAATTGACGATGTTGCCAACTCCGGCCTCTCGAGGATCAACGTGTGCGTGGTGGAGCCGGAGTGCCAGCCACTTCTCGGCGAGGAACAGCCGCTGGATGAGCGGCGCTTCCAGTTCCAGCTCGGGGATCCAGACCTTGGTCTCTCTCAGCTCCGGCTCCAGCTGGTCGGCCACAGCGTAGGCGTCGAGGTGGTCCCTTACCTTGGCGTAGGCACGTACCAGGGCGAGCATCATCAAGGTGTCGTCGGTGATCCGTCCGTCTCCGTTGTGGAACGGGGCGATGGGACGTGCATCGCGCCAGTTCGTGAAGTACGGGCCGACTATCCCCGTCACCGGCCCGCCGTACCTTTCTGCTATCTGCTGGGGGGTCCACCCCTCAGTCGGCCCACCCAGGGCGTCACCCACAGCACCGCCGGCCAGGCAGCCAACAGCTCGGTCCCTTAGCGCGTTCAACTCGATCTTTCTCCTCTGCGTCACAAACCGTCATTGACCTGTTCCGGTGCATCGTGGCCAGGTGTGATCGACTCACCTGGGCGGTGCTCGACCAGCCGTTCAAGCGGGCCGTTCGGAGCCAGGGTCATTCCCCCTGGGCTCTTGCCGACCGGAACCGCGCCGCTCGTGCGCGCCGTAGGGGTTCGATCCCCTCGATGAGGTCGAAGAAGGAGCGGAGATCGCCGTCTTCTCGGTAGCGGGCGATGGCTTGGGTGACACCCTCGCCCTCGTCGCCGGCCAACACGAAGTTTTGCCGGAACGGCCAGCGGTCTGGATCCAGGCGAAGCCGTAGGGTCCGAGCTTCAGCGTCTCGGCCCCTTCGCCGCTGACCACGTCGAACCCGGATACCGCCGGCAGGGTCACCGTCTGCGAGGTCACGTTGGTCACACACACCAGAGTCTGGCCGCCGCCCGTCCGTCGCACGGCGAACACGCGGTCGTCGAGGTCGAGCGCCTGCTGCGCAGCGAACGGGGACAGAGCCGGCTGCGCACGTCGGACACCGAGTAGCCGGCGCAAGCCGCCGAACATCCCGGCTCGCCGCGGGTCGGCGACCAGGTCGAGCGCCAAGGCGTCGGCATCGAGCGTCGGACGGTTGACCCGGCGATTGATTCCGCTCACTTGCATCCCGCGCAGGTCCGGAGGCGTGCCGAGCAGCGAGTGGATGTAGACCGCGGGTACGCCTACCACGGTGAGCAGGATGCTGTGCGCGGCGAGTCCCTTGGCCACGAGCACGGCCGGGTCAGCGGCCTCGGCCGGCGTGCAGAGCGCGTCGAGGTAGGTCAGGTTCAGCTCGTAGACGCTCTCGCGGCCGTCGGGTCCGCGGGAGAGGCCAACGCGGCCGCCGTGCGTCAGTACCCGGGCGACGAGGGCGTCGCGTTCGGTGTCGTCGAGGATGCCCTCGGTCGGGCGTAACCCGATCCCGTCGTGACTGGCCAAGAAGTTGAACCAGGTGGCGGTCGGGCTGACCGGCCCGATTCCGCCTGCCCAGGTCTGCAGCCGGGCGGTCGAGCCGCTCACGAAGGCGTGCAGGACCAGCGGTGGCAGGGCGAACTGGTAAACGAGGTTGGCTTCGTTGGAGCCGTCGCCGAAGTAGGAGACGTTCTGCGCGTGCGGGACATTCGTTTCGGTGAGCAGCAGGGCTCCGGGCGCAACCTCGTCCAGCAGAGCGCGCCACACCTGGATGACGGTATGGGTCTGCGGCAGGTGCAGGCAGGTGGTGCCCGACTCCTTCCAGAGGAAGCCGATGGCGTCGAGGCGCACCGCCCCCGCCCCGAGACCGAGGTAGCCGAGCAGGATGTCGGTCAGCTCCAGCAGCACCGCCGGTGTGCGCACATCGACGTCGACCTGGTCGGGTCCGAACGTCGTCCACGCCGCCACGGGTGGACCGTCCGGTCGCGCGAAGGTCGTGAACAGGGGCGTCGTCCGGGGGCGTACGACCTGTGCGGTGTCGAATCCGGCGTCTTGAGCCAGGTAGAAGCCCGCCTGTCCCGGCGCGCCGGCGAGCCAGCCGCGGAACCAGGGGCTCGCGCTGGAGGTGTGGTTGGCGACGAAGTCGAACCACACGGTGCGCTCGCGGGCCAGCCGTGCCACGTCGTCCCAGCTGCCCAGTGCGGGGTCGATTCGTCGGTGGTCGACCACCCCGAAGCCGTCGTCGGAGGTCCACGGGTACATCGGCAGCAGGTGCACGTCGGTCACCACGTCGCCGACCCGGTCGGAGAGCAGCTCGCGCAACGTCGACAGCGGCGCCTCACCGGGTCGGCTCAGCGTGTCACCGTACGCGATCAGGACGGCCGTACGCTCGTCGAGGGGCCGGACGCGGCGCCGGGCCAGTCGTTCCGCGTGCTCCCGGGCCAACACCACGAGCCGCCGGGTGACGTGCTCGGCTTCGGCCGGGTACAGCCGCTCGACCAGCGGCGCGAGCCGTCTGGCCAGGTCACCACTCATTCGATCAGGTCCTGGTGGGCTCGCTGCTCACCGACGAGGGAACCGGCCAGGCCCGCCGCCCGAGCCAGGGCCTCGACGGCGAAGGGGGTCGGCGAGACGACATCGCGCAGCAGCTCGCGGGTGGTGGCCAGTCCCCAGTCGTCCAGCTCGGCGACTCGGTCGCTCACGCTGCGCAGACCGCCGTACTGGCGTAGGGCGGCCGCCCACGGTCGGCGGAGGTCGTAGGAGGGCCTGGCCACCAGGCAGTCGGGGTCGCAGGTCCACAGCCGCCCGTGCTGCCAGGTGCGGGCGAGCATCGACATCAGGCCCCGCAGCCCACGCGACCCGCCCTCGCCGCCCTGGTGGAACGTGTCCGGCGAAGTTCGCATCGCCTCGACCAGGCCGACGCTGGGCAACAGCGGCGCCCCGCACCCGACGAGGTAGACGTCGGGGCCGACCGTCTCGCGTACGAACTCCAGCCCGGTCCGGTACGCCTCGACCGGGCTCGCACCGGTGTGCCGCGTTCCGGGGACGGCGCCGCCGTAGAGGAAGTCGAGCTTGAGGTAGTCCACGCCCAGCGCGACAACCCGGCTGAGGTGCTTGCGCAGGAGGTCCTGCACCCCGGGGTGGGTGAGATCGAGGCCGCGCAGGTCCTGCCCCCAGTTGTGCCCGGCGTCGCCGACCAGCCAGTCGGGGTGGCTCGCAGCGAGGGTGGTCGCCGTGCCCACCAGGAACGGGGCGAGCCAGAGCCCGGCGCGGCGGCCCGAGGCCCGGATCCGGCCGACCAGGTCGGCGAGGTCACCGAAGGCCGCTGTGGGGGCAAGGTCCTCACCGAGCCCGCGGCTCCAGCCGTCGTCGATCTGCACGACGTCGACGGGCAGGTCGTGGACGGTGAAACCGTTGAGGTTCTCCAGCACGTCGGCCGCGGTGACCTGGTCGAAGTACCGGTACCAGGAGCACCAGACCGTCGGCGCCCGCCGAACCTGAGCGGGCGCCCACCCGATCGAGGCGGCCGCGCCGGCCAGGGCGGCGATCGAGTCGGGAGCGAACGCAACCTGCACCGGTCCGTCAGCGACCACCTCGACAAGGTCGCCGGTCAGCACGCAGCGCAGCGACGACACGTCGGTCGGTGAGGTGGCGACGTAGGAGCGGACCGGTGCTTCCCCGCCGGGTTCGACGACCAGCAGGCCCTCGGCCTGGAGCCCGCGCTCCGGCAGCGGGGAGCCCGGCCGGAAGCGCATCGTGTGCTGCCACGCGTGCTCGGGCCGTAACGCAGCCGCCCCGGGGTCGTGCCAGGTCGCCGGGCTCCAGCTCTGCCAGCCCTCCGTGTAGACGCGGGCCCCGGGCCCGACGCGCACCTCGTCGACGACGGCGAACGTCATACCCTGGCCCCCGGACCCGGTCGCCGGACCTGAACCGGCGCACCCCCGGCGTCGGCCGAGGCCGCGGCAGCGAGCACCAGGGCGGCGGAGCGGGCCGCATCGGCCGCGGAGTTCTCGGGCTGGCGGTCCTGCGCCACCGCACACATCAGTTCGCCCAGAGCGGCGGCGAAACCGTCGACGAACCAGGTGCCATGCAGCGGCAGGTCGGCGGTCCCACCCCCGGAGTCGAGGGTGAGGCGGTCGGAACCGCCGAGCACGCTGCCCCGCAGGGTGCCGTTGGTGCCGTGCACCCAGAAGGGGCAGGCCGGCGCGCTGGCCACCACGTCTCCGACAACACGCACGCTCGCGGTGGCACCGCCCGCGGTGCCGAGTTCGACGTCCGCCGACCAGGGGTTCTTCGCAGCCGGTGGCTGCCCGGGCAGCCGCGAGTCGACCGCCCGGACGCTCACCACCTCGCCGCGACCGTCCGGGGCGGTGGCGAGCCAGGTCCGGGTGACGTCGACCCAGTGCAGCAGGTAGTCGGTCAGCAGCATGTGGCCGACGTCGTCGAACGGTGTACCTACCAGCGGCGGCAGCGGCTTGTCCAGGAGGTGGGTGACCCCGACGACCTCGCCGAGGTCGCCGCGCCGCAGCAACAACGAGGTCAGCCGCCAGGCCGGGGCCCAGCGCCCGTTGTGGTTGACCGCGATCCGGACGCCTGCGGCGTCGGCGCGGGCGAGGACCGCCGGCAGCGCAGCCAGGTCGTCCGGGGTGCTGACCAGCGGCTTTTGCGCCAGCACGTGCTTGCCGGCCTCCACCGCCCGCTCGATCCAGCGCAAGCGGTCCTCCGGCCCGGTCGCCAGGTCGACGAAGCGAACCTCGGGGTCGGCGAGCAGTTCCTCGGCGGTGACGTAGACCCGGCCCACCGACGGGAAGCGTTCGCGGATGTTCTCGGTGCGGTGGGCGTGCCGGCTCCACACCCCGCTCACCCCGACCCCGTGCTGCTCGTACGCCGGCAGGTGAGCGGTCTGCGCGATAGTTCCCGCGCCGAGGATCGCCACCCCCGACCGGTCGGCCGGGAAGCGAGGTCCGGTGTCGGGCAGGCCGGCGAGGAGCTCGGTCACGGGCCGGCGCCGTCGGTACCGCCCAGGGGCGCCGCCGGGAAACGCAGTACGGCCTGCAGGATGGTTGGGTCGCCGCGGTCGAGACGCTCAAAGATCGCGGCGGCGTCGCCGGCGTCGACCAGGTCGGTCACCAGAGGCAGTACGTCCAGGCGGCCGACGGCGATCAGGCCCATCACGGTGACGACGAGCCGGGTCGGGTCCCAGCGGGCGCCGAGGGTCAACGGCGTCCCGGAGATCTGGCTCGCGACGATCCGTACCCGGTTGTGGTGGAACTCCTCGCCGAGGCGCAGTGACTCCGCCCCGCCCTGGTAGAAACCCGAGGCGACGACGGTCCCGTCGACGGCCACGCTGCGCACCGCCTGATGTAGGGCGGTTACGGCGCCGCTGAGCTCGATCGCACTGTCGACCCCGTTCCCGGCCCACCGGCGCACGGCCGCACCGGCACCGCCCTCGATCCGGGCGTCGACCGTGCTGGCGGCACCCAGGCCCAGGGCCCGGTCGAGGCGCTCGGGCACGGCGTCGACCGCCGCGACCTCGGCGCCGCCGAGGACGGCCAGCCGGGTCGCGATGAGACCGATCACCCCTTGGCCGAACACGGCCACCCGATCGCCCAGGACGACTGGGGCGGCGAGGACGGCGTTGAGGGCCACCGCGCCGACCCGGGCGAAGCAGCCGGTCAACGCGTCAGCGGGGGCCAGAGTGCCGCGTAGTCGCGCGACGGGCACGACGGCCTCGCTACGGTGCCCCCAGATCCCGTAGACCACCTGGCCGGCCGACCAGTCCGAGACGCCGTCGGCAACCTCTACGACCTCGCCCACCTCCGAGTAGCCCCAGCCCTCGAGCGGGTAGGTAAAGCTCGCCCCGCCCGGGACGAACATCCGCGCCGAGGGGTCCCAAGTCCCGGCGAGGTAGGGGTTGGTGCCGCGGTAAGCGGTGAGTTCGGTACCGGCCGAGACGCCCGAGTACCAGGTGCGCACCCGCACCGTTCCGGGCTCGACCGGCTGCGCCTCGAGATCGAGGAGGGCGACCTCACGGGGGCCGGTGAACGCGACGGTCTGGGGCACGGGCCCTTCTTGGGCAGCGGGGCGGATGGAGCGGGTCGGGGCGCTGTCGTCGGGGGTCAGCCCTTTTCGGCGCCGGCGGTGAGGCCGCCGGCCAGCCAGCGCTCGCTGAGGAAGAACAGTACGACGATCGGGAGGGTGAGGATCACCGAACCCGCCATCAGCACTGTGGTGGGGACTTCGATGCTTCCGGAGAGCTGGGAGAGTCCGAGCGAGACCGTCCAGCGGTCCCGGTCCTCGATCAAGAAGAGCAGGGCGAACAGGAACTCGTTCCAGGCGATCATGAAGATGAACAAGGCGTTGGAGACGACGGCCGGCAGGGCCAGCGGCAGGCTGATCCGCCGCATCGCCTGCAAACGCGTGCACCCGTCGACGGCCGCGGCTTCCTCGAGGCTGGCCGGGATGGTGTCGAAGTAGTTCCGCAGCGTGTAGATCGAGACGGCTGCGGTCTGGGCCACGTAGACGATCATCAGGCCGACCAATGAGCCCCGTAGCCCGATTTGGCTGTAGAAGGAGAACAGCGGGATGGCCAACAAGATTGCGGGGAAGAAGTAGACCCCGAGGAACACCGCCGAGACCTGTCGGCGGCCGAAGAATTCGAGCCGACTGACCGCGTACGCCCCGGGAAGTGAGACCAGCAGGGTCAAGGCGACGGTGCCGAGCGACACGCCCAGGCTGTTGCGGAGGAAGGTAAGGAACCCCTGGCCGCCGTTGTCGACCGAGGTGAGCACTGACGCGTACGTAGAGAGGTCGATCTCGCCGGCCTTGGGCCAGAGCGCCCCGGGGTCCTGCAGCACGGCGTCGAGCGGCCGGAACGACAGCACGACCATGTAGTAGAAGGGAAAGACCGCCGCCAGCAGGAGCAGCACGATCACGATCGGTCGCAAGACGGCGAGGATGCGCCGCTCGACGGTCTCCCGGCTGACTCCGCGCCGGGACCCGGTGCCGGCCCGCCCACCCGGACTTTGGCGAGACCTGCCAACCGGTCGCGTTGTCGTTGCGGTGCTCATGCACCCTCCTCCGAACGTCCGAACAGCTTGAGATAGACGGTGACCAGGACGGCGAGGATGACCGCGAGCACGAGGGCTTGGGCCGCCGCCGTCCCGATGTTCCCGCGCGAGATCAGGAAGTCGTAGACCCGGACGGCCACGACCTGGGTGCCCGAGCCGCCCCCGGTGAGCAGGTAGATGGCGTCGAAGTCGTTGAACGTCCAGATGAAACGCAGGACCGTCAACACCGCGATGGTCGGCAGCAGCTGCGGGAGCACGATATGCCAAAACCGTTGCAGCGGGCTCGCGCCGTCGACCTCGGCGGCCTCGTCGAGGACAGCCGGGATGGCCTCCATCCGAGCGGTGAGGAACAAGAAGGCGAACGGGAAGGACCGCCAGGCCTCGAACACGACGACGGTCAGCATCGCGGTGGTCACCGGCAGCTGCACGCCGCCCAGTGAGGCGCTCTCGCCCGAGGTCAGGAAGGCGACCGGCTGGTCCCAACCCAGCAGCGTGGTCCCCCACGTGTTGACCGCGCCGAACTCCGGGTTCAGCAGCGTCTTCCACACGAACGTCGCCGCCACGATCGGGGCGACGTAGGGCAGCAGCAGCGCCGCCCGGACGATCCCGCGGCCGCGGAACGGACGACGCAGCACCAGCGCGGCGATCAACCCGACCACGATTGCCCCGAACGTGCCGCCGACCGAGTAGACCATCGTGTTGACCAGCGCCGTCCCGAAACCGGGGGAGGTCAACACGGCCGCGAAATTGTCCATCGTGTAGCTGCCGAAGAAGCCGGTCTGGCGCAGGTTGATCAGGCGGACGTGCTGGAAGGCGAGCGAGACCGTCCACAGGATCGGCAGCACGACCATCACCAACACGATGACAGCCGTAGGTGCGATCAGGGTGTAGCCGGTCCGTCGATCCTCGCGGACGCGGGCCGAGCCGCGTCGCGGGGACTCCGGCGCACGACGGGGGGTTTCGCTCGGGGCGGGCTGGCTGAGGGCGGTCACTGCAGCGACTCCTGGATCGAGACGATGGTGTCGGAAGCGTCCTTGGCCGCCTGCCGCGGGTCGGTGCCGTTGGAGACTTGGTTGACCGCCTCGGCCACCGGTTGCTCGCCCTGCAGAGCGCCGAGCAGATCGCCCTGCCCCTGCGGGATGGCCCACCGGGACAACTCGTTCGGGCCCTTGGTCACCTCGTCGATGACGGCCGGGGGGTAGAACTTCGAGAGCGGAGCACGCGAGTCGACACCGACGTCGAGCGTGGACCATCTGTCGGTGTAGCGGCGCTGGTCCGCGGCCGTGCCGGTCCGCACCGGCACCTTGCCCTCCGGCGCGATCGCAATCCAGGGCAGGTATCCGTCGGTCAGCATGTACTCGACGAACCGTTGCGCCGGCGAAGGCGAGGACGCCGCCGTCAGCACCCAGGACGTCACCTCACCGTAAACCGTCGGGCTGGCACCGTCGGGTCCTTGGAGTGCGGTCACCACACCGGTATTTTTGGACAGGAACGTCGGGTCACCCTGGCACTGAGGGCAGGACGGCTTGGCGTCATCGCGCAGCCCGGCCAGCTCGTCGAGGATGAATGTCGACCAGATCGTCATCGCCGACCTGCCGGCGAAGTACGACGCGCGCGTGGTGTCCACGTCCTGGGCGCCGGGAGGACCGTCGTCGCGGACCAGCTGCGCGTACGAGCGCAGCGCCTCGACGCACTGCGGGCTGTCGAACGACACCTGCCCGGCGTTGTCGACGAGTTGGCACCCGTTGGCCAACGCCCAGTACTCGAACGTCTGCTCGGTGAAGCTGTCGCCGGCCACGGTCGCACCGATGAACCCCGCACGTTCGGGGGAGTTCAGAGTCTGCGCTGCTTTCTGCACTGCGGCGTACGTGGTCGGCGCCGGCAGTCCGGCGGCGTCGAACAGGTCCTTGCGATAGAGCAGCAACTGCGTCCACGCCTCGCTGGGCACCGACAACTGGCTGGCGCCGGCCCGGGTCAGGTCGAGCGCGGTGGAAGTAAACGTGCCACGGCCGAGGGAGTCGACGACTTGGGTGGTGGCGGCCGTGTCGATCAGTTCGTTCGACGACATCGTGCGTACCTGGCCGAGGGGGACGCCGCCGACTACGTCGGGCAGGGTGCCGGCCGCGGCGGAAGACAGCAGCAGCTGATTGAACTGGTCCTCCGCGACAGCAACCAGCTGGACGGAAATCCCGGTCGAGGTCGTGAAGGCGTCGACGATCCGCTGAGTCGCGGCGACGCGGTCCGGCAGGTCCTCCTCGATCCAGACCTTGATGCTGTTCGGGCTCGTGTTGCGGACATCGCCTTGGACGCAGCCCGACAGCGAGACCAGCACCCCTACGCACAGCACGGTGAGCAGGCCGCGGGTCCGTGACGTGAGCGCTGACACCGGTGACCTCCTGAAGGGCTTACCGAACTTATGCATGTAGACTTGCCCTAAGTTGGAGGTTTGTCAATCATAAGTGTGGTGTTGGATCGAGCGACCATGGTGTCCGGGTGCGTAAAGGCGGCAGAATGACGGCCATGGTCACCGGACCCGGCGACGTGCTCGACCTTGTCCGCCGCGGTCGTGCCCACACCCGGCGAGACGTCGTTGACGCCACGGGCCTGTCCAGGCTCACGGTGGCGCAGCGGGTCGACGCGCTGCTCGGGGCGCAGCTCATCGTCGAGGGACAGACCACGGGGCCGACCGGCGGCCGACGCAGCCGCAGCCTGGTCTTCAACCACCGGCACTCGCTGGTCGCGGTCGCGGCCGTCGATACCACCCACGCCCAACTCGCCGTCACCGACCTCAACGGCAGCGTCCTTGCCGAGGAGAGCCTGCGCGTCGAGATCATCGACGGGCCGGTCCCGGTGCTGGACGCACTAGGCGACGGACTGGCCCGGCTCTTGAACGAGCACGGCAGCAGCCCCTCGGCGCTCACCGGGGTCGGACTGAGCCTGCCCGGGCCGATCGACCCCGTCACGTTCCGACCCAACCAGCCGCCGATCATGCCCGGCTGGGACGGTTACCCGGTTGCCGACCACCTCTCCGGCGCACTCAGCGGCGTGGTCGTCCACACCGCGAACGACGCAGACGCAGCCGCGGTGGGCGAATTCGCGGCAGGCTATGAGGGAACCCAGACCCTCTGCCTGGTCAAGGTGTCCACCGGCATCGGGGCCGGGATCGTCCTCGGCGGCCACTCCTACGCCGGAGCGGACGGCGGAGCCGGAGACATCGGTCACGTGAAGGTCGACCCGACCTCAGCCCTGCTGTGCCAGTGCGGAGCACACGGCTGCCTGGCCGCGCTGGCCAGCGGCAGCGCGGTAGCGCACCAACTGGCGGAGCTGGGACGCCCGGTGACCCACGGGCTGGAGGTCGGCGAGCTGCTGCAGGCCGGGGACCCCGACGCAAGCCGGCTGACCCAGGAGGCGGGCCGCCAGATCGGCCAGGTTCTCGCCGGCCTCGTCTGCGTGCTCAACCCGGAGGTCCTCCTCGTCGGCGGGGCGCTGGCCTCCGCGCCGCTGCTCACCGGAATCCGGGAGACCCTCTACCGGCTGTGCCTCCCCCGCGCCACCCGCCACCTCCAGCTGCAGCTCGGCACCCTAGGCCACCGTGCCGCCGTCGTCGGATTGACCAGGCTGGTCGTCGATCGAGAACTGTCGGCCGAAGCGGTCAACCGACGACTGCGCCACTGACCGCCTCCGCGGGGTAGCACGTCCGCCGAGAGCCTCACCGCTGACCCCGCGTCGGTCGCCCCTGCCGGAACCTGTCCAGTAGTCCGCGAGCTCGCCCTCCCGTGCCTCATCGAGACGATTCACGATCAGCCTCCGGACCTTCCCTCTGCTGTGCGCAGCCGTGGTGAGAGGTCGGTCCCGCCGAGGCTGCCGGGCCCCGTGTGAGCAGGTCGGCGATCACGGTTCCGAAGTGGGGAGTGACACCGGCGGGATTGGTGAGCAGCCGGAACCAGAGCGGTCCGAACGCCAAGTCGAGAAAGTCGTCGTCGGAACAGGAATCGGCAATCTGACCGGCCCTTCGAGCCTGCGCTACCCGGTCCCGATAGCGGGACCGGACTGGCCCGAAGAGAGCTGCGTGCACCGACTCCGCCGCCTGTGGATCACGGGCGGCTTCGCCCAAGAAGGCGGCGGCGAATGGTCCGAAGTTCGTACCCGACAAGACGGCAGCCGATTGCCTCAACACGTCACGGAGATCGGCGGTGATGTCACCGGTGTCGGGGAAGTCGACCTCGACCATCGCCTGGTCAACGAAGGCCTCAACCGCGACCTCAGTCTTGTTCGGCCACCACCGGTAGATCGTTTGCTTGCCTACTCCGGCCCGTCGAGCGATCCCCTCAACGGTTAGCGCGCCGAGACCGCTCTCTCGCACGAGCGCATACGTCGCGTCCAGGACGGCCTGACGGGAGGTAGCTGATCTTCTCCGGGGAGTCTCTCTCGGCTCAGGCACAAGACGAACCGTACCGTCTTGACATTCGTGGTCGACGGCTGCATCCTGACGAGACGAAGCGTCTCGCCAGAACCGGACGCGCTACCCACAGGCAGGAGACAGCTGTGACCCCTACCGAAGACGAAACCCTGTTCGAGCACGCAGGTGGCACTGAGGGGCTGAGGCGGTTCATCGACGCCTTCTACGCCTCTGTTCTCGCCGATCCGGTCCTGCAGCCGCTCTTTGGCACTGGCAGACCGGAGCACGTCGACCATCTCGCCGCCTTTGATGCCGAGGCCTTTGGGGGCCCGGACACGTTCAGCCGGCGGCTGGGCGGGTTCGCTCACCTCATCGACGTCCATCGAGGCCTGCGCATCGCTGAACCGCAGCGACGCCGATTCGTCGAGCTGTATCTGGCCGCAGCGGACACCGCGGACCTGCCGGCTGACCCCGGATTTCGAGAAGCTCTGCGGTCTCATGTCGAGTTCGGTTCGCGGGTGGCCGTGCAGAACTCCCACGCCAGGACCGATGAGGAGCTGCACCCGTTGCGCGAGGTACCCCGCTGGCAGTGGCCCGATGACCCCGGCGACGTAACGGCCGGCTCGGAGAGGTGACCGGCGTACGGTCAGCGACTCACGGGGAAGACGAGGTGGGTGACGCGGTCGCCTTGAACGCAGGTCGTCGGGTTGTCGAGCAGGACATCGTGGGTGGTCAGCTGGCCGAAGAACGGCCGGTTGCCCTCGCCCATGACGACCGGCACCAGGTCCACCGCTACTTCGTCGAGCAGCCCCAGCTCCAGGGCCTGGCGGGCGATGGTGCCCCCGCTGACGCTGACGACGCGGTCACCGGCGATCTCCTGCGCTCGCGCAATAGCGACCCCCACGCCGTCGGTGACGAAGGTGAACGGCGCGTCCGGATGTTCCTCGACCCACTCCGCCGGGATCTGGTGGGTCACGACGACGACGGGCACGTCCAAAGTGTGGCGACCCTGCCAACCCTCGGCCACGTCGAACAGCTCCCGCCCGCAGACCAGTGCACCCAGGGAGGAGCACCAGCTCTTCCAGTGCTCGACGCTGGCCGGGTTCAGATGGGCGGCGAAGTCCCCCGCGGGGGTCGGGATCTCGACCTCGCCGTTCTGCAACCAGTCGAACAACCGGCCAATCGTGTTGTCCTGCTTGGCGACGTATCCGTCCAGGGACATGATCGCCTGCGCCTGCACCTTGCCCATGCTCTACCTCTCGTCAGTTCTGCTTGGGTCGATAGATCTGCACGACGATGCCGCTGGGGAACGGTGTCGAGGCGATCAGGTCCAGATGCCGCGAGGTGGGCAACTTGTCGAAGAGGGCCTGACCGCGGCCCAGCACCATCGGCTGTACGAGCAGGCGATACTCATCGATCAGGTCGTCTGCGGCCAGCGCACCGGCGAAGCCGGCTCCGCCCCACACAATTACGTCCGCCCCGGGTTCGGCTTTGGTGGCCGCGATCTCCGCGGCGAGGTCGCCGCGGGCGACCCGAGTCACCGGCCAGGTCGCCTCGGCGTCATCGAGAGTCGAGGAGAACACGACCTTCGGGATGTTGTTCATCGGTGCGGCATAGGCGTCGTCGGACTCGGGCCAATACGATGACATCTCCTGATAAGTTTTGCGGCCCATCAGGTGGGCCCCCGCCTTGCTGATCTGCTCCAGCTTCCACTGCTTCACCTCGGCGTCCGCGATCGCCACCCCCGGGTGCTCACGATCACTGGCCACGAATCCGTCCAGCGACATCGACATGTACAAGACCACCTCACGCATGATCAGCCTCCGGTTGCTGCTTGGGCGTGCTGAACTCTTCGAGCCGCTCGTCGGCAGGAGTAGTCACGCCAGTACAGACTCAACACCGCAGGCAAACTCATCGGTGAATCCTCGTGAACTCGTAGGACCGGGGAACTGGTGCCAGCTCTCGGCGCAACGCCACACCGGCGTCGGTCAGTGACACAACGCGGCTGGTGGGATCAGAGAGCCGCTTTCCACCCACCTTTCGCTTCAACGCCCGGACACTCTGGCTCGGCAGTCGAGTGGTGGTGAGGAGCGACCGTCAGGCAGCATCGGCCCAGGTCCGATCGCTTCGAGGACTCAGGCGGCAGCGTTGAGCTTCTCTACGGAGCTGACTGCTTGGGGACGAGAGCTCGATTCATTGGTGCTGATGCTCGCGGCGTGGGGCCGCAGATCCGCGGCGATGGATGAGCACGCCCATTCGCCGATCAGCGCTGCTTCGCTGCTGCTGTCCTTCCGGGTCAGATTCGACCCCACCGCCGCGGCAGATCTGGCCGTCCGGATGGCGCTTCAGGTAGACGCCTACTTATACCTGCTCGAGATCAGTGGCGGCTCGCTTTGGGTCGAGCGAACCAGCGACGCCGTCGCCGGGGCGAGCCCGGTGGTCACGACGGACAGCACGACACTCGCGGCCGCACTCCAGGGTGCGTCCCTAGACGCACTCGCGGAGTCAGGTCGACTGCAGGTGACTGGCGACCTCCAGGTTCTCGCCCACGTGGTTGCCGCTCTGGGCTGAGGCCCGCGTCGATCCGTTTCATCCGATAGGACGTGAGCTGCACGAATGGCCAATCTCTCGGCGCGGCTCCGTAGTGGGCGCCGCCTTCGAGCAGACCTCGAGACCAAGCCATCACCGTATGGCGTGCTGGCGAGATCCAGCACATGCACCGTTCACCTAGCAGCTGGCGCACCACTCCTAGTTCCGGCTAGGCCGGCAGCAGGGCATAGGCCTCGACCGGAAACCTCCAACGCCTCGGTGGCCTTGATCAGCCGAGCGGCGACGTCACCGGCCCACTATGCCCGGCAGTCACCAGCTGTTCCCGCGTCCGCACCTGCTCGACCAGTCCACGCTCGGTACTCCTGCCTCAACCCGGCTGCCGAGATTGCCCACGCTCGCCGGCACTGGAAGGTCCAGCTGCTCGCATGCCTTCACCGGGGCGGTAGATAACGGGTGGTTTGATCCCGGCGGACTGGCCGCCGTCGATGGGCAGCGTGGCGCCGGTGATGAAGCCGGCTTCATCGGAGCAGAGCCACAGCACAGCGTGGGCGACGTCGTCGACGGTGCCCAGCCGCCCGAGCGGGGTGGCGGCGGCCGCCATCTGTTGGGCCTGCTCCCCGGCGCGTCGTAGGTGGTGGGTGAGGATCGGACCCGGGGCGACGACGTTGACGCGGACCCCTTGGTCGGCGTAGTCCAGCGCCGCCACCTTGGTGAGGGCGATGATCCCGGCCTTGGCGGTGACGTAGGTGCCCAGGTTCGCGGTGCCGCGGACCCCGGCCACGGACGCCATGTTCACCACGGCACCGCCGCCGGCGCCGAGGATTGCGGGGATCTGGTATTTCAGGCCGAGGAACGTGGCCCGGATGTTGGCGGCGATGCCCTCGTCGAACGCGGCGACATCGGTCGAGGCCAGGGGTCCGGGCATCGGCCCGGCGGTGGTGTTGTTGAACGCGTAGTCGAGCCGGCCGTACTCGGCCATCGTCTGGTCGACCAGGTCCCGCATCGCGGCGTCGGATGTCGCATCGGTGGGTACGGCATGGGCGCAGCCGCCCGCCGCCACGATCTGGTCCCGAACCGAGGCGAGAGCGTCGGCGTCGCGGGCGGCCAGCACCACGGCGGCGCCGGCGGCCGCCCACGTCCGGGCCGTGCCGGCACCGATGCCGCGGCTGGCGCCCACCACCACGGCGACGCGGCCGGTGAAGTCGGCGGTCACGCCCGCCTCCCTGTCCGCTGATCGCCGTGGCTCGGCCACCGGCGGGCGGGTTCGCGGTGGCGGCAGATCGATCGGCGTTGGCGGAGAGGTGCTGCGGCACGGCTGCTGGAGTACGTCATGGCCCTCACTGTGTCCGCTCGCCGACTGTGCCACGTCCCCTCGGACGCGTACCCCCGCCTACGCCGCTGGACGTACGTCGCCCGCCGCCCCGATCAGGCGAGGCCGGACTGGTAGGCGAACACCACCAGCTGAGCCCGATCACGGGCGTGAAGCTTGACCATCGCCCGGCTGACGTGGGTGCGGGCGGTGGCCGGGCTGATCTGGACCCGTTCGGCGATCTCGGAGTTGCTCAGACCCTCAGCCACCAACGAGACGACCTCGAGCTCCCGCTGGGTGAGCTCGCCCAGCTGCGGATGGCGGAGCAGCGGCCGCGGCGACTGGGCGACGAACTGGCTGATCAGGGTGCGGGTCACCGTCGGCGACAGCAGCAAGGCACCGTCGGCGACGGTGCGCAGGGCGGCCAGCAGCTGGGCCGGTGGCGTGTCTTTCAGCAGGAACCCGGACGCGCCCAGCCGCAGGGCGTTGAAGACGTACTCGTCGTACTCGAAGGTGGTCAGCACGAGCACCCGGGTGTCCCGCAGGTCCGCCGACGCGGTGATCCGGCGGGTGGCTTCGAGTCCGTCGATGCCGGGCATCTTGATGTCCATCAACACCACGTCCGGCCGGGTCCGGCGGGCCTCGGCGACCGCCGCCAACCCGTCGGCGGCCTCCCCGGCGACGACGAACCCGTCCTCGGCCTTGAGCAGCGCCCGCAGCCCCAGCCGGACCAGATCCTGGTCGTCGGCGACCAGCACGGTGATCATCGGCGGCCGGCTGACTGTTCGGAATCCTGCTCCGTCTCAGCCTCGGCCGTCGGGCGTCGTCGGCCGCGGAGCCGGCCGCCGGGCTTGACCACGGCCAGCGTCGTGGCGGTCAGCAGCGCGGTGACGGACACGGCCGGCGGAAAGGCCAGGTCGGCGAACGGCGGCATCGGCGACCCACCGGCCAGGCTGGCGCGGGCGGCCCGACCCAGGCCGACCACCTTGGGGAGGAGGACGGCCAGCACCAGACCGACGAGGGCGAGGGTCACGACGAGCTTGGACACCACCCACCGGTAGCGGAGCAGGCCCCAGCGGGTGCCCCAGCCCAGCAGCAGACCCGAGCCCAGGCTGAACAGGGCGACGCCGGCCAGCGGTCAGCCAGCCACCGCGACGATGGCCAGCACAGCGGCAGCAGCGGTCGCGCCGTCGTCGGCCCGCAGGGCCACCAGCACCAGGATGCCGAACGCGACGTCCAGGCCCAGCCAACAGCCGACGGCCACGACATGGCTGAGCAGCACGACCTGACGGGCTCGGCGGCCCAGCTGCCACCGCGCTCCCCCGCCGCCCGGACGCGGTGGACCGGCAACGCTGTCGGACGGTCCGGCGACGGTGGCCATCAGCCGTACCCCGGCGAGCTCAGCTGAGGCCGTCCAGCGGCCCCGTCGGTGAGCGGCAGCACAGCATGCACGGTGAAAGACGGCGGGTGGCCGCTCGAGCGCACCGTCAAGGAGCCGCCCGCCTGCTGGACCCGGCGGTGCATGCCGGCCAGCCCCAGACCATTCCCACCTCCATGAGCAGCCGGGCGCGGCCGAGTTCGGCCGGGCTCGAGTTCGCGGTCGCTGGCGGCCACCCGGTTGACCACCCGCAGGTGCAGGCACTCGTCGTCGTAGCTGAGGCTCACCTGCGCGGCGACGCCGAAGGCGTGCCTGGCCACGTTGGTGAGCGACTCTTGCAGAACGCGGTAGGCGGTGACGTCCAGCGGGGCGGGCAGCGGCACCGGCGACCCGGTGACGGTGACCTCCACACTGATCCCCGCCGCCGCCATCCGGTCACGCAGACCGGTGAGCTCCGCGAGCCCAGGCCCGGGTGCGGGTCCGGGTCCGGAGTTTTCCTCACCGGTCTGGCTGTCGGCCGGCCCCGGCACCCCTGGGCTGACGGCGCCCAGCGCGGACCGGAGCTCAGCGAGCGCGTCGGCACTGGACCGGCTGATCGCTTCGAGCGCCTCGTAGGCCTGCTCGGGCCGGGTCCGGCGCAGATGCAGGGCGATGTCGGCCTGCATCCGCATGGCCGCCAGGCCGTGGCCGACGATGTCGTGGACGTCGTGCGCCATCCGCAGCCGCTCCGCCGCCAGCAGGCGCGATTCCCGCTCCGCCTGCTCCCGCTGACGCGCCAGCAGCACCAGCCGTCGGGCGACCCCGGCGGTCGCTGGCAGCACCACCCAGGCCGAGGCCGGAACGATCCCGAGCAGGTCCGGCAGGGCGACGGCGCCGGTCACCACGTGCACCAGCAAGGCCAGCAAGGTCGCTCCGCACCAGCCCGCCGACTGAACACTCGGCAGTTGCCAGGCCACGGTGTACACCGCCACCGCCAGACAAAACATGATCGGTCCGTACGGATAGCCGATACCCAGGTAGACCGATGTGCACGTCGCCGTCACCGCCAGCACCAGACGAGGCCACCGGTCGCGCCAGAACAGGGCGGCGGCCGCGACGACGACCAGGACCAACGCAAGCGGATCGACCGTGCGGTCGTCAGCACTGAGCCGGTCGATTACCGGCAGCGACACCAGCCCGAACCCCAGCAGCGCGAGAGCCGGAGCCGCCACCAGCCGACGCCGCCAGGGCCAGGGACGCGTGCTGGAGCTCAGGCCATGACTCAAGCCGGTCCGGCCGAAAGACTGCGGCCGCGCCACAGGCTCACCCCGGCCGCGATCACCCACACCATGCACAAGACTCGTCCTAGCGGCAGCAGCACCGACGCGGGAAACACCACCACCGACAGTAGCGACAGAACAGCCGGTACGGCGGCCACCCAGCCGAAACGCTGGACGCTCGTCGACCACGTGCCGGCCCGACCCAGACACCACACCAACACGCCGAGACTGACGACGTGGACCACACCGCCGAGGACGAAGCCGACCTGCTGCAGCGCCGCTACGGTGCCGGCGCCAACCCGGGAGGCCACGACCGCCAGCGTGAGCGTGGTCAGCGCCGAAAGCGCCAGCGATACCACCGCCACCGCCCCGACGACCCGGCACAGCCGCCCTCGCGCGCTCGGGCCCGGGCTGGACAACCGACGTGCCACGGCCCCCACGTAGACACCCAAACCCAGCGCGGACACCCCCTGCGCCACTGAGTTGGCCACCACCGCCGCCGTCTGCTCTCGGAAATACGCCGACACCGTTCCAGCGTCGGAGCCGGGCAGCGGCAGCGGGACCGCGGTCATGTCCCGCCACGATGATGCCCACGAACCCGAGAAAGAACACCAGCCCGCCCACCAGCGGCGTCGTCTCCCGATCACGGTCAGCGGACACCGCGGCATCCAAGCGAGTTGCGCTGTGTTGACCGCTCGTACGGGGCCATGGCTCATGCGAGGCGTCCTTTCCACTCAAGGTCTGGTTCGGCGGCATGGCCCCAGCCTGACGCCGATCCACCCGCCGCACGTCCCGCCACAGGCGTATCCCCGTCTACGTCCGGGCGCGTAGACAGCGCGCCCCATCGGGCCACCTCCGCAGCGCAGGTATCCGCTGCTGGGTACTGGAGCTGCTGACAGGGTGTTTTCCGTCGCAGACGCTGTGGTTGGCGTCGCGTTGACCGGGCCCGGGCCAGTCCCGTCCGCTCCGTCAATTCATCGCGAGAGCTCGTGCGGACCAGGCCGACGGCTGCGGGGCGGCCGGGTCAGACAGGCAGCCCACGAACGGGCAGCACCTGCTTCATGACGATGGTCGACATTATCCGCAGCACGCCGGGCAACCGGGCCAGCTGGTCGTCCTCGATCTCCTGGTAGCCGTTGAGGGAGGGCACGACCAGCCGCAGCAGGTAGTCGGGGTTGCCGAAGAGTCGCTGCGCCTGAATCACGGCGTGGATCTCGATAACTGCCGCCTCGAAGGTCAGCAGGGTCTCGCGGTCCTCCTGCCGCATCTCGACAAACACGAGCACCTCGACCGGCAGCTCGACACGCTCACGATCCAGCACGGCCACTTACCCGCTGATGACTCCTGACCGCTCGAGCTGGCGCATCCGGCGTTGACACGACGACAGCGACAGGTTCACCCGGGCAACCAGGTCGGTCAGACTGATCCGGCCCTTGCGCTGAAGGAGGGAGAGGATCTTGCGGTCTAGCACATCCATGCGGGAGATTCTCCTATAAATCGTCGATGACAGCGCTCAAGTCGGGAACACCTTGGGGCCCGATCCGCCTAGCGTTCCCAGACATGGCCTTGCACGCCGTGATCGCCTTCGCCGCCGTGGCGGCGTTGCTAGTCGTCGCGCCAGGACCTGACTGGGCGTTCGTCCTGAGGACTGTGTCGCGTCGGGAGTCCCTGGCGGCGGCAGTCCTGGGACTGGTGGCCGGCTACGTCGCGATGACAGCCACGGTGGCGACCGGGCTCGGGCTCCTCGTTATCGGCGCCCCAGCCGTGCTGAACCTCCTGACCGTGCTCGGCGGCAGCTATCTGGTCTGGCTGGGCTGGTGGACGTGGCGGTCGGCTCGCGCCGCGCCAACCGAGACGGTGCAGCCGACCTCGAGGCAGCGCTCGACCTTCGTCAACGGGGTCTGCGTAAGTGGGCTCAACCCGAAGGTGCTCCTGGTCTTCGTCGCGCTGCTACCGCAGTTCGTCAGACCCGGAGCTGCATGGCCCGTCGACCTGCAGCTCGCCGTTCTTGGGCTGACCTTCACGGCTCTGGTGGGGCGCGTTCTACCCTCTCCTCGGGACCTTGGCCGCATCTTTCGTCCTCAGGTCGGCCCGGCTGCACCTACTGCTGGCCCGAGCCGCAGGAACGATGATGATCGCGTTGGGCGTCGTCCTGCTCGGGGAGCTCTGGTTCGGCTCATTCCAGACGCGAGAGAGCCCTCGGTAGCGAGCACCACGGTGAAATCTGTGCGGATCTCGTCGGTGAGGACGCACCAACTCGGTCAGCCAAACCCCGCGTTCATCAGGGCACGGCGTCCGTCCTCAACGCTCAGGACTCCTTACGTCTCGAGGGTGGTCTGGACGCTGGCGTGGCCGAGCAGGCGTGCCACGACGGCCTGGTCGGTGCCGTTGCGGATCCGGTCAGTGGCGTAGGTGTGGCGCACGCAGGGGAAGGAACTTGAACCCTCGACGGGCTGGCGGGCCGCGCAGCTCCAACAGGCGACTCTTCGCCGTGGATACACCGAATGTGATTGCATCCACGGGCACGAAAAGGCGCCACGCCGTACGTCGTGTTCGTCACCGACGGTCGGCTGGCCCTTGATGAAGCGGGACAACGACAAGTTGATCAGGATTCCGCAACAAGAATGTAGTTCTGGCCGAACCTGTCGTCAGCAAAGTGCCGATGATCAAGTCGGACGACAGGTCGGGTGGCGTCCGCCGATTCTCACTAGCCGTGTCGGCTTCCTCAGGTCGGCATCGTGAATTGTTCAATTTCGGCGGGTCCGACCGTTGGCCCGACGTCGTCGCCGTATGGGGCCCCATACGGAGCACCGGCCGGCGGGTGCCAAGCGTCAGCCGTCAAACAGCCAGCGGGCGGTTGCGATCTCGAAGAGGACCCGCGGGCCGTCGGGCTCGTGGGAGGAGATGTCCCAGCCGTCGTACTTGACGGCGAAAGCCCGCAAGACTTCGGAGGGAAAGTTGGACCGGTGGATGCGGGCACGGCCCTGGGCAACCGCGGGCCGTTCAGGGTCGGGCAGCGCCAGCGAGACCTGGTCCTGGTTCTCCACGTTCGCTACCTTCATGTTGCGCCGCGCCGTCGCCACCCACCAGACGCCGTCGATGAAGACGAACCACACCGGGGTCACGTGCGGCGATCCGTCCGGGCGCACGCACACGAACCACGCAACGCGCTCTTGACGAAGACGCCGCTCGTCAACTGCGGGCGATGCCTTCACCACGTCGGCCCATCTTCCCGGTGCGTGAGCTCGACAACAACGCGAGTGAGATCAGCTGACAGCTGGACGCCGTGGCGCTCGGCCTCCTCAAGGAGCAGACCAACCAGGACCTCGAAGCTCGTCGACAACTGGTGCGGCTCGACCCCGCTCGAGTGGCCCCGGGCCAGCCCGTCCAGCAGGTCAGCCGGCAACCGGTCAACGCCGCGCCCTTCGCTCGACGGTAGATCGAGGCGCCGGCAATACAGCCCGACCAGAACTTCACGGATCGACTCCAGCATCCACAACGCCTGCCACCATCGGCCACGGCCAAGGGCCGAGCGGACGTGTAGCCCGTACAACCACCCCATCCGCACGGCAGACACGGACTCGTCGAGCCCAGCCGCAGGCTTGATCGGGGAGACCGGAACCTCACCGAACAGCACCGCCACCGGCGTGCCGCCGGCCAACGGCTGGTCGTGGGGCCAAAACGACAGATCGACCTGCAGGCTCGAGGCGAGCAGCAGTACCCGGTACAGGGCACCCGAGGCGCGGATGTCGAGATGGTCGACCACCTGCTCGGTCTCACCCACGTGTGCAGTCCACCCGTTCGCCACCACTACGGGCTCGGCCCCTGGAATCAGGCGCAGCGCCAGGTCGATGTCGGACCACGCATCCTGCTCACCGCGCGCGGCCGACCCCAGTAGCGCGGCGGCCGAAACGCGCTCGTCGAACTTCGCGAACGCCTCCAGCCGCGCGCACCCCCTCCCGCTCCCTCAGGCCGAACACGCACGACAGCGTCGCACAGCCAGCGGGCCTCAGCACTCCTTTGCCGTTCGCAAGCCGACCGTTTACTGCGAAGGGAGGGAAGAGCACAGGGCGTCGCGGGCAGGGAGGCTACATAGGCGCTGAGGTAGACCCAGCAGATCTTCGTCGATGTCGTGCTGCGCGAGTCCGGGGATCGCGGCGGCCAGTTTCGAGCGACGGCCCTGCGCACGATACGTACCAGTGTTCGGGGAGGACCCGACGGGTCCGCCCAAGTCGAGTGACCGAATTTGCCTTCAGGACCAACCCGGTCGATGCGGCGTGCACCCGGACTCTTGAGCTCGGTTTCAGACCGGTGGACCGGAGCGAATTCGGTCGAGCAGGAAGGCGGCCGTGACCGAGGTTTCCCGGTGGCTTTCGATCCACCAGGTCGCCCAGCCGCACGATACGGCTCCACGTGGTGGGTATCGGCAGCTGGTTTCCTGCCGTCGGTGGTTCCCTCGACCACAATGTCGAAGGTGTTCATGGAGTCGCGCCGGGATGCGACCCAATCGCCGACCAAGGTCACGACCGCAGTGGAAGGGGCTCCTCCTTGACCTGCGCGTAGGCGTCGAAGTGCTCGAGCTCGTAGTAGCGCACCTCTACCTCCTCTGACTCGTGAGTCTCGTCAACCACCGTACGAGCCGCGCACCGCCCCCGACTAGTGCGGTCGACGCTGGCTAGCCGCTGGCTAGCCGTCGGTTCAACGAGCGAGACACGTCACGGACGCCGCCCGTCCAACGAGAACGAGAACGCGTCCCGACAGCGGATCGCTTGACGAGACCGGCGGAAGGTGCGGTCCTGTAGCCTCGCGGTCGGCCGCTGTCGGTTAGTATGTGCAGTCGGCGCCGGAGGACGCCGCCGGGTCCGCGGGTAGGACTGAGTCCACCTCCGAGAGCAAACAGTGTGCATCCATCGTGGTGAACTCCTTTGCCCGGCAGCGCGGACCGCCGGCAGACGAAGGAGACGTTATGCGTGACCTTTCCTCACGCCCAAATCTTGGCCAGCTTCGCCGCCAGGCGAAGGAGCTCCTCCGAGCGGCCCAGCGCGGCGAGATGGGTGCGGTCGCCGCACTACACGCCGTGTCGGATCGCCTGATCCTCGACTCGGCGCTCTTGGCCGTGGCTCGGGAGTACGGGTTCGCCAGCTGGGCCAAGCTCAAGGCAGAGGTCGACCGGCGCGAGATCCTCGACACCCGCGACGTGACCCGGTTGCGTGCGCTGCTGGCCGAGCGCCCGGAACTGGCGGTCGAGCCGATGCTGCACTGGTGTGACCACCCGCAGGGGCCGACCCCGCTGGGCTACGTCGCCATGCTGCGCTACGACACTTCGCGGGGGATCTGGCGGGACGTGACCGGCACCGGGTCTGTCGCCCGGGAACTGCTCGAGGCGGGGCGCCTCCCGACGGTGCTCCCGGTGACGCCGAGACACCGTTGATGACTGCCGCCAGCTATGGCGATGTCGAGGTCGCGCGGGTGCTGGTGGAGGCGGGCGCCGACCTGGCCGCCACTGCGTCGCCCGCTGCAGGTGGGGTTCCCGGCGGCACCGCATTGCGGCACGCGACAGTGTTCGGGATGGTCGACGTCGTCAAGGTGCTGCTGGCGGCCGGGGCCGCCGACCTGGTGCAGGCCGCGGCTGCCGGCAACATCACCGCCCTGCTCAGCGCGGAGACGCCGGAGCGAGAGCGGGTCGCCGCGCTGCGGATGGCCGCGGAGCACGGTCGGATGGATGTCATCGATCAGCTGCTGGGCGCCAAGACACCCGTCGACGGAGTCGATGCTGACGGGTCGACGGCGCTACACGCGGCTGCTTACCACGGGCGAGCCGACAGCGTGAGGCATCTCCTGGCCCGAGGCGCGGACTCGAGCCGGCGTGATAGCCGGTTCAACGGCACACCGTTGGAATGGTGCCGTCACCGGCGCATCGAGACCGGCCTCAGGCAGGGCCACAAGGAAGTGGAGCGGATCTTGGCTACCGATCACCCTGAAGAACGTTGACTTCGCTAGCCCGATCTTGCACCGGGCTAATGGCTCAGTGCTCCACGGCACGACATTTCACCAGTCCAACGACCTCCTCACCAACCACCAGGGGCACGATCTACATCTAGGCCTCAACGACCTGGTTCTCGCAGTGCTCACCCGGTAGCGACTCGGACACCAGCCTGACGAAACAGGATCGGTGTATCCCTATGAGGTTCTCGACCGAGGTGTCGCCGTCTCATCAACTTGTCGCCGGCTTGACGAGATGCCAGCAACTTGTCGCGCAAGATGCAGTCCGGGGCCTCGTAATCGAACAACTCGTCGCGCCCAGGGAGCGCTTCGATGGGCAACCTCGGTGCCGGCCGCGCTCCGTTGAGTTCCCTCATCGGGAGGTCAACGAGCTCGCTTACGGCACACCGGCTTGAACGAGGATCGAGAGGCGTTCCGGTTACCCGTTGGGGGTCGGCGACTGGGACGACGACGTCCCTGCGTGTGTCTCTGGGAGTGCACCTTGCAGCGCCATGTGCGATCGAGCAAGATGCTCTGGTGATCGGTGAAGCAACCCTCGTTGAGGTTGATGGGACGCGGCTGGTGGTCGAGCGCTGGCCCGGTAGCGGCCCGCCCATCGTGCTACTGCACGCCGGGGTGTGTGACCGACGGAGCTGGCAGGACGCGGCGCCACGGCTTCGTGCGGTCGGCAGGCCGCTGGCGTACGACCGGCGCGGCTTCGGGGACAGCCCCGTCAGCAGCAGCGCGTTCCGCCACGTCGATGACCTTATGGCTGTGCTCACGGAACTCGGCGACGAGCCGGCGTGGCTCGTCGGCAGCTCCATGGGTGGACAGGTCGCCCTGGACGCCGCGCTCACCGCCCCAGACCGGGTCGCCGGGCTGGTGCTGCTTGCCCCCGCGGTCAGCGACGCTCCCGAACCTGACACACTCGATCCGGATACCCAGCGCCTGAGTGACCTGCTCGATGCCGCGACGGCGGCCGGTGATCTGGACGAGGTCAACCGGCTCGAGACCTGGCTGTGGCTGGACGGACCAGCGGCTGCGGAAGGCCGCGTGCAGGGCGCTCCGCGCGAGCTCGCGCTGGCAATGAACGCGGTCGTGCTGGGCAACGGCGAGCCCGAGGACGTAGGTGGCACTGGGATCGACACGTGGCGGCACCTCGACCGGATCGCGCAGCCTGTCACCGTCGCGTGGGGCGACCTCGACGTCCCCTTCCTGATCGAGCGATGCCAGCAGCTGGCGAAGCAGCTGCCGGGCAGCCGAACCCGGGTCCTGCCGGGGCACGCGCACCTGCCCTACCTGGAGAGCCCCCAAGCCGTCGCACAACTCATCGCGGACGCCGTCACCACCTAACGCCGCGCCGTCCGACTCGGCGCGACCAGCTGCAACGCGGCCTTCGAGCACGTCGGTGTCCCGCTGAGCCCTTCGGCTACCGGACACGATGGCTGTCGTTGCCCCGGCCGCCAACCGTGCCAAGTACCGCGCCACCTACCGCCGAAGGTCACAATCGTCGGGCCGAGGACCATTCGGGTTCAGGGTCACCAAAAACGATCGGTTGTGGTGAGCGCACCCTGACCTGGCTACCGGCGAACCGACGAGCAGCCTGTCTCGGGCAGCCCTTGCCGTGAACCACACCGATGAGTCTTGCGGGGGTCCCAAGCCCGTACGTCACACCCGCCTGCTGAGCACTAAGCCTCAACCCGTGGACGCGGGCTGAGCGTTTCGGCGTGGTGATCACGTAAGAGTGCCTTCTGCGGCGGAAGAATCGGGAGTGTCGAGTTCCTGTTCAGTCCGTCGAAGAAGGCACTGATAGTGAAGTTACCTGATGGTTGGGCCCGAGCGGTGCCGCGGTTCGATGACGAAGCTCTCGTGTCGTGCGCGGGGTTGGTGCCGGTGATGGCGTTGGCCGAGCGTGCCGGCTTGTCGGAACTGATCGGGCAACGGGTCTGTTTCAAGACGGTGAAGGTGGCCTCGGCGGGGGCGAACCCGGCGGGGAAGCTGACCTCGATCATCGCCGGGATGGCGGCCGGGGCGGACTGTATCGACGACTTGGATGTGGTCCGCAGCGGCGGGATGAAGCGGCTGTTCGGCGGGGTCTACGCGCCGGCGACGTTGGGTCAGCTGCTGCGGGAGTTCACCCACGGGCACACGCTGCAGTTGGCGTCGGTGTTGCGGGCGCACCTGGTCGGGCTGGTCGAACGGTCCGATCTGCTCCCGGGGATCGAACGGCAGGCGTTCGTCGACGTCGACTCGTTGTTGCGGCCGGTGTTCGGCCACGCCAAGCAAGGCGCCAGTTATGGGCATACCAAGATCGCCGGCAAGCAGGTGCTACGCAAGGGCTTGTCGCCGCTGGTCACCACGATTTCTACCGAGCGGGGTGCCCCGGTGGTGGCGGGGGTGCGGCTGCGCGCGGGCCGGGCCGGGTCCGGCAAAGGCGCGGCGTCGATGGTGGCCGAGGCCATCCGCACCGCCCGCGCGGCGGGCGCGACGGGACAGATCCTGGTCCGCGGCGACTCGGCCTACGGCACCAGTACGGTCATCGACGCCTGCGTCGCAGCCGGGGTGGGGTTCTCGGTCGTGTTGGCCAAGAACAGCGCGGTCACCCGCGCCATCACCACCATTGCCGAAAAGACGTGGATCCCGGTGCACTATCCCGGCTCGGTCGTCGACCCCGAAACCGGTGAGCTGATCTCGGATGCCGAGGTCGCCGAAGTCGCCTTCACCGCGTTCGCCTCGACCAAGCAGCCGCACACGGCGAGGCTGATCGTGCGCCGGGTCCGCGACCGCGCCAAAACCGACGGGTTGTTCCCGGTATGGCGCCACCACCCGTTTTTGACCAACAGCGTCGAGCCGACTCCGCAGGCCGACATCACCCACCGCCGCCACGCCATCATCGAGACCGTGTTCGCCGACCTGATCGACGGGCCGATCGCGCACCTGCCCTCGGGCCGCTTCGCCGCGAACAGCGCCTGGGCGATCTGCGCGGCGATCACCCACAACCTGCTCCGCGCCGCCGGCACCCTCGCCGACGACCGACACGCTGTCGCCAAAGGCGCCACGCTGCGACGCCACCTCGTCACCGTCCCCGCCCGCCTGACCCGGCCCCAACGCCGCCGGATCCTGCACCTGCCCGCGCACTGGCCCTGGGCCGTGGCGTGGACCACGCTCTGGCACGCCGCGTTCGACACCAGCCCACCGGGGACCGGGCCACCCGCCCCGGCCTGAACCGTCCCCTGCCCGCAACGGGCCCGACCGGAGAACCGATGTGGAAAAGCTGGGCAGACCAGCCAGCCCACCGCGCCCACCACCACCATCTTGATCATCAACCTGCAACGACATGATCATCAACTCGTGAAGTGGTCAGAACCCCGACGGTCCACGGATCGAGGCTAAGGTGAGCTGGCCAAGCTCTTCAACGTTGGACGCTCGTCCATCTATTGCGCCATCCAACGCAGCGAAACCGATACCAAGCCCGCCCAGATAGCGACCACAGAACGCCGCCCATGAGTTCGACTGTGGTGCGAAAGGTGTGCTTGTCGGTCACGACGATGCGCTCCTGTCCGGCGTTGTGAGGGTGTCGGCTTGGTCGAGGTAGAGACGGCGTTGGCTGGCGTTCGTGGTTTGCTCGGCCGCCACGCGGAACTGCTGGTACGCCTCGCCGAGCCGGCCGAGCTGTTGCAGGAACGTGGCCCGCACTGCCGCCAGGGGCGGATAGCGCGCCAGCGCGGATTCGCGCGCGAGTTGGTCCACGAGCGCCAGCCCGCGTGCAGGCCCGTCGGCCACCCCGATGGCCACCGCGCGGTTCAGGGACACTATCGGGGACGGCGTGAGGTGGGCGAGGACGGTGTACGGGCGGCGACGCGGCGCCAGTCGGTGGTGTCGACGCTGGGCGCTCCGACGTGGCATGCGGCGATAGCGGCCTGGAGTGTGTACGGGCCGCCGCCGAGGTCCTCGGCGGTCTGCAGCGCGGCGAGGCCGCGGTACATGAGTAGTTGGTCCCAGCGTCGCCGGTCCTGGTCGCGGAGCAGCACTGCCTCACCGGCCGCCGGTGCTCGCGCGGGAAGTCGGCAGGCCTGCAGCTCCATTAGCGCAAGCAGACCGTGGACCTCGGGTTGCTGCGATTGCAACGTGCTCAGCAGCCGACCGAGGCGCAGCGCGTCCTGGCACAGCGCCGGCCTGGTCCAGTCCTCGCCTTCGGTGGCGGCGTAACCCTCGTTGAAGACGAGATAGATGACGGCCAGAACGGCTCCGAGGCGGGTCGGCAGTTCCGCTGCGGGAGGGAGCTCGAAGCCGACGTGTTGGTCAGACAGCGTCTTCTTCGCGCGGGAGATGCGCTGGGCGAGCGTGGCCTCGGGGACCAGGTAGGCGCGGGCGATCTCGCGGGTCTGCAGTCCGGCGACGGTGCGCAGCGTGAGCGCGACCTGCGACTCGGCCGTGAGGACGGGATGACAGGTGATGAAGATCAGCCGAAGCAGGTCGTCGTGCACGGCGGTGTCGAGGTCGTCGTCGACGGTGGCCATCGGGTCGTTCACCTCCGTTCCGCCGGTCCTGGTGTCGTCGTCGGCGATCTGGTTGAGCTTTCGGGTGAGCGTCAGCTGACGCCGGTAGGCGTCGACGGCGAGGTGCTTGGCGGTAGCTATCAACCACGACGCGGGGTGATCGGGGATGCCGTCGCGGGGCCACTGCCGCAACGCTCGTTCCAGGGCGTCCTGGGCGAGGTCCTCGGCGGCGGCGAAGTTCCCGGTGATGCGGGCGAGCGCGGCGACGAGGCGGCCTGACTCGATGCGCCAGACCGCCTCGACCGCGGCTTGGGTGGTGGCGGCCACTCAGATAGCGGGGTTGGACCCGGTCACCGACAGCGCGAAGTCCTCGGGCCCGAAGACTTTCAAGACGTCTGCCTCGCCCTCCCAGCCGGGCCACCGGTCGCGGTGAACCTGCATGAACCGACTCGTCCACTCCACCGCCTCTTCCTTCGATCGCACGTCGTAGACCGCGTAGCTGATCAGCTCCTTGGACTCGGTGAACGGACCGTCAGCGGTACTCAACGCTCCGCCGAGCAAGCTCACCCGGCTGCCGGCGTTGCTGGGCTGCAGCCCCTGAGTGTCGAGTAGAGCGCCGGCGTTCTTGGCGTCCTCACCGAGCGTCATGATCGCTTCCATCAGCTCCGACGGCGGCGGCCCCACGAGAGTGGCCACCGCCTTGAGTAGCACCAGGTATCGCATCGCTTCCTCCTTTGTCTTCAGTGATCTCAGGGTGCCCGGGGTTGCTCAGGACACCATCTTGAACTGCCGAACGCTGGTCAAACTCAGCCAGGCCCAGGTCAGCACGACGGCTGCGGTCAGCGCGAGGTTCATCGCCGGCGCCGTCGAGCCCGAGGCGATCCCGACGAATGCGAGCAGGAACGCAACGCCGGTGATCCGCGTGAACCACGCCCAACCGTGACGCCCGTCGAGCCGGAACCGCTTGGCCAGCACCCAGGTAGCGGCGACGAGGGCGAGGAACCCGATGCCGGCGACGGCGATATGCAACGTGCCGTGCATCGTGGGATGCGCCGGCGGTCCGTCCGGAGTGCCGACCGGAAAGCCGATCATCGAGTCCGCGCGGAACACCCCAGCAAAGACCAGGCCGACCCGTACACCCCGAGCAGGCGCGGCGCCCAGCGTACGCCGGGACCCGACGGCATCGCCCGGCGATAGCCCACCGCTGCGGCGATGACCATCAATCCGGTGAGGATCAGGTTTGCCGTCTGAAGCCAGCCGCTACGGCCGTTGGCCAGCAGACTCCACTCGTGCCGGGACAGGTCGAACCCGTCCCCGCGTTGCCGCCTGCGCGAGGCTGGCCGCGACGTAGAACAGCACGACGCGCTGAGATCGATTCCACGCCGACGCCGCTGCTGAGGTCGCGCTGTCACGGTCATGTCGTCCTGCGGCAGGCGAGCATCAGCCCCCCGGCTCAAAACGCGAATTCGCACCACCCTGAGCGGCGAACACGGCGGGTTCCGAACAACTTCCAAGCCGACCCACCCGCCTGTCGTGTCGTGGTCCGGAATCGATCGTCACTGAGTAAGTCTCATGTGGTTGTCGCCCTGGCGAATCACGTCGACTGCGCACTTGCCCCCCGAGCTTGTCGACGGCTTCCCACCAGCCGGGTGGGGAGACGGGGTTGAGGTCGTCGAGCACGGCCTGGCCGTCGACGACCAGCTGCAGCCGCTCGGGAGAGATAACCAGCTCGCCCGGGATCAGGCCGTGTTCGTCAGCGCAGGTACCATCGTCTGACAATGCCTGGAACTCGGCACTGATGAGGTGATCATCGAACTCGTCCCGGTGGCGATGGGATCAGGCCGGCTTGCACCGGTTCGATTCCGACGTCGCGACCCTGACATCAGGTCGGCTGCCACGCTGGCCCTCAACGGAGGCGAGCGGTCATGAAGACGTTGCACCTCGCTCTACGGGTCGCTGACGTGGAGCGGTCTCTCGCGTTCTACACGGCGCTCGGTTACGAAGTTCTCGGCAGTGTCCCTGCCACCGAGCTCGGCTCCCTGACGATGCTGAAGCTCCAGGGCGACGAGTTTGTTTCGCTGGAGCTCGTTCACGATGCCGAGATCGGGCGAGTCGAGCCCGGCGCTCTCAGCCATTTCGTGATCCAGGTCGAGGCGATGCACACGGCCGTGGCCGGACTGGCTGCCCGTGGCATCCCCACCGAAGAGCCTGCGTCGCCCGACGGTTCCGGTGACTTCTGGACTGCTTGGGTCACAGATCCGGATGGTCATCGCATCGAGTTGGTCCAGTGGCCTGACGGGCATGCCCACGGAATGACACGCTCCGACCTGGCAGAAGAGAACGCTGCCTCGAGGAGTGAGGCTGCCACCGGCTGCGCGCGGGATCTGGTCGCGGAGCTGTTCGCACGGCAACAGTCCGGTGACGAGACGGTCTTCGACGACCTGATAGCCGTGGACATGGTCAACCACGCGGCCGGACCCCAGGGTCGCGATGGGCTGAAGGAGATCCTGCGCACGATCGAGGTCGACCTCGGGCCGACCAAGCTCGAGCAGCACCACCTCATCGACCAGGGAGACCTCGTCGTCCAGCATGTGACGCTGCACGGCACCCACCGTGCATCCACCATGCCATTGCTCACCGACACCCCAGCCAGCGGTCGAAGGGCAGCCTGGACGTTCATCCACATCTGGCGGGCCGACAAGGGGATGCTCGTAGAGCACTGGGCCTGTCGCGACGACAGGGACCTGCTCGAACAGCTCAGGCCGTCGTGACCCGAAACGAGCTCACCGTGGGGATCGTGACGCCGCACGCGGCGGCAGGACCCGAGGTCGAGCTGCCCGCCATGACGCGCGGTCGCGTGGCCACAGTCCTGTCCTGGACAGGGTCGCCACCTCAGCCGTCGCGGGTGCCGCAGACGGGCCCGCCCGCTCACGCCGACCTACGCGCCTCGACCGAGTTCGACGCGCTCGACCGCGCGGCGGTGACCTTCGGAGACAGGACGCTCGCCGCAGTCGCCCACGCGTCGACCACCTCCGGCTACATCATCGGCCACCGAGAGGAGGCCGCGCTCGTCGAACGCCTTTCACAGCGGTTCGACGTTCCTGCTGTTGCCAGTTGCGCGACGGCCGCGACGGCGCTGCGCACTCACGGAGTCGAACGGGTTCAGCTCGTGCATCCGCCCTGGTTCGACGACGAGTTCGACGATCTCGGCACCGCGTACTTCCGCGGCCAAGGGTTCGACGCCGTGGTCACCAAGGGGGTGGGTCTCCCCAAAGACCCGACCCGCGTCAAGCCGCAGCGCGTCATCGACTGGGTCGAGAACCACGTCAAGGACCAGGCCGAGGCGATCTTCCTCGCCGGCAATGGATTCCGTGTCGCGGGAGCCGTCGAACAGCTGGAGCTGCGCACGGGGCGACTTATCCTTGAGGCCAATCAGACGCTGCTCTGGGGTGTCTTGGTGGAAACAGACACGCAGTGGGACATCACTGGGTACGGGCGGCTCCTCCAGAATATGCACGAATGACACATGCACATTGACGATGGCCGCTGTGGGCTCGCCCGCTGCTTATCGCCGCAGCGATCGTGGCCGCCCCCGGAGCCGGTTTGCCGCCGAGACGCACGACTTGCTCGGTCGCTGGCACTGCCTGTGTTGAAGGCTGGCCCCCCCGCATTGCAGGTCCGGTCACGCCGGGCCAGAGCCCTCCGCGTACTGCACCAGGCAGAACCTATGGCCCTCGGGGTCAGCGACAACTCGCACAACGCCCTCGTCGTAGCGGTGCTCTTCGAGGAAGGCGCCGCCAAGCTCAACAACGCGGTCGACGGCCCTGGGACCGTCGATCGTGGTCAGGTCGACGTGCACCGGCGTCGGGTCACGCGGCGTCCGGCCGACCGGCTGAAACGTCAGCGACGGGCCACCCCGGACCGGGCCCAAACGCTGCCACCCAGGAAGTGACTCACGTAACGGCAGCCCGAAGAGCGCGGACCAAAATTCCGCGACCCGCTCGACGTCGTCGCAGTCCAGCGTGACGGCCGCCAGCCGCAGTCCGAGGTCCGGATCCACGAGTCAACCCTAGTTGCTCCTGCAGCGGATCAATTGCGTGCGCGCCAACGCGACGGCCTTGGCGTGGTGACCTTGCCGTAATCCGGGTATGTACGCGGGCCACCTCGATGGGTGTGCTCAGGGGAGATTTCGCCGCATGATCAGCCGTGGCATCCCGCTCGCCACGGCGTCGGTGATGCCGATGACCCGGAACCCGGCTCGTTCGAACATGGACTTGGTCCCGACGAACGCCATCGTCGAGTCCATCCGGCCCGGAGGGTCGACCGGATACGCCTCCACGGCCGGCGCGCCGCGCGAGGCGGCATAGGCGACCGCACCGTCGAGCAGTGGCGCCGTCACACCCTGTCGACGACGGCCCGAGCGGACCACCACGCACACGATGCTCCACACGGGCAGGTCGTCGATAGGACGGATCAGACGCGAGCCGGTCAGACGCGTGATCTCGGTGCGCGGGCCGATGTTGCACCATCCCACCGCCTCGCCGGCCCGGTAGGTCACCACCCCCGGCGGATGGGCGCGCTCGCACAGCCGCCGCATGGCCTGCTCACGGCTCCCGTCGCCGAGCTCCTCGATTTCACGAGCCCGAAGCCGGTGGGACAGGCACCAGCAGTGGTGGGCACGGCGAGTGCGGTTGACGACATCGGCGAAGTCCTCGAAGCGGTCCGGGGTCACGGGGTGCGTCTCCCACGTCATGGGCGCACTCCATCACGGCCCGCCGACATCGCAGACCGGTCGTGGACTGGGGAGACGCTGGCCGCAGCCGCGGTCAGCAGCGGAGGTGGCGCCGAAGCCGAGCAAGGGTGTTTGTGGCACAACAGCGGTTGAGCTGCATCAGTCAAGGCAAAACTCGTTCCCCTCGGGGTCAGTCAACACGATGAAGCCGGGACTCAGCGGAGGCACCGGCTCAAAGCGACGTAGTCTCGTCGCCCCAAGTGCGACGAGCCGGTCGCACTCAGCCTCCAGCGCCGTCATCCGCTCCTCGCCTCGCAGCCCGGGAGCGGTACGAACGTCAAGGTGCAGGCGGTTCTTGACGGCTTTATCCTCCGGTACCTGCTGGAAGAACAGCCGTGGACCGTACCCTTCCGGGTCTTCGATCGCCGAACTGGCACCGCGTTGCTCCTCCGGCACGCCGCCCCGGGCGAGAAAGTCGTCCCACGCGGTCAGCGGGTCGGCGTCCTCGGGCAGGTCGACTCCGGGCGGGCCAGGGTGGATGTAGCCGAGTGCGTCGCGCCAGAAGGTCGACAGCGCGCGCGGGTCGTGGGCGTCAAAGGTGACCTGGATCCGGCGGCTCATCGGATTACTCCGCTCGTTGCAGATTGCGTGTGCAGCAAGAAGTGGCTTAGCAGGCGGGTCCTCGACAGGTCGTGGATCCGCTCACCCACCGGCAACACCAAATCGACCACCGGCACGTCACAGCAGAGCCCCAGGTCAGCCACCCGGACCCGGCCCGACTTGCACGGGCGTGATCGCACTGCCGCGGTTCCACGCTCCAGCCTCTGCCCGGCGATCAGAATATTCGCCGTCGGTGAGGTCTTCGAGAGGCTCGGATCCCATGGTTCCGCCGAAGCTCCGCTGCTCGGGCGCGTCCGTTCAGGCGAGTTCGTTCGGTCCATGGAGCCACCCTGACACTCCTAGCGGACAACTGCGGTCCGCAATCTGCGCCACCATGAGGGCTGAGAGCGCACGCAACCGGTCTCGGAGCTTCCTCTACAGCCGGGGCCTCACGATTGGAGGAAGGCCTCGACGTCGAGCTCGATGGTCACGGCGTCGCCGACGACAACCTTGCTGCCTTGCACCGCGCTCTCACCTACTCCGAAGTCAGACCGACGCACGGTGGCGCGACCCGAAAAGCCGACGCGGGGCTCCCCCTGCAGCCCCGACTCATCAACCCCGAGGAACTCGACCTCGATTGGGACTTGGCGGGTAATGTCGCGGATCGTCAGGTCACCGAGCACCTGGAACCCTGAGGTGTCCTCGGAAACCTCGGTGCTCACAAACCGCATCGACGGGAACCGCGCCACGTCGAAGAAGTTCCCCGACCTCAGATCTTCATCGCGCATCGGCACCCCGGTGTCCACCGATCCCATCGCGATCGACGCCTCCACCGACCACGACCCCGGCGACTCGGCCAGACGGATCTGCCCGTCCACGTCGTTGAAGCGGCCGCGCACCTTACTCATCAGGTGTCGCACCGAAAACGTCACCGCAGTATGCATCGGATCGATCCCCCAGATACCGGCCCGCATCCCTGCGGGTAATCCGTGCGTCACTGGCCTGCTGCTGTCACTCATGCGCTCTCCTGTGCGGCTCGGGACCGGGTTGGTCGTGGCGGTCGGCCGAGAGTATCGGCGCTTCGTCACAGGAGGTAGACCGTTGACCGCCGAATAACTCATCGGACTCGGCCAACTTCTCAGGCGGCAGAGCCCTTCTCCTGGGCTGGCCTCCAACGAGAACACCCGATGTCTAATTCCCTCGCCGGCTTTTCGAGCCGCTGCGACGCAGGTCCTGGTCACTGCCTGCGCCACCCGAGCGCCGCAGAACCCCACGCGACGAGCCCGGCGAAAGGCAGGGCCGTTGTTGTGGTCAGCCATGCGGTGTGAAGACTCGGCCGCTGGGCGCCGAGTGTCTCGACCATCAGCCGAACCGGCGGAAGGTGCGGGACGGCGACCAGGACGACGAGGATTAACGCCGCCAGCACGAACGCATGCCCAGTGCGGTCGACCAACGGCCGCGACACCACCGCAGCGACCGCGATGCCGGTCGCGACCACCACGAGGTGGCCGAGCACGGCGGCGGTCAGCTCTGCGGGACTGGGGCGGGCAGGATCGTTGATGACAGCCCAGCTGACCGAGAGTGGGATCAGCAGGCCGGAGGCCAGCGCCGCGCTCAGCAGCGTGATCAGCCGGTACCTGACCACGCCCCCGTGGGCTGCCGCCAAGGACGCTCGCTGCGAGGCGGACTCACTGTTGACGGTGGCCAGACCAATCCAGGTTGATGTCACCAGAAGGATCACGATGCCGAGGCTGATGGAGCCGAGCGCGGCGGCACCGGACGGGTAACTCACCGCGATCAGGAGGACGAAGGCGACCCACGGCGGCACCCAGACCTGCGAGAGGGCGCACCGTGAGGTCGTGTAACGGAGGAGGCTAAGCACGTTCATCCGGCTCTAACCGCGTCACGCTCCACCCGTTGCGGAGCAGCCAGCGCAGCACCGAATCCTTCTGGTCCACCGGCACCCGAAGGCAGAGCGTACCCACCTCGTCATGTTCGACTACGGCCGCCGGTATCTCTGCGACAAGCGCTGCACTATTGAGGGTCGACTCGGCGAGCGGATAGCTGCGGATACGGAAGTGGGCTGCGGTGGCCGCCCCAAGGGGCGGACTGTGGTGTCGCGCAATGGAGCCGTCCCGCACCTGAACGCGGTCGGTCGCGGCCGCAAGAACATCCGGATCGTGTTCGCTGCGAACGACGAGCGCTCCCCGCTCCACGTGGTCAGCCATCAGCATGTCGAGCACGGGCCAGGTGGAGGTCTCCAGCGCTGTTCTGGGTTCGTCGAGCACGATCAAATCGTGGTCGGCCAGGAAGACCTGGGCCAGCCCGACCTTCTGCAGGTTGCCCTTGCTCAGAGCGCCGAGCCGACACGATGGTCCCGGTCGGATCGCGAGTAGCTCAATCAACGCATCGGTCCTCGCCCGCGCCGATCTCGGCGACAAGCCGCTGATCCTGCCGAGATGACGCAGATAGGCGTCGGCCCGCATCATCCTCGGGGGGTCGAACCGCTCAGAGAGGTAGCCGACTCGGCCCGGCGGCCCGGCCACTGAGCCTGAGGTCGGCCTGGCAACCCCTGAGATCAGGCGGAGCAGCGTGGACTTGCCCGACCCGTTCGCTCCCTCCACCGTCACCAGACGAGCCGGTGGCAGCGTCAGGTCGAGATCGTGCAACACGATCCGATCTCCGTACCGCTTGGTGACCTGGTGCAGCCGCACCCGCGGTGGATCCTCCAAAGTCCCCATCACCCCTCCTCCCAGCAGTCATCAATGCGTTGCACCAGGAGCGAGAAAGGAAGTCGGACGTCCTCCCGGCAAGCAGCCAGGCAGGAAGTGGCGGCCGACCCGGGGAGGAGGGTAGTGCTCGATCGCTCCGTTTCACTCCCTCCGACCGGCGTTCAGGCGCGCTTGGCGAATCCAAAGGTGGTGAAGAAACCGCCCGGGCAGGTGCGCGTCATCAGCGCACCCAGGTGGCGGTTCCTGGTTCGACCGAGCCGGCCGTTGTCCCAAACCTCTTCGCGAGGTCAAGATGTTAACCGCTTGCAATGGAGGATCGGTCCGTTGACCAGAGACCCTCCGGCAGCTGCTCACCGACCCCACTCGACAGCAGGCAATAGGTGAGTCACTCGGTGACCGATTCTGCCGGCGTCCGGCGCTGGTTACGTCTGCCGGTCACTCAGGTCGATGGTGATCATGGGCAGGTCGGTCCCTTGCTCATCGATCCTCATACCCAAGGTCGCCTCGACCACGGGACGCAGGTTGGCCCAGGCGCCGGGATGTGCGGCCGCGTATCGCTTGAGCGAGGCCACTGCTGCTCGATGATCGAGTCGGTTGGCGACTGCCGGTGCGGGCTTGCGGCTGGCGACGTAGACACGTACCGCTGGATTCACCTCGACGTTGCGGAACCATTGTGCTCGGCCGCGGAATCCCGAGACCACGACGTATCTTCCGGCTGCAGGACGGTCAATCACCTCTAAAACGACATATCGCCTGCGGCCAGACTGGCGGCCCACGTGTTCGAGCATCATTAATCGGGATCCGAATACGGCACCGAGCTTGGCTCGATACAGCAAGATCGGTGCCCGCACGAGCCATCGAGTGCGGAGTAGAGCTGCTCCGGCCCGAGCAATGAAGTCGCTTGGCGCGGCTGACACAGAACCTACTTCTCCTTCCCCCCGGACTGGCTCCTTACCGACCAGCATTCGTTGAACACGTGCCCGGAATCTTCCATGAACCGCGCGGGCAAGATCTCGAAGACGTCGTTCCGATGCATCACCCAATGTCCGCCTTGAATCGGAGTGGGGCCAGTGGACGCCGATGCCCGACATTCGGGCCTGCCGTCGAAGCTCAGTCCACACTGAGCTGAGTGGGCAACTCGGCGCCAACCGTTGGTCACTGTCCTCCGGGCCACCTCATCGTCTGTCCCTTACTAGCGACGACAGGCGCGAAATCGCGATCAGCAGCGGCGGACACCGGGAATGGGTTGGTCGTTCCCGCCGCCACTGACGTAGACCGCGTTCACCCAGACGTTGCGGTGGCCACTGTCGTCGTCGGTGTAGAGCCACCAGTTGTTGTGGTATCCGAGGGCGCTGTACTCCTGCCCGACGGCCTGGCAGTAGAAGTAGTTCCGGCCGGCATAGAGGTAACCGCCGGTCCGGCCGGCTAAGCCGCCGTAGTAGGAGGGGGCGGTGTGCCAGACGTTCTTGTACACCTTCGTGTACGCAGCTGTCGCCTGCCCGGTGACCGGCGCGGCGGCGGCGGGAAGGGCCGCGCCGCCCGCGAGGGCCGCCGCGACGGCGGCGACCAATACGCCCGTCCTCATCCGTCGCCGGCTGCGACCGCCGGGGCGAGCGGTCTGCTCGACGGGCGGACCCGCCGCCGCGGGCGTGATCGCCATCGTCGACGTTGTTGACGGGTGCATGATTGTGGACATTTCTTCTCCTCTTGTCGTCCTCGGTTTGTGTCGTTCTCGGTTCGGTTTGGACTCAGTCGCAGAAACTGCTCAGGGCCTTGTAGCCGACCCACAGTTGGCCGTGGGGGCTGATATTCACGGTGGTGCCGCCGCTGTGCTGGGTGCCGCTGGCCCACGTTGCCCGCCCGCGACTGTTGTAGACCACGAAGTTGCCGTCGGACTGGTAGACCGCGTGACTGCCGGGGTTGGGGTAGGTGTTCGTCGCCCAGCAGACGTGACGGCCGGTGCCGGGGGTGCCGGTGGTGTAGAGGACGAGGTTGCCGTCGCTCTGCATCACCAACCAGGTCAGCGCGCCGCCGTACGTCGTGCGTTGCAGCTGCTGCCCCACCGAGATGGACTGCCCCCTGGTCAAGTGGTCCTGCCCGGCCGACGCCGCGGCGCCCGGCGTCGACGCCACCGCGGCCACGACCGCCATGGTTGCGGTCGCTAATGCGGTCGTCAGCAGCCACAGTTGCGGTCGTCGAGATACTCCGTTTGCCAACATCGTCACGCCTCCAAAGAAGTAGGTCAGCTCAGGGTTGTGCACAGGTTCTCGACCCGACCCGTGCCCAACGACAGAGTTCGGGAGCCGTCGGCGGCGACGGCAAGGCCGAAGCCGGAACCGGTGAGGACGAAGAACCCCGGCCCGCCCAGGTCGCTCGCGCTCAACCCGGCCGCAAAGTGGCCGTGCTCCAAGGTCTCCTTAAAGGAGCCGTCGGCGCCGTAGGTGACCAGCGCCCGGCCGGTGAGGTTCCGCCGGACCGAGCGACCGCTGTCGAGGTTGGTGTAGCGGACCACCAGCGGACCCTTGACCTCCTGAATCCGGGGCTTACCGTCAGCGAACGTGGCCAGGGTACGGATCCGCTCGCGGTCGCGTACCGGTGTCCCGCTCAACCCGAACGGGCAACGCGCCCCGGCGGCGAGGGTGAACGGGGCCGTCCGGTACGGTGACCAGCCCCCCGGCTGCCCAACTGCACCGCGAACCGTCTCCGCCCGCGCGGTAGGCACAGCCGTCACCGCGACGGTCGCCAGGCCGACCACCATCCCGGCCAGGCCTCGCCGGACCAGCGTGCGTACCACCATGGAACCTCCTTCGGGTCAGATACCGGCAGGCAAGATCGGGACAATGAGCCCGCGACCGTGCCGGCAGCCTGAGGTTAAGACGCGACAACCCGAGCGTCCATCCCCAACATCTAAAGCCGGCCTACAGTTTTGCTTCCGGCCGTCCGAAGGACCGGCCGGCGCCCACGAGGGGTTGAAGGGCCGGTCCCCACCGGTGAGGGTTTGGTCGGTCGCGTCGAGGCGGCGACGACCAGAACCGCGGAGGCGGGGCGCGGCGGCGGTTGAGCGCCATGGGGACTCCCGAGGTCGGTGTCGGAGTAGGGCTGGCCTCCGGTCTAAGGCACTGCCCCGGCCGCCGTCCAGTAATTCGTTGCTGGTCGAACCTTGCGATCGTGGTGGTCGTGACCGATCAGTTTCGGTGAGGTGTTCGCGGTCTGTTCAGAGGTTCGCAACCACTTAAGTGCCTTCGATCAGTCGGGCGAGTCGTCGGCTCGCGCTGCGCGTGCTGAGTGGTTGTTCGATCACGTGCCGCAGGGCCTGGCTGCTGTCGTCGTCGCGACTGAGGGCGGCTTGTGCCCTGGTCAGCGCCAGGGCGCGCTCGCCGGCGGGGCGGCGTGCAGCCTCGTAGCCCGCAAGGTGGTCCTCGGCAGCTCCGTCGCGGAGCACTGCGCTGAGCCGGCGGGCCAGGTCGAACGCGTCGAGCAGGCCGACGTTGAGGGAGGACCCACCGGCGTTGAAGATGTGTGCGGCGTCGCCGGCGAGGAACACGCGGCCGACTTGGTAGGCGTCTGCTTGGCGACTGTTGGCGACCGTGCTGCGCATCGCGGTGGCCTCGGTGAAGGGCAGCTCGACGCCGAGGACGCGGAGCAGGCTGGCGCGAAGCTCATCGACGGTCGCGTCGTTGCTCGGGTGGGCGTCGCCGCGGGGTTCTTGGGTGCTGATCAGGTACAGGTCCGGTGGGGCACTCGGGTCGAGCCTGGTGACGGGGGCGATGGTGAAGCTGCCGCCGAGACGTTGGTTCGGTCGCAGCGCAGCCACGGGACCGATCCCGGAGATGTCGAACCCGTCGGTGCTGCGGGTGATCTGAGCGGAGGGGATCCGCACGCGGGCGATCCGGTCGATCCGATCGCTGGTGAAGCCGGGGAAGCCGATACCGGCGTGTTTCCGCACCAGACTGCGTGCCCCGTCGCACCCAACCAGATAGCGTGTCGATGCAGTTGCGGTGCCGCCGCCGTGGCGAAGGTCGATCGTGACACCGGACTCCGACTGGTCGAACCCGGTGACGTCGTGACCTCTACGTAGCTGGGCGCCGTAGCGCACAGCGCGACGCTCCAAGAGGTCTTCGAGGCGCCGCTGCGGAACGGCCGAGACGTGCAGCGGGTTGCCGGGTCCGAACCCGAGCCTGAGCGTGAGCGGCCCGAACGGGAACCGTGGCGGGGACACGACGCGCAAGCCGCTGCCGGCCAAGATCGGTGTCTTGGCCAGTTCCACCGCGGCGCGGCCGACGACCCCGTTGGCCTTCGGGGTGAGCGACGGCGAGTCGGCTCGCTCGAACATCACGACCCCGACCCCGCGGCGAGCCAACTCGCCTCCCAGGAGCAAGCCGACCGGCCCCGCCCCAACGATCGCCACCTCAGTGGAAGTCTCGCTAGTCTCGATCCTCACGGTGTCAGTTTGATTTGACAGTCGGGTGGGTGTCAAGTCAGACTGACAGACGTGGAGTCGCCAGAGCTCACCATTGCCTTACGCACCGCCGACCCCGCCAGCGGGCTGCGTGCAGCCGGGGCGCTGCGGCGCCTGGCCGAGCGCGTCGAGGCGATGCATGTCTCCGAGGCGAGACGGGCGGGCTGGTCCTGGGAGCAGATCGGTGTCGCCCTCGGCGTCACCCGCCAATCGGTGCACACGAAATACGGAAAGCACCACGGCCGTGTTTGAGAGGTTCGCCCAGTCAGCGCGAGTCGCGGTCGATGACGCCCGGTCCGAGGCAGGGTGCCGGGGAGACCGTCGGATCGGCAGCGAGCACCTGCTACTCGCCCTGCTGCAGGACGACATGATCGCCCACGCGGTAGGCGTCGACGCCGAGACCGCCCGGGTGACGGCCGACAAGCTCGACCGCGCCGCGCTGGTCGCAGTCGGCATCGACCTCGCAGACATGCCGCTGAGTGGACGCGTCGCGGTGTCGACGCACGTGCCCTTCACACCCGGCGCCAAAGAGGTCCTTCGGCGCACCCTCGCTCACGCCGCCGCCGAGAAGGCGAAGAGCATCAAGCCACGCCACCTGGTCCTGGCGTTGCTCGACCGCGTCGAACCCGACCCGGCCGCCGCGATCCTCGCCGCACTGTCGGTCGACCCAGCCGACATACGGCAGCGTCTCACATCCAGGCCACACCGTCGTACGTGACCGTCGGCGGCTTGGCTGGCGGTCGGGGAGGCGGCCGTGTGCGGCGTAATTGTTGCCGTACGTCAGCCAGGGCAGGAGAAGGCGGCCCGATCGACCGACGTTCCTGATGCGGTATGGACCGGTGGCGCGGATGGTTCGCGGACATGGCCGAGGCTGGGCCCGGGCCGTGCTCGAGGGGCGGTTCACGATGAATCGAGGTCGTCCGCAGAGTCTGTTGGAGAGCGAGGCCAATGGGCAGTCGCTACGCGATCAAAGGAGGGCGATGATGAGCACCGTGACGATGGATGTGGGAACGACCGGAGGGGGTCACGTCAGGCTCGGGGTCGAGCACTTCGGCGCAGCTGAAGCGCCGCTGGTTCTGCTCGTGGGCGGCCCGACCCGGTTTGCCTGGCCCGACGCGCTCTGCGTGACGCTCGCGCGAGGCGGACGCCATGTCGTTCGGTACGACCTACGCGATTCGGGCACGTCGATCACGATCGATCCTGAGGCCCCGACGTACACGCTGCGAGATCTTGCCGCCGATGCGGCGGCGCTCGCGCATGCGCTCGACGAGCGGCCCGCGCATCTGGCAGGAATCGGTGTCGGCGGGATGGTCGCTCAGGTTGCCGCGCTCGAGCATCCCGAGGCGTTCTCCGCGCTCACCCTCGTCGCGACGCGTCCCGTCGCTCCAGGCCCGGTCGACGACGATCTGCCTGAGCATGACGCGGAGGCAATGGGACGATTGTTCGCGCGCTCAATGCCCAACTGGTCCGACCGCGACGCGGTGGCGGCGTTCGCCGCAGAAGGTGCGGAGATTCTCGGCGACGACTCCACGAGCGCACGAACGGCCGCCGGACGTAAATGGGACCACACACCGAGCGCGTCGCCTGCGGTGCAGCTGGCCAATCAGCTGGGCACGGTCTTCGCCGTGCTCGACTGCCAACCCCGCTGGCGCGAGCGCCTGTCCGAGGTCGCGATTCCCACCCTGGTGGTGCACGGCCGCCACGACCGGTTCTTCCCCGTCGGCAACGGCGAAGCTCTCGCGCGGGAGATCGCCGGTGCGAAGCTCCTCGTGCTCGAACAGGCCGCCACCGCGATCCCCGAACCGGACGCCAGTAAGGTCGCGGCGGCGATGCTCGAGCTCGGGCAGAACGCTCCCCCAGATGCGACGTAAGAGTCGCGCTTCCGACACCGGAAGCGCGGTCCGATCAGCGGGCAGCTTGCTCCTCGCTCGGTTGGTCCTCGTCGCTACCGCCACCGTCGTTGCCTGGTTGATCTTGTCAACGGCGGCCGGTGAGATGCCGTTCCCACCGCCGCCGGTGGTTGCCGCCCTGAGCCTGCTCCCGGTGAACATCGTCTGCCTGCTCCTGACCGTCAGGTTGCTCCGAGCCGAGGGCGAAACGCTTCGGGATCTCTTCGCCTACCACCGGGGAACCTGGCTCCGGGCCACCGGCTGGGGTCTGATCTGGGTCGTGGTCCTCGACGTCCCGTTCGCCGCTGCGGTGTTCGGAACGATGTGGCTGCTCCACGGCAGCGAGACTTTCACCGCCTTCGAGACTGTGTTCTACAGTCCTCAGACTGCCGCGGTGGTTCCCTCCGAGCTGGGACTCATCCTGGGCATCGTTACTGTGCTGACGTTTGCTCCCCTCAACGCCCCGGCCGAAGAAATGGTGTTCCGGGGTTACGCCCAGTCACGGTTCAGCCGTCGGTGGCCGACTGGTCTTGCCATCGCCGTCTGCTCGCTCACTTTCGGCGTTCAGCACGCCTTCTTTGCGCCCACCACCGACGCCATGCTGGTCTACGTGGTCGCCTTCACAGTCTGGGGAATCGGAGCGGGACTGATTGTCCTCCACCAACGCCGGCTGCTGCCTATTACCATTGCGCACTTCCTCGTCGACCTCGTCACCAGCGCGCCAGCGGTCGTCTTTCCCGCACTCCAACTCACAGGAGTCATCCCGACCTGACCTGCGACGAGCGCCTGCGAACGAAACCCGCGGCATGATCAGACTGAGTGTTAAAGAAGCCTGTCTGCAGGCTCCGCTCGCTGCGGAACACCTCCGGCGCGAGGGCACCGACCGTGGTAAGCCTGTCGCCTCCATGATGGCGGCAACAGGTCCACCGACGAGCTACCGCTGAACGAAAGAGGTCGTCACCCTGCATATTTCGACCGGCCACTGGCCCGGTTGCGCGCTCAACCAGAAATGGACTCAGCTGGGTGAGAAGCTGAAACTCCGGGCGCTCAGCGTCCGCTCGGCAGGGTTCGCGCGAACTCCCATTGGTGGCCGAAGGGATCGGCCAGCCGCCCGGTTCGCCAACCGTTCTGCTCATGCATGGCAAACATTTCGACCGCGCCGGCGGTCAGGGCTTGGTCGAATCTGGCGTCCGGATCGGTGACCACGACGACCATCCGCACCCGGCACCGGGCATGATCAGGTGACAGTTCTTCGTCTCGCTGCACCCAAAACGGCGCGCCGTTCACGAACAGCTCGGCGACCTCGACCCGACCGCCGAACTCGACCAGTTCCCCGGTGGTGGCGCCAAATGCCTGGCGGTAAAAGGCGACGGCGGCAGTTGCGTCGGCCACCGACAGCCATGGGGCGATCGTGGTCACGAGCCGGGCTCGGCGAAGCAGGTTGACAGGTCGCCCTCTGGGTCGCGGAACCGAGCGGTCAACTCGCCCGGATCGCCGCGGACGCCTTGGACCATCTCTCCGCCCGCTGCTTACGTTCCAATCGTGTCGTCGATAGGCCCGCACTTGGTCATCAAACGCCTCCTTATTAGCTAGGGTGTCTCCTTAGTCAATTGGCGACGCTAGCAGGAGAGCCCGTGCCCGGCAACACCCGCCGCTATCACGCCCCCGGACGGCAAGCCCGAGCGGGGCAAACCCGGGCTCGGATCCTGGCCGCTGCGAACGAGGAGTTCGGCCGCCGCGGCTTCGCCACCACGGTCAGAGAGGTTGCCGCGACGGCGGGAGTCTCGCGGGCCAGCGTCGAACTGCTGTTCGGCACCAAGACCGCCCTGCTGGAGGCCGTCATCGACGTCGCTCTGGCCGGGGACGACGAGCCGGTCCCCGTGCTGGAACGTCCCTGGGCTCGGGCACTCCAACTGCTCCCACCGGCCGACTTCCTGAACGGGGCCGCTGCAGCGCTCGCGGCTGGCGCCCGACGTGCGGCCCCCGCACTCCGTGCTCTCGAAGAGGGTGCGACGCGCGACACCGCGTTATCCGACCTTGTGAACCGGCGCAGCGAGCAACGCACAGCGATGGCGACCTGGGTAGTCTCCGGGCTGACCGACCGCGGCGCGCTCTCCGCCGACCTTAGCGTCGGCGACGCGCTCGAGACAGTACTGGTTTTGATCGATCCGCCACTCCTCCGCCGCCTTCTTGTTGAGCGCGGCTGGCCCGAGGAACGACTCGCGGCTTGGCTCGGGCGCAGCTTTCGCCGCCTCCTGCTGGATAACGATCTGACCAGCAGCTCCCAAGGACAGCCAACACAAGACCACGGCGCCGAGTTGACATCGATCGCGAACTACGGCGGCAGATGTTCGTGAATCTGGACGTACCACAGGCGATCGGAGTCTTCGTCTTCGTGAACGGCGACGGCGGCTACTGAGGTCCTTATACTCTACGTTGACTAGTCGTGTTTGAGGCTCTAGGCTCGTTCGCTATGAGTGCGATTCGCCTGTTCATCCTCGGCACCCTGGACCGCGGTGGTCCGATGCACGGTCACCAGATCCGGCGAGCGGCGCAAGTCGACCGGACAGAGCTGTGGACCGACTTCAAAGCCGGTTCGATCTACGCCGCCCTGCCGCGGATGGCCGCTGACGGAACGGTGACGGTGTCTCACAGCGAGAAGGTCGGCAACCGGCCCGAGCGCACCGTGTATGCGATCACCGACGCCGGCCGCGCGGAGCTGGCCGCGGTCAGGGACGAGGCGCTGGCCTGGGCTGGTCTGCGGCCCGATGTGGTGGACCTGGGGTTGCAGAACGCGCACGACCTGTCGGTGCCTGAGCTGCGGCGGATCTTCGAGAGCCGGGTTGCCGCGATCACCGCCCAGTCGATCGTCTGGCAGAACCAGTGGGACGCCGCCGCGCCACACATCTCGGCTCGAGAAGCGCTGGGCTTCGCCCACACGACCCTGCGGCTGGAGGCCGAAGGGGCGTGGTGCCGGCAGGTGCTGGAGCTACTCGACGCCGAGACGGCCGAGTCGGATCACCGCGCGGCTTCGGAGCACCGGCGATGATCCTGGTCACCGGCGCCACCGGCACGGTCGGCTCGCAGGTCCTCGCCTCTTTGCTGCCTGATCAGGCAGGCCAGGTGCGGGCGCTCACCCGAAACCCGGACGCGGTCTTCCCCGAGGGGGTGGAGAAGGTCGTGGGCGATCTGGGCGGCGGAGACTTGTCGTCGTTGCTGCGCGGAGTGGGGGCGGTGTTCTTGTTGACCGACGGACTCCACATCGTCGACCACGACCGTCGGGTGGCGACGGCCGCCGCCCGAGCCGGGGTGCAGCGGATCGTGAAGCTGTCCGCGCTCACCGTCGGTCACGGCTCTGCCGACCCGATCACCAGCTGGCACCGGACGGGTGAGAAGGCGATCCGCGACACCGGTCTCGGCTGGACGTTCCTGCGCCCGACCGCGTTCATGTCCAACGCGCTCAACTGGGCGCCGACCGTGGCCACCCACTCCGTGGTGCACGCCCCGTTCGCGGCCGGCCGGACCGCGGTTGTGGACCCGACCGACATCGGCGTGGTCGCCGCCGCCTGCCTCACCGGGGACGGGCACGACCACCAGATCTATGAGCTGACCGGCCCCGAGCCGCTGACCCCGCCCGATCAGGTCGCCATCCTTGCCATGGTGCTTGGCCGCGCCGTGAGCTATGTCGAAGCCCACCCGGCCGACGTGCTGCAGCAGATGATCACCTACGGGATGCCGGCCGAGCTGGCCCATGCGGTCGTCGAGCTGCTGCGTTCCAGCCAGGAGCCGTTCAATTCCGAGCCGACACCCGACATCAGCACGGTCACCGGCCGTCCGGCGCGCAGTTTCGCCGACTGGGCCGGCACCCACCGTGCCGCCTTCCTCAACGTCCCCACGACCTGGTGAAAGACCGCCCATGACCATCGCAACCACTGACCGTCGACGGCCCAACTTCGCTGACGAAACCACCATCCGCGGCCTCTACCACCAGATGCTGGACTGTTGGGAACAAGGAGCCGAGGCTTACGCCGAGTGCTTCGCCCCCGACGCCACCTACATCATCGCCAACGGCAAGGTGCAGCGCGGCTGGCAAGAGATCGTCGACGGCCACCAGATCATCTTCTCGGCGTGGGCGCGGAACAGCCGGCTCGAGGGCCGGATCGACTCCATCACCTTCCTCACCCCGGACGTGGCGCAACTGATCGCCTACGGCCACATCGTCTACAAAGATCACCGCTCCAGTAAGGCCAACAAGCGCACCGTCTACACCATCACCGCACGCCGAGAACTCGGTGGCTGGGTGTTCGTGTCCTACCAGAACACGCCGCTCGGCGGGCATTGAGCCCACGACCGGCTTCGCACGACCTGACGCACGGTCGGGTCGACCAACTGAAGACACGCACATGCACCGATTGGGCACCCGCCGCGACCGAGGCCCTTGCCTGCCGGGCAATCTCGCCTGCGGTGTGCGGGACGGCCGGATGCACCCGATCGCCGTTCAACGCCCCCTCCAACAACGGTCTCTGTCCTTGGCTGCTATCCACACCATGAGAGTGTCACCCGGCACCGACAAGCTCGCCAACCGTCGTCCCTTCGGCTACCGAGCCGTAAGCGAACGGTCAACGGACGGCTCGACTGCCGAGCCGGATTCCTAGCGGGCCGAACGCACCTGGAGCCACTCGTCGAACTTTGTCGCGACGATGCGCTGGTCGTTCACACCGGCAGCCTCATCCGAGCACAACCAGACAATCGGCGGCCCCATGATCGACGGGTCGAGCAGGCGCGCGCGGACCCGTTCAGGCGTTCCGTCGGGAACCATGCCCGTCGCCGTCGCTCCGCCCGGCAGCAACACGTTGGCTGTCACGGGCGTACCCGTCAGGTCCGCAGCCATAATCCGCGCGAAGGCCTCCCCGGCAGCACCGGACGGCCCGTAGGGGGTGAAGCCGCGACGGACCATCGTCGACTCACTCATAGAAATGGTCACGACCCGTCCACCGCCGGCGCTCAACATCCTGGGAACCGAGGCCCCGGCAACCAGGAACGACCCGGTCACCTTGATCTCCAGGACGTCCCGGAAGCCGATCACCGGGACCTCCCAGAACGGCAGCGACTCGGTCAGGAACCGAGGGTTGACCGTCGACATCCCGATGCCCGCGTTGTTGATCAGTACGTCGACACCACCCAACCCGGCGTCAACCTGATCAAGCGCGGCCTCGACGGACGCGCCGTCTCTGACGTCGAGTTCGACCCCAAGAACCGTTCGACCAAGCCTCGCCGCCGCGTCACGCGCACGTTGCGGCTCCCGGCTGGTCAAGGCCACTCGTGCGCCCGCCGGACCCGCCGACATGCGGTCGGCGAAGGTGATGGGGGAAGGGCGACAGGGCTGGCTTTCAGCGCGCAGCCCATCGTGTCTGGTCAACACCTCCGGTCCACGCTCCCGGTGAGCAGGTAGAGAGCCTTAGTTGCCGACTCCACGCTCGGGAAGGCTCCCAAGCGTGGACCGCACGGCGGGAGCGCACGATAACTTCGCGTTGCTGCTGCCGTACTTTACGGCCTGCAGCGAGCGACGAACGCGGGATCGTGAAGCGCAACGACGACGCGGCAGCCGCGCCGAAGACACCTCAGAGACGTCGTTGCGGGTCTGCTTCCTCATCGATGAGGTCGAGCGCCCTGAGGGCCCAGGCGCGCTGCGCATCGGCTTGCAGGATGCCCATCTCCAGCGCGAGGCGACCGAAGCGCAGCCTGCCCCGCGGGTGGGTGCCGGCATCGGCCGTCGCCGCGATTTCACGCAGTTCGGCACCTTGCTGCTCGGCCTCGGCAAGGTGCTCGCGTACCTGTGCGCGGGCCTCGTCTGGTGTCAGCGCGGAGATCAGCATCGTGCGCAGCATCTGCTCGTCGCGCACCGCGCGGGGCTTGGCAGGGGCCAGTAGCCACTCGTGCAGCGCAGTTCGGCCGAGCTCGGTGAGCGCGTAGGTGCGTCGTCCACGCGCTCCCTCGTCGACTAGTTCGATCAGTCCCTCGCCGGCCAATCGGTTCAGCTCGGGATAGATGTGGCTCTGCTGCGCCGTCCAGGCGTACTTGCGCAGGGAGTTGTCGAAGCGGGACGTGAGCGTATAGCCGCTGGCTGGCCCGTCCTCGAGCAGGCCCAGCAGAGCAAATCGTAGAGACACAACCAGCGCCTCGCCGACCGATACCGGTCCGGCCGGGTATTCCTCGCCGGTGACGCTGCGCACGTGCACAGCCCGTTCGGCGGACACGGCATGAACACCGGCATCCAAGACGCAGCCAACCTCGGCTGGAAACTCGCCCGCGTGCTCGCCGGCGCCAGTTCCGACGCCCTGCTAGACAGCTACGAAGCCGAACGGCGACCCGTCGCCCAAGCGATACTGGCCGACAGCGACCGCCAAATGTCCGCGGTTGCCACACCCCCTCGGCTGGTCTGCCCGCTGCTACGACCCGTACTGCGCGCAGGCTTCGCGCGCCGCCAGCTCAGCACCCGCAACGACCACCCGAACTACCGCTCCGGCCCACTGACCTCCGCTCAGACCCGCCGACACTCCCACGTGCGTGCCGGCGATCTTGCTCCCGGCGCCCCCCTGCGCATCGCCGGACGTTGGACGAGCCTGCATGAGCTCCTCCGCCACGACCGCACCACGGTGCTCGTGTTCCAACCAATCGGGCCTGACCACGATGCACTAGCAGAACACGCCAGGGTGCTCGACGTCGGCAGTGCGACGGACCCGATCGGAGAGCTACGGCGAACCTTCGCCGCAGGCCACAAGAGCGCCGTGGTCGTTCGCCCCGACGGCTACGTCGGCCTGCTCGCGCACCACGACGGTCCCTGCGCCGCCGCCGACTACCTCCGCTCCCTCGCCACGGGCCGACCAAGTCCAGCCGAAAGCACCTGAGATCAGGGTCCTTCAGGCGCGCTCAACAGCAGTACGACAATCGCCGCTGAAGCGTTGGCTCCCGCGTACGTCCCCGCAGCACGGTCCTTGAGCGCGCGCCTGACAGTGTGGAGTTGGCACGGGCCGGGTCAAGCCCGCGGGATGTCCTGGCCCGTCGGGCGGTAGTCCAAGAGCAGGACGCGCCCGTCGAGGACACGGTGTTCGACCAGGTCGAGGTCGGCTGAATGGATGCCGTCGAACGCTGGCTCGCGGCCGGCATCGCCGGCGAGCAGGGGGAAGGTCATGAGCCGCAGGCGGTCGACCAGGCCGGCGTCGACGAGCTGGCGGGCAATCGACAGGCTCCCGACCGTACGGAGCCGGACCTCACTCACGGCTTTCAGTGCACGAACCTCGTCGACGGGCTCGCGGGCGCAGATGCGGGTGTTCGGCCAGTCCACGTGGTTCAGAGTGCGCGAGAATACGACCTTGGTCTTCTTGCTGATGGCTTCCCAGAATTCGTCTTGGGCCTCCCTCGGCAGTCCCGCGAGCATCTCATAGGTCCGACGCCCCAGGAGCTCTAACTGAGGAACCGCTTCTTCGGCGGCGATCCATTCCTCAAGCTCGGGGGCGAGGTAGCCGAAGTAGCCCGGAAGGTTGTCTGACCCAGCCCACCCGTCTACGGACAGGAAGAGGTCGACGACCAGCTCTGCTGTCATTGGTTCTCCTTGCTCTCGTTTGTATCTGCCGACGCCGATCGTGGCGTCCACGCCCGACCTGGCCCGAAGCCTATACTGAACCTGTGAGTTCAGTGTTAGCAGAGGGAACATTCGTCGCGCTGGCTGATCCGTGCCGCCGGGCGATCCTGGAACGCGTAAGCCGCGGGCCGGCGACGACGACCGAGTTGGCAGTCCCACTGGGCATCACGCTGACGGGCGTGCTGAAGCACATCCGCAACCTTGAAGAGGCCAAGCTCGTCATCAGCTACAAAGTCGGCCGGTCTCGGTGGTGCCGGCTGATGCCTGAAGGTCTTGACACCGCAGCATTGTGGATTGCCGAACGACAACAGCTATGGGAACGTCGTCTTGACCAGTTCGAGACTCATCTGCGTCAAGCCAACCAGTCGTGACCCTTGAGATCCGGCTGCGCCGACACCTTGATGTGAATCCGGAGGTTGCGTTCCACCACTGGGTGGACGCGGGGCAACGCCGACGCTGGTACCAAGGCGACGAGCCCGACTGGGTGGTCGAAGCCGCGACGGATCTCCGGGTCGGTGGCTCCTACTTCGTCCTCTGGGGGCCTACCGCGGAACGGGCCTACCGCGAAGAAGGCACTTTCGAGCTCGTGGACCCACCCCACCGGCTTGTCTACACGAGCCGATTCATCCCCATGTCAGAAGATGAAGGTCCAGCCGTGGACTTACGCGTGAGCGTCACCTTCCAATCAGATGCCGGTGGCACACTGCTCGAACTGGTAGAGACCGGCTTCCCGACCACCGAGATCCGCGACGCCTTCTTGCGCAACGGCGCAGACCAGGGCCTCGCCTTCTACGAACGCACGCTGCCGAACTCCACCTCGCCCTAACCGCGAACGCCGCTACCGAAGTGCCGGCACGCGCGACTGTATCGATACCAGACCACCGAGTCTCGACGCACGTCCCGACGACTTGATCGCTGATCCGGCGTGCCCTCACGCCAGCTATTCGAATACCTGGGATCGCGTGCCACGGTCATAGGCGCTCGGATGACACTGTCCGAGACAGTGTCACGGCGATGACAGATCACCGGAACTGGGATTTGATCGCGTGCAGGCCGCGAGGGGGCACCGCTGGTGCGGCGCTCGCTGGCGCCATGGCCGCGTACAACGCGGCCTGGCCATCGATCGCCTCCGAGACGCGCGCCCAAACTCAGTCTCAAGCATGCGCACCGTTGGCGCGTCGTTAGTACCGAGATGCGCGAATCTTCGTACCAGTCGGTTGGATTAGACCCCGCAGGTGGGGTGTTGGTAACGGTGCTGCCACCAACCCCAATCAGAGGGTTTGCCGCATCCTGAAGCGGGATCGAGGAACGAAACGGAACAGTTAGTTAGATTGCGGTAGGAACCTGATGGCGGCGCCGACGGCCCGCGCCGCGTGACAGCGTCCGCGCTGGTCGCCTACACTGGGTGGTGTCTGCAGCAGTAGTTGCCTGGAAGTGAGCCCGGCAGCCATCCGGACGGTTGGTGAGCCGGGCTTCGCGCTACCTGGGGCCCTGTTCACAGGTATCGAACGGTCGTGACGACGGGTTCGATGCGGCGCCGCCAGTGTCCACCTTTGGCCCAGCACCAGGCGATCGCGTCCGGGATGGCGAGTAGTTGCTCGGCGCTGCCCTGCGTGTCAGGGTGAGTTGGGGCCAGTGGCTCAGAGCAAGTCAGCCTGACGCGGGGCGAGAGACGGACGGTTTCACGATGAGTAGCAGCACAGTTTCAGTGATGGTCGACGATGGGGAGATGTCATCGACGAAGGGTCCGCGGGCCGATCAGCCGGTTCGCCGGCGGTCGTTCACCGCGGCGGAGAAGGTTGATCATCTGGCCGCGTATGAGGCGGCGTGTCAGCGGCAGGAAGGCGGGGCCTATCTGCGGTCGGCGGGGTTGTATTCCTCCCAGGTGACGGAGTGGCGCAAGCTCCGCGACGCCGGGGTCTTGGCGGGCAAGCAACCCGGGGAGAGGGTCGGGAAGCCGTCGGCCGACCAGGCTGAGATTGCCCGGTTGCGGCGAGACCTGGCCGCGGCGGAACGCCGGCTCGCGACCACGGAGACGGCGTTGACGATCATGGGAAAAGCACACGCGCTCTTGGAGCAGATCTCCGAGAGCGCGGAGACCGACCGGCCGCGAAGGCGGCGTTGATGGGCGTCTACCAGGAGCTGACCGGGGCGGGGGTGGCGACCCGGACCGCGGCTGAGTTGACTGGGGTTCCCCGGTCGACCGCGACCCGTCGGGCCGGCCGTCCGGAGCCGGCGGCCGGGGCCCGGCCGGCGCCGGCGAACCGGCTCAGCGAGGCCGAACAGCAAGAGGTGCTGGCGGCGTTGAATTCGCCGCGGTTTGTCGACCAGGCCCCGATCCAGGTTTACGCCACGCTGTTGGACGAGGGCCGCTACCTGTGCTCGATCTCCACGATGTATCGGCTGCTGGGCGCCAACTTGCAGGTGAAGGAGCGCCGCCGCACCGCCCGGCATCCGCCGCGGACGGTGCCGGAATTGGTCGCGACCGGGCCCGGGCAGGTTTACAGCTGGGACATCACGAAGCTGGCGGGGCCGGTCAAGGGCGTCTACTACGACGCCTACGTGATGATCGACATTTACTCCCGCTACATCGTCGGGGTCCGGGTCCACCCGGCCGAGTCGGGCAAACTCGCCGCCGACATGATGGCCCAGATCTTCGACCTGCACGGCACCCCGACCGTGGTCCACGCCCACCGCGGCACCTCGATGACGTCGAAGACCGTCGCGCAGCTGCTGGGCGATCTCGACGTCACCCGATCCCTGTCGCGGCCCAAAGTGTCGAATGACAACCCCTACTCCGAAGCCTGGTTCAAAACCTGCAAGTACGCCCCCGTCTTCCCCGAACGGTTCGGCTCCCTCCAACACGCCCAACAACACCTGGCCGCCTTCGTCGAGGGCTACAACCATCACCACCGCCACACCGGGATCGGGCTGCACACCCCCGCCGACGTCCACTACGGCCTCGCCGCCGACCGGCACGCCCAACGCCACACCGCCCTCGCCGAAGCCCGGGCCCGCCGGCCCGAACGCTTCACCAACACCGCCGACCCGAAAATCCTCGCCCTGCCCGACGCGGCCTGGATCAACCAACCACCCAACACCGAGGAGGCCGCCTAGCCACTAACTCCCACTGGCCCCATCCACCTTGACAAATTCCGCTGGCACGGCGGTGTTCGTATCGCAGACGCGGGAAGCGCGCGTCCCGGGCCAGCGCGTACAGCTGGCGTCGGTCCCAGTCAAATCAGCGAGTCGTTTCGCTCGAGCACCAGCAGGGTGTCCTCCTGTCGGGAGACGTCATCGATCAGGCCCCGAAGGCACACGGCGCGGGCGTCGAGCTCGTTGCGATAGTGTCGGCCGGCGTCGTAAACGGTCGCGGTCACGCCGGCCCCACAGATCGCTGCGGCGATTACGCGTTTGCGTGAGTCCCTCTCCTTCTTCATATGCACCCGCCGCTGGCCCTTGAGGACCAGGCCGCGTATCAGCTTGCGCAGGTCGTCCAGGTCGCCCGAGACGTGCAGGCTGGCCACCAGCAGGTAGTCGCGCTCCTTGGTCCCATCGACGAACAGGTGGCGGCTCACGTCCGGCGGGCCCAGGTCGGCGTCGGCTCACCGGCGCGCTGCACGGTCCGGTAGACGGTCGAGCGGGCAACGTCGAACAGGTCGGCGAGCTCGGCGCTGGTGTGCTTGGCGCCGCGCCACAGCTCGACGAGGTGGGCTTCTTGGGCGGGTTTGAGTTTGGGCAGCTCGCCGCGTAACCCGCCTTTGGCCTCAGCGACCTTCATGCCTCCCTGGTGCGCATCTTGATCAGGTCCGAGTCGAACTCTGCGATCATCCCGAGGACGTTGAACAGCAGACGTCCGACCGGCTCGGTCGGGTCGTGCACCGACCCGCCGATGCTGAGCTTGACACCGGCCTCGGTGAGTTCCTCGACGATGTTGCGGGCATCGGTTAGCGAGCGGGTCGGCCGGTCGAGCTTGGCGACGACGAGGGTGTCGCGGGATCGGCAGGCAGCCAGCGCCTCGCGCAGACCGGGTCGTGCCCGGTTGGTGCGGTCAGGCCGTGGTCGACGTAGATCCGGTTCGGCTTCGCCCCGAGCGCGGCCAGCGCGTCGCGTTGGGCGGTGAGGTCCTGCCGTTCAAAGGGTCTTGCCGCCAGACTGGGGCCATGAACGACAGATCCCGGGCTCAGCTTCAGGTGATCCGGGCGGTGACGGATGTGCTCGGCGCCACCGGGATCCCAGCCTGGCTCTTCGGAGGCTGGGGTTTAGACGCGAGGATCGGTTACATCACCCGCGAGCACGGCGATGTCGAGTTCTGGGTCGAACGTATTAATGCCGACCGATCCAAGGCCGTGCTTGTCACCGCGGGTGCCCGCGCGCTCGCCACGCAACCGCCAACGGAGTCGTGCGAATTCACCTGGTGCGGCACTGACTTCAGCACCGCCTACTTCGACCGAAGATCCGACGAGGCGTTCAGCCAACCCGACGGACGGTGGTCCGACTGGCTGTTGCCGCCCAACTCCTTCGAAGACGAGGCGGTCACGCTCGAGGGCTTCCCGGTGTTGGCGATGAGTACCGCAGGCATGCTGGCGATGAAGGAGCAGTATCCCCGACTTCGCAACGGCGGACCATGGCGACCGAAGGACATCGCAGACATCCAGACGCTGCGGGCCCTGGTCGCCGGCGATCCTCGGCAATGACCAAGCCAAGCACGAACCAGCTGCCGACGTCGATGCCTGCCCGGGGCCGTCGAGGGCAAAATGAACGACTCGGAGACTTACCACCACACCACCGTTCTCGCTCAACGGCCGGCCTACGGCACGCTGCTCGCCACCATGGTGCAGCCAGAAGTAGCAGTGTTACAGGTGGCCATTCGGACGCCTCGGCGAAGGCGCTGCCCGGCGCTTGTGCAAGTCTGAAGGTCGTGCTGATGTCCGCTACTGGGTCGTGCCGTCAGCTCGGGTTCGGCGGGTCGCGGGCCGTGCCTTGGCTGCGCTGACGTGTGGGCGGCGACTGATCTCGGGCTGCACCGGATCGAGCTTGGGCACTCCATCAAGAACCTGCCGTCCTGCCGGATTGCCGGGGGCGCTGGCTATGCGCTTGAAGGCACCAGCCGTAGCCAGCTGCTCCATGAGGATGGGTGGCATGACATGCACCTGCACGCCTTCCTCAGTCAGGTGATGCTTTGCTGAGGGTTCGCGTCTCAGCCCCGGATACGTGTGAGGCAGGGCGGCCGTCTCGGGACACCTCCCCGTGGCGGACGTCGCGTTGTGCCGTCCGTCGGTCAGGCAACCGTGCTTGTGTCCGAGGCCCGGTTCCATAGCGTCATCAACTGTTTTTCGAGCTGGGCGGGTGTGGCGCGATGGGGCGGTCTGAGGTGGCTGCAGTTGGGCAGGGTCGTCGAGGTCGCGTTCGGGAGGACGTCAACCAAACGTCCGGCAAGCTGATGGAACCGTGGATTGCTTTCGGCGCCGGAGATGATCAGCGTCGGTTGGGTGACATCGCTCAGATCGCCGCTGCCGAACCCGATGCTGGCCAGCAGGTCTTCGAGCCGGTCTGTCTTGCTATTCCAGAGCGGAGGAGGTCCCAACTCTGCGGGGACTTCCTCGCCTGCTGCCATGAGGAGTCTGCGGAAGGCAGCCTGCCGCTGGTCGGGCGGTAGTCGCCGGACTCGGCGCAGATCGTGCCGCCACTGCTTTTCGGTCGGGCTCCAGTCGTCGTCTCCGATGGTGGCTGGTTCGACAAGGGCGACAGAGCAGACGGTGTCTGGGTCGGCGCGCGCGGTAGCCATCGCGACGGTTGCACCGGCAGAGAAGCCGAACAGGTGGTATCGGCTCCAGCCTCGGTCCTGAGCTGCGCGTTGGACCGCCGTGACCTCAGTCATCAAGTCGTAGGGCTGGTGGGGATCGGTGAGCCAGACTTGGAGCCCGATGACGACGACTTCACAACGATCGGCCACCGCTGCGGCGAACCGTTGAGCCGATGTCGGTGGGGACTGGAGGGTCACCTCGCTGGGTGAGATCCACATGCACCGGTCCACAGCTGAGTTCACACGCATCAATCTCGCAGAGGAGCTGACCGAGCAACCTCGCCGCCCCTGCGGGGGCAGAGATTCCCACCGTCCCGCCGAGGCAGGCGACCGCGGTGGGCATCCAACCGCTGGTCATCGTTGCCCGACCAGTGAGCCCGCTCGGACCTCGCCCCTTGCGCGCCAGCTGTGTCGACAGACGGTCCCCTCCCAAAGATCATCAAGATTCGTCGACGAGGGCGCCGGCGTCACCGTAGACGAAAGACTGCATGTCGCGGATGAAGTCGTGCGGGAACCCGATGTCGAAGCCGGTGGCCGCTTCGAGCCGGTCCATCGACTCGGTGGGCAGTGTGATGTCCAGGGCGCCGAGGTTGTCGTGGAGTTGGCCGAGGCGGCGCACGCCGAGGATCGGGTGCACGGCCCTGGGAGCGGGCCATGGTCCAGGCCAGTGCGACTTGCGACGCGCTGGTGCCGAGTTCATCGGCCACGTCCTGGACCATCCGGGCCACCGCGTGGTCCCTCTCGCTGATCGAGTCTGCCGACATTCGGGTGGGTCCGTCCGGACCGCCGGGCGTGCTGAACTTGCCGGTCAGCACGCCGCCGCCCAGCGGGGACCAGGCGGCCACACTCATTCCGAGCGCGTCGGCGACAGGCAGCAGGTCACGTTCGGCGTCTCGGCTGAGCAGGTTGTAGCGGGCCTGCAGTGAAACAAAGGGACTCCAGCCGCGCCACTGCGCCAGCGTGTTCGCTTGGGCCACCACCCAGGCCGGGTGTCGGAGATGCCGACGTGCAACACCATGCCGGCACGCACCGCGTCATCGAGGACACGCATCGTTTCCTCGGTCGGGGTCAACTGATCCCACAGGTGCACGTAGTACAGATCGATGTAGTCGGTGCGCAGCCGGCGCAGGCTGGTCTCCAGCGATAGCCGAAGATTCTTGCGGTGGCTGCCAGCGGTGTTCGGATCGGCACGGTCGCGGGAGACGCCGTACTTTGTGGCCAGCACGAACCGGTCCCGCCGACCCGCCAAGACCTCGCCGACGATGTCTTCGCTGGCGCCGTCGCGGTAGTTGATCGCGGTGTCGATCACGTTGCCGCCCGCCTCGGCGTAGGCATCGACGATCCGCTGAGCCTCCTCCCGGCCGGCGCCGTGGGCGAAACCCTCGGCGAAGGTCATCGCCCCAAGGAACAGCTGCGACACCCGCAGCCCGCTGCTACCGAGCACCCGATAACGCATCTCAGCTCAGCCGAACGCCCGGGCTGCGGCCGCGACGACCTCGTCGTGCGGTACGTCACGCAGGTACTCACTGATGTTCCAGCGGTGCCCGAACGGGTCCTCGAGCTGACCGTGCCGGTCGCCCCAGAACATGTCCTGCACCGGTTGGCGAACCTGCGCACCGGCCGCGATCGCCTGCGCGAACACCGCATCGGCATCGGTGACGTATAGCGCCAACACCACCGCTGTCCCCCCGATCGAGGGCGGGGCGAGCACCCCCATCTCGGGGAACTCGTCGGCCACGTGCAGCATCCCGTCACCGATGCGCAGCTGCACCGACATCAACCGCCCACCGGGTACCGGGATCCGGTCGACCTCCTCCGCGTTGAAGGCGTCGCGGTAGAACCCGATGGCGCGCTCGGCGCCCTGAACAACGATGTGCGCGGTGATCGGCATACACCGACCCTGGACGAGCCCAACGTCGCGGGTCTTGAACGTTCTTGCCGCTTTAGCATGAGCTATGGTCAGCGAGCAGGTCAGCGAGCAGGTCAGAATGTGGCGCCCGGACCAAGAGGACCGGGTCCTGCTGATGGCCGGCCAGACCACGCACTACGCCGTCGAACCGCGCGGTGAGTACGTCTTCGGCGTCATCACCGCACAGCCGATGCGCTCGCGTCGAGGCGCCGAGCGGCGACTCGTGCAACCCGGCCAAGTGTTGGCCTGGGACCCCTCCCACGCCCACGCCGGCTCGTCGGTCGACGGTCGGCCGTGGTCGGCTCGGCTGATGGTTGTCGAGGTCGCCGGCCTGCACGCCCTCGCCGGCGATGAGGAGACCGCGCCGTTGGCCAACATCGCCTTTCCCGAGCCCGTCCTGGCCGAGCCCGAGTTGGCGCGGGACTTCCTCCGCCTTCATCGAGCGCTGCGCGCGGGCGCCAGCCGGTTACAGCGCGATGAGCAGCTCGCGGGGTGGTTGCGAACACTGATCGGGCGGTTCTCGACTCTGCGCTGTCCGCGATCAGCGTTGACCCCTCGCGATGACCGGGCGCTCCAGCTGGCTTGCGACTACCTGGGCGACCGGCCCGAACGCAACGTTGGACTCGAGGAGCTCTCAACCGCCGCCGGTATTGGGAAGTTCCGCCTCATCCGCCTGTTCCGGGAGCGAACCGGCCTGCCGCCGCACGCACTGCACATCGCGCACCGCATCCGCGCTGCCCGGCGCCTCCTGGAAGCTGGCGAGAGCATCGTGGCGACCGCTACGGCCACTGGTTTCGCCGACCAGAGCCACCTGCACCGCCACTTCCAGCGCAGCCTTGGCGTAACTCCCGCCCAGTATCAACAGCGCTTCACCGTCGGTTCATCACCGCGACGTCGGTCATGACAGCACCGCGATCAACAGCCTGGTCGTTTCCGACGGTGGCCCTTGAGGCAATGATCCGGACTCGACGCTTCGGGCCAGGGTGCCGGTAGGGCGATTCCGTACGACCAGCCCGCGACCGTGCCTGCATCCTGAGGCTGGGACGGGCCAACCCGAGCGTCCATCTCCGAAGTCTGGCGGCGGCTACAGTTCTGCTTCCGGCCGTCTCAGGGACCGGCCGACGTCCACCAGGGCCTGGGCGACTGTCAGCACGTTGGCCCGGGGCCGGGTGGGCCGGCCCAACCACGAGGCGTGCAGACGCCGCCGCCCTGCCCCGGTCAGGTCGGTGATCCGGACACCGGCCGGCGGGTCGCTCAGCGCGAGCTCGGGGACGATCGCCGCGCCGAAGCCGGCGGCAACGAGCTCCAAGACCGTGGCGAACACGCAGCACTCATGAGTAACCGGAGCGGCGACGCCGGCACCGGCGGCCAGCCGCTGCAGCGCCACCTGCACCCGCGAACCCGGCGGCCCCGTAATCCAGGGGCGGTGCAGCAGCGCAGTCATGGCTTCAGGGTGCGGCCACGCAGCGGGAACGACGATGCGGTACGGGTCGTCGGCGATCAGCGCAGTCGGACCCACCCTGGGCCGTTGAGCGCCATCGCCGACCGAAGCAGAGCCCCGTACGACAACGTTCCCGGGGGACATGAGTTCTTCGACAATCGCCAGATCGACGCCGCCGGACGCCAGGCGGTGCAATAGTGCCGGCTCCTCGGATTCGATGAACAAGACCACGGTGATCCCTGGATGGGTCCGGGCAAGCCGGGCGATCGCCGGTGCCACGATCCGGCCCGCGACCGTGGCGTAGGAGGCGAGTCCGACCGTGCCCGACACCTCCCCCGTCAGCTCGGCGAGGTCGTTCTCGGCCCCGATGAGCGCCCCTCGCACCTCTCGCGCCCGCTTCGCCAACGCGCGTCCTGGGCCGGTCAGTACGACACCGGACGTGGTGCGGTCGACCAGGGCTACACCCGCCTCGCGCTCCAACGCAGCCAAGTGCTGCGATACCGCCGACGGGCTCACGTGCAGGACCCGAGCCGCCGCCGTCACCCCTCCGGCAGCGTCGATGGCCGCGAACACCAACAGACGGCGCGGATCGACAGCCACCACCCGACTGTACGGCCCGTCGACCCGAGGTCGACGCTTCGTCGGGGGCCGGATAGGACCACTCGGCTGCCCGACTGCCGCCCGATGCGCGACAAAGACTGCATCTGGCTCGACCTAACGGTCCGTCCGGCGTCAGTTGCGGTTGAGGTAGTCCAAGACTCTGGGCCAGGCGTCGGCCAGGGCCTGGTCGTTCGCAGTTGGGGTGCTGCCGGCCATTCGGGCTTCGGGGGGTGGAGCCTGTCGGGGCTGGTACGGGGTGAGCAGGATGAGTCCGTGCCCGGCATTGGGATAGCTCAAGAGCTCATCGGCCGGTCTGCGGTGCGGGCGGGTCTGGGATCGGCGTTGGAGGATCGCCTCGGCGTAGCCGCAGGAGTCCCAGACCACGTCCTGCTCGCCGCACACCGTCAGGACGGGGCCGGGGATGTTCTCGGTCTTGATCACCGAACGGGGATTGTCGGTCGGGGCGATGGCGTCGAACTGGCCGGTAGCCGGGACTGGTCGGCCGTCACGCAGCCACGCCGGGGCCGGACACCCAGCGGCAAAGGAACAGTGCGCAACCGAGGAAGGCGCGACCGCCACCAGGCCGTGCACCAGCCTCGGCCGGTCGACGGCGACCAGGGCGGCCGCCTCGCTGCCGGCGGAGACGCCGACGATCCAGACTCGGCCCGGGTCGACTTGAGGTTGGGCGCGTAACCAGGTCAGGGGCCGGTCGAAGTACTCCAGGGCGATGTTGGTGAGCGACGGCGATAGGCCGGGGCTACCGAAGTAGGCCACCGACAGCGCCGGAATCCCGCGGGCCGCGAACTGGCGTGCCGCGTAGGCGGGGTCTCCGCCGCCGGTACCGCCGAGGACCAGCACCGCCGGCGAGCGGGACGAGACGTCGGCCGGCGCGAAGTAGGTACCGACGAAGCCGTGGTCGTTGACGCCGAAGGTCTGCGTCCGAGGCGGCCGTGGCCACCTCGTCCGGTCGACCGCGGTCTGGGCGACGATCTTGCCGTCGACCCGGGCGACGATGGAGAACTCGACCGGACCGGCGTCGGGCCAACCGAATTCCCGGTCCGGATCCGGCGGGGTCGGATGCATCGTCGAGATCAGACCCGTGGCGGAAACGCCGAGGTAATCACCCGTCACCGACGGTGCGGTCGAGGGATCGACCGCACCGTCGGTGTCCGCTGCGAATACCGCCGCCGACGACCAGCCCACCCCGGCCGCGTCGGTCGCGTCGAGTGAGAGCGCAACCGATGCGCCCGGCGCGAACCCCGCCCCCCGGACGGTGAACGGTTCGTCGAACCGCACCGTCGCGGGCTGCGCGGTCAGCCTCGGCGCGGTCGACGGGCCACAACCGGTCAACGTGAGTACCAGCATCAACCACCCGGCCAGCAGTCGCGCCGGCATGGCCGTATGCCGTAGTGTGGACCGACCCGGCTTGAGACCCACCGGCAGATCACGGTCGAGGTCACTCGACCAAGAGCGGCGAGTCCGTCTGAACCAGGGATGCATCGCCGGCGCCTTGTCAGGGCCGCCCGCGGCCGGCTGCGCCCGGGCTCACGGGTTGAGGGTGTGGTCGAGGAACGTCTCGAAAGCGGCCTCGACGTCGGAGTAGTCCAACAAGTCGATCCCGTGAGCCGTACCCGGCACGATGATCACCTTCTCCGGGCCAGGGTGATTCTTGGCCAAGATCCGGGTCGCGTCGCCCGGGGTGTAACCGTCGTGCTCACTGCCCAACAGCAACAAGGGTCCCCGGTACCGGCGGATCAGAGTGTCGTTCTCAAGGCCGTCCAAAGACGCCTCCCCGCTCAGCGACACCACCCCGTCCGGCTTCAGCCGGGCCGCGTAACCGAGCACGTACGCCCCGCCCATCGACGCACCGACCAGCACCACCCGTCGTGCCCCCAGCTCACGCAGTCGACCCGTGGCACCGAGCAGCGCGGTCTCCGACGGCTGAGCCCAGTTGAACATCGCCACCCGGTAACCCTGCCCGGCGAGCATCCGACCGTAGTTGATCCATTGGCAGATGTCGCCGTCGCTCTGCGGCGCCAACACCACCCCCCGCGGGCCCGAGCCGAGCACCAACACCGCACCCGCAGCACCATCGGCGCCGGGTGGTACCCAAAAGTCCCCGCTATCTCCGGCCGCGCACGCCGGCTGCTGCGGCACCACAGCCGAAACCGGCGCATCCGAGACGGTCGGCGAAGGAGGACCGGACCTCGAACAGCCACCCAGCCCGAGACCCAGACCCAGCGCCAACAACCCCACCACCAACTTCGTCAGCCACATTCGCTCAGGGCGACTCACGCGGGGCCGTGACCCGGATCTCACCGAGTAGATGGGGGATCGCCCGCGTTCCGGGTCGACCGCGGCGCCGGCCACTGACCGCATACGGAGCCGCCGCCAGCGTCCCCGCCACTCGCCGCCTGCCGGTCCTACCCCGGCGACGAAGACGAACGCGGTGGTCGTCAGGTTCATGGTCGTTCCCTCCACCGTTATAGCTTCCTCGTCGATTGACCTGGTGCACGCCCACGACTCATCGGCCACCGCGCCGCCAGTGCGCTGATCCACCGGCAACTCCACCCCGCTCCGCTGACCTGCCGCACGGCTGACGCCGGATGACAACGGCCAACTCAGGTTCCACGAGGGTCGGGGACAGACAAGCTCTCTCGGTGCCAGAGCTCGGTTCTTCGCCCGTTGGCGGTTCGGCTGCGGGATGCGGCCGATCCTCTGGCGAACCGCGGCTCATCGGGTCTCACCGAGGTCGAGTTCGTCGGTGCCGAACGAGCGGGCGCGGTAGTCGCTGAGCCGCCCCCAGACGACGCGGACGCGGACGAGCACGATGTCGGGGTCGTCGGCGCGCTCGCGCCCCTCGGGATACTGGGCGAGGTAGGCGGTCAGGCAGCGGTCGCGTGCGGGGCCGGTGACCACGTCGGCGTCACCTTCGCACTGCAGCGTGACCTCCTCATCCCACCCGACGACCACGGCGACGCGGGGAAACGCCTGCAGGTTCGCACGCTTGCGCGAGCCTGCGGCGGTGCCGAAGACCAGCTCCGCGCGGTCGGTGGCTGTGATGCCCACCAGCGCGGCCTGCGGCGCGCCGTCGGGGCCGCGGGTGGCTACCACGGCGAGCCCCCGCTGGCGAACGAACTCAACCAGACCTGCGCGGTTCACGACCAGGCCCGTTGGTAGACGGCGGTGACCGAGCGCCCGCGACCGGTGCTGGGCGGTTCCTCGCGGAACTCGACGGTGCGGAGCCCGGCGTGCTCGAACCAACCCAGCTCCTCGGGGGTCACCGGCCCCGGACGTACGCCGACCGGTTCCGCGGCGTCCTTGGCCAGACACCGCACCCACACCACGCCGCCGGGTGCCACCGTCGCAACGATCGCCCCGACGGCGTCCGACCGCACCTGCGGCAGCAACGACCAGGGTGCGAACCTCGACGACCAGATCAAACCGAGCGTGCCACAGTTCCCGAAGCGCGAACAGGTCATCGACCCGATACTCAAACACAGACTGCGGGAACCGCTCACGGCACCGCGCGATAGCGGTGGGCGCGACGTCGAACGCACTCACCTGGTAACCCTGGCGGGCGATGGCCTCGGCGTCATCGCCCAGCCCACAGCCCACCACCAGCGCGTCGCGAAGGCCGCCCTGCGGCTGCCGGGCAAGCCAGGCATGCAGAACCGGATGCGGCGCCAGCGAAGCCCACGGGATCGCTTCCAGATCATCGCCCGCGCGTCGATAGATGTCCTCGAACGCTGACTCTGGTCGGTCGACCATGCCGCCGACCCTACGCCGAGCCTGCCTCCACCATTGTTCAGCGAGCTGCTCCGATCTCGGATCGGGAGATCACCAGGTTCGCAGCGGTACGGCCCTCGAGCATCCAGGTAGGGATCCAAGGGGCGGAAGAGTGGCGTCTGCACCACGGCAGGCACCCCCAAGATGGAGGCGACGAGGACGCTCAGGACGCCGTGCGGGGCAGCACAGCGCGACCAGTTGAGCGATCGGCTACTGGGACCGGCGTGGACTGCCTCCGACGGCACGCCAGACGAGTGCGGCCGTGCGGGTTGGCCAGTTCGCGGGTGGTGGCGTGCCGGTGAGTGCTTGCGCGTACCAGGAGCCGGTACACATGGTGACGGCAACGTCGAGGTCGGCGTTGGGGTCGATCAGGCCGAGATGCCGCGCCTGTTCGAGGATGGCGCGGATGCGGCCGCGGCGAGGGGCGACGACTTGGGTTCGGTAGCAGGTGAGCGCTTCGAGGGCGGTGCCGTCTTGCAGCATGGTGCCAACGAGAGAGAGCCGTCCTGGTCGTGAGACGCCGTGTGCGAAGTTGGTCAGTTCGGCCGTCAGGTCAGCAAGCGGGCCTTCCGAGTTCGCGGCGTCAGCGTCGTCGCCCGCGACAGTGAGGGCGGTGAGGGCGTCGGCGGCGAGACTGGCCTTGGTCGGCCAGCGGCGGTAGAGCGCCTGGCGGGTGGTCCGCGCCTCGTGTGCGATCGCGGTGAGGGACATTGCCTCGTAGCCGTGGCTGGCCAAGTGCTGGTTGGCGACGGCGAGGATACGGACGTCGATGTCAGGGTCGCGGTCGCGGCCGTAGCGGCGAGTTGTCGGCGACGCGGTTCGTGACATGTCAATACAGTACCGTAGTGTATTGGTAAATCCAGGACAGGACAGGGAGGTCAGCCATGGTTGTGGAGTACATCCGCTACAACGTGTCACCGGATAGGGCGGAGGAGTTCGAGCGTGCGTATCACCGGGCCGGGCAGGTGCTGGACGCCGATCCGCACTGCGCGGGCTGGGAGATGGCCCGCGGCGTAGAGGAACCGGAGCACTTCGTGATCCGAATCGAGTGGGACTCCATCGAGGGCCATGAGCAGGGCTTCCGGACGAGTCCGCGGTTCGGTGAATTCTTCACCGCAGTCCGCCCGTTCTTCTCGGTCATCGAGGAGATGAAGCACTACCACCTGCGCCCCACGAACGGCAGGCAGGAACGATAGCGAACGACGTCGAGGACAGCCTTCGCACACTGACGGACGCGACGCAGGGCCCTATTGTCGACGACCTCGGCTGCGCTGGAGACGACCGTGGAGGACAACCGTCGCACGATGGTCGGACTGCATGATCGGCCCACTTCGGCGGCGGACCGGGCCGGCTGCGGATGCGCAGGGCCGGGGTTGATGAACCACGGAACAGCGGTTAGCGGTGAGATCGATCTTGGGCACGACCTTCTCAGGGCGATCGCTGGCCCTTAGCGTCCGTACCGACGCCCTCGCCGCCGACTACGACCTGATCGACATCCTCACCGTCCTCGCCGCCAACCCCTGACCCGCGAGAGCAACTGCTGACCCCGAAACCAGACCTCCCGCTTCTCGTAAACCGACGACTACCGACGCCCCCGAGTCGATCCGGGTAGCGATCCCAGGCGAGAGTTACAAGTCGAACTCGAGCTGATAATGGTGGGCGCCACCCTGATCGATCTCCAGAACCAGGACGCCCGTGAGTCCGGCAAGATGTCCAGTGCCGGAACCGGGCGCGACTTGGTACTGAAGGGTTTGCAAACCGTTCGCCATCGAACCGAACTGCAGGAGGGCAAAGCTGCCCTGCACACCGTCGAGTCGGCCGTCCACGGTTTCGATTGCGACGTACCCGGCGGCGCCGACGTGCGGGTCACCGGCCGACAGCATCACCCCGCCCCCGGTGCCCTGCAGATCGCCACGCCACGTCTTGGTCATCTCGAAGCGGCTGATCCCGCCGTCCAATTCGGGTGGCCCTGGCCTCATCGCGACCTCGAAGGTGCCTCGTGCTGTTCTGGTCACAGCGATATCCTGCCTGACGCTTCCGACGTATCGCAGCGGGATCTTTGAGCGGGCAGGTTCGTGCCTGCTCAGCCACGCGTCTAGCCCTGTTAGCGGCACGCTGTAGTTCCCGTACCGCAGAGCGTCTTCGACGGCGCCTGTATCGGCGGCTGCAAGATCAGTGACCACCATCATGTGCTCCGCGAAGCGGTTCGGACGCCCGAATGTGACGCGAAACAGCCGCAGCAGCACATCGCGTTCATCGACGTCTGCGCGCATCACGATCTGACCGTCGTCAAGCTTGACACCAGCCGGCCGTGGTTGAAGCCACTGCGCCTGCTCGCCCGAAGCTGTTCGGCGCACCCCCTCTTGCCTTGTCGTCGGCCAGATCGGACACGGGGCTCATCGATATGGGCAAAACCTTGCACCCTGCCCTTTTGGGGATCGGCACGCTCCGTGTCGCTCCGCTTGCGTAACACGGCGGCGCTCGGCGTAGAGCAGCGACCGTCGCGCCGGACGCATGCAGCAGCCGATCGTCAACGGGGGCAAGCGTAGGTCTCGCTCGCATGGTTCCCATCAATCGGAGAGGGCCTCCTTGGTCTGCGTCGTCCGCCATTCGATGACGTCGAGCCGGCAACTCCAGAGCCGGAACAGAGTAGGAAGCAGATCGATGAGACGTCTCTACTAGGTCCGCGGTTGTGTCACACGCTCTCTATGTGGGGATGAAGTCCTTGACGGCGTCACAGATGGCTCCCCGGTTCGCACCAAGCCAATAGAAGTGGCTCGGGGCGTCAGTCTCGAGCAGCCGGACGTGTGGGATTGTGCGGACAAAGTCTTGGGCGTGCTTGAAGGAGACGCCACCGTCGAATCGGGACGCGGTCACCAGCGTTGGACACGGTACCGCTCGCAAGGCCCTCTCTCGGTAGGACGACCGATCGGGACCGGCCTGCTCGACGTCGGTCACGAACCCCGACCCGGACCCCATGGCCGAGAACGTCGCCCTCGCTGCATCGCGATCGCTCGGCGTCCAGCTATCCCACCACTGGGCGGTGGGTAGCGTCGACAGGGACGACATCATTAGCCGCAAGCCTCGATCCGAGGAAATCAAGGCACGCACGGCCCTCCAGGTGTGCTGTTGGGTGTGCGGGTCGAAGGTTAGCGGGACGGCGAGTCGTTCGAGGGCGGTGTCCGGGTACGGCAGCGTCGAAGGGGCGCAGCTGTGCAACACGAGCCGGGGAGCCAGGTACGGCAGGGACGTCGCGACGTGGACGGCCTGTAGGCCGCCGAAACTGACCCCCACGGTCGCGGCTGCCTCGGCGACGTTCAGCTGTTGGCAGACCTCCGCCACGGCAGGCACGAACTCGGCGGCGGTCAGTCGACCTACCCGGGTGCGGCCGTATCCGGGCCGGGAGAACGTCAGGACTCGATACCCGAGGTCGGTGTATATGTCAGTCCCGATCGGAGTAGCAGCCGTTGTGTGCCCACCAGGAAAAAGCAGGACGACCGATCGACCGACGCCGCCAGCGAACGCGATCTCGACCAGGCCGAAAGACGTACCCAGCACACGTGCCTGCACTCAGCAATCGTGCCACCGTCGTCCCGCAGCGCGATCCCCTTTCAGACTCTGGTCGCGAGTAGCGGCTCAACCTATGAGGTGGTCAGAGCGGCGGCAAGGTCAGCGGTGCGGCCGAGTAGCCGAGCCGCAGCAATGGGATCCATGTAGTCCTGGTAGGACACGATCAAGCCCTCTCGGACCCTAACCACACCCAGCGCGCGGAATCGATAGACCTCCCCAGTGATGCGTGACCGTCCGTGGTGCTCGATCTCGGTGACGACAACTTCCGGGTCGTCGGTATCGCGCACGAGGGCATCGACGCCGTCCATGTCGAACACCTCCCGGGACCCCGGCGCGGCCCCGAAGTAGTGGCGGATCGCACTTTGGCCGCGCAGCTCCCGAGGCTGGCCCGGCAAGGCGAACGGGTACTCCAGCACGCCGTCCTCCGCGAAGAGGTCCGCGAAGACGACGCCCTCACCAGCGACCATCCGGCGGACTTGCTCGACGACCTCACGCGGACTGTTCTCCACCACTTCCTCCTACACTCGGAACGATGAATCCGCTTAGACTATACGGAACCTTCGCCCCGGTTAGCAATGGAGCCTGCTAATCAGCCCGTTGCGAGCAGACGCTCGGCGCAACCGCGACCAGGTCCTGGGGGCGGCCCGCGACGCCTTCGCCGAGTCCGGTTTCGGCGTACCTCTTGACACGATCGCCGCACGAGCAGGCGTCGGCCCGGGCACGGTTTACCGTCACTTCCCCACCAAGGAGACGCTCTTTCAAGCCGTCGTCACTGCCCGGCTCGCCGACCTCGTCGCCGAGGCCCGGCGTCGAGCTGCCGACACCGACCCCGGTGACGCCTTTTTCGCCTTCCTCACGCGGCTGGGTGTCGAAGGTGCGGCCAAGCGCGACATTCCCGATGCGATCGTCGTGCCCGGCCCGTTGCGCGACGAACTGCATGATGCACTCGGGGTCCTTCTCACCCGAGCCCAGGACGCCGGCGCTGCACGCCCCGACGTGAGCGCCACCGACCTCATCTCGTTGCTCAAAGGTCTACTCATCAGCGCCCACGACGGGACCGAACCGGGCCGCGCCGAACGCTTTCTCGACATCGTCACCGACGGACTGCGGGTCACCACATCCTCAAGCACGCGAGACATACCGCATACCGGCTGAAGGGTCGGATCTAGGGCAGCATCTGAGCCGTGTAACTACTCGGCCATTGAGAGTCGTTCGTCACGACGCTGTGATCGCCGCGTCGTGCTCATGGTGTCGTGATCACTTCGGCTCCTCCAGGCTCGAAGGACGATGGACCGGCGTCTCGCGCTCGCACCGTCCCGTGTCAGACATCGACCGTGCCATCACGCTTTACGTCGAGCAGGCCAGCTTCAGCGTCGAGCAGGACGTCCAGGTTGACGACACTCACCGCTTCGTCGAGTTGATCCCCACCCGGATCGCCGAACTCGATCACCTTGCAAACGGGCTATGTGGACTCTGCGCCGGGGTCGCTGCCGATGTGCAGCTGAACGTCGACGATTCCGACCAGGTACACGCTTTCCTGAGGACGTCGCCGTCACCCCAGTGCAGTTGCGCCGCCCCCATGACCATACGCCCAGAGGATGCGAGGCATCGCTCGTGAGAGCGGCGGGAAATTCAAGCGGCGACCGATTCCGATGCATCGCTGTATGGCCGTCCGGCGCGCTGACGCTGGCGGGGTTCATACCCAGATGTTGCGATAACCAGCCTCGGGCAGGCGTACATGCACCAGTTGTTCGGCTCGGCTTGCTGTCCGTGCGTTACGTGGCGTGGCCGTTGGTCTTGGTCAACGCGATGACGGGGATCACGCGGGTGATTGCTGCTTCGTGGTCGGCGAAGAAGGGATACGTCTGCTTCAGCATGGTCCACACCTGGGCGCGCTCGGCGCCGGTGAGCGGAGTCGCGACTGCGTCGTAGGTCTCGGCGCCGACCTCGACGGTCACTTGCGGCTCGGCGGCGAGGTTGAGATACCAGTCCGGGTGTCGCGGTGCGCCCATGTTGGAGGCGACGACCAGCAGCCGAGTCCCGTCCCGGTGATACATCATCGGCGTAGTCCGCGGTTGACCAGAGCGTCGGCCTGCGGTGGTCAGCAGGACGAGCCGGTCCCGCTGCATGCCCTCGATCTCGCCGCCGGCGCGGAACTGCTCGATGACTGCACGGTTGATTTCCTGGATGTTCATGTCTCCTCCGAATTTTCAGGTCGGCGGGAAGCCTCCCGGCCGAGGGGGCACTCGTCGGTGTAGCGACCACAGGCTTTGGTGTCACACAAGCGGCAGATCCAACGGGTTGCGCCAGGGCCTCGCATCAGCTTTACCAGCACGGCTCCGGCGAGCCGGTCCAAGCTTTCTCGATCCTCCGCGTCCAGCGCGGCCAAAGCAGGCTCGAGCACGGCGGCCCGAGCAGCGGTGGCCCGCGCCGCCAGATCTTTACCGACGTCGGTCAAGGTGACACTGGCGGTGCGCCGGTCCGGCCCGGCGGTCCGGCGCACCGCCCCGGCCTCGACGAGGCGGTCGACCAGACGCACCGTTCCGGAGTGAGTGAGCCCCAGCACCTGACGCAGCTGCTCGATCGAGGAGCGGTCGAGGATGTGGTGCAACGCGGACAGCGCGGCGACGTTAGACACCGGCACGTCCACCGACATCGCCTCAGTCATCCGATCACTGAGCGCGAGAGCGAGCGCACCGACCACATTCGAGGTGTGCGACGAACTGCTCACCACCTTAAAATATGAGTGGCTCACGTGTTTGGTCAAGTCATTCCCAAGGCGGCATGGCCAAGCCGAGCGACGGCGGTGGATTTCTGATGCCGAACGGCGGGAAGGGTCACATCTGGAAATGGGAGTCTGGTCTGGCCCCGGTATGGCGGTCTGATTTGGCCCCATCCTGAGGTTCGACACACCGCTGTGGCGGTTTGACCTGGCCCCACCTTTGATCGGGTGGACTGTTGGTTTGTGGTGTTCCACTGACCGGCGGGAGGCCCCGAGGTGAGGTCCAGGGTGGAGCTGTTCGAGACGATCCGGCGGGACCATCGACGGGAGGATCTGTCGATCCGTCAGCTGGCTGCCCGGCATGGAGTGCACCGTCGGACGGTCAGGTTGGCGTTGGCGTCGGCGGAACCGCCGCCGAGGAAGACTCCCGAGCGGGCGGCGCCGAAGCTGGAGTCGGTGGCGCCGCTGGTGGACGCCATGCTGCGGCAGGACCTGACGGCGCCGCGGAAGCAGCAGCACACCGCCCGGCGGGTCCTGGCCCGGTTGGTCGACGAGCACGGCATCACCGATGTTTCGTATTGGACGGTGCGGGACTACGTTGCGAAGCGTCGGCCGCAGATCGCCGCTGAGGCGGGCCGGGTGCTGGAGCAGGTGTTCGTCCCGCAGTCCCATGCTCCAGCCGCCGAAGGTGAGGTCGACTTCGCCGATCTGTGGATCGATCTCGCTGGGGTCCGCACGAAGGTGTTCTTGTTCACCTTCCGGCTGTCCTGCTCCGGCAAGGCCGTGCACCGGGCGTTCGGCACGCAGGGGCAGGAGGCGTTTCTGCAGGGCCATCTGGAGGCGTTTCGAGTTTTGGGCGGGACCCCGACGGTGCATGTGCGCTATGACAATTTGAAGTCGGCGGTGTCGCGGGTGCTGTTCGGCCGCGACCGGACCGAGTCCGAGCGGTGGATTTTGTTCCGCAGCCATTTCGGTTTCGACGCTTTCTACTGCATCCCCGGTGTTGAGGGCGCCCACGAAAAAGGCGGTGTGGAGGATGAGGGTGGCCGGTTCAGCCGCGCCCACCTGGTCCCAGTGCCGCAAGTCGCGACCCTGGCCGAACTGAACGCCCACCTCGAGCGCTACGACCGGGCCGACGACCACCGGCGGATCGGCAACCGGGTCCGCACCGTCGGGCAGGACTTCGCCGTGGAGGCGTCGGCTTTGAGGCCGCTGCCTGCCGAGCCGTTCGAGGCCGGTCTGGTGCTGACCCCGCGGGTCGACCGGCATGCCCGGATTACGGTGCGGCAGTGCCAGTACTCGGTGCCGGCGAAGCTGATCGGGCAGCGGGTCCGGGTCATCTTGCGCGCCGACGAGCTGGTGGTGTTCGCCGGCCGGCGTGAGGTGGCTCGGCATGAGCGGTCCACGGTGCGCGGGTCCGCGACCCTGGTGTTGGACCACTACCTGGAGGTGTTGGCGCATAAGCCGGGGGCGCTGCCGGGGGCGACCGCGCTGGTCCAGGCCCGGGTGGCGGGCACGTTCACGCCGGCTCATGAGGCGTTCTGGGCGGCGGCGCGGAAGGCTCATGGCGACGGGGACGGGACCCGGGAGCTAGTCGAGGTGCTGCTGCTGCACCGACACATGCGGTCGGTGGACATCGTCGACGGCCTCGCGGCAGCTTTGGCGGTCGGCGCCGTCCGCGCCGACGTGGTCGCGGTCGAGGCCCGACGGGTCGTCCAGTCCCGACCCGCCCTCGGGGAGGTCCTTGAACCGATGAGTGAGTCCGGGGCGGGTCTGCGGGTGGTGAGCCTAACTGAACGTCGGCTGGGCGACCCGGCGGCGGTGATCGCCGGGCTGCCCGCGGACCAGCGGCCGTTGCCGTCGGTGATTCTTACGACGAGCTGTTGGCCCGCCGACCGACCCCCACTGACGACTCCGCGGCCGCGGAAAGCAAAGGGCACGTGTCATGACCCAAACCCCCACCACGACCGCACCGCCTGCCGCGATGCGGCGTCGCCGCGGGATGACCGAGGAGGCAGCCGAGGCGGCGGTCGACCAGGCCTGCCGGGCGCTGCGGCTGCCGACGATCCGGACCCGGGTGGAGGAGAAGCTGGTCGCAGCGGAGAAGGAGCAGCTGACCTACCGCGGGTTCCTCGCCGAGCTGCTGCTCGCCGAGTGCGACGACCGGACCCGACGGCGCACCGTCCGGCGGGTCAAGGCCGCCGGGTTCCCGCGGGAGAAGTGGCTCGGCGACTTCGACTTTGACGCCAACCCCAACGTCAACCCGGCTACCATCCGCACCCTGGCCACTGCAGCCTGGGTCCGTTCCGGGCAGCCGCTGTGTCTGATCGGGGACTCCGGAACCGGCAAGTCGCACCTGCTGATCGGGCTGGGGACCGCGGCCGCAGAAGCCGGGTTCCGGGTCAAGTACACCCTGGCGACCCGGCTGGTGAACGAGCTCGTCGAGGCCGCCGACGAGATGACCCTGAACCGGACCATCGCCCGCTACGGCAGAGTCGATCTGCTCTGCATCGACGAGCTGGGATACATGGAGCTCGACAAACGCGGCGCCGAGCTGCTGTTTCAGGTTTTGACTGAGCGGGAGGAAAAGAGCTCCGTCGCGATTGCCTCCAACGAGTCCTTCTCCGGCTGGACCAAGACGTTCACCGACCCCCGCCTCTGCGCCGCAATCGTCGACCGGCTCACCTTCGGCGGCAACATTATCGAGACCGGGACTCACTCTTACCGCCTCGCGCATACTCTGGCGCACCGAAGCGTTGGGTGACCGGGCACGGCAGCGGTGGTTGGACGCGTTTCTCGCCTTCTGTATGAGCAGCGTCCCTTGATCGAAGGACGTGCAGCAGTGCTACTGCTGACTATCCAGGATCACCAGGCGGGGCGGAGCCGCCCCGGAGTGGCGATTCCGGCAAGGGCTGACTGAAGATCCTCGAACGCGTCGGCACTCACGCGGTCCTTCCAACCATCGACCGTGGCGCTGGCGGCCTGCTCGGCGGCCTGGGTGCAGGCCTGTCCGTGGTCGGTCAGGACAAGAAGGCGAGCACGTCGATCGTCAGGGTCGGCCGCCCGGGTGAGGTAGCCGCGGTCGACGAGGTGCTGCACGAGTTCGCTGGTGGCTTGTTTGGTGATGCCGAGGTGCTCGGCAAGTTGTGCGGTTGTCGCCGGCGAACCGCTCAGGCGGGCGAAGGCGAAGCCGTGCACCGGCCGAACGTCGTCGAAGCCGCGATCAGCCAAGCCTTGCTGGACGCCGTCGACGAGCTCGCTGGCCATCCGCAGCACCGCAGTCGCGGTGCTCCAGCTCGTTCTCACACGACCAGTTTGACATAACCGACAGGGACCCTGACCATATAGTCAGGAAGCCTGTCTACTACTACTACTGGAGGTTTCAATGCCTGTCATCCACTCCGACGACGCGGTCCCATTCGAGACTCACGGAAGCCGCTTCTTGGCCTACATCAGCCCATCCAAAGGCAGTAGCCAACTCTGCGCGTGGCAGCTGACCGTGCCAGCCAACCTCAAGGGAGTAGCACACCGACCCTCACGCGAAGAAGTGCTGTTCGTCCTGAACGGAGAGCTGCAGGTCACCCTCGACGGGACCAACACCGCACTCCACCAAGGCGACGCCGTTCTCGTGCCAGCAGACAGTGAACTACGAGTTGACGCTGGAGCAGAAGGAGCAGTTGCGTGGGTCACCACCACACCCGGCCTTGAAGCGGTCACCGCCGACGGCATCCGCATCACCCCGCCTTGGGCCCAGCGCATCACCCCGCCTTGGGCCCAGTAGGTAGAAGACTCGACGAGGGCACGTCTGACCTCGACCTCGCCCTTGCTGGGGCCAAATCGGACCGTCACAGTGGGGCCAACTCGGGTTGACATACTCACACATCAGCAGGCGCAGTCTCTACCTACGTCCAGGAGAGGGCCGAGATCGGTCAGCTCGACCTGCGCGTCACCAACCAAGCCGTCGGTAAAGACCCGGGCGTCGCGACGCTCGACCGAACGCTCGCGCCCGATCCGGCCAGTAGCACGGTGGCGTCCTCAAGACGTAGTCTGCGGGCGGCGGCTGCGGCGAGCCGTGTCCAACCTCGATAGACCGTTGCGGCTCTTAATCCGCCACGACTAGGCCCTGGCGGAATACCAACAGGAGGATCGACATGACGGCGGTTTAGACCTGGGACGTCTTCTCCACCCTCGACGGCTACGGGTCTTACGGCCCTGACGGCGACTGGGGTGGCTACTGGGGCAAACACGGCCCCAAGTTGCTCGAGCACCGCGCCGGGCTGTTCGACACCCAACAGCGTATGGTCTTCGGAGCCACCACCTTCCGAGAGAACGCCCAGATCATGGTCGGCGGCAACGATCCCTTCACGCTCCACGAATGGAACGTGCGAACGATGCGGATGCCGGCAACGGTGATCTCCTCCACGTTGACCGACACCCTCGGCTGGCCCGACGCCAGCATCGTGAGCGGTGACGCTGTCGACATCGTCACCCGGCTTAAGGAAGAGTCCGATGTCCCGCTGCGCTCCCAGGCCAGCTTGTCGCTGAACTGGGCACTGATGGCCGCCGGCCTGGTCGACCGACTTCAGGTGACGATCTTCCCCGCCATCTCGGGACGGACCGGTACCAGCCCCATCCTCGGGGGCGCCGCCGACTTCGACCTCGAACTCCTCAAGAGCAGGACGCTCGACGGCCACACCCAGGAACTCGTCTACCGCCCCACCCTCCGTTGACCGCGGTAAACGGCTCCTTCGACTGACCTAGGCTCCTCCGACTGACCTAGGGCGTGCCGGCGGCGTTCGGCAAGCTGGCGTCACACCCTGCGTAGGGAACGCACGCATACTTTGGGAGTGGAGAAGGTCGACGGTCGGCGCGTGCGGGGAGACCGGACCAGGCACCGCGCCGCGCTGGGTGCGGCGCAGTTGGCGACGGTGTACGGGCTGGAGTCGGTGACGGTGGGCCGCTTGGCTGCCGAGACCGGGCTGAGCAAGAGCGGCATCTTGACGGTATTCCCCAATCGCACGGCGATCCAGCTCGCCGCGGTTGCTGCCGCCCGGATCATCTTCACCGAGCAGGTCGTGGAGCCGGCGCTTGCGCTCAACCCGGGTGTGGGCCGGCTGGCCAGCGTCGTCGACCACTGGTTCGGCTACGTGGAACGCCGAGTGTTCCCCGGCGGGTGTTTCTTCGTCACAGTGGCCAACGAATACGGCGGCCAAGACGGTGAGGTCGCCGACGCGGTTAGGGACGCCACCGCCAGCTGGCGGACGTTCATCGAGAACGACCTGCTCGTCGGCCAGCCGGACGAAGACTCGTGGCGACACCTCGCTCACCGAGACGCGTTCCGGCTGGACGCCTACATGACGGCGGCCAATACCCGCTACGCCCTCTACCACGACCATGCCGACCTGGAGATGGCCCGCCAGGTCTGTCATGACCTGCTCACCGAACGGCAGGGCAAATAGCGCCGCGGCCAAGCCGCCGGCCGTGCTGGTTCAGCGCTCGCCGGACGTTCGCCCGGCGACGAATCACTGGACCGCGACCAGTGCAGTGACTTGCACCAGAGCACGGCGCTGCCACTATGACCCCGTCGGTGGAATGGAGGAGAGGCTGATGATTGAAGTTCAACGGCTCAGTTGGCTGGGGACACGGACTTCTCTGAAGCGCCAAGAGGGTGTCACCGGGGCCTGGCTGCACTTTCGTGCGCCCGATGGGGTTCATCTACGAGCTGACGCAGGAGTGGGTCGCTGACCCAGCCAGCCGCTCAAACCGTTGACGTGGTGTGACCTGCGGCGCCCGAACGAGGCATCGAGCTGCGGCCTAGGCTACACGTTCGTACGGTCGTATACTTTTCGTAGTCACTGAGCCGGAAGAGGACGCGTGCAACTGCTCGACATTCGGATGAAGGTTTCCGACCTGGATGCGGCCGCCGACTTCTACCAGCAGGTTCTCCAGCTTCCTGTCGCTCGAGGAGAAGGCGGGGCCGAGGTGACGGTCGGGACGTCGAAGCTGACGCTTAGGAGGGGTTCGGGAGGAACGGGCAGTCACCATCTGGCGTTCACGGTGCCCGCCGACCAGTTCGGGTCGGCCAAGTGTTGGCTGGCGAACCGGGTCCCTCTCCTGCAGCGTGCCGGCGTCGACGAGTTCTCGCTACCGCCGCCCTGGCACTCCCGGTCGGTCTACTTCCTCGGCCCCGAGAACGTGCTGTTGGAGCTGATCGCACGACACGACCTTCCGACCGGAGGGCTGGCACCGTTCTCGCCGGCCAATCTGCTCTGCATCAGTGAGATCGGCGTCGCCGTCCACGACGTCGAGGCGGCTTCGCGGGCGGCCCGCGAAAGCTTCGGCTTAGACCGTTTCGACTCCGGTGGCCCCGGCTTCGCACCGCTCGGCGACCACCATGGTCTGCTGATCGTCGTCGCGACCGGCCGGGTCTGGTTTCCCACACCCGATCTGACCCCGTCACCAGACGCACTCGCGGTCACGTTCGATCCCGGTCGCGGCTCAGCCGCTGCCTCTCGCGTGCTCGGCCGCTGCACGCTGCGATCCGTTGCTGGCGCAATGGCCGCAGACCAGGATGCAGGTGACACCGATGGGGTGCGCGGACCGGTCGGCAGACCAACCGGCGAATCGAGAGGTTGACCGGTGAGGATCGCGGTCACCGGGGCCTCGGGCCGGCTCGGGGGGCAGGTGGTGCAGCTACTGGCGGATCAGGCCGACCTTGAGGTGGTCGCCCTGAGCCGTCAACCAACAGTCGTACCGATAGGGGCGGTAAATCGGACCGCTGACTACAGCGACCTCGACGGGTTGCGTAGCAACTTGGTCGACGTGGACACCCTGGTCTTTGTCAGCAGCGACGGAGAGGGCACCCGGGTGTTGGCCCAGCACCTCAACGTCGTGGCCGCTGCCCGCCGGTCCGGCGTGGAGCACATCGTGGCGCTGAGTGGTGTCGACGCCGACGTCGCCTCGCCGTTCTGCTACGCCATCACCAACGGGCTGACCGAGCAGGCGATCAGGCAGAGCGGCTGCGGATTTTCCCTTGTCCGGGCCTCGCTCTTCACCGAGTTCTTCACGCACTTCCTGGCCTCGGCATCAACGACTGGTCGGATCAGCCTTCCGGCAGCGACAGGACGCGTCGGTTTGGTGTCTCGCCTGGACGTCGGCCGCTGCCTGGCCGCCGTGGCCCAGGCGCCCCCGAGCGGTCGGTGCCATGAGGTCACCGGGCCAGCTGCGCTGGACCTGCACGCGGTCGCAGCTACCGCCGCACACGTCTGGGATCGACCCGTCGCCTACCAGCCGATCAGTCCCGCCAAGTACGTGACCTGGCTGGCCAAGACGGAGGAACCGTGGTGGCTCTACGCCTACGCCAGCATGTTCGCCTCCATTCGCGAGCAGCGCTGGGACCGGGTCACGAGCGAGGTGCAGGACCTCACCGGTCAAGCACCCCAGCCGTTGGCCGAGATCTTGAGACAACGCTGATGCCCGCTCGCGAAGACCGACGTGCTCATGCCCTGCCGCCCGGTGTGACCAGCACGGAAGGTGAAAGAGTGAATCAGACAGAGGCCTTCGAGGCCGAACGATCGCGTCTCGTCGCGTTGGCCAGCCGGATGATCGGCGATCACGCCGAGGCCGAGGACGTCGTGCAGCAGGCCTGGCTGCGGCTGCACCGGACCGACGCCGAGATCGAGAATCTGCCCGCCTGGCTGACTACGGTGACGACGCGGCTCAGCCTGGACAGGCTGCGCTTGAAGGCCCCCGTTCCGGTTGAAGACATCGACCTGGAAGGGACCGCTGACCATCTGGGTGGCGAGGACCCAGCTGACGAAGTCGCGCTCGCCGACACCGTTGGTCTCGCCCTGCACGTGGTCCTCGACCGACTCTCACCGCGCGAAAGGGTGGCCTTCATCCTGCACGACAGCTTCGGCTTCGAGTTCGCCACCATCGCAACCATCTTGGAAACCACACCAGCGGCGGCACGCAAGCTGGCCTCGCGGGCCCGGGCCAGAGTGTCCCAGCCGCGTTCTGAGGACCAGCTCGCGGACTGGGAAGTGGTGGACGCGTTCATGGCCGCGGCCCGGGGCGGTGATTTCGATCGGTTGCTGCAACTGCTCGCACCCGACGCCCGGGTGACCGCCGATGAGGCTGCCGTGCTGGTCGGCACACCAGAGCAGATCGAGGGTCGAGACCAGGTGGCGGCGTTTTTCAACGGCAGCGCTCAAGCCGCGCTTCCGGTCTACGTCGGCGACCGGCCCGGATCGGCATGGTTTCACCGGGGCGCGGCCAAAGTCGCCTTCGACTTCACCGTCAAAGACGGGTTCGTGGCCGCCATCACCTTTCGCGCCACCCCCGAACTGCTCTCCCGTCTGGTGCGCCGCGACGGCGACCAGCCACGACACTGACCGCCACCCTTCATCGCCTCCAGCGGGTCTCCCGGCGTCGTCCAGGTCGGTCACATATGGCTGTTGCCCATCGTCGAACCAGGAGAAAGTCAATGAACCAAAGGAGAAAGCATGTCCACCAGCCACACCGTCGAAGCTGCGGTGAAGACGATGACCTGTCAGGCGCTTGGCGGACCCTGTGAACACCCACACCGGGCCACCAGCGCCGACGACATCATCAAGGCCCAAGACCGTCATCTCAGGGAAGCCGTACGGGCCGGCGACACGTCCCACCAGCAGGCCCGCGACGCGATGAGGGGCCGGTGGCGGCACCCGCAGCGGGCGATGGCCTGGTACCGGGACGTCAAGCAGAGCTTTGCCGCGTTGCCCCCGCGCTGAGCCGGCCACCACTCCCCCTCCCCTCACCCGAACCCACAGCTACTTCGTAAAACGACGGAAGGACCCCGACCATGTCGCCCACGACCGAAACCACAACGATGCCCAAGGCCACCGACGGCTTCACTACAGCGGAGCGCGCCGCGATGAAACAGCGCGCAGCAGAGCTCCGTGCCGAAGGTAAAGCCGGTGCCAAGAAGGCTGACGGCCTCAGCGCCGTTCTGGAGAGGATCGCCGAGATGACGCCCGACGACCGGCTGCTCGCCGAACGGATACACATCACCGTTTCGGCGGCGGCACCGAGCCTCACGCCGAAAACCTGGTACGGGATGCCGGCCTACGCCAACAGCGCAGGCAAAATTGTCGTGTTCTTCCAAAATTCCGGAAAGTTCAATAGCCGTTACTCCACCCTCGGGTTCAACGACACCGCAGCTCTCGACGACGGTGACATGTGGCCCACCGCCTACGCGCTTACCACCTGGAATCCCGCGGTGGAGCACCACGTCGCCGCGCTCGTGGCCGCAGCCGCGAAATAGGCCTTCAGTTCTGCACGGGGCACTATCACCCGCCGATGGCGTGTGCTGGCCGTTGAGGCTCGGTCTGGCGGCTCGGAACGCTACAGTTTCAGCGCTTACCAGCAGGTCCCTGACAGTACGTGGCAGGCAAACCTAGTGGTCAACATCTCGACGACTAGTGCGCCCGACGCTGCCCTTCGAAGTACAGTCGGAGTCGACGCCGAGAGCGGCGAGTCACCCACGTACCGGCTCGCGCTCACGGAAGTACCGTCGCTCAGGAAAGATCGGTCTATAGAGCTGCGGTGATGTTCCCAAAACGCGCGGTAGGCACGCTGGCCGCGGCCCGTTCAATCACCGGTGGAATGCGCCGAGCGGGTTGTCGGCGTAGACGAGCGCGTCTTGCCGTCACAAGAGGCAATTATCGTGGCTTTCGGGGTCGACCCGTTCCGCGACTTTCCGCGAGGGTGTTCTGCTCAGCAATCCACGCGGTGACCAAGGCGTCGGCGTCAACGGACGTTGCGCCGATTTGCGCCGCGCGAAGGGCGACACCCACACGTGTATTCCGAGCGCGCGGGCCTGCCCGACCCGAAGCACGGTTGACGCTCAGCCCCCGGCGAACGGGTTGCGGTACAGGTCACCGTGGCTGTCGACCCCCACGTCAAGCACTACATCACTCTTCGGCCGCGCCACGCACAACAGCACATAGCCCGCCCGCGACTGCCGCGCGTTGATCGCCGTCGCCCCCGGCTGGCGCACGGCGCCCGTCACCAAGCGAGCCGCGCAGGTAATGCAACCGCCGTAGCGGCAGCCGTAGGGCAAGACGACACCCGCGGCCTCGACCGCCTCGAGAATCGTCTCATCCGTTGCCACCTCCACGGCGCGGCCACCCCGGTTGCGCAGGGTGACCGTGAACGCGGCGGTCACTTAGACCCAGATGTCGGAGGAGCAGTCCCCGCCCGGGTAGCGCGTCTCGTGTGCGCGTGCCGGCCCGTGAGGTTCGTTGCCGAAGTCCACGAGGAAGTCGGGGTTGATAGCCATCCCACCGCTTTCGGTGTCGCAGTCGATCTGCAGCATCACGCCCCCCGCTCGCTTCATCTCCGGGAAGAACTGGTTGTCCCACGTGGAGAACAGCGAGGTGGTCAGGTACAGGCGCTTGCCGTCGAGCGACAGCTGAATCATTTGTGGCGCACCCTCGACCGGCCGGCCGTTCACTTCGGGCGACTTGCCGAGCAGTCCGCCGATCCAGACCTGGCCGGTCATCTTCGGATTGTGCGGATCTGAGATGTCGTATTGACGCAGATCCCCGTGCAGCCAGTTGGAGAAGTACAGGTACCGGTCGTCCATCGAGACCAGGATGTCGGTGATGAGGCTCGGCATCGGCACCGGGAAGCCCTCAACGTCGACGGTGGGCACGTCGATCACCTTCTCGATCTGTGTCGTGCCCGCGTCGTCTTTGAAGAAGTGGAAAACGTTGGACGACAGTGCTGCGCCGACGAACCCGTGCGAGGAGTCCGGATTGTGCAAGAACCGCGCCTCCAGCGGGATCAGACCCTCGGCCCCGAGGTCGACGGACTGCTCGATGTTCTTGTTCTCGAAGTCCCAGAAATGTACGTGCTGGCCGTACTTGCCGGCCGCCACATCCTCGAGATCGAAGCCCGGCATGAACGTGTTCGGCGCCGCCCACTCGGTCGAGATCATCATGTTGTGCCGCGGCTGGTACCAGAAGTCGTAGTTGTAGTTCATCGTCGAGATGTCGCCTTCCCAGCGCCCGACGATGTTGAAGTCCTTGTCGAGATGCAGGAAGCCGCCGGGCGCGTTGCCCTTAGCGTCGCCGAGCATCGAGACGATGATGTCCGAGCCCAGGCAGTGCACCGTGTGCGGCGCCGACAGATTGGTCTTCTCCTTGATCGCGTCGCCGTCGATCGTCTTGAAGAGCATCGGGTTGCGCGGATCGGTCGCGGTATCGACGATGCGGAAGTGGTTCGAGCGCACCCCCGGGACGATCAGATACTTGCGTGCCATGCTGTCATCGCCGTGGCACGAGGAGCACGCGTTCCAGCCCATGTGGTGCAGCTCGTCGCCGATGTCGGGCATCTCCAGGCGGCTGATCACCTGCCCGAACTTGTCGCTGGTCGCGTCGACGTCGATGGTGGCCAAGTAGTCGGGCTTCTCCACACCGGTGCCGGTGTAGATACAGATCGTGTACACGACCTTCTCGCGTTCGGCCTTGATGGCCTCTTGCGGCGAGGCGTACCCCGGCCCGCAGCACTCTCCGTCGGCTGACATGACGTTCTCCTCCGGTCGTAACCTCAACGCTTTTCGACGCTACCAGTCCGCCGATAGCGCTTTCGAAAGCCCGTATTCAATCACGAAGAACCTCCGCTCAGCTGGCCAGTTCGACTCAGCCCAGGAGCTACCGGGCGCCGGTTGTGGTGAGGAGTCGCTGGCCGGTGTCGGTGCGCTGGTAGCGGACATGGTGGCCCTGCCGGGTGCGGGTGACCAGACCGGCGTCGAGCAGCACGCTGAGGTGGTGGGACACCGTTGAGGCGGCCAGTTGCAGGTCGTGGCTCAGCTCGGTGGTGGACCGTCCGGTGCCGGTGGCCTGCAGGACCCGGGTCCGGCCCCGCCCGAGGAGGGCGTAGCCGTGGGGTGCGGCCCGCGATGCCGAGGGGCCGACGGGAAAGATCACGCTCGCGTCGCGGGGGTCACAGACTTGAACCGCCAGCCGCGGCCAGACGACCAGGGACGGGACCAAGACCAACTCGGTCTCGTCGAGGCGGAGGTCCTCGACGTAAGGCTTGTCGATCTCCAACCAGCCGGGCTGCCAGCGCATCGTGTCGTGCAGGTTCGCCAGGACCGCGCCGATCCCGGCGGTAGCCAGCGCGGCCAGCTGCTCGTGCTGGGCCTGCCGGTACTGCGCGTGGAACCGCGGCCAAAGATCGGCCAGGACGTGGCGCCAGAACGTGGCCAACCCGGCCGCCACGACCCCGGCCAGATCCGCCGGTGGGGTCCCGATCAGCCGCGCCGTCGCCGGGTCGAGCCAGCGGAGCTGCTGGTCGACGCTTTCGGCGGGAGTGTGCCGGATCAGATCAAGCTGGGCGGCGAACACCTTCGCATCGTCGGCGTCGGAGATCGGTGGGGGTTTCGGGGTGACGAAGTCGGGAATGTACCGGCCGCGGAGGCCACCGGCCAGCAGCGCCGCCGTGAGCGCGACGCGGCGATCGCGCAGCGCGAACCGGGCCGCCGGTCCCGGGTCGCCGAGCAACGGATGCCGACGGCCGGCCGCGGCCAAACCCAGCCAGCCCGCCGCCTCGAACGCCGGCGACGCCGCCCACCGAATCCGACCCACGGTGACCACGTCGAGCTGGACCCGAATCACCACACCTGCCCCTTACCCCAGCGTCACCGCCAGTCCACACCGAACATCCACACCGTCGGCGACGCCTGCACGCTGATCCAAGGCCACTCGACGTTCGACCAGTAACGAATGAATAGACCGTGACCAGCTCAGTGTCTTACACCAGATCCCAGCCCTACCACGACTACCCCGAGGAGTTCCCATGCCCTCTCATCGCCGCCGCGCCGCCGCCGCCGCGGGTCTCGTCGCCGTCCTGGCCACGGCCACGACCGCTAGTGCCAGCGCCGACACCTCGACCGACCAGGCCGCCACCCACGGGCAGCGGGTGTGCCGCTACCAGTTCAACCAGGCGGTGCGGGCCTACGTGCACACCACCGAAACCCGCAACGCCGCCGGCTTCAACGCCCTGCTCGACCGCGACGTCACCGTCATCTTCGCCAACGGCGGCGTGCTGTCGGGCAAGAAGGAGGTGTCCGGGTTCATCACCGACTTCTTCAACGACCCCGGCTGGACTCAGACCTTCACCACGTTGCAGAAGCACGTCGAAGGCTGCCGGACCGGTTTCGTGCTGTTCGACTCCGTCTATTCCGTCCCCGCCCAGCACCGGGTCTCCCCCCTGGTCATCGGCGTCACCTTCACCTACGAACACGGCCGGTGGAAGGTCCTGCACAATCAAGACAGCAACGGACCAGCCAGCTGAACGAAGCTGAGCGAGGGGCGTGGCCGGTCACCTGGCGGGCAGACGCATTCAGGGCAGCACCAGGGAGGACGCATGGACGAGACGACGCTGCAAGTCCTCCCCGACGTGGCCCAGTTCGTGCCGCCGGCCGCCGGGGAAGCTTCGCATTGGATCGAGCACCTCCGCACGCGGACGATGAGTGTCGGCACCTACACGATTCCCGCCGGCGGTGTCGACGACCAAGTGCCTCACGGTGAGGACGAGCTGTACCTCATCCTCAGCGGCCGGGGTATCCTCACCGGCGCCGGGCAGCAGCATCCGGTGACGGCCGGCTCGGCCGTGTTCGTCCCCGCCGGCCTACCCCACCGGTTCGTCGACGTCACCGCCGACCTGAGCGTCTTGGTCGTGTTCGCGCCCGCCTACTCCGGCCGGGAATCCCGATCCTGACGGCGGGGAACGGCGACGCCGGAAACCGACCCCCGTCCTCTCCGCCGCCCGGCACCCACGCGGCCGGTCGACGGCGAAACTGAAGCCAAGTCTCCAGGCCGGGTCCGACCGCCGGCGCTGACCCGCACCGGCGGCAAGGCCGACCGGCCCTCGGGCACACCGGTCACGGTTTCGCCTCCTCCTCCCGGTCGAGCGCCCGGGCGAGGGCGTTGAGTCCGGCGGCGATGCCGGCCGTGTCGCCGGTGGTACGCCACTCGATCAGAAGGCCTCGCAGCGTCGCGAAGGTCATCTCAGCGACCTCCCGCTTGCGCCGGTCCGACCAGGCCGGGGGAAACATCGAGGTCAAGGCGGGCAGGAAGTGCTGGGAGGCGACGCGCGCCAAGTCGGCGTACCGGCCAGGGTCGGCCATGGCCAAACCGACGGCCTGGTCGAGAACGGGGGCAGCTTCGTCGTCGACCAGACTCGGCCAGGTGGCGCGGACCCGCTCGCCCAGGGTCCCGCTGGTCTCCGCGGCTGCGTTCACCGCGCTCGTGCGTCGCCGTTCCCGCAGCCCGGCCAACGCCTGTTGGATCAAGTCCTCGGGGCCGTCGAAGTAGTACAGCAAGACCTTGTGCGTGGTGCCGGCCGCGCGGGCCGCCCGCCGGAGCGAGAACTCGGCCACACCGTTGGCGACCAGGTCGTCGGTGATCCGGGCCAGCAGGTCCCGCCTCCGGGCCTCGCCCCGAGTTGAGCCCCTCGAGCGCTGATACCTCGGGGGCGGCCGGTCAACTCGACGGTCGGTGGGGTCCACCGCACCAGCATGAGCCTGCCGGCCGGTCCTGGCCACGCCGAGAGTGCGAGTACGCGGTCCTTCCTCATCCTCGACTTCGCGTGTCCCCGCCACCCACGTCAACGCCAGCAGTCCTGGACCGGGCACAAGGCGATTCACTTCAACCTCCCTACTTCGGGTCGGCCGCCGACTACCCGAACCGACCACTAGACCAGCTAGTGAACCATGTGGTTCACTGTACGGGCGAGGAGAGACGGAAAGGCACAGCAATGGTGGAGATGAGATTGTTGCGACGTCGGCAGGTGTCGTTCGTCAGCGGCGGCACGGACTGTGTCGCCTGGCACTACCCCGGGACCAGCGGGGCGTGTGTCGTGATGGCGGCCGGTCTGGCGGTCGACAAGGAACCCGGCACTGATCGCTTCGCCGCCCGCTTCCAGGCGGCGGGTTACACCGTGGTGGCCTTTGACTACCGCCGGTTCGGCGGCAGCGGCGGTCAGCCTCGGCAGGTGCTGGCCATTGCCGACCAGCTCGACGACTGGGCCGCGGCGCTGACGTTCGCCGCGGCCCTGCCCGAGGTGGACCACACCCGGGTGGCGGCGTGGGGTTCTTCGGTATCCGGCGGGCACGTCCTGGCCGTAGCGGCCCGGCACGCCGAGCTGGCGGCGGCGATCGCGCAGACCCCGACCCTCGACGGACCCGCAGCCACCCAGAACGCGGCCCGCTACCAGACGTTCGGTGGTCTGCTGCGGACCGGTGGCCGCGCAGCCGCTGACGCCCTGGGTGGACTGGTTGGCCGGCCGCCTCGGCTGATCGCGCTGAACGGCTCACCCGGTTCGGTCGCCCTGTTGACCACGCCGGATGCTCAGGACGGGGCCAAGGCGCTCGATCCGACCGGCCGCTACCCGCAGTGGCGGCCTGTCGTCGCCGCCCGCTCAGTTCTTGCGCTGAGCCGTTACCGGCCGGGTCGGTACGCCGCCCAGGTGCGGTGCCCGCTGCTGGTTGTGGTGGCCGACCAGGACCGGTCTGCGCTAGCCGAACCCGCGGTCACCGCCGCCAGGGTGGCGCCGAGCGCTGAGCTGATCCGGCTGCCCGGCGGTCACTACAGCCCCTACCTGGCCGGCCACGAGAAAGCTGTCCGGGCCGAACTCGACTTTCTCCACCGGCGACTCCAGCTCCGCGAGGGCGTCGTACCTGATCGGTCGGCCGAGGCACAGCCCGGCTCCTCAGCCAACCCCGCCGCCCCGGCCAACGAGAGGCGGAAGACGCTCGAGCTGTCGGCCGGGGTTTTGGACTACACCGACACCGGCGGTTCCGGGCCGGTGGTGGTCCTGCTCCACGGCCTGTTGATGGACGGCTCACTGTGGGACGCGGTGACCGCGGGCTTAGCTGCTGACCACCGGTGCATTGTCCCCACCCTGCCGTTAGGAGGCCACCGGCGGCCCGTGCATCCGGGCGCTGACTTGACGTTGCCGGGCATCGCCCGGCTCGTCGAGGAGCTCTGCGACCGGCTCGGCCTGCGCGAGGTGACGCTGGTGGCCAACGACACCGGCGGAGCGGTCGCCCAGCTGGTGCTGGCCGGCCGACCAGCCTGGATAGCCGGCGCCGTGCTGGTGGCGTGCGACGCGTTCGACAACTTCCCTCCAGGACTGACCGGCAAAACCCTGGTGCTGTCGGGGAGATTGCCGGCGCCGCTGTTCGGGCTGTTCGTTCAACAGCTCCGGTTGAAGCCGGTCCGCCGGCTGCCGATCGCGTTCGGTTGGCTGACCCGCAGCGGGGACGCGGCCTGCGCACGGTGGCTTCAGCCGCTGCTGCGACAACCCGAGATTCGCCGCGACACCCTCCGTGTATTGCGCGGCATCGCTGCCGACCCCCAGCTCCTACTGACCACCGCAGCGCGCCTCACCGCCTTCGAGCCGCCGGTTCTGGTCGTATGGGCCAGCCAGGACCGGGTCATGCCGCCCGCCGACGGCCGACGACTCGCAGACCTATTCCCCCAAGCGCGCTACGTCGAGATCGCCGACAGCCGAACGCTGGTCCCACTCGATCAGCCCGAGCAACTCACCGACCTCGTAGGCGGATTCGTCGCCACCCTCAGCCCGGGACGAACCAGCGGCGCCGGCCACCGGAGCGGGAGCGGCCCGGTTCACAGCAGTGGTCGACTCATTTGAGGTCGGCCGGGCGTACGGCGAAAACGGCGGCTACATGCCCGCATCGCTCAGGACGACGGGTGTCGACGGCGACCGCCGCTGCCGCCACCGACGACGCACCAGCCGCGGATCGCGACGGGCCGCGGAAGGGTCGGTCAGTGGTCGCGCCGGGAGTTGTGTCGTCCGCGGTGGGCAGCCACCCGTACCCGGTTCTGGCACGTCACCGAGCAGAATCGCCGTCGTTGACCCGGCGAGGTGTCGACGTAGACGTCGACACAGCGACGGCTGGCGCACGTGCCCAGACGACGCCCGGCGCTTGAGGCCAACTCGGTCCACAAGGCGATGACCGCTGAGGCGAGCAGCGCGTTCGACTGGGTCGCTGACCGCGAAGACCGGGTGCAGCCGGTCGGCCGCGGCTACGAGCTCGGGATCGTCGGGGGTGCTGAGGGTGGTGTCGTCGAGCCAGGCGACGACCTGGTTCGGCCGCAGTGGATAGGACTCGTCCTGTTCGCCTGCTTCGACCCGCGGCGCGTACCCCCAGTCGTTGATGAATTCGACCACAACCGGCAAAGGCATCACCGGCACCGGAACGGCCACAGCAGCCGGTGGCTCCCGGCCCGGACAATGCCTACATCGCGGCAGCTGCTCACCCTTGGTGCGCTCTTCTTGGTGATCGGTCTGGTCATCGACAGCCTGGTCGGCGCCGGCAAGCTTGGCGGCGTATTGGCTCCCGGCAGCCGGACCACGACCGCGCTGAGCGTGATCTCCGGTCTCACCTTCGCGACCCTGGCGACGATCTTGGCCGTGGAAGCCATGAGCGGGTGATGGCCCGCTTGGCCTGGGTCGCCTTACTCCGAGCGGCGATCTCGCGTTCCGCCTTCGCGGTTCATGAGACCCTCACCCGCCGCGACCCGGCACCACCTTGACGCGTGGTTTACGATCGATCAATCGTGTAGTTGACCCTAGTGATCTCGGAAGACGAGGCGGACCTCGATGACGTCAAAGCCATCTGACCAAGACCCATTCGGCAAACCCGATCACTCGGCCGGCGTGAGACCCTCAGGGCCGCCGCGGACGATGAGTCGGGTGGCTAGCTTCATCGGGTGGGCGTGCGTGCTGATCGGCGCCGGTCACCTGGTCGGGGGTTCAGCCACCGTTCCGGGTGAGGCAGGAACGGGCGCGACGGTCGACTCGCGTGAACGCTTCTACGGCGCCATCTTCGGTGGATACGGGGCGGCGTGGCTATGGGCGGGCCGGCAACAACCACTCCCCGAGGCCTGGGTCACCGGGCTCTGCGGAGTGATGAGCGTCGGTGCTGCAGGACGGCTCTTGTCGCGAGCCACCCAAGGCCCCCCGCACTGGTTCCAAGATGTCTTGACCGCCATCGAGCTAGTCATGCCCGCCGCCGTGCTCCTCACCCTGGCCGCTCGACCGGACGGGCTTCACCCGCACACCCCCGACCGACCTGATTCACCTCCCGCCGCTCCCGCCGCCGGATAGTCCCAGTTCTCCACAACGAACCCCATTGGAAGGTCGCCCTCATGATCATCGCAGAACGACATGTCGATGCTGATCCGCACCGACTCTGGGAGCTCGTCGCCGATGTCGACAACTGGGCGGACTACCTGCCCACCGTGACCAGCATTTCGCACACCTCAGGACCTGAACGTCTCGCGGTCGGTTCTCGCTACGCCGTCAAACAACCCGGGCTAGCCGTCCTCGAATACCAAATCACCGCCCATGTTCCCGGCGAGGGCTTCACCTGGATGGCGACCTCGCCTGGCGTGCGCACCCTCGCCACGCATCACATCCAAACAGCACCTTCCGGCGCCACCCTGCGGCTGGAGTTGTGGTGGGACGGACCGCTCGCACCCGTCATCAAAGGGATCTACGGCCGACGAACCGACCGTTACGTCCAGCGGGAAGCCGACACCTTCGCCGCGTTGGCGGAGGGTCGACTCGGCACCCGAAGCACGTCATGAACGGCACCGGGTCGGCGTCGCCCCTGATCGAGGTGTTGGCTAGCGGACGCCAGCTGGAGCATTCCGCTGAATGGGCCACGTTCGGCCAGTTCGTGGGTACCTGGAGATTGGCGTGGACCGGCTTCAACCCGTCCGGTCCGTCTGACCGGGCCGTCGGGGAGTTGGCGTTCGACTGGATCCTCGGCGGGAGAGCCGTCCAAGACGTGTGGATCGTGCCCGGCCGGGACCAACCCGGCAGCGGTCTACCACCCCGGGGCTTCTACGGCACCACCATCCGCTTCTACGACCCGACCATCGAGGCGTGGCGCTCCACCTGGATCAATCCCGTCACCGGCGGAGCGAGGCGCTTCATCGGGCAGCGCAACCACGACGGGATTGAGCTGCTGTCAACCGAGCAGCCGCCGTGGCTGCGGTGGCGGTTCGCCGACATCACCGCCGACTCGTTCCGGTGGACGGGCGACTACTCCACCGACGGCGGGCTGACCTGGACACCGGACGACGAGATGGTGGCGACCCGTGTCCCTTGATCCCGTCGTCACCGACCCCGGTGAGGGTCCACGATTCGGACTGCACCCGGACCACTGCATCGCCCGAGCAGGACGCGTCACCCTCCAGCCATCCGCCCTGCGAGCACGGTCGGCCAACCGGTACGCCGCGCCCGTCCGACTCACTCCTACTCGGCGGCGGTCAGCCGGCACCACCGCTACCTCCGCAACACGATCCGCGCGACGTCTCGATGACCGACGTTCCCCCGCAACGGCACGAGGTCGCGACCGATGATCGCGCTGCTCTCAGCACCGACAAACCTGGGCCTTCGCCCTCCCCAGGTGTCCAGCGTGCCCGGCTGCGCCAAAGCTCCCGAGGCGTACCGCCAGGCGGGTCTCTACGACCGGCTGATCGCGCGCGGCGCGGTTGACGCCGGCGTCGTGCTCCCCGGCCGGTACGTCGACGACGCCGACCCAGCAGCGCACCGCGTCCGCAACCAGGACGCCATCATCGACCACAGCGAGCGGCTGGCCGCCCGCATCGACCGGCTGCTGGACGACGGCCACGCGCCCCTCGTGCTCGGCGGCGACTGCAGTCTGCTCATCGGCGCCGGGCTGGCGCTGTCGCGCCGCGGGCGTCACGGGCTGGTGCATCTCGACGGGCACACCGACTTCCGCCACCCCGGCAACAATCCATCCTGCGCAAGTCTGGCTGGGGAAGACCTGGCCGCCGCAGTCGGGATCCACTGGCCCGCGGTGGCGAACATCGACGAGCGGGGCCCGTACTTCGACCCTGCCGACGTCGTCGCATATTGGCTGCCGCGACAACGACGAAGACCTCACCGAGCTCCAGCGAACCATCGCCGGCGTCTACCCCGCGTCCGCGGTGCGCCAGCACGGGCCGCCCTTCGTTGCCGAAGAGGCTCTCGACGCGATCGACTCGACGCGAACAGCCGGTTACTGGCTTCACCTCGACGTCGACGTGCTCGATCCAGCACTGATGCCCGCCGTAGACAGCCCCGACCCGGACGGACTCGCCGTCGAGGATCTGGTCGACCTGCTCACGCGACTCGCCCCACCTGCGCTCGGCGCTCACGTGACCATCTACGACCCAGACCTCGACCTCGACGGCCGCTACGCCCGACTCCTCGCTGACGTGCTCACCGCCGGCCTCGCCGACCTCGGCACCCAAGCCACCGCGGGGCGACGGCGGCCATGACCTGCGACCGATGAGGTCGTTGAGGGGCGACGGTTCGAGCGAGGGGAACCACCAACCCAACTTGTCAATCGACGTTCCTCGACCCAGGCCGCGATGAATCTGCTGGTCCTGCCGCAGGGGGGTAACCCACTCCGCGGTGACCGCGTCCGGCAGTCCGTCATCGAGCCGACGACAGCGCCGGATAGAGGCCAAAAGATCGGGCAGCTGGCCACCGTGGCGGTGGCTGAGCGCCCAAAGTTTTTGTTGCCGTCGACCTACTCCGCCGCTGACCACTTCGCGAACCGATCGAGGGCGGACTCCGGGCCGGGCGAGCGGAGCAGCGTGGCCGCGAGCCACAGCCCACCGGGAAGGTGGGCGGGTCGCGCGCACCAGCTGACCGGCCCGCCCCGGCGGATAGTTTTCGTAGGCCTCGCCCGGGCTGACGACCACCCGGGCCACCGCGGGCGGCTATCTCTGCACCGGAGCCGCGGCTGACCATCGTCGGCCGATCTGATGCAGCAGCGCCGGGTAGACGAGGTAGCGACGTAGCGGTGAGATCCCGGCCAGGTAGAACGAGCCGAGACGTCCGTTCGGCTTGACCAGGACCGTCATCTGCCCGCGGTAGCTGCCGTCGCCCTCGCACACCCAGCCCAGGTGCATCACCGTGTGGACGGTGGCGTTGATCAGCTCGGCGGCGAACTCGTCGCCGAGCTGGTACAGCGGCGAGAACGGAGACAGGTCCGGCTCGGGGTCCGACGACGCCGCCCGCACGTCAGCCGGCAGCCGGTCCCGAAGCGAGGACGCGTTACTCCTGCGAGTGCCGGTGTCGTCGTCCCAGCCGAGGAGGGCGCCGAGCTTCCAGCGCACGGCCCAGAGGAAGCGCACCGGAAGCGGGGCCGCGTCGGGAAAGTTGCTGCCGAAGATCGCGTCGACCAGACGCGGCAATTCACCGGCGCCGCCGACGGTCGGCAGGGCCCAGACGTCTTCGACCGCGAACTCGGGGGCGATGGCGTGAATCCGCCAGGGCCTGGACGTGTGCGTGCTGACGGGAAGCATCATTAGTGGTCCCTTTATGTACGGTGGCGTATCTCAGACGTTAGACCATCTGTGCGCTTACGTATAGATGCCGGCGGGTTGCTCGTGGTCCCGAAAGGAAGTGGCTGGTGGCCCATCCGCGCACCCCGCGCCGCGCGTGGATCGACCAGGGTCTGCGTGCCCTGGCCGACGGTGGGCCCGACGCGGTCCGGATCGAGCCGTTGGCGGCCGCCCTCGGGGTGACCAAGGGCGGCTTCTACGGATATTTCGCCAACCGCGCCGCGTTGCTGCAGGAGATGCTGGACACCTGGGAGCACGACGTAACCGACGATGTGATCAACCGGGTCGAGAGCGTGGCCGGATCGGACGCCCGGGCCAAGTTGCGGCGCCTGTTCGCCGTCGTTGCCGCCGTCGAGGAGGAAGCGGCGACCGGCGTGACGGTGGAGCTCGCCGTCCGCGACTGGGCGCGCCGCGACGCTGACGTCGCCCAGCGGCTGCGACGCGTCGACGGCCGCCAAGCGGGCTACTTGCGCTCGTTGTTCGCCGAATTCTGCGCCGACGAGGTGGACGTGGAAGCACGCTGTCTAATCGTGATGTCGCTCCGGATCGGCGAACAGCTCATTCCCGCCGATACCGCGCACCGCAGTCGGGCCGAGGTGGTCGAGCGGATCCTGACCCAGCAGCTGAAGTAGCGCAGAGGCCCCGGGCCAGGGCGTTCTCAACGCACCCGAATGCCGTCTGGATGAAGGGTGCGTAGTAGCGGTCGCGGCGGGGAACGTTCGCACGGCGACCGACACCGGACGGTCGCACACGGTGGGCCTTCGTGCCGACGCGACAGTCGTGGCGGCCGGCTGGAACGGGTACGGCCAGTGTGACCTCGGTGACCGGACTAACGGCGTGAGTATTGCTGCAGGCCGGCGACGAACGCTCGCCGTCCTGGCCAACGGAGCCGTCCTCGCTACCGGTCGCAAGCAAGAAGGAGCGCTAACGTGGCCACCTGGCGCGAGGTTGTTGCGGTTGCTGCTGGGGACTGGCATTCAGCAAAGCCTGGCAAACTACTGCTCGGCCGACTGGCCGACCCCGGTCTGTCCGATCCCACCACGCTCACCGTCGACGACCAACGACGGATGCTGGTCGCCAACCGTGAGCTTGACCACGCCCCAGGCGGGCCGCCCCACACCGTCAGCGCCCTACCCCGGCCGCGGTGAGAACGAGCTCGCGGCCTGCCAACCTTGAAATCTGGCCGACCCAGACCGGGTACGCGGCCGGCAAGTTCGCCGTCGCGGGATCACCGAGGTCATCCTGAACGGGGTCCAGCGACGCCGGACCCGACTACGCCGCCCTGACCCGGACCATCAAGGGTGCTGAACCTGCTGGGCTCCCGGGCTTTGCGCTCGATCCGTCCCGACCAGGCGGGCGGTAGAGGTTTATCGTCAAGGCCATGAACACCCTGATCGGTGAGGACCTGTTGCTGCTCCTGCTGGACGACGAGAGCGGCAAGGTCAGGTATGGGTCATACCTGCAACCCGGGGTGGGGGGCGCACTGCTGGTCGAACTTGCGCTGGCCGGTGCAGTCGAGGTGACCCCGGGCGAGGGCTGGCTGTCCCGCGCGAAGGTCACCCCCACCGGTGAGCGCCCCCCTCAGGATCCCGTGCTGGCCGCCTCCTGGGCGAAGATCAACGAGAAGCCGAGGACGGCGCAAGACCTGGTCGGCCGACTCGGCAAAGACCAGCGGGACGTCCTACTGGACCGGCTGGCCGACCGGGGATTGCTGAGGCGCTCCGAGGGCCGGGTCCTCGGCCTGTTTCCCCGCACCACCTGGCCCGCTCAGGACAGCGACCACGAGACCGCCCTGCGCCAACAGCTCGCGGACGTGCTGGTTCACGGAGCCGTCCCCGAAGCCCGCACCGCGGCCCTGGTCGGGGTGTTGTCGGCGATGGACGTGGCGCACCGGATCATCGACGACGAGGGGATTGGCCGCCGGGCGGTGAAGAGCCGCGCCAAGCAGGTCGCCGAGGGCGACTGGGCAGCGAAGGCCGTCAAGGATGCAATCACCGCGACCCAGGCGGCAGTTGCCGCGTCGGTCTCCGCGACCAGCGCCGCCACTGCCGGCGCCAGCTGAGGACGGCTTCCGGACCGCCGCCCGAGGTGGTCGAGACCGGTGCCTACTCGTGCTCGTCGGCGGCTAGCGGGGCCGGTCCGGTGGACAGGCCGAAGGAGACGTCGTCGGGCGTACGGCCGGCCAGGGCCCAGTCGAGCAGAGTACGCAGCCGGCGGCGGTTGGTCGGAAGCGCGTAGACGTGGTAGCCGCGGGTCACCACTTTGGCGAACCGGCCCTTCAACGACACCTCCAGGGGGCGGGCGACGGCGTCCGGCCCACCCAAGTCCACCACCAGACCGAGGTCGTGATGACGGTAGTCGCGCAGCGACTCCCCACGAACGTCGGCGAGCAGGTTGCGCGCGAGCGCGTGACCTTGGCGCATCGCGTGCTGCGCGGTGGGCGGGCACGGCGGGTGTTGGCCGTCATCGTCGGTCGGCTTGGTCAGGTCGGGGACCGAGACCGCGTCCCCGGCGCCGTACACCTCCGGATGGCCCGGCACCCGCAGATCCGCCCCGACGACCAACCGGCCCTTGGTCGCGGCCAGACCGGTGGCGGCGATCAACGGATTGGCCGTCACCCCGGCGCACCACACCAGAACCGCGCCGGGCACCTCGGTCCCGTCGGTCAGGGTGACGCCGTCATCGGTGACCTCCTGCACGCTGGTCTTCAGCCGGACGTCGACGTTGCGCCGGCGCAGCAACTCCAGCGCCGCCTGCCCGAGCTCCTCACCCAGTTCGGGCATTACCGCCGGGGCCATGTCCAGCAGCTTCCAGTCCAGGTCGTCCTCGCTGAGGCGGCGGAAGGACCGAACGAGCAGCGCGGCGGTCCGGCTCATCTGGGCGATCAGCTCGGTGCCGGCGTAGCCGGCCCCGACGACCACGAAGCGCAGCAGCCGAGCCCGCTGCTCGGGGTCTGGTTCGTCGTTGGCGAGTTCGAGGCGGCGCAGCAGCAGGTCACGCAGATAGAGGGCCTCCCCGACGGTCTTGAAGCCGATGGCGTGTTCGGCCAGACCCGGGATGTCCAGCACCCGGGTGACCCCGCCGGCGGTCAGCACCAGCCGGTCGTAGGAGATGTCCCAGCTTTGCTCGCCGAGCCCCTGAACGTGCACGGTCTTGGCCTCGAGGTCCACGTCGGTGGCCAGGCCGCGGATGAGCCGGACCTCGGGCAAGGTGGTAATCAGCGGCACGGCCACCGTCCGCGGGTCGAGCGCGCCCACGGCCACCTCGGGCAGCAGCGGCTGGTAGAGCAGGCTGTCGCTGTCGGAGATCACCGTGACCCGGGCCTCCAACGGTTTCAGCCGGCGCGACAGTCGGCGGGCGGCGAAAAATCCCGCGAAACCGGCCCCGACGATGACGATCTCCGGTAGGCGACCGGACGTCTGCTCACTCATGCTGCTCTCCTCCTGGGTGGGGATGACCAGCCTGCCAGGCCGCAGCCAACGACCCTCTTGGTCGAGGGCGCTGGGTCGAGCGCCGAGCGGGCGGACGAGACGGCGGTCCCGCCCGCTCGCCGAAGCGAGCACCCCGGACGAGATCATCGGGAGGTGAGCACGACCGAAGTCGAAAGCTGTTGCGGCCAGGCCGGGCTGGGAACAGCGCTTTTCTCTCCGTGCGGCCGCTGGCGCTACCTGCTGACCCGCACCTGGGGATCCGCGCCACCGGTCGTGTTCTGCATGCTCAACCCCTCCACGGCCGATGATCGAGCCGACGATCCGACGGTGCGTCGCTGTCGCGGCTTCGCCCGGGCCTGGGGCTACGGCGGGCTGGTCGTGGTCAACGCGTACGGCTGGCGTGCGGTCGATCCGGCCGCCCTATGGCGAGCCGACGACCCGGTGGGGCGAGACAACGACCGCCACCTGGTGGTCGCGGCGGCCGGCGCGGCTCTGGTCGTGGCCGCCTGGGGAGCGCAGATTCGTCGCGATCGGGCCGAGCAGATCCGGCGCCTGCCCGGTTTTGAGCGACTGTTCACGCTGGGAGTGACCCGGTCCGGTCAGCCCCGGCACCCGCTGTACGCTCCCGCCCGGACCAAGCCGACGTGGTGGCACCCGGCGACGACTAACCGGGCTCAGGCCGCGGTCAGGGAGTGACGTCGCCACGCCAGCGTCGCGGTTCGACCCAGCACCTCGGTCAGAGCCATCAGCAGCAACCCGTCGGTCCAGACCGTGCCGGTCAGGGCATGCGCCGCGCTGAACCGGCCGATCGCGGCCTGCCCGCCGTGCTCGGCGTACAGGGCGAAACCGCCGCGGGCACTCATTCCCACAACCCACAGCAGAGCGGCCAGTCCGGTGGCCTGGGCCACCACGGCGCGGTCGGGGGCGCGCCGGAGCCGGGTCAAGCGACCGCAGCCGACCCCGAGCGCGGCGCCCACCACGCCCGCACCCAGGACCAGGACCAGGCCCGTCCCATCCGCGGGGAGACCGCGGAGGTACTCCGCCGCGGCGACCAGCACCAGGCCCACCGGCCAGCACAGAGCGACCGTGGTCAAGCGCCGACCCCGGAGCTGACGAACCACGGCGGCCACCAGCGCGGCACTGATCAACCACTCCGACCACGACATCCGAAACCCTCCGGTCAATCACTCTAGATGCATCACAGTAGATGTATCTTCAGTAACGTATCATGGAGTGATGGAAGCAGGGCGCTTGCACCGATTGGCCAGGGTGCTGCGCGAGATTGCGACCGAGGCCTCCGCCGAACCAGGAGATGACCCGATCCCGGCCGGCCGACTGGCCGTTGTGGAGGACATCGCGCATCACCACTCCACGTCGATCGGGGAGATCGCGCGCCGGACCTCGCACGCTCAGAGCCTGGTGAGCAAGACCGTCGATTACCTCAAGGACGCCGGCGTGGTCTCGACCAGTCGCGACCCCGCCGACGGCCGCCGGTTGCTGGTCTCGCTCAATCCGGCGGCCCGGGCCGGCATCTTGGCCGTCCGGAGCGGCCGGCCGGTGACGGACGCGCTGACACTGCGTGCTCCCGACCTGACCGCGCAGCAGCGTGCTCGACTCGAGCGGCTGCTCGACGAGGTCGCGGCCACCCTGCTGCGCTGACCCGACCAGGTGAAGGGGCCTTAGCACACTTCGCGGTCGGTGGTGGCCCGGCACGGTGCGGCCCGGCTGCTGGTGGAGTACGGCGACATCGGCGTGAGCCGGGTCCAACCGAGGGCGACGTGGGAGGACCTCAAGACCGCACAGCTACTCGGCGACGTCGACCGGGCTGACGATGGTGGCCGACCAGAGCTGACTCGTCCCACTGGGGGCAGGTGCGCGTGTTCGGCACCGCGAGCCCGACCACGCGGTGAACTGGCTCAGCCGCTGACGACGCGGTGATCGGGGAAGATCGTGCGCGTCAGGCGCGCAAGATCTTCCCCATTATCCGCCCGGAGCGTCGGACCGGCCGGCCAACAGACCGCCGTCGACGGGGAGGGTGTGGCCGGTGATCCAGGCGGCGTCGTCGGAAGCCAGAAACGCAATCCCGGCGGCGATGTCGGCGGGTTCGCCGACCCGGCCCAGCGGATAGAGCGGGCGCATCCGGTCCGCCCCGCCGGGCTGGTCGTCCCAGACCGGGGTCGCGACGGTGCCGGGCGCGACGGCGTTCACCCGGACCGTCGGGGCGAGGCTGAGAGCGAGGTTCCGGGTCAGGGCGATCACCCCGGCCTTTGCCGCCGAGTACGGTTCGCTGCTGAGCGCGATCAGCGCGTTCACCGAGCTGACGTTGACGATCGATCCGCCGTACCGACTGCGCCGCAACGGAACTGTCGCCGCCCGGCAGCAGCGGACGACGCCGAGCAGGTTCAGGTCCAGCAACGACGTCCAGGTCGCGTCGTCGGTCAGTTCGAATGCCGGGTGGGCTACGTCGCCACCGGCCACGTTGACTAAGACGTCGAGCGAGCCGAGCTCGCACGTGACCGCCTCGACCGCGCGATCGACGGCGTCGGTATCGGTGACGTCGAGTCCGAGGCCGAGTCGTCGCGCCGACCCGGGCAGCGAGTCCGCGACCGCACGCGCCGCGGCCTCGTCGAGGTCAGTCACCACCACCTCAGCCCCCTCGCGGGCTAGCCGCTCGGCCGTGGCCCGGCCGATCCCCGAACCGGCTCCGGTCACCAGCGCGACCCGCCGGTCGAGCCGCCCGGTCCCCTTGACGGTGGTGATCTGCATGCTGCGATGGTGGCACGGCGAGCACGGACTTCACGTTGCCCCGGGTCGTGGGCACGGTGGATGTCAGGTCCGGCGGGGTGTGCGTTTCCCGACCACGGCCGGGTCACGCGTCGGAGGTCGGGTGCGTTTGCCGACACGTCGTCACGTCCGCAGGTCGGCCGGGGCGTGCGTTTGCCGACCACGGCGGGATCCTGTCGCGTCCGACTCGGGTGAGGTGCGCGTTTGTCGACCACGGCGGGGTTGCCCACCCCCTTCCTTGAGACCGCAGGACCTCAGCCGTCGAGGCCGGCGCGGGGGCTCAGCGTCCCGGCTCGGACCTGTACGTGTCCGGCCCAGGCCGTACCGGCGGTGACGTCGTGGCAGTCGGTCTCGACCGCGATCCACGGGTGGGCGTCGATCTCGGCGCCACCGAGCCGACAGGCGAGCCGGGCCAGGACCTGCAACGGCGCAGCGGCCTCCGGCACCTGCATGTCGACTACCGACACCCGGGCCCCGTCCCGGACACAGCCGAGCAGTGCGGACCAGGCGTCTCGCCAGTGGGGCATCAACGACAGGGCGTAGGTGGCGATCGCCGCGTCACAGCCCCCACGAGCCAGCTCCCGTACGGTCCCCGCGTCCAGTGACTGGGCGTCCGCGCAGACCAAGGCGACGTTGGTCCAGCCCTGAGCGCGGACGCGCGCCGCCGCCTGGGCCAGCATGGCCGGACTGGCGTCGACCCCGACGATCATGCCGGTCGGCCCAATCCGTCGCTGCAGCCCGGCGAAGTTGAGCCCGGTACCGCACCCGAGGTCGAGGACGACGTTCCCGGGCTTTAACCCGAGCAGATCCATTCCGATCCGCCGGCCGACGCCGTACACCGGCTCGCCGGAGGTGAGGTCGTAGCCGCGAGCCAAGAACCGGTAGCGGCTCCGGCCTAGCGATCGGGGCGATTCGGCCATCCGGTCACCGTATGCCGCCTAAGTTGGGGCCGTGCTCAACCACAGCGACCCGGTCGACCTCGCCGTCCTGGGCGGGGGTACGGCCGGCATCGTCGCGGCCCGGACCGCGGCGGCGTTCGGGGCGCGGGTGGTGCTGGTCGAGCAGCAGCACCAGCCCGGCGGGGACTGCCTGTTCACCGGCTGCGTCCCGTCCAAGGCGCTCCGAGCCGCGGCCGCCACGGTGGCGACCGCCCGCCGCGCCGGCCGTTTCGGACTGACGGCCCCGTCCGGCCCGGTCGACTTCGCCGCGGTGCTGGGCCACGTCCGCCAAGCCATCGACACCATCGCTCCCGACGACTCGATCGAGACCATGACCGCCGCCGGGGTTGAGGTGGTGACGGGCACCGGACGGTTCACCGGACCCGGCAACCTCGTGGTCGGTGACCGCTCCGTCGCCTTCCGGCAGGCCGTGCTGGCCACCGGCTCCGACCCGGCGGTGCCCGACCTGCCCGGGCTGGCCGACACCGCGTTCCGCACCAGCGAAACGATCTGGGATCTCGATGCCCTGCCCGGCCGGCTGCTCGTTCTCGGCGGTGGCAGCACGGGTTGTGAAATGGCGCAGGCGTTCGCCCGCCTCGGCGCCGCCGTGACTTTGGTCGAACCGGCCGACCGGCTGCTGCCGAACGAGGATCCCGAGGCCGGCGCCGCCGTGGCCAGTGCGTTGGCCGCCAATGCCGTCGACCTCGTGCTCGGCGTGCCGGCCGCGCGGGTGGAGGGTCAGGTGATCGTCCTCGACGACGGCCGCCGGATCGGCTTCGACGTCGTGCTGGTGGCCACCGGTCGTCGGGCCCGGACCGCCGGGCTGGGCCTGGAGGCCGCCGGTGTCGCGGTGCACGACAACGGCGACGTGGTCGTCGACGACCGGCTGCGGACGACCCATCCCCTGGTCTGGGCGGCCGGCGACGTCACCGGTTTCCCCCGCTTCACCCACCTGGCCGGGATGCACGGCGCGGTGGTGGCCGCCAACGCCGTCCTCGGCTTGCGCCGCAGTGCCGCCGACGTGCCTTGCCCACGGGTGACCTACACCAGCCCGGAGGTCGGCGCGGTCGGCGTGACCGACCCGGGCGAGGTCGAAGCCGCCGGACTGCGCAGCGTCACCTATTCCCATCAAGACCTGGACCGGGCCGTGACCGAGGAGAGCACCGGCGGGTTCACCCGGGTCGTCCTCGACCGCCGCGGGCGGGTGCACGGCGCGGTCGTGGTCAGTCCACGCGCCGGCGAGACGATCGCCGAGGCCACCGTCGCCGTGCAGCACGGGCTCAGCGTCGCTGATCTGACCGCCGCCACCCACCCGTACCCGGGCTGGAGCGACGGCTGGTGGAACGCGGCCACCGGCGCGTACCAGGCGAGCCTGGCCCGGCCCCCGACGGCGTTGGCCCTGCGGGCCCTCCGCGCGGTCCGCAGCCGCCGCGTCCGTAACCTCTCCCCATGACCAAGCGCTGGTATCAAGAGGCCGTCATCTACTGCATCGAGGTGGCCTCGTTCCAAGACTCCGACGGCGACGGTGTCGGTGACTTCCGCGGGCTGATCAGCCGGCTGGACTACCTGGCCCGGCTGGGGGTCACGTGCCTGTGGCTCAACCCGATCCACCCCAGCCCGCTGCGCGACAACGGCTACGACGTCAGCGACTACTACGGGGTCGACCCCCGGCTGGGCAGTCTCGGCGACTTCGCCGAGCTGACCCGGCGGTGCGCCGAACGGGGCATCCGGGTCGTGCTCGACTTGGTGGTCAATCACACCTCCGACGAACACCCCTGGTTCGTCTCCGCCCGCGCCGACGCCGCCTCGCCGTACCGCGACTGGTACGTGTGGAGCGAAGCCGAGCCGCCCGACCGGCAGCAGGGTGTGGTGTTCCCCGGCCAGCAGGAGGAGACCTGGACCTTCGACGAGCAGGCGCAGTCGTGGTATTTCCACCGCTTCTACGCCTTCCAGCCCGACCTGAATTGGTCTCATCCCGACGTCCGGGCCGAGATCGCCAAGGTGATGGGCTTCTGGCTGCAGCTGGGCGCGTCCGGCTTCCGGATCGACGCGGCCCCGTTCGTGCTGGAGCAGATTTCGCCGGGCGTCGATCCCGGACCGCTGGACTATTCCATCCTCGACTCCTGGCGCCAGGAGACGCAGTGGCAGCTCGGGGACTCGGTACTGCTGTGCGAGGCGAACGTCGACCCGGCCCAGGTGGTCACCTTCGTCGGCAGCCGGCCCGACGGGCCCAGCGACCGAGCGCAGCTGATGTTCGACTTCGTGGTCAACCCCAAGATCTGGCTGGCCCTGGCCCGGCGACAGGCCGAGCCGCTGACCGACGCGCTGAAGAGTGCGGTGAGCCTGCCCGAGTACGGCCAGTGGGCCACGTTCTTGCGCAACCACGACGAACTCGACCTCAGCCGGCTCACCGACGGTCAGCGCGCCGACGTGTTCGAGCAGTTCGCGCCGAAGCCCGACATGCGACTGTTCGGCCGCGGCATCCGTCGCCGGCTGGCGCCGATGCTGGACGGTGACCGGCGGCGGATCGAGCTGGCGTACGCGCTGCAGTTCTCCCTGCCCGGCACGCCGGTGGTGCGCTACGGGGAGGAGATCGGGATGGGTGAGGACCTCAGCCTGGGCGGACGGGAGGCGATCCGGACCCCGATGCAGTGGGACGACACCACCAACGCCGGCTTCAGCACCGCCGAGCCCGAAGACCTGACCCGGCCGGTGACCATGACCGGACCCTACGGGGCGAAACACGTGAACGTCCGGGCTCAGCAGCGCGATCCGAACTCGCAGCTGCGGTGGTTTCAGAATCTCAGCCAGACCCTGCGCACCGCGCCGGAGATCGGTACCGGGGTCGCCTCGGTGGTCGACGTGACCCTGCCCGAGTCAGTGCTGGCGCATCGTTTCGACGCCCCGTCGGGTTCGCTGCTGCTGCTGCACAATCTGGCCGACGAAGAGGTCAGCGTCGACGTCGGGCCGCAGCCGGGCACCGAGGACGACCCGTACGACCTACTCGTGGACGGCCCCTACGACGCACCGACGCCGGACCTGAAGGGCCTGGCCCTGCACGGTTACGGCTACCGCTGGATCAGGCTTTCGCGCAGCGACCTGGTCTGAGCCGGCCCGCCGACCCGGGCTCTATGCTCGGCGAGTGGCGACCGGCGCCGCGACGCAGGAGAGGACGTGGCTGATGGGCTGGGCGGCACGCGAGAAGCAGGCACTGGTCGCGACGTTGCGACAGGCCGACCCGGACGCGGACACCCTGGACACGGGCTGGGATGTCCGCCGACTGCTGGCCCACTTGGTGCAGCGCGAGCAAGGCCCGGTGGCGATGGTCACCGATGCGCTGGCCCGGAAGCCGCCGGGGGAGGAGCCGGGTCTGAGCCGGCTGTGCGTTGGGGCGACCAGCCCGTCCGGCTACGCCGAACTGGTCTCCCGCTTCGAGGCCGGGCCGCCGCGCTGGTCGCCGATGAGCTGGGCCGGCGAGCAGATCAACCTGATCGAGTACGTCGTCCACCACGAGGACATCCGGCGCGGCGGTGGCCACCCTGCCCTGCCCCGCACGCTCGACCCGGATCAGGAGGCGACGATCTGGAGGCAAGTCGGCGTGTTCGCCCGGCTCGGCCTCCGCGCCGCTCCCGACGGCGTCACCCTGGCCACCCCGGACGGGCGGAGGCAGACCCCGAAGAAGGGGGACGGAGTCGTGCTCACCGGCCACCCGTCGGAGCTGGCGCTGTTCGTCAGCGGCCGGCACGACGCCGCCCGGGTCGACGTCACCGGCCCGGAGTCCGCCCTCGACCGGTTCGCGAAGTGGCCAGCGGCGGAGTAGGTCGGCGGCAACAAAACTTCGGGCGCTCAGCCACCGCCACGGTGGCCAGCTGCCCGATCTTTTGACCCCTACCCGGTAGAGCGGTCGAGCCGACGCAGTTGCGCGCGGATCTGGGGCCGGGCCCGGCGTTGGCCGCCGCGTTCGCCGATGGCCAGCTCCAACGATTCCAGCACCCGCCGTAAGCGCTCGGCATCAGGCTCCCAGCCCCGGCCCCGGCACTCCACCAGCCACTCTGCGGCCCCCCGATGCCCACGTTGGCCGTTACAGCGCCGGCAGGCAGCGACCTCGTTCTCCAGCCAGGACGGCCCGCCCCGCACGCGCGGGATGAGGTGCTCGGTGGTGGCCACCACCAGCCCGGAGAACCTGCGTCCGCACCAAACGCAGGTGTCGCCATCGCGCTGACAGGCCCGGGCCAGCCGGGCGGATCGGTCGAGCTGTTCCATGCCGACACCCATGGTGACGCGCCACACCAGCAACCCCACATCAGCAACGGCGGGGTCGCTCGTTCGACCGCGAGGCGCGACACTGGTCGAGTGCCGGACGCCACGCGGAACGAGATCGTGCTGGCCGCCGTCATCGTCGTGGCTGCGCTGGTCTTGGCCTTCGTGCTGCGCCGGCTGCTCGTCCGCCTGCTCGACCGGGGCGACGCCGACCGCAACATCGGCCGGCTGAGCGGACGATTCCTCAGCCTCGCCGTCGTCGCCGTGGGCATCGTCTACGCCCTGGACCTCCTCGGTGTCCGGCTGGGACCGGTCCTCGGTGCGCTGGGGGTGGGCGGGATCGCCCTGGCGTTCGCCCTGCAGGACATTCTGCAGAACTTCGTCGCCGGGGTCTTGTTGCAGGTCCGGCGGCCGTTCAAGGTCCGCGAGCAGATTCGCAGCGGCGACTTCGAAGGCACCGTCCGCGACGTCAACCTCCGGACGGTGGAGCTGACCACGTTCGACGGCCTGACGGTCTATCTGCCGAACGCCGACGTGCTCAAAACGCCGATCGTCAACTACACCCGGACCCCGCACAGCCGCACCACCTTGACCGTCGGGCTGGCCTACGCCACCAACCTGGAGCCGGCGCGGCAGATTCTGATCGCGGCCTGTACGGGGGTCGCCGGCGTCCAGGCGAGTCCCGTGCCCGAGGCCTGGGTGGAGGAGTTCGCCGACTCGACGATCAACGTCGCCGTCCGCTACTGGCACTCGGCTCAGATCGCGGAGACCTGGCGGGTCCGCAGCGAGGTCGCGATCGCGATCAAGACGGCCCTGGACGAGGCCGGGATCACCATCGCCTTCCCACAGCGGACCCTGTGGTTCGGACCGGGCAACACCACCCTCGGCGTCGCCCGGGTGGATCCGGACCCGGTTTGATGATCCACCACCGCCTGAGCGTCGGCGAGGTAAGTTCGCGATCATGCCGCTCACCCCCGCCGCCTCGGTCTGCACCGCCCCGATCACCGCCCTCGGCCTGCTCGGCGGCTACCTGACCGCCCGCGAGACCGGGATTCGACCGCTCGGCGGCGTGCTGCTGGGTGCGGCTGGGCTGTTCGCCGGCCGGACCTGGCTGGCCAAGCGAGGACCGGGCGTCACCGCGGCGCTGAGCGCGGTCTACATCCTGGGCTTCGGGGCGTCGCATCCGCTGGCGAAGCTCATCGGTGCCTGGCCGTCGGTGCTCAGTGTCACCGCCGTCTCCGCCGGCTCCAGTTGGCTGCTGGTCGACCGGCCGCGCTGAGGCGGCGACCGGTCAGCGGGGTCGCGCCACCCGCCAGGCCCACCACACCAGCGGGACCTGCAGCGGCAGCCGCAGCAGGGTCAGCGTCCGCGCGCGCCGCGAACGGGCCTGGGCGAACATGTGCACGTTGCCCGGGAACACGCCGACGAACAACGCGGCCGAGGCGTAGCCGCCGAGCCGCCGGGTCGCGGGCACCGCGACCAGGGCACCGCAGCCCAGCTCGGCCAGGCCCGACCCGATCGCCCAGGCCCGTTTGCGGCCGGGCAGCCAGTCGGGCAGCGCGGGGTCGAAGGTATGCGGCTTGGCCAGATGAACCGTGCCGGTGAAGGCGAACATGGTGGTCAACAGCGTCGAAGCGGTCGGCATCCTGCCATCCTTACCCGCACCACCGGTGCCGCCTACGATGGCCCGCGTGACCACCGCTCCCGCTCTGCGCTCAGGCACGCAGCCGGACCGCTGCCCGGGGGTACTGCGCCCGCACGCGGCGGCCGACGGGGCGATGGTCCGGGTCCGGGTGCCGGGCGGGCAGACCACCGGGGCGGGACTGAAAGCGCTGAGCGCGGTGGCGCACACGTACGGCAGCGGCCTGCTGCAGCTGACCTCGCGGGGCAGCATCCAACTGCGCGGCCTGCCTGAGGTCTTGCCCGACGCCGTCGCCGACGCGGTCGCCGCGGCGGGCTTTCTTCCCTCGCTGTCTCACGAACGAGTCCGTAACGTCGTCGCCTCGCCATTGACCGGACTGAGCGGCGGCCGGGCCGACCTGCGGGACCTAATCGCCGCCCTCGACACCGCCCTCGTCGCCGACCGACGGCTGGCGGAGCTGCCCGGGCGCTTCCTGTTCGTGCTCGACGACGGCCGGGGCGACGTCAGCGGACTGCCCCTCGACCTGGGCTACCGGGCGGTGGACGCCGAGCAGGGCCTGCTGCTGGTCGGCGACGGGCGGCACGGGTATCCGGTCGCGGCCCGCGACGCCGCGACCGAGCTGATCGGGCTGGCCGGGCGCTTCCTCGACCGCCGCGGCTCGGCCTGGCACGTCCGCGAGCTGTCCCAGCCGCTGGCCGGATCGTTGCGCCCGGCGCCCGAGCCGCGCGAGACCCGCTGCCCCCTCGGCGTCCTCGGCGAGCACCTCAGCGTGGCCGTCCCGCTGGGACTGCTGAGTCCGGTTCAGGTGCAGCACGTGGGCGACGCGGTCGCCGACGGTCCGCTGGTGATCACGCCGTGGCGCGGGCTCGTCCTCCCCCACGCCGCCGCCGCCGCGAACGTCCTGGACCGGACCGGGCTGGTCAGCGATGACGCGTCGGCGTGGCGCCGAATCAGCGCCTGCGTCGGCGCCCCCTGGTGCGCCCGCGGCCGGGCCGACACCCAGGGCTTGGCCGCCCGGCTCGCCCGGGCGGGTGGCCCGGCGAAACGGACCCACCTGAGCGGCTGCGAGCGGCGGTGCGGGGCGCCGGCCGGCCCGTACGTGGACCTCCTCGCCCCCAGCGTCACCGACGTCGACCGGCTCCTTCGCGAGAATGCGGTATCCGGCGCGGCCGAGCTGACCGCAGCAGCAGGGGCGCCCGGTGACTGAGACGGCTGTCGACGTCGAGCCGGTCGCACCGGCACGTCGCTACGACTACCTCAGCGACCCGGTGGCGATCTATCGGCACAGCTTCGCCACCATCCGGGCCGAGGCCGACCTGTCCGGCCTGGCCGAGGACGCAGCCGTGGTCGCCGTCCGGATGATCCACGCCGCCGGTGACGTCGGTCTGGTCGAGGACCTACAGGTGCACCCCCGGCTGGTCGAGACCGGCCGAAGCGCCCTCCGGAGCGGGGCTCCGGTCTTCACCGACGCCCAGATGATCGCAGCCGGGATCACCCGGCGGCGACTGCCGGCCGGCAACGCGGTGCATTGCCTGCTGCACGACCCGCGGGCGGCCGCTTTGGCCCGGCGCTGGCAAACGACTCGGTCCGCGGCCGCGGTGTCGTTATGGGGCGAGCAACTGGAAGGCGCGGTCGTCGCCATCGGTAACGCACCGACCGCCCTGTTCCACCTGTTGGAGACGGTCGCTGACGGCGGCCCGCGACCGGCTGCGATCATCGGGATCCCGGTCGGCTTCGTCGGCTCGGCGGAGTCGAAGCAGGCGTTAGCGGCCAACCCGTTCGGTATTCCGTTCCTGGTCGTGCACGGCCGCCGCGGCGGGTCGGCGTTGTGCGTGGCGGCGGTGAACGCGCTGGCGCAGGAGGCCGAGATCGCGTGAGCGAGCAGCAATCCTCTAACCGGATCTCCGCGGGCCGGTTGTACGGGGTGGGCGTCGGCCCCGGCGACCCAGAGTTGATCACGCTGAAGGCGGCCCGGCTGATCGGCGCCGCGGACGTGGTGGCTTACCACTCCGGCACGTCGGGGCGTTCCATCGCCCGCCGGATCGTCGACGACCTCGTCGCCCCGGGGACGGTGGAGGAGCTGCTGGTCTACCCGGTGACCACCGGTGACACCTCCCATCCCGGCGGCTACTACGGCGCGGTGGAGGACTTCTATGACGCTTCGGCTGCCCGGCTGGCGGCTCACCTGGACGCCGGGGCCACGGTGGTCGTGCTGGCCGAGGGCGACCCGCTGTTCTACAGCTCGTACGCCTACCTGCACGAGCGGCTCAGCCCGCGCTACCGCTGCGAGGTCGTTCCTGGGGTGATCGCGATCAGCGCGGTCACCGCCGCCGCCGCGGCACCGCTGGCCCGGCACGAGGACGTGCTCACCGTGCTGCCGGGGACGTTACCGGTGCCCGAGCTGGCCCGCCGGCTGGCTGACACCGACGCCGCCGCGATCATGAAGCTGGGCCGGACCTTCGGCAACGTCGTGGAGGCCCTGCGGCAGGCCGGTCGGCTGGGCGAAGCGCAGTACGTGGAACGGGCCAGCACCGGCGCGGAGGTGGTGGCGCCGATCGCCGACGTCGACCCGGACCGGGTGCCGTACTTCTCGATGATCCTGGTGCCCGGCCGGGACCGTCGCGCCGACAGCGCCGAGCGCGCGGTCAGACCTACGGCGGTTCCCACCAACCCCGGGGCCGGGGAACTGCTGGTGATCGGTCTGGGTCCGGGCCCGGACCGCTGGCTCACCCCCGAGGCAGGCGAGGCGCTCAGCCGGGTCGAGCACGTGGTGGGCTACGGACCGTACGTGGCCCGGGTGCCGCAGCGGGCCGGTCTGACCCGGCACGCCTCGGGCAACACCGTCGAGCTCGACCGGGCCCGGCTCGCCCTCGACCTGGCCGCCGGCGGGTCGAAGGTCGCGGTGGTCTCCGGGGGCGACGCCGGCGTGTTCGGGATGGCCGCCACGGTCTACGAGGCCGCCCAGGACTACCCCGGCGTGAGCGTCACTGTGCTCCCCGGCGTCACCGCCGCCCAGGCCGTCGCGGCCCGGGCCGGCGCCCCGCTGGGGGCCGACTACGCGGTGCTGTCGTTATCGGACCGGCGCAAGCCCTGGGCCGTGGTCGAGCAGCGGCTGCGGACCGTCGGCGCCGCGGACCTGGTGCTGGCCATTTACAACCCGGCCTCGCGGAGCCGGGCCACCCAGGTCAAGCAGGCCAAGGAGACTCTGTTGGCGGTCCGCAGCGCCGACGCGGTCGTGATTGTCGGCCGCGACGTCGGCCGGGCCGGGGAGTCACTGCACGTAACCACCCTGGGCGACCTGGACCCCGACACCATCGACATGAGCTGCCTGCTGATCGTGGGCAGCAGCGACACCCAGGTCACGCCGACTGGTCGAGTCTGGACCTCCCGATCAACCCGCTGAAGCAACGTCACGATGCGTGCCGGATTGCCGGTGGAACTCACCCACCAATCCGGCACGCATATGGGAACGCTGCCGAGCCCGCGGATGCTCACCCGCGTCCTCGTACCAGACGTAGGCGCGGAAATCGTCGAGCTGGCGCCCCACGTGCAGGACGGTCTCCCGCAGCGCATGGTCCTTCGGCGTCTTGTCGGCGTGGGCCACGATCACCGGGCGCTGCGGCTGGGCCCGGGCGATGTGCTCCACGATCGGCAGCACGGTGGTGATCCCGGCGCCGGCGCTGGCCAGCAGCAACGGGCTGGACGAGGGCTGGACGACGAAGTCACCGGCCGGAGCGCTCAACTTCAGCTCGTCGCCGACGTCGACCTGGTCATGCAGGAACGTCGACACCTGCCCGTTGGGTGCACCGTCCACGCCACGGACCCGGCGGACGGTGATCTGCAGCCGGTGCCCGAGCGCGGTGGAGGAGACGGTGTACTGCCGGGGCTGCCGCTGCCCGTTGGGCAGGTCGACGAAGACCGACACGTACTGGCCCGGGTTGACCGCGGGCAGCGGGCCGCCGTCGGACGGCTCCAGCAACAGCGACACCACGTCTGCGGTCTCCTCGATCCGGCGGACCACCCAGTAGCGCCGCAACGGGTCGGCGGGGTCGACACTGGCCTCGGCGTAGAGCAGGGCCTCCAACGCGATGCACTGGGTCGCGAACAGCCAATAGACCTCGTCCCAGGCTGCGGCGACTTCCGGGGTCACGGCGTCCCCGAGGACCTCCCCGACGGCGGCGAGCAGGTGGTGACCCACGATCGTGTACTGCTCGGGCCGGATGCCGAGAGAGACATGCTTGTACGCGATCCGCCGCAACACGTGGTCGAACGACGGCGCCGCCGGGTCGATCAGGGACACCGCGTACGCGACCACCGAGGACGCCAGGGCCCGGCTCTGCTCGCCGGTGGCCTGATTGCCGAGGTTGAACACCCGCAGCAGGTCGGGGCGCTCGGCGAACATCCGCGGGTAGAAGACGGCGGTGATGGCCTCGGCGTGCTCGGCGACCACACCGGCGCTCGCCTCGACCGCGGCTCGGGACCGGTCCGACAGTGGGGAGGCAGGGGCAGGCGCGACGACACTCACGTAGGGACTCCTGGCGGACGAGTTGGGCGGGAGTTCCCAGCACAGCCGACGTCTCCGCCTTGGCGAAGGGTCCAAGGTCCCGACCTTGCGGACCGTTGGTCCGGCGTTTGATCTACCGACGACCCGCCGCGGGTGACCGGGACAGTACGGCCACGCAGCGGTCGGGTTCGACGAACGGATCGAGGCGTTCCACTTCGACCGTCGAACCCAGGGTTTCCACCACGCCCCGCATCAGTCCCAGGTGGACCGGGCACGTCAGCCGGGTCGAGGCGCTCGCCAACTCCAGGAACGGACAGTGCCGCAACACGATCCGCTCCCCCTCGGCCCCCGGCTCCCACTCCGGGGCGAAGCCCAACTCGGCGAGCAACGCGACGAGTCGTTCGACCACTTCCTGCTCCCCGACGCCGGCGGCCGGCTCCGACTCCCCGGCTAGCGCAGCTCCCCACAATTGTCCTGCTCGAGTCAGCCGGGCAGTCGCCTCGGGGCCGTCGGCCAGTCCGGTCGCCAAGACCGCAGCCAGCAGCCGATAGCGGCGCGGGCCAGTCGGGTCCATCCCGGGGCGGACCCGAAACATCAGAGGGGGACGTCCGGGACCGCTCGGGGCCACCGCGACCTGCTCGACCTGTCCGGTCCGGATCAGCGCCTCCAGGTGGAACCGGACAGTGTTGACGTGCACCCCGAACTGCTCGGTCAACTCAGCGATGCTCTGTGGCGCCGGCGCGACCCGTAAGGCCTCCAGGACGGCCAGCCGCAGCCCGCTGGGGGGATCCGGCCGATCACCGTCGACCCAGTCCGCCGGGTCGGCCCGCCCTGCGGTGGGGAGGTAGCCCGGACCGGGGTCGAAGCGATCGTCGCCGGAGGTCATCACCACAGTGGCCGCCCCTCCTCTCAGTCAGGCACGAAGCAGGTTCACGTTCGGGTCGAAAGACCCTAGTTAAGTCTAAACGTCCTTTGTAGAAAGAGCAGCGACCGTCTTGACGGCCTGATCGCGGACCGGCGTCGGCCCACCAACCTGAGGAGTACCGATGGCTTTGAAGCACTTGCCACCGCAACCCGAAGCCGCACCGGCGCGCCGGCAGATGCTGGTCGGCCGGGGCTGGGTGCAGGGGGTCGCCTTGGTGATGGTGTTCGGGTTCGCGGTGATGGGCATCCTCGCCTACCGGACCTACACCGCCTCCATGCCGCAACCGGCCAAGGTCGTCACCGCCGGTGGAGAGACCCTGTTCACCGGCGCCGACATCACCGCCGGGCAGGAGTTGTTCTTGGCCCGCGGGCTGATGGAGTACGGCTCGATCGTGGGCCACGGCGGTTACCTGGGTCCGGACTACACCGCGGACTACCTCCGCCGCGCCACCGACTTCGCCGAAACCGAACTCCGCAACCAAGGCGTGGCCGACCCGCACGCCGCCGTTGTCGAACAGTTCCGCACCAACCGCTACGACGAGGCGAGCAAGACCCTGACGTTCACCGACGCGCAGGTCCGTGCCTTCGAGGCCAACCAGCGCCACTACGCCGAGTTCTTCGGCACCGACTCCACCAAGTACGGCCTGAGCCCCCGGTTGATCACCGACCCGACCGAGGTCCGTCAGCTGACGGCCTTCTTCGGTTGGACGGCGTGGGCGGCGGCGGCGGAACGACCCGGTCACAGCTACTCCTACACCAACAACTGGCCGGCCGAGCCGCGGGTCGACAACGGCCCCACCGCCGATGTCGTGGTGTGGAGCGTGCTCTCGCTGATCGTCCTGCTCGGCGGGACCGGAGCCCTGTTCGCGGTCTACGGGAAGTGGAGCCAGTCGATCGGCTGGCACAGCGCGGAGGCTCCGGCCATCTCGTTCCGGCAGCCGAACGAGGTCTCCCTCACCCCGGCGCAGCGGGCCACCGCTTGGTTCTTCTTCACCATCGCCGGACTGTTCTTGATCCAGGCCGTGCTCGGCGGCTTGACCGAGCACTACCGAGCTGACACCAAGAGCTTCTTCGGTGTCGACCTCGCCCGACTGATCCCGTTCAACCTCGCTCGCACCTGGCACGTCCAGCTCTCGCTGTTCTGGACCGCAGCCGGTTTCTTGGCCGCCGGCATCTTCTTGACCCCCTTCATCGCCGGTCGCGAGCCGAAACGCCAGGCCACCCTGGTCTACATCCTGTTCGGGGCCGTGGTCCTGGTCGTGGTCGGCAGCCTGCTGAGCGAGGGCCTGTCGGTGCACAACGTGTCCTGGGCCAAGGGGCCGCTGTTCGCTCAGCAGTGGGAATACCTCGACCTGCCCCGGGTCTGGCAGGCCCTGCTGAGCCTCGGCATGTTCATCTGGATCGCCATCATCTTCCGCGGCATCCGGGCCCGGCTGAAGGGCGAGTCCAAAGGCAATATGCCGTGGCTGTTCTTCTTCTCCGCGCTGGCCATCCCCGCGTTCTACGCCGTCGGCATGCTGGCCAACACCTCCACCCACCTGTCGGTAGCGGAATTCTGGCGCTTCTGGGTCGTCCACTTGTGGGTGGAGGACTTCCTGGAACTGTTCACCACGGTGATGGTGGCCTACATCTTCGTGATGCTCGGCGTGGTCCGGGAGAAGATCGCCCTCGGCGTGATCTTCCTCGACGTGATCTTGTACTCCGCCGGCGGAGTGATCGGCACCATGCACCACCTGTACTTCTCCGGCACCCCCGTGGAGCACATGGCCCTGGGCGCCTTCTTCTCCGCCGCGGAGGTGATCCCGCTGACGTTCTTGACCATCGAAGCCTGGAGCTTCCTGCAGTTGGGCTCGCGGCAGGAGAAGCGCTCCAGCGGCGGCGCCTTCCCGCACCGCTGGGCGGTGATGTTCCTGGTCGCGGTGGGCTTTTGGAACTTCGTCGGTGCCGGCATCTTCGGCTTCCTGGTCAACCTGCCGATCGTGTCCTACTACGAGATCGGCACCGCGCTCACCGCGAATCACGCCCACGGCGCGATGATGGGCGTCTACGGCATGCTCGCGGTGGGACTGTCGCTGTTCGCGTTGCGCTACCTCATCCCCGCCGACAAGTGGCCCGAGAAGCTGGCCAAGCTCTCCTTCTGGTCGCTGAACATCGGGCTCGCCTGGATGGTGTTCGCCGCGCTGCTCCCGCTCGGGGTGCGACAGCTCTACGCCTCGGTCCAGCAGGGCTACTTCGAGGCCCGTTCGTTGAACTTCGTCACCGGGGCGGGGAACCGGTTGCTGGAGTGGGGGCGGCTGCCCGGCGACGTGGTCTTCATCGTCGGGGGCTGCGTCCCGTTCGTCTGGATCGCCTTCCAGGGGCTGCGCTACGCCCGCTTCCGTCAGACCACCCAGGAGCTGCCGCAGGACTCGTTGTTCACCGAGCAGCAGCCGGTCAGCACGGGCGGATCGCGATCCGACTGATGTTCTCCGTCGAGGTGTTGCTGGTGATGGGTTACAGCTTCTTCTTGCTGATGGTCGCCTACGGGTTCGACCTGATGGCTCGGCGGGTGGCGGTCCGCGCGCAGCGCTGGCGAACCGGGAGCTTTCGCTACCACGCCGACCACGACGCCTGGACCTGCCCGGAGGACCAGTGGCTGTGGCCGGCCTCGTTCGACCCGGAGCAGCGGATCGTGCGCTATCGGGCCAAGCCGAGCGTGTGCAACTCCTGCCCGGTCAAGGACACCTGTACGACCTCCGGCGCCGGCCGCGAGGTCACCCGCGAGCTCGACCCCTGGCCGCATTCCGAGGCCGGCCGGTTCCACCGCGGCCTGGCCTGTTGTATCGCGGTTTTGGCCGTCCTATTCCCCCTCGGCATGGTGTTGTCGGGTCCGGGCGGGCCGGCGACCGCACTGCTGCTCGGCGTTGCCGTGCTCGTGGCCCTAGCTTCGGTGCCGCTGGCTCGGCACCTGTGGCGGACGCCAAGCAACTTTCCCGACCACATCCCGCAGACCGCGCTCTATGAGCTCCGACGAGACCGATTCGGCACCCGCTGGGGCTCGTTCGGCGACCAAGACGCGCAAGAGCTGATCAAGAAGGAGAAGACGTGACCACCATGGTGATGGTCGCCGTTGTCGCGGCCCTGCTCGTCATTACCCTCGCGTCGTCGGTGCGGGTGATCCGGGAGTACGAACGCGGCGTGGTGTTCCGGCTCGGCCGGCTCAGTACGCTGCGGGGGCCGGGTCTGCGCCGGGTGCTGCCCGGGGTGGACCGGCTGGTCCGGGTCGACCTGCGGGTGGTGACGTTGACCATCCCGCCGCAGGAGGTGATCACCCGCGACAACGTGCCGGCCCGCGTCAACGCGGTGGTGATGTTCCGGGTCACCGACCCGGTCGCGTCGGTGATGAAGGTGGAGAACTTCGCCGTCGCCACCTCCCAGATCGCCCAGACGTCGCTGCGTTCGTTGCTGGGCCGCGCCGACCTGGACACCCTGTTGGCCCATCGCGAGGACCTCAACGCCGACCTGCGCGCCACCATCGAGGCGCAGACCACCGCGTGGGGCGTAGAGGTCGGCGTGGTGGAGATCAAGGACGTCGAGATCCCCGAGGCGATGCAGCGGGCGATGGCCCGCGAGGCCGAAGCGGAACGCGAACGCCGGGCCAAGATCATCAACGCCCGCGGCGAGCTGCAGGCGTCGGAGGAACTGCGGCAGGCCGCGGACACGTTGAGCCGGTCCCCTGCCTCACTGCAGCTGCGTTACCTCCAGACCCTGCTCGAACTCGGTGCGGACCAGAACTCCACCGTCGTCTTCCCGCTGCCGATCGACATCGTCGGGCCGTTTCTGAACAAGCTGATCAACCCGCCGGCCGAACCCGCGAACTCGGCCCGGTCGAGCGCGACGAACGGCACGCACAGCTGACCGTCGACCAGGAACGACGTCACGGCCGACTTCGGGGGAGCCGGCGAGCCTCGGCCGCAGCCACTCCGACAGGGTGAGCGGCCGGGCGTTCACCTTGATGCTGCGAGCCAGGGCTTGGCGCACTGCGGTCTTGACCTGGTCGGGGAGATCATCCGGAGTCAGGGCGAGCTCGTGGATGGCGTAGCGTCCGCCGGGTCGCAGCACGCGGACGGCGTCGTCGTCGCGGCCCGCCGACGGCAGGGCCTGCTGATCCCGGGCGCTCATCGCGTCGGACCGCTCGTCTGCAGCCGGCTGGTGTCGAGCACCAGCGCCTGGCGACGCTGGTGGACGGTGAGATAGCGCAACCCCTGCTCCCCGGCGCTGAACTGGCGCCGGGACCGGCGGGGCAGCCACACCAGCGCGCCGGGTTCGAGTTCGACGACCTCTCCTTGCGTGCCCAGGCGTCCGCTCCCCGCCAGCACCGAAATCAAGACGTCGAGGTCGGGGCCGGCGTGGGCCTCGATCGTTCCGTGGGGAGGAAGAGCGATCACGTTGGCGTCCAGGTCACGGTGGCTGACCTGAAGTTTCCACACGGCTCCGCTCGCGTCCGCCTGCGCGGTGTCCGCGGCGAGCTGGGCGGTGTTCACCAGCAGTCGTGGGAGCGGGGTGGCGAACCGCTTGGTGATGCGGATCCGCCAGTTCCGGGGCTCGCGGTTCAGGTAGTCCCACCCGTAACTGCCGGAGTGGTCGGCCTCGAACTCCTCGTGCAGATGTTGCGGATCATGGTCGTTGATCAGCACGAACGACTCGCCGGCGGGGAGGGCTTCGTAGGCCGCGAAGATCGCCGGGTGCTTGTCCGGTTTGCGCAACCGCCGCACGTCGAGTTCCGCGGTCTGCGTGGCGGCCTCCTGAGGGGGCATGCGCCTTCTCCTTACCGTCGAAGGGTGTTCCTACAAGTTCATCTTATATAAACTCTAGACCATGACCTACGTGATTAGTCAGCCGTGTGTGGACGTGGTCGACCGGGCCTGTGTCGAGGAGTGCCCGGTCGACTGCATCTACGAGGGCCGGCGGTCCTTATACATCCATCCTGACGAGTGCGTCGACTGTGGGGCGTGCGAACCGGTGTGCCCGGTGGAGGCGATCTACTACGAGGACGACCTGCCCGAGCCGATGCGTCCCTACCTGGCCGACAACGAGGCGTTTTTCGTGGATACCCTGCCCGGACAAGACGCGCCGCTGGACTCCCCGGGCGGGGCGGCCAAGCTCGGTCCGCTCGGTGCGGACACCCCTTTGGTGGCGAGTCTGCCGCCCCAGTTGAACCCGTCGAACGAGTGAGGAGAACGTTGATGCACGTCGTGTCGTTGCTGGGCCTGGCCGAGGAATCGCTGACCACGGCGCGAGCCGCGAGCAGCAGTCGCAGCGCCCACACCATCCATGGCGGCCACGACCACGCGCTTCGCCAGACGATGATCGCGCTGGTGGCCGGACACGGTCTTGGTGAGCACGAGAGTCCGGGGGAGGCGACCTTGCAGGTGCTGTCCGGACGGGTCCGGCTGACCGCCGGCGCCGAGACCGGGGAAGCCGCAGCGGGTGACTTCATCGTCATCCCGCCGGCTCGGCACAGCTTGGACGCGCTGGAGGACTCCGTCGTGGTCTTGTCGGTGGTCACTCGATGACCCAGCCTTCGTGACCGACGTGGTGCCGACCTCGGCTCACTCTGTGCGGGTCGAGCCAGACCACCCGGTCATCGGGCCGGGACCACCGGGTCGGGTGCTGGTGGTGGTCGGTGCGGGCTGCGTCGTGCTCGGCGGCTTGGTGGCGGCGCTCACCGGACCCCTGCGGTTGGCGCAGGGGAGTTGGCTTGCGGCCTACCTCGTGCTCGTCTGCGGGGTCTCCCAGTATGCGATGGGACGCGTTCCGGCCCTCGTGGCGGCGGCACCGACGCCGGACAGATGCGGTTGGACTCAGCTCGGCTGCTGGAACCTCGGCAACGCCGCAGTCGTCGTGGGAACTCTGCTGGCCTTGCCGGCCGTGGTCGACCTCGGGGCGGCGTTCCTGGCCGCTGGCTTAACCATCGCCTGGCTGGTGGTCCGGCGGACCGATACCGCGTCGAAGCGTTCACGGGCGGCGCGGGCGACAGTCTGGGTGTACCGAGGCTGGCTCCTGCTACTCCTGGTCAGCCTCCCGGTCGGAATGCTTCTGGCGCAGCTGCGCCACGGGTAACCAGCCGGGGCCGCCGGCCTCTGGTCGAGTCGCCGGCCTGCTCGCCCACAGCCTGGTGGCGCTGCTCGAAGCGCGGTTCTGACCCGCGCGGACGACCACTCGGCCACTCAGTTCCGCGATCGGGACCTTCGGCCCTATCGAGCGCCCGAGCCGCTTCCTACGCTTCCCCATCATGGCGTCGCAGAGCTCAACCGGGGTGGACCGCGTGGCTGGCGTCGACGGACCGGCCTCGGACGCGCTGCTGAAGCTGGGGCGCTTCTTCACCCGCTGGGACGAGTCGGCTGACGGCCGGGCCGCGTTCCTCAAGGGCGGCCGCGCCGGGGACGTGTTCTACCGCGACCGCTGGAGCCACGACAAGGTCGTTCGTTCCACCCACGGCGTCAACTGCACCGGGTCGTGTTCGTGGAAGGTCTACGTCAAAGACGGGATCATCACCTGGGAGGCCCAGCAAACCGACTATCCCTCGGTCGGCCCCGACCGGCCGGAGTACGAGCCGCGGGGCTGCCCGCGGGGCGCGGCCTTCTCCTGGTACACCTACTCCCCCACCCGGGTCCGGTTCCCGTACGTCCGTGGGGTGCTGCTGGAGATGTACCGGGAGGCGAAGGCCCGTCTGCGCGACCCCGTGCTGGCGTGGGCCGAGATCACCACCGACCCGGAGAAGCGGCGGCGCTACCAGTCCGCCCGCGGCCACGGCGGTCTGGTGCGGGCCTCCTGGGACGAGGCGACCGAAATCATCGCCGCCGGCTACGTGAACACGATCAAGACCTACGGTCCGGACCGGGTCGCCGGCTTCTCCCCGATCCCGGCCATGTCCATGGTCAGCCACTGCGTCGGCACTCGCTTCACCCAGCTCGTCGGCGGCGTGATGACCTCGTTCTACGACTGGTACGCCGACCTGCCGGTGGCCAGCCCGCAGGTGTTCGGCGACCAGACCGACGTGCCGGAATCCGGGGACTGGTGGGACGCCAGCTACCTGATGATGTGGGGCTCCAACGTCCCGGTCACCCGGACCCCGGACGCGCACTGGATGGCCGAGGCGCGCTACCGCGGCACCAAGGTGGTCGCGATCAGCCCCGACTACGCCGATAACACCAAGTTCGCCGACGAGTGGCTGCCGGCCCAGGCCGGCACCGACGCCGCCTTGGCGATGGCCATGGGGCACGTGATCTTGACCGAGTTCTTCGCCCGTCGCCGGGTGCCGTTCTTCGTCGACTACGTCCGCCAGTTCACTGACCTGCCGTTCCTGGTCACCCTCGTCGCCCACAAGCAGCACGGCGGCCTGGTCCCCGGCAAGTTCCTCACCGCCGCCGACCTCGGTGCCGACGCGACCGAGGACGCCTGGAAGACCGTCCTGCTGGACGCGGCGACCGGGCGGCCGGTGGTGCCCAACGGTTCGCTCGGCTTCCGCTACGCCGACTCCGGGGTCGGCAAGTGGAACCTCGATCTGGAGGGCGTGACGCCCGCGCTCTCGCTGCGGGACGCCAAGCTCGAGGCCGAGGCCGCCGAAGTCCTGCTGCCCGGCTTCAGCGATCCGGCCGGCCGCGGTGAAGTGCTGCGGCGCGGCGTCCCGATCACCCGGATCGGCGACCGGCTGGTGACCACGGTGTTCGACCTGATGCTGGCCCACTACGGTGTCGCGCGGCCGGACCTGCCCGGGGAATGGCCGAACGGCTACGACGACGTCGGCACCCCGTTCACCCCGGCTTGGCAGGCGGAGATCACCAGCGTGCCGGCCCAGGCGTGCGAACGAATCGCCCGGGAGTTCGCGCAGAACGCGATCGACTCGGACGGCCGGTCGATGATCATCATGGGCGCGGGGATCTGCCAGTGGTTCCACGGTGACGCCACCTACCGCGCCGTGCTGGCGATGCTCATGTTGACCGGGTGCCTGGGGCGCAACGGTGGCGGCTGGGCCCACTACGTCGGCCAGGAGAAGTGCCGCCCGATCACCGGCTGGCTCAACCTGGCCAACGGCCTGGACTGGTCCCGACCGCCGCGGACCATGATCGGCACCGCCTACTGGTACATGCACACCGACCAGTACCGCTACGACGGCTACGCCGCGGACGCGCTGGCCTCGCCGCTTGCCGAAGGGCATCTGAACGGGTTGCACACCGCGGACACGATCGCCCAGGCCACCCGGTTGGGGTGGATGCCGTTCTATCCGCAGTTCGACGCCAACCCGATGGACCTGGCCGACGCGGCCGAGGCGGCGGTGGCGGCCGGCGAGGCGGAGAACCCCGGGGCGTACGTGGCCCAGGAACTGACCCAGGGCCGGCTGCGGTTCTCCGTCGAGGACGTGGACGCGCCGCAGAACTGGCCGCGGGTGCTCACCTTGTGGCGTTCGAACCTGTTCGGCTCCTCGGCCAAGGGCAACGAGTATTTCCTCACCCACCTGCTGGGCACCCAGAGCAACCTGACCGCGACCGAGGGTGACGTCCGGCCCCGCGACGTGGAGTGGCGCGACGAGGCCCCGCAGGGCAAGCTCGACCTGCTGTTGTCGATGGACTTCCGGATGACGTCGTCGACCCTGCTGTCCGACGTGGTGCTGCCGGCCGCGACGTGGTACGAGAAGCACGACCTGTCCTCCACCGACATGCACCCGTTCGTACACGCCTTCACCCCGGCGATCGACCCGCCGTGGGAGGCGAAAAGCGATTTCGAGACCTTCCATCGGATCGCCCGGGAGGTGTCCCGCCAGGCCCGGGTCCATCTGGGAACCCGCAAGGACCTGGTGGTGGTGCCGATGCAGCACGACACCCCGGGTGAGGTCTCCCAGCCCGGCGGCGTGGTCCGGGACTGGGCCCGCGGCGACGTGCCGGCGGTACCGGGGAAGACGATGCCGCAGGTCCAGGTGGTGGAACGGGACTACACCGCGATCGCCGACAAGCTCGCCACCATCGGCCCGCTGGCGGAGAAGTTGGGCTTCACCACCAAGAACGTCACCTTCGACCTCAAGCACACGGTGGACCAGCTCGCGAAGTTCGCTGGGGTCTATCCGTCCGGGCCGGCCGCGGGCCGACCCGCGATCGACACCGATTCCCGGATGGCCGAGGCAATCCTGGCCCTGTCCGGGACCACCAACGGCGAGCTGGCCGTCCAGGGCTTCCGCACCCTGGAGCGGCGGGTCGGCAAGCGGCTGGCCGACCTGGCCGAAGGATCGCACGAGAAGCGGATCACCTTCGCCGACACCCAGGCCGCTCCGGTGCCGGTGATCACCTCCCCGGAGTGGTCGGGCTCGGAGACCGGCGGGCGGCGCTACGCCCCGTTCACCACCAACGTGGAGCGGTTGAAGCCCTGGCACACCCTGACCGGGCGGATGCACTTCTTCCTCGATCACGACTGGATGCGCGACGTCGGTGAGGCGCTGCCGCAGTACCGGCCGCCGCTGGACATGAACCGGCTCTTCGGCGAACCGTTGACCGCGCCGGACGGCACGCGGCAGGTGGCGGTGCGTTACCTCACCCCGCACAGCAAGTGGTCGATCCACTCCGAATACCAGGACAACCTGCTGATGCTGTCGCTGTCGCGCGGCGGCCCCACGGTATGGATGAGCCCCGACGACGCGGACAGCATCGAGGTGGCCGACAACGACTGGGTGGAGTGCGTCAACGCCAACGGCGTCCTGGTCGGCCGGGCCATCGTCAGCCACCGGATGCCGGCCGGGGTCGTCTTCGTCCACCACGCCCAGGAGCGGACGATCGACGTGCCGAAGTCGGAGGCCACCGGGCGACGCGGCGGCATCCACAACTCCGTCACCCGGTTGCTGGTCAAGCCGACCCACCTGATCGGCGGCTACGCCCAACTCTCGTACGCCTTCAACTATCTCGGCCCCACCGGGAACCAGCGCGACATCGTCGCCCACGTCCGCAAGCGCTCCCAGCAGGTCGTGTACTGATGCGCCGCCCCCTGAGCTTGTCGATCCGCCCCCTGAGCTTGTCGAAACGCCCCCTGAGCTTGTCGAAACGCCCCCTGAGCTTGTCGAAGGGCCCCCTGAGCTTGTCGAAACGCCCCCTGAGCTTGTCGAAGGGCCCCCTGAGCTTGTCGAAGGGCCTCGTACGCCCCCTGAGCTTGTCGAAGGGCCTCGTCAGAGGTCGGCGTTCTCAACTCAGCAGGCCAACCTCTTCGAGGCCGTTCGACCCTTCGACAGGCTCAGGGCAGGCCAAGCTCACGGGGCATAAAGGAGAGGTTCAACTCTGATGCGCGTGATGGCTCAGATGGGGATGGTGATGAACCTGGACAAGTGCATCGGGTGTCACACCTGCTCGGTGACCTGCAAGCAGGCGTGGACCAACCGGTCCGGCACCGAGTACGTGTGGTTCAACAACGTCGAGACTCGGCCCGGTCAGGGCTATCCGCGTCGCTACGAGGACCAGGAGACGTGGCGCGGCGGCTGGACGCTGAACCGGCGCGGGCGGCTGCAGCTCAAAGCTGGGGGCCGGCTGAAGCGGATGTTCGGCATCTTCGCCTCCCCCATCCAGCCCAAGCTCGGCGACTACTACGAGCCGTGGACCTACGACTACGAGACCTTGACCAACGCACCGCTCGGCGACGACTTCCCGGTGGCCCGGCCGAAGTCGTTGATCACCGGTGAGGACACCAAGATCACCTGGTCGGCCAACTGGGACGACGACCTCGGCGGGTCCACCGAGATGGGTCACCTGGACCCGATCGTGGAGCAGATCCGGCGCGACTCGGAGGAGAAGATCAAGTTCTCCTTCGAGCAGACGTTCATGTTCTACCTGCCGCGGATCTGCGAGCACTGCCTGAACCCGTCCTGTATGGCCTCCTGCCCCTCCGGTGCGATCTACAAGCGCACCGAGGACGGCATCGTGCTCGTTGATCAGGACCGCTGCCGGGGCTGGCGGCAGTGCATGACCGGCTGCCCCTACAAGAAGATCTACTTCAACCACAAAACCGGTAAGGCCGAGAAGTGCACGTTCTGCTACCCGCGGGTCGAGGTCGGGCTGCCGACGGTGTGCTCGGAGACCTGTGTGGGTCGGCTGCGCTACCTCGGCCTGTTCCTCTACGACGCCGACCGGGTCACCGAGGCCGCGGCCACCCCGGATCCGAAGGACCTGTACGAAGCCCAGCTCGACCTGATCTTGGACCCGACCGATCCGGAGGTGATCCGCAACGCCCGGGCCGCCGACATCCCCGAAGATTGGTTGGAGGCGGCCCGCCGCTCCCCGGTCTACGCCCTGGCCAAGACCTACCGGGTCGCGCTGCCGCTGCATCCGGAGTACCGGACGATGCCGATGGTCTGGTACATCCCGCCGCTGTCGCCGATCGTGGATCTGCTGCGCGACCAGGGCCACGACGCGGAGCAGAGTTCGGTGTTGTTCGGCGCGATCGAGGCGCTGCGGATTCCGGTGGAGTATCTGGCCGAGTTGTTCACCGCCGGCGACGTCGAGATTGTCAGCGGCGTCCTGCGGAAGTTGGCCGCGATGCGGGCCTACATGCGTGACATCGCCCTGGGCCGACCCGGTGAGGCGTCGATCCCCGCTTCGGTGGGGATGAGCGGGGACGCGATGTATGCGATGTACCGGCTGCTCGCCATCGCCAAGTACGACGAGCGCTACGTGATCCCGAAGGCGCACGTCGAGCAGGCCCACGACCTGGAGGAGTTGGGCTGCTCGCTGGACTTCGACGGCGGCCCGTACGAACACGACAACGGCTCCGGCCCCTTCGGCGAGGCCAGCGGACGCGTCACCCCGGTGGCGGTGGAAACCTTCCAGGCCCTGAAGGAACGGCAGACCAGCGACAGCCGGCCGGGCTCGGGTGAGCTCGCCGGTCGGGTGAACCTGCTCAACTGGGACGGTCAGGGCAGCCCGCGCGGGCTGTTCCCGGAGGACAAGCCGTGAGCCGGGCCAATCGACCCAGCCTCACGCACGCCCACCGGGTGGTCTGGCAGGCGGCGTCGCTGGCCCTCAGCTATCCCGAGGACGAGCGGGTGGGGCGAGCGACCCTGCTCGAGCAGGCGTTGGCCGAGGCAGCCCCCGATCGTGGTGCCGAGCTCGCCGAACTCCTGCAGCGCTGGCAGACCATACCGCTGACCGAGTTGCAAACCGACTACGTCGAGGTGTTCGACCTGTCCCGCAAGCGCGCCCTGCACCTGTCGTACTGGACCGATGGGGACACCCGGCGCCGCGGCGAGGTGTTGGCCGGGATCAAGCAGCGCTACCGTTCCAGCGGATTTCTGGTGCAACTGGGCGGTGAGCTGCCGGACTACCTGCCGCTGATGTTGGAGTACGCAGCGGTGGGCGACCCCGTCGACGGGGCCGCCCTGCTACAGGAGTACCGGGCGAGTTTGGAGCTGCTGCGGTTCGCGCTGCTGGAGCGCTCGCCGGCGTACGCAGGCGTGTTGACCGCGATCTGCGCCACCCTGCCGGGCGCCTCGCCGCGGGACCGCAACGCCGTCCGCGCCATGGCAGCCAACGGACCGCCGACCGAGTCGGTCGGGTTGGCACCCTACGACGCCCGGCTGCTGCCGGTGCTGACCGGAGGTTGAGGTGGACACCCTGCTGTGGGGGGTACTGCCGTACCTGGTGTTGCTGATGATCGTCGGCGGGACGATTTGGCGCTGGCGTTACGACCAATTCGGCTGGACCACCAGGTCCAGCCAGCTGTACGAGTCCCGACTGCTGCGGATCGGCTCACCGCTGTTTCACTTCGGCCTGCTGTTCGTCTTGTTCGGGCACCTCGGCGGACTATTGATCCCCAAGCGCTGGACCGACGCGGTCGGGATCAGCCAACACCTGTACCACGACGGCGCGTTGTTCATCGGTGGCCTGGCCGGCTTCTGCACCCTGGCCGGACTGGCCATCCTGATCTACCGGCGGCGCACCACCGGACCGGTCTTCATGGCCACCACGAACAACGACAAGGTGATGTACCTGGTGCTGGTGGCCGCCATCATCTTGGGACTGTGGACCACGCTCAAGGGCGCCGGCGCGGGTCTGGAACCGCACAACTACCGGCTGACCGTGTCGGTGTGGTTCCGCTCCGTGTTCACGCTGCAGCCCGACGTGGCCGCGATGGCCGCCGCCCCGTTCTCCTTCCACATCCACGTCCTGGTGGCGTTCCTGCTGTTCGCGATCTGGCCGTTCACGCGGCTGGTGCACGCGTTCACCGCCCCGCTGCACTACTTCTTCCGGCCCTACATCGTCTACCGCAGCCGCGACGCCGGCCCCCGCCGCCATCCGGTGGGCGCCCGCCGCGGTTGGAGCCCGACGGGCACCCGCGACCGCGACCCGCACCGCTGAGGTCCCACCCCACCCGCACCGAAAGGATCGCGATGAGCCGTACGGCTGCCGCACCACCTGCCACCGAGCTCCGCCGGCCCGGACAGGGCCGCAACCTCGGCCTGGCCCTGCTGGCCTTCGCCGTCACGTTCTGGGCCTGGAACCTGATCGGCCCCCTCGGGGTCCGCTACACCTCTGAACTGGGTCTGTCGGCGACGCAGAAGTCGCTGCTGGTGGCCACCCCCGTCCTGGTCGGCTCGGTCGGCCGGATCGTCGTCGGGGCGCTGACCGACCGGTTCGGCGGCCGGGTCATGTTCACCGTCTTGACGCTGATCTCGGTGGTGCCGGTGCTGCTGGTCGCGCTGGCCGGGTCGATCGGCTCGTATTCGTTGCTGCTGGTCTTCGGGTTCCTCCTCGGCATTGCCGGCACCACCTTCGCGGTCGGCATTCCCTTCGTCAACGCCTGGTACGACCCGTCCCGGCGGGGCTTCGCCACCGGACTGTTCGGCGCCGGGATGGGCGGCACGGCGCTGTCCTCGTTCTTCACCCCGCGCTTCGTCGGCTGGTTCGGCTACACCGCTACCCACGTGATCATGGCCGCCGCCCTTGTCGTCACCGCCGCCGTGGTGTGGTTCTCGATGCGCGAAGCCCCCGACTGGCGACCCAACACCAACCCCGTGGTGCCCAAACTGGCGGCTGCGGCCAAGCTCAGCGTCACCTGGCAGATGTCGTTCCTGTACGCGGTCACCTTCGGCGGCTTCGTGGCGTTCTCCACCTACCTGCCGACTTACCTCAAGGACGTCTACGACTTCAACCTGACCGGCGCCGGCACCCGGACCGCCGGTTTCGCCATCGCCGCCGTCCTGGCCCGGCCGGTGGGCGGGTGGCTCTCGGACCGGATCGGACCCTCCCGGGTGGTGGCGATCTCGACCGCCGGTGCCGCGGTGATGGCGGTCGTGGTCGCGCTGCGGCCGGCGCCGGAGTTGGCCGCCGGAACGGCCTTCGTGCTGATGGCGCTGGCCCTGGGTCTGGGTACGGGCGGCGTGTTCGCCTGGGTGGCCCGCCGGGCGCCGGCCGAGCGGGTCGGCACCGTGACCGGAATCGTCGGCGCCGCCGGCGGGCTCGGTGGCTATTTCCCGCCGCTGGTGATGGGCGCGACGTACGATTCGGCCGCCCACAGCTACACCCTGGGGCTCGCGCTGCTGTGCGCCACTGCCGTGGTCGCCCTGGTCTTCACCTTGGTCCTCGGTCGCCGACCGACCCCTCGCGGACAGTACGAGAGGGTATAGCAGTCGGCGCCGCCGACAATGGGGAAGATCGTGCGCGTCTGACGCACACGATCTTCCCCAATGACGTCGACCGAGGAGGATAAGACGTGCGGATCGGACTGATCGGCGCCGGCGCGGTGGCCGACTTCCACGCCCGGGCCGCCGCGTCGATTCCCGGGGTCGCACTGACGGCGGTCTGTGACCTGATACCGGTCGCCGCAGAGCGGGCCGCAGCGGCCAGCGGTGCGGCCGTGTTCACCGATCACCGTGCCCTGCTGGACAGCGGTCGGGTCGACGCGGTGATCGTCAACACCCCGCATACGCTGCACGCGCCGATGACCATCGAGGCTGCACAACGGGGTTTGCACGTCCTGGTGGAGAAGCCGATGGCGACCACCTTGGCCGACTGTGACGCGATGATCGCCGCAGCCTCCTCGGCCGGGGTGACTCTGGTGGTCGGCCACATCCAGCACTTCCTCCCCGAGAAGCAGGCCGTGGCCGCCCTGCTGGACACCGGCGAACTCGGCCGGGTCGTGCTGGTGCACGACTACCGCAGCATCGACTACCGTCCCGGCGTCCGGTCGTCGTGGTTCTTCGACCCCGCCATCGCCGGCGGCGGGGCGCTGCTGAACGTCGGCGCACACGGCCTGGACCGGGCCGTATGGTTCAGCGGCACCGAGGCCGAGACGGTCAGCGCCTCCCTCGCCCGCCGTCACGGGGTCGCGGTCGAAACCGACGCCCTCGTCTTCCTACAGCACCCAGAAAGTGCGACATCGGTCTCGGTGGTGTCCGACGCATCCGGTGAAACCGATGAGGTGATCGTGGTCTGCGAGCGGGGCGTCCTCGTCGCCGACCCTCGGCGAGGCGCCCGGCTGCACCAGGACGGACGCGACCGGCTGCTGCTTCCACCGAGCGACCAGGCCCTTCCCGACGCCTTCCGTGCCCAGCTCGTCGACTTCGTCGCCGCCGTCCACGGTGCCATGCCCCGGGTGAGCCTGCGGCACAGCCGGCACGTGATCGAACTGGTGCTGGCCGCCTACCGGTCAGCCGAGTTGGGGGGTGCGGCGGTGCCGGTGGGCCGCGAACCACCACCGCTTCCTTGACCAAGGAACGTCAGGGCGATCGGACGCCCAGAACTTCGGCCCGCCAGGCCTCGTGACGGACGCGCACCGCCGCAGCTTGCCGGGTCGGCCGAGGAGGGGCAGCCCAGCCGATGACCAGGGTGCGTCGAGCGCCCGAACCAGGCTCGGCGACCAGATCGATCTGCCTCAGGCCGTAGTGGCCGGCCGTACCCGCTGACTGAGCCGATCGATCGAAAGCAAGACTGACGGTGCGAGATCCACGCCTTCGAGTCCTTGCTGGTGCTACGTGTCGGAAGTGAGCTTCGGGTTGAGAGAATCAGCCGCGTTGACGATTGCGCCGCCGCTGTGTTGAGGTCTGGGGATAGGGAGCGGGCTGGAGCAGGTGTTGCGGGCCTCGACTGCACCGCGGCGATCAGAGGCGCGTCGCCGTTCGGACCAGGTCGGCGACCGCGCGGGAGCGGATGTGAGGAGGCCAGGCGATCACGGTCGTCACCATTGGAGCGTCGGTGACCTGGACTCCGGTGAGACCGTCGTTCAGGTGGGGGGCGACCGACTCGGGCAGCACGACGCAGGCGCGGCCGAGGGTGACGAGTTGGAGCAGCTGGGTGTGGTCGTGAACTCGGGGCCCGGAACCGTCGGGGTAGCTGCCGTCTGGCCGGGGCCATCGAGGGAGTGGGAGGTCCGATAGGCCGGAGATGTCTGCGGTCGTGACGCTGGACCGGCGGGCGAGGGCATGGCTCGACGGGACCACCACGACCTGCCCCTCGTGCCCGAGCTCCTCAGTGTCGAAACCGGCCGTGTCGTCGAACGGGCGGTGCAGCAGCGCGACATCGGCGCGCCCGTCCCGCAGTAACCTTTCCTGCTCGCCAACCGCGCACAGCACGATGTCGACCCCGACCGAGCCGGGCTCGGCGGCGTAGGCGTCGAGCAGTTTCGCCAGCAGCTCGCTGGACGCGCCAGCCTTTGTCGCCAGCACGACCGGCGCCGGCGCCTCGCGGGCATCCGCGGCGGCCCGGCGCGTACGCCGCTCCGCCGCCTCGACCGCATCCAGCGCCGCGCGGCCCTCCCGAAGCAGCACCGATCCAGCCGCGGTAAGGCTCACGCCCCCACCGCCGCGCTCGAGTAGGGTCACACCGAGGCGGCGCTCCAACTGCTGCACGGCTCGTGAGAGCGGGGGCTGCGAGATACTGAGCCGCGCCGCCGCTCGCCCAAAGTGCAGCTCCTCGGCCACCGCTACGAAGTAGCGCAGCTCCCGTGTCTCCACGTGGCTTACGCTACCGGGCGACCGCGATACCCACAGGGTATCGAGCGTGACCGAACGGGTCTTGGAGGCGCGGTCGGCGCGGAGCAGGATCGATCCTATGAGTGAACAAACTGTCGCCTTAGTGACCGGCGCGAACAAGGGCATCGGGTATGAGATCGCCGCCGGCCTCGGCGCACTGGGCTGGAAGGTCGGGGTCGGGGCGCGCGACCCCCGACGGCTGGACGAGGCCGTGGATAGGCTCCGCAAGGCCGGGCACGACGCGTTCGCGGTGCCGCTGGACGTGACCGACGACGCGAGCGTCACGGCGGCGGCGTCGTCGGTGGAAGAGCAAGCCGGCGGGCTCGACGTCCTTGTGAACAACGCCGGGATCACCGGAGGGATGGCCCAGCAGCCGACGACTGCCGACCTCGACGTCGTCCGCACGGTGGTCGAGACGAACGTCATCGGCGTCATGCGCGTGACCAACGCGATGCTGCCGATGCTGCGGCGGTCGGACTCGCCGCGCATCGTCAACATGTCGAGCCTAGTCGGCTCGCTGACCCGGCAGAGCGGCCCCGGCGACCAGACCGGCCCGATCGGGGTGGCGTACGCGCCGTCGAAGACGTTTCTCAACGCGGTCACCGTCCAGTACGCCAAGGACCTGCGCGACACGAACATCTTGGTCAACCTCGCCTGCCCCGGCTTCGTCGCGACCGATCTCAACGGCTTCCGCGGGCACCGCACACCCGAGCAGGGTGCGGCGATCGGTCTCCGACTCGCGACCCTTCCCGACGACGGTCCGAGCGGCGGCTACTTTGAAGACGCCGGCGTGATCCCCTGGTAGTGATCGCTCTCGATCCGCGCCGCCCTTGGCCGGCGTGGTGCATACGCCGTCGAACATGCCTTCCCCAAGCTCAGCGTCGGTAGCTACCGGACCGGCCTCGACTTGCCGCCTCACTGGCCGGCCGGGAAGTCGGCAGCTACGCCACGTGTCGGTCGAGGCCCGGCGGAGGAAGCTCTGAGCTGAGAGCTCCGATCCTGCTGGAGTTCGTTCGGAGACGTTGCCGTCGGGCGGGCACGGCTGCCGCCGTGCCCGCCTGTTCGCTCTGGTTTACGCCCTTGAAGGTCGGGCTTCCACCGTGGAGCTTGACCCAGATCAGGTCTGAGCAAGACCACGCTTCAACGCGGCCCCGATCTGGGTGGCGCGCTTGGCCTGGAAGGCGACCGAGGCCAACTCGACCTCACCGGGAGGGACGGTGCCGTTGTTCGAGGTGTGCGAAGCCCCGTAGGGGTTACCCGCCTGGAACTGGATCGGGTCGGCGTAGCCGGGCGCCACGATCACGCAACCCCAGTGGTAGAAGGTGTTGTTCAGCGCGGTGATGGTGGTCTCCTGGCCGCCGTGAACCGTGGCGGCGGAAGTGAACGAGGACGCGACCTTGTTGACGAGCTTGCCCTGAGCCCACAGCGGCCCGGTGCTGTCGACGAACTGCTTGAGCTGAGCGGTCGGCAGCCCGTAGCGAGTCGGCGTCCCGAGCAAGATCACATCGGCCCACTCCAGGTCGTCGAGACCCGCTTCCGGCACGTCCTGGGTCTCCAGGGCGTGCTTGCTCCACCCCTCGTTTGACGCGATGGCCTCCTGCGGCGCGAGCTCGTGCACCTTGAGCAGCCGGGTCTGCGCGCCCTCGGCCTCGGCGGCCTGCGCGGCGGCCCGCGCGAGCGCATAGACGCTTCCGGTGGCGCTGTAATAGATGACGGCAACGTTTACGTCAGTCATGGGACTCCTTGGGATTAAGTGGTTGAAGGCTCAACTATATCCGGTGTCGGTCACACCCGTGCCCCGGATTCGAAGAGGGCGCCGTGACGGCTGCCGTGACCCGACAAGCCGACGGCCTCCGCTCCGGTTCCAACAGCTGGGACTCCGCAGAACGTGGCGCCCACCGAGCAGCGGGGTCGCCGTGTTCCGTCACGTCGGTGGAGGCAGCATCGGTGCTGACGGTGGCGTCGGCGGCGCACCCTGCCAGCACGGGCCGGCGCACGAACCACGGTTCACCCGGCCTGCGCTGCTTGTTCCGGTGAGCTCGACCCGCGGTCCGCCAGCACCCCAGCAGATGTCGCTGAGGAGGGCGTCGCCACCTCAGCACCGATCAGTTGATCACCGGCCGCTGGTCGGCCACGGACGCCGACGCAACACACCTCGCCCGAAGCGGCGCCTCGGTGCGGAGCCGCCGGTCGCGACGGGGTCTCGGTGCCCTCAAACGACAGATGTCACAGGGTCGAGAAGCCCATCAGCTCGTTCAGCCGCGTCGTCTGCCCGATCTCGTCGGGTCGTTGCGCATCCCGGCGCGCCTTCGCCCGAATGGTGTACGCCGTCAGCTCGCCCGGTCCGGCCCAAGGGATGACCTTCACCGCCCGCCGACGTGCCGACATCCCCGTCGCCGAAGGGGCCCCACTCGTCGTCACACTGCCCGGCGGCACCTACTCCTCGATCTACTTCGACATCCCGGTCAGTCGCTGCTGGAGACTGCCGAGTCACTCGGCGTCCCCGTCATTGCGGTCGACCGTCCCGGCTACCGCGGCAGCACCGCGGTCGAGCCCGGCGAGTCGATCATCCTGCGCAACGCCGGGGTGCTTGACCACCTGATCGGCGACCTTTGCGAGGCCTACGGGACGGGGCTGGCGGGGGTCGTGGTGATCGGGCATTCCATCGGCGGCGCGATCGCCATCGCCCTCGCCGCCCGGCACCCGTCCTGGCCACTCCTCGGCCTCGCCATTTCCGGCTGCCTGGTCCGCGTCCCCAGCGAGAGCGGCGCGGCTTGGGCCGCGCTCCCCGACCTCGAATTCGTCGAGCTGCCCGGTCCGGTGAAGGACTTTGTGATGTACGGACCCGACTGGACCCACACGGCGGCGATGCCCGAGGCCGGTCGCGCCGCCGACGCTCCGGCGCCGAAAGCCGAGCTGCTGGATATCACCGGCGGTTGGGTCGAGCGGCTGCGGACCGTCGCCGCCCAGGTGCAGGTTCCCGTGCACAGCCGGCAGGGCGAGTTCGACCACCTGTGGGTCACCGACGATGACGAGGTGGCCGAGTTCGCGTCCGCTTGCAGCAGCGCGCCGTGGGTGGACGCACGGCTCGTGCCGACCGCCGGACACTGCATCAACTTCCACCTCGCCGCCCGGGCGTTCCAGCCGGAACAACCGGCATTCGCGCTCGAGTGTGCGCTGGGACCGGTGCGTCCTGCGGCGGAGCCCAACGCGGAAACGGTGGGCCGCCCCTGACCCTGGCCCCCGTGGGCCGGTGAGCCCGGCCCCGGGGGCCGGTCATGGCGGACCCGCTGTCCCGCGCGTACGTCAGGGAACGTAGACCAGCCGGCCGCGGTCGGTCCAGGTCGAGGCGACGTCGGCGAGGGCACGCTGCTCCACGTCCACCGCGATCACACCCTCGACCGCCAGCCGCAGGGCTGCGTCGACCATGGCGCGGCGACGCTCGGCCGAGTACGCCCCGGCTCCGCTGCCCCACACGTGCAGGTCGCTCATCCGGAGCAGGGTCGAGTCCAACGGCACGTGCGTGCCGCCGAGGGCCCCGAGATTCACCCAGTCGATCCGGTGCCGCGGGTCCGGCGCCGAACGGGCCAATACAGTCAGGGCCGTCGCCGCCTCCGCACCCCACAAGAAGTCGAGCACGACGTCCACACCGGCCGCGCCGACGCGTTCGAGCGCGCTCTCCAGACCCATGTCGATCGGGATCACCTCGTCGGCGCCCCGCTCGATCGTGCGGCGAAGCGCCGCACCGTCGCGGCCGACCGCGACCACCCGCCGGGCGCCGAGGTGCTTCGCGACCGGCACAGCGACCGAACCCGCCGCTCCAGTCGCCCCCAGCACGAGCACACTCGGCGTCGCACCCGGGGCCAGGATGCGCGTGAGCGGCAGCCACGACGCGAACGCCGGGTTGACCACTGCCGCGGCCTGCACGGCGGACAGGCCGCTCGGGACGGGGCGCACGGCAGAGAGCGGGACAGCAGCACGGTCGGCGATCGTGCCCCACGGCGACCTCACGCCCGGCACGTACACCAGCGAACCGTCCGGGAGCCGCCCGACGCCGTCGACCCCAGCGACCATGGGCGGCTCTGCCGCGCTCGAGTAATGCTGACCCGCGGCCACCAACCGGACGAGGTTCGACACCGCGGCGGCGCAGATATCGACCACCACCTCCCCGCTGCCGGCGGCGGGCTCGGCGAAGTCGCCGAGGACGGGTGGCTGGGAGAAGTCGGTGATCACAGCGGCACGCATCCTCGTAGCCTCGCAGACCCGACCGCGCCGCGGTGCCCCGAGGTGCGCGGGCCCAACGAGCGAGAGCGCTCCTGACCTCGCCGGCGCCTCCCGCGGCGGACGCGCTCGACGGCCTGGCCGAGTCGCCGACATTGCCGGACCGTCGGCTGCCCCGGGCGCCCCTACGCCGAAGGGCAGGGCCCGAGGTGGAACTCAGGTCAGCGTCTGCGAGCCCTGCGGGGTCGTCGTGGGTGGTGAAGATGGCGGCTCTCATCGTATCCGGGCAAGTGGGTGCCGACAACTTCGGCCTGCCACGTCTGGTGACGGGCTCGCAGCGCCGCGACCCGGTCGGGCTCGGTGGCGGCCCGGTCGGTGGTCTCCCCCGGCTCGTGCCTGACCGGCGCGGTGAAGGGACGATGTATCGGTGACCCGACTCGCCTTTTCCACCTTGGGCTGCCCCGAAGCCGGCTCGACCGACGTGCTGGACCTGGCCCGGCGGTACGGGTTCGACGGGGTCGAACTCCGGGCCGGACCGGATCAGCCGGTGCACACCGGCCTGTCCGACGCCCAGCGGCAGCGGGTCACCCGGCAGCTCCGGGAGTCGGGAGTCACGCCGTTGAGCGTGGCCAGTTACGTCAAGATAGCGGCTCCGGGCCCCTCCGATCAGGAGGTCATCGACGACGGCACCGCGCACCTGCGGCTTGCCGCCGACCTGGGCGCCCGGTTCCTGCGGGTCTTTCCTGGTGGTGACCCCGACATCGCCGATCCGGCAGCGCAGGACCGGCGGGCGACTCGCCGGCTGGCGGCGCTGGCGCCGGTGGCCGCCGACCTCGGCGTCACCCTGGCCCTGGAGACCCATGACAGCCACCGTCGCGCCGCCGATATCGCCCGGATCCTCGACCACCCCGGGTGCGACGACGTCCGGGTGGTCTGGGACACCCTGCACACCTGGCTCGGCGGTGAGACTCCCGCGCAGACCTGGACGCTGCTGTCGGACCGGGTCGGCTACGTCCAGGTCAAGGACGTCCCGTCCCGAGACGATCTGACACCGGTGCTGATGGGGACCGGGGTGTTGCCGCTCGCTGACGTGGCCGCCGTGCTGGCGGCCGGAGGCTACGACGGCTGGGTCTCCTGGGAGTACGAACGGGCCTGGCACCCCGAGCAGCCCTCGCTGGCCGACCTCGGCGGGCGGGCGGCCGAGTGGCTGCGCGGGACCTTCAGCACCGACGCCCCCTAAAGCGCGGCGTCAGGCCGGGTCGAGGGCCACCTCGAAGATCTCGGGCGCAGCCCGAACCCGGCGCGAACAGCAGCCGCACACCCGTCACCGCGAGCCCCGAGGTGGCGTCGGCCGTGTGGTGGCCCGGCCCCGGGTCGGGCGAGCCGCCGGACCGTAGTCCAGCCGCCGTCACACCTGTATCACCCCGAGCCGGTACACCGTTACCCTAATGCGCGCCAAGCCCAGCCGACGGTATTACGTCACCAGATCTTGAAGGTGAATACGGGCCCGTTGAGCGAATCTTGGGCAGCCGGCCTTTGTGAGCCGGCTGGGCATGTCGGACTCGCCGTCCCTTCTCATGAAGTATTCCAGCTGCTTCTGTGTGACCGCACGCACCGTCAGCGGCGAGGAGTCGTCGATGAGGGTGAAGAAGGTGTCGGCTGTATGGACTTCGTACGGAAGCCGCTCCATGACGTCGACTCCCAACTTGGTAAAGCCGGAGTCGGCGGTCACAACGACACCGGTTCCAGATGCTACCGCCGCCGCATGAACGTGGGCATCGTCAGGGTCAATCCCCGGATAGGAACCATCGATCGTGTAGTCGGCCACGCGGTCATCCAGCAGCTCGTGGAGCTGGTCGTGGATCCGTGAGGTCAGGTTCCCCGGTGCGGCGGGGTACTTCCGGCGCATACGGTAAATGACCTCGGCCAGGATGTCCTCGGTCGCGTACACCGCGAACATCTTGCCGCCGGTCTCGTTCCGAAGGAGAAATAGCCAGTCTCGGAGAGTCCTCGAGAAAAGAACGTTCGCGTCTACGAGGACCCCGGTAGTCACTCGCAGAGGCTATCGTAATAGTCCTTAAAACTTTTCTAGCTCGTCCTCGAGTTGGCGAAGCTCGCCGAAGGCTTGACGCTGCCGTTCCAGTCGAGCCCGCTTAGCCGCAAGTACGTCGGCAGCTTTGAGCCGATGATGAGAGCCCACTTTGTGAGCAGACAGTTGTCCAGCTCGGATCATCTTCATCAATGTCGGTCGCGATACTCCTAGCTGATCAGCCGCGACTGTGGTCGACAACTCCTCTGGCAAGGAGCCGATCGTGATGGTTCCGCCGCTGGCCATGACCTCTAGGACTCTGCTGATGATGGCGGCGAGGTCGGTCGGTAGCGGCGTCTGCTCCTTACTGTCGACGACAAGACGTCCGGAATGTCCTTCGAGGGCATCAAGAAGGTCGTGGGCATGCCTGCGCTCCGATGGGTTGGTCACCAGCAGGCTGCGTTCGTCGCTGGTGACAAGCGCGATCGCCATGCCACGTCTCCTTCCTCCAGGTTTCTTCTCCAAGTGTGGACGCGTACGCCTATAAGTGCAACTTAGGTTGCGCTGCACCCCTCAGCATCTGAACCAGCACGCCGGCTCACGCCGACGCGGCGGCCCAGACGTCACGAATCGGAGCGTCACCGGCGGCGAGCCCGTTCGCGTCGGCCACGTAGTCCGACCACCCTTCCGGATCGGAATCGCGGCACCGGCGGACCGCCGCGACCGCAGCAGCCCGCCAGTGCTCATCGATCAGTCGACGTATGGTCTCGTCGGCGGAGACGCCACCGAACTCCGCCCGGCCGATCTGCTCCGCGCGCCGTCGACCGTCACTCACTGCAGCACTCCCGCCGTCAATGGGTCGCGGAGCTGAACGCGGGGATGCCGGTGATCTGCTGGCCCATGATCAGCAGGTGAATTTCGTCGGTTCCCTCGTAGGTCCGCACGCTTTCCAGGTTGTTCGCGTGCCGCAGCGGCGAGTACTCCAGGGTGACGCCGTTGCCGCCGAGCAGGGTCCGGGCGTCTCGGCAGACGCCGATCGCCTCGCGGACGTTGTTCAGTTTGCCGAACGAGATCTGAGCCGGCGTCAGCTTTCCGGCGTCTTTGAGCCGTCCGGTGTGCAGGGCGACCAGGACACCCTTCTGAATCTCCAGCACCATGTCGACCAGCTTCTGCTGGCTCAGCTGGAAGCCCGCCACCGACTGCCCGAACTGCGAGCGCTTTAGGCAGTAGCGCAGCGCGACCTCGTAGGAGTCCCTCGCCGCGCCCATCACGCCCCACATGATCCCGTACCGCGCCTCGTTCAGGCAGCTGAACGGTCCCTTCAGCCCGACCACGTGCGGCAGCACCGCGTCGCTGGGCAGGCGGACGTCGTCGAGGGCGATGTCGCATTGAATCGAGGCGCGCATCGACAGCTTCGGCTCGATCCGGGTCGCGCCGAAACCGGGCGTGTCCGTGGGGACCAGGAAACCGCGGATACCGCCCTCGGTCTTGGCCCAGATGATCGCGACGTCGGCGATCGAAGCCAAGCCGATCCACCGCTTGGCCCCGTTGAGCACCCAGTCCGACCCGTCACGGCGGGCGGCGGTGGTCATGCTGGCCGGATCGCTGCCCGCGTCGGGTTCGGTCAGGCCGAAGCAGCCGATCAGCTCGCCCTTGGCCATCCCGGGCAGCCAGCGCTGCTTTTGCTCCTCCGAACCGTGCCGGTGGATCGCGGTCATGGCCAGCGAACCCTGCACACTGACGAAGGTCCGCAGGCCCGAGTCGCCGGCCTCCAGCTCCATCGCGGCCAGGCCGTACTCCACCGCACTGCGGCCCGCGCAGCCGTAACCGGTCAGGTGCGTACCCAGCAGCCCCAGATCGCCCATCTCGGTGGCGAGCTCACGTGGGAAGACAGCCTGGTCGTACCAGGCGTTGATGTTCGGGGCGATCCGGGTGTCGACGAAGGTGCGCACCTGGTCGCGCCAGGCCAGCTCCCCCGCGGAGAACGACGAGTCGAGGTTCAGGTAGTCCCGGGCCCGGTCCGACAGCGGCGCGGCCGTGGTCAGTGCGTCCATCGTGGTCATCGTCTGGTGCTCCTGCTTGGGGTACCGGCAGCGACGCGCGGCCCGGTTCGTGCCACCCTAGTCCGACCACCGGGGCCGTCCCGGTCCGGCGACGGTGGCCCGTTTCGCGCCAGTATCGCCCGGACCTCGCCCGACGCTGCGAAGGAGAACGCGGGATGATCGGCTACGACACGGTGCTCGGGTGAACCCTCCGCTCAGCGGCGTCCTGGTCGCCGACTTCAGCCGGGTGCTGGCCGGTCCGCTGGCCACGATGACTCTGGCCGATCTCGGTGCCACCGTGATCAAGGTCGAGCGTCCCGGGACCGGTGACGACACCCGGCACTGGGGGCCGCCGTGGTCGTCGGCGGGATCCACCTACTTCGCCAGCGTCAACCGCTCCAAAGCCAGTCTGACGTTGGATCTGGCGCACGAGCCTGACCGGCGGCTGGCCGCCGAACTGGCCCGGCGCGCCGACATTTTGGTGGAGAACTTCAAACCCGGGCTGCTGCCCCGGCTCGGGCTGGGCTACGACGAGGTCCGTGTCACCAATCCGGGCATCGTCTACTGCTCGATCACCGGCTTCGGCGCAGGCGCGGGCGCGGACCTGCTCGGTTACGACTTCCTGGTCCAGGCGGTGGGCGGCCTGATGAGCATCACCGGTGAGCCCGACGGGGAACCGACCAAGGCCGGGGTGGCCCTGGTCGACGTGTTGACCGGGAAGGACGCCACGATCGGGATTTTGGCTACCCTGGCCCAGCGCGAACGGACCGGGCGTGGGAACCGGGTCGAGGTCAACCTGCTGTCGTCCTCCCTGGCTGCCTTGGTCAACCAGGCGCAGAGCTTCCTGCAGACCGGTAAGCCGCCGCGGCGGATGGGCAACCAGCACCCCTCGATCGCCCCGTACGAGACCCTGCGCTGCCGCGACCGGCCACTCGCGATCGCCTGTGGCAACGACGCACAGTTCGCCCGTCTGGTCGAGGTCCTCGGCGAGGCCCGGCTGGCTGAGGACCCCCGGTTCGCGCGCAACCCGGACCGGGTGCAGAACCGGGAACAGCTGGTGGCCGCGCTGGAGACCCGGTTGCGGACGGCCGACGCCGTCGAATGGGAGCGGCGGCTGACGCCGGCCGGTGTCGCGGTGGGGGTGGTCGGGGACCTGGCCGACGCGTTCGCGCTGGCCGAAACGCTCGGGCTGCGTCCCACCCAGCAGCCGGCACCCGGACACGCTCCGCAGGTGCGCCACCCCGTCGACTACGGCGGGGACGTGCTGCGCCCGCCCGAGCCACCGCCCGAGTTGGGTGAGCACGACGCGTCCTTACGGCAGTGGCTGTCCGGACCCGCTGGGGCGCCGGTGCCGGGGCACCGGTAAGGATGAAGGGGTGTAGGCGATGACAACCGGAGGGTGGTCCTGATGAGCGCGACTGAGCAGATCGACAACGCTGACGTCCGGGTGACCAGATGGACCCTGAGCACCGGTGAAGCCACCGGGCCGCACCGGCACGAACACGACTACGTCGTCGTGCCGCTGGCCGCCGGGCGGATGCAGATCGTCGACGCCGACCACACGAGGCAGGAGACGGTCCTTCGCCCGGGAGACAGTTACTTCCGTCCGGCCGGTGCCGAACACGACGTCACCAACGAGGGGCCAGAGCTGGTGGACTTCATCGAGGTCGAGATCGTGCGCCCGAGTGTCGACCGCCCGCGATAGCGCCCTACGGTCGAGTGCGCGCTTAAGCACCGTCCCCATCGGGTCGCGCGTGCCTTTGCGCGCCGTCGAACCGCTACTTCGGGTTTGATCCTGCCGTCTGGACCCACAGCGGCCCTTGGAACGCGTCCGGCTCTCCGACCCGGGCCCGCTGCCCGGTCCCGATCACCGGCAGGGTCGCCCCGTCGTACGCCGGGTCGGCGTACGACCGGAACCAGTCCTCCAGCTCACCCCGCAGGCCGGTCACGATCTGGCGCTGCTCCGACGCCGAGACGAGGTTGTGGGCCTCCCCGGGGTCGGCGTCGAGGTCGTACAGCTCGTGCGGTCCGTCCGGGTGCCGGTGGACGTACTTCCAGCGTGGGGTGCGGATCATCCGGACCGGCCCGTACTCGTCGAAGACCACCACCCGGTCGCGGCCGGTGCCCGGCGGCGCCCCGGGTCGCAGCAGTCCGGCGAAGGACCGACCGGGCCCCACCTCCAGCGTCTCGTGCGGCACCCCGGCCAGCTCCAGCACGGTCGCCCCCAGGTCATAGGCGGATAACAACTCGTCGCAGACGCCGACGCCGATTCGGCCGGGCTGGGCGATGATGGCCGGCACCTTGACCGAGGAGTCGTACATGTTCTGCGGATAGGTCCCGTTGCCTTTGCCCCAGACCCCGTGGTGGCCGGCGTTGAAGCCGTTGTCGCTGCTGAACACGACCATCGTGCTTGTGGTCAGACCGCACCCGTCCAGCCGGTCCAGCACCCGGCCCAAGGCGGCGTCCATTGCCGTCACCGCAGCGAAGTAGCCGACCAGCGCGGCGCGGGTGTCGGACTCGCCGCCGAGCGGCCGACCGGTCTGGTCCAGCGGAGTCCAGGGATGCAGCGGGCCCTGCGGGCAGGAGTCGAACGCGCAGTCGGCGTAGCGCGCGGTGACTTCGTCCGGGTGCTGCCCGGCCCACGGGCTGTGCGGGGCGGTGAAGTGCAACGACAATAAGAACGGTTCTCCCCGGTCGGCTTCGGCGTCGAGGAAGTCGATCGCGTCGTCGGCCAGCGCGTCGGTGAGGTAGCCGGGCACCGTCTCCGGTCGCCCGCCGCGATACATCGGGGCGTCGTAGTACGGGCTCCCGCCACCCCGGTGGGCGTACCAGTGCACGAAGCCGGGTCGGGGCCGGTCGTTGGCCCCCAGGTGCCACTTGCCGCTCAACCCGAGTCGATAACCGGCCTCGGCGAGCACGTCGGTGAAGGCGACCTGGCCGGACAAGTAGTCGGTGGCCGCGGGCCCGACGTCGGTCCCGAACAGGTAGTCGTGAACGCCGTGTCGTGAGGGGATCTGCCCGGTCAGCAGGCTCGCCCGGGCCGGCGAGCAGACCGGCGAGGCGCAAAAGAAGTTCTCCAGCCGGGTGCCCCGGGCCGCCAGCGCGTCCAGCGTCGGGGTCTGGATCTCGCCGTTCCCGGCGCAGCCCATCGCCCATGGGCCCTGGTCGTCGCTGAGCACGAAGACCACGTTGGGCCGATCCGGATCCCTACTGGCCACGCGTCTTCCTTCCCTTAGGCGGGCACGAGTCGTGGAGAACGGTAGCGTCAGCGTGTCCGTTCACGCTCCCTGGCCGGCGCTAGGCTCCGGACCAAGGGCCACCCGATCAAGGACCACCGGATCGGACCAAGGAGATGCCACGAGTGCCCCGATGACTCCCCCGACGAGGGCGACCGACCAGGCGGGCTGCTGCGCTCCCGCCCGGCCCGCGTCCGAAGCCGATCGCTCGCGCCCGAGCGCACGAGCGGCCACGTCCACGTCTGTCGGCGCCGCGCCCGCCCTCGACACCATGGTGGACATCCCGGGCGGGTCGTTCTGGATGGGTTCGGAGGCGGCCGAGACCTTCCCGGCCGACGGTGAGGGCCCGGTTCGCGAGGTCAGCCTGAAGCCGTACCGGATCGACGCGTACGCGGTCACCAACGACCGGTTCGCGGCTTTCGTCGACGCCACCGGCTACGTCACCGAGGCCGAGTCCTTCGGCTGGTCGTTCGTGTTCGACGCCCACGTGCACCCCGCGGCCCGGTCGTCGGTGCTCGACGGGGTGGTGCCCGGCGCGCCGTGGTGGCGCGGAGTGAGGGGCGCCGACTGGCGTCATCCGGCCGGACCGGGCAGCACCCTCGACGGGCTCGGCGACCATCCCGTCGTGCACGTCTCCTTCGCCGACGCCGCGGCGTTCGCGCAGTGGGCCGGTGCGCGGCTGCCGACCGAGGCCGAGTGGGAACGCGCGGCCCGCGGCGGCCGGCACCAGCAGCGCTACCCCTGGGGCGACGACCTGCACCCGGGCGGGGAGCACCGCGCCAACATCTGGCAGGGCCAGTTTCCGCGGCACAACACCGTCGCCGACGGTTACGCCGGCACCGCCCCGGTGACCGCGTACGAACCGAACGACCTGGGCCTGTTCAACACTGCGGGCAACGTGTGGGAGTGGACCGCGGACTGGTTCTCCCCGACCTGGCACCGGCGCGCCGAACCGGTGACCCGGCAGGACCCGCGCGGTCCGCGGTCGGGGCAGGCGCGGGTGGTCAAAGGTGGCTCCTTCTTGTGCCACGCCTCCTACTGCAACCGCTACCGGGTCTCCGCCCGCACCCAGACCACCCCGGACTCCTCGCTGGCCCACACCGGTTTCCGCCTGGCCGCGGCCCCGACATCTACCTGAACCAGGCCCGCAACCGCGTATTCGGCAAGGTGGCGACCTCCTGATTGAGTAGAGGCGTGGGCGCCTCCTGATTGAGTAGCGGCGTGCTTGAGCAACGGCGTTCACGAACCGGAGGTTAGGAGGTGAGTCGTGCGCGACGAGACCCGCCAGCGGACGTCCAGCAGGTCGCTGTTCGGACTGCAAATTGTCTTGGTCGCCGCCGCACCCACGGTCGCCGCACTGCTCATCCCCCGGAACGGCTGGTGGGTCTTGGGGGCCGCCCTCTGCGCGGGCGGAGCCCTCGTCGTGGCCGAGGCGAGGAAACGTCAGGCGGACGCTCGACGACGCGACGGCGAGACAGCGGCACGCACCGCTTCCCGGGTAGCCATGGTGGCCGCTCTACCGCCGGTCGCGATCAGTCTCACCGGCATCGTCACCTCCAAAGACTCTGTCAGCCGGTCATGCCTACACTGAATCAGAATCAAAAGGGAGCGGTGCCGATGAGCGCAACGGTGGACGAAGCGATGAAACAGCTCAAGCGCATGGTCGAAGACCCCGACACCTACTTTCGTCGAGCCCGCCAAGTATCGGAAGCCGTCGTTCGGGACGAGATGGCCAAGGAAAAGCAGGCTCGCTCCCGACGACCCAAGAGCGGCCGCTGACGAAGCCCCATTCTCGCAGGGCCCCGACTTTTTCTCCCCTTGCCCGGCGTCGGGCGGCGGACCCGGGGCTTCGTCTCTCGATCGAGTGTCGAGCTAGCGTGCCGGGAACGACTCGGAGCACCAGGGGGACGCGATGAATGCAGTAGGGCACGTCAGCATCGAGGGCAGCCGACGAGACGCGCCGGCGGCTGAACGACTGGGACCGGCCGACCCGGAGCAGGTGGGCGAGGTGTCGGTCTACCTGCGGCGCCCGGGCCCGGCGGAGCGCGAGGGCACCCGACCGATGGCCACGCCGGCGACCGGGACCGCCCACCTGACCAGAGCCGAGCTGCGGACCCGCGGCGCCGATCCGGACGACGTGGCCGCGGTCGAGCGGGTAGCGGCCGAGTACGGCTTGGAGGTGGTTGCTTCGCTGCCCGAACGCTTCACCGTGCAGCTCCGCGGAACCGTCGCCGCACTGTCGGCAGCGTTCGGAGTGGAGCTGTCGACGTACCTGTCCCCGGCCGGAGAGTTCCGCGGCCGCGAGGGGATGGTCGCGGTCCCGGCCGAGCTGGGACCGATCGTGACCGCCGTGCTCGGTCTCGACGACCGGCCCGCCGCCCGACCGCACATCCGGTTCGGCACGGGTCCGCAGCCGGTCTTTCAGCCCGCGGTCGGTCCGGTGGCCGGGTTCAGTGCACCGGAGGTGGCGGCGGCGTACCGGTTCCCGACCGGGGTGGACGGCGCCGGCCAGTGTGTCGGACTGATCGAGTTAGGGGGCGGCTACGCCGAGGCCGACTTGACCCACTACTTCTCCGACCTGGGCCTTGCCCCGCCGACGGTGGTCGCGGTCGAGGTCGACGGCGCGGAGAACAGCCCGACCGGGGACGCCAACAGCGCCGACGGCGAGGTCGTGCTCGACATCGAGGTGGCGGGCGCGGTGGCGCCCGGAGCGCGGATCGCGGTCTACTTCGCCCCCAACACCGACCGCGGCTTCGCTGACGCCGTCCTCGCCGCGGTACACGACGACCTCAACCGCCCGAGTGTGATCTCGATCAGCTGGGGTCAGGCCGAGGACGCCTGGACCGCGTCGGCCCGGATGGTGATGGAGGACGCCTTCGCTGCGGCCGAGGCGATCGGGGTGAGCGTGTTCGCCGCGGCCGGCGACAACGGCTCCGGCGACGCCGTCGGCGACGGCTTGGCCCACGTGGACTATCCCGCGGCCAGCGCCCGGGTGGTGGGCTGCGGCGGAACCACGCTCACCGTCAACGGCGAGGCCGTTAGCCAAGAGGTGTGGGCCAATCCGTCCGGTGGGGCGACCGGGGGTGGGGTGAGCGCGGTGGAACCGGTACCCGGCTACCAGAGCGAGATCGATCCGGTCTCGGCCAATCCGACTCAGAACCCAGGACGAGGCGTCCCCGACGTGGCCGGCAACGCCGATCCCGCCACCGGATACCGGATCTACGTCGACGGCACGTCGATGGTGGTCGGCGGGACCAGTGCGGTCTCCCCGCTGTGGGCGGGCCTGACCGCCCTACTGCAACAGCAGACCGGTCGCAGCATCGCGCCGCTGCTACCCGCCCTGTACGCCGCCCCGACCGCCTTCAGCGACATCACCGACGGTTCCAACGGCGCGTACGATGCCGCTCCGGGCTGGGACGCCTGCACCGGCCTGGGCACCCCGCTGGGTGACGTGCTCAGCGCGACGTTCGGCGTGCCTGACCCCGCCTGAGCGGGCCCGGTCCGAGCAACGTTGGGCCGGCGCCGCTCGAGTTCCGACGTCACCCAACCGGTTAAAGCCGCAGACCGCCGAAGCGCGGCGCGGCGCTGGACGCGCGGACGATCAGCGTCGCGGGCACCGGTCGCCGGCGGGGGCGGCCGGCGGCCGGCCGCAGGATCAGCGCCAAGGCGTCGCGCCCGAGCTGACTGAGGGGGAACCGGGCCGTGGTCAGGGCCGGGTCGACCAGACCCGCCACGGCGACATCGTCGACCCCCACCACCGAGACGTCGCCGGGAACGGACACGCCGGCCGCACGCAGGGCCGCCAGCACCCCGATGGCCATGACGTCGTTCAGCGCCAGGATCGCCGTCCGATCAGGGTTAGCCCGCAGCGCGTCGAGCGCCGGTCGGCCGGCGTCGGCCCCGGTGAAGTCGGTGGGGACGACGGCGACGTCGGCGCCGGCAGCGGTGAGCACCTCCGTCGCACCCGCAGTCCGGTCCAGCACGGTGGTCAGGGTGTCCGGCCCGCTGAGCAGGATCAGGCGACGGTGGCCCAGCTCGAGCAGGTGAGCGGCCAACAACCGCCCCGCACCGACGTTGTCGGGAAGCAGGGCGTCGACGCCGAGATGGTGCCGGCCGATCACCGCCACCCGGCCCCCGAAGGCGTCCAGCGCGCGCCGGGCCGCCGCTTCGGCCTCCGGATCGGCGTATCCGGAGCCGGCGATGATGATCGCCCGGGACCGGTGAGCCGACAGCGTACGGATGTGCTTGAGTTCGCGTTCGGGGTCCCGTCCGGACTGGGAGATCTGGACGATCAGGTCGTGTTCCTCCGCGGCGCCGATCACGCCGGCGGCGATCTCGGTGAAGTACGGGTCGTCGATCTGGTGGATCACCAACCCGACGGTCGAGGTGGTGCCACCGGCCAGCGTGCGGGCGTGGGTGTTGGCCACGAAACCCAACTGGTCGGCGGTGGCGACGACGCGGGCGACCACCCGGGGACTGACCCCCTCCAGGCCGCGGAGCGAACGCGAGGCAGTGGCCAGGGAAACACCGGCCGCGGCGGCCACGTCGCTCAGCCGCGGCGCCCGTTCAGCCTGCACCACCGCTGTCGTCCTCCGCTTCGGATTGTCCGCGCGTTCGGGAGCCTAACGCAGCGGTGGCCGGGCGCTTCGTCCCTGCAGCGCGGGGAGCTATTCACTACGAGCGGATGCAGTGAACCTGCTCTACTCGGCGACGAGCCGGGCGATCACCGCGGGCTCGGGCTTGCGTATCGACGACAAGGTGGGCAGAGTCGTGGCGGCGACGGTGATGGCGAGGCTTACCGCGAAGGCGGTGGCGAAGGTCCCCCACGACGGGGAGAACCTGAAGCCGAAATCGGCGGCCGGGAAGCCCACAGCGAGGAAGCCGATGGACACCGCCACCATGACCAGGGCCAAGATGGAGCCGGTGACGGCAATCATGACGCCCTCCATCGCCGACATCACGCGCCGTTGAGCGGGGGTGGTACCCAGAATCCCCGAAAGGGCCAATTCAGCGTCACGCTGCTTGGACATCATCACCAATGACCCGACGCCACCGGCGAAAGCAATCAACAACGGTAGTCCCAGCAAGGTGATGAGCGCGAGCGGCCCGGCGTGGGAAAGTTCCATATCGAATCCGTTGGCCGACCCAGAGGCCTTGAGCGTGTCCACCAACGCCACCATCCCGAACGCTAGACCGATGGCCATCACGACGGGAACGACCGACTTGGTCAGCCGTGCCCCTTTAGCCATGGTGGTGCTCCGGACCAGGTCCCAGCTGGGGTCGGGTGAGGGGATCAGTCTGGTCCAGGCCCGCGTCAAAGGGCCGACGACCAGCGGAGCTATTTGCGCCAAGAACACCGCACCGACAACGAGCAAAAGCGTGCTGCCCTGGAACAGGTTGCTGAGGGTCTCCTTATCCCTACTCGCCGTCAGCGCCGGAATCGCGGCGTAGGCGGCCACGATAAGGAGCAGGCAGAGGCCGGCGGAAAACCACCGTGGGACGGTCATCCGCTCGGGGTCGCTGCCGTCGGCGAGTCGGATGGCTTCAACGGGAGGGATCCGACTGGCACGTCGGGCCTGCCGAAATCCGCCGAGCAACCCCAGGCCGACGGCAAGCAGGTTGGCGAGCAGTACCGGCCACAGGGCGTAGACCGGCGTCGGCGGGACCATCTGCGCGTCGCGTTCGTAGGCCAGCACCCGCAAGGTGGGACGCAGGCTCGCATAAGCCGCAGCATCCCCGACCAGGGAGCAGGCAAGGCTGACGACGACGAGTTGGCTCATCACCGTCGAAACGACCTGCCGCGGGGTGGCACCGCTGAGCGCCAGCCGGGCCAGCGATCCGCGCCGCGAGTCCACGACCAGACTGGACGAGGCGCCGATCACCGAAGCTCCCACCAGGGCACAAAAGACAAGGTTCAGAGCCGGCAGGAAGACCAACGCCGTGGAGTCGCCGAGAGCCAGTGTGCCCTCGTCGAGCATCGCCACTCCGGACACCAACGCCAGCGCAGCCAGGGCCAACGTGAAGTTGGTGACGACGAACGTCAGGCACACTCCCAACCAGGCGGTCCACGAATCCCGCAGCTCGGCGGCGTACAGATGTCGCACGACGTCCCGGCCTATCGATGGCGGGACAAGGTGGCGAGGACTTCGGCGACCTCGGCCACCCCGGAGGGTCGCAGTTCCCGCTCGAGTCGGCCGTCCTGCATGAACAGCACCCGATCACACTGAGCGGCGACGGCAGGGTCGTGGGTGACGACCAGCACGCATTGAGCCGGGTGGTGGGCTATCCGCCGTAACTCGGCCAGGATCGTCGCCCCCGATCGAGTATCTAAAGCTCCGGTCGGTTCATCGGCGAAAACAACCCGGGGTTGCTGCGCCAGCACCCGCGCTAACGCGACTCGCTGCTGCTCCCCGCCGGACATCGACGACGGTCGTGCCTTGAGGCGATCGGTGAGGCCAACCCCGGCCAATGTCGCCTCGATGATTTCCGTCGGTGGGCGCTTGCGCGCCAATCGGTACGGCAGCGCGACGTTCTCGAACACGGTCAGCGTGGGAAGGAGGTTGTAGGACTGGAAGACGAAGCCCACCTCGGAGCGACGCATCCGGGCCAGGTCGGCCCGGGTGTAGGAATCCAGAGGGCGGCCGTCCACCATCACCCGGCCAGATGACGGCTCCTCCAGACCGGCCAGACAGTAGAGCAGCGTCGACTTGCCGCATCCCGACGGCCCCATTACGGCCACCATCTCCGCGTAGCCCACCGCCAACGACACCCCGTGAAGGATCGTCACCGATTCCTTGCCCACCCGGTAGGACTTCGTCACCTCCGTCGCCTCGATGGCGCTGGCGACTCCGGCTCCGGCGGTGCGGAGTTCTGGCTCCGTCCCGGTCGGTGTCACCGACTCCATCGCGCTCCTTCTGGGATGTGACGTCGCGTGCTACGACGCTGCGTGCAGTGACGTCACAGGCAGTGACGACACTCCGAATACCGGACAACTCCCACGCGCGATCTGACTTGACGCCGCGGTTTAGCCGGTCAGCCTATCGGTTCGCGTGTCAATTTCCCAGACCCCTCGGATTGCCTCCGCCGACCTCATTGCATAGAGTTACGTAAGCGCTTACGCAAGCGCTTACGCAGGGAGATGAATGTCTGAGCGAACAATCAAGATCGCGATGAACGGCGTCACCGGCCGGATGGGCTATCGGCAGCATCTGCTGCGTTCGATCCTGGCCATCCGGGACGACGGGGGGATCACTCTCCCCGACGGCGACCGCATCCTGGTCGAGCCGGTGCTTCTAGGTCGCAACGCCGACAAGCTCGCGCGGCTGGCTCGGGAACATCAGGTGGCCGAGTGGGCGACCGACCTGGACGCCGCCCTCTCCGACGACGACGTCGACGTCTACTTCGACGCCCAGACCACCGCAGGACGAAAGCCCGCCCTGCTGGCCGCGATGGCCGCCGGCAAGCACGTCTACACCGAGAAGCCGATCGCGGAGTCGGTGACCGACGGCCAGGAGCTGGTGGCCGCCGCCGGACGGGCCGGCGTGATCAACGGCGTGGTGCACGACAAGCTCTATCTGCCCGGACTGCTGAAGCTCAAGCGGCTGATCGATCTGGGTTTCTTCGGTCGGATCCTGTCAGTACGGGGCGAGTTCGGCTATTGGGTGTTCGAGGGTGACGTGATTCCCGCGCAGCGACCGAGTTGGAACTACCGCGCCGAGGACGGCGGCGGGATGGTGCTGGACATGTTCTGCCACTGGAACTACGTGCTGGAAAACCTGTTCGGCCGGGTCCAGGCAGTCACCGCCAAGGCCGTCACCCATATCCCCGAGCGCTGGGACGAACACGGCCAGCGCTACACCGCGACCGCCGACGACGCCGCGTACGCCATCTTCGAGCTGGCCGGCGACGTGATCGCCCAGGTCAACTCCTCCTGGACGGTCCGGGTGGACCGTGGCGAACTGGTCGAGTTCCAGGTGGACGGCACCCACGGATCGGCCGTCGCCGGCCTGTTCGGCTGCCGGATCCAGCCCCGGGCGCAGACCCCGATGCCGGTGTGGAACCCGGACCTGCCGACCACGGAGGACTTCCGGGCCCAGTGGGAGCAGATCCCCGACCAGCAGGAGTTCGGTAACGGTTTCCGGACCCAGTGGGAACAGTTCCTGCGCGACGTCGACGCCGGCCGCCCGCACCCCTACGACCTCGCCGCCGGCGTACGCGGGTTGCGACTGGTCGAAGCCGGGCTGCAGTCCTCCGACCAGGGACGCCGGGTCGTCCTCGACGAGGACCGCTGATGACCGGCGCGGCCACCGTAGCCCTGCCCCAGGCCGACAGCTCGCTGCGCGAGGTCGGCCTGGAGACGCCTCGCGAGTGGGCTCACCATCCGCAGCCGTTCACCAGCCGGGTGGCCTTCGCCGCCGCGCACGTGGTCGCCGACCCTTACGCCGACAACAGCCCCGGGGAGCCGGCCGCCCTGGACTGGGCGTCGACCCTGGCCTTCCGCCGGCACCTGTTCGACTACGGGCTGGGCGTGGCCGAGGCGATGGACACCGCCCAGCGGAACATGGGCTTGGATTGGGCCGCGACCCAGGAGCTGATCCGCCGCAGCGCGGCCCAGGCCAAGCAGTGTCAGGCCCGGATCGCGGCGGGCGCCGGCACCGATCAGCTGCCGGCCGAGCCGCAGTCGGTCGACCAGGTCACCGCGGCCTACCTGGAGCAGGTCGCGGTGGTCGAGGGGGCCGGCGCCCAGGTGATCGTAATGGCGTCGCGGCATCTGGCCGCCGCCGCCCGGCACGCCGAGGACTACCGGCACGTGTACGAAGCCATCCTCGGCCAGGTCGCCGAACCGGTGGTGCTGCACTGGCTCGGGCCCGCCTTCGACCCCGCCCTGACCGGCTACTGGGGCAGCGCCGACGTCGACGTGGCCACGGGCACGTTCATAGAACTGGTCGGTGAGCACGCCGACCGGATCGACGGCGTGAAGGTGTCGTTGCTGTCCGCCGAGCACGAGGTCGGACTCCGGGCCGCCCTGCCAGGCGGTGTCCGGCTCTACACCGGCGACGACTTCAACTATCCCGAGCTGATCGAGGGCGACGGTACGCACCACTCCGACGCGCTGCTGGGGGCGTTCGCCGCCGTCGCCCCCGCCGCCGCGGCCGCCCTGAGCGCCCTCGACGACGGGGACGTCGGCACCTATCGAGCGGAGCTGGCGCCGACCCTGGAACTGTCCCGGCAGATCTTCGCGGCGCCGACCTTCCACTACAAGACCGGGATCGCGTTCGTGTCCTGGCTGTCGGGTCACCAGGACGGCTTCGGCATGGTCGGCGGGATGCAGGCCGCCCGGTCGGTGGTGCACCTGTCCCGGGTCTTCGAGCTGGCCAACGCGGCACGGCTGCTGCCCGACCCCGAACTCGCGGCGCACCGGCTCGGGCTGGTGCTGGCGACGGCGGGGATCGGCCGATGAGGACGACGGTCGACGTTCCCAGCAGGCAGCCGGCGCGGATCGCGACGCCCGCCCCCGGTGACCCGAGGCTGTCCCGGTTCTCGCTCAACCAGCGGACGGTCGCGAGTTGGAGTCTGCGGGAGGCGATCGACGGTTGCCTGACCGCCGGAGTGCCGGCCATCGGCGTCTGGCGCGAACAACTGACCGAGGCGGGGGTCGAGCGAGCGGCCGACTGGCTGGGCGAGTCCGGTCTGCGGGTGTCCTCGCTGTGCCGGGGCGGCTTCTTCACCGCCGCCGACCCGTCCCGGATCCGGGACGCCCGAGCCGACAACCTGCGCGCGATCGAGGAGGCCGCAGAGATCGGCGCCCGGGTCCTGGTCCTGGTCGCCGGCGGATTGCCGCCCGGAGACCGTGACCTGGCGGCCGCCCGGTCGCGAGCGGCCGAGGCGCTGGAGTCGTTGGTGCCGTCCGCCCGCGCAGCCGGGGTGGCGCTCGGCATCGAACCGATGCATCCGCTGTACGCCGCCGACCGCGGCGTGATGTCCACCCTCGGGCAGGCGCTGGACTTGGCCGAGCCCTACCCAGCCAGTGAGGTCGGCGTCGTGGTCGACACCTTCCACCTGTGGTGGGAGCCGGAACTGGATCGACAACTGGCCCGGGCCGGCGACCGCATCCTCAGCTATCAGGTCGGGGACTGGATCACCCCGCTGCCTCCTGACTCACTGCTGGCCCGCGGAATGATGGGCGACGGACACGTCGACTTCACCGCCTTCAGCGCCGCCGTCGCCCGGGCCGGTTATCGCGGCGACGTCGAGGTGGAAATCTTCAACGCCGACCTGTGGGCCGCACCCGGTAACGAAGCCCTGGCTACGTCGATCCGCCGCTACGTCGAACTCATCGAGCCGTACGTGCGCTAACGGCGGTCCGCCTCGCTGCCGTGCCCTCCGCGCAACGGCTTGGCGAGTTTGGTATCGGCTGAGTGCCGCTGACCACGACGGGCGACAGATCGGGTAGTACCAGCCGACCCCTCCTGCGGCCATCATTGTCGACGAACTGACGAAGCGACCACTACCAAGAGCTATCAAGAGTTCAAGACGTTTTTGGCAGTGCGTACTCAGGACTGAAAGATACAGCCCATGCGATTAAGGTCGTGACGACGTTACGGAGGTTCGTCGACACGTTGTAGGCCGTGTTCCTCAAGCCTTGGAATCGGGTCCGGGACCACTCGTGCATGATTGGCGGCCCGGTCCCCCAGAGCGACTCGCGACGAGCACAATAGTCGTTGAAGACCGCACAGTCATTGTTGTTACTGAGCAGGCGGGAACGCCGCACGATCCTGTCGTCGGCCATTGTGACCGCTTCCCGCTCGATCAACCCTGTGGCACCCATGTGCTGGACCTGCCGCAGCCGAGCCTCGAGCAAAGTCGTGAGCGCCCCCGCAGACGAATTGCTTACGACCATCGTCAAGCTCCTCATTCTTGGTGGGCGACACGGTACTCGCCGCGCCTGCCGACACCCGGACGTGTTGGTGGTGGTTCAAGGCCCCGGAACACAGTTCAGAAGTACAGCACAGATTCAGAAGTCGAGGTGGTCCGATCCGCGGGCCGGAGCCACAGGGGCACGTCCGGTGTCGAGGTCTTCCGCCGCGCCTTGCTGCCGGCCTTGACGACGCGACGACGCACGACGCCGCCTTGACCACTACGACTGCCGCCGTTAATCCACCTGACTGACGACGACCTCCTCGCTCGGGACTCTTCGCCGTCTTCGCGGCTCCGTCGAGACCACAGCAACTTTGGTGCCGCCGGGTAGGTCTACGGCGCGGCGGAGCGCCCCAGGGGTCGGCGCCAAAAGACCTACTGATCTAGGCCGCGGGCCTAGCCGCTTCCGCTGAAGACCTGGGTGCCGTCGACGATCGTGGCGCTGGTGAGCGGCATGCCAATGCGGTAGGCCAGGTGTACGGCGGAGGGGGCGTCGAGCACGTGCAGGTTTGCTCGCTTGCCGAGCTCGAGTGACCCGACCTCGTCTTCCAGATGCAGGGCAAGCGCACCGTGATACGTAGCTGCGCGCACGGCCTCAGCGACGCTCAGGTGCTGTTGAAGTACGGCGGTGCCGACGCAGTAGTTCATCGAGGAGGTGTAGCTCGTTCCTGGGTTGAGGTTCGACGCCAGGGCGACGGGGATCCCGGCGTCGAGCAGTTGTCGGGCAGGCGCGAGCGGTGCACGGGTGGAGAGGTCGCAGGCTGGTAGCACCGTCGCGACGGTGCCGCGCCTCTTGACAGCTGCGGTCGGCTTCCAGTCTTCCCAGGACCGCGCGAGGGCGGTGATGTCGTCGTCGGACACGAAGTTGACGTGGTCGACGCTGGCGGCACCGACCTCGACGGCAAGGCGGACGCCTGGGCCGGGTCCGAGCTGGTTGCCGTGCACGCGTAGCCCGAGCCCGGCGAGCCTGCCCGCCTCCAGCACTGTGCGTGCGTGCTCTTCGTCGAAGGCTCCGCGTTCGACGAAGACGTCGATCCAACTCACGTGGTCGCGCACTGCAGTGAGCATCGGCCCTACGACCTCTGCGGTGTAGGTGTCGATGTCCCGGTCTGCCGGTACGAGGTGGGCACCCAGGAACGTCACGACGTCGGCGTGCTCGGCTGCGAGCCGGGCGTGGCGGCCCTCTTCGTCCGTTGACAGCCCGTAGCCCGTCTTGGTCTCGAGGGTGGTGGTCCCACCTCGGCGTGCGGCGGCGGTCCGTGCTCCGACCAGGCTTCGGAGGGTGTCGTCGGTGGCCGCGCGGGTCGCGGTGGTGGTGGTGGTGATGCCGCGGGCGGCGTAGGTGCGCCCCGCCATCCGGGCTTCGAACTCGTCAGACCGGTCGCCGGCGAACACCATGTGGGTGTGCGAGTCGACCCAGCCGGGCAGGACCGCTCGTTGGGCGAGGTCTGTCGAGGTGTCGGCCGCCGGCGCCGCCGCAGCAGCGCCGATCCAGGCGATCCGCCCGCGGTCGGCGATGAGAGCCGCGTCGTGCAGGACGGTGTCGTCCGCGTCGACCATGCGCAGCTCGCCGATGTTGGTGAACAGGTGCGAGCTCATGCGAAGGCGGGCCAGTCGTCGAAGAATGTGGCGTAAAGGTCCGCCGGATTGCCGAGGTTGACGTGGATGCCGTTGCGCGCGACGGTGCGGGCGGCGATGTCGACCTGGATCACATCGGCAGCGGTGGCACACAGGACGACCTGTTCGGGTCGTGCGCCACGCGTACGGGTCGACCCGAGGTCGACCACGACGCAGTCTGCGGCAGCTTCCCCGCCTAGTCCCAAGCTCCGGATCCCTCCGGTCGACCCGGCCGCGACAAGCTGGTCGGGTGTAAAACGGGCTCGTCGGAGCGACGCCAGCCGTTCCCCGTGCTCCAACGCCCGCAGCTCGAGCAGCGGGTCGATGACGGCGTGCTGGTCGCTGCCGATGCACAGGACCGCTCCGGCGTCGACCAGGCGGTGGGCGGGGCCGATGCCGTCGCCGAGGTCAGCCTCGGTCGTCGGGCAGAACGCCACGCCTGCGTGGGCGTCGCCGAGGACGGTGATGTCGGCGTCGGTCAGGTGGGTGGCGTGGACCGCCGTGAAATGCTTGGTGACCAGACCGTGGCGGTGTAGCAGGGCCGTCGGCGTCAGGCCGGTCGCGGCCAGGCAGGCGGTGTTTTCGGCGGGCTGCTCGGAGATGTGGGCGTGGAGGACCTCGTCGGGGCCGAGCGCGGCCGCGATGATCGGCAGGTCCTCCTCCCGCACCGCTCGCACCGAGTGGACGGCTGTGCCGACGCTTACCAGGTCGCGTCCGGCGTCCAGCGCGGCGACGGCGGCGCGGAGCGCGGCGTGCCGTTCGGCCCAGCGGCCTGCGGTGCCGTCGGAGAACCTTTCCTGCACGCCGTCGAGCGCGACGTCGCGGCCTTGCGGATCCAGTCCGCCGCGCAGGTAGCACGTGTCAAGCAGGGTGAGACGGATCCCGACGTCGAGGGCGGCGCGGACCACTGCGAGCTCCATTGCGTGCGGTTCGCTGATCGGAGCAGCGGCTGGGCGGTGGACGTAGTGGAACTCTCCGACCGCGGTGTAGCCCGCGGTGACCATCTCGGCGTACACGGCGGTGGCGAGCTGGCGATAGGAGTCGGGACCGAGCAGCCGGGCGAGGGCATACATGCGGTCGCGCCAGGTCCAGAAGGAGTCGTTCGGATGGCCTGGGTCTGGGACGTGGGTGCGGCCGCGCAGCATGCGGTGGAAGGCGTGCGAGTGGGCGTTGACCAGCCCGGGTAGCTGAACAGTGGCACCGCTGCTGGGCCGCACGTCCGGGCTGTTGTCAGAGTCGCGGCTCATGTGAGGTCAGCCAAGACGTCGGCCAGGGCACGTGCTCCTCGCTCGACGTCGGCGTCGTCGGCAGACTCCTCCGGTGAGTGGCTGACGCCTGTCGGGTTGCGGACGAACACCATCGCGGTTGGGACGTGCGCGGCGAGCACGCCGGCGTCGTGACCGGCGCCGGTGGCCAGCAGCGGCGCGGCCGGGACGGTCCGACGCACTGACGTCAAGACCCGGGAGGCGAGGTCGGTGTCGAAGTCGACGGTCGGGCTGAACGACTCTTCCACCACGTCGACGCGGCACCCCTCGCTCACCGCGACGGCTTCAGCCCGGCGCCGCACGTCGGCGACTAGCCCCAGGGTTGTGCCGTCGTCGGGGTGGCGGACGTCGAACCACGCCTCGACGCGGGAGGCTATGACGTTGGCGCCGCCGGGGATCGGCACGAGGCGACCGACGGTTGAGCGGGCGTCGGGCGTCCGACGAGCGAGGTCACGGACGGCGAGCACGAATGCGGCCGCCGCGATCATGGGGTCGGCTCGGTCTTCCATGAGGGTCGTCCCCGCGTGGTTGCCCTGACCGGTGAACGACGCCCGCCAGCGTCCGTGACCCAGGATCGAGGTTGCGACCGCAAGAGGGGGCCGCCCGGCTAGCAGGTCGAGACCTCGGCCCTGCTCGACGTGTAGCTCGACGAAGTGGCCGATATGCGACAGCGCGTTGTCGTCGCGGCCCATCAGTTTCGGATCGAATCCGGCGGCGGCCGACGCCTCGGCGAACGTGCTGCCGTCCGGGTCGGTGAGGCCGAGGGCCCGCTCCGGTGCGGTGGCACCGGTCAGCAACCGGGACCCGAGGCACGCGACACCGAACCGCGAGCCCTCCTCCTCGGCCGGGACGAGGATCGCTAACGCCCGCGTCAGCGTGAAGGTGCCCGCGTCGGCCCGGCGACGCAGCTCGTCTATCGTGGCGAGCGCGCTCGCCACGCCGAGCGGGCCGTCGTAGGCGCCGCCGCCGGGGACCGAGTCTAGGTGCGATCCGGTTACCAGGGCGGCGGTGCGGTCGTGGCTGGGCACGTCCCACCAGGCCCACAGGTTGGCGTTGCGGTCGGCCTCGACGCTCAGGCCGCGCCGGGTCGCCTCCTCCACGAACCACTCACGCAGCGTCAGCTCGGCGGGCGAATACACCGGCCGTGAGTAGCCGCCTCGGCTGGCGTCCCGGCCGACGTCGTCGATGGCGGCTAGCAGCGGGAGGACGTGGCTCACAGGCGCTCCGACAGGTTTGGCTGCATCGGGATCCGGACGCCGCGCTCCCCGGCGACCTGGCGTGCCCGCTCGTAGCCCGCGTCGACGTGCCGGATGACGCCCATGCCGGGGTCGTTGGTCAGAAGGGCGCCGAGCTTGGCCGCGGCAAGTTCGGTGCCGTCGGCGACCGAGACCTGCCCGGAGTGGATGGAGCGGCCGATGCCCACGCCGCCACCGTGGTGGATCGACACCCAGGTCGCCCCCGAGCTGGTCGCGGTGAGGGCATTGAGCAGTGGCCAGTCGGCGATCGCGTCGGAGCCGTCGAGCATGGCCTCCGTCTCCCGGTAGGGCGAGGCGACTGAGCCGGCGTCGAGGTGGTCGCGTCCGATCGCGATCGGCGCGGAGACCTTGCCCTCGGCGACCAGCCGGTTGAACAGCAGGCCCGCCTGGTGCCGCTCGCCGTAGCCGAGCCAGCAGATGCGGGCGGGCAGGCCCTCGAACTCGACCCGCTCCTGGGCGGCGTCGATCCAGCGGTGCAGGTGCTCGTTGTCGGGGAACAGCTCCTTGATCGCCTCGTCGGTGACGCGGATGTCTTCAGGGTCGCCCGACAGCGCGACCCAGCGGAACGGGCCCAGGCCCTCGCAGAACAGCGGCCGGATGTAGGCGGGCACGAAGCCGGGGAAGGCGAAGGCACGGTCGTACCCGCCCTGGCGGGCCTCGTCGCGGATCGAGTTGCCGTAGTCGAAGACCTCGGCGCCGGCGTCTTGGAACTCCACCATCGCCTGCACCTGCGCCGCCATCGACGCCTGGGCCTGCAGGGTGAAGCTGACCGGGTCGGTGGCTGCGGCATCGGCCCACTTCTCGAGCGGTACCTCCAGCGGCAGGTAGGACAGCGGGTCGTGGGCGCTGGTCTGGTCGGTCACGATGTCGACGGTCAGCTCGCCGGCACGGTGCCGGAGCAGGACCTCAGGAAAGATCTCGGCGGCGTTGCCGACCAGGCCGACCGAAAGCGCCTGCCGGGCCTCCTTGGCCGCGGTCACCTTGACCAGCGCTTCGTCGAGATCGGTCTCGACCTCGTCGAGGTAGCGCTTGCCCTGCCGGCGGCGCAGCCGCTCCTCGGACACGTCGACGATTAGGACCGCGCCGCCGTTGAGCGTGACCGCCAACGGCTGGGCACCGCCCATGCCGCCGCAGCCGCCGGTGAGGGTGAGAGTGCCGGCGAGCGTGCCGCCGAACCGCTTGTCGGCGACGGCGGAAAACGTCTCGTAGGTTCCCTGCAGGATGCCCTGGGTACCGATGTAGATCCAAGAGCCGGCCGTCATCTGCCCATACATCATCAGGCCCTCCGCCTCGAGGCGACGGAACTCCGGCCAGTTCGCCCAGTCGCCGACCAGGTTGGAGTTGGCGATGAGGACGCGTGGGGCCCATACGTTGGTGCGGAACACGCCGACCGGCTTGCCGGACTGCACCAACAGCGTCTCGTCGTCCTCGAGTTCGGTCAGGGTGGCGACGATGGCGTCGAAGGCCTCCCACGAGCGCGCCGCGCGGCCAGTGCCGCCGTAGACGACGAGGTCCTCGGGGCGTTCGGCCACCTCGGGGTCCAGATTGTTCATCAGCATCCGGAGCGGCGCCTCGGTCTGCCAGGACTTCGCCGAAATCTCCAGGCCCCGCGGCGCGCGGATCCGTCGGCTCGGGTCGTGCTGGGTGAACGTCTGCGTACTGGTCATGCCCGTCCTTCGATCAGGGGAGGTGGGGAGCGGATCGGTCACGTCCGATGAGACCGGGCTCATCGGCCCGGGTCTCCTGCGAGCCCGAGCTCGGCCTCCTTGCCCGCCCCGGGAACCTGCATCTCGAAAGTCTCGGTCACGACGGTGTAGTCGTAGTAGCCCAGCCTGGCAATCGGGCGGATGCGGGGGATGTCGAGCTTGCCCTCACTGCTGAGGACCTGGTCGTCGATGTGGATGCGCTCGACGCTGGCGAAGACGATGTCGATGGTCCCGACATTCGAGTTCCCCTTGAAGCGCTGGGTGGAGATGTATTTGCACTCGAAGTGCACCGGGCTCTCGACCACCATGGGCACCGGTGCAAGGTCGGCGTAGGTCCTTCTGACCCCGGCCCGGTCGAACTCGCTCTCGCTAGGTTCCAGGGCCATCGCGCTGATGTTCACCGCCTCCCGTAGATCCCAGGTGGCCATGTTCCACACGAACCAGCCGGTCTGCTCGGCGTTCAGGACGGTGTCCTTGCGCCGGCCGTCGGGATACTGGTTGGCCGAGAACATCACCATCGGCGGGTCGAAGGTGAGGTTCTGCCACTGGCTGTAGGGCGCCAGGTTCTCGATCCCGTCCGGACTGATGCTCGACAGCCACCCGATAGGACGTGGCACCGTGCAGCTCTTGAACGGGGAGAACGGCAAGGGGCTCGCCTCCGTGGCCGGGTCGTACCTCATCGCGAGTCCTCTCGTCGTTGCGCAAACTGCTCGGGTGCTGCTGGATCGAATGTCAGGTCGGGGAAGGTCAGCTCGCGACCATCTGGGATGGGTCGCGCCGAGCCGCCTCGCGGAGGTTCTTGGTCATAACGAAGTACAGCCCGCCCGAGACGACAAGGCCCAGCACCCAGGCCAGCTCGGCACCTCCGAGCAGCTTGGCGACCGGCCCGACGTAGATGCTGCTGTTCATGAAGGGAATCTGCACGACGACGCCGACGAGGTAGGCGATCAACGTCCCCTTGTTGAACCTGCCGTAGCGGCCGTCTACGAGGAACAGGTCGGCGATGTCGTACCGCTCAAGACGCACCCAATAAAAGTCCACGAGATTGATCGCCGACCAGGGAACGATGAAGTACAGCAAGAACAGCAGGAAGTTGGTGAAGCTGGTGAGGAAGTTGTCGCTCGCGGTGAGCGCGATCGCGAGGGACGCCGCGGAGATCAGCGCGATGTAGACCACCCGGTGTCTTGGCCGGACCTGGGACTGCCGCGTCAAGCTGGTGACGATGGTCGCCGCGGACATGTACCCGCCGTAGGAGCTCAATGTGTTGCCCGTGAGCTTCCCACAGATGATCGCGAGCAGGACCAGGATCGCGAGGTTGCCACCGAGGTCGGCGAAGTAGCCCACCTGGTTGCTCATAAAGGCCTTGCCGCCGAGCGCCGCCGCGAGAGCGCCGAGGATCATCGCCAGCGAGCCGCCCAGTACGCTGCCCGCGAAGGTCCAGCCGAAAGTCGCCTTCTGCGACGTGTCGACCGGTAGGTAGCGGGAGTAGTCGGCCACATACGGACCGAACGTGAGCTGCCAAGACGCCGAGAGCGAGATGCCGAGGATGAACGGCGCCGCCGCGAACGCGCCGTCGCGCAGCACCGGACCAGTGGCCGGGTCGAGCAAGATGCGCACGAACAGGCCGACGAAGACCACGGCGCTGAGTACAGCGGCGACGTGGGCGTACCGGTGGATGTACCGGTAGCCGAAGATCGCCAACGTCGTCGACAGCAGCGCGAACACCGTCGCTCCGAGCTGCTGGGGGACGTGGAACAACCGGGCGATCGCCTGCCCGCCCAGCACCAGGCCGGTCGCGTAGAAGCCGATGTAGATCGCCAGCGCCAGCAGCAACGGCACGATAGCCCCGAAGTATCCGAACTGGGCGCGGCTCTGGATCATCTGCGGCACCCCGAGCTTTGGCCCCTGGACCGAGTGCAGCGACGTGACGAAGGCGCCGGCGACGTTCCCGATGAGGATGGCCGGGATCGACCAAAGCGCTGAGTTGCCCAGCACGACGAAGAGGGCTCCTGTCACCACCGCCGTGATTGAGGTATTGGCCGCGAACCACACAAACATCAGGCTCCGTGGGCGCCCATGCCGCTCCTGCGGTGGGACGTAGTCGATGGAGCGCTGCTCCAGTACCGCCGTGCTCGCCATCAAGATCTCGCTCCTGCCGAATCGGTGCTCACCCAAGAACTGCCGACTAACCAATGTGTGACCCGTATGCAATCAGTATATTGGTTAGAGTGTCAAGGAGAATCTGGACTGAAGGAGCATGAGTTGACAACGCAGGGCAAGGCGGCGCAGGCCTACGACGAGCTGGAGCGGATGATCGTCCTGCAGGAAATCGAGCCGGGATCACTGGTCTCGGAGGCGATGCTGATGTCTAGGACCGGCCTCGGCCGCACACCGGTGCGCGAAGCCCTCCAGCAGCTAGCGCGCAACCAGATGGTCGAGATCCATCCCAACCGGGGAGCACTCGTACCTCCGACTTCGATCGAGACGCAGTTGAGGATGCTGGAGGTCCGACGCGAGCTGGAAGCGTTAGCGGTCCGCCTCGCCTGTCGGCGTGCTACTCGAGACGAGAAGCACGCAATGAACGACATGGTCGACCGGCTGACCAACGGAGGGTCCACCCTGCGCGAGTACTCCGAGACGATCAAGGGGACGCACACTCTCATCGCCGACAGTGCGCACAACCCGTACTTGGCAAACGCGCTCGCGCCACTCCAGGGCCTATCGCGCCGGTTCTGGCTGGCTCACGTTCCTGACGACGATCCACACGACGAGATCGCGACCGGCTCGCTGATGCACATCACGATCCTCGATGCGATCCTGGCCGAGGATGCCGGCCGGGCTGAAAAAGCCTCCCTGGAACTCAACGATTACCTGTTGAAGTTCTCGCAGGCGGCCGTGCTCTAAATGAACAACTGGTGGTCTGCCCTCAAACTGGTCGCAGCGACAGTCGCGGCCACCAGCACGACCACCGCGACGCAATCCGGGACCTGGCACACCTACAAACACACCCAACCGCTACCCGACGCCCACCACCGCCACCAGCACGGACCGCACTGCGGACTGAGGGAACCGACAAGATAGCGAGAATCGACCACCACCTAGCAACTTGTCGTCGCGCTGGTCAGAGCAACATTGCCCGCGACAGAAGCCGCGAGAACCCACACGTCCAGGGCGGCACGATCGCGCTGCCCGCCGACGTCCGTCGTCGGCTGCGCGTGGACCAGCCGAGTGCCCAGCTGGAGATGACGGAGCGCGCCGACGGCGTGATCGAGTTACGGGCCGCACTGCCCGTGCCGGCCGATCAGCGCTGGTTCTGGGCCGAGCGGTGGCAGGAGCGCGAGCGCGAGGTCGACGAGCACGTCGCTGCCGGCCGCGTAGCAGTTCACGAGTCGACCGAGAACTTCCTTGGCTACCTCGACGAGCTCGAGCACGCTGTCACGTTTCACGACCATCGTTCGAGAGAAGTTTGCGCCGGCGTGCGATACGCACGCCAAAGACCCGATCACGCCATGGCCTGCCTCCTCTCGCGTCAAGCCCATGCGGTCAGCTCCGGGCATTCCGGAAATGACCTGGTCGTTCGCCGGCCCGGACAGACGTACGACCTTCGAGCTGGTCACCGTCGAGGGTGAGTTGCGCTGCCGGTGGCGACAGGTCGGTGATCACGAGGTCTTCAGGAAGCCGTAGGCCTGACCGGTGGCCGATCTTCCAGGGAGCACGCCCTCAAATACCAACTAACTTCGGTGAAGAGCAACAGGATCACCGCTCGCTTGCGCGACGTTGGCGGACGAGGTGTCCGACCGGATCGACCAGCAGCAGCAGGAGCAGGGGCCAGTACCTGGTCACCGGGAACGTCAAAGATACGGCAAGCGCCAGCACGAATGCGGCAGCCGTCCCGGCCGACGACCAGGTGTCAGGTCGCTCGTCGATGTCGCGTAGCCGACGATCTCGCCCGATCGCCCACGCGGTCAAGGCAAGCAGCGCCGAACTCACGGCCATCGTGCCGATGTAGAGCAGCCTGACCAGCGCATCATTGCCCGGTCTACCCGCCACAAGGGCCGTGGGGAACGGCAAGAACACGATCGTGAATGTCCACCCGAGCAGCAGCCACAGCAGTGTGGTGCTCTGCCGAACGAGCGAGCGCACGATGCGGTGTTGGGCGACCCACAGCCGGGCGATGACCGTGAAGCTCAGCGCGAACCCAAGGAGATGGTCGCGCAGCAACGCGATCACGCTGCGGTTGCCGATGTCTGCGCCGGCCTCGGCCAGCGGGAGCACCAACAGGGTCAGGGCAATAGCGACCACGGCGTCCACGAACGTCAGCAAACGGTCGAGATCGCGTTCGCGTGCCTCCACTCGGCGCATCTTAACTACTCGTGCGGGGAATGGATCATCTTCAGAGTGGGACGTATACAACCTGACCCGTGCGAACCCGCCAAAGCATTGCGGACCAGTCGCTCGCTGCTCGGAGGCCGTCCAAGCGGCACGCCTAGCACCAACGACTGCCCTTCCGCGGATCGTCTTCGCAAGACCCGTCCGAGAAAGCAGATTTTCACACGAGGGTGTGCCGGACCGTGAGCGCTGCTGGGATCGCGGACATGTCGGTGGCAGGGAAAAGGGTCGAGGTCTTCCGATGATGAGGAGTTCTCACGCCGCCAGGCTGGAAGACCTTGACAGGCTGACGCGCTGGGAATGCGCCCCGCGAGTCGCAACTACTGCCGCGCTGACGTGGCCGCGACGATCTCGGCGTTGATCCGCTCCAGGGTGGCGTTGGTGGCGCCGTCGCGCTGCGCCCGCCGCAACCGTTGCAGATCGGCGTGGGTGATGCCGGCCCGGGCGGCCGCGCGGGTCGCCTGCGGTGAGAACAGGTCCGGCGCTCGGAAGCGGAACGGGCCGGCCGCGGTGGTCTCCGGCGGCAGGTCGACGGCGGGCCCCGGCCGACGCTCGTCGGGCTTGACGGCGGCGGCCAGCGGCGTCGACGGTGCGGGCCGGCCGACCAGTACCGGCCCGACCAGCCGGGCGTACGCACGGTATCCGGCCGCGTTCGGGTGGAAGGAGTTGACCACTGGCCGGGACAGGCCGTTGATCCACTCGGTCTGGTCGCAGACCGCGTGGGAGTCGAAGTCGTCCACCACCGAAACGAAGGCCAGACCGGCGGCCCGTGCCCGGGTTTCCAGCAGCGCGTCCAGCTCGTCGGTGGCTGAGTTGATCCGCTCCTCGTCCCGGGCGGAGAAGAAGGTGCCGGCGTTGCAGTCGGTGCCGTTGAACAGGTGCGGGTAGCCGACCAGCACCACCCGGGCCCGCGGGGCACGGGCGTGGATCGCGGCGAGCAGCCGGTCCAGCCGTTGCGGCAGGTCCCGCCGCAGCACCACCAGACCGGCGTCCACGGCTCGCCGGCAGCTCCCCCACCAGTCGGGCAGCGCGCACGTGGTCAGCGCCGGACTGAAGCCGACGTCGTTGCCGCCGATCGTCATGCTCACGTAGCGGGTCGAGGCACCGAGGCCGGACAGTTGGTCGTCGAGCACGTCGGCGGTCTGTGCTCCGGAGCAGGCGGCCAGCGTCAGGCTGAGGCCGTAATCGGCGGCCAGCAGGGCACCGTAGGTCTTCGGCGAGCGGTAGCAGTCGGTGCCGTCGCGGTAGTAGACCCGGGCGCCCACCCCGCTGGAATAGGAGTCCCCGAGGGCGGTGTACGAGGTGCCGGCCGGCCGGGTGGAGGCCATTGCCGGATTGAGGGTCGACGACAACAGGAGAGCCAGCATGGCGGAAGCGAGCAGGGCGAGGCGGCGTCGCATGGGGCCTACTTTCGTCGCAGGACAGCGATCCGGCCGCGGCCGCCCCCGAACGTCCCCGCTCATCGCCGAGACGAACGTAGCGGTTCGCGCACCGAGGGTCGAGCCTCGGTGCTCCGCTACCCGCGCTTCAGGTCGCTAGCCGCGCCGCCTCGCCGCGGCCCGGGCCGAACACGCAACGCAGGACCGGACTTCGGGCCGGGCCAGCAGACGTTCCCGGGGGATCTCGCGTCTGCACGACTCGCAGCGCCCGTACGTTCCTCCCGCCAGCCGCTGCTCAGCGGCGATGAGCTCGGCCAAGGTCTGCTCGACCTGCTCGAGCAGGGCGGCGTCGCGAGCCTGGTCCAGCGACAGGGTCGAGCCCTCCGGATCGTGCTCGTCGTCGGCAAGGGTGAGGCTGCGGGAGGAGCGCACGTCTTCGATCGCACTGCTCAGGGCTGCCTGCTGGGCTCGAGTCCGAACCACGCGTTCGGCCAGGAGATCGGCGAACCTCACCTCGGCATCGGTCACCGCTCCAGGATGGACCAAGGACAAGCGCGGCCCCGCACCCAACCCTCGCCCCACCGGACCGGTCCGACCACCAGGGATGCACCGGAGGCGACCACTAGGCTGTCGGCGGTGGAGATCATCATCTTGTCCACGCCGGACGAGGTCGGGAAGTTGGCGGCCCGCAAGGTCGCGGCGACGATCCGCCGCGAAGCCGCTCCGGTGCTCGGGCTGGCCACCGGATCCTCACCGCTGGCCATCTACGCCGAACTGGCCGCGCAAGTCCAGTCCGGCGCACTGGACGTCGGCGGAGTTCAGGCGTTCGCCCTGGACGAATACGTCGGCATCCCGGCCGAGCATCCCCAGTCCTACGCCAGCGTCATCCACCGCGAGGTGAGTGAGCCCCTCGGCCTCGATCCCGAACGGGTGCACGTTCCCGAAGGCCGGGCCACCGACCTGGACGCGGCCTGTGAGGCGTACGAGGCCGCGATCGCCGACGCCGGCGGGATCAACATCCAGATCCTGGGGATCGGGGCCAACGGCCACGTCGGCTTCAACGAACCCACCTCCTCCTTCGCCTCCCGGACCCGGCTGAAGACCCTTTCCCCGCAGACCCGCGCCGACAACGCGCGCTTCTTCGACGACCCCGAGCAGGTACCGACGCACTGTCTGACGCAGGGGCTGGGCACGATCATGACCGCGGCCGAACTGGTGCTGGTGGCTCAGGGCGAGCACAAGGCCCAAGCGGTCGCAGCGGCGGTCGAAGGCCCGGTGAGCAGCATCTGTCCCGGCTCGATCCTGCAGTTCCATCGGCGCGCGACGGTGATCGTGGACGAGGCCGCGGCCGCGCAGCTGACCCTGACCGACTACTACCGCCACACCTACGCACACAAGCCGCAGTGGCAGCGGTTCTAGCCGGCAAGCAGTAGCGCCGGTTCACAGCTGCCTGCGTACGCCGGCCTCCTGACCGATGCCGTTCAGCTGCGCGTCGCCGTCGGCCCTCATCGCCGTTTTCGCCGCTCCACGGCGGCCCAGCGGAAGCACCGCCCGCTGGTGGACGTCTTCGAGTTCGAAGGCCATCGCGGCGTAGAGCGCCACTGCACCGAGGACGACACCCAAAATCCCGGCCGCGGTTTCCCACGCCGGGACCGCGCTGATCTCGTACACCCCGGTCACGGCGAAGCGGAGTGCGCTGACGAGCAGAACCAGCACGCTGACCGGCTTCGCCGCCGACGCCGCAATCGGCACCAGCAACCCCACGCCAGCAGCGACCAGAGCGACACCCAGGGCGACGGTGGTGGCGCCGGCCGGGGTCACGACCAGCGTCACCCCGATCGCCAGCCAGGTGCCGCCGAGCAGCGCCATCCCGGTCCCGGCCGCCGGGTCGCGGGCCATGAACCCCAGCGCGGCCCCGGGAAGCTGGAGCAGCAGCGCCAGGGCCACCACGATCCGCCCGACCACCGGCGCCTGGACCGACGGGATCCAGCCCAGTTGCAGCGCCGCTACCGAGCTGGTGGAGATCAACAGGGCGAGCAGCCCGACCGGGAGCGGGTTGGCGATCGGGCGCAGCACGATCCGGGCGGGCGGATCCTTGGGGTGGTCGGCCACGGCGGACTCCTCACTGGTCGAACGTCTCAGGCTACGGCCGCCTCCGGAGCGCTGACCGGAGAGTCGGATCGGCGCGCCGAGGACCGCGTCGATACGCGTGGCTCAGCCGCCTCGGCGTCAAGGAGCGGGGACTAGGCTGCCGGTTATGACCCAGTCGGCGGTGACTGCTCCGGCCGCCCCACCGTGGCGCGGAATGACGCGGACGCAGTACGACGCGCTGGTGGCGACAGGTGTGCTGGAGACCGAGCACGTCGAGCTGGTCGAAGGGGACCTGATCGAGATGGTGCCGCAAGGCTCGGGACACTCCGACGTGATCGTCGAGCTGACACGGTGGCTGGTGCCTCGAGTCGGGGATCCTTGGCGCGTCCGGCCGCAGACGCCGCTCGCCGCCGGTGACCGGTCCCAGCCCGAGCCTGACCTGGCCATCGCCCGGCGTTCGGACGGTCATCCGCACACCGCCGCCCTGGTGATCGAGGTCGCGGTCACCAGTCAGCCGCTCGACCTTCAGGTGAAACCGGCGATCTACGCGGCCGCCGATGTCGTCGAGTACTGGGTCATCGACGTGCCCGCCCGCGAGGTGGTCGTGCACAGCGACCCCGGCCCGACGGGCTACCGGATGGTGCGTCGGCACTCGTGGAACCAGCCGCTGACCGTCCCGATCGGCAACGGCGTCCCGGTCGACCTGGCTGAGCTGCTCGGACCCTGAGGACCGTGGTCGGTACGACCCCGGGGCCTGAGCCCCATCGCCGGGCCGGTCCTCGGACCGCCCGCAAGTGCACAACGACCCTTCCTCCTGGCACGATCGACGCCACAACCTGAGGAGGACCGTGCCGCGTCGACACGCCGGAGATCGACCGCGACCGCTGTTCGCGCGCTACTACGCGGCGCTGACGCCGCGGCTGGACGAAGAAGGCCTCGGCCCGCTGCGCGCCGAGCTCCTCGCAGGGCTGCGCGGTGACGTGGTGGAGGTCGGCTGCGGCAACGGACGGAACTTCACCCACTACCCCAGCCCGGTGACGCAGGTGCGGGCCGTCGAACCCGAGCCGCACCTGCGTACGCTCGCCCGCGCCGCCGCCACCGACGCGCCGGTGCCGGTCGTCGTGTCGGCCGGCACCGGCGAAGCGCTTCCCCTGGCCGACGCCAGCGTCGACGCCGCAGTGCTCTGTTTGGTCTTGTGCTCGGTCCCCGACCCTGCGGCCACCGTCGCCGAGCTGTCCCGCGTCCTGCGTCCCGGCGGGACGCTGGCGTTTCTCGAACACGGCCTCGCCGACACACCCGGGCTGCGCCGGGTCCAGCGGCTCGCCGACGCCACGATCTGGCCACTGCTGACCGGTGGTTGCCACACCGCCCGGGACCCCCTGTCCACGATCGGAGCCGGCCGGTTCACCATCGACTCCGTTCGACATCTACGTTTCCCCGAGCAACCCACCGTGCCGGCCAGCCCCCACGTCCTCGGCCGCGCCAGCCGGGGGTGAACTCGGGCGCAGCCGTCAGCGCACGACGGTGACCGCGCAGTGGGAGTGGGCGGTGAGGTGCTGGCTCACCGAGCCGAGCAGCATGCCCTTGAAGCCGCCGTGACCACGCGTTCCCACCACCAGCAGGTCGGCCTTTCGGGACAACTTGATCAGGGCCTTGGTCGGCGATCCCTCGACCGCCTGAGTCTGGACGGTGACGCCGGGGTCCTTGCCGAGGGTGTCCTCCAAGGTTCCCTGCAAAGCGGTCTCGGCCTCGCCTTTCCAGTCGGTCTGGTCGATGGTCGGAATTCCCAACGCCATGTCGCTGACACTCGACGGCGTCGGGTATGCCGTGACGACGGTCAGTTCCGCACCGTGGGCCCGGGCCTCGTCGGCGGCCCAGCTCAGCGCCCGGACGCTGCAATCCGATCCATCCACGCCAACCACAATCCGGCTCCACGCAGTCATTCCGTTCCCACTCCCTTGTTTCGACTCTGCCTCGTTTTGACTCCGACGATCTCCCGGCAAGCCTGTCCGGCGGTTCGTCGGCGAACTAGAGGCGAAAGGCCCTCGCCGGGGTGGCTCAGCGCACCACCGCGACGGTGCAGTGTGCGTGGGCGGTGACGTGTTGGCTGACTGAGCCGAGCAGCATCCCCGCGAAGCCACCGTGACCGCGGGTGCCTACCACCAACAGGTCAGCCTGCTCGGACAGCTCGATCAACGTCTTGGCCGCCGGACCGTCGATCACCCGGGTTTGCACCGACACGTGCGGATCCGCGCCGAGGGCCTCGAGCAGGGTCCGTTGCAACGTGGCGTCGGCCTCCCCCCGCCAGTCGGTGTTATCCGCCCACGCGATCTTGTAGCCCAGCTCGCTCGACGAGACAGGCTCGACGTAGGTCGCCACCACCGACAGTTCCGCGCCGTGCTCGCGGGCCTCCGCCGCGGCCCAGCGCACGGCGCGGACGCTGCCCTCAGAACCGTCGACCCCCACCACCACGCGCGACCACGTCATTGTCTTCGTCCTCACTGTCCACTGTGTGCTGTGCTGTGTTCCGCTGTGCTGTGCTGTCTCTGCTCGGTCTGTGGTTTGCGGTTTCGCAACGGGCCCGTCAGTCCGGCGCACGGAGACTGGCGGGCCCCGCCGGCCCGACTCCCCACGCCTGACGCAGACCGAGTCGACGGCCGAGTTCGTGCAGGGACTCGGTGTGCAGCTCGACCACCAACCGGGAGTCAGAAGCGGTACCAGGGGCGAAGACGGCGTGCAGAGTGGGGAACTCGGGGATCCCGTCCCAGGTCAGCCCGCGCAGTTCTGCGCTTCCCGGGAGGGAACCTCGGCTCCCTGATCGCAGCGGAGCACCCGTCAGGCGGAGTTGCTCGGCGGTCAGTCGCGGATGCTCAGCCAGGCGGGCGTTGAGTTCGGCGACCTGCGCCATCTCCACCGTGTGACTGGTCGGCGCAAGCTCGTGCCGATGAGGTGGTGCGTTCATCGATCCAACACTCGTCGGACGGAGAACTGGTCGGGGTCGAGCTTGGTGGCGCGCAACGGTCGGGTCACCGCCGACGACTCCAGCCCCCGAGGTCGCACCTTCGGCGGAGCAGGATGGCCGGGACTCCTCGGAGTAGGCCCGTGGGGCCGAGCCGGTAGTCGGCCCGGACCTTCACGGGCGTGCTGGACGATCACGGAACCAGCCTTGCGACCTGTCCGCACATCCGGAAGAGGCGAAGGTCCCAAGACTCACTCGTCAGCTGTTGCCCGTCAGTGTCCGGTGATTTCGTGCCCGACGTGGCCGGCGGGCTCGAACTGGAAGGTCGAGTGCTCAATGCTGACGTCAAAGTGTTCGGCGACACACGCCTGGAGGTGATCCAGCAACGTCGGGATATGACCGTCGTGGAAGCAGTCGTCGTCAACCACCACGTGTGCGCTGAGCACCGGCAGCCCGGTCGCGATCTGGGAGGCATGCAGGTCGTGCACGTCGCGGACGTGGGCCACGTCGAGGATGTGCCCACGGACGGCGGCGAGGTCGAGACCGGTCGGTGTGGCTTCGAGCAGGACCCGTGCCGTGTCCCGCAGCAGCCCGACGGTCCGGGGCACGATCAGCACCCCGATCAGCAGCGAAGCGACCGCGTCAGCCCGGGCCCAGCCGGTGGTGGCCACCACGATTGCGGCGACGATCACCGCCACCGAGCCCAGCGCGTCGTTGAGGACCTCCAAGAACGCGGCCCGCAGGTTCAGATTCGCGCCGCGGTTGCCGGCGAGGATCGTGATCGAGACCACGTTCCCGATCAGGCCGACGACACCGAAGATCAGCATGCCGAGCGAGGCGACCTGGGGCGGTTCGACCATCCGGCGGACGCCCTCGATCAGCACGTACACCCCCACGGCCAGCAGCAGGCTCGCCTGGACGGCGGCGGCGAGCGTCTCTGCCCGACGGAAACCCCACGTGCGCTGGTCGCTGGCGGGCCGGGTCATCAGGTGCGCGGCCACCAGCGCAAGGATCAGCCCGGCAACGTCGGTCAGCATGTGACCGGCGTCGGCAAGCAACGCCAAACTGTCGGTGAGGACCGCACCGACGACCTCGGCCACCAGCACGACCGCAGTGATGCTGAGGACGACCGCCAGCCGGGTACGGCTGCCGCCGCCCGCCCCGTGATCATGGTCGCGACTCATCTCAGCCCGCTGACCGGTCCGAGCTGCAGCAGTCGTCGGTGCTCGCGCAGTCGCACCCCGGGCCGGTGTCACCGGCCCGCAGGGCGACGGCCGGTGAGCAGCAGGCGTCCCCGCGCCAGGCCTCACGGCCTTCGCGGACCGCCAGAGCGGCGATCACCAGACCGGCGACGGGATCGGCCCAGGACCAGCCGAGCCAGGCGTTCAGGCCCAGGCCGACCAAGAGGACCGCCGACAGATAGGTGCACAGCAGGGTCTGCTTGGAGTCGGCCACCGCCGAACGGGAGCCGAGTTCGCGGCCGGTCCGCCGCTGGCCGTAACTGAGCAGCGGCATCACGACCAGGCTGAGCGCGGCCAGGACCAAACCGACGAAGGAGTGCTCGGCCTGCCCGCCCCCGAGCAGCGAACGCACGGCGTCCACGGTGACGAAGGCGGCCAGGGCGAAGAAGGAGCAGGCGATGATCCGCAGCGCCACCCGCTCCCGGGCTTCGGGGTCCCGGCCGGCGAACTGCCAGGCCACCGCGGCGGCCGAGCTCACCTCCACCACCGAGTCGAGCCCGAAGCCGATCAGGGCGGTCGAGGAGGCCTGGGTCCCGGCTACCAGCGCCACCACCGCCTCGATGACGTTGTAGCCGATGGTGGCGGCCACGAACAGCCGGATCCGCCGGGCCAGGGTCGTTCGGCGCACCGATTCGGCGACCGGCGCACTCATACCGATACCGCACTCATACCGAAACTGGGGCCAGGTCCGCCGCGCGCTCGAGGCAATCCGGGTCGACGACCAGCACCAAATCGATCAGGTCGCCGAGGGCGTGGCCGATCCGGGGGTCGGCGAGTTCGTAGCGGCTGCGGCGGCCCTCGGTCACACTGACCACCAGCCCGCAACCGCGCAGGCAAGCCAGATGGTTGGACATGATCTGCCGAGACACCCCGAGCTCGGCGGCCAGGTCGGCCGGGTAGGCCGCACCTGCGCGCAAGGCAAGCAGCACCCGGGTGCGAGTCGGGTCGGACAGGGCGTGCCCGAAGCGGGTCAGCGCTTCGGTGGAGGTCGCGATCGGCACGAACACATGGTACAGCCTTTTCTGTACCGACTCGGGCCCGGCGTCAAGGCAACACGACGGACTTGACCACCGCGGCGTCACTCACGGCAGCCAGGGCGGCGCCGTACTCGTCCAAAGTGAAACGCCGGCTGATCAGCCCGGCCGGGTCGACCCGGCCGGTCCGGAGCGCCAGCAGCGCCCGGTCGAAGGAGAACTGCTGGGCGAACGAGCCCTTGATGCTCAGTTCGCGGCGGAACACCTCGTACGGCGGCACCGGCCACCGCGCCGACTCCGCGGTCATGCCGTAGACGAAAACCGTGCCCCCGGTCCGGGTCAACGCCAGCGTGGAGGTCAGGACCGGGAGTGCCCCGGTGGCGTCGATGACCACGTCGAAGCCGGCCGGCGCCAGTTCGTGAAGCCGGTCCTCGGCGGCGGCCGGGTCGGCCCGGTCGACCACGACGGTGGTGTCGGCACCACGGTCGGCGGCCAGAGCGAGCTTGGTCGGGGTCGGCGCGGCCACCGTGAGCCGGCCGGCTCCGGACCGGGCCAACAGCGAGGTCAGGATCAACCCGGTCGGACCGGCGCCGAAGAGCAGCACGTCGGATCCGGGACGCAAGCCCAGCACGTCCAGCCCGTGCAGCACGCACGCCACCGGCTCGGTCAGGACGGCAACCTCGGGTTCGAGATCGTCGACGACGAAACAGCGGTCGGCGTCGGTCACCACCTGCTCGGCAAAGCCACCGGGCGCGTTCACCCCCTGTGCCAGCAGCCGTTCACAGAAGGCGGGGCGGGCCCGTCGGCATTCGGGGCAGCGCCCGCAGGAGGCGGTGTTGTCGACCACGACCCGATGGCCGAGCAGGCCCGGATCTACGCCTTCGCCGAGGGCCTCCACGTCACCGACGAACTCGTGTCCCGGAATGAGCGGGTAGGCAGGTCCGAACTCCCCGGCGTGCAGGTGCAGGTCGGTACCGCAGACGCCGGCCACCCGTACCCGCAGCCGCACCTGTCCCCGGCTCGGTTCGGGCACCGGGAGCTCACGGACCTCGAATTGTTGTGGACGCTCGTAGACCACGGCACGCATGCTGCTCATCGTCCAACAACTCTTCGACCGCGCGGCACCCGGTCCAGCTGCCGCCGGCCCGGTCTTGGCGGGCCCTCCCACGGGGGGTGTCCAACGAGGGTCCGACATGGTGCACTGGCTCTATGAGAGACGAGCACGGGGGCTGGGCGTACGCACGCCTGGCCCGGTTCGGCCCGTTCTTCGTCCTCGATCGGGTCAGCGAGCAACACGACCGCTGGCGCGCGGTCAACGCCCTGGCCCAGCCCGACGTCCTGTGCCGGCGGACCTCGACGGTGGCCGCGGCACTTCGGGCGTCAGCCCCCGAGGACCGGCAGGTCCCGGTCCGGGTAGCGGCGTCGGTGACCCAACTCGGCCTGTGCGCCCGGCTGAGCGCGGTGGCCCTCGGATCGGCGGTCGACGGTCTGCCGGTGCCGACCCCGGACCGGCTGCGGTTCCGCGACGAGCTCGGCGGTCCCTACCCGCTGGCGCTGCTGCCCGCCGGCCCGGGAACCGGCCCGCCGTGGCCCGACGGGCTCTTCGACCTGGTCGGTCCCGTCGCGCGGGCCTGCCTGCTGTCGTTCCCGTTGTCGGCGCAGGTGGTGTGGGGCAATGTCGCCTCCGGCCTGAACGGTGCCGCGGCGATGATCGCCAGCGCCCAGCCTGACCTCGCTCAACGGGCCGAAGCGCTCCTGCACGCCGCCCTCGAGGCCGCGGAACTCCGCGGCACGCTGATCACCGAGCCGTCGGGTACTCGGCGGCGACGGAGCTGTTGCCTGATCTATCAGCTGGCCGGATCCACCGACGCGGTCTGTGGCGACTGCATCCTGGCCGGCCGGTGAGGGCGTGCCGGATGCCCGATCGAGAACCGCCCGATCGAGAACCGCCCGATCGAGAACCGCTCGATCAAGGACGGGAGCGGCCGAGCGTGGTCTCGCTGCTGCCGTCCACCACCGAGATCCTGTACGCGATCGGCGCCGGGTCGCAGGTCGTCGGGGTGACCTTCGAGTGTGACTACCCGGCTGCTGCGCGCTCGACCCCCGTGGTGTCGACTTCGACCATGCCGGGCGGGCTGGCGCCGGTCGAGATCGACCGCTGGGTCCGCGCGGCCCGGGCCCGCGGGGAAGATCTGTACCACCTCGACGCCGGCGCCTTGGCCGGCCTCGACCCCGATCTGGTGGTGACCCAGGACCTGTGCGCCGTCTGCGCGGTCGACGTCTCGGTCGTGGACGACGCGTTGGCTCATCTCGGTTGCCGGGCCGATGTGTTGACCATCGACCCGCACACGCTGGCCGAGGTCTGGGACTCGATCGGGGAACTTGGGCGCGCGACCGGGCACGAGCACGAGGCGGCAAGATTGGTCGAGGACCTGTCGGCCCGGCTCGGCCGGGTCCGGGACCGCGTCGCCACCCGAGCGGGCGGGACGCACCGGCCGCGGGTGCTCGTGCTGGAGTGGGTCGACCCACCGTTCGCGCCCGGCCACTGGATTCCGGAGATGATCGAGCTGGCCGGCGGCGATCCGGTCCTGGGCCTGCCTGGCCTCGACTCCCGGCCCACCACCTGGGCGGCGATCGAGCAGGCCGAGCCCGACGTGGCAGTGGTGGCCCCGTGTGGCTACGACCGAGTCGGCGCCGAATACCAGGCCGACGCCCTGCGGGCGGCTGGCCGGCTCCCGGCCGGCGTGGAGATCTGGGCGGTCGACGCCAACGCCTCTTGGGCTCGGCCCGGCCCCCGGCTGGTGGACGGGGTGGAAGAGCTGGCCGACCGGCTCGGCGACCTGGTGGTCGCCGGGGGACCTCCCCCGGGCGCTCAGCGTCGTCGGCGCCGCTCGGCTCCGTAGACCGCAGCTTGGGTCCGGCGCTGCATCCCGAGCTTGGCCAGCAGGGCCGAGACGTAGTTCTTCACTGTTTTCTCGGCCAGGAACAATCGCTCGGCGATCTGCCGGTTGGTACAGCCGTCGGCGATCAGGTCCAAGACCTCCTGCTCCCGCTCGGTCAACCCGCCGGTCGCACTGTGTGGATCAGGCCTGTGTGGATCAGGCCTGTGTGGATCAGACCCGTGCGGATCGGGCCGGCGTAGCCGGGTCAGCAGCGCGGCGGTGACGGCGGGATCGAGCAGGGATTTCCCGTTCGCCACCCGGCGGATGCTGTCGACCAGCGACGGTCCGCCGATCTGCTTGAGCAGATAGCCCGACGCGCCGGCCAGCACCGCCGCGAGCAGGGCCTCGTCGTCGTCGTAGGAGGTGAGGATCAGGCAGTGCACGTCGGGATGGGAGGACCGAATCTCCCGGCAGACGTCGATCCCGCTGCCGTCGGGCAGTCGGGCGTCCAGCACGGCCACGTGCGGGCGGACCGCAGGAATCCGCCGAAGCGCCTGGGCCGCGGTGCCGGCCTCGCCGACGAGTTCCACGCCCGGAACGGCGGACAACAGATCGGCGAGGCCGCGGCGGACCAGTTCATGGTCGTCCAGGACGAACACTCGCACCGGCCCCGCACCGCGGAGAGGAACCGAAGACCGGCCGGGGCCGGCCGCGGAGCTCAGCCCTCCAACGGGACCGTCCATGCCAACCTCACCCCGCCCTCGGCGCGGTTGCCCACGCGCAGCTGCCCGCCGTACTGCTCGGCCCGAGCCTGGAGGTTGGCCAACCCGCTGTGCGTCGCGGTCGGGCTCAACCCGACCCCGTCGTCGAGCACCCGGACCGACAGCCACCCGTTCGTCACCGACAGCCGTACGCCGACCGACCGGGCCTGCGCGTGCCGGGCCACGTTGGTCAGCCCCTCGCGGAGAACGGCGCGGACGTCGTCCAACAACGCCGGCCCGACCAGAGTGTCCACCGGTCCGTCGAAGTTGATCTCGGGCCGCAGCGGCAACACCGGCGCCAGTTCAGTCAACAGCTCCAGCGCGGAACCGCGAACCGAGTCGTGCCCGACCGGACTCTCCCGCAACGCGAAGATCGACGCCCGGATCTGGCCGATGGTCTCGTCCAGCTCCGCCACCGTACGGCCCAGCCGGTCGGGCAGACCCGGTGCACCCGGCGTGGCGCCGGAGCCACCGAGCTCGGTCACGGCACCCGCCATGCTCTGGACGCTCAGCCCGATCGCGAACAGCCGCTGGATGACGTGGTCGTGCAGGTCCCGGGCAATTCGGTCCCGGTCCTCGAGTACGCAGAGCCGCTCCCGGTCGGCGCGGGCGTCGGACAGCTCCAGCGCCAGAGCGGCCTGGCCGGCGAAGGCCTGCGCCATGGCCACGTCACTCGGGGTGAACGGGTGCCGGCCCTTGGTCCGACCGAGGATCACGGCCCCGCGAGCGCGACGTTCACCGGTCAGCGGCAACGCCATCACCGGCCCCACCGGGACCGCCCGATCGAGGAACACGTCCGGCCCACCCGCGGTGGCGTCGAGCTGAACCCCGCACCGCTCCTGCACCACCTGGCCGGCCAGGCTCCCCTGCGCCCGGTGGGACTGGCCGAGCAGCTCGGTGGCGCAGGTGCCGCTCGCCGCCACCACCTGGAACCCCGGTTCGGCGGCGTCGGTGGCGTCGGCGATGGGCAGAACGATCACGGCGAGATCGGCGTCGGCCAGCCGGGTCACGCTGGTGGCGACCCGCCGCAGGACGTCCCGCTCGCTCTGCTCGGCGGCCAGCAGATCCCGGCTGATCTCGCCGGAGGCCCGCAACCACTCCTGGCTGCGCCGGGACTCGTCGTAGAGCCGGGCGTTCTCCACCGCGATGCCGGCGGTGGCGGCCAGGGCCAGCACCAGTCGTTCGTCTTGTTCGGTGAAGTCTTCCTCGTCGAGACGGTCGGCAAGGTAGAGATTGCCGAAGACCTCCTCACGGGACCGGACCGGTACGCCGAGGAAGGAGCGCATCGGTGGATGATGTTCGGGAAAGCCGGCCGAGCGCGGGTCGTCGCCGATCACCGGCAACCGGAGCGGCTCGGGGTGCTGGATCACCGCACCCAGCACCCCGCGCCCATGAGGCAATTCACCGATCGCGGCGGCCGTTTCGGCGTCGACCCCACTGTGCACGAACTGCTCGAGCTGGTCGTCGGCGCCGAGGACGCCGAGGGCGGCGTAGCGCGCGCCGACCAGTACGCGCGCGGTCTCCACGATCTGCCGCAGCACCGCCGGCAACGACAGCTCACTGACGATGAGCCGGTTGGCGGCAAGCAGGCGACCCAACCGCTCCTGATCGGTGATCGTCTCGACCAGCGCGTTCATCGGTTCAGGCTAGTGGGCCCGCTCGCGGTCCTCGGGGTGGCGGGTCCGGGTCAGCACCCGGCCGGTGGTTCGACGCGGTGAGATCTGGATGAACAGGTTGCGCACCCCGGGCGCCCACGGCGCCATCTGGTCGATCGCCCACAGCTGCACCAGTTCCGCCGATTCGGCCACCGCCTCCGCCCGACCTTGCACCAAGACGCTCCAGCCGGTTCGATGGTGCTGATCGAGTTCGTCGATCTGCAGGGCCACGTCGGTCGGCCGGACGAGTTCGGACAGCACGCCGTAAGGCGAAGTACGAAACACCAGGTTGTCGCCGTGAGAGGCATAGCTGACCGGCAGTATCTGGGGTCCGTCGGCCGCCTGCCAGGCCAGCCGTCCGACCGTTTGTCCGCGCAGCTGCTCACGGCACTGCCGGGAACTCATCGCGACGAACTCCCGCGGGTCGTCGTTGAACATGCGCCTCACCTCATTCCCGTCGTCAAGGACGAACAGCTCGGAAGCACCAGCACACATGCTCCTCCGAACGCCGCACAGAGGCCAAAGTCCTATTTGGTGCCGTCGACTCAAGGAGGCGCCCCGGATACCCAATAGCGCCGAGGATAGTCAGCATATCTTCGGAACAAGGCCTAAGAATCCACTCCGATTTGGCCAGGATTATTGACCAAGCTGATCACAGGCCGAGAGTGTGAGGCGCACCACACTACGGAGGTGAGACGGCGTGGCCACTCGTGGAATCACGTTGCTCGACCTCTTCGCCCCCTGGCCCGGCAGCCAGTCGCTCCTGCCCGACGCGTTGGCCGGGAAACTAGAGAATCTCGCGGTCGTCGAGCACCGCTCCACCGTCAGTGCCGGGGCGTTCGTCCACGAGGGCGTGGTCCAACCGATTGCCGACCTCGGATTTCCCGCCCTACGGAACTGGCCGGTCGAGGTGCCGGGGCTGAACGCCGGCCTTCCGTTCCGGCTGGTCCGGACCCGGATACCGACGCCGCCCGGGCAGATCCTGGAGCCCGCCGCCGACGCCGCTTTCCTCGACCTGGTGGTCGACCGGATCGCCATCACGGTTCCCGGCCTGAAACCGGCCCGGCTCGTTCCCCCGGCGGCCGCCGCCCCCGCGCACCTGCTCCCCGACGGCACCCGCACCGACGTCCGGATCGTCGGCTCCGGCGTGGTCCGGATCGACTTGTCCGGCGGCGGCGACGTGCTCCGGTTCGTGGACTGGCCGGACCCGTTCGACCCGGCCGCGCCGACCGGAGCCGTGGTCCGGGTGACCTTCGACCCGATCAGCTTCTTCTTCGGCGACTCCGACATCGGGATGGTGGCCGACCGGCTCGTCTTCGACGCCTCCCGGTCGGTCACACCACCGGAGATCATCGAGCGGGGGCAAACGCCGGGCTGGCAGGGGATCGCAATCGCGGAGGCGACCCTGCTTCTGCCGCCCAATGGCAGCCTGGTGGACAAGGTCAACGTCAGCGTCCGCGACGTCCTGCTCGGCAACCCGGCCGGACTGCAGGGATCGGTCTCGGTGGAACTGGGCCGCACCCCGATCAACGCCGCGGCGGTCGACTTCACCCAGCTCCTCGACGGTGTGGAACACCACCCTCGCCCCGGGGGGAGCGACCGCGCCCTGACTGTGCCGTTCGTCGACAGCACGCCGGAAACGGCGCGGATGCGGGCCACGTTGAACCCTGCTTCGGCCGGCACCTCGACCCGGCCCCAGGCAGAGTGGACGTTGCCCGACGGCCGCACGGTGCCCGCCGACGACAGCGGCTGGTTCACCGCTGCGCTGGGTCAGTCGCTGCAGGGCCGGTTTTCCGAAGAGGTGCCCGACCGCACGGGGGGGCCGGGTGACGACGCGGACGACCTGCCCGACCGGGTCGCCGACGAGCCCACCACCTATACCTTCGTCGCGCCCGACGCGTCCGAGCCGGCCTTCGCCCCGCAGGTGGTCGTGCACGTCGGCGCCGTCGACCTCGCCAACGTGGTCGCGGTGTCCGGGTCCGCCGCCGCGCTCGACCTGCTGGAGTTCAACGCCAGCACCCCGATCCCGGGCTCGGCGGCGCTGCGGTGGCGCTACGGGAATGGGCCGAACGCCCGGACCCGGACCGGGCACGACTTCCTCCTGGAACCGGGTTCGGAGGTCGGCACGCGCTCCCTGGTCCTCACCGACGCCGAGAACCGGAGCCGCCGGGTCCAGGTGGAGGTGCTGGCGCAGGGCCCGCTGCTGATCGGTGCCGCCGACGGAGTGCACGACGCCACCGGCGCCCTGGTCGAAGTCCGCGGCGTGGAGGCCACCTATCAGCTGACGCCTTTCCACCGAGAGGCGTTACTTCAGGCCTCGACCGGCCAAGCCACCCTCGCCGGACCCACGGTCACCCTCCCCGGCGGCGCCCTGGCTGCGGTGACAGTCGCGCTGGGCACCCCGCTGGAGCCGGAAGCCCCGGCACCCCCGCTGAGCGAGGCGGAGATCCGCCAACTCTCGGTCCGGTTCGGTTACAACACCGCCGACCCGGCGGGCTGGGGCGTCTACGCACCGCGCAACCCCGCCGGCGCGATCGCCACCTCGGTCAGCGACTGGGCGGCATACTTCCCGGGCGCGACGTTCCTGGTCCTCGCGCACTGCTGCGACATCGGCACCGACGCGCAGAACGCGCAGCTCGCCACCCGCCGGATCGGCACGGTCACCCCTTGGCTGAGCGGTCGGACCGTGGTGTCTCGGGGCGAGCAGGACCCGGCGACCGGACCGGTCCTCGCGGCGCAGGGCGCGGTGTCACCGCCCCTGCCGGAGCACGAGCGGTCGGCCGGCCGGCTGATCGAGTTGGACTACGACGACGCCACCCGGGCCTCCTGGGGCGACGTCACCACCCATCCCGTCCGGGAGGCCTACCGGCGGGTCGACGTGTACGCAGTCAGCGGCACCTACACCCCGCCGGACGGTGCCCCGGCCGACGGTCAGCAGGCGCCGCAGGACACCCAACTTCGCGACCCCGCGCTGCGTCGCAGCCTGATCCCCGGCGCGGACGCCATTGAACCGCCACCGCCCGCCGACCCCCGGCTGGCCTACCTGATCCGGCTGGAGGTGGAATGGGACTCCCCGACGGTCACCGGCTGGGGTGACGCCATTCCCACCCGGGCCGAGTTCACCCTGGCCTGGGCCACCAGCAACGTCACCACCATGCCCGACCCCGATGGGCACGACACCACCCTGCCGGTGCGTGCGCCTTCGGAGCCGACGGGCACCACCAGCACCGAGGTCTACACCCTGATCGGGCGCTGGTCTTACGATTCCCGCTCCGGGGAGACGGTGTTCTCGCTGTCGATCGCCTCCTCCGGCGACCCCCTCGGCCTGGCCGCGGTCGACTCCACCTTCGTGGCCGTGGCCTTGGCGCTGGCCCCGGCCCTGCTGGCCGGGCTCGACCCGAGCGAGGTGGAGGGATCGGCGGTCCGGCTGACGGCGCTGGCTGTGGCCACCGCCGTCCTGACCGCGAAGGCCAAGGAGGGCGAGCTGATCATCCACGCCGCCGAAGCCGAGTACCGTGCCCGATCCCTGCGCAGTGCCACCGGTTCGCGCACCCGGGTGCTGCTGGACTACACCGCCTCCGTCGGCTTCGACATCGAGGCGTCCGGGTTGGGTTCCCTCGCCACCGACGACGGCAGTCCCTTCCGAGTGCGCTATCGCGGCGTCGGGTTGGAATTCGACGACGGCGAGGATGCCTGGTACGACAAGGTCGGCCTGGTCTTCGACGACGTCTCCTTCGAGGTGGCCGATCCCGGTCGCTGGAAGCTGGCGGGTCCGCTCGGCGACCTGCTGCAGGTGGTCGCCTCCCGCGCGGGCGTGGGCTCGTCGTGGTTCGAGCTCGACCTGGAGTTCGCCCTCGACCTCGGGGTGGTGGCCATCACCGGCGCCCGGGTCCGGGCTACCTTCGGCGACGGCGGCTTCTCCGCCGAGCTCCGCGGCCTCGGCGTCAGCGTCGACATCCCCGGCGTGCTCGCCGGGGAGGGCCGGCTGGCCGTGGGCGACGGCGGCGCGTTCACCGCCGCCCTCGAACTCGACCTGGTTTCGGTCGGGGCCAAGGCGATGGGGGCCCTGGCGTTCGATCCCGTGCACGACTACCTCTCGATCTCGGTCGGGCTGCTCCTCCCGGTCGGCATTCCCCTCGCCGCGACCGGACTGGGCATCTTCGGCTTCCTCGGCCTGTTCGTCAGCAACGGGGCCCGGCAGTTGCCCACCGGCTTCGACGACGACCCGGTCGGACGCGAGATCGCCTGGTACCGCGACGTAGCGCCGGATGCCAAGTTCGGCCCCGAACGCGGCCAGTGGGCGGTCGGGCTGGGCATGATCGTCGGCACCTTGCCGGACCAGGCGTTCACCTTCAACGCCACCGGGATGTTCGTGGTCGCCTTCCCCGACCCCACGGTGATCTTCGGGATCGACGCCAAACTGGTGCGCCAGCCCGCCATCACCCCGACCACGGCCGGCACGAGCGACGACCCCAGCCTGGAAATCCTCGGACTGGTGGCGATCGACGACGAGGCTGTGCTGGTCGGCGTCCGCGGCCGCTACGTCATTCCCAAGGTGTTGGAACTGCTGATCCCGATCGACGGCTACTTCCCCTATCCGACCACGCCGGGTCGAGACGCCTTCGTCCGGATCGGCTCGGACGGAGTGGCCGACGAGGGCCGGCCCGGGGATCCCGTCAGCATCGTGCTGCTCCCCGACACCCTCGACGTCGAAGCCTTCTCCTATCTGATGGTGGAGGAGCACCAGCTGCACCGTTTGGGCGGTGACCCCGACTTCAGCTTCGACGGCTTCTGCGTCGGCTTCGGGGCCGGCTTCGAGATCCGCTGGTCGGCCGGGCCGATCAAGCTGGAGGCGGGGGCGCTGATCCTGGTCGGCTTCGGCACCAACCCCTTCCTGCTCAAGGGCGGGATCATGGTGCACGGCACCCTCGATCTGGTGATCCTCTCGATCTCGGCCACCGGCCGGATCGTGTGCACGATCTGGGAGGACGACGGCGTCCGGGTCAACCTGGCCGGGGAGTTCTGCGGCTCGGTGTCGCTGTTCTTCTTCGAGATCTCCGGCTGCGTCGGAGTGGAGGTCGGCGACTCGCTCACCCCGCAGGCCCCGCCGCCCCCGCCGCCGATCGGCAAGGTGTCGCTGACCGACCGCCGCGGATCGACCACCGCCCTCGCAGTCCCCGGTCCGCCGGGACCTGAGGAGACGGTCTGGCCCGACACGGTGCCGGTGATCGAGTTCACCCACCACCTGGAGGTCCACCTGCCCGCGGACTCCGCCTTCACCCCGGGGGGAGGGCCCGCCGCGCCGCCGTGGAGCGGTACCAGCGAGCTGAAGTACGCCTACCGGCTCACCGGCGTCGACCTGGTCCCGGACGGCGAGACGGCGCTCACCGGCCCGTTGGCGTCGGGCTGGTGGATGCCTACCTACCGACCGGGTGTGCTGGCCGAGGGCGACGTCGCCGTCTCGGCCGACGAGGGGATGGTCCTCGCCCTGCTGGCCTGGAACCCCGCCCCGTGGACGCACTGGCTGACCGAGGGCGGGGCCGGTACCGACGGCGACCCGGCCGGCACCCCCGGCCGACTCTGCGACCCGCCGCTGCGGCCGCGGCGGCATTGCCTGCCCGGCGGGTCGGGCCGGCGGACCGGCATCTCCTCGGTGCGGTTCCGGACGGCGCCGGTCCCCGCGGCCCCGCTGCAGCTCGGATTCGCGTTGACCGCGCGGGAACGGGCGTTCGGCCGGACCCTCGATCTGGCCGTGCCCCTGCTCGCCCCACGAGGACTCAGCCTGAGACCCGGTCACGTCGGGGCCGGCGGCTTCGGCGACGACGTCTGGTGGCTGGCCACCCTGGACCGGTACGGCTTCGTCCAGCGCACCACCGAGCTGCGCGGCGTCCCAGCGCCGAACGTGGTCGAGCCGGAGCTGCTGCTGGTGGTCTGCCGGGACCTCGGGAAGCGCCCGTCGGGCCCCCGCGACCCGTCCCGGCGAAGCTGCGAAGCGGTCAGCACCTACGTGGACAAGCCCGACCGGCCCATCACCCAGAGTCTCGCCCTGGGCCGGGTCACGGTGAACGTGGCTCGACCCACGACGACTGGTCTGACCTCTGACCGGGAACGCACGATCGTGGTGCCCGAGGGTGGCCTGTTCTGCGTGCTGCCGGAACCGACCGCGGCGGTCCGGGTCACCCTCGTACTCAACGACGGGTTCTCCGAAGTCACGGGCCGCCGCCGCGACGGCACCGTGGTGGACCGCGCAGTGGCCGACGCCGACGCCGGGCCGCTGCTCGACGTCGTCCTCCGCGACGCCGGGGGGCAGCTCGAATCGGTCCGGATCGGCACCAACCCAATGGCCGGCTCGACCACCGCCCTGGTGGGCATCTGCTGGAACGTCCACCCCGATGATCAGGGCGGGGACGAGCAGACCGAACCTGAGCCGAGCTCGAGATTCCCGGTCGTCTCCGGGCAGCCGGTGGACGGTCCGGAGAAGCCGTGGTCGCCCGACGTCCTCAAGACCGTCAGCACCGGCAGATCCCAGTGCAGTCTGGTCCGCTACACCCCGGAACGGTCGAGCGAGCGCTACCGGTCGGTCCGGGTGCGCGAGTGGGCCGGTACCGACGGTCACGACGCCGGCGGAGTGGGTGTGGCCCGGTTCTGCGGGATCAGCGCCGGCGCGGCGGCCCTCGCTGACGCCAACGCGGCGTTCGTGGCCGACCTCACCGGTTTGATCGGCGACCACGCCCTCGGCGACCCGGACGCCCCCACCCCGGCTCAGCGGGATCTGCTCTCCCCAGCCACCGGCTACACCCTGCGGGTCAGCTGGCAGTGGCAGGGCTGGGTGCGCAGCGAGGACGCCCCCGAGCCGCCCGACGTGCCCGCGGACGCAGACTGGCAAGACGCAGCGTCGGTGGAATACCGCTTCCGGACCGCCGCGACAGCGCTGGCCGACGGGACGCCGCCGGCGGAACTGGTCGACGAGCACGCCTTCGACCCGCGGTCGCTGATTCGCTACCTGCTCGCCTTCGAACCCGACACCGGCTCGGCCCCGCACCTGCGCGACGACGACCTGCTGGTCCACCTCAGCGTGGACCACACCGACCAGCTCGCCGCGCTGTACGGTCGCGCACTCGGTCTGCGACTGCGGCGGACCGACCCGCCGCCCGGGTCGCTGGCCGGCGCCGACCACCCGGCTGACGAGCCGCTGCTGGTGGCGTGGGGGCCGCTGTTCGACGGCTATCGCTCGAGCGGCGAACGGCGGCTGCTGGAGGGAATCCGGGCCGCACCCTGCCTGGACGAACCGAGCCTGGGCGGCACGACCGGTACGGTCTCGGCCGACCTGGTCGCCGGCGCCTGGTACGACCTCACCGTGATGTGTACGCCGGCGGAGGAGCCGGCCGCGGAGGAGACCGTGATCTCGCGTGCGCACTTCCAGGCGTCGCGTTATCGCAACGTGGACGAGATCCTCACCGCCCTCGGCTTCGGGCTGACCGAGCCGGCTCCCTTCATCGCCGGTGACGCGATCGTCAGCGGTCCGCTGCCGGCCGGGTTCGTGGTCGGGTCGAGCGATCTCGACGCCGCGCTGAGCGCGGCCGGGCTCGACCCGTGGCCGGTGACGGCGGACGGCCGGACCAGTGTGTTGTGGCAACGGGCGGGCGCGGCGTGGCTGCTTGCCGGCGTGGTGCTGGAACTGCCCGAGCCGATCGTCCGCAGCGGCCGCACCGCCCTCGCTGTCACCGGCGCCGACTACGGCGGCCGCACCCTGCTCCAGCGCCGCCGCAACGAGTCCGGCACCCGGGTCCTGCTCGCCCCTGCGGCACCCGTGGCGGTCGCGGTGCCGGTGCCCGCCGAGGCTCCGTTCGCCGCCCCGCTGACGCTGACCCTGACCCGGACCGTGACCGACCGGTTCGGCGTGCAGACGAGCACCAGCACAGTCGGCCACCGGACTGCTCTGGCCGTTCCGCGGACGATCTATCAGGAGGCCGGCGCGTGATCACCGAGCTCAGTCCGTCCTGGGCGATGTCGGGCCAGGCCCTCGACGCCCGGGCCGACACCCACCTGGTCGACGGACTGCACTACCGGGTGTTGACCAATCCGCTGCTCGGGCTGCCGGTGGCCCCGCTGATCGTGCGCAAGCAGGTCTGGCGGTGGTCGGACGTGCAGCGCCGTGGACGCACGGAGGTGACCTGGGTCGACGATCGGGGTGCGGTCCGCACTCCCCCGTTCTTCGTTACGCCGGACAACCCGGTGACCGGGACCCTCCCGACCGGCGAGATCTGCTGCTGGGCCCGGCTGGAGGCCAAACCCGGCGGTCGGGCTACCGGCGGGCTGAGCCTGCGCGGAATGGTCGCCACTCCCGGCGGCGACGCCACGGTCGCCGTCTCCTCCCGGCCGCCGTTCGACGTCTACGCCTCGCACCTGGAACGACTGGTGGTCAGGGGCACCGGAACGGTGACGGGCCTGACCTGGCTGCCGGCCGCGACCGTGACCAAGGGCGACCTGCACACCGTGATCGAGCTGCCGACCGGGCCGGGTGCTCGCTACGCCGCCACGGCCGACGGGTATCCCCGCGGGGTCGATCGGGCCAAAGCCGGTGCGCCGACCCGGTTCGGCCTGCACGAGTCACCGACCGTGGCCGGACCCGCCGCCTGCCCTCCGGCTGAGCCGGACGCCGAGGCGATGCGGGTGGTCAAACTGGCCGAGCACCTCCGTCCCGTCCTGAAACGCCTGATCGACGACGTCTCAGCCCCGCAGACCGGTCTCAGCGCGGTCGAGCCCATCCTCGACGCGACCGGACGGAGCCTCGGCACGTCGACGCGGCTGCTGCTGCCCGAAGTGCTGCAGGCCGCGGTCGACCCGGGGCTCGCCCGCTGGCTGGGGTTCTTGGGCGTCGACGGCGCCGACCCCGAGCCGAACACGATCGTGCTGTACCGGGTGGACGCCGTGTTCGCCCCGGACTGGAAGTCCATCGACCGCCTCGGCTGGCGCAGCACGCTCCCCGCGGGAGCTCGCGTGGACGACGCGACCGAGGCGGTGAAGCGGCTGGTCGACGGGCTGGGGGTGTCCGACCTGATCGACGCGGCACCCGGTCTGGCGACCCACGATCACCTGGTGCTGGGGGTCGTGCTGGCCGCCACGGTCGGCCGGCCGTTGGACGTGCCGGCCGCCCCGGGCGTGGACGTCACCGGGTTGGACGCCACCGGTCGCGGCGTCTGGCTCCCCGGCACGGCCCCGCAGGCCAGCCGCGAGCTGATCGCGACGCTCGGTGACCTGGTGCCCGGGGCAGGTCTGGCTTCGGCGCTGGCGCAGCCGGGCGCAGCGGTGATGGCGGCCCGCAATCCCCCCGATGAGGCCGGTCGCGGACGGCTGCTGACGGCGGGTCGCAGCGAGACCGCGTTCGGTCCCGATGACGGGGTGTTGCACGACCGAGCCGTCGACGAGCGCGCCGGCGGTTGGCAGGTGGCTCAGCTCGACTGGTTCGGGCGTTGGTCGGCGTGGACCCGGCGCGGGTTTCCCACCGGCGTCCGGCCGCGGCCGCCGGCACCGGTACTGACCCTGACCACCCGGCAGCCGGTGACCGCTTCACCGCCGACGAGCGGTCCGCTGGCCGGCGTCGTCCGGGTCGAGGTCGCGGTCCCCCCACTGCGCGGGCTGCCCGCCGGTGGCCGGCTGCTGAGCGAGCTGGAGCTCAGCGCGACGACCGCTGGCGGCGTTCCGGCAGTGACGGCTCACCCGCTCGCCGATCCGACCCTCCCGCCGGAGACCCTGGTGGTGCAGCTGCCAGGTCCGGCGCTGCTGCCCACCCGCAGCGACACGGTCACGGTGGTCGCGCACTGGCGTGACAGCGCCGGGGTGCGATCGGAACCCTCGCCGCCGCGGACCGCCACCCTGCACGACCCCCGGCCCCCGGTCGCGGTGACGCTGCCGCCGACCCTGACCTACACCTCGCGCCCCGACGCCGCCGGGCGGGCCGAGACCACGTTGAGCTGGACCAGCACCCCCGACCAGGCGTACTTCCGGATCTTCGTGGCCGACGAGACAACTCTGCGGGCCAAGCTCGCCGAGATCGCCGCCGGCGGGGGCGCACCGGGCGACGCCGGGCAGGCCCCGACCGTCGACCAGGCCGCCGACCTGCTGGCCGCGCTGGCGCAGACCGCCGACGACCCGGCTCGCGGGGCGGTGTGGGACGCGCACAAGGTGCTGCTGCCGCGCCGCTGGTGGCAGCAGCTCACCCGGGACCCACTGCCCCGGGCCGGTAGCGGAACCACCCGGTTCACCCACACCCTCTCCGGCTCACTGGCCGTTCTGGTCCTCTATCGAGTGGTGTCGATGAGCACCGCGAGTGTGGAGTCGGACTTCCCAACCTCACCGCTGCTGCCCCGGCGGGTACCGAACGCCCTGGTTCCCGCGGTACCCGCCATCACCGTCCGACCGAGCGGTGACGCGACTGGGAACGTGCACGCCACGATCACCGTGGACGTTCCGGTCGGGCCGACGCCGGCGGTGGCCTACCGACTCCGACGCGCCACCGCCAGCACCGAACCCGCCCTGATGCCGATCGTCGCCGAAGGCCTGGCCGATCCCCCGACGAACGGCCAGCAGCGGTTCCACGTCACCGACACCGGCTCCGGGTTGCGGGGTCCACGCGACTCGTTACGGCCGTGGCTGCGCTACCAGTGGCGGGTCGAGGTGCAGGGCCCGCCGGCGCCCGGTGGAGGACCGGCGGGCGAGTGGTCCCGCCCTTGCGCCGCGGTCTCGACCGTGACCACCCCGGTCGACCCTCCCGCGCCGGTCAGCGACCTGGTCGTCGTCCGGGAAGCCGACGCCGTGCACGTCCGGTTCACCCAACCCGAGTCGCTGGCGCCGGGCGCCACCACCGGTTACGCGGTCGACGTGTACCGGCAGCGGCCCGGGGAGGCACTCCGCCTGCTCCGCTCGACACCGGGCCAGGCACCGCCGCCGGTCGGACGCGGAGCCGATCCGACCGGCAGCTTCGACGTGACCGACGCCGAGTCCGACGTCCCGGCCGGCACCGCGTACCGAGTGGTCGTCACCGACCCGATCGGTCGGTCGTCGGCCCCGAGCCCCGCCATGCGGCTGCCATGACCGCCCTCACTCCCGAACCGAGCTCGCTGGGCTTGGCGGCACCCACCCTGGGGCCCTGGTTCTCCACCGACGTCACCCTGCCGGCCCCGGCCGCCGACCTCGGCGTCGCCGTCACCATTCCCGCTGGAACGGACTGGCTGCCGCCCGCCGGGGGTCTGCTCTCACTGCTGGTCGCCACCGACCCGCTGCCGCCGGTGCTGGCCGGGTTGCGGGGACCGGCCGGCACTGCCCCGTTCACGACCGGTGCCCTGGTGGCGACGTTCCGGCTGCTCCCCGAGGTGGAGGCGCGGCTCGGTGCGCTGCTGTCCGATGTCCCGCCCGCCGACGCGAGCGCCGCGGCGACCGTACCGACGCGGGCCCGGCTGCGGACGCTGGCCCTCGCCCTGCCCGAAAACCCCGCCACCTTGGCCACCGTGCTGGCGTTGATCCGACCCGAGGTCGACGACGCCGTCGCCGACAAGGCCGGCCACCTCGGACTGGTCGAAACCGCTGGTCTGCTCGGTAACGCCCGGGTGCCGATCAGCGACCTCAAGCGGCCGGGAACGTTCGCGGGCAGCCGGGAGGTGTTGCTGCACGTCGACGCGGCCACCGACGCCACCCTGTACGCCTTCGACCACCGCGGCCGAGCGATCGACCCGGGCGCCGTGGCGGCCTGGTGGGCGCGGCTCGCCGGCAGCTTCACCAACCTGTGGGCGAACGGGGTCAGCCAGCGTACGGCGACCGCCGATGCCGGACTCCGCATACATCTGGTCGGGGCGGACGAAGGGCCGGTCGCCGAGGCTGTGCTCACCCGGTTGGCCGACCAGAATCTGACCGGTGCCGGCCCGGTCCGGACGCGGGGGGCAGGCAGCGGGGCCGCGACGGTGGCCCTGACCGCGGGAGCGGAGGACGACGCCCCGCTACCGCGCGTGGCCCTGCTGCCCGCCGGCGCGTACGCCGACACCGTCGACCTGTGGCCCAGCGGTGCCGTCGGCGGCCTGACCCGCGATTTCGTCCGGATCGGGATCGTCGATGTCGAACGACACCTGCTCGGGCAGGCCCGGGTGGCGGCAGCCGAAGCCGGCGACGCGGCGAGCGGCCGGGCGGCCGACCAGGCCCGGGCCTCGACCCGCGCACTGGTGGCCCGGGCCACCACGACCGCGACGGACACGGTGCTGCTGGCCACCGCCGATCAGGCGTTGGGGGCGTTGGCCGACGTGTTGGCCGCCGGGCCGGCTCAACTCGTCGCGCCGGTCCTGGACCGGGCCGCCGGAGAGCTGACCGTACCGGCCGGGCCCGACATCGACCCGCCGGACGCTCTGCCCGGGACGGCGGTAACGGTGACGCCGCTGATCGGTGGCGGGTCCGCCGACGGCGGCACGGTCACCGGCCAGCGAGTGCTGGTCGAGGTTGCCCTGGAGCCGAGCCGGGCCGGCTCCTGGGTGCGGGTCTGGCCGCAATACTTCGACGCCGACACCGGCCGGCACCTCCGCGGCGCCGGCGGTGGCGGGCGGGTTGATCCGGCCGGGTCGGCCCGCGCGGTCGTCCGGCTCGCCGACGGGGCGGTCGAGCCCGGCAACAGTCTGGGGCTGGACCTGCAGGTCGTCACCGCCCGCGGGGCGACCCGCTATCCCGAGGTTCGGCTGGAGCGACCAGGGCCCGTCGGGGGAGCCCTGGTCGATCTGGCCGCGGTGACCGGGACCGTACTGGCCTGCGAACCGGGCCTGGAGTTCGGCGCCGGGGCGGTTCCCTCCGGCGGCCTCGCCGCGGGCAGCAGCCTGGTCGCCCTCGGGGTCCCGCCGGCGCTGGTCGACCCGGCAAGTGTCCCCGCGACGGCCTGGGCCGACGGGACCGTAGGTCCAGCACTCGACGGTGCCGACCGCGTGCTGCTCACCGAGCCGGCGTGGAACGGCTGGCGGGGCGGTGAGGACGCGGCCGCCCTCGCCGCCACCGGCGCGGACGTGAGCGAGGTATCCCGCTCCGGACTGGCTCGGTTGACCGGCGTCGGGGCTCCGCTGCCCACCCAGTCCCGCGACGAGGTGGCCGCGGTCGTGCTGAGCGACACGGTGGCCGACGGGGCCGTCGCCGCCGTCCGGCCGCTGGGCGCGCACCACGAGGTGCCCACCCACCAGACCGGCCACCCCGGCGCCCCGGCCGACGACGAACGACACGGCGGCGGTGCGCGGCTGCGCGGGCCGGCGGCCGTCGGCCTGGCGGAGATCCTGCGGGAGCGGCTGGCCGGGAGCACCCCGGAGTTGGCCGTAGCGGCCGGCGACCCGTTGCCGGTACCGGACCCGCCGACGGTGCCGGGTTCGTGGGCGGCAACGCTGCGGACGGTCGGCTTCGGGGTTGAGGCCGAGCCCTTCCTGATCGAGGCCCTGAACGCGCTCGGCACCGACGGATACCCGTGGAACGCCGCGCTGGACCAGATCCGGACCTGGCTCTCCGGCTTGGGCGTGCCCTTGCCGGCCGTGGTCGGCGACCCGGCCGACAGCATCGTCCGCGCCGTGAACCGGCGCCTGCTGGGGGCGCGGAGCGGTTATCGAGAGGCGGCGACGGCCCTGGCCGACCGGCTGAGCGGGGCTCAGGACTTCGTCTACGTCGAGACGCCGGCGTTGGATGCGCTGACCACGGGGGAGGGCGACGACGCGCTCACCGTGTGGTCGGCGTTGGTGGACCGGGTGGCCGCGAACCCGGTCCTGCAGGTCCTGCTCTGTTTGCCGCGCCACCTCGTCCCCGGTACACCGACCTCATTGCACCGGGTTCGCGACCACGACGCGCTCGCGGCGGTGGGCGCGCTCCGGGCGGTGGCCGGGGACCGGCTGGCCCTGTTCGATCCGACCACGGGGCCCGGACGCTCGTTGCACCTGGACGTGACCAACGTGGTGGTCGACGACGCCTGGGCGATGACCGGAGGTACCCATCTGTGGCGGCGGGGGCTCAGCTTCGACGCCTCCCTCGCCGTCGTGGTGTTCGACGAGCGCCTCAGCGACGGCCGCCCGGCTGAGGTGGTTGCCTTCCGCCGGGCGCTGATCGCCGGCCGGCTGGGTCTGTCGCCCGGGCTGGTCCCCGACGACCCCGCCGAACTGGTCCGCGCCGTCCGTCAGCTCTCCGACCGGGGCGGCGGGGTGCGGCTCAGTCCCGAGCCGATCGTGGAGCCGGAGTTTGCGACCAGCGAACTCGACGAACGCGTCTGGAATCCGGACGGGGCCCCCACATCCGGTTTTGACCCGTTGGCCTGGCTGGCCGGTTTGGGCGCGGCGGTCGAAGCCGAGCTGGCGGCCGAGGTCCCCGGGTCAGTGTGACTCCAGCAGGCGGCCACGCGCAGATTTTGTTCGACCGCCCGTTGCGGACGTGCGCTCCGAACTTCACCGAGGACTGGCCGGACCCGGTGCACGATCGGACATCTCGTTCGTTCCTGACCCGGGCTGACGTTGCCGCGCGCCGTACAGGTGCGACTCCGCACCCTCCGCGGCCAGGGCCTGCCCGATGAGGATCACCGCAGCTTGGCGGAGCCCGGCCGTCTCGACGGCGTCGGCGATATCGGCCAGCGTGCCGCGCAGCACGAGCTCCCCGGACTGTGAGACGTTCGCGACCACCACCGCCGGACAGTTGCCGCCGTACGCCTGGCTCAGCCCCGCGGCCAGTTCACGGGTGCGGCGGATGGCCAGGTGCAGCACCAGCGTGGCCCGGCTGGCCGCCAGGTAGGCCAGCGACTCGGTTTCCGGCATGGCCGTGGACGCGGCCTGCGTCCGGGTCAGGATCACCGTCTGCGCCACCTCGGGCACGGTCAGTTCGCGGCCGATCCGGGCAGCCGCGGCGGCGTACGCGGGGACGCCCGGGGTCACGTCCCAGGGCACCCCGGCGGCGTCCAGGCGGCGGGTCTGCTCGCTCAGGGCCGAATACAGCGACGGGTCGCCCGAACACAACCGGACCACGTCTGCGCCCTGCTCGTGGGCCGAGACCAGGTGCCCGGTGATGGCGTCGAGGTCCAGGTGCTGGCTGTCGATCAGGGTGGCGCCGGGCGGGCAGTGCGCCAGCACCGCGTCGTCGAGATAGGTGCCGGCGTACAGGCAGACCGGGCAGCTCTGCAGCAGGCGCACCGCGCGCACGGTCAGCAGGTCAGCTGCCCCGGGACCGGCCCCGACGAAGTGCACGGTCACGCGGACCGATCCTTGACCAGGCTCCACTGGACGACGGCCCGGGCCGGCTCCCAGCCGCGGAAGCGCCCGATCGGGTGCAGCTGGTCCACCGCGATCCGGTTGACGTCGCCTCCAAGGGACCCGTGCAGATCCAGCAGCAACGCCTCGGTCTCCACCGTGACCGCGTGCGCGACCAGCCGGCCGCCGGGCCCCAGCACGCTCAGGGCCGTCCGCAGCAGCTCGGCGGTGGCGCCACCGCCGACGAAGACCGCGTCCGGTGGGGGCAGCCAGGTCAGGGCGTCGGCGTTGACGCCGGTGACCGTCTGCACCCCGATCACCCCCAGCCGCCGGGCGTTCCGGCCGATCCGCGCCGCACGGCCGGGGTCTCGTTCGATAGCGATCGCCCGCGCCCCGACCGCCGCCCGGCACCACTCGATGGACACCGAGCCGGCGCCGGCACCGAGGTCCCACAGCAGCTCCCCGCGGGCCGGCCGCAGGTGGGCCAGGGCGGCGGCCCGGACGAGTCTCTTGGAGAGCTGGCCGTCGTGCTCGTACGCACTGTCGGGCAACCCGGGCACCGTCGAGTAGGAATCGACGTCGGAACCGGCGACGCACTCGACGCAGACCAGGTTGAGCGCCGGCGGATCGGCCACCCCGGTGGCCGCGAGGGTTTCCGACCGTGACTCGGCGGGGGTGCCGAGGTCACCGAACACGGTCAACACACTGGACCCGAACCCGGCCTCGACCAGCAACGACGCCACGGCGGCCGGGCTGCCGGTGTCGCGGGACAACGCCACGATCCGCCGGCCCGGTCCGAGCCGGGCGTGGAGTTCGGTCGCGGTGGGACTGACGATCCGGACGACGTCGACGGTGGCGGCGTCCCAGCCCATCCGCGCCCGGGCCAGCGCTACCGACGACACGGCGGGGTGGATCCGGACCGCATCGGCACCGAGCAAGTCGACCAGGGTGACCCCGATCCCGGCCACCAACGGATCGCCGCTGGCCAGTGCGACCAGCCGACACCCGGCGTAGCGTTCGAGCAGACCGGGCAGGTTGGCCCGCAGCGGACTCGGCCACTCCCGCCGCTGTTGCCCCTCAATCGGGGGGACCAGGGCCAGCATTCGGGCGCCGCCCAGCAGCACCTCGGCGTCCAGGACCAGCGCTCGCGAGCTCGGCGCCAGAGCGTCCCAGCCGTCGGCGCCGATTCCCACCACCTCGATCACGGCTCTATCCGTACCACCGGGTCCCTACCACCGCCCGACACCAGCAGCCCCGCGCAGCTCTGCGCCGGGCCGACAGCGTGGGCCAGGACCCGAGCAGCTGTCGCCGTCATCTGTCACGGTGTCAACATGGGTATCTCGCCGAACTTCACCATCGTCACCCTCGGAGTGGCTGACCTCAGCCGATCCGCGACCTTCTATCGCGCCCTGGGCTGGGATCAGCGGGGCGACCTCGCCGCCGGCATTGTCTGGTTCAAGACGTCGGGAACCTGGCTGGGATTGTTCGGAGACGCCGACCTTGCTGCCGACGTGGGACTGCCGGCCGAGCCGTTGCCCGCCTACCGAGGCATCACCTTGGCCTTGAACTACGCAGACGAGGCCACCGTCGACGTGGTGCTGGCCGAGGCGGTCGACGCCGGAGCTCGGCTGGTCAAGCCGGCTCAGCGGGCGCCCTGGGGCGGCTATTCGGGCTACTTCGCCGATCCCGACGGGCACCTGTGGGAGGCGGCATTCACTCCAGGATTTACGGTCGCCGAGGACGGCAGGATCGACATCACCGGCTGAGGCCGCACCGCGGATTCGCGACTTCGCCGGCCGCCGACCCGAGAAACCCGCAGAATCCGACGCTCGTGCAGGACGGGTGGCGCTTCGCGCGCTCAGCGAGGAGCAGCGGAGCTCGACGAGCGTCGGGTTTTGCGGGTTTCCTCACGACGGACCCCGGAGCGGTCAGAGTTCAGGTAGCTTAACTTTCGTGAGCACCCGGTCCCCTTCCGCACCCGCGACCACGGATTCGCGGGCGACGCGCAGCCCCTCCCTGCTGCGGCTGCTGGGACCGGCGTTCGTGGCCGCGATCGCTTACGTCGACCCAGGCAACGTCGCGGCCAACCTCACCGCCGGCGCGCAGTACGGCTATCTGCTGGTCTGGGTGCTGGTCGCCGCCAACGGAATGGCGGTGCTGGTGCAGTACCTCTCGGCCAAGCTCGGTCTGGTGACCGGCACGAGCTTGCCGGAGATCCTCGGCGCCCGGCTCACCTCCCGGCCGGTCCGGCTGCTGTACTGGGCGCAGGCCGAGCTCGTCGCCGCCGCCACCGACCTGGCCGAGGTGATCGGCGGGGCGATCGCGCTGCAGATCCTCTTCGACGTCCCGCTGCTGCTCGGCGGCCTGATCGTCGGCGTGGTTTCGATGCTGCTGCTCGCGGTGCAGTCGCGGCGCGGCCAGCGGCCGTTCGAGTTCGTGGTGATCGGACTGTTGGCCATCATCACCGTGGGTTTCGTCGCCGGCCTGTTCGTCAGCCCGGTGTCCTGGACCGACACCGCGGCCGGCCTGGTCCCTCGGTTCGCCGGCACGCCGACGGTGCTGCTCGCGGCGAGCATGCTCGGCGCCACGGTGATGCCGCACGCCATCTACGTGCACTCCGCCCTGGCCCGGGACCGGCACGGCACGAGTCTGGAACGCATCGGCCTGACCCGGCTGCTCCGGGCCACCCGGGTCGACGTGATCGCGTCCCTGGTCATCGCCGGCTCGGTCAACATCGCCATGCTGCTGCTCGCCGCGGCGAGCCTGCGCGGCCAGCAGGGCACCGACAGCATCGAGGGTGCCTACGCCGCGATCACCTCGACCCTCGGCCCCGGCATCGGGATCGCCTTCGGGGTCGGTCTGTTGGCCTCCGGACTGGCGTCCACCTCGGTCGGCTGCTACGCCGGATCCACGATCATGGCCGGCCTGCTGCACGTCCGCATTCCCCTGCTCACCCGCCGGGCGATCACCTTGATCCCGGCCCTGATCGTGCTGGGGTTGGCCGGGAACCCGACCTGGGCGTTGGTGCTCAGTCAGGTCCTGCTCAGCATCGGCATCCCGTTCGCCTTGATCCCCCTCGTCGTGCTGACCGGCAACCGCACGCTGATGGGGCGCTACGCCAACACCGCGGCGCTGCGGCTGGTCGCCTGGGTGGTGCTCGGACTGATCGTCGTCCTCAACGTCGCCTTGATCGTGCTCACCGTGACCGGGACCGCCTGAGCGCGCGTTACCGTAGGCCGCGTGGCCGCCGGTCCGGACGTCAGCGACATCACCCCGGTGGCCCAGGACTATCTGAAGGCGATTTGGTCGGGTACGGAGTGGGGCGGTCCCCCGATCACCACCAAGGCGCTGGCGCAGCGATTCCAGACCAGCCAGGCCAATGTGTCGGAGACCGTACGCCGGCTGGCCGGCCAGGGATTACTGCACTATCAGCCGTACCGCCCGGTCACCCTGACCGCCACCGGCCGCACGTACGCGGTGGCCATGGTCCGCCGCCACCGACTGATCGAGACGTTCCTGGTCCGCACCCTCGGCTACGGCTGGCGGGAGGTGCACGAGGAGGCGGAGCGGCTGGAGCACGCGGTGTCGGAGACGTTGATCGAACGGATCGACGACCTGCTGGGCCGCCCGGTGGCCGACCCGCACGGTGACCCGATTCCCGCCGCCGACGGCACGGTCCCGCATCCGCGGGGCGCGCGCCCGCTGGTCGGGGCCGGGCCCGACACCTACACCGTTCTCCGGGTCTCCGACGCCGAGCCCGACACGTTGGACCGGCTCGAGCGGCACGGGGTGGTGCCAGGATGCATTGTCCGCGTCATCAACGGACCGGCGGGACGGGAGACCCACAGCGCCGGCGGTACCCGGCTGACCCGGGCCGATCAGGAAGCGATCCAGGTGGGTCCGGCCCGAGATTCGTCCAGCCCTTAGATCTGTCCGTCGAGTGACCTAAGCCACTGTTTGCCCGTTCGGCATTGACAACCCCCGCAGGAAGCCTAGCCTTACCTACGTAAGGCAAGGGCAGCCTATGAACGTGGAGGATGAGCGTGTCGATCGTCTCGGCCATGCTAGGCCAGCGGGTGATCACCTCCCGGGCGGTCCGCGGCGACCAACGTCCCGCCACCCTGGCTGACCTCCCGCCGGGTCGCACCGGAACCGTGCTGAGTGTGCGGGACGACGGTGCTCCGACCGCCGCCCGCCGGCTGTTCGACCTCGGTTTCGCTCCCGGCGCCGACGTGGAGGTGCTGCGGCGGGCGCCGATGGCCGATCCGGTGATTTTTCGAATCGCCGGCTACGAGGTCGCACTGCGCCGGGCGCACGCGCAGCTGATCGACGTCGACGCCACCCCGTGAGCCGGCAGGGCAAGGCGGTTGGCCAGACCCTCACCCGCGCCCGCCTCGCCCTGGTCGGCAGTCCGAACTCGGGTAAGACCACCCTGTTCAACGCGCTGACCGGGCTCCGGGCCAAGACGGGCAACTATCCCGGAGTGACCGTCGCCCGCTACCAGGGAGTCGCGGCCACCAGCGCCGGCCCCGTACTGGTGGAGGATCTTCCCGGCACCTACAGCCTGGACCCGATCAGTCTGGACGAGCAGATCGTTACCGACCTGCTGGACCCCGAGGCCGGTGACGCTGCCGACGTTCCCAGCGGGATCGTGGTCACTCTGGACGCCACCACCCTGCGGAGGTCCCTGGGCCTGCTGGCGCAGGTGCTGCAGACCGAGTTGCCGGTTTGCGTGGTATTGACCTTCACCGACGAATTGGCGCGCCGTCAGGGCGCGGTGGACGAGGCTGCGCTGCACCGCGCCCTGGGGGTGCCGGTGGTCAGCGTGATCGCCGGCCGGACCCGCGATCTGGTTGTCCTGTTGGACCTGATGACCGAGCCGGACCGCTGGTCGGTCCCGGCGGTGCTGCCGCCGACCAGCCCGGCGCAGGTGTCAGGCTGGATCACGTCGGTCCTCGACGCGGCGGGTTACGAACTGCCGCAGGTCGACGCGCGGACCGCACGGGTGGACGCGGTGCTGCTGCATCCGGTCTGGGGCACGGTGATCTTCTTCGTCACCATGTTCGCCTTCTTCCAGGTGATCTTCACCGTGGCCGCGCCGTTGCAGGACGGGGTCGAGTCGTTCTTCGGCTACCTCGGGTCGCTGGCCGACGCCTACATCAGCATCGGTTGGCTGTCCAGCTTCGTCTCCGGGGCGCTGCTCGGCGGCGTGGGCGGCGTCCTGGTCTTCCTGCCTCAGATCGCGCTGCTGTTCTTGATGATCTCGCTGCTGGAGGGCACAGGTTACCTGGCCCGGGCCGCTTTCCTGATGGACCGGGTGATGAGCCGGGCCGGGCTGGAGGGCCGGGCGTTCGTGGCCCTGCTGTCCTCACTGGCCTGCGCGGTGCCGGGGATCATGGCCACCCGCACGCTGCCATCGGCCCGGGACCGGATCGCGACCATGATGGGCGCACCGCTGATGACCTGCTCGGCCCGGCTGCCGGTCTACGTGCTGCTGATCGGCCTGCTGGTCGACTCCGACACCCGAGTCGGGCCGGTCGGGGCGCAGGGCCTGGTGATGTTCGGGCTCTACCTACTCGGCGCGGTCTCGGCCATGGCCGCGGCGTGGGCCTTCTCCCGGATCGGGCGCGGCCGATCCGGCCCGCTGCTTCCGTTCTATCTGGAGATGCCGCCCTACCGGATCCCCTCACTGCGCTCGGTGGGGGTGGCCGTGTGGTCGGCTTGCCTGACCTTCCTGCGCAAGGTCGGCAAGATCATCCTCGTCACGACGGTGGTGTTGTGGCTACTGCTGAACCTGCCGGCCCGCAGCGCCACCGAGCTGACCGCCGCCGGCGTCGACGCGAACGACACCACCGCAGTGACGGCGTACGTGGTCGACCACAGCTACGCCGCGGCCGCGGGCCGGTTCGTCGAGCCGGTGTTCCAACCGCTCGGTTTCGACTGGCGGATCAACGTCGGGGTACTGGCCTCGCTCTCGGCCCGGGAGGTGTTTGTGGCCACCCTGGGCCAGGTCGCGGCGGCCGAGGATCCGGCAGACCCGTCCACGGCGCTGCAGCAGATGACCGTCGAGGACGGGCCGCGGGCCGGTGAGCCGCTGTTCACCGCACCGGTGCTGGCCGCTCTGCTGGTGTTCTTCTTGTACGCCCTGCAGTGCATGTCCACGGTAGGCGCGTTGCGCCGGGAGTCCGGGTCGTGGCGCTGGCCCGCGATCGCGTTCGGCTACATGTTCGTAGTGGCCTGGGGGATGGCCTTTCTGGCCCGGCTGGTCGTCGGAGCCCTGACGTGACCGGCACCGACGTCCAACGCCCCCTGAGTTTGTCGAAGGGCCTCGAAGAGGTCGGCGGCCAACGCCCCCTGAGCGCCCAACGCCCCCTGAGCTCGTCGAAGTCCCCCGAAGAGGTCGGCGGCCCACACCCCCCGAGCGGCCAACGCCCCCTGAGCTCGTCGAAGGGCCTCGAAGAGGTCGGCGGCCAATTGATCAGCTTGCACCCCGAAGCCGTCGCCGGGACCGATCGTGAGTTGCGCTGGGTATTGCCGGCCGGCACGCTCGACTTCGTCGGCGACCCGGCCCGGGTCCCCCACGACGTTCGGGTCCTGCTCGACGACGGCACCGTAGCTGCGCTGACCGTCGAGCCCGACGCCGTTCGTATCCGGCTTGGCACCGGTCGCGGCTGGCGAGCCGAGGGTCCCCGAGTCCGGGCCGCCCTGCAGGCCGCACTGGCCGTCCCGGAGCAGTGGAGCCCCGCCGGTGACCGTTCGAGCGACGCCGTCTTGGCGATGGCGGTGCGCCAGGTGATCGACGGCGACGTCGGCGACTACGTCCGCTCCCACGGTGGGATCGTCGAGCTGCTGGCCGTCCACGACGGGGGCGTCGAGATCCGGCTGAGCGGTGCCTGCGCCCACTGCCCGGCCTCGGAGTTCACTTTGACCGAGCGCTTCGAGAAGGCCGTCCGTGCCCGCTTCCCGGCACTCACCTCGATCACCGCCCGGACGCCCGAGCCCCGCCCCGGCGGCCGGCGTTGGTTGGGCCTGACGTCGTTGCGTCGCCGCTGAGGCAGCATCGGAAGGTGAAGGGACGCCAGCGCAGCGATTCCCGCAAAAACCGACGCTCGTTGGCACCGCCGCATCCAGTCCCGCCTCAGCTCAAGGGTCACCCGATCAACGAGTGTCGGATTTTGCGGGAATCTGGCCGACTAGTTGCCAGGCGCAGCGTCACTGACCTCCCCGGTGTCCGTCCCGCGAGGACAGCCGAAGGCGTCCGCCACGCGTGTGACATCATCGCACTGGCGCAGGGAGAGGAATCCGGTGAAATTCCGGAACGGTCCCGCCACGGTGACCGGAGCCTTCGCTCCGGGAGTCCGGACGTCTGCCGCGCCGCCGGCCCAACACGCGTACGAGCCGGCGCCGGTCAGCCGAACCCGCGGGCGTGGATACCCGCAGAAGGGGACCTCGTCACCATGCCCGCAGCCGCGCGGACCTATCCGTTCTCGGCCGTCGTCGGCGCGCAGGACATGGCCCTGGCCCTGATTCTGACCACCGTCTCGCCCGAGGTCGGCGGCGTGCTCGTCCGCGGCGAGAAGGGCACGGCTAAGACCACGATGGTCCGAGCCCTGGCGCACGTACTGCCGCCGCTGCCGGCGGTGCCCGGGTGCCGGTTCCGCTGTGATCCCGCCGACCCCGACCCGGAATGCCCCGACGGCCCGCACATCGACGCCGTCACCGAGATGGTGCCGGCCCGGCTGGTGGAGCTGCCGGTCGGAGCGAGCGAGGATCGGGTGGTCGGCTCGATCGACCTGCGGCAGGCGCTGGGGCCGGGCAGGTCGTCTACTCCCCCGGTCTGCTCGCCGCCGCGCACCGCGGCCTGCTCTACGTCGACGAGGTCAACCTGCTGCACGATCACCTGGTCGACCTCCTGCTGGACGCCGCCGCCACCGGCCGGTCGACGGTGGAACGGGAGGGTGTCTCGGTCGCGCACGCCTCCCGGCTGGTACTGGTCGGCACCATGAACCCGGAGGAGGGCGAGCTGCGCCCCCAGCTGCTGGACCGGTTCGGGCTGACCGTGGAGATCGCCGCCCCCAGCGAACCCGAACTGAGGGCCGAGGTGGTCCGCCGGCGGATGGCCTTCGACGCCGACCCGGATGCGTTCGCCGCCGCCTGGGCCGCCGCGGAGACGGCCCTGCGGGACCGGCTGGACCAAGCCCGACAGCGACTGCCGCAGGTCGAGCTGGGCGACGCCGAACTGTTGCTGATCGCCCGGGTGTGCGCGGCGTTCGAGGTCGACGGGCTGCGCGCGGACCTGGTCACCGCCCGGGCTGCGGTGGCCCACGCCGCCTGGCACGGTCGGGACCGGGTCGGCCGGGCCGACATTCGGGCCGCCGCCCGACTGGCTCTGCCGCACCGGCGCCGGCGCAACCCCTTCGACGCGCCCGGCCTGGACGAGGATCTGCTCGACGCGCTGCTCGGCGAGGACGAACCCGAACCGGAACCACCGGCCCCGCCGGACCAGCCCGAGGGAACCGACTCCGACGGTGCTGGGCGAGACGACACCGAGACATCCGCTGGACCCGACGGCCCGACAGCAGCCGGCACCGATCAACTCGCCGCCGACCGGGCCGATCAGGGGGCCGCCGACCACCCGGCCGCCGAGCCGACCCGAGCCGAAGCACCCGCCGAAGGGACGGCCGGCAACGATCCGAGTGCGGCGACCGAACCCGGGGCGTCGGCGACCCCGGTGAGCGTGGCCGCACCCGGCCAGGCGTACCGGACCCGGCTGTTCGCCGCCCGCGGTGTCGGGGCCGGCGACGCGGGCCGCCGCAGCCGGGCGGTCACCTCCACCGGCCGTACGGTCGGCTCCACCCCGGACCGCGGCGAGCCCGGACCGCTGCACCTGAGCGCCACCATCCGGGCCGGCGCGCCGCACCAGGCCGGCCGGGGTCGCGGCGCCGGCGATCCGCTACGCCTGCTCGGCACCGACCTGCGCCACGCCGTGACCGAGGGTCGGGAGTCCAATCTGGTGCTGATGGTGGTCGACGCCTCGGGGTCGATGGCGGCCCGCCGGCGGATGGAGGCGGTGAAGACCGCCGTCCTGTCCCTGCTGCTCGACGCCTATCAACGCCGGGACAAGGTCGGCCTGATCACCTTTCGCGGCGCCTCGGCGACGCTGGCCCTGCCACCGACGTCCTCAGTGGACGCAGCGGCCCGCCGACTGGCCGAACTGCCCAGCGGGGGACGTACGCCGCTGGCCGAGGGACTGCTCTGCGCCGGCGAAACCCTCCGGGTCGAGCGGTTGCGTGACCCCCGCCGCCGACCACTGCTGGTCCTGGTCACCGACGGCCGGGCCACCAGCGGCTCCGACGCCGTCGCCCGGTCCCGGGCTGCGGCGCAGTGGCTGAGAGACGGTGAGGGCCTTCGAGGCACCACCGGGCGAGGCGGCGGGATCAGCGCCGTGGTGGTGGACTGCGAGACCGGCCGGCTCCAGCTCGGCCTGGCCGCAGACCTCAGCGTGCGGCTCGGCGCCCGGTACGTGAAGCTGGCCGAGGTCGCGGCGGACGGCCTGGTCGACGTGGTGCAGCACGGCGTCGCCGAGGCTTCGGGGCGGGCCGCCTGATGCCGGAGGGACGCCTCGACCAAGTTCCCGCGGACGGCCTGACCACCCGGCAGCGACGCAACCGGCCGCTGCTGATCGTGCACACCGGCGACGGCAAGGGCAAGTCGACCGCTGCGTTCGGGCTGGCCGCCCGCGGCTGGAACCAGGGCTGGTCGGTCGGGGTGTTCCAATTCGTGAAGTCGGCGAAGTGGCGGATCGGCGAGCAGACCGTGCTGGAGACCCTCGGCGAACTGCACCAACAGACCGGCCAGGGCGGTCCGGTCGAGTGGCACAAGATGGGCGCCGGCTGGTCCTGGGCACGCAAGGCCGGCACTACCGACGACCACGCCGCGGCCGCCGCGGAGGGCTGGCAGGAGGTCAAGCGCCGACTCGCCGCGCAAACCCACACGCTGTACGTGCTGGACGAATTCACCTACCCGATGGCCTGGGGCTGGGTCGACGCCGACGACGTGCTGCGCACGCTCACCGAACGTCCCGGACACCAGCACGTGATCATCACCGGCCGCCGGGCCGACCCGCGCCTGATCGAGGCCGCCAACCTGGTCACCGAGATGACCTGCGTCAAACACCCCTTCGAGCAGGGTCAGAAGGGTCAGCGGGGGATCGAGTGGTAGTGCGAGCCATGCCCCCTGAGCCTGTCGAAGGGCCCCCCGGTCATCTCCCCCGGCTGATGATTACCGCTCCGGCTTCGGGGCACGGGAAGACGACGGTGGCGACCGGGTTGATGGGGGCGTTCCGCGCCGAGGGCCTGGAGGTGGCCGGCTTCAAGGTCGGGCCCGACTACATCGACCCCGGCTATCACGCCCTGGCTACCGGTCGGCCGGGTCGCAACCTCGACCCGCACCTGTGCCGGCCCGACCAACTTGTCCCGCTGCTGCGGCACGGTGCGGCCACCCCGATCCCCGCCGACGTCGCCGTGGTCGAGGGCGTGATGGGGCTGTTCGACGGTCAGCTCGGCACCGACGGTTTCGCCTCCACCGCCCACGTCGCCGGGCTGGTCGGGACCCCGCTCGTCGCCGTGATCGACATTTCCCAGGTCTCCCGGACGGCCGCCGCGTTGGTTCACGGCCTGAATACCTACGAGCCGGGAGTCACGCTCGGTGGGGTGATCCTGAACAAGGCCGGTTCGGACCGGCACACCGCCGACATCGTGGCCGCGCTGGAAGCCACCGGGCTGCCGGTGCTCGGGATCCTGCCCCGCAACGCCGGTATCGAAGCCCCGTCGCGTCACCTCGGGCTGATTCCCGCCGCCGAGCGCGAGCAGGCGGCGGTCGCCGTAGCCCGACTGGCCCAACAGGTGCGGGCCCACCTGGACCTGTCCGCGCTCCTCGCCCTGGCCCACGCCGCACCGCCGCTGACCGACGCCCCCTGGTCGCCGGAGACGGTCGTCCAGCCACCCCGAGACCACCCGTCCGCCGACGCCCGTCCGCGGATCGCCATCGCCTCCGGCCGGGCGTTCACCTTCCGCTACGCCGAGACTGCGGAGCTGTTGGCCGCCGCGGGCTGCGACCCGGCGGAGTTCGATCCACTGACCGACACCGCCCTGCCGGCGGGCACGTGCGGTCTCTACCTCGGCGGCGGCTTCCCCGAGGTCCACGCCGCCGCCCTCAGCACCAACGCCCCCCTACGGCGAGCGATCGGCGACGCAATCGCGGACGGCCTGCCGACCGTTGCCGAATGCGCCGGGCTGCTCTACCTGTGCCGCAGCGTGGACGGCGTGCCGATGGTCGGTGCGGTGGACGCCGAGGCGGTGATGTCACCCCAGTTGACGCTGGGCTACCGCACCTCCGTGGTTCCCGCCGACACCCTGATCGCGAACGCCGGCGCCCGCATCCGCGGGCACGAGTTCCACCGCACCACCGTCACCCCGACCGCCGGCGAATCGCCGGCTTGGCTGGTCGACGGACGCCCCGACGGCTTCTCCCTCGACCCCGCCGGGCTCGGCCGGCCCACCCTGCACGCCTCGTACCAGCACCTGCACTGGGCGGGTCATCCCGAGCTGGCCCAACGGTTCGCCGACGCCGTTCATGATCATCGCCGGCGGACCCGTGCTTATGCCCATGATCGACCGCTCGATCATGATCTTGACCTTGATCACCATGGCGACGCGGACCTTGCCGAGGGACTGGTCGATCTGGCCGTCAACGTGGCCCGGCCGGCCCCGCCGGAGTGGCTACGGAAAGTGATCAACGCGACCACCGGTCAGCTCGCGGCCTATCCGCGGACCGAGGAGGCAACCAAGGCGATCGCCGCCGCGCACGGGGTCGAGCTGGATCAGGTGCTGCCCACCGCGGGCGCGGCGGAGGCGTTCACGCTGCTGGCCCGGGGGTTGGCCGCGGACCGGCCGCTGGTGCTGCATCCGCAGTTCACCGAACCGGAGGCCGCCCTCCGCGCCGCCGGCCGGACCCCGGATCGGCTGCTGCTCCGGGCCGAGGAGGGCTTCGTCCTCGACCCCGACCGGGTCCCGACCGACGCCGACCTGGTGATCCTCGGCAACCCCACCAACCCGACCAGCGTGCTGCACCCCGCGCGGACCGTACGCGCCTTGGTCCGGCCCGGCCGGACGGTGGTGGTCGACGAGGCGTTCATGGACGCCGTCCCCGATGAGCCGGAGTCGGTGATCGCCGCGGGTCTGCCGGGCGTGCTGGTGCTGCGCTCGTTGACCAAGACCTGGGCGCTGGCCGGACTGCGAGCCGGGTACGTGGTCGGCGACCCGGCGGTAGTGGCCGCACTACGCCGGCAACAGCCGCCGTGGTCGGTCTCGACTCCGGCGCTGGCCGCCACCGCGGCCTGCCTGAGCCCGGTGGCCCTGGACGAAGCGGCGGCCCAGGCCCGGCAGCTGACCCGATGGCGAGACGTCCTGGTCGACGAACTGGCCGCAGTAGGACTGTCGGTGGCGGGTCATCCGCGGGCCCCGTTCGTCCTCCTCGACACCGCCGGTCTGCGCCCGGGACGGCCTTCGGGCTGGCTCCGGTTGGCGCTGCGCGAGCAGGGGTTCGCCCTCCGCCGGGGCGAGACCTTCCCGGGTCTGCACGCGGACTGGCTGCGGATCGCGGTCCGCGACGAGCAGACGAGCCGGGCCCTGACCGCGGCAATCCGGCGATGTCTGGGATGAGCTTCGATGCCGAGCTCGACCTGACCGGCCGCCGCGTCCTGGTCTGTGGGGCGGGTCCGCTCGCGATGGGCCCGGTCCGTGCGCTGCTGGACGCCGGCGCCCTCGTCCGCGTCCTCGGAACCGAGCCGGCCGACACGATCCTCGACCTGGCCCAACGCCGGCTGCTGGTCCTGGAACGCCGATCCCCCACCCCGACCGATGTGGCCACCGCTCGGTTGGTCGTCGTGGCCGAGCCCGTCCTGAACGACGCCGTCCGCCGCTGGTGCGCCGACGCGGGGATCCCGATCACCATCGGACGCTCCGCCGCCGACGACCCAGAACACCGCGGTCAGGAGGTTCGGCGGCCCGGGTCGGTCACGCTGGTCGGCGGCGGGCCGGGAGACCCCGGACTGATCACCGTGGCCGGGCTGGCAGCAGTCCGCACCGCCGACGTGGTCGTCACCGACCGGCTTGCCCCGCTGGCGGTGCTCGACCAGGCGCCGGAACACGCCCTGATCGTCGACGTGGCCAAGATCCCGCGTGGCGCGTTCACGCCCCAGCAGCGGATCAACGAGGTGCTGATCGACCATGCCCGGGCGGGCCGTCGGGTGGTCCGGTTGAAGGGTGGCGACAGCTTCGTCTTCGGCCGGGGCGGGGAGGAGTGGCAGGCCTGCGCCGCCGCCGGGATCGCCGTCCACGTCGTGCCCGGGGTGTCCTCCGCGCTGGCCGGGCCGGCGCTGGCCGGGATACCGGTCACCCACCGCCAGCTCACCCAGGGGTTCACCGTCGTCTCCGGACACCTTCCGCCCGGGGATCCCGGCTCGACCCTGAACTGGGGGGCGCTGGCCCGGGCGCACACCACCCTGGTGATCTTGATGGGGGTGGCGACCCTGCCCGCGATCACCGCCGAACTGATCGCCCGAGGCCTGCCCGCCGACACCCCCGCCGTCAGCGTCGCCGACGCCGGCCTGCCCCGGCAGCGCAGCGTCCGCGGCACCCTCGCCGACATCGCCGAGCGCTCAGCCGCCGCCGAGGTGCTCGCGCCGGCGGTGACGGTGATCGGCGCGGTGGCCGGATTCAGCGTTGCCCCGGCGATCACTGAGACTGAGCCGGGCTAGGGTTAACCCTTCCGAACGAGTCACCCCGAGGAGGCCGCGTGCTGAAACTGTTGGTCGTGCTGCTGGTCATCTGGGTGGTCTTCATCATTCTCGGAGCGGTGATCAAGGGCCTGGTCTGGCTGGCCGTCGTCGGCGCGGTGCTCTTCCTCGCCACCGCCGCGTACGGCTGGGTCAAGCGGCAGGCGCTCAGCCGCTGATCCGACCTTGCCGTGGCTGGGTTCTTTCGACGCTTCGTGGGCGCCGGGCCGTCGATCGCTAGCGACGAAGCGAACGATCCGGCACTGGGTACGCCCCACGAGACCATCGGCGTGCGGGAGCCCGCAGAGCGGTTCCTATCGACAATCCGCAGCGCCCGGGAAGGTCGTCACCAGCCGAGCTCGCCGACGTCTTCCTGGAACGTGCCTGTCGGTCCGTCGGGGCCGATGGTGGCTAGCCGGGCCACGACTCCCGCGCTGTCCGCGGCCGACCGGCCAGGGTGGCTACCTGGATCGCCTCCCCCGAGCTCGGTGGCAGTGATGCCCGGCTCGACGGCGTTGATCCTGATGTCTGGGTAGGCGTGCGCGTACTGGACGGTCAGCATCGACACCGCGGCCTTGCTGGAGCCATAGACGATCGCGACGAAGCTCGAGGCCGGCCGGGACGGTTCGTGGGTGGCCCAGAAGGAACCCAGCGCGCTGGAGACGTTGACGATGACCGGGTTGGGTGACTGCTGCAGCAACGGGAGCGCGGCCTCGGTCACCCGGACGATCCCGACGGCGTTGGTGTCGAAGACCTCGAGGACGCTTGGGCCGTCGAGCGCCTCCGTGCCGCCCGCACCTCGCTTGGCGATGCCGGCGTTGTTGACCAGGACGTCGAGGCCGGAGCCGGCGTCGGCGATCGTCGCGAGGGCTGCGGCGATCGAGGTGTCGTCGGTGACGTCGAGCTGGACGAAGCGTGCGCCGAGCTCGTCTGCGGCGGCCCGGCCGAGAGGCTCGTTGCGAGCGGCGACCCAGACGGTGTGGCCTGCCTCGAGCAGCAGTCGTGCCGTTTCCTTGCCGAGACCCTTGTTGGCGCCGGTGATCAGTGTTGTTGTCATGCCCCGATGATTGCTGGGCAACGGGCCGGGAAACAGGTCCCCGCTGGTCGTAGGACTGGCAGGGCCAGGACACCGCCTGGCGGAGAGGGCAGGATTACCCGGTGCAGAATTCGGAGTTCGGCGGGGCGGTGCGCCGCTGGCGTGAACGTGTCCGGCCGGAGGCCGTCGGCGTTCCGGTCGGCGGTCGCCGTCGGGCCTCAGGCCTGCGGCGTGAGGAGATCGCCGGCCTCGCCGGGATCTCGGTGGACTACGTGACCCGGTTGGAACAGGGCCGCGCCACGTCCCCGTCGGCGCAGGTCGTCGAGGCGCTGGCCCGCAGCCTGCGGCTGTCCGATGCCGAGCGCGAGCTGCTGTTCCGGCTCGCCGGCCTCGCCGCCCCGGGCATCGGTGTCGTCTCGACCCGGGTGACGCCCAGCGTGCAGCGCTTGTTGGACCGCTTCACCGGCGTCCCGGTCGTCGTGTACGACGCCGCATGGTGGCTGGTGGTCGCCAATGCCCCCTACGACGCGCTGATGGGTCAGACCACGGCACTGCGCGGCAACGACCGTAACGGCGTGTGGCGCAACGTCGTAGGCGGCGGCTCGCGTGCCGTCCAGACCGGCGAAGAACACGAGGAGCAGCTCGCGCGCCTGGTCGCCGACCTGCGGCTGACCGCGACCCGCTACCCCCGCGACACCCGGCTGCGCCGACTCGTCACCGAACTACGCGCCACCAGCCCCCGCTTCGTCGAACTCTGGCAGTCCGCGCCCGACCTCGCGCCCGCCGAGCAGTCACGGCACAAGATCATCGACCACCCGACTGTCGGCCCGATCACGCTCGACTGCGACACCCTCGTCGTCGCCGGCGACGACCTCCGCATCATGATCTACACCGCCGAAGCCGGCACCGCGGACGCCGAACGCCTCGCCCTCGTCACCGTCCTCGGCACCCAAGCACTCATCAATTAGCTGCTCGCGTTCGAGAGGTCGATCGAGTAGATGCTCGCGTTCGAGAGGTCGATCGAGCTCATCAGCGGCTTGCTGTTGCGATGACCGCCAGCATCGGCCCTGACCGGCCGGGTCCGTCACAGGACAACGACGCTGTTCGCGGGGAGTGACGCCCGGGTGCGAGATGACGAATGCCATGGCCAGGTGGCATAGACGGGCCCGCTTCCGCGGCCATCGAGAGCAGCTGTTCCACGGCGTCGAGGCCAGATGCCGACATCGAGGAGACGCCCTCCGCACTGACCGACCTCGTCCACAGCGGTAGGACCCGGGCCTTCGGCATCTCGACTATGCCGGCTGTTGGTTCGGGTGGGCCTGTGACGCCGATGCAGCACGTCGGGGTGCGCTGGAGGCGTGGGGCCGACCGCCGGGGACAGCGCCGGCCGATCCGGTGGTCAAGGAGGCCGCCCGGATTGTGTCGCGAGGTGGAGCGGCTGACCGGGGAGCTGGAGCGGGCCCGGCAGGTGACGGAGGTCCAGTCGAAACTTTCGACTCCACTGGACAGCCTTGCGGCCGCTCAGCCGCACGCCACCTCAGATGAAGGGCACGCTGAGTCTGCGCCGCAGCTGGCGTCAGCCGAGCGAGGTACCGAGTCAGGTTGTCGGTCACGTCACCAGGGTGCGGCGGAGGGCGGTGAAGAAGTGGTCCAGGTTGTCGCGGAGCTCGGTTTCGGTCTGGGTGAGGGCGTCGCCAGCGAGGCGGTGCTGGGTGGTGCGGCGGAAGACGGCGGCGTACCCGGCGATAAAGAAGGCGGCCAGCAGTGCACTGTCGCGTTCGGGCGTGCCGGCGCCGGTGAGCCCGTGAGCCAGGGTGCGCTCGAGCTCGGCGAGCAGCTCGCGGACGCGGGCGATCAGGGACGGTGACGCCGCGACGGTGCGGAAGAACGGCAGCGAATCCGGGTCGAGCCCGGTGACCGGATGCCGCACCTCGACCAGGACGTCGAGGCTTGCCTGTAGCGCGTCGACCACCGACGCGGCGTCGTGCTGGTCGGCGACGGCGGCGCGCAGCAGGTTCTCGACGTCGTCGGACCGGTCGAGGAAGAGGTCTTCCTTGCGCGGGAAGTGCTTGAACACGGTCACCGCGGAGACGCCGGCTGCTCGGGCGACCTCGGTGACGGTGACAGCGTCGAACCCGCGTTCGAGGAACAGCGCCGAAGCCGTCGTGGCGATCTTCGCTCTCGTCTGGGGTCCGCCTCTGGTTGCTGTTCTCGGCATAGTCACTCACTTGTGTCACTTAACATAGTCCATTAGATTTGCGGTATGAGACTACTACCGGTGAAGGCCGCCGCCCGGCAGGCTGGGCGTCCCCCGGCGACGCTTCGCGAGGCGTGGGTCGCGCTGGCGGGGCTGTCGGCGGTGTTCTTGTTCGAGATGCTCGACAACTCGGTCCTCAACGTCGCGCTGCCGACCATCGGCCGCGAGCTGCACGCGACCACGGTCGGGCTGCAGTGGGTGACGAATTCCTACGCCGTCATCTTCGGCAGTCTGATGCTGTTCTTCGGTGCCGTGGCCGACAGGCTGGGCCGCCGTCGGGTAATGCTGGTCGGACTGGTGCTGCTCGCGCTGGCCAGTCTTGCGACCGCGTTCGTCGCCACCGCGGAGCAGCTAATCGCGGTCCGCTCGCTGATGGGGGTCGCGGCCGCGATGACCACCCCCGGCTCGATCGCCCTGGCGTTTCGGCTGTTCAGTACCGACGAACTGCGGGTCCGGGCGATGACCTTCATCTCCACCGTCGGGCTGGTGGGCTTGGCCATCGGCCCGACCGCGGGCGGACTGGTACTGGCAGTCGCGCCGTGGCAGGTGCTGCTGCTGATCAACGTGCCGATCGCCTGCCTGGCGTTCCTCGGCATCAGCGGGGGCATCCCCGTCGACACCGCCGACGACCTGCACCCGGCGAAGATCGACCTCACCGGCGCAGTCCTCGGCACCGCCGTGATCGTGGGCGCGCTGCTGATCCCGTCGCTGGTCGTCGAGCAGGGCACCGACGCGGCTCTGACCTGGCTGGCGGCCGCCGCCACGGCCGTGGCGGCCGTGCTGTTCGTGCTGCGACAGCGCAGAGCCAGCCCGATGCTGGACCTGCACCTGATCGCCCGTCCCCTGGTGTCGGCTGGGCTGGCCTACAAGGCGGCCTCCGGTCTCGCGGTAGCCGGGATGAGCTACCTGGTGACGCTGCAACTTCAGCTGGACTGGGGTTGGTCGCCGGCGCTCGCCTCGATCGGGCTGCTGCCCCAGGTCATCGTGCTGGTCGCCGGCGGACCGCTCGTGACCCGCTTCACCAAGGCCGTCGGACTCGACCGAGCCGCATGGACCAGCGCGGCCGCAGTCGTGGCGGGGCTGGCGGTCTACGCCGTCGCCGGCCGCTACGGCTACGTCTGGATCGCGATCGCCCTGGTCTTGGAAGCCGCCGGGATGCGGGTGGTCGGCACGGTCAGCGGCGTCAACGTGCTCCGCGGCCTGCCCGAGGACCGCACCTCCATCGGGGCCGCCCTGGTCGACACCGCATCCCAGGTCGCCACCGGCGTCGGCATCGCCATCACCGGCACCGTCCTCGCCGCCCTCTTCACCGGCAGCATCGTCCGTGCCGACTGGACTCCCCTCCAGCACGGACAGTTCGAGAACTCGGTGCTGGTCGCCGGCCTCGCCCTCACCGCGATAGCCGCCGGCCTCGTCGGATGGGCGCTCCACCGCACCCGCACCCCAGGTCCTGAGCTCGCCAGACCTTCAGGGATGCAGACCCTCGACGACTGAACTCAGGCGGGCAGCCCTGTGGGGTATGCCGGTGAGCCTCCGGTCACGGCGACAAGGTCACCGAACAAGTTGCCGGACGCGCAAGTGATGCTCGGAACCGGCTCCCGCTCAAACCGGCGGGGTTGCTCAGACTGCGACTCGCCTTAGTCAGAATCTGCCGGATGCGACCGCCCGCGAACGCTAGCTCGGGGCAGGTAGGGCGTCCGATCAGAGGCGCGCCTGGGCTGGTTCCCGGCCGGAACTTCCCGACCAGTCGATCGATGTCGGACCCACCGGTAACAAGTCAGCGGACCCTCGGGATACAGTGCACGAGTTCGCGGAGGTCAGCGGAAGTCGGTGAGAACCCGACACGGTCGCGCCACTGTAAGGACCCCGACGTCTGCGCCGGAGTTCGAGTCAGACCCCTCCTTCGCCGAGCTCCGTAACTACGGGTCGCCGAAACCCCAGGAGGACAGATGACCGACACCACCCTTCGCCAGCCCGCCGCCCCGGCGGTTCCGGCGATCCGACCATTGCCGCTGCGCCAGGTACTGCCCTGGCTGGTCTTCGCCGCGCTACTCGCCCTGGTGGCGATGTACTTCGTCGGCGCCGAGCAGGGAGCTACGTCCCTGTTCTCCGGCACCGCCGTGCACGAGTGGACCCACGACGGGCGCCACCTGCTCGGCTTCCCGTGTCACTGACCCAGGCCGACCCTCCGCGCACAGTCGCGCTCAGCGTTCGCGACCTGCTCGTCCGTGGTCTGCTGGTCGGTCTGCTGGCCGGCATCGCCGCCTTTGCGGTCGGCTACGTGGTCGGCGAGCCGTCGGTCAACGCGGCGATCGGCGTGGAGGAGTCCGAGACCGGGGGTGCGGGGCACAGCCACGCCGACGAGCCCGGCCACAGCCACGACGACGACACCGCTGGCGCTCACGATCACGGGGCGGGCGAGGCCGGCGGGGAGACCGAAGTGCCCCGGTCGCTGCAGTCCACGCTGGGTCTGCTGACGGCTACCGGTGTGGCCGGCACCGTCCTCGGCGGTTTGGTCGCTGTCCTGAGCGCCTTGGCGCTGGGACGCTTCGGCGGTCTCGGGGTCCGGGGTACGGTGCTGCTGGTCACCGGCCTCGGCTTCGTGGCGGTGTACGCGATGCCCTTCCTGGCCTACCCGCCGAACCCGCCGGCCGTCGGCCAAGGTGACACCATCGGCTACCGCACCGCGCTCTACTTCCTGTACGTCGCCATCTCCTTGATCGCCGGTATCGCCGCCGTCCTCGTCGGCCGACGACTCGCCGCCCGCTGGGGAACGTGGTACGCGGTCCTGGCCGCCCTCGGTGGCTATCTGGTGCTCACCGTGGCCGCGCTGATGCTGATGCCCAGCTACAACGAGGTCCCGCCCGACTTCCCGGCCACCGTGCTGTACGGGTTCCGCCGGGCCAGCCTGCTCACCCAGCTCGCGCTCTGGGGCGTACTTGGGCTCGGACTGGCCGAGGCCGCTTACCGCCTGACAGCGGTCTCGAGCCGCCGACCGCTCGAGTCGGCCCGTGCCGGCTGATCCGGGGCCGCTTCGCCCGCCCTCAGCGAGGGCGTACGCGGCCGCCCGGGACCGGCTGGCCGCGCTGGCCAAGCCCACCGGGGCGCTCGGCCGGTTGGAGGACGCCGCGGCCTGGGTGGCGGCGTGTCAGGACCAGAGTCCGCCGCGACCGCTGGACCGGATCCGGGCTGTGGTCCTCGCGGGCGATCACGGGGTGTTCCACCGCGGCGTCTCGGCCTACCCGCGCGAGGTCACCGCGGCGATGGTGCGGGCGATGGTCGCCGGCGTGGCCGGCGCGAACGTGCTGTCCGCCCAGCACGGCGTGCCGCTGCGGGTGCTTGATCTTGGCGTCGACGCCGACCTGGGCGACCTGCCCGCCGACGTCCGCGCCCATCACCTCAGCGCGTCCAGCGGGGCGATCGACCGCGAGGACGCCCTCACTCCCGAACTGACCCGCCGGGCCCTTCAGCTCGGTCGGCAGCTGGCCGCCGAGGAGATCGCGGCCGGCGCCGACCTGCTGATCCTGGGGGATCTGGGGATCGGGAACACCACGCCGGCGGCGGCCCTGATCGCGGCGACGTTCGGAGTCGGCGCGGCGGAGGTGACCGGGCGAGGCACCGGGGTGGACGACGCCGCGCTAGCGCGTAAGACGCAGACGATCGCGGCCGCTCTGGACCGGGCCGGCGACCGGGTCGCCGATCCGACGGACCGGCTGACCGCGCTCGGGTCGAGCGACCTGGCCGCCGGCGTCGGCTTTCTGATCGAAGCGGCCCAGGCCGGCGTACCGGTCCTGATCGACGGCATCGTCAGCGCCGCCGAGCTGGCGGTGGCGCAGGACCTGATTCCCGGGGTGGTCGGCTGGTGTGCCGCCGGTCACCGCTCCACCGAGCCGGCTCAGCAGCTTGTGCTGGACAAGCTCGGCCTGTCCCCGCTGCTGGACCTCGGCCTCCGCCTGGGCGAGGGGACCGGAGCGCTGGCCGCCGTACCCGTGCTGCGCTCGGCCGTCCTGTTGCTCCGCGAGATGGCCCTGCTGGCCGACCTCGCCCCCGCTGAGGGCTGAGCCGTGGCGCTCGAGGCGCTGCGGTTCTCGGCCGGGCTGCTGAGCGTGCTGCCCGTGGGCCGGATCCCGGAGGCGACGCCCCGGCTGGCGGGCCGGGCGATGATGCTCGCCCCGGTGGCGGTCGTCCCGCTGGGTGTGTGCGCCGGGGTGGTGGTTGCCGTCGGCGGAGCCACGGGGTCGCCGGCCCTGGTCGTCGGGCTGTTGATCGTCGGCGCCCTGGCTCTGGGCACTCGGGCGCTGCACCTGGACGGGTTGGCCGACACCGTCGACGGGCTCGGCACCGGGTGGGACCGCGAACGGGCCCGGGCGGTGATGCGTCGCGGTGACGTCGGACCGATGGGGGTGGCCGCCCTGGTCCTCGCGCTCGGACTGCAGGCCGGTGCGTTGGCGGCACTGCCGCCGACTCCACGCGGAGCGCTCGCGGTCGTCCTCGCCGTCTGCGCCTCGCGGACGGCCCTGGTCCTGGCCTGCCGGCGCAGCGTGCCGGCCGCCCGCCCTGACGGATTGGGGGCGATGGTCGCCGGCACGGTCACCACGGTTCAGGCGCTGCTGGTCGGGCTGGCCGGCGTCGCCCTGCTGGTGGCCGCCGCCGTTGCGGCCGGCCGCCCGTGGTGGCAGGGTCTGCTGGCCGCCGCGCTGGCGGGCGCAGTCGTCCTGGCCCTGCTCGCCCACGTCCGCCGCCGGCTCGGCGGTGTCAGCGGCGACGTGATGGGCGCCTGCGTCGAGGCGGCCTTCACCACGCTCCTGGTCGGATTGGCCCCGTGAACCCCCTACGGTCCCTGAGCCACCCCCACCTCCGGTCCCTGAGCCACCCGCCTATGGTCCCTAAAAGCCACCTCCGCCCACCGTCCCTGAGCTTGTCGAAGGGCCTCGAAGAGGTCACCGCCACCTCCCCGACCGAACCACCGCTACGGCCCCTGAGCCACCCCCGCCTACGGTCCCTGAGCTTGTCGAAGGGCCTCGTAGAGGTCACCGCCCCCTCCCCACGACGGTCCCTGAGCCACCCACGCCTACGGTCCCTGAGCTTGTCGAAGGGCCTCGTAGAGGTCACCGCTCCTCCACGGTCCCTGATTCACGGGCTCCAGCGGGCGCCCTTCGACAAGCTCAGGGAGCATCGGTACCCTGAGCTTGTCGAAGGGCCTCGTAGAGGTCACCGCTTCCTCCCAATTCACGGGCTCCAGCGGGCGCCCTTCGACAAGCTCAGGGAGCATCGGTACCCGCCCTTCGACAAGCTCAGGGAGCGTCGGCGCGCGCTCAGGGAGCGTCGGCGCGCGCTCAGGGAACGTGGGCGCGCGCTCAGGGAACGTGGGTGCGCGGTGCTAGAGGACCAGGGGCCGGCCGGCGACCAGCAGGACGACGTCGTCGCTGGCGGCGGCCACCGCCGCGTTGACCCGGCCGAGCAGGTCGGTGAACACCCGGCCCGAGCGGTGCTCCGAGACCAGCCCCCAGCCCACCTCGTTGGTCACCGCGACCACGACACCGGGCACCGCCGCCCAGGCCGCGACCAGGTCGTCCAGCCGGGCGTCGAACCGGTCTTGCCACTGCGTCAACGGCACGTCCCAGGTGCCCAGGCCGTCCACCACCGCCGTCACCCAGGTGCCGAGGCAGTCGACCAGATACGCCGGGTCACCGGTCAGCAGGGCGGCGGCGACGTCGTCGGTCTCCACCGTGGTCCAGTGAGCGGGCCGGCGGGCCCGATGTCCGGCGATCCGGGCGGCCCACTCCGCGTCGGCGACCGGATCGGGAATCGGGCCCGGCGCCACGTACCTCACCTGCGGCTGGTCGGCCAGCAGACCCTCGGCGTATCGGGATTTGCCGGACCGAATTCCGCCGGTGACCAGGGTGCGGCGGCCGGAGAAGGAGGTCATCGCCGATGACCCTATCGGTGCCACCCGGCCCGGGCACGGGACTGGTGCTCGGCTTCGCCCTCGACGCCCTGCTCGGCGATCCTCGGCGTGCGCATCCGGTGGCGGCGTTCGGTCGGCTAGCCGGGGCGCTGGAGCGCCGGCTCTACGCCGACCGCCGTCGTACGGGGCTGCTGCACGTCGGGCTGCTGGTCGGGGGGACGCTCGGCTTGGGTTGGACCGCCGAGCGGCTCTCGACGCGGCGGCCGGTCCTACGGGTCGCGATGGTCGCAGCCGGGACTTGGACAGTCCTCGGCGGCCGCTCGCTGCGAGCGGAGTCCGAAACCATCCTCGGCCAGCTCGAGCGCTCCGACCTGCCGGCAGCCCGGCACCAGCTCACGCACCTGGTCGGCCGGGACACCGCCGACCTGAACCCCGAGCAGATCGCCCGCGCGATGATCGAGTCGCTGGCCGAGAACACCTCCGACGCCGTCGTCGCGCCGCTGCTGTGGGGCGCGGTCCTCGGCCTGCCGGGCCTGCTGGGCTACCGCGCGGTGAACACCCTGGACGCCATGGTCGGCCATCGGAGTCCCCGGTACGCCCGGTTCGGCTGGGCAGCGGCGAGGCTGGACGACGTGGCGAACTGGATCCCGGCGCGGGTCTCGGGGGCGGCTGCCGCTGTGGCCGCACCTTTGGTCGGCGGCTCAGCACGGGCCTCGATGGCCGCGATCCGCCGCGACGCCGGTCGGCATCCCAGCCCGAACGCCGGGGTGGTCGAGGCGGCGTTCGCCGGTGCCCTCGGGGTCCGGCTCGGCGGGACCAACGTCTACGCCGGGCACACCGAGGACCGCGGGGAGCTGGGGGACGGCCGACCGGTGGCGGTGTCCGACGTGGCCCGCGCCGTCCGGCTCGCCCGGGCTACCGCCGTGCTGGGGCTGGCCGCATCCCTGCTCCTCGCTCTCCGCCCGCCTCGGTGTCGGCGTCGGCACCGGCGATGAGAGTCCTGATCCTGGGCGGTACGGCCGAGGCTCGGGCCCTGGCCGCCGCCCTGGTCGCCGATCAGGCCGTGGACGGGGTCGAGGTGGTCTCCTCCCTGGCCGGCCGGGTCTCGGACCCGGCCCTGCCGCCCGGAGCCGTCCGGATCGGCGGCTTCGGCGGCGCCGACGGCCTCGCCTCCTACCTCCGGACGACCCGGATCGACGCGGTCGTGGACGCCACCCATCCGTTCGCCGCGCGGATTTCGACCTCCGCGGCGATGGCCTGCCGCGACCCCGGGGTCCCCCTGCTGCGGCTCGCCCGCCCCGGCTGGTCCGGGCATCCCGACGCGGCCACCTGGACGTGGGTTTCCGACGTGGCCCAGGCGCTGATCGCCGGGGCCGACGCCGAGCGCCCGTTCCTCACCACCGGTCGGCAGAGCCTGGAATCGTTCCTGCCCTGGTCCGACCGATCCGCGCTGGTCCGCGTCGTCGAGCCGCCCACGTTCGGTCTCCCGTCGGCGTGGCGACTGATCACCTCCCGCGGCCCGTACCGTCCTCTCGACGAGCGGGTGATCCTGGCCGGGCACCGCACCGATCTGCTGCTCACCAAGGACTCCGGCGGCCCGCACACCGCCGGCAAGCTCGACGCCGCCCGCGAACTCGGCGTCCCGGTGGTGGTGATCAGACGTCCTCCCGTGCCTGCGGAGGTGACCACCGTGACCGATCCCGCCGCTGTCACCGAGTGGGTCCGCGGTCTGAACCAGCCCGCCAGCAGGTCGGCGCTGCACAATCCACCGCCCTCCTTGGCCACCGCCCTCCTCGGGCCGCACGGGCGGTTAATGAGTCCGGAGCCACCAGCAAGCTAACGGGCGGGCACAGGCCCGGCGGCTATCGGGGCTGTCTTCGTGCTCAGCCGCGCCGTGGTCGGTATCCGTGATCGCAAGCTCTCTCCGGGAGGGCCGAGTGATCTCAGCTGAAGCCGAGGGCGCGCGACGATCATCTGCGCGGATCCGACTGCTGTCCGACGTCTCCAACGCGCGGCGACGGTAGTCGAATCGTGACCTGCAGACCGCCGTCGGAGCGGCCGGCGACGCTCAATTCTCCGCCATGGGCCTGGGTGATGCGCTGGACGATCGCCAGGCCGAGGCCTGCACCAGCGTGGTCGTCGTACCGTCGGTCGGTGCCGCGCTGGAACGGTTCGGTCAGCGTGTCGACAACCGGCGAGGGGAGGCGTTCGCCGGTGTTCTCGATGGTGAGCAACGCACCAGCGGCCTGCCTGCGGGTAGTCACCCAAACGTTTCCCTGGTCAGGCAAGTTGTGGATGATCGCGTTGTGCAGGAGGTTCATCGTCAGCTGCAGCAGGAGCGGTGGTGAACCGACGGCGACAGCGGTGTCGCCGGAAGTCTGAACGCTGACGCCGTGCTTCTCCGCCAGCGGTAGCAAGGTCTCAGCGGCATCCTCGGCGATCAGGGACAGATCGACCGACTGGTCAGTAGTCAGGTGTCGATCCGCACGGCTGAGGACGAGCAAGGCCTCGGTGAGCTGGATGGCTCGGGTGTTGACCGCACTCAGGCGGTCGACGAGCTCGGCGGAGGGAGGAGTTGGTTCGGCACGTGCGACGTCAAGGATGGCCTGGGTAATCGCCAAGGGGGTGCGCAGTTCATGGGAGGCGTTTGCGGTGAACCGTTGTTGTTCGGCGACCTGTCTCTCGAGCCGGGCGAGCATGGCATCGAATGCGTCGGCGAGTTCCCGAAATTCGTCCCGGCGCCCCTCGAGGTCGATCCGGTGCGAGAGGGAACCAGCCGTGGCCGCGGCGGCGGCGGCGGTGATGCGGACCAGCGGTGCAAGCATTCGACCCGCGAGAATCCAGCCGCCGACGAGCCCGAAGATCAGGAGGAACGCCAGCGCCATGAGCGCCGCTGGGACGAAGGCCCGGGGGCCGAAGTTGCGGGGGTCCAGGGCGCGCAGGAAGTCAGTTGGAGTCGGGACGACGAGGTTGGCCCGCCTTCCGCGAAGGAGAAATACCCAGACCGCGGTGAGCAGCAGGGCCCCGGCAAGCATCACGAATCCGGCGTAGCTGAGGGTGAGTTTGAGCCGGACGCTGAGACCTGGAGTTCTAGCCACGTGGGCCCACTCCCGATTGACGATCTCCAAGGTGGGTGTCGATGCGATAGCCGACGCCGGCCACGGTGGCGATCAGCCAGGGTTCACCCAGCCGTTTGCGCAGGGCCGAGACGGTGATCCGGACGGCGTTGGTAAAAGGGTCGGCGTTCTCGTCCCAGGCCCGTTCCAGCAGGTCTTCGGCGCTGACCACGCCGCCCTCCGCGTCGAGGAGAACCTCAAGCACCGCGAACTGTTTGCGGGTGAGGGGGACGTAACGGCCGTCGCGGTAGACCTCGCGACGGAACGCGTCCAACCGCAAACCGGCAAGGTCTCGCACCGGCGGCCGGTTATGGGCGCGGCGGCGGTCGAGCGCTCGAAGCCGCAGCACGAGCTCCCGCAAATCGAAAGGCTTGGTCAGGTAGTCATCGGCGCCGAGCTCAAATCCGGAGGCCTTGTCGTCGATGCGATCGGCGGCGGTCAACATCAGGATCGGCATGCCGCTGGAGGAGTCGATGATGGACCGGGCGACTTCGTCACCAGAGGGCCCGGGGATGTCGCGGTCGAGTACGGCGATGTCGTAGCTGTTTACGCTCAACAGATCGAGGGCGATGTGACCGTCTCCGGCGATGTCAGCGGCGATCGAGGCCAGCCGCAATCCGTCGCGGATCGCCTCGGCCAGGAGGGGCTCGTCCTCGACGATCAGCACACGCACGGTTCGAAGTTACCGGTGGAACGCATATCGTCGCTGTATCGAAAACTGCATACGACAGGGCAACACGGCGCCGGCTTGACTGACGGCCATGTCCGCACCCAGACGCTTTGCCTTGACCGCGACACCCCGCCGGCAGCGCCGCCGCGCCGTCCTCGCGGCCGCCGTGGTCATCGTCGCAGCAATAATGCTCGTCGGCCGGTACGGCCACCCCTTCCTCGAAGCCCGATCCTCGCCGACCCCATCCCTGCTGGCGACCTCCTCATCGGCCCCGTCCTCGCCACCCGCGGCATTGTCTCCGGCGGGCACAGCCCAGACTTCGGCCTCGGCGATTTCGCCGACTCGGACGAGCGACGCCCGGCCGGCCGGTGCCCAACCTCCTCGAGCTCACCACGATGCTCGCGGCGAACGCAGCGGAGCCGGCCCGGACGGCACGGCGGCGCTCGACGATGACGTTCCGACGGTCGTCAACCTCGACCACGACCTCTTGAGCGCCCTCCGCCGCGCCGCCACCGATGCGGCTCGCGAGGATGTCAGCGTCACCGTCACCAGCGGTTGGCGCTCTCGGGCCGATCAGAATCGGCTGTTCGGTGAAGCGATCGCCGAATACGGCTCGGCGGCCGAGGCGGCGCGATGGGTAGCACCACCGGGCACATCTCCCCACGAAACGGGGAACGCGGTCGACCTTGGGCCGTCCGCGGCCACGACGTGGCTCGCTCGGCACGGAGCCCTCTACGGGCTCTGCCAGATCTACCGCAACGAGCCCTGGCACTACGAGCTACGCCCCGACGCCGTAGACCACGGCTGCCCCACCATGTATGCCGACCCCACCCAAGACCCTCGGATGCACCGATGAGCCCCGTTGCACGCTCTGGCAAAGCGCAGACCGGACTTCGGCCCGACGACGCCTGGAAGCGGTCAACGACAACATTCCGGGCGATCAGAGGAGCCGCTAGGGTGCTGCTCGGTCTGTATGTATTGACTCTTGCGTGGTTGACCCTATTTAAGTTCTCCTACGACATCCCGACCATTCTGGCCGAGCATCGAACCCGAAGCATCAATTTCATTCCCTTCTCCGGTCTCGAGCACACGGGACTGAGCGAGACCGTCTCCAATTTTGTCATCTTCGTCCCGTTCGGACTACTCCTGGCCCTGAACTTCAAAAAGATCGCCACCCGGCGACTGCTCGCCATCGTGCTGGTCTCCAGCATCGCTATCGAGACCCTTCAGCTCATCCTGGCGATCGGCACAACGGACGCGACCGACGTCATCACGAACACCAGCGGAGGGTTCGCCGGACTGGTTCTCTACCGTCTCCTCAACAAGGGGATGAGAGCCCAGACGCTGGACGCGGTCATCGCCGCGCTCGGCACGGTCTTGTTCGTGACGTTTCTCTTGCTTCGACTGCTGGTCCTCCGAGTGCGTTATTAACCGAGGAGGACCGGCGGCGCGTCCGAGCCGGCCGGTCGGCCCGGCTCGAGCCCGCGGGTGGGCGCTACCCGTTGTCCCCGCCGGTGTCGTCGAAGTTCAGGTTCGTCTGAGCGCCGGCATCGTCGTCGTGGATCGACGAGCTCCAGGCCCACCCGGCCACGTCGGGGGCATCCTCACCGTGCTCTCTGGTGTAGGCCCGCGCGCTCAACCGGGCGTCCTGCATCTCCTGCCGGAGCCCCGCTTCCCGGGCGGCCAGACCGGGCACCCGGTCGAGGACGTCCAGGACCAGGTGGAAGCGGTCGAGGTTGTTCATCATCACCATGTCGAACGGGGTGGTGGTCGTGCCCTCCTCGATGTAGCCACGGACGTGCAGATTGCTGTGCCCGTGCCGCCGGTAGGTCAGCCGGTGGATCAGCCACGGGTAGCCGTGGTAGGCGAAGATGACCGGCTTGTCGGCGGTGAAGATCGCGTCGTACTCGGTGTCGCTCAGCCCGTGCGGATGCTCACCTTCAGATTGCAGTCGCATCAGGTCCACCACGTTGACCACGCGGACCTTCAGCGTTGGAACGCGGTCGCGCAAGATCGACGCCGCCGCCAGTACCTCCAACGTCGGCACGTCCCCGGCGGCGGCCAGCACCACGTCCGGCTCCTCACCGGCAGTCTCGGTGCCGGCCCACTCCAGCAGACCGAGCCCCCGAGTGCAATGGTTGATCGCCTCGTCCATGGTGAGCCAGTTGAATTCCGGCTGCTTACCGGCGACCACCACGTTGACGTAATTCACCGAGCGCAGGCAGTGGTCGTAGGTGGACAGCAAAGTGTTTGCGTCGAAGGGCAGGTAGACCCGTACGGTGCCGGCCTTCTTGTTGACCACGTGGTCGATGAAGCCGGGGTCCTGGTGGGAGTCGCCGTTGTGGTCTTGGCGCCACACGTGCGAGCTCAGCAGGTAGTTCAGCGACGACACCGGCCGGCGCCACGGGATCCTCTTCGACGCCTCCAACCACTTTGCGTGCTGGTTGAACATCGAGTCGACGATATGGATGAACGCCTCGTAGGAGGTGAACACCCCGTGCCGCCCGGTCAACAGGTAGCCCTCCAGCCAGCCCTCGCACTGATGCTCGCTGAGCATCTCCATCACCCGGCCGGCCCGAGCCAGATGATTGTCGAGCTCGTCGATCGGCCACAATTCGGCGTTCCACTGCTTGTCGGTGACCTCGAAGGTGTCCTGCAACCGGTTGGAGGCGGTCTCGTCGGGACCGAAGATCCGGAAGTTCGTCGGATTGGCCTTAATCACGTCGCGGAACCAGCCGCCCAGCACCCGGGTGGGTTCGCTGACCGACCCGCCGGGGGCGGGCACGTCGACGGCGTAGTCGCGGAAGTCAGGCAGCCGCAGATCCTGGCGCAGCAGGCCGCCGTTCGCGACCGGGTTGGCGCTCATCCGCAGGTCCCCGTCGGGGGCCAACGCCGTCGCTGCGTCGACCGGTGCTCCGTCGGCGGCGAACAGCTCCTCGGGCCGATAGGACTGCAACCAGGACTGCAGGATCTGTAGGTGTTCGTCGGTGTCGCGGGCGTTGGCCAGCGGCACCTGGTGGGAGCGCCAGTTGTTCTCCGCCGGATGCCCGTCGATCTCCTTCGGGCAGGTCCAACCCTTCGGCGAGCGGAAGATGATCATCGGCCAGGCCGGTCGTTGGGTGAGCGTGCCCGCCGCCGCGGCCGCCTTGATCTCGGCGATCTGGTCCAGGGCCGCGTCCAGTTGGCCGGCGAAGCGTCGGTGGACCTCGATCGGGTCCTCGTCGTCGAAGCCGCCCGAGACCAGGTACGGGGTGTGCCCGTAACCTCGCATCAGCGTCAGCAGCTCGTCCTCCCCGATCCGGGCCAGCACGGTCGGGTTGGCGATCTTGTAGCCGTTCAGGTGCAGGATCGGCAGCACCACCCCGTCCTGAGCGGGGTCGAGGAACTTGTTCGAGTGCCAGGCGGTGGCCAGTGGTCCGGTCTCGGCCTCACCGTCGCCGATCACCGCTGCGACCAGCAGATCAGGGTTGTCGAAGGCCGCGCCGTAGGCGTGCGAGAGGGAATAGCCGAGCTCACCGCCCTCGTGGATCGAACCCGGCGTCTGCGCGGCGGCGTGACTAGGGATGCCACCGGGGAAGGAGAACTGGCGAAACAGCCGCCGGAGGCCGTCCTCGGTCTTGTCGATCATGTTGTACACCTCGGTGTAGGTGCCGTCCAGGTATGCGTTGGCCACCATCCCGGGTCCACCGTGTCCCGGGCCGGTGACGTACAGGGTGCTCTGTGACCGCTCGCGGATGGCGCGGTTCAGGTGCGCGTAGAGGAAGTTCAGCCCTGGGGTGGTCCCCCAGTGCCCGAGCAGGCGGGGCTTGATGTCCTCGCGGACTAACGGCCGCCGCAGCAGGGGATTGTCGAGCAGGTAGATCTGCCCGATCGACAAGTAGTTGGCCGCGCGCCACCAGGTGTTCAGCTGCTCCAAAGTTTCGGGGCCGACCGGGTCACCACTTCCGTACGCCCAGGTCAAACCCTGCTGAGTCGTTTCCGTCATCGCCACAAAGATCCCTTCCTCAGGTGATCCTCGTGGACGACCCGACCGCGTCCGGGCGAGGACCGGGACAGCCTACGGTGCCGAACTTTCCCGACCTTGGGTAGAGCCGAAGGACCCGCTCGATCCGAGCGGTAGCTGATCCCGCTTACTGCGGGTCTCGAAACCGCCCTGAGCTACCGTTCGCGAGGCGAACTCAGGCCAAGGACTCCTCCCAAGCCCGGTGCAGGGCGGCGTAGCGGCCGCCGCGCCGATCGATCAGCTCGTCCGGCGCGCCTTGCTCCACGATCTCGCCGTGCTCCAGCACCAGTACGCGGTCGGCGATCTCTACCGTGCTCAACCGGTGGGCGATGATCACCGCGGTCCGCTGCGCCAGGATGGTCTGCAGGCCCTGCTGGACCAGCCGTTCGCTGGGCACGTCCAGGCTGGAGGTGGCCTCGTCCAGGATCAGTACGGCCGGGTCGGCCAAGAAAGCGCGGGCGAAGGCGACCAGTTGCCGCTGCCCGGCCGAGAGCCTGCCGCCCCCGGCGACATCGGTGTCGTAGCCCTGCGGCAGCGCCTCGACGAAGGTGTCAGCCCCCACCGCCCGGGCCGCCTGTACGATCTCGGCCCGAGTGGCCCCCGGGCGGCCGAACCCGATGTTGTCGGCCACGGTGCCGGCGAAGATGAAGTTTTCCTGGGTCACCATCACCACCGCCCGGCGCAGGTCGGCGTCGCTCAGGTCCCGCAGGTCGATCCCGTCCAGCGTCACGGTGCCGCGGACCGGGTCGTAGAAGCGAGCCATCAGCTTGGCGATGGTCGTCTTCCCGGCCCCGGTGGTGCCGACTAGGGCGACCGTTTCACCCGGCGCCAAAGTCAGGTCGAGACCGGGCAGTACCGGCCGGCCGGAGTCGTAGCCGAAGCCGACCGCGTCGAAACGCACGTCGCCGCTCGCCCGGGTCAGCGGGACCGGATGTGCGGTCTGCGCGACGCTCGGCTGCTCCTCCAGCACGCCGGACAGCTTCTCCAGCGCCGAAGACGCGGACTGGAAGGTGTTGAGGAACTGGCTGATCTCCTGCATCGGCTCGAAGAACATTCGCAGGTACAGCAGGAACGCTGTCAGCACGCCGATGCTCAGGTCGCCCTCCAGCGCCCGCAGTCCGCCGTACAGCACGGCGACACCGATGGTGAGATTGCCGATCAGGCGAATGCCCGGGGAGAACACCGCGACCAGCCGGAACGAGGTGGTGTTGGCGTCGCGGTAGCGCTCGGTGACGCCGTCGAAGATCTCCTGGTTGCGCGGCTCGCGCCGATACGCCTGAACCGCACGAATCCCGGTCATCGTCTCCACGAACTGCACGATCACCAGCGCCGCCAGTTCGCGGACCCGGCGGTAGGCCACCGCCGAGCTGCGACTGAACCAGCGCACCAGCAACAGCAGCAGCGGGAAGCAGATCAGGCAGACCAGACCGAGCTTCAGGTCGAGGGTGAGCATCAACACGCCCACGCCGACCAGGGTCAGCACGGCGGTGATCAGCCCGTCGAAGCCGCCGGCCAGCAGCTCGGTGATGGCGTCGACGTCGCTGGTCAGCCGAGACACCACCCGACCGGAGGTGTAGCGGTCATGAAACCGCACGTCGAGGCGTTGGAACTGGGTGAACACGCGGCGGCGGAGGGTCAGCAGCACGTCCTGGCCGACTCGGCCGGAGGTCCGCAAAAAGGCGATCCGGCCCAGCGACTGCAAGGTCACCGCCACCACCATCGCGGCGACGACCTCCAGCAGGGTACGGGCGCTGCCGCCGGCCACGATCGGCGGCAGGCCCTCGTCGATCCCTCGGGCGACCAGCAGCGGCAGGCTCAGTCGCGCGGCGTTCTCCACCAACACGATGCCGACCATGGCCGCCACCCACGCCCGGTAGGGCCGAAGCAGCGACCACAGCAACGTTCGGCTGCGGTCGCGCAGGAATCGGGTCCCGGCGGCGTCGACCGGTCCGTCATCGGGTCCTACGCCGCGCCAACGCTGGGTCTCCGCCGGGTCCGACTCACGCCGTTCGCGCTCGGTGCTGGACGCCGGCCCTTCGACAAGCTCAGGGGACGTGCTCGCGTCGGCGTCAGGGGACGTGCTCGCGTCGGCGTCACGGGACGTGCTCGCGTCGGCGTCACGGGTCGTACGACCGCTGGCGTGCCGGGTCATCCGACGGCCTCCAAGAGCTCGTCTGCGCTCGGGTCGTACTCCGCCGACAGCAGGGCGCGGTAGGCGGGGACGGTGTTCAGCAGCTCCGCGTGGGTGCCGACGTGGGCGATGGTGCCGCCTGCCAGCATCGCCACCCGGTCGGCCAGCAACACGGTGGAGGCCCGGTGGGCGACGACGATGCCGGTGACCCCGGACAGCACCCGTTGCAGTGCTTCCTCGACCAGCGCCTCGGTGTGGATGTCCAGCGCCGACAAGGTGTCGTCCAGCACCAGGACGGCCGGCCGGGCGAGGACGGCCCGGGCCAACGCGAGCCGTTGCCGCTGCCCCCCGGACAGGCTCATTCCCTGCTCCCCGATCCGGGTTTCCAACCCCCACGGGAGGTCGTAGACGAACTGGGCCTGAGCCACCTCGATCGCCTCGGCGATGTCGGCCTCGCTCGCCTCGGGTCGGCCCAGAGTGAGGTTCTCTCGCGCCGACATCGAAAACAGCGTCGGGTCCTCGAACGCGATCGCCACCACCTGCCGCAGCCGGTCCAGCCGGAGTTCGCGCAGGTCGACCCCGTCCAGGGTGATTTGCCCGGCGGTGACGTCCCACAGCCGCGGCACCAGGTTGGTCAAAATGGTCTTGCCGGAGCCGGTGGCCCCGACCAGGGCCACGGTCTCGCCGGGCTGCAGAGTCAGGTTGATGTCGTGCAGCACATCCGCACCCGGTTCGGCGTCGGGGAAGCGGAAGGAGACGCCCTCGAACGCCAGTTCGCCGCGGACGTTCGGCAGGTCGCGGGTGCCGTCGACGATGGCGTTGTCGGCGTCGAAGATTTCCGCCACCCGGTCGGCGGCGGTCATCGCGTCCTGGGCCATCGACAGCAGGAAGCCCAGTGAGGTGACCGGCCAGACCAGGGACATCATCAAGGTGGTGAAGGCGACCAGGGTGCCCAGCGTCAACCGGCCCTGCCCGGCGGCCAACGCGCCGAAGCCCAGCACGATGATCAACGTGACACTGGGGATGACGCCCAGAAAGGTCCAGAACAGCGACTGCAGCCGAACCCGGTCCAGCGCGGTGTCGTGCAGCCGCACCGCGCGGGCGTCGAAGCCGGCGAAGACGTGGTCGGCCCGACCGAAGGACTTGATCACCCGCAGCCCGTGCGCGCTCTCCTCCACCGATGAGGCCACGTCACCGGTCTGGTCCTGAACGGCCCGGGACAACTTGGTGTAGGCCCGCTGGGTCCGCAACGAGACCCAGGTGACCGGCACGATCGAGGCCAGCACCACCAGGCCGAGGGGCCAGTAGAGGTGGATCAGGATGCCCACCACCACCAGGATCTGGACCATGTTGATCAAGATGAACAACAGGCCGAAGCCGAGGAAGCGACGCAGCGTGGCCAGGTCGCTCATCATCCGCGACAGCAGCTGACCCGACTCCCATCGACTGTGGAACAGCATCGGCAGCCGCTGCAGCTTGGCGTACAGCTGCACCCGGATGTCGGCCTCGACCCCGAGGGTGGCCTTGGCCACCACCCAGCGGCGGCCGAACATCAACAGCGCCTCGACCAGGCCCAGCGCGATCGCCGCCGCGCCCAGGGCGTACAGACCGGGGCGGTCAGAACGAGCGATCGGACCGTCGATGACGGCCTTGGTGACCAGCGGTACGACGATGCTGGTCGCCACGCCCAGACCGGCGAAGACCACCATCAATCCGAAGCGCCAGCGATAAGGAAGCAGATAGGAACGGAAGCGCCACAGCGAGGTGGCGGTGCGTCGCCGGGCCGTGCCCGAGCGAGAGCGGGGACGCAGCGTCACCGTCTCTGGGCTGTCGGGCATCACAAAAACCTCGGTTTAAGAGTTGGAGTGGCAGGCAGGTCGAGGATAGATCGCTCGACTACGCGAGGACGCAACCTCGGTGACCCCCGGATTAGTCCCGCTCACCGGGCTCAGACCGAGGGGACGCTCAGGCCGGAGCGAGCTTCCGAACCGCGGGTCGATCGCGCCCACGCCGGGCAGGTGGTTTGGACCCGGTCATCGGTCCCGGGTTCATCACGTTGTTTCGGGGTAGCGAGAGAGAGTTCTTCCGAGGGTCTCCACTCGGGAGTTTCGACCCCGGACGTCTCACCCAGGAGGAGCCGATGTCTCGCCCCCCTCGAACACGTTCGGTCCTGACCCGCCGCAGCGTCCTCAGCGGTGTCCTGGTCGGGGTCGGGGTGGCGGCCTTCTTGGACGAGACGGTGTTCCACCAGTTACTCCACTGGCACCACTTCTACGACCGGTCCACGCCGACGATCGGCCTGGTCTCCGACGGCTACTTCCACGCGGGCGGTTTCGTCGCCCTGGTCGCGGGGTTGTTCATGTATGCCGACCTGCAGCGACGCCGGGCGACCAGCCTGAGCCGGCTGTGGGCCGGCGGTCTGCTGGGTTGGGGTGGGTTCCAGGTCTACGACGGGCTCTTCCAGCACAAGGTGCTCCGGCTGCACCAGATCCGGTACGGGGTCGGGCTCTTGCCCTACGACCTGGTCTGGAACCTCAGCGGTGTGGTCGGGATCGTGGTCGGGGCGCTCCTGCTGGTCCGCGCATCCCGAGCCCGGGCCGCGAGCCGGTGACCGGAATGCCCGGCCCCGGCCTCGGCCCGCTGGGCGGTCTGGGTCTGCTGGTCCTGATCGTCGCCGGGGGCACCTACGCCGCCGGCGTGCTTGCCCTGCGCCGACGCGGGGACGGTTGGCCTCGGCGGCGCTGCGTCTGCGCCCTCGCCGGGCTGCTCTCTCTGGTCGTCGTCGTGCTCGCGCCGGCCTTGGCCGCCCTCCTGCACGTCGACGTAGCCCCGTTCGAACTCCACGTCTTCGCCCATCTGCTGACGGCCATGGCCGCGCCGTTGCTGCTGGCGCTCGCCGCGCCGGTCACCTTGGCCCTGCGCACGCTGCCCGGCCGCGCCCGGCGGCTGCTGCTGGCCGTGCTGCACAGTCGGCTCTCCTCAATGCTGCTGCATCCCGCGGTCGTGGTGCTCCTCGACGTCGGCGGGATGTACGCCTACTACCTCACCCCGCTGTTCGGCTGGACGATGCAGACTCCGCTGCTGCACCTGGTCGTGCACCTGCACATGGTGACCGCCGGCAGTCTGCTCAGCTGGTACCTGGTCGGAACGGACCCGGTGCCGCACCGGCCGACGGTGCGGATCCGGCTGCTCGTGCTCGTCGTCGTGGCCGGCGCCCACGACGTCTTAGCCAAGCTGATGTACGCCTGGGCTCTGCCGATGGGCGCCGGTCGGCCGGCCGAGGTCCGGTCCGGGGCCCGGCTGATGTTCTACGGCGGTGACCTGATCGACGTCGCGTTGGCCGTGGTACTGCTCGCCGGCTGGTACGCCCGGACCGGTCGCGAACTGCGACGCCAGACGCGGCGTGAGCTGCGGCATGAGTTGCGAGGTGACCTGCGGCATCTCCGGCCGACCGCCGCGCTCACCGGCGCCGACGTCGGTACCGACGGCCGACCGCGTTCGGAACTCCTGGGCGGGAGGTGACCCTCCGTTCGCGTTACCCGGCCGTGGGGTACGCCTCGAACTCGGCGATCTGGGCGGCGGGCCAGCCGGTATTGCCGGTGACTTTGACCTGGAGGTAGCGCCGTTGGAGGGTCTCGGGCAAGTTGATGGTGACCGTGTTGTTGTTGCCTCCGGGATCGAAGGCGTAGTCGGCCGCCGGGACGACCGTACTGAACTTCTCACCGTCCGCGCCGGCGAGGATCTCGAAGGTCTGGGTCCGGCCCGGCCAGCCACCGTTGATCTTGAAGGCCAGGCGCTTGACGTCGACCGCACTGCCGAGGTCGACCGTGAGGGTCTGGGGAAATGCGTTGCTCGCGCTCTCCCAGTAGGTGTCCACGTCGGAGTCGGTCGCGTTAGCGGCGGCGCAGCAGCCGGCGACCTCGCTGCTGGCGGTCACCGGTCGGTTCGCGGCGAGGTTCCCCTCGGTGCTGCCGACCACCTGACCACGGACGTAGACCTGGTATCGGCCGGCGGGCGTGCCGTCGGAGACGGTGAGGGCTCCGCCGCGGTCGCCGCGTCGGGTAGGGACGAAGGTGATGGTGGCGGTGCAGGAGGCACCGGCCGCCAGCTTCGACCCGCAGGTGTCGGAGACGGTGTAGGAGCCGGTGATGGTGACCGAGGCGATCCGGATCGACGTGGCGGTCGGGTTCGTGATCCGCACGGTCTGCGGGTCGCTGGACGTGCCGATCGCCTCAGCCTTGAACGTGAGGGTCTCCCCGAGGTGGGCCACCCGGAGCGGACCGGGAGCCGGATAGCCACAGGTGGTGCCGGCCCAGCCACGGTTGCCCCTACCGTTCACGATGGTGAACCCGGAGTCACAGTCGTAAACCCCGGTGGCCCCGATTCCGGTGGCAACCGTCTTACGGAAAGTAGCGGAGCCGGACGTGTTGAGCTGGACCGCGAACGTCCCGGTCGTACCGATGATGTTGCGGGTGAAGGTGACGTTGCGGACCGGGTACTCGCCGTAGAAGTGGATGGCCTCGTACGAGCTGTCGGCGATCAGGTTGTCGCGGACGTTGACCTTGCCGGTCAGCGGCGCATCACCGGCCCAGAACCACAAGGCGCCGTTGCCGATATGGGAGAACAGATCCAGCGAGCCGGTGCGGACCAGTTCGTTGCCGGCCACCGTGGTGGTGCCGGCGAGCGGAACGGAGCCGAATCGGTTGGCGATCTGAATCCCGCCGCCCTGGGTAACGGTGTCGGTGACGAAGTTTTTGGTCACCTTGTTGTCGCTGCCGCCGTAGATGGCGATGTTGTTGGCCAGAACCGGCACCTTGACCGTGTTCCGGGTGAAGACGTTGTGGGCGTCGGGATCCTTCTCTGACCACATGGCCAGGCCGTCGTCGCCGGTGTTGCGGACGTAGGTGTCGACGACCTTGGAGTGGGTGACGCCCTGATGGAAGTTGAGCCCGTCGGCGGTCTGGTCCAAGATCCGGGACCGGGAGAGCGTGAAGTTGTCGAACGGACCGTCGAGCCACAGTCCGACCTTGGTGTGCTGGAGCCATACATTGTCGACGGTGGAGTCGTTCAGGGCGCCGCCGATCGCGTTCACCTGGTCGTCGTCGATGCGTTCGTTCACCTCGCCGAAGATGGCGAAGTCGGACAGGTGCACGCGAGACGACGGCGTCGGGTTGTAGCCGCCGTAGACGCCGACCCCCTTTCCGGTCAGCATCGAGTACCAGGGGCCCGCACCCCGCATCGTCACCCGGTCGACGATCAGGTGGCGGGTGACCTTGAAGGTGCCCTTGGGCAGCCAGACCGTGCGGCCGCTCTTCTTGGCGGCGTCGATCGCGCGCTGGATCGCGGCAGAGGAATCGGTGGCGCCGGTTTTGTCGGCACCGTAGTCGACCACCGACGCAGCGTGTCGGGGCGCCTTCGCCGGCCGAGCAACCTTCTCGAAGTCGGCGACGTCGACGACGTACCAGGGCGAGGTATCAACCGAGCCGACCTGCAACCGCACCTTGGTCCCGGCCGGCAGCGTTGCGCCGAGCAGCACCCGACTGTCGTCGTAGAGCTGGCGCCGGCCACCATCGGCCGGGTTGTTGCTCCAGGGGTATTGGCCGTAGTACCAGGAGTAGCGCGACGTCAACGGGAGCGACTGCACCCGCCGCCCCTGCACGTACACCCCCAGCGAGGCGTCACGGCCCTTGCCGTCGGCGGTGTCGGGGATGCTGTAGCGGACGTTGACCGCGTTCGCCGCCTTCTTCAACGTGAACTCGACGTAGTCGCCCTGCTTGTTCAGCCGCACCGCTTTCCGGCCGACGGCCTCCGCGGCCAGTGTTCCGTACGCCCGATCCGGCCCGATCACCGAAGCATTGGTGTGCGCGTCCTCCGCCTCGTACTCGGTGAACGGCACCCGGGCACCGACCGACTGATGCTTGGACCGGCTGCCCGAGTCGACCCGCTCGCTGCGCTGGGCCTGGCTACCGGGGTCGGAGGGTTTGCTGATCCCGGCCGTCGGCGGAACCGCGGTCGCAGTCTGAGCCGTGGTCGCCAGCACCGGCGCGAGCAGACCGGCGACGACCCACCGGAGAACCTTCTTGGACGTCATGCCCAGTCCATCCCTTCTTCGTCCCGACCGGCTGGCCCTGAAGTTCGACGGAGTCGCGCCGAGCCCGAAGGGGGCCGCTCCCTTGCGGATCACCTCAGTGGAGCGTTTTGCCACGATTTAAGAGCGAACATCGAAGACACGCCCGACTGCGTAGATGATTTCTAAAAACGCTATAAGCAAACTGGGTGCGTGTCAATAGATGAGGAGCGCAGCCGAATCCCCCGGGTGGCCGACGTGGCTCAAGACGCCGGCGTGTCGCCAGGCACCGTCTCCAACGTCTACAACCGACCCGAGGTGGTGCGGGCGGAGGTCCGCGCCCGGGTGCTCGAATCCGCTGCCCGACTCGGATTCGGCGGAGCCGACCCGATCGCTCGCAGTCTGCGCAGCGGCCGCGCGCACGCGCTCGGGATCGTGTTCCGAGAGCGGCTGGCCTACGCCTTTGAGGACCGGGCGGCCGTCGAGGTACTGCGGGGCGTCTCCGATGCCGCCGACCCGCACCAGCTGGCCCTGACGATCTTGCCGGCGTACCCGGAGCAGGGGGCGACCAGCGGACCAGGGGTACGGAACGCCGCGGTGGACGGCCTGCTGCTCTACTCCTTGGTCGACGACGATCCGCTGATCGAGGCGGTCCTCCGTCGCCGCCTCCCCACCGTGGTGATCGACGGACCCGCACCGGTCCCGAAGGGTTCCCTATTCGTCGGTGTCGATGACGAGCATGTCGGCCGTACGGCCGCCGAACACCTGCTGGGGCTCGGCCATCGCTGCCTCGGCGTGCTCAGCCTACGGCTGTCCGCCCACGACCGGCCCGGTTCAGCCGACCTCGACGCTCAGGCCCGATCCACGTCGCCGGTGGCTCGGAGCCGGCTTGCCGGTGCGGCGGCAGCGGTGAGCGCAGCCGGGCTCGACTGGAGCCGTATCCCGGTGGTCCAGTGTCAGCTCAGCACCCCGGCCGAGGGGGTCGCCGCCACGCGAACGCTGCTGGATCATCAGCCGGGAATCACCGCGATCCTTGCGCACAGTGACGCTCTGGCGCTCGGCGCTCTCGAGGAGGCGCACCGTCGCGGCCTTGCCGTACCCGAGGACCTGTCGATCATCGGCGTCGACGACACCGCACCCGAAGCTACCGAGCTCACGACCGTCCGGCAGCCTCACCGCGAGAAGGGCCGGATCGCCGCCGATCTGCTCATTCAGCTCACCCGGCGCAGGACCCCGGCCATCCCCGGGCTGTTCCCCACCGAACTGATCGTCCGGCAGACCACTGCCCAGCCGCCACCAGCACGCGTCACCTCCTGAGCCCGCTCGGCCGGGGCCCCGCGGCTACTACCCGGCGAAGCTTCCGGACCTCAAGACGAGGACGCGGAATCCTCGGGCAATTCGAGCAAAGCCGTAGCCCCACGCGGCGCGACACGTGAGCTGCGGTGTCCGGGTGCCGGTCAGGTTCCCTCGTTCCACCTGTGGTCCCGCACCGGCCGTAGCTGCTCGCTCGCCAGCCACTGCACCAGCACCGAAGCGTCGCGGACCACGGCCACCTGCGCAAACCAGCCCTGCTGCTCGCGGCGCCAGGCCAGTAACAAGCCCGGGTGGACGTAGCCCCCGGGCGTCTGCACCCAAACGTGCCGGCAGCCGACCGCACCCATCGGCCCGGAGGCGGGATCAGGTCCGTGGGGCCGGGTCACGAACCGGTACCAGCCGCTCAGCCTCGACCCAGGACACCAGCAGCGCATCCCCGAAGGGAGCGGTGACCACCAGGGCCAGCCAGCCCGACGCGGTGGCGTTGTGGACGCCGGCCCACTGCCAGCCCGCCACCACTCCCGGAGCGGGCGGTCCGTGCCCGGCTCGGCCACGGACCCAGACGTGAGCCACGTCCGGGGCTTGCGGGAAGTGCTGCACCCGGCAACTCTATCGAACGTGTGTGTTATTTTTGCCACTCTCGGCAGACACTCGGCCTTCAAACCGAAGCCATCACCCCGACCGTCGCGGTCCGTTCTACGTGGCCATCGCTTCCCAGCAGAAAGCTACGCCGAACGGGTTGTAATCGAACGTTTGTTCTAGTAGAGTGCTCGTATGGACGCCGAGACCACCCCCACCGCAGCCGCGATGGTGCAGCTGCACGAAGCGGTGAGCGGTCTGGTGGACGCGGTGGAGACCGGCGGACTGGACCATCTCGAACCCGGCGACAAGTTGACGTTCTGGCAAGAGTTCGAGGCCGAACGCCGTCGGCTGCCGCTGGTCGACCACGCCCTGATCGGTGACGCGCAACGCACGGACCTGGCGGGCCACTTTGCCTTCGCCTCGCTGTCGATGTTGTTAGTGAAGACGCTGCGGCTCTCCCCTGCCGAGGCGGCCGGCCGAGTCCATGCGGCCGGCGCCGTCGGGGCGCGCCTGAGCATGCTCGGCGAACCATTGGACCCGCTGCTGCCGATCCTGGCCGAGGCCCAGCGCGACGGCGAGGTCTCGACCGAGCAGGTCGGCATCGTCGAGCGCGCCGTCCGCGAGCTGCGCCGGCCCGACCTCGACCCTGCGGCGGCGGTCGACGTCGAGCAGACTTTGACTGAGCACGCTCGCACCTTCGGTCCCAAAGACCTCCGTCTCATCTCCCGCCGCCTCGTCGACGCCCTCGACCCCGACGGGACCGAGCCCGACAGCGCCCAGCAGGAGCGCCGCCACCTCGAGCTGCGGCAGCTCCGCAACGGCATGTGGCGAATCGAGGGTCGGCTCACCGGCGCCACGGGAGCCCAGCTCAGTGCGCTGCTCGGTCCCCTGGCCAAGCCCCGGCCGCTGAAGCTGCGCGGCGAGGACGGAGTCGCCTTCGACGCGCCCGACCCGCGTCACTACGGTCAGCGTTGCCACGACGCCCTCGACGAGATCGTGGCCAGGCTGCTGAAGTCCGATGACGTGCCGGCCTGCGGCGGAACCCCGACCTCGGTGGTGGTGACGGTCAAGCTGACCGACCTGCTCCGACGGGCCGGGCTTGCCGAGACCAGCGACGGCACGTTGCTCACCGCCGAAGAGCTGATCCGGATGGCCAACGAAGCCGAAATCTGGACCGTCGTCACCGACGCGGTCGGCACCCCGTTGGCCTTGGGCCGGACGCGCCGGCTGGCCACCCCCGGGCAGACTGCCGCTCTGGCGGCCCGCGACGGCGGTTGCTCGTTCCCCACCTGTACGCGCCCGCCCGCTTGGTGTGACCGCCATCACATTCTGGACTGGATCGCCGGCGGCCGGACCGACCTGAACAACCTCACCCTGCTCTGCCGCTACCACCACACGCACTTCGCCCAACACGGCTGGACCGCCCGGATGAGCGCCGACGGACTGCCCGAGTGGATCCCGCCACGGTCGGTCGACCCCAGCCAACGACCCATCCTCAGCGACCGGATTCGCCGCCGCCGCGCCGAACACACCCTGATCGCGTAGGCGTCACCCCCTTGCCACCCGAGGCGAACCCTCGGGTGCACAGGCATGCCCGTAACGAATCCTGTCCGCCCTGGCCCCACATTTTGCCCCCGGTGGACGCCACCTAAGATGCCGGGAATCCCCGACGATCCAGGAGAAGACGTGGCCCAGCAGGTTCGAGGAGTCATCGCACGGAGCAAGGGAGTCCCGGTCGAGCTGGTCACGGTCACCGTGCCGGACGCCGGACGCGGGGAGGCGGTGGTCAAGATCTTGGCCTGTGGGGTTTGTCACACCGACCTGCACTACCGCGAGGGCGGGATCGGGGACGACTATCCGTACCTGCTCGGGCACGAAGCGGCCGGGGTGGTCGAACAGGTCGGCGAAGGCTCCGGCGACCTGGCCCCGGGCGACTACGTGATTTTGAACTGGCGGGCGGTCTGCGGCCAGTGCCGCGCCTGTCGCCGCGGCCGGCCCTGGTACTGCTTCGACACCCGCAACGCCACCCAGAAGATGACGTTGGACGACGGCACCGAACTGTCCCCCGCGCTGGGTATCGGCGCGTTCATGGACAAGACGCTGGTCGCAGCCGGACAGTGCACCAAGGTCGACCCGCGCGCCCGGCCGGCGGCGGCCGGCCTCCTCGGCTGCGGGATCATGGCCGGACTCGGGGCCGCCATCAACACCGGCAACGTCACCCGCGGCGACTCGGTCGCGGTGATCGGCTGCGGCGGCGTCGGCGCCGCCGCCATCGCGGGCGCCGCACTGGCGGGGGCGGGCACCGTGATCGCTGTGGACGTGGACGAGCGGAAGTTGTCGTTGGCCCGCGGCCTCGGCGCCACCGAGGCGATCAACGCCAGCGACGCCGACCCGGTAGAGGCCATGCGGGCCCTGACCGGCGGCTTCGGACCGGACGTGGTGATCGACGCCGTCGGGCGCCCCGAAACCTGGCGGCAGGCCTTCTACGGTCGCGACCTCGCCGGCACCGTAGTCCTGGTCGGTGTTCCCACCCCGGAGATGACGCTGGAACTGCCGCTGCTGGACGTGTTCGGGCGCGGCGGGTCGTGCAAGTCGAGTTGGTACGGCGACTGCCTGCCCGACCGCGACTTCCCCATGCTGATCGACCTCTACCTGCAGAACCGGCTGCCGTTGGACGCCTTCGTCACCGAAGAGATCGGCCTGGACGACATCGAAGCCGCCTTCGCCAAGATGCAGGCCGGCGACGTGTTGCGCTCGGTCGTCATCATCGACGACACCCGACCACAAGACCTGGTGGAGTCCGTCCGGGAGGAGCAGCCCGCATGAGCGACGTCGACGCCTCCGTCCGGATCGACCACACCGTCACCTCGGGCACCTTCTCCCTCGACGGGGAAACCTTCGCCGTGGACAACAACGTCTGGGTGGTCGGCAACGCCGACGAGTGCGTGGTGATCGACGCCCCGCACGAGGTCGAGGCCATCCTCGGTCTGGTCGGCACCCGCAAGGTCCTGGCCGTCTTGTGCACCCACGGCCACGACGACCATGTCCGCTTCGCCCCCGATCTCGGCCACGTCACCGGCGCCCCGGTGCTGCTACATCCCGACGACCGTCCGGTCTGGGACCTGACCCACGACCAGGCGCCGGACGGCGAACTGGCCGACGGCCAACAGATTCAGGTCGCCGGCACCACACTGACCGTGCTCCACACTCCCGGGCACGCGCCGGGTGCGGTCTGCTTCTACGACCCCGACCTCGGGGTGGTCTTCACCGGCGACACGCTGTTCTCCGGTGGTCCGGGGGCCACCGGACGGAGCTTCAGCGACGCCGACCTGATCAAGGTTTCGATCCGGGAGCGGCTGCTGACCCTGCCCGACGACACGGTCGTCAAGACCGGCCACGGCGAGGACACCACCATCGGGGCCGAACGGGACCTCGACTGAATCCGGCGGGCTACGGCCGTGTATCCGTGCGGTGCTTATCCCGCCGAGGTCGGGCGCTCCCAGCGGACACCGGGGAAACGCGAGAAGTCGTTGTCGAAGCTGAGGATGACCGCTCCGTACTGGAGACTGAGCGCGGCGAGGTGCCCGTCGGTGACGAGGTTCCCACCCCGTCCGGTGGCGCGGAGCATCTCCCGCAGTCGGGTCGAGTGGGACCGATCCGGAACGTCGGTGATGACTGCGGGGTTACTGAGCCATCGGTCCACGATGTCCAGGGCGGCGTCCGGGTCCAACGCGTGCTCGTAGACGCGGGGATTGGTGCTGAGCCGGACGAAGGCGAGCACACTGACCCAGGGAAAAATGACGGTCTCGGTACCGTTCAGCGCCGCGTCCAGGCCGGTGCGGGCCGACTCGTGGTGCTCGGCGTCTTCGTCGACCGCGTACAGCAAGACGTTCGCGTCGACCAGTTTCACTTCCCGACCGAGCGCTTGCGGAGTAGTTCTTCGTCCTCGAGCTCCGCGGCCAGCGCCAGCGCCTGATCCAGCGGCGCGTAGGACCGCCCGAGCGCCACGGTCGGCGTCTCGAACGTCACCTGTGGCCGCGGTCCGGACAGGCCCGCCACAACGGCGTCGTTCAGGGCCTTCTTGAAGCTGACCCGCTGCTCAGTCATCACCTCGCGGATGAGCCGCTCGGCATCCGCGTCAAGCGTCACCGTCGTTCGCATAAAGGCATCATAACATCAGACCAGACGACACCAAGATGCTCGGCGACGAGCGAGCTGACGACACAGGACCTCAGGCGAAGCCCGCGTTCGCCCGCGGCCTGTAGTCCGCCTCCAGTCGTTGCACCTCGTCCTGGGTCAGCTCGATGTCCAGCGCGGCGACGGCGTCGTCGAGGTGACCGCGCTTCGACGCGCCGACGATCGGCGCGGTGACGGCGGGGTGCCGCCGGACCCAGGCCAACGCGACCGAGGCCGGGGCGACGTCTCGCTCCGAAGCCACGGCCAAGACCGCCTCGACGATCTTCGCGTCGCCGTCGGCGTAGAGGGAGCGTCCGAACTCGTCGGTCTCGGAGCGGTCGGTGCTCGCCTCCCAGGGCCGGGTCAGCTTGCCCCGAGCCAGCGGGCTCCACGGGATCACGCCGACCCCGGCGTCGACGCAGTAAGGCAGCATCTCCCGCTCCTCCTCGCGGGCGAGCAGGTTGTAGTGGTCCTGCATGGTGACAAACCGCGTCCAGCCACCGAGGTCGGCGGTGTACTGCGCCTTGGCGAACTGCCAGGCGAACATCGACGACGCCCCGAGGTAGCGGGCCTTGCCGGCCTTGACTACGTCGTGCAGCGCCTCCATCGTCTCCTCGATCGGCACGCGAGCGTCCCAGCGGTGGATCTGGTACAGGTCGACGTAGTCGGTGCCGAGCCGGGTCAGCGAGGCGTCGATGGCGGTCATGATCGCCTTGCGCGACAGCCCGTGGCCATTCGGCCCGGGACTCATCCGCCCGTTCACCTTGGTGGCGATCACCACCTCGTCGCGCCGGGTCAGCTCGGCCAGGGCCGCGCCGGTGATTTCCTCACTGGAGCCGGCGGAATAGACGTTGGCGGTGTCGAAGAAGTTGATTCCGGCCTCGAGGGCGGCGGCGAAGAAGGGCCGGGCCTGATCGGTCGGCAGCGACCAGGGATGCGCCCCGCGGTCCGGGTCGCCGTACGTCATACAGCCCAGGCAGATCGGGGAGACCTCTAGGCCGGTCGAGCCGAGTCGTACGTAATCCATGTCCGTCCTTACAGAAGATCGCGGTTGGTCCCGGTGACGCAGTCGCCTCAGACGTGGTCGCGCCAGCTGTGCTGGGGGTCATAGCCCAGCACCCGCCGGGCTTTGTCGATCCCCAACGGCGACTCGTACTCCCCCAGCGGACGCCGGTGCTCGATCTCACCGAACCGCTCGGCGAGCAGTTGCTCGACCGGAGTGTCGAGCACGATGTCGGGAGAGGCGATCACGAAGACCTCCGCCCCACGCGGCTCGTAGGCCAACGCCCGTTCCACCGCCTGAGCCCCGTCGCGGGCGTCGATGTAGGACCACAGATTGAAGGCCCGGCCGTCGGTGTCGAAGCCGGCGAAGTCCGCGTAGTCCGGCACCCGCATCACGTTGGAGAACCGCAGCCCGACCATGCTCAGCTCGGGGTTCCAGCGGCAGAACTGCTCGGCCATCCGCTCTTCCAGGCTCTTCACCAACGAGTACGTCGAGTTGGGCTCGAGCACCTCTTCGTCCACCGGCACGTACGCGGGCGGATCGGTGAAGGGCAGCCCCAGGACGGTCTCACTGGAAGCCCAGACCACCTTGGTGATACCGGCCAGCTTGGCCGCCTGGTAGACGTGAAAACTCGCCGCGCTGTTGTTGGCGAAAGTGGCCGCGTTCGCCGTCAACCCGGGGGCGGGGATGGCGGCCAAGTGCACGACCGCGTCCACCTGGTCGTACCGGTCGTCGATCCCGGTCAGCGCCTCCACCACCTGCCCGTAGTCGGTCAGGTCGAGCCGGAGGAAGCGCGCCCGCGGGTCGGCCCCGTCCCGGGCGTCGGCGTTGGTGACCTGGTGCCCGGCGTCCAGCAGCCGTTCGACCACGACCGCCCCGAGCTTGCCCGAACCTCCGGTGACCACGATGTGCATCCCTCCACCTTAGGGAGCGGCTGCGACCATGGAGCGATGAGGTTCCTGATCCGACTCGTCGTCAACGCCCTTGCCCTGGCTTTCGTCACCTGGCTGCTCAGCGGGATCCGCCTGACCGCGGACGACACCGGCCGGAAAGTGCTGATGCTGCTGTTGGTGGCGCTGATCTTCGGCATCGTGAACGCCCTGGTCAAGCCGGTCTTCACCCTGGTCACTGCACCGCTGGTCTTGCTGACCCTCGGCTTGTTCCTGCTCGTGATCAACGCCTTGATGCTGTTGCTCACCTCCTGGCTGGCCGGTCTGGTCGGGCTCGGCTGGCGGGTCGACGGCTTCGGCACCGCCCTGCTCGGCGCGGTCATCGTCTCGATCGTCAGCTTCATTCTGAACGCCTTCGTGCCCGACCCGGACGACCGGCGCCGTCGCGGCCGCGCGTGAGCGGGTCGCGGCCCCCTATGCTGCCTCGATGACCTTTGAGCCGACCCGGTGAGTTACGCCTCCGACCGGCTGCCGCGTCAGGGCCGGATCCGGTTTGCCGACATCAGCCCGCGGGCGTACGAGCATCCGGCCGACCGCGGCGCCCTGGTGGCGCTGCGGGCGCTGCCCGGCTTCGATTCCGTGGTCCGGGCCATCTCCGGTGCGGTCGGCGAACGGAGCGTCCGGCTGCTCTACCTGGCCACCTCCGTCCGGACCTCCGCCCGGCAGTACCCCGAGCTGCACCGCTACGTCGCCGAGTGCGCCGGCACCCTGGACCTGCACCCAGTTCCCGAGCTGTTCGTCACCGCCGACCCCAGACCCGACGCCATGACCATCGGGCTGGACCGGCCGGTGATCGTGGTCACCACCGGGATGCTGCAGCTGATCGACACCGAGGGAATGCGCTTCGTGCTCGGCCACGAGGTGGGGCACGTCCTGTCCGGGCACGCGGTCTACCGCACCATGCTGCTGCAGCTGATCAGCCTCAGCCAGTCGATCCAGTGGCTGCCGATCGGCTCGTGGGGGCTGCGGGTGATCGTGTTGGCGCTGCACGAGTGGTTTCGCAAGTCGGAATTGTCGGCCGACCGGGCCGCGCTGCTGTGCACCCAGGACCCGGACGCCGCGCTGCGCGTGCATGCCGCGCTGGCCGGTTCGTTGAACCCCGACGACCTCGACGTGGCCGGCTTCTTGGATCAGGCCAAGGACTACCAGGCCAGCCGCGACGTCCGCGACTCGGTCCTGCGGCTGCTGCAGATCACCGGGCAGACCCATCCGCTGGCCGCCCTGCGTGCCGCCGAACTGCAGCAGTGGGCCGCCGGGGGTGAATACCGCGCCATCCTCGCCGGGGACTACCCGCGCCGCTCCGACGACGACCGGGCGCCGATGGGCGAGGACGTCCGGGCCGCGGCCTCGTCCTACTCCCGCAGCTTCAGCACCTCCGCCGATCCGCTGGTCGGACTGGTCGGCCTTATCGGCAGCGCAGCGGGCACCGTGGGCGGTGCGGCGGCGGGCCGGCTGCGGGACTGGTGGCGGGCCGGCCGGACCGACCCGCCCGACCAGTCCGGACCGACGGATGCGCAGCCGGATCCCGACCAGTCCGAGGAGTCGTCGTGACGCCGTCGTCGGCCGCCGCGCCGGTTCGGGTCGTGTTCGTCTGCTGGGGCAATATCTGCCGCTCACCGATGGCCGAACGGGTGGCCGAGCGCGCGGCCGCCGACGCCGGCCTGACCGGGGTGGAGTTCAGCAGCGCCGGCACCAGCCGCGAAGAGCTCGGGTCCGGGATCGACCCGCGCGCCGTCGACGTCTTGGCCGAGCACGGTTACCGCACCGACGGCCACTCCGCCCACCAGATCACCTCAGACGAGATCGAGGCGGCCGACCTGGTCATCGCCGCCGAGCCGATCCACCTGGACCGGATGCGGGCGATGGCCCCGGACGCGGACAACCTGTCGTTGATCAGCGACTACGATCCCGAGGCCGAGCCCGGCGCGGGCCTACCCGATCCCTGGTACGGCGGCGCCGACGGTTTCGCCGACACCCTGGCCGCGGTCGAGGCGGCCGTTCCGGGCGTCCTGGACCGGATCCGGGAGTTGCGTCCCGCCGAGCGGTAGCCAAGGGCGGTTTCGTGGGCCGAAAAAGCGCCCTTACCTACCGCTCGTGAACCGGTCAGCCAGTCAGCCGGTGGCGAACTGAGCTCGTACGACGCGACGGCGGGCCACCGCGGCCACTCCGGCCACCAAGCCGAGCACCAGCCAGGCCAGCAGCAGCCCGGCGTGCCCGCCCGCCCCGTCGGCCCCGGTCACCACCGCTCGCATGCCCTGCAGCGCCGGGGTGAGCGGCAACAGCGGGGTGACGGTGTCGAACACCGCGGGTACGGCGGAGGTGATCGCCCCGGCCACGGCCAGCACGACCAGGACCACCGAGACGAACCGGCCCACCCCGCCGAACCAGGCCGCCAGCGCGTGGTTCAGGCTCACGAAGGTCAACCCGGCCAGCAGGCTCAGGCCGGTCAGCCGGAGGGCCTGGCCGGCGCCGAGGTCGAGCAGGACGGTGAGCAGACCGCTCAGTACGACCGCCTGGACGGCGGCGATCGCCGCCGCCGGGGCCAGGCTGGCCAGGGTCAGCCGCCACGACGGCTGCATCGACGACAGCACCCGGGCCGAGACCGGACGAAGCACCAAGAAGCTGACCAAGGCGCCGATCCACAGGGCCAACGTCGCCAGCAACGTGGTGGTCGCGACGTCGGAGAACGCCGAGTGCACGGCGGGCGTGTCGACCGGCGCGGCGGCCACGGTCGACAGCTTCTGCCGGGCCTGCTGGTCGTAGGTCGGGATCTGGTCGGCCCCCTTGGCCAGTCCGTCGGCCAGCTGCTGAGTCCCGTCGGCGAGCTTGTCGGCGCCGGCGGAGAGCTTGGTCACCCCGGAACTGAGCTTCGCCGCGCCGTCGGCCAGACCGCGACCGCCGCCGTCGAGCTCGGTCACCCCGTTGCTGAGCTGCGCCGCGCCCGTGGCGGAGGCGTGTACCCCGCCGGTGTAGGTCGTCACTCCCTGGCTCAGCCCCTTCGCACCCGTTGCCAGCGCAGACGCGCCGGTGTCCAGCTTCTTGATGCCCGCGGCCAACGGCTTCAGGCCGTCGGCCAGAGCGTCGGTGCCGTTCGCGAGCCCGTCCAGGCCGGTAGCCGTCTGACGCTGACCCGAGGCGAGCTGACGGGCGCCGCCGAGCAGGCTCTGCTTGGTCTTCGGGTCGCGCTGACTCAGACCGTCCGCTGCGCCCCTCAAGGCTTCGGCTGCACCCTGCTTGCCGCTGTAGACCGCCAACTGCTTGGTGTACGCGGCCAGCGCGGCGCCCGAGGACTCGAACTGCGCGGCGGCGGCCTGTCCCGCCTGCTGCGCCGCTTGCCGCGCCGCCTGCTGGGCCGCCTGCTGAGCCGCGGATCGTCTGGAGGACAATTTCGCACTGGGCCTCGGTCAGGGCGGGCTCAGTCTTCGGGCAGGACGGTGTCACCGAACTGCCGTTACCCGGTGCCGCCCCGCCCGCCTGCGGAGACGGTCCGGCCTGCTGAGACGCTCCCGGCGGCTTGGGTGGCGACGGCGGCTTGGGCGGGACCGGTGCCTTCGCCGCGGCCAACTGGTTAGCCTGCTGGCGGAGCTTCGCCTGATAAGTGGTCAACCCCCTCGACAGCCCGGCCCCGCCGGTGGCGAGTTGGTCGGCGCCGTCGGCGGCCTGCTGCGCACCGTTGGCCAGCTTGCGCGCCCCACCGGGCAGCCCGGCCGTCTTCTTCGCCAGGGTGTGCACTCCGGCGGCGTACTCGGAGGTTCCCTTGCTGAGCTGCTGCGCGCCCTGGTTCAGATTGGTCCCGCCGGCGTCGAGCTGCCCGAGCCCGTCGGCCAGCTTCTTGGTCCCGGTGGCGGTCTGCCCGATCCCGTTCGAGAGGGCGTCGGCGCCCTCGGCGAGCTTGGCGGCACCCTGGCCGGTCTGGTCGACCCCCTTGGCCAGACCCTTACTGCCGTCGGCCAGCTTCTCGGCGGCTTCGGCGACCTTGGTGAACTGCTTCTGGGTGGAGTTGAAGCCGAGATAGATGTTGCTCAGGTACGACTCGGTCAAGGTGTTGTTGAGGACCCTGGTGGCGGCGGCGGTGATGGCCTGCCCGACCACCGGATCGGCGATGCCGGTGACCTGGGAGGTCTGGACGTCCAAGGTGGCGCGCCGGGCGGTGTCGCCGCTCTGGTCGGAGTAGGACGTGGCGCGGGCGGAGAAGTCCTTCGGAATCGTGACGACCGCCGCGTAGCGGCCCGACTCCAGTCCCCCGTCGGCGTCGCGCGCGTCGGTCAGCACCCAGTCGAAGTTCTGCTCGGTCTGGGTGTCTCCCGACCCGGCGCCGTTGACCAGCCCGCCGGCGAGCTGGCGGCCCAGCGGCACGAGCTGCTTGTCGATCCGGACCGGTTGGTCGAGGTTGACCACGGCGGCCTGGACCCGGTCCAAGCGGGTGTCGGAGGACCAGGTTGCGGCCAGGAATCCGCCGGCCACCACCAGCGGAACCAACAGCAGCCCGATCAAGGACACCCAACCGACCCGGCGGGTGCCGTCGGCGCGTTCGATACTCAGCATGTCAAGGCCTTCAATGTGAGATAGGGCGAGGTGACGTAGGAATCAGGTGAATCAGGACTGGGCCAGCGCCGGGGCGGGGGCCGGGTCGAGGTTCAGGAACCGGTGGGGCCCGGCCAGCAGAGGCTCGACCGCCGCCGCGTCGCGGGTTCCGATGATCACCGCGGAACCACTGCCGGTTGTGGTGTCGAGCACCCGGGCCAGCGCGGCCCGGTCGTCGGGTCTGACCACCGCGTCGACCCGGTCCAGGAAGATCACGGCCGGTAGTTTCGGCGCCGACCTCTGACGAGGCCCTTCGACAAGCTCAGGGGGCGTTGAGGTGGGTGGCTCAGGGGGCGTGCTGGCTCGGCCCCGCGTCGCCGACCTCTGACGAGGCCCTTCGACAAGCTCAGGGGGCGTTGAGGTGGGTGGCTCAGGGGGCGTTGACGTGGGTGGCTCGGGAGGCGTGGAAGCCGACCTCTGACGAGGCCCTTCGACAAGCTCAGGGGGCGTTGAGGTGGGTGGCTCAGGGGGCGTGCTGGCTCGGCCCCGCGGCGCCGACCTCTGACGAGGCCCTTCGACAAGCTCAGGGGGCGTTGACGTGGGTGGCTCAGGGGGCGTTGACGTGGGCGGCTCAGGGGGCGTGCTGGGTGACTCAGGGGGCGTCATCGCCGGGGACGTCGTCTTCGGTACGCGCGGGACCAGCGCGGACAGTTCCCGCGGGAGGTCGATGAGCTCGGCGCAGTCGAGGTACACCGTTCGGGCGCGGACCGTACGGGCCTGTTCGGGCAGGATGAGTCCCGCCGTCTTCACCTGTCCCCCGTCCAGTCGGAGCCGGCCGGCCAGGGTCAGCAGCAGCGCGGTCTTGCCGCTGCCGCTGGGTCCCTGGACGACCAGCGCCTCGCCCGGCCGGAGCGCGACGCCGATGTCGTGACGCCGCCCGACCGACACCCCCTCGGCGTAGACCAAATGGTCGTCGTCGGGACGAGGCCACTGCGACAGGGCGACCTGGTGGGTCAAGCCCTCGCCCTCGACGTCGAACGACGGCAGCCGGCGGTCGATCCAGCGAGGCAGCCACCACGCGCGGTCCCCGAGCAGCTTCAGCACCGCCGGCACCAGCGTCATCCGGACCACGAAGGCGTCCACGAACACCCCTACGGCCAGCCCGAAGCCGATGGTCTTGATCGGGCCCGCCCCCTCCGGCACGAAGCCGCCGAACACCGAGAGCATGATCACCGCCGCCGCCACCACGACCCTGGAGGAGGAGTGGAACCCCTCCTCGATGGCCCGGGTCGCGTCACCGGAGTGGACGTACTCCTCCCGCATCCGCGAGACCAGGAACACCTCGTAGTCCATCGCCAGCCCGAACAGGATGCCCATCAACAAGATCGGCAGGAAGCTGATCACCGGAGCGGTCTGGGCGACGTTGAAGACCGAGCCGAACCAGCCGTACTCGAAGACCATGGCGGTGGCGCCGAAGGCTGCCGCCACACTCAACAGGTAGCCCACCGTGGCCTTCAGCGGCACCGCGATCGAGCGGAACACCATGGTCAGCAACACCAGTGACAAACCCACGACCAAAATCCCGAAGGGCAGCAGTGCGGCGCCGAGCCGGTCCGAGACGTCGATCCCGACTGCGGTGAAGCCGGTGACCGCGACCGGCACGTCGAAGCGGTCGGTCAACTCCGGCTCCAGGTCGCGAAGGTCGCGGACCAGTTGCTTGGTGGACTCGCTGTCCGGAGCGCCCACCGGGATCACCTGAACGATGCCGGTGTCGGCACCTGCGTTCGGCGTGGCCAGCGGCACGCTCGCCACCCCGGGCAGCTCCCGGATCCGGTCGGCGATCCCGTTCATCACCCCGAGGGGATCGTCCGATCCGACGATGGTGGCCGACACGATCAGCGGGCCGTTGTAACCGGCGCCGAAGTGCTCCGCGACCAGGTCGTAGGTCACCCGGGCCGGGGTGCCCGGATTGGCCGTGCCGTTGCTGGGCAGCGCGATCCGCAGGTCCTTGGCCGGGTAGGCCAGCGCGCCGAGGGCCACCACCACGAGCACGATGGTCAGCACCGGAACCTTGGTCACCAGCCGAACCCAGCGACGGGCCGGGCCCGGCCGGGGTGCTACGGCGGCGTGCTGCGGTCGGTGGCCGTTGGTCTGCGCGGCCGTGGCCGACGCCCGGCGCCGGCGGGAGGGTGGCTTCGGCTTCGGCCGGAGTCGTTCGCCGGCGAAACCGAGCAGGGCCGGCAGCAGGGTGAGGGCGATCAGTACGGCGATGGCCACGCCGACCGCGGCGGCGACGCCCATGGTGGTCAGGAACGGGATCCGCGCCACCGCCAGCCCGCAGAGCGCGATCATCACCGTCATCCCGGCGAAGACCACCGCCGACCCGGCCGTGGCCACCGCCCGGGCCACCGATTCCTCCGGCTCCATCCCGGCCCGCAACTGATCACGGTGGCGGGAGGTGATGAACAGCGCGTAGTCGATCCCCACGGCCAGTCCGAGCATCAAGGCCAGCAACGGCGTGGTGGAGGAGATCGTGGCCAGGCCGGTGGCGCCGAAGATCAGCGCCATCGTCAGCCCGACCCCGAGCACCGCGGTGATCAGCGGCATGCCGGCCGCGCGGAGCGAGCCGAGGGTGAGCCAGAGCACGACCAGGGCCACCAGCACGCCGATCCCTTCGACCCAGCTCAGGCCCGGGGTCGAACCGCCGTACGCATCACCGCCGACCGAGACCTGCGACCCGGGCACGGCGGACTGCAGCTGCGCCCGTTGCGCGTCCAAGGCGTCGAAGGTGGCCGGGCTGAGCTGCTGGGGACCGGCGTCGAGATTGACGGTGAGGATGGCGGCGCTGTTGTCGTCGGCGATCAGCCCCTTGGCGTAGGTGTCGAACGGGGAGGTAACGGAGTCGACTTGGCCGATCGTCTCGATCCGCGTGGCCGCAGCGTCGATGGCGCGACGGACAGGTTTGGCCCGCACGCTGGTGGCTTCCGGGGCGACCAGCACCATCTGGGCGGTCGTGCCGCCGGCCTGGGGGAACGTCCGCGTCAGCGAATCCAGGGCGGTCTGCGACTCGGTGCCGGGCAGGCTGAAGTTCTCGTCGAAGGCTCCGCTGACCGCGACCGACAGCCCGCCCAGGACGACCAGGGCGGCCAGCCAGGCCAGCAGAACGCGGAGACGGCGGCGGAAGGCGGCGCGGCCGAGACCGTAAAGGAAAGAGGACATCGATACATGAATGTACTCGATACGGTGCTGTACGCAAAGGTGTTCTAGGGTGTGGCTATGAGCAAGGCAGCACGACCCAGGACGGCCGATTCCCCCACGGCCGAACCCTCGACGCCAAACTCTGCGGTCGCCGATTCCGTCGCGGCCCAGCCCAGTGCGCGCCGGGTGCAGACCCGGCAGCGGCTGATGCGGGCTGCCGTGGACGTCTTCGCCGAGCGTGGCGTGCTCGGCGCCAGTGTGGAGGAGATCTGCGAGGCGGCCGGGTTCACCCGGGGAGCGTTCTATTCCAACTTTGCCGACAAGAACGCGCTGGTACTGGCGTTGATCGAAGCCAACATCGTCGACAGCACCGCCGCCGCCCGGCGCGCGATCGACGGACTGGCGGAGCTACCGGCGCAGACCAACACCGGCGAACTGCTCTCCTACGTGCTGACCCGTTTCCAGGCCACCGGCCGCTCGGACCGGACCAGTGCCCTGATCGAGCAGGAGTTGCTCCTCTACGCCGCCCGGGTGCCGGAACTGCGTGAGCCGTACCGGCAGTTCGCCGAGTCGTCACGAAGCGAGATGCGTCAGCTGATCGCCGACGCCGTCGCGCTCCGCCGGCTGGAGTTCACCGTCGACCTCGACACCGCCCAGCAGCTGCTGCTGGCCACCCACGAGCACATGCAGCTGGACGCCCTGTTCACCGGCCGGGCGGACTCAAGTCTGATGCACGCCCTCATCCTGGCCATGACGCGCCCGCAGCCGTGAGCGGGACCGAAGTGCCGCCGAAAGCCGGCGGGGATGGAACAATCAGGCCCATGAAGATCCTCGTCGTGGACGATGACCAAGGCGTACGGGACTCCCTGAAGCGCTCGCTGGAGTACAGCGACTACGAGGTGAGCACGGCCGGCGATGGGGTGGAAGCCCTGGCCAAGCTGGCCGCCACTCGCCCCGACGCAGTCATCATGGACGTGATGATGCCGCGGCTGGACGGGCTGGAGACCACCCGGATGTTGCGCAGTGCCGGGAACGACGTGCCGATCCTGGTCCTCACCGCCCGCGATGCGGTGGGTGACCGGGTCGACGGATTGGACGCCGGCGGCGACGACTACATGGCCAAGCCGTTCGCCCTGGACGAGCTGCTCGCCCGGTTGCGCGCGCTGGTCCGGCGGGCCGGGACCGTGGCGGACTCCGACGACCCTTCCTCCCACAGCCTCAGCTTCAGCGACCTGACCCTCAACCCGCAAACCCGCGAGGTGCTCCGCGGGACCCGTCACATCAGTCTCACCCGGACCGAGTTCGCGCTGCTGGAGGCCTTTTTGGCTCATCCGCGCCGGGTGCTGGAACGCAGCTGGCTGTTGAACGAGGTGTGGGGGTTCGACTTCCCCACCACCGCGAACTCGTTGGAGGTCTACATCGGCTATCTGCGCCGCAAGACCGAGGCCGAGTCCGAGTCGCGGCTGATCCACACCGTCCGCGGCGTCGGCTACGTGCTCCGTGAGACGCCGCCGTGATCTGGCCGCGCCGGCCCCGATGAGTCGCACGACCGACCAGGATCACTCGGTGGCGGGATCGGCGTGGTGGCGTCGCTTACGCCGTGGCCCCCGCGCCTGGCCGCGCCGACTGCACCGACGGCTGAGTTCGCTGCCCCTGCGCCGCCGGGTCGCCTACCTCACCACCGTGGCGGTTGCGCTGGCCGTGGCCGCGACCAGCGTGGCCGGTTACCTCACGCTCCGGGTCTCGCTGTACCGGGCCCTGGACAGCGAGTTGGTCGACATCGCCACCAGCTTGTCGGTGCCGGTAGCTCAAGACATCCGCAGCCTGGGCGGGCTGACCGAACGGGCGCTGCGGGCCGGCAACGTGAGCGTGGCGGCGGTCCGGGCCGACGGCGAGGTGTTCTACGTCCCCGACGAGCGGCAGCATCTCGTCTTAGGCCCGGAGGAACTCGCGACCGCCCGGCTGCACCTGGGTCACACCGCCCGATCGGGGCAGGCGGCCGACGGGACTCCGTACCGGATCGTCGCCGTGCCGATGCGGAACCTGCCGGGCTACGCGCTCGTCCTGGGCCGCCCGTTGGAGTCCACCAACGCCATCCTCGGCTCGCTGGGCGTGGTCTTGACCCTGTTCGGAGTGAGCGGCGTGGTGGTCGCGGCCTTCGCCGGGGCGACGGTGGCCCGGTCCAGTCTGCGACCGGTCCGCCAGCTCTCGGCGGCGGTGGAGCACGTCCGGGTGACCAAGGAACTGACGCCGGTGCCCATCTCCGGCAGCGACGACATCGCCTTGCTGGGTCAGTCGTTCAACGCCATGCTCGCCTCGCTGGCCTCCTCCCGGGAACGTCAGCAGCGGTTGATCGCCGACGCCGGGCACGAGCTGCGGACCCCGCTGACCAGTCTGCGGACCAACGTCGATCTGCTGATGGCCGACGCTCGCTCGGGCATGTTGAAGGAGTCCGACCGGGTGGAAATCCTCGGTGACGTGCAGGCCCAGCTGGCCGAGTTCACGACCTTGATCGGTGACCTGGTTCAGCTCGCCCGAGACGATACGGCCGCGATCCCGCGACCGCTGGACTTCCGGGACGTGGTCAACTCCGCCCTGGAGCGCGCCCGGCGTCGAGCCCACGGGCTCACCTTCGACGTCGAACTCGACCCGTTCTACGTGATCGGTGAGGCCGACTCGCTGGAGCGGGCGGTGACCAACCTGCTCGACAACGCCGTCAAGTGGAGCCCACCCGGCGGCACGGTCCGGGTTCAGCTCGAGGGCCACCGCCTCCGGGTGGCCGACCAGGGCCCCGGGATCGCCGAGTCCGACCTGCCGTTCGTGTTCGACCGCTTCTTCCGGGCCGACACCGCTCGGAACACCCCGGGGACCGGGCTCGGTCTGTCCATCGTGGCTCAGACGATCCAACAGCACGGCGGTTGGGTCAAAGCCGGGCGTTCAGCTCAGGGTGGAGCCGAATTCACCGTCCACCTGCCGGGTTCCTCCACCGCGGAGAGCCTGCCCGAGCTTGCGCGTGCCGGCTGAGGGAGGGGAACGGGCCACCCTTCGTTACTACGTTGAGAAAATAATCAGTAATTTCTCGGTTTTCCCTCCGCCGGCCCGGATCGGGTGTCGAATAGCGCTCAGAGCAGCCTTCACGTACGTCCCCGTCTCCGGCCCCGAGCGGTGGAATGCGGAGGTTGCTTGCGTACCAGCGGTGCGCGTGGGGTCGACGACGATGTGACCCGACGCGTCCTCGGGGGTCGTCGGCGTGTGCTCCGCGGGCCGATCTGACGCTGCTGCCTGCGCTTCCCCCGGAGCGCCCCCCTCCTCGAAGGAGCAGCATGTTCGGAAAGAAGACCGTGGTCGACATGATCGACCGAAGTGCAGAGAACGAGGCCGACCGCCGTTCGTTCCTCCGCGCCGCCGGCCTGGCCGGCCTAGGAGCGGTCGGCAGCGCCACCGTGTTCGGGGCCAGCACCATGTCCGCCGAAGCCGCCCCGACCGCGAGCGCCCCCAGCGATGCTGCGGTGCTCAACTTCGCGTTGAACCTGGAATACCTGGAAGCCGAGTTTTATCTGCACGCCTACTACGGCTGGGGGGTCCCGAGCGGCCTGACCGGCGGCAAGGGCGCCTGTGGCGGCGTCACCGGTGGTCGTCGGGTCCGCTTCCGCAGTCGCGCCATCGCCCAGTACGCCAAAGAGATCGCCCAGGACGAGCTCAACCACGTGATCTTCCTCCGCCGAACCCTGGGCGGGGCGGCGGTGGCGCGGCCCAAGATCGACCTGAAGAGCAGCTTCACCGCCGCCGCCCGGGCCGCCGGCCTGATCGGAGCTCAGCAGACGTTCGACCCCTTTGCGAACGAGAACAACTTCTTGCTCGCCGCGTTCATCTTCGAAGACGTCGGGGTGACCGCCTACAAGGGAGCGTCCCCGCTGATCCAGAACAAGACCTACCTGGAGGCCGCTGCGGGCATCCTGGCCGTGGAGGCCTACCACGCCGGGATCGTCCGGACCTCGCTGTACAGCAAGGGTCTCTACGCCGCGACCCGGAAGATCTCCGACGCGCGCGACAGCCTCGACGGCCGGTCCGACGACGACCAGGGAATCGGCAGCCGGCGCCGGGGCAACCTGGTGCCGACCGACGGCAACGCACTGGCCTACAGCCGGTCGGCGGCGAACGTGTTGAACGTGGTCTACCTGACCCCCAAGAAGGTGACCAAGGGCGGCTTCTTCCCCGCCGGTGTCAACGGGGCCATCAACACCAGCAACGCCAACGGCTGATCTTCAGCCCGCTGCGGATCGCACCCCTCCGCTCACGCCCTCGGCTCGGGACTCCCGGGCCGAGGTGCGCTGAGGGAGCGACAGGCCACGAAGTGGTTGCGACCACTAAGAGCGACCCCCGGTGGCGTACGGGGTGTGGGTAGGCAGGGTCATCCGCGGACCCCGTCGCGGCCGCCGTATTCCGGTCAGTCCGAGTAGGGACTGAACCCGGAAGCGGTGGCCGCGGTAGGGCTCCAGCACCTGCGCACACGCGTCGTCGTCGAGCGCCTCCCCGGTCAGGGCGTAGGTGATGTTCTTGCCGACGTGGTAGTCGCCGACGCTCCACGCGTCGGCGTCGCCGTGGGCGCGCTGCCGGACCTCGGCCGAGGTCCATGCCCCCACCCCGGGGAAGCTCCGCAGCGCCCGGTCGGCGCTGGCATTCGACCCGGCAAGGGTGCGTTCCAGCGACTCCGCCCGGTTCGCGGTCCGCACCAGGGTCTCGCTGCGCCGCTGCTCGACCCCGGCGGCCAGGAAGCGCCAACTCGGGACCCGCGCCCAGGCCTGCGGGGTGGGCGGCAGGTACATCCCGTACGCCGCCGAGCCCGGTTCGCCGGCCGGTCCGGGCGCCGGCTCGCCGAACTCCCGGACCAACAACCGCCAGGCCCGGAACGCCTCCTTGCCCGTCACCACCTGTTCCAGGCACGCCGGCGCGAGCGCCTCGTAGACCGCATCGGTCCGACCGATCCGGAAGTGTGAGTACCGCCGCTGAGCCTGCGCCAGCACCGGGTGCGCCGGCGTGAAGCCGGCCGGATCGTCGGCCTCGCCGAGCAGTCGCGGCAACTGTTCCAGCGCCCAGTCCGCCCCCGCACCCCAGGCCCGCGCCGAGACTTCGGCACCGCTCGTCGAGACGCTGAGCAGCACCGGTCCCGCCGCCGTCCGGCTCGCTCGCAGATACAGCCCGGCCAGGCTGCGGTGGGTGGGGTCCCCGGCGCCGCGACGAAGCAACCCGAACAGCGGACCCAGCGCCACCGGACGGTTCAGGACCAGCCGCCGGTGCCGGCCGCCGCCGCTGCCGGCCGTCTCAGTCTCCGGTAGTCGCGGGCCACGGATTCTTGCGGCAGCCCCGCAGCCCCTTGGTCTGCTGCAGCATCACCGGCGCCGGCTTGCCCTTACCGGGACACTTCAGGTGCTGGTAGCCGATGGCGTGCCCGAACTCGTGGTTGACCAGATAGCGGCGGTAGTTGATCAGGTCCGAACCGTAACTGGGGGACCCACGCAGCCAGCGCTTCGCGTTCAGCACCACCTTGGTCCCGCGCTGACACGAGACCTCCCCGCGGGTTTTCAACGGCGCGCACAGCCGGTCGGTCGTCTTCGGGGTGACCAGGCGAACGTGCAGGTCGGCGGCCTGGGCGGAGGCGACCAGTTGGAACCGGACGCTGCGGGTGCCGCGCCAGCTCCGAGCGTCGTTCAGGGTGGCCGCGATCGTGCGCGCGGCCTGGTCGGCGTCGATCGGCAGGCCCTTCTCCACCGCGACGTCGAAGCGCAGCAGCCGCCCTCGTGCCGACGCCGCCGGCACCCGGACGTGGGCCCGATGGTAGGTGCCGGGCCCGCGGACGGGAACGCGGACCGGGCGGGCCGACGGGTCGGCCGCTCGCCGCGGCCGCGGGCTCGGCGCGGACTTCGTCGCCGACCGGGGTGCTCGGCTGCTCGGGGCCGGCCTCTGGCCAGGGTCGGACGACGCTTCGGCGCCGTTCGGGCCCCCGACCACTGAGGGCGCGGTTTCGGCCGAATCGCCGGGACCGGACAGGCCGGCCGCAGCCGAGGGCGAAGGAGCGGCTCCGGCTCCGGGCGAGGGGTCGGCCGGTCCGGAACCGGACCCGTTGCTGACCGCGGCCGGCGCGGTTGCCGCGACCAGGACCGCGACCGCGACCAACGCCAGGGCCACCAGAGCGCGGCGCGGGGCCGCCGCAGCAGCACCTCTGGGCCCAGCCGAGCCGGGGCGCGGCGACGCTGTACTCCCTGACGGTGGACTAGATTGAGCGGCGGGACCGGCACCACGGGCCGCTCGGCGCCGCGAACCCCGGGGCGCTCGGCGCCGGTCCACGGGTGCCTGGCCGCTGAGGTCGGCACGCCGGTCCCGGAACTGACTCACGGTTCAACAGACTAGGCGGAGACGTGGCCCATTCGCACTTTCACGCGGCGCCGGAGGGGGTGCCCGTCACTGCTGCCGAGCTGTACCGGCACCGGCGGGCGCTCCGAATCTTGGTCGTGGTCCTGGTCCCGCTGGGGGTCTGGACCCTGGTCGGGCTGATCGCCCTGTGGCCCGGTGACGTCGCTTCCCACGTCAACTCCGACGTGGCCGGCTACAGCGTGCCCGGGGTCACCTACCCGCGGGCCAAGATCACCGAGGTCGAGCCGATCTCCTGCGACGGCCTGGCGGGATCGACCCCAGGGGTCAGCGACACCCGCTGCGCGAACCTGACCGCTGAGGTCCTGGAAGGGGCGGGGAAGGGCAGTTCGACCAGCGTGCCGCTGACCCAGGCCATCTCGGTTTCCGGCGTACGGGTCGGCCAAGTGATCAAATTGATTCGGGTACCACCGGCGGACGGGCAATCGGCCCAGTACCAGTTCTCCGACTTCGAGCGCCGGGTGCCGCTGCTCGTGTTCGCGTTGATCTTCGTCGCCGTCGTGGTGGCGGTGGCCCGGTGGCGGGGGTTCGCGTCCCTGGTCGGCCTGGGTTTCGCCGGCTTCATCTTGGTGAAGTTCGTCTTCCCGGCTCTGGTCTCGGGTCAGGATCCGATCCTGATCGGGTTGATCGGTTCCTCGGCGATTATGTTCGTGGTCCTCTACGCCGCGCACGGCTTCAGCGCGCGGACCACGACGGCTCTGGTCGGCACGCTGTTCGGGCTGATCGTCACCGCCGGACTCGGCTTTGTGGCCACCCGCTGGGCCCACCTGACCGGCGTCGCCGCCGAGGAGGACTATGTACTCGCCTCCGCCGCGCCGGATCTGCGGCTCACCTCGGTGGTGATCTGCGGCATCATCGTGGCCGGGCTCGGCGTCCTCAACGACGTCACCATCACCCAGGCCTCCGCGGTGTGGGAGCTGGCCGACGACGACGACGAAGCCCATCGAGCTTCCGCGCCGCCCTCGGGCCGGCGGCTGTTCACCCGGGCCATGCGGATCGGCCGCGACCACATCGCCAGCACCGTCTACACGATCGCGTTCGCCACCGCCGGCGCGTCCTTGTCGGTGCTGTTGCTGATCGCCATCTACGACCGGCCGCTCCTGCAGGTGCTGCAGACTGAACAGTTCTCCGGCGAGGTCATCCGGACCCTGGTCGGATCGATCGGGCTGGTGCTGGCCGTACCGTTGACCACGGCCGTGGCGGTCGCGGTGGTCCGGGCCAGCCGTCCGCCCGCCGCGCTGTACCGCGGCCGAGAGGCCGCTACGGCCGCGCCACCGGCCGGCCGGCCGAGTGCTTCAGGCGCGCAGGAGACGGCCCCGACCGAGGCCGACGTCGCCCAGAGGGTTCCCGCCGACCCTGGCACCGACGCCCAACCCGAGACCCGAACTCATACCGGGACGGGAGCCCGTACCGGCACCGGCGCCGGAGCGGACACCGGCTCCGACGCGAAGGCCGATACCGACCCGAAGACCGATGCCGCCGGCTCCAGGCGGCGTCGGCGGCGCCAGCGGGCAGACGACGACTTCGACGACTTCTCCGACCTCCGCGATCCCGACCTCAAGCCGTCCGGCCGCCGGCCCCCGAACTCCTGATCTTGAGAATCGAGGTTCTCGCGGCGTTCCCGCATTTTCCAACGCTCGTTGTGCTGGTGCGGAGCGCTGCACGCTCAGCACCGAGCCTCCGCAACCCACGAGTGTCGGAAATTGCGGGATTGGCGGCCTGAGTCCCGTTCGCTAGCCGAGCAGCGCGCCAAGATCGGGACGTTCGAAGAAGGCTGCGGTGGCCCGGGCCGACGGCGACCCGAGATCGGGGTCGGCCCCGGCCGCGACCAGCACTTCGACCACCTCGGCGTACCCCTTGAACACCGCACCGGCCAGCGGCGTCTGGCCGCGGTCGTTGATCGCGTCCACGTCGGCCCCCCGCGCGGCCAGGACCGAGACCACGGCGGGGTGCCCGTGATAGGCGCCGAGCATCAACAACGTGTTGCCCTGGGCGTCGGTCAGGTTCACCGGCATCCCGTGGTCGGCGTACGCACCTAGCCGCTCCGCGTCGCCGGCCCGGGCCCGGTCCATCAGCCAATGCGCCAGCGCCACCGGGTCATCGCCCTCCGGAACCGTCGTCATCGCTCCTCCTCCTCCTCTTCCTCACCTTCCGCCCGACTTGTCAGAACTCAGTTGGGTCCTAACCCCACTGGGTTCTGACAACTCGGTCACGAGCCGGGTTTCAGCAGCGGGAACAAGATGGTCTCGCGGATCCCGGCCCCGGTGAACAGCATCACTACTCGGTCGATTCCCAGACCTACCCCGCCCATCGGCGGCGCGCCGAACTCCAAGGCGTCCAGGAACTCCTCGTCCAACTGCATCGCCTCCGGATCGCCGCCGGCGGCGGCCAGCGACTGCGCCGTCAACCGTTCCCGCTGGATCACCGGGTCGATCAGCTCGGAGAAGCCGGTGCCCCGCTCGGTCCCGCCGATCACCAGGTCCCAGGCCTCGATCAGCCGCGGGTCGTCGCGGTGCGGCCGGGCCACACACGCTGAATGTGAATGCAGCAGAGTTTCAAGTGCGGCGGCAGCCGCAGCGGCGGCGCAGCCAAGATCTCGGGCTGCCCAATGATCTGATGGAGTGAGAAGTTATTCGTGCAGTGCCAATGTCTGTACGTGTGCGTCCAACCATCAGGTATCTCATCAGGAGATGCATGTTTTGCATCGCCGCCGCCACGTGTTCCAGTAGAGCATGTGCCGATCTGGCCACCCACTGCCCCAATGCAAGCCAGCAAACGTCTTGCACGCTTGTGCTGAGTACAAGGTCAATATCATTTTCGCAGCGTCACTACAGGTTTGTCTCGGTGACCTGTCAGTCGTCGAGTCGCTGGCTGCAGCAAGCGTTTGTCATGGCTGTCACGGCCGCGTCGCGAGCAGCTGCAAGCAACAATGAACCGCGTGAATATTCTGTTTGGCTCATGCCAGAGTCTGGTGATGCGGTTGGACAGCGTGTCAAGGCTGAGATGGATTTCTGGCGAGTTCACCTTGCAGACGGGTCCCCAGACTTCCCTGTGCACGTCACTCTGCTAGGTGCAGTCATGTCTCCAGAAGCAGCCATGACTGACTTGGTGTCTGCGCTGTCTCAGCGTTTGCAGGTACGCTTGCCAGGCTCACACGGATCATAGTGAGATCGGCTTCAAGCCGTTCTGAATCACAGCGCACTTGCCCAGTGCTTACTGAGCATCAGCTGCACATCCTTGTGGCATTGGGGTTTCCTCGATCACCCTGTATTTGTGGTCTGTATGGTGCTGTGCATGACGCACAAGCTGCAGACGTTATGGTGTGCAGCCGCTTGAGGTCGAGTTTGAACAGCTGGGGTACTGCACTGGGCACAAGGGTGCCCTCTTCATAGGCTGCGAGCGCACAGATGCCATCATGCATGCAACAAAATTGGCGCATGACAGTATTGGTAGACCTGTGGACGACTATTGGCCACACTGCTCCCTGCTGTACTCCAGCACAGACAGCAGCCACAGGCGTGCCACATCCTAGCTGTGCAAGTACCTGTGCAGCTTGCGTGCAGCACTATTCACACAGTGCTGTGTCAAGGTCGAACAGCAGAGTTTCATAGTAACATGTAGGGGCTTGCATGCAGTGTTGTGAATACCTGCATGCTAACTGACTGCTGATGAACTGACGCTGAGACATGGCAGGACAAATGGTTCAGGATGCTACGCAGCGCCTCTTTGCACGCACCCCAGAAAATCGGTGCTTTGCAATGAAGTGGGGCTTTCGTGCATCATCGCTGCACTTGTGGTGCACAGACGGCGACGTAGAAACGTGGCGGTCAGTTGCTGCGTTTCCGCTGGGATCGACATATAGCCCGTCTACCTGCAGACAGACTACATCTGCAACCAAGTTTTAGCACTGGTCTGAGACAGAGCTTGCGAAACCGTTCAGCAGGTGCCCCGTGTTGACAGGTGCGCGGGCTGAATCTGTGAGTTGGACTGTGCACTCAAGGTTCTGTTGGCGTGTTGGCAGGATGGCAGGCGACTTGTTCCTTTGGCACACGTGATTGCTTCTCTGTCTGCGTTTGCGTTCTGGACTTTTAGAGCATTGAATGTGTCTTCGCCAGGACCTGACGGACCTGCCTAGTCTACAGCGGTTGTCGTCGGCAATGCGGGTGACTGTGTGCGTGGCGTCCTCATCATGATGCACGCTTGGCGCTTTGCGAGCTGTCAGCAGCTCAGTCGCGGCGCTGTCTTCCGGATGCAGTCTGCTCGCGTCAACGCAACCGCGCGCGGTGTCGCTTCAGCTGCTGAGCGCACCGCGCAAGTGCTCCACTTCGAAGCGAAAGGCGAACCTCCAGATGCACTCAAGCTCGAGTCACGGGATGTACTGGAGTGCTCGGGTAGCCAAGTGCTGCTGAGGATGCTCGCCGCCCCGGTCAATCCCAGGTGTGCACATCACTCACTAGTGACCATGTCACTTTCACACGACTTGCTCCGCTTTCGATCTATTGAGAATGCAGTTCTCGTGTTGCTTACTCATGCATTTCATCTGGTGCCCTGCTATCGTAATATGCGCATTTTGCACAACGCGCGCCCGAGCTGCGCGCATGCATGCAGCGATGTCAACACCGTGCAAGGCGTGTACCCGCTGCAGCCCAGCGATGGCGTCGGTGGCCACGAGGGCGTCGCCGAAGTCGTGGCCACAGGGCCTGACGCGACCAATCTGAAAGAAGGTGATCATGTTGTGCCTCTCAAGTCAGGTCTGGGCACCTGGCGCACCCTGGGCGTGTTCCAAGAGTCAGACTGGCACCCAGTGCCACGCAGCCTGCCTCTCGCGGACGCTGCCACAATTGTGATCAATCCTGTGACAGCGCTGAGCATGCTGGAGGAGTTTGTCGAATTGCAAGAAGGCGAATGCGTCATCCAGAACGGCGCAAACAGCGCCGTGGGCCAGTATGTGATCGCCATGGCCGCCAAACGCGGCCTGAAGACCATCAACATTGTGCGCGATCGACCAGATTGGCAGCAGATGGTCAACAAGCTGAAGAACCTTGGCGCAAACCTGGTCGCCACACCTGAGAACGTGAGGGAGGAGGCCAAGGCCTCAGGCCTGCCACAGCCAAAGCTGGGCCTCAACTGCGTTGGTGGTGAGGTTACTACAACGATGCTCAAGATGCTTGCACAGGGTGGCACGCTTGTGACGTATGGAGCGATGGCCAAGCAGCCCGTCACAGTGCCAGCGCCACTGTTGATCTTCAAGGATGTGCGCGTGCGAGGGTTCTGGTGCTCTGGCAGCAGCAAGGCGGCACAGGACCACGACATCAAGCGCAGTTTGCTTGACAGGGTTGCAAAGCTCGTGCAAGAGGGCCAGATTGCGGCGGAGTGCACCAAAATCCCATTGGACCGGTGGCAAGAAGCATTTCAACAAGGGGTCAAAAAGCCGCTGCTGGTCATGCCTTAGCTAGATGCTTGAGGCCGGACGTGTTATACCAGCTTTGAAAGCACGTGCAGAGCGTGGTGGCGTGCCGTTGTGGAATGTGGCTGTGCTGTTGAACTTTCTCGAAGTGATGATGTAATGCTTGTGCCGGGTCGCCACTTTTCCCTCTCGCGCCATCGTCCATGCCATCAGCAGCCGTAGCTCACTGGGCGAGCAGCTTTTAAAGCCATCCACGCGCTCACACAGTCGTATAGCACCTTTTCTTTACCACAAGGTCGTTTGCTTGCATTCTGGACCATCGCATTCACAGGTGAGGTTCTGGGTTGGAGCTGCTGGCTGCCGCTGCGTTTTCTGCGTTTGCGCATCCGCTTGCTTGCGCACGCCGCTGCGTGCTTGACAGCTTCACGAATACATACGGTGCGTCTGAGTTGCGTGTGTGCGTCAGCGCTGACTTGATCATGCACACGATCGCTGCAGGCTCTTTTGTCTACATCACCAAGTATGGCTGACGACATGCCTAAGAGCGCCAAAGTGCTCAAGTTTGAGAAGCACGGCAACCCAACCGAGGTGCTGAACCTCGTAGATATGCCGATCAAAGAGTGCGGACCTAGCCAGGTGGTCGTGAAGATGCTCGCAGCCCCGGTCAATCCCAGGTGCGCTGGCCTATCAGTGATCACCATGCCACACGCTCCCTTGATGATAACAACATGCCAAACGCACGCTTGACAGGCGAAGCCCACATCTTGTGCTCCAAATTGTTTGAATTACAAGTACAAGCCAACATGCATTTGTGAAAGATTGTGCCAGCTGTGGCTGTCGCAGCCTGACTCATGGTGCACACACATGTTTGTCTACAGCACAAATCAACCTGCATAGTCTTAGAGTATTGATGTATCTCCCGGCAACCAGCTGGTGTTTGCAGTGACAACATGACCATGTTGGGCCTCTATCCAGTCCAGCCCAGCGATGGCGTTGGTGGCCACGAAGGCGTGGGCGAAATTGTGGCAACAGGGTCAGCATGCAAGCGCTTAAACAAGGGTGACCGCGTTGTGCCGCTTGGCGCTGGCGGCACTTGGCGCACGTATGGTGTGTTTGAAGAGGACGCATGGTGTGCTGTGGACCCAAGCCTTTCGCTGGCTGATGCAGCAACGTTGGTGGTGAACCCAGGCACAGCGCTGCTGATGCTGGAGGACTACCTGGACCTCAAACCAGGCGACTGCGTCATTCAGAATGGCGCCAACAGTGAGGTGCGTTGCGAAAGTCGCTGCTGATGGTTGCACAGTTTGATCTGCTGAACTTGATCGGCTGAACGACAGCAAGAGTCGTGTGCGGACATGTAATCACATCAGAATGCAAGCTGTCATGGCCTTACCAAAGTTGACGCAGGGCATGGCATGTTAATGATTGCTCCCACCCTTTGATTGCGCACTGCGACTGTGTTGTGATATTTGCACCAGCTCAGTTGCAGCACTTTACAGCACAGCTCCAAAAGACAGATTGCCAAGCACGTGCAATTGCGTGCAGGTTGGGAAATACGTCATCAACATGGCTTCCAAGCGCGGCGTCAAGACGATCAACATTGTGCGCGACCGGCCAAACTTCAAGGAGCTCGCTGACAGCTTGAAGCAGATGGGCGCCACACTGGTGTGCACACCCGAAAATGTAGAAGAGGAGACCAAGAAAGCAGGCTTGGAGCCAATCCTGGGTTTTCAGTGCGGTACGACACCAACAGGCTTGAGTTACTGCATGGCGCATGTGAGCTTCTTTGCACAGAGGCGCATGGCCACGTGTGCAGCACGAAGCAGCAAAATGTTGACTGGTTCAACAGCAGGTCAAACTTTGTGCATGCGCGAGTGCAGTTGGCGGCAAGGTGGCAACGTCCATGTTCAACCTGCTCAAGGAGCATGGCACTCTGGTCACCTATGGCGCAATGACTGGCGAGCCTATCACAGTGCCGGCGCCACCTTTCATCTTCAAAGACGTCAGGATGCGTGGCTTCTGGATGGCCAAGTACAGCTCGCACTCTGGCTCCAGGGAGGACTTGCGCAAGCTGATGGGCAGGCTGCAAGACATGATAAAGGGCAAAGAAATCGCTGCAGATTGTGAGGAGGTGTCGTTTCAGGACTGGAAGCAGGCATTTGAGATCAAGGGCAAAAAGGTGATGTTCAGAATGAACAAATGAAAAGGAAGGCCAGCACAGGCAACATAGGAGGGGGAAGTGTGACAACAAGCGTGTGCCACTCATTGCTAGTTCTGCAGGTCAACAGGTCTGGTTTCCAGGTCAGGCCCAGGGCGATCCATGCGGCAAGTCATGGTGCATGCAAACTGTGACCTGTTCGTTTACAAAGCCGTGTCCCAGAGGTTGACAAACCAAAAGGAAAGTACATGAGTTGTCACGGTTTTGATGCAGCCTGCTCTCGCTTCCAGGCTTCCATGCGCTCTTGCATGGCGGCCAGCTTGGCAGCTTTCGTGTCATCTTGTGCTGTTTGATCTTGAGCGTCTGCGGCCTGCCCGTCAGTGCCAGCACGCTGAACAGGAAGCGCTTCTGTTGGCAAGGTGCGTGTCAATGCTGGCAATGGCTCAACCTGCAGATGCTTCCGTATTGCTGTTGGGCCCCTCAGATGCTCAAGCACATTACGTAGCAACGCTGCTAGCCGGTCGATGCCATGCTGTGCACAAACGTTTCTTTGACTATGCAAAGACCACCATTCCCAAGTTGTTCTCAGCCTAAGCGCTGTTTTCTGCCGCCACATTGCTGCACCTTGTGCACAAGCACACATGTCTCAAACCCCAAAAGTGCAGCAGCGCATTGGCCAAAGCAAGACGAACAGTGCACACACCTTGCATGGCTCGCCATCTACATACAACTGCTTGCCTTGCAGCTCCACCTGCTCACCTTTCTTCTTGCACCTGAGGTACGCAAGCGCAAACACTTTGTCTTGCAGCCTCACAACTGATGTGACTGTGCCTACTTTGTCCGCTTCTGCTTCTTTGCTGGCACGCACAACATTGCCAGGGCTGCACGCTGCGCTTGGCCGAAAGCGAACACCCCAAAGCTGCTGCTTAACACCTGCATGAGCATGTGATAGCGCCCATGCTGCAACCCCTGAACCATTGTGCAGATTCTATACAGTACTGAGATGCTGTGCAGGTCTCTGCATGTGCCACAAGTGCATTGACATCAGCATACGCAGCTCTGACGCTCTGCATGCTGTTGCAGAGTAGGAGTCATTGTGCAGGTTGTCAGGCATGGCAGCTCACCATTGGTGTTGTGCACTTTCGCCAATGTTTCCTGGCCTACGTAGCAGCCCTTGTTGAGTGATGTCGCATGGCACAGGCCTGCCTCCAGCGGGTTGTACAGCTCAGTGAGCTCCCTGCCAGGCACAGGCAGGCCGCAGCAGATGCGCGCTTCTTCCCAAGACTCAGTGCCCATTGGCACTGCACCCTGCGGAGAGCTTAGGACGTCAGTGGATGAGACACACTCTTTGATACTGATGCTGGCAGAGGGAAGGCTGCAATCTAGCTGATGCGCAGCGCACATGCAAGGAAGATGGTCGTTGAGCAAGGCCATCGCAACATTACTGTGACTGCACGTTTGCATGCAGATCTGTCGTCAAAATATCCCAAATGCAAGGGCAGCGCCCTGCAAGACACACCTTGAGGGCAGCCTTGCGCCAGAACTCTGACGCCGATGCTTCAGACACGATGAATGTCCAGCCAGGGACGCTGCCGCCAAGGCCGGAGGACTTGAAGACTACCACAGGAGCATCATTGAAAGCCATCAGGCTGTGATGGTGCTCTCGCAATGACAGCAGGTCGTCACCGCCCCACTCTTGCACTAGCTCATGCGCTGTGGGCCCAACCAAAGTGAACATTCTGCATAGCACTGCTGTCACCAACGCACATGCAGCGTTTGCACACAATGGCAGCCTGCACCAGACGAGTCTGCCCAGGTGTATCAACCTTATTGCAGCAGCCACCAGCAGCAGGCATGGACAATTCGCCAGTGAGTCCCCGAAAGCATGCAATCTAGTATGGTGTGGGTCACAGACCTCGTGTTTGCGCCAATGTCGCTGATGGCCACATCATCCATGGGGAAGATGTGCTTGCGCAGCCGCCCTGTCAGTGCCTCTGCCATGTCAGGCGACACGATTGCCATGGCGCCCTTGCCTTGTGCGAGCACAACAGCACTGTCGATGATACGCCCCGTGGGCGTCACAAAAACCTGCACAGCTTGTAGCACATCTTGTGGCGCGCACGAGGCTGACTGCACCAAGAGGGCATGCCTGCCTTTGCAAACAAGGGCAAAGCTGCAACTTGACGTCTTTGCCATCGGTGCACGTGTCTCTGAGCAAACTTTGCCTCGCATGCTGCCAAAAACACCACAACAAACTCGTGGTGCGCAGCAACATCTGCTACAAGCTCGGCCAATGCCACTGTTCACACTGCAGTGCATTACAAGCACTGGGCAGCAGGCAGCGCACCGTGGGCGCGCCCTGGCCGGGCTGCAGGTTGGCGAGGTCCTGTGTGCTCTGCGAGTGCAGGAAGCGGAGGCGGTCTGCGCCTGTCAAGCGCAGCCTGCCCCACTGCGAGCGGTCTGCCAGGCACACGCCGTGCTGCCACGCGTCTCGTGCCCGCTCCTCACTCAACTTGTCAAAGCGTACAGGCACATCGTGGCCCTGCACGACACAGCTGTCATGCATCTGCAACATGCCTTCTGCAGCGATGAGGGAGCAAGAGGGTGCAGCACTGGTGCAAGCAGCACATTGACGCATGATGATGCTGGAAGCGTAGACTGAACAGCGCAGCAGAGCCTGAGTACGTAGCCACACACAGCGCAACGCTTAGTTGTGGGGCGGAGCTGCACCTCAAACTCAGCTCCCATCTTCTCTTGTATTGAGCGCAGGTCGTCCGCTATGTCCGGCGCATCGACTACATCGTCTATATTGATCGCTTCTGCTTGCGCTGCAACATTGCAATGTCTTCCTCTTGATGAACGGCTGGCCTGCGAGTATTGCAAGACAGCTGCTGCATCTGACGCCGTGCACCTAGCCTGCGACTGCAAGCCCGCCCCGGGCTTGCGGTGACTTACGTATGTGCTTGTGATAGCCTCAGAAACCACGCTGCGCTGCGCCATGTTCTCACGGCAACGAAGACGACTGTGAGGAGGAGACTCGCGCCGATTCAACTTCAAACAAGCAGCATACTCTGCTACTGCACCGCAGCATACATTTGCTAGACGTTGCACATACAGAGCCTCGCGCGTATGATCTTTCATGACTTGCGGTGCCTGTGGCAGGATGTTCAGCTGCTGAACAGGGTTGCAAGTGTCTAATTGCGACCTCGAGGTCCAGATCAGCAACAGGCCCACAGATGAGCGGTTTTGTTACCCCTCGCACTACATACAGAACTGAGCGTGGCAGCATCAGCCTCTGGCTCTCGCAAAACATGCTACAGGTGCGCTTCAGTTGTCCTTTGCGAAGTCTTCGCATGCTTTGACCAGGTCGTGCACACATGCCGCCGGCAGCACTGCATTCAATGATACCTGCTGCTTGCCCTGGCCCAACTTGACTGGCACCTTGGAGATGAAGTCCTCAATCCACTTTTCATCGACTCCCTCTGTCAGTACCTGCGACGCAGCCAAGCTGAGGTGATCAAACCAGAGCATTGATGATGTGCAGCCGCCCACAGCGCGTAATGCACGCACACATTTGATCATGAGCACAGACCTATGAGCAATGTTGCCAAATCAGACTCTCAGGGACTTGTCATTACACTGTGTCACTGCAGTGATGAGAACAGCTCAACCATGCACTTGCAGCACACTTGTTCGCCGAGCTGCTGTGCCAGCACGTCATGCATCTTGGGCCCGCCCGGCATTGCTGACATGTCTTTCAGGAACAGGTGCCAGCCGCTCATGTCTGCGTACACAGTCCTGCCAATCTCGTAGGCCAGGTCATCATAGGCACTTTTTCTTGACTCCGGGGCAACCAGGCGTGCCAAGTCATAGAAGCTGCCCGTCACTGCGCACCACCATCTGCTGAGCTCTGATGATTGCAAGCGTGGGACATGTACAGTGCTGCTGTGACCTCAGAAAGTTGACATGCACATCCATTGCTCAAGCGCCACTACCGCACTGAAGCTTTCACTTGAGTAATCAGCGACCACACCGCGCGGACGCAGATCATTGTGGACTGTGAGCTGAATGGGCAGCACAGCAGCAGGCATGCGATGTGCGTGTTGACTCGAGTTGTAGACATTGCTGACGCTGCTTTGAGTCTGCAAGGGTTCTGTCAGACATTGCAATTGGCGCGCAAAATGCAATCATTGTCTGGATGTACTACATCCATATGGCCACAGAAACGCCTGCACGCAGGCAGATGGCACAAACGGATAACGCCATCCACTTCGCTTTGGGTGACTGTTTTGAGGACACAGGAACGCACCGTCTGAGCCCATGCCTCGTGGTATATGCCTGGGCGTTCTTCTGCGGTGTCCTGCGCTAGACACAAACGGCCGTTGGGCTTTGTGCTGGACAGCGTTGAGAGCGTTGCAAGCTGTCATGTTGCTGCGCTTTCTGATTCTCGCCAAGCTCGGGGTCCGGCCTAGCGATCGGGCAAGATAGCGTGCACAATCTCTACACCACGACGCACAACCGACGGCAATGGTTTGCAACAGGTGTGTTCAAGTGTATGTCCGCTCTGGCGTATAATGTGTTGTACTTGCACGGGTTGGAATGATTGCACGCAAGCCCGAGTCTTGGCACCGAAGGTCATGGCCCAGTCCGTGTGGCGTGGGGGCAACACAACCTGTTCATGATCTTGACAGACCATGATCATACAATGCCCAGCACAGACAAAAAAAATCACACAGCAGGATGTACAAAACACTTCAGCTCACAATCGCGTAGCACCGCAGCAATTGCCTGCAGCACGCAAGCCTGCAAATGCATCCAACATCAATGAAATGGCCAACAACTCTCAGAACATGACAGGGCAAGCCTTCACTGACCAAGGCCCCGCGGGATAGGCACAGCCCCTGGCTGGTCTTTCGACAGCTCAAACATACGCTCAAGCGCCTCCATGTTTGTCAGAGTCTCACTGACAGCATCAGGATCGCTGCCATCACATCGCAGCGCAGTCATCGGCCCATGCAGCAGCTTGTTTACGATGCCCCTGCTGAGGTCCTCTACTGCTCGTATCTGCTTCTTGGTCATGCCCTCGCCAAGCTTCTTGATCGCCTTGTCTGTCTCCAAACTGCGCACATCTTCGGCTTTCTGCCGCAACGCCTTGATGGTTGGCACTGTCTCCAGAGAGTCGCGCCATGCCTCAAACGCAAGCTGCTCCTCCTTCAACAGCACCTCAGCCTCCTGCGCTGCTGCCTTGCGCGCCTCCTTGTTGGCTGCCACAACTTCCTTCAGATCATCGACGTTGTACACAATGTTGCCCTCAACCTCGGACACGTTGTTGGCGATGTTGCGCGGCACGGCGATGTCCACAAAGCGCCGCGAGCCCACGACATCTGGCGCTGCACTGAACGCCATGCAGTGCTCTGCGTCAATCAGGATGTCCTCAGAGCTGGACGCAGCGAAGATGACGTCTGACTTGTCACAGACATTGAGCAGCTCTGGCATCAGCTGGATGTCAAACTCAACCTCAGGGAACTCCGATGCCAGCTGCTCGGCGCGCGGCGTCGAGCGGTTGACAATTGTCATGCGCTTGCAGCCCTTGCTGGCAAGATGCTTCACAAGCAGTTTGCTCATCTTGCCAGCGCCGATGATGGCAACGCGCGCATCTTCGAAACTGTGTGAAGGCAGCTTGAGCTGCGCCAGCTCCGCTGCTGCTGACGAGACAGAAACGGAGCCGGTGGAGATGGAGGTCTCGTTGCGCACGCGCTTGCCTGCAGTGATGGCCTGCTTGAAGAGGCCGTTAAGGTGGCGGCCAAAGCCGTGGCACTCCTGCCCGACCTTGTACACCTGCAGCCACAGCATCGCGCTCATTGAAAGTTGAAATGCGTGGGGTGGCGATGAAGCGAAGCATGCATATGCGCCACCAAAGCGCTGCACTCTATGCATGATGCATCTGACTGACTGAGAACACACAAATGCATTGAGTTTTGCGCATCCAGCCCGGCTAGAGGCCGGTGACCTGCAAGAATGCCGGCAGCTAGTGCGCCATTCATGTGATTGACGCAACAGCGCCAAGCCAAAAGGCAGTGCATCAGCTGCTCCAGCACAGAGCCAGCGCTGACAACAAGGCGCACCTGCTTGACCTGCGCCAGGATCTGCCCCTCGCCCATGACAAGCGAGTCCAAGCCGGATGCGACGCGAAGCAAATGCCACGTGGCATCGCGGTTGCGCTTCAGAAACAAATATGGCCGCAACTCGTCGAGAGGCACGCCACTCATTCGCGACATCCACTCCTCAATCTCCCGCACTCCTCTGTGCCATGAGAGGCCCACCACATACATCTCCATGCGGTTGCACGTTGACAGGACACCCGCTTCTTCAATGTGAGGGAAGGCAGTGAGCTCTTCGATTGCCCTTGGCCACTCCGCTTCCGGAATCGCGAGCTTCTCGCGGATCTCGACGGGAGCATTGTGAATGGTGAGTCCGATGGAGATGATGCATGGCTTTGTCTCCGCAGCATAGCCTGCAAAAGCTTTGCTGTTGGTGAGCGCGCTTGCTCAGGTAGGACATCGCGATGCGCATGGTGTGGACATCTCAATTAGAAGGCACACAGCTGTGCAGGTCTCAATATACTGCAAGGTTGATGCCAATGTGACAGTGCTGGTGGCTCTGGACTATGACAGGTTCACGATAGGCCTCGCAGTGCTCGCAGCACACTGATGTGCAGATGCGTGCACAGATGTCAGTGTGTACATCTTGGGCGCAAGAGCCCCCCAACTCGAGCTTGTGAGTCGACATCACTGTGCTCACAGCTTGAACATGCAAGCAGCGCACGACTGCTTGGTGCACAACTGGCTGGCAGCCAGCAAAGCTCAGCAGCTCTTGCGTCGTGGCGTGCCCAGCTGAAAGCGCACACGCACACGCGAAACGCTACATGCAGAGTTCAAAGTAAATGACGCGTGTGGCAGTGAGCAACTACAGCGGTGAGCGTGAGGACGACGCGAGCGCGGGGGTACGCGCTCTGCCACGAACAAAGCCGCGCTTTCGCTGCTGGCCGCAAACGCACACGAGTGACTTCCGCCAGCACGGCAACAATCTAATCAAAAGTATGCACGCAAACGAAAGTGTCTAGATCCACCCGTGATGAACACCGGGCGAAGGTTGGGATGCCGCCATGACCCGCAGGCTGTCTGGCCAAGCTCAAACAACGCTGGCACGCACTCAGAGGCTCAAGCATTGAAGAAATGGCCAGTCAAGCGTGGAGTGCTCTGTGATGCTTGCAGGCTCGCGCTTGCAACGCGAAGTAGGCCGCACAAGGCCTTCAGCGAAGGTCCAACGCTGCGAAGCCGCTCAAATCGCGCGCGCTTGCGTCCGGAATCACAAACAAACGAAATGGACCCATTGGAACGCACGGTTCAGGCCGCCAGCCTTGAGCTGCTGCAGCACCGCTTGATTCGCGTTGAGGTGCGATGCGGGAATCCTGGGGTCGGTGGTGACTGCCACTGCAGCAGCGGCACAGCCTCTGGCTTGACGTGCGTGCCGTCTACTGCATCCTCGAGAGCAGAACGCTTGTTTCTGGGTGGGCAAGTTGGCGCAAGGCATGCTGGCGAGCTGCGGGGCAGCGCGAGCGCAATCTTGAGCTTTGCAGGCCTACTCGCAGCACCGGATGCTGACGCTTGCTTCCCTCACAAACTCAACTGTATATGTACAACACATCAAGAGTCGCTTGCTCGTAGGCTCGTCACAGCGGTGCAGGCGTTCCGCGCTGCCTCCACATGCACCAGATCTGGGCCGTCAGAGCTCTGCAGAGATTCGAGAGTAGCCAGAGGCGCCAACGGAATGTTCCGACCTTGCACGGACCCAAGGTACAGCTCGCATGGCAAGACGTCATGGGTGCATTGCTGATGCGGCGTGATCCCATAACTGTTCTGACAAGCTGCTTGAATCCGACTCGCACGCGATCTTGCGAACGCGCGGCTTGCCGCCCTGTACCATAAACCGCCTGCATGGCGTGCGTGTGACATAGATCAAGAGCTGGCCCCCGTCATGGGTCGAATAAGGCAGTCTTTCGTGCTGGTTGGCGTTTGTGCTGTGCTGTCGCGGCTGTATCATACAGGCACGCCTGCGACATTTGACCGTCTTGACGGACCGCCCCAGGTGACCTGTCTCCCCAACTCCCCTCATACTCCGGAGCGCATCCGAACAGAAGCTTTGATTTGGATGTATGCAAGAGCTTGATAGCATAGCCACTCCTATTGCGGTCGGTGTCACAACTGCACAGCTCTGTGCAGGTTGCAAGCTCGCAAAGCACCGGAGATGATGCTTTGGCAAACCAGTCAAGGGTGGAGCTGCTGCATGCACCAATCCCAGCAGGCAGTGCCATAAGGTGTGCAGTTGACAACTTTCCAGCCGACAGTGCCATCAAGTGTGCGATTGACAGTGTTGGGCAGCAATCTCTGCGTCTGCACGATCACGTCCTGCGTGAAACAGCGCTGCAATTCCAGCACCACTTTCCAACGCCCACATCGGGCCGCTAGTGACGGTGAGCATCTTTATGATGTGCAGGCATGAGCGAACTGCAGCAACGCTCCAGTCCATCACTGAGCAGATTGACTGGATGAACACGCTGGTGCAGCCAGCAGTGCCCGCCCCCGTGTGGCGCCTGCTGCCACGCTTCTGCAAGTGCTGGCTGCGCAACTATGTGTTTGCAATGGCAGTCTACTTCGGTGTTGGCCTCCTTTGGGCCTATTACATCTACCAGTGTTTTGGCCAGAATCTCTTTCCAAAGCACAACGTTCCATCGTGGCGAGACATGGGCGAGCAAATGTATGTTTCCTTCTGGGCGCTGCCGCTGTACTCCCTGCTGCCGTCCATCACTGAAGAGCTTTGTGAGAGGGGCTTCACATTGGCATATGCGCACATAGCAGACGTGGGTCTGCCCACATTTGCGGCATACTTTGTCATGTACATGGCGTTTGTGGAGTTTGGCGTCTACTGGATGCATCGCGGCTTGCACGATATACCAGCAGGCTACAAGTACGCTCTGCAGCTTCATGATGATGGTCAGACTTGGAAATGTGCCACAGCACTTTGCTTGATGTGCATGAATGTCTTGGTACCCAGTTGCCATACTGCTGTATGCCAGTTGCGCTTCGTTTGGTGCACGCGATGTCAATGCAAGTCTGGCACAGCAGCATCTTCAAGGCACAGCTGATTTGCAGGCACCTGCACTACATTCATCACAAGTACAATAAGGAGCACTCGCTGTCTCCATTTGCGGGGCTTGCGTTCCATCCCTTGGATGGCATTCTACAAGCTCTGCCATATGCCTTGACGCTCGTCATCGTGCCAATGCATTTCCTCACTCATGAGTTCCTACTCTTCGCAACTGCGCTGTGGACGGCCAACATCCATGACAACCTGCACGGCAATGTGCTGCCTATCATGGGCGCTGGCTGGCACACCATCCACCATACTTCATACAAGCACAACTACGGCCATTACTTTGTGATCATGGACTGGCTGTTTGGCACGCTCATCAGCCCAGCAGAGTTTGAAGCGCAGACGGCGGCGAGGAAACAAGCAGCACTGGGTGCCAGCGGTGGCGTGTCAGACGTACAAGTGCATTGACAGGCGGCGTCAGCGCTGCTGCCTGTGCACATGGTGGTGTTGGAGCGAGCTTGTCATGGGTGAGGTGTTGCATGCATGCGCTCTTGAAGCGCAAGAACAGTCGCAGGCACATGCGTGTGCAATGCAAAGGGTGAGGTGCAGTACAATCCTGTTGTGCGTGTCGTTGAGATAAAGTGCAGCCGCCAGTCCGGCTGTAGCCGAAAATCGATCCAGTGCAAGAGATGTCAGGAACACATCTAAGATTGTTGAGATTCTGCAAAGCAGGCAGCAGCCGACAATCACAGTTGCAAGTCGCCACTCGTGTACACTGTACACGTCAAAAACTCGCGCCTGCGCACTCACCAAGCATCAAACTCACTAGTGTGGATTGGCTTCTTTGCCACTTTGCTCGCCTCTGTCTGTTGCAAGCCTGCGCCTTGTCGGTGCATGGGTGCCGGCAGAGCAGCCGCTGCTGGCTTGGCAGCCTGCGTCAACTGCCATTGTTGCTGTGCTGCACCGTCTCCAAGCTGGCGCACACTTTGATGGGGGTCAGAGAACCACTGGCCCTTCTTGTGCTGATCTTGCAGTGCACCGGCTTCATTGAATTTATTCTCTGCCTTACTTGCTGCTGCTGCTTTCTGCTCGGCATCTATCATGCTTCGATAAGGGTTGCGATGGACAGTGCACCCTGCACATCTCCAATCTTCGTCATCACAAGCTCAAGCTTCCACCTCTTCACTGCTTGACAAATGCTACGCCATGCTTGTGAAATCACACACCCAACGCAATCACAAAGTGTATTGGGTATAGCAATTGCGCACCTGTGATTTCTATTCGCTCGAAGGGTCTGTCGTCATCATCAGTCTTGACATCTTCCATGGCAGACAGCGTCTCAAGCCCGCCAACTACAGCCCCAAAAACACTGTGCTTGAAGTTCAAGTGCTGTGCGCTCTTGTACAAGATGTAGAACTGCGACCCATTCGTGTTCTTGCCAGAGTTGGCCATGGCCAACACGCCCCGCTTGTCATGAAGCAGCCTTGGATCAATTTCATCCGGAAATGTTGGACCATAAATTGACTCTCCACCTGTGCCAGTGCCCGTGGGATCGCCTCCTTGGACCATGAAGTTGCGTATGCTGCGGTGGAAAGGGCAGCCAGTGTAGTAGCCAGACTCACACAACGCGAAAAAGTTTTCGCAGGTGCGCGGCGCCAAGTCGCAACGCAGCTCGATGTTGAGACTGCCTTTGGTAGTGTGTAGGCTCAGATAGCCTTTCTCTGTTGGGTTCCTGCACAGCAAGACATGCATCAACAGTTCATCTGGAGAGCTATGCAGTGGCAAACAGCAGCTGACTTTGCAAGCCATCCAGTGCACCGCTAATCACCTCCTTAGCTCAAGTCAGATCGATGTGCGCTGCATCAATGCTGCACAGCAGTTTGTGAGAAGGCACACCTGTGCACAAGCCGCTGCACACGCTCATTGCGCGTTGACACCGTCGCTGTCGTCGCCGTGACACTCCTGCTTGCCAAGCCCACTGTCTCCACCCCCTCCTCCCACCTGGGTGCATAGTTTTCCGCCCACCACACTGCAGGGTCCACGTGCGCGGCGCGCGCCTTCTTCTTGGACGACTCCGCAGCTGCTTTTTCTGCCAACGCACGCTTACCGACCTTGCGCGCAGCTTCCTTGGCATCGTCGGTGTCCCAGGTGGATGTGCCTGGCTTGATGGGCGCGTTGCGTCGGTCTGCCATGCCAGGGCCGCGGATCTGGTCGTCTGAGTCACTGCCATCTGCGTCACCGTGGCTGGCAGCGGCGACGTTTGGCGTGCCATTCTGCTTGGCGGCACTACCTGCGCGTCTCAACTGTTGCTGACATATATGTTGCGGAATAACGTTGGGAGCACCACGCTCGGCATGCGCAACTTGCTGAAGTGACCAACAATGGCTTGATGTACACATATGATATGCAACTTGTTTTCAACAGTTGCCATGGCGCTGAAGTAGCACCTTTGGTCCGATGTGCTGCACTCTTGCCCTTGGCTACCTTGCGCTCTCTGATGGCTGCCTCTAGCTGCGCCATTGCTAGGGCGCGCTTGCTTGTAGGCTCCGTGAGTGAGTTCTTGTCAGCGTCTTTGAGACCAGCCAGCACCTTTTGCATGGTGGTGTTGGAGTTGCGAATGACAGCATCAGCATCAGTGTCATCCGCCGCCGATAGGTTCTGTTTGACATGCGCAAACTGGTCTGGTGTCACCGATTGCAAGTTGAGCGGGCTCTGCACGTCACAAGTGATACTGTCATGGTCGTACAGAGGGCGCTGAACATCCTTTGCATGCAAGATCTGAACCTGCTGGCTCCGTCAATGCTCATGAGCGCGATTGCGTGCACCACTGGGCACACAGTAATCAAATTTACTACTAGTACGCAGAATCACTCACTACAGAATGTTCACTTGCCATATCTCAGGCAAAGCTGTCAATCGCGCATTGCTTCGTTGACTAGAAGCACGGCAAGTTTGGTCTGATCAATCTGCGCTGGCAAAGCACCTGGATAGTTATGATGTCTTGCTTCGTGAAAGGCTCATCGGTGATCAAGTCGCGCCAGCTCTTCAGCTTGACGTTGAACTGCTGCACTGCTTCATGCGAGAAGACATTGCCACTTGTTTTGATTGCGACAATGTGGGAGTGCTGCAGCATGTCATCATTTCAGCACAGGATGCATGCGGATGTGCGTGCACCAGCACATTCAGTGCCAGGTCAGAATGCTTGGGAGTGAAAAGCAGTGCACAACAGTGCCATATGCGGCGCAAAGGCAGGCACACATGTCGACAATGCTCGCTGCATTCAGGCTTGCAGTGCTGACGGATGTGTGAGTGCATGGCGTGCTCAGCTGCTTGGCGCACCTGGTTGAACACCTTCTTCATGATGGGGCACTCGTACTCACCATCAGCATTCTTGTGGAATGTCAGGGGTATGAGATCGCTCAGCTCCAGCGGGTCGCCATTCACTGGGTGCGCGTGAAACTTGCTGATGTAAGGCACAATGTTGGTGACATCGAAAACTGTGCCATCACTTGTGCACACTGGGTCTTCAAAGTTCGTGAAAGAGATGGCGCAGCAATAGAAGGGTAGCCGTTGGTTGGGAACGTGCTGCTTGTCTTTGAAGCCGCCCCACTCCTCCTTCCACTCCTTGTTGGTGAGGAACAAGCGGTCCTTCTGGTGCTGCTTCTTGCCCATGCTGTCGCCTCAACACCGTGCTGTGCGACCGCACTCAGAAGTGGCGGGACCGGTGCTAAGAAGTACTCGAGACTGACCACCTAGATAACGTGGACGTAATCAGTGGGCCGGCGGGCAAGGCTAAAGTCAGCTGCAAATGCAGAAGAGCGAAGCTCGCGAGGCTTTCCAGCCAGGATTGTGCGCAGGGCGCGTTGTTGTGATCCACAGACTCTATCCACGGGCTGCACTGAAGCACATCACGCAAACTTCAAACCCTTCAGACGAGCAGACAGCGTCGGTGTGGTTCGGCGTCTACAAGTGCGAGAGACAAAGTGAACAATCCAAGAAGCAAGCGAAATCCCTGGTTGTGGACAGTCACCTCCAGGCAACGTCTGCTGCTGATCTTATGACCAGCAGTTACAGGTACAGCTGTGCACCCACGCGCGGGCGCTCACATGCAGCCCAGAAGCGTGCCACCCTTGTTCACCATGGTGTGCTCGTGGATGCGCGTGTCGAATTTGCGCAGCACGCCCGCATTTGATCGCTGCCCAAATGGATCCCGCACAGACTTTTCACTTGGCGGTAGCTGCGAAGCAGGGTCCCACTTCGGCCTTGGGCCCTCCAAGTGTGGCGGAATCACCCGCGGTCTTGCCACCCAAGGCGGCCAGAACACATAGAAGACGCCCCAGTCTGTATCCTGTCCAGCCAGGCCGTGTCCAGACGATTGCTGGCTGGCGCCTGGTACAGCGTCTGTGCCGCTCTTTGCAGCCTCGCTGGCCAGCAGACCCCACTGCGTGGTGTCTTTGATCAGTGTGAACGCCTGGACAGCGGGGTCAGTGCGCGACATCTGATTCATGTATGTTGCGATGTCGCCCTCTTGTGCTGCCAAACCCTTGTGAAACACTATCACAATTGATCCAGGCGCGTCCTCAAAAACCTGCAAGACCATCATGTGGACGTGTGGCAAATGTGCTCAAGGCTGACGTGCACTCAAATATGCACAGAAGCATGAATGCCGCTGCACAATGGACACAAACGGCTTCTGGACAAGACGAGTAGAGTGAAAGTCTGCCAGTCAAATAGTGGGTCGCGCACTTGCACGAATGAGACGGGCCAGTCGCGCGAGAGCGTCGCATGCAGGTTGATGAGGCATGCGTCAAGCGACGACTTCTGCAGGTCACGGTGCTGTGCTCGGCCGCCAGGCACATAGCGCGCGCTTGCGGTGCGCGCTGCAATGCTTGCGGCGGCGGCTGCAGCACGGGCCTCCTCCTTGCGCTGCACAGCTGCCTTTGAATCTCAGATGGCCACGAGGACACAGCACTTGTTGCCAAGATCTGCTGCAAGAGCAACAAGATTGTGCAGGGTGCCAGCGCAGTGCATGTGATGACACAGGTGCGGCAAACATCAATGCCAACAGCTATAGATTCACCTGGTAGGGGTCCTCCATGTACTCAAACTCCTCGAACGATGTTGCGCCGCGCGGCGCTATTGGTATTGCTGTGACCACGAATTCGCCTGCCAGGTTGAGGGCTGCCTGGTGCTGGCGGAACGCTGCCACTGCCTTGCGGCATGCATCAATGTCGCTATGGCCGTGGCGGTAGACTGAGAAGATGTGGCGCAATGCTGACCGCACGCCTGGGTGAAACTGTCCGGCTGCTCCTTCCACCTGCAGATGAGCTATCCTATGTCAGAAGATCAGTGAATCACGCTTGGTGCACTTGTGCTTGGTGCAAGCACCAGCTGCATTGATGCAATCATGTGGGTCATTGCAAGTGAGGCATGCACTGATACTTCACACTGGTGATCACAACATACATGTATTGTGTAAGGCTGGACCGTACTGGCTCTTGCTGTGGTGGCCCTTTTGCGCTGTGTGCCAGCAGCAACGTTGTGGCAGTCGCAAGCTCAAGGTCATGTGCTGTCATCGTCTCCTGATCTGCGCCCCGTGCCAAGTAGTGATTCCGCCGCTCGCGCAATATCTCGTGCCGCTCTTTGCCGAGAAGGACTAGAGCGCCGTACAGCTGCATGCGAAAGTCAGGGTGCAGCGCGTTGGGCAGCGCTCTGATGCCTGTGGACGCTGCAGCTGAGAATTGCCTGGTGACAAGCTCAGTGTCGTGCTGGTTGTAGTGCGGCGCAGGTAGCGCGGGGTGCACAGATGGCTGTGGCGGTACAGGCGCTGGGGGGTCATCTGGTGGCTTGGGTGGCGCCTTGGCGGCAGCCTTGGCGGCAGCGCGCTCGGCCTCAGCAGCTTCCCGCGCCTTGCGTGCCTTGATGTCTTCCATCAGCTGCATCAACGCGGACGTGAGCAATGTTTCAGCTGGCATGTGAGCTTGCAGTGCATGTCAGCAGGCGGATACTTGGTTGTTCCGGTGCAGCAGTGTGCACCCTGACAGGTCACTGTCTGTGGGTCGCATGGCTGCAGCACTAGCCTTGCCATGTGCTCCTGCGAGAGCTCTGTATAACACAAAGTACTGGATTCAAGATCTGTAGATCTCTACCAGCGCTCTACCAGCGCTACACACTGTTCACAGAGGCCATGTGCGCCCATGCCCTAGGTCCTGCAGGTCTGGCAAGCACACTGAGGCGCCACACGAGACATACAGCTTTGCAGTATCACATAATTTGTGCACCTGGATGGCATAGTCAATCGCGGCTTGCGCTTCTGAGGGCGAGACAGACTCCATGGCGCCCCTGAAGACGAAGAGGCGTTCTGCTCCGGGCAGCAGCGGCGATCGTCTATTCTGCAGCCAGGCAGTCATATCCACCTTGGGCCATTTGAGGTCGCGTCGATGGCCAGTTTGCGGTAGCACATTGGCGAACATGGGTCGCAGCCTCGGACAGTACAAAATTTCAAACTCACGAGCTTCTCAGCTCGTGACATGTCTAACGACATGTCTGCAGACGTATGTAAGACAAACGCCTCCTGTGCATATGACTCAGTCTAAAGTTCGCTGCTGAGCTTAGCTTTAGCGCTGTACTCGGGCCAATGAGCGGATGCTTGCTTGTGGGTCTGCACAGCTGGAGCTGAGCATGCTGGACCACGTTGCCATAGCAGACATGGGAGCGTGCTAGCCTGCACACACAGGAACTGTCTCAATCGGTGGCGTCATGCTCTGCTAGGCTTCCCAACTTTTGCAGATGACTGTGCGTTGCAGACCAGAAGCCAGTTCAGCGCATGCGCAAGCAGGGACGGCGGCCAAACGATGGCATCAGATCACTACAGGCCTCTATTGTGTTGCTGACCCTCGCGCTTGGAGTGGCCCTGCTATTCCTTGTGGCAGCACCCAGCCATGCCATCTTGCCATTGCATCGCCGCAACAGCCATGCTGCAAGGCCAGCCCCAAGCCAGCGTGCTCCCGTGTCAGCGAGAGACAAAGCAGCTCGCGCAGCACAAGACCAGCTGCTGCAGGCTGGGGTCATCCACTCACGCCAACAATTCCAGCCACACATGCATCTGCCCCAGTACCCACAGCAGAGATGCACATGCCCAGATGAGGAGTCAACTGAGCAGTTTGCTGGCCTGCGTAAGAGCGCCCAAGAGCTGACAGAGCCTCTGGGCACTCCAACACGCATTGCGATGCTCAATGGTTCTCACTCAGCCACTGCAGATCTCTTCGCGGATGTGTATGTGGTCAACCTGTCGGGGCGCACAGACCGCCAGCACTACATGTGCCTGGTACTACGCCACCTGCGCATACCCGCAGTCCTTTGGCCAGCATTCCCTCGGCGCCATGCCATTGTGCGGCAGTACGCCATGCACGCCAAGAACGCAAACTTCAATCCCATCATGGACTATGCTTTTCTGAAGCCACCAGAGCCCCAGCCTCAGCAGCCAGCTGCGCGTCAGACCACAGCTGAACAAGTTGATTCTGGGCTGGGCAGCGCCCACAGGAAGCGGCCAGGGCCGCACCTGCGTACCTCTGAGGCTGCCTGCTATCTATCACACCGCGAGATTTGGCTAGACGTACAGCAGCGCCAACTTGATGCACCAATCCTTGTGCTAGAAGACGACGTTGAGGTAGAGCAAGAATTTGTGCACATGATGCGCAATGCGCTGCGTGCTCTGCCACATGACTGGGCAGTGTTGTGGGTGGGCTCATGCTTTGAAGAGATGTATGCGCATTCCCACAAGCTTGGCCACAGGTGTGCGCATTCGCAACAACCTGACTGTCGATCATTTTTAATCGAGCTGGTCAACGTTCTGCAGCGAACGTCTTCTTTTGTGCATCTTGTTTGCATTGACGGCACTGAATTTGTCGTGTTGGCTGCAGGCTGTATGAAGCCGTGCATCCCACCTGCACGCACGGCTACGTGCTGCGCAACCATTCCGTTGCCACAGCACTGCTGCAAGATCTTGGCCACGATGTGGTCACTACCGTGGACACAGCCATGGCCCGTGTGCTGGAAGTGAGGCGCAGGGAGCTGCCATCATATGTCATGTTGCCGCCGCCTATTGCGCAGCTGTACCGCACTGGCAAGCATCAGGTAGGCAGCAACTGACTTGCATGCCTGCCAGAGCTGTTACCACCATTCAATTCGTGCTGGCCAGTGAAAGCACTGGCGTCAGCTGGTGTTACAGCTTGCATCAAACAGGTGCACACGTGCATGTAAGCATCCATTTCAAGGCCGAAAACAAGCACCCGTGCTTGCAGAGGCTAGATGATCCTGAAGTGTCCAATCCGAGTGACGTCACAGCTCATGGCATGAAGCTGCCGCTGCAAAGGATTGTCAGGCCTGTGCGTCATGAGCTGTTGCAGCAAGCACGCAAAGAGCAGCCAGATGCTCCTGAGAGAGCACTGTTATGTGGCAACGCATTGTTCACACTGGCAACACCCAAAGACGTGCCTGGGGAGATTGTGCACTGGCCTGACGCAGACTTTGAACCCTGAGCACGCCATGTAGCATTGTACTCCGTGAACCGATTGCCATCAAGGTCAAGAGGAAGGGTACACGTGCAGCTGCAATATGTGATTTTGCGGCAGCCACAACTGACAGAGTGCACTGCACCAACTGCTCACACTTGCTTACACGACACGCATGCACAATAACCAAACAGGAGACACTCGCCACAAGCACTACTTCTTGGACCTGCCAGCTCCAACCTCCAGCTCACCTTCCTTGCGTGACCCAACATCCAGTTGCTGACCTTGCTTGCTACTGGCCGCAACCTCCTCCTCGGCTTCAGGTGCCCCAGACATCACCTTCTTGTAAGCAAAGACACCAGCACCAAATATCGCTGCGGCAATCAACACCTTTTCAGTAATATCTCCCGCATCTTGCGACACCTCATTGATTGCTTCGCCTATGTCCATGCCCGATGTCAGCAGCCCTCTGGCGCCTGCCCCCAGCGATGCGAATATGCTCGACCACACCGTCATGCCTGCATGATCTGGCTGGAGGTACGTAGACTGTGTCAGACATACCAGGTCAATGCATCACGGAGGTTTGCTGCAACAGCTACACCTGAGCCCTCACATGATGCCATGGCCAAGGGCACAGCAATCAGCACAAAGCTGCAATGCCACATACAGGCGCACACATGAGCTTTCGTGCATTTGGAGTTGCTTGGGATGTGGCCGCACCTGCTGCGGTGCCAGCAATGAATGACGGGTACGACAATGGCGACAGGCCCAGCACGTAATTGCTGGCAGAAAAGGGCACAATGGGCGTCAGCCGCAGTGCCACCAGTGCTGCAAACTGCTGTGTGCGCGACCCACTTTCAATCGCTTTTGTCACATTGGCCAGCTGGTGCTGTAGTGCATTGCCTTTCCCTTTGGTCTCCTCCTCTACAATTTTCTTTGCAGTTCCTCCACCCACTGTCTTTGAAAACGTGAATGCTAAGCTTGCCGCTATGCAGAGCCCCACAAGGTTGCAGGCAGCGCCACCTGGGGCGCCAAAGAGCAAGCCAGCTCCTATTGTGAACGGTTGTGTTGGGAACAACGGGATGCACTCCACAAGGCTGATTGTCACAATAAACGCCACCGGTCCCCATGGCCCTAACGCGGAGACAGCACCCTGCAAGCAATCAGAGTAAGCCCTATAACTTGGTGACAATACTGCTAGTGGTGCTGAGGGCCTGCAATGCGTCTGCGGGCATGCAGCAGCGTGCGTGTCAGACTTCTGCGAAGCTATGACAGGATTGCTGCTCAGCTGCACAGCTGCACAGCTGCACAGCTGCACAGTTGGTGCCTGAATTGCAGCAGAACAGTATGTACAATGGGTAATTACGCACAGAAGCAGTAGCAAAGGACTCTCACCAGCCAAGATTCGAAGATGTCTGCCACTCCAGGTGTAAGCGGCACTTCAGCTGCTGCCTGTGCACCGTCTGTGACTAGCAGGCCGAGCAGCAACCCACATGCGCTAACTGCACCGAAGCTTGCATGTAGACGTATGTCCTGTTGTGCGCTGGCTTGCGGTTGCGCTTTTGCACTCGGCGCAACACAGATACCCTTTTGCTCGCTGGCGCTTCTCGTCGCCTTTCCTTGCAGCTGTGAGCCCCGTGCGCCTCTACGCTGCGCACGCATTGACAGAGATGCGTGAATACAATGACCACAGCTCGCCTGCTGGTGTGTGAGAGCGCGTTCCATCGTGCCAGACATGAACGAACCGCCCTGACCACAAGGAATGTCTGAGCTAGTACAGCCACCTAGCGGAGCAGAAATCCGCCAGGTACACACAACAAATCGACGATCAGCAGCTGTTAGTGGCAAAGCAGTCGATGAACGCTCTTTGAAGGGGCAACTGCATTGTGGCTGGACGCGACCATGCAGACCTCGCCGCGCGCGCTTGCGAGGAAGTGCCGTCATGCCTCGAGTGCCGCTTGGCCAACCCTGTGGCGTGCGCACACGCAAACAGTACGCGGCTACCAACATCTAGATATGAATACGATACTGTAAGGGCGTGCAAAAGCAGCCGTATTCAGCGATGTGTACTTCGAAACGCGAGCTGGCCGGTCTGAACTGTGACGTTTGTCGCTGTGGACCGCGCTAGGTCTTCTTGCAGATACAGAGCAGCACAGGCTGTCATCAAGCGCATGTGACAGGCTGTGTTGAATTTTGTGCCCATGCGCAGCGCAGGCAGACGAGCACAAGGATGTAGCACCCATTCAGCGGAGAGCGTGCCGCTGACCAGGACAACAACATATGTGGCCTGCTAGGCACGATGCAGATGGTCAAGAAGCCGCTTGCGTTCAAGTGGAGGCGACTATCTCGGCATGGCCGGTACCCCACAGACCTGGGCATGCCTCGCAGGAGACACCAAGGAGGCACCCGATCCTTGGAGGTGCGGTAGCTCTTTGGCTGCTGCATCGAACTCGAATGCAAGAATCTTTGTCCATCAAGGCTGATCTGCACGGTGCTGCATTGTGGGTTTTGGGAAGCTGCCCTAGTCCTTGAAGTGGTGTGCAAATGGTGTGCTGTCATGATGCGTCAGACATGTCTGCAGTCAACATATGTGCAAGTGCCATGCAGCAGTGCTCAGCGATCAGGGCACAGAAATGTGGACTGTTGCGCGAGGCGCAGCGTCAGGCAGTGTCACAGTCAGTGGCTACCAAGCTGTCAAGCAGGAAGCAGATTCCTGCGTCTGGCATCTTTGCCACAGCTTTGCAGGCCTGAAAAGCCTTCCCAGCGACGCAACAAGCCATCCCATCACAATACATCTGCTGCCAGCGGCCAATGCGCTTGCGCTGGTGACTGTTTCGGGCCTGGTGGCATTTGTGAGCGTAGCAGAGCCGAGTGGCCCTGTCCAGAGCGTCTACCTGGTGCGTAGACATGCCATCGTGCATATCAGCTCTGCAGGACATGATCAGCGCCATGATTCTTTCTGCAGGCAGAGTGTCACGTACGTTTCAGTCCTGTTGCTATGCAACGTGCACGTGAGGCTGCCACCCGCAAAACGACATGCATGTGCAGGAGCAGTATCAGGCTGGCAAGTCGCGCACACTTGTCCGTGCAGTGCGCGCCGCCGGCGACGCAGCGCCACGCGATCTGCTCACACATGTGCGGTTGCACGTTGGGCGGCAGACGCTCGTCGTGGAGCGATATTTGCTTGGCGCCTCTGACGGCGCACCTGTCAAAGCGCTGAAGGGACGCATACGTGTGGAAGTGCCACTTGCCAATGTCTGGCATACCTGCAGCGCAACGGCTGCCAATGGCGCCAGCGTTGCGCCAGGCGCTTTGCAAGACTGCGCATGGGCGGCGCCTGCCGTGCCACCTGCTGCGCTTGTGCGCGAGCGCAGCGGCGCGCTCCGTCAAGCGAACAGTGCCGATGCAAACACGCTACACCCAGGTGATGGAGGCGAGGCTACGGGTGGCGCTATGCTGGTGGCGTTGGACACCAAGATCCTGCGCATTGCCCCTGCAACGGGCAGAGGTACCTCAGCTGGCGGCTTGCGCTTGCGTGAAGACCTGATGGGTGTGAAGCGCGAAAGGTGGGCAGCTGAGGTGCTTGATCTACCGGTCACGGTGGCTGCTCCGCTGCCGCATCGCCGCTCTCTTTCAGGTGCACTGCCAAACCTCGTTGCTTTTGTCGCTGCATGTAGCTGCCATGTGTGCCTGCTTGAAAATGCGTCCCAGTGACATCAGGTGCAGGATGCAGTACGTCACTGTTGCAACAGAGCAGCTGTGGCTGGGCACTGTGAGGCCAGGGCTTGCTTGCAGGTGTGCCAAGCAGACCCTCCGTGGCGTCACCGTTCAGCCCCAGCAGCAGCGCCGCGTCGGACCACGCGGCTTCAGAACATTCCACTCCCGTTGCCCAGGGCCCTGCTGGCCACAGCTCTCCCTCCACCACCCACCCAGGGCCCTCAGCGCCGCATGTAGCCACCGCATCCAGCATATCTGTTCTGAGCAACTCTGTTCTGTCGCGCTTTTTGAGTGCGCCTTCGCCGCCGCAGCGCCAGTCGCCGCGGCCGCCATCCAGCGCAGGGGGCAGCGCAGCGCGCATGCAGCCAAGCCTGAGCCATCGGCTGTCTGCTCTGTCTGAGAAAGCACTGCGGCGTGGCCCAGCGCAGCCTCGCAATGCAATACGCATCCTGCCGTTGCCTGCGGCGTCGGTGCAAGGTTCCCGCGGCGCTGTGGCGACAGGCGCTGCAGCTGCGCGATTTCTGCTGGTTGTGCCACCGTTTGCAGTTGCTATGGATGGACTCGGCCAGCCAGATCCCATGCATGGGGTGCTCGACATTGCTCAGAGTTTAGATGATACGCCGCTGGGTGGCGAAGCTGTGACAGTGTGTGATGCAGCCGTGGCGGCTGACAAGCTGCTCCTGTCGTTGCCTTCATGGCTGCTCATGTGCGGTGCTCACCTCTGCGGTCTGTCAATTGTGCACAGCATGAGACAGTCTCATTGAGACTGCTTGCATTCCGTTGCATAGTGTGTGGCTTGTTGAATTTGTTCACGCACAATGCAAGTGATGTTGCTTGCAGATATGAGTGGGCGGGGGCCACTGGCATGCCTCAAACGCTGCAGCTTGCCCAATTCGTGCTGCTGCCGCCGCCAACGTACGGCATCTCAACAACCCACACCATGCGTCTGCTTGGAGGGCCGTTTGTGCGTCGCGCACTTGCCTTTGGCCCATTGTTGGCATCAATCTATGTGCCTGTGGCACCTGACATGCAAGCCCTGCGCTTGCTGAAGCGCGGCGAGGTGGCAGCGGTGCTGGTTCTGGTGCAGCGCCGTGTGAATGGCAGTAGCGGTGGGGATGCAAAAGCTTCCGCGACAGCTCCTGCGTGGCTACAGCCGGTCATTGGACGCAGCATCGTGGAGTGTTTGCGACAGGTGTGCTTCAATGCCTCACTGCCTTAGAGTCGTCCGCAAGGACAACAGCGTGGTAGTAGCAGACTGTATAAGAATTTTGTGACCCTTGCCGCCATGTTATCACATACTTCATCATTCAGATCAGCGAGCGATTTTGCTTGCAGGACAAGCTCGTCGAGCTGCTTGCGTTTGCCAAGCTCGCCACGCCTGACATGCTACATCCAGCGCAGCTACTGGCTACCGTTCTACCTGCACTGCTGCACGACACGGACGTTGGGCAGTCGCCAGCAAACGGCACCGCTAACAGCAATGCTGCAGCTCTGCTTGAAGCATGCAGACACAGCGTGCGTAAAGCTGCGGATGCGCGGTGCTCAGAGCAAAGCGCAGAGCTTGCTGGGGAGCTGGATGCTGCGTTTGTGGCTAGAGATGAGCCAAGTGTACCGCAGCAGCTTGCAGCGCCGCCCGCGGCTCTGACACGTGGCAGACGTAGCTCACAGGTGTGCTTGCAGATGCGCACACCACTGCATGCCCTGTTCCTTCCATGCCGTGTTCCCTCTGACACCAGTTTTCTGTCTTGCCGCCAATCTAGGCTTGGCACTGCCATCGTTAAGATTTGCCTGCTGAATGCTGTGAGGCGGTGTGCGTACAGCTCACGAGTATGAATGTGTTGCAGGGTTCCACCACGGTCACGAAAGGCTGCTCCGAAGCAGATTTGGCTGCCGCTCGTCAGGCATGCCTTGGCCTAGCAGACATCTGTCACCAATTGCTGGAGAACACTGAAACAGGTGCAGGCGGCGCTGCCCCTGGAGGCGAGCGCTTCTCGCACATGCTGCAGACGCTGCAAGTTGCGAATGAGGTGTATCCTCAGCCGGCGGCAGGCTTGCCAGGTGTAGAGGGCCAGCTGGTAGCAAGCAACACAGCAAGTGAAGACACGGCACAAGGTTCAGACGCCGGTGAAAGCGCTCACCATGCACCTCAGCCAAGCACAGTTCCAGAGCACGGGGGTGATGGGCTCAATCTGCTCGATGCTGTCAAAGCAGCGCAGATATGGCTGCTCAGCCTCGCGAAAGCTCAGCCAGAGCTTGAAGCGGTGTGCTGGCGCCCGGGTGTATGGCATCCTGCCAGCCTGGCTGAGAGCTCGCAGCGCGAAGCGCTGAGCAGCCATGTTGTGGCGCAGCTGCAAGCGCAGGGGCAGCGCGGCGCGGCGGGCTTGCTGCTGCGTGCCTGTGGCCACGCTGAGTCGGCGCTGGCGGCGTGGCTAGAGGAGTACGACTGCGCACGCATGGCGGCCATGCATGCGCCTGCACCTGAAGACACTTTTGCCGCCGCGGCAGAGCGAGAGCCAGATGCGAATATACCTTTGAGTGAGTGCAAGACGCTGACACAGCACGTCCAAGCACATTGCAAGCTCCGGCGTGGCGTACGGGGACACGCAGACGATGCAAATCACGTGCCACATGACTCGCAAGCGCACGCGCAGCACGCTGCGCAGGCACTGACATCAGCGGCGCGCGGTGCCGAGCTGATGTGCAACGCCAGCGCGGTGCCTGAGCTGTCAGATGCACACGTGAGCTGGCTGCTGCGCATGCCCTGCCAGTGCGCGCTGGCGGTGCTGCTAGCACGCAAGGATCTGCCAGCAGAAAGTGTCATCTCGCTTCACCACAATGTCGACGACGTCGATCCCGCTCCCAATCCACTTCAAGCCACAGACAGCAGTGAGTCAGACTTGGGCCAGATGTGGCTGCAAGTGCGCTACCTGCGCGCGCGCGCAGCAGAGCGCGATGCCGACAGCGGCGCGCACCTAGAGTATCTCACGCAGCTTGCACAGTTTGCTGCGGCTCCACGCAGCGTGACAGGCGCAGCCTCGGCGGGTGCTGCAGCCGGCGCAACAGCGCAGCACCTTGTGGCCACCTGTCAGCACAGTGTGTATGGGCCACAGAGTATGCAGGCGGTGCTGGCTGTAGAGGAGCCATGGATGGATCAGGCATTCGTGGAGGCACTGTGTGACAGCAGTGCCGCCGCGCCTGTCGCCGCTTTGCTGGCGCCCCTGCGACCGCTGGCTTGTGCACGCAAAGCCGCGTCTGCCGACTCACATCACGCGCAAACAGCCAGCGCGCGTCAAAGCCTCAGCACCAATGCACAAGACACGTCAAGCAACAGTGTGCCTCTGGTGAGTCTGTTTTGTCAGGGATTGCAGCACGCGCCGCAAGCAGTGCTGCAGCCTGTGGCAAATGCTCTTGCTGAGCAGCTGGCAAGCATTTCAGGCCACACGACAGCAGCGGCAGCAAGGCAGGACCAGCAGCTTGTGCAGCAGCGGCGCCAGCTGCACCTGATGCGATTGGCTGTGCTGGAGCAACAAGGCACACGCGAATCCCTGCGCGCTGCGCTGCACGCGATCGCTGCACCAGCATCGCACGCAGACGCAGCTGCAGCTGCATCTGCCAATGCCACAGCATGCGCCGCCAGTGCGGTCGAGCACGCTCTCAACCTCGTGCAACGTGCCAGCACATCACCTTCAGCTGTGGCCGAGCCAGGTTTGCCACACGAGCTCATGGCTCAGCTTCTTGGCAGCTTGCCGCCAGCTGGCCGTGCGCTTGTGTACATCCACCAAGCACACAGCCCGCGGCTTCTCAGTCTGGACTCTTCTGCAACAGATGAATCTGCTCCAAATGGCCAAATGCTCAAGTCGTTCAGTCGTGGCAGCTCACTTGCGCTGCGGAATGGCAGCACTGGCATGCTGCCTGATGTGTCAGCACCACCTCCGCTCTGGGCAGAGCTCTGGGGCGACGTTTGCAGCACTGACAGCAACGGCAAAGCACTGGCAGCTCACAGCACAGCGCTTCGAGCTGCTGCGCCAGCAGTGGCGTGCATCATGCGCTGGCAAGAGGACGAGTCAGACATGCAAAGGATCGAGCGGTGCGCACGCAGTGTTCACACGCTGTGTTGATGTGCCTGTCAAACTGCCACCACTATTGGTGGCGTGGATCTGCACGCCGCACATTGCAAATGGGCACGGCGTCGCTGACCTGAAGATGGTGGTCACATCATCTGCATTTTTTGCATCATTTTCCCTGCAAATTGGTTGCGTCTCCGTGCCATGCTTGCTCAAGTCTGCTATGTGCACTTGCAGGGCTCTGCTGATGCACGGCATGCAGCGCGCTGCGCACACGCAGCTGCAGGTCCACCAGTCCCACGTGCACTGGATTGAGGGTGCGACGACCATGGAGACCACCGGGGGCCCTGAGCGTGTGGAAGCCACCTACGGCCACACAGGCAAGCCTGCAGTGGCTGACCTGGCACCGCCACGCATGGTGTGCAGTTGGCCATGTACCTGCACGATCTGTGTCGATCTGTGCTTGACTGGTGTACGTGTCCACATCAGTCTTGTGTTTGCTGTTCACCTGTCAGTGTCAAGTGGCGAAGATGTGGTGCCCCTTTCTGTGTCTGGTGTGGCGTTGTTCTCTTCAGTAGCACTGAATGAGGACATGCTGAGAACAGTGTGCGCATGCAGGGCGGGAGGCCATGGTGTGGCGTTTGCAAGCGTGCGCTAGGCCACAACGCCGCAGCACGCGAGGGCGGCCGGCACGTTGACTATGCTGGAGGCCGCTTCGTGTGCAGCGATCCAGCCTGCTTGGCAGCCGTGGGCAAACATGGAGGTGTTGGCGTTCGGCATGCTGCACAGCAGCCACCGAATGGCGCTGCAGACCAGGCAGCCCAGGTAGCCCAGGTCGACAAAGCAACAGAGAGCAGTGACCACAACAGCAGTGCTTTGTCACCATCAGCAGCGCAAAGGTCAGCGCTGCAACTCAGGCAGCAGACGCTGCCAAAGCTCAGTCGCTGTGAGTTTGATCTGGGCACTCTACAGAGCCTGGATGGCACAGTAGCTAACGCAGGGGCACCGCACACACAGCAGCACAGCGCTGTGCTGGCAGCTGCAGCGTTCTTTGGCACAGTGTGGGTCGTCAGTGACACTGGCCGGCTAGTCATACAGCGAGACGACGGTGTTGAGATGTGCCGCTGCCACGTAGACTTGCTGCATGCCAGCAAGCAGGCACCGGGCTTGCGGCTGTGTGCAGCTACGATTGCAACCAATGCAGCAGACCCAGCTGTGGCAGCGGTCAGCATGGCGGTGAACGCAGGTGCTGCTGCTCAAGCTGCAGAGCCAGTGGTGTTGATAGTGCGCTTGCTTGAGCAGCCTCTGGATGGAGGCGCATCTGCCAGCTCTGCGGCATCTGCAGCCGCCGCTATATCGCGCGTGCAGCTGCCTGCAGCAGCTGCTGGCAGCACAGCCGCCTCGCCAGCTGCCGCGTTGCTGCCACCTGCAGTGGCATGGGACGCACATAGCAACGTGCTGCTAATTGGCACAGGTGAGCGTGCTTTGTTGACGGCAGATGCTGCCAGCGGGGCGACAACTGTCGTGGCGCGGCAGCGCGCTGTGTTGCCTGCGTCACTGGGGAGCATCCATGCAGCTGCAGTCATTGCAGGGCCGGGCGGCAGCTTGGCTTTGCTTGTGAGCACGCACAGTCACCTGCTCATCGCTACCAGCTGTGATGCTGCGCCTAATGCGCCAGCTGGCGCAGGCTTGCTCGGCATGCTGGAGCGCTATGCACAGGAGCCAAGCCTTTGGGCGAAGGCGGCCGTGTTTGCACCAGGTCATGACAGAATAGCAGACCCAGGCCACGGGCAGGCATGCCCATTCCTGCGCGTGGCAGGCGACAGCAGAACAGCACACGTGGCGGTGCGCATTGACAGGGGCAGGCTCTGCACATTCGATCTGGATGTCTCAGACCCTGCACGGTTCACATCTTGGCGAGAGCTGTACGTGCGCAAGTCTCTACGGTACATCAATCTGCCATGCGAAGCAGACATCTGCGATGTGGCGGTGCTGCCATGGCGTGTGCTTGTGGCCACTGTGGCTACCAGCGGCTCCAGCAACAACAGCAGCGCAAGCACCGCACAGCTGCACACCTTCTCACGCGCCGATGGCGCGCCTGTAGGCAGGCCTGTAGACGCGCCGGCGGCGCTCGCCGCCTCTGGCCATGCGCTGCACCTCGCTGTAGACGTCGAGGACCCGCACACTGACACGTCGTGCACGATCGGCGCGCTCGCCGTCAGCGCGGACGCGCTGGCGCGCATAGATGCACCCGCTGACGCAGAAGCAGCAGCGGCTGCGCTGGTGGCCGCGCGGCGCTTTGGCGCGGCACGGCGACTGCTGCAAAGTAGCAGTGCTGGTCCACGTGGCTGCCGGGGTGGTTGGCTTGCACTTGCGGGTGCCCTGCTGCAAGATGGCCGATACGTCAGCGCTGCGGAAGCGCTGGCGCACGCTTCTGTGCTCGATGATGCAGACGGTGGCGCAGAGAGCTCTGGTGTCACGTTCCAAGAGGCAGCGCTTGCGCTAGCAGGCCAGAGCATGGCGTGTGAGGCCCACCTGCAGACGAATCGGGTGTGCGATCTGCCTCTTTCACATGGCTGCGGTCACCTGTGCACAAGCACATTCCTGTGTCATGAAAGTTTTGTTGTAATTATCGTTGCGCCCATGATGCATGTTCGTGGCTCCGCTACCTGATGTCAACTTCTTTGTGTGTCGTGCAGCGATTTGTGACGATGATTTTCACATGCAGGCGCATGGGTTGCGAACGTTTATCACCGCCAAGTTGCGCGCTGCTGTGTCTAGCTCTCCCGACAGCGGCCCTTCTGCTACCGGCACCACCCTTGCCACATGGCTCCTGCTCTGCCACCTTGGGGCATTGAACGCTGCCACGCTGCGTTCCGCCGCTGAGCCTTCGTGTGCTACGGACAGCTCTGCCAACTCGGCACAAAATGTAGAGCATGAGACTGCGCGCACAAGCACAGATGTTGTTGCAGCAAGTCAGGACCTTGCTGAAATGGGGCACAGCAGCGGCGAAGGTGCGGCAGAGGTGCAGCGGGCGCTGGCGGCGACGAAGGCGTGCATGGCGGAGTGGCGGGAGCAGCTGCAGGCGGGCAGCGTGCGAGGGCTGCTGCGGCGCCGCGGCTGGCCGCAGCTGGAAGCGTACTGCGCGCAGCTGTACGGCGACACCTGCGGCCACTTCCACTGCGCAGCTGCTGGTGCGCACAGCTGCGAGCCTTGCCGCTGGTGGCTGGGCATGCTGAGCTTGCTCTCGTAGTGAATGAGCTCACGCATATGTTCTGCACGCGTCGCCGCGACACTGCACTGTCTTCATGTTACGGTTGCGTTAGTGTTGCGCTAATATGTATAGCAGCGCTACTGTAGCGCTAGTGTTGTCATTGACAATGTCAACAGCACGCTGATGGCCTGAACTCGTTGGCTGCGATCGTGCAGGTGATCCTGCTGCTGCCTTGGAGTTGCTGCCGGCAATCCAGGAGCATCACGCGACGCAGCTGCCCGACTGCCTGCAGTTGCTGATGTGGCGCGCCCCTGTGGCCACCTGCAATGCCCTTGTAGACATGCCAGCCTTGTCTGCCATCGACCCACAGCCCATCGTTGAGGCGGGCATGGCGCACTTTCGTGGTGTCTGGGACTCGTCGCAGCCCCACAAGGAGCGGCAAACATGCGGTGCAGAATCGGGGCACGAAGTGCGCGCTGCGATACAGTGCTACCTGCAGCACAAGGCTGACAGCGGCTGTGAGCTGCGCTCGCTGCACAACCTGCTGGTGACGGCGCTGGCGGCGCAGCGCGACGAGGACGCACTGCTGAGGTGCGTGAATATGCCGCTGGCGGTCACGCCTGGCGCTCAGTTTGCTGCAACGAACAACGGCCGGTCTGCCAAGAATATGAGGCGCAGTTCGGTCTGCACACTAAATCCAGAGCATGACTGATGGTGTGCAAGTGCAGGTACCTGAACTCGAGTGCGTGCCGCGTCAAGGCACACACCAGCGCGCAGCACTCGGCGCCGCATGCTCGCTTCCTGTTCACCACGCAGCTGGCCCTGCAGCTGGCCAGCGCACGTGGCATGACGCGCGCGGCGCGCTGTCTGTTCAGCGCGCTGGGAAGGTTCTCTGACGCCCTGGAAGCCACGAGCACGCTCGATGAGTCAGCAGCAGTCATTGACGGCGCGCCGCGGGGCATGCGCCGCGCCTTGTGGCTACAGGTGCTGCAGCGCCACCTGGCCACTGTCCCTGTGGCCGCCGGCGGCGCAGAGGCCATTGAGCAGGAAGTGGCCAAGGTGCTACAGCACTGCCGTGGAGAGCTTCAGCTCGCTGACGCACTGGAGCACGTTCCAAGGGCGGATGGCGCGGTGGCGGCAGAGGCGAATCTGTTGCGGCGCGCCGCAGCGGCAGAGGCGGCGCAGCTGGAGGAAAGTGCGCGTGGCTTTGAGGGCCTTGGTGGGCGCATTGAGCGGCGGCGCGCACAGCTCCGCACGCTGCACGCGAACCGCCGCGTAAACGCAAAGAACGTGATGCAAGATGAGAACGCTGTGTGCGGCGCCTGCGGCAAGCTCCTGACTGGTGTGCCTGGCAAAGCCGTGCCGCATGGTACGCTCTTGCACCTCGACAAATTGGTTAGGGATCGATGCAACAATCTTATGTGAAGGCACAAGCACAACAAAGGTGTAACCCATGTGAATGTGAACCCATTCTCACACATGCACAGGTCATGGGTGAGTCACAAGTGGATTGTGTGCAGGTGGCCTGATTCCCAGCACAGTGTTCTACCCTGGCGGCGCATACCACATCCCATGTGCCGTGCATCTTCACAGCCGCAATTCGCGCAGCGTCAGCGCCGCAGAGCGCTGGCGCGCAATGCTGCTTGCCCTGTCACACTGTGACGCACACACAGATCTCGATGCGCCAGTAAGCGTTGGTGGCGCCGCAGCTGCTCATGCTCCAAGCGCTCTGCTGCAAGCGTTGGAGGCGGTGCTGGCGCGTGGGGACCCAGCATTGGATGCAAGGCTGCTGGAGGTGCCTGTGCGAGCGTATGGTGGTCGGCCTGACAATGACGACTTTGCGCTGCCTGCCATGCCAGACTGAGCTCGTGACCCTGCAAATGTTTGTGAAATTTTTTTTTATGGGCTTCGTGTACCACTTTGATGTTGCATGGATTCTATTCATTTGGACTTTCGTTTTGGTTTCACGCATGTGTTCACTTTCCCCCACGGCTTGTAGCAAGCTGGAAAACCATCTTAGAGTGAACACCACATGAATGACTTGTCTGCCGCTTGAAATGCCAAATACGTCTCCGTCAGTTGCAATGCCAATCTCGACTCAGTCTGTCAGTGCCGACGCAGCGGCACAGGCACAGGTGAGTTGCCAGATCCATCACCCACACAAATTGCAACGAGCCTAAGCTTAATATCGCCTTGTTTGCCAATGCACTTGCCGACTCATATCTGCACGCCCAACTGCCAGTGCAACATTATGCACCCCAGTGCCCATGACCATTGCGCACAATAGCTCTGTGTGCCAGTCTGCATTGCCTCACATCCTGAGAGCAGCACCAGTTGCTGCTCATCAGTGCCGCGCCCTTTAGTCAAACATCGGCCCTTGGTCTCACATTGCTCGTCAGCACTCAGATGCAGCGCACACAATGAGCAGACGCCAATACTCTTGATCTAGTGCAAATTCACAATTGCACCTGCTGCACTTACTAGCTAGTGCTGTGGATCCATGCACAGCGTCTAAAGGCCATGGCGTGGGTGCTTGTGATGCTTGTGGTGGCCATCGCGGTGCTTGTGGCCATGGTGCGCTTTCTTGCCTTTGCCATGCTTTGCATTCTTCACCTTCTTGCTCTTCTTGGACTTCTTGGCCTTCTTGCTCTTCTTGGCCTTCTTGCTCTTCTTGGCCTGCATCTTCTTTCCTTTCTTCTCTCCCTTCTTCCCGGGCCCTGGTGCAGGAACTGGGCTTTTGGCAGGCGCAGGCGCCGGCGCTGGCGCTGGTGCTGGTCCTGGGGGCTCCAGCCCAGGCACAACGCTGGCGCCGCACGTGCTTGCCGGCGCCGGAGCATCTGCATCACCTACTGGCGGCGCCGGCCCGCCGCCATCGCCGCCGCCTGTACCACCGGGACCGGTGCTGCTATTGTCGGCTGCATCGACGAGGCTGTCGATGGACAGAGGTGCCTGCGAGTCAAAGGAGTCGCACGTCAGGCCCTCGCAATCGGAGCCGTCAGTGATCACCAGCTGTTCGCCGCGGGCGATGTTGCGGAAGAACACGGTGTCAACGCAGCTGCCACGCGGCTGCGCATTTGTGATCGCCACCAGGTCCTGTACAAGTGCAGCACACGTTTCAGCATCGCCCCTGCCATTATGTGTTCTGACCGAGGCTGTCGTGGTGCACTGTGTACTACACCGCACAGGTGCACTGCGTGTGCACAGAGCTTGCATGTGCAGGCAGCGCAGCAATAGTGACAGGCCAGGCATTTTGCAGATGCATTGAGTGGGAGCGAGGCGTGCAGGCGGAGCTGCACACCTGCAGCACAACAGCAGGCCGGATAATGGCCTGGCCAAACCAGTCGTCAGAGCCGCTGGCGGTCTGTGCCTTGTCGTGTCGGTACAGCGCGCTGGCAGCAAGGAACGAGTAATCGGACGTGTCTGCTGGCGCGATGCCCCATGTGTCCAGAAATTCAGCCTGCACAAGCAAACCAAGCAGGTCTCGAACAGTGATGTGAGATGTGCCAAGTGATCGACAGGGCAGGAGTTCGACATCTGCCACCTCGCGCATGGTCTGCAAGCGGACCACGTGAGCTGCCATGTTGCAGGCAGTACGCACCACCGTCGTGTTGGGTGTGAACGACTCATCAACGAGCACGTCAACATCTTGCAGCAGTGGCGCCACTGCCGCCTGCGCCGCCGCCGCACCACCCAGCGCCTCCTCGGAAAATGCAATCTCCACGCCGCGCTCGGCTGAGTCAGCCGCACGCACAAGCGCTGGCCCTGCAGCCGCCGCAGCCGCCGCAACGCGCGTCTGCGGCAGCAGAACGGAGCCCGAGTCCGCCGTCAACGTTGCTTTGTACGTGGCATATGAGATTTGATAACCCGCGCCGCTGACGGCGGTGCCATTTTCGTACGTGAAGCCAAAGAGGGAAGCGACGTAGGACACCCACGCCACAATGGGTGTGGCACCGGTGGCGCCTGTGGCCACAAGCGCGTCATAGTCGGAGACGATGGCGGAGTACAGTTTCGCGGCGGCGGCTTCCTTGTTGAAGAATGCGGCGGCATAGATGATGTGCTCAGCGCGCGACAGCGGCAGAGGGTCTGCAGCGGCGCTGCACACACGATGACACGTGATTGCCATCGCAAACTACAGTGCCGCCAGCAAAGTTGACATGCCACATGCCTTGCATGCATGACGAACCTCGAAGCATGAAATCAAATTGCGGCTGACCAAAGTTGAGACGCGCACGTGAAGGGAATCTGCTTGAGGTCAGGATCGCCAGCTCCAAACAGGATCTCTGCGTCATAGTTGGCAAGCGGCGTGGGCATCTCACCGGCAAAGTTTCCGGGCGACACGAATGCACGGTCGCAGCCGCCGTCAGCCGCCGCGCCAGCCACTTGCTGCAGGCATGGCGCAGTAGCGAACGCGCCAGAGTAGCGCACACGGTCCGCCACATTCAGGTACTCCTGCACAGCCCGAGCGTGTAGTACATCTTCTGCAACTGCGAGTTGTGCCTATCCATTTGAAATGCAACCGCAATGATTTGCTGCACCTCATGCTGGCGCATAGTGCAGCTGCATCTTGGCAGTGACGCAGGTGAAATGCCGCACCAATGCCCACCCGGCAGTGGAGTCGCCAGTGGAGACTGCGGTCAACGGGATCTCAAAGAAACCCAGGCCGGTGTCATTTGCAATGCTGTTGGCGCGTACGGAAGCCTCATCTGGAGGCTCCGTCCCACACGGGTAGAGCACAGAAGCGAACGCTGGCGTTGCTTGCGTGTTTGTGACCACTTTGTAGCCAGGGAAGTACTGGATGCTGAAGTCTGCGGCATTAAGCAGCTGCAAGCACATGAACGCTCATGCATGGCTGTGATTGCATGCATGCAAATGGCACTGTTGTGCGCTGGCTGTCTTCAAAGGCTTTCACTGGCACATGCGATGCGGCATGCGTGTGCGGAGACGTGCACATGCGTCACGTATACCACATTGTTTGTTACTCTGGTGCGACGACAATCATGCACAGCACATACCGCACCACATCTTGGACATCCTGCTGGGATCTGAGTTGAGCGCACCGTGAATGAACAGCTGGCAGCCTCGGTACACGCCACGGTGTCGTTCAGGGCGGACACGAGCTCCACAAGGTTGACTTCGCCCTCGGACACGCATTCTGTGGGATTGGCGCGCTCATACGGGCTAGCTGCAGGCTGCGCTTGAGCGCATGCTGCAAAGGCTGCTACAAGCAGCGCAACAAAGTGCATGTTCAAACTCCTGCATGCACACGTTTCTCTGCTCCAAGTGTGTCACCATCATGCATAGTGACGGGCTATGGGGGCTCGCTCACAGGTGAAAAAGGTAGGTGACAGCGGAAGTAGCTTGACGCAAGTGCTGATGTTCACACAGAAAGGACGCCGCAAGACTTTAACGCTATGCATGGGCTGACCGCATGGTCCTGGACACACATTTGAATGTTGCCACACATTTATTACCCCTTGACGCAAGCTGTGCGCCGTAAACATGCTCAACAGCAGCAATGGTATCGGTGACAATGTCTCAGTTATCATTATGCCGACTGTGCTGTTGACAATGTCACGCGGACGCTCTGGCCGTTGCGCCGCACGTGGCGCAAACGCAGGCTATGATCAGGACAGCAAGAGACGCCTACCCTCTTTATAAGCAGATTTGACTCTTAATTACTCGAGGCGGCTCTGATGGGTGGGTGATGCTGTCGCGTTGGTCAATCTGTAGATGATGTGTCAAGCCTAGGCCGGGTGACCGAAAGCGAGCTGAGCACTGCGCGTCCCGGCTCGGTGACGGCGATGCTTGCAAAATTGGAGAGGACAGATTTTCATGATTCACGTTGTGCCAAACGCAGGATGCTCCGGAGCGCTGCTCGCCTGCGTTTGACACAGAGCCAGATTCGTACGGCCGGTGGTGCTTGTACCATGGCGTGCACTCATGACCACAGCGCCGCCAATGGAGCTCAAAGGCGACCTTTGTTACATCGCAAACTAATATTCGACAACGCTGAACACAATGTAACACGCTGTGCGCACTCAACAGGCATACTGTCTGGCTTCGCACTCATCGACCACATCATTTGCAACACCTCCCCTTATATATCATGGGCTGTGCACACGGCGATAGCATACAAAACCACGTTTCTGCAATAATAGCAAGCAGTCAATGACTCCAGAATGATCGAGGGAAAGCTTCACCAGGGGATGCACCACATCAAGCGGCTCTGCGCACACGTGCAAGTACTCATGGGCTCGCACAGCTCGAAGCAACATCGCGTTGTCAACAACTGCGTGCTCAGCAGGCACATCAGATCTGCTTGCATCCACAGGCAGCTCGTGTGGCGCTGCCATACTGGCAGCGCTCGTCGTCACGGCCAATGAGCCATTGGACGGTTCAGCACTTGGCACAAGTGCATCCCAGGCAGATAGGTCGTCGAATGTGTCGGGCTGACTTAGCGCGCTGGACTGGGCATTGCTCGAGCCCCGCTGCTGTGGTGTTGAGCCTGTCACTGCGCCACTGCTGCGCCGGCCACTAGTTGTGCGCGACTGGCTTGCAGCTGCAGACAAGCTTGCTGCTGCGCTGCCCTGCGCATCCAAGTAGCTTACAGCGCAGCCTGGTGCTGACAAGTCCGCCTGAACAGCTGCATTTTCTTCGCTGTTGAACCATCGTTGCAAGCGCATCTTTGCATATTCAATCCTCTGAGCCTGTGTCATAGTGCGATGGCCGTCATGGCTCTGCCTCTGCCACAACAGCTGCTCAGACAGCCCTGTGCTGATGTCCAGGGTGCGAGCGCACGTCTCGTCTCTGCCGCTGCGCAGGCAGTGCTCCTGGTCAATGACTACAAGCCGCACGTTAGCGGAAGGTGAGCTGGTCAAACTGTACCAAAGCCCGCGCAGATGGCGAGCTGCAGACACAGGATGCCCAGGCGAGCAGTCCAGCGGCCTGAGTTGGCACCTTGCCATCCACTCACTGACCTGCATACCAGCACTGCGTTCACGATGCAAACAATGTCCGATGCTGCAGAGGCTGCATGGTGGAATGTGCAGTTCAGGGTCAGCGCATGCAATGTTCAGTGAGAACGGCTCACATGTGGTTGCATTTCGAGCATTGAGGCAGTAGACTGCATTTTGTTGCGCTATGCTGCGCCAAGCACACCTGTGGTGAACGGCTGCGGCGGTTGCTGCGGCGGCGCTGCTTGCCGCTTGTCCCCATGCCTGGTGAGGACATGAATGCAAGCACCTCACTCTCGAAGCTGCCGGGCGGAGACGAGGCAAGCGTCGGCGATGTCAGGGAGTGGCGGCCCAGGGCAGCCTCAGCGCGTGTCTGCGCGGATTTGCTGGGAGTGCTGCGTGCTGCGCCATCTTGCGCCTGCAGTGCAGAACAGCTACGGTGTACTGCGCGATGCACTCGGGAAAGTGCACCTGACTAGCAACACAGTGAGCTGTGCAGTGCCAAAGTCTGAACTTTTGTCGAGACGGAATCGGTGGTGACAGACGCGCACCGCTGGCTGGAGCATCAAGCTGCCCTTGCTGAGGTGTTCAAGTTGTGGCAGAGCAGCTGAGTCACACGACAGCAGCCACACCACCCGCCATGTCATCCCAGTCTCTGCAGCATTGAGCCCAAGCTCAAGGCACACCATGGCGTCTTTCAGCCACCGGAATGCCAGGATGCGCTGATCTGCTGTGGCTTTGCTGCCCTGCTTGTCCAAGCTGTCAGCGAACCACACACCTGCCAGCGGCAGCATGGGGACCAGCAGGTGCAAAAGGTGCCTGTAGGTACATTCAGCGCCGTGGGCAGGGTGGGTGTGTGCATACCATATGTGATACCACCACAGACTGTCTATGACAGTGTTGAGGCCAGCATGCAGCTAAAAGATTGCCGCGGTGCACGTTGTACTGCAGCCTGATGGCACACCTGTAGCGGACAGGTGGCCAGCACCCATCACCAGAGTTGTTGTGCGCGTCGGCATCGCTTGTTGCAATCCATTTGCCTGGCTGCACAGGCGTGCCAGCAAACGCTTGCTGGCACTTGACCCTCCACACAGCTTCATCGTCGCCACAGACTGTGCAGAGCACCTTGCAGGTGCTGCCCAGGCGCACGATGTCGCAAGCATCGAGCCCCCAGCAGACACGTGCTAGAACATCAGGAGGTAGACCAGTCAAGCATGCGGCCATCACATGGTGGAACGCTGCGGCTTGAGGGCAGCCGCAGCAAAGCTTTCAACTGATTCCGAAGGTCTGTGCACACAACCGCTACCAAGATACAATCGCCCAAGTACTGTGGTGTGTTTCAGACTAGGTAGTAACGTTTGGTCAACAACGGAACAGTGATCAAGCAAGTCAAGCGCCAGCGCTATGACCCTCCCGGGCCGTCCTCCGTGCCCCACCACGAATGCAAGCGGGCACGTCCGGTACGGGAGGTAAGTGTTTGAAAGATGTCGAGGCGTTACGGAAGGTACGAAAGCATGTGAAGTTGACCTCGACACCCTCGCGCCGCTTGGTCTTCCTCGCAGGACGCGCAGGGGCAGCTCCGAGATGACTCTGTGCGCCTTCATGATGCCGCAAGCTGTCGTCCAGTGGTGCAAATTCCGACTGCCGTGTGCAGGGCAGGCCGCATTGCAACAACTGGATTGCGGCTGGGTATAGCAATGGTCAGACCCTCGGCGCTGTAGACGTGCACCAGCTCTGTTCACAGACCAGCCATCAACTGCTAATCCAACCTCAGACAGCTAACGCAAAGTTGCTCAGCCAATTGATACTTGGTAGATTGCGCAGTACAGGTGTTGCGCTGACGCCGCATCAGCGCGACCATGGGATGGAGAGATTACATACCGTTCATGGGGGGCAAGAAGCAAGACAAGGACAAACCCAAGATGTGCTGCGCATGCCCTGGCACCAAGGTGCAGCCCTGTCACAAATGCACTGCAGTCACAGTGCTGCTTGCGTGAGCCCTTGCATTGTTTACAGAATGTCACAGGATCATGGCGGGCAACTGCTCACCATCCATGTTCATCAGTGGCACTGTGCAGGCCAAGCGCGATGAATGCATTGCTCAACACGGTGTGCCACTCCTTAGAAGGTAAACGTAATGGTGCAGCATTTGAGCCTGCGTTCAAAGCACTTGCCTTGCTCATGTCAACACACAGCACAGATTTGGCGCGCTGCTCTGATGGAAACTAGATTTCAGTTCAACAAGCTCTGGTGCGTTGCAGGGGAGGATGATGCACGTTGTCAGGTGCTGATAGAAGCGCACAAAGTGTGCTTGCGAGCTGAGGGATTCAATGTATGACAGACGATTGTGGACAATCATGGCTGGCTTTCACGAGAGACTTGTTATGGGTGACGCCACGTTGATCAGACCATGCCAGCATCAACAACAACATTTTGCAACATATTTGTGAGACTGGGAGTAGACGTGAGTGTGTGCGCTGCACAAGCGCTCACAAGTCATGCAGCAAGTGCGGGCAGCAGCGGCCAGCACTGGGGTCCGCCCCGGGGCTGATACTGTCGCATATGAGCTTGACACTGTTCATAGCCTGTCATGACACTGGGAACAACCATGCCTTGACATTGACCCCCAATTCAAGCCGGCACCGGCCAGATTCGTTCTGGCGTTTTGAGAATGACGATTCTTGGCCCGAACAGTCTCGTGCGTCGGGCAGACGAAGCAACACATGTGGGCACCATCTGCATCCATTGTGCTGCGGAAACACGCAAATTTTGGGTGCAGGAGGACGGCATTTTGTGCCTTATCCCGTTCATTGTCGAGGCCACCACGCCTAAGTCTCGGATCGATTCACCCTGCCGCCCAGCAGCATTCTGGCTGTTCTTGGCTCCATGTTCAGACTGAATCGCGCCGAAAAGCGAACGATTTTGCTTCTGCACTGCCCAGAAGCGGGGGCCAGACACAGACAGTCTTGTCTAAATCATGTGCAACGCAGCAGTGACACTTCTCAGTGGTGAGACTGGGCTTGGAAGAATATTGGGCCCAAAGTCGCTGTCTTGCGCCAACTACAGCGGCTTGTGCGCAATGAGTCAGCATGTATTGAGCATTTCGTGTTGATGAGACCGCTGTTTTGGGCTAAACATGTCAACGTGGAGCAGGCAACAGCACAGTCTTGCCCTGGCATGTGGCAAGTCTTGGCACGCGACCGCTGGACGATTGGACCCACACACGGTTACATTGAGCACAGTAACAGCTGTGATTCTGTCAGTGATCAGTCAATTCCAAGCTGCACCACGCCTATTCGACTGCAAGACTGCTGCTGTTTCAGCTGTACACTTGCACTTATGTGTGCAACACACATGAAGTGTTGCTTGCGTGGCGCCCAGTCTGAGACCGGCCTGCCCACGCTGCTGGTGCTGGCCAGCATGGCACTGCCGCCGCTGCTGATGATGCCGCAGCTGCTACAAACAGTGACAAGCTGCTGCATGTATGTGCTGCTATTCAGCACTGCCTGCACAGCAGTTACGTGGGCCTGCCTGTCTGCATGGTCTGTACCTTTGCTACATGAGCGACATGCGTGCCAAGAAACGCACTGTGCAAAGCAGTGTGCAACACACTGCTCATGCCTCCACCATTCTGATTGAGTGCACAAGTCAAGCGCAGATGACAAATTTGGCGAGCGTGAGCCCAGCACATCATGTCACCATCAGGTATGGACAAGCTGATGGCCTTTGTGTGCATACCTGAGATTGGGTTGCAATAGAGGCCGATGCATCACAGGTGACATCAGGAACGCCAAACACCTGCAGCGAGTTTGACATCATTTCAGAGGGCATACAGGAACGCAGAAACAGGGAAACTGTATGTGTCTGTGAAGGAAAGCTGCTGCAGCCTCTGGCAAACTTTCTTGAAGCAGCACAGGATATGATTTTGAATGCAACACAAAGCCAGCAGGCAACAGCACCAACAGAGCGGTGGACACACAATTGGCTCCGGTATGCAGGCAAGTGTGCCATTTGATTTTCTCGCCATGGACTTGACCTGTACAGTTACTGACTCTGAAGTCTGCTGCGAGGAACCGGCGCTTGCTGACAAAACGCTCAGACACAAAAACATTTGTACGATGAATGCGATCTGCATGCGCACGTCACATGAGGTGAGACGCAAGACTCATACCTGTGTCAGATGCTCTTTCAGGTGCTCTGCAAGTTACCAAAGAAGGTGCTCTACTTGTGCTCTATTTGTCGATCACAATAATATTGTATTGAAGCGCCCTGACAACCTGCAAACAGTGACCGCAATGCTGATGCCACACGTGAGGGCGCCTGCATTTGGAATGCAGCGCAACAAGGTCGCAGCATTGCTCGAGCATGAAGTGCATGAACTTTGAGGAAAAACCCGCAAATCGCACTGAGCGTTTGCTGCACGATTTTGTGTTTGGCTTGTGACGGCTGCAATCAGCTCATCAACCAAGCGCACCTCATTCATGCTGCCTGCATTGATGTTGTTGAACACTGCTGCATTACACAAGCAAATGTAGCCATGTGGCAATGAGCCTAGCCAGTGTCAGGGTGTGCGGCAGCCTGCAGCATACTCATCAGCGTTGTGAGCCAGTCGTGTAGCACAACATTATGTACAGACACGAATGCACAGGAGGCCAAGCAGCATGCACAGCTGTCGCTGACATTGTGCAGCTGTCACAAAAGCAGTCACGCAGCAGTACCTCAGTGAGATCCTCAAGGGAGGAGGCAGACTACATTCTGTTGAGGCTCCTGGCACTCGAGCAAACCATGAGCGCCAGGGACATGGCGCACCTTGTCCACCATCATTTCGGCAAGTTTGCACACGCTGAGCATGCTGGCCCATGCTGAGTGCTGCTGGAGTGCAGCGGGGGTCCAGATTCATCAACATGCTCCTGCGATGTGCTGATCAGACTGGTAGCCGCCTGCACTTGTACAAGTCGTGACATCGTGTCAGCATCACGTCCCAGCCTTGGCAACGGACTGATCTGCCAGTAGGTTGCTTGATCACGATGGGGAGAAGGTTCAGCCTTGGACAGCTGACTGCAGCTGGCAACAGCGTAGTCTCGCATGCTGTCCTCTTTATGCCTCCTCATCCGTCATCAAACGACACGTCACATGTCTCAAGCTCTGTCATCTGACATCCCAGAGGCCTGGCAGCATTCGTGGGACCAAGCTGACCCTGAGGCACGGAGCTGCTGCGCGGAGTGAGCAAGCGTCAGACGGCTGGAGAACTGACCTGTGTCAATGCACGAAGCTATCATCATCCTGTGGAGCTTTTTGACTGCTGTTTGGGTACCATGGCACACTCACGCTCGCTACACAGTCGTATTTGTCGCTCCGATGGCCCCACCTCCAGAATTCGAATTTGGCGGACGTGCAGCCGATGACACTGGCAAGCGCAGAACCCGCTTACCTCAGACATGCTTAGCTCGAGTGCTCATCTATTCAACGGGAACGTTCGGTCCGTTCCTGAGCGGGTCAATGGACCGTTCCAATGGAAGACAAACCGTCCTGACACCAGCCTATCATAGTATCAACACAGGAACGTAGCTGTAGCTGCGTCGCTGATCAAGGCTTTAAATTTTCGACTGTCAGATGTAAAACAGGGTGTTGGCGTTGAGACCAAGTCAGCGCACACGGCCAGGAGGCCTGCACCTTGCACTGCAAGTGACCAACTGCGTCGCAATGGTACTCGTGGCGGCGAGCTTTGTGCGTGTCAGCACAACGCTGAGGTGCGTCGGTTCGAAACTGCCACCACCTCAGAAATATAATTGGGGCCGCCCTGAGCGCTGTCTGGGTAAGCTGCCCCACTCATGTGCAGCCACGTGGCTGTCGACATCCAGTGAAGCATTGTTGATGCTCAGGCCGACAATGAGGACGGTAGTCATTGCTGAGAGTTTCAAGTGCAACCTCGGCTTGACTTTCTCACGCTTGAACCAACTCTGAGGCTCAATGCACCGAGCCAGTACAAGTTTTGCCTGAAATTGCTTGGTGGCCGAGGTCCGGCCTGAAGGGTCTCAAGTCTTCTCCCCAAACTGAGCACAATCAAGTCAGCTGTCGAGATATTGTAGTTTACTGGCACGACATTGCGCAGTCTTCGGCTCACGACACTGTTGTTCAGCCTGGGCATCAGCGCGGCTGTGCCGAAACTCAGCAGCAATTCAACGCTGTGCCAAGCCTGCTCAGCATCGGCGCAGTGCTGCACATGACCAGCTTGATGCATCGATATTCAGCCTGAGTATGTCAGCGCGGGCATGCTCATGGCAGTATCCGGCCGACATGCGCGCAGCGTCAGCACCCCCCCGGATCCCAGTGCATTGAAGCGCTCTTTCTGAAGCTACCAGTCTCGCTCAATATGGTTCAGTGTGCTCGGAGGAGTTCCACGGCATACTGGTCTGAGAGATCTCGTGGCCAGTGTATTGCCGATTGCACAAAGAAAGTCCGCTCGATGCGGATCGGGCGGTTGCAACGATCCTTGGATGCAGCTTGCCCGATGCACACATCGCCATCTGCATCGCCCTTCGTTTCGGCGCAACGCGGACACCAGGAACTTTCATGAACTTGCCCAGACCCTCAAACAGTATGCTTAGAGTGACTAGTGATGTCTAGCTTGTGACTTGTGCGGCTCCGAACGATGCAAGCTTAAGCAACCTTTAAGGAGCGCAGAACTGGCCGATGGCAAGGCTGGCAAGCGCTAGAACTCGCTGCTCAGACCGCGCACAGAGGCCCAGACACCTCCCACATCATCACACACCTTCTGTGAGATAATATGCTTGACCAGAGCGCGTTTTGGTGATCTTTTTTGTGGCGTGTGTATCGGGCATCGCTGCAGTGGCAATCAGCAACGCAACTGCCGATTGCCGCATCCGAGGGGCCGTTGCAAGACCCCGATGGCGTTGCAACGCACAACGCGATGCCGCATCGAGCGGTCTTTCTTTATGCAATCGGCAATAGCGGGGCGTTTGGGCGAACGCCGCCCGGTAGCGAGCTTGCTTGTTGGCGTTCTTGACACACCCGCCGATACCGCGCAACAAGAACAATAGTATTTGCAGCAAAGAGATTAGTGACTTGCAGCAAAATGTGCTGCCCATCTTGTTGTGGGCAGGGAGGCTCGATCCCACGAGCGCTGCAAGGCAATGGCAATGGCGATCCACCCGGACGCGCCATCCACATCATTTTTGCGAATCAGTGTCTCGGATGCTCGGAGTTAGAAGACAGCCTATAGCCACAGCTGAGCCCGGCTTTGAACGCCCGACCTTCCGAGTTAAGAGTTGGAAGTTACCACTGCGCCATTGCGATTGCACAAATGGGTGCATACGAAGCATACATAACACTTCGAGTGTCCACATCATCCCACGCACAGACAGTGTACCACGCGTGGAACCGATGCTGTGAAGGCGCAGGCATGGCCAAGCCTGCCGCTGCATACCTCAATCGGACACTCACTGCACATAAAGCACGTTCGCCGGCTCTTTTTTTTCCGTGCAGCCGTGTGTTGTTGTGTATACGATGTCGTATACACAACAACACACGGCTGCACGGAAGACTTCGAGCTGACTGACGAAAACGTCGCTGCGCTGTTTGCGCCTAATGGTCTGCGGCACCGACGGCTCGTCTGCATCTACGTGAGCACCAGCACTCGCAAGACTGCATCAAATCTCACGACAAGGTCGCAAGGAGTGCTGGACGCCAGGGTGCCGCGCATCATGCAAGGCTTCGCCAATGCTGCGGTGTGTCTGGAGCGCGAGAAAAGCAAGCGTCGCTTCCCCGGCCCCGCACTGCAGGTACGTATTTTGTCCGTGGCGCTGGACACGGTTTCAATCACTAAGCTCGAACGTCTCTAAGCGCCTATGCTATCCGTTCGTGAGGGCATGCGCGTTCGCTGCAGTCAACCGTTGTGCATGGGACAAATCTGTGACAGCTGAACCAGGCGCGTGCGCAACGTTGACGACTCCGACAATTGCTCTGGTGTCGTGTACAGTATCTTCAACGTGCTGCCGAGCTGGCGCAGGAGTGCTGCACGCCCTTCCTGGTCTACAGAGCTGTCATACTTGGCGCAGCTGATGCCGCGCGCTTGCAATGCGTGCAATTAGTCGTCCATCAACGCTGACAGTGGACCGATGACTAATGTGCTGCCGGTAGTGCACATGGTCGGTAGCTGATAGCGCAGACTTTTGCCAGAGCCGGTGGCCACCAACACGACCGTGTCCCGACCGCGCATCGCAGCCAGAATGACTGCTCGCTGATTCCCACGAAAGTCAGACATCTTGAACACATCTCTCAAGATTTCATCGATGTCTGTGTCCCTGTCGGCGCTGTCCGCGAGCGTCTGGCCCACTGCAACACTCCACATGGCGCCCGTGGCGCCACAAGTGCTCCAGGCGTCGCGCAACCGCTGTGCAACTACATCACAGAATAATGATATGCTGTCTGGCACCAGGCGTCGGGCCCTGTGGCGGCTCCGAGTAGGGCCTTCCTATACGATACGTACCGTACAGTACGTGTGCCAATATACGCTGTACGATACGTGTTTTGCAGAGCCAGTACGTGCTATACGGGTGGCTGTTATGAAGATGTGGCTTTTGCCCTGAGCTTCCGGAGTGCCTGCAGGCGAGGCCTCGCGAGGCCGTGATGCATGCTCGAAACAGCTATGGCTGTTGATGTAAGCTGTGAGCTGCTGCCATTCAAATGCATCGTGCTTGCGACAAGAAACACAGTTTGACAGGCCTGCAGCGCCCGAGTACTGGACTCAGTCCATCGTACAGAGCCAGAATGGCATAAGGACAGTCACAAGCCACCTCCGCGCGCGGAAGCGCGCGGAAAAAATTTCGAGGGCACGTATAGTACGTACGTATAGACGTGCAGGCGCTGTACGATACGAATACGTCGTATAGTGCTAAGAGCCAGCGTATTGGAAGGCCCTTGTCAGGCATACGCATGATATAGATTACATTACAATACGTTGGGACTTGGATGAAGAACCAAAGGAGGTCATCTGGCTGTGCCATACTGGCACGGAGCTAGGCGTGCTTACGCACTCTAGCCGCGTCCTGCCTTGGGGCGTGCAGACGCGGACGGGGCAGCTGAACACCTTACGGTGTGAAGCTGGTCGGAGGTGTACCGCATCCGTTGATAACGAGGATGACCTTAGAGGGACTCCCGGTTCTTCTCTACCATCAACTTCCAGCTCTAGTTGAAAAAGAGATACGCAACATCTCAGAGCAGGGGGGCTGGCACTCCGGGTCACCAGCGTGATCTGGTGAGCGCGGTGAACGCCCACCGTAGGAACAGCTAAAACCTGCGCCATCCTGCCCTATAGACCCCATAGAAGGGCAAGAGACATCTCCTACAGATTGAAAAAATCTCGTAGTAAGTTTCTTCCTGGCGGGGGTCGGATTTCTCAAAGTGGTAGCGTGGCTACACGTAGCTACGGTGGATCCGTAGTTTCGAACAGCCACCGTAGATCGCGCTTCGGTTTGTCGCACAGCAAGCACTGCATCATTTGCGACACACCAACACACTCTTTCATACAAAACTTTCAACACAGAAGCTCTGGTGAGTGCGCGGGTTAGAGCGAGCCGTTACACGTATCTGTCACCCGCCCGGCGGGTGCTGCGGCGCCATGGCCGCAGCACACGAGCAGTGGCGGATTTATGAGGTTCTTGTGAAAGCTTATAACGACTTGGTGGAGGTGAAAGAGCTATCAGGCGAAGCCACCGAACAAGATGTGATGGAGCTGCTGTTGAGCAGACTGCATGGGGCATTGACAATGGCTGGACACATGGCAAAACCCGCTTTTGACTTGATGATTCAGGACTTGATCAAGGCGTATATCGCATGGTGCCTCCTGGACAACCAGGGACAAGCTGTGCGCTTCTCAGACGGTGAATGGGGGCGAGAGGTCCGTGACTGGATCGAGAAAGCTGAGGAAATACTCAAGGCAACACCCGATGATCAACGGGAAGAGGTGGCGGAGGCAAGGGAGCGCCGCATTCATGCTCTGTGCGCAGATGATGTGCGACGCGTCTGCCACCACATGTGGCGAGCCGCCAGCCGTGCAGCTGCACCGCAAGATGCTCTTCTGGATTCCGTCGTCCAGCGCACTGTGTCACCAATTCTGCGAAACCTTGGACGCAGGCTCCTTGTTTTCCGTGGCTGGCACCACGCAATGGACATCCATCCGTGGGCATGCCCACAATATTACAACGGCATACGCAACGCGCACTCTGGTCCCGATCAGGTCAATGCAAACATGTACTTGATGCCTGTACCGGACTGTTCAGACGAAGAGTAGCATTGGCAGCGTGCGCAACATGAGGTGCGACGGTGAGCAATCCAAAAAGGCATATGCTGGATGTGTGTTGGAAGCCCTTGCAACGGAACATGCACCAGTCCATAATGGTGATGGGGCACATGCAGCATCTGGCTATGGCACTTCAAGTTGACAATGCATGTCATCGTGCACCTGTAAAGTATGTAGTGTTGGTGCAAATTGCTCTGCGCACATGTCAGGTCAATTGGCCTGTTGCTGGCAACATGGACAAACCTTACTAAGTAGTACAAGATAGCACAGTGTAGACATGTCAGAGATGGCCGCAAACAACCGCGAATGTACTTTCAGCAGCTCCACAGCTCTACATAAGATATTCAGGGTGTCCTTGAGCAAACTGAAGCTGTGAAAGAGCTTGTACAACCCAGAAAAGCTACCAAAAGTCCTTTCTGACCTTCCTATGGCCTTTTTCGGACCCGTAGCGACTTTCTGCCATTTTGAGGCCAAAATTCTGAAAGTGGTAGCGCTGCTACGGTGAACACAACAAAGCACACTGAGCTCATCTATGGGGCCTATAGTGTGCTTGGGAAGTGTTTTGAGTTGCTCCTACGGTTTGCATTGTCTGCGCTCACCTGATACATGTCAAAGTCTAGGAGTGCCAGCCCCCCTCTCAGAGCCCTAGCTCCGAGCTATCTTCTAACTGTGGTCGGAAGCTCCGTCTGTTTCGGAATCAGATGTGTATGTGTAGTCAATGGCTGACCCGAAATTGCGTGAGATATACACTGTTAGCAAAAAGTGCCGCGCCGCGCCTGCATGGCATGGGCGGAGGGATGGATGACGGACGGACGGGTGGCCAGACGGCGCCCGGACACGTGTGTGTTCATGTTGCCAGCCGGCTCTTGTGCATCAGAATGGTGTGTCACACTGACCAGCTGAGCCCAGCTTCGGCTGTGTGGGGGCATTGCGGGATGCTTGAAGACATATTGCAGGTCAAAGTTCTGTGGTACGTTCGTCAGAGAGTCGCAGTTGAATTGTAGATTATCATGAGAGACCACAGGATGGTCTGTGAAGCAGCGTTCATCGGAGATCTGCCCTGCACGGTCCTGCCTGTTGACGACGGACGTCAGCCGCTTGCGGGCGCCATCCGCCGGCGTGTCTTGCTGAAGGTTGGAGTCGCGTCGTCGTACACCGGGGTAGGTGCCTCGGATTCCCGCAGAAGCGGTCCCCCGGCACTGTTCAGAATGATAGCACAGGAGCCGTCATGTGTGCAGCACAACAACACCAGCACACAAGGCTCGCTTGGCGAGCTAGTGAGCCTGTGGGCGTCGCTTCTGCTAGCGGTTAGGCTGCAAGAATGGGGTCAGTCAAAGCTCTCGCAAACCCGCCACCGGACGGTTTGCGCCTCACGCTGATTGCACACGGCAACGTACCAGCGCCTGATCGCGTTTCTGAAAAGCTCAATATGTGTCTTCCCTGCATCTCAAGTCACAAAGCGTGGTTTGATTTGTAGAGGGAGCAATTGCTGCCGGGGGGCGTATGCCTTAACCTACGCCGGTGTACGTCGTTCATATGTCAGCGCGCGCTATAGCGCCTGATCGGGCGTTTGCAAGTTGGAATCCAGCCAGATGCAAACCGGCAAACGCCGCATGCTACAGTGTCTAAGAGCGTCCTGTAGAGTCTACAGATGTCTGCAGACAGCCGTGAAGCAGTCATTAGCCTGAACACCTATAACATCATTTGGGTACTTTTACGAGCGTGCACAGACGTTCCCGTGCTGTCTAGGATGCCCTCAAGGCAAGCTGCTTGCTCATCTACCCCATTCACTTAGGATTCGACTTTGGTGGCAAAGTGGTGGCTGCAAAGGGGTATTCTAGAAACAAAGTAGGGTCTGAACCACCAGAATACATCTGAAACATCATTAGTCAACCTCCAGTAAACCACCAGTCCTTACACGAGGACACCACCACAACAGCACCAGTACTTTACCCCCGTTGCCCCACCAGAGTTACTCGTAAATCTCCAAAGTGCCACCAGAGGCCCACCACAAGAGCAGCAACGGTATCAACAACAAACGCACAAGAAGGCCACTAGTGTGCCACCACTACACCACTGCTACACACCTGCTTGCCACCACACTGCCACGTGACCTCCTGGTGCCCTACTCACTATCGCTGTCGTTCAACTGCTTCAGCTTCTTGCCTGTGGCCTGCTGCCTGTTGAGACAAGCGCCTTTCTTGCCGCGCTTCTCAACTGGACCAGCTGCTGCCTCAGCTGCTTCACGGGCTGCGCGTGCTGCCGCTGCTTTCTCTGCAGCCTTGTCAGCTGCTGCCTGAGCCTTTGCAGCTTGCTGTGCCAGCTTGATGCGTTTGCGCTCAGCCTCACGTGTTTTCTTCTCGTGGTCTGTCATCTTCTTGCGCTTGCCACTGCTGCCAGTTGCTTTGGCTGGGGTGCACTTGGCAGCTGGCAAAGCAGCAGGTGCTACATTCTCGTCGCCTTCCGTGTTCATGTCTGTGTCTTCGGGTTCACCTCTGCCCTGCATTGCATTGTGCGGTCAGTTGCTTGCTGCACTTGCAAATGCTGTGTGCTGTCACGCGCACATGCCGGTTGCAGCTCAGCTGCCATTCATTCCGCATGTGCATCAACACCATGCACACGCAGCTGACAGCAAAAGTGCTCAGCTTGAACTACAATCGTGCAATGTTGCAATGGTGCAGTGCGGAAGTTGTGACAAGGAAGGCCCACCTTGCGGTACAGAGCGGCACTTGAACTGTTCACAGCGCTGATCGGCAGCCGCACGTATGTGTCTTTGGGCTGAGCTGCGTCCTGCACCACATTGCTCTGTCAGGTGGTATTGCTCAAGCCACACGTCGCTTGTGATCAATCAGCTGCCAGGAGATTTGCAAACTGCTGGTGCAACATACATATCAACTGCTTGCATGACGTGCGTGCAAGATGTACAGCATTGCCAAGAAGGCTTACCTTGCGTGGCTGCGCGGCAGCTGCTGTAGCACTTGCACCGTTGACACCGGTGACTTGCTGCAGCGCATTGTCGTTGTGATCAGCAGCTGGAATGTCTTCGTTATCATCTTGCAGAGCAGACAGGTCTGCAAGCGTGGCAAGCTTCGGAGCATCTGCTGCCTTGTGTTTGAGGCGCTGAAAGGTACGTGCAGCGCTGCCGCTGCCTGCGGCATAGTTGCTGCTGTCCGCAGCAGCATCGATGTCCATCGCATCGCTGTCAGCCGCAGCGCCGTCGTTGCTGCCTGCAGACCTGATGTGAACGCCGCTGCCAGCAGCGCCGCCAGCTGCAATGTTGCTGACATCACCAGCTGCATCAACAATGCTGCCGTTTGCAGCGCTGCCTCCACCGCCAGCGTTGCTGACAATTGCAGCGCCGCCTGTTGCTGCAGCTGCCGCTGGCATGGCTGTTGCACTGGCGCCAGCAGCATCGAGCAAAGCAGCGAGCCCATCATAGGCGTTCACATCAAGGTAGCAGCGGGCTTCAGTGCTGTGCGCTCGTGCCGCAAGCACAATTTGCATAGCATACTTGCGCATGAAGCGCGGATAGCCAGACACCCACGTAGCTGAAATAGGGTCGTTACGACGGAATGCTTTGATGTGCTCGGCAGTCCATGCACCGATGCAAGCCTGCAACAGCACCCAAGCTGTCAAAACTACGATTGCGATGCATTCAGTAAGCTTGCAGCTGTGACATGCAGCAAACATCCAGCGGCGGGCGCGCAGTGGCTGCTATACACAGTCTGATATAAACTTGATAGCAGCTGGGCAGGCACGTTGTTGTGTAGTAGCAAGGCTCGCACCTTCGCTTCTGCACCCGTTGAATCCGGGAACTTGCCTGTGTAAATCTGCACTAGCATGTCTTCCGCAGATGACACCATGGACTTGATCCACTCGGGCGCCTTGCGCCCGGGGGCGCCAAATGCCTGTGGGTTTGCACCTTTCTCGCAGTATCTCTTGTTCTGTGGCACGGTGACAGCACCCTTGGCCAGGTATGCATCTCCCTGCCCCTTCGACTCGGCGACCACGTACTCTGCGCAGATGGACACAATGGTGTCTTCATTCCAATTCCCTGCGCACAAGCACGCTGCAATGATTTCCCGCCGCAGACCTTACCGCGTCTGCTCCTGAGTGCAGCTGAGTGCAATGATGTCAGTGTTGTTTCGACAGTGTCATCTGCCCATGTGTGATGCTTGCAGTATGCAAAGTGGTGCAGGTATCAAAGCACAGTGTGGTGGCTGGGTGGAAGGCCGTGTGAATGAAGGCGCAGCGTTGCAGCTATTTCATGTGCGATGCTATCTGCTGATTGAAAGCAATGCTAATGGCAGTCAGACGACCCCAGCGCCATTGCGCTGGGCAGCAGTCGAGAGCAGTGATGCTTGGCAGAAGAAGACAGTGCAGAATGTCACGATGTACAAAGTGGGCAGCGACGCTCCGGCGCCGGAAGTTCAGCTGGTGCCCGTGGACCAGTTGCTTGCAACGTGCATGGTGCTGGAGCCAAAGATAGATCCAGAGTTTGCAGAAGAATGGTGCTATGTCCCTGTGTACTCGTTTGGTTTTTCAAGATAATGTATGTGTTCATACAAGCAGATCTTTGATCAGGTGCAACCGTTGCACGAAAGTATGCATCAGTGGCGCTATGCCACTACATTTTGATATGTGCAGCCTATCCTGCAACTCCCCCTGGACCCCCTACAATACCCCCAGATCTCCCCCAGATGGCGTACCCCCCAGCAGGCGTCTCAGGCGCCTGCAGGGTGCTGTCAGACCTTCAGGGTGGTTGTTGCTTGCACTTTTAGGCATTTCTGATAAACTTTTTTAGAAGTTGTGCCCAACCCCACTTTACCACCAGTCGTTTTGCGACCTCTACTTACACCACAAGAGAAAATCAGTGCACCCCCGCCCACCCCCCGACTGGCCACCAGAGGCGATTTCTAAGTGATTCTCCCTGTGTTTACAGCCGTTTTTCCTTCCCGAGCCCGATTGGCTGCAGCCGGAAAACGAAACAAAAGAACGCAAACCAGAGAATTGAAACTGTGTGGCCTTCAAAATTGCGACTTTGTCCCCCCCCCCCCCCCCCCCCCCCGTGCATGGGAATGGGCATGGGTCCGGCCCTGAATGTTATGGTAGTGATGTGCATGATAGGTCACGTGTTGCTTGTGTTGTTTTGTGTGGTGCTGGCTGGCAGCACCTCGCTCTGTCTGCCCCAGCTGCAGCCGCTGGTGATGAGTTCTGAGTCGCCCCTTCCTCACAGGCTAGACCTGTATGGTGCTGTTCTCATCGTGATAGCTAGTGTGGCAGCTGAGATGGTGGGGAGTGCTGGTGCGAGCAAGGTGGAGTGTGCGCTGCAGCTGCAGCCGCTGTACGCAAGGGCAGTGTCGCCGCTGTCTCATAGGTTGACCCTATATGGTGTGGTTCTTGCAAGTGCAGCAGGTGTGGTAGCTGGGTGGAGTGACACTGACCTTCAGGTGGAGATAGCTCGCTGAGGCGAGCTGTGAGTGCCGTTGGAGAGTGCTTTGCGTTTGCCAGCAGACTTGCTTGCTAGTGCATCATAACTCGATTGCTGTAACCCCCCCCCCCCCCCCCGCTGCTGGCCATGCCGGAAGGCATGCTTGTGCTTGATGTCAACATCGTGCACGCGCCGGCGGTCGCGTGCCTCGAGGGGACAGTGGCCACAGGCTCATCAGCAGATGTGGATGGCGCGGCAGCGGCGAACGGGGAGAAGGACAAGGAGGACGAGTACCGCCGCGACATCGATGGCGGAGCGTATGAGTGGGTGCCCGTGGTGATGGAGTCTGGCGGCAGGCTTGGCAAGGGCTCCATGCGCGTGCTCAACAGGCTCGCGACGATCGCGGCCGAGTCGGACAGGGTGGAGAAGCATGTGTTCGTGCGCCGCGCGCAAGAGGCGCTCAGTGTAGCGCTTGTGCGCGGCAACGGGTATGTGTGGAAGCAGGGGTTGCAGGCGATGGCCTATGGCGGCGGCCGTTGCTACCAAACTGGTCTAGATCGGCCCACCGAAGAAGTGGGCTGATCGTGCATGCAGATGTAGTGATGACGAGCGTATCGATTGCCAGCAGACCTGCTTGCAGTGCACCATAACTCGATTGCTGTAAGCCCCCCCCCCCCCCCCCCCCCCCCCTTTTTGGCGTTTTCAGCTGGGTGCTTTCTACGGAAGGTTATAGATGCAAAGCTGCATTTGGGCCAACAGTAGCGCTGCAGACATGTCTGCATGTACACCACTGTCATGATGTGAACGAAAAGGCGGGCGAGCGAGCGCCAGGGCCAGAGAAAACGCCTGGTACCGAGTATATTATGCATGCCCTGGTTAACTATCTCAGGGCAGCTCAAAGAGCTGCCAACGCTGCATACTTGCCACACAAGCAACCAAACATTCTTGCGCGTAACATGCACGCTTTGATACACAATCATCTTTTTCGTCTTTGCGCAGCACACACAGAGCGCAGTGCAGGCCACTAGAAGCAGCAATTGCAGAACGTTAGCACTTTGATTCCTGACTCGGCATTGACAGAACTGCATGCAGGCCCAACCATCCTACACACTGCGATTATGTCAATGGTGACCCACCACTTACATCATCGCAGTCAATACTGCACGCCTGCAACCAGCTTGACAATGGGGGGAATGCTTTCTCATGGTTGTATTGTTGCCTGCATGCTTGCAGCAAAACCACCAATGTACTTACGACAGAACGGGCATGCGCAGGCTGAAGAGGCAGCAACGGCCAGGAGCTGGCGGGCGCAGTTGGCGCAGAGGCTGTGGTTGCAGCGAGTGAGCTCGACAACTTCTGGGTGCTCCATGCAGATGCCACACATAGCACTGTCGTTGCTGCTGGCGCGCATGAGCATGCCTTCGCCAGAACGCGACTTGACAGACGACTGCAAGTCCTGCAAATTGTCTGTGCCAATCTCCAGGCCCTACACAAACCACGTCAATCTGTCAGTGTCCGTTTCGCACAAGCTGGCAATGGCATACAGGCGGCGTCAGCCGCATGCCTGGCATCATGCTCATGTGGAATGCACACCATCGAATCGTATTGTGGTTGGAGTGGTGTGGGCGTGCGCTCGTGGCCTGTGCCCGCGCACTCCATGCTCTGCAATTGCAGCGCAGACAGCTCATAAGGCGCAAGCTCATGCGGTCGCGTGCTCTTGGGGCTGCCGTCGAGGATGCTGCTGCGCTGGCTTGCATCGCCGTCGCCGTCGCCATCGTCTGCCTTGCCTTTCACTGGGAAGCTTGGGCCGCCTGCGTCGACACCGCGTGGCTGCAGCGTGCGCAGCAGCAACTCCAGCTCAACAGACAGCTTGGCGCGCAGCGCAGACAGCGCGAGCGCCTGCAACTTAGGCACCTGACCCAGCTGACTCAAGTCTGTTGCCAATATGGTTTCCAGGTCTGCGTTCCTGTATTCAGCAGCAAAACTGGCGTCATCTTGTTTAGCGCACGTAGACAACTATGCACATAGCAGCGGCGTGTACATGATCGCAAAGGGCAGCAGTAACACACTATTTAATATGCATAACATAGTCAGAGAGAAGCGCGCACGCATCCAGCAAGACAGCCATGCTGTTGTTGCCCCGCGCGATGGCGTGCATGATGGCGTAGTTGCCCCTGTCATCGGGGATGGTGCGGGGGTCCTCCTCGACGTTGCCGCCGTTGAGCTCTGCAGCCCGCCGCCGCTCCACCTGCACCCATGGCACACACATAAAGAGCATTTTAACATCTACATGACAACAAACAGCTATGCTCTGATTGTCAAAATTGTCAAGCGGGCAGCATCAACATCGCAGGAACAAACAGATGAACTGTGATTGTCAGGCTCAGCATCACATTGCATCTGTCTGCCCAGATAAAAAAGGCGTGATTGCAGGCGACAAATAGCTCCTGCAGCGCACATATGATGACAGCAAAGCCTTGACCACATGAATGCGGTTCTTGCGAGTGGCAAGGTGCGTAGGTGTTGAGCCAGGCAGCACGCTGCTGGTGCTTGGGCTGGAAAACACAATCTTGGGGTTCAAAAATGCTCCATTCGCCAGCAAAATCTTTGCAACTTCAACATGGCCTGCCCAGGCAGCCATATGCAGAGGTGTGAGGCCAGCGCATGTGCGCGAATCAATGTACCGATTCTGCCCATGCATGTCAGTGATGACTGCCTGGGCCAGCGGAATCAGGCCACTGGCATGTTGCACAACCCAGCGCGGCTCCATCATGACTTGCGTGCAGGACCAGTGGCCATACAGGCAGGCATAATGTATCGCCATCTTTGCGCCTTCTCTGTCAGCAACACATGGGTTGCTGCCCATTGTCATCAAAAATGTTGCCGTCAGAGGATGTCTGCAACAGACTAGTCTTCAATTTGGCGAGGCAAGGCATGGGACTGTGAGTTCTTTGAAGTCCAACAGTAGATTCAATTGCAAGCATTGCCTCAAACTCAAGCTGCGACTTTCCAGACACATGATGCATCATGTTCAGACATGCGTGTCAAGTAGGGCTGTAAATTACCAGGCATCAAAGTCAGATTACGGTAATTACCGCCAGAAAATCTCTGCCTGTTTTTGAGGAAACTTCTTGCGTCCATAATAGTCAGCTTAGCCCCTGCTTACCCTGGAAAGTGCTCGATTGCACAGTCAGATTACCGCGTACTTTCCACTTTCCAAAAACACAAAATAAATACGCGCTGGGCACACTGTTGCGCTGTAACGCCCCAAAACACTTGTATTGGCGCACTCAGACACACATTGCATCTCAGTCCATGCTAAACAGGCCTAGTGGCTGAAGCGCATCAGCACCATCACCACATGAATCATCCACAGCATCCTACAGTTATGACAGAAGCTGCACAATATACGCTCAGAGGCTCTGTGAGCGTACAGAGTGTCCTTACACAGGCTGTGCTGCGTCATCTTACACAGGCTTCAGTGGCTGCTAGGGCACTTTCTGCTTCCTGATTGCCGGTAAGTAGTCTGCAGCTTTCCGAAAAGCAGTATACAAAAAATAAAAATAAAAATAAAACCCAAACCCCCGTAGTCTGAGCCGTAGCCTGGATGGCCTTCGGCCTCAGCGCCCTCGCAGGGGCGGGTGAAGTAGTGTAAGCGAGTACGCCCCGGACGCGGAGCCGAATCAGCCCGGTATCGCGGCGCAGGCGCGCCAGGACGCGTCACCCCATCAGAAGACGCACAGTATGGCTGCTAACACCCCAAAGTCAGATTACCAGGAAATTTACAGACGGGAAAGTAGGGTAATTACCAGTAATTTACAGCCCTAGTGTCAAGTGCGCACCCACGCTTGCACGCCAGCATCAGTGGCGTAAGGTTCTTCTCAGTGAGCCCGTTTACCATGCGCTTGACATAATCAGATCCTCGCGACGGCGCACATGAGAGCATGCCACGCCCAGACGCAGATGCACGATCGCAACATTGAGCTTCTTCAAACAGCGCTGTCAGTGTTGCGAACTCGCCCTGCTCTGCAGTATGATGCACTGCTGTCCAACGTGTGCCAGGCCGTGTACGAAGCAGCAAGCCTGGCTGACTGCGCACCATGTCGCGCACGACGTCCACCCTGCCGCCATCCACAGCCTCAAAAAAGAAGACAGTGGATTTGCGCATGCGCGCAGTGAACTTCAGCCACACCCACCCAGCCATCGACTGGTGCATTGCGCGCCGTCGCTGTGCGGAGTAACGCTGGCGCTGCCGCTCGCGCTGTGCTGACTGACGCTGATATGAGTGCACGCGGGGGAGCGAATACCTGCCAGATGGAGGTTCTAGTGGGTCAAGCCCCTGCTGTGGCGATGCTGTAGATCTGCCATCTACAGTAACCTGCGGCAGCACTTCTGACGCCTGACCATCAGGCAGGTGCTGTGACGGTGAATGCAGCTGCTCCGTAACGCCAACGCTATTCACAACTGAGCGCAGCAACGACGACGCCGCCACCTGTCCTGAGGGATAATGCCTGGACTGCACAGTACTCCAGTCCGTGCCCAGAACGCTCTCGCTGCGAAAGTCCAGGACGACCGGAGCCTGCTCAGCTACGTGTCGCCTCGTAAATGTGGTCACGGGCGCCTGTGGTGTCTCCAGATCTCTTTGCGGAGACACACCTGGGAAAAGAGGCGGCATCCGGATCTGTCACAGCTGCCAGCCACCAGGCAATCTGCACACGCGAGAGGAGCAGATCAGCCACAATTACAGTTTTAATGAGGTACGCTGCTTTGACTGAACGCGTATTGATAAGGTACGCTGCGTCGACGAACCGAACGGACGTGGCCACGTTGCAAACGGATTGTGCGCTGGAGCTCCATGCAGCCTGCCTGCCTGAAGCAGGCTTTGCACAACGCAAAGCACGCCCGCCATGCAGATGATGAGACGATCAAGTACATTGTCGATCAGGAAGTTGGTCAAGCGCGCGCTATCGATGGCGCGCTGAACAAGCGCCTACACGCCACCGCGACGCTTCTCGTGCCCGTGTGTCCTTGCGCATGATGTAGTGCGACCGTACCCGATGACTGGTGATCTGGCCGTGCAGCAGCTGCAGCTCTGGCGGTTACGCCCAGCGAGGGACGCGGCGCTATCTCCTAGCCTATATCACCTGTCTTCTCCTTTCGTCGCTCTTTGTGCGGCAAGCCAGAGCGAATTTCAACGCTCTCAACGTACGTAGCTGTGTGAGAAAGCAAGAAGCGAAGCTCGAAAGCTAGAGTTCAGGTTCTGGGTCGTCACCTGCCTGACGTAACGTACATTGTAAAGGCGGACAACAACACCATGGCCATTGCACACCTAGACAGGCAAGGCGTTCGTCCAATCCACACAGACGAGACAGCCGGTTTGCAGCGCCGGGGACGGGTACTGCCTCGGCCCGCGCCCAGGTGAAACGCACTCGCTCGTGCGCCGCGTCTTACAATGGGTGGGGCAGCGCGCCCACAAGCGGCGCACACGGACCTCGGGTAGCGCAGAACCGGGTTTCCCTGGTATAACAGTATGGATATGACCTCGATATACCTATCGCTAGCCTGTGCTGTCATTTAAAGCCGCCTGGTGGCCGGGCGGTGTCGCTGCAGGTCGCTGCGTGACGGTCCAAGTCAGCAGCACCGCTTGGCGCGTGGGAGGGCGAATGCGTGCTACGCAGCATTGTAGAGACAATCAGACTCATCTAGCTTCATGTCACGTCAGTCGAACGCAGCTGTGCTGTGTTCAGGGCCGCTGCGGGGCGACCTGAGCACCTCTGACTTTTCGAATCCCGCACCTGCGAAACGCCCAGCTCCAGGGCTTCTGGGCCCCAAATGTGCAGCAGATCATTACGTATGCTTACTGGCAGACCTCATGGGTCCAATGCATCGCTCTGTGGCGACCATGGCTGGCATACATGAGCAGGCAGGCTGCGCAGAGCCACATGGCCCTGATTCACACACACAAGGCTGGGCAGCCAGCAACAGGCACGGCAAAGCAACAACACCGCCCAGCTGGCCGTCACGCAAGCCCCTGCCTCAGTCGCCATCCTCCCAGGTGGCGTCACCCTCCTCTGTTAGCATGCAGCTGCCCTCACCCTGTGGTGACCTTGTTGCTTCTTGATCAGCCCTGTCTTCTTCGTGTTCCGCACCCTTGGCGGCCTCCGTGCGCTTGCGCATACTGGCACGCTTCGTTGTGGCCGCAGCAGCGCGTGCTCGCATGTGTGGCGGCGATGGCGCTGGCAAACGCTGCCATCAGAGCTCACGCTGCTGACGCGCTGTTGCCACTGATGTGAGCTTGTGGCAGCGCGCTGGGAGTTTGCAGCATTGGCTGCTTTGCGGCCTGCAGCACACGTGCTGCCACAATGCTGGCAGCGAATGGCTGCAGCAGGCGGCGGCGCACAAGCTTCATGCTCGCTGCAGGCGGCGGCGTGGCGCTCAGCATCGCCCTCTTGCCAAATGTTGCTGCCACCTTATCGAGCCCGCGATCTGCACACATGTGCCCAATGCTGAGTGGTACGTTGCCTAGCATTTGTCAGCATGCTGATGCAACTTTGGCTGATGACCGCACAGCACATCAATCGCAATCATGCAAATATGCCTATGTTCATATGGTGCAGCAGTAGAAAGCATGCAGACCAGCGTACGCACACCTGCGTACTCAGCGCGCTTCAGGGCATCTATCGTGGCGTGCTGTGCATCGTGTAGCTCAGCAGCAGGTTTGTGCTTACACAGCTCCTGCGCGCTGACTGCCTTGACACGCTCAGCGTGCTGCTGGTTACTGGAATTGCACGTGCACAACACTGCTTTGCTTTCCCTCAACCAAGCTTGCATTTGTTTGCACCTCTGTTGCGCTGCTCGCCTGCTGCAACATTGATGCTTGCTTGCTGGCAATGGACAGTGCAATTGCTTCTAGCGCAACATTGCACTGTGACAGCGCATGCTCGAGCTCGCTGCATTGTGCATTGGGTTTTTTGGCAGTGGCCGTCACGTGGCATTCACATGCATCGAGCAGCTGCTGGGCGTTGCTTACTTCAGCTTGCCAGGGTTGCAGCTGTGTGCGCAACTGCTCGCAGCATGCACACATCTGCTGCGAGCGCTTGGCAGCTGGTGGCATTGCGATCCTTGCCAGCACTTGGCACTACAGCGGCTGCAGCTGTGGCGCCACAGGCTGGTCAGCAAGAGTAGCCTGCGCTACTGGAGCAGGCTGCTGTTTGCATTTCGCACTTGCTGCGCTGTTCTTGCTGCTATTCTTTGCGTTGAAGGCGATGAGCGCCAGCCAGTGCTCGGCAGAAAAGCGGTACACCGCTAATATGGCGGTAGCTAAAAAGATTTGCAAGCCTCGCCGCTAACTGAGGCCGAATCAGAGGGCCGTCGAGCTGCAAACAGCGGCGATTATTCTGCTCAGGGCCAGCGCCAACGCAGATTGAGCGTCTTTCTGACAGAATCCGGCCCAAAGCTGCTCGAAAAGCGCTTCGGAGCTCGCTGCGCAGCCCTCAATAGCGGTGACTAGAATCTGTGTCTGCGAGACCACCGCTCTTGGGACCGGCTGGTAAACAATGGTCTGCCGAGCACTGGCGCCAGCAGAGTGGTGCGATGGTTCTGCCCTCAATCTCCTTCAGCTGCTGCAACAATTCAGCGGAAGGATGTGCAACACAACGTTTGAGCTCACAACTGCTCTCAATTTGCAGAAACGCCCTGATGCTAGTGATCTTGCTGCGGCCGCCGCAGCCCCTTTGTCATCTGCAATTGTCACACACCCTGTGCGCGCTGTCACTGACCCCTGACGCCTAGCCAGCATACCAAGGTTGCGGCTGCACCGTCAATAATCCTGCTGTGTCACGATTTACAGTATAGTTTGTGCAGCTGCGCCCCACCAGCGCGCTGCAGCGCTGGCCCTGCGTAACAGGCCTGCTGCACGAAGTGGGGGTTTCTGAATGCTTCGTTAGACAAATTCTTCACGTTGACGCATGTTGAGCATGATCTTCAGCCCTGCGGACCGGCCCATGGGCCAGAAGCGAGCAAGCGACGCGCACGGCGCACACCTCGGACTAGCTCCCTCGATTGTAGTGGAAATAGAATGGCGACCAGAAAGGCGCGCTATCAGACACGCACCATAGGCAAGATACCTGATCTGGTTGCTTATTTCGTTGTCGTCCGAACACTTGAGCTCAAGTCTGCTGGTAGCGGTAGCGAAACGGTTTGCCGATTGCTCCTCGCTTTGCTCGGTGACTACCCAGCTTCAGACACGCATACACAGCAGTCTAGGCTGACATGTGTTCGAAAAGCTGAGCTTCGGGTAACTACACCGCCAGGCAGTAGCTTGCAGAGCAGCTGTTGCCCAGCCATTGGCACTGCCAATGGGTCCAACACACAGCAAAGGCTAGCATGCGATTGTTATTTCGAGATCGTGTGCAGTATAATAGCACCATAGGCCTACAAGCCTCCTGGCACTTCGCTTGGATTGATTCTGATGGCATCTGCTTCAGCAGGCTGAGGACGCCCTCAGTGGAGCTTGGCCTCGTGCGGCGCTGTTGCAACATGTTGGAGGGTTCGCAGCGCCACACAACGCTTTCTCAGCTGCAACATAACCTATTTTCTTGCCTCTGGGGCTGGGGCGCCCGATTGTACAGGCCGCAAACGCTGTTTGCTATTTATGAGTTGGTACACAGAAGCACTCTTAGCTATCTGCCGCAGAGCACATGCTATGGAACAGTCTCTGACAGCCACCAAACAAACGTTCCAGACCAGACACACAATTCTTGTGGGTTTGTGCGCTGCGGCGCGGCATGCACGGCTGCTGTCAAGCTCGAAAACCTGGCCAGGTCTGGCGATCTGAGCGAGCGGCAAGATCCCGCCGCTTCTTGCGCTCGCCGTCGTGTCCTCACCACGCACTCGCAGTGCCAGCCCCGTAAGGATTGTGTATTAAATCACAATCTGCAATGTCCTTCTTACTAGATCAAGTCTGACGAAGTATGCTTCACGGCATCGCTAAGACGTTCTGTTTCTTCGCTGACAGCGGGTCTGTGCGCCGTATCACGGGTAAAGCCTGAATCGGGACAATGGCCATTCGCGGGACAAGCGCGCCCCGGAGCCACCAGATGTCCAATTCGCGTCATTTCAAAGCGTGATGGCGAGCAGCTGGGTTGTGTGTGGCACCTGGCACCGTCCGTTTGGTCCGCAGCGGCTTTGGGGTCCGTGGCCGGGGTGGTCCACTTTGCGTGTTTCCCAGATGTCACTTGACCCCTTGACGGAAGGGTGCAGGTACGGCGGGGCGAACAACATTCCTATCTGGGATTTAGAATTTCTCGTCATTCTTGGTCAAGCCGAACCCGTCAATGCAAAGCTCAGGTGGTCAGCACAGCTGTGCAAACCGACAGCCAGCATGCCATGTCGCCCAGCAACAGAGCACTTTGAGCCACAACGATGCAATCATCAAACCATCAAAGCCTTCAGACATGAAGTCTCATTTGTTATGTATCAGTTGGGCTGCTCAAGCCGGGTTAGAAGGCTGCAAATGAGACAATACCTTGCACAGCTGCCACCGCTAGCACAGGCATATAGCTGCACATCAAGTCGCTTTTCGCCCCTGAAATTCGCGCAAATATGTGCGCATTAGGTATGCTCAAAGGTCTTGGGGCGTTCTGTACCCCAGTGACTTTAATGGCCTCGTATGCCACAGCCTGAATGATAGGTGCGGCACACAGGGCCGCTGCATGCCTCCACACGCGCTACAACACCAGGCAGTCCTCACAGCATAGTTATGAAACCTTTGCGTGGGCTTGAAACGCTGAACAGGGCTTGTGTGCGCCAGTTGTGCTTGCTGCTGAAGGCCACCTGCAACACCCTTCAGTGTACCGCTGGGCTGCACCAGATCCGTTTGCCAATGCGTTTGAGCACATCAAGCTCTTGAGGATAGTTGTGGGTAGCTTAGTATTGCATAGCAGCGTGTGAAACGCTGTCACGTGTGCGCCACAGCTTGTGTCCCGCGAATGGCCACTTTGACGTTCTGTAGACACGCCGCGGGATTTGCAAAGTCGCGCCTGCAGGCCGACCAAAACGCCCCAGAACATGCGGCAACGCGTGATTCGTGCCTCATTATGTGTATCTTGCACCTCGCGTTGAGAGCGCAGCTCTGGAGTGCGTGCCGGCTCGTCGGCAAAAGTCTGTCCCGATTCAAGCTTTACCCGTGATACGACGTACATCACCGACCGGTCCCGTGCAACCCGGGCTGTGAGCCCACGCTGATGGTGTTTCGCAAACAGCGCCGTCAATCCTTGTCCAGCAGCGCCCAGATGACCTATCCCCACTATAATGACAATTCTGCGTCGATGTATCAAGCCAGATTTTGCGTTTGGTGATCGTGTGAGCCGCTACAAAGCAGCGGTAACAGGGACAGTCGCGGCCACTTTGCTTTCTTACGGGCCAGCACGGCAGCAATTCACTTTCTAAGGCTTGTACGTTACACACTTACATCTCAAAAGTATCTGCAAGGTAGTGGGGTGCCTGTCGTGGTCGCTGTGAGGCCCAACTGCTGTTGTGCACGCCCGGTTTCAGGCCGTCTCAAGGCACCGGAACGCCAAATGTGCCTTGATCAGATTGTCTGGACGAACGCATGGAACCCGTTTGTGGCGTTCGTGGGGTGCCAATGCGCGGAAGCGCTGCGCTGTTTGCAAGAACATCACGCTGTGGATGACCGGTACCGGTCGGTGATTCGCGACGGTTCAGTCACTGAATCAGTGCCTAGGAGGCGAGGAGCCAACGGGCACGCCATGGGTCGCCATGGGTGGGTGAGACCTTGACATGATGAGACAAACAACGTCCCGCTTTCCGTTTTCAAAATGGTGCACCTCCGTCTTCCTCCGAGGCGAGTGCACCTGTGCGTCAGCTGACTCTGACGGCACAGGCCAAGAGACCTACCGGCTTCGCAGCGCGCTCGCTGCGAGCCTTTAAATGCAAGGTCCAGCCTGAGGCACTTGAGATCTCCTTGACAATATGACACTACATGGGCCGCAGGCGACCGTCGCCGTTCGCGCTGAAAAACTTCGCATATGATGTACATGATATCGATTAAGAGCATGGCGTTGTTCGTTTTGCGATTGGTACAGTGGGTTCGGCCCCAGCTTGCCAAACGTGTTGAGTCGCTCTTTTCAATTCGCCGACTTGGAAGGTGCAAGCGCTGCCTCGGATGTGACAAGCGTTGTGATAGGAACAGCACACGAGAATTTGAAGCAAACAGCCTAAAGTAGTGTTCCGCTACAGCTGGGCCGCCCACAGCTTGCTGCACTGTACCGTGATGGAGCCAGACGAGGCGCCCGATGACCAGTCATCTGTGGCGCTTTGCAGCAGGGCTACCACGCTTGACGGCACAAAGCGTTTGTTATCGAATGTTGGCAGGTGTACATCTCCTTCGGGTAGGGAGTGAAAGAGAGGCGAAGAGCAAATGAAGGTTCGTGGCTGCCGACAGATGTGCACAGCTCAGTGGGTGCGCTCCTGCATCGCTGCTGCTCTTGCTGTTGCTGTCACCTCCGCCACACGAAGTTGAGTCGAGATATCGCTTGAGTCGCAGCACCTGCGATTGCCGTGCACGATCGTGCTGCGCCACTCGCTGACCGTCGGTCAGACCGACTGAAGATGCACTGCTCACGTTGTTGCGCGGTGTGCAGCAGGCATGCCTCGATTGAAGCTATCCCCATCTGAACAGAACGCCCGAAAAGCGCAGAGAGATGCTGCGAGGCGTGAAGTCGGGCTCGACCGGCAATTATTATAATCACTCGATAGATTAGATTACTATTGCTATGTAATCCGTGACAAAGCAGCACAGCAGCACAGCGAACGGCGATCTTCGTTTGCTGAGCGCATACGTGACTCGCGCAAAGCACAAAACAAACGCATTTCCGATGCAGTACGGTCGCAGCACGCCAAGAGCGTGTTGCAAGACCGCCGCCTGGCCGCACCATGGAAGAACAGTTGGGAACAGCAGCAGCACACCAATGCGCAAGCTGAGCCTGCCCGTGGCCCGTGTGAGACACCGGCTCAACAACCGGCATCCGAGCACGATGATGCAGCAGATCAGCACGCGGAGGCCAGTCAGGTGCTGGAATCAATGCAGCATGGCCAGGACATTGCAATGTCATTGAGACACAGCTGGACAAGGTCATGCAGGATGCAGATGATGCTGACGTCGCTGTGCAGTTTGCAGAGGCAGACAATCTAGAGCAGCATGCAGGCATGTGTCAGCCCGCTTGCAGTGAAGCCTTCGGGCAGGCAGCCATCGGACATGAACATCAGCTTGGTCAAGATGTGCCCGACAGCCAGCAGCAGACAGGTGGAGCAGGCACCTTAGGTCGCTCGAATGCAGCCAGTTTGCAGCCACCGCTGCGTGGCCTGCATTTGATAGCCCATGTGCACGACTAAGCTTGCTGCAGCGCAGCCTCAGGTGCCGCCGTACTCATTTGATGAGGCAAAACAGCTGATGCTGTCCCACCATGCTCAGAGAACCCTCAGGGCGCTGGCAGCATTGCCTGCAGAGGAAACACAAAAGCCATGGCAATTGCCATACCACAGCTTTCAGCATGATGTGATGGCCTGCAGCCCAGCTCCCGTGGCGTTTGACATGCGCCAATACATGCCTCAGCTCACGCCCGTCACTGGCGCTGAGGCCGCTTTGGAGTGGCGAAACGAGCGCATTCGTTATTGGCAAAGCCTCAGGACACCCAAAACAGGGGCCAGGCATGAGACACTGGCAGAGGCTGTCGAGCAAGCTGCATCTCGCGGACCAAGCAAGCAGTCTGCAGGCCACCACATGGTAGCACTTGCGCTTGACGAGATGAAGTTCAACTTGCTGCATCAACGACAACGCCTCAGACGTGGCTCGCCCTTACGCTTGCCGCAGCTGCGGCGCTGGATGCCGTTTGGGCTGATGCGGCATCGCGGCCTCAAGCGCCCAGTGCTCCCCTCCTCAACCGCAGCTCAGCCCATCTCAGCGCAAGCGATTGCGCCGTTGCACTAGTGCTCCCCCATCCCCATTTTCAGTGGCAGGTGTGACAATGCGCTGTGCATTCAAGCACTTTGTGTGCCAAGCTCATGCGCTTTTGATGATGCATTGTGGGTTCTGAGCAGACCGCAGTTGTCACGGCCTTCCATTGCGGGTGGAGCTCCAGCTGAAGTCTACATCTTGGACCGTACACGGGGTCGCAAGATTCTTGGCAAAGTTGTGCAGTCCATGCGCAACACAGTGGTTCCAAAGTCACCTCGTCATGCGGTCGTATGTGAGGGGGCCATCATCCGAGAAGCTGCGGAAGTCAACATGGATCACCATATTGCCGATGAGCGGCTTGGAAGTATACATGTATCGACAGGCTGCGTGTTACATCATTGTGTGATAATTGTCATGCACCACGCAAGCGATAGCGAAGCAAAGTCTATGTTCATCAATCAGAAGCTGCCACGTTAGGCAGGGCCAAGACGGATGTAGATAATTACTAAACTCCACTCGCACTCTTGATGGCACCTGAGGTCAGTAGTGATCAGATGCATTCGCCACCGATAGCATGGAAAAGAAACCCGATAGGTTTCTGGTCATAACTAAGCATATAATGTTGGTTGACAGCGTCGCGGCGCGCTCAGCGGCTCGATCAGCTTATGCAGTGCCGCTTGTGGGCGCGCTGCCCCTCCCACTCACAACTCGAGCGGCGCTTGAACAAAAGCAGCGTCTAAGTGGTAGTTCGCACACCGCGCGCGGGCTATGTGAGCTACGGACAAGACATATTGCACCCATGGAACATTACAAGAATTGGCATTCCCCATAAGCTAGCTTTCGGGACTTGCACATATCCCAAATCACTCAGATATGGGATACCAGTAACACACTTTTGGGACACACAAGTCCCAGATGTTGCACTTCTGGGGAAAATGACTGCAAAGTGCTGCAGGGCAAAAGCACCTGTATAGAGGCGTACAGTGCCCTGTGAGGCGTGGGCTGTGGCAGCAATGTTGCACAGCATGCACGTAAGCTGTTCGAGGCTGTCTCGTTGACTGCTGATGCGTTCCTGGGCCATGCTCATGGCTGCAGCCGGCAAGCACAGGTCAGAGATAGAAGGCCACAGGGCAAGCACAGTGCACCGCCCATGCTCAGGCACCATCTTGTAGGATGTGACTGTCGTATGTCATCGTTTGCACTACAGTCAAGGGGCTGGACGCTTCGTGAGCTGCACTTTGTATCAGTATGCCACAAGTCATGCTACAGCCGTTGCTGAGCTGAGGGGCGACACAGACCGTCGACGAGCGCTGCCGTGCTTGAGGACTAGAATGTGTGATGTTTGGCCGTTCATTTGCAATGCGTGTGGGCGTGCAGCACAGAGTTACGCAGCCAAACGGGCTTGAGTGGTGCTCGGTGCAGGAATGCCGAATGTGCACTTTTGGGACAAAACCAGCCACTTTTGTGTTGGAGAAAGTGATATTTCGCCACATTCGGGATTTACACACGATCATCAAACCTCTCTGAAGCATACATTCGGGACATTTGCACAGGGCGCTGCAATCCAGGCCTGGCTAGGCCCCCCTGCAGGCTGCCAGCACGCTGCAGTCACCTCAAAGCTGATCCCTCTTGTATGCCACAGCTGCCACCTGGTGTGACACATCTGCCTGTCCCCAACAAGCTGCAAGCTAGCCCACAAGGCAATGCGCATGCATCACCGAAGTGCGCAAGGTCACTGCGCTGTCAGCTGATTTGCGCCGTGCACTTGTGCGTGCTGCTGTGTGCATATTGCACAGAGCGCGCGCTGCTTGTATGCTGACAGCATGGCTGCCACTGCTGTGCAGATCGTTGGCTGCTCAGAAATCGCCAGCAGCAGCTGCTGTGGCTGCAGCCGCGCACAAAGCTGCCACATCTGCAGAAGTATCTGCGATACTGAACTCCTTGACTGCTTCTTTGAAGCCCTGAACCATGAACTTCTGAACTTACTTGAGCGCGTTTGGCTGCTTTACGCAGAGCAGCATCATCGACTCATGGTTTGTGTAGCTCTCCACAGAGGTCTGCATGTAATTGCGTACATGACCAATTGCAACACCTTGAGCCTCGGAAAACAGCCACGACACGCAAGTGCAAGCTGGAAAACGACCTGGGAAGCACACATGCACTGCACAGCTGCAAGACACAATGGCAGTAGTGACGGCAATGTGAAGCCACAAGCGCATGAGCACCGCACCACAAGGTGCGTGACCTTGAGTCTCTTCTCATTAGCCTCCTCTGACTTTTTGTTGAGCGGCTCATTCTTGTTGCCAATGGCGTTGGCAGTCTCAATCATGTCTTGCAACACGACAAGCATCGCCCACTGATAGCGATTTAGGCCCAGGTCACCACAAGCCTTAGGCAAACTGCATGTAGCCCAGCGCGCCATTGCCCTGCAGCACATCACCAAATGTTTGCAGTGCTTTGCATCTCTCTGGTGGCATCAAATGATGTGCAATCTTGCACGAGCTTGCAATGCACATGTAGGCACTCATCATGCAACACTCGCTGCCACTGCTTTGCAATCCCGTCAGCTGCTTTGCTGTTGTGTACGGCTATCACAATCGTGCACACCTGCTCGCCATCGTCAAGCATGCAGCGTTCATTGTCAATGCGGCAGTTGCCGCTGTCCGATGCAGTGGCAGATGTCTTCTGCACCCACCAGTGTCCGTTCATTCCTTTGCACATTCTGTCTGGCAACATTCAAATCAGCAACATAAATCAGTTACTTCAGGTAAGTCGAGCTGTTGTAGACACAATGGCTCTGCAAAGCGCATCCGATGCCATGCCAGGCAATGACGCAATGCAACAGTTACACAAGTATTATGCTCTCACCTGCTTAGCATGAACAGCTGCCTTGCTACTGGCCAGCAGCATAGCTGTCTTCACCTTGCAGTGTGTGTTGGCGCCTTGCTGTTGCGGTTGCTGCGAAGTCAGGCCATGAGGCTGTGAGCTCACAGCCTCACATACTGTGCAGACATGTGCGCAAGCCCAGCTTGCGCCACGCTGTGCTGACACGACTGCGCTATGGTGACCTGGGCCTAAGAGCGCTGCTGTGTCCTCCAACACGCCCTGACATTCTGGCGCTGTGGCATACTTTAGCCATTGCATAGCCCAGCAGCTGTGTGCAGACAGCACAGACGCCTCCAAGGTGCTCTGCTCCCGACAGACAGCACTTCATCTGCAAACGGGTGCATGCTTCTACAAGCTGCATGCGCTGAGAGCAGCACGCTGCTGTGCACCACCTGAACGCCACACTGCTGCATTTGCCTGTTTTGCTGTATCACTGATGCCGCAGCTGTCAAATTGGCAAGCCGCTGCCAATGGGCAAGCGCTTGCAAACAGACAGCTGCTACCCGTTGGCAACGTTTGCAACTTCTTTGACGTCCAAACAGCATGGCTGTCAGCTGCACAGATGGTGCTATTGCAGGTGAGAAATGCCAGACAGCTGCTACCTGCCACTCCCACTTGCAGATGTCAAGACAAAGACGCCAAACGTCATTCAAAACCGTGACGAAGAAAAACAGGTACAAACAGGGTTGCAGCCGTGCCATGTGCTCGGCCAGTGTGATCCACAACAAGCAGAACAGCAAGCGCGATTCTGCTTGTGCTTGCTGTGTGCTGATTGTCCAACACTGCAACTTGACATACCTTGCAAAAAACCAAACACATCTAGACAAGCTTACTGACAGATCAGTGCACACCTGATGTGCAGCTGTCATGACAGTTGGAACCTCGGTCATCAAACGATGGCACGACTTCACATCCTTCCTACGCTCGAACACGTGATAGGCCCATAACCTGTGATGGAATTACAAAGACTGTGAACTGAACTCAGGCAGGTCAGTGTAGGCCTTATATGGGCACAAGCTAGGCTGCTCACTTGAGCATCATGCAGATCACTCAACTCCTAGATCGTCCAGAACCTTCGCTATGATCTAGAACACTCTCGATGCTACCAAGGAAGCTGACATAATCTTGAGCACATTCTAACAGATGCTTGCCAAACACGGTAAAGTGCTGTAAGGCACACCTTGCTGGTGTATCTCGTACAGGTACCAGCATGACAGTGACCTTGACTGTCACTTGTCAATGACAATGTCCACCGGCGCTCTGGCTGCAGGGTGCCACAGTCACAGTCACATCCGGCCTTGTGACAGGGTCAACGCAAGGCCGTGCGGCCTTGCAGCCAGCAAGGCCGCACAGCTGCGGCCTTGTGATAGGGCTGAGGCCTCGCGAGGCAAGGCCGCGTGGCCTTGGTTGCAACAGGGCCGGCCAGCCGCGGCCTTAGCCTAGGGCCGGCGCAAGGCCGCACGGCCTTGCAACAAGGCCGGGGACCGCCGGCCTTGTCATAAGGCCGCGGACTGGCCTTGTGACAAGGCCGGGGGTGAATACAGACGTTGCTTGCCCTGCCGCCTGACCCTAGCAACCCCACGCTGCCGTGCCCCGATGAGACCGCAACAACACCCGCAAGTGCGCAAACAAACAGAACGCCAGACGAAGCATTTATCAGAGACGACATCAGGCCTTTGACAGAGCGCACGCCAGACTCGACAGACCCCGACCTCAACGACAAAGTGTGGCTACAGGAGGAACAAACCGGCACCCAGATCCAGTTGCCACACCGGCGGTACAATGAAATAGACTCAGACGACGAAGCTTCACTAAACGGAGACAGCCCCTGCCCCCACAAATGTCGACGCGTTGAGTGCCACCAGGAACCGCAGCCACGCCCGGGCACAGCTGCTATGACCTATCAACCCCAAGACACCGATTCAGATGATGAAGTGTGGCTGCGCACAGACATACCCGATCCTCGGTAAAAACACAGCAACAAACGCACGCCTGCAGTGCTACTCAATGGCCCCGCCGACCCGCTAGACACACACACCCAGCCCCCGCACAAACGTCCCTGCACGTCTTAACACATCTGTGCTACCCTTGAGCCTCAGTCGCACACCGTGCCCGATGGGCACACAACTGATCCGTCTAGCGACGCCGAGGCCAATGGGGATTCATCCCTGAGGCGAGTTTCCTGACCCCCTTTCTTTTCTTTTCTTTTCTGAGATCGCTGTTTTACAAATAACAACTTAGCAAATAGCACCCCCGATCCCTTTTTTTCTGGGGGTTTCCGAGAGATGGGAAATTGAAGGGGTTGTGATTGTTCACGAACCCTCACGTGATTGTTATGAACACTCACTGTTGATAATGATGCAAAGCGTGGGTGCGTGCGTTACGCAGCGTGGCGACAGAGGCGCAAGCGCCAGTGCGACTAGAATATGAGAAGGCGGCAACAGACGCGTGACACGTCGCATCGCGGTAGCAGCGAAAGTGCAGTCCGCGTCGCAGGAACGCTCTCAGACCGCTGCGAGGCATCACGGAAGTACTAGGCATGTTGCATATGCTTGCGCTTCGATTGAGCGGCTCAGCATGGGTGCTTGTGAGCAGCCTGCTGCTGATAGCTGTCGCGGCTGTTCCTAACCTTTCCCTAACCCCTACCTCAGAACTGCCACCCCTAACCCATGAGGCGCGACCCATGAGGCACGATCCTCACCCTTATAATGCTGACAGCAGCTCTTGAGTGGCCGGTGCAGGCCGTGGGGTGCGGGGTGTAAGGTGCTGGGTGCCGGGTGTGGGGTGCAGGGTGCTAGGTGTAGGGTGTCGGGTGTCAGGTGCAAGGTGTAGGGTGTGAGGTGTAGGGTGTGAGGTGCAGGGTGTAAGGTGCAGGGTGCCGGGTGTAAGGTGCTGGGCGCTGGGTGTCGGGTGCAAGGTGCCGGGTGCTGGGCTACGACGGCCTGCTTGCAAAGATTTGGACATCATGACACTATTGAGAGTGCTTTGTCATGAGTTCGTGCTTGCACAGACGCTCACAGGTCCCGCGCGCAGGTGCACGCGGTGGCAACGCGTACGCTTCCGTCTTCACATAAGGCGGCCTCGCCAGCGTCTGCTCTTGGGGCATTCACGCGGTCACGCGCTAAACCACTCACGCTCGCCCCTTGTCCTCCGCCGGGCAGTCGCTCCGCTCACGTATTCATGCCATCACCTGCTAACGCCATCGGATCTCGTCGAGACACAAGATCGTCGTCACGTCGCTCACCTGAAAGCGCACAAAGTGAAAAAAGTTAAAAAAAGTCAAGAATCTCAGAAATCTGAGGATTCTCATTTTTGTTGGCGCATGAAAGTCAGAAACGTGAGAAAACTGAGAAATTGTCATTTTGGTTGGTGATCAGACTGTGGACATCTGAGAAAACTGAGTATTCTCAAATTGGTTGCCGGCCGAAAGTCAGAAATATGAGAATTCTGATAATTCTCAACTCGGTCGGTGACTGAAAGTCAAAATTTTGAAAAATCTCATCTAGCTTGTCGACCGGAAGTCAGAAATCTGAGAATTGTAATCCAGTTTGTTGAGCAGAGGTCAGAAATGTGAGACCTCTGAAATTCTGAGATATGTCATCTTGTCCAATGACCGAAAGCCAGAAATCTAAGAAATCTCAAAGTTCCGAGATGCTGGGGTGAACAAAGGTCAAAAATGAGAGAAATATGAGAATTCTCATCCAGTCTGACGAGCAGCATTGACAATTCTGAGAATTGTGAGTTTGCTCAATAGAGAATGAAATGCGCCGTGCGCACGCTGTTGCTACGTGCGCATGCTGTTGCTATGTGCGCATGCTGTTGCTGCGCATATACGACCCGCCCTTCTGCACCCAATGCCCAAACATCTGTGCCCCCCCCCCCCCCCCTTTCAATCGGGGGTGGCACTGTATAGCAATGCATATGCTTCCATCCTCCAAAAGCAGTGTTGTAGTACACATGAGCCTGCAAACACGATGCATCCAGCTGCTATGCAGTTAGCACTCACAAGCTACTGCCGCACATGGTACTCAGAGCGCGAGGATGCCGCGCACACACTGTTGGCACACAAATGTCACGCACATGTTGTTGGCTCGCACGGTTGGCATAGCGAAGGGCAACGTAACCCTGAGGTGGCGAGGCGGCGGTGGTGGTGGCGATGGCACGGCACGGCTGCTACAAGGTTATGAGGCGGCGAGGCTAGGAGGCCAGCAAGCTGTTGAGGCAATAAGGTGGTGAGGCAGAGAGGTGACAAGGTAGTGAGGTGGTGAGGCAGCGAAGTGACAAGGCAGTGAGTTGGTGAGGCAGTGAGGTGACAAGGCAGTGAGGTGATGAGGTTGCCTGGGGACAGGGCAATGTATCACAAAGGTGGTGAGGTGGCGAGGCGGTGGCGACGGCAGGGCACGGCTGCCACAAGGTGATGAGGTGGCGAGGCTGGGAGGCAGCGAGGTGACGATGCAAGGATGCTGCGCTAAGGTGGTGAGGCGGCAAGGCGGCGGCGGCGGCACGGCACGGATGCAGCGAGGTCTTGAGGTGGTGAGGCTAGGAGGCAACGAGGTGACAAGGCAATGAGATGATGAGGCAGCGAGGTGACAAGGCAGTGAGGTGGTGAGTTGGCACAGCAAAAGGGCGAAGCAGCGCAAAGATGGTGAGGCGGCGAGGCCGCAGTGGCGGCACGACGCACCACAGATGCAACGTGGTGATGACCTGGCAAGGTTGGGAGGCCGTGAGGTGACAAGGCAACGAGGTGGGTGAGGTGGCATAGCGATGGCATTGCACTCATGTAGCAAGCCTTGCTGAGGCCGTGAGGTGGTAAGGCCGGGACGCAACATGGTGACAAAGCACTGAGTCGAACATTCTGAGAAAGTTGCATGTCTATTGATTGAACTTACACTGTGTTCTGACTTGTGAGAAACAATAAATGAACAATCAGTTTTCTCAGAATTGTCACTTTGGACACTATGTAAAATGAGAAATCTCAGAATTTTCGTTCAGGCGTACCGAGCAAGATGAGGTTTCTTATGCTTTTGAAAATTCTCACATTTGCGCTCCAAGTACACCGTGAATTCTGAGATTTCTCAGATTTCTCAGGTTTGCCTGTCAAGTGGAATAGGAAATCTCAGATTTCTCAGAAATCTCAGATTTCTCACACTTGCTGACCAACGGGATGAGGATTTTCAGTTATCTCAGATATTGCAAACATGAGTAATAAGAATTCTCAGAATTCTCAGAAACTTTAGGTTTGCGCACCGAGCAGAGCAAGACTTCTCAGATTTCTCAGATATTTGACATTCGAGTATCAACCAGAATGAGAATTCTCACATTTCTCAGATGTCTCTTTTTCACTCACCAAGCGGGATGATAATTCTCAGATAACTCAGATTTCTTCTGACTTTATTAAGAATTGCAAGTTTTCTCATTTTTTGCGCTTTCAGGTGAGTGCTGTCCTCGTCGTCTGTCCGCTCACCCGCTAAACATCTCGGGCGCTCACTGCAACAATCAGCCAAGACCTCCGCTCGCGGCCAGTCACACTGTCACTCGCTCATGCTCTCGCGCGTATGATGGTGCTGTCAGCACTCTGTCCACGACATCGATCACTGCCTCACACCTTCACGTGCTCATCGACGGGCAAGCGCAGCAACTCTGGCTCAACGGAGAGACTCACGGATTCAAACGCTAAACATGCCGATTCACCCACTGCGAAGCTTTGTTGACCTTCAGTGATTGTTTGCAGTGGGGCAACGCTACGAGACAACCTTGCGCGTGCACACCACGGCAATCTGCACTCGGTCACCGAGGCACCACGGTGGTGCCAATCACGCGTTTCTCACTGCTCTACGGACAAGAACACGGAGCGACCTGGCGGTCATGCCATCGTTCACTCCTGTACTCACAGTGCACGCTATGCAGCCATTCTGGTGCGCCTCCTCACCATGTTCACACGCTAACAACTTCACAAGGTTAGCTCAAACTCTTGTGCTGTTGCCGTATCACGGCATCACACCCTCACGCCGGCGCACACAGCACAGCTGCATCATGTTCGCATCACAACATCACGTGCTCATGGGCTAACTCGCCCTGCATCCCACACCAGGCCGCAGCTGCTTGCTCATTCCATCACACCCTCATGCCCTCACACCAGCGCACGCAGCACGGCTGCATCAACTCGGCATCACATCATCACACACCCATGCACTCACACGCCCTACACGCCACACCATGCCGTAGCTGCTCGCTCATTCCATCACACCGTCATGCCTTCACGCTGCCGCACACATCACAGCTGCATTGTCGCAGCATCACATCATCATGCACTCATGTGCTCGTACGCCCTGCACGCCACGCGGCGTCTCAAGCGCAGGTTCACGGCATCACACCCTAACGCCCTCACGCCAAGCATACTCGACACAGCTGCATCATCGCAGCATCACACAATCACGAGCACATGTGCTCGCGCCCCGTCGCAGCGCGCACAATTACTCCATCTTGCTGGGCGCACACAGCACGGCAGCATCATCGTGGCATCACACAACCACGAGCTCATGCGCTCAAGCGTTTCGCTCTCGCGCTGCATTGCGTCACAAGCTCACGCGCTGGCTTGCTTACCCAAGCATCTCGCCGCTCACCGCGCTCTTGGTGCGTTTGTCATGGTTGTGGGTGTCGGCAACACACGCTCAATGCGCTTTGGCATGCAGAGGTGCGACGGGACAACGTGATATTGCGGTGCCCCACGCATTCCGCAGTGCGCGTGCGCACACTTTGGCAGCCGGTGAGGCGGCGTTATCCGGCGCCAACAGGCGCGCAGCAAACGTGACAGCAAATGGTTGGCAAGCACAATGTTGCACAGAGATGCTGCTTGGCCCCGCGCACGCCGCAACCCCGCGCGCGGTTGATTGAGCGTGGCAGTTGAGGCGGCGTTAGTACTTTAAGCGGCCACGCGCGCGCAACGCGACGGGACGGCGCAGCGATCGGCAAGCGCAGTGCCGACAGTGACTGTATCGGCAGCTGCCGCAGCGGGCAGTACAACAAGCAAGAGCCAGCTGTTGCAGCAGCTGCCCAAGCCAACAGTGCCTTGATGCAGTTGCAGCCACCGGGTACTCCGCTGCATGCTGAGCGACGCTGTCGACTCTGGGTCAAAAAGGTCAAACGTCAAGGCGCCGATGGGAAAGCCTTCAGGCGCCGGCGTGACCCGCAACTGCGTCACGCCGCCGTCAGGCCGCTACCTGCTGCTTTGCGCGGAATCTTAGGAGCACGCTGTGACGTGCTGATGAGCAGCAAGCAATACTCATGAACGAGTCTATTCACCGGGACGTGCGAGAGGCGGGCTCGCGTGCGCTGGCCTGCTTTGCAACGTAGACGCAGCCTGGCCAGAGCGGCGGCTGGCACGCACTTGCAACTGCAAATGCGAACAATGCAACTCACTGCTTCTTTTGAAGGCTGATTGTTGATTGTATTGCTCGTGGCGCCTTTGATGCAGCGCACGGTTGTGCGTGCTACAAGTTGCTCAGCCAGTGAGAGCGTGACGTGGTGACTCACCTGCGCGCAGGTGCGCCGGTACCGGCGGTGTGCGTGCACACATGGTCGCTATCGCACGGGCACACGTTGCAGCTCGCCGTGATATGATGATTTTGTGATGGCGTGTGTTGAGCCTGCAGCCGGACAGGGTACATCACCTACCGGTCCCGTGCAACCCGGGCTGTGAGCCGACGCTGATGATGTTTCGCAAACAGCGTCGTCAATCCTTGTCCAGCAGCGCCCAGATGATCTATCCCCACTAAACTGACAACTCTGCGTCGATGTATCAAGCCAGATTTTGCGTTTGGTGATTGTGTGAGCCGCTACAAAGCAGCGGTGACAGGGACAGTTGCGGCCACTTTGCTCACTTACGGGCCAGCACGGCAGCAATTCATCTTCTAAGGCTTGTACGTTGCACAGTCACATCTAAGAAGTATCTGCAAGGTAGTGGGGCGCCTGTCGCGGTCGCTGTGAGGCCCAACTGCTGTTGTACACGCCCGGTTTCAGGCCGTCTCAAGGCACCGGAACGCCAGATCTGCCTTGATCAGATTGTCTACACGAACTCATGGAACCTATTTGTGGCGTTCGTGCGGTGCCAATGCGCGGAAGCGCTGCGCTGTTTGCAAGAACATCACGCTGTGGATGACCGGTCGGTGATGTACAGGGTGGTGAATTGTGGGCATCTGTACCCTATGAGGCCTCACCGCCACCTGTGATGCTATGAGGCGTCGCACGCGACTGCGTGATCGGAAATGCCGCGCACATCACGCGTGATGCTCAAACATCTGTTAGCCGCTGAGCTCGTGATTGTGACCAGGCACGTGCAACCCGTCTAAAAGGAAAGCTGCCAATTCCTGCGTCTTTAACTGAGACCTATACGGGATCGCGCCCCTGACGGGGCGAACGATCCCGCCAGGCTTTGTCAAAGCTTTTCCATGTATACATAAGTATCACGGGTAAAGCCTGAATCGGGACAGACTTTTGCCGACGAGCCGGCACGCACTCCAGAGCTGCGCTCTCAACGCGAGGTGCAAGATACACATAAAGAGGCACGGATCACGCGTTGCCGCATGTTCTGGGGCGTTTTGGTCGGCCTGCAGGCGCGACTACGCAAATCCCGCGGCGTGTCTAACACGCCGTTAACAGAACGTTAACAGAACGTCAAAGTGGCCATTCGCGGGACACAAGCTGTGGCGCACACGTGACAGCGTTTCACACGCTGCTATGCAATACTAAGCTACCCACAACTATCCTAAAGAGCTTGATGTGCTCAACGCATTGGCAAACGGGTCTGGTGCAGCCCAGCGGTACACTGAAGGGTGTTGCAGGTGGACTTCAGCAGCCAGCACAACTGGCGCACACAAGCCCTGTTCAGCGTTGCAAGCCCACGCAAAGGTTTCATAAGGTTACTATATATATTTGAAACTAAAGTTTGATATGCTGTGGTGTTGTAGCGCGTGTGGAGGCATGCAGCGGCCCTGTGTGCCGCACCTATCATTCAGGCTGTGGCATACGAGGCCATTAGAGTCACTGGGGTACAGACGGCCCAAAGACCTTTGAGCATACATAATGCGCACAATGTTTGCGCGATTTTCAGGGGCGAAACGCGACTTGGTGTGCAGCTATATGCCTGTGCTAGCGGTGGCAGCTGTGCAAGGTATTGTCTTATCTGCAGCCTTTCATCCCGGCTTGAGCAGTAGGGCCTTCCAATACGCTGGCTCTTAGCACTATACGACGTATTCGTATCGTACAGCACCTGCACGTCTATACGTACGTACTATACGTGCCGTCACACAAAAAAAAATTCCGCGCGCTTCCGCGCGAGGAGGTGGCTTGTGACTGTCCTTACGCCATTCTGGCTCTGTAGGATGGACCGAGTCCAGTACTCGGGCGCTGCAGGCCTGTCAAACTGTGTTTCTTGTCGAAAGCAGGATTCATTTGAATGGCAGCAGCTCACAGCTTACATCAACAGCCATAGCTGTTTCGAGCATGCATCACGGCCTCGCGAGGCCTCGACTAGTCGCGACTGCAGGTACTCCGGAAGCCCCAGGCAAAAGCCACATCTTCACAACAGCCACCCGTATAGCACGTACTGGATCTGCAAAACACGTATCGTACAGCGTATATTGGCTCACGTACTGTACGGTACGTATCGTATAGGAAGGCCCTATTGAGCAGCCCAACTGATACATAACAACTGAGACATCGTGTCTGAAGGCTTTGATGGTTTGATGATTGCATCGTTGTGGCTCTGTTGCTGGGCGGCATGGCATGCTGGCTGTCAGTTTGCACATCTGTGCTGACCACCTGAGCTTTGCACCGACGGGAGTAGGTCGCTTGACCAAGAATGACGAGAAATTCTATATCCCAGACCAGAAACCCTTCGGGTTTCTTTTCCGTGCTGTCGGTGGCGAATGCATCTGATCACTACTGATCTTAGGTGCCATCAAGAGTGCGAGTGGAGTTTAGTAATTATCTACATCCGTCTTGGTTCTGCCTAACGTGGCAGCTTCTGATTGATGAACATAGACTTTGCTTCGCTATCGCTTGCGTGGTGCATGACAATTATCACACAATGATGTAACACGCAGCCTGTCGATACATGTATACTTCCAAGCCGCTCATCGGCAATATGGTGCTCCATGTTGACTTCCGCAGCTTCTCGGATGATGCCCCCCTCACATACGACCGCATGACGAGGTGACTTTGGAGCCACTGTGTTGCGCATGGACTGCACAACTTTGCCAGGAATCTTGCGACCCCGTGTACGGTCCAAGATGTAGACTTCAGCTGGAGCTCCACCCGCAATGGAAGGCCGTGACAACTGCGGTCTGCTCAGAACCCACAATGCATCATCAAAAGCGCATGAGCTTGGCACACAAAGTGCTTGAATGCACAGCGCATTGTCACACCTGCCACTGAGAACGGGGATGGGGGAGCACTCGTGCGACGGCGCAATCACTTGCGCTGAGATGGGCTGAGCTGCGGCTGAGGAGGGGAGCACTGGGCGCGCGCTTGAGGCCGCGATGCCGCATCAGCCCAAACGGCATCCAGCGCCGCAGCTGCGGCAAGCGTAAGGGCGAGCCACGTCTGAGGCGTTGTCGTTGATGCAGCAAGTTGAACTTCATCTCGTCAAGCGCAAGTGCTACCATGTGGTGGTTTGCAGACTGCTTGCTTGGTCCGCGAGATGCAGCTTGCTCGACAGCCTCTGCCAGTGTCTCATGCCTGGCCACTGTTTTGGGTGTCCTGAGGCTTTGCCAATGACGAATGCGCTCGTTTCGCCACTCCAAAGCGGCCTCAGCGCCAGTGACGGGCGTGAGCTGAGGCATGTATTGGCGCATGTCAAACGCCACGGGAGCTGGGCTGCAGGCCATGACATCATGCTGAAAGCTGTGGTATGGCAATTGCCATGGCTTTTGTGTTTCCTCTGCAGGCAATGCTGCCAGCGCCCTGAGGGTTCTCTGAGCATGGTGGGACAGCATCAGCTGTTTTGCCTCATCAAATGAGTACGGCGGCACCTGAGGCTGCGCTGCAGCAAGTTTGTCGTGCACATGGGCTCTCAAATGCAGGCCACGCAGCGGTGGCTGCAAACTGGCTGCATTCGAGCGACCTAAGGTGCCTGCTCCACCTGTCTGCTGCTGGCTGTCGGGCACATCTTGACCAAGCTGATGTTCATGTCCGATGGCTGCCTGCCCGAAGGCCTCACTGCAAGCGGGCTGACACATGCCTGCATGCTGCTCTGGATTGTCTGCCTCTGCAAACTGCACAGCGACGTCAGCATCATCTGCATCCTGCATGACCTTGTCCAGCTGTGCCTCAAAGACATTGACAATGTCCTGGCCATGCTGCATTGATTCCAGCACCTGACTGGCCTCCGCGTGCTGATCTGCTGCATCACCGTGCTCGGATGCCGATTGTTGAGCCGGTGTCTCACACGGGCCACGGGCAGGCTCAGCTTGCGCATTGGTGTGCTGCTGCTGTTCCCAACTGTTCTTCCATTGTGCGGCCAGGCGGCGGTCTTGCAACACGCTCTTGGCGTGCTGCGACCGTACTGCATCGGAAATGCGTTTGTTTTGTGCTTTGCGCGAGTCACGTATGCGCTCAGCAAACGAAGATCGCCGTTCGCTGTGCTGCTGTGCTGCTTTGTCACGGATTACATACTAATAGTAATGTAATCTATCGAGTGATTATAATAATTGCCGGTCGAGCCCGACTTCACGCCTCGCAGCATCTCTCTGAGCTTTTCGGGCGTTCTGTTCAGATGGGGATAGCTTCAATCGAGGCATGCCTGCTGCACACCGCGCAACAACGTGAGCAGTGCATCTTCAGTCGGTCTGACCGACGGTCAGCGAGTGGCGCAGCACGATCGTGCACGGCAATCGCAGGTGCTGCGACTCAAGCGATATCTCGACTCAACTTCGTGTGGCGGAGGTGACAGCAACAGCAAGAGCAGCAGCGATGCAGGAGCGCACCCACTGAGCTGTGCACATCTGTCGGCAGCCACGAACCTTCATTTGCTCTTCGCCTCCCTTTCACTCCCTACCCGAAGGAGATGTACACCTGCCAACATTCGATAACAAACACTTTGTGCCGTCAAGCGTGGTAGCCCTGCTGCAAAGCGCCACAGATGACTGGTCATCGGGCGCCTCGTCTGGCTCCATCACGGTACAGTGCAGCAAGCTGTGGGCGGCCCAGCTGTAGCGGAACACTACTTTAGGCTGCTTACTTCAAATTCTCGTGTGCTGTTCCTATCACAACGCTTGTCACATCCGAGGCAGCGCTTGCACCTTCCAAGTCGGCGAATTGAAAAGAGCGACACAACACGTCTGGCCAGCTGGGGCCGAACTCACTGTACCAATCGCAAAACGAACGACGCCATGCTCTCAATCGATACCATGTACATCTTATGCTAAGTTTTCAGCGCGGACGGCGATGGTCGCCTGAGGCCCATGTAGTGTTATATTGTCAAGGAGATAGGAAAGTTGTTCGCCCCGCCGTACCTGCACCCTTCCGTCAAGCGGTCAAGTGACATCTGGGAAACACGCAACCTGGACCACCCCGGCCACGGACCCCAAAGCCGTTGCGGACCAAACGGACGATGCGAGGTGCCACACGCAACCCAGCTGCTCGCCATCACGCTTTGAAATGACGCGAATGGGACATCTGGTGGCTCCGGGGCGCGCTTGTCCCGCGAATGGCCATTGTCCCGATTCAGGCTTTACCCGTGATAGTAGCTGGCGGCTGCATGATTGCACAATGCATCACTGTGTGCAAGGTAGCAAGCACAAGTGCACGGGTGCTTCACAGGCACAGTGCAGCTGCTTGAATGCCACTGTGGCTTTTCTACTTACTTACCACAAACTTTCAGCCAGGCTAGGTCCCAATCAGCATCAGCAATGTATGCCAGTGTTGCCGGCTGCAGCAGACGCACCAACACCAGTGTCGAGCACTCTCACTAGCTGCTGTCTACAGATGACGCACCTGTGCAAGCTACCGCCTGTCTGCAAGCGATCACACTGCACCACTCGGCGATGTCACATGCTTAAATTGCTCGCGTCGAACGCTTGCCGTGAGGGCACCGCGATGTCGCACGATGTGCACATCGCGAGGCGTGCCAGCAGCTGACACCGGCACACGCATGGCACGAACGGATGGCTGTAGCCCGAAAGACCCGGATAACTGGCGTACACACGCTGCGTGTGCGCTGAGTCATGCGCACGGACGTCTCTCTAGATGCATCTAGAACGTGACAGAAGTAGGGCCTTCCAATACGCTGGCTCTTAGCCCCGTGCTCGGCAGAGGCGCCCACGAGCGCCGGCGAGTGGGCGCCGGACGAATTCGGCGGGAACCTTTGGGCACGGCCCTCGCTGGATCGCCGCTCTGGGGGTCCTCCGCCCTCCGGCGCCCCGCCCATTCATGCCGTGCCTTTGGCCCGAGCTTGTGCTCCGGTCCCGTGTGCGTGCGACGATGACGGGTGTTCACCGGCCCGCCTGCGTCCGTGACGGGGCGTGCGCCCTTGTGACGCTCGTGCGGGCCGCGGACGGCCGGTCGTCCCCTCAGGTGGATCAATGCAACGTCCCGATTGCTAGTGTCTATTTTCGAGGCGTCTGCGACCGTCGTTGGCTCGTCGAGCGGGCACCGGTTCTGACCGGCCTGGCACTTTTTCGCGAACCTTCGAAAATTTCAGAAGCCTTCCGCTCGCCTGTAGGCGCCTCTGTATGACGGGACGCATCACACCACGGAGCTCACTATATAGCTGCCGCGAGTCTCTGTGTCCTGAAATCGTTCGTGCGGGCCGGCGAGGCTCGCTCGCTTGCCAGGCTTCGCCTGCTCTGCGGACGTTTGGACTTCCGCACGCCGCAGCACCTGAGGCACTCGGACGCGAAGGCGGCGACGCACGGTTTTGCGTAACAAGCCAGGTCTTCAGATGTTTGGACTTTCGATCTTATGTGCGTGGTGGTGTGCGTGTGCTCACGCACGGGTGTTGGGGCTCGTGCGGGTGCACTACCGCACCAGGCGTTTGGAAGAATGGAGGGCGTGCTCGAGAGGGCCTGGAACCACCCTCCGCTGGACAAATGCCTGGAGTTGGTAGAAGATTCTACCGAACGTTCGACGAGGAGTGTCACGGAGCGCTGGGCCAGAGAGGTTTCCTAGTGTTCAGGCTTACTGAGTGTACCAAGAACCAAGTGTACCAAGGACCATTATTTACCAGCCGGTCCCAAGAGCGGTGGTCTCGCAGACACAGATTCTAGTCACCGCTATTGAAGGCCGCGCAGCGAGCTCCGGAGCGCTTTGCGAGCAATTTTGGGCCGGATTCTGTCAGAAAGACGCTCGTTCTGCGATGGCGCTGGCCCTGAGCAGAATAATCGCCGCTGTTTGCAGCGGCGACGGCCCTCTGATTCCGCCTCAGTTAGCGGCGAGGCTTGCAAATCTTTTTAGCTACCGCCATATTAGCGGTGTACCGCTTTTCTGCCGAGCACTGTCTTAGCCCTATACGACGTATTCGTACCGTACAGCACCTGCACGTCTATACGTACGTACTATACGTGCCCTCTAAAAAATTTCCGCGCGCTTCCGCGCGCGAAGGTGGCTTATGACTGTTCTTACGCCATTCTGGCTCTGTAGAATGGACTGAGTCCAGTACTCGGGCGCTGCAGGCCTGTCAAATTGTGTTTCTTGTCGGAAGCAGGTTGCATTTGGATGGTAGCAGCTAGCAGCTCACATCGACAGCCATAGCTGTTTCGAGCAAGCATCACGGCCAGGTGTCTTCGACGGATTTTTTTCTTGACGGGCAAACCGCTGAGGGTCTGAAAATTTGACGGGCTGTGCCCGTCAAGTGCCTGCCGCTTGACGGGCTGGCCGTCAAGTGCTTTTGTGTCGACGGGGGCTCGCTCCGCTCGCTGCCTCGGGCTCGCTTCGCTCGCCCTCGGCAGCTCGCTCCGCTCGCCGGTAGAACGCGTACAATGCATTGCCTGGTACAAGTTATTGTCAAACACGTATCAAACGAGCTGCAGCAGACACGACATGCTTGTTGTCTTTGACACCTCGGTACACTGCCCAAGAGTACTTGCCCAAGCGTACTTGCCCAAGAGTACTTCTTCTGCCGATCAGCGAACTTGTCAGCAGAGAGCGGAACAACAGGCTCTAGCGAATCTGATCTTGCTATCTTGCTGGTCTGATTGCTCGAGGTCTGGCCCTTGCGCTTTGCTACAGAAGGCGGGACAGGCAAAGCTGGTCGAGCTGCTTTTGAAGTTGAAGCGCCCTCGTCGCTCCGGGGCTGACTCGCTAAAAAGGGCTTCATGATGACGACAAAGAAAACTACAGCTAGTCCGATATGCTTGCATACTTGCGAACGGCCAAGGGCTGAACGGCATTATGGCAGCTGTCTGTCATGTCAAAGCCGTACGCTCCAAGGCCGGCAGCTTGCTCCTCGCGCTCGCTCCGCTCGCACTCGTCGCGCGCTCGCTTCGCTCGCGCGGGACCGGCAGCTTGCTCCTCGCGCTCGCTTCGCTCGCTCTCGTCGCGCCGTTGGCCGCAGCGGCCAACGGCTGCCCGTTGGCCGCGCAGCGGCCAACGGCCTGCCCGTCAACCCTTCGCCACTTGCCGGATTTCGCCCGTCCAGCACTGCAACTTGACGGACTTTTCCCGTAGGCCAGCTTCGCTGGCCAACGGGAAAAGCTAAAATTTTCGTTTCTTGACGGGGTTCCCGCCGGGTCGAAGACACCTGGTGTTGATGTATTGAAGCAGGCCGGGGGTGACCCCTACCAGCAGTAGCGATGGCATTGCACTCATGTAGCAAGCCTTGCTGAGGCCGTGAGGTGGTAAGGCCGGGACCAACATAGTGACAAAGCACTGAGTCGAACAATCTGAGAAAGTTGCATGCATGTCTAATGATTGAACTTACACTGTGTTCTGACTTGTGAGAAACAATAGGGTGTCTGGTTCTTATTAGGCACTACTCATTGCAGACAGATCTCACTTTCCCAGAGAATATCCAGCCGGATAGTTGAAAAACAATCAGCTTTCTCAGAATTATCACTTTGGACACTATGCAAAATGAGAATTCTCAGAATTCTCGTTCATGCACACCGAGCAAGATGAGGACTCTCTTAATTTTCAAGAACCTCGCACTTGCGCTCCGAGCAAACCGAGAATTCTGAGATTTCTCGGATGTCTCGGTTTGCCTGTCAAACGGAGTAAGAAATCTCAGATTTCTGAGATTTCTTACATTTGGTGACCAACGGGATGAGAATGCTCAGAGTGCTCAGATTTTGTAAGAATGAGGAATGACAAATCTCAGATTGCTCAGAAAACACACATTTGCGCACCGAGCGAGATGATGCTTTTCTGGACTCTCGTATATCTGACAATCAGTCATCAATCAGAATGAGAATTCTCACATTTCTCAGATGTCCCACATTTATTCGCCAAGCGGGACGAGCATTCCCAGATATCTCAGATTTCTGACTTTATTAGGAACTGCGCCTTTTTTCAGTTTTTGCGCTTTCAGGTGGGTGCTATCCCCTATTCTATTCCACTATTCTATTCTATTCCACTATTGGAACCATGTCCAATCTGTTGTCTGCTAGCAGTTGCTGTGATTGCCCAATGAGCATGTATGTGGTGCGCATGCCGGGCCATGCGCCAGGCCATTGCTGCATGAAGCCGCAGTCAGCTGCGGTGGCAAACTTGGCAACGCGCACTATGTGTAGGAGCCGCTGCATCATATTGTGGTGAAAAATTGACTGCACCACTTCCACCACGTGTTGGCACTGTCGCAGTTCGGGGCGATTCACACATTCATTCGGTTAGCCCATTGCGCCCCCCCCCCCACCCCGTGCCAGGCAGCGAGGACTTCAAGCCGCCGGCAGGTTGCGTGTGGACCGAGGAGCAGCGCGCACCCACCAAAGTGGTGATAGAAAAGGCAATGCCGCAAGCGCAGCGCGAGGTGAACCGGCACCAGCAAGGCGCTGAGCGTGCGCGCCTCATGTCGATGTTCGACACTGCAGATTTGCACAGCCTGGAGGGCGCGCAAGCGGCGGCGCGCATCCGCAGCTGCTCCGGCGGCGACGCGTCCGCATACCTCGAGGTGCTGCCACGCATAACCTGCGCATCGCCAACTCCCATCTGACCTGGGAGCTGCGCTTCCGGCTCGGCGTCCAGGTCATGCCGTCAGGCAGCGCGGGCGGGCGCTGCCCCTGCAGCGAGGTGCCGCGCGGCACGCGCGACGCGGACCACGCGCTGGTCTGCCCCAAACACAGCGGCGTCCGCACGCTGCGCCACGATCACCTGAATAGGGTGTGGTGCGGTGCAGCGCACTGCGATGGGATAGCGACAGCAGTGGAGCCGAAGCTGCGCGCGCTGCAAATGCGGCCTGGCGTGCGCCGCCATGCGCAGGCACGCGAAGACGCGCGCGGCGACGCGCTGCTGGCCATGCCGAAAGGCTTGCTGGTGCTCGACGTCAACATCGTGCACGCGCCGGCAGTCGCAATCCTCGAGGGGACAGTGGCCACAGGCTCATCAGCAGATGTGAATGGCGCGGCAGCGGCGATCGGAGAGAAGGACAAGGAGGACGAGTACCGCCGCGACATCGATGGCGGCGCGTACGAGTGGGTGCCCGTGGTGATGGAGTCGGGTGGCAGGCTTGGCAAGGGCGCTATGCGCGTGCTCAACAGGCTCGCGACGATCGCGGCCGAGTCCGGCGGGGTGGAGAAGCATGTGTTTGTGCGCCGCGCGCAAGAGGCGCTCAGTGTGGCGCGTGTGCGCGGCAACGGGTATGTGTGGAAGCAGGGGTTGCAGGCAATGGCCTATGGCGGCGGCCGTTGCTGCCAAACTGGTCTAGATCGGCCCACCAAAGAGGTGGGCTGATCGTGCATGCAGATGTTGTGATGACGAGCGTGTCGATTGCCAGCAAACTTGCTTGCAGTGCACCATAACTCGATTGCTGTAACCCCCCAACCAATGTGCACTTTCAGCAGGCAATCGACAAACTGCGACGCTGCAGTCAATGCATGTACATGCCTGAGCCCACATTATCAGTGAGCTGGTCACATTGAAATTGCTCAAAGAAGTGCCCCCAAGTGCACCCACGTATGCCCGTGCCTGCATCCCTTTCTTCCACACCCTGCCATTCCCCTCCACTCGCGCCACGCTCAGCGTTCCTTGCACTACAAGGTTTCAGCATGCCCCATAGCCGCCTATGGGCCTAGCTCTCAGGCCCCATAGCAGCCGCTCTATGGGCCGGCTGAGCACTTGCTGGGGCTGCCTATGGGCCACTTGCAGGAGCAAGGATCAGCATGCAGACAGCTGCAAAACCACCTACATGCACTGCACGGGCACTGCGACACGCCTACAGGCACGACAATCGCACATAGCAGCCCTGAAGGGGGGCTGCTGGTCGCTGGGGTAGGTGCACACGGCTGCAAGCATGTTTGGTAGCAGAGCACCAGGGAGCCGACCAACAGGTCTACACGCCCATTGTCACGTCATGTGCACCGCAGCACTCACATGCACACTACATGTATGATGTTCTGTACTTTCCGGGAGGTTGCTGGGCAGCGGGGTACCTGTACCTAGCTGTACAGAGGTTTGGTGGCTCTGCACCTTGGAGTGGCACATCAGCTCTGCATACCCCTGGTGCTCGCCAGTACCGCCATGATCGGCAGTAGAGTTTACCGGCAACATCTGAGATGTGTTTGCGTGCAATGAATTGTGCACTGGAGAGCATGCCTGTCATCTGGGGGACTGAAGCGTCGAGTGGAGTGCTGGCAGTCAAGTGCTCACACGATGTTACCAAGTTGTCTGAGGGACCCGCACGCATTTGTAATCAATAACAGCTTCATAACACGCTTTTACACTGCGTCGCTAGGGCTGTGCAGTGCCCTGCAGCTTCACAACTGCGCAGTAGCAACACGCCCCAACGCTGTTGACGGTCGGCCCATAGGGGACGCTATGGGCCTTCTATGGGCCGGCGGTTGGGCCACTTTCAAGCTATGGGCCTGCTAGCTTTGGGCTATGGGCCGCTGCTGCCAGCGCTATGGGGCACTGCACCCCAGCTGCTGGGCCAGCTGCAATGCAGGCCTGCCTGCCATGCCGTGCCGGCTTCGGCATGGCAACAAAAGGCATCTTTGCTCATACAGCTGCTCATCACACCGAATGAGTGCAGCGTGGCTGCCGCCCGCCTGACTTGACGTCACTTGCGAGCTGCGCAAGTGTGCCCCGGGGGAGACTACGCCGCCATTGGCTGTCACACTTGAGCTGCCAGTCTTGCGCTGAATATTGCGCAAGTGCGCGTTCAGCGGCGCCGCTGTGACTGCACATCAGCCCAATGTCAGCAGAGTCGTACCAGTGGATGCATTCGCTGGCGCTTGATGCATATATGCAGTTTGTAGCTTGCATGGAATTAGCGCATGTCACAGAATAGTTGTTTCATTCAAGCGCAAGTGCATCTTTGCAAGCGCATGTCTGGGACAGTCAGCACAGCTGCGCACACATGTTGAGCCTGGTCACACCTTGCGAACGCCGCTTGGGGCTGCCTCTATGGGTGCGTCATCGTCAGACACTTGAATTGACATTGGCCCCTTCTGAGGCTTGCTACGCTTCTGTTGTCCTGCCTTCTTGGCACTGTTGCTACCTTTGCCCATTGACTGATTTTCTTTGACCGGCTTCTTCTTCTTCTTTGCTTCTTTGGCAGGCTCAGCCACTGTTGAAAGACTGAGCAAAGGGTCGGGGCGTGACATGGACCTCTGCAGATGCACTGGCTGTCGGTTCACACGACTGCAAACTGCTCGCTCATTGCGCAGGCATGAATTTGTGCACAGCTTGGCACCAGTGTTGGCTTGCAGAGATGAATGGTCAGCTGTTGCATGCGGAGCTCGTGGCCCTAAAGCGCACCGCTACAGAGCTTGCTGCCGGTGGCATGACTGGTGCATCATTGTTCGCAGCCTGCACGCATAACAATCATCTGGACCTTGCTTGCTCAAGCAGGAACAAGCAGTGGACAGAACACTCTAGCAATGCCAGCTCAGCTCAGCTTGCTGCCCAAGTGCACAACACAGCATCACAGAACACATTTCTGGCAGTGAGTTTGTAAGCGAGTCTGAAAGCAACTTACGCAGTACATTCGAAGCGAGTCTGACAGCAGCTTACGCAGTACATTTGAAGTCATCACTGCAAAAGAACGAAATGCACCGTATTTGCAGCAGAGCTCGCTTCCCATCAGCGCCATACCTGGTGCCTGAGTGTATGCAGCCTGCACTCATGGTGCTTGCCGTTCATTGCAGCACCGCGATCAGCACAAAGGAATGAGCGGACAGCATGCTCATAGCATGAGTGACTACTTGTTCTCCTTGTTTTGAACTGATCTGCAGATGCTGCACAAAGCAATGGCAAAGAAACTTTGGCAGCGCACCAGAATCTGCGACTGCTGGGCTGATTGGCCTGCACATGAACACCATGCTTGCAGAAGATCAACACGCACATGTATTCACAATTTGTATTGAGTGATGGATGATGCAGTGCCATCTTGACATTGGCTGCAACAGCAAGCAAGGGGGAAAGCTTGCAGCTCACCTGTGGTGCAGACGTGGGCTCAGCATCTGCTGGTTTGCTGATGACACCTTGCAGCACTGATGCACTGTTCTGCATTGCCGTCAAGGTTGTGCCAAGCGCTGAGGCGCGACCGCTTGCACCTAGCAACTCATGACGCGATGCACTGACTGCGTGGATGCGTCTTGGCACCTCAGCTTGCAGATTCAGAGTTGAACGTGACGGCTGCAGTGCAAAGCGCGGGCAGCATTGCAAACTCTGTCGGACAGTTCAGAGCAGACTGCTGAGCTGCCCTGGCGGCTGGCAGCGAGTGCTGTGGGGCCACGCCGTTTGTGCTCATGATCTGCACGGCCTGGCTCATCATCTGCGTCAAGCGCTAAGCCATATACAGCATGTTGCTCTGGAATGTGGCTGCCAAGTGTGGCACAACTGCAGCTGGCTGCTCAGCACGCAAAGGCGGCACCGCTGCTGCATACGCAGCTGCTTGCTGTGTAGGGCTTTGATGTTAACCACTTGCAAAGCCCAAAGTGTGATTTGCTCACAGTTGCATGCCAGCAATGGCAATACGGTGCGGGACAGCAACCTTTGTCACTGAGCACGGACATGCACAAGTGCACAACAAACATTTCGCTTAGCAGCATGCGTTGGGCTTGGCAGCCAGTTGCGGTTGTGGTCCAAAACACCATGCAGCACATGTGATGCACATGAACATGTGACGACCCTCAAGATCACCTGGCGTACCTTGCTTCAGCTGTTGAACAGCCACAGGTATGCTGCCACCTGAGCTCAAAGTCACAGACACCGTCAGCCTCTGGGTTGGCTTCGTGCACTGCCATGGCAGCATCACTATTGATTCAGCCTGGCGCCAGTGAGTTGTGAACCACTTCTTCAAGGATCATCAGCGGAATGCGTGCAAGCGTAGCCGTCTGGCACACTGGCCATGAGATCTCTCAGACCAGTATGCCGTGGAACTCCTCCGAGCACACTGAACCATATTGAGCGAGACTGGTAGCATCAGAAAGAGCGTTTCAATGCGCGTGTTTCTATTGTTCAATCTGCTCCATCTGCTCGTTGAGTGGTCTTTGGCAAGCTGATGAGCCATGGAGACGAACAGTCACAACCAGCTAGCTAGCCTAGAAAGCGTCCGACACAGTCGTGAGCGCTACTGAGGGTCGTATCCAGCTTTGCTGAAGCCCAAGAGCCCTTGTTGCTGCCGGATACGGCCAAAGATGGGCCAAAGGCTGGAGCTGCTTCAGCCAGATGCAGTGCTCAGATCAGCTCTGAGACGGCCCATTTGCAGCTCAAATCCCTTGCCATGCTGTGCTCAACACATGAGTGTGCTAATGTACTTCCGCGGGCTTCTCAATTGCCGCATGGAGGCCGCTCAACAGGTTGTCTGTCTGGCCGCGGCCAGGCCGCGGCATGCAATCGGGTCACATGGCGTCGATTGCCAAAGCGTCAAGCAGATGTCTTTCTATGAAAATACGCGCATTGGAACGCTCTTTTCGGAGGTATCAGTCTTATTCAATATGGTTCAGTGTGCTCGGAGGAGTTCCACGGCATACGACAATATCGCGGTTTTCGCAGACCTCGTGACCAGTGTGGCAGGCTGCAGTGCAGCTGGGCCGGAGTTGCATAGTCGAAACAAGAAGTGGGCGGTGCGGCGAGGTGCGAAGTTGCATCCTATGCTTTGATCTGAGGAGTATCTGATTGCATCGAGGCTGCCCGTTTCGCACAACACAAGCGTGACAGCGGCGAAGCGCATCTGCTCGCAAGAGTTCACAACGACGGACCTGTTCGGACTTGCGAGAGCAACCGCAACGAAGCGATGCTTTGTAGACACAATGGTGTCCCGAAAGTGGCTCCTTGACAGCCAAATGTGAAATGTTCTTTGAGTACCGTGAGGCTGCGCTGACTGCCAGCATGACGTCCAAGAACTGAAGTGCACGTCCAAGGCCTGACACCCAGCAGTCAGTGGCAGTGTTTGGCATGCCTGCAATGGCATGACTGAACACAGCTTCAGCTGATTGCCATATCTGCTTGTTGCAGTTTGGTTGCTTGCAGTGGCACAGCCAACAGCAGCATTGCAATTGGGAAGCTTGTCTTCGAACAGGGTCACAGGAAAGGCATGGCCTACCTGGGTTCCTGTACATCACGACCAGTATATCAGGACTGCTTTCTGTAGTCTTGTCAGGGGACAGCATGCCGCCGCACCTATACTGTTTGCACCTCAGCTGCATAGGCCACTGTAGCTGATGCACGGAGATGGCACAGCCCTGGACGCCTCAACCGTGACAGAGCACAAAAATGTCGCTACTGTGCAAAAGGCTGAGCTGCAAGAGATTCAGGGGCTAAGGCGTACGCGTGGGACATGTTTTCTGGCAAGGCTGTGCAGCCCCAAAGCCTGCCAGCCGTGGGAGCCCCATAGCTGACCGCTATGGGGCGCATACCGGTCCATAGGTCTATGGGGCACACTATGGACCACTGCAAGTCGGCCCAGAGCAGCTATGGGGCATGCCCAAACCTTGTAGTGGTGGCTGCGCACAGCGTTGTAGGTGCAGAGCGCCGGAGGAGCGGAAAGATGGCGGCGCGCAGCGGCGCAAGCATAGAGCGGCGGAGGTGGGGACAGGTGCCAGCGCATAGCAACGCCAGCGTGGAGCGGCGGAGGAGCGGAGCGGTGGCGGCGCGCCGCGTTGTAGGTGCAGAGCGATGGACAAGCGCAAAGATGGCGGCGCGCAGCAACGCCAGCGTGGAGCGGCGGAGATGACAGGCATTTGTGGTCAAGCCACTCTTGTGAGCTGACGAGACGTCCGGCATGCAGGCGATGGTCCAGCCGCTGGCCATGGCTCTGTTGAATGATGAGGGGACCGGATGCGAGCAAGGCCTTGACTGACCCCACCCTGAGCATGTGGGGACATGCGTTGAACACTGCAGCTGTTAGAGGATCACAAAGAACTGATCGAGCTGGCCTTTGGGTCCAAGCTTGGCAAGGTGATCCTTGGGTACTTAAAGCATGCACGTGACTACGAGCTACCTGTGTTCTACGGCATTATCAAAGTGCACAAGCCCACGCCTGCGCTCCGGCCCATCGTGGCCGCACATAGCTGGGTCACGTCGCCTTTGGCACACGTTGCAGCCAAAAAACTGCAACCTGATGTCGTGCGCACCTTCCCTGACATTTCAGCCAGCACTCCAGAGCTTGTGCGTGACATTGAAGAGCTGACTTTCACACCGTCACAGGTTGACAGCCTCTTCTCGATCACTGGTGATGTTGAGGGACTGTACGCGAACATTCAACAAGATCAAGCTCTAGCCACAGTGGGCGGCCACCTGAAACGAATGTCACAGGGAGGACAGAGCAACCCCGCTCAGCGTGCCAAGGTGCTGCGCTTTGCCATGAACTTTGTGTTCAAGAACGCTTACATGCGCTATTGTAGCGGTGGCTGCACGCAGCGCTGTAGGTGCAGAGCGACGGAGAAGCGGAAAGATGGCGGCGCGCAGCGACGAACGCATAGAGCGGCGGAGGTGGGGACAGGTGCCAGCCCGCAGCAACGCCGGCGTGGAGCGGCGGAGATGGCGAGCGGTGGCGGCGCGCAACGTTGTAGGTGCAGAGTGACAGAGAAGCGCAAAGACGGCGGCGCGCAGCGACGCACGCGTGGAGCGGCGGAGATGGGGAGTGGTGGCTGCGCGCAGCGTTGTAGGAGCAGAGCAACAGAGGAGCGGAAAGATGGCGGTGCGCAGCGACGCAAGCATAGAGCGGCGGAGGTGGGGACAGGTGCCAGCGCATAGCAACGCCAGCGTGGAGCGGCGGAGGAGCGGAGCGGTGGCGGCGCGCCGCGTTGTAGGTGCAGAGCGATGGACAAGCGCAAAGATGGCGGCGCGCAGCAACGCCAGCGTGGAGCGGCGGAGATGGGGAGCGGTGGCTGCGCGCAGCGTTGTATGTGCAGAGCGACGGAGAAGCGGAAAGACAGCGGCGCGTAGCAACACAAGCGTAGAGCGGCAGAGGTGGGGGACAGGTGCCAGCATGCAGCAACGCCGGCGTGGAGCGGCGGAGGTGGGGAGAGGTGGCTGCGCGCCGCATTGTAGGTGCAGAGCGACGGCGAAGCGGAAAGATGGCGGCGGCGCGCTGCGACGCAAGCACAGAGCGGCGGAGGTGGCGAGAGATGCAGGAGTGCAATGCTACAGATGTAGAGCAGCGGAGACGCGGCGCAAGCTGACGGCAAAAGAAGCTGCCTGCGCCTAGAACCAAGACCTGCAATCAGAACATCCTCAAACGTGACATTGTTGCATTTGGCGCCTAATGTTCAAGTCTTGACATGAGCCCGCGTGGTGCGCAGCAACACAGGTGGTCATAAACCAGCACAGCATCGCTCGTTGCGTGACACGTGGCAAGTGTGTTGCAGAGCAGCGGAGGCAAGATCACGTGGCGGCGCGCAGTAACGCTGCAACGGAGCGGTGTAGCCTAGGAGAGGTGGCAACTCGTAGCGCAGCATATGTAGAAGGATGGAAAACGGAAGAGGTGGTCGCACGCAACGCTAGAAATGCGAAGCGGCGGAGGCGAAGAGGGATAGCAGAACGCAGCATTGCAGCTGCAGAGCGGCGGAGAGGTGGCGACGAGAAGCAACATAGCCATAGAGGCGGCGGCGGGCAGCGCCGCAAATGTAGAGCGGAGACGAGAAGAGGTAGCAGCGCGCAAAAGCGCAGCTGTCGAGAGGTGGAGACGAGGGGGCATGGCGGCACCCAGTGTTGCAGATGTAGAGCAATGGAGACATCAAGAGGTGGCGGGCGCAGCAGCGCAGATGTAGAGCAATGGAGACATCAAGAGGTGGCGGCGCTCAGCGCTACAATAGCAGAGCGGCGTGTATGAGAATGAGCGACGGCGGCAACACGGGAAAGAAGAGGCGGCATTGCGCAGCAATGCGCACTCAGTTTGATACTCTGCATGGCTGATGCACGTCAAGTGTACGACGTTACTGCAGCGACATAGTGCACACTGCAGCGATAAGAACTCCATCCAGTCATTGAGCAGCCACGTGCCGATGTCTATGCAACGCCTTTGCACACGCTATCATGATGGCTGTCACTGGCAGGTCGCAGGGTGCACTTATGAGCCAAGCAGTATGCAAAGTCCTTGCACAACGCGCTAACCGCACCAATGACAGGATGCGAGCAAGCACGACCGTTGCATTGGAGTATATTCTTCACATGGAAAAATACAGATCATGGTATAACCTAGACAAGCTGACAGCCAGAAGATCAACCGCTTGCAACAAGGCGCAATCGCGGTACTGACACCAGTGAGAGCGCAGCACAGCGACCTACCTCACGTCAAAACATAGATGCGCTGACACTGGCACGCACCATGGCCCAAGCTTGCGGTCGACAGAGATGTCAAAGAATGCGTGACCGACAAGTGCGCGGCGACAAAGCGACCTAGCGACCACTTGTACCACTTCCAAACCGCAGGACTTGAGCAGCACCGTTCGAACGTGGGACTCATGAGCACTTGCGTGATCACAGTCAGTGAACCACTTGCTCAATCAAGGATGAGGTGCGCGCTCGAGCGCGGTCTGTCATCGTGGCAGTGCGCGGTTCGTCAGCAGCGTGGCATGGCGTGGCGCGGGGGCTCGGGCCAGTTGGCCCGGCGCCTAAATTAGTGCTGAAATCAGGCACCAGCAGAAATCAGGCAATCACCAGCAGAAATCAGGCAGGCAAGCACCGAATGATAAGGGCATGCAATCACCAAATAATCAGGCACACAAGCCGTATCGCGTGATACGACAAAACGTGTCAGTGACAGTGTCAGCCAAATGTGTGTCAAGAACGTGTGTCAAAAACGTGTGTCAAAAATCGCCCAGCGCAATGTCCGAAATGCACGGCAATGACACGCAAACCGACTCCAGACTCGTAGTTCTTAAAGAAGACATCACAGACACACAGTGGCAGGCCGGGCGCGGACGTGGCGTCCGCCACGAGGTCCGAGCGGCACTCATCGCAGTGACGCTGGGCACCGCAACCGCAGTCGCGCTGAGCGCATGGTGATCCCAGCTCTGATGTCAGCTGTTTCCACAAACCCGTGCCATGGCCGGGCTGACCACTTTTGATTACCAACCCGACCCCCTGCTGCTGCTACTTTTCACGAAGGATTTCAATCTCGGCTGCGACGCGCGCGGCCGCTGGCTCACCGCTGAAAGCGGTAGTGCTGCAAGCTCGAAAGTGTGTCATTCTGTTTTTGCTGATCAGGTTCAGGACGTGGATGCTCTGCACCAGTTACCATCGTCCCTCTGCACGAACATCCGCCAGCACGTTCGGATCACCCAATCAGTCGACTTTTCGTGCCCCCGCCTTCCGCGCCCACTCTGCAGCTGACTTCGTCGCCTTCATCGCTTGACGTAGCTGCATCAATAAGAGAATGGCGGCGCTTGTACCTGGTGGCGCGTGTGTGGTCTGCGCAGAGCAGCCTGCAGTCTGGTACTGCAGTGCTGATAGCGCGCAGCTGTGCGGCGCGTGCGACAAGCAGGTGGGCATGCAGAGCTTGTTTTATTGCTGCTGTAACATTTGGAGCGTCGTGTAACAGTCAAAAGTACTATCCGTCGGTTCGTCGGCTACGACTCAATCGAACGCGCTTGCAGATACACTCCGCCAACACGCTGGCTTCGCGCCATCGTCGAGTACCCATCAACTGGATGGAAGGGTCCCACATGCCTGTGCATGGAGAGCTGGGCCCGAACGGCGCGAGCAGGCCCAACTCGCAGGTACGCGCACCTTTGATGTCATCTTTTGGCGAACCCCTTTTGGTACGGCAAAGCCGCAGTGCAGAGTATGTTCATGGTGCACATAATACGGGACATGATATGCAATGCTGATTGCTTTGTGTGCATGCAGAAGTCTTCGCCGCTGGCGGACAGGTCGTCCGTAGACAACGATTTCCTTGTGCCAGATGTCGACGCCTGCGTGCCGCAAGATGAAGCGAACCCTCTCGATGCCAAGGCGCTTTTTGGCAAGGGGTTCATCTCAGATGATCTTGACGTGCGTCTCGCATTCTGAGCATAGTGCAGAGCCGCCGAAAGAGCTTGTGAATGATGCCTGGCGCCTTGCAAGCAGCGTTTGACAAGCGCATGCCATTGTTGAACTTGTGTGAATGGTGAGGCTTGTCCGCTGCTGGCTGTGTGGTGACTTTAGGGTTGGGCTGGCTTCATCATTCCGAATTTGTGCAGTTGGGCGACCTTGACCCTGCATGGCTCGACCGCCTGGATGTTGGTTTGGATCGCTTGCCGTCCGACCTTCTTGACAGCCTGGTGCCAGATGAGCCGGTGCTCAAGAGGCAGGCGTCAACACAGCTGCAGCAGCCCGTTCAGCAGCGACAGAGGGCTGCGCCAGCCACGCCGCCGCCAGCAGCTACAGCGCCTCCCAGCATGTGCATGCCAATGCATGACATGGTCTACGTGCCAGCTCACGAAATGATGCAGTACCACCATGCGCCCCCAACAGTGGCGGTCAAGTACGAGATGGCAGAGCCACCGCTCAACATCGACAACTATATCCCGCAGAGCTTGCGGCCGATGGACCCGCTGGTGCGCAGCCAAATGCTGGCGAGCCGGCAGGAGAAGCTGCAGCGCTTCCGCGAGAAGAAGCGCAAGCGCCATTTCAAGAAGACCATCCGCTATGCAAGCCGCAAGGCGTATGCTGAAGTGCGGCCGCGCATCAAGGGCCGCTTTGCGCGCAAGGATGAGGTGGCTGTCATGCGCGCTGCTGGCGAGCTGCCTGCTCGCTGAGCAGCTGCCATTCTTCAGTCACTGCCTGCATGCAGATCCTGTTTGAGGTGTTATGCGTGCTTGTGCAATGCAGAGGTTGATGTCAGTCTGGGTTCTGTACAGAATGCTATGTAGAATTTGCCTGCGCGAAGATGGTGCATCTGTGAAGCGCGTGCTACTGTATGTGGAAGTCAAGCATATGAAATGTCTGCTAGCTGGAAAGGTTTGAGGTAGCAGCTGATTCGGTGTCGTATCTGTGTGTTGTCTGAAAGGGTAAATCGATGTCGGGACACTCCATGCCCTTCTTGGGCATCATGATGTCCGATCTCCATGGGCGTGTCCGATCTGCGGACAGGGCTACCATGCAAGCAGTGCGACTGTATGATGGTGGCTCCTTCTTCTCGGAGGGCGTAGTCTTCATACCAATGCGGGCAGCCTGGACCACGTGCATGCTGATAGTTCTGACGCAAGTCCACACCCTGACGACTCAGTCCCGGGCAGTCCTCCGAGTCTTGAAGCCTGAAGCAGGGTCGCCATCAAGCTCATCGTTGTCAACAGGTGTCGCGCATCACAATTTTCGCATCATTTTGTTGTTGACCGTTCTGTCCAACGACCAGAGTCAGCTGACCACCTGCCTGTCCACATTCCTGCTCTACAGGCTATGCACCATCATCTTTGGGCTGTGCAACATCATCTGTACGCCGCACATCGTGAGACACTCTCAGAGTAATTACTCTCAGAGTAATTACTATAAAAATTTTGGCGATAGATTGCTGGACTCTGTATTGTGATTGTGGCCGCTGTGATGCATGAGAGTCGCATTGAGGCCCTGCCCATCGCACTGCACCCGGCTGACCTCTACCAAGTTTGAGTCCTGGCTTACATCTTGCAAACACGCCAGCGTTAGCCTGCCGAGCCATGCCCCCTTCGCGGCATTAGGCGCGCCGTGGCAAGCGTCCATTGCATGTCTGGACATGCCTGATAGTAGTCTGGCTGGGTGCATTGCCTTGCAATGCCTGGTACTGTTTGAATCAGGCATCAGTGATAGTCAAATGCAGGTGAGGCATCATGAAAGGCCAAGACATCATTCACAGCTACTTCCGGAATGGCGGTATGCCAAAAGCTGTCTACCATGTGGGCAAGTCCCCAAAGTATGAGGCAAGTCCCCCGCGCACAGCTGCAGCTGCTGTACTGTCAACGGCTCACAAGACATGACTCCAAGTCCTGGCGCGTCAATGCGTTCTGTTCTGGTTCTTATCGTGTTGACACTTGACTAAAGTTGCAACTGAATGGTTGGCCATGCCATCGCGCCGTCTCTGCAGGTATACATCAAGATCATGGCAATGCTAGGCTGCAATGTCCTTGCGCCTTGCTCTGAGCTAGCATCACGTGGCTACATCACGGTGCGCAAGCTTGTGCCATGTCGCTGATGTACTGGCATGCACCTATGCCAGCTGTCATGTTGCCAGCTGTTGCACATGTATGTATTTGTATTTCGCACATGTATGTTGCATGCTAATCCCTTGTGTGGCTTCCTTGGCTGCACGTGCTGTGCTTGTTGCTTTTGATCTGCTCTCATATTGTTCTGCAAAAATACTGTGCTGCCCCTGCGCACCAGGCAGCCATCACAGACTGGTGTGCGCAAGCAGGTGTATGAGAACCGCATTGAGTACAACGAGCCCTCGTCGTGCCTTTGGAAGACTGGCGACAATGTCACGACAGTCTACTTTGACCGCAAGATCACCCACAATGCAGCCCATGCAACCATGTGCTCCCCGGCGTGCACTCACTGGTCCTTCTGCCCCGACTGGTGTGGCATCTGTGGCGAGGCGCTTGTTGTGTATGGCGGTAGCTTCTGCTGTGGCGCGTGCCGTAAGCACCTGATCATTTATGGTTGGGAAGATGCTGAGGCCATAGCAGACGCCATCATGAAGCAGCAGAAGATCTGCGTTGGGAAGCACAACAACACGCACTCTGGAAGCGTGGCGCCAGAGCTTGGTCAGACAATGCAGAAGTAGCAAGCAGCAGCTTGTACATGAGCTCAGACAAGGGCTTCGAGATGATCGAGTATTCTGACTTCAACTGAAGTCAGAATACAGACAAGAATGAGACGACCTGCAGCCTTGTTGTTGCAGAGCGCTTGCGTGTGCAAGCAGAGATAGGACCCGTTGCAAAATCGTGCAGAAAGATTTGGTCATGGTAGCTGCACGACAGTGCTGCAAGCTCACGGCAGCGTGAGTGCATCTGGACACAAGTGAAGCTTAGTGTGGGGGGTCAGTTCTCATGTGCGCCAGTGGCAAGTCTTGCAGGCCAGAAAGCAGATGTCCAGAACCTACTGTGCCAGACATGTACGTTTGGGTACTTGCACTTATGCACGTGTGGTGTACGTCCTGCCTGTGCAAACAGGTGAAGACTGTGCCTCTGCTGCGAAAGCACAATGTCTGTGACTTGGCAGTCGCCTCAGATTGCATACTGCCTCGATCAGAAGTATGCAACAAACAGGCACTCAATCGTGACATAGCCACTGTCAGCGTCTTGCAGCTCATATTCGTCAAAGCAGTTGCCCCGCTGGTGCCTGTACTTCGAGTGCCTGATGTCTTTGATCTCGATGCTGACAAAGCCCAAGTCTTCATCTGAGCCGCCAATGCTGACACCAGACTGCTTGTTCTTGAAGCGCAAACGCACCTCCTCTGTGTTTGGAACATTGTAGAAGGCCAGGTTTGCATTGCCCCAGTCAGGTTCCTGCAGAAGGACATGCGTTCGTCAAGCGCTGTGATGTTGGTGCACCCTGACTGCTTTGAGCCACGAACTTTAGGATTCCATCGCAACAAATCGTGATCTCACTTGCAAGTGACATTCAACATTTGTTGTGTGCAATCGTGCACGATGCCATCTGCAATTGTGCAATTGTGCACAGCAAGCAAGTGGAACGTACGCAAGTGTTGTACACAGGCTGGCCCTCATCCTTTTGGTCGCCCACTTTCCCAATGTAGTAAGGGTTGCAAGAGTGCTCGACGTTGGGGATCATGCGCGGGAAATCACGGCCTTTTCTGATGTACACAAACAGAGCACCATAGTCACCAACCAGAGGGTTGCAGCGTGGCAGGGGCACGTAAGTCATGCGTAGCTTCAACTCCCCAGCATCCTTACCCTGCTCACTCACATATTCATGAAATACTTTACTTTGCCAAAGCACGTGCACATATTGTTTCCACATTACCCGCTGAGCTTGCCAGCAAGTAGGCCAGCCGGACAGCAAGCGCAGTGACAAGCGCTAAAGCAACAAAACGAGGTGTCACGCACAGATGGCGCACCGGTCCATCATCGGCTGACCAGTCATCGGTGCCAAGAGGGAACCAGCGCTCGATTGTCTCACCAGGGTGATCCAAGCAGACCGAGCGTAGGAAGACGGCGCCCTTGCACATGGACTCTTTGCTGTTGAACGTGTCAGCCACGCCCTTGACAAAGTTGACCTTGAGCATCTGCTTCGCGCTCACAAAGTCGGTGTCAAACATCTCAAAACGCATGTACTGCGACTCCGGCTCCTGGACACCCTTTGTCTGTCGGCGCGTTGAACAAACATGCCACTTTGTTTGCAGCGGCTGACCATGAACATGAAACACTCAGACCCATTGTGCAGACACACACACGTTTCAATCTTCCGTACCCCAGCACAGATGAGTGAAACTGCGCACAGAGGGCATCAATGCGCAAATCAGCTTTCACCTTGTAGACTTCCTGGGCGAGGCGAAATTTACTCACACTGGCACAGCGAACATGCGATGCAGCACATGGACGTGCGCACCTGCACCATGAGGAACATGGGATCGTCGCTCCACTTGGGGTTGAGCGTGTTTTTCTTTGTGCTCGTGTCGAGCTTGCGTTTGGGGTCTGTGAAGATGGTGACGCTGGGGTCGCTTGTCCCCATCCTGTCCATCCTTGGAATGTCCCGCGCCTCCAGCACCTCCACCTGCTCATCCCTCACACATGGTGTTTGTCTACTTTTAAAAGCGGCACCAAATTGCGCAATGGAGTTGAGGCTGAAGGAAGGCATCTGCTGGTGAGCCACTTCCTAGGGCAATAGATAGATGGGGACAAACCAAACAACATGGGCGGTATGCACGTGAGACATGCAGCCACAGACTTTGATCAACTGCACTCAATGAGGCTAGGCACCTTGATGATGCCTTTGTGCCGCAGCATCAGGTCCGTCAGAGGCCCAGTTACATCTTCATCTAAGATCGGCACCACAATTCGCTCCGGCCACACCAAGAAACCCTCGATGATATTTGGCAGCAAATTGTCCAGGAACTGCTCAATGCCACCGCCCAGCACTTTGCCAAACGCAGCGCCAAGATCAATGTTGTACGATAGCTTGGGCATCTTCTCAAGTGTGATGATCGCGGCACCAAAGGCAGGGATCTCGTCTACAAGTGGCTTGAGGTGAACACCAACAGTGGCGACGGCGCGGATGTGCGTGATCTTGGGCTGCAGCTCTGCCCTGCACACCAAGAGTACCAACATGAACGCTACATGCAAGCTGAAGTTCAGCTTGGACGTGCAGGGCTGCAAAACGGTCTGCAGAGCACATCTAATCTCCAGCAGTTACTCACCCGGTGCGCTTGCGCATACTGCACATCAAGTAGCAAACGGTTGTGGCGCTCTGACCTTGAGCAGTCTGCACTGCGCAAAAGCAAATTTGCGCACCCTTTGACGCCAACCTTGAGCTTGCACTCTGGCTCGCCCGCCCATCTTACATCCATCTCTAGGTACACACCATCGTACCGTTGTCGGTCCATGCGCACAGCCTCGACACGCAGCGGCGCGTCGCCAAATTGCAGCTTGGCAAACGTGAGGCTCATGCCTGGCGGCGACAAGCTGTCAAAGATGGGCTGCACTTGCTCCTGCACGCACGCACCCGATTGCTTCAGGCCCGTTCTGTGTGCCAACGGCAGCTGCGGGCATATCAAGCTCGTGATGCACAGCAACACTGGGATTTGAGCGCCAATGAGATGGTACACAATCGCTTTGAAATCGAGGCAGTGGCGGGCATTTGTGACCGTACTTGCACAAGCTGAAAGAAGCGCACCTTCAGCATGTCACAGACAGCGATGTCATAGTATGGCCACATCTCCAAGAGCATCGCATTGATCCACTGCATACGGACCCTAGCAAGGTGTTGGGACCGTTCGCTTTGCAGGGCTGTCAACTGCTTTGAAGCTGGCGTGCCATGCATGTGGCCACGAGCAAATGCTTGCTGTGCAGGCATTGTAGACAGCCATAGACGGCAGATGCCTAAAAGGTTTAAGCCACTTTTGACATTAAGAAGATGGAACCTTTCCAGGTAGTTGCTAGCAGAGTTACTAGCAGAGCAGCGCGCAGGGCACACCTCACACTTCTCACTGTGCGACACCGACACCCATGTAGGCACCCGCCCAAGAATGCTCTTGAGGCCTTTGGCGCCTGGCTGGACATTCCACTGCACGGCTGAAGCTTGTCAATAACGTCAGCTGCGCTGTGACGTGTGCAACCATTAACTTGACTGCGTATGGCGCAGGCCAAGCAACGCAGGCTAGACCTAGCATTGGACTGGTCAGGTACAGAGCTGTCAACGACACGTTGGCGTGACGCTGTTTCAATTGGAATTTCAACCCACCGCTGTTCTGGCATACAGAGCACATAAAGCTGCCTTTGCCAGCCTGCAGTGCAGGCATAGCAGCTTGCGCCTGCGGCACAGTCAACCAGGTGCACAGCTTGGACAAGTCCCAGGTGCAGTTGTACGCACCAGCTGCCGGAGCTTGGCCTTCTTTTTCTGCCTTGCGTAAAACAGGAAAGACAGTGCGATGCCGATGGGCAGCCCGACCGCAGCATACACGATGGTGCTCCAAAAGCCAGGGCGGAACCAGCGTGCAATTGCGAGCGTACACAGCGCCCACGCGATAACAACGCCATCAACGACTTTCTTGGAATGCACAAAGTACTTTGGCTCTGTTTTGGGCTTCGGCGGAGACTTTTTCTGCTCGCCAGCAGGAGGCTTGTTCTCTGGCGCGCCTGACCCTCCCGGCGGGGGCTTTGTTGCCTCGACCATGCTCCCCGCTATGCCACGTTGCCCGGTTGATACGGCTGACAGTCAGCTGTGGGCGTTGACGTGCGGTCACGGTCGCGGTGCAGACATGTCAGACAGGCTGCATGTAGGTCTGAACGTCATGTAGACGGCGTTGACGGCTGAGCAGAGCGTCACACGCCCCTTGACATGTGCTCATGGGCGGTAGGCGTCACGTTTACAGCTGTTTGCAGTTGCGGGCTTCCTGGCAACGGCCCTGACAGGTGCATGCATGACGCACCTGTGACCAGCGGCGGCACGTCTGCGCTTTTGCCGTTCAGCGCGCAGCGACAGCTTGTGTGTAACATATGCAGCTTTAAGTGCATTGATATTGTTGGGTTTCGCTGACTGCTAGCGTCTCCGAGTCGTGCACAGTTTGCCACAGAACCAGGTCAACGCCTGTGCACCAGGCCTCCGCTTAGCATTCTCAGGGCTGCGTTCTAGCCAGCAACGGACGTCAAAGTGCCTTGAACAGCTATCAAAAGGTGGTGTGCAGCGTTTGGAAGAATGGCAGTTGATCTAGCACGGCAGTGTTGCGCCCTGCTTGAGCGATGCGCAGCGCAAGAGGCGGCAGACCATTCCTGCGCACCAGAGCAGCGCTGTATCATTCTTAGCGGAGGAGTCGATACGTGCTGCGTGCTTGAGGCATGCAAAGCCGCTGGAGTGGCTTTTGGCGCCGCCATCACAGTTGTCACGTCTGACACGGCGTCAGACCGCCCATACGCATGCGCAATTGCGCAGCAGCACAGCTTGCCGCACCACCTCATCCAAATCACACTCAAAGAACTACTAGAGCAAGCGCTTCCACTGTGCGTGCGCACCCTGCAGACATTTGACGGCATGGAGCTGCGCAATGCGATGGTGGTGGCAGTTGCACTTCAGTCCGCCGCCGCACTTGGCTTTCGCCAAGCTTGGACGGGCGACGCTGCAGACGAGCTGCTTGGTGGCTACAGCTTCACTTGGCGGGAGCAAAACGGCACAAAGTGGTGCGCTGCGCGCGCCAAGATGTGCGCAGAGTGGACGTTCTCAGCGCCACGGCTTGCGCAAGCACTGGGGTTGACTGCACACAGCCTGTACATGCGCGACGACTTTGCGCACTGGGCGCTTGGCTCGACAGAGCGCGGCACTTGTATCAGCGAGGCATACATTGAGACAGTGCCAGGCGGTGAGCGCACATTGCAGCTAACCGGCAAGCTGCCTCTGCGGCAGGCATTTGACGGCGTTGCTCTCAGCGCATGGCGCCGCAAAGATCCCATTGAAGTTGGCAGCGGCAGCACGCGCTTGAGTCAAGCTGACTTCTGGAGCAGCCAGATACCTGATGATGAGTTGAAAAGCGAGCAAGCTAGGCTCAAAGCAGAAGCACATGTGGTCATACGTGATGCAGAACACCTTGTGTACTGGCGCACATTCTGCAAAGCGTTTCCGGAGGGTGTGACGGGCAAGACACGCTTTGGTGACAGGCCATGCGTGGGCTGTGGGTACCAACTGTCACGGCCAACAGCACTCTTCTGTCATGTGTGTGGTGCCTATCCCGCCCAACAGATAGTAGACAGCGACAACTCGTCATTTTGAAAGCTAGTCAGCATGCATGACAGACCCGAGGCTTCCTCATCAACTACACCGCTACATTCACCAAGCAATTGCAGCTGCCCCTGATGAGCTTCAGCCTGCTCTCTGGCTTGCCCAGTGCCCATTTGCGGCACTCGTCATCACCAACCACATTCCATCCTTGCAAACGCAATTGCCGGAGCATCTCTGCCACGTGTCAAAGCCATCTCCGCCACAGTTCACCGTGCTCCACCACCAGTGGCCTCGGTCAAGTCCACATCATACACGGTCACATCCCGCGCTCTGGCGCTAGCTGTGCGCAGCGCCGCAAAGGTGCTTGATGGAGAGTCGATCTGCCAGCAAGACACCGGCCACTCCATCTCATCAGAGCTGCGCCCCTGCCAAGTTGGGGAGCTCCAGCACTGCGCTGGCTTGACTAGGTCCTGCAAGCGTACCAAGTTTGCCTTCGACCATGTCGAAACCGCCGCTGTGATTACTGACCTGCGCGTGCAATCCAAACGGGCTTGAGCAGCCACAGACAACGATTGTAACCCGTGGGTGACGCGTGTGAGCGTGACCTGTCTACTCCGCCAGTGTTGGTGCAAAGCAGCGCACCTCGCGCACGCAGACCATTGCAGTCCGCGCCGGCGGCTCCAGCCGCTCTGACGCCATGCTTCCAATTGCAGCGTAGCCTGGCGGCGGCTGCGCGCGCCACAACGTCAGCTTCTTCTTATTCGCGACCCCAAACTCGCGCCACACCAAATGGTAGCTCTCCGGAAACGCGAATGCCGCTGCGGACCCTTCCTCCACTTGGGGGTTCTTCAGGTACATGGTGGCCGGGGTCGAGGGGGGCTCGCGGCCTTTGCGCAGGACGTCGCCGATGCAAAAGTAGCGCGGAGCGCCGACGGGGCGCCAGATGGTCGCGACGTCGTTGCACGCGTCGCTGCGGCCCAAGTGCGCGACGACCGCCCAGTCCATGCTGGGCAGCTTCAGCGGCAGCACCTGGCCCTATACGAACACTCGAAATAACAATACTGCCTTGCAATCAGTCTGGTCCATGCATTCCATCCATCTGCAGCTCTGCAGTCACAGCCGAGTCATGGGCAGCACATCTCATGAAGAAATCTTCGTGACACCGACAGGTGGCATGTTGCTAACGCACCGTTTCAGCAGGCATGCCTGCGTCTTCGACGGCACCGCCGCTGAGCTCACGGTCCTGGTCAGCGTCGCGCTGCATGGCTGCCAGGTGTCGCTGCACCGCAGCATGCAGCTCAGCCGCCTGCTGCTCCGACCTGCACTTGACGTTGTGCGGCGCTGTCGGCCGCCGCAAGTGGATATGTACTTGCCGTGCATCTCCGGAGCGCAGCTCTGGTGCCAGCACACTGCTCCAGGGCACCAGCCACAGAAGCTCACCTGCACCACATCGCAACCGTGGTGTGTCGTTCGCGTCGATATGTCAGAAGGCAGGGCACGTGCAGCTGTGCATGGACGATCATCTCAACTTGCTGATGCTGTACAATGCACCGTGCAAAGCGCTGTCTGCGCTGTAGTCCTCACACCTCAAGTGGCCAATGCAAATCGGTTGCAATCCGACCTGACGTGCGCATGCCATGCAGGCTGGGCACTGGTCAGTGGTGCTCAAGCATGGGCCTTGGGCTAAGGGCTTGCAAATGCTGCTGCTGAATAAAAACTGAAAACGGATCGAGGCAGTGTGTCGACGTGTTGACGCATACATCAACACAGGGATCAAAGAGACAGGAATGTTAGGTGGCGGGAGGGATGAATGGGCGTGTATTTGTAAGGCGCCCACGGAGGCGCAACGGAGCAAGGCGGGTTGGCAGATGCCCGCGGCAGCGAGTCCACTCCAGCGCAGCGAGCTGAAGCGAGCTCCTAACAGGCACCCCTCGGCATGACCCACCTTCGTAAGACAGTTGATGGCGCTGCGCCCAACGCATTCTAAGCAGGACAACCAAACAGCAGGCAACATTCTTCGCCCCACAGCATGACAGACACTGTGACCATGCACGGCCGCACGAGATAGTCTGTGTCGACTCTATCAAAGCCGGGCTGACGCGATCCAGCGACCAGCACCGATGGCGCGCGTACGTGTAGTTCCAGAGATGTTGCGCTGTCAGGATCATCTGTCGCGGACCAGGCCGCTGCTTGCCACGTGTCGAGAAAACGCAGACAAGATGAATCAACTGTCACGATGCGCGTATGTATCACTGCTGTACTACGACATAGCAGGAGCGTGTCGGGAACATCGCATATGTAGGGAGCCTGGCAACTGCGCAAAGCAGGCGATCATCTCTGTGCACAGACGACGTTGCACGCGAGATCGGCAGCTCTTTCGCTCTTTGGACACGATCACATGCAACTAACGTACGAAAGGTCGTCAATATGTAAGGATTGCAGGAAACGCACCTGCTGACAAGCCCTCAGCCATCACCATGCCGGTCTCTTGCGCAATCTGCACCACGTTCGCAAACTCCGGCGCCAGGAGCACCATGATGCAGAGGTCCGTCAGCAGCGCGATGCGCGCATCTGGAACCAAGAAGTAGCAATCCAGCTGCTGACTGTCGCCAAGCGTCGCTGCATTCTCACGCGCACGCGCCCGACGGCGCGAGCTGCTTGTGAACAGCGACGCCGCTCGGCCTTTTCGGTTGTCAGGTGCGAGCATCGACAGCTGCAGCAGCGCGTGACCTAGCGCACGCTCGATGTTGTACGGTGCGACGGCGCCGCTTGGCGCAAGCGCGCGCTGGCAGCGCTCGCGTGCGACAATGCATGCGCGCCCGCCCTGCAGCGCTTGCGTCAGGCTGGCGTTCACGCCCTGCATCGCGCTCGCGCCCAGGTCCATGACGCCTGCGACTGGATGCGCGACGACTCCTGCGATGCCCTGGCCCAGACCTTTGATGAGGCCTCCGGCGCCCTTCTGCGCTCCAGCCATAGGGCGCTGGTAGACACCTTGGAGGCCTTTGAAAATGCCCTGCACAGCTCGCCCTGCGCCCTGCGACACGCCGTCGGCGAGCCCGCCAACGGGTGCACCGCTGCTGTCCTTCCGCGCATCGCCTGCCGCCTTTCGTAAACTTGAGCTCACCGCTGACAGCCCCTGGCTCACCGCTGAGGTGCCAAAGTAGCCGAGGTAGCTGTACAGCAGGCTCAAGCCTATGTTGTAGAGCTCTGACTGCAGCTGCTGCTGCATGAGCGCCTGCAGCTGGCTCGCGCGCATCGACACGCCTTTCACCTCGCGGCCTTGGAGTTTCAGGCGCACCGCATCAAGCGACTCGGGCAGCATGTTGAGTGCAGCGGTGGATATGAACTGCTGCGTGTCGCGGGGGCGCGACGCCGGCGCTGCCCGGAAAAACAGAGTGCCTTCGATGCTGCTCAACGCCAGCAAGCTGATGATGAGCAATGCATCTGCAGCTGGCTTGCTGCTCCGTGAGCTGCCGCTGGCAGTGTCTGCGCTGCTATCGTCTGACAGCACGTCGAGAGGCAGCGCTTGGTACAGCGCGAGCGCGCGCCACGCGAACGTTTCTGACACTGCCAGCTGCAGGCGCAGGGGGACGTCCAAAGTGAGATACGGCATGCGCCGGCGCCCGCCCGCGGCCGTACTTTCACGCAGCATGGTGATCTCGAGAGCAGGCGGCGGCGTGCGCTCAGTTGTCGGCACCGTGCACAGCGCCACTGGCAGCGGGCTGCTCCACAGCTGGTCGTCCAGCTGCAACAGGACAGAATTGACGTCAATCAGCAGACAGTCAGCTGATGCAGGCAGTCACTGACTGTTGCATTACTTGCACCTATCAGATGTCACCAGATGTCGCAGATAGGAAAAGCACAAGCAGGCACACATGAAGCAGGCAGAAGTGAGAGCAGTACCTTGAAGTTGCGAATGCGCAGAGCAGTGCGCGTAAAGCGGGACGCCGAGCCCATGTTCATGTCATACTCAGCCTCAAGCTCCTCCAGCCTCAGGAACATCAACTCTTCAGGCAGAGCATCGACGACGCTCACGTCTGCGCTGGCGACCTGTACGCGCGTGCGCACCGCTTCCGCTGCTGCAGCACCGCTGCTCGCGCGCTGGAAGCGTTCGAAAGCTGGCTGCTGTGACAAGGCGGGGCTGCAAGGTGAGATGATGAGAGTGCGATCAAGGCCTGTTGTGCCGATGCGCGCGCCGCCGCCGCTGCCTGCACCGACACCTGCCGCTGTGGACAAAGCTCTGAAGAGTGTGGGAGTTTGTGCAGTCAAGTGCACTGCAAACACTTATGAATGCATGCAGCTGTGATTCTTCTACCAAGCGCTGGCAGATGCTGCCAAGTGCCCACCTTCGCCCACAACACTGGCGACGCCGCCGCCAGAGAGCACGCCATCGACAACATCTTGCACGTACAGCAGGAACGTCTCCAGCTCGCCACTGGCACTCTTCGCCGTCAGCGTTGTGTACTCGATGCCGGTGCGCTGCATGCTGTGCTGCTGCTGGTCGTCCAGCTGCACGCGCACTGAGTTGGCGCTGTTCTGTAGCAACGCCACCTCCAGCTTGAGGCGCCCAACTGCACCGCAAGCTCCCACGCTAAGCTGGTGGATGGTAAGATTGCACCTGAGGGCGCATACAAACAGCGCACGTGTCTGTCTGCCCATACACGCTTCTGCACTGCGCTTGCAGACGTCGCAAAAATAAGCACTGACGTCATGATGTCCATGAACAGGTGTGTTGCTCACACACCTTTGGCGTACGGCCACGAAAAGCCCACGGCACTGTGCGGCTCAAGAAGCCTCCACGTGTCTTGCGTGCTCTCTTGTCTGAACACCAGCGCGTGCCGCGTGCGGTTCTGCAGCAGAAACGGCGGCTGGCAGCCTGCGTTGTGCAGCACCACGTGTATGCACCCTGGGCTGTGCACCTGCATGCTCATGCGCAGCACCGCCACGGTCTTAGCCTGCAGCTCCAGTCCGTCGCCGCTGCCGGCGACTTGCTGCTTTGACGTCAGCAATGATTTTGAACAGCGCGACAACTGGATGCTTCCGGTGCTTGACGCGTCAGCGCCCGCTGGTGCAGCTGCAGGCGGCGCCTGCCTGGTGGCCCCAGGTGCCACAAGGTTGTTTGAAACCCACTCGTCAGTGACGGGGATGTTGAGGTGCAGTTCTGGTGTGCCAGGATAGACGACAGTGACAGGCGGCGACCAGGTGCAGTTGGAGGTGTCGCTGGCGTTGGCGGGCAGCGCGAGCGCAAACATGCGGTCCTGCTTGTTGTAGAAATTGACCGGCATGCCTGCAGCACGGAACAAAGCTCAGACGTTGCCATTGACAACCACACACACAAAGTATACCACTACGCAAGTTCCACAGGTCGAATTTTTGTCACGAATTGAACTTCAACCCAATCAAGTTGAGCGGCAGACCTGAGGCGCCAGACGGCAGCAGCTGCTGCGCTGCGTTGTCCGTGATCTGCGGCACCGGCGACGCCGTCAGCAGCTCCCCGTGCGACTTGGCTGTCAGCATCGCTGACTTGTGCGCCGCGAATGACGGCCGCGGCGCGTGGCCACCAGCCTGGCGTAGGCTGACGGGCACGCCCGTGCGATTGGTGATGACAATGTGGGGCATGAGCTTGAGCACCTTGCAACGCTGGAACGGCGACGGCGCCACCTGCAATACGAAACAATGTCAGAACGCTACGAGAGCAGGGACAGTGGACATGAACCTGTGCGTGACCAGTGCAACGCACACAGAGCTCGGCCACTGCTGCACAGAGGGACTGAAATGGACATGGTGAAGTCAGGCCGCACCTGCAAGTGCGCGACCACATCCAATGCGATGCCGCTGTCAGGCACGTGCGCACAGAACAGCACAGGTCGCCCTTCACGCAGCGCCGCGCTTGCCTTGGCCAGCGCACTCTCACGCCTGGCGCCGCCGCCGCCGCGATCGTCCATAGCACCCGTCAGCGCAAGCTCAGGGCTCCACGCTGCACCAAGCACCCGCAGCTGCAGCAGCACCTCGCGTGCGGTCTCTGCATCAGTGTCAAGGTTGCCGCAGGACAGCAGCTCGCAGCTGCCTGGCAGCACGCGCGCGTGCGACTGCGGCCGCTGCGGCTCTCTGCCTCCTGCGTTGGCTGAGCACTCTACCGTGTCGAGCTTGAGTGCAGCAGAGACTTCGATGCTGTGTGCTTTGTGACCGGTGTGGCTGCTGTCGCCAGATGCGCTCTCGCCCGGGCCGTACGCGAGGCGCCGCGCTGCCGCGACGCTTTGCGCATTGGCATTCACACGCTCTGTCAGCGCAGCGGTGATGAGCACTTCGGTAAAGTTGACTACCCAGAAGGGCACGTAGACGCGCACAAGCAAGCTGCGCCCCAGTGCGAGCTCCGCACCAGGATCTGCCGCCGCCGCGTCGGCGCCGGCGGTCAGCTGCGTCGCGCACAGCTCGCGCTCGATGTGCATCTGCAGCGGCGTGCGCGTGTTGGCGCTGGTCAGCGGGAACGTCTCCGGCAATGCTTGAGGGCCGCCAACGCCAGCTGTAGGGCTTGCGTAGCCTCGAGACAGGGCGATCGGACCGCGCTCCACCCATTGATACCCGGACGGCACGAACTTGCATGCCACCTCCTGGCGCACATCCAGCGCGTGCAGCGCAAGGACTCCCCCCGCAGCCACTGTGCCGGTCTGCTTCGCGCCAGTGGACGCGCCGCCCTGACCGCGCTCGAACGCTTGGTAGTCTGATGGCACTGGCAGTAGATTGTGCACTGTCAGCGGCGGCTGGAGCGTCAGCGTCCAGTCGAACAGTGACGTCGAGCCAGTATGAGTCAGCCTTCGACCGTCCACCAAGACGCACATGAAGCACGCGTTTGCGGCAAGGTCAGCTCGCTCGACGGCGCGCGGCTGCGTCGCGCGCGCCCCTGTGGCCACCGGAACATTCTGCTCAGTGTCTTCAGGTGCTCGCCGCCTGCCGCACGACACGAGCCGCGCGCCGGTGCTTTCAAACGTCTCTGTGTCAAGCACAATGCTGTGTGAGCCTGCCGATGCCCCGCGCGACCACTCATGCATCACGGTGCCTTTGCACGCCGCTGACAGCGGGCGCAGCGGCGCTGCCATCGCCGTCGCGAGGCAAACACGGGCGCACGCAGAGCTCTGCTGACATGTCAAGCAGGTGCAGCGGCACTGCAAGCTTGCCGCCGGCAGCCACAACGCCCAGCTGCATTCTGGTATCGGCTACAGCACCAGCGGTGGAGCCACGCTGCGCTGCCGGCGCGTTGCTGCCTGTAGACACGCGGCTGCCGCCACCTGAAGCGGTGCGCTGGCGGCTTGGTGAAGCCGTTGCTGGTGCGCTGGCGGCGCGCCTGCGCTGACGCACCCAGCGCCGGCGGCGAACGAAGTGCGTCAGGTTGCGCTGCGCCGCGCCGCCGTTGAATGGATACGACAGCATGGGCCAATCCACCGCGTATGACCAGCCGTCACGGTCGGTGTTGCGGCTGGTCTCAGCTTTCCAGGGGCCTTGCCACTCCCAGCCCGGAAAGGTGGTGTGACGTACGGGAAACTCGGTCTGAGTTGAGCCGCCGTTGCGCCGCCTGCTGTACCTGCACCTCAACAAGCTCCTTTCGAATCGGCGGCATGCACCATGGTTTGCACATGTAGGCAGACATCCAGATATCAGTGTCAACAGCTGGCTGCAACAATCTGTCTTCCCAATTCATGCATAAAATACATAAAACATGGAGCGCGCTGCACCGCTTTGGGTCCACTGGCAGCAGAAACTTGGCTTTGAACCCCTGAAACGGCATCGCGCGCTCGTTCTCAAAGACCTCGTCTTCAAGCACCTCTGGCGTCGTTGTGTCATACTCGCCACCTGTCACCATCGCCTGCGAGGCCGTGAACTCTGCTTGCAGGGCCTCGGCGCCGGTGGCCGCGCGCTGCGAGCCGTCGCGGCCGCGCCGCTCCGTCAGCCGCTTTGCGGCGACACCTGGGCGCAGCAGCACACTGACCTGCACAACACGGAAGACATCATCGCCTCGTCGATTAACACAGTGTGACACAATGTGATGCCTTGAAAACTGGTCATGTAATACACGAATCCGCGACATCAAGGTCACAAGAGTCCTGGTCTGCAGTCAACACATGTCCCCATTGTCGGAAGTAATGCACTCAAGAGCGGCCGCGTACCTGGATCGCAAAGTCCAAGTCGTTGACCACTTGCACTGTCGATCTGATCGTCTCCTGCCGCACGCCACGCGAGAAGGACTCCTCCAGCGCCACCCCCGCCCCAATGTTCAGCCCTAGGATGCTACCGGCCAGCGCGTCCGCACCTGCAGCCACTGCGTGCTGCATGCCATCCCGCACCACCGGTAGCCACGAACCATTGGGCCCTGCTAGACGCAGGGACCTGTAGCCACGCTGCGACCGGCTGGTGCGCAGCTCATGCGCGGAAGGCGTGTCGTCCACCCACGCGCCGACGCGCTGCAAATGCGCGCACACACCGACTTGCGCGTGCTGTATACCCTGCTGTACGCTGCCATCGGTGCTCGTGCTGCGCGTCAGAGCGATGCTGTTGCTGACGCCCGGCTCGCCAGCTTCAGCGCCATCATTGCTGCTTCCTTTGACGGTGGCAAGAGCAGTGTGCCGCAGCCATGCAGCGCCAGCGGCCCAGCTACCGGTGGCAATGATGCCGTGCGCAGCGTCGCTGGCTGTCTGATCATGCAGCAGCACTGTCACATTCAAGCCTTGTGTCAGCTGCAGCGCCTGCTTGTTCGACACGTGCAGCCGACGGCTGGTCACTTCCGCAGTGACGTCTGCGGCGAGCGCACGTGCAACAGCGTCCGGCACTTCCAGCAGGAACGTCTCGTTGACGCCTGCTGTGGCGTCCTGTGCGGCAAAGCGCAGGCATCGCGTGCATGTGGTGGCTTGAGCACCATCGCGCACAGCATCGATGGGGTTGCGTCCTGACGATGACGCGGCCAGGTGGACAGTCAGGAACAGCTCCTTCGTCGCTGGCGACTGCAGCCCTTGCAGCTGCAGGACGGACCTCACATGGTGAGACAAAGCTGAGGTACTGTCAGGCGTTCTAATCGCCGCCAAGGTACACAATTGCAATGAAGTAACAGCAGGAATGCAATCATGTATCAGCACAGCACACAAACACTCACAGTGCTCGAGAGCATTGAGTGATCGAAACGGCGACAGCAGCCGGAGGCGCACTTGCAGCTGCAAGTCTGTGAGCATGATGCAGAAGATCATGGCAGGTGGGTGCGTCGTCAGCGCGCTGCCGAGCGGCCGCGGCACTGGCCGCACCAGCGGCTGCATCAGCCGCTGGGTCCCTGCCGCGAGATCTGCCACCGTCGTGCTGTTGCCCAGGTCCATCCACATTTGCAGCGGCTCGCCAGTCTGGTTGTGCACTTCTGTGAGCACCATGGCGGCGTCGGCGGCGGCTGCGTGGCGGTACAGCATGGAATGGTCAGCGGTGTCAGACGCGGCATCGCGCCACCAGGCGAGCGCGCGCAGCAGCGAGTCGACGGTAGAAAACGTAAGCGTCATGTGTATTGGGTCGCTGGCAGTCACTGTGACTGCTGTGCCTGGTTCGATGCCATCTACTGGCTGCGCGAGCGTGTTGGAGTGGTACTTCACCTGCACGCGGACTCCTTTCAGAAGCCGGGGTCCTTGAGCACTCAACCAGGCCACGCCATTGTCAACAGCAGGATGTGCAAGCAACAACAGCAATTGTTGGACCGGACGATGTCATCAGCAGCATACTCTGACAGGGAACTTCTCGACCATCGGCTCCCATTCCTTCAGCGCCGCATTGTACGACCAGACCTCCGGCGAGAAGTTCAGAGTCGCGCGCGCGCCGCCGTCTTGATGCACTTCGCACTCCGCATCAATGCCGGCTGTCTCCAGCTCCAGCAAAGGGGCGCGCAGAATGTTTCGCACGCGCACGCACATGCTGCTGGTGCCCAGGTGCAACGTGAGCGGCGGCGAGGCGCCGCCGCTGGCGCTGCCAATGCTGTCCCTGCGACTTGGCGCCCTACCTTCGGTTGGTGCAGGCAGCGACAGAATGAACTGCGGCGTACCTTCGGTGCCGGGGGCGCGCTTCGTGAGCGCTAGCGTGCTGGGGTCGTAGCTGCAAAGCGTGAGTGAGGTGCGGCCCTGCGGCCCCAAATCATTGAGCCCAGTTTGCAGTTGTGCGGCTACCAGCGGCTTTGCATCAGAGAAGTGTGTTGCGTCGTCACGAACGCAGAAAGCAGAGAACGCGGGAGGTTTGCGGTAATCTGTGGTGGCAACGTAGCCAAGCGCACAGTAGCCTGCTGGAGGCACAGGCTCCCACAGTGTCAAGTGGACGCTGTCATCTGACCAGACCTTGTGGAAATCCTGCACCGCAACAGGTGCCCTCAGCTGCCTGACCATACAGGCAAGCAGCGTTGTCTGCTGCAAGCTGACATCACGTGGCGGCCAACAGCCAAATTGCCAGGCATTTAACAACTGTGCGACGAGCCTTGCTGGCTCACATCGCAACGCATGCAGCTAGTGCAACAAAGGCTACAACACGCTGGGATCATACGACTGCATCTGCCACCAGCGCGTTCGCCCCGCCGCTCTTCTGCAGCACCGTGGCTGATCGCGGAGCATTCCATGAGCCGCCAACCAAGCAGTCCCCCACCGAAACATAGCCTGCGGGCGGCACAGGCCGCCAGATGCTGATGGCATTGCTGTGCGACACATCAAGCTTCCTGTTCGTCCAGATGCGCTCAAAGACGCACACTGAGGTGCAGCGCGCAGATGCTTGCGCGTGCTCCATCGTGTGGCTCCATTCGTCCTGAAACCGCTGGTACGACCTGCAATGCCCATTGTACTGACCTGTGCATTGTTGCACTTGGCACAAAACAACAGGCACCTGAGCTTGGATTGCACTGATCAAGCTGAGTGTGATATTGCGGGCACTCGAGCAGTGCGTGGGTGTTTTATACAAAGGCGAGCAGCAAAGCACACGTACGCACCTGAAGCTGCCTAATGCTTCGCTGCTTGCATACGCGCTGGGTTCGTCGCCATACGGTGCTTCGCCCGCAAAGCTCTGCGCTGCTTGCACAGCGCTGCCGGGCTGCTGGAGCATGCCCAGAGGGGAGCGTAAATCGTAGCAGAGGCGGGTCGGCAAGTGATCTGCAAGGCAATTGCAAATAATTTTGCACTGAACAATTGTTTTTCAAGATTATCATGGCCAAAGTCACTGACCTGAAAAACGCCGTGGCAACATGCATACATCCCAGTGAGCTTGTGCGACAGATCACACATGGCTCACGCAAAGGACATCAAGACCTGCTCACACAAACCTTTCGCAATCGCAGTGATGGCACACCTGTCGAGTCCGCAAATACAAACGCCCCAGCGGCGTTGTCCACAGCCCAAAGCGACCCCTCGCCAGACCGTGCCAAGCATTCGCCCAGCGGCGCGCGCACCAGCGCGTGCAGGTGCACGCACACCATGCTCGTCAGCGCCGGCGGCTGCTCCCCTCCGGCCGCGACGCAGCCCAGTGCTGCGTACCCTGCTGGAGGCACGGCCTCCCATACTGTTGCTGAACCACCGGACCACGCTTTCGTGAAGCGTGCGGGCCACGCAACGATACCAGACGATAGCGCGACGCAGATCGCCTCGTGCGTTGGCTGCGCAGAGCCAGCTGTGAGGACGTGGCCGAGGGCACAGTGGCCAGGGGGGGCAACAGGCGCCCAGAACGTGAAGCCACGTTCCTGTTCAAGGACGTGCAGGCCGCCGGCGCCGACAGCGGCATAGGGCGGTGCAGAAGAGCGGCCGCTGTGCGATGACACCAGGCATGTGTACTTGTTGACGGCGTACAGTGGCGATGTTGAAGTGGCGGCCTGCATGCAATGCACGGCCAGTTCAAGCGCAGGCGCCCACATGCGCTTCCGAGATAGGTTGCGAACTGGAATGTGGCATACTTGGGTAGCGTAGTGCAAGCAATTAGCCTGCACCGACACATTGCAGGGCGCGTGCAAGGTCTGTCACAGGAGGAGGCGCGCCTGAATTGGCCGCAGGATGGTCTCAGACACCTCGGTGATGACGGTGATGACGTCGGGCGACATGTTGACCACCATGTCTGTCACCTCCACCGCCACATCGCGCTTGTTGCCCCTGTTCTTGTACGCCGCTGTGATATCCACTGGATCCAGGAGCTGCCCCTGCATGGCTGACAGGGCCTGCGATCAGCGTTGCAATACTTCAAACACTTGCGCACATACAATGAAAACAGAAGTGCCGCCGCCGGGCCACGAAGGGCACAGAGGCAGCACCAGTGCTTGAAGTGACATGCTGACCACGTTGAAAGAGGCGCAAAAGCTACACCTGTGTGATGCCCGCCCCTTGGCGCACGATCCCGCCATGCAGATTTGCCATGAGGTCAGATGCCGCAGTGTCCTGGCTTGCCACAATCTGGGTCTCAGCGCGTAGGCCCTTGATGCACAGGCTCGCAGTCTCTTTGTCTTCGCCGCCGTCGCCCGGCGCAAAGCCGTAGGCCGCTTGCACATCCATGTACGCCGCCAGCAGGGGCATGTCATCCTGCACATGCATCAAATTAGGTTTCATTAGTCACCACAAATCATTCACCGTGAACAATTCATCATGCAAGTTGCGGGCGGAGAAGCAATGCTCTGTCCCATTGCACAATTGTGATGACTGTAATCAGTACAGTCTTGGACGGAACGCAACCTGCCGTTGTGGTTATGAGGTGACGTTTACATTACATGAGCACATGCTTGCAGTTCCTGATGTCAACATGATCCGACACTTGATTGTGGACGTATGGCGAGGGGCATATTGAGTCCGCACCTCTTGCTTGGTGGCCTGGCCGTCAGCCTGGTTTGATCTGGCTCCTACAATGTGCAGCCCCATACCCACTGCTGTCAGGTCCACCTGCACGATGTCTTGCTCAGATCAATCTGGGTGAGATTCATCTGACAAAGTCAGAATCGGAACTGAATGTGTACCGTCAATTCATGTCTGACACCGTCAATATGATGTATGTCTGGCAGCAATGCGATTGTAGAACGTAATGTTGCCTGAAGATGAGTGCAACAGCCTGTGCTACCAGCCATAGCCTCCGCTTCAAATCAGGCATGTGCTGTCTGGCATGTGTATCAAGCCGGTGCCAACTCATCGCACAAGCCCTTCTTTATGCCATACTGAAATATATAAATACTCAGTGAGCCTTGCACCGTCACATTTCAGAACACAAGCATGACCTCAGTCAGGTAGCAAACCTGCAGATTCGATGTGAAAGCCTGCGCAGATGTAGCAGACTGCCCGCCAAATGAGCCATGCGCCCGCTCCTGAGCCTTCTCAAGCACCGCCATGGGGTCGCCAAGATGCACAGGGCTCACTTCTTGCATTTCAACACCATCCTGCTGCTCTGCAAAGAAGCGTGCCCCTGGCCCAAGCGCCAGACACGCAGCGAGCGACCCTGAGTTGTAGATTGTACCATTGGTCAGGCGCAGCGTGCAATCTGCGCCAAGGACGATTAGCGGCATGTTGGCAGACGCTTCCAGATCTGGCGGCAGAACCAGCGCGTGGTCGTCTAAGTCAAGAACGTAGTCGGAGAGGAGTGGTGAGTCAGCGAGGAGGCGGTGGCCAGGTGACAGCCACACATGGTCAGCAGCTGTGGTCTTCTCTTGCAAAAGACTGCACATTGCTTTTGATCGCTGCCCGTTGGGTGTGCCCTGCCTGTCTGTGTAAGTACAACTTCTCTTGCAACAGACTGCACATTGCAGGATGATGCTGGCAATGCATGCGCACCACCGCGTGATGTCAAACGCAGTTGAGCGCGATGCCAGGTCCTGGTAGAGGTATTGTGCACGGCGCATTGTGGAGTAGCTTGCAGGCACAGAACATGCAATGCATAGCAGCAGGGACGCACTGCAAGTCATGCTGCAGAAACGGTGTGGGATCTGCGCCCAGTGACAGCGACGGCACCACAAAGTGCAGCATCGCCGCCATGAAATCCACTTCAGCGACAATGGTCGGCCGCTGCAGGCGCAGCGCCACATCCTGCGCGCCACTGCTTTGGCACACATAGTGCAGGGTGAGCAGGCTTGGCCCCACAAGCGTCTCTGCAGCCTCTGCGCTGCCAGCGCCTGCTTTGCGTGACTGCTGTGGATCCGTGATATGGTAGCTGGACGACAGCACTAGAGAGGAACGGGCGCGGCGCGCAGCGCGCAGATCATGCGCCTCGACCTTTGGCAGACAAATGTGCACATCCATGTGACCTGGGCCCTCGGAAACGTAGCTGATGAACAGGTTGGAGGAGTGTAGCAGCGCCAATGGCACCGTGGTGCCGCCGGTGTGTTCATTGCGCAGCTCCAGCTCAACTGTGCCAAAGCGCAGCGTAGAGCGCAAGCGATTGGACACCAAGGGCGGCGCCTGCTCTACATCTGTTGCACCCCCAAAGCCACTTTCTGCGCTCAGCCGCCTGGGCCGTGGTGTGGCAGCTTCTGGTGCGGCGGCGCACGCCGCCGCTGCCGGCTGTGCTGCAGCATTCACCTGCTGCTGCACCCACTGCGCGCACTTGGGCAAGCGCATGGGCTCACGCAGGTTGGCCAGCGACACGTTGCAGCAGAAGGTGTATTCTTCATCGGTGATGGAGGCGAGCACGTGCGGCACGTCGATGTGGCAGTCGATGTATGGTAGAGCGAGGCCTGGGTCGACCAAAGCTCGTGTGATGGAAAGTGTGATGCCTTGCTCCACCTCTTTGATGAGGTTTGCACCCTCCTTGCTGCCAGACAACACGCGTGCGCTGACCTGCATGTGTATCGCGCCTTGAATCGAACATACGACTGATCACAGCCTGTCAAGGCCAGTGCACATGAACGCACCAACGCATGGCATTTGTGGGCAAGCTATCCTGCAGGAGTTCAAGGCAGAGTCGTAGGCAGTGCATGACATTTTGCAAAGCAGCGCGCCTCTTGTATGGTGAGCTCCAGCAAGTCTGCAGCCTGCGTGTCATCCGCCAGGAGCGCCACTCTGTTCTTGAGCCGCAGCATGCCCAGGTCCAGCTCCAAGCTGTCTTCAGACGTTGAGTTGCGCGGCATCTCGATCACTGGCGCCTTCATCTCCACATCCAAGAGCACCGCCAGCGCTAGCCGCTTGAGCGTCGCCTTGCGCACGTTTGCTGCGCTTGCGGCAACTGCGCCGGCACGCGAAGGTGTACTGCGCCGGTGCTGTTTTGGCGTAGGCAGCATGCCAGAGGGTAATGCGCCACTGAGCGACCGCCGTGCGCTGGCGGACGGTGGCGTGTGCTGCGCCGCCGCTGCGCTCGCCTCTTGCTGGGCAGTGAGGGGCTTGGGGCAGAAGTGCAGCAGCGCAGCTAGGTATGCCAGGCATTCGTCCACAAAGCAGTTGAGGTAGACGATGGTAACAGCTTGCATCTTGGCGTCCAGGTGGCAGTATGCCACGCCGTCAGGGACTCTCGGCTCGTGATACGAGTCCTTGGCATCGTGCATGCTGCAGCGACGAAACCATGCGCGATTGTTGGTCATATGTTGTCCAAGTACGAGCATGCATCACATGCCCCCAAAAAAAAAGCAGGTCGACCATGCAAAGCACACAGTACTAACATTAGCGGGCAGCCATTGAAGGCGCGCTGAACGCACCGAAACTCCATCTCGATCAGCGACGTGTCGTTGTCGTTGCGCAGGCCACAGATCTTGCGGTATGGGCTGTCTTCCGCCAGTGCGCAATCGTCTACCTCCACATTGCCTAGCTGCGCCTCCACCAGCATTGACTCTGGGTGCACATGCACGCGCATGTCATAATCACTGACGCCTGCCATCAGCAACGGCTCTGCTCTATATCCTTCGTAGTTCAGCTTGAGCTCCAGCTTTGCGACGCGCAGGCCAAGTTTGAAGACTGTGCGCGCCTCGCCGCCAGACCGCTTCGGCACGGCATCTGACGTCAGCGATGTCGCCGCCTGAGCTGCCTGGCTGGCAGCACCCTTCTGGCCACTTTGTGACTCAACTGCGTGGCCACTTGGTGAACGCTGCAATGCCGCGCTGTCAGACGCTGCCTGACTGTCTGGGAACTCGATATCTTGCGCAAAGCTTATGAGGGCGGCAACAGTTGGCCGGTTGCAGAAGAAGTGCAGCTTGTCGACTTGTATGTCCAGCGCCATATCGACATTGTCGTATGCCGAGCAGGTGGCGGCATCCCACATGTTGAAGGTGATTGCCACCAGCGCACTGGCGCTGTCGTCAACTGTCGCATCCTGCACATGGCTTGTGTTGCACTACAGATGCGCTTGGCGCTTCCGGCCTTTCTGGCTATTCTGGTACACGCTTATGGCAAGTCAAAGCAGCATACGCTGCATCATTCTTGGCAGTGTCTGCATTTCAAGCCAGCGCAAGTGTGATAGGTATAATCGCTGCAGCTGAGGCAGAAGCGGCAGCGCACCATCTCTGCAAGCGGCACCACTGCAGCAATGCTTCGTGACCCATCAGCAGCGGCCGATGACGGCAGCGAGTCGAACTGACCAGATGCAAACTCGCTGTGTGCGCTTTGCATGTCATCATCACTTTCTGCCTCTGCTGGCATGCCTGGTGTACTGGCATGCCTGCTAGCTTCGGTTGATGGACGTGTCTGTGGTGTCTGTAGGGCTCTCGAAAGCGAGTCGCTGGCGCCAATGGAGCTGATGTCCTGACCGGATTCATTGATCTCAAAGGAGCGGCCGAGGTAGCGCATGCGTGGGTTGATGGCCCCAATCAGGCAGTCCTCAATGGCAAAGCGTTGCAGGCGCAGGTCCACAGACATGCTCCCTGTTGCCTGCAGCAACGCACAGTCCACTAGGGGTCAGAAGCACCGCTCGAAACCTCGGCTGATGGCTGCGCACTTTGCCACTGCGCAGCAACGGCACAGCAGTGCTGCACTGCAACAATCATCAAGCAAACGATGCCATGTCAGACCTAAGCATGGTTGCCTAACCAGACGCGCACCTGCGCATAGCGCATGAGGCCGCCTTCGCTTACCAGCGTCACCAGAGGCCGCTCATCACCCACCGTCACCACCTCCCTGTTCGGCGTGCCCAGCAGCAAGGAGTGCCGCCGGCCGTGCAAGGACGTAGAGTGCGATGGGCTCAGCGACCGCCGTTCTGTCCGCTGCGATGTCACCTCAGACGGAGGCCAGAACTCTTCAGCCGTGCGCGCTGATACGAGCAGCGACAGCCGCTTGAGGTGCGCCGCAACGGTGAGGAACGTCCCTGCGGCTTGCGTGGCGTTTGTGGCTTCTGGTGCGCTCGAGGCCGGTGGCGGCGTCTTGGACGGTGATGGTGGGCCCGATGGCGCGTGCTGCTGCGAGGATGCTGTGACACTCTCTAGCTGCAACAAGTCCTCCTCCTGCACCTACGCAAGGTTCACAATTGAACACGATGGTACCATGTCACGTTTGCGTGCGTGCCACAGTCACGTGCAAATAGCCTGCAGTGACAGGAGATGAAGTGCACCTGGGTGTCCCCGGCGCGGTGCCAGTTGGCGACGGACCGCATCTGCGCGGCGGAATGGCGCAGGCGGCGCGTCCACTCCTGCAGCATGTAGCCGCTCTGCAGGCGCAGCACCACCGCCGCCTGCTCGTCAAGCACCCTCTCAGCTGGCACGTGAGCAGGCACAATGGCCAACACGTGCTCTTGCCCGCCGGCTTGCTCCGTGCTCAGTGGCACGATACGCCGGCTCTGCCACAGCGCGACCTGGCGCAAAATAGCTGGTGAAGCCTCGTCCTGTACAAACCCGAACTTTCAAAATCATCAGATCAGCAGGTGGGCACCATGGCTAACTTCAACCAAGCCTGTCAGGGCTGACGCATCAAAGTGGCAAGGGCACAGCATCTGAAGAAGGGCAACATTGTGATCGCTTCACTGCAGACCAGCGACAGATGACCAAAGGTCAGCGTGCCTGCATGAGGTACAGGGTGCCTCGATACACCACCGCAAAGCGGGATTGCCACTGCGCTGTGAACGAGCCCAGGGACCACGTGAGCGCGTCCACTGTGCTGGTGTACTCTGCACTGCGCACCCAGGGCGCTGGGTCAAGAGGGACATCGCTGGCTGGCATGATGATTTCCATGACTTGCAGGATCTGTGTCAGCCTGGACGGGCTCACGTGCAGCGTGATCTCTGGCACCTGCACATTGCATACAGTGCTGACTTTGTGCAGGACAACCACAGAGTGCAGTGGCAGAGCACGCACAGAGCATACCATCTCGCCTTGGGCAGTACATGACAGCTTGTGAAGCAACTCAGTTTTCACATGATTCTGGACCAGCACTTTCGAGGTTCTGGCCTCCGTCACACAATCACAGCAAAACGGGACGCAAAGGGTGCGGAGAAGCATGATAGGTACAACCATGACTATTGAGAGGCATCACTGTCCAGACAACTCACCTGCAAGCCCACGCGGACCATGGGCAGCGTTGGGTGCGACACATAGGCCATGTGCACGCTGGCTGACGTGGAGCAGTGGTCCAGCAAGGGCACTGCCTGCGCACTTTCAGCACAGTACTGCGCAATCTGCTGCGTCGGCGACGTCTTGGCGTCTGCAAGCAGTGCTGCCGCAGATGCGCTTCCTGGCAGCTCTGCCGATTCAGCAGCATTGCCTTCAGTCTGACCGGCTGAAGGCCAGGCAAAGGTGCCATTGATGATGTGCACTGAGAGGTCAGAGCTGAGCAGGCTGTAACACTCATAGATCGCAGCTTCTTCTGGTGAAAGCGTAGCGGCCTCGTCATGGTTGCTGATCAGTGTCAAGCTGCCCAGGTCAGCCAGCAAGGTGACCTGCTCTGTGCGTTTGCCGCTGACAATGGGTATGGCAACTTTAGGCGCATGCAGCGCCAGCTCCACATCAATCTTGGGTTTGCTGCTCCAAGCCGCTTGCATCTGGCGCCTTGCAATGTCCTGCAGATGTATGAGCTGATGACACGCGAAGTTGCATGTCTGTTTGCTCTCGAAAGCATCAATCCTAGTGGTATACATTGAGCATAGCAAGCGCGTAGCATACGGGAGCAACCTGACGGCATTGATTGATCACCATGCGCCTGACATGCGCACCTGCATCTCTTGCAGGCGCGTTGCTGCTTGTACTCCCAGCGCCGACAAGTCCAGCGCCTCGTCGCCTGACACCTGGGCAAACGCTTGCACACGCTCCACGATTGCCAGGTCGTACGTCACGTATGCCGGCGCCATGCGCACTTTGACCGCATGGTCAACGTCTGTGTCATGCGGCTGCATCTTGTACTCCACGTGCAGAAAGTTGGCCTCGGACTCCGACAACGCTCCTGTCTTGATCACATCGTGCTCTGGCGTTGCTACGCCAGCAGCTTCGATCATGCACTGCGCGACGCGCATCACTTTGAACGTCTGCAGCGACAAGCCCAGCATGCGCGCTGATGTCATCGCAATCATGCCGTTGGCGTCTGTCAGCTGCAGGGACATCTTTCGCACCATCATCTGGATGTGGGTCAGCAGCTGCAAGGGGTCGCTGCTGTCGATGGCTTGCTGCACCACACACCAGAGGTGTGAGTGGCGCGAACAGGAGACCGAGAGCCGCTTGCACACATTTGGTGCAGGTGTAGCATGCATGGACCTGTGCTTTCATTGTGCGCGCAAGCAAGGGCACACGAGCATGTTGGATGGAAACGACGTTGTACTCAATGCTGATGCCCACCTGCTCTTGCACAATGTCCTCCAGCGCCTGCACTTCCTTGTCCGTCAAGTAGCTCCTCTCATCCTTGCCTTCACCTGCTGCGCTGCCTTCACCATCGTCTGCACTGTCAACACTCGCTTCCGCAGATTCCGCTTGCGGCTGCTCTGTAGGCTGCTGGCCTGGCTGGCTCGTAGGCTTGGCCCCCAGGGCCCAGCCAATCCAGGTGCGCTGCTTCGGCTGCTGCGCGCTGCGCTGGGCGGCGCGCTTGGCGCGGCGGCGCACCTGCGCATGCGCCATCTTGCGCAGATGCAGCATCACATCGTACGGCAGCTCTTTGTCCAGCTCGGCCACTCGTGAATCTGCCTGCGCTGCCGCAACACCGCCATCCAGCGCTTTCACATACAGCGGCACATACTCTCGCTGAATGCGCAGATACGTCACGAGGTCGCGCCAGGATGGCTTGCCCTGCCGCAACTGCCGCACGACGGCGCGATACGCGTAGCGCCACCACAGCTGCGCTGCTTGCTGGCTTGGCCGCGTCGCAGGCCGGAAGCTCTGGTGCGGTAGGCGCAACTGCAAGCATGCATGCGCGCGGTCTGCGCAAGACTTTGTATCTGTAGCATGGAACGCTGGCAGCAAGAGTGATATGGTGTCAGTATCCAACGTACACGACCAAGGTTGCGCCGTGTGCAGGGCAACCGTGTGTCATACAGCTGCGCCAAATGTCAAGTGTGCAGCGCACCTGATGCCGCGACACCTCCTGCAGCAGCAGCGTCACGTTCACAGCCTGCGCGTGCGACAGCTGCAGCGCAAACTCCGGCCACACCATGTCCACATGCTGATGCGCTGTATCCCGACTGTCCACGCGCTTGCTGTCGCGCCGTTCGTAGCGTGCATTGCCATCAACTGGTTCGAGCACATAGCGCCGCCCCTCCGCTGCTTGCTCAGGGGCCACGCCGGGCATGAAGAGCACATCCCAGTCGCTGATAGACAGCGAATCAAGCTCATGTGTCTTGTGCCAAAGCTCAGGGCTGTCTGCAGATGACGATCGATTGGAGGTGCAAGCATCAGCATTGATGGCTCAGAATGTGGTTCTGCGCAGAGCGCGCATACACCTCAGGCTGGCACTGGCACAGAACGAATGTGGTGCCATGGACACCTGAGCGTTGCGCATGTCAGAGTACCAGGCACGCAAGCAGACTTTTGACACAGGGCAGTCATGACACACCTGTGTCAAAGTAGACAGCAAAGCGCGACATGTCCGACGCCTTGCGCAGCAGCTCCATGGCCGCCTTTTTCACAAAGATTTCTTTGCCAGCGTCATCTACAGTAAACGCGCCCATGCTGTGCAGTGTGACGCCGCATGCAAACGTGCTGCCAGGCCGTGTTACAGAATCTTCGTATCGGACATGCAGGTTGGTCACCTGCAGTCACATCATTGTGTCAAGCATACATGTACTGGTGGCACTGCCACAGGCGTTATGCAGCCTGGCTGAATGAGCGTGGACATGTGTGCAAGAAATGATGCGTGGAGGCTTACCTTGAGCTTCAGATTACCGAGTACGACATTGATGACGCCCTGCACGTAGCCTGGCTGTGACGCAACGCTGCCCGACTCGTCCATGCTCTGCATCTTGGACACCCAGCGTTGCTCAGCTGACCCAACATCTTTTCGCTTTTGCTCCGCCAGGCGCGCCTCCTCAGCTGCCGCATCTTCTGGTGGGGGCGCTTCCTGCAGATAGTTTGGCACAGCCAGAACATACAGCCTGTCGATCTCCACATGCACCTGCTGCCGCCCAAGCGCTGCCCATGGTATCTGCACACGGGCTCAGCGCGTGCACACGTGTAACCCTAAGACCACATGTGGTGCATCACAGTTGGGTCATGATGCGTTTGTCATGTATGCAACACTATGCAGCGCACATAAGGCAATATGCATCACTGCACGATCTGAAAGCGTCACCCACAGGCACTGCGCGACGGCGCTGCTGGTCAATGCAACAAAGCCCGGTTGACAGGCACACACCTTGAGCCTGAGGGTGCCCAGCACACCACCCCGCACCGTGATAGGCAGATTGAGGCCCTTGAGAGCCTCCGGGCGCAGCTTGAGGTTCTTGAGCACCACATCTCCTGCCCACACAGATACTCGCAACGAGTCCGCGTCAAGCCCCTCAACATAGCGACCAAGGTACTGATTGAGGTAGTAGAGCAACACTGGCTCCAACATGACTGATTACCGCTGTATATCTGAGGCACATGCCACACAGCGTGTCGACAGCCCGTTCAGCGAATGACGCAACGGTTCACGTGCCCGACGGTGTATATCTGATCCACCGTGGGCGCCAGCCAAAAGAGCGAATAACAGCGTAGACGTGGCTGGCAATACGGTAACTAACACCGGCACGCATCCAACAGATCTGGTGGAAGTTCACATGTGTGCGGCCCAAGACACCTGCTTCATGTGCACATATCCGCCTGCGCTGGCGAGCGTGCGGCACAAGATCTGTACCAAAGGTGAAACAGCAGGGTAGCGTGAGACACTGTGCTGGAATTCGCTTTCACTCCCAGCAAGGTGACAGCTGTCGTTTGAACCACCTGCAGGTCAGTGGCACTAGGCAGCCTGCCTTGACAATGTAGACCGTTGCAGATCTACCTGTAAACTTGTCGTATGCCAGTAGAAGGGAGCCAAGTAGGCTAGCAGATGCACCTGCCGGCCTACTGTGGGCGCATGCTGGCACATGTACAGCAGAGTGCACGAAGATGAATGTCCTGACTGCCTGACATTGCTGCAATCTCTGCTGTCTTCAGCGCAACGTTACATTGCGCACTTGAGCACTCTCCGGCCCAAAAACGAGTTCAAGAAAGACGATGACCTACATGGGCAGCCGTGGACATCTGCTGAGGCAGCAGGCACGCAAATGCACATGCGCGCAGCCATGGGCGCCACACTGTGGTCACAGCAGCATACTAGCGTGTCGTCACAACTGCAGCCAACAATATACGAGACCTATGGGAGGGTTGCCACGTTCCATAGCCCGGCAGGTGGGGCAGCGGCGCGTGACAATGGCGCACTGGCAGGCACTCCCATGGCGGTTGCGAACGAGTGCGTTTTTCGTTGTGCTAGTGCATGGCCGTTGAACGTGCACTGGCATAATGTGTGAACCTGAATACGTTCACTGCCGTGCTGAGCTCGAAAATCCTGCTTGCGTGTGTGGAGCAGCACACTCACCGTGTTGTCATTACGTGATGTTGCTGCAATCGGCTTCAACATGTTGGCACATGACACAGGTGCAATAGCAAATCCAGCTTGCTTGCAGTGCTGCCACCTACGCAGCAAGTACAGTGACTCCACGCTTCATAGACCGTGGCAACTCCATCAGCCAACACAGCCGCTCCGCACACCTCATTACATCCACGTCACTACCCGCTGCAGCAACTGTGCGCCATGACAGTGGCTCACAGCCGCATGTGTCAGACGTACATGCGCCCAGTCTGCCACAGTATGGTACACCAGCTCTGCCAGCCATCACAGAAGCGCGTCTGGAATCCGCAATTGATGCGCAGGCAACAGCAGCTGCCACACCACATGGCAACGCCTTAGCCTTCAAGCCCTTGCTGCCTCATGAAAGCTTGGGTACAGCCCATGCGCACAATGATTCAGCAGGCGCTCCTGTCTTGAGCTCCATGGGCTCGACTCTGCCTCCAACGTCAGCTGAGGCACCTAGTGCGGCTGCGCCGGCTGCCAGTGCAACCGTGAAAGAGATACCGTTCGACACCCTGGACCTTCATGAAGTCATTGGTGAAGGAGCGTTTGGCAAGGTCTACAGAGCGTCGTGGCAAGGGACTGTTGTGGCAGTCAAGGTCATGAGCAGCGAGGTGTCGCAGAGGCACGACTGCGTCCACCAGTTCAGGCGTGAAGTTGAGACCATGTCCAGCATGACACCCCACCGCCACGTGCTGCAAATGCTGGGTGCTTGCACTGTGGGGCCGCAGCTGGCGCTGGTAACGGAGTTCTGCCCACGGGGCAGCATGTACCAGCTGTTGCATGCGCCAAGTGTACACCTGAGCTGGCGGCAGATCTACTGGATGTGCATGGGCGTGGCGCGCGGCATGCAGCACCTGCATTCGCAGTCCATCCTCCACCGCGACCTCAAGAGCGGTGCGCGAAGGCTCTTGCAAATTGTTCAATTCTGTGGGTCCGTGGAAGGGTTACGCGGGTGATTGGGCATGAGAGGCAGGGTGTGAGTCATGTTGAACACTGTCTATTTGCCCAAGAGGTGTCAGTGCAACTTCGACCATGGTCATGCACCTGTGCTCATTGCAGGCAACCTACTTGTGGACGCCCATCTGTGTGTCAAGGTCGCCGACTTTGGCCTCAGCAGGATCAAGCAAGACCTGCATCACCCTCTGACAGGTGGCTTGGGTACTTACCAATGGATGGCTCCGGAAGTCATCTCGCACACTCGCTACACTGAGAGCGCAGATGTGTATAGCTTTGGCATCGTCCTGTGGGAGTGCGCAGCTAGACAGGTGCCATACCCAGGCACGGGAGGCTTCCATGCAGCTGTGGGTGTGATGACAAGGTATCGTGCCCCGCGCATGCTACAGGTCTGATGCAAACGTTGCTGGATGACATCAGTGGCTTGTGCACTGGGCTGCATGTATCCTAGCACTATCCTGAAGAGCTTCATGAGAACCAACGTGAGATTTGAAGCGTTTGCTTGGACGGGCAAAATCGAGTGACAACTGGACAAGCGACAACTTGATTTGGTGCAGGGGGTTGCGGCCAGATGTGCCTGACTACACGCCTGCGCCATTTGCAGCGCTGATGAAGAAGTGTTGGCAGGCGCTGCCCGCCATGCGGCCACCGTTTGCTGATGTGGCGGAGGAGCTGCTGCAGCTGTACCAGTCAGCAGAATAACAAACACAACGCCTATACTGCTGCACAGCTGTGTGGTGAGTGTTGCAAGCTTTTCACAAATGCTTTTCATCGCTTATAATGAAAATGCAGTGCAATTCGGTTACCTGACGGTGTCCTTGGCATCTGTAACGAATCATGAGCCTGTCACCACGGCTCAGAAAGTGCTGCAAACGTGCGCGCCGGCACATGCAAGCTACTGTCTGCCTGTTTGATGGCCACCTCTTGTACATGCGGCAGCGAAGCAACAGCTGGGTGCAGAGCAAGCTTGCCGGCTTCGTCTGGAAGTGGAAGGTTAACTGCTTCAGGCCTTGCATTGATCACGATTGTCAGACTCCGTAGTGCTTCATCACGCACTGCTCCCGTGCTCTTGTCTGATGCTTCGGCGCTGGTGATGCGCATGGCAATGACACCCATTTGTGCCTTGGGTCCTTGGTTCTGAAACGAGACCTGCAGCATCATGATGTCAGCGATTGAAATGCATCAGTACAACGACTGAGAACCGCGCGGGTTTCACAGACAAACCTGCATCATTTGGGTGCCAACGAAGCTCTCGTGCTTGATGCGTGTGAGAGGACATGCCACGTGTTGTTGCAAGGTCGAGAATCAGACAAAGCAAAGTGCACCTGCTGCTGAACAGCATCAGCCGAGGTCAGGCGCAGCAGCTTGGTGCTGTATCGCAGGCGCAGCATGGCTTGCATGAAGCCTTTGGTTTCCTGAATGAGCTCTGGTGTGGCTGCAAGGCCTGCCTGCTGCAGCATGCTGCGCTTCAGAGGCCAAGTTGCTGCGTTCTTGCTGGCAGGGGGCAGGCCTACCTGCACATACCTCAGACACTTCGACCATGAAATCGGTTTGAATTTTCCTTACTCACACAAAATGCATGCAGTGTTACTGTGTTGGTGGGAGATGACATCTCAGATGTATTTGAGTAATGCAAAGCAAGTGGCGGCAACAATCGCACCCCAAAATTGTTGTGCTGACCCTCCCACAGCAGCTTGTTGAACCAGTCTCCACTGTTGTAGCTATCGCGGTCCAGGCTCTTTGATCTCAGCAGATCATCGCCAGCATGAAAGAACGGCACACCCTGGCTCACTGCAATTGTGGCCAGAGCCAGCTGCACCAGCCTGGCCACCTCAGCTGCGGAGTTGTGGTGGTTTGCCTTGAGCACGATCGTATCATATAGGGTTTCGTTGTCATGGCAGCCCATATAGGCGATGTTCTCACATGGCTTGCCTCCATATGCTGCTGGCACACCATTGAACATCACATGGCGGCCCTTGACCACTTCACCTGTTGCGTCCACAATTTCAAAGTTTTTCAAGTTCCCAGCTATGCCCAGCTTGACCAAGTCCGTGTACACTTGCAAAGTGGTTTCAGGGTCGTCAGTGTCAGGCTCTCTGTGGCTGTTGGGGTCGACATGCAGGCCAGTGAGAAAGCCTTGCAGGCCAGGTGGAGCGAAAGGGGAGCCACCCATAGCCGCGTCGCGCAGGCGGTCGTTGAATGCGCCTGCAACCACAACACTGGTTTGCACTGCGATCAACGCTGATCACGAGTGACAGACAGGAGCAACACTCACGTCTCGACAACAGGCACCTGCTGCGGACGAGGGTCACACTTTGCAATTGTGCAGTATGGCTTGAAGCAAGCGCACCAAGGCCAGTGTTAGCCAGGTTGAGCTGTGCTGCATTGCGGCCACGCTGGTTGCAGGCCACCTCTCCAAAGTCCCATGCCTCACCATACAGGTAAATCGAGCTGCCGTCAACGCCGTCGCGCTCTAGTGTCAGCCGCGACAGCGCCTGCTGTGCCCGCTGCATTGAGCTCAGCATGATGTGGCCCATGATGTCAAACCTGCACATATGTCATTGCCAGTGAGGCTGACAGATTATGCAAAGATTGCAAGTAATGTGCAACTTTGTTTGGCAGGCGCGCAACCATGCGGGCACCTGTCAGCCCACATGGCACACCTGGACTTGATCGTTCTGCACGCATGTGCATTGCGGTGTGCATGACCATACCAAAATGCAACAGTGTGTTCTCACCGGAAGCCAGTAATCTTGTAGTGTTTTGCCCAGTGCACCAGGTCATCAATCATCAGACGCTCAGCCATGCGATGCTCTGTCGCAGTGTTGTTGCAGCACGCGCTGTCACAAACAGTGCCATCTTCTGTTCGGCGGTGGTAGTACCCCGGCACAACTTTGTCGAGGACACTGTAACGGTCCAGGCCAGAAGCAAATGTGTGGTTGTACACCACATCTTGCACAACGCGCAGCCCCATGTCATGCAAAGCCTGCACCCAGTCGCATCCCCTGTCTCATTCAAGCAGATGTCATCTAGCATACAGTCCACAGGAGCGCAATCAAACGCTGCCGTTTGCACTGGGCAATGTTGGGTCAAGCCGACGGGAACCTCAGTATGACAAGCACTACTGTTCGACAAGCACCACTGCAAGCAACGCTGTTGCGGCCGCGCCTTGACCATCTGTCGATACTCCAGAATGCGGCTGCCACTGTCAGGGTCTGTGCTGTAGCTACCTTCAGGGACGCCGTAATGCACAGGATCGTAGCCCCAGTTGTAGGCATCTTGTGCACCGATGCGTGAAATTTCAGTCTCCTGTTCTGTACCATCTGCACAATGGCACAACAATGCTGTTGACAGCACTCCTGTCTGCACTTCAGTGAGAATGTCGTTCACATGTCAACGCGCTGGATCAAGCAACGCTTACACAGGGGGAAGTATATGAGAGGAGGCCTAGCCGTGAAAGGGCAATGGCTATAGGCAAGCGCAGCACCTGGCGCGAACTGGCTGAGGTCCATAGCAGGCTCCAGCTGGTCTTCTGGCCGCTCTGGCACGGACCCAAAGTCATATGATGGCAGCAGGTGCACGTGTGTCAGCCCAGCGCTGCTCAGAGAGGCCAGATGTGCCTGACCTGCGGTCTCTTGCCCTGTGTCAGCTCTACTAAACGCAGCGTACTTGCCACGCAGCTGCTCTGGCACAGTGTGATCTGACGCGCTGAAGTCTCGAACATGCAGCTCATACACTGAGACATCCTGTGGCCCTGCAGCACACGGCGGATTTGCACAAGTGAACAATTGAGGCAGGCTGCTCATTGCAGGAGAATGGCCCAAGCAATACGTGCCTAGTCATAAATGCCGTGTATGTACAAGCTGCGTTGCAGTCATACGCATGGCACAAGTCCAAGCATGGAACGAACACAGACATGGTGGACATTCAAATTGGCACCCACCTGCTAAGTCAGGCATGCTGTGACTCTGCCAGTCCTCAGGCATCAGTGCCTGATCATGCTTCAAGTCGACAAACATGGACCGTGCGCCATCTGCACAGAGGCCTCTCGAGTACGGATCTGTCACTGTCACCACCTTGACGGTCTGGGTTGCCCAATGGTATCCTGTGATCCTGCACAAGTACAGACGTACTGACATGAATATGAGAGCACCGATGTAGCTACGTCAAATGCGGATACCTAAGACAAACACAGGGAGACGCATTATGGGAGTTGCAGGTACCCACAGCAACATCAGCGAGACAGAATTGGTGAGCTCAAGGGCAGCTTATGGTCTTCAGGCCCTGCAATGGCGCACCTATACAAGTAATATCTGCCCAACCACGAGTCTGGGCGACTGCAGCTCCAAACGCCAGAGGTGTTGCGCTGCATCGCATGCACTTCCTCAGCGCCGCCTTGAGGGCTATCGAACAGCAGCAAATCCACATGCTGTGCGGTCGGTGCCCAAAGGTGCAGGCTCCCCTCATTGTCGCCCAGGGGGCCATCCCAACCGTACCTGCACCCCGACAAGTTGGCTGTGCACGTGCAGTGAATGTGTCCCAATCTAGCCAAGGAGACAACGATAAGCACAGAATAAATGACACAGCATATGGCAGGTTGAAGCCATCCTGGCGATAGAACAGATGTTCTGGAAACTACAAAAAAAAGAGCATCGGATCAGATAATAAGTAAGATCTTGAGCACTCGCCTGACATCGAGGACACCTGGCATCTGCACCCCTGTTGCTCTTAGCAGCGCCGTCCCTTGCAACACCGCCACGCACAGCTGCGATGCAACCAGCGCGTCAAGCCGCTCAGGTGGCAACCGCTGAGAGCAGCGCAGTGGTGTACAGCCCCGCAAGTGAGGAAATCTGTGGTACGCCGCTTGCACATCCTTGTCTTTGCTTGAACATGGCTCAAGCTGCAATGTGCTGGTGGCACCTGTCACACCATCTGGCCCAATCTGGATTGCGGCGTCAGGGCTGCTCAGCAGCTGGAATGTGTGCTGTTCTCCATTGAGGGGTTTGGCATCCTGCCGCCATAGAAATAGGTCCGTGTCCACCCTGCATCTCTTGTGAACTTGCATCAAGCTGTGCGCTGTTGCCTGACTTCAGCTCCTTGCAAACGGTTGCGAAAACTACAGTCGCGAACGGCAGATCACACTGATACATGCTGGCCGGGCGAACTGTCACGGCAACAGCAATTACCAAACATCAACACCTTGTTGACTCAAATCGTCAAGACGCTGTCGCGCACCAGTGTGCGCTGCAGGTGGATAGTGATCCTGCCTGCACAGCCACTGCGTCATCTTCTGCGAAGAAAGGTTGCTTGTAGCCATCCACAAGCCACAACTGCTTGGTTTGCAATGTGTCAATGCTGACCACATCGCCGCCCGCAGATTTACTATCGCCACTGTGTACGATCAAGCCTAGCTCTTGGCTGCTTGTGGCCACAACCTCCACATCCCAGAAGCAGCCTCGGCTGGTCTGCCTGCAGCGTTGCAAGTGATAATGAACAATATCGCAAACAATACTGTTGTGTCGTGCCCGTTGGTGAAGCTGCTTGACTGCGTCTGTGCTCTTGCTTGATGGAGCGGTCTGAAGCCACATGGGCGCAAGCAGCACAGCGAACAGGAAAGCAACTGGCAGTCGTGAGCGTTTGCCGCACCCTGTTGCAGCCAGCGGTGCTTCCCAGGACGTGGGATGAAGCGCAGCAGACCCCCACACATGCAGCTCCCACCCCTGCACAGCCATGCCCGAATGTACCACAGCTCACCAGTGGTGCCATTGGTTGTTTTCTCAGCAAGGCGGGGTGCTCTGCAAGTGGACTGCGTGCACGCCAGGCAGCAGAGTCCATGCGCACCTGGCACTTGCCGTCTGGTCTAGTGTAGAACACGCGCAGCACGGTGGTCTGCTGTGTGTCAAATTGCACTGGCTTGTTTGCAGTGCCGGCATCAGGCGCAGTGGCCATGCCTGTAAGGTGTGACCAGCGTGTCCTGGAGCTATGTCGGCATCTCCATTGAACACTTGTGGAACAGCGGAGTGCAGGTGTGCTGCTCCGAGGGCGCAAGCTTACCAAGTACGTCAGGTGATTTGATAGCCTGTGTCTCATGCTGTGCGTTGCTGTGTCCCTGGCGCAGCGCTCGGCAGCATCACCATGCAAACTGCCAGGCAGCACTGAAACCTGGCAGGCTGCAGTGCAAGCAGCAGCCAGGCCCCACTGCCTATCTGAAGCGGCAAACACAAGCACAGCCTGTAGGAAAGTTGGTCACAGTATCAACAACGCAGGCTGCACACGAATCCTGCTGCAGCTAGAGGCTCCGAGAGCCGAACATTGACCGATTCCTGACCGCGCGGAATGACAGATTCTCACCACCTGCGAGCAGCATAGCCTACGAAAGCGTTGCATGACGCATCTTGTCGACACAGTCGTGCCCTGGTGGCGGTTCTGGAATGGCGTGCCGCAGTGTGTGGAAGTGGCCACCCGAGCACACGTCCCACGCGCGCGGCAGCGTTACACTTCGCGCTAGCCGGCACGAGCCAGCCCATAGCGATGCTGTGCGAATTGAACGCATTGTGCGCCCCCTATTAACCACCATGCGACATGTTGACAGCGATCCGGCTGCGGCGCCAGGGCATGCGATTTGCAGCAGGCGTGACATGTCTACATCACGTTCCTCATAGACCCGCCTATCGTTCGCGCCGTTGCATCAGCTGGACAGTATCTGCTGTAGCTCAGTCACAAGGCGTCAGCATGACCATGACAGAAGAAGACCTGGAGGCACGCATGGCCGAGGTGCAAGGCCAAATTACAGCCCAGGGGGGCAAGGTGAAGAGCCTCAAGGACGAAGTGAAGGCCAAAAAGAAAGCCAAGGCATGCTCCAGGCCCGTAGCACGTCCGAAACTATGCATGCAGCGAGTGGAGTGCCCATAATACACCGCGCTGCAGTCGTTGTCAATTCACAGCTCGCCCCTGTCCAACATGCCAGTTTTGTTGCATGTTGTTGACAGCCGAGTGCGCGCACGAACAAGCACGCATGCTGCAGGAAGCCACAAGTGAGCTGGACGCGCAAGTTGCGGAAGCAGTGGAGCAGCTGAAGGCGCTGAAGGTGTCGCTTGGCGACCTGGAGAAGGACATGGAGAAGGTGACTGGAATCCCCCTCAACAAGGGCGCCTTCCAAAAAGCTGTCGTACGCATCTATAGCCCGCATGCCACATGAACACACCACAGAATGGTCACACGCAGAGTGTGTTTTGCACCACAATCTTGCTGCAATGGAGCTCGCTGATGTATGAGGTGTCATTGCGCTAGAAGCGTGGTCGGTGCTCGCGTTTGAGGCCTCTGGCATGTGCATGACTACTCACAACCACTGCAAACGATTTCAGCTTACTTTGACTGTTTGTCTTGCAGGACTTAGCGCTGCAAGGCCGCCTGTTTTACAAGCAGGCCTTTGGCATATATGGCGGTGTCGCTGGCCTGTACGATTATGGCCCCCCAGGCACAGCTGTCAAGGCCAACATCACACAATTCTGGAGGCAGCACTTTGTGTTTGCTGAGAGCATGCTAGAGATTGAAAGCCCTGCTGTCACACCTCATGCAGTGCTGAAGCCATCAGGTCATGTGGACAGGTTCGTGGACTTCATGGTGGAAGATGAGCAGAAGAACTGCTTTCGTGCTGACCACTTGCTGGAGGCCAAGCTGCAAGAGATTGCGGAGGATGCCAGAAGCACAGCAGAGCAGAAGCAAGTGCGCCCAATTACCTTGTTCATGCACGCTGCTTTGAAACCCAGACACTGGTGCTTCTACACGTTCTGCTCATGTGCCTAGGACAGCACAGTGCCACTCAGGGTGCGCCTTGCAGCTCAGGTGCTCAGCACATGTAGCTGCTGCCATCTTGCACCTGTCTGCGCTATGCAGGCAGCAGAGCAAGATCTGATTGTTGTTGGTGAGATGGACGGCCCCACGCTTGGCCAGAAGCTGAAGGAGTACAAGTGCAAGTCACCTGAGCAAGATGGTGGCGAGCTGTCAGAGCCCTACCCTTTCAATCTGATGTTCAAAACTTCCATAGGCCCCAAAGGCGACATGATTGGCTTTCTGCGGCCAGAGACTGCGCAGGGCATCTTTGTGAGTTTCAGAGACCTACTGTACTACAATGGCGGCAAATTGCCATTCGCAGCAGCCCAAATTGGCCAGTCATTCCGCAATGAGATCAGTCCCAAGCAAGGCTTGCTGCGTGTGCGCGAATTCACGCAAGCGGAAGTGGAGCACTTTGTGCACCCGGACCACAAGGATCATCCAAGGTTCTCAGAGGTGGCAGATATCGCGCCTGTGCTAGCCTCAGTGCAAGTGCAGCAATCTGGCCAGCCACCTTCTGCCATGAAGCTTGGCGATGCAGTGGCGCAAGGCATTGTGGCCAACGAGACACTTGCATATTTTATTGGCAGAACATATTTGTTCATGCTTGCCGTCGGTATCAACCCCAAGCGCATGATGTTCCGACAGCATCTGCCAAATGAGATGGCCCACTATGCAAGCGGTGCGAAACCAGCACTACTGTACATGGCATGACTGGCCATGTAGCTTCGCGCAATGCATTGCGCGGAGTACTTTGCCAGGACCGGCTTGCATGGTGTGCTCGTGGATTTTCAGTCACGGAAGGTACGCGTTGCAGATTGTTGGGACTGCGAAGTGGACACTTCCTATGGTTGGGTAGAGTGCGCCGGGTTGGCAGACCGCTCTGCATTCGACTTGTCAAACCATCAAGCGGCAAGCAAAGTGGACTTGATGGCCTATGAGCAGTACGACACGCCACAGCAAGTAGAGGTGGTGGAGGTTGTGCCACAGATGAAGGTGCTGGGCAAAGAGCTTAAGAAGGATGGCAAGCTGGCGGCCGAGCACTTGACAGGCCTAGACGAGCAAGCGGCCATGGCTTTGAAGGTGTGGTGCATTCAAATCATGCTGCCTTGCTGCACTGCATGCATGCATGCCCGCAATGTGGTGTTCAGTGCGCTGGCCTGCCAGCACATTGGCACGTTGCTGTTGCGAGCTGTGTCCATCGTAGAAGGTGCGAACATCATCGTGAATTCAAGCATGCAACACTCACAGACATACATATGTGGGGCTGCAGGTCACACTTGCAGATGCTGGCAGCGCAGACATAGAAGTCGATGGCAAGCCTCTCAGCATACGCAGTGACATGGTCACCATTGACAAGGTCACCAAGACAGTGTCTGGCCGCAACTTTACACCATCTGTCATTGAGCCGTCCTTTGGAATTGGTAGAATACTTTACTGCGTGTTTGAGCATACTTTCTACACCAGAGACAAGAAGAAAGACGCCAAAGACGATGAAAAGGATCGAACTGTTTTCAAGTTCTCACCGATCGTCGCCCCCATGAAGACCACTGTGTTCCCTTTGCTGCAACGAAAAGAGTTGAATGATGTGGCACTGCAGATATCGTTGGAGCTGCGCAAGGCTGGCATTTCCAGCATCATGGACACCACAGGTGTGTATTGTCATCAGATACGCCTGTTGTCTCCATTGAGATGCAGTGAGAACACGTTGTCTGTGTGCACTTGTGTGGACACATGTGTGCCACTGTCTGCTCCCCTGCTGCAGGAAGCACACGCCATGGCAGCGTAATGCGGACCGCTTTGTTTCCCAAACCCATGCAACCCATCCAATTGAATGCAGGCATCACCATTGGGAAGCGCTACGCGCGCACGGACGAGATCGGCGTGCCCTTTGCAATCACTGTTGACTATGACACCTTGCAAGACGGTGAGCACAAAGACACAGTGACGCTGCGGGAGCGGGACAGCATGGAGCAAGTGCGGGTGCCCATTGCAGAGCTGGTGACTGTGCTCAAAGGCCTGTGCGAGGCGACTTCGGAAAGTGTGACATGGGAGGACATGAGAGGCAAGTATCCTCTGCAGGCCAGCGCAGAGGACTGATGCGCAGGTGTTGCGGTTGCGTCATGGGAGCAAGTGATGGCACCACTGGCAGGCACATGTGATGGACCATCTGTGTGGTGGTGCCTTCAGACACATCAGCTTTGCGAGGGCACTGCGCTGCAGCGCTTGTACACCTGGTTCACATACATTGGCCCAAAGCCTACACCTGCTCACTTGCAATCACAACCACTCAATGTTGGCTACATGCAGAAGGGTCAAAGTACTGGTCCACAGCCTGACTGCCTGTAAGCCTCCACCACAGTGCAAATGTCGCTTCCCAGCGCCAGAATGTGCATGGCCCACCTGCCAGCAACTGAATTGACACCTGTCAGCCGGCGTCATGCTGGCTGTGTTGGCTGCTCCTCTGATGGTGGCGGCGGAGGAGCATCACCTGGTGGTGCTGTCGCACCCCCAGATGCCAGCTGTTTTGTGACAATGTCTTTGATTGTGTTGGCTGGCAGTAGCCCCTCTGTTCGCAATGCAGGTTCTGATGAGTCAGTGCCGACGAAGATCATTGTAGGCAGGCCTTGTATTTGCAGTTGTGACGACAACTCGCTGTTCTCATCTGTGTTCACTTTGTATATGCATATCTGATCACCCAGCTCTTCTGCTACCTGAACCCATGACATGCTGAATGTTGACTTCGTGCCAGCAAACAGCAGACAATCTGTTGCACACTGCCGCAGTGATGTTGGATGCCTCACGCGCAAAGCATGACTGGTGTTGCAACACACTGCGAAGCACTTGTGAGGGCTGTGACGTGCGCAGATGCCATGTGACATGAATGGTCTGAAACACAAGAATCCACGCACCTTCTTCAACTCGTCTGCCAGTAGAATGCAAGGCCCACACCAATCTGCACATGTCGCTCATGCTAGCATGCTGTGAGTGGCAATGCAAGGCTTAACTGGACGCCAGCTCAGTTGGCTACAGCTGCTCAACAAGTTCAGCACAAAACAATCATGCATGTGCTGACTGACGAAGCCACACCGGCGTAGAAGTCTATTATCACAGGCTTTGTACGGTCAGCCAAAGCCTCTTCAAGTTGTGCTTGGCCAAGCTGAATGATCTGCATGTTGAAAGCTGATGCAGGTCTGCACTGCAGGTGCGGGCTGGACAAATGCAAGCGCCAGTGTGGAGGCACACGTGCACAGAAAGGGGTGAAGTGGCATCTTGCCCTCTACAGCATGGAATCGGCTACACCAGGGGCACGTATTGAGCGTGCTGCACTGGCCAGGTACTTGCACTATGCTCAGTAGTGCGCCTCACCTGCGCAGCAGCTGCAGCCCTTGTTCGTCTCCTGCAGTGCTGTCCTGCTGTCGCCTGAGTCTGATGCAAGAAGCAGCGCGAGGACGAAGCACTCACAACCCGCTTCTGCATGAGGAGCCAATGTGTATGCAAGTATGCAGGCGGATTGCACGGGTCTAGACCTGCGAGTTAGGCAGTCAAGTCGAGTGATGGCGCCGTGTTTGAACCTCTTGGCCAAGCTTGGCTGTTCCACACTCGCAACCCAGCGGAGAAGACTTTAGCATTGCAAAATATATTTTTGGTGAGTCGACGACTTCCGCACGTCTTCTGCACGCCGACGAGCGATGATTACTGCCAGGAACAACCTCTGCGATGTCGACGACCTTCCGGAGTTCAGAGTCCAAGGCGCAGCAGTGGTCGGTTCTTGGTCGCTGCATGCAATCCTCAAGCTGCGCGGTAGCTCGTCAATATGAGCCTCACCAGTAACGAAGTGCTGTTGACCCTTGTGCGCATGTGTTACTGGAGCAAGCATGCATGCAAAGTGGATCAATGTTGCGCAGGCAGGTTCAGGCAATCAGCCCCCCGGTCTCTACGGCCATTCGCTGAATGTGCTGAGCGATGGACATACGTCTCTGGTCGTGGTATTCGGTGGCACGAAAGGCGAAGGCATCAATGCACAGTCAGACGCCGTGTGGACTTGGTCACCTGCAGCGTCTACAGATGGCTGGGCAGAAGTCAACATCGAAGGCCCAAGACCACGAGGCAGAGGCTGGCATGGGGCGGCCGTGCTTGACCACAACCTGTACATCTTCGGAGGGAACAGGTACGACAAGACTTTGCGTCTACATGCTGCCTTGATGCAGGTGTTCTGCACCCTCGTGTCTGCGCATCCAGGCACACACTGCGCTTCGAGTTGTGCAGGCCCACATTTGGCTGCATGTGATGTGCATCATCTTTGCAGATGGTACCAGGATGACGCACAGAAGCCTGTCCGTGAAGTGTTTGCTGATCTATGGAAGCTGGACACTCAGCAATGGCAGTGGACGCAGCTTAGCAGAGAAAGCAGCAGTCAAACATCGCCAAGCAGGCCATGCGCGCGCAGTGCGTGTGGCATGACATGTGCAGAGGAACACTTACTTGTCTTTGGTGGCAAGTCAGCAGCACAGGACAGCTCTGCTTACCTGGCTGATCTGTGGATGTACAACGTTTCGAGCCCAGACGGCAGTCAAGAAGGCCACTGGTGCGATTAGAACATGCTTGGCTACACCTTCTCACAACAGTCATTTGACTGGCGTGCGCGCAAACTCGCTGGAAGTGTGCGTGATGTGCATTGTTTCATGTCATACGAATCCTGTCACAGTGTCAGGTGCCGTGAGGAAACATACTGTGTGCAGGACGCAAATCAAAGATGCAGGCAAGGGGCCGCCAGCGCGCGCACTGCCCGCGTTTGTGTCCATGCCTCTCGGCTGCTTCCTGTACGGAGGCGTCAATGGCACACGCGTGCCGCACTGCGATCTGTGGCATCTGGAAGTCCATCATTGCAGCCACTCATCAGTGCACGGTGGCAAGCAGCGTCCCGGCATCACGTTCAAGTGGCACGCGTGCAAAAGCCTGCCCATGTGTCCCTTGGAGCATGCTATGGCGCCTGGTGAGAATGCGCCGTCGCGCAGCATGCTGACCAGCGATCGCGCAGCCGTGGGTCATGACGGGCCAGCGTTTGCGCTGGCTTGCGACACATACCTTGTGGTGCGCAATGCAACGTCTAGAATGTTATCAGGCCATGAAGCAAAGTGGTTGACACCTCTGCTCACCCTGTGCACAGCCGCTATACCCGCTCATAGGGCACAGCTGGTAGGGACGGCACCACACGAGCGGCTGCAATCTGCTCTGCGTTGCAGGTTTGGTCGGGGCACATGGGGCGGATTCCCAAGCGCGGCATGCTGTCGACGATGCCGCCGCCGCCACACCTCTCTGGCAACCTCTTCATGATTGATCTGGCAGCCGTGGATCGTGGCTGGTCAATGCTGCCTCCTTCTGCAATCCATAGCGATCATCTGAGTAGCTCGCCGCAGCCACGCAGGTGGGCCGCCATGGCAGATCTAGGTGGCGCCATGCAAGGTGCGACATTTTTTTGGAACTGCATGCGTTTTGTTGCCGCCGCCACGCGTGCCATACGCGTGCCTTGCGCAGTTGCCAACATCACATAGCGAGTGAGATTCCACTTTCTTCACACCTGTGTTCACTGGTTGCGAGTGGTGATCTGTGCCTCGTTTGCAGGCAAGCTGTTGGTCCATGGAGGCTTGATTGAGAGTGCTGAAGGGCGAGTTGCTACAGATCAGGCCGTGCAGCTGCACATCAGTGCAAAGCCACATGCAGCGTCCTCCATTGACGCGAAACTGCGCTCTATGGACAGTGTAGATGCAGATGCACCCCTGGTGCAGCTTGAGGACTCAGAACAGAGCGAGGCAGCTCAGATAAGTCCGCAAGCACAGCGCTCAGACAGTATGAAGACGCCAGATTCCACAGGTGCAGATTTGTAGGTTGATGCTGCGCGGTTTGCGATGACTGCGCCAATGAGGCTACCTGCTTGCACTGTGCATGTTGATTGGCGTAGTGCACAGCAAAGCACATTGTAAGCAGGTATCCAAGTGCAGGTGCGCGGACTCTGCCTGCAACACCACAGTTGTCAGACGCCCTGCCAGGTCGGCCGTCATCAGCAGGCAGCAATCGTGACGCCGCTCAGCACTGTGGGAAGGGCGCGCAGCGCAGCGCCGCGCCCTTTGGCGCGCTGACCTCCATGTTTGAAGGTGTCTACAAGGGTGTCAACAGCCTGTCATACGAGGCGGTGGGCGCTATACAGCGCGCGACACACACCAGCACCAGCACAACTCCTGCTTCAGCAGGTGCAGCTCAGAAGGACGAGGAGACCAGTGCTGAGGCAGAGAAGGGCAAGGCAGTAGAACCAAATACGGCAGGACGCATCAAGTTCTCAGCTCCTCCAATAGATCACAGCAGGCAGATGCCACCTGACACGTTTGGTGCGGCGCTGGCGTGGATCTTCGCAGTGCATTGCTCCCATTCATGTGCAGTGCGTGGCGTTGATGCTCCGCAGCCACAACAGCGCGTGCTTGCATCCAATGCCCACAGTGTTGCACACGATTGCCTGAGACTAGCTTTCCCTGGGCGTAGCACTGGGCCAGTTACCTGCATGCTGACAGCCAGAGTCACCAGTACAGGTAGCGCTCCACCTGTGTCTACAAGAGAGTGGATCGCAACTGAGGGCAGCGCACCGTGTTCGTCACTGCCAAAAGTACTGGTGCCTACAAGTGACCGCCTGACCACACAACGCAGTGTAAGAGGTCTCTCTGCGCGGCGCCAGCGCTCGCAAGCACAGCCAGCAGCGCCAGCACAGCAACCTGCAGAGGAAGCGGAAAGCGGCGCATCTGCAGCAGATTTTGGTGTGTCTGCGCACAAACGTAGACATGATGATGTCGATGCATTGGCTTCTGACCCGACTCCGGCTCAAGGCAGCGAGTCAGATGACGATTATGCATTTAATTCAATAGATTCAATAGGTTCGCAACAAGCAACACAAGACATTTCAAACATCGGCATGCGAGGCAGTCAGTTAGCTGCATCAGGACCAGCCACACCCATCGTTGCGGCACACAAGCGGCACAGCAGCTCAGAGCACAGCACTGAGGCGTCACGCCCAGAGTCACCTGTGTCTCTGTGGATCTCACCGCAGCGGCACCGCTCCAGCGCTGATGGCCCCTTGCTTACTGCAAGTGTCGAAGCGCCCATGTATGATGCTCATGCCCAAGTTTCTGCTCTACTAGACCGTTTGGTGGCTGAGGTGGCGACTGTGAGTCAAGCAGATGAAGTTGCCGACAGCTTGCCACATTATGAAGATGAGGCACTGCCATCTTTCCAGTTTGACACTTCACCTCGGCCGCCAGAGCCAATCAACCCTTCCAGCTGGCCTCTTAGAGGCAGCATGGCAGCAGCCAGACAGATTGAGCCTAGGTGGGTCCAATATATAAGCTTACCTGATTGATGGTGGTGCTCTCTATCCTGTCCGCGTGTCATGAGCATAGGGTGTTGTGGGTGCACAAAGCTGGTCTGCAACGCTGGGCCATAATCTACACTGCAGAACATCACCACAGGTGTGCAGGGGTGAGGGCGCGAATGTGGGGGCAAAGCATGAGGCCAAGTCGTCACACTCAGCCACTAGCTCACGGGAGTCTGACAAAGATCTCGACACAGCGTTTGTACAAGAGATGCTGGCAACCGACCCTGTGGTAGCGCTGGGCATGCGCGTGGCCAGTGCAGGGCTGGCCAGCCCGACGCTGGAGTACATATCGATAGATGAAGCCCGAGCCGACTTCAGTGCGCTCCAGTGGTTTCATGATAGCATATTCTGTCGCCATTGGCAAGAATTTTGTGCACTATATACGGCGACATGACTGCGTGTGCTTGCTGCCTAATGCCCGCATGGCTGTGATGTGTGACTCACCTTGTTCACCTGCTTGCAGGGCAGCGTGCGAGCGCGTGGCTTGCCAGAATGCCCACTGCAGACTGCTTGCGGTGCGGTGACACCAAGGCGTTGCTCACAGAGTACAAGCGACTTTCATCTCTGGCACTCACTGTGCCGAGCAAGCCTGATCAGCAGAGACTTGGATCGCTGAATCATTTGAGCACAGAGCAGCTTCGTTTGCGCGATCTGGAAACTATACTGCAGGAGTACAAGGCACTGCAGACACTGGCTGTGGCTGCTGTGCGCTGACCCTGCTTGGCAATGCGAGTGATTCACGATCTATCACAGGATTGTATTGTCATGAAAAAACAGTTGTGGTGCGATGTGGCATGATCACCACGCAGGCGTGAGGCATATTCGCTACAGCTCAGGTTCTGACTCACGTATGTGCACAAACAAGCTGCCTTTGCTGCCTGTCTGTATCCTGATGCGCTCATCTACATACATCCATTCAACGTACCCTGTATCGTCTCGCTTGCCCCCGATTGGTATTCGCCTCCAGAACAGCTCTGCAAAGACGTCATTGATGCGCACTTCTGTACGCGTGTCACTTGTGGCCTCGCACTTTGCCAATGCACGTATTCTACCTATTCCTAAATCCACGCGATTTTCGAGAGTGAGCCCATCTGCCCCCTCTTCAATGATCTGCCAGTTCTTGACCTGCACAGCAAGCCTTGTGGCACACATTTAGGAGTTTCGTGCAGCAACACTGCACCGCCTCTGGGTGCCTGAGCATGGCACCGCGTTTGTGAGAGCGCTATACAGCAGGCACGCCACAGGGCGCTTGCACTGGCCATAGCTGGGCTTCAATTGAACAGAAAGCATGGCTTGTAATCCAATTGACCTCCCGCACCCGCCCTGCCAAGGATTTTTGCAGCCAATTGGCATCGTCAGCTTGTTCAGTCCAAAGCAGACGCCACTTGCCCTTGACAATACTGCTTCTTGCTGGTGTCTTGTACTGCGATGTTCCGGTGAGCTCCTTCAATGAGTGCTTTGATCCTGTCTGTCTCATTGTCTCTGATGGCAGCAAGCAGGCTGTCCACAGCAGACTCCTTTTTGACCAACACAAACAGGGTGCCTGTACGCGATTGTGTCATACGTCAATGACATGTCCTAGTCTTGGTGTGATCCTGATTTGCATGTTGCAGCAACGCGCACATCAACAGTCCTGACAGTGCTTTGTTGTGCGAACCTTTGTTGCCTCTGGTCAGACGGAATGTGCCCTCCGGGTTCAGGTACGTGATGTCAATCCAGCCCTTGGTTTCATCTCCAAGCAGCTTGAAGGGCACAGGGTATGGGATGTTGAACGGCAACGCACTGCACAACATCGCACACTGCTCTGCTACACTTGAAGCTTGCCTTATTCCTGCATAATTAGCAGGTCTGCATGCCTTGCAGCCCAAAGCCAGGAGTGCAGTCTTGCATCTAAATTGAGGAGAACACCATATTGCTAGAAGACGCACAGCATGCGCAGCACACACACCGAAAATTGAAGGCCGCTCGGTCAAACTGGAAGTCAATGCGCATGTCCTTCTTCGCAGGAGGGCCAGTCTGGCTTTTGCCGAAAACGGCGAGCCCCTTGCCCTTGCGTGGTGTGAAGCCGTGTAGTGGCCGCTTATCTGTACTTGCCTCTGCCTCCACCCTCAACACGCCCACACTGCACACACACAACGAAGTGTGGACGTGTGATGCCTGTCACCATTCACTCTGCATGTGACACATCGGACGTGCACCGTCAGTCCTCCCCGATGCAAGCGCACATGGCAGAACAGAAGCTGATGACAGACAGAGGTATACCTGCCCGCCTCGCCGAACTCAACAACGTTGTTGACGCGGCACTGCTGGCCCTGCGCCAGCGCCACCTCTTGGAAGATAGTGAAAGACTCGGTGCCTGTGAACGCGCGCTGAATTGGCGATGCACTGCCAGGGCGACTTGTGTACAGCAGCTGCCACCTGCACACGCGCTGCTGCTATATTGCCCCATATCACGCCGAGAGCCAAATACAGAGATGCATACCACACTGCATGCCACATGGGGTTTGCACGCACCCCTGCACACCGCTGCGACACTCAAAAACGACACCGCCAAGATAAGACAAACATGCAAGGCTATGGGATGCACCTGCCGTCCAACAGATCCTCGCGTGCCACAGGCCCCTCGACGCCGCCGTCCTGCTCCAGCTGCTGCACTGCTTCCTGCAGCGCCTGCAGCTGCTGGCCATCGATGCCGTCCTTGCCACGCCCTTTGGCACTGGACAGCGCCTGCAAGATCTGGGCCTCGGCCTCTGCGGTGCTGCTTGCCTGCACGCTGAAGGTCGTGTCCAAATTGGGGTTGCTCGCCATGTACTTTGTGTGCAAGCGAGAGCGAGATACAGCCTCCTCATATGGAAAGGGATCCAGTCTACAGACAGTCTGGCGTGCATGTATCTGGCAAAAGCACAAAGCGAGCCTGGCTGGGAGATGCGCACGCTTACCGCTGCGTTTGCTCTTGTTCTTGCAAAGAAAAAGCGTCGTCCGGGGGGATGCGAGCATGGACTCTTGAAGGCTACCGGCGACTTGGAGTGCAGGACCATGTTTGTGGTCGTCATTGCATATAAACACTGGTACACACCGCCACACCGTATGGCACGGCCAGCACAGAATACTTTGCTGTTGCACGTGCGTGTTGCAAGGTCAGTTTGCGGCTGCATTGGCGCGCAGGGCGCATGTGGTGTCCTATGGCACGCTGCACGCGTCTGCGAGTTTTGCCGGCTTGCCGAGGGGCTGCCAGCCGGCAGGGGTGAGAACCGTACACACAGAGCTGTTCATAGGCTTGAAGCTCTGAGTCTCTTTCTGGCCAGAACAAGCTGCGCAGAATGCAGCCACCCAACACCCACAGGGAGACTGTAGACGGCCAGCCTGGGTGCTGTGCCTTCCACCCGTCCGAACAGCGCCTGTATGTAGCAACGTGTGACGGCGTGGCATCATGCTACGATGTTGGTTCCGCTCAGGACCACCTGCTGCCGGCCTATCAGTGGAGCCACCAGCTGGCGTCAAGCAGGATGCCTTGTAGAGCTCTGGACGTGAGCCCTGATGGCACAACGCTTGCCACTGGCTTGTCCAGCGGCTGCATGGTGCTGATAGACGCACAGCAGCCACGCGAAACGCACAGGCTGAATGCAGCGGGCAGTGGCGAGCAGGAGCTGCACTGTATGCGCATGCTTGACAGCAGCTGTGTTGCCGCTGGTCTCGACAACGGAGCAGTCGAGATCTGGGATGCCAGAACCACGACAGCAAAGCCAGCCCAGCATCATGACAAGCAGGAAGACTACATTTCAGACCTTCTGTATATCTCTGGTAGACACACGCTTCTGGCCACTGCGGGGGACGGCAGCTTGGCAGCATATGATGTGCGCAAAGCTGGCAAGTGCAAAGCCGTGTCAGAAGCGGACGAAGATGAGCGCTTGTGCCTGGCAGCGGTCAAGTCGGGCAGCAAAGTGGTGTCTGGCACGCAAGGAGGCGTGCTCGAGCTCTGGAGCTGGGGGTGCTGGGCAGACTGCAGCGACAGGTGAGATCAGTCATGCAGAAGTTACCTGCTCAGCTGCAGCTTCAAGTGAGTATGCTCTGTATCCCTTGTGCTGCATAACGTGTCCGGAGCCCTCAACCACATGGAAGCAAAATGCAGACCACATGCTGTCCAGTGCATGTGTGCTTTGGCAAGCGCCTGGCAACTTGCAGGTACCCTGGGCATCCAGACTCTGTCGAAAAGCTGGTGCGCTTTGATGACGACACAGTGCTCAGCGGCGGCGGCGATGGCGTTGTGCGGGCGCTTTCCGTGCTCCCAAACAGCCTGCTGGCGGTGCTGGGGAGCCATGGTGAGGAGCAGAGCGTGCAGGACATGGCGCTGTCACACGATCAGCGGCTGTTGGCGACTGTGGCACATGATGACAGCGTCCAACTCTGGGACCTTGCAATGCTGCATGACAGCGATGTGGAGGACACTGCGGCTGCTGGTGCGATCGTTTTGAGTTTGTGATATTGGGAATGCTGGGATCAGTACTCCTGCCCTACACTGTTGCCGGTCCAAATGGGGCTTGCGGACCACGTGAAATTTGATATTGTCTGCTGTGTGACACACCAGCAATATGTTGAAGTCATGTGCTTGTTGTTCTTGCAGCAGATGGCGTGCAAGATGTCCCAGAAGCGGCGACAGATGGTCCAGCGGTCCGTGCAGTGGATGATGAAGCTGGCTTGCCTCAGCCCAAGAGGCGCAAGACAAAAGCACGACAAGCGCGCAAAGCTACGGAAGCCAGCACCTTCTTTGCTGACATCTTGTAGAGCACGTAGTCATCCATTTGCAGGTTACCAACAACGCAAGTTGACTCGGTGCACTGCATGTGTCACGGACTTGGCATTGTGCGCAGTGCGACTTGCAGCCAGGCAGCAGAGTAGACTGCTTGCAAAGTGCTGGGTGCTACTTCCGTATCAAGTACACTCCACATTCAGTATGGGGAGTGAACGGGAATTGGTCAAACAACGCAAACGCTCGCACATCGTGAGTGTCTTTCACGATCTGCAAATTCTTATGCAAGGTCTCAGGGTTGCATGACACATACAGCACTCTCTCAAACCCGGACATCAGCTTCTCTGTCTGCTCGTCCAAGCCTGCCCTTGGAGGGTCCACAACCAATGTTCGCAAGTCTAGACTGGCCCAATCTAGGCCTTGCAGCCTGCGCTTCTCTGCCTTGGTTCGCCATGCCTCGACGAACTCTTCGCTAGACATGCGTGCCATGAACACGTTGCTGACGTCATTGGCTTCCAGGTTGTCACGCGCAGCTGCTGTGGACACCTTGGACACCTGCGTTCCAGATACAAGTGTCATGTGAATGCACCAGGTCGTCGGTGTATGGTGCCATACATGAGCACCAGCCGCACCATACATCAGCACATGCAAGGCTCACTGCCAGAGAGTCCGTAACGCCTCTGTGCACGCAGCGATGCCCAGCCATCAGAACCTTCTCTGAAAACGTCTGCGCCGCACCTCCGTCGCCACTACCTGCCGAAAGTGCTGCGCCAGCGGTATGGTAAAGTTGCCATTGCCGCAGTACAACTCCAAACAGTCGCCTGGTGAATTCCTTGCCGCTTCACTGGCCCACGACACCATGTGCTCGCACATACCTCCATTGGGCTGTGAGAAAGTGCCTTCTGGCTGCTTCTGTGTGTATTCCTTCCCATGGATCAGTTGCCTTTCGTCAACAAAATCTTGATCGACGGAGATCTTGCAGCCCTTTGCTCGCCCGATCACATGCGCTTCTGTCACGCTTGGACACTCTGCCAGCTTGAGCCTGCAAAAGGTTGCCATTCGGAATATCGTGACAGAACAAAAACGTATGTACGCGAAGGCTGCGAAGACTGCATATATGCTGCGAAGGTTGCTGCCACTCTACACTGGCCACACCCGCGGCTGTGAAAGAACACGATTTTGTAAACATTCTTAGCTGCATCGCCTTACTTGAGTGCCTGTGCAGCCTCCCGCCAATCGCTCTCCAGGCCTTTCAACTTCTTGTGGTACAACAGCGTGACCATGGCCTGTCCGGACCTGGTGCAGTGATAGTTTGCCTGAAACAGCTTGTGCCGCAAAATGTGATGCTGTGCAGCATAGCCATTGACGACTTGCATCATCTCATTGATGACTTTCAGGGCTGGGGGAAATTGGTGCTTGACAACGCGCTGTGGCTTTGCATCACCGCCTGAGCGCTCGTACATGACATGCGACATGGTGTCGCCTTCGTGCCAGATTGTGAACTCGCAGCGGCATCTGTAGTGTTCTGCTGGTGAGCGGAACACCTGCAACGCATGCCCACCTCAAGCGTCAGGAGTGTGTTGCCGCTGTTACCACTGCTGGCAGGATGCATCACGCTGCAGCTTCATGCCATGCTTGCATCGGGAGATGCAACTCATACTTGCGCGGCACCTATGAAATGGCGACCTGAGCACATAGTGTCACGGCCTTTGTAAACGGAGGCAGCCCAGCTGAGCCACCAGGGCTCAGCAGCACGCACACGCACTTGCATTTCTGGCATTTTGAAGTCCTGAAATCGCAGCGCCAGCTTGACAACTTTGTCTTGTAGCTGCGCTTCATAGCTCATCTTCGAGGATGCAAAAGCTCGAGAAGCAGCAACAGCTTGCCGACCGACGGTGGTGGTGTCAATGGCTGCGTGAGCTCGCAGCAGGCCGTAGGGCAGCCCACGCATGCGCATGGTCAAAAGCTCAGGCGCATGCAGGATGTCATGTCACATGTCTAACGACTGCGTGCTGTCGCGCAAGCGGCGTGGCACCCTTGTGCTTCCTCGTGGCGCCGCGCACGGGCGCGGCTAGCCGCGGCTGCTGTAGACACCCTCATGGAATGTGGCACAGTGGTCCCAATCAGCAGCAGCGCAGCGTGACAGTAACGTCACGACACGGATACTACCCGTTGATGATGCGACATGTGACAAGCTGATGATGAGTCTTCTCAAGCACAGGGCTAGCATAGCGCTGGACGCTGTACGCGCATGCAATCAAGGCACCTGTCCCAAATACATGTAGCCCGGACCCGTCACGAAGCATGAAACAACAGCAGGTCCAATCCGCCATGAGCTATCAGCTGTGCTCATTAGTGGACTGTCATTATGTGCATCACCAGCAGATGTGCACGCAATCCGTGCTGCACGATGCACGCAATGCATGGTGCAACGCTTTGTGCGTGCATTGCGTGCAGCCCGTCACCCCATGCATCTAGCTGTGGGAATTTCACGTTAAGCTTTTAAGCAACGTCTGTGGCATGCCCCACTGTGCACACCAATCAGTTGATGGTGAGTGTGCCATTGCATTGCAACTTGCAAGGGAACGATTGCGTGGAGCTTTGCAAAAGCGACTACAGCATGCAGCAGTGCAAGCGCCATGTGCTGAGCACACAGATGGCAGCACAGTCTTGTTTCAGAACATGCATGGGCATCATGGCGTGCATGCAAGGCCCCAGCTAAGTGGCAATGTGCCGCTGATCAGCTGCAGGTAGCTGTCGGGGGGGCGCTTCGCGGCGCCAGCGCTGCGCTACGAGTACATGTATATGCACGACTATCCCTGTGTGCCATAGCCTGTCTGTCAGTAGCACGGCTGATCCCTGCTGCACGGTGTGCATGCAGAAAGCACCGGCGCTCCATGCTGGTGGCGCTGCTATCTTGGCTGCGCTGCACACGCTAGCTCCAGCGCCACTACGAACAAGTCTGAAAGGCGTCCTGTTCAAAGTCTGGCTCGTCACTGTCGATTTTCCGCGCTGACTCACAGATGCAGGTTGGGTCAACGCGGTGAAAAACCGCTGCAAGTGCCCAGCGGCATGACCAGCACAGCACCTATACGAACCAGGCTGAGTCGGAAGGCCACTACACAGAGGAACGTTGGCAAAACATTCCGCGAAAGGCCTCAACGACGTGGCGGGCGCGCGAGAACGCGCACCGCGACAGCGCACCGCGCTCCTGTGTCCCTGGGACACTAGCCGCACATGTGTTAGCTGTGGCACGGTCGACTGAATACACTCTTCAGCACGATCTAAAGCACACACCTTTCTGGAGTCATGTTGTCAATGCTGCTAGCGTTACTTGCGTTGGGCACTTGAAGGGTCGCTCGCGCTGCTTGATCGCGGAGCGCGGCCTTGTACTGACATCAGCAGCGAAGGACGGAGATAGGTGTGCCAGCTCGTCTGGGATGTCGCTCTGCAAACGCGAACCTGTCTGCACAGATGCCGCGTGTACAGTGACGCCCCTGCCATGGCATGACGTCCGCCGCGTGTGCGCCTGCCGAGTGACAGTATTGCATTTCACTGAACTCGGATGCGCGCTGCTTGCGCGTTGTCGCCAGCTGTAGATGTAACGCGCAGCGATGTCGACCAGGAAGGCGACTTGCCTCGGAGACGCAGCTTGCCTGTGCGTGGCCTTCGTGCGCGAGACACATTTGATCGCGACTCTCGCAGGCGTCCGTGCACCTGTCATTATGACTCTCAGCCCATAATCTGCAGCAGTGCCCGGCAGCTGGCGGGACAGCGGACCCGCGAGCGCGCTCCGTGCGCGCTCGGCTCCTTGCGCCGCTTTTTTTCGCATCTTTCGCTCCCGTGCTCCTTGTGTGACTCTTTGTCTTTGCATAATGTATGCGCAGCGTCAGATCAACTGTTGTGTGCGCTGCTCCGGGCCGTGGGCTGGCCATGCTGTTTGAACACGCGCTGGGCCTAAGTTGGCCAAGCACTTGAGCACGCATGTCGGTCAGCCGCCAACCGATGGCAACAAAGTATCTGTTGCGCTATAGCAGTGTGACGTCTCAAGCTCACACTCTGCAGATTGTGCCACGCCTTGCTGGTGCATCTTCCCTGCACACAGATCTTGGCACCACATGACTCCGACGCCCATGCTGTACAGGTACAAGTTGACGACTGTGGAGGCTATGGCTGACCCAATGGACGATCTCATCCCTGCAGATTTCTGCCCAGCACTGCGCTCCCCGCAGTCCTGTGCATCCCCAGGTTCGGCGCACACTGCCGCACAGCTGCAACCCCATCAAGCGCACACCTGGCACGCAGCGCCGCCACAAAATAGCCACAAGGACCATCATATGTCGACTGGCGTCCTGGATCAGTATTCGCTGAGTGATCCTGCACGGCATTTTGACAGTCAACGCTACATAGGCGCGCAGCACGCGCCGCACCACCTGCATGCGTGTGCCAGCTTGGATGCTGGCATAATGCAGCAGTTGGACGCGCCGCATGCGACTGCTTGGTCGCATGCGCCGCTGTCGCCGCCTGCGCATGGCATGCATATGGGGCCAGAGAGCTCGCCACAGCTCACGCATGGCTGCCGCAGCGTCTCCCATGCAGAGGTGTGCCTTGGTGTGCTGGTGTCGAAGCTGCACTTGAATTTGATGGCCAATGCGTGCTCACCCTCACAAGGTAGAAGATCTGTACACATGGCGTGTAGCTGTGCGATACACTCACGTTAAGGCAAGGTTTGCTCTTGTCTGACCATGTCTCGTGCTGTGCAGGCTCAGGCACGGCGCACACAACACGCAGGGTCACCAGTGACGTCTGCGGCAGCGCATTGCGAAGAGCACCCGACAAACGAGTCACGTATTCTGTCAATGCCCAATCACTGCCCCACTGCGCTGCGACGGCGCGAATGGCATGTGCAGCAGTTCCAGCTAGAGAAGGTGCTGTATGTGGGTAGCATATCCCGTGTTTTGCGAGCAATCGATCTCGCATCAGGAATGACGGTGGCTTTGAAGGTCTACAAGAAGCAGAAGTTGTCAGATATGGAGAAGTGCGCTTGCCCCCTCTATCGCTGCCGCCACATGGCCCACACAGTTCAGATCCAAATGTCGGGATGCATCCCTGTCTTGCTGTTGGCTGTGTTGGGATATGCTGCAGCGTCCTTGAGCGCGTTTCGCTTGAATTGATGAGACTTTCTGCAGGTATCAGGTGGCGCGTGAGATCCGCATGCACAGCGAGCTGTACAATGACAACATCATCGCGCTGTATTGCGCATGGAAGGACCCGCAGTACATATACGTGGCAGTGGAGTGGGCGCCGAACGGGGACATCTTCTCGATGCTGAAACGCTTTGGCGACAGTGGCATTGCCGAAAGTGTAGTCGTCACCAAGGTGCTTTGCTTCGTCACGGCCTCATGTCGGCTTGTTGGCTTGCCGGATCGCTGTGCATTCTCGTTTGTCCGCCGCCATTCCGTTGCTCTTGTTGCGTTGCAAAGCTTTTTTGCAATCTCTATACAAGTCATGACCTGTTGAGCACTGTCAAAATGCCACTTGCGTCAGCCACGTGCTGTCACGACGATCATGCATGTGCACATTCATTCATTGCCCTGCTTGTGCAGATCTTCCGGCCGCTGCTAGCCGCGCTATCGTTCATCCATGCGCGTGGCCTCATTCACCGAGACATCAAGCCGGAAAACATTCTGTTGGGCGAGAACTACAACATCAAGCTGAGCGACTTTGGGCTGTCCATCAACCAGTATCACGAGGTTGCAAACACTCGGCTGGGGACTTTGAATTACATAGCGCCTGAAATTCTGAAGTGCTCATACAAGAACCACCCTTTGGAGAACAAGGGTTCCTTTGCTAGCGGCTACGACAACAAGGTGAGACTTGCTCTTGTGGGGTGACACTGTCAGTGACAGGCGCACATCAAAGCATGCACGATTCAATCTTGCTCTTCAGGAACGGCACGTCTGCATGACCTTGCCCTCAGGTGCTGTTCATGCCGTCTCGTGTTCTACAAGTCTGTATCATCAATGCACTGCGCCCGTTGGACACTCAACTCAGGATGTTTGCGCTTGATGTGCAGGTGGACGTCTGGAGCCTGGGCGTGCTCGCCTTTGAGCTCCTCACCACCAAGCTGCCATACCACGGCCGCTCCATGCTCGAAACGCTGCAGCGCATCATGGTCAACAAGCTCGAGTTCCCGGCCTCTGTGAGCCTCTTGGCGCGTGACTTCATGGCGCGCTGCCTTCAGTCTGAGCCAGGAGCGCGTCCCACAGTTGATGAGTTGCAGCACCACCCATGGATCAGCGCCAACTATCCTGCAGCATAGGCGCGCGCTTGCGCGCCGAGCTTCGTTGTAGCTTTATGCCCCTGCAGCAAGCAACATGCACCTTGCCTGTGTCTGCGACATCGCACGCAGCTATGTGTCTGTGCTGCGCGGCTTGCTTGCAGACCTGGGCGCACGACGCGAATCTGCTAGGCACGTTTTTGTAGCCAGGTGGTGTGGCTGCTGCAGCGATCCCAGCGTGCGCCTGGCTGTCCTTGCCATGCCGCATTGCTACTGATCTCATCACGCTTGAGTGCTCTGGGCACAGCAGTTGAAGTGCGGGAGGCCCTCGTTTGCCCTGCTCCTAGATTGCTGTTTGTGGTACCGCGCCAGTTGGCCCTTCGGATGTTCGGGTTGCGTACTTGAAGTTTTGCTGGCTCTGGAGGTGGGCTTGCTTGCCAGATGCGCGCCCTCATAGAATGGTCGCGGTGTGGCGGTGGCGGCACTGATGCAAATCTGAGGCCGTGCCATGTGGGCGCCGCTTGTGTCACATTGATGTACCAGTGCTGCACAGTGCACGGGCACTTGTGGTGGGCAAGTATG